>NZ_CP071326.1:0-2026582 GCF_017329545.1 Photobacterium ganghwense
ATGAAAGACGCGTATATCTGTGATGCAGTAAGAACCCCGATTGGCCGTTACGGCGGCGCGCTGGCGCAGGTTCGCCCTGATGATCTGGCCGCGGTGCCGCTCAAGGCACTGATGGAACGTCATCCGGCGCTCGACTGGCAGGCGGTCGATGATGTGATTCTGGGTTGTGCCAATCAGGCCGGTGAAGACAACCGCAATGTCGCCCGTATGGCGACCCTGCTTGCCGGACTGCCACAGGAAGTGTCGGGCACCACCATTAACCGCCTGTGCGGTTCGGGGCTGGATGCGCTGGCCATGGCTGCGCGCAGCATCAAAGCGGGTGAAGCGTCGCTGATGATTGCCGGTGGGGTGGAATCAATGTCCCGGGCTCCGTATGTCATGGCGAAGTCGGCCTCAGCCTTCGATCGTGGGGTACAGATGTTTGATACCACCATCGGCTGGCGTTTTATCAATGCGCAGCTTCAACAGGTGTATGGGTCGGATTCTATGCCGGAAACGGCGGAAAATGTTGCTGCCCGTTTTGGCATCAGCCGAGAGGATCAGGATCGCTTTGCCCTGCGCAGTCAGCAAAAAACTCAGCAGGCACAAGCGGCCGGTATTCTGGCGCAAGAAATCGTACCGGTGACGATTCCCGGTCGCAAAGGGGCGACGACAGTGGTCAGTGAAGATGAGCACCCGCGTCCGGAAACCACGCTAGAGCAGTTGGCTGCGCTCAAAGCGCCGTTTGCCGCCGAGGGCAGCGTGACCGCCGGCAATGCATCGGGCGTTAATGACGGTGCGGCAGTGCTGTTGGTGGCCGGTGAAGACGCCGTGAAAAAATTTGGTCTGACTCCGAAAGCCCGGATTGTCGGCAGTGCCACCGTTGGGGTAGAGCCCGCCATCATGGGCATTGGCCCGGCACCGGCAGCCAAAAAAGTGCTGGAGCAGACTGGGCTGGCCATCACTGATATGGATGTCATTGAACTCAATGAAGCCTTTGCATCTCAGGCACTGGCCGTGCTGCGTGAGTTGGGGCTGCCAGATGATGCTGAGCATGTGAACCCCAATGGCGGTGCCATTGCGCTGGGTCACCCGTTGGGCATGAGCGGGGCACGTATTGCAATGGCTGCGGTGAATGAGTTGCACCGGCGTCAAGGGCGCTATGCGCTGTGCTGCATGTGTATTGGTGTCGGACAGGGGATTGCGATGATCCTTGAGCGCATCGAGGCGTGAGCAAAGGCGCGTTCTGGAAGAAAGATCGGGTGCGATTAAGCACTGGGTCTTGAGCGTAACGATTGTTCAAATTAACATCTAATTAACAATTATATTAATTACAAAGTCAGCAAAAGATAACGCCAATCCAAAAGGAAGCAAAGGAATGACACATCAACACCTTGAGGCGATTGAAACGGCCTCGATCGACGAGCTAAGAGCGTTACAGTTTGAACGAATGAAATGGACTCTGGAGCACGCGTACCGTAACGTGCCGATGTATACCCGTAAATTTGATGAAGCCGGTGTACACCCTTCTGATTTCACGTGTTTGGAAGACATCAGCAAGTTTCCTTACACTACCAAGCAGGACTTACGCGACAATTATCCGTTTGGCACTTTTGCCGTTCCGATGGAGCAAGTAGTGCGGGTGCATGCGTCATCCGGCACGACCGGCAAGCCGACAGTGGTGGGTTATACCCAGAAAGACATTGATACCTGGGCGACCATTGTGGCGCGTTCCATCCGTGCGGCGGGCGGCAGTGCCAAAGATATGATCCATGTTGCCTACGGTTATGGCTTGTTCACGGGCGGTTTGGGTGCGCATTACGGCGCCGAAAAACTCGGGGCGACAGTCGTGCCGATGTCTGGCGGCCAGACCGAGAAACAGATTCAGCTGATTGAAGATTTCAAACCGACCATCATCATGGTTACCCCGTCATACTGTCTGAACCTGCTGGATCAGCTGGAGAAAAAGCACGGCGGTGATGCGTCTGGCTGCTCACTGAAAATCGGGATTTTTGGTGCTGAGCCGTGGTCAGACTCCATGCGTGAAGAAATTGAACGTCGTCTTGGCATCAAAGCGCTGGATATCTATGGCCTGTCGGAAGTGATGGGGCCGGGTGTGGCGATGGAATGTGCCGAGACCGCTGACGGGCCAACTATTTGGGAAGACCACTTCTTCCCGGAAATCATCGACCCGAGTAACGGTAATGTCATGCCGGAAGGTGAGCACGGGGAGCTGGTGTTCACGTCGTTGACCAAAGAAGCGATGCCGGTCATTCGCTATCGCACCCGTGATCTGACCCGCTTGCTGCCGGGCACTGCCCGCACCATGCGCCGGATGGATAAGATCACCGGTCGCAGCGATGACATGCTGATCATCCGTGGGGTGAATGTGTTCCCGTCACAGATCGAAGAGCAGATCCTCGAAATCAAGCAACTCAGTCCGCACTATCAGCTGGAAGTCAGTAAACAGGGCAATCTGGATACCCTGAAAATCAAAGTGGAGCTGAAAGGCGCCACCAATACCGAGTGTGGCAACCAGGTCGTCAGTGAGTTGCGTCACCGTATCAAGACTATGGTCGGGATATCCACCCTGATTGAGCTGCTTCCGGATGGTGGGATCCCGCGCTCCGAAGGCAAGGCGCAGCGGGTCATTGACCTTCGTCACGCCTGAGTCTGACGGGTACTGCCCCGGGCTGCCTGACGCCGGATGGTCAGTCTCCCGAACCGCCGAATGAAAGCTTGAAAACACACAGCGCTGCCGGCTCGGCAGCGCTGTGATATGTCACTGATATCCTAATTAATCGTCCAGTTTGCTGTGAAAGAAAAAGGTCACTTGTTATGATGCCTGGCAGGAAAAAGAAATAGATTCATGGAGTTGCTTTTGGAAAGTCGTTTTGACACGTTTTACTCTTCAGCTATCGATCACCATTCCATCAGCGGAACCTCGCTGGTGATCACCTTTCTGGGCGATTATTTGTGCCACTCCGGTGGCGGTATCTGGATGGGCAGCCTGATTAAATTCATGGAATCTCTGAGCTTTAACCAGCGCTTTGTCCGTTCATCGGTGTTTCGTCTCAAGCAGGACGGCTGGCTGGATGTCAAAAAGCAGGGGCGCAAAAGCTACTATTTCATGACGCCGGAACGTTTTGACGAAGTGCGTGCGGCCAACCGGAAAATCTACAGTGTGGAAAGTGCGAGCTGGAACGGCAAATGGAATCTGGTGCACATTCCATCCTCCACGCTGCTTGATGCGAAGGTGCATGGCAAAACCCTTTCCCGACTGGGATTCGGTGTACTTGATAAAGGCGTTTATATTCAGGCTGATCAGGGCCAGCTCGACGCGATGGATATTGATGCCATCAACCAGGCGTTCCCGAATGCCCACGTGTTCCAGCACGCGGATATGGCCGGTTTAACACAGCGTGATATGCAGAGCTTTATTTATACAACCTGGGAACTGCAGCGTATTCAGGATGATTATCAGGCGTTTTGCCAGATGTTCAATCCGGTATGGCAACAGCTTAAAGACATGCCTACTGAGGAACTTAACCCGGAAGACTGTTTCAAGCTGCGTTTGTTGCTGATTCATTTTTACCGGCGAATCATTATTAAAGATCCGCTTTTGCCAGGGGAACTGCTGCCGGAAGATTGGCCGGGCGGTGTGGCTCAGAGCCTGGCTATGAACCTGTACAAGAAAATTCACTTGAGTGCCCGGAACTATGTGACCGAGCACGGCGAGACCATTGTCGGACCGGTTCCGTTGCCTGCTTCCGATTACTACGCACGGTTTGGCGGCTTAACGGCCAGCTGACGGCCTCGCGCTTAACGCAAAGGACATGCTTATGCCAGTGTATCAGTTAGATGGAATTACCCCGGTGATTCATCCGGACAGTTTTGTCCATCCCAGTGCCGATATTATCGGTGATGTCATTATCGGGGCCCGTGTTTATATCGGCCCCAGTGCATCGATTCGTGGCGATATGGGGCGTATTATCATTGAAGACGGCAGTAACGTGCAGGATAACTGTGTGTTGCACGGGTTTCCCAATCAGGAAACGGTGCTGGAAGAAAACAGCCATATCGGGCATGGGGCGGTGATCCATGGCTGCCGGATTGGCCGCAACACCCTGGTGGGGATGAACGCTGTGGTGATGGATCTGGCGGACATTGGCGCGGAGTCCATTATTGGTGCGCACAGCTTTGTTAAGGCTCGCAGTGTATTTGCCCCCCGCAGTATGATCATGGGCAGTCCGGCTGTCTGTACCCGTCAGGTACGAGATGATGAGCTGGCCTGGAAAGAGAAAGGAACGGCCATGTATCAGCAGCTGGTGACCCGCTGTCTGACGACGCTGAAGGAAGTGACACCGCTGCCGAAGCCGGAATCTAACCGTCCAACTATGGTGTTTGACACTGCGCCAGTACCGAAAAAAATGCAGGCGGAAAGCGATGCCCAATTCGATGACGCATGATCCGGTACATGGTCCGCTATGCGGTGTGTGAGGTGCCTCAAGCCAAGTTTTCTCAAAAAAAATCGTGCCGGAGCACGATTTTTTTTGAGAGAGAAGGACATTATTCTTGGCAATCCCTGAGCCTGTTTCATGAGCTGCTCATAAAGCTCGTCAGGCAGGGGATGAGGCAGGGTTATTTGCCTTTCTTCTCTTTATGGTCTTTCTTGTTGCCTTTGCCTGGGTTGTCATCACCATGGATACTACGGTTTTCCTGGTTCTGTTTTTTCCACTGCTCACATTCTTCAGACGTAATTTTGATGTTGTCTGATTCCAGTTTCAGGCAGTCTTTGCTGAGTTCGAAACCGTTACCGGAAATTTTAACTTCAGCGTTTGCTAGCGGGCTTAACGCCAGTGCTGCCACAAGTAGGATGCGTAGCATGGTGATCTCCTGTTGATAATGTTCAGTGTTAAATATGCTATACGGGTTATCGGGATCATTCCTTGATCGCATAGGCGGAAATAAACTGTTTTACCACAGAGTGAATTGCCGCGCTTTTTTCCTCTTCAGATGCAGTGCGGTTCGTCATCAGTTGCGGCCAGAATACAACAGCTTTCAGCCCGCTGATGAACTGTTCAGCCACGATTTCAGGGCACGGCACATCCAGTCGCCCGGCTTCTAAGCCGTCCCGTATCCAGCGTGACAGCCCGCAGCCGCCTTCCAGTTTTTCGACTTTTTCCATCATCAGCTCGCCAATGTCGCTGGAACGCAAGCATTCCATGATCACGACCTTTGCCAGACATTGAAAGTCAGGGTTACTTAACAAATCGGCTTCCTTGCGGGCAATGCTAAGCAGTTGAGTGTTCAGCGGTTGCTCCGGTTCAAACCGGATTTGCCGCATCACCGTAATTTTAGATAGTAAACGCTCGATAATGACGCAAAAAAGGCTTTCTTTGGTGGGGTAGTACTTATAAAGCGTACGTTTTGACACCTCGGCCTGTTTGGCGATGGCTTCCATGCTTGCTTGCTCCAGCCCTTTTTCTGCAAAAATTTTCAGGGCGGCGCAAATGATACTTTCCTGTTTTATTTCAGTCACTTTACTCATCGGTACTATCCCGTCCAGGGTTCCTCGTCACGACCAAAGTAAACACATGTGTTTACTTTGAGCGGTTCTTGGTTATCATAAAAGTATACACCTGCGTTTACTTTTAAGGCTAGAACAAATGAAAACATCTCTGAAAGCATCGCTGGTCGCTGTAATGGGCGTACTTGGGGTCGCAGCTTACAGTGGCGATGATGTTGATGGCTGGCATGTACAGAGTGAAGAAATCCGCCAGGAGCGGATTGCCCGCTCGCCACAATTTGACAACGGTACCGCTATCAGCCGCCTGCCTCAGGTTGATCACAGTGAAGGCATGTTATCGGTGATGTGGAAATTTTTCATGGCGCGGGATCAATACAAGCCACATGACCGGTTGACATTTAAGGCGGTGGATACGGCCAAGCTGGTGGAGCCCAGCCAGGATTTGCGGGTGACCTGGCTGGGGCATTCGTCGTTGTTCGTGGAGGCTGACGGGGTACGGATGCTGATAGATCCGGTGTTTGACTATGCTTCGCCATCGCTGTTTTCGCGCTGGTTCAGTCGCAATGTTGATGCCCCGGTCAGCCGCGAGGCATTGCCACTGCCGGATGTCATTCTGATTTCCCATGACCACTATGATCATCTGGAAGAGAGCACGGCGCGTTACTATGCCGATAAAAACGTCACTTTTTATGTGCCGCTCGGGGTGGGACGTCATCTCGAAAAGTGGGGAGTAAACCCGGCTAACATCCATGAATTTGACTGGTGGGAAAGTCAGCGTGTCGGCTCGGTGCGCATTACTTCGGCCCCGGCCAATCACACCTCCGGCCGGGGATTGTTTGACAAAAACCAAACCCTGTGGACGTCATGGGCGATTCAGGCCAACGCCGGCAGCGTGTTCTACAGCGGTGATTCGGCGTACGGTGAGCATTTCAAGGCGATTGGAGAAAAACTGGGGCCGTTTGACCTGACCTTCCTGGAAGTGGCCGCCAATCTGAAAGCGGACAGCGGCTATCCGGTTGAAGGATGGGGGCATATGCAGGCCGCCCATACCATGCAGGCGCATCTCGATGTACGGGGCGATAAATTGTTTCCGGTTCACTGGTCGACCTACGAGTTGTTTCTGAATAAATGGGACGAGCCGGTGAATGATCTGATTGATGAAGCCGCGTCATACCAAGTTGAACTGGTCACCCCGATGATCGGCGAATCGCTGGATCTGTCCCAGCCGATCAGAACGGCTTATTGGTGGCAGTCGCGTGAATCCTGGTATGACTTATCCAAGCTGGCAATGGCTGCCAACAAATAGGTGACAATCGAGCCCGATTACCCATTGCTTATCAGGTTGTATTGATCAACAGTCCGCGCTGAATTGCGGTTCAGCATGAGCAGTGGTTCAGCATGAGCAGTGGTTAAAGTAACTAACGGGGTAAGGCTGCGCTTTTCCCCGTTCCCTGATCGTCTTCTGGTGTGATTACTTCGGGGATACGTCTCCCGATATCGGGGAAGAGGCTCCCTTGTCAGGGGAGTGGCGTTGGCCTTCCTCTGTTCTGTCAGGTTCTAACTTGGCGGCAATCTGGCAGACGTTGATCTTGTCGGCTCGGTTACCTTCCACCCGGGTGACCGTGAAGCGCCAGCCTTCCCATTCGATGACATCATCCACCTCTGGCAATCGGTTCAGGCACCACATCAGCATGCCACTGAGAGTGTGGTAACCATGGTGTGTTTCGTCCGGCAAAGCCGTTAAGGCCAGTAGGTCTTTAAGCACCAGAATGGGGATCAGCCCATCCATCAACCATTGTCCCTCTTCTGTTTCCAGTGACCAGATATCTTCCGGCGCACGGATATTAAACTCGCCAGTCAGTGCTTCGAGAATGTCATGGGGAGTCACAATTCCCTGAACATCGCCGTATTCATCCACCACAAACACCATGGTGTCGCCAGATTGACGGAAATGTGCCAGCAGCTGAGTACCGGTCCAGGTTTCAGGTACAAAGACGGCAGGTTGCAGGGAGTGGGTGAGCGTAGAGCCCGACCGGGCAATCTTGTGCTGCAAGAACTGCTTGGCGGAGCTGATGCCAAGTGGATTATCAATGCTCCCTTCAACCACCGGAAAGCGTTCATGGCCGGAAGCCAGCAGGCGATTAATGTTGCTGTCTATCGGCGTATTGATATCGAGCAACTCAATTTCGCTGCGCGGTGTCATCAGGGATGTGACGCGCCGATCATCAAAGTGGAACACGTTTCGCACCATGTCGTGTTCCTGTTTTTCGATCGCCCCGCACTCGCTACCTTCCGTCAGCACCGCCCGGATATCCTCTTCGGTCAGGCTGTCACCGTTGTTCTGGTTGTTTTTGCCAAGCAGCCGCAGGATTAAGTCGGTAGAGCCGGAAAGCAGCCAAACAAACGGGCGAGACAGCTTTGCCAGCAGTGCCAGCGGAAAGGCCATGACTCGGGCGATACTCTCAGGATGAAACTGGGCAAGGCGCTTGGGCACCAGCTCGCCGATGACAATGGAAACATAGGTAATGCCCACAACCGCTATGGCTGTCGCAGTGACCGAGCTGGTTCTGGTGCTCAGTCCGTTCTCGTGCAGCAGGTCAGCCAGCGGAGCCGCCAGTGCGGCTTCTCCGAAAATACCGTTGAGGATCCCGATAGCCGTGATGCCAATCTGAACTGTTGATAAAAAACGGGTTGGCTCTTCGCCGAGCTGAATGGCCAGTGCCGAACTGGCATCCCCCTGGCTCGCGAGTTTTTGTAATCGACTTTTCCGGGCCGTCACCAGCGCAATTTCTGACATGGCAAACACCCCGTTAAGCAGGATCAGTGCGACAAGAATCAGCACGTCCATAACCGTCTCCTTGAATCCTCAAACAATGTTCTTCTGTCGCTGAGTATCGCGCTAATCGGAGCGGGAAGCGGTGAGGTTTTCCGCAAGTTTTTCTTTGTATTGATGAAATTTTTTGCTGGATGGTGGTGGGCATAAGGGGGGTGAGGTTAGAGTGGAGCCGTCACTCCCTGACAGTTACAATGTGGCTTCACAGAGGAAAAGATGATGACAGAGCTAAGCATGTATCACATTGCGTTTCGTACTCAAAGGTTGCAGGTGGCTTCGCTAAACCGCCACCAGGCGGGGCTACATCAGGAAATCATGGCTATGTTTACCGCACGGGTGAGCCGCTATCTGCCGCCGGCCAGTCAGCAACTGCGCTCCCCCCTTGAGGTCGATAGCTGGCTGGACAGCATGATGCAGACCGGCATGCTGCTGAGGCTCACTGAACAAGTGGATGGCGACAGTACGGTAAATGGTTCAGAGAACAGATCAGCCATTGGTTATCTGTTTGTGTTTCCGGAACAAGAGCACGGAAAACGGGGCTACCGGGTGGGGTATGTGCTAGATGAAGCGCAATGGGGCAAAGGTCTGGCGACCGAAGCCATGCAAGGGTTACTGCATTATTTGTCAGATGCATGTTTGCCTGATGCTGAGTGTTCAGAGCGGGACGTAGCGACGCCTCATTTAGCGCCAGAAGTGAGCCGTGCAACGTACTTTATTGCAGGCATAGAACCGGCAAATGTTGCTTCACTCAACGTGCTGACGAAGTTGGGATTCGAGTTTGATGAAACCCGACAGTCGGTCGACTATTACCGTTTAGCTGCGACGGCTATCGCTGCTGCACACTGATACAGTAAGCGGATAAATCGCTGCAAACCGGAAGTATCAAGAAAGGTGTAAATAAAGGCGGGAAGAAAGGCTCACTTTCTCTGTGACAGCGACCGAAAAGCCTTTGTCACAGTGGCATAGAAAGTGAGCCGAATTGTCAGACGTTTGGGTTAGAACGCAATATCCATTCCCAGCCAGTAACGGCGACCGTCTTCAACGTACTGGTATTTCTCGTACGTTACCGCTTCATCAAACAGGTTGTAGATCGCTGCTTTTACGCGTGCGTTGTCGGTCAGCTGGTAGTTAATACCCGCATCAACAAAGGTATAAGACGGCGCAATGAAAGTACGGCTAGACGGTGTGGTAACCGGCTGGCTTTCTTTGCCGCGGTAAGTCACTTTCACCCAGCTGCCCAGATTGTCAGTCGCAGCCCAGTCCATCCCCGCATTCGCCAGGTGTTTTGGCAGCTGGTTCAGTGGCATGCCTTTGTACTGACCACTTTTCTGCTCAGAGTCGGTATAGGTATAGCTGGCGTTCACACTGATGGTGTCGGTCAGAGGCGTGGCCAATGTGGCCTCTACCCCGCGGGTAACGGCTTTATCGACGTTGACGCGGTATGTCGGATCGGCACCCCAGTCATTCTGTCCTTCAGTACAGATTGATGTCGGGCAGGTGACTCGGGTGATCTTGTCTTTAAAGTCGTTATTGAACAGCGTCAGACCGGCATTCAGACCGCCAAGGCTGGAATACAGCAGGCCGATTTCGGTGTTCACTGATTTCTCTGGTGACAGATCCGGGTTACCGTAGATGTTGCCGCCACGGCTGACCTGTGCCCAGTCGGCGGTAATTTCACGCAGCTGTGGCGAACGGAAACCGGTCGATACACCACCTTTCAGTGTCCAGTCTTCGGCAAAGTGCCATACCCCGTAGGCACGTGGGCTAAAGTGTTCACCATAGTTTTCGTCATGGTCAAAGCGGCCGCCCAGCGTCAACGAGAAGGTGTCCGTCAGGCTCCAGTCATCTTCGATAAACGCTGCCATCTGGGTGTTGGAAATATGCGTACGGCCTGATGTTTTCGCTTTGTTGGACGACTCGTCATCCAGCGAGGCATGGGTAAACTCAGCACCGACTGTCACCATGTGATCGCCCAGCGTCAGGAACGCCGTTGATTTTGCAGTGGTGTTGGCAATTTCCATCTTACGCGTTTTGTTATCGCTGATTTCATACTGCACATAGCTGTCGGTACTGATGTCATCCCAGTTGCCCTGGTGAGTCACGGCATAGTGAGTACGGCGATATTCGTTCACGGAATCTTTTCCGTTTTCTTCCACGCTCATGCCTGCGTTGCCGCGGCGATCTTGCTCAGAGACACCGGTTTCAAACTGGATCAGGTTGTCGTCATTAATCTGATAGTTCAGCTTACCGGTCACGCTGTTGAGGGACTTATCTTCAAAACCGTTGACGATTTTGTCTTCGTCGCGCTGGGTGGTCTGGCCGTACAGTTGCAGGCCCAGTTTGTCTTCAATCAGCGCGCCGCTCAGATAGAAGTTCGCGCTGCGTTGATCACCCGAACGGCTGTCTTCCTGAATAATGGTATCCAGTTGAACGTTACCGCTCCACTCTTTGCCGAATTTGCGGGTAATAATGTTCACAACCCCCCCGATGGCATCGGAGCCGTAAAGGGTCGACATCGGGCCGCGAATAACTTCAATGCGCTCAATCGCTTGTAGCGGTGGCAGCCAGCCTTGTTCAATGCCCGGGCCGTCACTGTTCGGACGTGTCTCGCGGGATGACTGGCGTTTGCCGTCAACCAGAATCAGGGTGTATTTCGAGCTCATCCCCCGCAGGCTGATATCGGTGGTATCCCCCCCTCCGGTAATGACCACCCCCGGCACGTCACGCAGGGCATCCGTCACATCGCGGTAGTAGCGTTTTTCCAGTTCGTCACGGGAAATTACGCTGATACTGGCGGGTGCGTCGACCTGTAACTGCTCATAGCCTGCTGCGGTGACAACAACGGTCTCCATGGCTTGCGACGACGACTCTGCATAGGCAGAAACCGACAATACGGACGCAATTGCAGCAACTAGCGGCATAACAGCAGGCTTGGGGCTGGACATAGGTAACTCCTTAAATGATAATCATTATTAATTGTGGTGCGGATTCTTCCCTAACTGGAAACAAAGAGCTAGGGCAATAAACGGAACGGTGTTTTCCATTTATGGAACGGGGATTCGCTTGGAGTTATGAAGGAAAAATGTTAAGCCATGCATGATCTTGCAGCGCTAAAAGCTTTTGATGCCCTTTGTCAGTACCAGAGTCTGACGGCAGCGGCTGAAGTATTGAACCAGCCTAAATCCACCCTGAGCCGACGTCTGGCACAATTGGAAGTCGATCTGGGGCAGTCGCTGGTCACCAGGCAGGGGAACCGACTGAGTCTGACGGAAGCCGGGCAGGTGTTCTCACAGTACACCAGACAGATTCTGGCGTTGTCTGAACAGGGCAAAGAGGCGCTGCAAAGTCTCAGCAATAATGCCTGCGGGGAGCTCACTTTGCTGGTTCACCCGAATCTGTTACGCGGGTGGTTTTCAAAGGTGCTGAACCAGTTTATGAATGCGCACCCGGGCATTCATATTAATCTGCATTCCCAGACGCTGGCAGCGGGAAACAGCGAGGTTGATCTGATGATTTGGGTCGGCTCTCCGCCTGAACATTCGCTGCGGCGTGAGTTGCTGGGGCACTGGTCGTTCGGACTATACGCGTCACCGGCGTACCTGGAGGATCACCCGCCACCGACCCACCCGAGTGAGCTGACTGGCCACCCCTGGATTGATCTGATTGCCAAACGGCAGGATGGGCTGACCCTGCTTCACAAGGAGGAAGGTAGCTACGATTTGCCGCCTATCAATTCCCGATTACGGACCGACAGCCTGACCATGCAGGCTGACGCTATTGCCAACGGGCGGGGTATTGGCATGTTACCGGTCTGGCTGGCAGACGGGTTCGAACGGGCCCATCCCGGTAGCGTGTTGCCCTGTCTGCCGGGTTGGCAACCGGAAGCAACGGAAGTGGCCTGTTATTACACCGCGGGTCGGCCGCCCTTGCGGGTTAAAGTGTTGCTCGATGCACTGCGCCAGCAATGTCCGCCGGAGTGGACTCAGTGTCACCATGCCTATTCTATGAAAGCGTCAGAAAAATCAGCGTGAAGCACCGTTTACTGCCGCCGGATAAATACCCCAGATAAATACCAATGTGAAACCGTGTCCGTGTATCGGTTAATCAGCTTGTGTCAGCCGCCTGGCTGTTGTGTATCGGTGCTGACTGACTGGCAATGGCTCCTCATAAACCGGGTGATGTCGCTTGCGGATAAACGGATTTTGATGCCAACCCATTGCTTCTAAATGGGCTTTTCGATACGTCTCAATGACATCGCGAGAATGAGACTATCACCATCAAGCTGAATCGTTACTGAAATGTAAAGGAGAATAATTCGCATTTTTGTTCGTGACCTCGGGAGATTTTTTGGCTAGGATTGGCTCACTTTTCTGTAAACCGTGGAAATTCTGGATGAAATCTTTGAGGTCTTTGACTCGTCTTGTTGTGGTAGCGGCAGGCGTACTGGCTGCTGCTTCATCTTTTGCAGCAACAAAAACTATTCAGCACCATGAAGGTGAAATTACCCTGGATGGTGTGCCTAAACGTGTTGTCGTGCTGGGTCACGGCAGTCTGGATACGCTGGATCGTCTCGGCGTCGAGCCAGTTGGGGTCGTGAAAGCGATGATGCCAACCTACCTGGACAAGTATCAGGATAAGAAATATGCCGCGATGGGGTCTGTCAAAGAACCGGATTTTGAAGCCATTTACATGGCTAAGCCGGATCTGATCATCGCGGAAGCCCGTCTGCGTGAAATGATGGGAGAGCTGAATAAGATCGCGCCGACCATCATGTATGCGGTTGATTACGGTGAGTACTGGAAAGACACGCAGGCCAACTGGCGTATGTTGGGTGAAGTGTTTGACAAGCAGACAGAAGCAGATGCACTGATCGCAAACACGCAGGCCAAACTGGATGACACCCGCGCGAAAGCACAGGCCAGCCAGATGAAAGCCATGATGGTGATGAACAACGGCAGCAACCTGGCGATGTTCAACCAAGGCAGCCGTTTCTCGATGGTGTTTGATGAGTTTGGTTTCAACCCGGCCCGTAGCGAAGAGGTGAAAACAACCGGCTCCCACGGCAACCTGATCTCCTTTGAATACATTGCCGATGCCAAACCAGACGTGATTTTCGTACTGGATCGCGAGCAGGCTATCGGGAAAGAGATCGGTAAAGCCAAGTCACGATTCAACAATGTGCTGGTGAAATCGACCCCGGCATCGCAAAACGATCGCATTGTGTATCTGAATCCGAATGCCTGGTACATCACTATGGCTGGTGTGACGGCAACCGACATTATGATTGATGACATTGCCCAACTGTTTTAATCCCTCTTTCTTATAACGCTGAGGCCTGTGTATTCGCAGGCCTCTTTTAATTTATGAAACCGAATTTATTCCATCATTCCCGAATCGCCCTTGCGGCGTTTCTTCTCGTCCTGCTGGGCGTGCTTTCCCTGTCAATCGGGGTGGCCGAAATGACGCTGGCCGGCCTGCTCAACGGCGATTTCCAGTCCACTTCTATTTTGTTTGCCAGCCGTATTCCTCGCTTACTGGCGATCTGCCTGGCTGGGGCTGGCCTGAGTGTGGCAGGGTTGATCATGCAGCAGATCTGCCAGAACCGTTTTGCTTCTCCGGATACCACCGGCACCATCGACTGTGCCGTGCTGGGCTATGTTGCGACCATGGTGCTGTTCACCGGCATGAGTAAATGGCTGGATCTCGCGGTCATTTTTGCTTTCGCGTTGGGCGGCACGCTGCTGTTTGTGCGCTTTCTGCAGTCCCTGCAATTTAAAAACACTGTGCTGGTACCGCTTATTGGGATCATGTACGGCAATGTGGTGTCGGCACTGACCCAGTTCATGGCGTACAAATACGATCTTATCCAGACCATGAAATCCTGGACCGTTGCGAATTTTTCGTCCGTGCTGCAGGGGAACTACGAACTGCTGTATCTGGCCATTCCGGCCACGGTACTGGCTTACCGTTTTGCCAGCAAATTCAGCGCGGCCAGTATTGGTGAGAGCTTTGCCAAAAACATCGGCCTCGATTATCAGAAAATTGTGCTGATCGGCGTCGTGATTGTGGCCGTGCTGTCTTCATCAGTCGTGATGATTGTCGGCGTAATTCCTTTCCTTGGGCTGGTCGTGCCTAATGTGGTCTCGATGTTTGTCGGCGACAACATGAAGCGCAACCTGCCGTGGACGGCCTTCTGGGGCGTCATTCTGGTACTGAGCTGCGACATTCTGGGGCGAGTGATTATCTTCCCGTTCGAGGTGCCTATCGCCATGATCATTTCCATTCTCGGCGGCACGACATTTATCTATCTGGTTCTGAGGGATAAAGCCCGTGCGTGATCTCAGTAAGAAACAAGACATGTTGAAACTCACTGTGATTGCGGCAGTGGCGCTGGCGATTGTGGCCGTTTTTCTGGGGCAGGGGCTGACCCCCGATAACTACCAGTTTTTCCTGTCGCGTCGCATCCCTAAAATCCTGGCCATTGCCATGGCCGCCGTGGCAATTTCGGCATCCTCCCTGGTGTTTCAGACCATTACCAACAACCGCATTCTGACGCCGTCGATTCTGGGTTTCGATTCGCTGTACGTGATGCTGCAGACCCTGATTGTGGCGGTGTTTGGCAGTGCCAGTGCCATGATTGCCAATCCGCACCTGAATTTTGTGGTGTGTGTGGTGGTGATGACCGGCCTGTCGACCGCGCTGTTCAGCCTGTACTTCCGTCGCAGAAACAACAATGTGTTCACCTTGCTGCTGGTCGGTATTGTGCTTGGCAGCCTGTTTGAAAGTTTCAGCAGCTTCTTCGCGATGCTGATAGATCCGAGCGAGTTCACGGTACTGGAAGGGGCGATGTTTGCCAGTTTCAACAACGTGAACAGCGAGATTGTTTACTGGTGCACCCTTCCGTTGGGGCTGTGCCTGTTGTACCTCAGCCGTCTGGCATCGCAGCTTGATGTGATGTGGCTGGGCGAAGATAACGCGAAAAGTCTGGGGGTTGATACCCGTGCACTGACCCTCAAAGTGATGATGGTGGTCGCTATCCTGATTTCTATCTCTACCGCGCTGGTGGGGCCGGTACTGTTCTTCGGCCTGATTGTCGTCAGCCTGACCCGTGAAATGTACCGCAACTATCACCACCGTTTTCTGTTGGTTGCAACCAGCCTGCTGGCGGTTTTGCTGTTGGTCGGGGGGCAGTTCATGGTCGAGAAAGTCCTGAATTTCAATACCACTATCAGTATCATCATTAATTTCCTCGGAGGAAGCTACTTCCTCTTCCTGTTAGCGCGAAACAAGATTTAGTTGCCATGATTAAACTGACCGGATTATCTAAAAGCTACGGCCAACAATTCGTTGTAAAAGACGCGAGTGCGCTATTTCCGAAAGGGGAAGTGACCTCAATTATCGGTCCTAACGGCGCGGGTAAAAGCACCCTGTTGTCGATGGCGAGTCGCCTGACTGAAAGTGACGCCGGCGAAGTGCTGATCGCCGACAAGCCATTATCGCAGTGGGACAGCAAGGATCTGGCTAAGCGTCTGGCAGTGCTGCGCCAGTCGAACAATATCAACATGCGGTTTTCGATTCGCGAGCTGGTGGCGTTTGGGCGCTTCCCGCATACACAGGGGCGACTGAATGAGGAAGACAACCGTATTATTGATGAGGCGCTGGCGCATCTGGGCATTTCAGATATCCAGCACAAATACCTGGATGAGCTGAGCGGTGGCCAGCGCCAGATGGCATTCATTGCGATGGTGGTGGCCCAGAACACGGATTACATTTTTCTGGATGAGCCGCTGAACAACCTCGATATCCGCCATTCTGTCGATATCATGACCACGCTGCGTCGTCTGGCCCATGAGTTCAACAAAGCCGTGGTGATCGTGATTCACGACATCAACTTTGGCTCGTGCTATTCCGACAACATTGTGGCAATGAAAAAAGGGGAAGTGGTCGCCAGCGGTAAGGTCCATGAGGTGATTCAGACATCCATCATGGAAGCGATGTACGAAATCCCGTTTGATATCAAAGAAATAGATGGCCATCGGATTTGCCTGTACTACGGCTCACCCAGCATCACGGGTGAACGGTCGCGATCGTGTGACGGCGCATTAGCCAATGTAAGCTGAACGTGAGCACAATCATCAGTACACCATGAAATCCGGGGGAGGAATGACTCCCCCGGATTTTTTATATCGGGCAGCCCAACGGATTGCCGGGCTGGTGGGAGAGTCGCTGATCGCTTAACAGAGCTACAAGCTAATCGGCAGGTGTCCGGTTTTATACAGCAGCACTGTGCCTTCACTGGTTGTGAAAGTGCGTTTACTCAGGTGGGGTAGGCGCAGCCAGCTAAGGGCAGGATAATGGCCATGCTTATCATTCAGAGCACCGGAGAGAATCAGGATTTCTTCTCCGCCAATCGCCGGATGAGGCGGGAAAGTCAGGTCGGGCGGGCAGGAGACCAGTGCCGTGTGCTGATGGCCACACAGATGAAGTGGTATCGCGGCAAACCCATTGTCTCCCTGATGCCAGTCGGTATTAAGGGTATCTATCCGCACTTCCTCATGATCTTTCACCATAAACTGGTTCAGTTTTACAAACAGCGTGCAGCCGGAGCGGCTGAGGGGCGAATGCTCACTACCGGGGGGATTACGCAGGTAGCTGCCCGGGCCAAAGTCGCCGGTTTGGTCAGAAAACACCCCGTCTAACACCAGAATTTCCTCTCCCAGCGGATGCTTATGGGAGGGAAAACAGGAACCTGCCGCATACTTCACCAGACTGGTGGTATGACCGGACTCTTTAGCTTCGCGCTCCAGCGGTTTGCGCCACACGCCCTGGCTTGGACTGGGCTGCCACTCCATGGCCGCGGTATCAATAATCACAATCTGGTCGAATTCCATATTAAGCATAATGTGCTCCGGCAGTGCATGAAGGGGCGTCTTCTTAGTGTAATCGGGAACCGGCGATTTGCGGTGTCTGATCAAAGCCGGCAGCAAAAGACGGTTTCTAAGGCAGTGCCTATCGCTAAAATAGGCAGGATGAATTTTATCTCCGTCCTCGGAAAGCCTATCGTAGAGGCAAAGATGAAGGAGAGAAATTATGACAAAACAAACGCTTACTCATGCCAATGGGGCACCGGTCACCGATAACGACAACAGCCTGACCGCAGGCCCGCGCGGCCCTGTTTTGTTGCAGGATACCTGGCTGCTGGAAAAGCTGGCGCATTTCGATCGTGAACGTATTCCTGAGCGAGTCGTGCATGCGAAAGGCTCAGCAGCATTCGGAACCTTTACGGTCACGCACGATATCACCCCATTTACCAAGGCTGATCTGTTTTCCGAAATCGGTAAGCAGACTGAGGTTTTGCTGCGTTTTTCTACCGTCGCCGGAGAAAAAGGCGCGGCCGATGCGGAGCGTGATGTCCGCGGCTTTGCCCTGAAGTTCTACACCGGCGAAGGCAACTGGGATCTGGTTGGTAACAACACGCCGGTGTTTTTTATCCGTGATGCGCTGAAGTTCCCGGATTTTATCCATACTCAGAAGCGCGATCCGAAAACTAACCTGCGCAGCGCAGAAGCGGCCTGGGATTTCTGGTCACGTCACCCAGAGTCACTGCATCAGCTGATGATCCTGTTCAGTGACCGTGGCATTCCGACTGACTATCGCCACATGAACGGTTATGGCAGTCACACTTACAGCTTTATCAATCGTGATAATGAGCGTTTCTACGTGAAGTTCCATTTTAAAACGCAGCAGGGGCACCGTTATTACACCGATGAGGAAGCGGCCAAAATTACCGGCAAAACCCGCGAGTCATCGCAGGTGGATTTGTTTATGAGTATCGAAGACGGAGAGTTTCCGCGCTGGGATGTGAAAGTGCAAATCATGAGCGAGGCTGAAGCAGAGCGTTTCCACATTCACCCGTTTGATATCACCAAGGTCTGGCCGCATGGAGATGTGCCGTTGCGAGACGTCGGTGTGCTGGAGCTTAACCGTAATCCGGATAACTATTTTGCGGAGGTTGAGCAGGCGGCGTTCACTCCGGCTAATGTGGTGCCGGGCATCGGATATTCACCGGATCGTCTGCTGCAGGGGCGCCTGTTCTCTTACGGGGATACACAGCGTTACCGCCTGGGTATCAACCATGGCCAACTGCCGGTTAACCGGCCAAAGTCTGCGGTGAATACGTCTCACCGTGACGGTGGTATGCGGGTGGACAATAACGGTGGCCAGCAGCCGAACTACGCGCCGAATCAGCAGGGAGCCTATCAGCCGACTCAAGATTATGCGCCGCCTTTGGCTCTGGAAAAAGAAGCGCTGCATTTCAACTTCCGTGATTATGACGCGGATTACTACTCGCAACCGGGCAACCTGTATCGCCTGATGGATAAAGGTCAGCAGACTCGTCTGGCGGGTAATATTGCTGCCTCGCTGGGTGAGGTGCAATCGGAAGCGATTGTTCAACAACAGTTGGCGCATTTCCGATTGGTTGATGAGCAGCTGGCGCAGGCAGTAGCCGAAAAGCTGGGGCTACCTGGGTATGCTGCAAACCGTTAACATTCCGAGTTGTAAACGGTCGTATCGCAGAGTGCTGAGATATCTTTCGTACTAAAACGGACGAAAACCGCACGAAAACAGGTTTATTATCGGGATAAAACAGGGCTTAGGCCGAGGTTTAAGGCGGAATCAAAAAAACGCCCCGTTGCGCTATGCGACGGGGCGTTTTTCTTTGTGGTGTGAGTGTCGAGGCCGGGGCTGGCAGTTGCTATAGAAGCAGAAGTTTGGCTGTGCCCAGGAAAGCAAAGAAACCGACCACATCCGTGACGGTGGTCAGAACCACGGAGCCTGCCAGTGCCGGGTCGAGCTTGAATTTATCCAGTGCGACCGGTATCAGTACCCCAAACAGGGCGGCAGTAATAATGTTGACGACGATACCGACTGCGATAATGGCGCCAATCAGGAAAGACTGGAACCAGATGCCGGCCAGCAGCCCGATAAGCACTGCCCACAACACACCGTTCAGAAAACCGATCCCGCACTCGTTGCGCAGCAGTGACCAGCGGTTACCGGCCGTGACCTGATTCAGCGCCATACCGCGGATCATCAGTGTCAGGGTTTGGCTGCCGGCAATCCCGCCCATTGAGGCGACAATCGGCATCAGAACCGCTAACGCCACCACTTCGGCAATGACGTCTTCAAATAAGCTGATGGTCACCGATGCCAGAATGGCCGTGAGCAGGTTGATACCCAGCCAAACGGCACGTTTACGGGCACTTTTAGCGATAGGCGCAAACAAGTCATCCTCTTCGCTCATACCGGCGTTTGCCATCAGCGTGCTTTCGTAGCTCTCACGCATCAGCTCCAGCGCCAGATGAAGGTCGATTTCACCAATCAGCTGATCTTGCTTATCAACGATAGGCAGGCTGAATCGCTGGCTGTGTTCAATGGCTTCGACGGCCTCGGTCAGGGAGGCATCGTCTTCCACCACCGGAAAGGAACGATCGGCTAGGGTACTGAGTTTAGCCATGGGCTCAGCTTCACGTAACTGCTGGTAGTTTACGCCGCCGACAAATTTTTTGCTGTGGTTGACCACATAGATAGGGGCCGGGTAGCTATAGCCGTGGCGTTCCAGCAGCACCAGAGCACGTTTTGCCGAGATGCCCTGAGGCAGAGACATGACTTTGGGATTAGCATATCGGCCAATTTGATCATCGCTGTACTGGTTGGCGCGGTCGAACAGCTCGAGATCGTCTTTGCTCAGCAGGCTCATGGCCTTTTCGATGATCTCGTCCGGCAGCGAGTCTGCCCATTCAATCAGCGACAAGTTATCGAGTTTCGCCAGAACCAGGTTCAGTTCGGCTTCGCTGAGTGAGTGGATTACCCAGTCACGGGTATCGGCACGCATAGCGGTAAGCACGTCAACATGGCTGTTGAGCGGCAGTTGTCGCCATAACTCCATCCGCTCGTGCAGCGGTAGGGCTTCAAGCAAAGTGGCAATCGAACCGGGATCCAGCTGCTGGATTTCCTGTTCATTAAAAAGTTGGCGTTGTTCGTCTGTATCGGCCGCGGAAATGCGTTCTATCAGTTCGCTTAAGTCAATCGTGTGGCTCATGCATGGTTCCTTGTGGTTATCGCGGCATAAAGCAAGGCGTTTCTCTGGTAATCCGATAGACAGAAAATCGGGTAAGAAGGCGGAAACGCAGGCGTTACCTTACCATTTCCATGGCGGCTTTGTCCTGAGAAAACATGATGTAGCAAGGCATTGAAGCGAAAAGCAGCAAGGAAAAATGTGTCGAAATATGAGCGATTTTTGACGGAATGGTTACGCGTTGCTGATGTCGTTCGCACCGTAAGCGACATAGTTTATCAATTACGTAAAATTGAAATAGCCTGAATTCAACTTGTCAGTAGTCAAATCACGGTGCAATAAGATCTGACAAGTTACTCTAACTCGCTTATGCCGCTGTCTATTTTTGAGTAGAGGTTCACACACATGCGGTTAATGCGTATTTCCCCAATCAAAAGTCCTCTGAAGGTTGGTTTTTGGGTATGACTGACTGCCTTGATTAAACGAGTGTGAATCCATGATTAAGAATCGTGTTGGGTTGGTTGCAATGGTATTGTTAAATCGTTATACGCTTCAATGTTATGTGGTGGATAAAAGCCATCGAGTGGCACTGTTTCGTTACCTAATTAAGATAATTGTCGGAAACTGTTTCAAAATGTAACCTCTTTTTTAAGTACGTTAAATCACCTATTTTTATTTGATTAATCGATAAATAGAAATTGAAATTATCTTTCATTACAAAGCGCGCTATGAGTCTCATATTCCTACGCGAGAATACTAATAGCGTTTATTCTCCGCAACTTAGCTATGCAAGGCCTGTAGTTATTCATGAATTGTGAATTGAGCAAAGTCTCCGTGGCTTAATTGTTAAAAATATTTGTTGATAGTCTAGTTTCTGTTGAAAATTAGGACTGTTGAATATTGGGGAACGCATATTGACCTCGCTATATCTGTAAGAAAATGTCTGGTCAGACCTACAAAGTTGTCATTGCTAATTTTGAATATATGGGTTCTTATTTATTCGTTTTCTCAATGGCTTAAATAAGAGTAGTAACAAAAATGCCACAAGTAACTTTTCAAAATAACCCTGTGAATATTGTCGGTTCGATTCCTGTCGTTGGTCAATTAGCTCCTGAGTTTTCTCTTACAGCATCTGACTTATCTGAACTGACACTATCAAGTTTTTCAGGGAAAAATCTGATTCTTAATATTTTCCCAAGTATCGATACCCCAGTGTGTGCGGCCAGTGTTAAGCGTTTTAATGAGGAAGCCTCAAAATTAGATGATACACAGGTGATCTGTATTTCTGCTGACTTACCTTTTGATGTCGGTCGATTCTGCGAAATAGAAGGGATTGATAATGTTCAACATGCATCAACTTTCCGTAGCTTAGACTTTGCTGAGACATATGGAGTGGCAATTCCAGATGGCGCACTCAGAGGTTTAACTACTCGTGCGATCGTATGTGTGAACAAAGTAGGCATTGTCATTCACAGTGAACTGGTTGAAGAAATTACAAATGAACCAAATTACGACGCTGCAATTTCTTCGATGAGCCAATAAATGAAAAAAATAACATTAGTTGTATCTTTGCTGTTTTCAACTGGCGCTTTTGCTCAGTTTTCTACAACAGATACGAATGCTGACTTTGGTGAGCATCAAGTTGTAACATTAGAAAAAACAAATAAGTTTAAATTATCTGGTGAGGCGATTAAGGTCGGAGATTACATGCCATCGATTCAATTGGTGACCTCTGAACTAAAACCTTTTGATACCAGCTCTGAAACAAGCGCTGTAAAGATTTATAGCGTGTTAACTTCTGTAGATACTCCTGTTTGTGTTCAACAAGCTATTGACTTAGATAAGTATGTTTCAAAAAATAAAACTGATCTAGAAGGTATTGAATTTTTTGCTATCAGTGCAGATACTCCTTTTGCTCAACAGCGTTTTCTAAAAGAGAAAGGTTTACAAGGAATTACATACCTTTCTGATTCATCAAAGCATCAATTTGGTTTGAATACAGGTTCACAAATCGATGAGTTAGGTTTATTGACGCGAAGTATTATCGTTACAGATAAGTCTAATAAAGTAGTGTACACACAAAGAGTACCAGAGTTAACTACGATTCCAAATCTTAAAGAAGCAGTAAAAGCTGCGAAAAAGTATTTATAATTAATTCTGATTGATTGTTATTTGAATTAATTTTTTAAATCTGATTTAAATACAAAAATGCCTCAACATTGAGGCATTTTTCATATGCTGATTCATGTAATATTAGTGAGTTTAGTGCTTTCCAATAAATTTATTAAAACTCATGATTCACAAATCATTCTAATTTTCCACGTTTCCTCCTCCCATATTTCTAGTAATGCCTAAATTCTCAATTATATGAAACGCATTTTCGTACAGAACCGTGTTAAGGCTTTCCTTAGATATTGGCAATACTTCTTCACAGTGACAGTATGAAACAAAAAATCTTACACTTTCCGGTGCTGTTGTTAAGTCAAGGAAAGGTAATGAGACAAGCAGCAGCCCAGCGGTAGGGAGAGTTGGCAGAAGGCGGAAAACAAGGTGCTGGTACTCAAGTGTGAATAAAAGTTCGGCAGACAGGGAAGGGCTGTCTGCCGAATATATAGGTTCGCACGTAAGGTGGAGTGGTTATGGCAGGTCAAACACTAGGGCTGTCACCGGTTCCGCTCCAAGGTTGCTGAGCAGGATGTCACTTTCCTGAGTTATCATTGCGCCATCCCCCGGTGCGAGGATTGTGTCGTTGACACTGAGTTGCCCGTCGACCTGGTGGATGAACACGTTCCTTTGGGGAGTAATCGGCACCGATTCCCCCGGCAGCAGGATAATCTGGCTGAGGGAAGCATCCTGCTTGATTTTCAGGGTGCCGCCCTGGCCATCGGGTGTCGCAATCGATGTGATCCCCGGTTCCCGACCAAACGCTTTTTGCTGATAGCCCGGTTGCCCGCCGGTTTCACTTGGCTGGATCCATATTTGCAAAAATCGTAATGGGCTGGTGTCAGACGCATTGTATTCGCTGTGATAAATCCCACTCCCGGCAGACATTAGCTGAAATTCTCCGGCATGCAAAATCTTCACATTACCTTCACTGTCTTTATGGGCGATACTGCCTTCCAATACGTAGCTGATGATTTCCATGTCACGGTGACCGTGGGTATCAAATCCTGCACCTGGCTGCACGATGTCATCATTGATCACGCGCAGTTCGGAAAATCCCATGTGTTGCGGGTCATAGTAACTACCAAAAGAAAACGTATGGCGACTGTCGAGCCAGCCAAAGTTCGCCCGGCCACGTTCATGTGCTTTACGTACTGTGATCATAGTTAACTCCCAGGTTGCTTCGTTACTGAAGGATTCTGCCTCTGTGAACCAGCGTCCTGAGACAGAGGCTCTGACACAGAATCTTCAGGACGGTCGGAAATAGTGGCGGTCGATATTAGCGGCGGTTAGCCAGCAGGTTGTCCAGACCCAGTTTACCCGCCCCGGAAATGGCCAGAGAGACAGCCATGGCTAACAGCGCCAAACCAAACTCGTAGCCGTTGTTCGCCATGAACAGGCCATTTTCCAGGTGGACGCTGGCAATGGCGACAGCCATGGTAAAGGCGACGACGGCTGCAGCCGGACGAGTCAGCAGACCCAGCAGAATAAACAGACCCCCAAAGAACTCTGCACTACCGGCTAACAATGCCATCAGGAAACCCGGAGCCAGGCCGATCGAAGCCATCCATTGACCGGTGCCTTCCAGCCCGGAGCCACCGAACCAGCCGAACAGTTTTTGTGAGCCGTGGGCCATTAGGATAATCCCAACAGGAACGCGCAATGCCAGCGGTGCCAGAGAGGGATGAGAAGTCAGAAGGCGTTGGATAAAAGTGTTCATAATCATGTCCTTAAAAAATTCGAATGTTGCTTCAGATTTCCCTCTTGAATTTCACGGTGGAGTGAGAGGGTTAACCTGAGCTGTTGATCTGAAGTGTAGGGACAAATGGCGACTAACAACACGGGGCACGCTTGTTCTACTTGTTCAAAAAAGTTGAATGAGCTGCGGGGAAGGCGTTCCGCGGTGGGCCTGGTCAGCTTTCCTGGAGAGTGTGCTCAGGAGAATAATCGGTGTGCAGGCAAGGAGATAGACTAAAATTAATTGGGTTGCTCCAGTTTTTGTTAAGGATGCATTCGTTATGATGGTTCCTGATGCGACGGGTTAGTGTGCCGTTTTGGCTGAGAGTTTGTGTAGCCGATGGCACCGACAGACGCACCCGTATCGTATTCAGTCTCGACTCGCTAATTGTGTCTCTATTTTGGACACTCGCTATTTGGCTCAGCATTTGCTGAGCTTTTTTGTACCTGCGATTTGCCATGGCAACTATCTCTCGCTTCTGGAGCGACGGTTTCAGAGGGCTGGCTTTTTATTCCGCGTGAGGTTTTCTGCTGTGGGAATGTGGGAATGTGGGAATGTGGGAATGTGGGAAGAAGAAAATTGCGAGTGAGGGATAGCAGGCGTGGTGTTATTACCAGCCTGCTGAGAATACCGCTCTGAAGCGGTGAGTGTCTGGTGCCCGACTAGCGCCCGAAGCGATCCAGGTATATTGGGTTAACACAGAGTGAGGCCTGCAAATAATGTGGCCGACACCTGAGCCTCACTGCGGATTATCCGACCGGGAATGTCGGTTGATTGCCCGGTTGATCGCCTTAGTGGTTTTCAATGGCTTTGCGGGTAAAGCCCTGATTCTGGCTGAGTAGCAGGCCTGCCTCTTCTGCAGACACTGCGGCCAATATCATCACAATGGCTGTTTTACAGTGACCGCCGCTTGCTTGCAGGGCAGCAATGGCTTCTTCGCGGCTGCATTCGGTAGCGGACATAACGATATTCTTCTGGCGTTCAACCAGCTTGGCGTTGGTGGCTTCCACATCCACCATCAGATTGCCGTAGACTTTACCGGTGCGAATCATGGCGCCGGTTGTTAGCATATTCAGGATCAGTTTTTGTGCTGTACCGGCTTTCATACGTGATGAGCCCGTCACCACTTCCGGGCCAACCACAGGAGTGATGGCAATCTCTGAGGCTTCGCTCATCGGGCTGTCCGGATTACAGCTGATAGAAACTACGGTTGCTCCCAGCGAGGCTGCGTAATCCATCGCGCCCAGCACATATGGCGTTCGGCCGCTTGCGGCAATGCCCACCACCACATCTTTGGCTGTCAGGTTCAGGTCTTTGAGATCCTGTGCGCCCTGCTCACGGTTATCTTCGGCATTTTCCACCGCTTTCAGGATAGCCGGATGACCGCCCGCGATCAGCCCGACCACTTGTGCGGCCGGTGTACCAAAGGTCGGCGGACATTCGCTGGCATCCAGAATACCGAGACGACCGGAGGTACCCGCGCCGGTATAAATCAGGCGACCGCCCTGGAGAAAGGCCTCGGCAATCTTATCGACGGCGAGCGCGATGGCTGGCAATACGGCCTCCACGGCCAGCGCGACGTTTTTATCTTCATTATTGATGACCCGAAGCATATCCAGCGTCGGTAGGGTATCAATCTGCTCACTGGCTGGATTGCGGCTTTCGGTGATCATCTTGGTCAGGTTGATGTTCATGGCGGATCCTGAAGGGTGATTATCGCGATATGTTAGCACGGATGAGACAGAGGGATCTCACCGGTACGTTGGCGATTTGCTTGAATACCTGAGAGTGAAGAGCAGAGAGTTGATGTCAGTGCTGCCTTGATTGTTTGTTTGGTGCGTCTCAATAAATAGGCATGCAAAAAAGTGAGCCGGAATGCTATCTGCTTGAACAAAAAATGACTTTTCAAAAAATGGATTTTTTTGTGCTGAACGGCGGCGGGTGCTGACAAAAAACTGACATTACCAGCCGGTGTTTTCGCGATTATCCCTGCCTTCAAAACGATAACAATGGTAAAAAAATGAACACAACAACGCTTGGCTTAAAGCCACATTCAAAGCATCGTTTGAAGCCCTGGCGGGTAAGTTTACTGATTGCGTCCGTCTTTTTGATGGCATGCGGTGGCTCGGGTGGCGCTGAAGCCAAACCGTCTGAAGACAAAGGCAAACCGACCACCCCGGGCAAACCTAACAAGCCAACGCAGCCAGAGACTCCCGACACGGATACCGGTAACGGCAGCGAAGGCGGCGATGAACCGGTAGCTCCAGAGAACCCTTATGAGCCAGAAGTGCCAGTGGAAGCCGGACAGATTTCTGTCGACGGTACTCTCTATAACGATATAGCAGCGGCGCAGTCAGCCATTCAGCCCGGCAGTCTGGTGGTACTGGGGAGCGGGGTTTATAGCCAAGGGCTGTACATCGGCCATGATGATGTCACCGTTCAAGGCAGCGAAGGCACCCATTTCAAAGGCGCTGCAATTCAGGGCAAAGGGACGTTCGTGGTTGACGGCAACAACGTCGTGATTGAAGGCATTGAGTGCAGCGGTGTATCTGTGCCGGATCAGAACGGAGCGTGTGTGCGCCAGCAGGGGCAGGATCTGATGCTGAGCAATGTGTATTTCCACGACAGTGAGCAAGGCGTGCTGTCGGCGCAGGGAAGTGGCAAACTGACGATCGAATACAGCCGGTTTGAGCAGTTGGGCAAGGCGGGACGCGCCCATGCGGTATACAGCAATAATGACAGCCTGGAGATTCGCTATAGCCGCTTTTACAGTTCAAAAGATCAGGGACATGAAATCAAATCCCGTGCTCCGCGCACACTGATTGAGTACAGTGAAATCGCTTCGCTGTCGGGCGTTGACAGCCGTCTGGCTGACGTGTCGAACGGTGGCGCACTGACGATTCGAAACAGCGTGCTGGAACAAGGGCCCAATACCTCAAACTATCAGCTGATTGGTTTTGGTATTGAGGGCATGACCAACAGTGTGGCACCGTCGGTGGTGCTGGAAAACAACATTGTCCTGCTGGAACGTGCCAATGGTAACGTCTTCCTGGGACTGCCAAGTGATAGCAGCGGTATCTCAATCTCTATTACCGGAAATGACTTTATCGGTGAGGCTAAATTCAACGACAAAGATCAGCACAATATTCCGGCCAACAACCGCCTGTTTACAGACCGCACCAGTTACGGGCTAGGGGCTTTCCCTGAGCTGCCGGATATTGGTGTGCAAACGCCGTAAAGGCACAAGCCGGAGCCGATGATGCGGGCTCCGGCTCTTATTCTGCCATGTTCGCTGTGGCGACTTTGTCTATTATGGCAACTGTGGTGATTGTGAACAGTTTGGTTAACATTGATCTTCAGTGTTGTGATGCGTAAATGAACCCGCCGGGCTAACCGCCGCGTTGGGAACGGGTGATCGCTTTCTCAGGCGATGACTTTTTTCATTGGAATGCAGTCCAGACAGACCCCTCGCGGTGTACGGTAGGTGGCGACGTTGTCGCCCACAAAACCGCATGAGCGATAGAAAGGAGCGGCGTTTAACGTGGACTCTAATTGGAGTGAGGTCAGGGCGTTTTCTGCTGCCAGTGTTTCCAGAAATGACAGCATGCTTTTGGCCGCTCCTTTTCCAAAATATGCCGGGTCGACAAAGATGGCGTCGATCATTCCGTTTTGAGTATTCAGTTTACCGCTGCCGACCACTTTTCCGTTAATTTCCGAAACGTAGAAGGTATCAACGATATCTTTGATCAGTGCTGTTGAGATACCGCCGTGGGTCCACAAGTTGAGTTGTTCCGCAGTATAAAAGTCGGAGCACTTTTCAATTATTGCGTTTTTTCTTAGTTCATAAATGGCGTGAACATCCGATTCGACGGCTTTCCTTATTGCAATCATGTTTTTTCCTTAAAACGGTTGGATATGGACGAGCGTTTTTTCTCTTTTATCAATCAATGCGCTTTGATAGCAATAACTGTTTGTTAATAAATCCCATCTTTGCGTAGCAACGAATAGCATCGGCATTGTTCGGCCATACATGGAGCTCAACAGAGGTCGCTTTTTTTGCCCGGGCCCAGCACTCAAAATGTGCGACCAGTTTTTGGGCGATGCCTTGTCGTCTTGTTCTGGGCGCAACGACAATGTCCTCGATGTAGGAGTAACAGCGTGGCGCGGTCCAGCGTCTGCAATCCACTTGCACTACGTTGCCCAGCAAGGTTCCTACTACGGTATCGTGATGTTCTGCGACGAATAAGGCACTGTTGTCGTCGACCAAGATGGCATCAAGCTCCTCAACGGTTAAAACCTCGGTCGTCTCTCGGACGGTATCCGGCGCTAAAGCTGCATTATGTTTGTTTTCTATGATAAAGAGGCTGACAAGGGCCTCCCAATCTTGGCCTCTGGCTTTGCGTATCATGGTTTCTCTAAACAATGGTTTTCCTCGACGATGGTTTTTGCTCAACAAGGGTTTTTCTTAATAAGTTTTTTCTTAACAATGGGTTTTGCTGAACAATGTGTTTCTTCAGCAGAATACTCGCACGCTGCCCATTAATCTGTATGCCCGCATACTGGAGCAGGTTGCCTGATTTTGTCGGCAGTTGTTTGGTTTTAAAGGGTAATCGCACGTATAAAGAGTAATAGTACGTAAAGCGGTGGCGCATACCCAACATAAAAGTCTGCAATTTCGGGCAGATTATCATTTGTTCGTTTGCTTCTTATTGCCGCTGGGTCGGGGCGTTTTTTCGTTAAGCGGCCGGGTTTTGCGTCAAATAGCTCAGTTTGTCGTTAAGTCGCCGAGTTTTCGTTAAGTACACGTGTATAAAGAAGATTCAGCCGTGGTTTGTTCTAATCTGGTAAAGTGCCTCTGCGGTTCGGTGACGCGGTCATATTGCCGTGCAGGCCGAGTGGCGACAGCAGAAATACAAAACGGACAGGCGTGATGAAAATTGATGATTTAAAGTTGTTTGTACTGGTGGTGGAGCTGGGCGGTTTTTCCAGTGCGGCAGATGCCCTGAATTTACCGCGTTCGAATGTCAGCCGCAGGATCAATGATCTGGAGAAAGAGCTGAATATTAACCTGCTGACCCGAACCACCCGTCGCCTGACGCCAACGCCTATCGGACAGGAGTATTACAACAGCCTCAAGGACATTTTGCCTGAACTGGACAGAGCCCATGAATTGGTGAAAACCCAAAGTCAAAGTCCGACCGGTAAAATCAAAGTGGGTCTGCTGCATGAGGCCGACATTCTCTTGCACGATGTCATTCACAGCTTCCTTCATGACCATCCCAATATCAGCCTGGAAACCCATCTGAGTGCGTTGGGGTATCACGATATCCTGACTTATGGTTTGGACGCGTGCGTTCATATTGGTGCTATCAGTGACAGCTCTTTTATTGCCCGTCGGGTAGCGCCTATTAAGGGAAAACTGTACGCCACACCTGAATATGTCAGTAAATACGGTCGGCCAGGCAGCCTGGCGGATCTGGACGAGCATTTCATGGTTTTGCTGCGCCGTCCGGATGGCAGGCTGGATAACCACTGGGTGTTCAATAAAGGGGAAGTCACTGTGAACAGCCGGTTGGTGTCAAACAGTGCCTATTATATCCGTCATGCGGTGTTTCAGGGGGATGGCATCGGCATGTTTGCTGAGCTGATGATGAAACCGTTTGTCGAGCGCGGTGAAATTATCGATCTGCTGCCGGACCATGAAACCTTCTTTGATGAGGTGTCTTTGGTGTACCCGCGACGTAAAGGATTATCTTTCGCCGCTCGGCTATTTATTGACTACGTTCTCGAAGAAGTGGAAAAGATTCAGGGATTGTCCTGAAATTTGAGACAGTGTTAACAAAATCTGCCCGATTATCTCTTTGAGTAGATTATTTAGAATGCAACACCACAATTAATAGCAATGGTTTGTATTCATGAAATCGACTCGTCCAGCGAAACACTGCCTGGCTACTCTGATAATGGGCACTTTGCTCGTTGGCTGCGGCTCTGAAGCCGTCAGCGTAGCGCCTGATACGGCACGTCCTGTCAATATCCTCCAGCTTAATGCCGCCAATCAGCGCGATGTCATGCGTTTCAGTGGGGAGATTGAGTCTCATCAGGCATCGAAGCTGGCCTTTCGGGTTCCCGGGACGGTCGAGCAAATTCTGGTTCGTGAAGGGGAGTGGGTGAAGGCCGGCCAGGTCATCGCCCGGTTAGACCCGCACGACTTCCAGGTCAACGTGAATGAAACGAAAGCCCGGCTGAGTGAGGCGCGGGCAGCCCACAAACTGGCGCAGATTGAACTGAAACGTACCCGCCTGGCGGCGGCTGACAATGCGGTGTCCGGGGTGAACGTCGATCGCGCAATCAGCGCCGAAGCGCGTGCGCGTGCCAACGTCACCATGCTTCAGCAATCTCTAAAAAAAGCCAGTGATGCGCTGCGATACAGCCAGCTGACGGCGCCTTTTGATGGGGTGATCGGCCAGCGGTTCATTGATGAGTTCGAGCAGACGGCACCGGGGCTGTCGGTGGTATCTCTGCATCAGCCAAACCAGCTTGAAGCTGTGGTGGATGTGCCGGAGAACCAGATCGCCATGCTGAAGAAAGGCATGGCGGCGCAGGTGCAATGGTATCAGCAGGACAGCCAGGTCAAGGCTGTGATCACGGAAATCGCCACCCTGCCGGATACCCTGAAACAAACCTACGAGGTCACTCTCGCGCTGACCGAACCTACTTCTTCGCTGTTTCCGGGCAAAACCGTCAATGTCCAGTTTGAGCAGGCTGAACTCAGTGGCGGCTACTGCTTACCGACGGCGGCAGTTAAAGTGAAAAACGGCGTCACGCAGGTGGTGACGGTAAAGCAGGGCAGTGCGGTGCACGTGCCGGTGAACGTGGTCTCCCAGCGTCACGACAGCCTGTGTGTTGAAGGGGCGCTGCAAAGCGGTGACAAGGTGGTGACGGCAGGTAGCATGTTCCTGAAAGAAGGCGATGCCCTGACCCTGCTCAATGACACAGGAGCACAGTCATGACCTTGTCGACGTTCGCCCTCCGGCAGAAAACCTTTGTGATCTTTTTCACCGTACTTTGCACCATCGCCGGTATCTATTCCTACTTCGACCTGGGCAAACTGGAAGACCCGGCCTTTACCGTAAAAAGTGCCGTGGTGATGACCATCTACCCGGGCGCAACGGCGCAGGAGGTGGAAAAACTGGTCACCGATAAAATCGAAACCCGGTTGCAGGAGATGGGCTCGCTGTGGAAGCTGCGCTCCCTGTCCCGTCCCGGCAGTTCGCTGATCTTTGTCGATCTGCAGGAAAAATACAGTTCCGACGAGCTGCCTCAGCAGTGGGACTTGTTGCGCCGTAAGGTGCAGGACGTGAAGCTGGAGCTGCCGCCTCAGGCGCAAATCAGCATCGTGCAGGACGAATTTTCGGAAGTGTACGGCATGGTGTTTGCGGTTTACGGTGATGACATTCCGATGCGTGATCTCAAAGACTACGCCCGTGAACTGCAACGCCGGATTAAAACCGTCGACGGGGTGAAAAAAATTGAGCTGCACGGTGTGCGTGAGCAAGTGGTGAACATCGATATTTCCGATGAGCGCCTGGCAGACAGCCATATTTCACTGGCCCAGCTGATTGAACAACTGAACAGCCAGAATATCCCGGTGACGGCTGGAGACTTTGACCTGGGCAACGAGAACCTGCGGGTTGAGCAGACCGGGGCGTTCCGCAGTGTGGATGACATCAAAAATCTGGTGATCCGAACCGGTGTTCCGGGTATTGGTGATGGTGTGGGTACGATTCGTCTGGGCGATGTGGCTGAGGTGTATCTGGGGTATCAGACTCCGGCCCTGACCGAGAGCCGCTATAACGGCCAGCAGGCCATCACATTGGCCGTCAGCCCGGAAAACGGCATCAACGTGGTCAGCATCGGCGACGATCTGAAAGCGGTGCTGAACCAGTTCGAATCTGAGCTGCCGGTGGGTGCCGGTGTCGGTATCGTGGCGTATCAGCCGGATGAAGTGACCAAATCGATTAACAACTTTGTCGCCAACCTGGTGGAAAGTGTAGTGATCGTGGTTGCGGTGCTGCTGGTGTTCATGGGCTGGAAGGAAGCCACCATTGTGGGTGTCAGCCTGCTGCTGACGATTCTGTTTACGCTGGTCTACATGAATGTGGCCAATGTGGATTTGCAGCGGGTTTCGCTCGGCTCCTTCATTCTGGCTCTCGGCATGCTGGTGGATAACGCGATTGTGATTGTTGACCTGTTCCAGACCAAGCTGCGCAACGGGGTGGCGCGTGCCGAGGCGGTGAAAGAGTCGATTCAGGAAATGGCCATTCCGCTGCTGGGAGCCACCGTGATTGCGGCACTGGGAACCGCGCCGGTACTGTTTTCTCAGACGGACTCAGCCGAGTTTTCCCTGTCGATCGTGCATGTTCTGTGCAGTTCACTGCTGCTGTCTTGGGTTGTCGCCATGATTGTGACCCCGCTGATGTGCATGGTGTTTTTGAAAGCACCTCAAGGCAATGCCCAACAGGCGCGTGAAAACAAAGCCTATGTGGCTTACCGCCGCGCTGTATTCTGGACCGTCGATAATCCGAAAAAAGCGCTGCTGCTGGTGGCTCCGATGCTGGTGGTGTCCTTGATGGCGGCACCGCTGTTGCCGGTAAACTTTATGCCGGGTTCGGACCGGGCAATCGTATTTCTAGATTACTGGCTGCCAAACGGCGGACGGATCGACAACGTTTCGCAGGACATGAAGCAGGTTGAGCAATGGCTGCTGAAACAGCCGGAAGTGGAGAGTATTTCCAGCTATGTGGGCGAAAGTGCGCCGCGTTTCTCGGTGACGGTAGAGCCTGAGCCACTGGATGCCAGCTACGGCCAAATCCTGATCAATACCCGTTCATTTGACGATATTGAGTCTCTGGTCGCGCGCGGTGATCAGTGGTTGGCACAAACGTTCCCGCATGCCGAGCCCCGTTTTCGTGACCTGAAACTGGCCACCAAAGACAAGTTCAGTATTGAAGTGCGCTTCGAAGGGCCGGATCCGACGGTACTGCATCAGCTGTCTGATCAGGCACAGGCAATCATGCGCGCCAATCCGCATACCAAATATGTGCGTGATAACTGGCGTCAGGAAAGCAAGGTGCTTGTCCCACTGATCAATCAGGAAGCGGCCCGTCGCGCCGGGATTAACCGGGCGGATATCGCACTGGCACTCAATCGCGCCACGGAAGGGCTGCCGATTGGCACCCTGCGTAAAGACGATGACCTGATTCCGATCAAGCTCAACAGCACCAACACGTCGCTGGAATTTATCAACAACATTCCGGTGCGTTCTGTACTGGGCGCACACAGTGTTCCGCTAGGACAAGTCGTGGATGATGTTCAGATCAAAGGCGAAGAGAGCATGATCTGGCGCCAGAACCGACTGCCGGCCATTACCACGCAGGCCGGGGTAACGGGAGCGACGGCGTCAGACATTCGCAAACAACTGGCACCTGAGCTGGAGGCCATTGCGCTGCCACCGGGTTACAGCATGAAATGGGGCGGGGAATATTACGATGAGAAGCGCTCGGTCGACGATTTGGTGACGCAGAACCCGAAAGCATCGATTCTGATGTTCGTGATTCTGGTGGCGTTATTTAATGCATATCGCCAGCCGATCATCATCTTTGTCACGCTGCCGCTGGCTTCTATCGGCATCATCTGGAGCCTGCTGCTGCTCAACAAGCCGTTTGGGTTTATGGCGATTGTCGGCATGATTTGCCTGAGCGGGATGATCATCAAAAACGGTATCGTTTTGATGGATCAGATTGAGCTTGAACGCCAGCGCGGACGGAAGATGGCCGATGCGATCAAAGCGGCAACCCTGAACCGGACAATGGCGATCTCAATGGCTGCCCTGACAACGGTACTGGGCATGGTGCCGCTGCTGACCGACCAGCTGTTTGATCAGATGGCTGCCACGATCATCGGTGGTCTGGTGGCGGCATCTGTCCTGTCACTGTTTGTGATGCCGGCGATGTACCGTCTCTGCTTTGCCAAAGAGGAAAAGCAGGAAAATCAACCACAGTTAACGACGCAGCAGGACGCCGCATCACAAGATTACGATTCAGAGGTAAAAGGTCATGAATAAGCGTCAATTAGGGCTGATGATCGGTGCGCTGCTGTTATCCGGCTGTTCCATGGCGCCGGACTACGATGTGCCGACGGTCGCGATGAACGATGTTTACCTCAACCAGGTCGATTCGGCGACACAGCCCGGCAGCCATTTCCACGCGGCCTGGTGGGAAGCGTTTCAGGATGCTCAGCTGAACCGGTTGGTCAGCGATGCCCAGCGACAGAACATCACCCTGAAAATCGCCAGTGAGCGAATTCAGGCCGCGCAGTCATACCACAAGGCGGTGGCTTCACTGAAAGTCCCGACCGTGTCGATCAGCGGCGGGGTGGCGGATATCCGGCTCAGTGAAAATGAGGCCATGATGGGCGGGATGGTGCGTGACCATACCTTGTCACCTGCGCTGGGCGGCGGTCAGGTACGTGTAATGGACCGCGACCAGACGGATTATTTCCTGGGACTGAATGCGTCCTGGGAGCTGGATGTGTTTGGTCGGATCGACAGCATGAGCCAGGCTGCAGCGATTCGTGCCGAACAGGCCGCCATCATGAAACAGGCGGTGACGACGCTGATTACTGCTGATGTGATTAATAACTATCTGCAATATCGCGGGGCGCAGGAGCGGATTGCGATTGCCGACGAGAACATTCGTGATCAGGAAGAGATGCTGCGGCTGGTGGAATCCCTCAACCGGCACGGCTACGGCTCTGAGCTGGATGTCGCCAATGCCAAGGCCAACCTGGCGGCAACCCGGGCGATGGTGCCGAAACTGGAAACCGCCAAAAGCGTTCACCTGAACCGGTTGGCCATTTTACTGGGGGAGAACCTGCATAAAACCGAAGCGCGTCTGGCCGGACAGTCAGCTCAGAGGGTGATGCCGTCAATGCACGGTGTGATTCCGACCGGGCTGCCGTCAGAGCTGCTGACCCGCCGTCCGGATATCGCTCTGGCCGAGCGGGAAATTGCTGCCCGTAATCAGGAAGTTGGTGCCGCGATTGCGAATCAGTATCCGCGCTTTTTCCTGACCGGATCGCCGGGCGTGATGGCCGGTGATTTTGGTGACTTGTTTGATTCCGGCTCTGACACCTGGATGCTGGGTGCCGGGTTCAGCTGGAATATCTTCGATGCCGGTCGTAACAAAGCGATGGTGGACATGCAGGAAGCCGGATTCCGCCAGTCTGTACTGAGCTATCAGGACACCGTGAATGCGGCTTTCAATGAGGTGGAAACTGCCCTTCGTGCCTACGGCAACAGTCAGCAGTTTGAGCACTATCTGAAGGAAGCGGAGCAGCAGGCGGAAACCGCGCTGGGTAAAGCCAACTCGCTGTACAAGTCCGGACTGGTGAACCATCTCTCGGTACTGGATGCCCAGCGTCAGAAAAATCAGGTGCAGGATGCGGAAGTGCTGGCAAGGCTGAATACCGCCTCTAGTGTGGTGATGCTGCACAAAGCATTGGGTGGTGACTGGAATGCGCCAGCTGCCCGGCTGCCGTCAGTACCGCGCACCTGACACTAAAGGGTGTATGCCAGAAGAGGGCGGCTTGGTTCTGATTACAGATGACTGTGCGTTGTTCCTGTTGCCATTTTTATTGCCGTTTTCGTTGTCACCCTTGTTGCCGCCGTTGTTGTTACTTTGGTTGTTGCTGTGGTTGTTGCCTGAACGGGCAACAACAGCGGCGAGACTTTGCGACAGGCGGCGACGAGGCGACACCCTGCCTGCTTGTTTTCCGTTTCGCATGAATGAATGCGCCCCTACGAAATTTCATGGAGTGATGTTATGACCGTTCCCTTTGGCCTGTTGGGTTTTCTCGGGTTGTTTGGCCTGGTCTGGTATTTGTCGTTTAAACCGAATGCCGCTAAGCCGCCGGATAACCGCCGACCTTATCATCGCCAGTCCTTCCGCTGGCTGGGTGAGGCGATACTCAGTTTCTTCTGGCTGATTGCCATGCTGGCCTTGGTGGATGCCGGGTTTGACAACCTGCGCCTTGACCTGCGTTTTTAGTGATTATTGTCTGTTTTCGCTTATCCTGGTGCGCCTACTGAGTGTACGTCTGTTGAGTGTATGTCTGCTGAGTGTATGCCAGCCCAATGCAGGCTGGCTGGCGTGAGAAATATGCCGCTGGACAGAAACAGAACGTGATTTTCACTGCTGTTGTTTGTTATAACGAACGTTTTATGCCTTTAAGGGCATATATCTGACCTATTCCACCGATCAATACGCCAGCGGACGTTACTACCCAGCAGAAAGGAAGACTGATGGAAAACCGTGCTACCCCCTCTACCGAAAATACAACCGAGCCCCTGCACCCGGCGGTAAGGTTGCTCAGTACAACGCTGGTCATCGATACACTGACAGAGCAGGACTGGCCGGTCTTCTTGCGTTTGCATACCGAACCTGCGGTGATTGAGAAATGCTTTGATCCCAAACCTCAAACTGAACTTCGGGCCCGTTTCGCCACGCGTTTACAGGGCTGGCAGCCGGACAGCAACGACTGGCTGACCGTCGCAGTCAGGGAGCGATCGTCGGGGAATATCGTCGGAGTCACCGGTTTTTGTTTTGACGGACAGACTGCAGAAGTCGGTTATCTGTTTCTGCCTGAATATTACGGTCGGGGGTTTGCAACGGAATCACTCAGCGCCATCATCGACTGGGCGGTGCAGTGCCATGGCATTACCCGCTTTCAGGCGGTGGTCACTGAAGGTAACGTGGCCTCTGAACGAGTGCTGGAAAAGTGCGGATTTCGCTGTGTCGAGATCGTACCGGATGCCTACAGCATCGGCGGAAAACGCTATGCTGATCATATCTTTAACCTGAATCGCCAATCTGGGGCTGCGTAGTCTTCGCTTCCACGTAGTTTCAGCTAAGACGTCGTTTCAGCCTCAGCCTAATCTTAACGCTACGTAATTAGCGTCTGGATGTGGCCGTGGCCGGTCAGGCCAATCTGTGATGCCGTATTACGACTATCGTAAACAAGGATGTAAACCATGAAACCAAAGACAGAATCTCAGAATTCTTCACATCTATCTTCAGCGGTCTCTTCACCCGTTTCTGAGCGGGTGGTGGTCGAAGTGGTGGCTTACCGCCCCGACTGGCAGGCGGATTTCGATCAGGAACACGCTATGATCACAGAGCAGTTATCGTCGCACAATGTGGCCGGGATCCACCATATCGGCAGTACATCGGTGCCGGGACTCTGGGCCAAGCCCTTGATTGATATCCTGCTGGAAGTGCATAGCCTGGCGCTATTGGATCAGGAAACTGAAAGGCTGGTGAGGCTCGGGTATGAAGCGATGGGGGAGTTTGGTATTCCTGAGCGGCGTTTTTTCCGAAAAGGCAGTGCCACTCAACGTACTCACCATCTTCATGCTTTTCTGGCGGGGTCGCCACAAGTGAAGCGTCATCTTGCGTTTCGTGATTATCTCCGGGTTTTTCCCGAAATTCGTGATGAATACGCGGCCGTTAAGCGCGAAGGCGCACGGCTGTGCCAGAATGAAATGGCACGTTATATCGCCCATAAAAATGATTTCATCCTACATCATGAGGCGCAGGCCCTTTGCTGGCAGGCTGCTGAACCGGAAAAAGGAGACATGCCATGACCTCGACTTCACGCGTAGCACTGGTTACCGGGGGCAGTAAAGGTATCGGCTTGGCGATGGTGAAACATCTGGTGGCGCAGGGCTGTCAGGTGATCACTTGCTCAAGGCATGCTGATACCTGGCTAGATTGTGTGGCACAGGAACCGGCGTTGGCCGGGGTGGATTATACCCCGTTGGACATTGCGGAAACGGCGCAAACGGAAGACTGGTTTAAAGCCATTCAGATCCGTTACGGCCAGCTCGATGTTGCGGTGAACAATGCTTCGCCCATGCTGGCTTCCAAGGGAACCTTTGAGCAGGTCGAAACTGCCGATTTGCAGGCCACCTTGCAGCAGGACTTCTGGTCGCACGCCCTGTGTCTTAAGCTTGAATTGGCGCTGATGGCAAAAGGGGGAGCGATTGTGAATATCAGCTCGGTCAATGGACTTCGTCCGACGCCCAATGCCGCCATGTACAGTGCGGCGAAACATGCGCTGGAAGGGCTGACTCGTTCGGTTGCGCTTGAGGCGGTCAAGAAAGGTGTCAGGGTCAATGCGGTCGCGCCAGGTGTCACCTGGACGCCAAGGTGGATTGCCCGCCAGCAGGATGAGCCGGTGATCCGCGAAAGTGTATCCGAGGTGGTACCGATAGGGCGCTTTGCCGAGCCGGAAGAAATAGTGCACGCGGTTGATTTTTTGCTGTCAGACAACGCCCGCTATATTATCGGGCATACGCTGGTGGTGGATGGTGGGTTAAGCCTGACGTAGAATGGCGCCTTGCACATTTACCCGGGGAGCCTGTGATGAAACAGTCCATCATCCATATTGCACTGGTGGTTCGCGATTACGATGAAGCCATTGATTTTTATGTAAATAAGCTTCATTTCGAACTAATTGAAGATACTTATCAGCCTGACCAGGATAAACGCTGGGTCGTGGTGTCGCCGCCAGGTTCGAATGGCGTCGCCTTGCTGTTGGCGCGTGCTTCGAACGAGGAGCAGCAACAGGTCGTAGGCAATCAGACTGCAGGACGCGTTTTCCTGTTTCTCAGCACCGATGATTTCTGGCGCGATTATGAGCGGATGGTCAAAGACGGTATCCACTTTGTCCGCGAGCCGAAAGAGCAGGACTACGGTACGGTCGCTGTTTTTGAAGATCTGTACGGTAATTTATGGGATCTGCTGCAGCTACATCCCGATCACCCTATGGCAGGAAGATAGCGGGGCGATAGCGAGGTGAGCCCGCCGCTAAAACGCCACGGCATACCGTGGCGTTTTGTTGTCGGTTACTGGCAGCCAGCCGCCCCGAGCGACTCCCATACTCCCCATTGACCCGTTGTGCCCGGTTCTTCACCACGAGTCCACCATTTCGCCCGCCACAGTTGACCGTTGTGAATGGCGCGATCGTCAGCAACATAAATGGTGTTGCTGTTCCAGGCATTGCTACAGCCCGGTTGACTGTCGTCGAACACTTCAACGTTGCGTGTGATGCTGAGGCTCTCACCGTTACCGTATACCACTGTATAAGTAAGTGCATACGTACCGGCTTGCCCGGTGTTGACCTGGCCACTCACTGTCGTCTGGCTGGTCAGATCCCCGTCCACAGGATGGGTGACGGTAACCCCGGCCATAGGATCAAACGTACTGTTGAGCGGAATGCGGACATCACTGACGCCATCGAACACCGGTTGGAGGTCATAGACCGTCACTTTTCTGGGTTCACTGGTGCTGTTGCCCTGATTATCAGAGACTTTGTATGTCAGTACATACTCACCGGAAATGCTGGTATTAACCTGACCTTCCACCAGAATATTGCTACTGATGTCAGCGCCGTTGCTGTCTTTGGCCACCACGCCAATCAGTGGCTCAAAGACCTCGCCGCGCAGTACCCGGACATCGGTCAGGCCGGTAAAGATCGGAGACAGATCCGGCAGCGGCGGTTGCTGGTTATGGATAAAGCTGCCGTAGTCTTTGATGAACTGCTCGTGATAAGGCTGGCCAGCAGCATTTTTCCCCATGTCCCAGTTGACGGACCAGGTCATTACACCGCGCAGTGGCTGACCTTGTTGGCTGAGCTGTTCGAATGCGCCGTACAGGGCGTTTGGATCCTCGATAAAACCGTTGGCCGCGCCGTCAATGTTGGCCGGGATGCCGAACACCAGTTTGTCGTGTGGAATGGTCGTGTAACCGCGGGTGCCGTTAATCAGCGAATCAGCCATGTAATAGATAAACTGCTGTTTCTGAGGGCTGTTTTGTGAAAGCCAGCCTACGCCGTCCACATACACACCATCGCCGCCCTGATTATAAAACTGCGGATTGATAAAGTCGTAATAGCCGTTCAGCGCTTGGATATAAGGCAAATATTTTCCGTTCGCTATGGACAGATAAGGGAACTCTGGCGCCATGGTGATCATGAAATGCTTGCCCTGTGCCTGATAGTGATCTTTTACTATTTTCAGTGCCGCCGGAATGACCGTCTGGTTGGCCGCAGCAGTAATGGCCGTTTGTTCAAGATCGATATCAAGCCCGTCGAAGCCGAATTTGTCGGTCAGGCGGATAATTTCATCGGCAAAGGCTTGTTCATCGCCCGCTTGCAGTTCGATGTGCGCATCTGCGCCACCCAGAGCAAGTAACACGCTGCGTCCTTGTGAATTGAGGGTGGCAATCTGATCGATGAATTCGGCTTCAGTCAGGCCGATGGCCGGATCCAGACGGAACGTCGGAATGCGCCCTTCAGCGGTGTTGTACACCTTCATGAAAGAGACATCCACCACGTTGTAGTGCGGGTGAACAGCTGTCAGGTCAACACAGGGCGCCACCCCGCCTTTATAGCCGGCACCGTCGCACCAGTTGTGCCAGTAGCCGACGACTACATTGCCGGTTTGTACCACCATGTCGTTAGCCAGCGCGGTTGTCGGGAGAGCGGAGGTTCCCAGTGCCAGCGCCGCTGAAAGCATACTGAATGTCAGTCCTTTCATGTTCACTCCTGTTTTTAGGGTTAGATTGGGGGAAGTGCTTGTTGGAAAGGCTTGTTGATATAGCCTGCCGATAAAGCTGATTAGTGACGATTTATAAAAATCTTTGTATAAACCACGTGTTAGAAGCCGCCCGGCGATCGCTGCCAAGAGTGTTTCAGCCTTACCGCCTGACTGAAAAATGATGCATTGATTACTGGGCGTTGATGTACGTTAATCTGTTGTCGGAGGCAGGAATATAATTTTGATCGCAAAAAAAGAACTGGATTCAGGAAATGATTTTTGATGGTGTAAGTGATTTTGCTATCAATAAGGTGGCGAGTTACGCCTTGTCACTGTATGTGTTTTTTCTGATGTTTCCGATGTTTATGATGTAGCTAATGTCAGAGCTGCAACTGGAGAGCCTGATCAAACCGGCGGCAACGCGCACCGGATATCCTGCGGCCAGGTTGCGGCCAGAAAATCAATAAACTGACGTACTGCTGGCAACTGATAGCTGCGTGACAGGTAGACGGCCCACAAACTGCTGCCAGGCGTGTGATAGTTCTCCAGTACAGGTACTAATTGTCCGCTTTCAATCAAAGGGTTAGCCAGATCACACGGCAGCCTGATCACCCCATATCCCATTAAGGCCGCCTGGGTCAGGGTTGCCAGCTCATTACCTTTAATATTGCCTTTTACGGCGACCCGCTCAGGGGTGTTGTCTTTGATCAACTCCCATTCACTGGCATCAAGGTGGACGAAGCAGTTGTGCTGCCTCAGGTCTGCCGGGATGGCTGGCTGGCCATATTGCGCCAGATAGGCCGGGGCGGCGCATATCACAGCATCAATAGCCATCAGGCGTCTGGCGATCAGGTTGTCGGCGGGTTGCTGAGTGTAGCGCAGGGCGATATCAACCCGCTCATCCACTAACTGTGAAAAACGATCTGAGGCCAGAATATCTATCGTGACTTGGGGGTGAAGACTCACAAATCGGGTAATGGCCTCGATCAACAGATTTTGTGCCAGGCCAATTGGTGAAGACACCCTGATCGTTCCGGATAGCGACTGGCTGTGGGTCAAGGCATCGGTTTCCAGGGCTGTGGCTTCATTGAGAATGCGTTCGCACCGTATCAGTGCCTCTTCGCCGGCTAAGGTAAGGCTGACCTTGCGGGTCGTTCGATGCAGTAAACGTTGCTGAAGCCAGGATTCGACCTCCTGCACATGGCGGGAAACCTGTAACCGGCTGAGATCGAGGTTCTCGGCGGCTTTGGTAAAACTGGCGGTGTTGGCGACTTCAACAAAACTGCGTAAGGCGGTTAGTCGATCCATGGCAAGCCTCTAATTAGTATCTTTATTTGATACAATGTACATCAATTTCGTGCGTTTATCACAGTATTGCCTCCTATTACACTGGCCCTGTCAGTCACCAACAGGCTTAACGACTTAAGCCTTATCGGTGGGTAACAGTTAATGTCTTACTAAACAGGAGCAGGACAATGAAAGTAGCAGTACTAGGCGCAACAGGCTGGATTGGTCGTCATATCGTTGAAGAAGCTGCATCGCGCGGGCATGAGGTGATTGCACTGGTGCGTGACCTGGCCAGCGCCGATCTAAACGCGGCGGCACTGCGTCGGTTCGACTTGCTGGATGGTTCACAGGAACTGGCTGAGGCCGTAGCGGGTGCCGATGTGGTGATTTCTGCCATTGGTGGGCGTGCCGCGGGTAACCACGATATTGTTGCCCGTACTGCACAACGCCTGCTGGCCGAGTTGCCAACAGCCAGAGTAGATCGCCTGTTGTGGGTGGGTGGCGCAGGTACCCTGGAAGTTGCACCGGGGGTTGAACTGGTGACGTTGCCGGATTTTCCAGAAGAGTACAAACCGGAAGCGGTGGCGATGAGCGAAGCGCTGGCCGTATTTCGTGGGACTGAGTCGACCGTAAACTGGACGTTTGTCAGCCCGGCCGCTGAGATTTTTCCGGGTGAGAAGCTGGGCACTTACCGTATTGGCGGGGACGAATTGCTGGCAGATGAGCAGGGCGCGAGCCGGATTTCGGTCAGTGATTACGCGGCTGCGATGATTGATGAGCTCGAAGCCGGGCACTATCCGAAGCAGCGCATAGGTGTCGCGTACTGATTATGACTGATCTTGTTTGCTAGAGACGTTGTGTGTCATAGAAGCCATGTGTAGCCGAGGTCATGTGTAATCCGGGTAATGTGAAATAGACGTCATGTGAAATAGACGCTATGTGAAATTGACGTCATTGGTTGCAGGTGAAAATGTCAGGGTTGCCTCTGGACGGAGGCGACCTTTCACCGTATTCGAGTGGCACCTTGCGCACTTTGAGAGCACCTTCTTGTATCTTTAGCTATCGATATTTTTATTTTTAGCCATTTCCCATCCATCACGCTTTTGTTAACTACTTGCCATATAGGCATTTTTCTCACATGTCAGAATCAAGACATGCTTATCCCCACTAATGTTGATGATATAGGCAGAATACTAAGAATTTGCTGCTGAGAGTGATATACCCATTGGGCTAGGATGGAGTGTCTGCATGAATGCCTCTCGTTATATCTGGGCGGTCGTGTTATTAGCGACTGTCACCGCTTGCCGCGATGATTCCGGTGATGAGCTTAACCTGGCAAATAACACCGGTAGTGTCGAAGAACCTGTCAACAATGACACGTCGACGCCTGATAATAATCCAGACGGAACCGGCGACCCGACGGCACCGCCTGCGACTGAAAATCCGCCTCCGACGACACCTCCCACCACCGAAGAGCCTGTGCCAGAAGATCCGCCTCCGCCACCAGTGCCGAAACTGGATATTGATGGCCTGCCGCTGCCGGACGTGTCAGTCACTCACGATTATGTGGCTTATCTGGCCGCCCAGCCTCAGTACTACACACGTATCTCGTCACCGTTTGGGGATGTGGCTTCACAGGACAACACACCGTTTGACAACAAGGTCACCAATCCGGCAGCGAATCTGGGGCGGGTGCTGTTTTACGATGTTCGGTTGTCGAAAAATAACAGTGTGTCGTGCGCATCTTGCCACATTCAGGAACACGGTTTTACCGATCCGAAAGTATTGAGTGACGGCTTCGACGGCGGAAAAACCGGTCGCCATTCCATGAGCCTGACCAATGCGACGTATTATCAGAACCGGAAATTTTTCTGGGATGAACGTGCCCGTACGCTTGAGGATCAGGTGCTGATGCCGATTCAGGACGGGATTGAAATGGGCATGAACCTGTTTGATCTGGAAACCAAACTCGGTGAAACCAGTTTTTATGCTGATCTTTTTACTCAGGCGTTCGGCGATGAGGCCATTACCAGCGAGCGGATTTCTAAAGCAATGGCGCAGTTTATCCGCAGTATGGTGAGTTATGAGTCCAAATATGATCAAGCATTTGCTGCCGGAGAATGGAATAACCCAAATTTTGCCTCGGTATTTACCGAGCAGGAAATGTTGGGACTGAAGCTGTTCTCGGGTTTCCCTGGCTCAGAACGTGAATCCCTGGGCTGCATTTCCTGCCATCAAACCTCGGCGCACACCATGGATCAGGCACATGTTAATGGACTGGACGCGAACACCAGTGCCGATCAGGGGGCGGGGAACGGTTTCTTCAAATCGCCGTCGCTGCGCAATATCGGTGTGGGGGCACCTTATATGCACGATGGCCGTTTTGCGACTCTGGATGACGTAGTGGAGTTTTACAACAGCGGGATTCAGCGCCATCCAAGTCTGAGTCCGATTCTTACGACGAACGGGCAGGTCGGCGGCCCACCCGTTAGGATGGAGCTGACGCAGGAAGAAAAGGATGCGCTGGTCGCCTTTATGAATGCCCTGACGGATGAGAATTTCCTGACCAATCCAATGTTTGGCACCCCCTTTACCTTGATGACACAGCCGGATAGCACTGGCTCAGAGTAAAACCCAAGGAGAAAACACCGATCGAAAAAAAGGCCTGCACACATGTGCAGGCTGGCTTAGGTTAGAAACTTAAGTAGAAAATCAGACAAAGTGAACGAGTCACAGCAATACATACGTGCGGGCTGCATCGTTCGATCACTGTTTTTTCGATCACTGTGTTTTTGTGATCACTGCGTTTGAGCGATCTCTGGGGCAGAATCTCCGGTTGGTGATCGTGATGGGTTGCCTTTAGATGAGCTGGATAGGGAGGACAAAAGGTTAAAAGGACGAATGGGCAAGTGGGCGGAGCAGCAACGGCCCATATGGCCTGAGTACGCAGACGAAACATATCGTTGGAATATACAGGCGTAAGCGGCAAACAAAAAAAGAGAGGCGAATGCCTCTCTTTGGTGATGAGTTTTTTACTCATGTCATCTTAGCCGGGGATCGCTCAGGGTGCCGAATCCCGTTCTCCGGTCTTAGCCGGTGCTCACCGTCAGTCGCTAGGGTGAGTACAGCTGGCGAACCGGGTTGGGTTCAATGTACTCAATTGCCGCCTGATTTTCTGCCGTGTGGGCTTCCAGTTTGGCGAGTCCCTGAGAATCGATAGTGACCACCAGAACCTGATGATCAGCCATGACCTCGGTGATTTCTCCTCCTGCTCGGGTAACCAGCGCTTTCGCACTGGCTTCCTGTGTCGGCAGATATTTCACGTAGAAGCTGCCTGTCCCGTGGCTGTCTTCGGTATTACCCGTGACCACAGGGTGTTGAACCGGCCCCACTTTGATCTGCCCCATCGCTGGGACAGAAACCGGGGCAACTGGTTGTGGCTGCTCGTTTTGCGGCAGGCTCTCATCAGCAGAGCAACTGGCGCTGAGCATTACCATCGCAAGCGGAACGCACAGTGTCGGGATTCGGTGCATCATAGTGATTCCCCTGATTAGTTAAAATGAAGACCCCAGCTGTTCAGGGTGCCAGTGTCACGACGGGCATTATCGTAAACTTTCAACTGCCAGGTACCGTTGGCTTCTACGCCGCTGAAGTCAGCCTGGTAAGATTGCACGATATTGTTGGTTGAGCCGCCGCTGTTGCTGTGCAGTACCACATAGTCACCGTTTGGCGCGAGCAGTGTCACATTCAAGTCACCAATGTAAGTGTGTGTGATGTTCAGATCAACGGTCACGACACCGGCATCGCCCTGATGGCTGACAGCCAGCGTGCTGGTGATACCTGTCGTCTGGTTATCAGGAATGCTGACAGACTGGGTATTTTCGTAATCCATACCGGTTCCGGTCTGGCCGCCGTCCGGACCGTTACAGCCTGCATCCAGGTACTCTTTCGCTGCTACCGCATTGATCAGACCATGACCGGTACGGTCATCACGACCGGCAACGTCGATGTCTTTCGCCGTGGCGCGCAGCGCCTGACGCACCTGCTGGGCTGTACATTGAGGGTGGTAACTCCACACCAGGGCTGCAACACCAGTAACGTGTGGCGTCGCCATGGATGTCCCATTGTAGTACTCGTAGTCTTCATTGATCGTACTGGAAACTGTCAGCTGCTGGCCAGCCTGGTTCGCCAGTTCGAGACCCAGCGCGCGGTCTACCGAAACGGAGATCATGTTGTAGCTGTCGTAGCGGTCAACCAGGAATGGGTTCTGCAAGCCTGCCAGCTCATTGTTACTGTATACGACAGCGGCTGATGCGCCGGCGTTGTAACAGGCGGCAACGGCATCAACTTCCGGATAGACGCCAGAGCTCTGGTTGCCGATACGTTCGGTCAGACAGATCTTGCCCGTCATATCGCCACAGTTGAAATTGCCATTGCTGGTGTCACACACGGCCAGCGGTGCTGTCACACTGCCCGGAACCGGTTCAGGGACAAATGAGCCGCCACGGTTAACCAGGCGGTTATGTGGCACAATGCCGCGGTCGAAAAGGCTTTGACCGTTCAGAGTGATATTCGCCAGACGGCCTTCACCCAGTGTGACCGTCGACAGAATGGCTTCACCCGGTGCCGCGATTTCAACCTGGTTTGTGGCCTGAGAGAAGTCAGCGTGATGCTCCTGGTTATCCACGGCGGCAACAGACACGACAGAATCGTATGAAGCTGGGTAGCTGTGTGCGGTATTGCCATCGTTACCCGCTGCTGCAATCAGCAGGACGCCGTTGTTGTAATGGTTGGCCAGTGCATTTTCTTCGGTGCGGCTCGACTGGCTGCCCCCGAGGCTCATGTTGATCACGTTAGCGCCATTGTTCACACAGGTGTCGATGGCTTTCACCAGCCCTGATGAATACCCCCAGCCGGATTCATTGAACACTTTCACGATGTGCAGGTTCACGTTCTGGTTAGGCATTACCCCCACCACGCCTTCATTGTTAGAAATGGCGGCAATCGTGCCCGCAACGTGCGTACCGTGTGCGTTGTTGTTGCCCGGTACTGACCAGCTGCCGGTACCGCTGTCGTTGGTACCGTTCACTCTGTTGCCGCTCAGGTCGTTATGCGCCAGATCGTAACCCGAATCGATAATACAGACGGTACGGTTACCGGTCATTGAATCATCCAGTTGCGTCGCGCCGACAAACGTCTGGCCCCAAGGCAGGGTTTCACTCAGCAGGTAACGAGGTGGATCGACTTCGACGTATTCCACATCCGGATTGTTGCGTAGTTCGGCCACTGACTGAGAATCCAGTTCGGCACTGTACGCGGGATGAGAACCAATCTTTTCAATGCCTTTGGCTTTATGGCGTGTCAGTAGTGCTTCGCCTGCAACCCGAGGACCGGAAAAGAGTGAGCGGAAACTGAATAATCCCGTCTCAGGCTGATCTTTGAATTTGACAATGTATTTCACCGGCATATCCGGTTTGCCAAAATTCGCCAGTTCATCCGCCTGTGCCGCCGTACTCATACTGACAGCCATCGCCACTGCTGATAGTGAACATCCCAGCCAACCTAGGGTGTGTGTCCTTTGCATGTGATTTTATCCTTTTTTGTTGAATATATTTTTCATTTTATAAATGTGTGTTTGTTGCTCGGATAGCGAAATAGTGCTCGCTAAGCAACGGCTTACATATAGTTCAGAGGCGAACGAAAATGGAGTAAGTTTATAAAATACGTTCAAATCTTGGCGATAAGGTCAAATTATCAACTGGATAGGTAAACATTGAAAATGAGAATTAATCTCTTTTGTTGTAATTCGAAAGAAGTTTATGCTGTGAAAATTATGTTTTTGAATTGATTGTTTATGCGGTGTTGGGCGCGATAAGGAATATTATGCAGCGATGTATTCATCTGCCGGGGGATGGCACACAGGTAAGGTGTAAAAAGGTATAAAAAAACCAGCCGGTTGAACCGGCTGGCTTAAAGGTCGTTGGGGGCGGCGTAATGCCACTCCGGGGTGCTGACCGTAACGCGTTATCCGCCCCAGCTCCCTGAAGAGCGGCTACTGCTGCTCCAGCTGGATTTTGCGGCGACAGTTGAGCCAAAGCCACCACGGGAAATTGTACGGGTAACCGTGGGTTTTGGTTTCATATGGTCGCGGCTGACGATTACCTTGGACTTTTTATAACGGCTATTGCCGTAGTCATAACCGTCTGCCGTCGTCCAGCGGTTGTAGAAAGTGCTGCCCGGGTAGTAGGACGAGAACATGGGTTGTGAGTAATACCCGCGGTCCCGGTCCATCATTCGGCCAAACATGAACCCTGCCATTGCAGGCATAAACCAGTTGTTGCTCTGGGACTGCACGCAGGCATTGGCCCCAAATTCTGATTCACAGTCATACCGGCTGTTGTATTTCGGCGCGGTGCGGGCGGCTTCGTCCAGTGCATTCTGGTAGGCCGCTTTACACTCTTGGGTATAACTCGGATTGTCACTTTCACAATCTTTCAGCGTTTCGTAGATGGTTGCTTCCTGGCCGTTGTCACTGCAGCCTGACAGCGCGAAGCTGGCAAAAGCGACGGTAACCGGCACGGCACTGGCTGGACGCCAGTTTTTGCGCATACTGGCCAGTACGACATTTTTACTGCGTTTCATGTCAGCCCCCTTAGTAGGTCATGCACGCTGCATTGAGCAGACCGACTGAAACCGATGTTGCCGCCATCATGATACCGGCCGGAATTTCACCCGCTTCGATACGTTCAACGATACGTGGCATGAAGCCAAAGCGCAGAATCCAGAAAGCCAGCATTTGTGCCAGCAGTGCCACAATACCCCATAGCGCAAAGTCGATGAGACCCACGGAGTTACTGGCAGCACCAGCAATAGCCAGACAGTAGCCGATGATCGAACCTGACAGACCAATCGCCGCCGCGATGTTCTGTTCTTCTTTTACCAGTTTCCATTCGTCATGCGGGGTGAAGCGAACATAGACGAATTTAAACAGCAGCAAGAACACCAGAGACAGTGAAAAATACAGCAGAAATGAGCCAAGGCCAGCAAGAGATTGAGCAATTACTTCCATGTGGATTCCATTTGGTTAAGTTGATTAAGTGGTGTCATTGAAAAATTATCCGATTAATCGGAAGTCGGTCGGAGACAGGTCGAAACCGGTGCTCAGCGCGAGGCAACGTTCAGCCTGATTGCGGTAGATTTTCTCTTCTCCGGCAACCATCAGGGATTCAAACTGCCCGTCACCGGTGTCCCGCTCGTAGACCATTACAAATTGATCGGTTTCCGAGACAGTACCGTTTTCCAGCCAGGTTTTTTCCGTCATGGCCACTGGGCGGGTATTTTCCCACACTTTGTCAAAACGATGGCCTTCCAGCTCCCAGTGCGACTGGACAATCTGGTTATCCAGCATCGACTGCCACTGGGACGGCGAATCAATCGGGCGAGATTCATAGAAGTAATACAGTTTCACTTCACTGATATCAGCCTCGCTATCACCATGCGTCAGCACCTGAATGAAGCCGTCGTCATCGGTGTAGTAGCGCAACAGCCGGGTTTGTGCATCCAGCCGGACTTCCCCAACCGCCTTGATCAGCTGAGTGCGCGAGGCACCTTCGATAATGAGTTGAGGCTCAATCAGCTTGAGCTTGAGATCATCCAGTTCGAAAGCGCCACCCAGGCGAAGTCCCATGATCTCCGGACTAGGGTCCGGTTGGGCTTCAGGGGCTTTTTTCTTTTTAAACCAGTCAAACATAACGACTCCGGTCGGTCATGAACTCGCTGTAATGCGAGACCAGTTGAAATGCTCAACCCGCTCGTCAGCGATATAAAAGATTTTTGCACCTGGAGGTACAGAAATATCCAGTGACGGATTCAGCGCCACACCCTGACCACTGTCCACGGCGATAAGAATCGCGTCGTAATCGGTTTTAAAGATGCCGAACAGGGCACCCACTGTAGTGGCCGGCTCGTTCTCGGGATAGTGAACGGAATACTGCGTCATTCCCTTGTGGGTGCTGAGCAGCTCATGATGCAGTTCACTGGATCCCGGATCGATTGCCGATTTTGCCAGCATCTCGACTGCCACAGACGGAATGCACTCCGCATTCGGACAGTGGTGTTTCAGCAGCACGCTGAGCGATTCGTCGTTGAAATAAGCCAGCAGATGCGCCTGCGGATTGCGGTTGGCACAGAATAAGGCGGCCGACAGAGTGATGTCGTCTTCCGGGTTATCGATCAGAATGCAACTGGCGGTGTCAACGCCGGCACGCGCCATGCCATCGCTGTCGGTAAAGCTTGGCACACGGACAAACTCGATTTCACCCGGCAGCGGGTTTTCAATATCGGCACGTACACACAAGACAATCGCTCGGTGGCCTTTCTCTTCGTATTGCAGCATTTTAATTAGGTGCAGGGTGCGCTGCTCGTTCCACCCCAGCAGCAGAATGTGGTTATTCACCGTTACTTTCCTTCTGCCTAACTGGCCTTGTTTCCAATATTCAATGAGGACACTGGCTACCCGACCGAGAGTCAGAGCAAACAGACCCAAGCCGCCTGGTATCACAACCAGCATGACAATCCATTTTCCGGCCGTTGTCGACGGAGACATGTCACCGTAACCGACTGTGGACGCTGTGACGACCAAATAGTACAGGTAATCGGTTACAGGCGAGACAAGCGCCTGCTCACCGGCAAGGGTGAGCAGGAGATAACTGACTACGGTGTAGCCAAGGATCATCAGCAGGAGGTTTCGACCACTCAGGGCGTGAAACTGGGACGCAGCCCAGCGACGGAACACAAGCCACAGAGACATTGTTCCTCCTTAATGGTCTGTTACTGGCCGAGGATACGTTTCAGCTCGTCTTCCGCAGAGGCCGATTTGCCTGAAGTAATCCCCGCATCAGCCAGCTTCTTGTCCAGGCTGCTGCCTGACTGGGCTTCGGCCATTTCTGCCGCGGCTTCCAACTGGGCGGCTTTCTCAGCCTGACGCTGTTTGATGCGTTCCAGTGATTCGACTGCCGTGTGCATTTTGGTGTTAGCACCGACATTGGTGGCTGAAACAGCAGACTGAGCTTTTTGCACGGCTTCGTTGGCTTTCACCACATCAACCTGTTGCTCAAGCTGACGCAATTTGTCTTTTGCCTGGCTGATGTTAGAGCGCATTTTCTGCTCAGAGGCGACAAATTGATCCAGGTAAATCTGTTCAGCTTGCTGTTCATTGCGCAGGTTTGCAACCTTCTGGGCACATTCCAGCGCCAGATCCTGCTGGCCTTTTTCCATGGCAGAACGGGCATGGCCTTCATACTCTTCAATACCTTTGCTGAAGCTGTCGACCTTTTGCTGAGACAACTTACGTTTGGCCACGATGCCGACTAATGCTTCATCAGAGCGGCGCAGCTCGTTTTTCGCTTCACGAATTTCCTGATCCAGAATTCGCAGTGCCTGACTGTCTGCGACCGCTTCGGCTGTTTCGTTGACACCGCCTTTAAGGGCCGAGAACAGTTTTTTCCAAACGCTCATTATGCGATCTCCTGCAAGTGATCCTGATAAAGTTCAATGAAAGCTTCGACGTTGCGGAACAAGGTCGCCACTTCAATCACTACACTTTCGGCTTTTGACTGTGAAGACAAAGAACCAAATGCGACGTAATAGCTGGTGTGATCAATCTCGTTAATCCCGATGGTCGAGAGTGGGAACAGCTTGTGAGTACGCAGGATCTCTTCGTTCAAAGCCGCAACGTCTTTGACCTGATGCTGGGCAAACAGCAGGACTTCAACCAGAATCTGTTCACCGGCAATGGCCAGAAACGCTTCAATGTTGTCTTCGTTGCGGATAATCAGAGTTTGCTCGTTGGCTTCAACCTGCCATCCTTCGTGTTCACTCAGGAGAGTATGAAGCTCAGATAATTGCCATGTCATATTCGATACCTATCCTTTATGGCTTTGTGTCTGTTTGGAATAAAAAACAGATTTCATATTATGAAGTGTGACGGTCTAATTACCATAGTGTGCTACGCATTTGTTGCGATTTTTGTGAGGTAATAAAGAGAACGTAACTTTACTGACTGTAATTCCGGACGTGAGTTCCGAGGCAATTGGAATCGAAGGGGTGTCCTGTGTATGTTTTTTCACCTTCACCATCACCAAAACAGGGCAAGCTTGCTCAGCTTTGGTGAGCAGGGATCCACCAATCGCACTTCTATCCCGCCTCGTTGGCCTCATGTCCCCCCGACTTGAAGCGCTTGCTGCTGGCACGTAACTGTTTTCGACAACCGATGGGTGCTGGTGGCAGCAGCGCTGGGAGGACGGTGAGAATGCCTGATGGCCTCTTAATGGCGGATGTTGGCTTGAATCATGCATTGTCAATCAGGCGAATGAAACATTAACTTTAACCATGTCTTTCGTTTAACCACTATTTCGTTTAACGATGTCATGCGTTCAGTAATGAAGTCACTTGCATAAAGTACATACAATCTCAGGTTATGATTTTCAGGCAATGCGGCCACGCCCTTTACGGGGTGTGGCTTTTTTTTGCCTGTTGGTTGCGTCAAAGGAGTGGTTATGAGCGGGAAGAACATGGAACAGGTAACGCCGCTAACGATTCAGTCTGCCTGTCCCTATTGCGGGGTCGGCTGCGGGGTTAACATCGACGTGGATAAGGGGAGATTACGCGGTGCTGCCGGGTGTACCGAGATCCGTGGGAATGATAATCACCCGGCAAATCAGGGGGCATTATGCGTAAAAGGGGCCACCCTGAAAGAGAGTCTGTCACTACCTAACCGTTTGCTGTATCCGAGGTTGCGTCAGCAGGCAAATGTCCACAACATCAGTTGGGATCAGGCCATCAGTACCATTGCCGAAAAGCTGACTTCGACCATTGCCGAACATGGCCCGGATAGCGTCGCGATGTATGTTTCCGGGCAATTGCTGACGGAAGATTACTACGTGGCCAACAAGCTGATGAAAGGCTTTGTCGGTTCAGCCAATATTGACACCAATTCCCGCCTCTGTATGTCCTCTGCGGTTGCGGCGCACCAGCGTGCGTTTGGCGAAGATCTGGTGCCGGTTCATTACGATGATATTGCGAAAGCGTCGTTGATCGTGATTGTCGGCGCGAATACGGCCTGGACCCATCCAGTGCTGTTTCGCCGGATTCAGCAGGCAAGGGAACGCAACCCGGCGCTGCGCCTGGTTGTGATTGATCCAAGACGGACCATTACCGCTAGGCAGGCTGATTTGCACCTGCCTATTGCTAATGATGGCGATGTCTTGTTGTTTAACGGCTTGTTGCGTTACCTGCATGAACAAAACCAGCTGGATACGACGTTCATTGCTCAGCATTGTGAAGGTATGGCGGCGCTGGAGCAGGAGATTAACCGCAAAGTGTATCAGCTCACGGCGGCGGCCGATGCGCTGGGAATCACCCGCGATACCCTGGAGGCTTTTTATCGGTTGTTTCGGGATAACCCCAATACGCTGACACTGTTCTGTCAGGGCGTGAACCAGTCTGCCTCGGGGACGGATAAAGCCAATGCGATCATTAACTGCCATCTGGCAACGGGGCGGATCGGCAAGCCCGGCACCGGACCGTTTTCGCTGACCGGGCAGCCCAATGCGATGGGGGGGCGAGAGGTAGGCGGGCTAGCCAACCAGCTGGCAGTGCACCGTGGTTTTGACCCGGATTCGGTGGCAGCGGTGCAGACATTCTGGCAGGCGCCGAACATGGCGGAGCGTCCCGGTCTGAAAGCGGTCGATCTGTTTGATGCCATGTATGACGGGCGTATCAAGTTTGTCTGGGTCATCGCAACCAATCCGGTGGTCTCGCTGCCGGACAGCCGAAAAGTGGTGGAGGCTCTGCAGCGCTGCGACTGTGTGGTGGTTTCTGATATTTCACCGGATGCTGACACCGCGGCGTATGCGGACATTTTGCTGCCGGCGGCGGGCTGGGGGGAGAAAGAAGGGATGGTGACAAATTCTGAGCGCATGCTGACCCGCCAGCGGGCATTTTTGCCCGCACCGGGACAGGCTCGCCCGGACTGGTGGGCAATCTGTGAAGTGGCCAAGAGGGCGGGGTTCAGAGGGTTTGATTTTCCCGGCGTTTCCGCCATTTTCCGTGAATTTGCGGCACTGAGTGGCATCAACCGTGACACTTCGTTGCAGTTTGACCTCTCCGAACTGGCGACACTGAGCGATGACGATTATGCCCGCTGGCAGCCACAACGCTGGCCGTTGGGCCGGAAGTGTCATTTGTTCAGTGATGGGCAGTTTCCGACGCAAAGCGGTCGTGCCAACTTGGTGGCAGTGCGGTCTGACGTCCCACCTGTATCTGTTGAGGGTGCTGCGCATGCTACATCGGTTTTTGGGCGCATTATCAGCAACAGCAGCGATGTCAGCACCAGCAGCAATGGTAATAACGTTGGCTCGGAGAGTTGGTGGCTCAATACCGGGCGGCAGCGGGATCAATGGCATACCATGACCCGTACCGGCCATATTGCCCGGCTGGCTGAGAATGAATCTGAGCCCACGGTGTACATGCATCCGCTGAGCGCCCGCCAGTATTATCTCGATGCCGGACAGCTGGTTCAACTGAACCTGAATGACAGCTCGGTGCTCGCTAAGCTGGCCTATGACGAGGGTTTGTCAGCGCGGCAGCTGTATATGTCAATGCACTGGGCTGGTGATTTCGGCTTTGCCAGCCGGGTTAACCAACTGGTGCCACCGGTTGTGGATGTGGTATCCGGCCAACCGGCATTTAAGTCGGCACAGATCAGCCTGTCCGTACCTGAAGTGGCTAGTTATGGCTTGTGGATTGGCGAGCAACCACCGCCATTTGAAACGGATTTCCTCAGTTTTCAGACCGGCTTCAGCGCTAACATCTGGCGCTTCGCCTGTCGCTCGCCATTGACCAAAGCGAGCCTGTATGCCGGATCGCACCACCGTAACCCTTATTCTCAGGCCAGCTCGCATCAGATACTGATACTGGACGGACTTGGGCAAAGTGTCAGTAATCTTGCTGAACCGGCGAGTGAGACAAATCCATCATGTTTAAACAGCCCGGCGAACAAGCAGACGAGTGACAGGAGCTGGGCTGCCTTGTTACTGGCAGAGCAGACACTGAACGCTCTGTGTCTGGTTAGCGCCCGACCGCTGACGGCTGAGCCGCAAGCGTATGCCGCCCTGTTCGATAAAGCGTTTTCGGTGAGTGCGTTTCTGGCGCTGGCTGCGACCGGGCAGGTGCCAGCACAGTTGGTGTGCAGCTGTTTTCGGGTTACCGACCGGCAGATTCAGCAGGCTGTCAGCCGGGAGGGTATCGCCAGTCTGAACGGGCTGCAGGCGAAACTTAAATGTGGATCCAATTGCGGCGCGTGCCTGAGTGAAGTCAAGGCACTGCTCAAACAGGCACTGGATAATCAGCCATTATCAGAATCGGAAGGAGAGAAGTCATGAGCATGGAAAGCAAGCCTCTCGGGGATACTGTCGTTACCGTGACGGTGCAGGAAGCCAGCCCGGCAATCACGGCTGACTCGTTACAAAGAGTGCCCGGCCAAGGGCGGCATTTAGATCCAATGGTCAGTTTGGTCGGTGCCGGTCCCGGCGATCCTGAGCTGCTAACCCTGAAAGCCTATCAGGCCATCCGAAAGGCGGATGTGCTGGTGTATGACCGGCTGGTCAGTGATGAGATTCTGGCAATGGCAAACCCGGCTGCAGAACGGGTGTATGTCGGCAAGCGTTGCGGACAACCAAGTTTGCAGCAGACGGCGATTAATCAGATTCTGATCGATAAAGCCCGCAGCGGACGGTATGTGGTGCGGCTGAAAGGCGGTGATCCGCTGATTTTTGGTCGTGGCGGCGAAGAAGGGCTGGCGTTGTCCGCCGCCGGGATAAGGTTTGAATTCATCCCCGGGATCACGGCCGCTATCGGCTGTGCTGCGTCCGCATCCATTCCGCTGACACATCGGGAAGTTTCCCGCTCGGTCACGCTGGTTACCGGTCATGTGGTGTCCGGCGCATTGCCTGCCTGGGCTCAGCTGATTGGTGCCGGGCAGACCATCGTGTTCTATATGGGGCTGGAGCAGGCTAAGGAGATCCAGAGCGGTCTGACGTTGGGAGGGCTGCCGGGCAGCACCCCGTTGGCCGTGGTGGTGAAAGGCAGCACACCGGACGAGCAGGTGCATGTGTCGTCATTGGGCAATCTCACCAAACTGGGGCAACAGCTGAAGGGGATATCTCCGGCGTTGCTGATTGTGGGTGACGTTGTCTCCTTGCGAGAAAGCTTAAATCAATCAGTTACGTTAGCAAAACAACACCAGCTTACCCCTAAAGAGGTGTTTTTTGCCTCAGTATGAGGAAGTGGCGAACTGCTTGCTTAGATCTCTGTGAAGGCCAAGAGTCAGGGCCGACAGGATAAGTGGTGGTTCATGGCGAAGTCTGAAGCGAAACATATACTGGTGTGCAGTGATTGCACCCGGGAGCAGGCCAGGCTGACCGGTAAACTGGCCGTGGAGTACGACAATGTGATCGGTTGCCGGTTTAGCCAGTTGCCGACGCTGCTCACCCAGTTGCCACACAGCGTGTTGGTGCTCAGCTGGTCACGGGCGGATGCGGAACTGCGACTGCTGGTTGAAGAGGCGGGAGAGCAACGCTGGCCGCTGGTGGTGATGGTGCGCAAGCTGGATCATCACGACATAGATCGGCTTCCCCGGCCAAATGGCTACGTGTTACTGCCTGGCGACTCGGCAACGGCGCTGAGTGTTTGGGTGGAACGGGCCATGCAGGTCAGAGCCGTACAATGTCAGCTGGTCAAAGAGCTGGCAACCGTCACCCGGCGGCTGGAAGAGCGGCGACGGGTAGAGCAGGCCAAGGGACTGTTGATGAAATTACAGGGGCTGGATGAGGCCGAGGCGTATCAGCTGTTACGCCGAACCGCGATGGAAAACAATCAAAGTCTGGGTCAGATCGCGCAAAATATTTTGGTGGCCCTCGGTCAACAATAGTAAGCCGAAGGGTTCCTGAGTGGGACACGCGAAGGCTGGGAATATTAATACTGACTGGCAAAACATGACCGGTAAACGCAGTTTTTCAGGCTGCCCCCGTTTCAGCTAGGCATCATTTCAGTCAGGCAACACACAATTCAAACACATTAAGCGACGCCGCTTCCCCCGCTGGGGAAGCGGCGTTTTTGTTTGCAGTGACGTTGTTTGACCTGTTGGTGGATTTGAGCTTTTAGCGGGTGAGTGGTGAAGCAGGTTTGAATTAACGAGCTAAGGAAGAGGAAAAGGTATGGAAAAGGTGAATGGCTGGATGTTAGCCGGTGTGATCAGCGCCGGGCTGTTTTCACAGCCGGTGCTGGCTAAGGTAGGGCCACCGGAAAAAGACGAGCTGAAGTTCGGCTTTATCAAGTTGACCGACATGGCACCACTTGCGGTGGCCTATGAGAACTTCTATTTCGAAGACGAAGGGCTGTACGTCACGCTGGAGGCGCAGGCGAACTGGAAAGTGCTGCTCGATCGGGTGATTGATGGTGAGCTGGATGGTGCTCACATGCTGGCTGGTCAGCCGATTGGCGCGACCATCGGCATCGGTACCAAAGCCGATGTGATCACGGCATTCAGTATGGATCTGAACGGTAATGCCATCACCGTGGCCAACAGTGTCTGGGACGCGATTAAACCGCAGATTGATAAAGCCGCAGACGGCAAACCCAATCATCCGGTCAAAGCCGATGTGCTCAAACCGGTGATTGAAGCTTATAAGGCTGAGGGTAAGCCGTTCAATATGGGCATGGTCTTTCCGGTCTCAACCCATAACTATGAACTGCGTTACTGGCTGGCGGCCGGTGGCATTCATCCCGGCTATTACGCCCCGCAGCAGGGTGACAACAGCGGCCAGCGTCAGGCGGATGTGTTGCTAAGTGTTACCCCGCCGCCGCAGATGCCCGCCACGTTGGAAGCCGCCACCATTCAGGGGTACTGCGTGGGAGAGCCATGGAATCAGCAGGCCGTGTTCAAAGGCATAGGGGTACCGGTGATCACTGATTACGACATCTGGCCGAATAATCCGGAAAAAGTGTTCGGAGTCAGCAAGGCCTGGGCAGAAGCCAATCCGAATACCCATATCCGGGTGGTGAAAGCGCTGATCCGTGCCGCGTACTGGCTCGACGAGCAGGAAAATGCTAACCGGACAGACGCTGTAAAAATGCTGGCCCGCAGTCAGTATGTCGGAGCGGATGCCAAGGTTATTGCTAACAGCATGACGGGCACCTTCGAATACGAAAAGGGCGACAAGCGCCCGGCCCCCGACTTCAACGTGTTTTTTCGTCACCACGCCACTTATCCCTATTACAGCGATGCGATCTGGACTCTGACGCAGATGCGTCGCTGGGGACAGATTCCCGAAGCTAAGCCTGACGACTGGTACATGTCGATAGCGAAAAAAGTCTACCGACCGGATATCTACCGTCAGGCCGCTGAGGCGCTGATTGATGAGGGCAAAATGAAAGCCGCAGACTTTCCGGATTTTGTCGCCGAAGATGGTTTTCGCGACCCGCAAACGGGCTTTATCGACCGGATCACTTTTGATGGCCGTTATCCGAACGCCTATCTCGATCAATTCACGATTGGGCTGAAAGGCAACGACAAACTGTAAGGAGACTCATCATGGCGTCAATCATTACACTTCCGGCATTGCCGAAACCTGCGCGGATGATTCAGCACAGCCGCGGGATCGCTCTGCCATTACTGGGAATCGCGATTTTCTTACTGGTCTGGCATCTGGCGGCAAGTCAGGTTCAGACCTCGCTCGGGACGTTACCCGGGCCAATCCAGACCTGGCAGCAATTCCGCGGGCTGGTGGAAGAGCATCAGCGAGAGCGGGATCAGGAAGCCGCATTTTATGAACGACAGGAAAAGCGCAACGCAGCGCGACTGGCTCAGGATCCTCAGACGGAAATCCGGGTGCGCGAATACACCGGAAAACCAACATTTTTCGATCAGATTGGCACCAGCTTGCTGACCGTCGCCGCCGGTTTCCTGCTTGCCACGGTGATTGCTATCCCGGCGGGGATCATCCTCGGTCTGAACAAAGGGCTGTATGCCGCGTTCAACCCGGTGATCCAGCTGCTGAAACCGGTCTCACCACTGGCCTGGCTGCCGATTGTCACCATGGTGGTGAGCGCGGTGTATGTCAGTGATGATCCGCTGGTGGCGAAATCGTTTCTGAATTCCCTGTTTACCGTCGCTATGTGCAGCCTTTGGCCAACCCTGATCAATACCGCCGTCGGTGTCACCGGTGTTGATAACGATCTCCACAACGTCAGCCGGGTGCTCAAGCTGTCGCGCTGGCAGCATGTCCGTACCATCGTGCTGCCGTCGGCGGTACCTATGGTGTTTACCGGGCTGCGCCTGTCGCTTGGGGTGGCCTGGATGGTGCTGATCGCAGCGGAAATGCTGGCCCAGAACCCGGGTCTTGGCAAATTCGTCTGGGATGAATTCCAGAACGGCAGTTCGGCGTCGCTCGGGCGCATCATGGTCGCCGTTGTGACCATCGGTTTTATCGGGCTGTTGCTGGATCGCGGCATGCTCAGTCTGCAACGCCATTTTTCCTGGAATAAACAGCTCAGCCTGCGTTAGGCAGCGGAAGTAAGGAGAACACTATGTCACGCGAATATTTGTTACTCAGTTATCTGGGAATGCGCTTTCCGACGCCTGGCGGTGAGTTTGTGGCACTCAAAGACGTCAATTTCACCATCAACCAAGGCGAGTTCATCTCTCTGATTGGCCATTCCGGGTGTGGTAAATCGACCGTGCTGAATCTGGTGGCCGGACTGCTGGAGCCGACAGACGGCGGGGTGATCCTCGAAGGGCGGGAAATCGACGGGCCGGGACCTGAGCGAGCGGTGGTATTTCAAAACCATGCGCTGCTGCCCTGGCTGACCGTGTACCAGAACGTCGAGCTGGCGGTGAAGCAGATTAGTAAAGGCAAGCCCGCTGCGGCGATCCGGGAAGCGGTGATGCACTACCTGACACTGGTGCAGATGGAGCATGCCCATGACAAAAGGCCGGACGAAATTTCCGGCGGGATGAAACAGCGGGTCGGTATTGCTCGGGCACTGGCGATGCAGCCCAAAGTCTTGCTGATGGATGAACCGTTCGGGGCATTGGATGCTCTGACCCGAGCCCATTTGCAGGATGCCCTGATGGCGATTCAGGCCGAACTGAACAACACCGTCATCATGATCACCCACGATGTGGACGAGGCGGTACTGCTGTCTGATCGCATTGTGATGATGAGCAATGGCCCGGCGGCCACCATTGGTGAAGTGTTGGATATCAACCTGCCTAGACCGCGTGAACGGGTCGCGCTGGCGGACGATCCGGTTTATCAGCGCCTGCGCCAGAGCGTGCTTCGCTTTCTTTACGAAAAACAGCGCAAGGTCGAGGCGATTGGCGACAAGGCCGGCAAGCAACGTGTGGCGTAATGACTGCCGATTGGGATACGGAAAATCCGCGTTAAGGCAGAGTGGCTGATGGCAGCCAACAGGCAGGAGAGCAAAATGTTGATGCAAAGAGAAAAATTACTGGTGGTGGGTAACGGCATGGTTGGCCATCACCTGATTGAGCAGTTGGTGGCGAAAAATGCCCAGCAACGTTATCAGATTGTGGTGCTGGGCGAGGAACGCTTTGTCGCGTACGACAGGGTACATATGTCCTCCCTTTTTTCCGGCAATGATCATCACGCGCTGCTGCTGAGCAGCGAAGCCTGGTATCAGGAAAACGGCATTGAACTGCTGCTGGGCGAGCCGGTCGTGGCTATTGATTGTGAGAAAAAGCGGGTCACGCTGGCGGGCGACAGCCAGCTGGCCTATGACAAGCTGGTATTGGCAACAGGATCCTACCCGTTCGTGCCACCTTTAACCGGCAGCGACAGGAATAACTGTTTTGTCTACCGGACTTTAGACGATTTATCGGCAATCAAAACCGCGTGTACCGGTGCCAGAAGCGGCGCTGTCGTAGGGGGCGGGTTGTTGGGGCTGGAAGCGGCCAATGCCCTGCGGTTGCTCGGGCTGGAAACCCATGTGGTAGAGTTCGCGCCGCGCCTGATGCCGGTACAAATTGATGACGCAGGTAGCGCGTTGTTGCGCAGCAAAGTGTCGGAGCTGGGTGTGCAGGTTCACACCAACCGGGCGACCACTTCTATTTCGGATGGGGAGACGGCTTATCACCGAATGAACTTTAAGGAGCACGATCCGCTGGAGGTGGACGTGATTGTGTTCTCGGCCGGGATCCGCCCGCAGGACTCCCTCGCCCGGAAGGGCGGGCTGGCGGTGGGTGAACGCGGCGGTATCGTGATCAATGATGCCTGTCAGACCAGCGATCCCAATATTTACGCAATTGGCGAATGTGCCTTGTGGCAGCAGCGTATTTTCGGCTTGGTCGCCCCGGGGTACAGTATGGCGCGTATTGTGGCAGATCAGATCCTCGGCGGTGATGCGACGTTCGGCGGTGCTGATATGAGCACCAAACTGAAGCTGCTGGGCGTCGATGTGGCAGCTATTGGCAACTCGCTCGGTCAGGGCGACGATTGTCAGGAAATGGTGCTGCAGGACATGCGTGCCGGCGTATACAAAAAGCTGGTGGTCAATGAAACGGGTGATCAGCTGTTGGGGGCTATCCTGATTGGTGATAATCAGGATTACGACGCTTTGCTGCAATGTTACCTGAATCAGATGCCACTGCCTGCTCACCCGGCGGAGCTGCTGTTTGACTGCTCGGTGCTGAAAGGCAAACAGGATCCCGGAGCCATGATCTGTTCCTGCCACAACGTGACCCGGGGTGATATTACGGCGGCGGTGCAGGCCGGGATGCATGAGCTGTCAGAACTGAAAAGTTGCACCAAGGCCGGCACCGGTTGTGGCGGCTGTAGCACCATGGTGAAAACCATTCTCGATGAAGAGTTGGCGGCGCTCGGAATGGAAGTGAACCAGCATCTTTGTGAGCACTTTGCCTTTACCCGTCAGGAATTGTTTCATTTGGCTCGGGTAGAAAAAATCCGCAATTTTGAAACACTGATCAGCCGTTATGGCCAGGGCTCGAATCTGAATCATCACCAAAACACAAGTCATGCGCTGGGCTGTGATATTTGTAAGCCTGCCGCAGCGTCCATCTTTGCCTCATTGTGGAATGAGCATGTGCTGGAACCTCAGCACCAGCCTTTGCAGGACACCAATGATGCATTTTTGGCAAATATGCAAAAAGACGGCAGTTATTCGGTTGTGCCGCGTATCCCCGGCGGGGAAATTACCCCGGACAAACTGATCGTGCTCGGCGAAGTGGCCAAAAAATATGACCTTTACACCAAGATCACCGGCGGTCAGCGGGTCGATCTGTTCGGAGCTCAGCTTGAGCAACTGCCGGATATCTGGCAAGCGCTGATTGATGCCGGTTTTGAAACCGGCCATGCCTACGGCAAATCACTCCGAACGGTGAAATCTTGTGTCGGCTCGACCTGGTGCCGTTACGGGGTCGATGACTCCATCGGCCTCGCCATCATGCTCGAAAACCGCTACAAGGGACTGCGCTCACCCCATAAGCTCAAATTTGCTGTATCGGGCTGTACCCGCGAATGTGCCGAAGCGCAAAGTAAGGACATTGGTGTGATTGCCACAGACAAAGGCTGGAATCTGTATGTCTGTGGTAACGGCGGTATGCGGCCGCGCCATGCGGATTTACTCGCTTCGGATTTGTCGACGGAAGATCTGGTGCGGCTGATTGATCGGGTGCTGATGTTTTATATCCGGACGGCAGATCGTTTACAGCGCACCTCCGTCTGGCTGGAAAGCCTCGACGGCGGGCTGGACTACCTACGTCGCGTGGTGGTGGATGACAGCCTGGGGATTCATGCCGAGCTGGAGCAGCAGATGGCCCATGTGGTGGACACCTACCAGTGTGAGTGGAAAACCACGTTATCTACACCGGATAAATTGGCCCGGTTCCGCCGTTTTGTTAACGCAGAAAGTCAGGAGGCAGACGGGCAATCTCAAGCATTGATTTCCCCCCCAGCGTATCAGCGCGAACGCGGGCAGCGTATCCCTGTCCGGCAGCTAGACCTAAAGACAAAAGGTAGCAAAGCGGCAGACAGTGCGGTTGCAGCGGCTGCCAGGGAGGAAGTATGAGCTGGATAAAAATCTGTGGTTTGGATGCGCTGGTGGCGAACACCGGGATGGGCGCGATTGTAAACGGCCAGCAACTGGCGCTGTTTTACGTACCGACTCAGGATCCTGCTGTTTTCGCGCTGGATAACTGGGACCCTATCGGGAAGGCTTATGTGATGGCGCGGGGAATTGTTGGCGATCTCAAGGGAGAGCTGTGCGTGGCCTCGCCCCTCTACAAACAGCATTTCAATTTGCGCACCGGGCAGTGCCTGGAACAGCCGGCGATCAGTCTTGCAACCTGGTCGGTCAAAGTGGAAGACGGCAGCATCTGGGTGAGGTCGTAGTATCTGGGTGAAGTCGTAGTATCTGGGTGAAATCGTCGCTGTGTTGACACTTGCCCCGCTGCGGTTTGATGGCGAGCGGGGCGAGTGCCATACCTGACTTATCGGTTGGGAGTTTGATCGGCAATGTGAAAGAGGGTGCTCAACCTGACGTTACAGCTTACCCCTCGATAATTGTCAGCTCCGCAGGCCAGGTTTGCCGGAAGTCGTCAGCCTGCTGGCGGATCCATTCGCAAAACTGGATGACTTTCTCGCGGCGGAAATATCCCTCAGGCGCACACAGGTGATAGCGAAAAGCCGGCCTCACGGCAATGTTGCCTATTCTGACCAGTTTCCCTTCTTCCTGATAGCGGTGGGCCAGACTGTGGCGAGCCAGTGCCACTCCCTGAACCGATAATGCCCCTTCAAGCACATAATTGGCACCGTCATAGGCCAATGCTGAGCAGCCGCCTCTGGCACCGACCAGTGACAGCCAGCGCCCCCAGTCCATATCCGGCCAGATATCGCCAATCAGGTGAGCGCGTTGCAAGTCATCGACCGTGTGGAGCTGATGCTGCGCCTGATAAAGCGGGTGGCAAACCGGGTAAAGCAGGTCGTCCATCAGCCATTGACTGGTTAGTCCGGCATACTGGCCTTTCCCGTAGCGAATACAAAGGTCAACGGATGATTTTTCAAAGGAATTCAGCTCATTTTTGGATTCCACCAGAACGGACAGCGACGGGTGTGCTTCCCGGAAACTGGTCATACGCGGAACCAGCCAATGTTGGGAAAAGGAGGGCAGGGTCGAGAGTGCCAGTCTGTGCGGCTCAGGGTCGTTATTTATCAGCCATACGCCATTCTGGATCGAGCTAAATCCTTGTTGCGTGTGCTCGAACAAAATCGCCCCCTCAGGGGTCAGCACCACCTTGCGGTGCTGGCGATAAAACAGGGGCGTTCCCAGCCATTCTTCCAGCAGCCGGATTTGCTGGCTGATGGCCGCCGCCGTCACGAACAGGGCATCCGCTGCGGCTTTAAAGCTGCCAAGGTGCGCCGCCTGATAGAAATAATACAAACCTTGCAACGGGGGCATACGTTTGTGCGGGTCACTCGGTATTGACATAAGTTTTCCTTAACTGAGTGCCAGAATCAATCGTTTGAGCATACGTCGTCGGTGAACAAAAATAAATCATACATTTTAGATGAATAGGCGATTAAAAGATGATGACAATGTATGACCCTGTATTTCCGACCGTTAAGCAAGTGGTTAACTCAGTTAAGCGTGGGTTGTCTTTATTGAAAAGCTGGCGACAGCAGCGCCGAAATTTGCAGTATCTGTCAGATATCCCCGAGCACCTGCGCGATGATCTGGGGCTGGACGGAATTGCTAATGCAGCGCGGCCGACCGCGAGTGAGATGGCGCACAAGCGACCTTAAACCCACTGTCCCAGAGAGTCGTTTCACAGAAGTGCGATCAGAATCGGTATTCGCCAGCAGGGAGCAGAAGATAAAAAGCAGCAAAAATAGATGCAAAGAAATCAGTAACGAAAAAAAATCAGGTGAAATGCCAGAGGGCATAGGAGGGGGAATAAGATGGGTATGAGAAGGAAAGTCGAAAGGGGATAAAACCGGAGGCCCAAACCGCAATGACCCCGCGGCAGAAAAACAAACCCGGCCAGTAGCCGGGTTTGATTCTTTATTTTGAAAGTCGGCGTGCTGACGCCAACCGGGAATTACGCCAGTAGCTCTTTCGCTGTGCTGACGACATTCTCAGTGGTAAAGCCGAACATTTCGAACAGTTGGCCAGCCGGTGCAGATTCACCGAAGCTGGTCATGCCGATGATGCGGCCGTCGAAACCGACGTACTTGTACCAGAAATCTGCGATACCCGCTTCGATAGCGATACGTGCTGTCACGTCTGATGGCAGCACTGTTTCGCGGTATGCCGCGTCTTGCTTGTCGAACGTGTCAGTCGATGGCATAGAGACCACGCGAACCAGCTTGCCTTCGGCAGTCAGTTCCGCTGCTGCGTTCACAGCCAGCTCCACTTCAGAGCCGGTCGCGATCAGGATCAGCTCAGGTTTGCCAGCACAATCTTTCAGGATGTAACCACCCTTCGCGATGTCAGCCACCTGAACCTCAGAGCGCTCTTGCTGCGCCAGGTTCTGACGCGAGAAGATCAGCGCTGATGGCGCGTCTTTACGCTCGATAGCCAGTTTCCAGGCAACCGCAGACTCAACCTGGTCACACGGACGCCATGTGCTCATGTTCGGCGTCAGGCGCAGAGACGCCATTTGCTCAACCGGCTGGTGCGTCGGACCGTCTTCACCCAGACCGATAGAGTCGTGCGTGTACACTTGGATGTTCTGAATTTTCATCAGAGCGGCCATGCGCATTGCGTTACGGGCGTATTCCATGAACATCAGGAAGGTGGCACCGTAAGGCACGAAACCGCCGTGCAGGGCGATACCGTTGATGATCGCAGTCATGCCGAATTCACGTACACCGTAATGGATGTAGTTACCCGAGAAGTCACCCGCTTCCAGAGACTTCGAGCCAGACCACATGGTCAGGTTAGACGGTGCCAGGTCAGCTGAGCCGCCCATGAATTCCGGCAGCAGTTTACCGAACGCTTCCAGCGCGTTTTGAGACGCTTTACGGGATGCGATGTTCGCTGGGTTGGCTTGCAACTCAGCAATGATTGCGCTGGTCGCTTCTTCCCAGTTCGCTGGTAGCTCACCGTTGACACGGCGCTTGTACTCAGCAGCCAGCTCAGGGTAAGCCGCTTGGTACGCCGCGAACTTGTCGTTCCAGGTCGCTTCTTTGGCAGCGCCCGCTTCTTTTGCATCCCACTCAGCGTAGATGTCTGCCGGGATTTCAAACGGACCGTGGTTCCAGCACAGGAATTCACGGGCAGCCGCGATTTCGTCGTGGCCCAGTGGTGCACCGTGACAGTCGTGTGAGCCAGCTTTGTTTGGTGAACCGAAACCGATGATGGTCTTAGTACAAATCAGGGTTGGACGAGGGTCGGCTTTCGCCGCTTCGATTGCCGCGTTGATCGCGTCAGAATCGTGACCGTCAACCGCTGGAATAACGTGCCAGCCGTATGCTTCAAAACGTTTTGGTGTGTCGTCGGAGAACCAGCCTTCCACGTGACCGTCGATAGAAATGCCATTGTCATCCCAAAATGCGATCAGTTTGCCCAGGCCCAGAGTACCGGCCAGTGAGCACGCTTCGTGAGAGATGCCTTCCATCAGACAGCCGTCGCCCATGAACACGTAGGTGAAGTGGTCAACGATGTCATGGCCGTCTTTGTTGAACTGCGCAGCCAGTGCTTTTTCCGCAATCGCCATACCTACGGCATTGGTGATGCCCTGACCCAGCGGACCAGTCGTCGTTTCGATACCCGGTGCGTAACCGTACTCAGGGTGACCCGGGGTTTTCGAGTGCAGCTGACGGAAGTTTTTCAGATCATCGATAGACAGATCGTAACCGGTCAGGTGAAGCAGAGAGTAAATCAGCATCGAGCCGTGGCCGTTCGACAGGACGAAACGGTCGCGATCAGCCCACTGCGGGTTCTGAGGGTTGTGGTTCATGTGTGAACGCCAAAGCACTTCGGCGATGTCAGCCATACCCATTGGGGCACCCGGGTGACCAGAGTTAGCTTGTTGCACACCGTCCATGCTCAGGGCACGGATTGCATTGGCCAGTTCTTTACGTTCCATATTGGTTTCCACTATAGAATTTGAGTCGATAAAAAAGGAAGAAAGCGGCGATGAAGGGCCGCTTTCTGAAATTTCATTAACGCTTACAGGCGCTCAGCAATCATTGCTTCCAGCTTGCCCTGGTCAACCGCGAAGTTGCGGATACCTTCGGCCAGCTTCTCAACCGCCATTGGGTCTTGGTTGTGATCCCACAGGAACTCAGCGTGTGTCATTGCTGCTGGACGCTCTTTAATGTTGGTCGCCGGAGTCAGTTTCTGTACAACGTCGCCTTGAGCTTCTTCCAGCTCTTGCAGCAGTTGCGGGCTGATGGTCAGGCGGTCACAGCCTGCCAGTTCCAGGATTTCACCCGTGTTACGGAAGCTCGCACCCATTACCACAGTGTTGTAACCGTGTTCTTTGTAGTAGTTGTAGATGCTGGTTACAGACAGTACGCCTGGATCTTCTGATGGCTCGAAATCACGGCCTTCTTTGGCTTTGTACCAGTCCATGATACGGCCAACGAATGGCGAGATCAGGAAAACACCGGCTTCTGCACACGCACGTGCCTGGGCAAATGAGAACAGCAGGGTCAGGTTACAGTTGATGCCTTCTTTTTCCAGTACTTCTGCAGCGCGGATACCTTCCCAGGTCGAAGCCAGTTTGATCAGGATGCGGTCATTCGAGATACCGGCATCATTGTACATTTTGATCAGTTGACGGGCTTTCTTGATGCTGCCTTCAGTGTCGTAAGACAGACGAGCATCAACTTCAGTCGAGATACGGCCAGGAATCACGTTCAGGATTTCTTTACCGATGTTTACTGCCAGCATGTCACAGGTATCAGCAATTTGCTGTTGTTTGTCATCGCTTTGTGCTTTTGCGTAAGCAATGGCCTGTTCAATCAGCGGGGCGTACTCTTCGATTTGAGCGGCTTTCAGGATCAGTGAAGGGTTAGTGGTCGCGTCCTGAGGTTTGTACTTGCTAATAGCATCGATGTCGCCGGTGTCAGCAACAACAGTAGTCAGCGCGCGCAGTTGTTCCAATTTAGTGCTCATATCTCTCGACCTTAATCTGTGTGGGCTTGTCTCGACCTAGCCTAAAGTGTAGCTAGTAAATCCGCGATTACGTTTCCTTCATATTCCGCCCCTAACCATCATATCCTGATGTTGAGCAAATGGATCTATGAAGAACAATTGATGCTTCGATAATTAGCATTTTATGAAACTTTGTCAATGAAAATTCCAGATAAACACCGATGGGATCTCATTACAGCCATATAATCCTCAGTGGGTGAACGAAATATGGTGAATTTATGTTGACTGTTTATCGGTGTTCAGGAATTACCGCTGCGAACATATGATCTATCTTGTGATCAAATGCTCACTCTCTGACGGCAGGTTTGGGTGGTGAGCGCCGGGCTGAGAGTTTTCACTACCCGGCGTAATATGCTCAGTACAAGGGCTGGCAGGAGGAAAAACCGATTTGAAGCGCGCGGTGATAGCTGTGCGCACCAGTAACAAAAATAAAGCAGTTACTTCGCCTGAATAGTCGATGGGGCCTGATGTCGGGGATGTCAGGCCATTACTCGATTCAAAGTGTTTTCTTTACCCAGTTTTTAATTAACTGGTTTTCATAGGCAAAAGGCCGATCTCTTGCCGGGCCGATAACGCTATTGAGGTAGTTGATGTCGGAGAGTTTTTCGTCACCCTGCTTGAGCACCTGCTCACCCTTCATCATTTTGTAGCTAAATGTGATGCGGGGAGGCGTCAGGTCATCCAGAATGCGCAATTCGCGAGTGACTCCCGGCCGAAATCGTACATCACCAGCCAGATCCAGGTTGGTGACTTCTATATACAGTGTCTCTTCGCCGGTCAGTTTGGATTTGGCGGCCTCACCGAAAAACGCTGATATTTGTTTAAAGACCCGCTGCTCAAAACGCGACTGCACTTCGTCGACGGCTTCAACATCGCGGTATGTGTCGGTCTGGCTCCAGACAACGACGGCAGGGGGAGATTGAAAGGTGAAATCTGGCTCTGCCCATGCTGAAGAGCTTAACCCGGCGAAGAATGCGCCAGACAATAAACAGGCTGTCAGGTGAATACGTTTGTTCATGGTTGCCTCCCGGAAACTGAAGATGTCCGGCTACTGTTTTATTACCTTAGTGCAGTGCGCCGGCTTCATCGAGTATGCCAGCTTTCAGGACAGTGTGTGATGAAAAAACAGACAAGTTCAGGCGAGATTCAGTCAGAAAACAACCGCACCGTCCTGACAAGGCTGGGACGGTGCGGCGGTGGTGCGTTTTACGTTATTGCGTTAATGCGCTACTGCATAGATGCATAGATGCATAGGCGTGTGGTTTATGCTGTGTGGTACTTTGCCTTTCCAGATAAACTGCCAAGCGACATCAATGCTGGTGCCAAGGCTTCTCTTATTTTAAAGGGTTGCGCCGATTGACAGTACAATACCGTTCAGTACCACGAAGAATGCGACCAATGGACCGATAAACTTCAGCCAGGTGATGTACGGAATTTTGGCAATCGCCAAGCCGCCCATCAGTACCCCGTAAGTGGGGGTGATAAACAGAACAGTCCCGATGCCACTCATGAAGGCAGTCACGACCAAATCACGGCCGGTGTTGGCAAAGTCACTCAGTGGCGCAAGGATTGGCATACTCATCACGGCCAGTCCGGATGTTGACGGCACAATAAACGACAGCAACATTTCAATCCAGTAAACCGTATTGATGAACAGAATACTGCTTTTACCGGCGACCAGCGTTTCCGCGTAGCTCAGAATGGTATCGGTAATATTCCCCGCTTCCATGACCACGACAATCCCGCGGGCAACCCCGACAATCAGTGCCACCCCAATTAGGTCGGCAGCCCCGGCAACAAACGAGTTAATCAATTCGTCTTCTTTCAAACGTCCGACCAGACCGCATAAAATCCCCATGAAAATAAACAGAGTGGCCATTTCTGCCATCCACCATCCTTGGACGGATACCCCGTAAATCATGATGGCGAAGGTCAGAATGAACAGAACAAGTACACCTTTCTGTGCCAGAGTCAGAGGGGCCAGGTTATCGCCAGTAGGTTTGCCCGCCAGAAAGTGGGCTTCATGGTCTTTACGTAGGTGGGCAATCAACGAGGCGTTCGGATCACGCTGCACTTTGCGGGCATAGTGCATGACGTAGGCACAACCCACAAACAGGGCGACAGCCAGAATCACAAAACGCAGTTCGATACCGCTGATAAAATCGACGCTGGCCGCGTTGGACGCGATAACGGTGCCGAACGGGTTGATGGTAGAACCAAGGGTGCCAATCCCTGTCCCGATAAAGATCACGGAGACGGCAACCAGCGGGTCAAAACGCGCGGTCATAAAAATGGGTATGAGCAAACCATAAAAGGCGAGGGATTCTTCGGCCATGCCGTACGAGGTGCCACCTAAAGCGAACAGCACCATCAGGATCGGGATCATATAGATTTCCCGCCCCTTGAGCAGCACCATGATACGGGCAATCCCGGTATCAATTGCCCCGGTTTTGGTGACGATTCCGAGGAAGCCGCCGACCATCAGGACAAACAGGCTGACATCAATCGCGCCGATGACGCCTGACACTGGATCGTAAAAGCCGGAAATAGGTGCCATCAGGGTATCAAATAGCCCCTGCGGGGAACTGTCAATGACATGGTAAGAACCGGGTACCGGCACTTCTCGCCCCAGTTGAGGGTTCATTTCACGAATGTATTTTCCTGCTGGCAGCATGTAGGTCAGCATGGCAAACATGGCGATCAGGAAGAACAGGATAGTAAAGGTATTGGGAAACTTTTTTATTTTTAACATGGTGCTTCCTTAGCAGCCCGTTCCGGGCTGCGGGTTCAGAGGTCAGTTGCTTGGTTTACATCGATTAAGTGACATCGCTTGAGTCTCGGGTTCTGAACAGCGGCTTGGATAAACCGCTTTGTTAGATCATGTGCTTATACACATACTCCGAGGTCATGCACTGCAGCACGGCGCCGTATGACAGGTTGAATTTAACGGTACTGCCGATTTCGTAGTGCTGCTCGCAGTCGTCAATATCCAAAATGAGGTGGTCACTGCTGCCCCCCACAATAATGATCTGGTTATCAACCGGCATCAGTTCATGGATATCAACATCCTGCTTGCCGATGGCACACAGGGCCCGGCGACGCAAGCCGCGGTCGACAAACTCCGGCTTGTTACCGAAAGCATCAAGCGCAGTGGAATTAACCGGTACAGACGGCTTGACTTTGATCTCAATGATCTCGGCCTCAAGTTGAAAGGTGTCTTGACGGGTGTGCGGTACCGGATCGTCATTGAGGCCTATGCCCATCAGCAGGGACGCTCCCAGCCGTAGCTGATTGATGCCGGCGGGCAGTTCGTGGCGCATCATCAGGCCCAGTCCGGCTGAGCTGGCCCCGGAGATATAGCTCAGGTGCAGGCCATTTTCTTTTTCGACCTGACGGGCGAGGGCGAGCAGTTGGTTTTGATTGGCGGTTGTCGGTTCGACCCCCCCATAGCAAGCCAGGTTGGTACCCAGCCCGACGAGTTCAATACCCGGTAAACGGGTGGCCTCCCGGCACAGTGACAGGGTTTCTTCTTCATAGAAACCACCTTCCCGCAGATCCCCGAGGTCATGCATCACGATAACCTGATGGCGTTTTCCCAGAGCCCGTGCTGCCTCGGACAACGCCTGAAGAGTGACGCGTTCAGAGTTCAGGGAAATATCGGCAAATTGCACAACCTCTTCCACTTCGCTCAGGGCCGGCAGGCGCAAAAGCAGGGTCTGGGCACGCAGCGGCTGGAGTTTTTTGAGGTTGCTGAGGCGTGAATCTGCCAGCAGGGTAATGCCACCGGCGAGGATAGCATTACCGACTTCAGGCAGAGCGCAAGCCAGTTTGGTGACACCGGCAGGTGTGACACCATGAGCGGCACATGCGGTGACCATCTGACGGGTATTTTCTGTGATCGTATCTAAATGAATGTTGATTCTAGGGTAAGAGCGCATTGAATCACCTTTTGTTTTCTTTTTGTTCTGGTGGTTATTTAGCGCTTTTCTTGGACGGGGTTAAATGACGGAAATGGCAAGAATACTTTGCCGGATTTTAATGTTAATGGGCAGAAGGCAAAGTACACCCGCGCTGAAACTGGGCAGACCAAGAAAAAAGTGCCGCATAGGTGAAAAAATAGAGAGGGGACAACGTGTAATGACTGATGACCTTGCTGGCGGTGAAAGCTGACAGCTTGCAAATCTGAACCACCAAAAATGAGGTAGAAAAAAAAACGTAAGTGCTTTTGTGAGAACGGATTTTCTTCGGATATGAAAATGAATGTTAGAGTCCTAAATCCTTGTGAGCTGATTCTGACTCGCTAAACGCAAAAAAATATTTACAATACGCATTTTTCAAACACTGAGTAGAGAACCACCTTGAACCAGAGCAACCGATTGAAGCTTAGCAACCGATTGAAACTAGTTGAACAAATGGTAGAGCCTCACTATACCCACATTTGGGATTGTTGCTGTGATCACGGATTTCTTGGTGCTTCCTTGCTGTCTAAACAAGCTGGGGCCAAGGTTCATTTTGTTGATATTGTGCCGGATTTAATCGATTCGCTCGAAAACAAATTGAGCCGTTACTTTACTGATTCAGCGTGGGAAACTCACTGTTTGGATGTCTCACAGCTCCCTTTACAACGTTATGAGGGCAGCCACTTAGTGATCATCGCTGGTGTTGGAGGTGATCTCACCGCTCAGTTTGTTGAGGCTATTTGTACCCAACACCCAACCTTAAACATCGATTTTTTATTGTGTCCGGTACATCACCACTTTTCTCTGCGACAGAAACTCATAGAACTTCAGCTTGATTTAAAGCAAGAAGCTTTAATCAAAGAGAATCATCGCTTCTATGAGGTTATTCTTGTTTCATCGGCAAGCGAGAATACGGAAAGCATTACGCCAGTCGGAAGCCAAATGTGGCGTCCTGGTTCAATCAAACAACTTGAGACAGCCAAAGAGTATTTGAATCAGACGTTAAATCATTACCAACGTGTACAACTGGGTCGGAAAATTGATGTTCAGCACATTATTGACGCCTACAGTGAGGTGAAAATTTCCATGTGTATCTCTAACTGTACTGATTGAGCCTAACACCCGGCGAAGGGGCTGGCAACGCATAGTCTCCAAACTCAATTGTGTCGATCGTAATCACGAAGGTTCAAATTGACTGAAAATGCTGCGTGTTGGTAGCCCCTCTGCATGCCTTTTAACTATCTATGAACTCACTGCTAATTAACCCAAAACACTTTAAATCATGGAACTGATTTTTCCAGTATCCACTCTGACGCCGAATACCTTCTTCTTTAAAGCCTAGTTTGAGCAGTATTGATTCTGAAGCTATGTTGCCTGGTATGGTATCAGCCTGAATCCTATTTAATTTCCCACATGGCAGTGCACCCCAAAACGCTTGATTTACAATCTGTTTAATGGCTTCAGTCGCAATTCCTTTACCCCAGAAAGAGGGTAATAAGTCATAACCAATAACCGCTGATTTCATCCCGATATTCCATGAATTAAAGCCACAAGTGCCAACCAATTCATTGGTGTCTTTCAGCCGAATCCCCCACCGAATACCAGACTTTGATTCAAATCTCTGCTGCATGTGATCAATCAAACGTATCGACTGTGATGAATCGGTAAAGGCTTCAATATCATAGTATTTGACTACATCATTATTGGAAAATAGTAGGAAAATACGCGATACATCCTGAGAAGCTAATTGCGAAAGCGTTAAGCGTTCTGTTTGTAGTTCTGGAAATTTCAATCAGTTTCCTCCATGAAAGTTATCACCGCGATAAAAGGTTATTCGTAAATTTCACGCATGTATACCACACTTGAAAAGTTTAGTTAGGTAAAATGCAACTCCATAATTGTTTCATCGAATTCATCTTGCTAAATGGCGTTGAAATTAAATCGATCGAAAAAATTTTCATTACATCATGACCTTTGATGTAACAATAGAGACTGAGTTAATGCCTTCAACTTTTTGATTTCCGCTAGCACAAGTTTTACAGATTCTGACTAATAGCCTTGTCCTTGAACACTTACGTCAATGAGCAATTGGTCGATGAAAATTTCGTTGTACTTCCCATCATTGTAGTTTCGATGATACTGGATAAAACCAATTGGTTTGTCTCCAAGATAAACACCACGGTTAACGTAGTAGTCATAAAATTTGGATGCTGCAATCGCCTCTGATGGAAGAGCTACGTATTTTTCTTGTTCTGTCGCTATTTCAAGGTCAATCATATCGACCCAATTGTCTTTCGTTATTTCTTGTAAATTCACGTCCACCGCAATCTTTCTATGGCATTGGTTGAACAAAATATAGTTTAAGTATCCCCGGTGAGGAGCACCAAGGCAATGTGTTAATTCACAAAATAATAACACGTTCGAAAGTTCTCCTCACCGATATCCAGCGTACGCAAAACAACCGGGAGCCTATGTAACCGTGTTAGGGGCATCAACGTGTTACAAGCCCGTCTAGCCCTTGTTTTGTTTACAGATGAAACTGAAGCACAATACTGGTTATGCTTTTATGTAAGGGGTTTAAAAATAAGGGGCTCAATAAAGTATTTAGCATCCAGACCCACGATATCGACTTCCTTAGTCTGATGAGTCTTTAAATATTCAGAAACCAAATTAAAACCAATCCAATACCCTGCATATTTCGGATATTCTTCTGGGTGAGAACCTAAAAATAGCTTATCTAACGAGAAGTCACTGACGTCTAACAGGTGGCTCATTTTTTTTAGTCCACGACGCCAATCATAATCTTGCAAATCTTTAAATAGAAAGGATTGTTTGCCATTGGTAACAGTGTGCTCGAAATGACAAGCCAGTCCCTCCATGACCAACTGTTGAGAGAGGGTGACAGAAGGTACATGGAAGCTCATCCTCAAGCAATGATGAAGTTCATGCGCCAGAACCTCCATCAACTCCGCTTCAATCACCCTATCCATATCATCACGATTGCAATCAATGAGTAACTCGACTCTATGTTCGCTTAAAGCATAACCTCCCAAACCGGACGGTGACTCTTCACCTTTCTGGAAGGGAGAAACAGTGATATCAATTTCGGACAATTCAAAAAACTCACCGACCCTGGTTAGCGTTTTATCTATTCCTTGATTTAATGAATCTGTGTATTTACTTAACTTTCCTGAAGAGTTAAGAAATGTCACTTTGATCGTCAAAACAGACTCCTTTTGTTTGACTAAATTTTAAAGAAGGGCAGAACGAATGGTCTGGACGCCCTTCACGAACACTTTGTTATGTATTTTTCAACTAGTGCTTCTGAGCCTTTCATGGGTTTCCCACAAAGCAATTCTGTTTGAGTCGTATTTCAGCAACTTATTGGCTTCTTGGTAACTACACCAACGATATTCTGTATGTTCGTTTGATAATTGAGGTTCGCTAGTGACTTGAACTGAAAAAGAATATTCAGGGATCACATATTGATGGCCTGCCCAGTTTTCGTGTCCGGAATAGAAAACTTTGGGAAGCATGCACATTGAGTCAAGTTGCTGCCAATTACTGCCAACTAACTTAGTTTCTTCGGCTAATTCCCGCTTTGCTGCCTCGACTAATGACTCACTATCTTCACCGCCACCTGAAATGGCTTGCCATACGCCATTATCACTTCTAAGTGCAATTAAAAAACGAGGTACGTTATCGGTCATTTGATAGGGTAAGACTAATACTTGAAATGGTGCCCTCATTGATTTTCCTCCAATGATATAACCCTCTATTAAGGGCGAATAACGCAATACCTAAGCCTCTGAAAAACACCTTACACACAAACTGTGAGGCAAAGTAAAAATGTCCTCGCGTTACGAGTGATTTTAAACAGTTGGTTAAATGCGCTTGACCATGAGTAAACATGGAGTGCCTTTCCCCCAAAAGTCAGGAATTTCCTCAAGCGGGTAAAAACCTAATGCCATATAAAACTGCCGCGTTTTTTCATAGTTAAGATCATTCATTGAGACACCTAAAGTTTTCACTTGAACAAACTTTATTGCTTTAGCCTTTAGGTCAGACTCTACGGCTGAGTATAAGGCACTACCAACACCTTGGCGATGATAGTCCATACTCACAGCTAATACATGTAACTCTGCGGAATGCTCATTATGACAATTTACCGAAAAGAATCCGATTAATTGGCCTTTGAACCACGCTGTATATGTATCTAGCTCGTCAATCTGACCTACATATGTGAGCAAAACGTCCTCTCTACCAAACCAATCAGGTACTGTTCTAAGTACGGTTTCACATTCTTTCCCTAATCCTTTAGCTGGATCTCTCAACTCTACATTTTTCACCATTTCTTCCCTGATCATTAACGCCTTGTCACGGTGTAAGCAATACCATACAGCCCGCAGGAAACGCCATAAACACAATGCATTGCAAACGTCACATGTATTACGAATCCCTCTTGAATAATTTATTAAGCGCTTTGTTCCAATCTCCATGGGGGATTAAGGCGATTTTCTCCAGCCCAATACAATTTAATTTTGTTACCAGAAGGATCACTTAAAACGGCTTCTTTCCAAAGATATGGCTGCATTATCGGTTCTTGTTCGAATTTGATTCCTTTTCTTTTTAAGTCCGCAACAAGCCCATCAAGTTCTTGATGTTCAAAGTAAACAACTCCCCGGCAATCTAACCCCTTTTTGTCTTTATCTAGGTAGATAGAGAAAGTTGATTCTCCCTCTGGAAATGAAAAGCGTGCATAGTGTTCATCTTCAACAATCTGGATTAATCCAAGCTTTTTATAAAAATCAACAGCTAAGTCGATATCATGAACCGCTAAAGTGGCTTGATTAAAGTTCATTCATACTCCCTGTAAACTTATGCTTTGTGCTATTTTTGATGCCTATTGGCTTAATGATATTGAACCACTGTCATTAACATGCGTTTCCAGGCTATTGGGTTTCGCTAAATACTCAATACGCCCCGAACCATTCACCTTCGCATCTAGTTCGGAAACTACATTTATTTTAACTAAACCTGAGCCACTTACATTTATTTTTCCGGATTGTGACTCTAATGATGACGCTTCCACTTGAGCGGCACCATTTAACGAAACAATGAAATGTTCAACATGACCGGATAGTAATGACTGACCAAAGCCATTAATTGCAAGATGAAAGTATTTAGCATCTAACTCAGTAATGTAAGCATTTTGCTTTCCATTAAACGTTAGAGTATTGATTGAACCATTGACAAACTCAAAGATAAAACCTTCTTTTATTTTAATCTTGGTATTAGTGCTGATTTCTAGCTTGTCATTATCACACGTATATTTCAGAGTATCTAACTCTTCACTGACACCTTTGACGCTACCAGACGACACACCTCTGGCAACTACTTTGACAGTTGACGGTACATTAATCATGAGGCTAGTGTAATCGCACATTGGAATTTTTCTTTCAACTAGATCTTCATTTCCGAATGCCCAAGAACTACATGTTAAAAGTATAACTAAAGTACTAATACATCTGAATTTCATCGACTCTACCTTAAATAATTTAACGCTTTATTACGTTTATAAGTTCAGTTTCGCCCCAAAACCCTTTGCTTTCACCTTGAATATTCCAACCACGTTGTTTCAATTCATTCGCAACTAGACGGTTCAAGATACCATGCCCGAAAACTGCATTGTCATATGTTCATGCCAATTGAGATAATTACGTCAACCACGGATATTACACGCCTGCGACCTGCTTTATAAGATTCACTCTTATCAGATAAACCCAGAAACCAACACAATCGCGATATAAAAAGCCAGCGATTAACTGACATCGAAAACGGGAGTTTGCGTCTAGGAATATCCATTTCTCTCAGCCACTCAGAACTAGATCTTCGCCAACACCTAAACAAATGTCTGATAAAAAGTTAGAGGTGGTCGACGATCAGAAAGGCAAATTAATGCTTGTAAGCCCGCCCCCATTTTGCCAAACCAACCGCTGTAACTTTAGGGGTAGAACTCGCTACCGGCTTTCCAGGCCGAACCAACGTAATTTTCACCGAGCCTCCTTGTCCGTAGACAAACTAAACCGATCCAAAAATGCCAAAGTTTAGCCGTCACTTTTAAGCTATTTGTTAGACGCTGCCTGCGGTTTCAACGACTAAAATTCTTGCTTCTCCTTGCGGATGAGCCACGTGTTCAGTACCAACAGAAGCATAGAAAATATCACCTGTCTGTAAGATTGTAGTTTCCTCTTTCCCATCAATGCGATATTGCATTTCTACAACACCATCTAGTACGACAAAAACTTCTTCACCATCATTGATATGCCATTTATACGGTTGATCTGTCCAATGTAAGCGGGTGGTGATGCCATTCATGTTCGCTATGTCTTTAGCACCCCAAGCTCGTGATGCTTTAAATTCCTTACTTCTTATAATTTCCAAAATTCTCATCCTTGACTAAATCGTATAACTCCGCGTTAAGTAGTGATCAACGCCTCCACTTAACTTAAACCATTGCACCGTAAACACGCACATTACCCACACTACACCTGAAAAATGTTTTAATTTAAAGGCTTACCTTGGATTATGACGCCTAGCCCATTCTTGAACAGCATCACCTATTGTCAATCCAGTCGCATTATTTATCCAATTCATAAAGTCACGGTCGAACTTACATTGCTCGAAAAATTTGGATTTGAAATATCTGCGAACATTCTGGGTGGTGTTCTAGGTAGCTATCTGTGATTAGCGTGTTGTCATCAATATGATTTTTATGCTAATCAACCTTTTCCATGGTTTTTAAATTTTCCTTTTGTATAACAATGTATTATTTGGCTCTGTGTATGATTAATCCGTTTTAACGCTGCCGTATAGTTTTCAGTAATATAACACTTTATAAAAACGCCTAAAATTAAACAATGACTTAATTTATTAAGTATCAAGTAACTAGAATGGGTTCACGCTTCTTACCATATAGTCTGATGATTTTTGACGATATCTCTGGCTAGTATTTACAAACGGTGATTTTGTACGGAAGTTACCACTTTGGTGGTCTGCGTGCATAAATTTTGGCGCTATAATTTTCTTCATTTTCGCCTTTTTATTGAGCGAAGATCTTGGTATTAACACTTCGAAATGGCAGAGTTATATTTTATTTTCAAATACCCTGTATATATAGTGTACCTTAAAGGTATTTTTACTTTTTTGATGATTGCTTTTTAGAATATTACGAATGCTGAGTTTAAACCTTGAGTAGTTTGATGTTAATAAGATAACGGGTGATAACTTGTGTGCTGCACTTCTTGGCAATTATGCCTTTTGATTAAAAACTATCTTATCAGTGTCAGACCGAATTTGAGTCGATGCAATTAATGTAAATAGTGGGAGTTGCCAGTCGTTTTGAAAAGAAACCGCTACAAAAATAGCGCGAAAAACGAGCGACTGGAACCGATGGCAGGTCGCGTTGGCCATCCTGTCATCGGTGGAGTCTGAACTAGACGCTATGAGGTTGCCAGGTAAGCTTTGTGGTCGATATGGTTTTCCACAATAGCTTCAATCAGCTTGGTAGCAGCCAGTGAGTGCTCTTTGTTATCCAGCGTAGTGAGATGAAAATCGGCCTTGTATTCCCAATCAGGTGCCACGATTCTGACTAACTCGCCCCGGTTAACCCAGATTGCCGCATAGTGATCCGGCAAATACCCGATGAAGTTGCCGGACAGCAGCAGGTGCGCAGTTGCTTCCATATTGGTGCTACTGGCCAGATGCGGCATAGCTTCACAGTGGCTGAGTGGGGTGATGTGGTGGGATAGACCGCGGTCAACCAGCGGATACAGCATCAGATCGTCTTCGGTGATTGGGCTAGGGTGCTGCAGGATAGGATGGTCGCTGGCGCAGTACAGGCTCTGATGCTCGCTGAACAACGGTGTGTAGGTTAATCCATCTTTTTGTACCTCTGATGAGGTAATGCCCAGCTCTATTTTCCCCTCCAAGAGCATCATCTCAATCTGATAGGAGTCCCATACCACGGTTTCCAGTGTGACTTTTGAGTAGCGGGCACAAAAAGCGCGTATGGCCTGCTGAACGTGACAATCAGGGTTCGTGGCCAGGTTATCGGTCAGTGCCAGCGTAATATGCCCGTGAGACACTTTGCGGATACCGTCGATCTGATTTTCAAAGTGGTTGATGTGCTGAAACAGGGTCTGACACAGTGCGTAGACTTTTTCGCCATCCGGCGTCAGCCGAAAGCCGCGTCGTCCGCGTTGGCATAAGGTCATCCCCAATCGCACTTCCAGGTCATGCATGCGGGTACTAATTGTTGACTGATGCATATTCAGGGCAAACTGGGCCGCAGAAAATCCCCCGGTTTCCACAATGGTGGTAAAAACCTGCAGCAGTTTTAAATCAAAATCACTTAATTTTCGCATGGTGATCGTATCTCTCTTCTTATTGTTATGTTTGTTATTTTTTCCTTATCTTAATGGTATCTGGAAAGAGATTCTGAGAATGGGCTCAAGGGGTGACGAGGAAATATCTGATTCCTGTTTGTGGCAGGAAATAGGAATCATTTTGGGCTGGTTAACAGGATCTGGATTGAAAAAAGATAATTGAAGAAAGGGATGTAGGGTCGCCTTGCTGTACTTATTGATAAGACTGATAAAAACCGGGACTGGTATGCTTTGATCGTTATTGATATTCAGGTAAATTCCTTACCCTTTGTAAGTGATATTGATAATAAAATGAATAAAAACGATGTGGTTGCCGGTCAGGCCATTTACTCAAAAGCGGTGCTGGCTATTTATGATTGGTGGGTGTTAGGGGTTTCCAACCACTATTTATGGAAGTGTCCGACTCATCTTATCAGCAAGCGGTTTGCAGAGCAGGTATCGGCAAACCATCTGGATGTGGGAGTGGGAACCGGGTTTTATTTAAAACACGGGCTGTCTGCAAAGACCCGGCGGGTCGCACTGGTGGACTTGAATGAAAACAGCCTGAGCACAGCCGCCCAGGCGATATCTCACCTTAATCCGGAACAGTATTGCCGAAATGTACTAGAGCCTTTCAACCTGCCGTGTGAAAAGTTTGATTCAGTCAGTATCAACTACCTGCTGCATTGCCTGCCGGGGGATATTGCCGAGAAAGGAATTGTTTTCTCGCATCTTAAAGCGGTGATGAATGATGGTGGCGTGGTCTTCGGCAGCACTATTCTGGGGCAGGGGACGCCAAAAAATGCCTTCGCGAAGAAGCTGATGGCTATCTATAACAAAAAAGGTATTTTCAGTAACGAGCTGGATGACGTCGTGGCGTTGGAGTCGGTCTTAAAAACGCATTTTGCTGAGGTGAAGATTGACGTGATCGGTTGTGTGGCTCTGTTCTCTGGTCGTAAGGCCTGATTGTGCCTGAACGATGGCGCAGCGCTGAAGCGAATGCCTCTAACAACATGAAGCTGCAGTCCAACTGAAAGTCAGACCTCATCTAAAAGATGCCCCAAATGAAAGTCAACACCGCTGAAAGCTTGTTTCGCCTTCAGCGGTGTTGAGTACTCAGAAGCCAAGCCATCCCAGAATTTCAGGATGTATGAATACCGTTCAGTGTTATCAGGGCTGCACGAATTATTGCAGTGTCAGCTGAGTGCGAATCTCGCTTACCAGTCGCTGTAATGCCTGTTCCATAGCCTGGATTTCGTCTTCAGTCGGAATCCGTTGCTTTTTGACAGCCAGCTCAACGGCCTTGGCGGCATTGTGCAATGGCATGGCACAGATACTGCCAGAAGCGCCTTTCAACGAGTGGCTGATTAGTACAGCCAGATCAAAATCCTGTTTTTCAACAGCGTCACGGAAGCGCTTGGCATCATGTTGGTGCTCATCACTGAACATCGTCAGGAAATGCGCCACGATGTCGTGATCGTCATCCATCATATCCAGCACTCCACTGACATCCAGCTCCTGAAAATGCTTATCAGCCAGCGTCACAGGTGGCGACATCTCATCTAGATTGTTATTCATGGCATCCTCTGATGTGTCAGCAGTCAAAGTGCGTGGCTTGTCAGCCAGTGCACATTCACAGTCTGATCCTTCAGGCTCAGATTGCGTTTGGCCGTATGACGGGGAAGACAAGTGTGATCCGGCTGTTGCGGTCGGAAACACAAGTGTTTGGTCGTTAGTTTGCTGCTGGTCTTGCAGCGGCTCGGATGCCGTCTCAGGGGGGAGGTCGGCATAGTGCAGTGTATTGGCCTCAGCATGCAGCGTAGCCATCCGGGTGATTGGGTGTTGGTAACGTTGCAGGGCATCAACCAGCTTACGTTCATCCAGCGGTTTGGTGATAACGCATTCAGCCCCGGCGTTAATCATGTTGCGCTGTGTTTCGGCAAACACATCGGCGGTACAGGCAAAAATTGGGGTCGCGCAGGCCGGAGGCGGCAGTTTTCGGATACGTTGAATCGCTTCAATCCCATCCATGACCGGCATGTGGTTATCCATCAGCACCAGATCAAACGCGTACTGCTGCATGGCATTGAGGGCATCGGCACCGTTTTCGGCGATAGTGGTAATAAAGCCCCGCTGTTTGAGGAAGGTATCGATGATCATGACGTTCAGATGGTTGTCTTCTACTATCAGTACCCGTAACCCGGCAAAAGCCTGGCGATCCAGCTCGATATCTGAGGAGTCTTCTTTGACGTAGTTGCCTTCACGGACCTTGAGTGTGACGGTAAAGCACGAACCGACACCTTGAACACTGCTCACGGTCACGTCACCGTTCATCAGGCTCGCAAGCTGTTTAACAATACTCAGCCCTAATCCGGTGCCGCCGAAACGACGGCTGGTGGATGCCTCTGCCTGCGCAAACGGGTCGAAGATCAGCCCGATCCTGTCTGCCGGAATGCCAATTCCAGTATCCTGCGTGATGATCGTGAGGATCAATTCCTTATCGGTGTCGGTCGGTGCCAGTTGCAACGTGACGTCGACTTTTCCCTTTTCCGTAAATTTGATGGCATTGCTGATCAGGTTGAACAGAATCTGGCGAATACGGGCCTTATCGGCATAGAACCATTGCTGCCGTTTGAATTGACACTGAATGGTAAAGTCGATGCCTTTTTCTTTGGCCAGCGAGAAGTAAGTACTCTCAATGGCACCCACCAGATCGGTAAAGCAGAAATGTGACGGGTCCAGTTTCAGTTGCCCCTGCTCAATTTTGGAGAAGTCCAGAATATCATTGAGCAGGGCCATCATGTGTTTGCCGGAGTCGAGCAGCGTGCGCAGATGTTGCTCCTGCTCTTTGCTCAGCGGTGTTTTGAGCAGTAACTGAGACAGCCCCAGCATACCGTTCATTGGGGTGCGGATCTCATGGGACAGGTTTGCCAGAAACACCGATTTGGCCCGATCAGCCGTTTCTGCTTTATGCAGTGCCTGATTGAGTCGTTGAGTATCCAGCGAGATTTTTTGCGCGCCCTGATTCAGCGCATCGTTCAGTACCTGAAATTCGTGCGGGCCACGGAAATTATCATTACGATCATAATTTCCGAGCTTGAACTGGGCTGCGAAACGGGACAGCCTCGCCAGCGGAACCGTGATGCGGCGGGTCAGTGTCAGGGCGAGAATAATGACCACAACCGCAGTAGCCAACAGTGCCAGCAGGAAGTAATGCTGCAGATAACCGATCACGGCTGTGACGGTATCTCTGGGCGTAATGGAAACCAGCGACCACTGCGGCAGGCCTGTTACACCAGCATGAACGGTGTCTAACGGGGCCAATGACACCACCATGGTTTGTCCTTCCGGCGTCTGGTAGCTCAGGAGTTCCGTCATCTCTTCATGGCGTTGACTCAGGCCATTTTGCTGGTAAAAGGCGGTGAATTGACGGAAAACAGCCAGCTTCTGCCCCTGATGTCGACCGGTCAGTACTGGCTTGCCCTGAGCATCAACCAGCAAGACGTAATCAATGTTTCGGATGTGTTTTTCCAGAAAGTGCAACTGACGATTGATTTCATTCAACTGGTAGCGAAGTACCAGAAAGCGGGAAACCCTGCCCGGGATGGTGTTGGTATCGATCTGCTTAATCGGATGGATCAGGTAAAGGAAGGCGTTGTCTGCATCATATTGGGGGGCAGACACGGCGATGGTCGGGGCAGCGTTCTGGTTATTCTGATTCTGAGTCTGGTTTAGCCCTTGGTTTTCGCTGGCTGGTGCGCTTATGGAGGAGAGCTGAAGCTGCGTGGAATCTGTTCCGGTTACTTGGGCAGATAGCGAAAGGGCATTCAGGGTTGATGTCAGATCAGGAAAGCCTGCCTGGGCCAGTGAGGCAAACAAAGCCTGCTCTGTCTGTTGAGCGCTCTGTGGAATATCGTTTTCGGTGGTGACGGAGCTGGCGGTCAGCGTTGGTTTACCACCTGTGGCCTGTTCCAGCACGTACAACTCACTCAGCGCCGGATCAACCCGGCTTTGCTCCGCAAGGTAAGCTGTAATGAAAGAATTCGGATCTGACATGTGCTTTGGAGCGAGTTCAAACACCGGCGAATGTGCCAGTTTCTGGATACTGATCATACGCCGGGACAGTAAGTCATCAATATGATGACCGGCCAGATTGGTACGGCTGTTCAGCCCCTGAGAAATCTGCTCAGTGGCGACGATTTTAAGTTTTTCACTGCTGACCCAGCTGTAGAGCAGGGCGGGAACAATCCCGATGAATAACATACTGCCCAGTAAGATAGGCTTAATTCGGTTGGGTAGAAAATTTACCAAGGCACACCCCAAAGTCCATTTCTGTGATGACTGTTGTCGTTTTTTTCGCCAAGACAACTCTATGGAGTGTGATACATAGTTCCGCAAAGGATCAATGTAATTTGTTGCTTTAGGGGGAGAAATACGATCTCCCCATCATTATTGTGCGGTCAGTCGTGAAATTAACTGAGCAGCTGCTCAAGAGTAAGGGGGGCGCAGATCAGACCGACTTTCTGGGCCGGAGTCAGGCCGCTTTTGTCCTGATGGCACAGGTTGTGCCAGGCGCGGTAAATATCCATGAGAGGTAACAGGCCGCCCGGTCTGAGTTTACGGCGTGGCTCATTGATCAGCTGGCTGAACTGATCCTGGAAACGTTGCTGGTAATCTGTGATCACATCATGGTGTGCGATAGCCAGCCACTTGGCCTCGTTGTCTTTTTCACCACCCAGATGGCAGATTCCTTTGCTGATATCACCGTGACGGGTAAACGCCCAGCGATCGCGCCACCACCCCATCAGCACGATATCAATTTTACCGGCGGTCTGGCCGTGCTCCCAGTCCGGATCGGTTTCCACATAGACCGGATGAATGGTCTTGTTTTTGACCCGCTCTCGGAAAACTGAAATACAGGCAGAGCGCAGCAGGGGTTCCTGTGGCATGTAGATGGCCAGTTCTTCGTTATCTTCCAGCATTTCCTGCAGGTGCATGTAATGGGCATACACTGTGTATTGCGGACGGATCAGACAGCCTTTGGTCGGGTAGTTCAGGCGGGCTTTGTCTGACAGCGGGTCTTCCAGGTTAGGACGGGACATGACCTCGCGGTAAATGGCATCAATGCGTGCCAGTAGCGCAAGGGGTTTTGGTGTCGGTACAATTGCCAGCCGTGCTGCCGGAGGCGCCATAAAACGCGTTCCGTTGGTGTAAGGGTCATGGTGTTCGCTGCGGCTGTCCGGGTCGGTTGCCTGATAGTTGATGTCCTGCGCCAGCACATAGCCTGAACGCGCTTCACAGCTGGCAATCCACTGCACGCCGTTATCACTTTTGGGCTGCAACTCACTGATATCAGATGCCAGGGAAAGGTGAGCACTATGCTTGCACAGGCGGGCATCAAACATCGCCAGTTGGCGGCGGCAGCGACTGGCAATATGGGAAAGCTGATCGTAAAACGATTTGGGATTAAGGCTCAGGCGGCGACAGATGTCGCGAACGCTGTAGCCGGTAAACAGCATGGCCAGCAGCTTTTGCTGGGTCTGATTTTTGGCGTTAAACCCGGACCAGCGGTCAACGAAGGTTGCCTGGCAGCATTTGCAACGATAACGCTGGCGATCACCGCTGAAACCAAACGCATGATAAAGATGGCGGTGGGTCAGTACCGGGAGACCGAAGTTTTCGCAGTCCGGATGACTGCAGGCTGGCAGGCCGCTGTTCTGCTGCTGTTTAAGGCGCATCACTTCAGCGATAACATCGTGATTATTGATAATTGGCGGAAACGCACCGCATTCCCGGCACACCAGAATCGGCTTGTTGGGATTGTTGCGCTGCAGCACATAATGCTCTGTGTCGGTTGAGCCAAAGTTGACGCAACTTACCGTTTTGCAATGATTCAGCTGGTGCCCGTTACATGATTCAGGCAGCAGGGACGTGTGATTGTTGGTGCGGCACATATTCTTCATGTCTACCTAACTAATTCCTTCAGCTCGAGCAACAGACAAGTGCCTGTTCAGGGTCAGGTGTCGGGGGGAGGTGTCGATCCGGAGTGGGTCCCCGGCTCGACACCATTAGTGCCTACAAGTCGCAGTGGTCATTTCGTCCGCACGGCGGCTGATTGCCACCGTTCAAATTGTGTAAGACGCCACATTTTACAGAATATTGAGCAGCGGAGTCGTGGCCCCTGCATCCTTGTAGAGACTAACTATTCTGCGTTTCAGTCATATCCATACTCACAGAAACACCGCTTCAGCAGCTTCCACGCTTCTATGGTTATGGATATGCCTTCCCAAGGGGAAAATGTGGTCGACGTATCGGGGGGAACGTCGACCACTGGTGAAGACTCTTCGCCGTTAAGCTGTTATCGATAGACTGCTACCGATAAGCATCTTGGTTGGGATTACAGCTTGATCGCTGTTTCCAGTGCGACATTCATCATTTGGGCAAATGATTTCTGACGCTCTTCTGCACTCAGTTTTTCACCACGCTTAATGTGGTCAGATACCGTCAGAATCGTCAGGGCTTTTGCGCCCAGTTCTGCCGCTACGCCGTAGATACCGGCGGCTTCCATATCCACACCCAGGATGCCCAGTTTTTCCATCTTGTCGAACAGATCCGCTTCCGGGCTGTAGAACAGGTCAGCAGAGAAAACGTTACCGACACGCACAGGCACGTTTTGCGCACGTGCTTCGCTCACTGCAGTTTCCAGCAGACCGAAATCTGCAATGGCGGCGAAGTCATGGTCGCTGAAACGGATACGGTTAACTTTGGAGTCTGTAGATGCACCCATACCGATGATGACATCCATCAGCTTCACGTCATCATGCACGGCGCCGCAGCTGCCGATACGAATGATGTTTTTCACACCAAATTCTTTAATCAGTTCGTGAACATAGATTGAGCACGAAGGGATACCCATACCGTGGCCCATAACAGACACTGGCTGGCCTTTGTAAGTGCCGGTGTAACCGAACATGTTGCGCACATCACAAACCAGTTTGACATCATCAAGGTATGTCTCGGCAATGAATTTTGCGCGCAGTGGGTCGCCTGGCATCAGGACCGTTTCTGCAAAATCACCACGTTCAGCATTAATGTGTGGGGTAGCCATAGTTCACTCCAGATTCTGTTGTCTTTTCGTCAGTGACGGAAATTTAAGAGAAAAATCGTTCAACGATTGATTGATACGCGATACCGCCAAGGTAAACACCAACAATGCCCATGATTCCCGGTAGCACAGGAGGTGCAGGAAGAGGCAGCTTAACCGCCGAGAAAAATAGACCAACAATTAATCCTGCAACCATTGCAAGCAGAATCTCGCTCATGTGTTTACCCTCTAGCTTTGTGTCGTACTAAATAGTCGGCTTAGTGTGGCTGCTGTATCGCGCCTTTGTAATGTTCGCCGTTGTTGAGAGAAGTGTAAGCAAGGCTGTCACCCCTTCTCGCGATCACGATCACATTTTGCTGTCCTTTTAAGCAAAAATCACCCATTGATTACTAATTCTGTTGAAAAGGCGAGGGGTATCGTTTGCGCAAAACAGCCTGAAAAACCGCCATCTGGAGGCGGTAAATATTATTATTCTTTTAATTTTCATATCATTAATGATTATTGTGAATCTGGAAAGTAATGTATGAACCTGAATGTAACAAGGATGAAATTTTGTGATCTTGTAATGCATTTCATTTTTCTGAAGCACATGAATTGAGTTAAAACTGCCCATTAATTGACCGGAGGGATAGAGCTATGCCCAGCCGCAGGTGGTTCTGAAGTGTCTGTTTCGGTGGCCTTTTCGGTATCTTTGGCGGGCAGAGCGGTATCAGATATCGCACTGGCCGGGGCGGCGGTACGCTGACTGAAAATGGTTTTTCCTTCCTTTATTGTTTCCAGTACTCGGATCTCCCTCAGCATGCCCGGGGCGATGGTGAGTGGATTGTCGGACAGGATAACCATGTCAGCCAGCTTTCCCGGGCTGAGGGAGCCTTTGGTGTCGTCTTCAAAAAACTGATACGCCGCCTGAATCGTCAGGGCTTTCAGGGCGGTGTCCGGATCAATTCGCTCATCCGGTCCGAGGATCACTCCGCTTTGGCTGAGTCGGTTTACGCTGCTCCAGATCGCCAGCAGGCTGACTGGCAAGTGCTCAGTGGATTGAGGAGCGTTGTTGCTATTGTTATTACCGCTACCGCTACCGCTACCGTTACCGTTATCGTTACCGTTACTTTCGCTGTCGCTGTCGCTGTCGCTGTCGCTGTCGCCGTCGCTGCGGGGCGGGTTATTACCGTTTGTGGTGCTGTCTTGTGACTGTGGTGGCAACTGGCAGTGATTAGAAAAAGGGAGGTTCAGGGTTTGCGCTGACTTCATCGGGCTCTGAAACTCACCTGATGCCTGGCCAACGTACTGTAAATCGGCATCGCCCTGCAGGTAAATTTGACTGCTGTTGAAGCAGGGAATGAGCCCCAGTTTGGCAAACTGCTCAAGCTGATTACGCCGCATAAACCGCGAGAACAGCACAACATGGCGCTGGTTTTGCTCGGCGCTGAGTTTTACTTCATAGGCAACCTGAATAATCGCGTCAATGGCAGCGTCACCGACTGCATGGGTAAACACCTGCAAATGACGTTTTATGGCCTGACGGTAAAAGGCGGCGAGTTCACTGAAGGGGATGAGCGGTTCGCCGCGCCAGTTCTCCGGTTTACCGGGTGCGGAATGGTAGGGCAAGGCCAGCCAGGCCGATAGATCTCTGCTGTCACCGTCCAGTACCAGTTTCACGCCTCCCAGTTTCAGCCGGCGTCGGTAACTGCCAAAGGACCAGCTTTTGTCTTTCAGTAAGGCTTCTGCGTCGCTGTACAGTGGCAGTGCGATGAAATCCAGGCTCAGCTTGTCACTCAGTGCCGCATCTTGCAGTTGTTTCACACTGGCGGTATCAGCATAGCCGTCAACCACCGTTGTGAAGCCTTGACTGGCATACGCATTTTGCGCCGCTTCCATTGAACCCATTGTGGCCACTTCTGCTGCGAGCAGGGTGTGGGAGGCATAAAAACCCGGCAGCAGGGTTTGCCCGTTTAAATCGACGACGCGGGTGTGATTGCCCTTGTGCCGCAAAACCCCATCCTGGGTCCCAATGGCTTGGATTTTGCCATCCCGGACGGACAGGGCGTTGGCGGTAGGAGGATCGGCCATGGTCAGAATGGTGCCATTGAGATAAATCGTGTCAGCGTCCGGGGATGGGCCCAGGTCGCAGGCATTGAGTAGAGCAAGAAAACCAAGCAGGCAGGTAAACCTGAAAACTGCGAGCATCAGAGAAGCTACCTCAGGAACCATAATGGTATAAGCATAGGCGATGGTTTCGCAGTGAGCACCGGCAAGGAAATTGTCTGTGAAATTGGTAATTTGGCATGATTGGAACTACCAATTAAGGGGACGAGACGTTCCCGTCAGCGTGGTCTGAACCGTTACCACACTCCTGGCGATATGAAGATATTTTTAGCTTTTCAGCTTGTACCGCAGCATTTCGAGGGACAGAAATCATGAAACAGTACGCAGCAGGTTTGTTGCTGATCGCGGCGATGCCCGCCTCAGCCGATATTTGGGGATTCAGTGTCGGCGCCAGTGCTGGGGCCGCCAGAATTGAATATCAGGGGAACGACGATTACGGTTACGAATATGGGGTTCACGCTTCGTATCCGTTCAACGATTTTCTCAGCATCAATGCCGGAGTGGTGCAGGGCAGCGCAGAAGTCGATGCCCGGGGGCAGTCGGCTAAAAATGACATTGACTACACCGCTTTTCCTCTCACGCTGCGGGGCGATATTCCTCTACTGATTGGCTCTGTGTACGCCAAAGCTGGCACGAACTACTATGACTACGATGTGGACAACCCGGTCACAGGCAAAAGTGATGACGGCTGGGGCTTTACCGGCGGTGCCGGTGTGGTCTTTACCTTGCTGCCGATTGTCGACATTTCCCTTGGCTATGAGTACCGCGAAATGGGGGCTGTGAAGAACAATGCGATCCTGCTGGGAATTGGTGCGAGCCTGTAATGTCCCGCGCATAGTGAGTATTCCAAGGTTTGGCTGAACTCCTATTATCAGAAAGCGGTTTCAAAAAGCCGGTTCACAACGTTGGAACGGTTGCGAGTTTGTGCCGTTGCAGTTCGCACCGTAAGCGAAGCCGGTCTTTGTGCTGAAGGCCGTTTTCGAACAGTGGCATGGGGTAATGACGAAGAAAATAGTCCGGTTCTACCGCAATAACCCGGAATCCGGCGCGCTGATAAAAGGTCAGCTGGTGGCCGAACGTGCCGGTTCCCAGTTCCAGGTAGCGAATCCCCTGAAGCTTCATGGTTTCCATGATTTTCTGCAGGAATACACTGCCCAGCCCCTGATTCTGAAACGCCGGTTCGATGGCGATGTTCATCAGCTCAGCCTGTTGTGCCGACTGCATTTGGATAGCGCAAACCCCAATCATCACAGTTGGTTTCGCATCTTTTTGCAGTTCCGCTCCCCAAATCAGGCAGTCAGGCAAATACGTCTGAATCATGGCCGTTGAAGGATCGGCTTCCAGCAGTAAGTTCATTGGTGCTTCTGCCGGAGCCAGGGCGCGCAGCTGTAATGATGATACATCCACTGTGGGTGGCTGAGCGTTGTGATTTGGCGTTGCACCTGGCTGCGATACAGCTTTTTCAGCTGAGTCAGAAGAGTCGCGATTAATCGGTGGCATAGTCGTCGTTTCCCGTGCGGTGACATAAAGTATCCGGATTCTGAGCTGACACATCAGAGACAGAGTACGGCGTGTATAATGACAGGTATTCAGGACAGGTTCAGCGAAACGCCGCAATTTGTGACATTGTGACGTAAAGTCATGATGTAAAACAAGGTTTTGATCAATGATGCCCGACACGCACTCTTATACAATAATCAGAAAGAGAAGGCGCTCACCGGAGGAAAGCCATGACCAACTATGAACACTATCAATCCACAGTCGACCAGGTAAACCGGGTGATTCTTGAGGAAGTCAGTCAACCCTGGAAAATCCGGCATCATGATGCGTTAGCTGCGGATGAATGTGTGGTTAGCATGGTGGCACCAACTGGGACGGTTTGCCAGCACCTGAACCTTTCTGCGGAGCAGGCCCAAAGTTGCTGGCCGGATCAATCGGTTGTAGGCAGGCAGGTCATTGAATATATCGTTCGCGGAGCAGCAAGGCTGGCACCACTGCGTCAGAGCGCTTTTCGAAATAACTTCCCTCACTGGCTGGATCATGGCCTGCAACAAATTCACGATTTGACGTCGTCTAAGTCCAAAATTGAAACCTTTCTGGATGATCCCGGTTATCCCTATCCGAGTCAGGTCAATATTGGTGGCAACTACCTGCCTTGTTGGGTGTGGGGCGCTCAGGGTAATGAGCTGGCGATTTCAGTGATTGACCGCCGTACCGGCCATTTTGCCGACCCTAAAAATATTGCGCCGGAATTGCTGATTGATCGTGAAAAATGGTTGGGCGCACAAGTGATCGATTCGGTAGATGAATCCATTGAAACTATCCGTCATTACATTTCAGAGTTAATCCATCAACAACGGGAAAGCTTGCCTGATGAGCCAACGCTGGCAGATGCGATCCAAAACCCGACCACATCAACTCTGAGCCCGGTGCTGAGTGTGGCGTTGTTTATGGCGATCGTCGTCGGCTTTTTTGTGACTTTTAAATGGCTGCTCGGATTCTGAGTCCGCAACGCCGTCATGTGAGTGTGGTGATAATTGGCATTGGTGACAATTGGTATTAGTGACTTTTTTCGCTAAAATCGCCCGGTTATAGAGATTTAATCATGCAGGACATGACTCATGCATAATTTGACACTGCTCTCTGATGCAGAGCGAAACCGGATAGAGTTGGACAAACAAGCCGCTTATGCCGTTTGGCAGGTGAAACAGGCCAAAGTCGGATATGAGGTATTTGCCGAGATCGCGAATAAGATTGACGACGATGACGAACGCGAGTTTTTCGAACAGGCGGTCATGAAATATAAGCAGCAGATGGGGCTGTAAACCGTGTTGCAGCGGTATCGCTAGCTTCGGTGTGAACACTTTCGTACTGCTGCATGGGGGATTGCCGCGTGCAAATCAGTAGATGCTAACCGTGGAATGCAGCTTGTTGAGTATTGTCCATCTGGTTGCATTTACACAGATCATGATATTAAGGCGCTACAGGCGCCTTTTTTGATGCAGTTTGGTATGTTACTGCCAGGGTTTCGATACCATTCCGGTTTTTAGAGCATCAGCCCGAACCGTGTAAACAGGGCAAGGAAAAAAGAATGAGCACAACCAAGAAAGTTCTTGTTGTCGATGACGATCAGGACATCCGCGAACTGCTGGATGAATATCTGACCAAAGCCGGTTTTAATGTGACGACGGCAGCGGAAGGGGAAGAAATGAAACGCCGTCTGGCAATGGGATATCCGGATCTGATTTTACTGGATGTCATGATGCCGGGGGATGACGGTTTCACCCTGTGCCAGTACATTCGCAAAACGTCTGACGTTCCTATCATTATGCTGACAGCCGTCTCTGATGAGATGGATCAGATCATCGGGCTGGAGCTGGGCGCCGATGACTATATTGCTAAACCGTTTAGTCCCCGCCAGCTTATGGCACGTATCAAGGCGTTGTTGCGCCGGGTAAAGCCAACCGAGGCACAGCAGATGCCGACCGCTCCCAAGTCGATCCGTTTTGCCAACTGGCGTCTGGATACGGCGGCACAGCGACTGTATGACCTGGATAAAGGCAAAGATTATGAGCTCAGCGGCGGTGACTTTGCGTTGCTGATGCTGTTTCTGACCCGACCGAATGAGGTGTTGGATCGGGATACCATCTCTTTTGCCACTCGTGGGCGAGAAGCCACACCGTCAGCTCGCGGCATCGACGTGCAACTGAGCCGACTGCGTCAGCGTCTGGGTGACAAAGGCAACCAGCAGCGACTGATCAAAACCATCCGAGGAAACGGCTATTCGTTCAACGCCGAAGTGATTTACGAAGAATAAGTACGGTACAAAGCATTAGCACGACTGTGCCCGCAACGAAGGCCTGAGACGATGAATTTGCGAAAACTGTGGCCAAAATCTCTGTTGGCTCGCACCCTGTGGTTCACCTTATTGGCGGTCTTTCTGGCCCAGATGATCGCCACGATTATCTGGTACGGGCAGTCTAAACAGCGCGATATTGCCGGTCTGGAATCCGCATCGGCCAGCATGGCGAACATGTTTGCCTCGACGGTCACTTTCTTCCAGTCCCTGCCGCTTGAGTACCGTCATATTGTGCTGGATCAGCTGCGTAATATGGGAGGCACGCGCTTTTTCGTCTCCTTTAACGAAGAAGAAATCCGGATTGACCCTATCCCGGATTCGCTGATGAAAACCACGGCAGTCAGGGTGTTCGAAGATGTTTTACATGAAAAACTTCCCCGCCTGGATGTGATTCGGGTGGAGTTCTCTCGTCCGGAAACCTTACATGTCCTGAAAAATGACATTCTGTTGAGCGATCTGCCACGTTCCTGGGCGCACTATACCCTCAGTCTGGAGCCGTTGAATCCACCGATTCTGGTGGTACAGCTTGAGCTGGCTGAAAATGAATGGCTGTATATCGCAGCTTTGTTGCCTGCGCCGTATGTCAGCCTGAAAGATGAGTTTATTACCAGCCAGCAGGTGTTGTTTATGGTGTTTATCACCACCCTGTTGTTGCTGTTTACCTTCTTTATGATTCGTCGCCAGACCCGGCCGCTCAAACGGCTCGCCTATGCTGCCAACGCGATGAGCTTTGATATTTATCAGCCGCCGCTGAAAGAAGAAGGGGCCAGTGAGTTGGTGACGGCGACTCGCGCTTTTAACCGGATGCAGTTGCGTGTTCGTCGATACATTGATGATCGCGAACACCTGTTTTCTTCTATTTCACATGACCTTAAAACCCCCATAACTCGCTTGCGCCTGCGGGCTGAGCTGATTGATGATGAAGCCAAGATCGAGAAATTTAACCGCGATCTGGATGAGCTGGAGATGATGGTGAAAGGGGCGCTGCAAACGGTGAAAGATACTGATTTGCACGAGAACCTGACCGAAGTGGATGTCAACGAGCTGCTCCATAGCATTGCCGAACGTCATAACCGTGGCCATGTCAAAGTGCATCTGCCGGATACTCCGATTGCCCCATTGATGGGTAAACCGCTGGCGCTCAAGCGTTGTTTCAGCAACCTGATTGATAATGGGGTGAAATACGGCCATGAAGTGCACTTGATCATTAAAGACGAGAAAAGCTCGCTGATTCTGATCATTAAGGATAACGGACCGGGTATTCCGGAAAAAATGCTGGAAGCGGTCTTTGAACCCTATGTTCGTCTGGCAAAAGATGACGAGGGGCACGGTCTCGGTATGGGGATTGCGCGTAACATCATCCATGCTCATGGTGGCGATATGGCTATCCACAATGCTGTGGATGGCGGTTTAGAAGTGAAGGTGTTTATCCCGCGCCTGATGAAAGAAGAATAACTGAACATGAAACGACCTCGCACTCTGCTTGCATTGTGGTTGGCGTGTAGCACGACCAGTGTGACTGCCGGTGATGTGGAGATTCTGCACTGGTGGACATCCGGCGGAGAAGCCAATGCCGCAACTTATCTCAAGGACAACATTGAAGCGCGCGGCCATCACTGGAAAAACTTTGCCATTGCCGGTGGTGGCGGTGAAAGTGCCATGACGGTGCTGAAAACCCGTGCGGTATCGGGCAATCCCCCATCGGCAGCCCAGCTGAAAGGGCTGGATATTCAGGAATGGGGACGCTTAGGTTTTCTGAGTGATCTCAGTGTTGTGGCCGACGAGGCGCACTGGCCGGAAGTGGTGCCAGACGTGGCACGCCGGATCATGCTGTACAACGATCAGTATGTGGCTGTCCCGGTCAATATCCACCGGGTTAACTGGTTATGGGCCAATCCGGCCATACTGGCCAAAGTCGGAGTGGAAGTCCCTCGTACCCTGCCTGAGTTTTTTGCTGCGGCAGACAAAATCAAACAAGCGGGATATATTCCGCTTGCGCACGGTGGTCAGCAATGGCAGAACGTGACGCTGTTTGAGACAATTGCATTGGCGGTGCTGGGCGCGGAGGGGTATCAACGGGCCTTTGTGGATTTGGATATGAGTGTGCTTTCCAGCCCGAAAATGGTCGAGGTGTTTCGCCAGTTTCTGCGGCTGAGGGACTATATTGATCCGGGCTATCGTGGGCGGGACTGGAACAGCGCCACTGAAATGGTCAGTCGGGGCGAGGCCGCGATGCAGATTATGGGGGATTGGGCCAAAGGGGAATTTGCCGCAGAAGGGCTAAAGCCGGGGCAGGATTATCTGTGTGTGGCAGCGCCCGGCACTGTAGGACAGTTTACCTACAACATTGACAGTTTTGCCTTTTTCAAGCTGACGAACGAGGCCGATATCAAGGCCCAGCAGGATCTTGCCCGTATCCTGCTCGACAAAACGTTTCAGGTTGGGTTTAACCAGCGCAAAGGGTCGATCCCGGTTCGGATGGATATGGACATGACGCCATTTGACCAGTGTGCCCGAGACTCCATGACAGTGTTCCGGGAGAGCTTAACAAACGGTGGCCTAGTGCCGAGTCTGTCGCAGGGTATGGCCTCGACCAGTTATGTACAGGCCGCGATTTCTGATGTAGTCAGTGATTACTTCAATGCCAAGGCGGCCGATCCGGAGCAAGCGGCACAGCGTTTGGCTCGCGCGGTCAAATCCGCGATGTAGCCAGATTGAGCTGGAACTATTTGGTGGTAATTATTGTAAACAACACACGCTAGTTGCCTATTTTCCTTATACTTATAGCCAGAAGTCGTCAATGAATGCCGTTGCGTTTCCGTTGCGGAGAGTGCCGGGATACTGGCGCGAGTTTGGGGAGAGAAGGCAATGAAACTGTTGTTTTTGCTTCGTCATGCAAAGTCGTCCTGGGATGATCCATCGCTCGAAGACCATGCCCGCCCGTTGAGTAATCGCGGACTGAAAAATATTCCAAAGATGGTACACCGCCTCAATGCATGGCAGTGGGGACCGCAGCTGATCCTGACCAGCTCCGCGCTGCGTGCGAGTGAAACGGCCGGGTTATTTGCCCAGACGCTGTACAGCCGTCCGAAGCTTGAGGCTCGCGAGGAACTTTATACTGAATCGGCGTTTGAGTTGATGGATGTGATCCGTTCCTGTACCAATGTCGCCGATCGGATAATGCTGGTGGGCCACAATCCGGCGATCACCAACTTGGCACAGATGCTCGGGCTCAAAGCCGATTCGATTCCGACGTGTGGTGTGGTGGTGTTTGCGTTTGAAGTTGACTGCTGGAGTGCGATTGATTCCGGGCAGGCGACAGTCCTCTATTTTGACTACCCAAAGCGCGCCCGTCCTCAGCCGGAAGAGCTGATGGGTGACTGATTTTTACCAATCATTGGTGTTATTTGGCTGAAAGTTGCGCAAGCGGTTGGTTTTTCTAAAATTCAGGGTTTACAAGCTAGCCGTCCCCCGTTATTATTCGCCGCAATTACGGAGAGATGGCTGAGTGGTTGAAAGCACCGGTCTTGAAAACCGGCATACGTTAATAGCGTATCTAGGGTTCAAATCCCTATCTCTCCGCCACATTCTGGAAATTGGGCGAAAGCCGAATTTCACAAAGAATTGGAGCGGTAGTTCAGTTGGTTAGAATACCGGCCTGTCACGCCGGGGGTCGCGGGTTCGAGTCCCGTCCGCTCCGCCACTACAACGAAGCCTCGTCAGAAATGACGGGGCTTTTTTGTTTGTGTTGGGGGTTAGGTTTGCCCTGCGGTCAAATGAGTCCCGCTGGATCGCCAGCCCGGCCGTTCCGCCACGACAGCGAAGCCTCGTCAGAAATGATGGGGCTTTTTTGTTTGTGTTGGTTTAGGTTTGTCCTGCGGACAAATGAGTCCCGCTGGAGCGCCAGCCCGGCCGTTCCGTCACGACAACGAAGCCTTGTCAGAAATGACGGGGCTTTTTTGTTTGTGTTGGGTTTAGGTTTGTCCTGCGGTCAAATGAGTCCCGCTGGAGCGCCAGCCCGGCCGTTCCGCCACGACAACGAAGTCTCGTCAGAAATGACGGGGCTTTTTTGTTTGTGGTGAGTTTAGGTTTGTCCTGCGGACAAATGAGTCCCGCTGGAGCGTCCACCCGGCCGTTCCGCTACGACAACGAAGCAGGATCAAGCCGTTTTAAGTTAAGTGGCTTGGTTAGGAGCTGGCTTACCGTTATGATTCGGCCATTCTCCTGGTGGGTGCCGGAATAAGGGTTTGCATGAAATCAACGATGACATTGTTAGGTTTGGGGATGTTGTTGGCCGGTTCAGTGATGGCGGCTGATACAAATGTCTCTGTTGAGTACCTGGCAACAAAAGGTAAAGAAGACAAGGCTGCGCGGCAGCTTATAGAGAAAAGCGGTATCAATGAAACGCTGACTGGGCTTTCTGACGCTTATTTTCCGTTTAAGGAAACGTTGACGGTAAGGTACGGCGGAGAAGAAGGACCGCTGTACGATCCAGAAACACATATTGTTTATATTCCTTACTCATTTGTGACCGAATCACTGCATTATTTTCGGGAAAATGACTACGAAAAACGGTTTGGAAAAGCGCCGAAGCTGGGGGCGATTGATACGGTGCTTCATACTTTACTCCATGAAGCCGGGCATGCATTTGTCGAAGACCACAATATTCCAGTGTTGGGCAAGGAAGAAGATGCTGTCGATAACTTTGCAACCCTGATGCTGATCAATTACGTGGAAGGTGGAGATGACGCCGCCATCAGTGCCGCAGATATGTTTGCGTTTGAGTCTGACGATCGCCCGGATTATTACGAACTCAGCGAATATATTGATGAGCACAGTTTCGACTTACAACGGTATTTTTCAACCTTGTGTCTGGTTTATGGTAGCGACCCTGAGAAACATAAGAATTTGCTGGATGAGGTCGAAAAAGAGGATCTTGCCGAGCGAAAAGAGTTATGTATAGCGCTTTTTCAGCAGTTGGATCACAACTGGCATCGCTATCTTGTCAGCAAATAGCGGCGTTATAGCTGAACATCACAGCCCGTTTAATGACCGTCCCCAAGCGGAGACGGTCTGAGTGCCAACGACTTAGCTTTTCAGAAGCTGCCAGTATTTTTCGTAGATATGGATGGCCGCGCCAATGTCATTGGTGAACTCGCCTTTTTCGATATCTTCGTCAGTTGGGAAAATGGTCTGGTTGTCCCGGACGTCCTGAGGCAGCAGCGCTTCTGCTTTGTCGTTGGAGGCAGGGAAACCGTACTCTTCGACGATTTTCACCTGATTTTCCGGCCGGTAGATAAAGTCGATGAACTTGTGCGCCAGGTCTTTGTTATCGCTGCCTGCCGGGATAATGAAGTTATCCATCCATAGAATCGAACCTTCTTTCGGGTAAATGAAGGCCAGCTCTTTCATCTCTTTCTGCGCCAGATAGGCATTACCGTTCCACTGCATGCCAATGTTGGCTTCACCGGTAATAAACGGGACGTGCGGGGCATCGGAGTTATAAACCACCACATTCGGGCGAAGTTTCAGCAGGTACTCATAGGCGGCTTTGACTTCGGCTTCATTGGTCGAGTTGATACTGTGTCCCTGTGCTTTCAGTGCCATGCCAAAGACATCACGCACATCGTCCAGCAGCATTACCTGCATGGCGAACTCTTTCTTCCACAAATCGTTCCAGCCTGAAACCTGCTCAGGCTTGATTACGTCAGAATTGTAAGCAATACCGGTCACGCCCCAGACGTATGGCAATGAATAGTCGTTGTTCGGGTCGAACTGCTGGCCCAGCAAACCCGGCTTAATGTCTTTCAGGTTTGGCAGTTTGCTCTTGTCAATTTTGGCCAGCATGCCTTCGCGCGACATCTTCTGAATAAAGTAAGTAGAGGCAAACGCCACATCGTAGCCTTTGTTATCCAGCAACTTCAGCTTGGTATACATACTCTCGTTATTTTCGAACGTTGAGTAGTTGATTGTGACGTTGTATTCCTTTTCGAATGCTTTCAGTACCTCAATCGGCATATATTCCGCCCAGTTGTACACATTCAGTACGTTGCTGGCCGCAGAAGCATTCAGTGTGGACAGTGCAAATGTAAGTGCAGTCACCCCTTTAATTACTTTATGCATGTTTTCATAGTCCTTTTAACAGGCAGAGTCCGTATTGACGAGGCGAATGATAGGATAGGGGGATACCTGTCAAAGGCGATAAGTCATTATTTTGAATCTCGTCTCGATAATAAATTGCTTGTCTGGGTAATGAACCCGTGACACCATGCGCGCCAATTTTCATAGGCACAATTTTGCGAGCAGCAGACATGGTTAAAGACAGTCAGTACATTGATAGTTATTATCAGGCGACCGTGACCCCTTTCCCGCAGCAACCTTCTCTGGATCAATCGGTTGAAGCCGATGTCTGCATCATCGGTGGTGGCATGACAGGTCTTTCCGCGGCCATTGAATTGCGCCAAAAAGGCTATTCGGTCGTGGTGCTGGAATCCCGTCGTCTGGCTTGGGGCGGATCTGGCCGAAACGGTGGCCAATGTCTGGTGGGCTATTGTCTGGGGCTGCGTGAAGTGGATGAAACCTATGGTCCGGAATGGGGCAAACAACTGTGGGATTTATCCTGTGAAGCCGTGGATATCGCCCGCGAACGCATCGAAACATTCAAGATTGACTGTGATTTCCAGCAAGGATACATCGAGTTAGCTCTGAATAAGAGTCAGGAAGCGGAACTGCAATCCTGGCTGGAGCTGAAACAGAGCCGGTATGACTATCCAAGCGCCAGCTGGTGGGACAAGGACGACATCAATCAGGTTGCCCACACCGAGCATTATCTCGGGGGATTGTTCGACGCCAATAGTGCGCACTTACATCCTCTAAACTATACCCTGGGTCTGGCTCGTGCAGCGCTGGAACTGGGGGCAACCTTGTACGAAAATACATCGGCGCTAAAAATTGAAAAAGGTCAGCCCCATGTAATTCACACCGATAAAGGCAGGGTAAAAGCCCGTCAGGTGTTACTGGCCTGCAATGCGTATCTGGATGGATTAGACAGAAAAGCGCAGAGTGTGGTGCTGCCGGTGGCGTCCTATATCGCAGTGACGGAGCCGCTGGGTGATCGCCAGCCGATCAGTAACAAGATGGCGATGTCTGATCTGAATAATTGCCTGGATTATTATCGTCCTACCGCGGATGGGCGGATTCTGTTTGGCGGCGTGAACCACCCGTTCAATGGGGAATATGCCGACTCTATGGAGCGACTGCGTCAACGCATGATCAAGGTGTTCCCACAATTGTCAGATGTCAGGATGGACTACCACTGGGGCGGGTTGTTCGCGGTGACCCGTTCGTACATGCCGCAGATCGATCATCTGGGTCACGATATCTACGTTGCACACGGTTACACCGGTCATGGCGTCGGACTCACTAACATTGCCGGTCGGGTTGTGGCCGAAGCGATGTCGGGCACTGCCGAGCGTTTCGATGTGTTTGCCAGAATCAAGCATGGCTGGATTCCGACCCCGAAGGTGCTGCGAACACCAGCGTTAGCACTGGCGGTGTGGAAAGCTAAGCTGGAAGATGCGCTGGAGCGCTGATCATTCCACGGGCACAGAGGGCAGCATGGGCTGCCTTTTGTCTTCTTGTTGCCCGGGTTTGTGCGTTGCCCTAAGTGGCCGGTTACTGGTTATGCGGCGAGTTGGCAATTTCTTCGCTCACCCAGTGCAGCAACTGTTTGATTGCCCGCGAGAGCACCTGATTCTGCCGCACAATATATCCCAGGCTGGTGGTCGGAAAATCCGGCAGTGGCGTAATGGTGCTTTTAAGGTTGAGTTTAGGGTGCAGCGAGAAAGCCGGTACAATCGCAATGCCAAACCCCGCCTCGGCCCAGTCAATCTGAGCATCGACACTTCCGACTTCCATGACCCGGTATTTGGGCAATTTCAGGCTCGGCAGCGCCAGATCGATCAGGTCGCGGGTACGGGTATCGTGCCCCAGCAGAATCAGGGTGGGTCCATCTCCCGAAGTATGGGGCGATTGCCCCCTGGCTTGCTGTTGCCAGTCAGCCAGTCCGTTTCCCAGGGCACACCAGCGTACCTGGCGTAATTCAGTAAAGTGCAGCGGCTGACTTTCTTTCTGAGCGATGACAAACCCCAGATCGGCCCTGGCACTTTTAACCAGCTCAGCAGCCTGACTGGACGTGGTGTTAAACAGCGACAGGTCGATCCCCGGAAACTCCCGCTTAAAAGACTGAAACGGTTTGATCAGCAGCAGGCGTGAAATAATGTCACTGGCGGCAATGGAAAGGGTGCCTCGACACAGGTCATTGATCGCGTTCAGATCGGCCTGACAGATCTGCAACTCCTGCAACGTTGACTGAGCACTTTGTAGTAAGCGCTCACCTGCTTGCGTCAGTCTGAAGGGGTTCCGTTCGATCAGTTTGACCCGGGTCGCCTGCTCCAGTTGTTTGATATGCAGACTGACATTGGGCTGGGTCATGTGCAGTTCGGAAGCGGTTTTACCAAAGTGCTCCAATCGTGCCAACGTCACAAATGTATTTAACCAGTGTAAATCGAGCATGCTTCCTCGCTTAATGTCCGTCGTTAGGCCGTGTACGCCGCCTCCTATTCTACCTTTTGTCCCACAAAATCCCATATGGAATTCTTATTAGCCCAATAACGATTATTAATTTTTCTTATTGGCTGAGCGGGCATAGCATAAGGGCTTCGAGATTAAGGAGAGTTAATTATGTCGTCTATCGTTGTTGTTGGTGCAAACTGGGGTGATGAAGGCAAAGGCCGCATCGTGGATTTTCTGGCTGAGCAGGCATCAGCAAGTATCCGTTTCCAGGGCGGTAACAATGCCGGTCACACCGTTGTGAATGACCTGGGTACGTTCAAGCTGCACCAGCTGCCGAGCGGCGTATTTAACCCTGACTGTCTGGCGGTGCTAGGCCCTGGTATGGTGATCAGCCCTGAGAAGCTGTCTCAAGAACTGGCGGAAGTTGAAGCTGCAGGCGTAAAAGTGAACCTGTGCATCTCTGACCGCGCGACTCTTTGTCTTCCACTCCACGCTTTAGAAGACACCCTTGAAGAAGAGCGTCTTGGTGACGGTGCTTACGGTTCAACACGCCAGGGCATAGCGCCGGCTTACGGTGACCGTGTGATGAAAAAAGGCATTCTGGTTGGCTGGCTGCAGCAACCTGAGGTGCTGAAAGAACGTATTCAGTTCCTGCTGGATTGGAAACTGCCTCAGCTGAAAGCGCTGTACCCAAGCTGTGATTTTAACCAGACTGCAGAAGAGATGACTCAGTGGCTGCTTGAAGTGTCTGAGCCATGGCGTCACGCAATCACTAACGTGACTCTGCCGCTGAAAGCGCTGCAGGCAAAAGGCGAGAACCTGCTGTTCGAAGCTCAGTTGGGTGCCGGTCGTGACCTGGTTTACGGTGAATACCCTTGGACAACGTCTTCGAATGTTGTGTCTATGTATGCTGGTATTGGCGGCGGTCTGCCTGCTCTGCGTCCGGAGCGTGTGATTGCTGTAGCGAAAGCGTTCAGCTCATCAGTAGGTACCGGTACGTTGATCACGGCAATGGAAGAGCAAGATGCCTTCCGTGAAGCGGCTAATGAATTTGGTGCAACCACGGGTCGTCCACGTGACATGGGTTATTTTGATGCTGTTGCAACACGTAACGGTGTTGAACTACAGGCTGCAACTGAAGTGGCGCTGACTAAGCTTGATTGCCTGAGTGGTCTGGAAGATCTGAAGATCTGTGTTGCCTACGACGGTAAGCACAGTGAAAACCCAATCTGGCCTCAAACGGCTGCACTGGCACCAGTTTACGAGAAAATGGAAGGCTGGAGCGAAGACATTACGGGTTGTCGCGCATTTGAAGAACTGCCTAAGGCTGCACAGGCTTATGTACTGCGCGTTGAAGAGCTGATGGGTGTTCCGGTGAAAATGGTTTCTGTTGGTCCAGGCCGTGAACAGATGATCATGCGTTAATAGTCACAGAAACTTATTCTGTTAGACCTAGACATGTTAGACCTGGGTTTGTAAGACGGATTTATTGATAAATAGATTATGTAAGAAACATATTCGTTAGGTATATAGTCCTAAGGCACAAGCCAGTACCGATTTGGTACTGGCTTTTTTTTCGTTCAGTCTGCAGGACAAATGCCACTGGCAGAGTGTTTGCCCCAAAGTATCACGAACCGCGCTTAAATCTGATCAACAACGGCATGAACAGCAGCCAGCACATCCTGACCAAAAGCCACACTGCGTTCCGGAGACCAGCCGTAGACTTCATCCGCATGGCTGATATGATCTTTAAATGGCATTTCAACGGTGTAAGACAGGCACTTAAATTGCTCTGCGACCCAGTTTGAACCAATGGTCAAATTTGCCTGGCCCGGCGCATCTTTGTCGTAACCGTGCTCATCCTGAAACTCTGGTGTAATGGTTAGCAGTGCCTGTTTAAAGGCATTCTCCAGTGCGGCATGACGCTCGTCGTAAGACGGAATGCCCTCGCTGCCTGCAACAAAGTTATACGGAATCGCTTCGTCGCCGTGAATATCCAGGAACATGTCGACTCCGGTTTGCAGCATACGCTCACGGACCAGAAAGACTTCAGGGCTTTTCTCCATTGAAGGCGTTTGCCATTCGCGGTTCAGGTTGACGCCGACCGCATTCGTGCGCAGGTGACCTCGAATACTGCCGTCCGGGTTCATGTTAGGAACCACATGGAATACGGCTTTGTTCAGTAGCGCACGGCCCAGGGTATCGGTGTCATCCAGCAGGCGTTGCAGCATGCCTTCAATGAACCATTCCGCCATGGTTTCGCCCGGATGCTGACGACCGATAATCCAGATGTTCTTTTTCCCTTCCTCCGGCTCACCAATGGTCAGCAGGCTCATATCATTGTTGTCCAGTGTCGCCCCTAGTGTTTCCAGGCGGCAGGCAGGATGCAACTGAGCCTGATGCAACAAATCCTGGTGGCGGTCGTACGAATACGGTGCGAAGTAGGCGAAGTACATCGAGCCATATTCAGGGTAAGCGGTGAAGCTCAGCGTATCACCGTCAAAATCTGCCGGAATACGGAACCACTCTTCACGATCATATGAGGCAACGACATCGTAGTCTTTCCATCCTTCCGGATAGGCAGATTTCGCCAAATTAAGCAGTTTGAAGTGGTGGGGAATTTGCGGCTCGCTTTCCAGGCGAAAGTGAAACCATTGGGCAATGTCAGATTGATTGTCAGCAGGAATGGCAAGTTGGATATCGTCTGGCGTTTCTGCTTTAACGATCTCGATATTCCCGCTTTCGAAGTTACTGAAAATTTTCATTGTTATCATTTTGTGGTTTGAGGTAATGAAGAGGTTAGCAGTAACCCTGATGACTTTAAAGAGCCGTGCAGTCGATGTGGTTTAATCCGATGTCTGAGTTGGGATAGAATCTGGGAAAAAGACAAAACAGGAGAGTCGAGTGAGTTTTCATTACCTGGCGCGGGGGATCATTCGCTCCGAGGGCCATATTCTGCTGGTGCGGGCGATTGGCGATACTATGACCTTTCTGCCTGGCGGCCATATTGAATTTGCGGAGCCTGCGGCATCAGCGCTGGCCCGTGAATTGTGGGAAGAAGCCTCGATCGAGGCCACTGTCGGTCGATTTGTCGGAGCCGCTGAAAATGAGTGGTTTGATCATGGTGTGACACAGTCTGAGATTAACCTGATTTTCGAGGTAAACACGTCTTTGACACATTCTCAGCCAATCACTTCGAATGAATCCCATCTGGAGTTTTTCTGGGTGCGCTGTGAAGATATTGAGCAGTGGAATCTTTACCCTGAAGCGCTGCGGGCATTGGTTAAGCAGGAAAGACTGCCACAGCAGGCGTTCTGGGGTTCTGGCGTTAGTGGCGAAAACACCGTTTCGTGCTGATTTCTGACCGGCAAGTAAGAAAAATCAGAAAATATGGTCGATATGTAACCACTTGAATCATTGAGGGGTTTACAGTTAAATCCTGAATGCGTAATATTCGCCGCACTTACGGAGAGATGGCTGAGTGGTTGAAAGCACCGGTCTTGAAAACCGGCATACGTTAATAGCGTATCTAGGGTTCAAATCCCTATCTCTCCGCCACATTCTGGAAATTGAGCGCAAGCCGGATTTCACAAAGAATTGGAGCGGTAGTTCAGTTGGTTAGAATACCGGCCTGTCACGCCGGGGGTCGCGGGTTCGAGTCCCGTCCGCTCCGCCACTACAACGAAGCCTCGTCAGAAATGACGGGGCTTTTTTGTTTGTGTTGGGTTTTAGGTTTGCCCTGCGGTCAAATGAGTCCCGCTGGAGCGCCAGCCCGGCCGTTCCGCCACTACAACGAAGCCTCGTCAGAAATGACGGGGCTTTTTTGTTTGTGTTGGATTAGGTTTGCCCTGCGGTCAAATGAGTCCCGCTGGAGCGCCAGCCCGGCCGTTCCGCCACTACAACGAAGCCTCGTCAGAAATGACGGGGCTTTTTTGTTTGTGTTGGATTAGGTTTGCCCTGCGGTCAAATGAGTCCCGCTGGAGCGCCAGCCCGGCCGTTCCGCCACTACAACGAAGCCTCGTCAGAAATGACGGGGCTTTTTTGTTTGTGTGGGGTTTAGGTTTGCCCTGCGGTCAAATGAGTCCCGCTGGAGCGCCAGCCCGGCCGTTCCGCCACTACAACGAAGCCTCGTCAGAAATGACGGGGCTTTTTTGTTTGTGTGGGGTTTAGGTTTGCCCTGCGGTCAAATGAGTCCCGCTGGAGCGCCAGCCCGGCCGTTCCGCCACGACAACGAAGTCTCGTCAGAAATGACGGGGCTTTTTTGTTTGTGTTGGGTTTTAGGTTTGTCCTGCGGACAAATGAGTCCCGCTGGAGCGCCAGCCCGGCCGAATACGGTCTTAGCCGTTCCGCCTCGACATCACAGCCTCTGAGTAGAACGTTAGGTGTATCGTCAATACTTGTTGGCAATCATTTTTCAATATTTCTTACCATTTCCCTGCTGAATTCCACCTTTTAAACCATAAGTCCCGGCGGATACTTCGTTAATGATTACACTTATGAAAATGAGTTAGTCAAAGAAGGGAGGGAACATCATGAGTAATGAAGCGCCAACCACTGAGCTGCACTGTGAACGAACGGACAGTTGCGATGAAATCAAGCAGCTGCTGTTTCCGAAGGATAAAGACTTGGGCGACTTTATCGTGCGTCGGGCTTTACCGAGTGCCTTTCTGAAGAAAGTCGGCCCGTGGGTGTTCTTCGACCATATGGGACCCGCTCAGTTTGACGCAAATAACGGGCTGAATGTCCGGCCGCATCCACACATTGGTATTGCAACCGTGACCTATCTGTTTGAGGGGGAAATTTTGCACCGGGATTCGCTGGGGACAGAGCAGACGATTAACCCGGGTGACATTAACCTTATGGTAGCCGGAAAAGGTATTGTTCACTCTGAACGTGAACGCCCGGCTGTGCTTAACCAGGATCGCACACTTCACGCCCTTCAATTGTGGCTGGCTCTGCCGGAAGATGATGAAGATACAGAGCCAATGTTTTACCACTACGAAAGCCAGACCATTCCGGTTGTAAAGCAGGATGATGTGACAGTCAGGGTGATGATGGGGAGCGCCTATGGTGCCACTTCTCCCGTTAAATGTTATTACGACACATTGTATCTTGAGGCGGCCATTCCGGAAGGTCATACGTTAGTCTTGCCCGAGGCGGACGAAAAAGCCGTGTATGTACTGGATGGTGAACTGACGCTGGGTGGAGAAACGCTCCCTCGCTTCGCGTTTGCGGTATTGCCCGGTGACTCGGAATGCCCTTTGCAAGCGGTTAAGGACTCGCGCATCGCTGTGGTTGGAGGGGAAACCATTAGTCATCGGTATATTGAATGGAATTTTGTTTCCAGTGACAAAGAAAAAATCGCCCGTGCCAAACGTGACTGGCAGGATCAGCAATTTGATAAAGTCCCCGGCGACGAAGAAGAGTTTATCCCTTTACCCAAATAAAATAGCCAAATAAAACGATAGATGAATCTGTGAGCCATTCCCCAAGTGACCATGAGGCCTGCAAAGGTGTCATGGTTTTTTATTTGTCTTTGTACGGTATAGCGTTGCGCCGACGTAATGATGAAGTCTCACTTTGTTAATGATGGTAAACTTAGTGCTTATTAAATGGTGGGTTGTCAGGCAACGTATGCCAAGCACAGCTGCCAGGATCGGATTTTCAAAGGGAGAACATTGTGAACCAGAAGTTTTACCTGAATGGGGTTTACTGTGGCCAGATCGCACAGCGGTACGGTCTGGAAACGGCGATTGATAAATCGCTCGTTGTGGAAAAAGTTTACCTCTCTTTGACCGGTCTGGACGGCGATGAATGTGCTGATAAGCGTCATCATGGCGGACCAGAGCGAGCGCTGCATCAATACCCCAGTGAACATTATGCTTACTGGCAACAGCTGCACCATAAGGAGGGAGAACAAGATGCGCCAAAGTGGCAAGCTCCGGGAATGGGAGAGAACATCAGTTCAGAAGGCATGACGGAAGAAACGGTCTGTCTCGGCGATCGCTATCGCTGGGGTGAAGCCGTGATCGAAGTCAGTCAGCCTCGTTCACCCTGCTTTAAACTGAACAAGCGTTGGGGAGTGGAAGAGATCTCGGTCAATATGCAGGCCATCAGCCGTTGTGGCTGGTTATACCGCGTTATTCAACCGGGTTTGGTCAGTGTGACCGATCCACTGGTGCTGATTGAGCGTGAACCCAATGCCATGACTTTGAAGGCTGTGTGCGACATCTTTTTCGGTGACCCGCTAAACCATGAAGGGTTAAAACAATTGCAGCAACAGCGAAAATTGTCCCACAGCTGGATGAGTAAGGTAGAGCAGCGCCTTGAAACCAACCAGGTAGAAAACTGGAATTTCAGGCTGTTAGGCCATGCCTGAAAATAAGCTTTGACAGCGTGAGCTCTGATTGCCCCCGTCAGCAACAACGGGGGAAATCGAAGGGGAACAAAAGAAAAAGGGCTAATGGATCCAACCGGAATCAGTTACCCCAGATCGCAGTGACAAATTCCGGATGGTCCACAAACGGATTTCGGTTGCCCTGAAATTTATATACCGACTGATTGCGGTCGAGCTCTTTTTGGCTGACCGGATCGTTGGTGTGCCAGCGTTTGAGCATGGCCAGTAGCCAAGGCTCAAAGACTGTGGTGTTGGTGCCATCTAGAACGGCATCTGAGTTTGTGGTGTTGCCTTCCCACGACGCGATTTCATTTTCGTAGCGGGTTGCTATATAGAAATAGGCGCGGGCAAAGTCCCCTTTAAACTCGTCTACAGGCTCGAACACTGTCCCGTTAAAGCCGAGTGCAGCTTTTGCCTGCCCAAGCTTTGAACCGTTGCTTGAGGTATACGTCACGGAGCCTACCTCACCAAATGGCCAGTTGCTTCGTTTGGCATTGACGTATCCATCGGTGGCAAAGAGGTGATGACCATCTGAATTCATCGGTTCAACCTTGCCGCCAAACCAGCTTTTCGGGAAGGAATGCTCCCGATTGTAACAATCGCCTTCCTTGCTGTACTGGCCGCACTGGTTCGTGACTTTGGTGAAGGTAACGGCATCTGAATCCGAAGGATTCTCTGAATACATATCCAGAATTGAACCGTCTTTTTCATAGTAGTTATCCAGATCTGCCTGTTTCACCAGCTCCCAAATCGCCGTGTAACCCTGGCTGTTATGCTGACGAATGATATTGTGCAGCGCGGTTTTTAGTGCAAAACCGGTTTTACCTTCTGCGGCCTGATAGTAGGCCTCCAGATCCTCTGTACCGGCTGGCGGATCGACCGGATCGGTAGGCGGCTCAACGGGATCTGTGGGTGGTTGCGGTATTGCCGTGCTGTCCGTCGGACGGAAATGATCAACATACACCACTTCAGTGCCGTCAAACCCGGAAACATCATAAAAGCGCAGGCCGACCTGAATATCTTTCGTGGTGGTGGCGGTATAGTTGAAGCTGATGTCCTGCCATTGCTGTGGTTTGAGATTATCGGAATAGCCCTGATAGCCGTCAGCGACCAGACGGGCTTTCAGGTTCCCTTCGGTATGGAAAACTGAAACGCTGAAATCATAACTTTTGCCTTGCTCGACATGCACGGTTTGCAATAAATCGGTATTGCTCTGTGTGCTGGTGCTTACGAGCACTTCTGCAGCTAATCCACCTGATTTTACCTGGGTTGAAGAGGGAGCGAGGCTGATCCCACTATCAATGACTTGCCAGCCAGCAGGCACATTGCCATTCCATTGCTCAAAGTCGCCATTCACGATTTGAGCAACACTGTTATGAGACATCAGGAGCGCAAGCGCACTCAAAGTAAAAGTTTTACAGTTCAAATAGCCTTTCATATAGCTTTTCATATAGGTCCGTATATAGTCTTCTGATTTTATTGGTATAAAAGTGCCCAAAGCATAATGGTTAACAAAATGTTGTTACTCGTCGAACATCACAAAATCTGATGACCAAACAATGATGTTTGCTGTAAAGCTGAATGACGATCACAGAATGTTGGGCAGGTCGCACCATGGTGGAAAGTGCATCAATCTTAAAAGAGCCATGCCTTAGGTTAAGGGGCATGATCATAACGAGAAGGCAAGAAGCCATTGGCTGGCACCAAACCGGAGGCAACCGTGAAAAGTCTGTTATGGTTGGTAATCATCGTGTATCTGGTCAGTGCAGTGATGTTGTCTGTATTCCAGAGAAAAATGCTCTATTTTCCGCAACCAGCGATGTCGATGTTGGGTGAAAAGAATAGCCGGTTTACCGTAAACGGGGTGACGTTAAGCGGCTGGGTGATCAATCCAGGGCAGCCTGAAGCCTTGATTTACTATGGCGGTAATGCCGAAGCGATCGAGCTGACGATTCCCTTTTTCCGCTTTCTGACGGGGTTCACGCGCCAGATGGAGTGGGCCTTGCCATTCCCGCCATTGTCAGAGCGGCTGACCCATGTCAGTGTTTATCTGATTCCGTATCGGGGTTACGGCGATAATCCGGGGCACCCAACAGAACAGCATTTATACCGTGATGCAGTCGCTCTGTTTGATCAGATTGCGCCCCGCCATCAATCTGTCTCACTGATGGGGCGAAGCCTTGGCTCGGGAGTGGCGACATATGTCGCGGCTGCGCGCCCGGTAGAACATCTGGTGCTGGTGACCCCTTTTGACAGTATTGAGCGGGTTGCCAGAGACTTTTATTGGATGTTTCCCGTTTCTTTATTGCTGAAAGATAAGTTCGCTTCGGTGGCTCGTGTTGAAGCGATTACGGCACCAACGACCGTGATAATTGCTGAACATGACCAGATAATTTCCCGTGCCCGTACTGACGCCTTGATAACACATTTTCCCCTCCGGCAAGTCGCAGTGTTCGTCATTGCAGGTGCTGAACATAATAATCTGCAGCTATTCCCAGACTACGCCACGGCTGTTATCAGCGCATTTCTTTCTCGAACATAGCTTCCCGAACTTAGATTTCTCGAGAATAGCTTAGGTGCAGAAACGTCAACCCGCGATGTCTCATTCGAGCCGATACATAAACATAATAAAAGGTTATAAATACTTCCTGAATGACGGCGGATGATCATTGGATGCTGTCAGGCCAATGTCTCGTTGCAGGTGGCTGTTTATCGGCAAGACACTGAGGGATGCGCGTTTTTCTCGATGGGGTCTGATCCCGATTATCTCCTTATTAAAAAGGGAAAGATGAAAATCCAGGTGCCATTTTAAAACCAGCTTTACCATGATGTTGTCCTTAGTTGGGGTGGCTTGATGGTCTCAGTATGCGTAATATTGCCTATTGTCACGAACGACGATTTATTACACTTACTATAAGCAGGAGTTATGGGCTGAAATGGATTATCGGCTGAGGTGGTTAGCAGGACTGCGTTACTTTGAAGTGGCTGCCAGACTGAGAAGTTACAGTAAAGCTGCGCATGAGCTGTGTGTCAGTCAGGCGGCGGTGAGTCAGAAAATTCGGCAGCTTGAAGAAGGACTCAACTGTAAATTGTTTGCCCGCCAGGGAAGGGAAATGGTGCTGACTACGAAGGGACAAACCCTGTTTGAACAGGTCACTCGCGGGTTCAGCCATATCGTGTCTGGTCTGAACGCTATCCAGGCCGAACCGCTGGAAGGGATGCTGGCCGTTAACACAACGCCGTCCTTTGCTTCTCGCTGGTTGATGCCCAGATTATGGAAGTTCACGATGCAACATCCCGGCATTCCTATTCGGGTATATTCGACCACCGACGATCCGGTGATTCGGTATGGTCACATTGATGTTGCCATTCGTCAGGGGTATGGCAAGCAACTTGGCGAGGGGATATTGTCGACCTTTTTATATGAAGAACCGGTTTACCCAATTTGCTCGCCGGAACTGGCTGCCTCCCTGTCACTGCAACATCCGGAACAGTTACTCAACTGTTGGCTTATTCACGGGGTCGAAACCAGAAATTTTACCTGGCGAAAATGGTTTGAGCTGGCAGGTGTAAATATGGCCGAAGACAAAGTGCAATGGATGGAAGTCAGTACCTTTGATATGGGGTTAAGCGCAGTGATGGCCGGTCATGGTGTGTGTCTCGGGACGGAAAGTCTGGCCGGGGATTTCATTGAGCGCGGGTTGTTGGTGAAGCCCTTTGATATCGGTATGACACCGGGTGTGCGCTATACCCTGCATTCTGATCCGACCTCACCGCGCGCCGAGCGAATCGCCGCATTTACGGATTGGTTGCAACAGGAAGTGGGTCGGCATGAAAAAGCGCGATGACGTCGGTATTTTTACTCGGTAACCAACGTATACATTGTCGTGTGCTGCCCGCTGGTTAACGATCTTGATTGCTGCTGCTTTCGCCTGTACAGGTTGTGCTGTCCAGACGACATGTCTGGCAGTATGAACGGCCCGTCAGCAGATAGGAAAAACGATAACGGTGTTGGGCAAAAAAACGGTATCCGGCATCGGCCAGGAGCCGAATCACGGGTAACCGGAGTAAGCCAATCCAGCGTTTTTGGCCAACCAGAGACCATGCGGCATAGGTCGCATCCAGCCCCAGCAATAGCTGACCGTTGGCGGTTTTACCATGCAGAATTTCCCGCGCTTTGACCGGGTCGATGTCTGGGTACCGTGTGCCGAAACCGTCTTGTTGAATATCTTCCAGACAGAGGCGCTGCAGCTGATCGGCATGGTGCAATCGCTGCATTTCAGCCACGCACAGTGGGCAAAAGCCATCATAAAACAGGGTCAGTGCAGGTGGTGTCATTGTCATATCCCTAAGCGCGGACTGTTATTTGGACTGTTCTGAGTATACGGCCTGCAAGGTAAAAAGAGATCACTGCATTGTAATTGCAAGGCAATCAATTAGTTAAAAAACCCCATTCAAAAAAGGTATTTTTACTTAAAAATTATCATACTATTTGGCATAATCGGCGGGTTGCTTTTTTTTGCTCTTATGTTGAACGCTGTTTTATTTTGTGTAGGTAGGGGTTATGACCAAAATTGTGCTGGTGGAAGATGATGCCAAATTATGTGACTTGCTGGGGGATTACTTTCGGCAACAACAGTTTGAAGTAATAACCGTCACCGATGGCAATGAGGCACCAGCTGTGATTATTCGTGAACAACCGGATTTGGTCATACTGGATTTGATGTTACCCGGCATGGATGGACTGAGTGTCTGCCGGAAAGTGCGTGCGAAAGTGAAGAGTAAAATCATGATGCTGACCGCCAGTGACGATGACATCGATCATGTGGCTGGGCTTGAAGTCGGGGCTGATGATTTCGTTAATAAACCCATTAAACCGCGCGTGTTACTGGCGCGGATTCGAATGTTGTTGCGTCGTGATTTGAATATGCCTTCCCCTGCAGAGTTCAGTGCATCTGGGGCTGGTGTTCAAGCGGCGACGGATCCCCAGTATCGCTATGGTGCGCTGACAATCAATCAGCGTCGTCGTACTTGTGAACTGGCTGGCCAGTCGATCTGTCTGACTGACAGCGAGTTTCGTCTGCTCTGGTTGCTGGCCAGTCAGCCTGATGAGGTCCTCACCCGCGATTACCTGGTAATGGAAACCCGGGGGATTCAGTACGACGGGTTGGATCGCACGATTGATAACAAAATTGTCAGCCTGAGAAAGAAGCTGGACGATAACCCGTCACTGCCGAGAAAAATCATTACCGTACGGGGTAAAGGCTACTTGTTCGTGCCGGATCGCTGGTGACACGGAGCGCAGAAATGAAACGGCTTTACCTGGAGTTTTTTGTTGGCCTGTCCGGGCTGTTTTTCCTTTGTGTGGTCGCTGTTTCCTACGTCACTGAGGAGCTGACACCGGACTATGAAGCCGAAATAGAAATTAGTTATGTCGCCAGTGTAATGCAGATTCTGGGGGATGTGGCGGCGCAGCGGGGGCAGGAGCAGGCTGAGCAGCTTTTTGAGGGCTTTGTTGAGCGAAGCCATCTTAAGGCAGAACGCTATAGTTGGGGGCATCCCACGCTGACTGCCATTGAAGCAGAACAACTGTTCAGACACGGTGCCGTTTTTGAGGATGAAAATCAGTATTGGGCGACATTTGGCAACAAGCAATGGATTTATTATCTAGAGCCAGACCGCACCCAGACGATCTGGCAATACCTTGATTATGAAGTCGGCTTCTTGTGGTTGTCGTTTGTGGCGACCTTTGCCCTTTACAGCGCACTGATGCTGAAAATTCTGGCGCGCCGCTTTCACATGCTGGAAGAAGCAACCATGGCTTTTTCTGACGGTGACTTCAATGTTCGCGCTTCGGAAAAGCCGGGCCATCGGGTCGGGCGGCTGAATGAGCGATTTAATCAGATGGCGGATAAAATCGCTGAGCTGATTGTCAGCCACAAGCAACTGACCAATGCGATCGCTCATGAGCTACGCACTCCGATTTTTCGGGTGCAGTGTCAACTTGAAATGCTGGAAGATACATCGCTGAACACCACTCAGCAGGGGTATGTGGCTGGTATTATGGATGATATGGAAGAGCTGGAGCAGCTGATTGATGAGCTGCTGTATTACGCCCGAATGGAGCGCTCCGGTATTACGTTGGCAATGAAAGAACAGGATGTCGCTGAAGTGCTGGCTCTGACTGTGAATCAGTGCCAGAAAGACACCAATAAGACGTTGCGTCTGGAGTGCCCGACCGACTGTACGTTTACTGTCGATGCGCACCATCTTGGGCGCGCGGTGTCGAATCTGGTGCGCAATGCGTTTCGCTATGCGGAAGACACCATCATCGTCCGCTCATACTGCCGACAAGGCAGGTTATATATCGATGTCGATGACGATGGATGCGGGATTCCGAAGGATGAACGGCAGAAAATTCTCCAACCCTTCTATCGTATAGGTACGGCGCGTGATCGGCAGAGTGGCGGGCACGGCTTGGGGCTGGCGATTGTCAGTCAGGTAGTGTCCATGCACCGTGGCGAATTGCGGGTCGGTGACAGCGATACGGGTGGGGCGAGGTTCACCATTATTTTGCCTGGGGCGTGTTGCTAAAGGGGGAAGCTGGCAAGGCCTGCGGTTTAACTGGCCAGCGCGATCAAATGCAACAGAGCAACGATGCCGGTCAGCCGATTTCGCATCGGCTGGTAGCTGGCGGGCTGCCCTTCTTTTTCAACTTCACGGATCTTTTTTTCGGCAAACCAGATAGCAATGAAGCCAAACAGCAAAGCCAGCAGTGACCAGACATAGTGTTCCGGTGATCGTAGCAGGACTCCCCAGGCGATCACTGCGAACAGAATACTCAAGAGTAAGGTATTTCGGCTCAGGGTGCTTTTGATATGATCAATCGCATTTCCCCACAAAATCCCGGCCAGAAAACTCAAAATAACCGCACTGTAGGCAATAAACACTTGTCTGGCCTCTAGGCCGAACAATGTCTTATCCAGCCAGATGCAGAGCAGGGTAATCACAAAAGGCAGCAGACCAAGGTAGGCCAAGCGGGACATCGTCTGATCGGGAGTCTGGGTCATCAGTGGCTTCCTTCAACGGAACTGGATAACAATGCAGGATGACAAAAAACATCATGTAAAAAAGCATAGTAGATTCTGACGGTTACTTCGTCTTGTTTGGGGGACGTAATGTCGCCCTCAGGTATTACGTTGGCTATGGTACTAGCACAAAATCGCAGTTAGTTCTGATAAACTCAATCATTCAGGCGCGCAAAAACTGACCGATATCAGGCCATTGCCGCCATCAATTTACATGATTATTACCAATTTTTTTTGTGAGGTATTACCATAGGATGTCAGCTGAAAAAGAATGAGAGAAAGAATGAATACGCCTTTACTGACTATTGTGGCCATGCTGCTTTTACCTGTTGGTTATATTCAGGCTGAGACGACGGAGAGCACGCCGGTTGTCTTTCAGTCAATTCCAGAAGTGATGACGGCGTTAGAAAGTGCTCCTGAATACCGAAAAAAAGCCGTCACGCTGGGCCGTTTACCGCATGCAGTCGAGATGGGCAAACCTTTCCCAACCTATGTGGCGGGTGAAGATGGTAAACCTAAACTGGAAACGGAAAATGTGGTTTCCGAAGGTATCGTGATTGCCCGAAACCCGGAACCGGTGATTGGCGCTGTGTATAACGAATGGCTGGTGCCGCAGGATATCTGGACAAAAAACTACGGTGAATTACCGCTGTTTGACAGTTTTATGCCGTTTAAACGAGTGAAAACTATTAAGGCCATCCCGATCACGGAAGAAGTTTTGAATTGGTTGGGCAGTCAGGACGGAAGTACCGCGATCATTGCGGTTGACTGGAATGAGCAGGGCATGACGGTGTACAAAAATGGCTACTTGTCAGATGGCGGGTATGGCATTGCGCCGGATGAAATGGAAAAGACGTACGAGCGTGTTGAATAACCCTGTTTAAAGTCGCTGAGGATTTCATCGCATTACCCGTCAATCAGCGGTCAATACCCTCGAAAATTTCGATAACACAAATTAAGAATTAAAAGACTGCGCGCCATTACGCGATTTTCGTCTGAGCTTAACCCCGATACAGGAAACGAACACATGCACGTTACTCACACCACTTATCATGACCAGAAATTTACCGGTGATGATCTGCAGCAGGCAACTTTTGAGCACTGCATTTTCATCCGGTGTGATTTCAGCCGGGCAGATTTGAGTGAGGCGCAATTTGTGCATTGCCAGTTTATTGAACGGGGTGAGCAGGACGGCTGCTCATTCAGCTATACCAACCTGAAGGAGGCGAGCTTCAAGCACTGTAATCTCAGCATGGCCAGCTTCTATGGCGCTGAATTGTTTGGCGTCGAAATGCGTGACTGCCAGCTTCAGGGGGCATCGTTTCAACGTGGTCGCTTTGCTAACTATCTGACACAAAATACTTATGTGTGCTCGGCGTACATCACGCGCTGCAATCTGTCCTATGCCGACCTGGAAGATGTTGCTTTGGATGAATGCGAGCTGTTTGAAAATCGCTGGACTGGCGCCAACCTGCTGGGGACATCAATGAAAGGGGCGGATTTGACCAACGGGGAGTTCTCTCAGGATGTCTGGGGGCAGTTTGATGTAACGGGGGCAAATCTCAGCCATGTTGATCTGAGCGGACTGGATGTCAGACGGGTCAACCTTGAAAATGTCACTATCTGCGAATGGCAGCAAACTCAGCTATTGGAGAACCTGGGTATTTTAGTGTTGCAGGGGTAGAAAGAGAGCCCACTAAATGAGAGTGGGCTTATTTAAATTAAGCCTGCTTTAAGCAAACAAGTGGAACTGTGAAACCTTGGCTTTTTTCAGCGATCTCAGATGTAGTGACTTTTTTCTTGTTAGTTGAGTTTTGAATTCGTACTTCTGATTCATTCAGGAACAAGTTGATCATAGAGGATTTAATTGCATCCTTATTAATATTAGTTATAATTCCTATTACATCACCATATTCAGAGACAACAGGCCCACCAATGTTTCCATTATTTATCTCATTGGTTGTTTTCATGAAGCGAATATCATTATTTTTACCTAGCGCTGAACTGATAATCCCATCTGTGATCTTTCCTTGATAGGATGGAATTTTTGAGTTTACAACATCGGATAGGTCATACCCAAAGGTGTAGGTTTTATCACCTTGTTTTGTTTTTGTTTGTGAGCTGATTTTTGCATAGTTACTGACAGGCGAGTTTAGCTTTAGCACGGCTAGACCATTGTTTTTGTCTGCTCGTAAGACGGTTGTATCGTGAAGTTGACCATTACGTTCAAAACTTATTTTAGTACATGAGTCAACCATCTGGCTGGTTGTAAGTAGGTGCTCGCTACTGATAAAGAAACCTGATGCTCTCTTATTTAGATCTGGAACATAACTTATGCCTTGGTAGATATAGTTATAATTATTGACTGTGGGTTTATTATAAGGAGCGACATCAAAACTTTGTAGAGCTCCGTTTGACATTGGAATCCCATTTACTTCAGTGACGTTACAATTTTTACCACCAGACTTAATACATGTTTTATTTGCCATCTGAATGGCTTCTTCTTCTGTTTCTGCTCCCCATGCTGCTCCGGCAACATTGTTAGTACCAATTGAATAAGCCTTGTTGTTTGGCTTAGCTCTATATTGATTATATAAAAAATCGGCACTGGTCATTGTTGTTTGACAGCCAGTTAAAAAGAAAGCAGCAGTGATAAACCCAATTGTTATTTTATTTTTATTCACACTTATGTCCCGATAATATAATGAGAAAATAAATAGGGATGACTATTTATTCCTATATTAATGAGAAATTTACTTTTAGAGTATCTCTGAAGATTAAAAATGTTAATTGCTGAACAAAAAAAGAGAAAATAGCGGTCTGGAATCGTCGAATGAAGTCGTTTTTCATTTGATAATTACAGTCCTTATCCTGATGACCTAAAGGACGATGACAATCCCATACATTGTCACAAACTAAAATCTCATACTATTGCGCACTTGATTAAATTGAACGCTGTTCCTATATGTGCATATCAAGGCTGTGGATATGAGATACCGCTTAAGTAGCTCCACGTTTACCCTCATTGTCGCCCTGTATTTTACGCTGTTTCAGAATATTGCCTTGTGGCAACACCTGGCGGTGCTCTTTTATCAGCAGCCGGGGTGGAGCTGGGGTTTTGCACTCAGCTTGCCATTAGTCATTCTGACCCTGATGAATCTGGTTTTTACCGTCTTGATTTGGCCCAGAGGGTATCGCTGGATGCTGATGGTGCTGGTTGTGGCATCTACGGCGGTGACCTATGGCATGAGCCAGTTTGGTGTGGTCTTCGATTACGGCATGATGGTGAACATTTTCGAAACAGACTTCCATGAAGCCACCAGTTATCTGTCCCTGTCTGTATTGTGGTGGTTTTTGGGGCTAGTCGTATTGCCGCTATGGGCGGTACAACGGGCAGAGGTTCGTTTTCCTGAAACAAAACGGCGATTGCTGATATCAAAATGCTTGAGTTTGAGTGCATCGGTGCTGATTCTAGTCGTAATCGCTGGGGTGTATTACAAAGATTATGCTTCGTTGCTGCGTAACCATAGCGAAGTAAAATCATTGATTAACCCGACAAGCTACACCAGTGCCGGATTTCGGGTGCTCAAGAACCGGTGGTATGAATCAAGGGTTCCATTCACTCAAATCGGTACCGATGCGGTGAATCTGAATGCCGGTAACACGTCGCGGAATGTGATGGTACTGGTTGTCGGGGAGACCGCCAGGGCCTCAAATTATGCCCTCAACGGGTATTCACGCAATACCAATCCTTTTTTAATCCACGAAGATGTTCACGCGTTTCGTCAGGTCGCGTCATGCGGGACTGCCACTGCGGCTTCATTGCCTTGCATGTTTTCCAATATGCGCCAAGAGGAGTATAGTGCTGCTCTTGCCCGGCGACAGGAAGGGTTGTTGGATGTACTGCAGCATGCCGGAATTGATGTGCTGTGGAAAGACAACAACAGTGGCAGTAAAGGGGTCTCGGATCGGGTGAGGCATATTCAGATCACACCGGATCAGGATGCTGCCCTCTGTCCTAACGGGATATGCTTTGATGGTATCTTGCTGAAAAATATGGATAAGGAGCTGGCAGCACTGAAAGGTGACGGAATTATTGTTTTGCACCTTTTAGGAAGTCACGGTCCGACTTATTACCAGCGTTATCCGGAGTCGTTTGAAGTGTACAAACCCGTATGTCGAAGCAGCGAAATACAACATTGTTCGGCGGCAGCCCTGCTCAATACCTACGACAATACGTTGGTGTACACCGATTACATTCTGAGCCAGGTCATTATCAAGCTAAAAAGGATGGGCGATACGGTGAACACCGCGATGCTTTATCTGTCTGACCATGGGGAATCGCTGGGTGAAAAGGGCATTTATTTGCATGGAATGCCTTATACTATCGCTCCGGAAACTCAAACCCGAGTGCCGATGATTACCTGGTTTTCAGCGTCGTATCAGCGGCAGCACAAGATAAACAGGGAATGCGTTAGCAGACTGGCCAGAAAAGCAGACTTGTCGCACGATAACCTGTTTCACACTGTGCTGGGCATGATGCAGGTACAAACCCGTGAGTACGATGCTCATTTAGATATTTTTGCTATTTGTAAGGAATAACGTTCATCATGAAACCCGGAGCAACAGGCGTAAAAAGAATTTTTAATGCAGCAGGCTATTCGGCAAAAGGACTGATGGCAGCCTGGCGGCATGAAGAAGCCTTCCGATTGGAAGTGATGATTCTGGTGGCTGCCGTGGTGGTCAGTTGGTGGTTACCGGTGACCCCGATTGAGCGTCTGGCTATGATTGCCAGCGTCGTGCTGGTCATAATTGTGGAGCTGCTGAACTCCGCCATTGAAGCGGTGGTCGATCGCATCAGTGATGAATACCATGATCTGTCAGGTCGGGCGAAAGATATTGGCTCTGCGGCGGTGATGGTCAGTATGATTCTGTGCGGACTGACCTGGCTGGTGATTTTACTGTTCTGAAGCTGAGAAAGTTAACAGACAGCTTCTCGTTAACTATTCCAGCAATAGCGTTCAACGACAAAAGGCTGCCTTCGGGCAGCCTTTTGTCTCTAAGTGGCTTATACGCTTCGTTTCGCCCAATGGCGTAGTGTGCGCGATATACCTCGCGACTCCCCCCTTAATGAGCGATCACCTTAGTAAACATCATATTAGTAAACGATTCGCAATTAGCTACGAGAGATTGTCCATTGCTCGTCACAATCGCGGCAGACCAACGTGGCATCGCTGATGCTCTTGCTGGTGATATCCGTATTGGCAGAATCACACTTAGGGCAGTGAGTACGGGTCGGCGGACAATTAATGTCGACACACTGATTCTGGTTATCTTTCGTTTTCACCATAGGTTGGTTGCATTCTGGGCACAACATAAATAAACACTCCTTATCAAGCGGCTGACACCTTGTCAGCGATGCTTTTCGTTATGTGTATTTTATTTTCCTGACTGGCGTTGGCAGGATGCTAAGCGACCAAAAGTGCGGAAAATAAAATACAGCGCCTTTATTATCACTCTTCATCCGGTATGACCACTTTCCGGGGGATGTGATTACCGGTTTGTTGATAAGCTTCATAAAAACGACAAAACAGAGGATTATGCTGCTATCCGTCTGGATATGCTTTGAATTTCACGTATTTTGTTCATGGTTAATTTTCCCTTGTGTCATCATAGTGTCTTGCTGATGTAACTTTACTGTCAACTGGTTGCATTACTTTGCCTGTTTTTTAACGAGGGTAAAGGATGTTGCCTCCACTACGTGCACTGGTTGCATTTGAAGCGGTTGCCCGGTTGGGTTCCATTGGTGCAGCGGCGCGCGAACTGCACGTTACCCAGGCCGCTGTCAGCCAACAGTTGAAGAGTCTGGAGCAGTTTCTCGGCTGTGAACTGTTCGAGCGCAGCCAGCGTGGCGTCAGCCTTACGTCGGCCGCTCAACAGTATTTGCCTGCGGTAACGGGATCCCTGCAACACCTCAGATTGCAAACGGAAATGCTCTTCGGTAAACAGCAGCCCGATGTCTTGCGGGTTAAAGCTAATCATTCTATCGGCCATAACTGGCTGATCCCCAAACTGAAAGATTTCACCACCAAGTTTCCTTTTATACGCCTCGATTTGTCGCTGGTGGACTGGCCATCCCGCGAACCGTGTATTGAGGCAGATGTGGAAATTACCAACGGATTTATCGACAGCAAACATACCCGGGCAGAGAAGCTGTTTCAGGAACAATGGCTGATGGTGTGTTCGCCGACCTTTAAAACACAGCACAGTGAGGCGCTGGCTCGTGGTGATGTGTCCAGCCTGCCGGCTATTCAGGTCAAAGGTTATGAAGAAAGTTGGATGCAGTGGCTGACACATCACAAGCGGGTAGCGGTGGTCCCTAACGTGCAGTTGGAGTTGAGCAATTCCCTGCACGGACTGGAAGCCGTCAAACAGGGGATTGGCATGATGCTAGTGCGCTCGTTAGTGGCGGAGCGGGATCTGCTGGCCGGAAGGGTGGTGCTGGCACTCGAAGGGGCAATGCCTTCTGAATCCGGCCATTATCTGATCACCCCTAATAAACGTGCGGTCAAAGTGAATTTTTTCTGTGACTGGCTGCATCAGCAAACCCAGGTCACGGAAGAAGCTCATCCCCTTACTTCGACTTATCTGTCGGGATATACCCCCTAAGAAAAACTTATGGCAGGCAAAGGAAAATATGACGCTGGTTCAAATATACCTGTCACAGAGCCTGCCTAGGATAGCCCTATCTCGACACAGAACGACTCGAATCATGAAACTTACGCTGCAAACATTTCAAAGCAATGCCAGAGTGCTTCATAGCAATGCCAGGGTGCTGCTGTTCATTGCCCCTCTGATGGTACCTTTGCTGGCATTCTGGATCATTCCTTTTGGCTGGAGCGTGTATATCAGCTTTACGGACTGGGATTATATTTCACCTGCCTATGATCTGGTTGGCATCGAAAATTACCAGTACATGCTGGAAGACGGCGACTTTCATCAGGCGCTGATGAACACATTCCTGTTTGCTTTGGGGGTAGTCATTCCGACCGTCGCGTTGGGATTGATGTTTGCCTTGCTGTTGCAGAAGAACTTTTCCGGCAGCCAGCTTTATCGGGCGGTCATTTTTTCTCCCTGGATCACCCCGACTGTCGCTATATCGATTGTCTGGTCGTGGGTGTTTGAGACCAAAGCCGGTCTGGCTAATTTGCTGCTGGCCAAATTGGGCATGGCACCCATTACCTGGCTGGAAAGCGGTGACAGCGCCATGATTGCAGTCATCATTGTCACCGTTTGGCAGGCCATCGGCTGGACCATGCTGTTTTACATTAGTGCGCTGAATAAGATTCCGGTTTCGCTCTATGAAGCGTCGTTGATTGATGGTTGCAGCCCGGTAACCCGTTTTTTCAAAATCACGCTGCCGCTGATTTCCCCCACCACGTTTTTTCTGGTGATCGTCAACATGATCACTGCGATTCAGGCCTTTGATCAGTTCCAGATCCTGACACAAGGTGGGCCGAGCGGCAGTACCCGCACCTTGCTTTATCTCTTCTACCAGCAGGCATTTGAGCAATATGACATGGGGCCGGCGGCGGCTACGTCGTTAATTATCCTGCTGATAACTGGGGTGCTGACACTGGTTAACACCATTATGGGTAAACGCTGGGTGTATTACTGAGGAATTCGCGATGGTTATGCAATCGACATTTGAATCTAAGCCTTTTGAATCTAAGCCTTTTGAAAATAAGCCACTTGAACAGGGCACCCCATCGGCTGACACGGCAGCCACGAAGCGACTGTGCTCATCTTGGCGGGCAGCAGGCATAACAGCGGTAAAGCATGTGTTTCTCTCGTTGTCCGGCATTGTGATGGTTTTTCCCTTCATCTGGATGCTGTCCGGTTCAATGAAATCGAATGACGAGATATTTGCCAATCCTCTCAACATCATTCCGGCTCAGATCCGCTGGGAAACATTTTCCGAAACATTCGCGCTGGCGCCTTTCGGGCAGTACATCTTCAACAGTTTTTCGGTCGCATTGATGACCACTTTACTGGTACTGGTCACCTCTTCGATGTTTGCCTACGCCATTACGCAGTTGCGGTTTCGAGCCCGTGGCGTGCTCTATGTCGTGGTGATGGCCTGCTACATGCTGCCGGGGGCGGTGACATATATCCCATCCTATATCACGCTGGCGCGTATGGGGCTGCTCGACAGCCATACCGGGCTGGTACTGTCCAATGCAGCCAGTGTGTTCGGGGTGTTTTATCTGCGTCAGGTCTTTCTGAAAATTCATCCGTCGCTGGTTGAAGCTGCGCGTATAGACGGTGCCGGGGAGCTGAAAATTCTGTGGGCTATCGTGTTGCCGCAGTGTAAGGCAGCACTCGCGACCTTGTTCCTCATCACGTTTATTACCAACTACAACAGCTACATGTGGCCGAGCTTAGTGATCACCTCGCAGGAGCTTCACCTGATCGCTACAGGTATCCGTCAGTTCTTTATTGCTGAAGGGAACTATGGCCTTAACTGGTCGCAAATTATGGCTGCCAGCACGATTGCGGTGTTGCCGCTGCTGATCCTGTTCATGATTTGTCAAAAAACAATTTTGTCCGGCATTGCCGATAATGGTGTGAAAGAGTAAATGGATATGAAACTAAAAACACTCGCAATTGTATGTGCAGGCTACGCAACCAGCTCATTGACTTTAGCAGGCAGTGCCATGGCGCAAACGGAAGTCAATTTCTGGTACTCCGGTGGAACCAAGCCGCAGCAAATGATGGCCAAGCTGATTGATGAATTTAACAACAGTCAGGATGAATACGTTATCAAAGGTGCGTTACAGGGTAACTACAAAGAGACCTACCAGAAACTACAGGCCGGGATGGCATCAAAAACGGCACCGGAGTTTGTGCTGCTGAACTCGGTGCAGGCGGAATCTATGGCTGGCCGAGAGCTAGTTCGCGATCTGCGCCCGTACATGAATGCTTCATTCAACTTTGAGGATTTCATTCCGGCGTTTCGTCAGCAGGTGACATACCCGGACGGAACGGTCTACGGGCTGCCGGCCTACGGAACGACTCAGGTGTTCTACTACAACAAAGCTAAGCTGGCTGAACATGGCTTTACGGAGGCCGATCTCTCCACTTGGCAGGGCGTAGCTAAAGTTGCGGCTAAAGTGGCTGAGAAAGATGGCAAAGGGAAAACTTCCTACTACGGCTGGGAGCCAATGTGGGGTAAAGACAACCTGATGGATGCCGCTTTTTCTAACGGCGCAAAAGTGATCAGTGATGACGGCAAAACGGTGCTGATTGACTCGCCGGAATGGGTTGAAGTGTGGGAAAGCTTCCGTAAGTGGATTCACGAAGACAAGACCATGCGCATTCATCACGGTGGTCAGGGTTGGGAATACTGGTACAAAACGATCGACGATGTGATGAAAGGCCGCGCGTTGGGCTATACCGGATCTTCCGGTGATCAGGGGGATCTTGATTTCACCCAACTGGCAGCAACCACACAGCCGGGCTGGGGGGCACATCCTGCCGCCCCTCAGGCGGGCGCGCAGATTTTTGTGATGCCGACCGGCACCGATGAGAAAGCCGCAAAGGGGGCGTTTGAGTTTATGAACTTCTACACCAATGCGCTGAATACGGCACGTTGGTCAATGTTTACCGGTTATATCCCGGTACGTGAAAGCGTGAAAAATGTGGATGAATATCAGACCTACACGAAGAAAAATCCGCAGGCGCTGATCCCGCTGAAACAAGCGGCGACAGCCAGCATGGACTTCTTGGATCCGACAAACGGCAAGATCATGGATGCGTTGGCTATCGCGGCTGATCAGGTGCAAATCGAGAATATTCCAGCTGAAAAAGCCCTGAAGCAGGCTGCAAAACGTGCACAGCGTGCGTTGGATCGGGCGAATCGTTCTTAGCCGTAATCACGACCTCTTAATACAAAGAGCTATCCACCACTAACTATCTACAAAGAGCTCTCAAGAAGATCTACCAAACAAACCGGTAGTAAGGCTTGTCTGTTCGAGGCAATGCCTTGCTGCCGGGCGCTCTGTGACCATCCTGTTGAATGAGAAATGATGATGCTGAATTTTTCCGGTGAACTGACCTTTGGCCGCCGTATCGAAACGTTTGAGGTACTTGAAGGTACGACAGCGATTTCCCTCAGAGGAACTACGGTAAAAAAAGGGTTTCTTTACGCCTACCTGTTTGATGCCAACCAGCACCTGCGTGCCGGAATTCTGTGGATGAAGCCAGAAAAAGACGTAGTGATTACCCATGATTCCGCCTCGTTGGGCGGCTTGGCGGGGGAGTTGCCCGCTGGTACCTGGTCACTTCACTTGTACAATCTGGAGGGGGAAGATCGCTCTCATAAACCGATGCAGTACCAGGCCGAAATCCGGTTTGATGTTGCGCCGGTGATGATGGGGTTGCCAACGGTACCGAATTTGCAACCGGATAACCGGATTGCGTTTGATTACAGTGCGCTAAAAAAACCGGCGGCAGGCTGGTACAAAGGGGACTTGCACGCTCATACCCTGCTGTCGGACGGGCACAATACGCTGGAAGCCGCAGCCGCAATCATTGAAACGCAGGAACTGGATTTTATGTTCCTGACCGAGCATAACCTTTGCCACCCGGCGTTGCCGGATAGCGAACACACACTGATTCTGCCGGGTGTCGAAATCACGACGGACAAAGGTCATTTCAATGTGCATGGTCCATGTCGGGGATTGGCGATGTTTGAGGCCAAACACGCCAGTGCTGACTTGATTGAGCAGGGCATTGCCATGGCAGGAAAGAACATCCCAGGCGCGTCCAGCCACCTTGGGAACATCAGCATTAACCATCCGATGATGAAACCCTGGCATTGGCAATATGCCGATATGCCGCTGGCGCAGGTCGATACGATGGAAATTTGTTGCGATCCGACCTGGTCGACTTCACCGGCTTCCACTGAGCAGGCACTTGAAGTGTTAACGGCTATGTGGCAGTGCGGTCACCGGATTTACGGCGTCGGCGGCAGCGATTCACACCTTGAACCACACGAGCGTAACCCCAAAGCGACAGCACCGTCGATTTACGGTGATCCGGCGACATACGTGTTTTCACATGGCCTGAGTGGTGAAGGCATTTTGGCGGGACTGCGTAACGGGCATGTGTACCTGGAACGTCAATGCGGGCTGGTGGTCAGTATTAATCTTGGTAGCGTGCTGCCGGGGCAGGATGTCGGCGACAGCGTCGTGCATTTTCAGCTGACGGTGAAGGACAAGGTGAATGACTATTACGCGGAATTTATCGCGGACGGTGACGTCATCGCCCGCCAGGCATTACAACTGGAAGGGAGCGGGCTCAAGACCGAGGTTGAAGTCGAGATGGCACGCTACCACTGGCTGCGGGTGGATATTCGCCGCGGGACTGTGCCCAGCGATACGCAGCTGAGCCGCGGTGAACGTGGGGAATTTGAAGGGCTGATTAATCCCGTTTTCAACGGGCAGCACGTTCTCTTTGCTGAGCCAGTGGTGACTACCTGGGGGGAACTGATGGCCAGCGACAGCATGGCTGCTATCAAGCAGGCAAATCATCTGGCCACGCAACAGAGTACGCAGAGTAAACAGCAGAAAGTCAAAGGCGTGTTGTTTGATAAAGACGGCACCCTGCTGGAGTTTCATCACATGTGGCTCAAGGTGGCGCAGGGGGTTGTCAACGCGTTGTTGGCGGCGTACCCGGCCCGCAGTGACATAACCGATGAAAAAATCGATGCAGAAACTGATGATGCATCAAGCGACGTGACGGCGCAAAGCCTGCTGACAGCAATCGGCGTGTTCGGTGAACGGGTCGATAACCATGGTTTGCTGGCATCGAACCCGGTTGAAGACACTGCCGATGCCTGGTATGCCATGTTACAACCTTCCTGCTCTCGTGACGCTTTTACGTGTCAGGTGAAAACCTTGTTTAATCAGCAAGTCGAAGCGCAGCCAGAGCTGATCCAGGCTCTGCCGGGGATTGAAGAATCGCTCATTAAACTGAAACAAATGGGCTATAAGCTGGGAATCGCCACCGCTGACACCAAAGCCGCCACGCTGTACTCCTTAGAGCAATCTGGTCTGCTGGGATTGTTTGACTTCATTGGTTACTCCGACGGCGATATTGCCCCGAAACCCGCGCCAGCGTTAATGAATGCGTTTTGTGCCCATTGTGATCTGACGCCGGATCAGGTGGTGATGTTTGGCGATACCGTGTCTGACATGGTATTCGGCCGCAATGCCGGTGCCCGTCGGATTGGCGTGCTGACCGGAACCGCGACTGAGGAAGAATTACGCCCTTACGCCGATTTTGTCCTCCATTCAGTGGCAGACTTTTCACCCAGCCTGCTTGAAACGGCGTAAGCCGTGATGCATCGGCTCCAATGGCCCTATGTGCAAGCCTAGGGCCAGTTGGGGCTGACAACATGAAAAACAGAACAGAGACGGAAAATAAACATGGCTGAAGTAGTGCTTCGGGACGTAGCAAAAACCTACCCGAACGGATTTAAAGCAGTGAAGGGGATCGACCTGACGATCAAAGAAGGTGAGTTTATGGTTTTTGTCGGGCCGTCAGGGTGCGCCAAATCAACCACATTGCGTATGATCGCCGGTCTGGAAGAAATTTCCGGTGGCGATATCCTGATTGGCGACAAACGGGTGAACGATTTGCCGCCAAAAGATCGGGGGATTGCGATGGTGTTTCAGAACTATGCTCTGTATCCGCATATGTCGGTGTACGACAACATGGCCTTTGGCCTGAGGCAGCAAAAGCTGGATAAGCACGACATAGACAGTCGGATCCGAGAGGCTGCAGAGACGTTGGAAATCAGCCATTTGCTGGAAAATAAACCGGGTGAAATGTCTGGTGGCCAGCGACAGCGGGTTGCGCTGGGACGGGCAATGGTTCGCAAACCGGATGTTTTCCTGTTCGACGAACCATTGTCTAATCTTGACGCCAAATTGCGGGTGTCCACTCGGGTCAGTATTGCTCAGTTGCACAATGATCTGAAAGCGGAAGGGCAGACGGCCACCATGATTTATGTCACGCACGATCAGGTGGAAGCCATGACTCTTGGCGATCGTATCTGCGTGCTTAATCAGGGAACAATCATGCAGGTGGACACGCCCATGAACCTGTATCGTTACCCGGCCAACAAGTTTGTCGCCGGGTTCATTGGTTCACCGGCGATGAATCTGGTGAAAGCCAGAGTGCAGGCAGAATCCGGTATGACATTTATCGAGCTGGGAAATGGCATGAAATTGCCGCTTCCTGCGGATAAAGCACAACAAGTTACGCATAAATTAGGGCATCAGATCTGGTTCGGGTTGCGACCGGAGCACATTCATGTCGTCAGTATGTCTGAGAATGATTTGAATGATGCAACGGTGCCGGATGTCAATCCACGCGAAAAGGCGCCCCAGAGCCAGAAATGGCACCGTATCGATGTTGTTGAGTCGATGGGCAATGAACTGTACCTGTATTTTCAGACCGGTGACGATAAGCTGGTGGCCAGGATCCCGTTTGATCCGGCGCAGGACATCCGCCATGGCGACAACAGACTGATGCAATTTGATATGAATCATTGCCATCTGTTTGATATCGACACCGAGCAGGCTTTGTTGCTTGGCTGATAGGCATCTGGCGACCGGCATCTGGCTGATTAACGAATCAGTTCGGTACTTATCTCGTAGGATGATTTCTATCAGGGCGTTTATCGGGTGGTTTCATGTGCCAGATCCGGCTCACCACATTGGGCGAGAATCTCTGCCCGGGCTCGGTTTCTCAGGGTCAGGACGGCATGCCAGTCTTCCCCGTTCGGATAAATCGGTTGGCCGATGATGACGTCGATTGCGCTGCGCCGCGGAAATAATGACTGGTCACGCAGCATGGATCGGGTGCCGCGCAGCGTAACAGGGATCACGGGCAGTTGCTTGTCCACCGCAATCTGAAACGCGCCGAGATGGAAATCATGCAGCCCAGCCATGCGGTAAAGGGTGCCTTCTGGAAAAATGGTCAGGGGGCTGGGGCGCATGGAGGCCTCGGCCAGCTTCTGGCTGTCACTCAGGCTTTTTTCGGTATCAAACCGTTCAACGAAGTGAGTGCCCAGCTTTTCCAGAAAAATACGGGCGAAGGTATTCCCCAGTAATTCCGACTTGGCCACAAACTGTAATTCGCGGTCTGTCGCTGCAATCACCATGATACCGTCGAGATAGCTGGCGTGATTGACCACCAGAATACCGGGTGTACCTTTCGGTGGCAGGTGAGATTTGCCCTGCACCGTAAACGGCGTCGCGGTTAGCCAAAGCAGAGTACGCGCGCCCCAGCGGGTGACCCGCCAAGCGAGGTGGCTTGGCAGCAGGGCAACCAGCAACCACACCGGCGGAGCCAGTAATCCCAGTATCAGCCACATATAGCCGGCAAACAGGTAACTTTTTGCCTGACGAACAAACTGGTTCAGGGTCGGCTGCATACCCGCCACCGCAACCCGAAGGGTCTGCCACCAGACGGCACGCTGTGGGGCATTGAGTGTGCCGGTGTCATACAGATGGCGGCAGGAAGAACGGCGAATTTTACCGCTGGAGGTTTTCGGGACGGTATGGGGCGGGCACAAGGCAATATCGTCAACGGGAATGCCCAGTACCTCCTGAGCCGCGGCCTGAATCCGGTTACGAAGCGCCGTTTTATCCTCTTCCGTGCGCAAGTTCGTTTCGGCCAGCACAATCAGTTGCTCTGTGCCGTTTCGGGTGTTGGTATGAGCAAATGCTGCCACACATCCTTTGCGTACCCCGGGTAGCTGGCTGACGGCAGCCTCCAGCTCATGGGGATAAATGTTACGACCGGCTTTGATGATGATGTCTTTGCAGCGTCCGGTCAGAAACAGTTCTCCGTCGATGGTCAGGCCGCGGTCGCCGGTCCTCAGCCAGTCCTGGTGATATAACTCTTGCGTTTTTTCCGGTGAGCGGTAATAGCCCTGCGTGGATGACAGTCCTTTAAATTCCAGCTCTCCTTCCTGGCGTTCCGGCAGCTCCCGCCCTTGGCTGTCAACAATCCGGATCTGGTGCCCCGGTAACGGATGGCCCAATCCGATTAAGGGCAGGCTATCGGCAAAGGTATGATCGGGGTGAGGGGTCGGGCTGGTGTGAGGCGTTGAGCCAGGTTGGTGTTGAGGCTTCTCTGGTTTGTTGGATGTTACCGCGATGGCTTGCCCGGAGCGAAAAAAGGTATCGCGGTCAATATATTCCACCCGTGGGGCTCGGGGTTGCATCGGGAAGGTCAGCCCGACGGTAGATTCCGCCAGTCCGTAAACCGGCGCCATCGCTTCCGGGCGAAAACCGTACCGGGCAAAGCGTTCGGTAAAACGGGCCATGGTATCGGCACTGATGGGTTCGGCACCGTTCCAGGCCCGGCGCAAACTGCTGAGATCCAGCCCTTGCAGATCACGCTCATCGATTTTGTTGACGCACAGTTCATAGGCAAAATTCGGGGCGGCAGACAGGGTGCCTTTGTGATGGTGGATCGCCCACAACCAGCGCTGCGGTTTGGCCAGGAACAACAGCGGCGACATAATAACCAGCGGAATGGCATGGTAGAGACTGCCAAACCAGGCTCCGATAAGTCCCATGTCGTGATAGACCGGCAGCCAGCTGATAAACACGTCATCAGGCGTCGCGCCGACGGCCTTGCCCATGGCCCGGACGTTGGTCAGCAGGTTGCGATGTGTCAGGGTGACGCCTTTCGGAGTGCCGGTACTGCCGGAGGTATACTGTAAAAACGCGATATCATCTGCTTTGGCTTGCCCGACATGCACATAGTCCTGATCGGGGGCGATTTCATCCGGTGTTACGATGTGCTCAATGCTGGTTGCCTGCATGCGCAGCAGCTGGGATAGCGGTTTGGCTTCGTTGACGGTGATCAGCATACGCGCGTCTGCATTCTGCAAGATTTTAGCATGGCGCATCAGGTGATCTTCCAGCTGAGATGGCCGTGCCGGCGGATATATCGGAACCGGAATTGCCCGTGCGTACAAGATGCCGTAAAAGCAGAAAAAATACTCGTTGCAGGTTGGCAGCATAATGGCAACGGTATGCCCCGGCTCTATCCCCGCCGCCAGCAGCCCCTGCGCGATTTTTCGCGCACGTTCATGAAGCACCTGATAACTGATGATTTCCACGTCATCGGCATTTTGGTAGACATACAGGTGAGGGCGATCCGGATGATGCTGCACATGCCAGTCCAGTAGCTCCTGCAAGGTTTCCACTTGTTCCGGGGCTTTTTCTGCTTTTTCCAGATGAATTTCGCCAATATTGGCTTTTACTGCACTGGGAGCCTGGAGGGCACTGAACACTTCGTTAAGGAGATCGCGCGGGGTTTCTATGGTCGCCAGTGCCTGATCAGACAAAGGTACGGCAAAGCAGACTTCTGTACGCTGGATGAGCTCAGCCCGGATTAAACTGTCAAAACCCAGATCGCTGTCCAACTGACTGTCCAGCTGTATCTCGGGTAAGGCCGATGTGCCTTGATTGGCTTCACTGGCCAGTTGTTCGATGAGTGCCAGCAACTGTTGGGCAGCCTGTTTAGGATCCAGTTCCGCAGTCGAATGGGGGATATGGCTGTCCGGCATCGTGCACACCCTGCTAATGGTATTTGATTTCAATTATCTGCCTACAAGTGTAGACAACAGAAGGGAAAATGCAGGAACGGACGGTGATGGCTACAGAAAGTCGCAATGACAGAGTAGGGATTTTACAGTGTAAAACCCCTACCAACTGCATGTCTGTTGGATAATTACCACGGCAGACATGACATGATAAATGATGCCAAGCGAAGACAAGCGAATGGGTTACAATTTCGCTCTTATGCTTCTTTCACAATGCGGTTACGGCCACTGGATTTGGCACTGTACAGGCAGGCATCAGCACGTTGGATAAGTTCATGAATCCCGGTTTCAGCGTGTACCACACCCAGGCTGATGCTGTAACGGATTGGGTTGCCGAGAATAGTGAGTTCCGTGTTGGCAATGTCTTCGCGCAGAATATCCAGCCGACGCTCAAAAATTTCGGCGGAGTTGCCATATAAAATGCAGAACTCTTCGCCACCGAAGCGGGCGACCAATGCATCCGGGAAATAAGCTTCCAGCCGTTTGGCCAGCTCAATCAGTACCATGTCGCCAATGTGGTGGCCATAGGTGTCGTTAAGACCTTTGAAGTTATCAATATCCAGCAGCGCCAGACAGCGCGGCCCGCTGTGCTTCTTGACCTGCGGGTGTTCAAAGAAATAGCGGCGGTTCCATGTCTGGGTCAGGTAGTCTTTGTTGGCCATCTGGAACAGGTTGCGCTCTGAGTCCATGATGTTCAGCGTACTGTGAAGACGGCAATAGAACTCTTCCTGATTAAAGGGTTTTTTCAGGAAATCATTGGCACCGGCTTTCAGAAATTTAGCGGTCAGGGCATTTTCATCGCTGGCGGATAACCCGATGATGGCCATCTGCCCCGGTCGAAATCTGCGGCGCAGTTCTTTCACCAGGCTGACTCCATCCCGTTCAGGCATGCTGTAATCCGTGATCACCAGCGAGATTCCTTTTTCCTGTTCAATCAGTGCCAGGGCCTGATTGACATTACTTGCTTCCAGCACCGTCAGATATTGGCGCTCAAGCAGACTGCGCGTGTATTTACGGGCGGTAGCGGAATCATCCACGACCAGAGCTTTGTGGCCCGCATTGTGTTCCAGGCGCTTGAGAATTGGAATGATACTGCTGATACAGGTTGGGCTGTCCTTCGGGACATAATCGATGACGGTTTTAGCCAGCACCCGTTCACGCGTCAGTTCGTCCATCATGGCGGTGAGCACGATCACTTTCACGCCGACTGACAGGCAGACGTCAATGATTTCACCGTCCTGACCGTCCGGTAGGCAGTAGTCAAGAATGGCACAGAGAAAGTGGGTGCTTTCGTCAAGAATCCGTTCCGCTTCCGCGATGGTTTCAGCAATCACAGGCGTATAACCGGCTTGTCTTAGTTCGCTTTCAATGACTCGTCGAAATGGGCGGCTATCTTCTACGACTAATACTTTTTGCTCGTTTGCTTCAAAATTTGTCATGCCTGTTTAATATCGCGGATACACGGTCGCATTATTATGATTTATTTTATTTTTAGATACAAATAACAGTTTTGATAAAAGTGATTATTGCGCTGTGAAATGTATTTTCTGCCAATTTTCCTGGAATAAAATAACGGAAGATAATTCGGACAACACTCTCTGCTCTGTGACGTGAGTGATTGTTAGCAGAATAAAAGACCTACTCCGGTTGTTAGGCCGGTCGGTGTTTGCTGACTTTTTCACTACTGGCGTCTTAGTTAAAGTTATGATTTTTATGTTTTATTGTTGGGGTTTGTTTGGATTTTATATGCTTTTGAGGTCCAACATTCTCTGAACTTATTTATTGTCGCAAAGTGAACAAAAGCCGGGTAAATATTCCCCTATATTTTTAGCGTTTTTCTTACGGCAATATTTTTGTCGTGAAAAAATACGGATTAAGAGAAAGATTATTGAGCTCATTCATGTTGATGAAATGCGTCTAATTGAGCGGGATTCATTCACGGCACGGCCTTTTTTCTAAAAAGTGTTGTGTCTGAATGAGAGTCAGAAAAGAGGTAAGCATTTTAGTGCTTGTTATTTTACCCTGTTTTTTCCGTACCTGTTTTTCCGTAACAGTAAATAACGTAAAGCGAACAGGTGCCCTGGAAATGTGGACGGTAGGTACCAAAAAGCCAGCCCGAAGGCTGGCTTTTGTATTATGAATTATAGTGTTGCCAGATTTGTTCGCACTGTTGGCTGCCATCGGCAGGCAGGGGTTTTTCAACCAGCCAGCGAATGGGGGATATAACCGGGCTGGTTGTAAAACGGACGGACGTTTCCAGGATCGCTGACATCGGAACCGAAAAATCAAATTTCTCAAACTTACCGTATACCTTTATCGGCGTTTGCAGACTGAAAATCTGGGCGCGTTTCGATTGTGGTCGCAGGAACAGCGAGAAATCACGGTTTGCGTAACTGGCATCAAATTCCCCCTGAACCTGAATCCGCGAGGTGTCCAGTAACATCTCTTTTTGCTTCAGCGCGCCCTGATTCACATCGATCGCTGCCGCGACACAATTGAGCACTGATGGGTCATTGTTGGTGAAGTTAGGGATGATCGCATCGGTCAGGCTGACTGCCCAAAGGTCAATCAAATCGGCTTCTAACTGTTTTGGCCACGCTGCAACGCCGATGTGTCCGTTGGCATTGTTCATCAGGGTGTCCGGAGAATTGGCCAGACTGCTCAGGCGAAACTGAGTGCTCAGTTTGCCGTACATACCACTGTCCGGCGCCAGACGACGGGCCAGAATACCGTAATCGAAGTTGTCTATGTTGCCATTCAGACGGATGTCAAACATCTCGTCTTTTGCTTTGATTTGACTATCGAGCTGAATATTCCCGCCCGGTAACTGAACGAACATCGGTTTGAGTGTAAACAGGCCATTTTCCAGCGTCCAAGCCAGCTGACCGGCACCCAGCCAGTCTTTTCCGGAACGAACTTCGCCCACATTAAGGTTAAATTGCGCATTGAATTTATCGAGTCCCTCCGGGCTGATGAACGGGGTCGTCATGGCCGTGCCTTCATTGTCTTCAGTGGCGCTGGTATCGCTGGTTTTCCCTTTCGCGGCAGTCTGCTGTGCCGTGTCTTTTTCCGTCACAGGAACCCCGGCTTTTGCCCATGCGGCCCAGTCACCCACTTTAAAGTCATCCAACTGTATAAACGGGGCTTTCAGCGCTAATTCAAGACGCGGACGGGAACCGGCTTTCAGCGGTGGGAGAAAGGCACCCTGACCGGTCAGCGAACTTTCGTTTACCTGTACCAGCAGGTCACGCAGATGGTAACCCACGGCATCCAGATCCAGCTGAGCTGTCACATTGACCGGACCGTAAGGCGGCATGTCGATGCTGGTGAAAGGCTCCAATCTATCCAGATTCGGCAGTGAAGCGTCAAATGTCAGTGACAGATCCCGAGGGTTGATCGGCAGCGCAAGGTGGGAGCGGGCATTGAATGCCATGTCACCCAGCGAAGCGCGTACAGTAACCGGCAGTTTTTCCCGACCATCGTTGACTGCCTTCAGCGACAGCGAATCCAGGCTGAAGCTGGCAACTTGTCCGGCCGCCATGCCACTCAGGGTCAGGCGGGTTTGGGTGTCCGGCCCGGTGACAAAGTGGCCTCGGTCGAGTTTCACCGCCAGCGCTTTACCGGTGTAGCTATCAGCAATGCTTGCGCGACCGCCGCTCAGCTCGGCGCTGACTTGTGCATGCTCCATCAATTCGAGTACGGTGCGGCCTTCCAGGCTGACAGCCAGACGGGCTTGTGCCAGGTGCATATCAAACGAATCAGTGATGTTAAACTGGTGCAGAATGGTACCGATATCCGGATTGTTGACGGCCAGATTGAGCTGGGCATCAATATTGGCGGCATTGATGCCAAAGGCGATGTCCCCTTTATACAGGCTGCCGGCGTAGTGAGCCTGAATCGGCGCCGCTGCCATACGTCCGTTGCGGACTTTGCCACTGAATGACAAGGCGTCCATTTTCTGATTGGCCCATTTTAAGGTATCAACACTGACGTTTAGATCGGCATCAGCAATCACCATCGCCTCTCCCAGCAGGGGAACATCCAGATTGACCCCTTGGGTTGGGACGGTCTGCTCTACTTCAGGCAGGGAATCATCATTTATAAATTGGCCGAATTGGGTAAAATCTAGCTGTCTGAAACGCGCGTCAAGGGCCAGGAAGGGGCGCTGTTCATCCGGTTTCCAGCGCAGATTGACATTGCCCCGGCTTTTGAGCAGGGTCAGATCGGGCATGGCCAGGTTGATCCAGCCTTCACGATAATCCATTTTGCCGCTGAAACGTACCGGGCCGCTGATCTGGGACTGTGTGCCCAACCACGGGCTTAACCGGGCGGCATCCGGGCTGTTGACGTTCAGATTCAGCCAACTGCCGTCACGCCAGCGGGACTGTTTCAGCAAACCGTCTGCCCGTACTGTCACTGCCGGACTGTTGATTTCCAGCTGTGCCGGCCAATCGCGTTCAGCAAGCACATCACCCAGTGTGCCCCCTTGTGCCCGAATGCGAGTGGGCAGTCCCATCAGCTGACCATCAAGCGTTGACGAAAACGGCAGGTTCATACCGGCTTCCAGTCGGGCCGTCGCTATGCTGAAGCTGGCGCTTTCGCCCCATTTGACCAGCGCTTCATCAATAGCCAGACCGACCTTGGCGTTGTCCAGCCATTCGCTCAGTTTGGTGCCTTGAGTGTCAACCGATAATGCGGCATGTTTCAGAGTACCGCTGGCGTGCGGGATCCCGGTCAGCCATTGCGCCATTTCCCCCAGCGGAGAATTGTCTGCACCTAGTGTAATTGCCAGTGTCGAGGTCCAGTCGGTGGCATCCAGTGTGGCCTGTCCCCGGAACGGCACTTCGGCAATATCCGCGGTCATTGGCGCTGACAAAAGGCCGTCTTTTCCATTCACAGACAGCGACAGGTTTTCGACTGAGGACCCCAGCCCTTTTACTTCATGGATGTTGAGATCCAGCCGGGTGGAAGTGTTGACCAGCCATTGCTCAAGCGCCCGCTGTAACGGAGATTGCTGAGGAGCTGAAGCATAGGCGCGCATCATTGGCTCAGGCTCCGGGGCCAGCCACGGACGCAGATCAATCAGCGGTACGGTGAGCTCACCGTCAATGGTGGTGTGATCGCCAAGAGTGACAGCTAAAAAGCCCTGTCCCTGCGTGACCGGACTGTCAATGTTCAGGTCGTTGATTGCCAGTCGCTCTGAAGAGCCTTTCAGCGACGCCGTTACGGTCAGCGGCGCGGCTGGTTTGACGTCCAGACCCAGCAATGCGGTAACAGGGCCGGTATCACGCCAGTGCAGGCGGATATCGGCCTGAGAATCTCCGCTGTGCCAAGGTACAATATCGGCATCAACCGTCAGGGAGGCGCCGGCCAACTCACCGTTGACCTGCAACTTGCCTTGCTGCTGATTGAGCAGTTGTAGCAGATCGCCACGCAGATCAAGCTGATATGCTTGTCCCATGACCGCGCCCTGGGCCAGCAGCTGCCATGCGCTATCGTCCTGATTCAGAGAAAGGCTTTCCAGATAGCTGTCGTAGAACAGGTTTTCCTGGCGGTCCTGATAAATCAGCGAGATATTTTTGGCTGAAATCTTATCACTCAGGGTGAGATGCAGTCCGGCAGATGCAGAGTCTGGTGTTGTTTGAGGTGCTGGCTGGGATACAGGTTGAGCTGCGGCGATCCCGTTGCCGAGTAACCAGTTCGCATGCCCGTCTGCGTCTTTCCCCAATTGGACCTGGATGTCTTCCAGCTCCAGATAATCTACCGCCAGCGTACCGGTCAGCAGTGGAAGCAAGTTGACCCGGGCGTTGAGCTTGCCCGATTGCAGCAATGGCTGCCATTGAAATGCCTCGGTGTTAGCAACAGAAATGGCTTCGAGCTGTATTTCCGGGCTGAATGAGAGCGCCAGGCGGATATCTCCCTCGATCCGGGTTTCCCGCGCCAGCGTATCGGTCAACCACTGACTGATTCTGGTTTTATGTGGGGTCAGATCGACGTCAATGCCGACGCTCAGCAGCGCAGTCAGCGCCACTGTCGGTGTCAGAACGCCAATACCAGTCCATTTGGCCCATTTCCTTAATTTAAACTTGCGTAAAAGGGTTTGCTTCTCTGGCGAACCGGCGTTGTTGTTCGTTTCAGCGTCAGAGGAAGATACTGGTTTTTTTGATTGCATAATTTTATGAAGGATGACGTTGGGTAAAGGCGCAGCGTTATCGCCGCAGCCGCTTACGAAGGCGTTCCCGAGTGCTTGTGACGTTGACGTGAAACGCGTACAGCTCACTGCCGATACCGTAATTTGGCGGCACCTTAACATAAATCAACGGGCAGTGGCAGGCAGGCCAACATATCTGACAGACACTTTGCTTTTTAGTTTCAGATGTCGGGAGTTGCATAAGCGATTTTGCCCCTGTTGAGGAAAAAACGCGCTATTTCGGATCTGCTCGGGCAGTAATTAAAACAGGGTGAAGCAGCCTGACTGCAGAGGATTTAGGCAGTGTGAAGAGGGCTGCGCGATGGGGTGGCTTGGAGAAGGCTGATGAAGAATGCGCGCAGCCAGTCAGTGATTGAAGTATGGAATCAGCATGATTGATGTTTGTTATGATTTTCAATCATTTGTGTCTGAGGTTGGGTTTATCTAGACTTGAGTTTTCAGGATCCTTTTCGTCTTGTTAACCTTTCGCTTGTGAAGGGAAGATTAACATTTGCACCAGCCCTTTGCTCTCCGGCTATTGGGTAACAGGAAAGTAGTATGACGACACACCCGCCTTCTATTCTGACCATCCACGCTTTAGCTGCCGAGCGAGGGAGCGGAACATCCGATACGCTGAACGCATCATTGCACCTCGGCCAGCATCTTGTGGTTTCCGGGCCATCGGGGTGTGGCAAAACCAGTCTGTTACAGGTGCTGGTGGGATTGCGTCCCGCACATGGGGGAACCGTAACCTGGCAACAGCAGGTTGTTCAGGAATCCAATCTGCACTGGTGGCGGCAACAATTTTGCTATCTGCCGCAGGACCCGGTGATGGGGGCAATGTCGCTGATTGAAGCGTTGTTACTGCCGTGGCGGTTAGGCGCCTGCAGCCATACGTTGCCTGTGCGCGAGCAGTATCAGCCGTTGCTGCACAAGCTGGGTTTACATCATGATGACGAGACAGCGGTGACTCGCCTTTCCGGCGGTGAAAAACAGCGCCTCGCAATTGCCCGGGCAGTGCTGATGAATCGCCCCTTGTGGTTTATGGATGAGCCGACTTCCGCCCTGGATCCGAATAATCGCGACAACGTGCTGGCATTGTTGGCACAAGAGTCTGTCACGGTTGTATCTGTCTCACATGACCCGGCCTGGATAGCGTGCGCTGACCAGCAGTACACGATGCACGGTAATGATCACAAGGAACCGTAATGATCAAAAGGAGCCGTAAAGATCAAAAGGAACCAATAGATCGGACCGCAAGCCAGGAAGGCACGTCAAGCAAGCTGAACATGAACAGTAAAGAAGAAGCAGTAAACAAAGAGGGCGATAATGGGTAGTGCACTGACACTCAGTCCGTGGGCATTGGCAGGATTTTATCTGCTTTGTCTTTTGCCTTTGGGGCTGTTCTATCGCTGGCAGTTGGGGCTAGGTAAAGACCTGCTGATGGCCTTGCTGAGAATGACGGTGCAACTGTCGGTCGTGGGACTGTATTTGCAGGTTGTGTTCTCTTTTCAGCATCCCGGGCTTAATGCGCTCTGGTTGTCGGCCATGGTGCTGGTGGCCGCGGTAACAATTTGTCGCCGCTCGGGCGTTTCGCTCAGGCGGACGATGCCTGCCGTGATGGCTGGTCAGGTGGTGGCTCTGGGGATTGTACTGCCGCCGTTGCTGATTGGTGTGATCCAGACCAACCCCTGGTGGCAGGCTCAGTACCTGATCCCAATCTCGGGCATGCTGCTGGGTAACTGTCTGGCGGCCAATGTACTGGCGCTGGAGCGGTGGTACAGCCAACTCAGCGAGAATCACCGAGAGTACCAGTTCTATCTCGCGATGGGGGCGCCACACCCGGAACGGCCGTTTCACCGCATAGCCGTGAAAGCGGCACTGGCACCACAGCTGGCGTCTATGACAACCCTGGGTATTGTCAGCTTGCCGGGCATGATGACCGGCCAGATCCTGGGTGGCACCGAGCCGATGCTGGCAGTGAAATATCAGCTGGTCATCATGGTGGCGATCTTCATTTCTGCCACCTTGTCTGTCACAACCACACTGGCAGTTGCGGCGCGGTACGCGTTTGACCAATACGGCGCACTCAGGCTGTAACGTTAGCGGACAATGTATGTTCTTCTGACATTCGTCGACCGGTCTGCCACACTTAAAAATGCAGACTTTATTGACGATTGGTTGTTAAACAACCGGGACATTATTCGCGGAGGCAACCATGAACAGGCGGCGTTTCCTGGCAGTATTCACTCTCGCAGCATGTATGCTGGAATCGGTGGGGAACCGGTTTCGGACTGCCTTGGCGGCCGGTAAACTTCGTTTGACACCCTCGCAAACGGAAGGACCGTTTTATCCGGTGGAGGCTATTCCGCTTCGCGAGAATTTGATCCTGAATGCTGAGGCGGTGAATGGTTCACCAATGTGGCTGAGTGGCCGGGTACTGAATACCGAGGGTGAGCCGCAGGCCGATTGTCGGGTGGAGATCTGGCAGTGTGATGGTGCAGGGATTTATCATCATCCGAACCAACCCGGTCAAGCGCGGGTTGACCCGTATTTCGCCGGTTTTGGTGCGGTGGTCACCGATGCGGAGGGAAGATACCGATTTTATGCCCTTTATCCGGTGCCGTACACAGGAAGGCCGCCACATATTCACGTCAAAGTCTGGCGCGGTGAACGGGAATTACTGACGACACAATTATACCTTCGAGGTCAGACTGGCAACGAATGGTGGGGACGAAACCGCGATGAGTTGCAGATGGATCCACAACCCATTGCCTCCGGCTCACGAGACGCCGGACAAGACATGGCGCAGATGGGTGCCGTGTTCAATTTTGTGGTGTAACGAGGTCAGGGCAGTGCCGGTTTGACTCATTCTTCAAAGGCCGAGGGTGAACAGATTGCGTGGTTTTGCTTAAGGTATTTTTAAGGTATTAAGTACAAGCGTGCAACCTGTTCTTCCTATCTTCCTATCTTCCTATCTTCCTATCTTCCTATCTTCCTATCTTCCTTGCTCTTTCTGTGTTCCATGATTTCCCTGCCGCCAGTTCTGTCTTTTAGCTGTTTCGCTCATCCGTATCTCCGGTTACCACATGGTCGGCCGTCAGTCGAAGGGGCGTCTGTTGTTTTGTTTTTCAGTCTATCGATTCGCAAACCCGTTTTTGGCGATGGCGGCGCAGGTATGTTGACCACCTGACTGGCATCATCGGCACGACAATCAGCACGATGCCCACCAGAGTCAGCACATCCGGTATTTCATCAAACCACATCACTCCCATGACTGTGACAAACACCAGGCCTGAATATTCGGCCAGAGCAATACGGTTTGCCTCCACACCTTTGTATGCCAGTACCACTAGGGCGTGATAACCGAGCACAAGCAGGTTAATCAACATGATCCAGCCCAGATGCGACCAAGAAATCGTACCCCATTCAGGTATCGCCAGAATGAAAGCCAGAGGCAGTGTCATTACCCCGGTCCAGAACAAGGTAGAAATTAACGGCTGATCGGTGGGTAAGCGACGAATCAGGATATTGCCTAATCCCATTGAGAGCGCGCACCCCAGTCCGGCCAGTGCTGCCCAGTGAAACTGTTCCGGCCGCAGGACAACCAGTACGCCGCCGAAGCCAACCAGCGTGGCGATGATCTGTTTCAGAGCCGGTCTCTCTCGTAATAAAACCACTGACAGCGGCAGCATCAGCAGTGGGCCGACGTAAAACATCGCATTAGCGGTCGCCAGCGGCAAATAGGTAATAGTGATCATCGCGCAGGCGCTGCCAAGCAAAATAAGCTGAGCCCGGGAAAATGTGATGAAGCAACGCCCTTGCATCCTTTGTGCGCGGGGAAGTCTCAGCCACAGCGGCAGCAGGATAAGGGTGCTGATAAGCTGCCGAATAAAAACATACTGAAATGTCGGTACTTCTCCGTTGAGGACTTTAAGCGAAACATCGGAAAAAGAGGCCAGCAAATTGGCAAGTACTAAAAGTGCAACCGCTCGGGAAATGGAATTCGACATCAAACTATGCCTGCAGAGGAAACGGCGATGCGCCGATAAACGTGGCGTCATTGTAGTGCAAATTTCAAAGTTGAAAAGGTGTTTTAAAAATTATTTTTCGATTTGGGGTTTTTATGATGGCACGCTAAAAAACAAACCCAGCTGACTCTCATAAGTGATAAGTCTGATTTGCCTGACAGGGTCGCAGCAAGTCACTGACTATACTGTCATTGGCTGACTGATAGGTTGGGGAAAAGGTGAAGGTGAGTCGGGTAAAGCACGTACTTTGTGTCATTGCTCCGCTTAGCTCGGGGATGACGATGGTCCGGAAAAGCGGCAGATTTTTCGGCCGCTCTCTCGTGGGAAGGAGCAGGCCGCGGGCTTGGCCGCCTCTTTGGCTGTGGGCTTTGCTGCTCCTGTGGCTAATACTCGGTTGGCGACCGCTCACTGCGCATGCTGAGGAGGGCGGTGGTGGGCATTATCAGCCGGGATCCTTTGCGTCGGCTATCGACATGTTACCGCTGGTGACACCGGTTACCGCGCCTAGATCTTCCCCGTTCAGTGTGCGTCTGGACAGCTTCGGCTATGACGGAAATATCGCCAAGCCAGAGCAGGCCGTCCCTGTGGGGGGCATGCTGGCGACCCGTCTCGATGTTGATATGAAGGTGCTTGCCCTGAACCTGATGTGGAACCCCGGTCGGGAATTCGGTGATGGCTGGGCGTATGCTCTGGGACTGTCACTGCCTTATGTCTCGCTCGATGTCAGCGCGAATGTGGAGGATGACCCGGTTTCCGGGCGTTCCGGGTTCCGACATGACAGTGAGGATGGTATCGGCGATGTTCTGTTGCTGCCGCTGATGCTATCCACTTCGCTGGCAGACGACTGGTACAGCGAATGGCGGCTTGGAATTTATGCGCCGACCGGGCGCTATGAGGTGGGTCGTCTTGCCAATCCCGGCCGTAATTACTGGTCATTTTCCCCATCGGCCTCAGTGGTCTACCTGCAGCCAATGACCGGGCAGGAGTTTGTAGTCTCCGCCGGCATCGATGTGAACACGGAAAATACAGAGACCCACTATCGCTCCGGGGTGCAGGGGCATCTGGAATCAACGCTGATTCAGCATGTAATGTTGCTGGGTGGCTTTACCGGAATCGGCCTGACCGGTTACTGGTATCAGCAACTCAGTGCTGACAGTGGCGACGGTGCCAGATTCGGGGATTTTAAGGGCATGGCGGCCGGAGTGGGACCAGTGCTGACCTATCGAAAGCAGTTTGCCAACTCGGAAATTGTGTCTGAGCTCAAATGGCTGAATGAGTTTACAACCCGTCGGCGGCCGGAAGGTAACACCTTCTCGTGGAAGCTGCGGGTTAATTTCTGAACCAACTTTTTTGCTCACTCTGCGTTAGCGCAAAGAAAAAAGATGTCGCTCAAAAACTATCTATCTCCCAAAATGGAAAAAGCAGGGCTGAGCCCTGCTTGGATTGTTGGCCATTTCGGAGACGTCGGCGGTTTTCACACTTTCGCTAAACGGCTTAGTTAATCGCCTTAGTTAATCGCCTTAGCCAAACGCTTGGTATTGGCCTGATAGCGGCAGCTTCTGCGAGAGATTAGCCCCACACCGCCACGTCTGGCGCAATCACCTGACTGCCCTGATAAATCAGGCCGTTGTCACGGTCTTTGCTGAGCAACAGTGGTCCGTCGATATCGACCCAGCGCGCTTGCTGCGCCAGCAGCATTGCCGGTGCCATTGCCAGCGACGTTCCAATCATGCAGCCGATCATAATGTCAAAGCCCAGCGCCTGAGCGTCTTCCAGCAGTGCCAGCGCTTCAGTCATCCCACCGGTTTTATCCAGCTTAATATTGACGATCTGATAGCGTCCGACCAGTTCAGGCAGCGAACTGCGATCAATGCACGACTCATCCGCAGCAATCGGAATGATTGGGTCGATCTGCTCCAGCAAATGATCCTGACCCGGAGGCAGAGGCTGTTCAACCATTTCGACCCCCAGCTCGGCCAGTTTAGGCAGATAGTCTTTCAGTTGCTCCAGACTCCAGCCGGTATTGGCATCAATCACCAGTCGGGTGTTTGGCGCTGCGGCACGCACCGCAGCCACACGCTCGATGTCGCCTTCACGGCCCAGTTTGAGCTTGAGGATCGGACGGTCCTGATTCTGCGCTGCCATTGCGCCCATGTTTTCAGGCGTATCCAGCGACAGGGTGAAGACCGTGGTCACCGGTTGCGGCGCTTCACGGAACCCAGCCATTTGCCAGCCAGTGTGGCCTTTTTGTTTCGCTTCGAGCTCGAACAGGGCACAGTCAACCGCGTTGCGCGCACACCCGGCCGGCATCAGCGACAGGAGATCTTCACGGCTGGCGCCACGTTCTACGGCCTCGCGAGCCGCCTCAATGCCATTGGTGACGTTCGGGTAATCCGGTTCGAACACATCGCTGCGTTCACATTCCCCGCGTCCGACAATGCCGTTTTCCTCTATCTCAACGACCACCACTTCGCCATGCAGCATGGGATCCATACGAGAGATAACGAAAGGCTGTTTCAGCGGCCACTTTTCAACGGTGACAGTCATCTTGCGCATCATCAGCCCTCCAGCACGTCAACAATTGCTGCCACGCCGGTGCGGACCGGATCCACCACGGGTACCCCAAATTTGGCCTGATAACGTGCAATGGCTTTCAATGCATCGTCTTCAGACAGTGATGACGTGTTGAGCGCGATACCGCCCAAACTGATGTTCGGGTTGGTGATGCGACCCAACGCCAGATTAGTTTCGATCAGCGTGTCAAAATCCGGCACTTCAAAGCCCGGCATTTCGTCCATTTGAATGCGGCCTTCTTCGTGACACAGAATAATCACATCGGCTTGTGCACCGTGCAGCAGACCCAGGCTGACACCGGCATAAGCCGGGTGCAGCACCGAGCCCTGACCTTCGATAATATCCCAGTGATCGGCATCGTTGGCCGGGCTCAGTTGTTCAACCGAACCAGCAATAAAGTCAGAGACCACGGCATCGACCGGTACGCCGGAGCCTTCAATCAGGATCCCGGTCTGGCCGGTGGCACGGAAGGTCGCGTTGATGTTACGTGCGGCCATTTCCTTGTGGATCGCCAGTGCGGTAAACATTTTGCCAACACAGCAGTCGCTGCCTACTGTCAGCAGGCGCTTACCGCTGCGAGGCTGGCCTGTACCGCATTGCAGGGTTTTCGGCGGGTTACGGACGTCAAACATCCGGCGTCCGGTGCGGTTGGCCACCGCGACCAGATCTTCGATTTCGTTGAGGCGGATATGCAGGCCGCTGGCAATGTCCATACCGGCTTCCATCGCTTCAATCAGCAGCGGGATCCAGCTCTGGGGCAGGGTGCCGCCCATAGGGGCAAGACCCAGAATCAGGGTTTTGGCTCCGGCTTCTGCCGCGTCACGGATCGACATATCCGGCAGGCCAAGATCGGCTTTGGCATTGTCAAAACGGTTCTGCGCCAGGCATTTTTCCGGACGCCAATGGGCAACACCTTTCGCCACTTTGGCCATCAGCAGATCCTGAGCATCGCCCAGAAAAACCAGATACGGGGTTTTCAGTTCATTCATTGTCATGGTGTTGTCCTTCTGTCATTTATTCGCAGTGTTCCATCAGCATGTTTTCAAACCATGCCAAGGACGGTTGTTTTCAGGCTTCAATACATTCAGTACTGGGAGGATAAAAATCGTTGTAGATGTTCCGATTGCGGGTGGTTGAACAGCTGTTCCGGTGGCCCCTGTTCGGCAATTTTTCCCTGATGGAGGAAGATTACGTGCGTGGATACATCACAGGCAAAGCGCATCTCGTGCGTCACCATAATCATGGTGCGGCCTTCTTTCGCCAGCTCGCGGATCACGAGCAGGACTTCACTGACTAACTCCGGGTCCAGTGCCGATGTCGGTTCATCCAGCAAAATCACGTCCGGCTCCATCGCCAGCGCACGAGCAATGGCGACACGTTGTTTCTGGCCGCCGGACAGTTGATCCGGGTACATATGGCATTTTTCCAGCATGCCGACCCGATCCAGCAGTGCCTTGGCCTGCTTCTCGACCTCATCTTTGTCGCGTTTGAGCACACAGCATGGCCCCAGCATGACATTTTCCAGCACCGTCATGTGGCTCCACAGGTTGAACTGCTGGAACACCATGCCCAGATGGGCACGGGTACGCTCGATCTGGCGTTGCAGCGCCTTGTCGGCCTGACCGGCGGCCGCCTTGGACAGATCCAGCTCCTCGCCGTGTACCTGTAAAGTGCCGCTGTCGGGCATCTCCAGCAGGTTCAGACAGCGCAGGAAGGTGCTTTTGCCTGAGCCACTGGAACCAATGATGGTGATGACGTCATGCTTACGAGCTGCCAGCGAGACGCCTTTCAGCACGTCGATATTGCCAAAGGCTTTGTGCAGATTGTCGGCCTGCAAGGCGATTTCAGCGGTATTAACGGACATGGGTAGCCTCCTTGGCTTGCAACGGTTGAGCTGCGACTGATGTGTTCGTTTGTTGCATGCTTGGCTGTTGTGTGGCCGGCCGTGTGTCTGCCTGAGAGCTGGCCGGACGGCTCACAATATTCAGTCGCAAGTGACGCGTTAAGCGGTGTTCAATCCGGCGCCAGACCAGCACAAACAGTGTAGTGATTAGCAGATAGATCAGGGCGGCCCAGACGTAGACGGAAATATCAAATGTCTGTGAAAACGCACGCCGAGTTTGTCCCATCAGATCCAGCAGTGTGATCACACTGGCAATCGCCCCGCCTTTGAGCATCAGGATGATTTCATTCCCGAGCGCCGGAAACGCGATCCGATAGGTGTGGGGCAGAATGATCTTGCGGTACAACAGGTGCGGCGGCATGCCCATAGCCACCCCGGCTTCCACTTCTCCGGGTGGAACCGCCTGCAACGCGCCGCGCAGAATCTCAATCTGGTATGCCGTGGAGTTCAGCGCAAAGGTAAACAGGGCGCAGTAAAACGGATCACGGAAAAACCACCACAATCCTGCCTCCATCAGTTCGGGACGAAACTGACCGGAGCCGTAATACACCAGAAACAGTTGCGCCAGCAGTGGGGTGCCGCGGAAAAACGATACATAAAGGCGTACCGGATACTGAAACAAGCCTTTTTTACTGCGGCGCAGCATTGCCAGTGGCAATGACAACAGCAAAGCAATCGCGACCGCAATAAAGGTCAGCTTCAGGGTCATGATGGCGCCATCAAGCAATTTGGGCCCGTAGCTGATTAACATCTCAAACATGGGTATATGTCCTTATTCGGTGCTATGAGGCGCGAATGCCGCGGTTAGCCCTCTGCTCTAGCTTGCCGATACACCAGGCAAAGCACAGGCAGATAATCCAGTACATGACGCAGACCGTGAGGAAAAACAGAAACGGTTTCTTTGTGACCCCAACCGCGACGTTCGCCATGCGCATCAGGTCGTTCAGGGCAATCACGGAAACCAGAGCTGTGTCCTTGACCAGGTTGATCCACAGGTTACCGAGGCCGGGCAGTGCCAGGCGCAGTAGCTGCGGAAGCTCAATGCGAAAAAAGATTTGCCTGCGGTTCAGGCCGATCGCCAGGCCGGCTTCGAGCTGGCCGCGATCCAACGCCTGCCAGGCGCCGCGCAGCACTTCACCGGCATACCCGGCAAACACCAGCCCCAGCGCGACCGTGCCCGCCACAAAAGGGCTGAGTTCAAAAAACTCGGCCTCCGGATTGATGGCTTTCAGCAGGGTGTTAATCAGAAGACCCGCGCCGTGGTAAATCATGAACAGGGTTAGCAGCTCAGGAATCCCGCGGATGGTGGTTGTAAAGGCGGTGGCCGCTGCACGAGGCAGCGGTTTGCCCGACACCGAGGCCGCCGCCACTATAAAACCCAGCATCAGGCCAATAGGCAGCGTGACCAGAGCCAGACCCAGAGTCACCCCCAGGCCGCTCAGTAGTTCATCGCCCCAGCCCTGCTGGCCAAAGCTCAGGTAATCAAACCATTGCATAAACATTTCTCCGAAATCACTGCAAGTCGGGATGTCTGCCGGTTTATTCCAGCGTCAGGATGTTCAGAGAAAAGTATTTGTCGTTGATTTTCTGATAGGTGCCGTCAGCCACGAGAGCTGCCAGTGCCTGATTCAGTTGCAGGCGCAGTTTGTCGTCTTCCTGGCGAACGGCAATCCCGACGCCTTCACCGACGTATTTCGGATCGGTAATGAGTTCACCAGCCAGTTTGCAGCAGTTGCCATCCTGCGATTTTTCAACCCAGTTCAGCATTGGAATGATGTCACCGACTTGTGCATCGAGACGGCCGGAAACCAGATCCAGATTGACGGCATCCTGTGTTGGATAGAGGCGGACATCCGAGTCAGGGTACAGTGCCGACAGGAAATCCCCCTGTGTGGTTGCACCCTGTGCACCGATGGTTTTGCCTGCCATGGCAGACGGTGAGAAATCCGTGAGTTTAGACTCTTTCGGCACCACAAACGTCATGGCTGATTTCTGGTACGGTTCGGTGAAGTCTACCTTCTCTTTGCGTTTTTCGGTGATAAACATTGACGCAATCACGGCGTCATACTTGCCAGCCAGCAGCGCCGGAATAATGCCTTCCCAATCCTGTGCCACGAAGGTGCATTTAATGGCCATTTTGTCACACAGTGCGCGACCAATATCGATATCAAAACCTGCCAGCTGACCGTCCGGGGTGTAGTAGTTGAACGGAGGGTAGGCGCCCTCGGTCGCAATTCGCAGGGTTGTGTCTTTAGCCTGTGCCTGATGGACAGGCAGTGACGCAAGCAGTGCTGTCAGTGCCAGCGAGCAGAATGTATTTCGCATTGTGGTGTCCTTTGATTTTTTATTGTGATGTTGTGTTTGCGCGTTGCATCCCTGTCGTGTGGTGACTGGCTTGCTGCCTCCTCTTCTACGTTCAGGCAGTCAGTGCAACACTCTGAGTGTTATTAAGATGTTAAATGTTTACAAATGAAGAATTGCTATGCTATTCATAGCTTCACGCTATGTGTTGCACGTAAAACTTGTAAGGAATGCTGAATGCTGACGTCTCACGAACGGCTGCTGCGGAATCTGGACTGGAATTTGTTGTATACCTTTCTCACGATCGTGGACGAAAGCAGTATTACTGGCGCCGCCCGTAAACTGTCGCTGAGTCAGCCGAGTGTCAGCAATGCCCTCAAGCGACTGGAATGCCATTTGGGGGTAAAGCTCATTACGCGGCGTAAAGGGGTGTTTACCCTGACCAGCCAGGGGCTGAAAGTGTACGAATACGCGTCATCCACCCGTCGGGTACTGGCGGATATGGCGGCACAGTTTTCTGAAGACGAGCACGCTATTCACGGTGAAATCGATATTCAGATCGCCAGCCATATTCACTGCCCGGCGTTTGACCAAACGCTGGCCGACTTTCACCAGCTTTACCCCAATGTGCTTTTCACCATTAATACCCAGCCGAGCGCGGAGATTGTGCGCGCGGTAAAAGACGGTGAGATTCATATTGGGATCTGCAATAAAAAAACCTCGCAGACAGGGCTCAGCTTTGACTTGCTGGGTTATGAGCAAATGGGGTTTTATTGCAGTCGTCGCCACGCGTTATATGGCCATACGGATCTTTCCATTGAAGATCTCAGCGGGCTGTCTTACGTCTCGTTCGAAAGCGACCAGCCGGGTGAGGGTCTGAGCGCCATTGCTCAGCTTCGATCCCAACAGCCGTTCTGGGGAAAACTGGTCGCAGTCTCTTCTAACGAAGAAGAAATCCGGCGTTTCATCCTGGCCGGGGTAGGATTCGGCGCCCTCACCGTTGAAGGTGCAAGGCCCTATGTCGAGCAGGGGGCACTCTGGCAACTGCCGCCGTATCAGCAATTGCCGGTGGCAGATATTTATCTGGTCACACCGGAGAACGTGCCGCTCAGTGATGTCGAATCACGGTTTGTTGCGATGCTGCGTCAGGCCAACAGCCGGGTAGTGGAACAGATACATTTTGCTCATTAAGCATTAAGCATTAAGCACTAAGCACTAAGCACCGAGCATGAGTACTTTGGCACTTGGCACTTGGCTCTGAGAGAGTGAGCCTGTGAGCGTTAAGCCGCTTTGTTTTCGCGGGCAGGGAGCGCTTGTTACCAATGGTTGATGCCGCCATTAGATGCAGCCTATCGGCAGGGGGAAGTGTGTCGAAACGGCATGACAGACTTTTTTCCTGATTGAAACTATCACTCAAACATCACTGAACGGTCGCCGTTTTGAGCTATGTGGCCCGATGCCGCTCTTTCGCTGGCGTCAACGCAGCAATAAAGTGGGAGCAATCTTTAACTTTATGAATTTAAACATTAAAAATGGTTTTTGTTACGTTCTCTTCTAACATGATGTAACTGCCTGAACCGCCATCGTTTTTTTGTCGCACTTGTCTTTTCTTTCCTGAAACTATCACGCTGGTCATGGCCAAATGAGGGTGTACTCACTTTTTATTTTGCGTGGCGAAATTAACATGTCGGTCAGTTGGGACTGCCTCAGTGTTTGAATACTTCACCTTGATGAATCGAAATCAGCAGCAATTAAAACTGAAAGTTAAACGGTGAGTGGTGCAGTCTGAGTGGCATATCTTAAGTGGGATAGTAGCTTAAGTGGAATAGTTTGAGTGGTACAGCAAAGGAAGGGTTATGAAAAAAACGATTTTGCCCGTGATGATGATGGGGATGTGTGCGGCGTCGGCGATGGCTGGCGTGACCGGGAATGCGCCAAATACGGATCTGAACCTGATGCCTTACCCGCAATCGGTGGAACTGCATCAGGGGCGAATTGCCATTACCAGCGATTTTAAGGTGTACATTCAGGGCTACCAGTCTGAGCGCATCACGTTTACTGCGCAGCGTCTCATTGACCGTCTTGCCCGTCAGACCGGGTTGCCGCTGCTGTCGCCTTTCGCCAGCCAGGCATCTGAAGCGACGGTAATCATTGAGGTCAAAGAAGCGGCCAAGACGCCAGTCCAGTCACTGGATACCGATGAATCGTACACGCTTACGGCTGAAAACGGCCGGATTGTTTTATCTTCAGCCCGGCCTTACGGGGCTATTCGGGGTATTGAAACTCTGCTTCAGCTAGTGGAAACCGACCGTGACGGTTACTTTGTACCGCAAGTGACGATCTCTGATGCTCCGCGTTTTCCCTGGCGCGGAGTGTCTTATGACACGTCGCGCCATTTTATTCCCGTCGCGGTGATTAAGCGCCAGCTGGATGCGATGGCATCAGCCAAGCTGAATATTTTCCACTGGCACCTGTGGGACGATCAGGCCATTCGTATCCAGCTCGACAGTTATCCGAAGCTGTGGCAGATGACGGCAGACGGGCACTATTACAGCAAAGACCAAATCCGTGATGTGGTTGCCTACGCCCGTCAGCTGGGCATTCGGGTTATTCCGGAAATCTCCCTGCCTGGCCATGCCTCAGCTGTCGCGCACGCCTATCCGTCGCTGATGTCTGGTGAAGAAGGACAAACCTATCCGCATCAGCGCCATTGGGGCGTTTTTGAGCCGCTGATGGATCCGACCAACCCGGCGCTTTATACCTTCCTGGGGAAAGTGTTTGACGAAGTGGTGGCTTTGTTTCCGGATGAGTACGTGCATATCGGGGGAGATGAACCAGACTACAGTCAGTGGACGAATAATGCGGGCATTCAGGACTTTATCCGGTCACATCAGCTGGACGGCAACCAAGGCCTGCAGTCTTACCTGAACACCAAGGTAGAAACCCTGCTGGCTGAGCGCGGCAAGAAGGTGATGGGCTGGGATGAAATCTGGCACAAAGACCTGCCTAAATCGGTCGTGATTCAGAGTTGGCGTGGACACGACAGTATCGGCCGCGCGGCGCAGGAAGGCTATCAGGGAATTTTGTCTACCGGCTATTATCTGGATCAGCCGCAGCCCACCAGTTACCACTACCGCAACGACCCGATGCCACCCGGCATCCAGGTTGATGACACCCTGCATCCCGGCGAAACCTTTGTGACCTATGAGTGGGTGAAACCCCGAACCAAAGGGGGCCCGCGCAAAGGGTTGCTGACAATTATCGAAGGGAAAGACGGCACGGTGCGGGCTTTTACCGACTATAACGGCAAATCTCGGGCGAAGGTCGAGGTGCTGGACTATGTACCGGGTACCCGCTTCCGGGGCCATTTCGATAACTTTATGTCCTACACCGAGTTTAATTTGCGTTTTGCCGACACTCAGCTGGCTGAAGGCAGCTACCAGCTGATCGGCAATGTGCGCTGGCCGACAACCGGCACGCTGGTGGCGGGCACAGCCATTAAAGGCTCCGAGATTCCGGCCCCGACCGGCGGGTATCCGGCTGAGCTGAACGCCCGGGAGCAGCAACGTATTCTGGGCGGCGAACTGACGGTCTGGGCGGAAAATCTTGATGGTATGACAGTCGAAAACCGGATCTGGCCACGCAGCTATGCCATTGCCGAGCGGCTTTGGTCTGATGCTGCACTCACGGATGAGGCGAGCATGTACCGGCGCATGGCGGTGGTAGATGACTGGGCGGAGCTGTCTGTCGGCCTGCAACATCATGTGAATGCCCGCCTGATGTTGCAGCGGTTGGCTAACGGGCAGGGCCCAAGCAAGGCTGACGGTCAGGTTCAAGGCACTGCCACTATGCAGATACCGGGGACGCTTCAGGCTGTCACGACATTACAAACTCTGGCCCGTTATACGGAACCGGCGCAGTATTATGCCCGCAACTGGGAAAAGTGGATTCAAACCACACCTTCCGGCCAACTGTATAACCAGCACGAACGCCTGAATCGCTTTGTGGATGCCCTGCCGGTCGAAAGCTTGACCGTGTACGGAATGAATGCGCTGGTGCAGCACTATCAGGCGGAGCGTCAACCGGAAACGCTGGTTGCGCTGCGAGCCCATTTTGAACTCGCCGCACAGGCAGCGGAGCAGGCGAAAACGATATTTGCGGAAAATACCGCGTCTGTGGCGACGGTACCGTTGGCCGATGCCACCACTGATGTCGCCGAGATAGCTGGCCATCTTATCACTGCACTTGAGCAGGGGCAGGCGCTAAGCCAGGCTGACAGCGATGCCTACCGTCAGCGACTGAGTCAGGCGGCAGCCATTTATGATGAAGCCATTGTGGCCACGGTGAAACCCGCAGAAAGCTTGCTGGTACTGGTTGAACAAATGCAGCCCAGCACCTGAGGCGAATGTGGCAGAAACGGTATTGCCAACGAAGAGACATTTTTGAATGTCTCTGGGCGTGAAAAAAAACCGGCGAAAGTTTCGCCGGTTTTTTGTTGCTGTCAGCTGGTTAACTGTTGTTTGCGCTTCATCAGCAAGAGGCTGATAGTGAGTGCTTAGTGCGCTGTCAGAATGGCCTCGCTGTCACTGACCAAAGGGATGAGAACCGCCACCTCAATACGATTGTGACCCAGCAAACGAATGTTCCACTCGAAATGGTTGGCCCGGCACAGGTTATCGACAATCGCCAGACCCAGTCCGTGCCGGTCACGCTGGCTGCGGGAAGGGTCGGCCTGATACAGCGGTTTGCACAATTGTTCAATATCCTCCTCACTGAGCGGCGAGGAGAGGCTGTTTTTAATGCTCAGCATCAGCAAATCCGGTTCGCGGTGCGCCATTGTGATGTCAACCCTTGACGCCGCGGGGCTGTAAAACAGGCCGTTATCCAGCAGGTTGGTCAGAATGGTGTCCAGACTGAACAGATCGGCATAGACCGTCGGCTCATCATCGTAATGGAGGGCGACCCGCTCCCGGCAGTCATCGTATTTAAACGCCAGCTTGCCCAGCACCTTATCCAGCAGAGGCAGCAAAGGTTGCGGATGACAATCAATATTGAATGCGCCGGTGGCGGAGTGTTGCAACAGCATCAGGTTGTTCACAATCTCTTTCATGCGCAGGGCAATATCCAGCATGTCTTCTTTGTAGCTGGCACCGATACGCTCATCGTGCGGATAGCGAATATAGACTTCACTAAGGCTGATCATCTCGGAGATCGGCGTTTTGAGCTCGTGGGCGATATCCGCGGTCAGGCGTTTTTCGTTGGCCAGCAGCTGGCAGTTAGTCGAAATGAAGTGGTTAAGTTCTTTGCGAATCGGGGTGACTTCCGCGTAATCGACAGCAGGCTCTGGAATATGGGCGTGGGAGGCCGAAATATCCAACGATTTAATGTTTTGGTTTAAGTCCTGTAGTGGCTTCAGCCCTGCATCAACGATGCGGGTGACCAAAACCCGCACCCCAATGATGGCCGCAACAAAGCTGAGGATCAGAGAGATATCTATCAGGATCAGTACGCCACTGATGCTGTCAGTGCTGGCAGCCACAGAGATATAGATGGCATTTTTCTGGTGAATGACATCTGGGTTTTCGTTAGTTTGCGCAGGGGGCAGGTAATACGTGAGAACCGTTTTACCGTCCTGACCATTGGGCAATGTGACCGGCACGATCACCGAAGTGTTGAGCGGAATCTCCGTTTTCAGCAAATTGGTGCCCGGATACGCATCCAGAGAATGGGAACGGGCTATTTCGGTACCTCCCTGCCAGATCTGGAAATAGTCAGAGTCTGAGTGGAGGTCAAACAACATCATGGCATCTTTGTTGTAATTGAACTTGGCGTGCTCATCTTCCTCCTTCAGAAAAGCTCTCAGGTAGTTGGCTTTACTGGTCAGAGACTGATCAAACTGATTGTCTACCCAGTCGTCCACACTTAAGTCGACAATGAGAAAAATGGCAAACAAGATCAACCCGATAACGATGGTGATGGCCTTCACCAACTGGGTACGAATGGACAGCATTAGACACTTCCTGCGATGTAGCCGAAGCCACGTTTGTTTTTCACTGGGAGGTTACCGCCTTTTTCCCTGACTTTCCGTCGGATTGCGGAAAGGTGAGATTCGATGGTGTTTTTCGCCAGCAAATCAAATGATCCGACGACCGCTTCACTGATTTGTTCCGCATTGACTACCCGGCCTTTCGACTGAAACAGGTACTCCACAATTTTATACTCGTTCTTGGTCAACTCGATGAAATTGCCCTGATAGCTCAGGGTTTTGGTCGACAGATCAAGACAGAAACCTTCTATTTCGAGCAGGTTACTGGTTTGTGCGGTTTGACTGCGGCGCAGCAGGGCCAGAATGCGGGCATGCAGTTCTTCAAATGAAAAGGGTTTGGTGAGGTAGTCGTCGGCACCTGACAGCAACCCGTTAACCTTATCTTCGGTTAATGAGCGAGCGGAGAGGATCAGTACCCGTGATTGCTGCCCGGACTGACGAAGACTTTTGAGAATGCTCATGCCATCGACATTGGGCAGCATCAGATCCAGCACAATCAAATCGTAATGGTTTAGCTGCGCCATAGTCAGTCCTTTAGAGCCGTCGCCGGTACTGTCGACCGTAAACCCGAGGTTGTTCAGGCCGATACTTAAACTGCGGCGAAGTGGCTCAGAATCTTCAATGACTAATAATTTCATGGCATACCTGTTTGTCAATCTGTGGTTCAGTGCGCTGCTTACCGCGCTGCCTTACGGACAGTGGGCATGCGGCTGTTTCAGCTCTCCCGAGTTTACCCGATATGGTGAGATCCCCCTCATCATTATTGGTGTATCTGGCCAGTTTACCACTCACTTTAGCGTTCAGATTAGCGTCGGGTTGGGTCCGGTACATACCGGTTAAGTCTGTCCACATGGTGGTTTTTCGAAAAGAAGGCTTCAATTTCGATTAAAACCCCAGGGTTGAGCTTGTGACTGAATTCCCGTGGGGTATCCAGTTGTGGGGTAATCGATAAATATAACCAGTCCTTATAGATTTTTTGCCGCCAGGACGCCGAAATCCAGAAGTTAGTGAGTGGATCGGATTCATTCGTATCAATACTGACACCGGTTGAGTATTCCATCAGATGGTGGTCGTTTAGGCGGTTAAACAACTCAATCTGGTTTACCAACTCCCAGCCGCTTTCATCGAACAGGTACTGGGCGCTGGAGCTGAATTTGTAGATACGGGCTGGATCGTTGTTGTTGCCGTAGTAAAAGTTAAATTCGGTCAGAGAGCCCAGTCCTTTAGAATCGAAATAGAAGAGCTCTTGCTTTAGCTGCGTGGTCCAGTTTTCTGATAAGTTATCGACCCGGCGTAAATTCGCTCGCACAAAGGGATCCAGCGGCAGTTTGAATTTTACCCCGACATCAAAGTGGGTTTTCCACTCGCCCCAATGCGCATTCTGGAGGCGAAACCCGGCAATTGCGTCACTGCCGGACGTTGTGCTGCTACTTTTTGGGGTCAATGCCCGTTGTTTACTCTCCAGCGAGTCATAGTCATCCGGATCCGTTTCCAGGATCAGCTTCCAGTCGCGTTTGGTATGGGGCAGGTCGATTCGCGCAGAAATTTTGAAATCTGAATCAAAATAACCGCGGTGGGTGTATTCCGGTTTGTAGCGAATCCGGACATAACTTTTATTCATTAACTCTTCTTCGTTTTCCTCCTTGGCGAGACTGTGATCAATATAGGTACTGAAATCATGCACGGTGTCAGCCACATAGGTTTCGGTTTCGTCAGCCCAGTAAGTGGTTTGATCCAGCCAGGAGGACTCATCTGAAGGCTCTGTCTCTTCAGCATTAATCGAAAACGGGGAAGGCGGCAGACGAGATTCATACTCCGGCATGACCGGTTCGATATCCGCATCCGTTCCGTTAGCCCATGCCGGGCATACCGATAAACTGGGTAGCAGTAAAAAAATGGCCGGAGGACGCTTGCAATCATGCATGACTGCCAGCGAATACTGCAGAGCTTTGTTCAGCGAGCGATACCGAATGTTCATAAGCGATCCATTGACTATGAAAGCATGGCCACTGTGCAGATATGTTATTTTTATTGTGCTTTTAGTATAGGTAAAAATAAAAATATCACAGAGGTAAAAATAATATTTGTCCGTTTTTATCTAATGACATTGAATATTTAATGTGTAACGAATGAATAAATGTTTCATTCGTTACACAGGTCTTTATTTCACTGATATTTAGGAGATATTCAGTGAATCTTCAGCATTTGTTGATATTAATGTTTTTGGATAACAGCCTCACAATATTCATCCTCTATTTTCAAAACAATTAATATCACTTGCTTAAATATATCCTCTATTGATATATCGCCTCAGGAGTTAGCTGATAACGTTTAATCGTTTTGGGTGGTTCACATTCTGGTAATAACGAATTCTCATCCAACAAAATCCATTCACGGCGGTGAGCAAAGCCCATCACTTGCGATTTACTGGTATCAAAGCAAATTATGTCACCGTCATTCTTAGCCAGAATGAATCGGTTAGGGCCTTCTTTCATCCATAACCAAGCATTTTTATCCTGTTCATGAACATTGCTTAAATAACTGAAATGCGTCATGGGAACGGATGAAAATAACAGAAACTGCTCTTTAAACCGGGTCATGCCCAGCTCGCCATCCTGACCGACAATGGAAGAAACGTCAGCCATGATATCTTTCGCCGGGGTACGAATCGGGTTCAGCAGGGTATAGCCCCAGGTGCTGTACAGCAGCCAGGTCAGAGCTAATGCCAGGCCGTATACCGGCAGGTTTAACCTGAATTTGCGCAGCCATAAAATTCCGCCCCAAATCAATGCCGCAACGGCGAAAAAGGCGGCAAAGGGCAGCAGATTGTCGCCCAGCTCTTTGGTAAGCACCCGGGCGTGGAACAGCGCGAGTACAGTGGCTGCGGCCATGGCGACGGTCACAATACCAGCCACGCCGGTAAACAGACGATTTATCCATTGCGGTATGCCTGATTGTGTTATCAGTGCGCCCATCACCATCGCCAGCATTGGCAGCGCCGGTAAAATATACACGCCACGTTTGCCTGGGCTGATGCTGAAGAAGATAACAACACAGACCACCCAAACCAGAATGGCCTGAATAACCGGTGAGTTGAAGATCTGCTTCCAGTTTTCTTTGTTGAACAGAAAAAAGTAGAGCGGGAACCACAGTACGGGAATCACACTGACAATGAAGTAATGCCAGGGTTTGAGGTGGCCGGTTGGGTTGGCATAGCGCTCAGCGGTTTGCTGGAGCAGGATGTTATTCCGGTACGCGATGTAATCCGGGTTATCTTTGAAGAACGAAAAATAGAGCACGGGCAGTAGCCAGAGAATCAGAACCCCCAGCATGGTAGCCGGGCCGAGCAAGGCTTTGGCTTTCAGTTGTTGCTCGAACCGTTGCCGCCCGGTGAGGTGCAGCACGGCGATAGGAATGAGGACAAAAACCGGCAGGAATCCGACCCCTTTGGTCAGAATCCCCACGGCCATGCATGCCCAGCTGAACAGGTACCAGCGTGGGCTGGGTTGCACGAAGAAATGGCGAATCAGTCCGTACATCGACACGGTTATCCAGCAGGCGACCATGGCATCGATTTGTGCCGCTTTGGCTTGAATCACAAACTGGGGCGTAATCAGCAACAGTACCGCTGCATTACGTGCAGTTTGCACATTCCAGAGCTTGGCGGCCAAGTCAAACACGCACCACACCATGACCAGACCCGCGACCGCGTTAGGGATCATGAAAGTCGACGAGAGACTGCCAGTCAGCTTATACAGCAGCGCCATCAGCCACATGAATACTGGCGGTTTATCCGGATAAAGTTCGCTTCCTCTGAGCGGGAAGAACCAGTTGCCTGATTCCACCATTTCCTTTGCCGCTTCGACAAAGCGAGGTTCGTCTGCTGGCCAGGGATCGCGTAACCCGATACCGGCAAAAATGACAATGAAAGCAATCGCCAAGATGGCGAATAAGTTGGCATAGTAGCTGTTGCTCAAAGAACCGGCGTTACCACTGTGGGGCACTGTGATGTTTTGGTGCTTTTCTATATCGGGGCGCTTTTTGAAAAAGCTGAATCCATTCATGAGTGATTTTCCATTTTCAATGGTGCAATGCGCTGACGGATATGATCGCGATAGATCACACCCGTCAGAATGAAACTGATTAGGGTCAGCAGAATGCTGGCGTAAATCATGGCATCGTTGGCGGCACTGATACCGCTGCCAATCAGGCAAAAGATCAACGTCTGCGGAATGTAGCCAAATAAGCTGGCGGTAATAAAAGGCTTAAACGGCACGCCAATACTGCCTGACAGCAGGTTAGTCAGCACATTATTGCCAACCGGAAATAAACGCAGCATCAAAATTTTCAGGAACGGTGTTTGCCGGACAAATTGCTGAAACTGGTTCATTTTTTTCGGGAAGGTACGGCACAATGTCTGGCTTAATAGGGTGTTGGCAACGAAGTAATTCACACTGGCGGCGAGGATGCAGGTCATTAACGCAATTTGCAGGCCAAAGACAATGCCGTACAAGTAGCCGTTGAGTGCGGCAACAACCTGTCGGGGGCCGCCCAGTCCGACAAACAGAAAGCTGATGCTGAAAATGGCCAGATGGCCAGATAAGCCGTTGGTGAGAACATAGTTATTCAGCCACAGCTTATCCGTCATGTGGGCAAAAACCGGCGTATTAATGCCGGCGATTAATATCAGAAACACGGAGCAGGTTAAGAGAGGCTTCATCACTGTCATAAGCGCTACTCGTCAGACATTTGGCCGGTATGCAGAGTGACCGATGGAGGATACTTCGTGCGTTTGCGCAGCCACAATACCCCCATTAAATCAATGATGCCCGCCCAGGCGCGGTTCCAGGCGTTGTAGTTCGACTGACCAGCTACGCGGTTGCGGTGGTTCACCGGACATACCACAATCTCACCGCTCAGTCGTTTGATCAGGCAGGGCAAAAAGCGATGCATGTGATCAAAATAGGGTAGTGCAAGGAAAGTCTGTTTCGGGAAGAGCTTCAGGCCACAACCTGAATCCGGGACGCCATCGCGCAGAATCGTCTGGCGGATCGCATTGGCAACTTTGGACTGAAAGCGCACCCAGGAGGTGTCTAGGCGTTTCTGGCGGTATCCGGCGATACAAAAATGTGGTGCCTGACACTGGTGTGCCAGTTTGAGCAGTGCAGGTATATCAGCCGGGTCGTTCTGGCCATCTGAATCGGCGGTGACAATCCATTCGCCACGGGCATGGCTGATGCCGGTATGGATGGCGGTACTCTGTCCACAGCTGACAGGATGCGATAAAACGGATACCCGGCTTTTCCGGGATGAGGGTAACGGAGTGTGAGAGCCATGAGCGACTTGATGCTGGCAGAACTCTTCGGCGATGCATGCCTGACCGGCTCGCAGTGCCTCTTCGACGGTGTTGTCTGTGCTGCCGTCATCAATCACCAAGATCTCAAACTCAACGTTCCCTGTTAATGCGACATGTAGCTCTTCAATGAGTTGTCCAATGTTGCCCTGCTCATTTTTAGCTGGCAGGACGACTGAGATCAATGGGTACATACAATCTTTCCCTAAAAGAAAACAGGATATTTGTTCTACTTTTAATTTGTATTGCAGGCAGAAATAAAACTGAGAAGTTTATCCAGCGACATATCCAAGCCCTCTGCGGTTTGAAATTGGCAAGGTCCGGTTAACCTGTTTCAGCTTTCTTCTGACCGTCGATAAATGTGCTTCAATCGAGTTTTTTGAAATTGAAATTCCTTCATTGGTTAAATGTGCTTTGATCTGCTCAACACTTTTTAATTTGCCGTGATCGGTAAACAGGAATTCAATGATGAGAAATTCAGTCTTTGTGAGTTTTATCACGTCACCCTGACAGTACAGGCATTTTTCTGATTTATTCAGCATGCATTCGTCGATCAGAATAAGGGCGTCGTCCATATGGGACTCTCTGCGTCTGAACAATGACTGGATGCGGGCATACAACTCATCAAACGACACCGGCTTCGCAATAATGTCATCGGCACCGGATGTTAAGGTGCTGACGATGACCTCCGGGGTGTACTCCGTGGTCAGAGCCAATAGTCGAACAGAGAGCTCCAACTTTCTGATACTGCTGATAAAACCATGATGCTCAGGGTTATTTTTATCATAGTCCAAAATAATCAGGTCGTAGTGCTCACTCAACAACATTTTGAGGCCATCATGGTGATTCTGTGCAATGTGTACCAGTAATCCCATTTCCACCAGTTTGCTATGGATACGTTTTTGCAAACAATGTGATTGATCGATGATAAGCAGTTTCAGCATGTTGTTTAAATCTCTGTTCTGTTTATTGTTCTGATTTAAAAGGAGTCATTGTTCAGTTTATTGAAAGTATGACCGCCAGCCAGAGAATGCCGGCGATCAGAAAACTGATAAAGACACAGGCTGAGCCAATGTCTTTAGCCAGACCGGATAACGGGTGATAGTCGGTACCGATTCGATCAATCGCGGCCTCGATGGCGGTATTGGCCATTTCGGCAAACAGGACGAACAACAAGCTGCAAATTAGCAGGGCTTTTAGCAGCACAGATATTGGAAGCCACACTGCGACTGCCGTCAGCGGAATAAACAGCATCAGTTCCTGCTGAAAGGCCGCTTCATTTTGTGCCATCCAGCGAATACCGCGATAACTGTTGGCAAAGGTATAAATAATTCGATTCAGGCCTGTGCGCTTTTGTAATGTCTGGGTTGTCATAGGTGGTTAACTCATCGAAGCCTGGCAGCGGCTGATAATATCCATGTCGTTATTTTTATCCTGGGTGGTGACACCAAAGAAACCAATCAGGGTGTGGAAGAAGTTATCGTGCGAGTATTCGCCAGTTTTCGCGCTGGCTGATAAACATTCACGATCAATCTTTCTCTGCTCAGAATATTGATCCGGCAGCCACATCAACCACGGCACCTGAGTTTGCTCTTTCGGCGCGATGGCATACGGTGTGCCGTGCAGATAAATGCCGTTTTCACCCAGCGATTCGCCATGGTCGGAGATATACATCAGGGCAACGTTGTATCGATCCTGATAGGTTTTCAGCTTATTAATCATTTCCGCCAGCACAAAATCGGTGTATGCGATGGTGTTGTCGTAAGTGTTGACGATTTGCTCATCGGTACAGTGCTCGATGTCGCTGCGCGGACAATCCGGCAGAAAACGCGCTTTATCTTTCGGGTAGCGTTTGTAATAGGTCGGGCCGTGGCTACCCATGATGTGGAAGGCGATCAGCTTGTTGCCGTCCGTAGCCTGAATTTGCTGGTCAAGCATTGGTAGCAGTACTTCATCGTAACAAGCGTCATCCTTACACAAATCGGGATTTGCCGTGTGATCAACGCCTAACAGCCGGAAGTTTTTGGCAATGCTTTTGTCACCGCCGTCATTGTCAATCCAGGTGAGGTCTACGCCGGCACGGCCAATGACATTCATGGCATTGTCACGGCTGTTGGCCTGCGCTTTGTTGTAGCCTCCGCGATTCATATTAGAAAACAGGCAGGGAACTGAAACCGCCGTCGCTGTGCCACAGGATGAGACATTCTGAAATGCAATCAGGCCCATTCCTTCGGTATAGGGATTCGTATTACGGCTATAACCGTTGTAGTGATAATTCATTGCGCGCGCGGTTTCACCCACAACCAGTACAACCAGATTCGGTTTTCCGTTAGGAACCGAAACCAGTTTGGCATCTTCTCCCAGTGGCTGATAAACCAGCGGCTCAGTCAGGTAGTTACGCTGAACATATTTGATGGTGTTGTAGGCAAAAGCCGGGTTAATCATCTTGTTCAGGTAGCTGTTATTGCGTCCTACAGAGGCGTAGTCTTTATAAAACAACAGTGCAATGAGGGCGATACCAAGAATCGCTACCAGAACAGCAATGAGTCGTTTCAGAACGGCTTTAAAATGAGACTCAGCTTTTTTGACTGTGATGCTACTGAAAAAAAGGGCCGGCATCAGGCCGAAAACAACAAAATACAGCACGGAACTCAGGCTTAAATAAGAGGTCGCCTCACCAGAGTTTGTTTCGAAAATATTTTCAATCATGCCGTAGTCAAAAATGACGTTATATTTCATCGAGGCATAAAATGCCATTGACGATAATAATGTCAGAATGACGGAGAAGGGCTTTAGCACAAATGGCAAAGAAAAAAGTGTAAAAATAATAATAAAACAGAAGAAAAGCAGTAGCGGGCTACTGGCAACAAAACTCAGCGAACTTTGAGCTGCCAACTGATAGATTTTGCTGGTTACCGGCAAGTTGAGCACCAACGCAAAATAGGCGGCAACCATCACAATGTAAGTAACGGCACTCATTTCCATTTGAAAAGGTTTGCGAAGTGTCGCGGTCAATGTATTCAAGCTAAGAAATCCAGTTTTCATTCAATAACCTGATATTAGAATTCAAGACTTAAGATTTACTTAAGATTGATTGAGGGGAAACTGAAATTTTTGCCACTATGCTTACTTGTGCTTATAAGCTACGTCGTGAAGAAATATAAAACCGTAGGTTAGATGAGAAATGCCTGAAAAATAATACGAATAAAAATCACATTGTATTAACCCGACAATATGTCACTGCGTTAATAACCTTAGAACAATACTTAGACTGTCTTGAAATTGATGCATTAATTTCAGCGTTTCTTAAGAAAAAAGTGCAATCCTTACCCTTGAATAACGACAACATGGGGGAAAGATTATGCCTGTCCCAACCTCAGTCTTTGTGACCGCGTTTCTGACCGTTATGGCAGCGTCCACTCACTCAGATTATTCGTGTTCGACTCAACCGGAAGAGACATGGGTACCGATGGATCAGGCGAGAGAACATTTAATTCAAAGGGGTTATCACATTCGTTCGTTCAGGAAAACACGTTCGAACTGTTACAAACTGTACGGATTTAATCAGGAAGGGAAGAAAGTGGATGTTTACTTTAATCCCGTCGATCTAAGCAAAGTCAAAGAGCGTAAAAATGGATAAACATTACAAATGGGATGTAATTGTACGGATTACACATTGGGCAGTGGCTGGCCTCTTTTTCGCGAATTATTTCGTGACCGAAGAAGGGAGTGAAATTCATGAATGGGTAGGTTATTGCATTATCGGTTCGATTGTTATCAGGCTGGTTTGGGGAATTGTTACCCGTTCCCCGGCCAGGCTGTCTGCTTTCAAGCCGTCGGTGACTCAAGCGGTGACACACTTGAGTGAAGTCATCTCCACTCGGGTCGATGCGTCAGTCGGTCATAACCCGGCCGGCGCGGTGATGATCTGGCTGATGTGGTGTGGCTTGCTGGCAACGGCAGTAACCGGCTGGATGGCGCACGTTGAATTGATGGGTTACAAAGATGGGTTGAAAGAGATCCATGAAGTATTCGCTAACCTGACTTTCATTGCTGTGGCGGTCCACATCTGCGCCGTGATTGTGATGAGCCGTTGGACAAACCGTTCTTATCTCAGCGGAATGCTCAAATAAGCGCTACGAGTGTGTGCCATAGGTAAACGGTGAAGCACCGTCAAAAGCCGTAAAAACCAATAGAGATGCCAAGAGATGCCGGGTATGCAACAGATACCCGGTTTGGTTTACTTGAGGACAGCGCTTCAAGCCAAACCTTCAAGTGGATGATTCAAACAGCCCTGTCAGATAAGCCAGAGCAGTCCGGCGTGCTCAATACGCTTAGAGTTTGTGAACCCGGCGTGTGACAACCAGTAATACTGGCCGTCACTCATGTCCTATGATTAGCGATTCAGGATAAACTGCTCGATCACTTTGGCGACACCGTCGTTGTCGTTGGTATCGGTAATGTGGTTCGCCAGAGCTTTGGTGTCTTCTGTCGCGTTGCCCATAGCCACTCCCAGTCCGGCATAGCGAATCATGTGGTGATCATTTCCGGCATCGCCCATGCAAATGACTTCGCTGGCATCAATGCCCAAATGCTCGGCTAACATTGCGACACCTGTCCCTTTATTGCTGTTTGGGTTAAGCAGTTCCAGGAAGAACGGGGCACTCTGTACGACGGTGTATTGTTCAGTGACGACTTCCGGCAGTTGGCGAATTGCGGCTGACAGTATTTCTGGCTCTGCCACCATCATCACCTTGATAATCTCTTCATCATCCGGCAGGTCGGCAAAATCGATCACGGTGGCACTTACCTGATTGATGTCTGCCTCATGGTCAGTAAAAGCGTTGCTTTGCGGCGTGATCAGGCCGCGAGTCGTTGAAAATGCATGCACAAACGTACCCAAATCGCGAGCCAGGGCAGCGATGTTTTTCGCATCACGGCCTGTCATGATTTGCTTGCGCAAAATCGTCCGGCTTTTCACCTGTTGCACCAGGGATGCGTTGTAGCTCAGTACAAAATCCTTGTCGCTGGTCATGCCCAATTCTTCCAAATAACGGAGCATGCCTTCTAACGGTCGTCCTGATGCCAGAACAACGTGTACGCCTTGGTCACGAGCAGCGGCAATGGCTTGCTTCGTCCGGGGAGAGAGTGTTTTCTGTGAGGTCAGCAGGGTGCCGTCCATGTCGAGAGCAACGAGTTTGTACATCTGAAAATCCACCGTAAAAGTCTTGGGAGCGTCGAGGTCAACGGCGTCTATTGTAATCAACTTTTGTGATCAACTCGACACTCCCATGAAACCTATATGCAGATGGATTAATGTAGACAGGTATGCACCCAGACATCGACGATGCTGATTGGGGAAATACTGAAGAGACAACCTCGTGGCAAAAACCACTTAAGATCTCGCGCAGCCGCCACTGCGCGAGAGGTTATCGTTGCCAGCGCAAGCGATTCAGCCAGCCGGGTTGCTTTAGTTTCCCCTTAAGGGGAATGAGTTCGCTGGCTGCCAGCGCGCCGCAGATGATGCAGCTCATTGCCAGCAGCGTGGTTGTCGATAACGCTTCATGGAATATGGCCGCTGCCAGCAGTGCGGCAACCACAGGGGTAAACGAGCCCAGCGCGGCGCTCATCTCAGCGCCCAGTCGTGAAATGGCAAAGCCATAGCTGAAGTTGGCCAGAACGCCCACAGCCACACCTTGAATTAGCAGATGCACCATAATGTCGCTGAGCGGTGCAGAGAACAGATTGAATGTTACCCAGCCCAGACCATGAAACACAGGTAGCAGCAGGCATGCCGAACCTGCCAGTACCAAGCCGCCGGTGACAGGCGTCAGACCGCTAACCCGCATGGCGACGGTAAACCAGGCCCAACTGAAACTGGCCAGTAACAGCAATCCATGTCCCTGTACGACGTCGGTTTGGCCACTGAACAGTGAATGGGTCACGAATAAGCTGATGCCTACCACAATCAGACCGATACCGGTTTTACGGGAAGCTGAAATGCGTTCTTTATAGCAAAACGCGGCAATGGAGGAGACAAACAATGGCAAGATGCCCGGAATCAGTGATGCGCCATCGGCAACAGGGGCCAGATGCAGGCCATTAGCGGCCAGCATTAAGAAGGGTAAACCGGCTCCCCAGCCGATAGCCAACAGGTAGCGTTTCGGGGTGGTTTGTATTTTTCGCAGAGAATGGCGGCTGAGATAGCCAAAGACGAGAGCTGCCGGTACAAAGCGCAGCAGGGCAATATCCCCAATGGTCAGGTCAGATTCGCTGGATGCGCGCAATGAGATAAAAAAGCTCGACCAAATCAGGAGAGTGGCCAGCATGGCCGTGATACCTAACAAGGTATCCTTAGTGGTTAAACGTTCCATTGTTTAGTCCTGATGTTATTTCTATAAGAAGGTGTCAGGAACTTATTATGGAAAATGTAAACGGGTTAATGTTGGCAAAAAGTCTGCTTTGAACATCTAATATTGATGATGATTACCAAAATAAGATTATTTTTTGATAATTATTGCCAAAATATGAGATGGAACTTAACGATGGTGTCGAAATGGACAAGAAAGACAAACAAATACTGATGGAGTTGCAAAGCGATGTGCGCAAGACGACGGCGGATATTGCCGATGCTGTCGGGCTCTCTGTTTCTCCCTGTGCCCGCCGTATCCGCAAACTGGAATCGGATGGCGTTATCGCAGGCTATCAGGTCAAGCTGGACAGGAAGAAAATGGGGCTGATGATGACCTTTTTTGTCAATGTCCGGCTCAGTAATCACCGGGATCAGGTTATTGATGCGTTTGAAGAAGCAATCGCTGAGATGACAGAGGTGATTAGTTGCCACGTGATTTCCGGCTCATACGATTACCTGTTGGAGGTTGTCAGTAAGGACTTACCTCACTATGAGTCTTTTATGCGTAAGCTGCAAACCCTGAATATGGTGCAGGACATCAATACGAACCTGGCGATTCGGGCCGTAAAGCAGGGGTCGCCACTCACTATCGTTTAATCGTTGCACTCGGAACACGTTGTGATTGTTACCTGCTGGGTTAGCCATGCCGTGGTGGGGAATCCCTGCGTGATTTCAGCGAACAACCTACGCTTAAAAATGGGCGGGTGTTTATTGTTTCTCGGGGCGAGGCCCCGGAATGAGGAGCTTGGTTGTATGCTCTGATTGCTATGTCCTGGATGCCATGCTGAGTTCAAGTACGTCGTGGGTTTGTGTGTGTCAGCGCAGCAATTAGCGGATCAAAGAGTCGAGAGTAAAGAATATGGCAATGCAAAACGAAGATAAGAGCACTTGGGCCATTGGCGGCGGTGTGATCATCGGTTTGGGTGTAGGCTTCTTTTTTCTACCGGAATCCGTTTTTGGATTTGTTGGTTCGCTTTTGGTTGGGCTGGGTGTGGGACTGGTGGTGACGGCAGTGTTATCTGTTATTCGTAAGCCGTAAGCCGTAAGCCGTAAGCCGAGGCCTGATGATGCTCTGTTTGATCAACACGCTTGGCTATTGTGGTTTTACATACCGTTTGAATTTTCATAAGGTTTGAATTTCAGATACAAGGCGAAGGGCACGCCTTTAAACGGGAAAATGACCTACATGGAAACAAGAACGGAATCTTGTCTGGAATGGGAATCACTGGCGGCGAAGTTGCGCCTCGTGCTGGCTCATTGGCCGCAAGTGCCTGAGCACAGCATGCTGGAACCCGTTGCGGTTGGCGCAACGAATCATGTTTTTCGGGTACATGGTGAGCCGGAGGCCGTATTGCCCGTCTGGTATCTTCGGCAATATCGCACTCAGGATGTCTCGAAAATTCAGCGCGAGCACCGGCTTTTGTGTTCCCTTGCCAGTACTCTTGAGACTGTTGTTGTTCCCGTGACGTCGTCTGCGGGCGAAACGCTGGTTTCGCTGGATGGCCATTACTTCGCCTTATTTCCTGAAGCGCGGGGCCAATCAGTGCCTGCTTGTCAGCTGACGCTGGATCATGCCTGTTCAGCTGGGGAAGCGTTGGGACGGTTGCATTACGCATTAAATCAAGCGTGTTCTGAAAGCGAGCTGTCTGAGTATTCGACGATTACTCTGCGCTGGCCGCAGCGGGAATGGGTCCGCCGGCTGGAAAAAGTTATCGAGGCAATCGAACAGCGCTTACCGTCGCGAGCTCTATTCCAAGCGCTCTTTAAACCGCTCTCTCAACCGCTATTGCCAATCCAACCGTTATCGTTAATCCAGCGGCAAGCGCCTATAAAACCGCTGCCGTTAAACCCATTGTACCGCTTACCGCGTGGGACTGATGCTTGGGCGTTACGGCGCGCCATCCGACAGAAAGCGTATTTGGCAAGTTCGCGAAGCTTACACTATCATACCCCGACCTCTCCGCTGAAACTGATTCATGGTGATTATCATCACTACAATGTCTTTTTCGACGGTTCGAATCAGGTATCGGGGATTATCGACTGGGATTTGGTCGGACGAATGCCGCTCGGGTATGAAGTTGTCAGGGCCTGTATGTATATGTTCCAGATGGATGTTGAACGCTCACTGGCTTTCATTCGATCTTATCTGACGGTGATGCCGCTTTCTTTTGCGGAGCTGAGCGATGGGGCTAAGTCCTGGGGGATCTATGCTGATCACCATGTTTGGGCCTTAGAAGAAGTGTATCTGAAAGGTAACCTCTCAGCGAAGAAATTCATTCCGCACCATGACTTTGAAGCCTTTCAGGAACGCTGGAAACCTATCGGAGACCAGCTTTCCTCTTCCATCTGTTTCCAGCACCGCTAATCCGGTCGTTAACTTATAGTAAGTAAGGATGAATTACTGATAAGTCAGATTACTCAGCTCGACATAATTGGTGTTCCAGGGTCGGCATGTGCCGTCCAGTTCAATTTCAAACAGGATTAGCTCGCTGCTGTCGATAGCCCGAATGACGACCCGACTAGGGTTGTCATTAGTGCGATCAACGGCGGAGTAGGTGATCAGATAATTGTCCCCGCTTTTGTATACGCTTGAACAAATATCACTGAAAATACCGGCATCGTATATCCAGGTGGCGTCTGCCGTCATGGACGATTCATCGATGGCAAAGGACATGGCTAAACTGGAGGCTAATGCAATGCCTGTCGGCGCGCCAGCGGGTTGATTGAAACTCAGTTGCCCATTGTTAAACAGCATGAGTTCACCATTGACAATCGATAACGCGTGCTGGCCAATAGGTTTCGTGTCGCTCGAAGTTAGCGACAGAGGCTGCAGTGAAGGATGATTGACGAACCAGTGTTTAGTTTCATCGCCCAGTAACCATTTCATTTTTTTGCTGGCGTAATCGATTTTAACGACAAAGTTTTCCCGGCTGGACACTATAATACTGTCATCGTCAGGGGAATAAATCGCAGAGTTCATGTGAAACCAGTCAATACCATTACGGATGAAATCTGACGGATCTTCGCTGTTTTCTGTCAAATGCGTTGAAATGATTTCGCCAAAATCCCAGTGATCAATTTCATTCCCATTCTGATCGACTTCTAATAACACGGATTCGACCAAATTATTGCCGTTTTTTGTGGTGTCTACATTTAAGAAATAGCCGGTTTTTCCTTTTGAGGTTTCGTGGTGTGGTCTAATCTGTGTCAGTTGACTGGAGGTAATTTTTAACCTTTCTTCATCACCGGTCAGGGAAAGATACACCAGCTCATCATTATCCTGAATGATAAAACGTCCGTTTTCAAATAATGCGTAACGATAATCACTTGTTGGAGTATTGGCTGTCCAGCGCACATTGCCGTCAACATCCACTATGATAGGGCCTTGATCCGTATTATTTTCAAGATGGAGATAGCTAAAAGCGATGTTGTTGGTATCCAGTTTTTTGTTGATTTGCAGATTGTCGTAACTGCCATTGGGATCAATATATTCGCTGGTTGTAATCTGTGTTGACACGGAGCGCGTGGATCCGTCGGTCAATGTAATATCAACAGTGACCTGGTTGTCATAGCCGCTGTAAAGCCCGAAAACAGGCAAAAGAAAGCCACTTTCTGTAGCTGTGAGGGCATCAGGCGTGAAGGTGGCCTTGATGGGTTTGGAAAACGTACCGGGCATGGGCTGAATGGTAAATGAGACGCTGGAAAGGAAATCAATGTCTAACCCGACGTCTAAATCAGAAATAAACACTGATGAGTCGGTATCTTTTTCAGTTACATTAATTGGGGATGTGGTGTCTATTGTGTCATCGGTTGAAGACGTATTCTCAGATGAATTATCTGAGTCGTTACAACCTGTCAATAGCAGCAACAACACAGCAGCAGGATACCTTTTCATAAGCAATAATCAGTTAATTTCGTTATGAAGATTTTAAATGATCAGTCACTCTTATTTGTCTCAGTTTTAATAATAAGGAATGGCGAAATTCTCAATCATATTGGTATAACTTTTTAGTGGTTAAGTATTGTGGTGGATTTATACTTCTATTTTATGGGAATGTTTTTAAATTATTGTAAAGTGACAACTTTAAAATAACGTATCTTGCGTTGGGAAATTTTGATGGTGATGAAAGCAAATAAAGGCATCAATGTTGATGCCTTTATTTATCATTGTTTTTTGTTGTTACTTTTATTTTTTCTAGCGGATACTTTCTGTTTGGCTTAGGGGCGATTTAATTATTCTGACTTGTTTACGATAGTTTATCACTTGTCAGGGTTTCGCTTTATTGGGCTATTAACACTGGGTTTTATCCATTACAGTGAAAACGGTGACAATTTTAACTGATTCAACTGGCTAATGTGTGTGTAATGGCTAATTTTACGCATTGACTTGGCCAGCAGCAGTAAAGACGTCAGCAACTGATAACTTTGATCGGCTTGCGCCGGCGTTAAGGTCAGTTGCAAGACGGAGTGTTTGTCAAAACCTGCCAGATACTGCTGGAGTTTGTCTGACATTGCATCCAGTTTTTGTTCGTGCTCGTTGATGGCACTCGCTTCAGCATGATGAGTGTGCACTGATGATAGATCATGCTGAGATTCATTCAGCAATGGTGTATCCAGCAAACTGGCCAACTCCTCAAGTGTGTGTTTGAGTAATCGCTCGATACCGGTATTGCGGCTATGCGCCAACCATGTCTGGTAACTATCCTGGAATGCGTGAAAGTGAACGCACAAAGTGTAGCTTTCTTCAATCAGCTGGCGAATATTTGCTGGCGCAACATCAGGGAAAGCTGGCCAGTTCACCCGGGTAGAGGCCACTTCAGCCATCGTGGCGGAACGCAACGGAGTCTGACTGAAAGCCAGCCAGGTAGGTTGTGGCTTATCGGCGGCACGGCTCATCACTGTGAGTCGATGCAACAGACCAAGGCGAAACCGTTTCAGTTCCCGTAGCAACACATGCTCCGCGGTGGCTGGAAACAAGGTATGGTTAACCAGAAAAATGACCAACATACTGATTGCAATCAGCATGAGTTGCAGCAGAGCCAGATTAATGTCATAGACCGGATTCAACTGCATGGCACTGCTGGTCATGATCGCCAGAATCTGAGAACCCAGTAAGCGCTGAATAATCTGCTGTGGCTGGTGGAAAACATACCAGATCAGGAAGGCATTCAAAAAGTAGAAGGCACCCAGTTGCCACACCTCTGACATCAATGGCATCAGAAAAACATACTGCGCCAGCATGATTCCAGACCACATCATAATGCTTCTGAGCAGCACGCTGGTGCTGATAAACGGCAGTGTCAGGATCACACTACCCAGAATTCCCCCCAGTAATACGATCAGCGCGCCACCCGGCATCGGGACATACAGCCATAACACGATACATATCCACAAAATCACCGTGATCTTTAATGCATTGATGGCATTTTCAGGCATAAATCGCCATCCGGCAGGCTTTGCTTTTGTCGCTGGTTGCGCTCTTGCCTTATCCAGCATGATGGCTTCAAGGGTGTTTAGCATCTCGTGGTGCAGCCGATCAATTTTGGTCAGGACATTTTCCAGCATTCGCAGTGCCCCGTGATGATGAGACAGCTCCTGTGGCTGCTGGCTAAGGGTACTTTGCTGTGGCAGGGGATTTACGCCTGCGCCGCCGCCAGACAGCAAGCTCTCGGCACGGCGGGTACGTTGCTCAAGCCGTAGCAACAGATCGTGAATATCCGCCTGAGCACTTTCCGGCAATGGCGTAGGCAGAAGTGCTGAAGCTTCGGATAAGTGGCCGCACAGTAAAGCCCATTGGTTCATCTGTGCCAGATAGTGCTGCCAGAGCTGTTTGGTGCTGGCGATATGGTAACTGTCGGCCTGGGCCGCGGAAATCAGATCCTCCAGTCGGGTCAGGCGCTTAATGCTGTCACCGACAGACAGGCTGTGACTGAATGTACCGGTTTCTGCCAATTGCTCTAACGCGGCTTGGAGGTGTGTTGCCTGAGTAGCGTAATACCCTTGCAGCGTACTGGTCAGCACCTGACGGCTGGAGCTAGGCCAGAGCAGACTGTACACCAAGGTAAACGACAGAACCCCCAACACGGTTTCCTGCAGGCGCAGAACCGCAATGTTGAAAGTCTGATCACTGGAAAACTTCCCCATCACCAAAATCAGGGAAGCCACCATAAAGGTCATTGTCCAGACGTAGCCGTTTTTCGGATTGGTCTGATGATAGACACACAGGGCAGTAAACAGTGAATAACTGATCAGAAACGGCAGTTGCTGCTGGGCAAACAGGCCGGCCAGGGTAAAAGCAGCCACCATGCCGAGAACTGTGCCCATAATACGGTGGCGGCCTTTTTGCAGCGAATGGCCGGTTGTTTCCGTTGCCGCCATCACAAAGACGGCAAATGCGGCCCAGTACGGGCGCTCCCAACCGAGCCATAAGGCACTGACAATTGCCAGTGTCAAAGCGGAAGCAACCTTAATCGGCCGCTTGCTGCGTTCGCTGAAAAACATGATAGCTCCTGACGTTAACGCTGAGTCTTAAGGGCGATTTGTTCGATGGTCACCGGTGCCACTTTATGGATGATGATTGAGGCGGAAGTGCCGACCCGTAACTGGATGTTTGGCGGCAGCTGCTCAATCTGCACGCGAACCGGTATCCGCTGGGCCAGACGAATCCATTGAAATGTCGGAGTAACATTTGGCAGTAGCGACACCCCGGTGCTGCCGTCTTTATGGGCAATACCGTAGCCGATACTTTCGACGGTAGCCTGCAGAGGCTGATCCGGGTATGACATCAGAGACACGGTGGCTTTGTCGCCGGTAGAAACGTCACGGATATCTGTTTCTTTGAAAAAGCCTTCAATCCAGAAACTGTGCTGATCCACCAATGCCACCACCGGCTGGTTGGCGACCACCTGAGTACCGACGCGCATGTTCAGATTGGTAATGAAGCCGTCAACCGGTGCCGACACTTTGGTAAAGCCCAGATTCAGACGGGCTTCCTCGACACTGGCCTGAGCCACTTTGACGCCCGCGCGTGCGGCTTCTACACCGTTATTAAGCTGGGTAAGCGTTAACTGGGAGACCGCGCCAGGCTGACGGCGGGCAAGTGAGTGCCCGCGATGGGATTCATCCTGTGCCTTTTTCAGTATTGCGTTGGCCTGAGCCAGGCTGGCTTCCGCTTTTTCCAGCGCAGCCTGATAGGTACGCGGATCTATCTCAAACAGCAGGTCACCGGCTTTGACAACACTGTTGTCTTTAATGTGAATATGGGTGATAGGCCCGGTAACTCGCGGGGTGATCTGGATAACTTGCGCACGAATCTGACCGTCCCGGGTCCAGGGATTGCTGAGGTACTGCTGATATTTCCAGCCAATCGCAGCCAGGGCGGCAAGTAATAAAATAGTTGTCAGGGAAACACGTTTAAGCACAGGCATACTCTCAACAGTCAATCATGAAGGAAAAACAAACGTGCCGAACCAGAGGGTATAAAGCACGGTCAGAGCCAGTTCGACCAGCGGTGGACTGGCAATAAACCGGTGCCATCGCACTTTATTCAGCAGCCGTACGGTGAGGGAAGTGCAGACTAACCCCAAGATGCCAGCTACCATCAGCGGTGGCAGGTACACATCACCAATAGCGACCTCTTTGGGGACTTGGGGTATCGCGAGAAGATCAAACATCACGTCGTACACTCTTAAGCAGAATCAATGGAATTTGACGAGCCGGTCGACTCAGGATTAGATTTCCAAGTGTGATGTTAATCACATGTTGGTAAAGGATAAAGTCGTCAATATGGAAAACACTTGAAACTATTGGTTTCAAATTAGTGTTAAAATTATCCAAATTTTGTTTCCAATCGGGGCTGGGTGTGGATCGGTTAACCAGTATTGAAATCTTTGTCCGGGCGGTCGAACTGGGCTCATTTACCGCTGTTGCCGAGGAAAAAGGCATCAGTTCGCAGATGGTCGGAAAGCATATCCGCGGGCTGGAAGCCTCGCTGGGCACAAAGCTGTTGAATAAATCAACTCGGTTTCAGAGTCAGACCACTGCCGGAGAGCAATACTACCGGCGCTGCAAGAACATCTTGTCGGAGCTGGCCGCCGCAGAGGAAGACATTTACCGGGAAATGCATGAGCCCCATGGTCACCTGAAAATTGTGTCCGGGGTACATTTTGGTATTTCTTTACTCTCCCCGTTACTGGCCCGCTTCCAGATGAAATATCCCTCTCTGACGCTGGATCTTGTCCTTGATAACCAGCCGGTAGATGTGCGCAAGGATGGGGTGGATGTCATTTTTCGTGAGTTTTCCAACAACTACGAGAGTCTGGTGGCAGTAAAAGTCGGGGCGTACCCGGTCATACCGTGCGCCTCGCCGGAATACCTGGCCCGATACGGCAAGCCGAGCCATCCGGAGGAGTTGGTCGGGCATCAGTGTTTTCAGCATAACCAGTTGCATGTGGTTACGCCCTGGAGCTTTAGTGACAAAGGACGCATGATTGAACCGAAAGTGTCATCCCGAATGACGTTTAACAGTACTCAGGCGATGCTGGCGGCGGCACTGGAAGGTGCCGGTATTGCTCTTCAGCCGATTTTCCAGGTTCAGGAACTTCTCGATCGGGGCCGTCTGATACCGTTACTGGAAGAATACCCGATACCCCAGGTAGAAATGTACATGTTCTACCAACCGACGCTGCGGCACACGGCGCGGCTGACCTTGTTACTTGAGCATTTGCGGGAAGAGTTGGTGTCGCACGTATAGCCGGATATTTTCGCCCCAAAGCTGCTCCGCTCCGTATTCCTGAACCCTTGTATCGCTGTATAAAAATTGGGGTTGGAGGTGAGCCATGGGGCAATATTGCTGGGGCAAACAGTCTGGGATTACAGTGAAAGGCCATTAGAAAGACAACGCGATGCCAGCAATATGCCGTCATCGCGTTGGATTTATCGAAGGGGATTACTCGCCGTAAATGTCGAATTTAAAATATTTGCTGGCGATACGGTCGTAAGTGCCGTTTTCACGAATGGCCTGAATGGCCTGATTGAATTTCTCAGCCAGTTGTTTGTCCTGCTTACGCAGTGCCAGGGCAGTGCCTTCGCCGATGTAAGCTGTGTCCGTTACCGGTTCGCCAACAAAGGTGTAATCAGCGCCACGAGGCTTGTCTAAAAACGCAAGGGCAAGTTGATCCGAGTTGCCAAATACGGCATCAAGACGGCCTGACTGGATGTCCATGTACACTTCATCTTGTCCGGTATAGCGCTGAATTTTAGCCACATCCCCGAACATGTCAGTGACGTATCGGTCGTGAATCGTGCCAAGCTGAACACCGATCGTTTTTTCCGGTCAGTCCTGCTTTATCAATCACCAGATTTGCGCTTTTGGCCGCGACGAAACGTGCCGGAGTCTGATAGTACTTGTCGGTAAACAAAACGCGCTGTTTACGTTCTTCGGTGATACGCATGGAAGCCATGATCACATCTGCCTTACGGGCCAGCAGCGATGGGATAAGGCCATCCCAGCTCTGGGTGATCCACTCGCACTTCAGCTGAGCTTCGGTACACAGCGCATCGGCAATTTCAATATCAAACCCTTTTGGTGTGCCTGTCTCGTCTTTGTAATTAAAAGGCGGATAGGTAAAGTCCGATGCCAGTCTGACCGGACGCTCGGCGGCCTGGGCATTGGCAAACAGGGTGGTAGCCAGTAACAGGCCCATTCCAACGTATTTTTTCATATTATCCCTCTTCATACCGTACTGTTTGTTGTTATACGTTTATGTCTCGTGATTTGTGCTTCTTCGCCGTTCACGCCGCGTTTTGTGGTGAAGCTGCCTTGAACGCTTTCAGGGCGTTGAGTGTTTCCTGCATGCTTGCCTGAGTACCGACAGAGATCCTGACGCAGCGCTTCAGCTGAGGTTCGTGGGCCTGATTACGTGTCACTATGCCGTGTTCCAGCAGATAGCGATAGAGGCAGTCGTCAGTATTAAATCGGATCAGGACAAAATTGGTCGCTGACGGATAAACCGCTTCCACAAACGGCAGCAAGGCCACTTCGTCGGCAAACCAGTCACGCACTGAAACCAGCGCTTCAGTTTGATTCCGCATCGCTGCAATGCCGCTGTCAGCCAGCGCTTTTTCGGCGATGCGTGCGCTAGGATCCGGAATCGGGTAGGGGGCGATAAGGCGTGATAAATAAGTCATCACGCTGCGATCGGCCAGGATAAATCCAATGCGAGCCGAAGCCAGTCCGAAAGCTTTCGATAAGGTACGGATGACGATAAGGTTCGGGTAGCTGGCAATCAGTTCCGCTACCGTCGTGTGCGGCGCAAATTCAATGTAAGCCTCATCGACCACAATCAGGGTTGTCTCTTTTGCCGCTTCAAGCAACTGGATGATGTGACTGTGCGGGATGACGTTGCCGGTCGGATTGTTCGGTGAGCATAAAAACAGCATTTTGCTGTGTGGCAAATTTTCTTTGATTCCATCCAAATCAAGGCCAAAACCCTCGATCAGCGGCACCTTGATGGTCTTAAGTGCAAATGCATCAGCACAGAATTCGTACATGGCATAGGTTGGCGGACAAACGATGATGCGATCCTTGCCAGGTTCACAAAATGTTCGGATCAGGAGATCAATGCCCTCATCTGCACCTCGAACAGCACGGCTCTGACAACTGAGTGGATTCCCCGAAGGCGTAAAATGGCTGCTATAGTCAAGATAAGCCTGCTCAATAACTTGCGGTAAAAAGTCCGGATATCGATTGTAGCCCTCTGATTCACCGTAAAGCTCGCTTTCTTCCAGCTCATTGGCATTTAGCCAGATGTGTCCATTCCCGCCGATACGACGTGCGGACTGATAGGGTATGAGGTTTTTTACTACCTCTGGCGCTAATTTATCTGCAAGTGACAACACAAACCACCTCGCTAATATGCATGATTATCAATCAGAATCCAATCTTTATGGTTGGATATTCATAATTGGCTTTTTAATATTCCCGTTTACATAAATTAAACAACTTGGATTGAAATAAGAATCGAAAAGTCGGCATACTAGCTATGAGAAAAATGCATGGCTAAAAAGGATGTTTAAATGATGCGGATGCCTTCGACCCGAGAGTTGCAAGCGTTTCTTGTAACGGCAGAGCACCTAAATTTCACCGTGGCGGCAAAACACCTGAATGTGACGCAGGGAGCCGTCAGCCGTCAGATTCTGACGTTGGAAGATCAACTGAAGGTCAAGCTGTTTCACCGGCACGCGCGCGGGTTGAGTTTGACGCGTAAAGGTAATGAGTTTCTGCCTTTGGTGCAGCAGGTAATGATGCAATTGCAAAAAGCGGTGGAGCAGGTCGCCAATGAAAAGTTAAAAATCAAACTGAAGGCACCCAGCTGCGTCACGTCATGGTTGTTGCCAAAGTTAATGTCATTCCAGCAGGCTCACCCGGATATTGATGTGGAACTGACCTCAGCCATTATGCACAGTGTGAATTTTTCGACAGAACCATTTGATGCCGCTATCTGTTATGCAGATCGGGCACCGGGTCGGGAAGGGAAAAACTATTTGCTGTTTGAAGAAGTACTGGCTCCGGTTTGCTCCCCGGTGCTGCTGCAGGAAACCGTAGCGTCAGGTGCGCTATCGCTTACATCGTCTACCCCTACACCTCAGCCCCTGCAACTTGATATTGATGGGCTTACCCAGTTTACCTGGCTGCATGCTACCCCGCAGCAGACTGACTGGCAATTGTGGTTGGAACAGGCCAACGTTACCGGGCGCTTTGCGACTCAGAACCAGCACTTTGCGACGCTGGATTTGGCGGTTAGTGCAGCCATTCAGGGGTTCGGCATTGCAATTGGTGATGTTGAGCTGGCCAGGCAGGATCTGGCGGCAGGACGATTGGTCAGGCCCCATCCTCTGAGTGTGCCTTCGGGGAAGGGATACTACCTGGTGCGTCCTGGCCAGAGCAGTAATCCCTCACTCGATTTATTGTTTGACTGGTTACTGGCCGGCCGCTGAACGCAGGAAATCCAGGCGTTGCTGCTCTTCGGCACTCGGTTGATAGGGAGCCTGCTTCAACAAACGGGTATTGAAGGTACCTAACGGCCAGATTGCCTGACGACTGATTCCGTATTGCGCTTTTTCCCCGGGAAAGCCCGACATCTTTTCAACCTGCATGGTGCGCAGCTCCAATGTATCGTTGTGACCGTTCAAGACACTGTAGTGTGCTTTCAGTGTCAGAGATTGTTTTCCTTCTCCCAATCTCTGTTTCTCGGTCAGCACTGCGATGGGTTGACCACTTTGGGTGAACAAATTGGCACGAATGCGATAGATACCGCTTTGTTCGACCTGAATCTGGACCGGAATGGCTATATCGGAACCGGCTGAGGAAGGTGCTTCAACCTGGGTGATTTCAGCGACTGGCTGGTAATAGTGAAAATCTGCCGTTAACACATCAGTGCCAGAGGTAAAATCAATGGTTGCTTTGACCCTTATTTCCTGCGGCCAGTCTGTTTTACCTGGTAATTCAAGGGATGCTTCGTTAACCCGTTGCTTGAAAAGGATGTGGTGAGTTTCAACATCCAGCAGCTCAATGGTCATGGCCTCCACAGGTAAGGTTCCTGAGACTGAAATAGTGATCGGCTCCGGGTAAATAAAGCGATATTTTTCAAGGCTCAATGCCGCTTGGGCGTCGCCATCCAGTACCGGCAGACTGACAGTGCTGTAGCGTTCGGGCTCAAGCCATTGGGTATCGTGCGGATTTAAAGGCTGAGAGTAAGAGGGGTAGCTAAGCGCATCAGCATAGGCGCTGGATAAGATAGCAAACTGTTCGGTCATAGACTCTGTCATCACATCGTCTGTTACTGCTTCAGAAATGGCCTCTGCTATCGCCGGTTGCTTAGGTGCGCCTTCATTATCCTGACGTGTTTGATTGATATGGGCCGGTTTTTCGTTCAAAGACGTGTTATTACCCAGAGAAGGCGAGTGTTCGGAAGAAGCAACGGTTGCGGATGAAGCCGAAGCGGAAGATTGGCTCGCCAGTTTGTCCTGAACCAACAGCATGCCTGCACCGACAGCCACGCCGGTAAGAAGAATAAGAGGTTTCTTTTTCATAGTTTTCGATGTCCAGCCCTTGGTGAAGGGCTTTGAAAAAACACTTCTGGTGAATGGCGCAAGGTAAAGCGACCGGTAAAAGTGTCACATAAAAGCGAGGGGAGAACAGCATTAGGCAAACGGATTTTATAATTTGTTAACTGTTTCCGATGAAAAATACTGCAGGCTCACCGTACCACTGAAGTTATGTCCGAAAGCTAAATTTTTAGCCGCTTGCATACAGACACGAACAAAGGCTTTGGTCGTAACCAAAGCCTTTGAGATCAGCTCTATCAGCAGAAATTACAAATAGGAATGTGCAATTTCTGATATCGATTGCGACTCAGAACCGTTGACGTAGCGATAGTAACTGCCATTGAGCCAGTACCATTCATCGCTGGTTTCCGGTTTTATCGCCTGACCACTTAGCATGGTGACACTGTCTGTTGCCGTGGTCACCTGACCTTGGTGGGCCTGTTGAATCAGGCTGCTGTGACTGTAGTCCGAGCCCATCAGCAGAGGGTAATGGAAGGGCATGAACTGGCTGACGCCACCGGATTGCGCGGTCAGCTTGCCGTTAAATGCCACTTTTACCGAGCAACTGCTGTAGTCTCCCGCGACACTGGCCCCGCAGGATGAATGGCTGGCGACGACCCCGTCATCGTTGCCTGGCAAAAAGCCGGAGGTCGTTCCCAGGTAGTCAGAACTGTCACCGGCGAAACGGATGCGGGGTACGCGGCTGTCTGGCAAAGCCGCCAGTTGGCGGGCATTGGCAACACGCAAATCGTTGAGCACGCCGGTATTGTCTTTGGTCGGCGTTTCTCCCAGCCACATGGCAATGGCTGACTTCATTAAACTGTTCCAGGTCCCGCTGCCTTCGGCAATATTAACGGCTAAATCGCCCAATTCGGAACCACCGCCAGCACCGGCAAAGTCAAACGTTGCGACAATATTCAGTGGCTGCAGTCCTGCATTTTCCAGCCAGTTAGCTTGATTATCCAGCAGGTATCGGGCAACCAAATCCCCGGTGGAGTGCGTCACTAATACGCAACCCGGCTGGCAGGTACCGTTCTGGGACAGTTCCTTCAGCTTTGGCCAGAGATAATCGGTGGATATTTTATCGGCAATGCGCTCGTGTGACGGCCAGTCAATTCGGGCATCAGCCTGACTGAGCCAATAGTTTTGCCAGTAAGCGGCGCCATCCTGAGTTACCGTTGTGGCATCAGGTTTCGATTGCAGTTGCCCCGGTTGGAAGCCGTGAATAAGCACAACGGCGTAATCCCCGACGTTTGCGTGTACTGCTCCAGACGCCAGAGCAGAGGTAACGAGAAGTGAAATAGCTATCTTTTTCATAATTGATTCTGATTATTGTTGTTGGTTTATTGTCATGGGTTATGTATTTCCGGGTACCGGTTTTGCTCGATACCGGTCATACCATTAACTCATGGTTATGGGTGGTGCATTCGCGAGGCAACGTAACAGGTGAACCTCGTCATGATTGCTGTATGACCACATTCCTTGCCAGTCAGCAATATGCAGTTGGCACAGCCAAACATCTGAAAGTCATCCTATTTTGCGAACGTGACAACCTCGCGAACCTTATTAAAGAAATCACGTAATGGCAAAAAAACGCTATTTGGTGTTGAGATCTGGGCACATCATCACACTTGTTCTGAACGAAATGCGACCAAAGTGATTAATCAGTTAATGGCCAAGGCAATAGCGGTCGAAGAATTCATTTTGATGAGGAAGACCAAGCGATGATGTCTGCCGCTGACATTGCTGATGAGCGTCGCTGTAACGATGTGCTGATGGATTTCCACGGGTTTCATGCGATGTTGAAACCCGTGGGGAGACGAGTCGTGTATAACCGTACGGGAGGTTTTACCCAGAAAGTCTGAGCTGCAAGTTTATTGATAAGTCAGCCACACAGACAGCATCATTTTGAGGGCCAGCAGGCTGAGAATGATTTTTATCAGCAGCAGGACATGTTGGTTCTGGCTGCGGTGGCGTACCCGTGTGCCCAGCCAGGAGCCAAGAATGGCGCAAAGTACTAAGGTGGTCAGCAAGGGCCATTGCGACAGGTAATTAAAGCCCACTAAGCCAAACAGAATCAGCTTTAGTCCGTGGGCAATGGTCATCATCATGGCGGTGGTGGCCACAAGGTGGTTCTTATCGGACAGTTTCTTCATCATCATAGGATGAAAGAGGGGACCCGGCGCACCGACCAACAGTGACAGGCCGCTCAGAATAAACCCGGCCAAAAACATGGATTCAAATCGGCTCACCCATCGCATAAATCCCTGATGCCAGATGTTCATCAATATATAGCTGCCAATAAACAAGGGAAGGTATTCGGTTGCCAGACTAACGGCAGTCAATCCGACGAGAAGAGTACCGGTTATTGCACCTATGAGGTACGACGGAAGCAGTGACCAGCACACCTCGCGCCAGGAAAACATCGCCCGGCTGATGTTGCTGACCATTTGTGTGGCACCGTGTACCGGAATAATGGCAGCAGCCGGCAGGTAGAATGGCATGATCGCGATTAGCAGCATGCCTCCGCCAAATCCTAATACCGCGGCCACGACAGAGGTCATGATGGTGAACGTGCCTAAACTGAGCAGGTCAGTGACAGAAAGGGCAAAATCAGCCAGCATGTGATCTCCGGGGCTTTCATTGAAATTGAAGTGGACAGCCTTACAACGGTTTGAACAGACTGAAATGTGAACAGTGAAGTCTAAATTCACATACACCTGGAAACGTGTCAATGTGACGTGCTTGTTATTTTTTCTGTGAAAGTAAGCGTTGCTGCAGGAGATAGAACAATAAATATTTGTATCACTTAAAGTGATTGGAAATCATTTCCATTAACATATAGCGATTTAATGCTGTTGGTGACTTGGAAGGTGCCGATTACGCAATAAGATATATTTTGTAACAAATATATTGATAACAATTCATTTTATTTTGCATGGTGTTTGTTTTTTGCTCATCGTCTGTTTGATAGACAGTGATTATTGAAACCCACTCAATATATGGAAGAAGAATTACAGAACGTGATAATTTTCTCTAAAAATTATTAATAATTTATTTAATTGGAATTTATCTTTTCAAATAATTGACGTCGTATGATGTTTACAGAATGATGTTCTATGGCTGAAGTATGCTTTATGTGCATGATACGCTTTGCAATTTTATTAGCCTAACATATAATTTTCGTTAATGAATACTTGAGATTATGTATCGCTGCACGTTTGCACAACGCATTTCTTACGTTCTTTTCACTTACAAATCATATTGATATTTAAATTAAACCACCTAAACAAGTAGAGACTTGGGTGGGAATATCTATCTTCAATCAACGCCGACCAGAGAAGCATTCACCTACATTGATTTAAATAAACCGTGGGAAACAATATGAGTTACCCCCTAATGGGTATTTCTGATAAGCAACGTTAATTCAGGATACAGTCAGCCAGAGACATCAGGATGAATAGATTTTTTATTTTATTTCTTATCTCCCTCAGCAGTTTTGTCAGTAATGCTTCCGTTTTTCCGACACCGAAAATGGATGTGATTTTGTCGGTGAGCGGTGCCATTCATCACACGAATCTGAACCGCGCTGCGCAGTTTGATCGTGAGATGCTGGAACAGTTTCCGCAGACCCAGGTAGTCACATTGACGCCCTGGACGGATACCCTGCATCGGTACGATGGCGTATTACTGACCGATCTGCTGGATCAGTTGCAGGCCGAAGGGCACAGGGTTGTGGCAAAAGGGCTGAACGGTTATCAGGCCGAGTTGAACATGGAGGTCCTGGGCAAATACCCGGTCATTATTGCCATTAAAACCGATGGTGAGTACATGAGGGTTCGGGATAAAGGCCCGTTATGGCTGATTCTGCCGTTGTCGGATTACCCTGAATTAGATACGACGCTGTTCCATGAAGATATGGTCTGGCAACTACACGAGCTGGTTGTGTATTGATGTATAAGATAAAGATACTGCTGTTGTCGATGACGGTTGCCATTTTTGCAATCAGTTCTGTGGTCAGCTCTCTGCGCCATCACCATGTCACGGAACTGATCACCGGTTCAATGAAAGCGGTCAATTGGGCGGTGTCGGAACTGGATCGTGAACTCTACCAGTTTATGCACTCGTTGCAGCTGGTTGCGCTGGATTTTGAAGGTGCTGCGGACGTTCAGCTTCGCTTTGACATTCTTTGGAGTCGGATTGATGTACTGGCGGTTGGTGAAGAAAACCGGATGTTCCGAGAACGCCACGGTGCGGTCGAGCTGCTGGAGAACCTAAAACATGAGCTGGAACGGTTTGAACCTGAGGTATTTGCACTAACCGGTGGTGACCCGGCAGCGGAAAGGCTGATGCGTGAGTTTGCTCCGATTCAGAAACAGGTGCGGGAATTTTATGTTAACAATTTTTCAATCAAGTCGACTCGTGACAACCTGACCCGTATCTTTGATGCCCATACAGGAGAAGACTACTACTTATACGGTTTGTTATTGAGTGGTGCAATGCTGATTTTGTTGGTGATTCGGGAAAGCCGGATTAATCGGCGTCAGGCGTTTCGTGACCCTCTGACCGGATTGCCAAACCGTGCCTGTTTCAACGGGTGTCTGCAAGACGCCATCATATCGCTGGAGCCGGGGAAAAATCAGCAAATGGCCCTCTATACCCTGGATCTGGATAACTTTAAGGGCGTGAATGACTACCTTGGGCACGGTGCGGGAGACATCTTTTTAAAAGAAGTGGCCAGACGGCTGTCAGAATTACCTGCACGATGTAAAGTTGCCCGCTTGGGGGGCGATGAGTTTGTCATTCTTCAGCCTGCCGTGCAGGGAAGGGGCGAGTGCCTGCAGCTTATTGAACGAATCAAACAACAGTTTGACGATGAAATTGAGGTTGACGGGCACCGCCAGTTAGCCCAGATGAGCATCGGTATCAGCCTTTATCCGCAAGATGCGGCTGAGGCAGAGCAGTTGATGAGCCATGCAGATACTGCGATGTATACTGCGAAGAAGACCCGCGGAACCTCATACTGCTTTTTTGAGCCGTATATGAATGAGAAGGCCATTCGCCAGCGGGTGCTGACAGATGCGTTAAGCCAGGCGCTGATGCGTGGTGAGGTGAGGCAGGTTTATCAGCCGATTGTGTGCCTGCAAACCCGGGACATCAAGCTGGTTGAGTCACTGGTTCGTTGGCATCATGACATTTACGGCGATATTTCCCCGGCAGAAGTGATCGATATCGCAGAGAAATCCGGGTTGGCGCAAACGCTGAATGAGTGGGCGCTGGAACAGGCTTGCCAGCAGAATGTTCGCTGGCGACAGGCCGGGCTCCCGGCGATCCGGGTGGCAGTGAACATTTCACCGACCATGTATTCGCATTGTGATCTGGCGGAGATAGTCCAGCGCTTGCTGACTAAAACCGGGATGTCGGCGAACGATCTGGTACTGGAAGTCACTGAAGATACGGCATCGCATGATATTGAAAATTCTGCCAATGTGTTGCCAAAGCTGCGGGAGATGGGGGTAGAGCTGGCGCTGGATGATTTTGGTACCGGGTATTCCTCGCTCAGCCATTTACAGGAAATGCCGTTTCAGATCCTGAAAATTGATAAAAGCTTTATCTGGAAAATTCATCAGTCCGGCTACGATATTCGCTTTATCCGCGCCATTATTACCCTGGCGAAAGGACTGGGTATGCGAGTGGTGGCCGAAGGCATTGAACAGCAGGCGCAATACGCTGAAATGTTTGCTGAAGGCTGTGATTACGGTCAGGGCTTTTTGTTCAGCAGGCCAGTATCCGGCGAGGAAATGGTAGTAAAGCTGAGTCATATGCAGCAGCAACGGGTGGGCTCATCCTCGTTGTCCGCCTCGGAACGTTTGGCGGAAACACTGCTGACATCTGTCTAGTAGGCTATGTGGCTGAAGCACACTTTTTTAACAAGCTAAGCGTTAGCGATGACGTTTAACGAAGACATCCCCAAGGCCTCAGTTGAGGCCTTGTTCATCTATAACGGCAGAAACCGGACGTTTGAACAGTTGCTCAGGGATGACAGACAGCCATCCATGACTGCGTGCGTACTCAATCAGAGAGGCGCGGTTAGTAACGCCATAATCAGCAAACTTGGTGATCAAGTTGGCGATTTGCTTTTCCACCGCCTTCGGAGTGCGATGGATCAATTGTGCAATTTGTTTAGTCTGGCGTCCCCTTAACAGCCAGAAGAGCACGATTTCCTGGGATGAGGTTAACTGTACATCCTGTGGCGTCAGGGTACAGAGTGAGGCGTTTGTTTTATCAAGAGCAAACACTTCGGCAAACGTTGCCAGATTTACCCACTTTTTCAGGTTTATGGCATTGAACTGGATCCCCCATGTCTCACCATTAATCACTATCGGACGTTTCTCGAACGTGTAGGCATCAAAGCCATGCGCGTAGTGATGGATGTCAATTGTGGTGATTGTCTTGTTTTGTGCCATTGCCTGTCTGTCTTGTTGGACAAACACGGGCGCAAATTGAGCCGTATCACATGGTAGATCACCGTCTGTCAGCCCTTCGATGTTATCCGGTGCGTTGACCAGAGTGCGGTATGCCTGGTTAGCGTACGCAAACACGCCGTCTTTTGACTTCAGCCCTGCTGGCGTTGGGGTGTTTTCTAGCATGTGAATAAGGACAGATAAATATGTATTCTGATCGATTTTCACAGGCTTATTTTAGCAATTTGTAATTTAAAAAAAGTAGGGGAATTTCCCACTTTTGTTGGGGAAATTCCCCCGAGAGTTGCAGTTTTGATGACTTTGTGACCTTTTTGCGGTTTTAGTTGCATAATTTTGCGTAGCTGGTAGAGCCAGTAATAAAAAACAAATCTATTCAAATGCAGTCTGTTATTATTAGATGTGAGAATGAATACAAAGATAATGACAAAGTCGTAAACACAATATGCTTAAAAAACTTCTCTGCCTGTTGTACTTTCCTGCTGTAGTTCTGGCGAGCCCGAGCGAGTATGCAGAAAAGTTAGCCAAGGATGTGTATCAGTCTGCAAGATTGCAGGGGGTACTGGACTATAGCCTGCTTGAAGAAGGTGTTGACGCCTATCTCAGCCATGGCTCCGGCGCTAATCACCATCTGGTGCTCATCGATTTTAACCGTCCATCCTATCAGCGTCGTTTTTACGTGATAGACCTCTTGGAAAAAAAACTGAAGTATCATACTTTCACCACCCACGGTATTGAAAGTGGTGGCGCTTTCGCGACCAAGTTTTCCAACACGGTCAATTCTCGGCAAACCTCATTGGGCGTGTATAAGACCGCAGAAACCTATTACGGTAAATATGGTTACTCCTTGCGCCTGGACGGTTTGTCGGAAGGGGTGAACGATAATGCTCGTCGACGTCATATCGTGATCCACGGGGCCAATTATGCATCGCCGGACTTTCTGAAAAATAACAATTTTATTGGTTGGAGTTGGGGCTGCCCGGCACTGCCACCGGAAAAAAACCGTGAGATTATCGATGTGATTAAAGGTGGCAGCATTATTCTGGCCTCCCGCTACACTCAGGGACGGCAACTTCCGTTGGCGACAGCTAAACTGGACGCTACTCATTTAGCGGGTAATAAGCCCAACGAACACCAGTCTCAGCTGGCGGCTCAACCGGTGTCGGCCGGGGAAATGCTAGCGCGGGTTGAGCCTGATAGCTTGTAGCGAGCCATGCATTGAATATGCAGTAAGTTGATATTTCGGTGGGGTTGAAACGGCTCCGGATAAAAAACGCCCGAGGCTGATACAGCCTCGGGCGTTTTCATTGAGGTACAGGAGCGTGTTTTTCAGGCACCTAGAGTCCCAGCAAACTGGCGTTTAACCTGTTTCTGTCAGAGTGCGGCTTCCAGAATCGCTCGGCTGTCGTTCAGAGTGATGTTGCCGTGTTCACCCAGTGCTGTCATACCGTGGCTTTCAAGGCTGCTCATCAGCACATCAATATCGCTCTCGCCCAGTTTCACGTCGGCAAGACGAGTTGGCACCTGCATTTCTTTGAAGAAAGCAATGGTTCGCTCAATGGCCGCGTCGATGCGTTCATCAACAGAACCTTCACGGATACCGAAGATACGCTCAGCATATTGCAGCAGTTTTGCTTCTTTGTCGGCACGGCGTTCTTTCATGACCGCAGGCAGCACGATGCTGAGGGTACGGGCATGGTCGATACCATAGTTACCGGTGAGTTCATGGCCAATCATGTGAGTTGCCCAGTCGTGAGGCACCCCCACGCCAATCAGACCGTTTAATGCCTGAGTGGCGGTCCACATGATGTTGGCGCGCACATCCAGATCATCCGGGGTAGCCAGTGCTTTCGGGCCTTCTTCAATCAGATTGAGCAGCAGGCCTTCTGCAAAACGATCCTGTACTTTGGCATTCACCGGGAACGTCAGGTACTGCTCCATGACGTGGACAAAGGCATCGACAACGCCGTTGGCAACCTGGCGCGGAGACAGGCTCAGCGTGGTGGTTGGATCAAGTACCGCAAACAGTGGCTGGACTTTGTCAGTCATGAAAGCCAGTTTGTCTTTACCGCGTGAAACCACTGCACCTTTGTTGCTCTCTGAGCCTGTGGCAGGCAGGGTAAGTACGCAACCCAGTGGCAGCGCAGCTTCTACCGTATGCTGCTTGGCCAGAATGTGCCACGGATCTTCACCTTCATAGCAGGCTGCCGCAGCGATGAACTTGGTACCGTCAATCACAGATCCTCCGCCAACGGCCAGCAGGTAGTCGAATTTCTCATTGCGGATTTTCTCTACTGCTTTCATCAGGGTGTCATATTGCGGGTTAGGCTCAACACCGGCAAATTCAGCCCATTCATGGCTAGCAAGTGCTGCGCTGACTTGTTCGTACACGCCATTCTTCTTGATGGAGCCACCACCATAAATCACCAGTACCTTCTTGTCTTTCGGAATGTCATTGGCGATAGCGGCGATTTGGCCTTCACCAAAATGGATGCGAGTTGGGTTCTGGTAGGTGAATTTTTGCATGATACGTCTCCAGGGTAGTGACTGCCTCACTGATAAGGCGAGTGAGGCCTGTTTTAGTACGCCAACAAGTTTACGCCAGTTAAGACTGAAAGGTGATGCTCGATCCTGTTTAATGCTTGCCTATTTCTCTCAAAATAAGTGAGGCGTGTTTGTCAGAAAATACTTGTGGTTTGCCAGATTTCATATTGTCTTGGTTAGGGTCCTGCTTTGTGAGTCACTCAGTCATTTACCTTGTTTTCCGCCCCAACCCTGCCTAAGATGGCGGTGAAACTCAGGTTCAGAGAAAGCATCCAATTTGGGAATACCACGATGAAAAAGTGTCAGGAAAAAGGTGAACAGCTTTGCCATTACTATGGTTTGAGCCATCAGGCCGGAATTGTTGAGACCGAGGTTCCTGGCGTTCGCCTGTTCAGAATCAACAAATACCACAAAGTGACACCTCAGATGTATCAGCAAGGGGTTGTCGTGATCTTACAGGGGAATAAGATTGGTCATCTCAACGATTATCGTTTTGAGTACGATACCGAACATTGCCTGATTGTGGCAACGCCATACCCTATCGCCTGTGAAACTTTTGCATCTGAAGACGCGCCGTTGATTGGCATTGATATTGATTTCGATCGAACCCTATTGCAGGAGCTGGTGGATAGCGTCGAACAGCATGACGATGGTACGCTGTGTTGGCGTGAAGAGTCTGGCCGTGGGGTCGCTGTAACGCCAATCACGTCGGGAATTGAAGACAGTGTCTGTCGACTGCTCAGTTGCCTGGATAAACCGTTGGATGCCAAAGTCCTTGGGCGCCAGTTACTGCGAGAGTTTTATTTTCAGTTACTGAAAAGTGAGCAGGGATACCTGCTGTCACAATATTGTAAGCAGGACAGTGCTCTGTCGAAAGTCTCGCGGGTGATTAACCATGTTCAGGTTCACTTCGATCAGAAATTGTCGATTGAAGAGTTGGCGGAAATGGCAGGGATGAGCGTTTCAGCATTTCACCGAACCTTCAAGCAAGTGGTGACCGATCCACCGTTACAGTACATCAAGAAAATTCGCCTGAACAAAGCAAAAACTCTGATGATTCAGGAAGGGATGCCCGCTAATGTGGCCGCGATAAAAGTCGGTTATGAAAGTCCAACCCAGTTTAGTCGGGAGTTCAAGCGGTATTTTGGCTTGCCGCCGAGCAAGGCGGGACAACTGGCGCTGGCCTGAGGAGTGGGCTCGCTAATGCTGCGCGGTGGCTTTGATCGAAAGCGGTCATTTTGCCTTTTGAGCATCAGATGTCTTGCGCAACGTTTGGTATACCGTTTCGTATGATTCATAAAAGTGGTGGCGAAAAAAATGTGCCGTTCAGCGTGCATTCAGATTAAAAACGATGTTTTATATTTTAAGTTGTGGTTAAGGTTGCAGGTGTAAGGTGTTTAACGAAGACAAACTTTACACACAATTTTTTTTCAACAGGTCGGTCAGGTGTGACCGGGCTGAGTGGAAGAGATAGGAGCAAAAAAGATGAAAAAAATCACTGCAATCTCAACACTGGCACTGGCTGTAATGGCTGCTTCTCCTGCATTTGCTGCTGACACTGAATGGTTTGTTGGTGGCGGTGTTGGTTACCAGAACGACAACGTAAAAGGTCAGTACGAACAAAACGGCGAAGATGCGACTTACCAACTGCGTGGTGGTGCCATCATCAACGATCACCACCGTCTGATGGGTACTTACAGCTATATGGATAAGTCAGAGCAAAACATGTTCTTGGCTTCATACGATTACCTACTGCCAGTTCATCAGAAAGTGAACCTGTTTGCGGGTGTATCTGCCGGTTTTGCTGACAGCGAAATTAACAACGACAGCTCATCTGACTTTGTATGGGGCGGCCAGGTAGGTGCGATGTACAAAATCACCGACAACTGGTCAACAGATCTGACTTACCGTTACCTGGATCAGGATTACAAAGAGAACAACACCAAGATCGACTACTCCCAGCAAGTTGTCTGGTCTGTGGACTACCACTTCTAATCCCATCCCGGATATGAAGACAGGGGAAGCATTGGCTTCCCCTTTTTTGTGGCTTTTGCTTACCACGAATACCTGCTATAACTGATTGTAATCAAATAAATATCAGGAGTTAAACGGATGCGGTTGGGTAAAGCTGTACAGGTGATGGTTTTTCTGTCTGGTTTGGCAGGTTCAGGTATGGCCGGCGCAACCAGTCTGGAAGGCGGCACCTGGCGTTGCCTGCGCCCTGATACGCCTGACAATATCCGGGAATGGACAACGTATCATTTCAATCACGACGGCACGATCCACTCTCAGGAGTGGGTGCAAACCCGCCAGGGTGATGAGATCGCGCTGGATTTTACCATGACGGTGGATTATCAACTGTCTCACAACGGTAAGCAGTATGTGCTGAAACCGGTTTTGTTACAACGTAACATCAAGGTGGACCGCGACAACCTCAACCCTTTTGACGCGGATGCACTACGTGATTTACTGGGATACCGAATTTTCTTTGAACCTGAATTCGGGGATGAAAATCACGCACGCTTTGAAATGCGCCACCATATCACGCCTAACCAGCGGTTTATCCTCCACTGTAGCCGCCAAATCTGAGTGGGTTAGCCTCATCTGAAGAATGTGCAGCCTTTGATTTTGGTCGCGTTCATTTTCTGATTTAACCAAAAGTCAGTCGCTGCCCAATATCTAAATCTAAATCTAAATCTAAACCTAAACCTAAACCTAAACCTAAACCTAAACCTCAAATCCTACTCTTAAAGGGGCATGAAACCATGCCTTGGTTGGGTTTTCTGTGTCCAGTTCCTTGCACCTCATTTCTTCTGGCAACGACAGCGCAGAGAGTGATGCAGGCGAGAGGCTTCAGTGGCGCATCCGCTCCAGCAATTTTTCTTTGTACTGGGTTGGTGTCTCTCGCCGCTGACGTTGAAACGCCTTGCTGAAACTTTGCACGTTCGAGTAGCCCAGTTTGGCTGCAATTTCTGCAATGGGGATATCCGCCTGCATATACTGTATAGCCTGATTACACAGCACATAGCTGGTAATTGACGTGAAGTTCCAGCCATAAAGACGCAAACGTCGCTGAAATTGCTGAGGTGACAGCGAGAATTTTCCGGCCACGGTATCCAGTGACGGAAAACCGAAACAGCGCGAATAATTGATCATTTCATAGACCGTTTTTGCGGCATCGTGGGGCTGGGGCATATTGAGAAATTCATCCAGCTCCAGGTTAGACAGCATCATCGGGCGCTGGCTCTGATACAAATGCTGATTACTCTGCTCCAGCACAGAAACATACAGCCAGACTTTGGTTTTAGGGGCATTCCAGCGAATGTCGCAACCGAAAAATGCCCGCAGTGCTTTCTCACCACAGGGAGGACCAGAGATCTCGACATTGAGGGGTTGGTAATTATGACCCAGAAAGTCGCGCAGGGTATTGGTGAACATGATTGCCATGCGCAGGCTGTCATGCAGCCGTCCTCGACCGTGCGAAAAATGGTTGTCGTAGCACCATTTGATGAACTTCCCGGACTGTTCGCCGTAAAACGTCGCTCCGGCCTGCAGACAGCTGGTACCGTAATTGATTCGGCGAAATGATAAGGCCAATTCCGGTGAGGATAAAAACCACTCGCCGAGTCTATCCATCTCTCTAAACGTCAAATCTTCAGCCAGCTTGACCATAAACGCCGGGTCACCGGTTTGTCTTTCCATGTTTTCTAACCAGCGATTGATATCGGAGAACGGAATTAACCGCATCGGTTCACGATACAGGACTTCTGGGATATCCAGTTGAGCCGGCGACAGACTGTAATGGCGGTTCAGTGCTTTCAGTAACGGCTGAAGAAAAATGGCCCGGGTAAAGGCAGCATTGAACAGGGGAGGGGACACAGACATGGTTTGAGTCTTCAGGGCTGATTGGCATGGTTAGATTATTTCATAGATCTGCTTAATTTGAATGAATCTGTCCGTATTTATTACAGCAGCCCACCTGATCTCACAAAATCACCTGCATAAAAACAATGTATTACATCTGACTTTTTGGTTCAGAACAGGAGAAGAAATGAGTCTCGTCAGCATGCCATTTGTTGATACCGGGGTGGATACTACCCTGCATATCGTGGCGGGCGTGGTACTGGTAGGTGCCATTGTTGCCGCTGCATACGGATTTTGGCGCATTCATGAATTACCTATTCAGAAAGCCCACAAAAAAGAGCATCGCCAGCTAGGGCTGATTACAGCCCTGACCTGGATTGGATTTATCTGGCACTGGGTGTGGGTGATGGCGGTGATCATTGCGTTTGTCGATGGTGAAGCGGCGCTGCGCCGGATCCGTGATATCTGGTTCGGTCGCGATGAAGAAGCGGCGAAGCACCCGGTAAAGAGTGATGCGTTGTCAGCAACGGCGGCACATGCACCACACTCTTCGCGTCAGGTGGCGGCGGGAGAAAACGTGTCGACGGAGGCTGATCATGCTTGAAGGATTAGCGGTATGGGCGCTGTTTATTTACCTGTTACGTATGGTCGGCATGCCATGGAACAAATACACCCAGTCATTCGCCTATCTTGGTGGTGGCGGCTGGCTGATTTTTGTCTGGATCGGACTGATTACGTTTGCGCCGATGGACATGTCTGGCGGGTCGGTCGTGCAGTCGCCGTTTATTCAGCTTCGACCAGCCTCCAAAGATATTCGTGGTCATGTGGACCAGATTCTGGTGAAGCCAAATGAGAAAGTGAAGCAAGGGCAGTTGATTTATACCCTAAATAGCGAACCGTACCAGATTGCGCTGAACAAGGCGGAAGCCAAACTGGCGTCGACAGCAGCGACCCTGTCGATTGCTCGTGAGGATGTCCGCATCGCCCATGAGAATAAACTGGCCGCTGAGGAAGACATCGAGATTGCGGAAAACCAGCTCATTGCGGCGAAAGAAGATTTGACGTGGAAACAGACGACGCTACAGCGTTATGTCGAGCAGAACCGTATTGTGCAGCATACCATCACTGAAACTCAGCTAGATGAACAGCGCACGGCCGTTAATGTTGCCAAGGCTGAGCAGGTAACACTGGTCTCCAAAGTTGAGCAAGCGAAGCTGGCAGCGAACCGCGCGACGCTGGCTTGGGAGAAAGCCCAACTGGAAGTCAGCAGCCGGGAAGCGGCTTTGGCAGAAAAGCAGGAATTGGTCGCACAGGCTGAATGGAATCTGGACCATACCCGTATATATGCGCCCGCCGATGGTTATTTGACCAACTTCATCATGCGTGAAGGGCAATATGTTGGTGTGATTCCGCGTATTCAAATGTATACCAACGAAAAATACGTGTTGATGCGGGTAAATCATCAGGCGATTCGCAATGTGAAAGTGGGTCAGCGAGCTGAGTTTGCGTCTGCGGTGTATCCCGGCACTATTTTTAATGCGCAAGTGGAAGGCATTATCGAAGCAACCGGCGAAAGTCAGGGCAACCTGATTGGACGGGATGAATATGTGCGTATGACAACGGGTCAAAATGCTATGAACAAGCACCATTTTGTTCGTCTGAAGCTGGAAGAATCTGCGGGGTATGACATTCCGGTCGGCTCAGCTGGTATCGCATGGATCAGTGCTGAAAAGCCTAACAGTTTCCTGCAGTTTCTGGATGTGCTGCGTGGCATCATCATTCGTATGAAATCTCAGATCTTCTATATCTGGTCCATGTAATCCTGAGGCAGTGGATAATAGACAAACGGATAAAAAGAAAATGTGAGAGAAGAAACCGAGTAGGACTTGGATAGACGCACGCCTTAGCCGCAATCCCGGCTAAGGCCACAAGCGCAGCCAAGTCTGAAAAACACTATTCAACGATTTCTACGTTCATGCTGACCGTAGTTTGCTGCAACCCTTGAGGCTGGGGTTGCAGCTTTTTTTTGTTTAATTCAGCAGGGCGGATCGGCTGAGCCACAAGCGCGGGAGGACACACCCAAGTGAATACCAGTTATCAGGAGGATTCCAGTTATCAGGTGGATTCAAGGTAAGAGCCGATGTAAAGACATCAGTCCTGACGTAACGTTTTGACCGTGGAGATGGGGGTCGGGTAGCGCTTCACGACCCAGTAGGTCGACAGAATAAAGGTGGCCATAGTCGCAAACTGAATGAACAGCGCTGCCTGATTGGACAGCATGCCGGTCTCCATGGCGGCATAAGCGACCAGGAAGGAAAACTCACTTGCCTGACTGAGCCGGGCACTGAGTTCCTGATGCATACTGGGTTTCTCTTTGGCCAGCTGCAAGGCAACTTTAAATCCCCAAAATTTCACACCAACCAGAATAACCCCAAATGCCAGCCCCAGCAGGCTGTAGATATTGGCTTGCTGAATATCTATTCTGGCCCCGATGGCAAAGAAAAACAGGATAAGGAAAAACTCCCGCAGCGGTTTGAGGTGGACGGCAATAGCCTGTGATACCTGACTGACCGCAATGGACAGCCCCGCGATAAATGCGCCGCTTTCGTAAGACAACCCCACCTGATGTGCGAGCTCTGACCAGAAAAAACACCAGGCTAAGGTGGTCACAAAGCTGTATTCCTGAATGACATCGAAACGCCGGAACAGGGGCAAAATCACAAATCTTACCCCCAGAAAAGCCATCACACACATCAGAGCAAACTCGCCCAGCATCATCAGGAAGCTCAATGCCATTGCCTCACCGCTTTCCATGTTGAGGAAAATAATGACGCTGATCGCCAGAATATCCTGTACCAGCAAAATACTGGTAATCACTTCCCCCATACGTTTGTGGTGCAGAGTGGTGGTCGGAATGAGCTTTAGTCCGATGACGGTACTGGAAAACATCAAGGCCGCGGCAATGATTGCAGAATCCAGTAGTGGCAGTCGGATCAGCAGGCAAAATCCGAGGGTCACGGCAAAAAAGAAAGCGCTGGTGCACAGAGTGATAATGGCGCTTTCATGAAACAGACTGAGCAGCTTTTTGGGTTGCAGGTTCAGGCCGATCAAAAACAACAGCAGAATGACCCCCAGATTACCGAACTGAGTAATATTTTCGGCACTGGTGACCAGATTGAGCCCGTGTGGCCCCAGCAGCAGACCGGCCGCAATGTAGGCAAGAATGATGGGCTGGCAGGCATATAGAAACAGGGTGCCCAACAGGGCTGCGCTGATAATGATCACGCAAAGCTCAAAAATCAGGGGAGCTAAGTCAAGGGACATACAGGCAGTACCACAGTCTTTCAGAGGGCAGTCTTTATTGTGGTTCAGAACCTCAGGGTGTGCTTAGGTGCCAGATTGCGTATCATGTCTGGGTTTCTGTATAACGCTGTATGTGCAAGTTGCTGAAATAAAGTGCGGATGCAATGCGTCCATACCAGCAGACCAGAACAGCTTGAGACTGACAACTGACAGAAGACTTGGTTGCCCTGTGGGAGGGTTCAGGCACGTGTTTGACATTAGCTGTGCTTGTCAGATAAGGAGACTGGTTGTTTTTTAGAGCTATTGCTCTAGAATTGGCAGTTTCAATCCGTCTCTATCGTCAACGGTAAACGGCCAGGAATGGTTTATAGGTAAAAAAATGAAGAAGAAGCGAACAGTCTGGTGGCCGGGCTGTGCCTCATTATGGCTCTCGGTTGCCTGCGTAGCCTCACCGGTTTCTCAGGCCTCACCGGCCCAGATAGCAGTATCTGGTGCGTCGGCCACTCAGGGGGCCACGATGACAAGCCGCATCGAGAGCGGACATACACAGCAGACCATCAGTTTTTGGGATGCCTGGCAGAAAGTTATCAGCGAGAACGATGGCCTGGCCGCTGAGCGAGCAAATGTGGACCGGTATCGCCATATGCAGGATGCCGCCAGGGATCTCTACCTGCCGAAAGTCACTGCGTCAGCCAACTACACCCGGCTGGATCAGGCCGTTGAAATTAAGCCATCGGATCTGGCTGCTAGTATGCCGGCTGGCGAGGCGATTCAGGGCATAGCCCAGATGCTGGGGATCAACCCGGCTAATATCGATCGCTTGTTTACTTCGCAACTGACAGACAGGGATGTGTTTACCAGTTCGATCCGAGCGGTTTGGCCGATTTTTACCGGTGGCCGAATTACCGCTGCGCAGGATATTGCCGAAGGACAGACGGTTGAAGCGAAATCCCTTTTGGCGATGAAGCAGCAAGCGACGTTTGAAGACCTGTCCAAGTTTTATTTTGGCGTCGTAATGTCAAAGCAGGTGCTTGATACTCGTATTGATGTAGAGAACGGCCTGAAAAAACATTGGGAGCATGCCCAAAAACTGGAGCAGCAAGGACAGATCGCTCGTGTTGAACGTCTGCAGGCAGAGGCATCCTATGACAAAGCGCGGGTTGATCGCCAAAAAGCCCAACGGGATTTGGAAATTGCCCAGGCAGCATTGTCTCGGTTACTGAAATTCCCGGGTGCCGTGATGCCGTCTACGGCGCTGTTCATCAATCCGTCGCTGCCGCCGATGCACACTTTTATCGACAAGACGCTGGCAGACTACCCGGGTTTACAGATTCTTGACGCCAAACGCCGTCAGGCGCGGGGACTGATTGATGCGGAAAAAGGCAAGTACTACCCGGAAGTGTTCTTGTACGGCAATTACAGCCTGCATGAAGATGACACCTTGGCCGCGAAAACGGCACCTGACTGGGCGGTTGGCGTTGGAGTATCAATTCCGCTGGTGGATAACGGTGGTCGCTCCGGCAAAGTTAAAGCTGCGCACAGTGCCGTGACTCAGGTGAACTATCTGCGGGCCCAGGCTGAGCAGGATCTGTCGGTGCTGGTTGAAAAAACATACCGCGAAGCGATGCAGTCGCTGGAGGAATACCATGGTCTGGCGTCCAGCCTGTCTTTGGCACAGGAAAATCTCAACCTGCGTGAAAAAGCCTTTAGTCAGGGTCTGTCGACATCACTGGATGTGGTCGACGCAGAGTTATACCTTGCCGGTATCCGAACCCAGCGTTCGGCGGCAGCCTATCAGTATGTCATGTCACTGACCAAGTTGTTGGCGGTCAGCAGCGATATCAATCAATTCAGTCAATATCAGCAATACCAGGGGATTAAGGTTCAGTCATGAGTAAGTTGAAAACATTGGCCGCGGTTATACCGGCTGCGGCATTGGTCGGATGGCTGGGTTACTCCTTCTGGCAGGCTTATCAGCCGTCTCCCGTCCGTTTGCAGGGGCAAGTTGAAGCCCAGCAGTACAATATCTCATCCAAAGTGCCGGGACGTATTGAACATGTTCTGGTGCGTAAGGGGGATACGGTTGCGAAGGGTGATCTGATTTTTACTCTGCTGAGCCCGGAGCTGGACGCCAAGCTGGAGCAAGCCCGTGCCGGTGAAGAAGCCGCGGGCGCGCTGGCACAGCAGGCAGAAAACGGTGCGCGTTCTCAGGAAATCGCAGCAGCGAAAGATCAATGGCAAAAAGCTAAAGCCGCCGCCGGATTGATGGAAAAAACCTATCGCCGGGTCGACAACCTGTACAAAGACGGTGTGATGGCCGAGCAAAAACGGGATGAAGCCTTTACCCAGTGGCAGGCAGCGCTTTATACCGAACGCGCCGCTTATCAGATGTATGCTATGGCCACAGAGGGGGCGCGGGAAGAAACCCGTCGTGCCGCGCAGGAAAAAGCCCGCATGGCCGCTGGCGCAGTGGCGGAAGTGGAAGCTTACGCGGCGGATACCCAGATCACCAGTTGGTACAACGGTGAGGTTACCCAAGTTTTGTTGCATGAAGGAGAGCTGGCACCGCAGGGTTTCCCGGTGGTCAGCGTGGTTGACATGCAGGATGCGTGGGCTGTGTTCCATGTCAAAGAAGATCAACTGAACAAGTTTACCCCCGGGGCAGAGTTTAATGCGGTGATTCCGGCGCTGGGTGATAAAGCCCATGCGTTCAAGGTTAGCCATGTGGCGGCCATGGGGGATTTCGCTACCTGGCGTACCACCGATCCGGCGCAGGGTTTTGACATGCGTACGTTTGAGGTGGAAGCGCGCCCGATGAAGCCGATTGAGCATCTCCGTGTCGGGATGAGTGTAATTATCGAGTAATGACAATGGCACATTCCGATTTATCCGTTACGCCACCGACATGGTGCAGACGACAGGCACTGAAACAGGAATGGCAGCTGATCCGGCGTGATGGTTGGCTTTTCGCGATGGTGAGCTGGGTACCGGTGCTGGTGTTCCTCCTGCTGTGGGGCGTATTTTCTGCCGGGATCGCCAGAGATTTACCGATCGGGGTGGTTGATGGCGACCACAGCCGTCTGTCGCGCCAGTTGATCCGTGATTATGACGCCAGCCCGACGCTCAGTGTGACCAGATCGTTCACGTCGGTTGAAGAGGGGGGCGCGGCACTGCGGGGCGGTGATATTTATGCGCTGGTGGTCGTACCGCGGGATCTGGAAAAAGAGACCCTGACCGGCAAAGCGCCCACGGTTACGGTGTTTTACAACAGCCAGTTTATTCTGATTGGCAAACTGGTGAACTCGGCGGTGTTGCAGGCGCAAGGAACACTGAACGCCAAAGTGGAAGCTTTGCAGCATATGGCATCGGGAGCCTCGGTTCCGTTACAGGCGCTGGGGCAGGCCGTGCCGGTGCAAAGTCAGATCACGCCGCTTTATAACAGCAACAGCCACTACGGCCAGTTTCTGGTGGCGGCTGCAATTCCTGCCGCATGGCAGATTGCGATAGTGATCACCACCATCATGGCCCTCGCCGCAGAACAGCGTGGACGGGGGATAAGCTCATGGCTGGAAAGTTATCCGGTTCGCCGCCTGTTGGCGAAATTGTTGCCCTATACCTTGATATTCACGTTGCATGGTGCGCTGTTCCTTTGGGGGGTGTACGGCGTACTGGACTGGCCGATGCACGGTCACTGGGGCGTTCTTTTGTTGGCGCAATGCCTGACGGTTATTGCCTGTCAGGGCATTGCCAGCCTGCTTTTTCTGATGACCTTGGATGCCACCAAAGCAATGAGTCTGGCGGCGGGGTTTACCGCGCCGGCCTTTGCGTTTGTTGGGGTGACGTTTCCGGCGACTGATATGCCGGGGTTTGCTCAGTTCTGGCGTGCGATGCTGCCAGTATCGCACTATCTCGATATACAGTTACATCAGGTTAACCATGGACAGAGCTGGTCACAGGCCATGCCGCAGTTGTTGGTGTTGGCCGTCTTTTCGGTGACGCTGTGCCTGGCCGCCTGGCGGGTGACTCACCTGGCGAAGCCGAACAACCCCACGCCGCCTGGTGTCAGTGACATTAATCGCGTCAATGACATCGGCGCAAGCCAGAGCGAACAGGAGGGGAGTCAATGAGCTGGCGTACCTTGTTTAAGTTTGAGTTGCGCGCCATTTTTACCAATCCGTCCATTCTGTTTACGGTTTTTGGTGGCGTCCTGATTTACTCTTTTCTGTATCCGATGCCTTATGCCAATCAGCTGCCGCGGGAGCAGGCAATTGTGGTCGTCAACCAGGATAAAACCCCGCTCAGCCGTGAACTGGAACGCATGGTGGATGCCACGCCGCAAGTAACCATTGCCGTCAGGGCAGAGTCTCTGGCTGAGGCCCGGCAACGCATCAATGCCGGGCAAGCTGAAGGCTTGTTGGTGATCCCGCCGAATTTTTACCGGGATTTGTTGCTGGGGAAAAGCCCGACACTGGTTTACGCCGGTGATGCGGCTTATTTTCTGGTATATGGCACGGTGGTGGAAGGGTTAGCTTCTGCCGGAGGCACACTGGCCGCCAAAGCCAAGGTCAGCCGTATGGTCATGTCCGGTGAAAACCTGACTCTGGCTGCCCAGCAATTTACCCCGATAAAGCTCAATGCCCAGCCGGTTTTTAATCCGGGGATGGGGTATGTCAATTATGTGGTGCCGGCCGTTTTTGTATTGATTCTGCACCAGACGCTGCTGATTGCGGTCGCCTTGCTTGGAGGCGGGCAGAATGAGTATCGTCTGGCCGGAAAAACCGGCTACTGGCTGCAGTATCCGGCCTGGCAAGTGGTGGTGGTTCGGGGAATCTGCTTTTCGCTGATTTATCTGCCGCTGGTCATGTACTATTTCGGCTTCAGTTTCAGCTATTACCACATCATCCGACTGGCCAATATCTGGGATTTGCTGGCGGTTACGCTGCCGTTTTTACTGGCAGTGATTTTCCTGGGAATGATTCTGGGACAGCTTATTCCGCGCCGGGAACTGGCCACGGTTGTCGTACTGCTCAGTTCGTTACCGTTAGTTTTTTCGGCAGGTTTTATCTGGCCGCCGGAAGCGATACCGGCACCGATAACGGCACTGGCACAGTTGATTCCGTCGACACCTGCGATTAATGCTTTTCTGCGTCTGAATCAGATGGGGGCGGATTTCCATCAGGTCGTTGGCTGGTGGACGCAGTTGTGGTTACAGGTGGCGGTTTATGGGGGCATCGCAGCAGCAATGATGTTGTCTGTTAAACGTCAGCGGAAGCAACAGGTGCGGGTGGCAGGGAGCACTCAGCATAAAAACGAAAACAGCCATTAAGCAGCATTCTGTATTCCTGTCAATAAAAGAGCGATAGGGTTTCCCCTATCGCTCTTTGTCTTATCAGGGCATCAGCCCTATGAGAGGACGCTTCTCATTGACGTTGTTTTTGAATCAGAAGAAACCCAATGCGTTGTCGCTGTAGCTGACCAGCATGTTTTTGGTCTGCTGGTAATGATCAAGCATCATTTTGTGGGTTTCACGGCCAACACCAGACTTCTTGTATCCGCCAAAGGCTGCGTGTGCCGGGTAGTGGTGATAGCAGTTTGTCCATACACGACCGGCCTGAATCGCACGGCCCATGCGGTACGCCAGGTTCATGTCGCGGGTCCAGACCCCGGCACCCAGACCAAACTCAGTATCGTTCGCAATGGCGATGGCTTCCGCTTCGTCTTTGAACGTGGTGACTGCCACAACCGGACCAAAAATCTCTTCCTGGAAAACACGCATCTTGTTGGTGCCTTTCAGCAATGTTGGCTGGATGTAGAAGCCGCTACCCGGCAGACTTGATGTTTGATCGATACCGCCACCGATCAGCACCTGTGCGCCTTCTTCTTTACCGATTTCCAGGTAAGACAGGATTTTGTTGTACTGCAGCTTTGAAGTCTGCGCACCTACCATGGTCTCGGTATCCAGTGGGTTGCCGCGTTTGATTTCCTGGATACGAGTAATGATACGAGCGATGAATGCGTCGTAAATGTCTTCCTGAATCAGCAGGCGCGACGGACAGGTACAGACTTCACCCTGGTTGAAGAAGGCCAGTACGGCACCTTCAACACACTTGTTGATGTAGGCTTCGTCCTGATTCATGACATCAGAGAAATAGATGTTCGGTGACTTACCGCCCAGCTCAACGGTCGACGGAATGATATTTTCCGCGGCACATTTCAGGATGTGGGATCCGGTAGGCGTCGAACCGGTAAAGGCAATTTTTGCAATACGTGTGCTGGTTGCCAGCGCTTCACCGGCTTCGGCACCAAAGCCGTTAACCACATTCAGTACGCCCGGTGGCAGTAGGTCGCCAATGACTTCAACCAGTTTAAGGATAGAAACCGGAGTCTGCTCGGCAGGCTTTAGGATCACACAGTTACCTGTGACCAGTGCCGGCGCCAGTTTCCATGCTGCCATCAGTAGTGGGAAGTTCCAGGGGATGATCTGACCGACAACACCCAGCGGCTCATGGAAGTGATAGGCCACGGTGTTTTCATCGATCTCACCAATCGAGCCTTCCTGGGCACGGATACAACCAGCATAGTAACGGAAATGATCGACGCAAAGCGGCAGGTCGGCAGCCAGAGTTTCACGCACGGCTTTACCGTTATCCCAGGTTTCTGCCACAGCCAGCATTTCAAGATTAGCTTCAATGCGATCAGCAATTTTTAGCAGGATATTGGAGCGGTCTGCGACCGAGGTTTTGCCCCATGCATCTTTTGCATTGTGAGCAGCATCCAGCGCCATTTCGATATCTTTGGCGCAAGAGCGAGGAATTTCACAGATAACTTCGCCATTTACAGGGCTGATGTTCTCAAAATAGGTGCCTTCAATCGGGGCAACCCATTCACCATTGATGTAGTTTCCGTAGCGGGATTTAAACTCAACAATACTGCCTTCTTGTCCAGGGCATGGGTAAATCATATTGTCTTGCTCCTTGTTTCGTTATTATCTGAGAGTGTGGACTGTTGCTGGAGTCACACTGTCGTTGGTAAGCAAGGTTAATTTAGTGTTAAAAGCGTGTGCTTTCTTTCATCAGAGTACAGACTAATTGACTGTGGGTGCATATTTCACCATGATATGAACTCAAACAAATTAACAACTGGTTAACAATGCATGGCAAATATCTCTGTCGCAGTACCCAAAAAACTGGTTGAAAACCGCGTGGCCGTTACCGGAGAGCACTCTCAGGTCTGTATGTACGATACTTATCTGCCGGAGGATGCCGTTGGATTTTCGGTCAGCGAGCTGACACTTTGCGCCATGATTACTGGCACCAAAATCATGCATCATGTTAATGACCAGAAGTTGTTTCGTCCGGGTGAGTCATATGTGCTGGCGGCGGGGGAGTCGGTGAATATTGATTTTCCGGAAGCCAGGCTGGATCAGCCGACTAAGTGCCTGACGATCGAAATTTCCCGTGAGAAAGTGCGCCAGGTGGCGAATCAGTTGTGCCTTGCTGACAGTACGTATGAACAAAGTAGTGATATGCTGCCGATGGCCTGGCATACGCCCAATGCTCCCCAGACTCAGGCGCTGATTCATAAACTCAGCCATGTGTTCGAAGAACACAGTCGAGATCGGATGCTGGTGGCAGACTTGGCCATTACTGAACTGGTGTTGCGTCTGCTGCGCCAGAACACTTGCCATTTTGTGTTGCAGCACAGTCAGGATGAGCCGGATTCGCACGGTCTGAATGCCGCACTGCATTTGGTGCGTAAGAATGTCACCAGCGACCTTGATATCGATATGCTCTGTAAAGCGGCCTGTATGAGCCGCACCAACTTGTATCAGAAGTTCAAGCTACTGCTGAACTGTACTCCGGCGGAATTTATTATCAACACGAAGCTTGAGGCTGCAGCCCGGCTACTCAACGCCGGTGGCAATATTACCGAAGTCAGCTACACCTTGGGATTCCGGCACCCAAGTCATTTTACCCGTCGGTTTAAGCAAAAATTTGGGTTGAGCCCGCGGCAGTACATCGGCCAGTCGGCGGCTAACCACTAATTTAAGATGCATTGAAAAAGGCGCTGTTTTAACAGCGCCTTTTTTGATCGTTGTGGTTCTGCCTGTCACCTTGCAAGCCAAAAGCCAAAAGCCAAAAGCCAAAAGCCCAAAAACAGCTAGAGCCTCAATGTGAACTTATTTTTCCGGCGTAGGCTCGATATACGCCTTGGTGCCCCACAATGGCACGGTAGACAGGCTGTGCTTAAAGCTGCCCGAGGTTTCTTTTGTCGAGTACGACAAGTACATCAGCGTCTGGTTCTGTGGATCGTAAATACGGCGAATTTTCATCGACTTGAAGAAAATGCTTTTGGATTTCTTAAAAACAACGTCGCCGGATTTGGATTTGTCGATTCGGGCAATCATTTCCGGCGTAATGTCACCGGTTTGTCGACATGAAATGGAGCTGTCACTCGGGTCAGCCAGGCTCAGGTCGGCTTCAACACTGGCGATGTGGCAGGTTACCCCAGGGACTTCCGGGTCGACCAGCATGTTGAGTTTAATGTCTTTAGATAAAGACATTATTACCAACACTATTACAAGTTGTGATATAATGTTGTTATCTCATTAATTTTCAGTAGGTTATAATGATAGGCGCAGAAGCTTTAAGAGAAGAGATTTTTCAATACGATAAAACGAAGTTCAAAGGCATATGTGTACCTTATGCACGTTTTTCGACAAAAGGACAATCGAAAGTCGGCAAAAAGTCTCTTGAGCGTCAATTATCAAAAGCGAGGGAATACGCTAAACGTAATAACCTCTTCATTAATGAAGACCTTATTTTTACTGACAAAGGCGTTTCAGGCTATTCAAACCAAGGTGAGCTTTCAAAAGCCTTTAAAAAAGGGCAGATGGCAACGATGCTTTTGCTGCTTGAAGAAGTTCCTCCAGAAGAGCGTGATAATGTCTACATTACTTTTCATAACTTCGACCGATTCAGTCGAATGTCACCTGATGCAGCTCAGGCGCACTTCAACAAAATCCTGAATCGTGGATTCAAAATCGTCACGACTATCGACAACCAACTCTATGATCGTAGGGATAAAGGTATGTCGAATATGCTCATCTCTATCATCAAAATGACGACCGCTTGGCAAGAGAGTTTAAACAAGTCGATCTATATTACTGATGCGTTGAGCAGAAAGAAAAAGGTCATTGAATATCTTTACAATCACGCATCCCAGAAGGGTAAACACAAGCATATAGGTGTGGTTCAACCGTCAATACCTAGATGGATAGATCAAGAAAGTATTACTTATGACTACACTGATGTTAACGGTTCAAAACGTACAGACACTTTTAAAAAATTCTCCCTAAATTCACATAAAGCAGAAATTGTAAGAAAAATCTTCGATTTGAAAATTGCTGGGCTTGGTTATACCAGAATTTGCCAAAAACTCAATAATGATGGTGTTGAAGTGTTTGAGCAAGGAAGGTTCAAAAAAGCTAAGAAATGGCACCCCTATGCAGTTCAAAATATCATCACCTCAGATAAAGTGCTAGGTCACATTACGTTAAAGGAGATGGTAACGGAAGAATACCACTGTAAAGAAACTGATGAGATTAAGACTAAAAAGGTAAAGAAAGAAGTCACTTCAAAATTAGAGAATTATTATCCAGCAGTTGTTGATGAAGAAGTGTTTAGACTAGCAAACGTGCTTAAGTTTCAAGAGAAAAAGGGAAAGCCGCTAGGGCGCATCGGTGAGAGAACAAACATCTTCGCAACGTTTATGAGTTGCTATTGCGGCGCAACGCTTCAATATAGCCGTTCCCAAATTAATAAAAGATCGAACAAAGCACCTGTATATCGAGAGCAGTTACGATGCAATAACGCTTTGGTTAAGAATGGATGTTTTGATGATTACATAAACTATGTAGAACTAGAGCACGCATTTTTCAAATACGTCCATCATATTGACTTTAGAGAAGTGTGTTTAGTCGGTGATAAGTCACTTGAGACAGAAATCAAGAACCTTCAAGCTGAAATTACATACCTAAACGGACAAAAGAAAGAGTTAAAGTTAAAGAACTCAGGTCTTGAAAAGACGTTTGAATCAGCAATTAGTCAAGGTCTCAACGCCGACTATGTTCTTGTTGCACTAAATGAAGCAAAGAAAAGTGCTGACCTAATCGAAACTAAAATAAATGACCTGAAAGTTCGAATCACTAAGTTACAACTATCTCTCGATTCAAAAGAGTCTGATTTTCTTGATATTGTTGAATATAGTATGAGAATAAAAAACTCATCGACCGAAACCAAGATAATGATGAGAAAGAAGTTAAACGACTTCTTACATTCAAAGATTAAATGGATGGAGGTCTGTTCCTCAAAACATAGCAAGTTTGTGATTTTATGCTTTCACGACGATGTGATTAGAACGTTCGCATATAGTGAAAACTATGCAAATGATTTAATGTTCAACACGATAAAGATCAATTACGAAGTAGAAGATTCTCAACTTAACTATGAACTATTTCTTATCTACATTCATCAGATTAAACGTTCGTTACGAGGGGAAACTGAAGTCGTTTCTAATGGAGATCTTATCGAAGCTTTACAACGTCTGAAGCGTAAGTTCTACTCTGGTAAAGGGATTGATTATGTTTGATTATGACAAGAGCATATTTGACGGTATCTGTATCCCATATGCACGTTTCTCAACAACGGAGCAAGACAAAGTAGGTCGAAAGTCGCTAGAGCGTCAGTTAGAAGAAGCGAAACGCTACGCAAGTCAAAACAACCTTTATATCAGCGATGATCTCATATTCACTGATAAGGGCGTTTCAGGCTTTGCAAAGCAAGGTCAGCTCTCAAAGACGTTTGAAAAAGGCCAAATGGCGTTATTGCTCGACGTGCTAGAAGATGTGCCATTTAAAGAGCGTGAGAACATATATCTATGCTTTCATGCATTTGATCGATTCTCTAGACAACATCCAGAAGTTGCTTATGAGCAGTTTTCTAGAATCCTAAAGCGTGGATTTAATATCGTCACAACTATTGATGATTGTTTGTATTCAAGTAAAGAAGCAGATCTTGAAAGTATGCTTATATCAATCATCAAAATGTCTAGTGCGCACTACGAGAGTGAGGTTAAGAGCGTATATGTGTCTGATGCACATAGGCGTAGAAGAGAAACGTTAGAGTATCTTTACAATCACCCAACGCAGAAAGGAAAGCATAAGCATATTGGGCTAAAGCAATCAACAACACCGCGATGGATTTTAGAATCTGAAATCATTTATGATTTTGTTGATGAAAATGGAGTAGCAAGGAAAGACTCGTTTAGTGAATTTTCGTTAGATGAAGAAAAAGCTTTAATTATCAATCAGATATTTGATTGGAAGATTCAAGGCTTAGGTCATACGAAGATATGCCAATTGCTAAACCAAAAAAAAATCCCAACCTTTGAAGATGGAAACTGTAGAAAAGCTAAACAGTGGCACACCTTTGCGATCTCTAATTTGTTCAAAAACAAAAGCACAATAGGTACATTCACGCTTAAAACTGTAGAAGACCAAGAATACTTTTGTGAATCTGAGCGTATTTTTAAAACACGTTCAAACAAAGTAGATGCGACTTCTGAAATGGAAAATTACTTTCCTGCTGTTGTGACTGTTGAAAAATATGAAACTGCATTAAAAGTCATTGCGATGAATAATAAAGGGGAAAAAGTATCAGAGCCAGAAGACAAAACACACGTATTCTCAAAAGTGTTGAGATGTACCTGTGGTGGTCGTCTGGTCTTTAAAGGTACGAGAAAGACTGGCAAAAGCGGTAAATCTGATTGGTTTGAGTACCTTCGATGTGAAAACGCAATTCTGAAAGATGGTTGTGATGCAGAGAATATTATTTACAAAGACTTTGAAATGGCATTTTTACGTTTTGCCACATCTTCAAACTATACTGTTTTCTCTACGACTCAATCTAAACTGAAAACAAAGCTCAAAAGACTCAGCATAAAACAATCTCGTTTGAACAGTGAAAAAGAACAGTTGTTACTAGAAGCAAACGGTTTGAAGAAAACTTTTGAAAGTATAGTGACACAGAATCTTGATGCAACTCTATTACTTGACTCAATCTCAAAAAATGAAGAGTCACTACATACCGTACAAAATGAACTTGTTAAAATTGACGAACAGGTTAAAGGCGTTGAAAGAGAATATGAAAAATCAGGAAAGCCAATCGATAAACGAACAATTAAAAAAGAGCTTCGAAGCGAGGACTATTCGAAGCGATTGTTGATGAGAAAAGCAGTAAATCAACAACTAAGACAAAATGTCGTTCATATGGAAGTTTGTTCAACGAAATTATTGAAGTTTGTGATTGTGTGTTTTGACGATTATGTAATTCGCACGTATGCGTATCAAGATGAATTTTCATCAGACTTAATGTTTAACTCTATCAAGATTAACGTTGAAAACCACGATGAATCAGAGGCATATGACTTAATAATGCATTTGTTTAAGGAAGTAAGGATTTCTCTTTCAGGAGGGAACGCAGTAATTACTAACTTTGATTTGAAAGTCCATTTGTCTCGAATAAAGGAAAAATATTTGAAATAAGTTAAAAGTTCACCGACTTAAAGGTGTAGAAGTGCACCATTTTTACGAAACGAACGAATTGATTATGCGTTTTCCAATAGTATTGTTGGAATCCAGATAAAAATACAGATACAAAATATGGTCACTTTTTGTTCATGCTTTGTATGTAATAGAGTTGATTAAAAATTTGAGAGGGGATTTTATGGCGGTCACACATTACAGCGTCTATCGCTCAGAACATTACAAAAGAGTCAAGCAAGCGATAGACAATGCTACTGAACATAATGCTATAAATGTTTCGAAACGATACTACTCGAATACACCTGAATTAAGTGAAAACAAAACATTTGTTCACTACTTATTAGATGAACTAATAGAGCAATTTGGTGCAAATTACTACTACAGAACAGAAGTAGTAGAAAGTTTGAATCCTGTGAAGTCTCAAATACACAAACAACTCGAAGCAGATCAGCTTTCTATAACTGGATTTGAACAACTATTTGAAATCAATGTTAGATATATTAAAAATCTATATCCTGCTAGGTTCAAATCATTTGAAACCATTGATGAGCTATTTGTGTATCTTATGAGATTTCCAACAATTTCATATATGGTTGATTGTGAAGTATACAATAAGAAGGATGCAATCAAGAAATTAACATTAATTAATGATAATCATTTATAGTAATCAATTGTAGTACTCCATCATCGATCTTACGCATCCGATGATGGAGTAGTCACGACTAGATCTTACTCTGTTGAACTGGTGACTCACAATTAGACATTCGAGACTATCCTTAATTCTGTTTAACTGTCTAAACTTAAGCCTTAAAGGCTAAGGATGGACAGTATGGATAAGAAAGCACTTGAAGCTTTTGATCGTGAAGCTGCTAAATCAATCAAGACCGAATCTGATCTTAATAACTTCCGTAAGATGTTAACCAAGGTGACTGTTGAGACAGCATTAAATGTTGAGCTTGATGAGCACCTTGGCTACGAAAAATACTCCCAAAAACCAAACTCCAATTCCCGCAATGGCTACTCTTCCAAGTCAATTATCACTGATGATGGCGAAGTACGCGAAGCAGAAGTGTTCGTAGCAACCTTAGATGCGTAGATTAGACCTACGTTGCATATTTCGGAGCATTCCGATCAGTCATTTCGGGATTATCCAATCACCCATTTCGGTTTAAACCGCTCACTGATTCCCCCGCGATTATCCGATTACTTTTAGCCTAACTCCGAAATCGGTGATCGGAATGCCGAAATCCTTCCTTTTTCTCTTTTAAATCAATAGCTCGCTATTCTTTACTTCTTAAACAAGAACGTAAGGAAGCGTCAATGGCTAAAAAGAGAACTCCAATGAACAAAATCAAAGAGGTATTACGCCTTAAGTACGACTGCGGTCTCTCAAATCGCAGCATCGCACTTGCCTTAAACTCGGCCCCTCCACCATATCGGAACTCCTGACTCGCTTTAAACAAAGCCAACTTGGCTGGCCTCTACCCGAAGGTTGCAGCGATGCTGATCTCACGCAGGCGCAGTATCACGGCAAGAAAACCAGTTAGGATAAAGTCATGCCAGAGTTCACGCAATACGCTGTCGAACTCAGACGTAAAGGTATGACGAAGATGTTGCTCTGGCAGGAATATCATGAGCAATATCAAGAGCAAGCTTACGCTTATACTCAGTTCTGCGAGCACTTCACTCGCAGCTGGTTCAAAACCCAAAAGCGCAGCATGCGCCAACTTCATGTGGCAGGTGATAAGCTGTTTATCGATTACTGTGGGCCTCGGCTTCAAGTGGTGAATCCTGACACAGGTGAAGTGAGCGAAGCCGAAATGTTCGTGGCGACCTTAGGCGCGTCCAACTACACCTATGTGGAAGCCTTCCCGAGTCAAGGTAAGTCTTACTGGTTAGAGGCACATGCCAATGCCTTCGAGCACTTCTGTGGCGTCCCCCATCTCTTGGCCCCCGATAATCTACGCAGCGCGGTTACCAAAGCGAATCGTTATGAGCCGAGACTGAACGACAGCTATCAGAAACTGGCGAATCACTATCAAACTGCCGTGATGCCAGCTCGCCCCTACAAACCGAAAGACAAAGCCAAGGCAGAAAATGCGGTGCTCCTCGTCGAACGCTGGATCATGATGCGGCTACGCCATCAAACCTTCTATACCTTCAAAGAGCTGAATCTCGCTATCCGAGCGCTGATGGATGAGTTAAACCGACGTGAGATGAAACAGTATGGCGCGAGACGCAAAGCGCTGTTCGACAAACTCGATAAATCTTCATTAAAGCCGCTGCCCAAGCAGCGATACCTCTATACCGAAACGAAACGAAACGAGACGAGCCAAGGTTGGGCCTGATTATCACATCGAATATCGCCGTCACTACTACTCGGTTCCCCATCAACTGGTTGGCCACCATGTCGAGCTGGAAGCCTCCAACCGTAAGGTGCAGATCTACCACCAAGGTAACTTGATCGCTCAACATCCACGCAGCCAAAGGTAACGTGGAAACAGCACTCAACCAGAGCACATGCCGAGTAACCATCAACATCAAAAGTGGTCGCCTGGACGCTTGCTCAACTGGGGAGCCAATATCGGCCCTGCAACGCGAGAAGTCGTCAATAAGATGCTGAACGCTAAGCCTCATCCAGAGCAGGCCTATCGTTCCTGTCTTGGGCTGCTCAATCTGAGTAAAACCCATGGCGAGTCGCGCTTAGAGCAGGCCTGTAAAGATGCACTGATGCTGACGAAACCGAACTACACCTTTATCAATAATCTGCTGAAAAACAATCGCGAGGGGCAACTGAGCAAAGACACCTCAAGCACACCGAACCTTGTTCACAGCAATGTTCGTGGCCCGAACTGTTATCACTAGGAGAAAAAGGATATGAACGCACTGAACGACCAACTCAAAACCCTGCGCTTAAGTCATGCGGCCAAAGCGTTAGAGCAGCAACCAGCGCCTGTGATCAACAACAAACGGTCAGATACTACCGATTAACTCGCTTGCTCGATGACCTGACCGCAGGTCGTCTGGATGGTAGCTATCAAAAGCAACTGCAATCGTTGGCTAAGAAAGCACTGCTTATCCTCGATGACTGGGGAATGAAAAAACTGACTCAAGAACATGCGGGTCACTTGTTAGAAGTGCTTGAAGACCGCTACCAAAACAGCAGCACAATCGTCATCAGCCAACTACCTGTAAAGTAGTGGTACGACATGATCGGCAACGCCACCGTCGCAGACGCTCTAATGGATCGTCTCGTTCACGATAGTCATCGAATAGAACTGGCAGGATGGTCAATGAGAAAACTGGCGCAATTCGAACACTTAGAGTAAAAATAGGGAAAGAAAAAAGTGCTGGTTCAGGTGTTCGCAATCAACGAAATACGCAACATGCAAAAACCGTTCAGTTGACTAAGTAAGGTTTACTGGAAAGATAACATTGTTCGGTCACTAGGTTACTTTTTCAGTAGCGTAGTCGTAAATGAACAGGTTATAGCGAATTATGTTAGGCCCAAGGTGAGAAGGATTCTGGTCAACTCCGCATGAGTTGTAACAGTAAGTACCCCGTGCATGCACGAGGGGATCTATTTCTTATGAAATTTTCCTGTTCTCTATGCATTTCGAGGAGGTTAGCTAAGCTAGGCAGATGGAGCAGATAAACTAGAGGCTAGCGTTATATCGATGAGGTGTTCCTAAACCCTGAAAAGAACATAAACGAGTGATTACGATCACTTAAATATGTGCTTGATTGCCCTTGTTGTGGTTAGTGGTTTCGTAACGGGCTTTAGGCATAGGAGTATGGTGACTGAATAGAGTAGCAGATCAGGTCGTAAGTTTCTGATTGAGTCCCATTGAATCACACAAAAAACTATCAAAATTTGGTAAATTATTTTCTGATGTAAAGAATGAATATTTAGATGTAAATATAACGAAAGACGATATTATAAATAATATATTAAGTCATGGATATTTTATTTTTAATATCACTTGATTAAATTGAAATATTATTTGACAGTGATGATAGTGAAGTTTAATATTTACTGAGTTCGAAAATTCTATACGTTTTACATAAGGAGGCCTAAGGAATAGTAGAATAAAGGTAGAGTAATGAAACTCGAGAAGATCTTGCATGAAGAGTTTAATCGCCGACAAAAAATGGATAATCCTCCAAAGGACTATAGAGAAATGATTGTTCGTTCGCTCAAAGAAATAGAGTCTACACCATTTTTTAGGAAAGGAAAGGTTGACTATGCATTCTCTAATGAGATTGTTGAAATCTAATTAAAAGCCAACAAATAATGTTGGCTTTTTTATCATATTAAAAACTACTAGGTAATTGATATCATCGTTGAATTACATCTGTCCCGTAGTATGATTTTTGTTCAAGTTCAAGTTCAAGTTCAAGTTCAAGTTCAAGTTCAAGTTCGGTTTAAAAACACTTTGAACATATAGTAAAATATTAACGTTGAGTGTTTTTTATTTCTATGTGGATGACACAATAATTAGCATTGAATAAATTATTTCCTTTGTTAATTTTTTATAATAACTAACTACTTATACTATAAGAACAACACTTTTCATGAGTAATTAATGTTTAAGTTTCTTTGATGCTTAATTTACTTACGAAGTGAGTAAATTTTAAAATAATATTAATTAATAACTAGCCATGATATTGATTTATAAACGTTTATTTAACTTTCTTATTCGTTATTTCATTTTTTATTTTTGTTGATTGAGTTTATGTATATTAAAATAAAAGTTGAAATAAGTATTTTTTAAATTAATAATATAGGTAATAAGTTTTGAAGCAAGCTGTGTCTGCGCGTTTATTTGTTCCAAATTAAACTCCGACAAATACTCCGCCCATTCAGGTTGGTTGCACTAACCCCCTTCGGTGTTAGCGCTGGTTTATCATATGCTGTAAGTCTTAGTTCGTAATAACCATATCTAATTATTTGAGAGGTGAGTATAAATACAACAAAAGGTAATAATTATGAAAAACGATATATTAGATCTTCTAAGGAATGTAGGGGCAGAGGATTTTAGAGCTATTGAAACTGCCATAAAGACAGTAAAAAAAGAGAAATACAAAGCTCGTAAAGAACCTGCTGATTTGCAGATTAAATCAGTAAAGACAAATCTCACTGAAAAAGAATATCAAGAGCTAGTTAACAAGCAATGCATAGCTGGTTATTCAAAGCTTTCAGCATTTACTCGTGACATCATCAATAATGCTGTAAAAGTCAAACCCATCATTCTAGAGGCATCTAAAGAGTTCTTCACAGAAACTTCAGAACTCACTGAATACATTAAAACAATTGCCAACGATATTGATAATAGTAAATCTCTCACAAGAGATGAAATAGAAAGTACTCTTGTTGTACTAGCAGGGTTATTAAGAGAGTTTCAAGCTACTCGTCACTTGCTAGTGAATAGCTTTACTCAAGAAGTGGCTTATGAAATAGCAAAACAGCATTTAAATGAAGACAAGCTTTTTCAGCTACTGAAAGAAATTAATGGGTTCAAGTCATGATCTATAAGGAAGCTGAACAAAAAGGTGGTAAACACACAGAGCAAACCGCAGATGCTCTCATAAAGTATGTTGCTGGTGACGATGAACGAGTGGCTAAATATTTAGTAAATTATGGTGCAGGAGCCACTAAAGTCGCTGGTGCATTAACAGAATTTATTTATTCAAATAATATTATAAATATCCCTGTAAATGCTAAAAACGCACCAGGGGATATGTTAGATATGTCACTTGCGATAAGGGAGATGCAAGAATCTATAAGGCTTAACCCAAGTGCTAAACATCAGTTTAAGCACATGATAGTTAGCCTCGATACAAATGAAAGCTTAACTAATGCACAATGGTGTAAAACAGCTAAAAATTTGATGAGCCGCTTGGGTTATGCAAATTGTAGATATATTGTCTTTAAACATAATGATACCGACGAAGAACATATACACGTAGTCACGTCTACCATCGATATAGTGACAAGAAAGCGCATCAAAGACTCTTATAGCAAGATACGTGCACAAGAAGTAATGAGGGAGCTAGAGATAGAGTTTGGTCTGCGACAATTAGTAAGTAGTAATGAGATTGGTTACGATACCTATGCTGATATTAATGACGCTAAAAAATTTAACATAAAGGCTCAAATCGCTCGGCTGGTAAAAACAGGTATTAATAAGTTAAAGCCAGGCTCTAATCTTGCAGAGTTTGTCACTGCTGTTGAGTCAACACATTCAAGGCTCAAAGTAGAGCTACAAACAAAGAAGGGGATGGCGGTGGGTATCGTATTTAATCTCGACGGGGTTCGAATGTCTGCTTCTCAGCTGGGCGGAAATCGAAAATATACACTAGGAAAGCTAATTAGAAACGGTAATCTACATGACGCCTGTAAAGACCTTAGTAACTATGAAGAAGAACTTGAAAGAGCGGCTGCGCACGCTCAAGAACAATCAGATAATGCGATTAGAGTTTATGAGAATAAGCAAGATCAAGATATGAGGACTTATCTTGTCATGCTTTCTGTGAATGTTAGATATCGCAGAGAAGTGGAACAATTAATAGATGATATGAAGTGGAACTTGAGAGCACGTAAAAGATTAAAAGGCGCTTCTGATGTTGTGTATGTCGTTGAGATGATTTCTACGCTTAAAGATGTTGAAATGGGTTTTGAAACTGTCATTGAAGCGCTATTTTTGGATACTATTGATAAAGCATTTAGATGCATCACTAAGCGAAAAGCAATGGAAAATTTATTTGAAAATTTAAGCACAAAACAGATTTCTGAGAGTGACTATAAGACTTTTATTACTACCGCTCATGTTGAGATCTTACACAAGAATGATAAACCACAACAAAGTTTGGTGAACAAACTATTAGAAAGTATCATTAACCAGGATCACAAAGGTATAAAGAAGTAACCTAATATTTATAGTTGTATTTAAATGCAATGATATTACTTTCTATATATAATTCCCTAGTCATTATTTTTTAATGACTCGGTGATTTTTAAGAATCAATGATTCGTCTTAGTTAATAAATTTTTTATCAAATTTTTCTGTCAATAATAATGGAATGTCAGTTGGTTTGTATTAGATAGAGATTGAAAATCAATCTTTTAAAATTATATTTTTGGCAAATTTCAGTTTCTTTACTTATATTAATTTAACTGGTATCTTATATTAAAAGATAAAAATAAATGATAAGGTTTTAATCATGGCTAATAACGCAGATGCAATTAATGTAGCAGTAGATAAAGAAAGATATAACAAAAATAATGATGGTATGTATTATACGCCGTATCGACATAGAAAAGGTATGACTCTTTATCTTCGATTAAATATAAAGATAGATAATGAAGATTCTAGAAATAGATCTCCAATGACAATGGTGATTAATGTAGCTCAAAAACGTATTGATGAATATCCCAAGTATACATTTGAAGAATTTGTAAGTAACAATGCTTCTGAATGTGTCAAGTCGGGGGAATTCGAGATTACTCGAGGTGCCTATGAAAAATTTTTAGCTAAACATAAATACTATTACAGAATATATCATAAAGCAAAAATGAATGAATGCCGCGGTTACTTCGAGATTGACAGAGCGGGAATTAAGAAAGAGGCGGCAAAGATATCAAAGCCAGTTCATGACGTAGCAGATATGGTTGAAAAGCTTGCTTTAGATGGTCTTTTGACTGCTGTAGAAGCACAAGATCTGTATCAATCAATGTACAGAATTAAACAAGTATTAGACGCATACGTTATGCCTGATATTCTTTTTCAGAATATGCTTTTCTATGATAAAAAATTGACTGATAAAATTAAAACCTACAATAATTTGTTTAATTTTAAAATTTCAAGTAAAGCAAATGCTGATCGCTTTGTTAAACACATGAGCAAAATAGACGGTTTTGAAACTGGTAATAGAGTTAAAAAATTAAGCACTGAAAGAAAGATATTAGAGTCTTTGTGTTCCAGTCTTTAATAAAGCCTCTTTGATATCTGCCAGATCAACGATCTGGCTTTTCATATTATATGCAAGTGTACACTTTGTAATCTAATAGATGAATAGTATTGTTTTCCTGAACATCATGGATTAGTATTCAATCATATTTTCTACCGACATGTAATAGGGATAACTATGATCGATGATATTCATGAGCAGCTTGGCGTCAATAAGTCCTTTCTTGCTGAAACATTTGCAATGATCCGAGTTTCAAAAAACGGTGAAGTTTGGGTGCAATATCAAGATAAGATAGATATACCATCAAACACTAAAGCAGTTAATATTACAGCTGATGTTCTTAAGATTATTGCGCTTCATCAAAGTAGCGAATGATGAGAGCGTGGTTTAAAGAAATTTGATATTGAGGTTTGAGAAATCTACTGTAATTTATGATAATTATCACTGTTTTTCCTCTCAGTTAAAGGAAGTTATTATATTTTTGTTAACATGGATAAATTATGAAAGCTAGAATCGGAATCGCCTCGGAGGAACTCGTTCGCAAGTATATATTGGATGTTGCAGCTGGTAAATTAAACCATGTGGAAGATATGCCTCAATTTTGGTTTGCATCTTTAACAGAGCTGTCACAGGTTTTAACTAACGATAATATTAAGCTCTTGAATATGATGGCTTATGAGAGGCCAAATAGTGTAGGGAAGTTATCTGAGATAACAGGTCGCAGTGTCGAAGAGCTTGAGGTCTCTATTGAGAAACTTACATCTAAAGGTTTTTCTCGTATTGAGATATGTGGAAACGAAGTGCGTCTTACTGCAATGTATACCTCTTTTGAGATCCTAATGGGCAAGGAGCTGGAAGCACAACTTCTACAGATCCTTTAATTTTTAAAACAAGTAGTCAATGCTTTTTGCTTATAACGAACAATTGATATCGGTATAGCAAGTTAGTTCTAAGAAAAATTCCTGCCACTTGATTGCGCTGAACTCTCCGTTGTTCACATTGAGCGTTGCGTATCTCGACTTTTAACTAGGGGCAGTCATAGGGTCTAAAGCCACTTCCAATCAGCACAGCTCTCGCAGTGCATTGCCAATGTTTGCTTCCTGGTCCACATTCAACGTTTACCCAAAGAGTTCCTGGTTTTTGTGTGGTTCGTTAACGAAAACGAAGATTTTTCTTTTGATACATATCTAGGTCCACTAGATTGAGTAGTTGTTTCGATGTAAGTTTCTCTGACCCTTTCATGTTGTATACATGACATCCAGTCGAGACTGTGATGGGAGGCGATGGGCGAGTATATGTCCTTTGTTGTCGTTCGAGGTTTTCGTGAACTCGTTTACACCAATCATCTAATTCTTGACGTGACACATTCGGCAATACAGCAAGGAACTCGTCGCCGCCATATCTTGAGATAGATTCGTAAGGTTTCTTAATTTTTTTTAGTGTACTACCGACATAAGACAAAACTTCATCCCCAACCACATGTCCTTCCGTATCATTGATTATTTTAAGATGATCGACATCTATGAAGACTAGTCCTAGTGAGTTCAATTGTTCATTTTTTAAAGACATTTCTAGGTATGACATTCCATATTCACGAGTTTCAACCTTAGTTAGGCTGTCTATTCGAACCTGATTTTCTAAGGAGTACACCTTTTCTCTGAGGCTCTTATTCTCAGCTTCTAAGAAACGTATCTGGTTGATGAGATCCTGCCATGTCACCTTAGTAATTGTGCTGATACCAGCGGTTTCAGCAGAGAGATTTTTATCACACCTATTAACAGACATTGTGCTCTCCGATGTTAAAAGTGTCCTTAATAGAGGTGATCTTAAACCCAAGTACGACATTATGTGTCACATAGAACAAGAGATTAACTGTGTGTTGAATTTGCTCTATTACTCAAGGTGGTTGTTTTGTAAACGATTTGGTGCGACACAATTTGACTAATCGCACGTTATAGTGAACTTATTGGATACATGTGTTACTTAGTGCTTACCTATAAGTTGCATATTGATGTATAAGTAATTTATTAAAAAGTATGACGCGGCAATAATGTATTTCTAAAACCTTTGTTGTGTTTTAAATAAGCAATTAATTTTGAGCAGTTGGGCAAGAACAAGTATGGCTAAACGATCGAGCACTAACGAATCTCTAGTTATCGCGTTTGAATTGCTAAAGCGCATACCCAGATCACATCAGGTGACGGCACGTGAACTACACTGCCAGTTAGAAGAAGTTGGGATTCTTCGAGATCTTAGGTCTGTACAAAGAAGCCTTGAAATGCTTTGTGATCATTTTGATATTTTGCGAGATGATCGAACAAAGCCTTATGGTTATCGCTGGAACAAGGGTTCCGAGAGTTTATCTTTACCAAAATTATCGTCCGTTGATGCCTTGCTACTCAGTTTAGCTCAAGAGCATCTTAAGTACTTATTACCTGCAAACCTTACTTCTTCATTGGATGGTTTTTTTCAAGAAGCGAAATACCAATTGAATCCGACCTCTGGAAGTACCAAAGATCGTGAATGGCTTAAAAAGGTAGCGGTGGTTAGTGAGACATTGCCACTGTTACCGCCGAAAATAGACAGTTTGGTTTTCAGGAAAGTAAGTGATGCTCTGTATCACAATCGTTATCTCACCATTGACTACGTAAACGCAAGCCAAACACAAAAATCATCAATGGTGATGCCGCTCGGATTAGCGCAGCAAGGTCAGCGTTTATATCTAGTTTGCCGTTTTGATGGGTATGACAACGAACGAACGATTGCTATCCACCGCATTAAGAAAGCCACAGTCTCAACATTTGAGTTTGAGAGACCAAAAGAGTTTAAGCTCAGTCAATATTATACGGATGGGCGCTTTGGCTTTGGTGAAGGTGACAAGTGTTCGATTCGATTTTGCATCGCTAAACAAACAGGTTTTTATCTAAAAGAAACGCCATTATCGAGTGACCAAACGCTCGAAGAACATCCAGACTATTTTGTTGTGACAGCGACTGTCATAAAGTCAAAGCAATTGGATAGGTGGCTTAATGGGTTTGGTAACTTGATATGGGATGTAGGTATTACTGACCACGAATATGAAACATTAACTTAAGGAGAGAAAGATGGGCTTTTTTGATTCATTGGTAAGTGCTGGCAAAGCGGCCGTAAAAGCTGCTGGCGATGCTGCAACTAAAAGCACATTGGAACATTGGGGAAAGATTTCTAAAGCTCCGCGCGACCGTGTATTAGATTATTACCATCAAAACAACAAGCAAGAGTCGCAAAACTCCTTGAAGCGAGCATTAGCTATTGCAGCTCTTCAAGACCATAGCTTGTTTAGCCAAGATGTAGATGCAAAAAGACAACTAATTCGTTTACGTGAAAAGGTTAGTTTAGATGACAGTTCTCAAGCAAGAACTCTTATGAGAGCAATAGATAACCTACAGCGTTAGTTTAAAGTTCTCAATTACCCTGCTAAATCGCATTTTAAGAAAGGACAAATATGTTTATTCAGCATTTGAACAATGAACAACAGGCAACATTGATTGCTTTTGCAAAAAAAATTATCTCTGTCGATGGACATATCGACGAAAAAGAAGAGCTTATGTTGGAAACGATTCGCTCTCAGTGTGATGTCAACGTGAATTTCGATAGTAAACCCGAATTAGACGAACTAGGAAATTTATTTGAGCTTCAGCATCAAAAAGTGGCGTTTATGCTGGAACTCATTGGTGTTGCTTATGCAGATGAAACTTATCAAGACAGTGAGAAGGCTGTTATTGAGCACTTAGCAGAAGTTCTCAATATTTCGCCTAGTCTGCTCACTGACATGGAAAACTGGGTTAAACGTCAAATGATTCTTGTTAAAGAAGCCAACCTATTCATGGAGATGTAACGATGCCTTTACCATTTATATTAGCAGGTGCGGCTATTGTAGCGGGTGGATATGGTGTGAAAAAAGGTATCGATGCAAAAGATGACTTTGACACTGCAAAAAGGGTCAATAGACGTGCGCAGAGCATGTTTGACGAGGCAAAATCCGAGCTAGAAGAGGAGCGTGAGTTAACTCAAAAAGCGATGGAAAACTTAGGTCAAGCAAAATACAAAATTTACAATGAGTCGATCATTCCGTTTGTTGATGTTTTTTCAAAAATAAAAAATGTTTCCTTTGAGGACAATAACCTAGATGACGCGACAAATTTGCCAGTGATGAGTGCTGGAGAGCTTGCTCGAATGAAAAGTAGCGTCTTAGAGATAAAAGGTGTTCTTTCAGGTGGAATCACGGCTCTTGGTAGTGGTGGACTTGCTGGCTTAGCTGCTTACGGTGGCGTCGGTGTTTTAGGGACGGCTTCAACAGGTACTGCCATAGGCACATTAAGTGGTGCAGCAGCGACTAACGCTACCCTAGCGTGGTTAGGGGGCGGCTCACTCGCTGCGGGGGGGTACGGTATGGCAGGTGGCATGATGGTTTTAGGTGGTGTTGTCGCTGGGCCTGTACTCGCTGTTGGCGGAATGATGATGGCTTCAAAAGCGGAGGCTGCTAAAGAAGATGCATATGGCAATCTTGATAAGGCTGAGTTGGCCTCAGAGCAGATGAAAGAGGCGAGGGTTGCGGCAAGTGGCATACGCTTGAGGTTTGAAGAAATTACCAAAGTTTTACGTAGCTTAGAACTTAGATTCCAGCCATTACTCCAATCATTAAACGAGTTGGTAGAATCAAATACAAACTATAGTACGTACTCCGAAGAAGATCGTAAGGGTGTAATGATCGCAGCGTCTACTGCAAAAGTTTTAAAGAACTTGCTGGAAGCTCCTATCATAGACAAGGAGGGTACGCTAACACCAGAGTCTCGCAAGGTGTTGGAAGAAACCAAAAAAATTATTGCGTAATGCAACGAAATAGGAAGGCAGTAAAGCCTTCCTACTTGTTAAATCCAAGGCTTCCCAATCATGAAAAAACAAGATGATTTTGTGTCCATTCTGGGTGGATACACAGCAGATGCTGCTACAAAGAGATTTACAGAGAGAACATTCAATATTTTTGAAGATAGTGAACATCTAGTTGAACTCGCTCAAAAATGGAAGAATGTCGCTGCTGATAAGGCTCAAGGCCATATGTTCGAACAGCTTGAAGTCATAAAATTTAACTTGGATGCACTGAAAAAAGATAGTGAACTTTTCGCCAAGACTACAGCAAGTATGGGCTTTCCAACAGATCCTGTTGACATCATCATTTCCAACGGCAAGGAGACCTTGAGGGAAGTGCAAGCAAAATCCTGTAACAGTGCTGCACGCAGTGCATTCGCATTGTCCAATGAAAAATACCAAGAAATGCAAAGATTGGCACCTCAAGACCAAGTTGAAAAAATTAAAGAATTGCTTGAGAAGAGGATTGAAGCAGGAACCCTTAAGGCCGAAGACTACGAGCAAACTTATAGAAACCTGACGGAATCACTTGAGTATGGAAATGTAAGATCTGCTGGCACAACTTATGATGAGGCGCTAAAGGCCACCGATGCCAATGTTGCAGAAGTCATCGCTAATCAATCTAAACTGGAAGCAGCCTTTGCTGATATGCATGAGTCAGGGAAAAGGGCTGGTAACATAGGCGCAGCATTGAGTGGGGCGACCAGTAGCGTGACAGAGTTTTATCAAGTTTATAACGGTGAGCGTGAGCTAGGAGAAGCAACAGTAAATATTGCAATATCGACAGCAAAAGGTTACGCGACTGGTTATACAGTAACAGCATTAAGTAAAGGTATAACACACTCTGCGACGCATTTTTTAGGTGCTGGAGTGTCAAAAGCGTTAGCAAGAAGCAATGCCCCAGTCGCAATTGCATCAGGGATTATTAGTTCTAGTAAGTCGATGATTAGTTACCTAAAAGGAGACATAGAGCTAGAGCAACTTAGTGATGAAATTACACATACCGCAATAACCAGTTCAGCGTCATTCTATTATGGTGCCCTTGGTCAAGTTATGATTCCTATCCCAGTCGTTGGTTCCATTGTCGGGGCTGGCGTCGGATATATGATTGGCAATTTGATCCATCAATCAGGTCTAGTAGCTCTGGGTGATAGTCAATTAGTGAAAATTGCGAAAGAGAGAAGACGTCAGATACAAGCTCTTTGCCTTGCAGCTGTTCCTCAAATTCGTCAGAATCGTTTAGCACTTCAGCAGCAACTTGATCAGCATTTTGAATTAAGAAAGCAATTATTCATGTCTGCATTTGATTCATTTGATCTGGGAATGAATGATTGGGAACCAAATCAATGTTTAGAAGCATTGAATACGATAAGCGATCAATTTGGTTCTGTTTTACCATATAAATCTTTTGAAGAATTTGATCAAATGATGTGCTCAGAGGATTCATTTAAATTCTGATGAGCTACTCATTCCCTTGCTATCAATGTGGTAAATGCTGTTCTAACGTCCATCTCTCTGATGAAACGAAGTTTCTTGATAGGGGAGATGGGTGCTGTAAGCATTTCGATTTAGATACAAAGCTCTGTTCTATCTATGAAGATAGGCCAGATATTTGTCGGGTCGAATTGCAGTATCTGTCTCGGTTTTCAAAACAGTATGCCTGGGACCACTTTGTCGAACTAAATTTAGAGATATGTGCAGCGCTTCCTGAGAGAATCAGTTCTGACCCACAAGAGTGACTGGTTACTTGTTCTTTGCGGCAGTAGCCGCATTTGGCAATTTCTAACGCCATAAAGTTACTAAATCGCCTAAAAGGCAAGATGGAAAGCTATTTCTATTTGCTTGCCTTTGTGATCAGCTGAAATTCCATACCAGACCGCTTATTATTACGGACTCTATAGCGGGTCGGATACTTATCAAAAAAGTCAGACAGTTTCTTTAATTCGTAGTTCCTAGGGTCAAAATCTGGCTTCAATCTCTTTAAATATTTGCCGACTTCCCCTAGTTTAGCCCAACCAGTCTCATCTCTATAATTTTGCCATGCTTGGTGCATTAATCGCCAGAGTTCACGTTCTGCGTCTTGAGCTGAGCTAGATTGTACTTCTTTAATCTCAACGTCAGGATTTAGGTTCTCTATCGCTACAAAGTCATCACAAGCGTTTTTAAACGCAGTCGGTGTCATTGCTTTCCCGACACCAATGACGTGTATTTCTGATTCTCTTAACCTTGTGGCAAGGCTAGTGAAGTCACTGTCACTGGAAATTAAAGCAAAAGCATCAAATCTGTGAGTATATAATAGATCCATTGCATCAATAATCATTAACGAATCTGTCGAATTTTTTCCAGACGTATACGCAAACTGTTGCTTTGCCTGAATTGCTAGTTCATTTAACGGCTGTTTCCAATTTTCCAAATGTTCAGAAGAGAAGTCGCCGTATGCCCTTTTAACGATTATTTGTCCAAAGCTAGATAATTCTTCAATGATCAGGCTCAACTTTGAGTGGGGAGTATTTTCGGAATCAATAAGTACTGCGATTTTTCTGTGTCCCATAACCTGTGTAGCCATCTAGTATTTAGTTAGTTGCACTATATAAGCATACGTCAATCGAATTCAAACAGGTGTACTTAGAAGTGTTACTAGCAACAGCTTTAAGTAAAGAAAACACAGGAACAACATAAAGTTTGCCTTAGTCTGCACATGCATCTACGAAGTTAGCTGCTCGCAATCAGCACTGCTTTCGCAGTGCATCAATCGATGTTTGATTCATAGTAAATTCCGACCATTTTTACCCCTTATAGAGGGTAGCTTGTCGTTTACCCCTGATAAGGGGTAAAACCGACACTTTGTTTTTATTAGATATAAATAGCGTTAAAAGTAAATAATAAGCCTTTGTTTTAATTGAAATAAATTGTTGACGAAAAGATTTTTATACGTTTTAATAAGCTCGAACACTCTCTATCTCAATTTGTATAAAGATTGAGTTAAATAAATTAAACAATATTAAAGAATTCATCACCTTATCGGTGAGAGGAGGGAATTATTTTTTAATAAAAGGAAACGCCAAAATGGCCAAGCAAACACTTACTCTTGTGCGTGGATTACCAGGCTCTGGAAAGTCTACATACGCAAAAACTCTCAATGCTGTCTTAGTCGAAGCTGACCAATTTTTTATCGATAGCAACGATACCTACCAATTCGACCCCGCTCTAATCAAAAATGCTCATGCCTGGTGTCAACTCGAAACGAAGCGTTTACTTCGTGCAGGATTTGACGTCGTGGTTGCAAACACATTCGTAAAAAACTGGGAAATGTCATTTTACAAGTCACTTGCGGATGAGATGAATGTATCATTCGAAGTTATTGAGACAAATGGGAAATACCAAAATATTCATGGTGTACCTGATGCTGTCATTGCTCGAATGAGTAAACATTTTGAGAAGTTAAATCCTGCATTGATGTCTTCACCTGCAATGGAGGCGTCACAATGAGTTCAATAAAAATTAAGGGTTTAGATGAAGCACTCAAATCAGTGCAAAAAAGTTCACGTGCTAGAGAATTAACTAGCGAAGGTGTCTATAAAATACTCAACGAAGTGCAGCAGACTTTAGATACTTATCTATTTAAAAAGGATCAGGTAGGTATTCAAGTATTGGTTACAGTTTATACAAAAGTTGCGGGTTCATACCAGGGCATACCATATTCAACTTTTGTTGAAGTTGAACGCGGTAAAACCGTGTGGAAATTGAACAACGTGTATCGCGCTATAGGGATTGCAGCGGACGCAAAGATCCTTAATTCGGAAATATTTGCTGATCAGATTTATTGTAAAGCTGAAAAGGAACTCAATAGACTAGTGTATCGTGACATCGAATTGTAGACTGTGGGATAGCTAGCACCTGCTCTTCTGTAAATCGACCCATCGGGTCGTATATTGCGGCGTTAACATCTGACGCCGCATTTGCACTTCTGCGATTCCTCCTTGTTCCACACACCCAAATCTTTGGTTTAAAGTATCATAAACATCCATTAATTTTGGACCAATCGTGATTCAGATTAAAGAGTTCGATTGCTCATGTTGCTCACCCACTAAGTCAACCAGTTCCATACCAATTTTACAAAATCCTACATCATTCGAAATAACAGATCTGATAGTTATAGGATGCTTAGTAGTTTCAGTCCAGCATTGTAACTCGGTTTTAGGTATTACCTCCCAGTGCAAAATGCTCTGTATTTGTTGATTCGTAATTTATTACGATAAATTACGATAAATAAGTAATTACATCTCATTGGGTATTCTATAGTCTATAAATCAATACTTAAGGAGAACTTATGAGCAAGAAACGAGATACCATATTGTGGATAAACCATGCTATCAGCTACTTTAAGAGTCAGGGTAAAACGCAGAAAGATATGTCAAATGTACTCTGTATAGAAGAGTCTCGCATAAGTGAGATGAAAACGGCCAAAAGACTTTTGTCGCCATCTGAAAGGCAATCAATTATCGACTTTTGCGGAGCGCCGCGTCGTGAGTCTGGACGTTTTGAGCATGCTTTATGCTTTAACAGCGTAGACACCTTTGTCGCGTCGTTTGGTGAGTTAATGGAAAATCGCTACTTGCGGGAACTAATTCGCTTTTTCCAAGATCATGAAAATCAGGCCAATTTATTAAGTAAGTGTATTCCAATAGAAGATGAGAATGGTAACTACATCGAAACTATTCGCTTGTCAGATCTAGATGAAATGATTCGCGATGATGACTTAGAAGATACCTTCCAAAGATATCATCACTGGTTAAAAAATCAGAATGAGGATAACTGCCCTAAGATGCCTGTGTGCAACAGCTCTGTGTTGGTTGAGGATAAAGGTGCTTTTCACTTGATATACCAACTATGGATGCTTATTAAGCAATGTCCGACGTTTTTGCTAGCTACCGAGGAGTCTTTTAACCTAAACCCTGTCGTTGATGTCGAAGAGGTCGTCATAACAGGAGAAAAAGTATTACTAATCGAGAACTCGAGCAAACCAAAACCTGTTAATCAACCGATTATCGAGCGTTTTGGCGATGGCCGTCGCTATCCAAACAATAAATGCATCAAACATGATTTATGGCAATCGGTACGATGCGAACTGTACCTAAGTGAAGACATGAACTATCACCTGCTGATTCATCTTTCTCATGAGTACCAGATTTGTTCTTATCCAGATACTGAAAAATACGGCGATGGAGCCGTACATATGAGTGAACTCACTTGGCAAACTGATGTGGATGAGAATGACTTGTTAGTCGTAATCGAGAACATCAATTCACTGAAGTTATTCTCTATCATTGAAGATGTCAGAAAGTGGTGTGGACTAGCTATTGATAACCACCTCGAATTAAAACGTAGGATAGCTAAATCGGGCGGTTACGTACCAGGTGCAAGGGTATTAGTGTAGGATAGTTGTTGTGAGATTTGTTGCATTTTTTTCAGGCTTGCTATTAAATACCTACGTTAATGAACAGGTCAATTCCGATGTTGACAGTGAGTCAGTGCAAGCGAAGTTTATATAAGACTAAATGATAAATACTGAGCAGCGTAATGATATTAAAGCGGCATAAGCCGCTTTAATATCTCATAAACAAATATCAACTAACCCCGAGGGCCTTGTAAACAGCATCTACAGGGTCACTGTAAAAGCTAACTTGAAACTTAGTAAATGTTTCAGCTGGCACTGTCGGGATATCCGTAGCAGATGCCATAGGAATAAGAATCTTGCTTGCACCAGCTTCGAGAGCGACTTGCATTGAACCTGCCAAGTCCTGAACTGGATGCAATACGCCTCCTAGGGTCATCGACCCCAAAACCACCATCGATTCTTGCATCGGTTTTCCAAGTAGAGCAGAGCAGTTAGCAATCAAAGCGGCTAGGCTAGAACTATGCGAGTGACCAGACATCTGGAGGTCAACAAAATGCAAATGGAACTCATGTTCCGAATACTGATTGTTTGCTGCTATTCGTGATAGGTTTCCTTTGAAATACTCGAAACCGACTTTGACTTGCTCTTTTGCTTCTGTATCCGAACCAAGCCCTGATGTCGTTAGTTTCCCGTTACCTGCTGTTTTTTGAGTTTCAATACGGAATACACCAAGTTTACCCGCAGTGCCAGGGCTAACGAAATGAACGACTCCCGCATTGGGTCTACCTGGAGGGATGATTTTAGACCCGCCTTGTTCTGGAACGTTGACAAAGAACTCTTCGAGCGTTTCATTATCAATGTAAGAGAAGTTAACATCGAAGAACTCCATTCCCCCAATTTTTTTGAGCTGCTCTTTTACTCGGCGGCGAACCTCGAGTGCATAGGTTAAGCAAATCCGTACATCTTCTTTAGAGTACTCGCCATGTGGCACTAAAAGTTTTAGTAGTCCAGATGTGGTACGGCGAACGGCGATAACATCTCGCTGATTGAGATTGTTTCCCAGCTTGAAGAATTTGTCGATAGCATCGGCAAATGCATGTTTGCGCATTTCGCGCATGTATTCAGCAAGGTAATCGGTGATCAAACCAAAACGGTTTGTGAAAAACTCTGGGCGCATTTTAGGAATTTCCCAGCCAGGAATATAAGCGTGGAAACGGTCAAAAAACGCTGAGTCAATCATCTCTGGAGGGAATGGGGCAAGTAGATGACTCGTTTTAACCAGCGTTTCGACACTTTGATCAATATTACCGACAAAGACCATTGAAGCCTTCGCTTCAATGGAGTCACGACCACGGCTAAATGAACCTGAAGCCATGTAGTCTTTCATTATCTGCACGCCATCTTTGTCTTTAAATCGGATACCAGCGACTTCATCAAAAGCGACAATATCCCACATGCCAACCAAACCAACTTGGCGGCTTGACATGTTATAGAAAAGGTTAGCGACGGTGGTTTGACCGCCTGATACCAATAAAGAGTTCGGAGAACATTCTTTATAAACGTGAGACTTACCTGTACCGCGAGGGCCTAGCTCGCAGACGTTATAGTTATTTTCAACGAACGGTATCATTCTGGCTAAAATATGCCACTTAGCACGCTGCTCCAGATTGGCAGGTTCCATACCAATTGAGCGTAATAGCATATCTAGCCATTGATCCATAGTGAAGTTGCGTCGAGCGTCAAACACTTCTTGCATGTTCATTGAAGGCATCTGAATTGCTTTTAAGCCAACAACAGAAAATGGTGACGTTTTTTGGCCTTCCTCATAGAAGTAGCTTAGAGTAATGATGCACCAAATACCGCCTGTCAGCAGCTTTTCATTCTCTTTAACAACATTGGCAGAGATCACCGCGTCCTTGATACCTAAATTCGATAGGCTCGCCTCGTATACGTCTTTTTTCTGATTAAGCTTTACAGTGACTTTATCAATAACTTTATGTGTGCCTTTTTCTCGGATCAGTGATTTGACCTTTTCAGCTTCGTCTGAGCGAACATAGTTATCAGTCAGAATTTGTTTTACTCGACCTAAGCCAGCTTCTATCAACTCATCATCATCAGTCGAGCAATACATCCCTAACAGGTACTCGAGGACATAGACAGGAACATTGGCTCCTTCCTTGAGTTGTTTGGTCAGGTCTTTACGTACAACTCTTCCTTTGAATTGAGTCGTCATCAACTCATCCAGATCGACATCTCTGACATGTTGGATTTCATCTGCCTGATTAGGGACGTCAATAGGCTCTTGTTGATTATAATTTTCTGTCATACAGGGTTCCTAACGCCTTAAAAGAAGTCATCTTCTATCGCGATATCGATCGTGACAGAGTGAGGTTGTAGCTCTTGTGTCTTAGTCGGATCGCTGATGTCTTTCATCATTAACTTATAAGATACGGTGCGATCAAATCCCGTACCGTTGAGCATGATCACGACATTTCGCTTTCTATCATCTTGTTTTTCAGAGGTCGCATCAAACATCACTTTCTGTTTGTGGGATACGGGCTGACCATTAGGGTCAGCAATCCAAATCTCTAGCTCACGAGCCGTATATTTTTCGCCAACAGCCGCAGCTTGGAAAAGCTCTATTTTATCTGCCATAGAGACAAGACGGATAGGGTTTGAAAGCGGAACAACGGGTACTCGCTCTTTGGCGTATCGTGACTGCAATTTATTTGTAGTCAGTTCTTTGACTTGGATGACTGGAACACAAATTTCTTGTGGCATAATACCACCGTGAATAAACTTTGCCCCACCAACGAAATTAAATCTATTTGACCCACGGGGAACAATAAATTCACCGTCACTGCATTCCGAGTTTACAGTTAAACTCGCTGTGTTGGTCATCTTACCGTGCCAATAGAAGCTGTCGTTTGGGAGGTTTTCGCCAATGATGTAGCGCTTTTTAGCTTCAACAGCGCCTTTTGGTTTGATGGTTAAAGCCGTTCTATCTGAATCGACAACATCGCTGGATTTAAAAATAAAACCATGATCAGCGGTAACCAACACACGACTACCATTTAAGCGATTGATGATACGTTCAATTAACTGCTTGATTTCACTGATAGCTGTCGCACAGGCTTCAAACGTTTGATGCTCTGATTCGCCTTTATCTCCAACCTTGTCAATTTCATTGTGGTAGATATAGATCACTCTAGCGTCGTGAACTTTTTCTCTGCCTTCTTCATTAGTCCAGTTCAGCACTTCTGAGGCTTTAAACGCGATCCCATTGCGCTTAGCCAAAATCTTATTTCGATTGTCTGTACCACGAGCACTGATACCATCGACTTTGTATTCGACGGTTGAGTTGATGTGTGTAAAGATTTCATTGTGTGGTAGCAAAGAAGCCATACCAAGCTGAGTATATGAAGGTACGACACCAAGTTGAGATTTAATCTCGGAATGAAAGCGCTTTTCATTACTAATTTGGTCACTTATTGCATGTGCAACCTCATAACGAAGTGCATCAGAGATAATGACAAATACTTTTTTGACTTGTGTTGTATTAAAAATGCCTTCGACTTGTCGTCTATAAAACTCATTTTGGTTTGGTACGCCTGAAATCTTCCAGTTTTCTAACAAAGACTCTTCATCGACGAGTTTACCCCAAGCGATCGCTAGGTCGTGTAAGTACCAGTCCACATAGAGTGTTTCGATATCAGAAACCAACCCTGTTTTTTTCAATATATCAGAGCCATTATGAGCGACTTTTAAAGCATGCTCACAGAAACGTCGGTATGCAGAATCGAACTTATACAAGTCAGTTTCATACGCTCGGTACATTTCTTTGGCAGACGAAAATTTAAAGCCATCAATATACTGCTGCTTTAACGCATAAAACTGTTTGGCAGCTCTAATTGCTTTTAAGATAGCTGCGTAATTTGGCTGATGATGAGTCCAATGTGTCGTTAAGCGATGAGAGATCAACGAATCGACTTCAACTTGATCGAGGTCGCTCAATTGTTGAGCGAGTAAGATAATAAAATATTGCTCTGCATATTCAAAAGTATCGACACGATGAAGGTGCGTAGGAGACTTAACCATCGACAAGATGTGCTTTATCTCGAATTCTTGCTCTACTTGTTTTGCAAGGGTGTTATATGCATTTGATAAATTTCGATTTTCTCGCATACCCTTAATAAAACTGATCGCTGTCGCTCGTTTAGAGGAGTTAAATGTTCTTCGCTCGGTATAATCGCGTTTACCTGATTCATCTAAATTGATTGGTAGCAGGTGCTGCTTGAACCTTGCAAAGACCTCGTGATTGCCGTTGATTCCACTATTAAGTAAAGACTGGTAGCACTCTGTGAATAGAAGTTTGGTCACCAAATCGTTTAGATGAGGTTGAATTTGCTCTGTATCATCAAATTTTTCAACTTGATATCCCATCACATCGAAAGCAAAGCGCCAGAAAGTATCAACCAAGTTGTACTTTTCTAGATCACTGAAAATAGTATTAACATCGATGCCATCTGCAAGCTTTAATAACAGATGGTTCAAGATAGCAGGGAAGGTTGGAGACTCAACTTTAAGTGTCGCTGCGAGTAGTGCTAGTTCCAGCTCTTCCTTATTTGCACTGTGAGGCAGCAACTTCTTCAGGCGTTCACGGCGAACCTTAGCTGTAAAAAAGGCGCGGTAATGGGAAATAACCTGACGAAACTCCATTCTCATGCCAATCTCATTAAGGATCATTGAGCTTGAGTCAGCATAGAAATCCTCGGAGTAAAGGCGTATGTCATATAACCAATCGCGTTCTGGTTTGTTGGTTTCAGTGTTGCTGTACAGAACAAATCGGGTGGCTGGTTCAAGTAGCTCGACACGTGTTTTTACTTCGAAGTGGGACTTATCATCTAAATGGATGATCTCAATGCCGTCAATAGAAAGCTCATCAAGCTGATCAATGAACTCTTTGTCGGTATCTTGCCAAAATACCAAACGGCTATGTTCAAATTTGTTTAAAAGGCCCTGAGATATTTGGTCTATGTTCATTGTGGATTCCGATAGGGCTATGTTGCTTATACAAAAATGACAGAATTATACCATTCCACAACCGTTTTTAGTATCAATACGCAAGGGGGTTGCATTCTAAAATGCTGCCCCCAATGGTAGTGAACCTTCAGTACATTTCTAAACTGTACTCCCCAACAGGGTCACATGTGACCGTCGCAGGGCCTGAAGCAAAGAGAATGCGCTTGCGAGCACCACCAAGTGATACCGCTATTCGAGAATATTCTTGCTCTAGATGGGGGTAATCAAGCTCCAACCACTTAGGAAAAGAGTCCGTTTGTACTAATTTTAAAGTTGTACCATGAGCTTGAATTTGGCCTTGTGCAAGCTCTCTAACCATGGGTAATTCAGCTCCACCTCCTGTTAATGCGATAGCTAAAACCCCCATAGGAGCACCTTTGACGAAGCTAGGATCTATCTCATTTAGGATGTTTTGCATACATTCTTTAAGCGAAGTAGAGAACGCAGCGACCTGAGGTAACGATAAAAACTCGTCAAGTGAAACTTCAATAACTTCACCATTAAATAATGTTGCATTCACAAACCCATCTTTGAAGAGAGATTCTTTGTATTCACGCAAACTCAAGCTCAACGCACCAACCGTGTTTGCGTATAACGGGTTCTCGTAGTTAATATTTGCTTGTTTTAAGATCATCCCTTGGAGCAATTTATCTAGGTAATTACCAGCCTCGGTGATACCACGGCTTGCTCCTTTCACTTCAAGGGCGATACTCTGCTGCTTCTTCTGGTCATATTTTACGCGGTATAAGCTAAAATCACTTGTACCAGCACCCACATCAACAACCATTACCAACGAGTTTACGTTGTCGCGCCAACTTATTAGAGAACCTGCTACTCCAAGTGGCTCTGTCACGTTTTCTTTAACAAATAAATATTCATTTGGTAATTCACGCACTTGCTTTATCGCATTTACAAGGTTATCTAAATGGATACCATCGTTGAACTGAGTTGCGAAGGTGTCAGCCAAAACTTGTGCTTGACCAAGAAGCAGTTTCAATCTTTCGGAAACGTACGTGTGCTTAAATCGGTCAAGACACGGCATCGCATATCTTCTTGAAATATTTCGATTGTACCCCATTGGAAAAATCGCTTCGTTCATTGTCCATGTGAAATAAGCAAGGTAAGCTAATACCATGTCTTCAAAAGACAATTCAGTGTTTGTAGGGTTGAATAATTTTGGAACTCGTTCACCTAAGCCCTCTTCAGAGAGGTATCTTTTTATGTTATCGATACGTTGCCTTTGCTCAATGCCAGTTTGAATACGAGACATCTCGACGGCAGCTTTGCCAAACCAAACGTACCCTTCATCATCAATAAACACTGAAGAGATGAGCATATTTTCACTTATTTCTTCCTGATCACCAGGAATACCAAGCGTTATAACTTCAATATCTTCGATTTCGTCATCGTGTTCATCTTCGTGAACTAAGGTTGCCTTGGACATGGCCGTACCGAAGTCTAAACAAACTCTCGAATTTGAGTGTCCGAGGGGTAAATCAAAAATACTAGTGTTTAAAGCAGTATAATCAACATGTTGATTATCTTTTTGATCTGTAGACGGTAATACCGATGGAGCAACTTGCTCCTCTAGCCCAGTTTGTTCGTTTTCTCTATGACTGAAGTCAGAGGTTTCTTCTGAGTTAGATTCAGGTAGGCTAGGTAGATGTTCAGTTTTGCTTGCTGTGTCATCCGTTATCGAAGCCTCTGGAGACGCTTCACCAGCAGACAATTGATTCAACGCAAATTTAAGAGCGTCCATCTCTCTTTCAGTCAGTTCACCAGAAAGGGTATAGCCTCCGTTTGCAACAGGCTTAAACCTATCTAATAAGTTTGTCAGTAGAATAGTGGTTTGTGTAGATTTACTTATTGTCATCTGATATCACCTCTACCCATGGCTTCACGAGAGTCTTGATTTTTCCACCAAATTCTTTTTGGATACCATCGCGTACTACGCGTACGTTACGTACACCATACTTGTGGCCACCAAGCATCTCATGTTGTCTTGGGTTATATTCAACAATTTGACCCAACATATTTGTGTGAGTGAGTTTACGCATCCGTGCTAATTGTCTTGCTATCCTCGACATATCAATAAAACCACTAGACGCCTTTTTAACAGTAGAAGCCAGTGGTGGATCTGATATTTCAAGGAATGGAACAACTGCTCTTTGAAGTTTTTCCATAACCGTTTGGCTGGTTTCTACCTGTATCAGCAGAGAGCCGATTTGTTGGTCTTCAGAATTTCCGATATTGTGTGTCACTTCACGTTCACTACTGGTTTGCTTACCACCTTGTAACCACCATTCTTTAACGTCAGGATCTAACTCTTTGGAATCATCGAAATGAGCTTTAAGGGCAGGAATTACTTGTGCTTTAGAATAGTAGGCTTTTGAGAGTAGTTTCAAAATGGCATTATCTGTACGGTTTTGACGAGCTAAAACCAGGGCCGCTTCTTTAAGATTGGTTTTGATTCTTGGCAACATGATTGAGTCGCGATTCAGTTCACTCCAAGCACTACTACTTAAACTGTTGCGAGCAACTTCTAATACTTGATAGCTACTAGACAGCAGAGCGTGTGAAAATCGGATTTCAATCATTCTGATTAACATTGCAAAAGCATCATCGACAATATCAATCAAGACATCGTGCTCTACTGAAGGAGATGAATGATTTAATATTGCTCGTAGCCAATTCGCTAGCGCCAAGCCACCCTCTGAACCAATATCCTTATACCAGTCTTTCACCACTTCTGACCAAGCTCGGCTAATACGTCTTGCTCTCTTCATTCGTGCATCGACGTTTTCGACGGTTGCTAAGTACATTAACGAATCGCTAGAAGATTGCCAGGCAGAAGATAGGCTTCCACAACGTTGAAGTGCTAGTTGTATTAATGCTCGTCGAGCATTTTCAGATGTATCTGTGAGAGTGCTTTGTCTTAAAGCGTATTCAAAAACCCAGTCTGCATTTATATGGTTTAATGCTTGAGCTGCATAATGCTTTTCATCGCCATCGTTCAAGTTTTCAATATCACATGGTTCGTCAATAAGAACTTCTGATAGTTGGGCGAATACCTCGCTTTGTCTTGATCTCGATACGGCCGCCAATCTCCCTAAACTGGCGGCGGCACGAAGTCTGTCGATAGAGAGTGGGTCATCATCCTCAGTACCCAAATCGATAATGACCTCAATAACTCTAATAAGATTGCTATCTTTAATAATGCTTTGAATCGATTTATTTGCCATGCATTTCGTAAGAATGGCGTTAACATCAACAATTGAGTCGGCGGCTTCAATTGACGTTAGTATATCTTCAGTATTCAAGTTTTAACCTCAACAGCTAAGCTTCACTTTTTTCTATGTCTTGTCGCAAAAATTTCAAATGGAGAAGTGTATATTTAAAATCTAAATCTCCTAGAGAGATTGCCCATCTTTCCTCCATGAACGCTAACAGATCAAGGCCTCTTTCGAGTATCGAGGTTGGTACCCATTCGTCTTTTTGTGCAATCTCATTTTCGGAGGCGGATCCATTGTAGTAACCCACGCCATGACCATTATTTTTCTTTAGATCAAATCCATCATTTTGCAGGCTCGAGTTTTTGGAACGGCTAAGTGGAACAAGGTTCCCCAATGAGTTTGTCAGCAGAACAGACTGCTCTTTGTCAATATGTCCGAAACGAGTCTGCCAGTATTCGTTGGTGGCAGTTTGAGGATATATATGTTCAATAGTTACACTATCTTTCTTTGACGAGGATAAGTGATGCCAAGACAGCTTGTTCGTAGACTGTTTACCTCGATATGTGAGCCATTGGTCATACTCATACAAGAAGTAACGTAAACCATCCCAGCGGAAGAATCCTCCGTTACCAAGCTCGTATTTTTCTGCAATGTAGTTATAGAACTTTTCTGGATCATAATAGTATTCGACCCAAGCATTTATTTTATCAACTACCAAAGGTATGGTAGTTGTCTTTGTCATCAGCTCTCTTGCCATAGAAAAGAATTCAGTGTCTCCAGTGTTTGATCTACGTTGGCTGAGAGTGAATAGAGTGAAGTTATACCTTTCCGCTGATCTCAGTAACTGATTAATATCTTCGAAACTTTGTTTTGATACAAATGCAGCAAGAATAAGTGGCTTAAAAGCACGAAAGCTCAATCTATGAAGTCGGTCAAGTAATAGTCGATTCTCTTCATTATCATAGTCAGATATTTGAAAATATGGATTATGCATATAAAACCAAGGACGAATAGATTGTTGTAAGTTGGTAACATAAGCCTCGATTTCTTCGACCGTTAATCGGTTGTGCTCATTTTTGGGATGAGTCACATTTTGAGATGTGAACTTTTCATCTAACAAATATTTTATGTAGTCATCACCTTTTTGACGAGTGTACTTGAAGTACATTGTCCAGTGATTTCTTAAGAATAAATTGTCATTGAGCGGGGCTTCAGGGTTTTTCCCAAGGTATTCATACATGGTTTTCCATGCATTATTAATCTTCCTTCTTAACACATCATGTCCCGCATGATCATGAAAGAGCGTAGACAGATAAATAAGACGGTTTTTTAACAGTTCAAGGCTAGTCAGTGGCTTGCCTCGGTTGTTCATGGTTTCAAATGTGACAAATACGTCTATTTCGTCATCAATTTCATACAAGTTAAATTTGAATTTTTGAGTTAGTTTCTTATAGAGGATAGCAATCTCTTCTACAGTTAATACTGATAGCTTAGATTTAAAATAATTTTTAGCATTCAACAAATTTTGGGTATAAAGCGTTTCTTTAAAGTCGTTGCTATGAGAATGTTCACCAAATATTTTTGTTTTAAGGTACTCATCACTTGGATTGTCTTTTTCATACCCAAAGAGGAAACTTTGACGTTGACCGTCATCTGCGGCGAATAGTACATATTGCTTTTTTATACTTTCAATTGACTGATAGTTTAACTGAGTGTCAGTAGGGACAGATTCAAGTATTGACTGAATGAGGATCATTGATGTTGTTAGGCGTTGTTGCCCATCAACAACGTAATATGGGTTATATCCAACACCATCAATTACCCACAAGTCATTTTCCCAAAGTGACCATTGCTGCTTGTTAACAGATTCTAGGGTGATCACTCCAGTATAGTGGACGCGTTCTGGGTCAAGTTGTAAAAGGTCTTCCCAGAAGTCTTCAAGTTGATGCTCTAGCCATGCATACCCACGTTGGTAATCGGGAATGCGTAACAGACGTCCTTTAAATATTTCATTAAGGTTTTGTAGTTTCATTTTATTGCTCTTTTTATCAAAAAAGAGCAGGGGGTTATGCCTGCTCTTCTACTTAAAACTATTTTATTTCTTCTGGATTTTTACCATGAATCGCTTTGACATCTGCGAGTAGGTTACCGAACTTACCGTAGTTAACTTTTACTCCGTCATCTAGGTCTATAGAAATCTTCATTTCTGCTAAGTGCTTCAACTCTTCATCGAAGGCACGAAGTTCGGATTGTTTCTTCTCGATTGATTTCAACTCTTTATCAATACGTCGCTGCTCTGTGCTACTCGCGTTTGTGCGGCTTTCCGTTAAGACCGAGTGCTGAGTTTCCAGTTTACCCATCAGTGGGGTGACATACTCAGTACGCATACGGGCAAGGGTACTTTCATTGTAACGATGCAAGTACACCAAGCATTCAAAGGCCTTTTCTTTGCCTGAGCTAAATAGCCAGTAAATAGGGCGTTTTTTATACGTTTTTAAATGGTCTTTGTAGAACTGAGTCGAGAAGTAACGACGAATCGTCTCCATCGAGCTTTCGTTCTTCCTCGGCTTGATGGCATCTAAGCACAAGCTTTCTGCTACAAAGTCAAGGTTTTCTTGTAGATGTTCTTCACCCCAAACCGTTTTGACGAAATCTCGGAAACGGCTGGTGGCGTCATCTTCAAATAACCAGTCTTCGGCCGCCAATGGAATGATTCCATCCTCATCAGCAGGGAAGGTGTTGTATGCGCCTTCAGCAACGAGTTCTTTAAAGCCTTGGTTGCCAGCGTGTGCGTAGACTAAGCCTTCACGATCTAGGGAGTAGCGACCCATCATGCAGCCTATTGAGTAGCTAATAAGCTGGGCTAATGTGGATGATTTTGATTTGCTCTGTTTCACAGAGTATTCCTCATTTGTTTTGTAGGAATACTCTGGATTTGAGTTGATACTTATTTGTTCTTCTCTACATCGGCTCTCTATAATATCCTCAACACCAAAGGCTTGGTTAACCAATTCGTTTAACCGCCTTTCGAGTGTGGATACTCTTTCAACAGTATCGGTGCTGACTTGTTTAGTGTAATCGTAAGAAGTCGATAGAGTCTTTACTTCAGAAACAAGAGAGCTTCTTTTGAAGTTCCAAGATCTTTCTTGTGCATCCCAGTCTTTTTGATGTAAACCTACGAGTTCTTTTACAATTAGTGGTAACTCACTTATCCAAACGTATGGTAGTTTAAGGAAGTCGCCAGTTGTAAAAGATAGTGTAGGTGCAACCACAGCTATTAGCTCTTGGAATAAATTGCTGTTTAATAGTCCTAGCGCGTTATAATATGATTCGTCATCATCAAAAAACGCAGATAGGCCGACACCATCAAATATGTGACCTTGAGGTGTTGCCCTAAAAGAGTTTATTGAGGATGTAAGCTTAGGCCAAGTAATCGAGCGTTTGAAATAGTATTTTTTGCCATTGAAGCCATAACTATTACCATTTTGGTTTGCGTGCAGTTCAATATCCTTGCCACTATTTTCATAGTTAACAACAAGGTTTTGGTTTCCATACCACTTTCTAAAAGAACCACCAGAAGCACACGGAAACCACTTACCTTGTATGACTTCATCTTGACTTTGTTCTAAATTGGTTTTTGAGAAACTCACTTCATGCCACTCTCTCATAAAGAGGTCGTTATTACCTGTTTTAATCCCAAAACCTGCATAGCATTTATCTTTAAAAGAGATGTTTTTTTCGAAGGATTCAAATATTCTGTCGTCTAGCCAATAACCAATTGGAGAGCCTGCTATTTTTGAAAAGTTGTCTGGTTTTGTCGTGTAAAACCAACCACAATCTTTGTTAAGGATTGCTTCTTTTGTTTTCGGTGCTTGATTCTCATGACCTTTGAACTCAGATAGACGTATGTATGAACCAGTAAAGTTCTTAACGTGACCTTTGTTAATTATATAAGTGCAAACTGGAATGCACGCTGGTGCGAAAGCGTTGTATTCAAGTTGGACAAGAGATTCAAGGGTATTTTGGGTCAGTAGTTTAGTACGAAGTTTGCTGTAAGACCCAATAAACATCCAAACATAAGGTGTGACTAACGCAGTTTTTCCTATTTTAGATGTGAATCCAAGGCAGCGTTCTATATAAATAGAAAACAAATCAGACTTTGAGTCAGGATAGTTGTCTTTTGCAAAGCATTTTAGATCTGCATTCATACCACCACTTCCAATGTAAGGGGGGTTTGCGATGCACGTATAGTATTTTTTTGCTAACACTGATGCTTGCTCAACAATTGGTGATAGTAAACGGCAAGCATGGCGTACTGATGGGTTACTATTTTGTACTTTCTCTTCAAGTATGGCTGAAAAGTTTGCAAGTACATCATTATACTCATGATCAACTTCAACCAAAGAGCCAAGGTTTTTGGCATCTAAAAACTGTTTTTTTAGGTATCGAAGTAGATCAAGGTATTTCTTATTTTCAGTTGATGGTGCTGCTATCTCAATTTGGGACGCCGCAAACAGGTCATCAATAGAACCTGCTTGTTTGTTTTCATCAAGATCAAGATCTGACCAGAGTTTGTTGATATTAATATGTTCTGTTGATTGGATTGCGTGAATATTAAGTTTAATGTGATTATCTTCAACGCGGCTAAAGATACGGCGGTCATCTTCGCGAGCCTTCATTAGTACAGCGAAAGCGGCCATTTGTGCGGCACGATCATCAATATCCAACCCATAGATATTCTTAGTAAGGATTAGCTCTGGGATTTCTCGCAAGCGGTAGCCGCGCTCGAGATAGATTTCACGAAGAACCTCGTACACTTCCACCAAAATATGACCACTACCACAAGCAGGATCGAGGACTTTAATTTGCTCTGGATCGATACTGGTAGGCGTTATCGCTTTTAGTTGCTCAATTACTTCATCACTTTGCTCGGCAGGACTGATGTAGTATTCCATTTTCTCTTTCAGCTCAGAGTCGGGGTAAGTGGCTAGCCACTGGCGACCAAGTGAGTTTTGAACTAAATACTTTACGATCCAATTTGGAGTAAAAAGCTGTGTTGCAGCTGGAATGTCTTCTTTTTTTACAACTTTACCTATAACCGCATCTTTGTGCTCGGAAATGTAGAACTGGTACAGCCAACCGATGACTTCGATTTCGCGCCAGTTATCTTCAGGTACGTCATTAACCAGTTCTTTGAGAATTGAGTCGGTTTTAGTCAGGTTATCTGGTAGTAGCAACTCAGTGGCGTCATCTAGTTTTTCGAACATAAATGGCATGATTTTGCTGAGCTGGTGGCATTGAGCGAGCAATAATTCACGATACAGCTCTTCTTCTTTGTCGCCAGCTAATAGCATTTGTACGATGTCGGATTTATTTAATCCCAAATCCTCTGCCACATCAGCGGCATGAGCTAAGATTTCAAAGCCTTTGCCAAACTCTGAACCCTCTTCTTTACTCAGCATACGGAAGCCATGGTCAAGATAGCCATTCACTTCCATGAAACGAATGGCTGTAAAACGGTTAAACCAGGTAAACGCCATTTCGTTAATAAATTGGTTGTAGCCATCTTTACCACCACCAAGCGCTTCGATGCGATTCACTAACTGTTGACGCTGTTGACCTTGCTTGCGTGTAAAGATACGCCCTTCAATAAGGGTATCCGTTCCTTGTGTTGTGGCTTCACTGATTTTATTTTCGTAAATGCCGAGTACGGCAGCGCGTTTTTTTACTGCATCCATAAAAGCCAAACGGGCTTTCGGAGCATAAGCTTTGAGTTTGTTGGTATTCATTTATATAACTCGATGGTTTAGCCTGAGCTTGCGCTCAGGCAGAAATTCAATGGTTGTCGTTTTTCACTGCTATTTAATGCGTACTTTATGGTTACTCTCAACGAGAGTGACCAGTTTATCGCGCAGCGCCTTCAGGTAATTGTCAACATCTTCGACGGTTTCCATATAAGTCGCCTCAGAGACTTCTCTGTAGACTTCCATCGCATCAATTGCTTGAGTAGGCTTTGCCTTGGGCGCTTTTTCGCGGACAGGCATTGCTTCTGTCGTCGATGAACCATAGTTCGCAGCAGACTGACTCGTTGATGATGGTGAGTCGGTGGCTTCTGAATTTGGAGATTGTGCTTCTTGCGTTTTTTTCGCTAGTGCTTGCTGCTGAAGAATGTAGTCGTTCACTACCTTTTCCGCATCGTTAAACCAATCATCCGCTTCAATAAGCTCGTGCTTAATCTGCGAAACGCTGTTTTCACGTTGTACGCGTTTAATTGCATTCTGGAATGGCAATAATACTCTATTGCTGATCTCTGCACTTGCTCCAGCGTTTTCAATCAGTTCTTTAACTTCACCAATACGTTGTTCGAGCTTTTTAATGGTATAAGTCTGTTGTTTTTCAATCAGTTGGTTATTGATTGAGGTCAGCGTCTCAACCAGAGGTTGAATATTACGAATATCTCGATACGGTGATGCGTTGTGATAAATAGCAGTAAGTTTATCAAGTGCAGCCATTGCCTCCGCATTCTTTTCAAGGAACGCACGGTTCGCGGAGAAGGTGATATTTAAAGCACGCTCTAGCCCTTGCCAACTTGTAAACTGAGTTTCGTAGAAGTTTTCCAGTAACTCATACTCTTCTTCAAAATCGAGCAGGTCGTTGGTTTTAGCGATGAATTCATCAACGAACTGGAAGCTGGTTTTGATTTCCGTTAAGCCTGATAACAACATAACGCCATCATCGATCTCGTTACCACCAGGGTAATGGCCAGTCGATGACATAGATTTGAATCGTCTCAATTTAGTCAGCCATTGATTTAACTTTTCAACTGCTGAGTTAAATAACTCTTTTTCGGCGCTAGGAGCGGTGCCAAAGCTAAGATCTTTATACAGCTTCGCTGCTTTTTTCAGATTAGCTTCAGATTGTTGCTTGATACGGCGAATACGCAGGTTCGCTCTTTTTTGAGACTTACTTAGATGTTCATATAAGCCTTTTAACGGGACTTCCTGTTGGTTAGCCTGAAACACAAGTTTATTGGCAAGACCAAGACGTGCCAATATTAGGATGATCTCATCGGTGTTCCAACCATAAGGGCGCTTTGAGAACTTCTTGATGATATCGGCCGCTGTGACTGCGTAACCATGGTCGTCACTTAATGAAACGTGCTGTTCTATTTCAAGAACTGCGAGTGGATTGGCTTCTTCACCTGCTAAGTCGAGGCCAATCTGTGCCGTATCGCCAGCGGCTAAAGTTTGCTGGATTTCACTTAGGATGTTTCCAGGGAATGGTTTGATCAGTTTGAGCTTACCGAAAGTATTTTCAATGATGTAGCGGTAGGCTCCCTCTAGCATGACAGCAAGTGAGCTACCTTTTGCATCAAAGCCAGAGCCAAGCGTGTAAAAATCAGACTCTTTGATGAGTTCTTCGAGATCTCCGACTAATCGCTTGCGACGATTCATGTTCTCGTTGGCTTTATCGCGGCGGATCTGTTCTTGACTCGAGCCTGAGGCGCTACTGCTTTTGCGAATGAATTTTTCCGTCTTAATATAAGTACGAAGATCATCGAATAGGCGAGGGTTATCATTCAGTTTGACAAGAATGCAATCTGATGAAAAGTTTGCACAGGTAGCGTCGTTGTATTCGTCGTAACTGTTGTCGATAGGCGAAACGACTTTCAGCAAAATATCACTGTCTAAATTGCGATCAAAAGGAACACCGTTACAAAAACGAGCCACTGGAAAATCTTGCTTGTTCTCTGGGTAACGGTAGTTGTTGTTGCGACGCAATATCTCGTTAAAGATGATGTTACTCAGTTCGGTAGTCTCATCTGAAGGTTCGATATCGGTCTTCTTAATCGCTTCTTCGATCTCTTTTTCCTCATTAGTCAGGAAAATGTACTCATCGTTTTGTCGAGCAATTAAGTTGTTACGTTCCAGTACCTCGAGACGAGCTTCAATAGCCAATCGCAGCGCGCGTTTATCCTGATCAATTTCGCTGATGCAAAGGGTTACCAAGTTATCAATATTGGATCTCACTTCATCGACGTAACGGATCATAAATAAGGTTTGCAGAACTTGAACTGCAAATTCATCGATGGAAGTTTTGTCTGCGGCATGATTAATGTCACGCACGACAGCATCATCAAGAAACTTCTTAATGGAGTGATAAAAACTGTGAATTGGGATCAAGCGACCCACGTTTTTATCGGCAAACTCTTTTGAGGCGATTTGGAAGGCGTCAATCAACGAACGCTCACCACGACTCATGTGCTGCCCTGAAGCACCAGCACGACTGATACCTGTGAAGATCTTTTGTACCAAGTTGTATTGGTACGGCACGAATGGATAGGTATTGATGAAATCATCGCTACTTTGATAGTTCGCCATTTCAGCCGCATTGCTTTGTTCAAAACTCAACTGGCTACGAATGATATCGCCTTTGGCATCATAGAGTTCAGACAGGTGACTCTTGGCTTCCTCTGTTTTACTGAGTAGACGCTTTTCGATGACTTCATTTGTGTTGGAGCTAGAAAGGGAAATACGTTCAAATCGACCTTGGATTTTGGAAAAATCCTGGCTTTTTGAGCCTTGCATACCGCCAACAATGGAGTCGATATCGGCTTGAGAAGTCACGATTACCCAAGCGCGACCACCACAAATTGTTCCGAGATTCTCGGTGATAGTTTGTAGCTTGAGCATCATCTGGGTGTTTTTACCAATAAACTGACCGATTTCATCGACGAAGAAGAGCAAGCGGCGATCGGGATTCCCATCAAGGTATTCTTTTACCCACTTACAGAAATTCGCAATATCCAGAGGGAAGTTTTCTTCAATTTTTTCGACCCACAGTTTAGTGGAATCTAATGATTGACCCGTAACCTGTGCCAGTGCTTCTGCCATGTGATCACGGTAGAAATCATAGGAATCCCGTTGTTCTAGCCAACTTTCACTTGTGATTGACTCAAAGGCTGTTTGAAAGTCTTCAAACTGACCACGAGAATCCAGTTCTCGCTCCAAGTGGGCAATATGCGCATGATCTCCTGAGTAGCCCATTTCTTCATTGAATACTTTTAGGAAGACCTTAAGAATCGCATCTTCTTTGTCATCAGTGTCGGCTCGGCTATCAATATTGAATAAGATAACTTTGTTGTCTTTCTGGATCGCTTTTTCAATGTCACCAACTAGGAATGCATCGTCCTTCAATTTTTCAGAGAAAAAATCAAACGCTGTGCGAGTCGTTTTTCCATCAGTAGCTGACACATTTTTCAAAAGGTATGACAGAATCTTGATGAAGTGCGATTTACCGCTACCGAAAAAGCCAGAAACCCAAATCCCTGATTTGCCAGTGATCGCAGCATGTTCTGGGTCGTACACAGAGGGCATATAAAATTTAAAAAAGTTCTCTATATGCTCTTTTAGTTCATTCGTGATGACGTATTCATCGAGTTCGACGAAGACGGTTTCATTTTCGGTTTGATCTGCTTTAACAACGCCATTGATAGGGCGAGCGATATCTTTCGTAAAAAGTTGTTTAATATTCATTCTTTTTCTAACCAACATGCTTATTGTAAGTTTGCAAGTTCATCGTCATATACTTTTTACTGAGCTATGGGACGAGTTTGAACGCACGGTAATAGTTATTTGATTCGATACGGCCGAATGGTTTTAATGTCGCTCCATCGTATTCACCAGGATAAAACATTACGGTAGGCACGTTCCCCACTTTGGCATGCAATGCATTGAGAAGACCATGCCCGCGAATGATGGGCCAGACACTGCCTAGCCCGTGTAAGATGATGAAATCACATTCAAGTACATTAGCCTGTTTTACAATAAATTCAGCAAACCGATTTTGTTCAAGCGGGCCTTTCAGTGCTTTGAATAAGGCATCATCACCTTTCTCAAATTGCATCTTGTAAGCTCGATCGAGTAGCTTACGAGACTTCAGTAACTCGACAACCATTTCATACAAATTGATACTTGCGAAGCGTTTACCTGTGATTTCGCTGCGTGATGCCAGTTTTTTAGTCAAAAAGTCGATATGCTCTCGAACGATAATCTCGTGCTCAGCAGGGTAGTCGAAAATGTAGAAGCCTATCTCACCGCCTAATTCTTTATTGGTAAGAAATTCATCACTTTCCAGTCTGTCTTGCACTTTTTCCAAACGTTGCTGGAGTTGCTGTACTGTTTGCATTATGGCTCCATTGCTCTGACGATATCATCTCTATCCATCTCTGATAGGAGAATGCGTACATCAGGTGAGACAAAGATATTCATGAGTTTTTTGTGTTTGGTGGAGTCTATATAACCTGCATCTGCTAAAACTTTGAACGCGACTTGGGATATTTTATATGTAGATGCCTCTGACATCTCAAGTAAACCTGGGTATAAGCGTCCGCGCTCCTGCCAAAAATGCTGCCAGTCATCTACACTCAATGCTTCTCTATACATACGCTTTGCGTCTGTTACTACGATTCGCATGAAATCCGCTAGGATAGGGGCGTTGATTAATGTTGCAGCGAACATTAACTGTGTTGCTTCTTCTGTACCGCTATAAGCTAATTTTTGAAGATACTCGTTGTTTAACGACTCCAGACGCTTTTTGATCGTCGCGGCATTGCGTTTAGCTGACGCAGCTGAAGGCTTTTGCAAGATGTTCTCTTCTACAATCGCTTTGTTCCAATCCTCTAGGGTTGGTTCTGTTAATAGCAAGTCGGCAATGATTTGGCTTTCACGGAGCATTAGACTTCCACCAATAAGATCGCCTAGGTAGCGTTTGTGTTCAGACATCGATGTTTCCTAAAGAATGAAGTTGAGTTCGATTTCCCTCATAGCCTGCGGCTAAGTGTAGGTTTTCGATACCATAAAGTGTTGGACTGTTACGCAGCCATAGTTGGTGTTCTGGAGACAGTAGTCTGGCACTATCAGAACAATCGACATTGAGTCTTCGTAATAAATAGCCAGCAATAGCGGCTCTAACATCGAGGTATAAAACACCATCATTCATGTTGTAGTCCAACTCAATGGCTTTGGGGTGCTTAATATTGTTGGGATGGGGTACTAGCTCTAATGGAACGATACGTAACCATTGGTTATCTGACATCTTTGATTGAGACTCTGATACCGCTAGATCCAGCAGTTTGGCTTTAGTTATACGAGTAATAACAAAATCACGAAACTCATGGCTCTTCATATCGTAGGCACGTACATGCCATCGAAGACCATTGTTCACTAATGTGTGTGGTACTATCGTTCTTTTGCTTGGGCCACTATCTAGAGAAATGTATTCAATCGATACCGCTTTGTTGTTGAGTGCTGATTGGGTTAGCTTAGAAACAATGTGGATATTGGGTACAGCAAGCTGACTCGGTGTTTCAACAGGGAAACGAACATCTTCCATTATGTCGATGCTATCACTGAAGTTGTGCGTAAGCTGACTCAGCGCTTTTTGTGCATCATAGTCAAAAAGTGGCTTAAAAGATGACGTTTGGAAATAACGCTTCTCGGCATTGTCGTACACAAGATTCTCTCCAGCCAGTTCTTTATACAGGTTAATGTCCCGAGTGGCATTGGAAAGCCCCATCTTAAAATGTGCGACGACTTCAGCTCGCGAAAAATGGCCCACAAACATCAAACGGAAATCTATATAAGACAATCGTTGTTTTTGAGCGTAGCTAAGTTGGTCCATAGCAATTATCGTGAATTATTTAATGTTTGAAGTATGAACCATTTTGGGTCTGACATCAATCCAGATAGTGTTGATGGATGTTTTATTGAGCATAAATGTGAGGTAGGCACAGACGATAAAAGCCAGCGTTAACACGCTGGCAACAATCAATCTGGGGAAAGATTAACATAGAGTAAAAATATGGTTTTACGAGATTTGATGGGTCTTAACTTGTTTGAGCCAGTCGTTAATTGAGAAAGAGTAACAGAAATCATCCATTTCGGAGTTGTTATCGACATCATCAAAAAGATAAAGTTGAAGTTGCCTATTATCAGTTACATTTCTAAAGTGAGATTTATTGAGAGCAAACACTACGTTTAAAATGTCCTCCTCACTTTCTATCTGACTTAAAAACAAGCTTGAAAAGGTTGCCATAATAGCAGAACCATCATTCAATTTTACATACGAAAGGAGTACTAGCTCCATAGATTGTGCAAAAGTAAGGCATAGGTCTAGTGGCGAAGTGATATGTAACTTTCTGCCGTTTAAACGAATGTCATGACTAGTGAGCAGGGGGTGGTTAATCAAAGAAATTTGATTATTTGACTGTTCTTGATACTTCTTCAAATTTTGCATAATAAATCCTTAATAAACTTACCCCAAAACTTCGTTTATTGTAGATTTATTAAGTGACACGCGGGGTGTTTAACGGGTCTGTTTTTAAGTTATAACTGATGATGATTAAAGTCAATTAAATTCTATAAAAAGTGAAGGTTTATCATTTTAATTATTTAATCATCACAATAGAGTTCTTCGTAATCGATAAGATGCATGTTCCTATCAATCCGTTTTAAATCATCAAAAGCAAAAAACTTCTTAGCTAAGCGAATGGTGTAATAAGGTTCAGTCGTATTGGCAAGTATTATCTCATGACTATGAGGAACATGGACAAACTCAATACTGCCAAACCTAGTCTTATAGAAACCCGATTTCCCAGTGGTGCCAAGAATTAAAATCATCGGGATCTGAGAGATAACACTCCACCTTGAGAGGGCATCTTCGAAAGAAATGTAACACATTTCGCCATCTCGCAGTGACAAAGCTAGTTGGTCAAAAAAATCAGGCGGCAATGTTGAACGCAAGTAAACAAATCGCTCAAAATCAATACTCACGATATAGACGTGTTTTGCAATGATCTGCTCAATATCATCACATCTAAAGATTGAGCAGATCTCTTCACGTTTATAAATGAACTTTTCTGTACGGCGGTACTGCATTTCGAAAATCATTTTCATAGATTAAAATTAGATGTTATTTAAACAATAGTGATGATTGCATAAAATATTGTCTTAATTCAAGTTGAACCCATTAAAATTTTTATTTAAAGCGTTGTCTAAATAAAGCTTTGAGAAAGGATGAAGTTCGGCGGTACTTTTCCTAGAACTAGATCTTCCTTCATTTTTGCAACTGAAACCTAGGATCTTAAGGAATTGATTAACACTTCTCTTTATCTGCGTGATCTCACTTATTTTTTTATCCACCCTTAATGATACCCCATTAAAATCGGATAAAATAACTTGATTATCTTTATTCTTCATGAGTGAGTAAGCAGATAAGTAGCTTTCGTTAGATATGACAACTTTATCTGTAAAACTTAAACCAAGTATTTTAATGACGGAGCTTGCCAAGGTGATGATTTTTTTGGATTTCGGAGATACTGTTCGCTTATATGATTCGCTATTTTTTAACGAAAGCAACTCATTTCTTAGTTTAAATACATAGTCGAACTTAACTAACTCAACACTTACACTTTCTGACGAGATACCAAATTCCTTGGCCAAAATGGCTTTATCAGCAGATGCTTTTTCCTCATTAGTAGCCTTACCTGACTCAGAAATGGCAATGGCTTCAGGCTCAGAGATATCTTTGGCTTCAACTATAGCAATAGCTTCTTCTCTGGAATCGAAACGATTTCTAGTCGCTAGTGATTGTTTATTAATGTGGTGATTATAGGAATCGCTTGGCTCGATAGTGACATCAACAAATTCTAACGCCTCAAGGGTTTTAATTAATGCAAGAGGCATGTTAGAGCGCAGAATAGTTGATTGCACCTCGTGTACAGTGAGCATATCATCAAACGTGAATTTATTACTAAGCCTTGGTTTTGATGGCAACAGGCTAGCATTGCGGTCTTTAGATACCGCAAAGTGGATTTCCTTCACTGCTCTAAATCTTAGAGCTAATTGAATTAGATCATTCGGATTAAGCACGCTATTGCTTATAATCGTGATAACATCAGAATAAAGAGTCTCTATACTCACACCGCATCCTATGTACGGTGAGTAGAAAATTTTGTCATAATTTTTCGCTTCAATATTCGGATTTGAAACAAAAGCCATCACTTCAGGCTGTGATTTCGTATCAGAGCAAACTACTAATATTCCAGCTTCTAATGCCTTTTTGTAACAACCTCTCTTATTTTTGTGGTAACCCATAAGTTTTAGCTTTCGGTACATCATTTTCAAATTATCAAAAGCATATAGACGATTCTTAAACGGAGACATAAGAACAGTTGAGCGATCTTTTATTAATACACGTTTACTTTTATAAGCAGAATAGTCTTCAACGTTATAGATAGCATAGTCAGTTATCTCAGTGCTTTTAATAAAATTACAGCTTATATTTTCAGAAATATCCGCATCCATCATAATTAACCATTTTGCATTTTCAACCACATACTTTAGTGCATCATAACTGCTATGCTTACTATCGATACTTCGAAAATGATCACCACTTGTCGCAAGTATTCCTTTTTCGCATTCATCAAAGATAATTAGATCTGCTTCTAAAACTTCAGGTAGTAAAGCTGGGAGACTGTTGACTGTTGTTGTCAATACTGACGCTGACTCTTGGCTTCCAATGTTTCTTTCAGTATGATCACAGATAGATATGTTTCTAGGGCATTTTGATTGAATTTTATTTCTAAAAGATTTTCCTAAAATTTCAAGATGAGAAATATAAACAATCTTAGCATCGGATTTTGAGAAAAGTAAATCTATTGCAATATCAATTGTCTTAGTGGTTTTACCCAGAGACATTGGTGCTCGAAGCAGGTTTACACGATTTAGAGCAAAATCTATTTCATGAATTGATGAGACATTTTTAGCACTTTTTAAGTTAGTCAATTCAAGCACGGTTTTATGAATTGGGTCTTTATACCGATTGACTGCTTCTTGTGCTTCTACATAGTGCATACTAAGTTTTTGGTAGATCATTGATGCAGCAGCTTCTTTAGTTAATGAAAAAGGTACTGCGCACATTAATTCGTCGATCGCTAGCTGTTTTAACTCTTTGATTGGCTTGATTTGATAAATACCAGAAAAAATGCTAAAACCGTAAGTGATAGGGCAATTAGAGAATGTTTGACCTTTGAAACGAATATCAATGTTTTTTTTACAAGCCACTTTTGCCGCATCAATCAGGTCTTCGTCGGAGACATCGTTACTTAATTGAATACAAGTTAGAACATTTTCCTTACCTTCGTAAAATTTTGAGGCCATCGAAGCCGATGTTAATGCAGTATCAATTCTATATGCTTCATATAGTGACAAATCGCTAGGAGTTCCCACTAAGAGTACACAGTTTTTATTATATGGGTTTTTTATGTTTTTTATGGGTTTTAAATTTAGCATGATGGAACCACTTTTATGTTTTTTATTATTATATCCACCCCTAAAGGAAAAATATATAAAAATAAAGTAATAATAAAAAGTAATTTTCAAGTCAAACAATTAATCTATATAAATCAGAGGAGTGTGACTTAAATATCCAAATTGCATTATCATTAATTATTAAATAATTTATCGCTATTATAGGTTAATTGATTGTTAAAGTCATGAAATTATTGCATCTACGTTATACGAAAGGTGATAAAAGAGAGTGATTAATCTCTATCGATAGTTAGAAATAGAAAATGAACTTATTAATTATGTAGTTATATTAATATTCTAGGGGACATAGGATTATGTTTATATTATATAATAAATTAAATCCTATGTCCCATATGAAGTTAATGTTGCAATACTCGTTATTTGCATGCGCTAGCATGCTATTAACTGACTCTACGAGTCAGAAAGACGATTGTAAAGTGGACAGGGCTATTAATTTTTTAATAGATTACTATCTAATCTTAAATGCTTGATTAGTCTGCAAACTAAATCAGTTTAACTATAGACTTAGTTTGCAATCTATTAAAATCTAACTCGGTTTAATCAACTTTCTCTACAGCGTCATCAGTTTTAAAGTCTTTCTTTTTTAAACTAGTTCCGTGTTCATTATTATAGTTTTGAATTGCTGCCGCCAATTCACGAGATGGTTTTCCTTGTGATCTTTCTTCAAAAAATAGATCGCCAATTTGAAATCTAGCAGCTGGTGCTTTTTTGCGTTGAGTGGCCAAGTGTGGCTTTGAGCCACTTAATGCCTTTTTTTTATTTGATAATTCGTCTGGAATTTCAACATTAACAAGACGTAAAGCTTGTATCGCTGCTTCTACATTCTTCAACTCTTGCTCATTGCTAAGTTCTTCAATAATGAAGCTTATTCTATCTCGGAGCGTCTCTAGCTCACTTAGAGTTAGATCTAAGCCTCTGATATTATTGCGACTATTAAATATTTCCATTGCTGCTTGTTGCTTTTCTGTAAGTGTCATCGTTTTGTTCTCATAGGCTGTTACGTTCATAGAATGTCAATTTTAAAACAGTTTTAAAAAGTGTGAAAGTAATTAATAATTAAATATTATAAACTTTGTTTATATTTCATTTTATATATTTACAACCTCATTTAAATGTGGTTTAGTAATGTCAATTTAAACAACGATGCAGGAATTTAAATGCTTTTAACTAATCGCAGCAAGTACGTATATGAAAATCCAAATTTAAATGTTTCGAACAAACAGTATAAAAATGATTTAAAAACTTTTGATAACGATGAGATCTCAGACGAGGAAGCTATGCTAAAAGCAAATAAATTGACCGTCGAAGAACAGAATAGCACACTCAAACTTAGAAGATCTCATTTTGGCAAAAGATTTAATGAACATTGTCACTCTAGAACAAATCGTTCAGAGAGCAAAGCTTCTACAATTGATTTTACAAGCGTAGATAAGAAGGGTAATCGAGTTCCTGGGCTTTATGGTTGTAATCGTTGGAAATCGAAAGAAATCGCACGTGTGAGAGAAACTGAATCTTTTTGCTTTTTTTAAAAATGGGGAAGCCTAATGGCAAAGCGACATCACTGTGAAAATCTTCCGTCAGATGTTCAAGTGTACTACACAGATCACTACACGACGAATGAGCAATGGTTTTTGTTTATTTCTGAATCTGCATCAGAAATGGATTTGGAACTGAGTCATGAACTTAATGAAGTCGGGGAGTTGCTGTGGCAAACTGCCTTTAACATCATTCATTGCCCGTATTGCGGTATGAAATTAGAAAACGTAGATAATGGCAGCCCCCACTTTCATAAAGCCATTAACTATAAACTTATCTAGAAGCGTTACATTTGTATTTGTCATGCTGCAAGGCATGACTTTAACCACCTTAGTCAAACCATTTCAAACGTTTTCGAAGTGATTGCCTGGGATGGTTATAACTGTGGTGAAAAGCATAAAATGAAGATAACTAACTTGGGGTAGTAAGTTGGGTAAGGAAATTTGACCAGTCGCCAGTAAGCAGGTCTCATGGGTGCCCTCTAGTTCGAGATGGCGAACTGTTTCAAACAGCTGAGGCATATTGGGGGGCGCGTTTTACTAAATGTCTCTGGATTCCTTCGAGGGCTTCTAGGGCGCTTACTGGCAGAGACACTCCATTTTCGACATAAGCATCTTCGATGGCAGTGTTGATACGTATGATCGGCACACCAAGCTTTTCTGATTGTATTCGAACAGTGGGTATAGCTTGCCCTGCGCCAATTTCTACAACGATTAAATGCTTCGCTTCGATTGAATATTGCCAGTCGTCAAATCTATCCCATTGAAGGCTTGTACGCACGCCATTCCTTGAGCATCATTGAACATGTGGATAGCAGGCCGCGCATAATTACCGCAGTTTGGGCATTCGGGAAGTGGGCTTGTAACATCGCAGCTATGTTTATTGAGGGAAAATGGCAGCTCCTCGATACGCCATAGCAAAGAGCAATCACTGTTTGATGCAGCCGAACCTAGCACCCCTGAAGGTGATGAGCTTGAAAGGCTCGCTGCATTGGTTGAAGAGTATGAGGAAAAACACTTCCCCATTTAATAACTGCAACGCACTTTTGCCCCTTTGTGAGTTTTGAGCTAGACGGTTCTTCTAGATAGTGGCCAGATTTGTACCTAAAAATACTAACGGCTTATGCAAAGTATTATAAAGCTTATGTGCGATGAATGTCGCTTTGATGTAAATGCGCATTAGATTAATTATTTTATTAAACCAAGAAAAAGTATTTGGGTTAGGTTGAGTCCGCAGGTTTCGCATCCATAATGCAAGGCCTTGGCCTTGCATTATGGAGCTTTTGCTCCCGAGCAAATCCTTTCGGTTTTAAAATTTAGATGTATTTGTGCATTGGTCGTTTTTTATACCGTAACCTGAGCATCCCCAAAATTCACCAAAATTCCCTTGACGTTTTTTCATTGGACGCCCACATTTGTTACATATTTTTAGTTTGTTGTTGCAGGCTGGGTTATTACAGATACTTGCATCTCTTGTGTCGATAGAAGGTGCTCTGCATTTACTACATACTCGCGCCTTACCTACATCACAGCCGAGACCAGAACTACACGAGTAAAATTCACTAAACTTACCTTGAATAAGCCTTAAATATCCATCTTCGCAGTTTGGACATTTGAAAATCCTTCGGTATTGCTCTTGAAAGGCAGTGGAAGCAATGTTTAGCTCATATTTGGGAGCTAACAACTCTGTTATAAAGTCTGATGGTGCCGAGGGGTTCGCAATGATGTAGCATTTTTTCTTCGCTCGGGTAATACCAACATAGAGTAGCCTGCGTTCCTCAGAGTGTGGATAGGAGTCTAATGATGGTAGTAGAGCTTCGATTATTGCGTCATCTCGGTTTTCGTTCGGGAATCCACTCTTACCTTGGAAGAAACCAATCAGAACACAATAGTCAGCTTCAAGCCCTTTGGATTTGTGGAAACTCCAAAAGTAGACGTTGTCAGTTAATTGGGCCTTTGATAAAGCCGTTCTTGTGTCGCTGAGCAAATAGTTGTATCGCGCAATTATGGCAATGCTGCCATTGACATCATTGGCCCTAATTTTTTTTACGACCTCTTCAACTCTGTCGTAGACACCATCTTGCTTTCCGACCTTATCATCTAGCAGGAAAACTTGCGATTGGTCAACAACAGTATGGGTTTGGATAATTCAATAAGATCAAAGATGCGGGTAGGGTCTTCACTGATATATGAGTGTATCCAACTTGTTACCCACTGTTGTAAGGCAAAGCTATCCTCAGTAAAGATACTCATGTGTGTCGGTATGCCAGCTTCACGAAGTAGATGACGACCGAGGGCGTGGAATGTCGAGATGTGAGGTGATGAGTCTAGAGAAATATTTCCTTTAGTAGCTTTGTCTGCGAGGCGCTCTTTAAGCTCTTCAGCGGCAGCTCGGTTGTAGGCCAAGACCAATATTTCGGAAGGCTTTGCCAGTCCTCTATCGATGAGATCTAGTGCCTTTGCTACCATTACCGATGTTTTGCCCGTACCAGCCGCGGCTAAGACCATGTTGCGATCATTTGAACGCAGAACACCAAGACGTTGCTCCTGGGTTAATGGATTAGATTCGACTACATCGAAGAATTCCTGACGCTGGGAAAGCTGATATGCCTCATGATGCGCTCGAATTTTAGCAGCATTAACGGGATGAAAACTGATGATTTCCTCGATTCTAATGATGTGCTCATCGGGAAGATATCGCTTCCATTTATCAGGTTGTGCTTGATAACTATCATTCAAGCTTTGACACACGTCTGTAATTTGTTCAATCCAAGAGTCCCTTGGATAGTGCTTCATGACACTATTACTAAACTCTGAGAAAATAGGCTTAATGTAATCAATAACTTGCTGTGCGATACTGTTGTTAATCTGGTCGAGGAACTCTTCAGCCCCATTTTTTGCCAGATATTTGATTTTTATTGATTGCCCACCAACTTTAAGGCTTATCTTTGAGCCAAGGAATGACTTTTCAAGCACGGCAAAGGATTGGGAATTTAGTAAAGGGTACTAAGAACGTCCATCCTTCGTGTTTTTATAGATTGCGTTGTTTTCGATTGAGAATGACTCAACACCAAGTAGTTTTCCAATGAAGTTCGTTTTTAATATCATCTTTTTATGATTAATTTTTAGTTTAAGCATGACCCCGTAGTCAGATTTAAGTGTCTTACAAAGCTGCATTCGGAGTGCAATGCATGACTACAAGTTGCATAGTGGTGTAGGAGTTTACTACCACCACATAACCAGAACAATGACTTGATTTTTCTGTATTTAAGTTAATTTATAGTTTGTGAATATTCGCTTATCCGAAACTGCTCTCTGCCCAAGGATGTACTGGTACAGTTCTCGGTAAACACGCCTTTGCCCCATTGTGTGTTTCGGTCAGTCAGTTAGCAATGTTCAAATAAGCGTCCAGCTGCACACAGATTTCAGTAGTACTACTAAGTTTCTACTGACTCGGTGGCTATTCAATGTTCAGTATTTGTTAGGGCATCAGAGTCCTAAAACTTCGACTCATTACGCACATCGTTGATATAGGCAAGTACTAATGTGGCTGCGTTGGTTAGTGGAGTTAGTCACGGGTAGAACTGAAAACAGTGGGTATAACGCTCGTTGTTTTTGGTGCTTTGAGGAAGGATTTGTAGGTATCTGGTGAGCATCAATCAATGTTACATTATGTTATACCTTGAGCATATTAGTAGCTAACAGAGGAAGTGAATAACTTGGATTGTTATAGAAAGAAAATATCAGCAGACGCAAAACTTACTGATCAAGATGGTAAATCGATTATGGTTGATTGCTCTGTTACATTACCCTTGCTTTTTGGTCAGCCTGCAGAGGTCCGAGTTGGAATTCCAAATGAGACAATGCCTATACCGAACCTCAAGACTCCTTGGCAGATTAAAACTCTTCAAGGGACTGAAATAATTACTTTAGAAGATGTTCATTACCGAAGCTTAACTACCGATACCCTTTTAAAAAGAAAACTTGGTTCAACCCCAGTAGGTCTGAGTCATATAAAAAGTTTGACTATAGAAATGCCTCTTAAGTCGTCTGATTATAGCTTTTCAATTTACATATCTGATACTGAATATTTTAATACATTACGTTTGGAAGATGGTCTAAATGGCATTGGCCAAATAGCTATGTTCAGTCACCCAACTCTTGGCGAAATTGTTTTACAAAAATATAGTATTGAATCCGCAATGCTTAATGATAGTGGCTCATTAAAGTTACATGGCTATAGGCTAGAAGTTGAATATTGCAGACCTAATACTAGCCCTAAATCTATCATTAATATAATCCAGCCCTTACTTGATATATTGTCTTTTGTTTCACGCCAAAGAGTATTGGTTTTAGGTTGGGAACATCAAACGGGAAATGAATATATTAGACACTGGAAGTATCCACTAAATGCGATACAGACTAATTATGCTTTATATGAGCCTCGATCTTATTTAGTGAGCCGTAAAGTTGATGAGCTAGAAAAAATGATCAATATAGGTTTATCGAATTATTATGGATTGGAAGAATCAGAGCAGGATATGGTACATAAACTTAGCTTTGATCTTTGTTCATCAGTGCAACGTAGAGATGATGCTAAATATATGGCCTTATTCACAGCTTTGGAGTCTTATGCTAAAAAACTGAGCCTTACATTAGAGCTAGATAAAACAAGGTCAAAATCCATTCAATTAATAAAAGAAGCGGCAAAGCCACATAAAAAAGTCGACCATGAAGTATACCAAATGCTAATGAACCTAACTTCAGACATTAAAAAAACTTCTGCTGCTGACTCAATCGATAATTTTTTATCTAAACATCGAGTTTTTAAAGAAGATCTTTGGTCAATCCGAGGAAAAAGTGGATTGCTTAATATTAGAAATCACTTAGCACATGAAGGTAATCATAATGTTGACCATCAAGGATTGGCAGTTGCAACTTTACATCTAACGATACTCATTGAAAGAGTTATTTTAGGGGTTCTTAACTTCAAGCTTGAATCATCTGTTCAATGGGAGCTAATACAGGAACCTTGGCTCAATTTAGAGTACGCGAATAGATTAAAAAATTTAATTATACTAAACTAAAATCCTAGATCGATGGGTCGGTTACACGAGACTTGCCCTGTAATCTCGCTCTAAGGCTTATCCTGTCTAACTTTTTACATGATGTAGTTCCTGTAATTATCGCAACGGCGTCGTCGGTGTTATAGAAGTGGACCCCGCTGGTTGGACACATAAGCTCATTTCTTAAGTGGTTGACCCAGCTCATGCTGCGTATCTTTGCCTACCGAAGTAGGCCTCATCAGGAGTGAGGTTATTCAGTCCTTGATGGTTACGCTCTTCATTATAAAACACCATGTAGTTGCCGATTTCAAGCTCGGCTTCACGGGGCGTGGTATAAGCCTTTAAGTAAACCTCCTCATATTTCAGGCTTCGCCATAATCGCTCAATGAAAACATTGTCAACCCAGCGGCCTTTCCCGTCCATGCTTATACGTATGTCATGTTCAATTAACTTCTGTGTGAACTCTGTGCTGGTAAACTGGCTGCCTTGATCTGAGTTAAAGATATCAGGTGGCCCATAATGCTTCAGCGCTTCCTCAAGCGCTTCGATACAAAAACTCGTGTCCATGGTGTTGGATAGTCGCCAAGCCAGCACTTTGCGGCTATACCAGTCGATAATCGCAACGAGGTACAGGAATCCCTTCGCCATCGGGATGTACGTGATATCAATCGCCCAAGCTTGGTTTGGGTAAGTGACTTCGATATCACGCAACAGGTAGGGATACACCTTGTGTGCTTTGTTAGCCAGCGTCGTTTTGGGCTTGGGATAAATCGCCCCAATCCCCATATCGCGCATGAGTCGAACAACACGCTTACGATTAACGCTATGGCCCTTTTTAGCCAGCTCAGTTCGAATGCGCCGACTGCCCATAAACGGATACTGCAGATGAATTTCGTCAATCATACGTCGTAACGTGATCTCCTCAGCAGAGAGTCCGATGGGCTGATAGTAAGCGGTAGAGCGAGCAATATCATTCTTACGAAACATGCGTGACCTCATTAGAAAACACGCAACAATCCCAGTAGCCGATCTCATTAAGATGATGAATCCAAAGCTACGAGGATGGGCGAATTACTATCGCCACTGTGTTGCTAAACAAACCTTCGGCTATGTTGGTCATCAGATGTTTCTAGCGTTATGGCGATGGTCAGTCAGGCGTCACCCAAACAAGGGACGTAAATGGATCGCACACAAGTACTTTCTAAACTATCAAGGGCAATGGATTTTCCATGGCTGGTTTAAAAAGGATGGACTGTAGGGCGTGATCCGACTGTTTCAAATCGGTCAAGTGCCAATCAAGCGACATGTAAAAAATCATGAGTCAAGCGACCCTGTTCGATCCTTTTTGGGAAGGTTTTCTCAATGAACGTAAGGTGAAAAATACAGGTCGTAACTCATGGTTTGATCCTGTCGCCACTGCTTTGTGAGTTGCTGGGTAACAATAACGCCTTAGTGGAGGCTTGAGCCGTATGCAGTGAAAGTTGCACGTACGGTTCTTATATGGACTCCCTCGGAAAATCAACAAAAAACAAAATAAAAACAAGTATAGATGCGCTCTTATATACGGGCTTTCTTGAGGAGCTACCTCGCCCTAAAATGTAGTCGCACCAATAGGCTAAGTCTTAGGAACGGCATCATTGTGCCTTAGAACCCAACTAGCTTCTATTGGTCGGTCTTACCTGTTTTACCATAGTTCTATGTTGATTATGCTCGGTATATCAAGCTAATTTTTCTAGCTGGTACACTGAGTCATTCTTTAAAAGAGCGTAAGCTGTTCGCACGGTTTTATTTGCTAACGCAATCGCAGCAACTTTCTTCCCACGTCTCTCTACTAAAGCTTTTAACCATTGTTCTTTATTTGTTCTAGCTGGGCGATTCACTACCAGGCTAACGACCGAAAGCGCTCCTTGAAAAAGAGTTGAACGGAGTCGCATGTCGGCACTTTTCTTTGATATATGCCCAATACGTTCTTTACCGCCAGAACTATGCTGTTTTGGTGTTAAGCCTATGCTGGCTGAGGCACTTCTTCCACTTGAGAAGTTCTCGCCTTTCCCTAATCGCAGGGCAAGACCTAAAGCCCCTAAAGGACCAACACCTTCAAGTTTCATTAGCTTTTGACACACATCATTATCTTTAATTGCTATCTCTAGCTGTTTAGTCAGATCATCCAGATGATCTATCTGAACAAGCAAATGTTCCCACAACCGAAGAAGTACGGCTCTGAACCGATCAGGTAATCCATTTTGTGCATCTTCAAGAACAAATGGAATCCCTTCTCTTAACGAAGTTAATCCTTGGGGAAGAATGATCCCAAATTCTGACAGTAATCCACGAATATGATTACTTTGAGCTATCTGGTGCGTGAGAGCTAAATTTCTGGCTCGTTCCATTGATTGCATTGCTTGCTCATCCACAGATTGAACTCGAATACTATAGATATGCTCAAGTGATGCTGCGGTGGCAATAGCAAGAGCATCGTTCTTATCTGTTTTTTGTTTTGTTTGAAATCCCTTAACCGCACGAGCATTGATCACTTTGACTTGATGACCAGCGGTTTTTGCATATCTCGCCCAATAATGAGCACTTGAACACGATTCCATGGCCACTAATGAAAGCTTCTCTTTAATTAGAAGTTCTTTGAGCTTCGTTCTGCTAATTTCGCGATTGTATATAACTTTTCCTTGTGGGCTTAATTTACAAACCTGAAAGACATTTTTTGCCAAATCAATCGCTATAACGTTATATTTTTGCATTGTATGGACTCTTGGTTAGGTTTTGGTCAACTTCAACCGTAGCTCCCTGAGGAAAGGGAGTCCATACATCTTAGGAGGGCGGCATCTGGTAACAGGTGTCGCCTATCCGACATCTTCGAGCTAGCTGGTTGTAGCTAGATCAGGTTTGTCCAACTCATTTTTTGCCAAAACCGCTATCCCCTGATCGGCTAGAGTTTTATTTTACCAAGGATTCTAAGCGAATTGCTGGCAATGGAATCTATGATTTGAGCAGGAAAGCCGTTAGGTAGCAGGTTAACTACTTGTTCAATGGCGTTAGGAAATGTGACAACAAACTCGTCAAGTATCTCTTGCATTCGAACTGTGCAGAAACCAACAGTTTCTGCTGTTGCAATAAAGTGACGCGGATAGATTTTTTCTAAATGCCACTTATTGCCGCTTGAAGTGGATTTGAGAGCCATCGCTAGTTTTAGTTTACGTGTGTTAATGCCTCTGCCACTTGATGCGGGGAAGGCTGACATAATGTCGTAGAAGGGGGTTAGTCTATAAGCACCATTGGCCTCAATAAAAATTGAAAAGTTTTTTGCATGACCGTCAGTCGCACCAATTAACCACTGAAAAACTTGAAAGCGCATAAAGTCATCACGGTCTTTTTGTGCGTTTGTTGAACCGTTCAATAGCTGCATTATTTCTGTAATACCGATTCCTCCGTCACTCTGATATTTCAAGTTGGTCGGTAAAGACATTGCCTGGCTCATATCTTCTTGAGTTAACCTTATAGGGACACTTTCACTTGTAGACCAAACTCGGTCAAATCGTTCAACAGCTAAAGATTTCACATTATTAAAGTCTAATATCTCCACGTGAGGCACTTTAAAGCCCACTGCTTCTGCTAGTTTGATACAGAAGTACTCATTTTCAACGCTCTCAGTCATGTTTAGCGTCGCGAATGGTTGCTGAATAAAACCGATTGGGAACTTGAGAATATGAGTGCTGGGATAATTGCAGTTAGGTAAATACCAATTATTCTTCATCTTCAACAGTGTGGTTTTCTCTTGAGCACCAGATACTGTGATACGAAAATTACTTAGCTCATTGAGCATTCCAAGTGGGATGTCATGCTTATGTGCAGATAATATGTCGTGTAAGCAGTCAATTGGAAGTGGCTCCAACATGGATGGAGCTAAACTATCCACAATTTCAGTTTCAGGCACTAATGATAATGAGCCTACACAGTCTCGACCGATTGCGTGTAATAAGTCAAACACGTGTGTTGAAGTGGTCTGATAGCGATTCTGGATGTTTCGGCGTACTGAAGTTAAGTCAGGCAATAGATTTTCAAAGTAATTTGCTACATGGTCACCTCTGTGCGGTTGGATTTGAAGTGGAAGAGATATCGAAATAGGGTTCGCGTCCGACTGTGCCAGCCACTTCTCGTCGTAGCAAAATTGCATTCGGCCATCGGTAACTTTGGTTAGATGGCCAAGTTTGGTGTTGTTGATATATACGATTAGCGAAGGCATTCGTACTTACAGTCGTACATGAGCGTATACATTGGGGATGTTGAATAAACTATTACAAATAGTCAGACGTGCTCGGTGGTTAATTGGCACTATTTGCTTTAACTGGTTCAACATAAGCAGCAGTTCCCCAAAGTGGTACAGTAGAAAGGCTATGCTTGAAACTACCATCAGTCTCTTTAGTGGTGTATGAGAGGTAGAGTAATGTTTGGTTATCCGCATCATAAATACGCCTTACTTTCATCGATTTGAAGAAAATACTTTTCGATTGTTTGAATACAACCTCACCAGATTTACTTTTGTCGATAGTTGCAATCATCTCAGGAGTAATATCACCCGTTTGACGACAAGATATAGAACTGTCACTAGGGTCAGAAAGGCTAAAATCGGCCTCAATAGAAGCAATGTGACAAGTCACCCCTGGGATCTTTTCATCATCTAAATTCGATACCTTTATGTCCTTTAAGGTGAAAACGCCAAGTGATACGTCACCAACTTCGCTATCAGAGCACCCAGCTAGAAGAGCAGTGACCAATACCACTTTTAGCATATTATTCATTTGTATGTCCTTGTATTTATGTGACTTATGACATTATATCATACATTGATTTCATCAGTTAAAATTGTTGTGTTATAGTGTTGGTAAACATAGGTTTATCTTTCAAGGTAAACATACCCAGGCTGACGTCGCCCACTTCATCATCGGAACAGCCAGCCAACAACGCTGCGGCGGCCAGCAGAGCGGCAAGAAAGCGTTTTGATTTCATTGTCTTTTTCTCCGTTATTTTTGCTGATGATAGCAGCTATCCGGGGCATACCCTAATTTCATATCCTGCCGGAGCAGGATGTCGCTTTCATTAAACCGTCTTTTTTCTCTCATTGTTCTGCCGTAAAAGTGACACAGATCAGTCATGTCGAACTCTCATAATTTTTCCCACAACAGGTTAGGTTTTGCAGGAAACATTATGGACATAGCGAGCCCTTTTCGATTGCCAAGGAAAACCCCGTTTGGAATGGGAGAGCATGTTGCTGAGTGGGCAACAGGCCTGAAAACACTGAATAAGTTCTATGCCAATCGCCCCGCAGGTGGGGATGTGTCGGCGTTCTTGCGCTTTACCCTGGATGTGCTTGGCATTCAGTATCAGGTGCAGCAAGGTAATATTCAGCATATTCCACAAAGCGGCCCGACGGTAGTGGTGGCAAATCATCCGCTCGGGTGTGTCGAAGGCGTGATACTGGCAGAGATTCTGCGAGCGGTCCGCCATGACGTAAAAATTCTGGCTAACCAGTATCTGAAAACGGTGCCGGAGTTGGATGAGCTGTTTATCGGTGTGGACGTATTCGAAGGGGAAAAAGCGATCAAGGCTAATATCCGCGCCCTGCGGGAAGCCAATCGCCATCTGGCGGAAGGTGGATTGTTGCTGATGTTTCCTGCCGGTGAAGTGTCCGGTTATGACAAGGCGACCCGGCAGATTACAGATAAAACCTGGAGCCATTCGGTTAGCCGTCTGATTTGTAAAAATAAGGCCGTAACGGTGCCGGTGTACATTGATGGTCGTAACAGTCACCGTTTTTACATGGCGGGGCGAATTCACCCGTTGCTGCGTACTCTGATGCTGGGGCGTGAGTTGCTCAACAAACGTGACCGGCAGATTAATCTGGCGATTGGAGAGAACATTGGGTACGGCGAAATAAAAGGGCTGGAAGAACGTCAGCTGGTGAATTATCTGCGCCTGAATACTTATTTGCTGGGGTGCCAGCTTAAAAAAGCCAATCTTCGGGCAGAGACAATATTGGACGCGGGCGAGAAAGAACCGGTTGTTGCACCTATGTCTGTCTCGGATCTCGAAAACGATATCAAACAGTTAACGGCCAGTGAGCACTTGCTCTCTTCCGGTGCGTTTGAGGTATATTGCGCCACCGCAGATCGGATCCCAGCGGTAATGGCCGAACTTGGACGGCTACGGGAAATTAACTTTCGGGCTGTTGGTGAAGGTACCGGAAAAGCGACGGATATTGACGAGTTTGATGCTGCCTATCATCACCTGTTTGTCTGGGATTCTGAAGCAAAATGCCTGGTTGGAGCATACCGCTTGGGGCTGGTGGATCAAATTTTCGCCAAGCAGGGAATCAACGGGCTCTACTCCCGTACACTGTTCCGATACGATGAGCGATTTATTCGTCAGATGGGGCAGTCTATTGAGCTGGGGCGTTCGGTGATTGCCGGTGAGTACCAGAAAAGCCTGAGTGCGCTGATGCTGTTGTGGAAAGGGATTGCCACGTTTGTTTCCCGTCACCCGGGTTACACTCATCTGTTCGGGCCGGTAAGTATCAGCAACGACTACAGCCCGGAAGCGCGTCATCTCCTGGCTGACAGTATGGCGTTTCACCACTATGACACGGCCAATGCCAAACTGGTGGCGCCGAGCAACCCTTTGGACAAAGGTGCCGATACATTTTGGCAACCGGACATGCTGGCGGCTCTGGCGGATATCCAACTGCTGTCACGGGTGATTGGACGCTTGGACGGCGGAAAAGGAGTGCCGGTGTTGTTGCGTCAATATCTGGGACTGAACGGAAAGCTGGTGTGCTTTAACGTTGACCCTGATTTTAATGATGCCCTGGACGGCCTGATTGTCGTGGACTTACGTAATGTGCCTGCTAAAACGCTGGGTCGTTACATGGGGAAAGATGAGGCGGATGCCTACCTGCTTAGTCATCAGGCCTAAGACGGAGCCTGGTACCAAAGCCGGATCGATGATTTGGCTGTGCGGGTATGGAAGAGGGTATTAACGGAACGCGGCAGCCGATAAGGCTGCCGCGTTTTTCGTGGTCAGTTAATCCGCAGAACGGTTTTCACCGCGACGGCTGAGCTGCCATAAGTTTTCGGCTTGAGAGCCAATGACCCAGAAGCTGAGTGCCAAAATGGCAAAAAACAAGGTCTTGTGCATGGCATCCCAGAAGTACTCGAAGTAGCGGGTATAAAGGTTAATCAGTAAGAAGGTGATCCCAAAGCCCCGCGCCAGTTTATCTTCCTGACGAATGCCAAAGACCAGCAGCGCGACGCAAACCACTCCCGACAGGAAAGCCCATGGCAGCATACGCAGCTGAGAAACCTGTGACCACTCGGCTGCATTTTCGTAATTACCGAAGATAGACACTAGCCACAGTGCCGACAACAGGTACAACAGGCCCACAAAGCGTGTTGGTTCGTACAGAGTCACATATTGAGATAAGCGGCCCAGCCACTTTGAACCACCGAGTACGATAAGGGCTATCACAATCATCCAGCAAGGCAGGTTCAGTCCAAGAAAGTAGCCACCGGGTTCAGCCAGAAGGCTGATGAGTTCCAGCCCCCAGGCAGCGAACCCCAGCAAAGCAAACATCCAGATCAACATACTGCTGAGGCGTAGAGCAAGTGCTGCATACAGTACTGTCAGAATGAGCAGGAACCAGACTATATGGAGTGATTCCAAGAGCGAGGTTTCGCGCAGAAAGCCCACAGACACGGCGCTGAGTAATACGCCAAAAAAGTAAATTGCCTCATTACTGATGGCTTTGTCCGGAAAACGCTGGCGGCGCTGAAATCCAAGGCGGAATGCCAGAGCCGCCAGTATTGCGCTGATGACAGCGAGTACGCTGGCAGGGGTATCAATAATTTTGGCCAGCAGCTCCATGAGATAGTCATCAGCCAGTAAAACGGCGATGGAAATAATAAAGCAGGTAATGGCAATCCAGAATGAGTAGACAGCCAGCAGTTTCCAGTCAAAGCCGACAACTTCGTAACTTTGTCGTAATTCACTGGCTTGGTCGGCCTGAATCATCCCTTCGGATTCCCAGTGGGTGAGGGCATGATTGACCGCTTTTGCCTGTCGTTTGGTTAGTTTCATGGTGGTCAGTTTTCCAAAAGCAGCACGCAGCCAAAATGGCTGCGTGTCTGAATAAGAATGAAAAATTAGGACGTTACTGCGTCGCCTTTTCCTCAACAACATTTTCCGGCATGAATGTCAGGATATGCTGTTCTGAAGTGAGCGTAAGAATATTGTTTTCCAGCGCAGCGTTATTCCAGCTTTGCAGGGATTTGGTCATGACGGATTCCACTTTTGCCTGGTCTTCCTGAATGCAGGCCATTTTGGTAGACCCCATCCCCGTCAGGCGAAACTTATTCCCTTCTTTCACTTCAGCCTGACCAAAAAAGCGGTTACAGCCACTGAATCCGGAGACTTTCAAGTTGGCATCAATCGACATGCCCGGTACGGTTCGGGGTTCAGTAATTGTAATTGCTTTACCGTCTACTTTGGTGAGCACCCAGCTTTGTTGCAGTTTTTGTTCCGAAAATCCCTGTTTCATTTCAGTGTCGCAGCCCATCACTAAGAAAGGAACGACGCTGAAAGGGATGAGCCATTTTTTCATATACATCACCTTAGACGGATTTGTCCGTACAGTCAGACATTTGACGGTCGGCGGTTTTGTATAATAGTAGCACTTTGTCGTTCGAATCAGAATCTTAACTATTAGGCTGGAAGTTAACTTTGTTGGCTTCGGAACACGCTGATTTCACCGGGTTTGGAACGAGTGTCACTTTCTTGACTGTGTGCTTGCAGGGCCTTCTGTGCATCGCAATAACTGCCGTGTCTGGCATAAGCATCCCGGCTGGCATCAATTGTCCGTTCAGCATGACGGCGAACCTCTGGATCAGCATGGCGATCACTAAACAGTATCTGCTGTTGACCAAGCAGAGCCTCCACGGACTCGAGGCATATTTTTTCATTATCAGGTAGCACGTTGTTGCCCTGATTCAGGGGAGAGCCTGATGCAGCAAAACTGGTCGTAAGCAGCAAGACAATCATGGAGCGAAGAGAAACCATATGAATACCGGCATTTCCAATTCAAGCGGGGGATTATAGGTGACAGTATTACTAGGCGACAATGTGCATAGATCAATTAAACGTGGCGATGGAGTAAAAAGCCAGCCGTCGAGGGGTGGCATTACTTGAACGTTGATTCGAAGCCAAAGCTGTTAAATGGATCTATGAATCGGAGTCAGGATTAAAGCAAAGGCAGTTTCTCAAGGCATTTTCGGCACAGACAAAGACCAGGTGCAATACCAGACGTATCTCGCTTGGTTAGCTCGAAACACCAACAGGTACTTTTTCCGGCACTGATGTCGCAGTACGCAGGTTCACCACACTGGCTGCAGCGGTGGGTTGAGCAGTTGCCTTGAATTTCGTCAATACGCTGTTCTTGCTGTTCGTCACCCATTTCACGCCAGGCCGTTAGTTCACTCATGGTACGGTGGCATCCGCTACAGATACCTTCATTATTTTTGCATTTAGCGACACAAGGGGTTTTCACAATTTACTCTGCGATACAGTACGACAACGAAGCCGTACAGTACCACAGAGCCTTTTGGCTGTCTTTATGCAAGCCTGATAACTCTTCAGTGACGATATTGGGCTAGCTGTTTCCCTCTCGCTTGCGCCAGATGGTCATTTCCGACACCGTATGCTGAAATTTCCGTTTAGTTTCGCGAATCACGAACGGGATTTCTTTTACCGCAATCAGCTCGAAGTGTGGGATCAGCGTTTCAGTCAGGCCATCCAGCGTCGTAAAGTTCTCCCCATGAACTTTGAATCCGCCCAGCCATTTTTCTTTTGGCGTGTACTCGCTTAGCCAGGTGTAAGGTGAAGCGATGACCAGATAACCGCCATCATTGATTCGCTGGTGGATGGTAGATAAAAACTGTTTCGGATCTCCCAACCGGTCAACCAGATTAGAAGCATAGACAAGGTCATATCCGGTGAATTGTGGTTTGAGGTTACAGGCATCGCCCTGCACAAAATTGATCTTATCGGCGATGGATGTGTACCCCAGATCCTCAAGGGTGATGCTTTTGAACTCGACCAGTTCCCCTTCCGTTTTGATAGTGTAGCGTTTTTCGCCCTGCTCGGTGAGGGAGTAAGCCTGCTGAATAAAACGGGCAGAGAAATCAATAGCATCGACGTGTTTAAAGGTCCGGGCTAATTCAAAGGACGCGCGTCCGACGGAGCAGCCGATGTCTAGGGCCCTGGCGGTATGGCTTAGCTGAATTTCCTGTAAGCATTGCTTCACGCCGTTAACGCAGAAATTAGGCACTGAAAAATACTCGGCACCGTAATGGAATTCCAGATATTGGGAAATCAGCTCATCAGTTTCATAAATGTTGAGCGAGGCCATCGTTTCTGGTGCCTGACGGGACTCTACGTAGCGGAAACCGGCGTGCTGGTAAAAGTGGCGGCGGAAGGCGTAGCGTGACCATTTTATGGACTCATTGCCGGTTGAAATCCACGAGCCTCCTTTGATCAGATTATGCTGGCCGTCAAAGGTGGGGGTGGAGAAATCGTCGTAGAGCGGATGGACCTGAAAGCCGGGGAATCCGTCAATACAGGTTTCTGTCCATTGCCACACATTGCCGACTATGTCGCAAAAGCCCTCATGTTCGAAGCGGTCAACCGGGCAGGAAGAGGCAAAGTAGCTCAACTCAATGTTACCCGGCGGCTCGTCCCAGTCAGGTGAATCAGTTTCTATATTGTGGCGCAATAAATACCATTCCGCTTCTGTCAGTAACCGGATATTGCGTTGAGTTTGCTCTGCTTTCCAGTTACAGAACGCCTTGGCCTCCAGTTGATTGACTTCCACCGGCCAGTTCAATGGCAACGGGATTTCTTCGGTGAGGTTGCGTTGCAGCCATTGGCCGTCATGATAGCGCCAAAAACGCGGCATGGTGGCTTTGGTGTAGGCGAGCCACGCTTTTCCTTCTTCGTTCCAGAATCGCGTATGGCGGTAGCCTTCTGCATTAATAAACTCCAGATATTCCTGATTCGACACCAAATACTTAGAGGCTTTGAAATCTTCAACATGAAAACTTTGCTGGCCATATTCATTGTCCCAGCCGTAGGTTGGTTCGGCATCCGATTTACCAAGGCTGATGTGACCGCCTGATACCGACAGTAAACAGTTGCTCGGAGCCCTGCCTGTGGCGTCACAAGGGGACCACTCAGGGTGGGGGGTGACCTCAGACAACGGCAGCTGACGAATAATAACGGATGAGGTTTCCAGATGAATTCTTTCATGCTCAATACCCATCAGTATTACCCACGCCGGGCAATGCGGGGTAATCGGTAGTTGTAAGGGCATAGTATCAATGAGCTGGTTGATCAGGGCATTGACTTGTTGTCGGTAGTGCCTTACGGCGTCGACTGTCGGCCAGTCATAATTATTCTCATCAAGGTCGTCCCATGACATTTCATCTACGCCGATAGCGAACATGGATTCGAAATGTTCGTTAACACGCTCATCGATCAGTTTGGCGAGTTTGAGTTTGTTGATGTAAAACGTGGCGGTGTGGCCAAAGTAAAAAATGAGGGGATGACGTAATGGTTCTGCTTTGATGAAGTATGCCTGATCGTTATTCATAACATCAAACAGAGATTCATAGAGTTGCCAGGTTTGATTGAAGGCGTTTTTAATGGCGTGCCGTTTGGCGTTGGGATCCTGGCCCGTCAGGGGCACTGTTCGTGTTGCATACTGTCGGTTAGATTCCATGTTGTTCTACTTCCTTCTCATTCGAACCCTGAACTTTAAAGATAGACAGAGTTTATAGGGTTAACCAATAAGGTTTTGTTTCATCTATGAAAATGGGTGATGACAACCGCTTTTTGTTTATACGCACTTAAGCTTGCTACCGATGACTTCTGCCATACTTTAATTAGGTTCTGGATAGGTGATAGTAATGAACAGGTGAGCGAAACTGCGTTGAGGTGTGCCGTGAGCAATCATAGCTGGCCGCCAGAACAAGCAACTAACAGCCGCAGGCAATAAGGCATCACTGATATGAGGGACAAATGGCAAATCGGACTATCGACAGGGGGCGTCGTGTCAGGAGAGGGCGTGTTCCGACCTGGTTGCTGGTTGGATTTGGGTTGTTACTCAATATTATATCCGCGCTACTGACCAATTTTTATATTGATGATGCGACTCGGCAGGCGAATGGCTTGATTCAGCAACAGCAAACTCATGAAAAGCTTATTACTCTTATCTGGACGCAGATCGAAACAGTAGAAAGAAAACGAGAATTGGTATTGGCATTGGTTACGGCCAGTGAGTTGGCCGGACAACCTTTACCGTCTGAAGTACAACAGCAACTGACACATACGCTCACTTACTGGTTGTCCGACTTGCCCGCCGAGCTGACAACCGCCCACGTCCCAGAGCTGATGGCCGCTCTGAATGAGTATCAGGACAGCCAGCGAGAAAGAATTGACCAACTGTATCTGGATAACCTGGAACTGACTGCGGAGTACGGGGAGCAAATGGCGTCAATATCACGGATGCGAAATTTGGCGTTGTTTCTGCAAATGCTGGGGTTGGCATTTGTCCTTGCACGCGATTTGAGTCGCCGTAGTGAACGTTAAACCGTTGAAACATAAGAAAGGCCCTCGTAGAGGGCCTGACTAACTAATTCATACTATTTATTATTGGTCGAATGGAAAGCAAAGCGTGAAGACTGTTTACCGTCTTCAGTTGTTGCTTTGTACTTCACTGAACGAGAGCTTTGTAGTGATAATGGAATGAATACCCTACCGTTCTCATCAGTTTTGTACATTTTACGTTGTTGAGGGACGTTTGCGACGCTCACACTGGCATTGGCAGCAGGTTGACCATTTTCTGTCACTGTTACCCATGCACCATTTTGAGTATCCGCTACACGAATATCCGCCATCGCAGATGATGACATTATCAGTACAGCACTAGCAGTAATTACTTTTAAGCTAGACATAATCTTCACCTCATTATCAGTGGCTTGCTCATTGTTGTATCTGCATATAGTTATGAGTGCATACAGTCCACAATCACATTATAAGACCTGCCATCGAATAATTTATTTCAACAAGATTATCATTATTTGCTTAATCTAATACTAATCAAACGCTTATATAACAATTTACAGTTTTTTCGATTGATAACATCGCTTAATAACAAATTGTATAACGTCATTTGATATCAAGAAGATCACTTATAAGCAGATCTTTCTCTATCACAGTATAGCTATATGTCACTGATAGAAGTGGCACAATTCGTAGTGATATTGATTAAGTAATTAATAAAAAAGGGAAATAAGATTATAATAAATTCAAATAAAGTAGAGATTAATTACACTGAAACGTGATTTAGCGGATTTTGTTATCCAAGTTGGCCTATTCTGTTCATGAATTTATAAAATAATGCATATCAGAGTGCCCAATTTGCCTTCTTATTATGAAACTGACGTTGTCTGGCCGCTGTTATTTCATTCCTATATGGGGCATGTTGCATTGATAACCTGCATTACGAGCAATCAACTCTCAATAACCTCGTTTCTATGAGTCAGGCTCATCTATTGTTAAGGACTATAGGACTATAGGACTCAGGGCTCAGGGCTCAGGGCTCAGGGCTATATGGTTTATGGCTATATCCCTCGGGGCCTCAACAGGCGCTGTACTTCATTTGACGTTGTTCATGAATGGGCTGGCCGCGTTCGCTTAGAACTATGTGTTTGAGCAGTGAAGGTCAACAGGTTGCTTGGTGCAGCACTGAGCAGTCGACATTAGAACGTTAAGGGTCAGAGATAAGCGGTGAATTTAACTCACCGCTTCCGTTTCCGGGCACTTTTTTTCGTAATATTCCACATCTTCTGTGATCATGTTGACCCGGACAGCGTCAGGTTTAGTCATCACATGGGCCATCCCAATTTTTTTCATCACCTTGCCCGGATTTTGCTCGCGGCTAAAGTGCTGCCCGTAAATCGTATGGAGCTTTAAGCGTTTAAAGCCAAATTCGCTGATTCGTTCGGCTGCCTCGGTGCAATACCCATTGCCCCAGTAGGGAACGCCAATCCAATAGCCGAGCTGAGCTTTTCCGTCACAGATATTGCGCAAGCCAATACAGCCCACTAATTCCAGGGTGCTTTTTAGTGTGATGGCATAAATTGCTGACTGCCCGTTGTTCCATTCCGCCAGTAACTTTCCAATCCACTGACCTGCCATACCATCGGCGTATGGATGAGGAATATTGATCGTACCATTGGCGATACGTTCATCACCGGCCAGTTTTTGTACCTTATTTGCATCCGAAAGCTGAAACGGGCGCAAAATCAGGCGGGAAGTTGTCAGTAACGGTTGTTGCATCATCAAAATCCTCATCCAGTATCGAACCGTTCTGTAGTAAATCGTTAACGGAGGCGCTTGACCAGTGCCTAGATCAAAATAACGGATGAATATGAAAGATTTGGTACATAAATATGATGCAATAAAGTCAGGACACGGGAACAGCTACTCTTTATTCCAGGTCGTTTCACTGTATTCAGCTACGTTGCTTAATGCTTTTTTTAATTTAACTTCAAACAGATAGCGTAGGATCCAGCCTGTACCCATAAATTTGGGAGAAAACTTAATACGGTAATGGATCAGACTTTGGTCTGCGTTCAGACTGGTGAATTTTATCCAGCCGCCGTGTTCATTGACCGGGACGCCCTGGATGATTTTATAGTGTAAGTGCTCATTTTCCTTGTAATCAATAATCTGTTCCTGAATGGTGAAAGGTCCGCTATCGACTTCTCTGACAGCGCCGATCCCGTTCTGTTCGGGTTTTCCGGCTTTGATCAGACGATACTTGCCATCGAAGAAACGCCCCAGATTTTGATGATCAGAAAGGAGCTGAAACAGGAGTTTCTTCGGCGCTTTTGCGGTTTGTTCAAGTGTTATAGTGTGAATACCCATAGCAACCACCTCTGGCAAACCATCATGCCATCATATCATTGATCACAATTGTGTCAATAAGATGTTGCATTTGTGTTTTAATTGTGATTTTGATTTTTGGCAAAGGCAAAGGCAAAGGCAAAGGCAAAGGCAAAGGCAAGACAGAAAAAACTGATAGGCGTTGAATGTTTTTTCACCAGGCTTTCAGTGTGATCGTTGTTCAAATTCAGAGGCTTAATCTTGAAATTCATGCGTTGTTACATTTATTAGGTGATGTGAATCACAAAAAAATTGCAAAAATAGTATTGCAAAATGAGAATTAGCCTCTTATATTGAATTTTGTTGTTGATCGAACAGAGGTGCAAACGTAAGCAGAGGATTCCTTAATCCGTCAATTAAGGAGCATACCCATTCACTTCTGTACGATCGCAAGCCTTATACTCCTGAGCACTACCACCTGTAACTTTTCATGTTGGTGACCTAGTGGATTTTTTATCAGAGAGTTGTGACGTTTTTCTTTTACCAAACTGTCATAGGGATGTCACAGGTAATTGGTTAAGTAAAAAATGTTGGTTGAGTAAGCACGGTATTATATAAAAGTTGTGAAATATCAGCCTTACTCGTTTAGGAAAATGAGAGGTGTAAAATGTCTAATAGAAACCGCCGTCAATGGTTTTACTATAAGTCTCAGGCAAACAGTCTGAAAACCAAGTCAAAGTAATATTCTGAAGCTAACTCTAGCTTTGCTTTGAATGGTATATGTGAAAAGCCAGAAGCACACAGTGATCCAGTGTTTCTGGCAATATCTTTTTTCTGGTTTATTTTTCTTGCTAGCTCTTAATTAATCGCTCTTACTGCAAATTTGTTAGCGTATTAATCTCGTTACAGCCATAGCTACCCCAGTTATCGGCCTTGATGAGCTCGAATCCATTTCTGCTGAATAACCCTTTTTAATTTACTAACTCATATATTAATAAATGAGTTTCTCTCAATATTGAGAAATTGATAAAGCGGCCAGCATCTTCGTCAGAGGTGATGCCGTTCACCACAGAAGTATTCGTCTTTATTGGTAAATGGTACCGCCGACTTTGACGCCGTCAGGAATGTCGTGAATAGCCAGTCCGCCTAGATATATATTGCCGCCGACCACCAGAAATGGGGGGAGCGACTGAATCGCGGAATTAGCCAGATAGAGGTTTCCTCCAACATACAAGTAAGGTGGTAGCTCTGTGACGGAGGTGCCCATGAGGCTCAAGTCCCCATTTACTCGCAGGCCATTGTTCAAACGTCTGATTTTAGAGTGGGCCAAGTTAATGTAACCACTCACGTTCAGGTCTTGCGGCAGCTGAGTAACATGGCTGTATGCGAGGTTGAGATTCCCTTCCACTGTTAGTGCACGGGGTAACTGAGTGATTTTACTTTGTTCCAGATTTAAGTTGCCTTCAACGGTCAAGGGATCGGGCAGACGGACGTCAGGGGCATGGCGAAGGGTAATATTGCCGTAAGTATCGGTGTAATTCAGTAGGTTTCTTTGCGACAGGCTTAATTCAAAGGCCTGAGAACCATTGGTGTAACCGGCTACAATGAATACGCTTGCTGCCAATAGAGTTGATTTCAGGGTGCCTGATAAAAAGGCCATATGTACGTATTCTCCGGAAAGAAAGCCGATCTGAAATGGGGATTGGGTGGACTATTTTGGTGCAAGTTAGCGGGTTAATCCAGTCAATGACGATTAAATACTATTATTAGCCTTCATGAAATCGTCATTGAATAAGTGATTCATGCTGAATTATTGCGGACACATTGAGTAAAGATGAAATCTTTTAGGATATTTGGCATGGAAACTGTGATTTTTTTCTTTTTTGAGTTTCTGTCTCAATTGTTGGCCTGCCGGTTGCTATTTAAAGGTTGAGCGATTGAACTGTGCACTGTCCAGACAGTGACCCCCGATGCGATCTCATGAGTGAGGTTATGAAAGGTTCAACCGTTTAATTTGCACACAACTTCCTTTTAGGGCGCTATTTAGGCGCCCATTTTTTTATCTGGTTCTTATTTTTACTCCAAACGTTTAACGCCAAGCCCGGCTTAGTGCATTTCTGAATGAAGAGCAGACGTGCTAAGTGTTCCGGATGTCATAAGAATGTTGATTGCTGCTGTCAGGGCGGGATCATTCCCCTGCGGATCCCGGTCGGCAGATTGAGTCAGTATCGTGGGCCGGTAATCTTCCCGAAAAATACCGTTGATGTGATACAGCCGCTCAAACCCGACTTCCAGCCAGGTCTGGCTTTTCGTTAGCTGAATCGTTTTTATGCCACCCAGTAGTTTAGCCATTGGCGTACCAACCACCGCTTTAGCTCCCAGTGCGTCCAGTCCTATCGTCATCCCTTCACCCATGCTGCCAGTCCAGTGGCCAGCCAGAACGACAAAAGGATGAGGATAGGCTGGCGCTGTGGGTGTCGCATAAGCGGTCTGCATCGTTGCCTGCGAGTATGGCGTTCCTTTCTGTTGTACCTGATAACGTTGATAAGGCGATTTAGCCTGTGCAAAGTGGCCCAGGATCGGTTCCGCCACACCGGTGTTTCCACCGCTTGGGGTATTGCGCAGATCGATGATCAGTGATGTTGATTCGGGTAACTGATTCAGCGCAGCCTTAAATGCATCCGGTGTTTCATTGTTTCCCAGCGAGTTATTGAAACGAATATAGCCGACTTCACCAAACTGTCTGACCGTTACAGTCGCACCATCTTTCAGGGTGTTGATGGCATCGTAGCTTGCTGCCAGTGTTAGTGCCTGTTGATGCTGATCCCGCCGGAGGGTGAGTTGGCGAGGCTGATTACGAAAGCCCCCCAGACTGATATTTGCGCCATAATTGACTTGCGCTGCGGTGAGCTGACCAAAGTGTTCACCAAACACTTTTTCGACCGCGTGTTTTACTGATAAGCCATCAATGGTTAATACTTCCTGGCCAGGCAGGATTCCGGCGATGTCTGCAGCCGAGCCGGCTTTTACATCGAGCACCATTAACTTCAGCGTATCGCTTTTGTTTGTGCTTTCTGCTTGGGAGGTAGGGACAAATTCGGCATAAATGTCTGAACCTGTTGGATACACACTGTAATCTTCGCTGTTGTATGGACCCAGATTTAGGTGAGGATCGGTAAAGTGACGCAGGAATTGCTGGCTGATATCAGCAAACATTTGAGGGGTCGTCGCCTTTGTGGCGCGGGCGCCGAACTCTTGGAAGAGTGCATCGGTGTCCAGATCGGAACGATGCAGATAAGCGTAATGCTGACGCAAAGCTTGTTCCAGCTCCTGCCAGGCTTCCGCACCATTGAAAGGTGCTTGTTTTTGCGCCACCCCACAACCAGAGAGTAAACCGGAAAAGAAGAGTGTTAAAGCCAGAATTTTCTTCATTGGAGAGGCCTGAAAATTAGTCAATGCAATATGTCAAAACAGCACGTTAAAGCAATATCTCACAGCAATGTGTCACACAGTCAGTAAATGGCCAGTCAATAACGAGTCTGAGGTAGGGCAACCCGAAGTACTAGTACTTCCTCTTCATCAGCCGAGGGTTCAATTGTTGTGATTGACGGTTGATCATTCTTTGCACTGTGTAGCACCGCCGATGGTCAAACCATTTGTGCCATAAGAACGGTGGCCATAAATGATTCAGTTTCATCATAAGGTTAGCATCCGCCCGAGGGTTGACTCAGCAACATACTTCGCAGTGATTCGATAAGATGACGGATTTAACCGTAGAGGCAAAAATGTACTTCGTCAGTAGCTGAGTGGCGGGTTTGTGATACAACCTGGAAATTTTGCCTATAAATTAGGCTCGTCGTGTCATAAAAATCCCACAGAAGTGTTAGCGCTCTGTTGGAAAACGATTAAAAACCAGGGCCGTATTGTTTTAAATGTATTCAGTTGGCATTTTGTCATGAAAAAAAATGCTATTACTCTTGATTATGTGAGACTGATCTCTATATACTCCGCCTCCGGCCAGAACCATCGAGTTCAGCCACCTTAGTTACAAGCTGTCACCATGGATAAGTGAACGACCCACGGAGTTGGACCGGCAATTTTTGAGCTTGTTAATTTAGGTGACTTGTATGTTTTACACTTGGGCGGACACATCTTTCATGCCGACGCTTTCTTGCGTGGCTCCTTCCTTTTTTGCTTTCTCCCCGAAGGCATTGTCCCCCGTTGTATTGCAGGCAGTAACACCTTCATTTTTCGACATCCCAACACAGATTCAAAACAACAGGACGAAATAATGCAGTTGTTGATTAGTTTGGCCGGTATTCTGGTACTGGTATTGTGCGCCTACGCGCTTTCTGAAAACCGTAAAGCCATTAACTGGCGGACGGTAGGCGGTGCGTTATTGTTACAGGCCAGTTTTGCCGCTTTGGTACTGTATATACCGGTTGGGCAAAAAATGCTGGGAGCAATGAGTAGTGGTGTTGCTAGCGTACTCGGCTTTGCCGATGAAGGGATCAAGTTCCTTTTTGGTGATCTTGCTTCTTCTGGTTTTATTTTTGCTGTTCGCGTTCTTCCCCTCGTTATTTTCATTAGTGCCCTCATTTCTCTTCTTTACTACCTAGGTGTCATGCAGTGGATCATTAAAGTGATCGGTGGTGGTATCCAGCGTCTTCTGGGTACCAGCCGTGCAGAATCCCTGGTAGCAACCGGTAATATCTTTCTGTCTCAGGGTGAATCACCACTGCTGGTGAAACCGTTCCTGCCGCAAATGACCCGTTCAGAGCTGTTTGCCGTGATGACTGGTGGTATGGCGTCGGTTGCGGGTAGTGTGCTGGGCGGATACGCCGGTCTGGGTGTGGATTTGAAATACCTGATTGCAGCCAGCTTTATGGCGGCTCCGGGTAGCCTGCTGATGGCAAAACTTCTGGTTCCAGAGCAGAGTGTTGCGGTTGAGCAGACTGACATTGAAATGTCGAAGAGCGATCACAGTAATGCGATTGACGCACTGGCAGCTGGTGCCATGAACGGTATGCGTGTTGCGGTCGCGGTCGGTACTATGCTGATTGCGTTTGTCAGTGTGATTGCCATGACCAATGCGGGCCTGGAATCGCTGGGTGAGCTGGTTGGCATTCAGGGACTGACAATGCAGGCGATGCTGGGTTATCTGTTCTCGCCACTGGCTTTCATTATTGGTGTGCCAGTCAGTGAAATGCTGCAGGCGGGTGCATTTATCGGCCAGAAGATGATTCTGAATGAGTTTGTCGCTTTCCTTGATTTTGTCAGCATCAAAGAGACACTGTCTCAGCACAGCCAGGTGATCATTACCTTTGCGCTGTGTGGTTTTGCTAATATCGGTTCGATTGCTATCCAGATTGGTTCGATTGGTGTGATGGCACCGGAGCGTCGCAGTGAAGTAGCGAGCCTGGGTGTGAAAGCGGTAATCGCGGCAACACTGGCGAACCTGATGAGTGCTGCGCTGGCTGGTATCTTTATCAGCCTGTAAGAACAGTGTGTGGTGCTTTAATCACCACACATTGCCGCTGAAAGTCAGTGTTCATTAGAAAAAAACCGCCGTTTACGGCGGTTTTTTACTTTTCAGCTCAGGCTTTGTCCTGATCAAACTGCTTTATTAAGACTGAAGTATCAGCACGGTTGTAGCCCCGCTGTTGTAGCTCGGCGTATTTTTCGTCAACCTGGCGAGCCAGCGGCAGTTCAACCCCCAGCTTCTCGGCCGCTTCGAAGCAGATTCCCAAGTCCTTGCGCATCCAGTCGATGGCAAAACCAAAATCAAATTTTCCTTCCGCCATTGTGCCGGCGCGGTTTTCCAGCTGCCACGAACCGGCTGCGCCATGTTTGAGTACATCTGTCATTTTCTCAATGTCCAGCCCGGCAGATTTTGCCAGCGTAATGGCTTCTGACAGTCCCTGGAGAATACCGGCAATACAGATTTGGTTGGCCATTTTGGTAATCTGGCCGTACCCGATGTCGCCCATCAGGGTGGTCGCTTTAGCAAAACAGTCAATTACTGGCTTGGCTTTATCAAAAACAGCCTGATTGCCACCCACCATTACGGTCAGACAACCGTTTACAGCGCCAGCTTCGCCACCGGATACAGGGGCATCCAGAAAATCCAGACCTAAGCCAACGGCTTTGGCTGAAATGTCACGAGCAACCTCGGCGGATGCTGTGGTATTGTCAATCAGAATGGCACCGGCTTTGGCCGTTGACAGGATGCCATCCTGGCCGCAATACACCTCGCGCAAATCATCATCATTACCGACACAGCTAAAGATAAAGTCCGCATCTTCAACGGCGGCGGCTGGTGTTTCAGCGTAGTGCCCTTTGTAAGTTTCTACCCACTGCTGTGCTTTTGCAGTGGTACGGTTATAAACGGTCACTTGGTGACCGGCATTAGCAAGGTGACCGGCCATGGGGAAGCCCATGGTGCCAAGTCCAATAAAAGCAATACGATACGATGTCATTGAATGCTTCCCTGTCTGTTATAAAAGTCGGTGTTTGCAGATTCACTATAATGAACCGTTAACCTGCCAGCAACGTAAAAAAGTTCTATTAATCATGTCATCACTGCAAACTGGGTCAAAGTCAATTTGGAGTGAAATAAATGTGGTAGAGCGCAAATAATTTCTTGTTTCTGCACCATACTCCTCCTATTATGCGGAGAGTTGAGAGGAGTCGCTGATTTTATGCTACGAGCACTGTTACGTGTTTTTTTGTTGGTTCTGTGTGTGGGAATGGGATGGTCTAGCCAGGCCGGAGCACTCACGTCTGTACCAGCAGCCAAGGCATTAGTAAACAGTGCATCAGTAAACAGTTTGTCAGCAGACAGTTCACATGTAGCGAATGTCGCATCGGTCATTCATTCTGATTTGACTGCGGTAGCACAGATCCTTCCAAGCGCTGTGACTGATCATGTGGCAGCATCCTCTTCATTGAATACATCCTTTGTTTCCGCCCATCCGGGTGAGACAGCTTTGCACTCAACAGTGGTTGGGGGGCAACCTGGCCAGTTGGTGTGGCACTTCCCTGATTGCAGTCTGACTTCGCGTCTGCCGTCGGATTCGGGTGAAAACCAACACTCTGTCCATGATCGTCAGCTTGACCCGGCAATTACCGGTTCGTCCCGTGCGGCAAATCTGGTGCGTCACGATGCCGACGATTGGGAGCCTCTCTATCAACTTGTGATTGAGTGGCCGATTGAACCTGCCCCAAGTTTTGCCAAAAACTACAGTATCGATTTCCATTCAGTGCTGGACTGGACCCTGCGGGTGATCCCGCCAGCCGGCCGTATTGCCGGTTGGAAAGACAGCAACCAGCTCTATCAGCCCTCCCATTATTCTCTTTCTCTTGTTAGCTGAGCGCATCTGAGTTGATGCGTCGCGGGTGGCTGCCACTGCGCTGCACCTGCATGCCCCACACGCCTTGAGGCCGGTTATCGGTCAGCAGGGCGGGTTGTAGCAATGTTGCTGTGTTTTCAGCAACAGGTTCCGGTTGATCGTCATCTTAGCCGGAGTCTCATAAATGGCGAAAAACAATGAGAAAGAAACAATCACAACGGTTATTGAACCACTATCCGGCCTGGAAATATGTGGTGTTGATTATCACGCTGGTCGTGATGTTGCTAAGTGCAATTCCTACCTGGTACGGTGAAAATGCTGCGGTGCAGATTGCCGCGAAAGGTGGCCCGATGCCCGATGTCGTGCAGATTCAAAAGCAACTGTCTGCCCAGGGCATTGAGGTGAAGCGTATTGATCAGCTGTCTGATAAAACGCTGGTGGTATTGCAGGACGAGGCACAACAGTCGAAAGCCCGTGCGGTTCTGGCTGATCTCATCGGTGCCAAAGCCGGTGATGCGCGTCTGACGCTGGCAATGTCAGCGGCCGCTCCCGAATGGTTACAGGAAATGGGCTTTGCGCCAATCAAGCTGGGGCTGGATCTGCGCGGTGGGGTACAGTTCCTGCTTGATGTCGATGTCGATCAGGTTTTCAAAGCGCAAACCGAGCAACTTCAGGATGATCTGCGCCGGGCATTTCGTGAACAAGGTATTCGTCTGGCCAGAGTGGAAATGACCGACGTTGACAGCGTGATTGTGCGCCTGCCATCTGGCGAGGTAAACAGTCAAATTCGTCAGTATATCCGCAAAGAAGCGCCACAATGGCAGGCCACCAATGAGTCTGGCAACAATCTGCGCCTGCAGCTGAAGCAGGACGAAAAATCACAGCTGCGTAACTTAACGGTGCAGCAGAACCTGCAGACGATGCGCAGTCGTATTGAAGAGCTGGGGATCACCGAAGCGCTGGTTCAGCGTCAGGGTGAGAATCGGATTCGTATTGAGTTGCCTGGGGTACAGGATCCGGCGGCTGCTAAGAGTGTGATTGGTGCGACGGCCAGCCTGGCGTTCTATCCGGTGAGAGAGCAAGGTGTTGGCAGCACCATGGTGATCCCGAATGAGCAGGGGGAGCCGGTACGTGTTGCACGTAAGCCAGTGTTGAGCGGCGACCATATCATTGATGCCCGAGCCAGCTTCGGTGAAATGGGAATGGCAGAAGTAAACATTACGCTCGACAGCGCGGGCGGTAAGATTATGTCTGATTTCTCCCGTCAGAACATCGGTAAACCAATGGCGACTGCGTTCAGCGAGTACAGCCGAAATGCGCAAGGCCAAGCGGTACAGGAAAGCAAAATCATCAGTGTGGCGACTATTCAGAGTCAGCTGGGGAACCGCTTCCGTATCACCGGCGCGGGTTCGATTCAGGATGCCCAGGAGCTGGCTCTGCTGTTGCGCGCCGGGTCGCTGACAGCACCAGTGACCATCGTCGAAGAACGTACAATCGGCCCGACACTGGGGGCAGAGAACATTGAAAACGGTTTTGCGGCACTGGGCTTAGGATTGGGTATGACGCTGGTGTTCATGGCGTTGTGGTACCGCCGTCTTGGCTGGGTCGCGAATGTCGCTCTGGTATGCAACATGGTTATGTTGTTTGGCTTGCTGGCCCTTATTCCGGGCGCGGTACTGACCCTGCCGGGGATGGCTGGTCTGGTGCTGACCGTCGGCATGGCGGTGGATACCAATGTGCTGATTTTCGAACGTATCCGCGACAAGCTTAAAGAAGGACGGAGCATGGCGCAGGCCATTGACCGGGGTTTCAGCAGTGCGTTCAGCACCATCTTCGATGCCAACTTTACCACAATGATCACCGCGGTAGTGTTGTACGCCATTGGTAACGGACCGATTCAGGGGTTCGCGCTGACGTTGGGGTTGGGTCTGCTGACCAGTATGTTTACCGGTATTTTTGCTTCCCGCGCCATTATCAATTTGGTGTGGGGTCGCGATGCACGACGTGAGGTGCGAATTTAATGATGTTTATTACCATGAAAAATGCCACCAAGTGGCGCTACTTCACCAGTGTGATTTCGCTTGTTCTGCTAGTTGCATCGCTGGTGACCATCGGTGTTCGCGGTCTGAACTGGGGGCTGGACTTTACCGGCGGGATTGTGACGGAGGTTTCTCTGAGCAGCTCAGTGACCAGCCACGAACTGGGGACGGCACTGGACACGGCTTTGCATCAGGATGTTAGTGTGATTGCGGCTGGGGAGCCGGGGCGCTGGGTACTGCGATATGCGATTCCTGAGTCAGATACCGCGCCAGATGTGCAAGCCGTGCTGCATCAGCTTGATGCTAATGTTCAGGTGCTCAACACCAGTATGGTAGGACCGCAGGTCGGTCAGGAACTGGCGGATCAGGGGGGGCTGGCGCTGCTGATCGCGGTGCTCTGTATTCTAGGCTACCTCAGCTACCGCTTTGAATGGCGTCTGGCGTCCGGTTCAGTGTTCGCACTGGCTCACGATGTTATCTTTGTGCTTGGCTTCTTCGCGGCAACGCAGATGGAGTTTAACCTGACGGTACTGGCTGCGGTGCTGGCCATTTTGGGTTACTCGCTGAACGACTCCATTATTATTGCCGATCGCATCCGTGAAGTGCTGATTGCTAAACCCAACGCCAGCATTCAGCAAGTCAACAACGAGGCGCTGGCTGCCACGATTTCACGGACGCTGGTGACATCCGGGACCACGCTGATGACCGTTGGGGCGCTGTGGATTATGGGCGGCGGTCCGCTGGAAGGTTTTGCGTTGGCTATGTTTATCGGGATTCTTACCGGTACCTGGTCATCAATTTCAGTCGGTACGGTACTACCGGAACTGCTCAAGCTGAAGTCTGAGCATTACTTGCCAAAACCAATTGCAGAAGAGCCTTAATCCTGTCCCTCGCTCTGCTTCACAAGGAGATGCGTGACCAGGGAAATGTGAGGCGTTATTCCGTAACCAGTAACGTAACGGTTTGCACGCATTTAAACTGAATTTACAAGGCCGCTGTTGCGGCCTTTTTATGTCTGGCAACCCCTGAATATTTGCAGGTAATGCGAGAGGTTCATTGGTAAGACACTTTCGCAATATTGGTCGCAATTCGCAAAATTGACGGATTTATTAACAATTTTGCAGCGCAAAATGTGATTGGTATTGTTTTGTGGCAGTGTAATCCAGTCATCACTATTGAGTAAGTTATCGAATAATAGGCTGTTTTCACGATTTACGTGAGTGTGCGAAAAGTCAGGCATCAAATTTGCTTCCTCTTACAAGACGCACACATAAGTTGGTCACCGATCACACCGGGGTCAGGAAAACCAGACAAGAGGGCGACATGATGTATGACACTGAAATGAAGCTTAATCACCAAATCGTGCACTTTGTGGAAAGCCAGATGCAGACGCTGGTTGAGTCTATGGCGGAATCTGACCGTGGTGTAACCGGGGTAAATGCACCATACCAGGCTTCGCAACACGCCGACAGCCATGCCATGGCGACCATCCTTACGGCAATGGAAACGTCTTTGCAGCAGTATATGGAAGGGTTAAGGGCAATCAGTTGCCTGTTGCAAAAGGGCTTCGTTTCTCAGACCCGCGGTATTTTTCAGACCCTCGGAGATGATTACGAGGAGATGATATTTCTGAGTTTGCCTTCGCAAAATGGTCAGCTTAGCAATCTCCATCGTCAGTATCTGGAAACCAGAACGGATCTGGACGGATTGTGTGGCTTGAGCCCGCTTTCTCGCTGTGAAATGCGAAGTATGATCCGCAAGGCTACCCATATTAACCACAATGTGTTTCAGCTCTATCCAAAGAAGCAGGCGCTAGAGGTGCTCCGTCCGCATGCGGGCAAACCGTGCCTGGTCGAAGTCGCCATCGAGCTGCACAAGCATTTTGCGTATAAAGGTGTGCTGCTTGCGGTGTTACTGGCGAAAGTGGCCGGTGATGAAGCAATAATGCGGGCTTGTCTTAACTATCGTGCGCACCTTGAAATGATTGATCCGCTAGCTACGAAAATGGAACCTCAGGTGTCTCGTTCGAAGCCGGAATATGTACCTAATCCGACACTTGTGGCCAGTGCGATATAGTGGCGGTAGAAACCTTTTGCGGTGAAAAGCTGGGATAGCTTGAGTGTTCCCGAATATGGGGCTGGTATCGACAATAAAGAGCAAGGAACCACCGGTGTTTATTGGGGAATGGCTTATAACTGGTGATTCTACCTGGTGACTGTTCAAGCTTCTGAAAACTGTGATAACTTCCTACCAACAGGGAGGTAAGTCCTCCAAGGTATTATCTCAGGAGGAAGCGAGAAGCATCATGGGAAAAAAAGCACTGGATACTCAAATTGTCACCGCGGGTCGAAGCAAGAAGTGGACTCAGTCTCTGGTTAATCCACCGGTGAGCCGAGCCTCAACGGTGGTTTTTGACTCGGTTGAGGACATGAAACATGCCACGGCTAATCGTGCGAATAAAACGCTGTTTTACGGACGTCGTGGCACTAATACCCATTTTGCCTTTCAGGATGCCATGGTGGAACTTGAGGGCGGTGTTGGCTGCGCACTGTATCCGTGTGGCACGGCGGCAATTACCAACGCCATCCTTTCTTTTGTCAAAGCGGGTGACCATATTCTGATGGTGGATGGTGCGTATGAACCAACCCGAGACTTCTGTGACAAAGTGCTGGACAAAATGGGAGTCGAAACTACTTATTATGATCCCATGATCGGGGACGGTCTCCGCGATTTAATTCGTCCGAATACCACCGTGCTGTTTCTGGAGTCACCGTGTTCCATCACGATGGAAGTGCAGGATGTTCCGACACTCGCTCGTATCGCACATGAGCATGACATCGTTGTGATGCTGGATAATACCTGGGCTTCACCGATCAACTTTCAGCCGTTTGAGCACGGCGTTGATATTTCTATTCAGGCTGCGACAAAATATATCGTCGGCCACTCTGATGTCATGTTGGGGACCGCAGTAGCCAATGAACGCTGCTGGGATCAATTGCGTGAGCACAGTTACCTGATGGGGCAATGTACGTCACCGGATGATGTGTATCTGGCAATGCGAGGCCTGCGCACCTTGGGAGTTCGCCTGCGCCAGCATGAACAGAATAGCCTTAAAGTGGCACAGTGGCTGGCTGAGCGCCCTGAAGTGGATCATGTTCGCCATCCTGCGTTCCCGAGCTGCGAAGGGCACGAATTCTACAAGCGTGATTTTAAAGGTTGTAACGGACTGTTTTCGGTAGTCCTTAATCGCGGTAATACGGAAGCGCTGACGGCATTACTGGACGGGATGGATCATTTCAGTATGGGATATTCGTGGGGAGGCTTTGAGAGTTTGATTCTGGCGAATGAAAATATTAACAGCCTGAGAACCGCGAAGAAGAAAGAGTTTGCCGGGCCGTTATTGCGGCTGCACATCGGTCTGGAAGATACCGATGATTTGATAGCAGATCTGGAGCGGGGTTTTGAGCGTTTCAACGCAGTTTTAGCTCGCGACTGAGTAGCTATCGGTTTGTCAGAGTTATCGGTTGTCAGAAAGCCGTCTGCCTTATTGGCGTTTGGTATGTAAATGAGAGGCCCCGTCGGGGCCTTTTTTGATCGCTATATCTGCTGTTCACGGGATCAATCGGGATGGAAAGGCACATTGATTTCATGCCCGAGCTGGGCCAGAAAGCCCTTCATATACTCAGTGCGGAGTCGGGCTTCGCGCTTACCAGCCGTTGTGTTCATGGTTGCTTCGAGCCGAAATAGCTTGGTAAAGAAATGGTCGATGCAAAAGGCTTTGTCATCACGTGGCCGATGTTCGCCGAATGGGTCATCGGCTGAATACAAGGCGGCCTGAAACCCGACGCTGACCTGAATACATCTGGCGATACCAATCGCTCCTAGTGCATCAATCCTGTCGGCATCCTGCACGATTGCCGCTTCTAACGTCTGCACCGGAATTTGCGCACTGAAACTGTGCGCTTCAATCGCATGAGTAATGGCCGGGAAGTAGTGAGCAGGGTAGTGGATGCTTTGCAGAAACGCGATTGCAGCCTGAGCGGCCATGGCTGAGGCATGGTGACGTTCAGGGTGGTTTTTCGGCAGCGTGACGCAGTCATGTAGCCATGCAGCGGGTAGCACGACGGCGAGGTTCGCTTTTTCTTCATAACAAAACTGTTTTGCGGCTGCCACCACACGCTGTATGTGGGTGAGATCATGCGCCGGATCGGTTGCGGCCTGGCGTCGGATGAACTGTTCAAATTGCGGAGTGAAAGTATCAGGGGCAAATGATGTCATAAGGCTCTTTCGCTTGGTCTGAGAAATTTGCTGTGGCATGTGATGCCATAGAGGTCACTGAAAATTCAACAGGTTTCTATATGTTGTCTACTATTTAGAAAAGCCACACTCCATACTAAAGGCGTTACTATGAAAAAGATATGGGTAGCCGGGAGCCTGAGTGCTGCATTGGTACTTCTGTCCGGATGCGCCAATGAACCCTGGCCTAAATATGACTATGCGCTAGATGAATACAAACTGGTGCCGGATGATTACGAGTACGATGTCCCTTATAACAGCATTTACCATTATGGGTACAATCAGGGATGCGCCAGCGCCCTTCGTGCGCAGCAAACCGGCAACGGCATGGTGAAGGATGAAACGTTAGATGGTACCAACACCCGTTTTAATGCCGGGTGGGATGCCGGGAACCTGGCTTGTCGTAATGGCTTGCGGGTTATTATGCCAACGTCAAAAATTAATCCGGACAAAGAGTTCAGTTATGCCAAAAGGCTGAATTACGCAGGTCCGCCGCCTTATTCCGGAGCATCACGTTATAGCAGCGCCAGTTATGGTACGGGCGCTGAATATCAGCCAAGGGATATGTCGACGTACGGTGACAGCACTGGGGGCAGCTACCCGAAAATGTAGCACGTTTATGGTTCCATTTGCTGCCGGAAAGCAGGCATAAAAAAACAGACCAGCAATTGGTCTGTTTTGATGTCGAGAGACTGTTATCAGCAAGAATATATGAACCTAGCCGGGTATCATTATTAATCGTTCTTTGCTGTAAACCGAAAATCGACTCAGGCGGTTGGTCGGGTCAACGCATGTACTTGGCCATTACTGAATGACACGGGTACCACGGCATGTACTTCCGGCAAAAGCAGGTAAGCACTATCATCGCTGTTCATTTCGACAATGATCTGCAAATGTTTGTCCAGTGCCCGCTGTAAAGCCGGAGTACGAACTTTTTTGCCTTCTTTGCCAAACTGACTGTATTGACCTTTACTGGAGTAGACCCAAATGTTGAACGGGTCGGTTCCGTTTTCTAACTGCTCGATAAAATCGGCGATATGTCTCATAAAAGTCCTTTTATAAAATCAATAGCAATGTATTGATGAGCCCATTATGGAACGAAGGCTGTATTTTTCAATTTCAAATAAGCTGCTGACTTTGCTAACTGTGATTATGGTTATCTAAAAATGTAAATGTCTTGTATGTCAGTTACATTGTTTCGGTGTGGGTTCCAGTTTGAGAGTCCATCCGATAAGAATACTGTCGGATAAACCAGGCACTGTTTTGCTCGTGACATTCGTTCTTGTTTCCCGAATACTGTTTATTTACCCCTTACTGATCTCTTGAACTGTGCAATGAAACAGCGGCTGGGATAGGCTAGCTCTGAGGCTGCGGCTATCAGTCTTCAATTTTTTAATGGATCAATAGGTCGGGCGTTATTGCTCCGGCCTGGGCTGGACTGAAAGGAGGAAAAATGTCAGAAAAAACAGTATGTGCATGGGCAATGAAACAGCCACTCGAACGTGAATACCACGATGCAGAGTGGGGAAGGGTGAATAAATGTGATAAATATCTGTTTGAATTTCTGACACTGGAAGGCGCGCAGGCGGGTTTGAGCTGGTATACCGTCCTGAAACGCCGGGATGCATACCGTACTGCGTTTGAGCACTATGACTTGGACAAGCTTACCGCCTATGACGATGCCGACCTGGATGAGCGGGTAGAGCAAATTGTTGAGCAATTCGATGTGATTAAACATCGCGGTAAGATCCGCTCGGTTTTTCAGAATGCCCGTGCCGCCAAGGTACTGATTGGTGAATATGGCTCATTGGCTGAGGCACTCTGGCAATTTGTTGATCACCAGCCTGTCATTAATCACTGGCAAGCTATGTCTGAGGTGCCGGCCTCTACTGACACGTCCAAAGCGCTAAGCCGATTTCTGAAAAAACACGGTTTTACCTTTGTCGGTGAAACGATTTGCTACGCATTTATGCAAGCGGTGGGCATGGTGAATGATCATCTTGTTACTTGTTATTGTCACCGTGAGGTACAACAGCCGTAACGTGACTGTAAAATCTCTGTTTTTTACGCCAGCCCTTTGTATCTGCAAGGCATTTGTGCTGGCTGGTGCCGGGTAACGAGCGTATCATGCCAAGATAGATTTGTATGTTTCCGAGTGGAGAACAATGTCCGATACTCCAATTAAAATCATTCATCGTGCAACCTGGATTGGCTCGATTGCCAACGTCGGATTGGCGTTGCTGAAAATCACCGTGGGTAAGATGACCGGAAGCCAGGCACTGGTTGCTGACGGTGTCCACAGTTTTTCTGATCTGGTTACTGATACCGCGATTCTGATTGGTTCCCGTTATTGGACCGCACCGGCCGACAAAGGCCACCCGTATGGGCATGGCCGTTTTGAAACCCTCACCAATATTTTTATCGGTGTTCTCCTGGCCGCGGTCGGGATTGGTATTGGCTGGGATGCGGCGTCAGCACTTGGTCATACCGCGCCAACCATTCCTGGCATGATGGCATTTTGGGCAGCACTGGCATCGATTCTGGTGAAAGAAGCTCTGTATCGCTGGACTGTGGTACAAGCCAAGCGCATCAACAGTCGCTCATTGCATGCGAACGCTTGGCATCATCGGTCCGATGCACTCAGTTCGTTGCCGGTAGCGATCGCTGTGATTGTGAACTGGATGGTGCCGGGGCTGCATTATCTGGATCAGGTGGCCGCACTGATTGTTACCGCCATGATCATGAAAGCAGCGTTTGATATTCTCTGGCCGGCAATTCTGGAACTGACCGAAGCTGAAGCGGATACCGATGTTGAAAGCCAAATACAGAAGTACGCTTCAGAGGTGCCGGAAATCAAAGAAGTACATGCGATCCGCAGTCGCCGTACCGGCAGCACGATTTTGCTCGATTTCCACCTGCTGGTCGACCCGGATATGCGGGTCGAAGATGCCCACACTATTAGTGAAGAGTTCAAATCGCACCTTCTCAATGAAATGGCAGAAGTGGTGGATGTGATTATCCACATTGAGCCATTCACCTGTGCAGAGCGCATTGTGAACCCATGCTGCGACGATAAAAGCTGCGATTAAAACCGGCGAATAGCTGATCACCCTTCAAGTGACCATGAGAAGTGACTTCATGAAAGTGTAAAAAATTTGCACTTTATGTTGTCACTTTTTTGTTTCTGTCTCATTTTTAAGATAATACGTGACCGTTCTTATTAACTATCTTCTTAACAGGTGACATGCAATCGGCTTAATAGTCTCTGCCTGTTGTTGCGACCAATCAGGAGCGACAACAGGCAGGGATTGTGCTTGCCAAAGGCTGTTGTGAGACCAGGCCTGAGGCAGACAAAAGCCAGAGCAGACAGTGGGCGGCTGGTGCCGCATATCAATCGGGGGATGTATGCCGTTAGTCCGTATAAAATCGCTGCCTTTTGCCCAGGAAGTGGATATTCCAACCGTCTTGAGCCAGTTATCTCGTACCCTGGCGGAAGTCAGCGGGATCTCGCTACAGCATGTGATGGCAACCTGGGACTTCCTGACCCCGCATCACTATGCCCATAACGGCAAGGTTGTCGATTGCCAGCCAGCGAAAACGCATCCGATTCTGGTTCATTTGGTGGCTCCCAATTTCAACACGGAGAATGACATTGCCGATATGCTGGAATTGATTGCTGAAAGCCTGTCTGAACAGTTGCCAATTGATAAGAGTAATATTTTCATTAATTACTCACCGGCTTACAGCGATGGGGTGTTTGATGAAGGGCACGTTGTCGAGTGGGATATGTAATTGAATGGGATATGTAGCGGATTCTTCATGAATTTTTCATGATTCTCGATTACACTCCGCGGGTTTCGTTTTCTTCTCACAAGAGTGTAATTGATGCTGAAGTCTCTTGCGTCTATGCCCCCGATGCTGGCGTTATCCATAGCGATTATCTGCGAGGTAATTGCCACATCTATGTTGCCGAAAACCCAGCAATTTACCCAACCTTTACCAACCGTTGTCACCCTGGTGGGCTATGCCGCTGCGTTTTTCCTGCTGTCAGTAACAGTGAAATCGGTACCCATTGGCATTGCTTACGCCATCTGGTGTGGAGCCGGTATTGTCCTGGTCGCGATGATTAGCTGGTTATGGCATGGTCAGCAGCTGGATCTGGCGGCGGTGATAGGTATGTTGCTTATTTTGGCCGGTACGCTGGTGATTAACTTGTTCTCTGGCGCCGTGAGTCACTGAATCCCCGGTTTATTGTGCATGGTTTCACTTGTATTTTTTATCTGGCATAGGGTATCCGTAAAAACGGATGGCTGCTGATGAAAAATGAAAGATCAATGATGAAAGTACCCTGCAGGCGTTCGTAGCCGTACAAAAAAGCAACGTACCTAAGAGGTTCAAAATGCTTGAATCCTGATCCAGAGCACAAAAAAGACAAAAAGCCAGCCTTAAAAAAGCTGGCTTTTTGTGATCTTGAAACGCGTAAATATGTCGCGGCCTGTTCGCGATTGTTTGTAATCAGACAGGAAATTTTCCGGAATTGAGATAAAGATTAAAAGGTCTATCGTGCCGAAAAGGAACCAGTAGACGACATCGGGTTTGACCGGAGAGGTGCATAGTCATGCTCGATGCAGAGATTTCTATCTTAAATATCATGAATTTTAATGCGATGTGCTGAGGTTGTTGGAAATGTAATGGTTTTGTTATTGTGTCGATGTGGAAATTAAACATGGAATGTCTATGAAAGCACTTGAAGCAAATTTTGATGGGTTGGTTGGCCCAACTCATAACTACAGTGGTCTGTCGTTTGGTAACGTAGCCTCGGCAAAAAACCAGGCTAACCCATCGAATCCGAAAGAAGCGGCCAAACAAGGTTTGGCGAAGATGAAAGCGCTGTCGGATCTGGGAATGGTGCAAGGCGTACTCGCGCCGCAAGAGCGTCCGGATGTTTATACTCTGCGTCGCCTTGGCTTCACCGGCAGTGATCAGGATGTGATTACTGCGGCGGCCAAACAAGCGCCTAAAGTATTGGCGGCCTGCTGTTCGGCATCAAGCATGTGGACGGCAAATGCTGCAACCGTATCTCCTTCGGCAGATACCGCTGACGGTAAAGTTCACTTCACGCCAGCAAACCTGACAAACAAATTCCATCGCTCAATTGAGCATGAAGTGACTGGCCGTATTTTGAAAGCGACGTTTGCGGATGAAGGTCACTTTGTCCACCACCCAGCTCTGCCGGGTGTGGAGCACTTTGGTGATGAAGGCGCAGCAAACCATACTCGCTTTTGCCACGAATACGGCGAGCAAGGCGTTGAATTCTTTGTTTTTGGTCGTCACGCGTTCGACAGCCGTTTCCCGGCACCGCAGAAATTCCCGGCTCGTCACACCTTTGAAGCGTGTGAAGCCGTTGCGCGTCTGCACCAACTGCATGATGACAAAGTGGTAATTGCCCAGCAAAATCCATCGGTGATTGATGCCGGCGTTTTCCACAACGACGTTATCGCTGTGGGTAACAAGAATATTCTGTTCTGTCACGAGCAGGCGTTCCTGAATCAACAAGCAGTGTACGATGAACTTGGCCTGAAACTGGGCGGTGATTTCAAAGTGATTGAAGTGCCGACCAGCGCGGTTTCAGTTGATGATGCCGTTACCAGCTACCTGTTTAACTCGCAACTGCTGGCGATGCCTAACGGTGATAATGTTCTGGTTCTGCCGGAAGAATGCCTCAATAACCAGAATGTATGGGCATACATTGAGCAACTGCTGGCAGAAAAACGCGGCATTGACGCAGTGAAGGTCTTTGACCTGAAACAGAGCATGGCAAATGGCGGTGGCCCGGCGTGTCTGCGCCTGCGTGTTGTTCTGAACGAAGCGGAGCAGGCTGCCGTTAACCCGAATACTTTGATGAACGATACCTTGTTCGCAACCCTGAATGATTGGGTGGATCGCAATTACCGCGATCGCCTGGTTGAGGCGGATTTGGCTGATCCACAGCTGTTGGTTGAATCCCGCACGGCACTGGACGAACTGACCCGGATTCTTGGCCTGGGTGCAGTGTACCCGTTCCAGCGCTAGTTCCTTTCTTTGCTTCCTGTTATGCAGCCCCGACGGGTTTTCTGTCGGGGCTTTTTTCATTCTGCTCCGCTTGATTCAATAACGGCTTTAACGGTTTGCTGGCGGGACCATCCCTGTTGTTTCAGAGGCTGTATATCAGCCACCCGGCTGATCAGATAATCTTTGAAGTTTGCACAGCGAGCCGGCATGTATTTGCGTGGTTTGAAATAAAGATTAAGCTCAAACTGGCTACTGACATAGTTTTCCAGAATGGGGGTCAGGCGTTTGAGCTCCAGATCCCGCTTTATCAGGCTGTAGGGCAGGTAAGCAACGCCACCACCGGCAATGGCAATGTTTCGCAGGATTTCACTGTCATCCGCTTCGACCGTCTGGGGTATCTCGACGGAAGAGTATTCTCCGTTTTGCTCGAAGATCCAACGGTTCCCGCCCACCAGAGTTGTCGCATAGAGGCAGTGATGATGTTTCAGATCATCGGGAATGACAGGTTTGCCGAATTTTTCGATGTAGGCCGGGGCGCAGCAAGCCATCAGTGGCTCTTTCAGTAACGCCCGCTTGACCAGTAAACTGTCTTTATCCTGAAATCCGCGGTATGTGGCATTGGCTCGAATGGCGAAATCTACGTCATGCACGTGATCCACTTCAAACGCGGTTTCCAGTACGACGAAATTGAGTGACGGGTGCTGCTGAAGGTATTCACCGATGATTTGGCTGAGGTAATGCTTGGCAAACAGCGGCGTGCTGGCAATTTTGATTGTGCCGCGATCTTCGCTGCTCATGTTCTGAACTTCATTGAATACGTCATCAATTTCGGTATGTAGCAGACTGAACCTGTCATACAGACGCTGACCTGCCTGGGTGGGGGTAATTTTGCGTGTTGTCCGCTTTAGCAGACTGACCCCCATCCCTTCTTCCAGCTCGTTGAGCCAGCGACTGGCGGCCGATGCTGACATATTATTCAGCTTGGCGGCCTCACTGATCGAGCCCGTGCGCACCACATGTAGAAAAAAAACAACCTTGTCCAGCATGATCAATCCTGATTCGCCGCTTCCTTTGTCCTTTTATAGCAAACCTGAAAAAAGAGAACCACGAAAGAACGATGACAGTTGCATATATTCGCAAAGGAGAATTGCAGCAATGTTGGTAATCATTTTGCATGGCTCAACTACAATAGGGACATACAGTGAGTTGTGGTACCCGACGCAACTGTAGTCGCTATTGCAAATACCATTATGTATCTGTTTGGCGTTTTTCAGTTTGGTATTCAGAAAGGGGAAGAAATGATGCTAAATAACAAAGTCTGTATTGTCACCGGTGGGGCGCAGGGAATTGGTCGCTGCATTGTAGAAACATTTGCAAAACACGATGCATTACAGGTGTATGCTTGCGATATGAATGGGGCTGCAATGGCTTCGCTGGAAGCCAAGTATCCGAATGTTACTGTGGTGGAGTTGAATGTCTGCGACCGGGCGTCCATTCAGCAATTTGTTGAAAAGGTAAAAAGCGAACATGGCAGAATTGATGTACTGGTCAATAACGCCGGGGTAACGCGCGATAACCTGATTGAGAAAATGACCGAAGAAGAGTGGGATTTTGTCTGTGATGTGAACCTCAAAGGGGTGTTCAATATGACGCAGGCGGTTGCACCGGTCATGATGGAAAATGGCGCAGGTTCTATTGTTACTATGTCCTCGGTCGTGGGTACTGACGGCAATATTGGTCAAACCAACTACGCGGCGACTAAAGGCGGTGTGATTGCAATGACGAAAGGCTGGGCTAAAGAACTGTCACGTAAAGGGGCGCAGGTCAGGGCGAACTGCATTGCCCCAGGGTTCATCGAAACACCGATGACCGTTGATTTGCCGGAAAAAGTGCTGCACTACATGCGCAGCAAAACGCCTCTGGGGCGTATGGGCAAGCCGGAAGACATCGCTAATGCTGCGCTGTTTCTGGCAAGTGATAACTCGGCGTTCATTACCGGTCAGACGCTGAAAGTCGATGGTGGCCTGGTGATTTAATCGTATTCAATTCATACAGCGATTCTGTTGCATGTTTTGAGTCAGCAAAGCCGATCTCAGCAGGTACCATGTCAAAGGTCATCATTTATGATGGCCTTGCTTATTTTTGTATCATCGCAAATTCTTGTCTTGTCTTGTCTTGTCTTGTCTTGTCTTCTTCCTGAACGACTTCTGGGCTAGTCCATCTTATGGATGATCTGAATATCTCCTCCTGGTTTGGGGGCGGCCTTTTGCGTATTTGATTGCTGTTTTCTATTCTCGGCCCAGAAAGCCATGCCTCGTTGTCAATTTTCTGCTACCTAATTGTCATCCATTCTGTCATTTCCTGTCACATAGCGTCCCTAGTATGGCTTGCGAACCTTGCTGGACTAGTCCAGTAAAAAACGGTCAGTAAGCCTTAAAATAAAAGGATGTAAGAATGTCTACGAAAACAGAGCAGCCCGGCACGATTCTTTATCTCACTATGCCACCCGCAGTGTCTCCCTTCGCTTCCCCCTCGTTTGAAACACTGCCAATGAAAAAAGTCGTCGCTTTACTCATGTCAGCGTTGTTAGTGGCAGGCTGTAACGACAATGATCATGTCGATAACGGTGGTAAAGAAGGCAATACCGATTCAGGCAGTGGTGAAGTGATTGAGCCACCGGCGGTGGTGATACCTGCGCCCGAGTCGGATACCGCTGTCACCTTTACGATCCATCCGTATTTGCAACAACCGTCTGCTGATCATATGGCGGTGTTGTTTGAATCAGAGGAGAGTAAGCTGACCGTCTGGGCACGGCCTGCCGGTAGTCAGGGGGAATTCCAGCTTGCTGAACCTGTTGCCGTGGACCAGACCACACTTTACAGCGCGTCTCTGACCGGGCTGAAGGCAGATACGTTGTATGAGTACTATGTGGTTGCAGGTGAGGGCGGGATTACCGCGGTCTCTCCCCGTTATGCGTTCAAAACGTACCCCGAAGCGGGGCGGACACCGGAAGCGTTTAATGTAATCGCTATCAGCGATACACAAAATAACAATACGCTGGGGGCATTGAGCGATCTGGTCAGCAAAGGGATTGTCGCCCATGTTTGTGCCAACGAGGCTGAGCAGTGTGCATCGAATATTGCCGCGATCACTATCTCTGGTGACATTGTTAATAACGGTGAAAGCTTGTTGCAATGGCGTCGGGATTTCTTCGACCAGCTTAAAGCGATTACGCCGTATGTCCCTTTGGTTGCTGTGCCGGGCAACCACGATTATTACGGCAACCCTGAGCTGTCGAATTACCGCCATTTTTTCCAGCAGCCTGAAAACGGCTCGATGGGATATGAAGAGCAGTGGTATTTCCTGGATTACGGCAACTTGCGGATGATTGGCCTAGATAGCTACCCAATCTCAAAAAATCACGGCAAATTCCAGGCGGAGATTCTTGGGATTCAGCGCCAGTGGTTGCGTGAACAATTGGCGGCCACGGAAACAGATAACAACGTAGACTATGTCGTTAGCATGTTCCACCATCCGTGTTTGTCGGAATTGTGGCTGTCCGGGGAAAGTATTGGTAGCTGTGAAATGGTGGCGGAGATGGAAGATTTCACCCGTCGCAGCGGTAAGATGTCAGGCCACTTCTTCGGTCACACGCATGCGTACTCCCGTGGCCAGTCAATGGATACCAACCACCTGTGGCTGAATGCGGCCACCGCAGCGGGATACAGAGAAAAAATCAACGATGATAACTATTACAACAAAGATACCCGAGATTATGACACCTTTGCCATCAGCCAGAGCGAATTTGGTTTTAACCTGCTGACATTCAATCAGCAACAGGAACCGTCTATTTCACTGACCCGTTACAGTGCGGAAGTGGCGTCGAAAGGAGAGGGACTGGCTAGCCTAAAAGAGACATTCACAGTGTCAGATACGCTGACCATGAAACGTGCCTCGGTGGATGCACCGCAAGTGCTGGAAGGGAACGGTAACGTTGCTTTCAATAATATGAAGTTGGCGATTACTCACCCGCAAAGTGATGGTGTGTATGAAGTGCAGTGGCAGTTGAGCAAAGATCCAAGTTTCGAACAGGATGTGTTTGATATCTGGGGGAATAAGACTCGTCGTCACAACATCTGGCCAATGCAGGATGGCACCATTCAGGGGATGCCAGTGGATACTCAGGCGGGCGTTGATCTGACCCGAATCGACCTGGCCGACTTTTCCGGCAAGGTGATGATGGGGGGGGATGAATCGTATAAATGGCAGAAGCGGGCTTCTGAGTATTCCCATGATTCTTACCGTGATCCGTTCAACGGCAGCTCTGCGCCAGTACTAACACTATTCCCGGGCGAAACCTGGTATTGGCGAGCCCGAGTTCGAGATGAACACCTAAGCTGGTCTGAGTGGAGTGACAAGGCAACGCTGGCCATTGCCGCTGGTTCGACATCATCGCTGAACATGGAAAATGCCGGAGCCGAACTGAATGCCCTGACAGGCTGGTCGGTTGATATGGGATACTGGCGAGTAGCATCAGATATGGACGATATTCTTGCTAGTGAAGGCACCTACTATTTCAGTGCCCGCCCGAATAACAACGCCGCCGGCGGTGATCCTTACGATGAAATGAGCCAGATCATCGATGTCAGCGGTTTCAATGATGCCATTTCCCAGTCGGCAGCTTTTGTCCGACTAACCTTCAGCAGCAATGGCTGGGGCGACGGGGATCATGCGGTTGTTACCCTGCAGCCGCAAGACAGTCAGGGAGCAACTGTCGGAGAGCCTATCGTGGTGAAAACCCTCAGCCGCAAGCAGCAATGGCTCGATAATGAAGCGGTCGGGTTGCTGCCGACAGGCACTGACAACCTAAAGCTAACGGTGCGTGCGGTAAAATTGTCGGGGAACATGGCTGATGTGCACCTGGATAACTTCCGTGTGTCATTGACCACACCATAACCTTGGTGATTAATCACGCTTTTTTGCGCGCAATATGGCCTCAAGTGATTCATATGTATATTGAGCGTTTTATTGACGGCTAGCGTCGCTTATCAGGCCCCCGGTAATTGCCGGGGGCTTTTTGCTGATGACAGTATGCAGATTTCTGTTACTCTCAGAATCTCCCAGATTATTGAATGTGCAATTTTGTACAAAACAAATCGTCATGATTGCGATATGTTGATGACCAGGGAAAATCATCAGAGAGTGCCATATGCAGCCACGAAAAATTCAGGTCAATTATTCAGATGTGGCTGAACTGGAAGGGCTTGAGTTTCTCAATGCGCGCTACATCGAGCAGACATTTTCCAAGCATTCCCACGAAGGTTACACCGTCGGCGTTATCGAACACGGTGCGCAGGGGTTTTACCGAACTGGGGGGGAACATACCGCGCCACAGAACACCATTATTTTGGTTAATGCCGATGAAATTCACAGTGGCTATTCGGCCACTGAGGGCGGCTGGGCTTATCGCGCAATGTATCCGCTGCCGGAGCATTTTGTTCAGCTGAGCCGGGATTTAGGGATGCCAGAATATGGCGCACCTTATTTTCCTGAACCTGTCGTGAAAGACGATGTTCTGGCAGCCCATCTCAAGCAGGTGTTTGACGTTCTGGAGGTTTCAGACAACCCCTTACAACGGGAAACGCTGGTGTACTCTGCCCTGAGCAGTCTGATGCTGCGTCACGGTCAATCCCGGTTGTATGCCGCACCTGCCAAGGCTTCTGAACAGGCGTTGTCACAGGTCAAATCCTTTCTCGATGAGTATGCAACCTGGAATGTGACGTTGGCAGAGCTGGCACAATTAGCAGGCATGAGCCCTTTTGGCTTAGTGAGAGCGTTCAGCAAAGCCTTTGGTTTGCCGCCTCATGCGTATCAGATCCAGGTGCGGTTGAAACGCGCAAGAACCATGCTCAAGCATGGCTTGCCGTTGGCGGATGTCGCCGTCGAATCCGGCTTTCATGATCAGAGCCATCTTCATCGCCACTTTAAAAAGGCGATGGGGATAACCCCCGGACAGTATGTAAAAGCGAGCCGTCATTAAAAATTATAAAAGTAAGGAGTTTGTGTGGAAAAAGACGGAATATTAACGATGGAAGTAGGATCGAACCGCTTACAACAAGCAGCGCAGGGCGCATTGGCTATTTCCCCATTGAGTATTGCGGTGGTGCCCTGGGGGATCCTCGCCGGATCTTTTGCTGTGGATGTCGGGTTAAATCCGCTGGAAGGGCAGGCCATGTCTGCCATCTTGTTTGCGGGGGCGGCACAGTTGGTGGCCATGGGGATGATTAAAACCGGTGCGAGTCTGTTCAGTATGCTGGTGGCCATTTTCTTTGTGACGTCGCGCCATTTCTTATATGGGCTGGCGATGCGGGATCGGATCAGTCCGCTGAATGTTCGTTGGCGGGTGGTGCTGGGGTTTCTGCTGACCGATGAGCTATTTGCCGTGTGTGCCAATCAGGATAAAGCGCGGTTTGACCCCTGGTACGCGCTGGGGGCGGGACTGAGTTTTTATTTGATCTGGAACGCGGCCACGTTTGCCGGCATTGTCGCCGGAACCAACATTCCGTCGCTGAATGAATACGGTCTGGAGTTTGCCATCGCATCGACTTTCATCGCCATTGTGATTCCGACGCTGAAGAATGTGCCCATGTTGTGCGCGGCGCTGGTGGCATTGATTCTGTCTGTGATGATGAGCTATTTCGGCATTGAAAGCGGGTTGGTGATTGCCAGCTTGGGAGGAATGCTGACGGGGTATCTGCTGGAAACACGGAGGGTACAGCCATGATTTTTCTGACGATAATTGCGCTAACGGCCGTGGTGTTTCTCAGTCGGTATCTGTTTCTCGAGCCGTCATTACCGCTGAAAATGGGGGCAAATGCCCAGCGGTTTCTGAGTTATGCCAGCCCTGCGGTGCTGACCGCGATCTGGGGGCCGATTGTCTTTATGCCTAAAGGAGAGCTGGTACTAAGCGACAACGCTCCGTATCTGCTGGCTGCCACGTTTGCCATTTTGTTGGCATGGAAAACAAAGAACGTGCTGGCGACGGTATTGACCAGCATGGGGATCTTTCTGGTATTAAAGCTGTGGCTGTTTGCGTCTTGAAATGCGGCGTCTGAGTCGGGGCGAATCACGGAAAAACAGTTGATCCTCGCAAAACCGTTTTTTACGTAAATCAAGGCTGCGAATCCTCGCAGCCTTTTAGTGTGCTCATTGGGTGTGTGCTCAGGTCAAATGATCATGTTGAGCGGTAGCCTGTGCGGGATGGTTGAACAACCGCCACGCTGATCAAATGGTATCCGTAGGGTTGAGGTTGAGCACGCTGTCGCGGACAACAAGGGTCGGCTCCAGCTGGATAACGGTATTGGTCGCACGTTTACTGTGGATCTTATCCAGCAGCGTATCCACGGCTTGTTGCCCCAGCCGATGTTTAGGCTGGTGAATGGTGGTCAGTGACGGCGTGATGTACTTCGCCAGCTTTATGTCATCGTAGCCGACGATAGATAAATCCTCCGGCACCTTGATGCCTTTTTTATTGGCCGTGTTAATCACGCCCATTGCCATCATGTCATTACAGACAAACAGAGCGGTCGGTAATTCGCCCCGCTCAAAGACCTCATTAAAAGCCAGCTCACCACCTTCGCATTCAAAGTTGCCGGAGGCGATCCACTGCTTATTGATTTCCAGCCCGGCTTCTTCCATGGCCTGAATAAATCCGGACAGACGTTGTTGTGCCGGAAGTTTATCCAGCGGGCCGGTCAGGCAGCCGATTCGGGTATGGCCCTGTTCGATCAGGTGGCGGGTCGCCAGATACCCACCATGATGGGAGTTGTCCTGAATTTTGTCGCTCGGAAAATCAACTGGCCCCCAGTCCATTACAACGGTCGGCACCGGCTGATGGCGGGAAAACGGATCAAACACACTGCCTTCCATTTCGCTGCACATCAGCAGCAGGCCATCGACACGCTTTTGCAGCAGGGTATCGAGATTGTCATGCATTCGATCCAGATCTCCTTCGGTGTTACAAAGGATCAGGTTATATCCCTGTTGGTAACAGCGACGTTCAACGCCCTTGACCACTTCACCGAAAAACGGGTTGGTTGAGGTTGTCAGCAACATCCCGAAGGTACGGGTATGGTTGACCTTAAGGCTGCGCGCCAGCGCTGAAGGCGCATAGTTGAGCTCTTCAACCGCCGCCATCACACGTACCGAAATGTCTTCACTGACAAAGCGGGTTTTATTGAGAACGTGGCTGACGGTGGAGGTTGAGACTCCGGCGTATTTTGCTACATCTTTTATGGTCGCCATGGTTTCCCCTGTGTGCTGACTCCCTGAACCGTGCCCGTCAGGCACGGTGACATCCTTGCTGTTACTGGTGTTCCATCAGAAAACGCTCAACTTCGCGACGATGCGGAATTGAGGTCTGCGCGCCGAAACGGGTGACTGAAATAGCCGCGGCCGCATGGGCGAAGCGGATGGCTTCTTCCATCTCACGCCCTTCCTGCAGTGCCGTCAGCAGTGCGCCATTGAAGGTATCACCGGCGGCGGTGGTGTCTTTGGCATCCACCCGAAAGCCCGGTACCTGGCGGCCTTTGCCGTTGTCACTCAGCCAGACGCCTTGGCTGCCAAGCGTGATCATTACCTGTTTGATCCCTTTGGCATGCAACGCATCGGCAGCTTGCTGAGCGGTGGTGACGTTGTCTACCTTAACTCCGGTCAACAACTCTGCTTCCGTTTCGTTAGGCGTAATCATATCAAGGTGTTGCAGTAAGTCATCAGAAAGTGGTTGCGCCGGAGCCGGGTTGAGCACTACGCGTGTGCCTGCCTGCTTGGCAATCTTGGCGGCCGCTTCGATGGTTTCCATCGGCGTTTCCAGCTGCATCAGCAGGGTATCTGCCTGCTCAATCAGATGATGATGGGGAGCCAGACGCTCTGGTGTCAGGCAACCGTTGGCTTCCGCTGAGATACAGATGCTGTTCTCGCCGGTGGCGGCGACTTGAATCATGGCAATGCCGGTTGGCATATTATCTTCAATCATCACTGCTTCGGTATTCATCCCATCGCGGGCGAACGTGTCGCGCATCTGGTGGCCAAAGCTGTCGTCGCCGACACAGGCAATAAACGCAATATCCGCACCCAGACGGGCTGCCGCGACGGCCTGGTTTGCCCCTTTTCCTCCCGGAATCACACAGTAGCTGTGGCCATGCAGTGTTTCGCCCGGACGAGGGAAAGATGCAACCTGAAGAACATGGTCGGCGTTCACACTGCCTAATACGACAAGTTTATTCATTGTGGAACCTTTTGAAATTTAACGGCCAAAATGTATGGCTTAACATCTGCTTGAAGAAGCTGCTAAGCAATGCAGACTGGACAAACGGGCGTTGATACTGAGGGCTTTCAGAGGTTGTCAGCGTTCCGGTGTATCTTCGCAAAAAGTGAGGAGCCTGATATCTGGGGAACTGACTCGTGTTTCTCCCCTGACGAGGGTGCCAGGGGGAAACACGGGTTATCAGGCTCCGGTTTTTTACTTGGTTGATGACTGAATTTATTACTCAGCAATCACTTTCAGTGGTACCGGAATATTCGCTTCCACTTTTTCGCCTTTCAGCATCTTATCTGCAGTTTCCACACCCAGCGCGCCAATCAGATCAGGCTGCTGAGCGATAGTCGCACCCAGTTTGCCGCGTTTTACGGCAGCGATACCGTCATCAGTACCGTCAAAGCCAACGATCAGCACTTGTTTACCTGAAGCCTGTACCGCACGCAGGGCACCCAGAGCCATTTCGTCGTTCTGCGCAAAGACGGCTTGAACATTCGGGTTCGCTGCCAGCATGTTTTCCATCACGTTCAGACCTTTGGTACGGTCGAAGTCAGCAGGCTGACTGGCCAGCAGTTCCATGCCGCTGTTATCTACTGCGTTCATGAAGCCTTGGCCGCGCTCACGGGCTGCTGATGTCCCGGCGATACCTTCCAGCTGGATAACGCGAGCTTTCTCGCCCACTTTTTCCATGATGTATTTACCGGCCATTTCACCACCGGCAACGTTATCAGACGCGATATGGCTGACAACATCACCACGGCTTGCACCACGGTCCAGCGTCAGTACCGGGATGTTAGCACGGTTAGCCATACGGATAGCATTTGACACGGCATCAGAGTCAGTCGGGTTGATCAGGATGGCTTTCACGCCACGCACTGTCAGATCTTCCACGTTCGACAACTCTTTGCTTGGATCGTTTTGTGAATCAAGAACAATCAGGTTATAGCCCAGTTCCTGCGCTTTCGCTTCAGCACCTTCTTTCATGGTTACAAAGAACGGGTTGTTCAGGGTGGAGACGACCATCGCCAACGTATCCTGTGCGGCAGCGGTTGTGCTGAATGAAGCAGACATCACTGCGGCAGAGATCAGGGTTGCTAACTTTTTCATTCTGTATTCCTTTCTACATTTGTCGGGTGTTGGCGGGCAGGGTGATGCCCGCGCTCAGAGGTTTGTTTACTTATTTTTGTTATCTACAAGGACTGCCAGCAGGATAACCACCGCTTTAGCAATCATTTGGTAGTAGGACGATACGTCCAGCAGGTTCAGGGCATTGTTCAGGAAGCCGATAATCAGTGCACCAATTAGGGTACCCATGATGCGACCTTTACCCCCGGCCAGGCTTGTACCACCCAGAACGACAGCGGCAATCGCATCCAGTTCATAGCCCATGCCCGCTGTTGGCTGTGCCGATGACAGGCGTGAGGTGACGATGATGCCTGCCAGCGCGGCCAACAGACCACAGATGGCATACACCCCGATTTTCACGCGGTCAACGTTGATACCAGATAGACGGGTCGCCGATTCGTTACCGCCCAGCGCGTAAATATAGCGACCGAAGCGAGTATGATTCAGTAGATACCAGGCCGCGGCAAACACGATAGCCATCAGCCAGATAGGAACCGGAATACCCAGAGCATAACCAGTACCGAACCAGGCAAAGCTGTCCGCCACATCAGTAAAGCCGGTTGAGATAGGTCGACCATCGGTGTAGACCATAGTGACACCGCGTAGCAGGGTCATGGTAACCAGCGTGGCAATGAAAGCCTGAACTTTACCTTTGGCGATAATCATACCGCTGATGGCACCCAGCGCCGCACCTGCCAGCAGGGCAGTCGGCACGGCCACCAGAACCGGGACTTCCATCGCAATCAGGCTGGCGGCGAATGCACCGCAGAGGGCCAGTACCGAACCGACGCTCAGATCAATCCCGGCGGTCAGAATGACAAGCGTCATCCCCACAGCAATAATGGCGTTGACGGAAGTCTGGCGCAGAATGTTCAGAATATTGTCGACGGTAAAAAAGTTCGGGTTCAGGAATGACACGACAACAATCAGAAAGATCAGAGCGATCAGCGATTTTTGTTCGATTAGCCACTCTTTGCTAAACAGCTTTGCGCTGCCGGAATCTTGTTGTTTGGTCATAGCGTTGCTGCTCATGCTGCTACCTCATTAATGTATTTACCTACCGCGCAGGCCAAGAGTTTTTCCTGATCGGCGTCTTTGGCCTGAAACTCGCCGCTGATTTTCCCTTCATGCATGACCAGAATGCGGTCACTCATACCAAGTACTTCCGGCATTTCGGAAGAGACCAGAATGATGCTCATGCCTTCCTGCTTGAACTGGTTTATCAGCTGGTAGATTTCTTTCTTTGCCCCGACATCCACGCCACGGGTTGGCTCATCCAGAATCAGCACTTTCGGCTTAGTCATCAGGCCTTTGGCAATCGCCACTTTCTGCTGGTTACCACCGGAGAGATTGCCGATGATCTGGTCGCGGCTCGGGGTTTTAATATTAAACAGACGGATAAAGTCTTCGACAGCGGTGACTTCTTCCTGATGATCCAGTTGTACGCCTTTGGACAGTTGTTCAAGCGAACAGATGGACATGTTTTCTTTCACTGACAGCCCCAGAATCAGGCCATCACCTTTACGGTCTTCAGAAATGTAGGCAATCCCATTTGCCAGTCCATCCTGCGGACTGACAGGATTAATTACCTTGCCATCCAGTATCACGTCACCGGATTCACGGTGCAGCGCGCCGTAAATGACTTTCATCAGTTCGGTTCGACCGGCGCCCATCAGGCCTGAAATACCAAGGATCTCGCCGCGATCCAGCTTGAAACTGACGTCGTTGACGCCGCCGCCGGTCAGGTTTTTCACTTCCAGGCAGGTTGTACCGTGTCGGACATCTACGCGTGGGTACTGTTCATCCAGACGACGGCCAACCATCATTTCGATCATGGTGTCTTCATCGATGTCAGCCACTGCACGTTGGCCAATGAACTTACCGTCACGCAGTACGGTGATGTCATCACAGATTTCGAAGATTTCTTTCAGGCGGTGCGAGATATACACGATCCCGGTGCCTTCCGCGCGCAGCTCATTGATCACCTTGAACAGGGATTCCGTTTCTGTATCCGTCAGGGCGTCAGTAGGTTCATCCATGATGATGACCTGAGATTTAAACGAAAGGGCCTTGGCAATTTCGACCATCTGTTGTTCACCCAGGCTCAGTTCGCCCAACAGCTTGCGGGAGCTGTGTCTGACATTCAGGCGCTGGAGCAGCGCATCGGCCTCGCGGTACATTTCTGACCACTTAATGCCGCCAAAAGCATTGGTTTTTTCGCGTCCCAGAAAGATGTTTTCTGCAATTGTCAGCTCCGGAATCAGGTTCAGTTCCTGATGGATTATGCTGATCCCTGCTTCCTGAGAATGGCGAGGGCCCTGAAAGGCAACGGCTTTTCCCTGATAACGGATTTCACCGGCATCGAGCGTGTAAATACCGGTAAGCACTTTCATCAGGGTGGATTTCCCCGCACCGTTTTCGCCCATCAGGGCCATCACTTTGCCTGGGTAGACATTGAGACTGGCCTTATCCAGCGCTTTAACGCCGGGAAACGCTTTCTCAATGTCTTTAAGTTCTAGTATTGGCTGATTCATCGTTGCGCCTGCTTTGTCGACTTGCCTTACACTACCTGAGGGTTAAAACACCACACCGGCCTGGAAAATCACGTTCGCGTAAGGCGTGCACTCACCGGTCCGGATCACCGCTTTGCTGTTTTGGGTGCGCACTTTAAACGCTTCGTGCGAAACATAAGTCAGCTGAATGGTTTTACCCGACTGTTGTTCTTCGGCACGAATGAGCGTTAGCAGTTCATCGTGGTGTTCAGGGCTGACTTGCTTAAATTCTTCAGCCATGACCACCCCTTCAATTTGCATTTCGCCCAGTAACGCTTTTACCGTTTGGATGAAAGTCGGTACGCCTGGAATCAAAGCCAGATCGATGCGTTGCGAAGCGTCTGGAATCGGAAGACCGGCATCACAGACGGTCACTTCATCAGTATGGCCGAGGGTTGCCACCAGATAGGACAGTTCAGCGTTGATTAGTGCGCTTTTTTTCATGCTTGAACCTTGAGTACTTATGCTTTAAGAGCGTTTTCTTGGGAAACCAGGAAATATACCGCCTGGTTGAAATCTGTACATCGAAACGTTTACGCAAACGTTTCGATGGCTGTAAATGTAGAGCGAAACGTTTCGATGCGCACTCGTCAAACCTGTATTTTGTGACTTAGCTCAGATGAAATATGCTTTCAATGAATGAAATGTGACCGGGTCGATACTCTTATCAATAATGCAAGCCTTTTTTATGTAAAGCTGTGCAAAGAGCAGCGATTAGCTTTGAAATCAGGGTGTAAAACAGCGTATTATTCGCCCCCTGTGAACAATAGTTGTTGTAGCGGGAAGCGTTGTGACGGTTTCACTTCTAAATCTTCAGCCTGTTATATTGAGCATCATCCCTGTCTTAGTGATGATGTTAATGTTTGCTTTAAACAGAAAAAAACTCTGGTTAGTAAGGCTGGCACTGGCAGGTATGGTGTTGATGGTCGTTTTTTTAATGCTGTTTCAGTATCTTGACTATAAGCATTTTGAAAACTGCCTGCTGAAGGGGGAGGGTTATAACCCTTTTCACAATATCTGTATTCAGTTTAACTGAGTCCTTCAGCCTGCATCGGTAAAAATCGGGATGACCGTCGTCGCTATGCTGGTAGCCTGTCAGGTTAGGGTTGCAACAATGACCTGAGCCGGAGAGAAGCTTGCATAAGCGGTCATACCGGTTTTGATTGTCGCCGGTGCTTTCGCCTCGTGATCCATCAAGGCATACACTGCATCATTGTCACTGATTTTTATCACTACCTCCGTTGCATCTTCATCGGTGCTTACCGACTCAACGACTCCCTTGAGCTGATTGATAAAGCCCTTTTCCGATGGTAGAGGCTGTGTTGTCACACTCACAGCTGGACCTTTTATCAACGCGACCACATCTTTGCCGATATCCAGTTTGAGCCGTCGTGTGCTGCCACGAGTGATACTGGCCGTCAGTGTTTGTTGGTCGTCGAGAGAAATGGTAACGAGATCATGCAGGGAATGGGGCTGAATATCGGTAATCGTACCAAACAACTGGTTGCGAGCACTGGTTTGCAGCGACATTCTGCTCATGATACCGAGCAGGCTGTGCAGCGGGACATTCTCATCGTTGAGGGCTTGCAACCCCATTGTCTGGATTGTTTCCAGCAGTTCGTACATTTGCACCATGCGCAGCCCGTGTCGGGTCAGTGACGCGCCGCCCCCTCCTTTACCGCCTTTTTCACTGTCAATCAGCGGTGCTTCCGCGCGGCTGTTCATGTCTTTGACGGCATCATGGGCGGCTTTGTAGCTGATTCCGGCCAGCTTTGCTCCCTGACTGATCGAGCCGGTTTGCTGAATGGCTTTCAACAAGGCAATACGCTTGGGATTGGCGAAGAGCTTTCCGTTTTGGGAAAGGGTCAGCTGTGCTTCAACATCCATTCTAAGAATCCTATGAAAACAGGCGGTTAAGCCAGTCTTGGACAAGACGGTAAGTGTGGGAGTATAGCAAAGCGATGAAAGCCTCATAAGAGGCTTTCATCGGAGTTTTACTGTTCAGCGCAAGTTGCGAGAAAAGATTATTGGTTGAAATCGATATCCACCCATACCATGCGATGGTCTGAAGAGACCCCTTTACTGTTACCTAGCGCAGCATCATAGACAAGGTGATAGCCGGTTTCACTGCCCGATGGCCAGAACACGCCTGACGCTTTCACCGCGAGGGTGGCTGACGGAATGACGTAATCAAGGCGCAGGCCGCTGGTACTGGTAATGTTTGCCGGATGCGGCGTATCCTGGTTTCGCTGGCAAATGCCTTCGCTGAGACAGTACTCACCGCCGTTGCTGGCCGGAGCCAAACTACCAAGCGTGCTTTCGACATTCATCTGAGTGTGACTGAGCAGGCCGGCAATGGTGGCGCGATCGCCGTCGCCCATCTGATGATCTGCGTTCAGATCACCGGCAATGACAAAATGGCTGCCAAGCGGTAAGCCGCCGGTCAGCCCATTGTCATCATAGATATAGGTCTGGTTTTCGATGTAGTCCTGCCAGAATTTCAGTTCAGCCCGGTTTCGCTCGGTGTTGTGTTTTGCCGGGTTATCAAAAATCGGTGGTGCCGGGTGCGAGACCAGAAAGTGAACCACCTGCTCGCCGGATTTCGTCGGGATGATCACCGGTACATCCACATGGTTTTTGGAGGAAAGCGGGAACTGCTCCCAGGCTTCATTGCTGTACCAGCTATCGCCGCACGCTTTACCTTCCGGAAGCGCTTTGTCACAGTTGACAATTTTCAGGTTGTTTTCGCCCGGCATATCTTTCCATCTAAAGTCCTGGAAAGTGCGGATATTGGGCTCATCAATCTTGAACCGTGAAAACACGGCAAAGGCGTACTGGCCGTGGTAGAAACCAAATCCCCAAGCATCATCACCCTGGTCTGATTTATTTCCGTCCAGGTTTAAATCCTGACCACTTGGCTTGCCGGTGTTGGTGGCAAAATTCTCGCGATAAGCGAACTCAATGGGTGACTGCCCATTCTGGCTGTGCGACAGGTAGTTATTCTGAAAACCATCCAGAGCCTGCATATCTTCGCCACTACCGTCATTATTAAACTCGGCCAATACAAAAGTATCGGGGCGTACGCGCTGAATAGTCTCGGCAACGTTCCGAATCTGAATAATCCTTTTAGCCGTCTCAGTTTCTTCCGTCGTTAATGTGCTGTCGTTAGCCTGATAACGTTGTAACAGTGCATTTTGTTCACCGTGGGTAAATGACATTTCACTGACCAGCGTTTCGTAGGTCGCGCGGTCAAATGACAGGTTAAACGTGGCAAATCTGGCCTGGGAGTGAGTGATTTCGGCATTATTACTGTTACAACCTGCCAGTGCTGACAAAGCCAGAGTTGCGGCAATCAGAGAATGTTTAAAATGCATGTTTTGTGTTCATGGACTTAAAAAGAGTGACATAGGTTATACAAAAGCAATATTACACTTCTGTTGATAAACAATAGTTTGCGATCAATGTCATGAAAATAGCTTAAACAAAGATGAATGTACTGCCGAGGTAGGTTCGAAAAATGTTTACAACACCAGCAATAAACAAAAAGCCGCCAGAAATGACATAACTGTAATGAAACCAGATATAGGTTGTTGGATATTTAATATTCAATAATGCGGTGAGAATTTCATCAGGATGAAAGCACTAAATTAAAACATCAATGAATGAGTGATGAAAACAGAGAATAACGATCATCACATTGTTTGGGATTGGTCCCAAAAATTTATGTCAATTTTTTCCCTGACTCAAAATTGACAGGAATTTAATAAAACGGGAACACTTGATCCAGATAATGGCGACAGTGATTGAATAAACATTAAAAGATATGGATGAAATGTGATGCTGGTCTGAGGAGTGTTTTATGACTTCCTTAACTTGGGCGTTAATAATTTTTTCTCTATCGCAAAATAAAAAAGATAAGTGCGAAAAGTCTGTAAATATGTGGATTAATCTTCCCTGTTTACAGTTTTTTACGCCTTGAAATCGCTACTGACCAAGATGTTTTTAAGTAGCGGTGGTTACAACAGGCTAGGTGTATGTGTGAAAAATGTAATGGGCGAATGATTCAGGTTCGTCGTAACTGGTTTCAAAAACTTAAGTATCGCTCTATCTGGAAATGTATCGATTGTGGACAGGAGGTCAAACTATGAGAGATAACCAGCGTGTGAGAAAAATCGTAACTACAGGAAGTATGCGGGCAATTGCCAAAACACGCCAGAAGCATCTTGAGTTGCTGCGAAAGACGCAAATCACCGAAGAAGGAGTCCGTCCTCATTTTTCATAACAGTGATAACTGTTGATGTTCCTCCGTTCACAGGAGATGGTGGCTGTTTTTAACCGGCTTGCTGGAAAATAATATTCTTTTCCGCAAAGAGACCGAGGGTCACATTTTTTGTCATACAACTTTATTACACTCGTGTAGCTTTCTATTGATATTTTACTCTCAACGAAAGCTATCAACGATGAATAAGGCAAAATGCCAAATAATAACAATGACAAATGTGAACGGAGGAATGAATGACGATAGGAAAATACCTACGTTGGAAAGATGAAAAAGGAAATGCCTTTCGTCCGGTTTCCCTGACCGGAACGGCACTACTCAACGATCGTACCCTCAATAAAAGTACAGCCTTCACCTACGAAGAACGAAAAGAATTTGAACTGGATGGGCTGCTGCCGCCTCGAGTCCAGACTTTTGACGATCAGTTAAACCGTGTTTATGACGGTTTCCGTAGCGCTTCAACGGATATTGAGAAGTATCTGTTCCTGCGTGCCCTTCAGGATCGTAACGAAACCCTGTTTTATGCCTTATTATCGCGCCATATCGAAGAAATGACGCCAATCATCTACACCCCGACAGTGGGCAAGGCGTGCCAGGAATTCAGCCACCGTTACCAGAAAGCACGTGGCCTGTATATTACCGCAGACAACGTAGACAAGATGGATGAGATGGCGCGCCAGTTCGCCGGGAAAGACATCAAAATTATCGTGGTGACTGACAGTCAGGGTATCCTGGGACTGGGTGATCAGGGCGTTGGTGGTATGGGTATTCCAATCGGTAAACTGTCACTGTACACGCTGGGAGCCGGTATTCACCCTGCACGCTGCCTACCTATCGCATTGGATGTCGGTACGGATAATCAGGATCTGCTGGATGATCCTATGTATTTGGGTATCCCTCGACGTCGTATGCGTGGTGAGGAATATAAAACCTTTATCAAGAAGTTTGTGACTCAGGTGAAACGTCAGTTCCCGGAAGCGGTGCTGCAATGGGAAGACTTCAGTAAGTCCAATGCTTTTGACAACCTGAGTGACTACGAAGAGTACATCCCGTCTTTCAATGACGACATTCAGGGCACAGGCTCCGTTGTGCTGGCCGGTATTCTGGGTGCAGTGAAGCGCAAAGGCGAGTCGCTGGTTGATCAATCGTATGTGGTCTACGGCGCCGGTGCGGGCGGCGTGGGTGTGGCTGATCAAATCTATGCCGGTCTGCTGAAGGAAGGGTGTTCACATGCCGTAGCTCGTGAGCGCATTTTCATTCTGGATTCGCAAGGGCTGGTTTTTGACGATCGTGATGGCCTGGATGAGTACAAAAAACGCTACGCCAAGCCAAGAGCGATCGCTGAAGGCTGGCAGGTGGCCGAGCAGGGCAAAGTATCACTCAGTGAGCTGATTGATAACTACCCGGTAACTGTACTGCTGGGAACCAGCGGCATTGGCGGTGCCTTCAAAGAATCGCATGTCCAGAAGATGATGGAATACACCAAACATCCGATGATCTTCCCGTTGTCTAACCCGACGGCAAACTGTGAAGCGTTGCCGGAAGATATCTACCGCTGGAGTGACGGTCAGGCAATCGTGGCAACGGGTAGTCCGTTTGACAACGTGACACACAACGGCGAAGAATTCCGCATCGGCCAGGGGAATAACGTTTTCATCTTCCCGGGGGTGGGTCTGGCTGCCATTGTTGCGAAGGTGGAAAAGATCACCATGGACATGTTCACGACCGCGTCGTACGCGCTGGCTGAAATGGTGAGTGAGGAAGACATCGAGCAAGGCTGTGTTTATCCGCGAATCAGTGATTTGAAAGCGGTGTCGCTGCATGTTGCCACGCGAATCCTTGAAAATATTCAGGCCACGGATCCGAACAGCCTGGTTGCAGGTCAGGATATTCGTCAGTCACTGGCAGAGCATATCTGGGAACCGGTTTACCTGCCGTACCGTCGCGTCTGATTTGCTACAGATCTTCACGATCAAATCTGATCTTGTGTTTACAGCCCGGTTCCACCGGGCTGTTTTTATTTGAGTTCAGACATGGCGGTGACGTTGAGCCCAGAGCCCGATCAGCACAAAGACCGCGGTCACGGCGGCTGCCAACCAGAGGGCGGGTAACCGATGAAGCTGTTTGGCGAGGTATGGGGCAACGCTGACAATCATAAAACCATAACCAAATGCATTCAGTAATATGAATGCTAGCGTGCGGACAATGAAATGGGTACTGGCAAGCTGATTGCGCATAAACCGATTGATGTCTGCGCCGAATATCACCAGCAGGCAGGCAATGATCGCCGTTGCTATCTCTCCCAGCCATGGCCGCAGCCAGAGACCGAAATCGGCTATCCACCCTAGAATAATCTCCACTTTCTTGGCTCCTCCCTAATATTCGTCAATGGCTTAAAATACAGTTATGGGCTTGCTCTGCGCCTTGCGAATCAGTACTTACCTGCGTTATGTATGGTCGCTATTGTGAAAAGCGTCTTGGATACATGGCGTTGAACCGACAAGCTCAAACTCGTTGTAGTCAATATGCGGCCGGGAGGCGTGAGTGAATAAATCGGATTTACCGGAAAAAATCTGCCCTGTTTGTCAGCGGCCATTTCGTTGGCGAAGCAAGTGGCGTCGCTGCTGGGAAGATGTTAAATACTGTTCGGAGCGGTGTCGTCGTGCCCGTGTGCGTGACAGGCAGAATCCGAAAGACGCTTTTGAGGCATGAAATGTCCAGAGAGAGGGATGCGAACACGAGGAGTTCGCCTTCAGTGCCTGGGTAGGTATACTGAAGGTGTGTCTCAAGGCACGATAAGTCTGTATCGAAGATAATCTATTCAAGATGTTAACAATTTCAAACACAGTTCAGCTGGGTGACTGGGAAATCGAGCTGACCCCAATCCGTGCCCAGGGTGCCGGTGGGCAAAACGTCAACAAAGTGTCCAGTGCGATTCATCTGCGCTTTGACATCAACCGGTCATCATTACCAGCTTTTTATAAAGAGCGCTTACTGGCACTCAGTGATAGTCGCATAACCAAAGACGGCATCATCATCATCAAGGCGCAACAGTTCCGGACACAAGAGCTAAATCGGGAGGATGCCCTGGCGCGCTTGGTGGCTTTGATCCAGTCTGCGGCGGTGCAACATAAATCGCGGCGGGAAACCAAGCCCACGCGATCCTCTCAGCAGCGCCGAATGGACAAGAAATCGCAACGGGGACAAACCAAAGTGCTGCGCGGAAAAGTGAAGTTTTGAAGCGCTTAACAAATTCTCTTACGGCTGCTGCTCTTTGTTGATATTTAGCGCTACAGTTTGTTTTTACATCGTTTTTTAATTGTGTTTATCGGGGATAGGGATGTCAGAATTGAAGAACAAACACCTACTACAGCTTTTCTATCGTGAGTCTGATCGGGTACGGTTGCTGGAACTGGACACCTTGCCTGAGCCGACAGGAGAAGAGCGAAAGGTGATGCAGGACTGGCTGGCCACCAAGCGCAGCTTTACGGTTGATGAAATTGCTACTCAGGCCTGGGTGAAAACCTGCTGTGCCGGAAATACCACGGAGATTTACCTGCACCCCGATGGTTCACTGGAAGAGTATGCGCTATTCAAACGTACCCGTGCCACCGGAGAGTGGCAACTGAAGGATGGTTTGCTCACGCTGGCCGTCCAGAAAGATGGCGACCGGTACGTTTCTACTGTCGTGGCCAATAAGCTCAGCAGCATTCATTCGGCGATTGAAGCGAAAAATGGCCAGGTATATTCCTATCTGAAAGTGGCACAAACACGTCAGTTGTGATTTTCTATGTGATTTTTCTGGAAAGTTATGCTGCGAGCTGGTATTCATTGGAAGAGTAATATCTACGTCAACAAAGAGTGAGCCCAAGCTGTGACTACAAGGAAGAAAATGAATAAAGTTGCCATTGTTGGTGGTACCCACGGTAACGAATTTAGTGGTATTTATTTACTGAAAAAATGGCGTCAGAACCCGGCGAAGATTCAGCGCGACAGTTTCGAAATTCAGACGGTTTTTGCCAACCCGCAAGCATTTGAAGCCAATAAACGTTACCTGGACTGCGATATGAATCGCCAGTTTGGCCTCAATGATCTGAACAATCCTGAACTGGCCAATTATGAACAAAGTCGGGCGAAAGCGATCAATGCGCAACTGGGGCCGAAAGGGGAGGCGCAAAGTGATTTTATTATTGATTTGCACAATACCACCAGCAATATGGGACCGTCACTGATCCTGCTGAAATCAGATGCTTTCAACCGTCAGATGGCGGCGTATGTCAAATCCAATATGCCTGACGCTGTTATCGTTCTGGAAGATCAGATCGAGATGGTCGAGCATACTTTCCTGTGTTCAATCGCCGAGCAAGGCGTAATCGTGGAAGTCGGGCCTCAGCCGCAGTCTGTTGTGCGTCAGGACGTTCTGGATTGGATGGAAGCGATGACGGGTCATATTCTTGATTTCGTCGACTTGTATAACCGCGATGAGGTGCCTGAACTGCCTAGCAGTTTTGAGGCATACAAGTACCATGAAACACTGAAATTGCCGGAAGATGAAAACGGTGAGCGTATCGGCATGGTACATAAAAATGTTCAGGACGCTGACTTTAAACCGCTGCGTAACGGGGATCCTATCTACACCTTGTTTGACGGTACTGAAGTATGCTGGGACGGGGACTACGAGGCGTATCCGCACTTTATTAATGAAGCGGCGTATTACGATAATAACCTGGCGATGTCGCTGGCAAAGAAGGTACTGGTTGAGGTGTAATTTTTCGTTTTGTATCTGCAACATGGACTTGCAATACGGACTCGCTACATAGCTTTTTAAACGCGACATGGTTTTTTAAAACGCTACATAATAGATTTTTAAAACGCGACATAGATGTTTAAAACAAAGAAACGCCATTCGGAGAAATCCGTGTGGCGTTTTTGATAGGCCGCCGAAAAGAAAATAGCGAGATACGCTCTGAGAAATACAGCGAGAACTGCTACGAGCATCAAGACAGACTGCTTTTTCACAAAACGCCCTGTGTGTGTCCGGCGGAATTACTCCCGATGGGCTAAGCGCAGATTTAAGCGCATTTCTAAGGGGTCAAGTGGCGTAACAGCTCGGTCCCCGCTGCTGCTGGCAGGGGTCATTGGCTGCGTCCTAAAGCCAAAGCGTTGATACAAGTTTCTGGCTGGATTCTCACTGAATACTCGCAATGCCAGCCAATTATGTTGTTTTTCACGTGCGTGACGACAGGCAAATCGTAGGCATTCCGTCCCTATGCCTTTGCCGTGAAATGCCGGTTCGATTTGGAGATCCCGGATGCAGGTTGTGTCTTCCAAATAGGAAAAGCGCAAAACCCCGACGCGGCGCTTATCGTAATAAATTTCATAGTTATCATATGTCAGCCAGCTTTGTGCAAACATCTCCGGTTGCCAGCTTAATTTCCGGCTGGCGTAATAGGGGACCATGTTGGTTTGGGTCAGCCTGGCGGCATAGTCTGCCGCCGCAAGTTCAGGTTTTGCTGCTGTACATACTACTGGCTCTGGTTCTTTACCTTGCTGATTTAATTGGACACTACGCAACTCGATAAGCATTACCACTCCTTATGATGATTATTTGAACCACCGCAGCAGGTTCATAAGCCCGGCAGCCATTCCTCCCGCAACATGCGCATGCGCGTAATCGCCGACAGCATGGGTGAAGTGGGAACGAAATTTATCTGTGGCTTCCTTTGGGGTATCAGCATAGATCACATCGTCATCAACAATGAATCCGGCTTGCAACAGCTGGGCTTTTTCTTCTTGGAAGGTACTGCTGGCCATATCCAGAAAAGTAAAGTTACGTCGTTCTGTTTCTGGCAGACAGAAAAACTGATATTTAGCCATGTTTACAACTCCTGTGATAACCAAAATAGTGTCAGAAACGGGGGGCATCACATTCAATATCCGGTTGGGAAAACAGAGCAAACACACTTTGGGTATTTTATAACTACCTGCTTACCTGCTTACCTGCTTACCTGCTTACCTGCTTACCTGCATATCAGCCGCGTAAGTGAATGACGTTGCAAGTAAAAACTTCACGCTGTTCAGTTTGTCGCCTATAAATGAAAATGACTTGGTTACAGATGTGTAAGCGATTTGGTGTTGTTATGATATGGATTGATTATGCGTGAAATGCAGGGCGTGTAAAGAGGAAAGACCGTGAGCCGTGACGAGGCAAATAAATCACTACTGAGGGGAAGGTAACACGATGACAACATGGAAGATTTTGAGCGTGACGGCGCTGGCGATGATGGCTTTTGCAGCTAATTCTCTGCTCAACCGGGAAGCATTACTGAATACCGCCATCGATCCTGCCAGCTTCACCTTCATCCGTCTGGTCTCGGGAGCTGCTATTTTATGGCTCATTGTCAATGCACGTCATCGCAAAACCGGATTTAACAGCAGTCACGGCACGGACAGGCATCACGGCAAGCAAGGTGGGCCGGCATCGCTTGCGGCTAACTGGACATCGGCTTTAGCCTTGTTTGTTTACGCGGCGGCGTTTTCATTTGCGTACGTCAGCCTGACAGCGGCGACCGGTGCTTTACTCTTGTTTGCTGCAGTGCAGGCGACCATGTTGGGCACCGGATTGTGGCGAGGCGAGCGATTGAATACGGCCCAAAGTGCCGGATTGCTGTTGGCGTTGGCTGGGCTGGTGGTGTTGCTGCTGCCAGGTGTGTCCGCGCCGTCATTCTGGGGAGCCGTATTGATGATTGCCGCTGGTATCGCCTGGGGAGTGTATTCGTTGCGTGGTAAGGGCGTGACCCAGCCGATTGAAGCCACCGCAAAGAACTTTTTGTGTGCTGTGCCGTTTACGGTTTTGCTGAGTGTCATGATGTGGAGTCGACAGTCGCTGGATTGGGCTGGGGTGGGGTATGCGCTGGCATCGGGTGCGCTGGCATCTGGCGTGGGTTACGTTCTGTGGTACAGCGTGCTGCCATTTTTACCCGCGACGGCGGCGGCATCGGTACAGCTCAGTGTCCCAGTGATTGCTGCACTCGGCGGTGTTGTCCTGCTTGATGAGACCCTTACGGTCAGGTTGGCACTGGCATCTGTCGCTATCCTGGGGGGCATTGCGCTGGTGCTCAGGCGCGACAGAAAATCCGGTTAGAAGATTTCTTCTTTAATCGGCAGCACTTCACCCAGCCATTTGGCATGCAGGGTGTGGTCGGCCAGTTCATCCGGCGTCACAGGGTGGATCAGGACTGACAGCCCTTCACGGTGCGCATCCAGCCATTCGATGAAGCCATGACGGTTATCGTTAAAATGCACTTCGAACATAGGTTTGGTATGCGGCCCGACCAGTCGGTTCACCAGTGGGAAAATGGCCGTAATATCTGAACGCGAAGTACGGATTAGTTCGTGAATACGAGATGCAAGTGCTTGTTGTTCAAGTTCAAAATAAATATGAGCGTGGTACATAATGTTCCCTCCTTTCATATCGCACAGTGTAATTCACGGTAAAAAAAACGCGAGCAGTAAAGGTCGATTATGTCGTTCAGATAATTTGAATGATGGGATTATGTCCGCTGGTGGTGATCATCTGTACGATGAACTTGGAAACGGTAGTGCTTGATGAACTGAATGATCCAGCGGGTAATCAGCAGATGTTGCGTCGGAGAGGAAAGCGAACGAAGGGCTGTACGAATGGTCGGCTCAGGTAGCTGCGGTGCTCGAAGCCGGATCAGATCCTCCAGGTAGGCCGGGGTAAATTCCGGGTGTCCTTGTATCCCCAGAAAATGCTTGCCGGTCAGACACATTGCATATGGGCAAAATGTGCTGCCTGCCAGCACCTGACTGTCAGAGGGTAATTGACTGATTTGGTCTTGATGGCTGCTGAGAAGAGCTATCTGGCGGCGTGGATTCGTCAGCCAGCTGTGTTCAAGCGCGGCAGCCTGATAGAGCTCGGCATGTTGTACACCCAGTCCCCACCCTGTGGAGGCAGGGGTAACATTCCCCCCGAGCGCCCAAGCGATCATCTGATGGCCGAAGCAGATACCGACCAGCGGACAGCGTTGAGAGTATAGCTGTTGTATAAACCCCTGAAAGACCCGAATCCAGCGCTGGTCATCGTAGACACTAAAACGGCTGCCGCTGGTGAGATACCCGTCGCACTCCGCCAGTTGCGATGGATATTGCTCGTCTGTCACACGGTAGAACACGAGGGTAATCGTCGGGTCGACCTGTGCAAATAGCTTGCTGAACATTTCCGGATAATTACCATGCCTAAGCTGTAATTCTGGCCTGACATCGTCACAGAGCAATACCCCAATTCTCATAGGTCGACTCCAAACGGTGATCTACACATGGTTTATACAGAACGCTTTAGGGCGGGTGAGGTTGCTGAATCCCGGATCCGACAGGGCACAGCCGCGACCGGAATGTTTCACCCCGCTCCAGGCCTGCGCGGGATCCAGAGTATCACAGCGGTTCACGCAGAAGGTGCCTGTGTCAAGGTGTGTGCCGATACCAGTGGCTTTCTGAACGTCGTTGCTGAACACGCTGGCGGTCAGACCATATTCGCTGTCGTTCATCAGTGAAATTGCTTCTTCGTCAGAACCGACTTTCTGAACGGGCAGCACCGGACCAAACGTTTCTTCTGTCATGACCCGCATATGGTGGGTGACATCTGAGAGCAATTGTGGGGCAAGGTATGGTGTCCCTTCCCGGCTCATAGGGAAGTTGGACTCGACAATATGGGCCTTGGCACCCTGATCAATGGCTTCACGGATCTGCTCCCGGACGAAGTCAGCGGCGCTGGTACTTATCATGGGTCCCAGGGTAGTCGCATCATCCAGCGGCGAACCCAGGCGGTAACGGTTGATCAGATTTCTTGCCTTGGCGACAAAAAGATCGTGAACACGGCTATCAACGTACACCCGCTCAATGGCGCAGCATGATTGACCGGAGTTATAAAAGGCACTGTTGACGATAGTGGCGACAGCATGATCCAGATTGGCATCGGCGCGAACGTAAGCCGGATCTTTGCCACCAAGCCCCAGCCCGATGCTGTGAAAGTGCCCCGCAGCGGCCTGTTCGATCATGGCTCCGCCTGCGACTGAACCGGTGAACGAAACATGGTGCAAGCGCTCACTTGCAACCAAGCGGTGCGTTGTAGGGTGATCGAGGTGAAGATATTGAAACACACCGGCAGGCAACTTTGCGGTTTTGAATGCCTGCTGCAGGCGTTCAGCGCAAAGCGGTGTTTGTGAGGAATGCTTCAGGATAACACTGTTCCCTGCCAGCAGTGCCGGAATGATCGCATTAATGGCTGTTAGATAGGGGTAGTTCCAGGGGGAAATCACCAACACAGTGCCGATAGGGGCGCGGGTGATGTATCGGCTGACGCCATTTTTCCGAGATTGAGTCATAGGAGCAAGTGCTTGCTCACTCTGTGTGATTATCCGTTGGGTGCGCGATTCAACGGCACGTAATTCATTGCTACTAAACCGGATAGGGCGTCCCATCATCCAGCTGATCTCGCAGGCAATCATTTCTTTGTGCTCAAGCAGCGCCCTGATAGCATCGCTGCAAAACTGCTGGCGTAAGCTGAGAGGCATCTGTTGCCAGTGCTGCTGGGCACGGTTTGCGATGTCCAGTGAACGATCGACATCCCGCAAGCTGTGAAGAGAGACAGACGCGATAACACTGCCGTCCACTGGCGAACAAGTGTGGCGGAGGGCCGGGGTATCCTGGTGAGAAACAGCCGCGGTATTAATCATAACGAACACCTGTCAGAGAAAGAAACGTCATAGGTGGTGCCGGCCGGAGCAATGGAACGCTCTGGCGCGCTGTTCCCCTAAATAATTTCAAAATAACGACTTAGTTCCCAGTCGGTTACGTGTTTACGAAACTCTCGGTCTTCCCATTCCCGTGAGGCAGAAAAATGCTCAACAAACGCCTCTCCGAACAGAGATTTGGCGATATCAGAGGCTTTGAACGCCTGTGTGGCATCCCACAGGGTACGAGGCAGTGACAGCGCATCATCATGCGGTTGCTGGTAGGCATTCCCGGTTACCGGATCGCTGGGCTCCCAGCCCTGCTCGATGCCGATCAAGCCCGAGCCTAATGCTGCAGCCAGTGCTAGATATGGGTTCGCATCGGCTGCCCCGATGCGGTACTCAACCCGCTGGCTTTTCGCGGAACCGGGAATGACCCGTAATGCGGTGGTACGGTTTTCTACTCCCCAGGTGGCGTCTGTGGGGGCCCAGTAACCTGGAATCATTCGGGTGTAACTGTTGACCGAAGGCGCAACCATGCACAACAGCACGGGCATCAGGCGCTGCTGACCTGCCAGGAAATGGCGTTGGAGAGGGCTCATGGCATGGGGCTGGCTGGCATCATAGAAAGCGCTGCTGCCATCTGCGGCATGGTTGAGGGACAAATGAATATGCCCGCTCTGGCCCGGATAGTCATTGCTCCACTTGGCCATAAATGTCGCCATCAGCTCATTTTTCTGTGCCAGTACCTTCATGTAAGTCTTAAATAATGCGGCTTTATCTGCGGCATCTGCGGCCTGATCAACGGCGATGGCGGCTTCAATGACACCTGGCCCGGTTTCGGAATGAATGCCTTCAATGGGGAAGTCCATGGTTTCCGCCATGCTCAGAATGGCCTTGTATAAACCGGAATAGGTGGAATTTCGGATCATGGAGTAACCGAACCAGTCCGGCGTGATGGTTTCCAGGTTACGGAATCCTTTTTCACGCGCGGAATGGGGCGTTTCCCGAAACAGGAAGAACTCATATTCAAAAGCCGCCTGGGCGTTAAATCCCATTGCTGTCGCTTTGTCGATAACACGGCGGAGGGTCGCGCGAGGGCATACCGTTTCGGCTTCACCGGCAAATTCCGCAATGAACAATAACATGCCGTCTTCATCCAAAACGTCCCGGCAGCTGGAAGGAATAATCCGAACCGGCGCATCAGGATAACCAGTATGCCAGCCGGTGTAACGGGTGTTGTCATAGAGTTGATCTTTCACATCCCACCCCAGAACCACATCACAGAATGCGAAACCGTGTTCCAGGGAAGCAAAGAACTTCGCTTTTGACATGTATTTACCGCGCATAACGCCATCGTTATCAAATAAACCGACTTTGATATGGGTTAGTTTGCGCTCTTCAATGATGCGTTTCGCATCATCAATACTGCGTACCTCTCTCGGAACCATAACGGCAGGTATCCTCAACAACGAGTGTTCAGCTCACATCAAGATGTCGATACGGAATCAACAAAATCACGATTCTGTGATCAACTAGGATTTTTTTGTTATTGATAATAAACGTAGGAAGGAGAGGTGAATTCGTCAACTGTGCGTTAGCGGCAAAAAGCAATGTCCATACAATTGCTCATCGTTGTTTGGGAATAAGCTCGTCAGGAGAGTGAGCGATGCATGAGACACCCTGTTGAAACAATTGATATAAAAAAGTAAAAATAACAGCGGTTGTACCATATGCATTTGGTTTCTAATTTCTGTGCGTTAAATAAAATTAATGCCAGGGTCGCCTTTAAAAACTGCTTTAAGAGGATGGGAGAGAAAATATGCGAAACGTGTTTATGCACAGGGTGGTGCTGGGGATTAGTGTGGCTGCGGCGTTCAGTGCCCCTGCGATAGCGAAGGTAAACGAAGTATCGATGAAGCCACAACCGGCAATTACGCTGGAAGGTGAACTGACCCAGCATCGCGCCTGTTTCTATGACGGCAAGAAATATTCCCTGGGAGCCGTAATCAGTGTGGGGGCTGTGCTGCTGGAGTGCGTGCCAGAAAAGTCATTTGAAACGAACGGTAAACTGCGCTGGCAAACGTTGGAAACCAAGGCGAAATAGCCGCTGCGCAGGCTTACCGGCCAGTAGCATTATCGTAAGATAACTCATTGCATTAGCGTGCTGGTTTCTCGGGTCTTCACTCTTTGACTGGCGCTTTGGCTTTGTTGGTATGGCGTTGTAGGTATGGCTCCGTAGGTATAGCTTCGTTGGTATGGTTTGACTGGGATGGCGAGTCACGACGTAAAATGTGATCTTGGTAAACAAAAATGCAGCCACGAGGGCTGCATCAGTACAACGATTAAGAGTGATTTCAGTACCCGGCGAATATGTATGATTCCGATGTCATGCTTTACATTGTTGCTGTGAAAGTGAGTCACACTCAGCCACAAGTTAAAGCCAAAAATCAGTGCACAACCCGGCGCTCAATCACTCCGATGGCGGGATAGTCATGCTTGTACTGGTCAATACTGATTAACATACCAACCAGCGAAGACTTAGGTAACGACTAACGCACCATACGGCCGGAGTTCGGAGCCAGTCTGCCGGTACCACCTTGATGATGCGGAGTGGTTGCGCCCATTTCCTGCATGAGAAACTCTTTCATTGCAGCCGCTTCACGTTCATTGACCGGTTTCCAGTTTGAGATCACTCTTGCTTTATTGCTATTCATAGAACATTTCCTTTTCCTGTCATGATGAGAATTGTCATCATGTGCCCTGTGATTCATACTGAGCTTCATTCTCATACAATTTGTAGGGGAATGCCAGCAATAAATTGGTACAGGGTATAACTGAAATAGCGATTTTATCTATAAAGCAATGGATTACATTGCAGATCTGACCAGAATGGATGCATAAAACTGCATCAGTCCTGTTCAGTAACTCCATCCCTAACCTTAGTCTGTTTTGAGGCGATAAAAAAGCCAATTCTGGCGAAGAATTGGCTTTTCAGGAAAATTCGCAACTTTGATGAGAATGCACTGAATTGGGAGGTATCTCAGTTGCGTGCCAGAGAGCGAGTCTTCAGTTCGAAAATCAGTTTTTCAGCACTGCATTCAAACTGGAAGCGAGCGGTTAACTCGGTACTGTCTTCGCTGAGCTCACTGACTTCATGTTTGACGTTAGCATTGACTGTTTTGGCCAGTGATACGTAATTAGCCAGTTCGGCCTCAAGGGCTGGCTTATCGCCTCCGAAGATGTGTACTTCTGCAACTTCATCACCTTCTTTGATGATGAACCCCATTTCTGCAGACACACCGCAGGCTTCACAGGTCTGGTATTCTTGGCTTTCGTTGGTCATGGCGTTAACTCTATCTCCACTATTGTTATAGGGTCATTCTAAAGCGTTGTGACAGAGATCGCTATATACGAACACGGTTTTCGTATGACAAAAATCAAAGAGAAGATAGATACCCGGCAACCAACATCGAGAATACACGTTGGAGTATGATGACAAATTGGAGTAAGAATAAAAATTGAATAAAGGGGCAAAGGGCAGGGGCAAAGCACTGGAAATGTGCTTTAGTGTCACTTGGAATACGAAAAGCAGGGGAAGAGGCTCTCTTCCCCTGACAGCGGTAATCTGGAGTTCAGCGATTGTCTGACAGATACTTGTCGTAGCTGTAATCCACATTTACGACAGCACGGTATTTGACCTGACCGGAAGCTGTCGAAAATTCATCAATCTTAATACGGGAATCATCCACCTTGATCGTGTTGGTTTTCATGCCGTATTCGTAAATCCCTAATGTTCTTTTTAACCTTGAAGGAGATTCCGATTTGAGGTTGGTGGCAAAATCCTGCCCCTTACGCATAGCGCCTTCACGAGAATCACTGACGCCGGCAACAATGTTGCGACTTTCGTGATTCATATCCCGGGTAAAGGCATTTGCTCCTGTACTGATATCAAGCATAACCAAAGTGATAAGCAGCTTGTTCATGATTGAACCCTCTTGATTGCAGGTCATGCAGGCGTCGCTGTCTGCCTGACTGCCAGTGCTACTGACAGTTGACCCTCATAGGCTGTCGCCACTTTCAATTTTAGCTGTTTTTCCTTAAAAATTATGCAATTAGGTCTATACCAGATGCTAACGCCATGAAAGATGAAACAAACTTAGATGACGTTTTTCTTTCAGCTGGTATGCGGAAACAATGTTCGTACCTGTTCCAGGGTTTTTGCGAAAGGGTGCGCCTCCAGTTTGCCGAAGCCGCTAATTTGCCGCGCTTTAATTTGAGTGTGTAACGGCATGGCCATACCACACAAAAAGCGGGTTATGGCATGTGCGGATGGCGGGGTCGGGCATGCATCAATAAACGGATCACACCAGGTCTTCAGCAAGTTGTCGGATACCGGTTGTAGCGCATTGGGTGCCGGTAATTGGGCGACATTGCCACGGCAAACCGAGCAGTGACCACACTCGGTTGGCGCGTTGTGATCGGCGAAATAACCGGCCAGGGTGTGGCTGAGGCAGTGCTCATTTTCAAACAGGGCCAGCATGTCTGCCAGTCGTTTAATCTCGCTTTGCTCTTTGGTTTTGAACAGTTGATACAAGCGTTCTGTCAGTTGCTCGGGATCAAAGTGCTGTTGGCATACCCGGTACACATCGGTCATTTGTTTACTTTCCAGCGTGATCCAGCCTTTATCGCTGAAATAATCAATGGCTGCGACAACACGCTTTCGTTCCGCCCTGGCGGTATGCCACAACGCGTCAAAATCGACGGTATGCCAGGTGCGTGCTTTAGGCGAGCAGGCAAAAATCTGGCGGACAAAGGTTTGGCGTTCCCCCTGAAAACTGTTAACGACGAGGGTTTCATCAACCAACAGTTTGAATCGGTAATCTGCAAAATAGGTGTACTGCGGCTCAATGATGCTTTCAATTTCAAGGTAGACCAGCAAGGTTTTCAGCGGCAACAGGCGAATATTGACGGTTTTGGATAACCGGTTGAGCATCACTTCCCATTGCTGGGGGTGAGCCTGAATCTCGTTCAGTACGGCACGGATGGCGGAACGATCCGGGGTGTCACCGTAGACGAAGTTTTCCAGCACATTCATCCCACTCCGATCTGCCAGCAGTACGCACTCAGACCGCAAACCATCCCGGCCGGCACGACCGATTTCCTGGCTGTAATTCTCGATGGATTTAGGCAGATCAAAGTGGATCACTTTGCGGATATCCGCTTTATCTATGCCCATGCCAAACGCGATCGTGGCGATGATGCAGTGATGCCGGCCGGACATGAAATCCTGCTGAATCTGCTGGCGTTGTTCGCTGTCCATACCGGCATGGTAGGCGGAGGCCTCATAGTTGTGTGCTTTTAGCCAGTGAGCGAGATCTTCGGCGGTTTTTTGCAAGGTAACATACACAATTGTAGGTAACCCCGGAGTGTGGTTCAGTACCTCAAGTAGTTGCGGGTTTTTACTCTCGGCTGAGGCCGGGGTAATCGCAATGTCCAGATTGGGGCGGTAAAAACCGGTGATGACAATATGCTGTTTTTCAATGGCAAATTTGGCACACATGTCATCTATCACGGCCGGTGTTGCCGTGGCGGTCAGCAACAGCACCTGCGGAATGTTGAGATCGGCGCGGTGCTGAGGCAGTTTGAGGTAGTCAGGGCGGAAGTTATGTCCCCACTCTGAAATACAGTGTGCCTCATCAACCACCAACAGAGAAATGGGGACTTGTGAGATAAAATGCCGGAAACGCTCGTTATTCAGCCGCTCGACGGAGATCATCAGCACTTTGATCTCTCCGGCTCTGACGGCTTGCATGACGCGCTGGCTGTCTTCCCAGCTCTGGCTGGAATCAATAGATGCCGCCGGAATTCCCTTGCTATGGAGAAAATCGAGCTGATCTTTCATCAGCGCGAGCAAAGGGGAAATGACCAGAGTCAGATGGGGTAATTCCAGTGCCGGGAGCTGATAGCACAATGATTTGCCGGAGCCCGTTGGAAATATGGCTGCTGACGAGTGGCCATCAAGAAGCTGTTTAATCACTGTTTCCTGACCTGGTCGCAGCGAGTCAAAGCCGAAGTAGTGTTTCAGATTGTGCAGATACATAGAGAGCTGTGAGGTAAGTTGCCGTAAGCCGGATCATAGCGAATTCGGACTGAATTACCCAGCCAGAGGGAAAAAATAGCGGATAGATCGCATCCCTCTGCGCCATCAGCGCCTGCTACTGTCTCAAAACGAGAAGTGGCATGCCTGCGCGTAGGCATGCCAGATGATAGCTGAGCGTTAAGACATCTCGGATGGTAAACCGAACTATCGCACCTTATGAAGGCAAGTCTTTGATATTGAAGTGCTCAAATAAACACCAAAGGTTAGCTACGGCTCTCGTTGAAGCGGTACGCCAGATGGTAAAACTCATCGACCCGGGCTTTCAGGATGGCACTGCTGTTTTCCACCTGAGTCACTTCATCCAGATTCTGATGGGAGGTGGCGGCAATCGCATGAACATGCTGACCTGTTTGTTCAGACAAGGTTTCCTGCTCCGCTGCTGATGAGCTCACCTGTTCAATCAGTTGATTGATTTCTAGCATGTTGGTTTCGACTTCCTGAATGGCCCTCACCCCGGCTTCTGCCAGTTCAACACAGGCATTGGTATCATCGCGGTTGCGTTCAATCAGTGATTGCCAGTTTTCAATGGTCGCCAACATATGGTTGATACTGGTTTGAATCTGTTCGGTCGCAGACTGGGTTCTGGATGACAGGGCTCGAACTTCATCGGCAACAACGGCAAAGCCTCGGCCATGCTCTCCGGCGCGGGCAGCTTCAATGGCAGCGTTCAGCGCCAGCAGGTTGGTCTGGTCGGCAATGCCACTGATTTCAGACATGACAGAGCTGACTTTCCCGGCTTCCTGGCTTAATTGACGGGTTGCTTCTGTTGCCTGTTCCGCTTGCTCGGCAAGGTGGCACAGGCTGGTTTGCGTGGTATCTAAATGCTGGCGAGTCTGCGCGCAGTGATTGCGCGTTTGGTCCAATAGAATTTGGCTGTTGTTGGCATGTTCAGCTACGGTGCGGGCTGAGCCTGAAATATCGTCCATTGCATTTGCCACGTGCTGGATGTTGTGATTCTGCTCCGTGATCGCGTTGCTGACACGGCTGGCGGAATCATTCAGTTCATCGGCCAGGCCGTTGAGCGGCGCGACAGCATCGGTCATTCGACCCAGCACAGTGCGGATACGCGCGGATGCCATCTTGAGGTGGTAATCAGCCACTGAGAAGGGGGTCTTACCGGAGAAAATGAGGCGGCTGATACTGTCATACTGGGATTTCAGTTTGTTAAGCCGTGTGGGAGTATCCAGTAGTTCGTTACGGAAAAACAGTGCCAGAGCCGTAACCGGCGCGAGAGATAACCAGGTTTGTGCTGTCAATCCATCGTTATTCAGACTGGCGATGAATGGTGCTACGCAGGCCAGAGCCAGTAGGCTGTACTTGAAAGCTGGGGGAATAGAGAGCTGAAGTGAGCTGCTATTTCCTTCTGTTTTCAATAAGTGCTGATACGCCTGCTTGGCAGAATGGACCATTTCTGGGTCAGGTTTCACTCTGACTGACTGATATCCGGTGATCTTACCCTTGTCATAAAGTGGGGTGATATAAGCATCGACCCAGTAAAAACCTCCGTTTTTGGTGCGATTTTTCACCATGCCCCGCCATGCATTGCCAGCTTTAAGGCGTGACCACAAATCGCGGAAGGCGGCTTTTGGCATGTCCGGGTGACGGATAATATTGTGGTGTTGTCCCTGCAGTTCTTCCATGGTGTAGCCGGACACACGACAAAACGAAGGATTACAATAGGTTATAACACCATTTAAATCCGTTGTTGATACCAGTTGTTCACCTTCGGCGAAGGTTACTTCCTTGTCACTTTCTTGAGCAAATATAGAAGTCGGAATATTTTGAGCTGACACGACAATTCCTTTTTTATTGTCTTGTTATTTATGCGCGCATAAAAGCACATTGTTATTATGGATATCAATATGTTAACGGATAATTTGACAGTTTTGTTAAACCTGAAAGTCAAATGTCTAATAAACCATCATATTTGTCGGTGTTTTTTGCGTGTGGTGTCAGAATGTGAACGGGGTGTGTCAGTCTTGGTGTATTCAAGGAGCATTTAAACGATGCGGGAACGGAAATGTTTCGAAATGTTTGGCGATACGTCACCGCTGGTCTGAGCTTGTGTTTCCTGCTGTAAACAGACTGTTTCTGAATGAACTGTGTTTCTTAGAGCCAACAACCGATAAAATTATGCGCAACCGATTACGTCGGAATAATACATTCAAACAGTCAGCCTAAAAGATATCTTGACCATGAAATTGGAAGCAGTCGATTATAACGCCGAAAATGCCGCTGAGCTTTTCGTTGAATCCCTACGTACGACAGGTTTCGGTGTGCTGAAAAACCACCCGATTCAGCAGGAACTGGTTCAGTCTATTTATGACAACTGGCACCGATTCTTTAATACCGAAGAAAAGGAAAACTTCCGTTTTAACGTAGAAACGCAGGACGGTTTCTTCCCATCAGAAGTGTCTGAAGTGGCTAAAGGTCACACCAAGAAAGACATTAAAGAATATTTCCACTATTACCCATGGGGTCAGTGTCCGGCAGAGTTGAAAGACGAGCTGCAACGCTACTACGATGAAGCCAATAAGCTGGCTGGCGAACTGCTGGCATGGGTTGAAAATCATTCTCCAGCTTCTGTGTCTGAAGGCTATTCGCAGTCTCTGTCGAGCATGATCGACGGCAGTGATAAAACGCTGTTGCGCGTGCTGCATTATCCGCCGCTAAACGGTGAAGAAGAGCTGGGAGCGATTCGTGCGGGTGCCCATGAAGATATTAACTTGCTGACTGTTCTGCCATCCGCCAACGAGCCGGGCTTGCAGGTACAGACCAAAGAGGGTGACTGGCTGGATGTTCCTTGTGACTTTGGCAACCTGATCATCAACATTGGCGATATGCTGCAGGAAGCGTCGGGTGGCTATTTCCCGTCGACGACACACCGTGTTGTCAACCCGGAAGGGACGGATAAAACTAAAGCGCGTATTTCGCTGCCGCTGTTCCTGCACCCGAAACCGGAAGTCGTCTTGTCTGAGCGCTACACTGCCGATAGCTACTTGATGGAGCGTCTGCGTGAGCTGGGTGTGATTTAATCTTATCTATAAACTGAAAGAGCCAGCCGGTGTGCTGGCTTTTTTTTTGATGAATATCAATCAACCTGCCACAAATCCGCCGATTCCCCCTCTGCCTCTTCCATTTTCATCTGCCGCATTGGCTATGCCAACTACACTTAACAACGTTGACATAATCATTGCGCTGCCGTCAGGCGGGCAAAAAAGAAGGAGTGGTGTGATGAAATCGGTTCTGACAATCATTGCCTTGAGTTCGCTGTTGCTGACAACAGGCTGTGAGCCAAATCAGCGGGGCAATACCCTTTCTTTTACCTTGCCGCAGGGGAACGCTCAACGTGGCGAACAGCTATTTGAAAAATATCAATGCCTTAGCTGCCATACGATGGAAGGTTATGAACGGCCTGAAGTCCTGGATGAATCCGGTGTAAGTGTTGAGCTGGGCGGGCGTGTACCGAAATTGAAAACGTATGCCGAGCTGGTTACATCGGTCATCAACCCTTCCCACTCCATCGCCCCCGGCTATGATGTTCAGGAAGTCACGCATTCTGGCGAATCCATTATGCCAAGTTATAACGACGTGATGACAGTAACGGATTTGGTCGACCTCATTACTTTCCTCGAAGCGAAGTATGAACTTGAACCGTATGAGTACACCACTTACGGTAAGTACCGTTAATCGCATTGGATACTGACTCGGAATGCGGGCATGCCCATGGCCTGAAGTGCATCAATGTAGCAATTCAGGCGGGTTTGCCCTTCAGGAGGATAAGGGTGAGCACGGTCTAGCTGATTCTGCACAGCAATATGATCCAAGTGGATCTGGCTGCCCGTCGTTCTCAGGGCGTGGTTGTCGCTGGTGGCGTATTCAGCGTCCGGTGCCGCAGTCGAGTCACAATCCGAATGCTGCGCCTGCAAAATGTCTCCAACTATCTGAGCTCGATGCACGTGGTCTGCGGTGCTTAGCAATGTCGCATGCCGTATGCCAGCTTGCAGTAACAGCGGTAAACTGAACCGAAGATTCTCTATCGTGTTTGCAGACTGAGATTCTACTAAGAGTCGCTGCGGGCTGACCCCTTGTTGCGACAACCAGTGAGCCATTCGTTCTGCTTCGCTCATCCCTTGCTTGGCCAATCCACCACTGACCAATATCTTACTGGTTGGGTAACGTGTTGCCAGTTGAAGCGCTAATGCAAGCCGATTCAGTAGTCTCGCGGACATCGACCCATCGGCATTAAGTGTGTGTCCCAGAATAACAAACGCATGTGCTGAAGATGCTTCCAATGACGAAGCCCGCCATGATGAATATGACAATGATGAACATGGCAATGATGAAGATGACAACGAACTGATTCTCTGAGAACTATCGGGTGTCTTTTCTGAGATATCCGTCAGGTAGCGGACGGGTTGTGCCAGACATCGATTAAGTATTTCCAGCGAGCGGTTAAGAAGCACAGCAGGTGGGGCGTGATGGTTTGACTGGTACAGCGAACTGGGAGAGTTTTCAGCCAACTGATGCTGATACCATCGGCTCAACATCTGCTGACCGGTTGCATGGTGCCAGACCGCAAGGTAGCACAGTATGTCTTGCCGTTGTTGCCGGGTAGCGAGCGGTAATGCCTCTGCATACAAAGACAGGGCGCTTGAGAGTCGGCCCTGAAACGTTTTGATGTTGGCCAGTGTCAGCAATATATTGCAACGCAGTTTATCATCCAACGGGGTTGGATTGGATTCATTCAGGGCCTGATAAAGATAATAGGTGGCTACGGCCAGGTTCGATTCTGTTTTGTCCTTGAATGGGTATTGAGAACGGTTTGGGCTGTAGAAGGCGGCACTTGCCTGCTCAAGGTACTTGTTCAACATTGCATTGGCGGCAATGGCAGGCATCGAGAAACTTCCTGTTGAATGATAGCGTGAAAGTGTACGGATTATATTCTGGGCGCTGAATATCCTACTGACCGAGGCTAAGTAAAGGAATGCAAATGCCCGGAAAAGTCGACATGTTCGTCACAATATTTGCTTTTTACGTCTTTAGACGGCTCGCCTTGAACTAAGGTTAGAAAACGCTTTTTCATCACGAAAGAGGAACTGACAATGAGCAATGCGTTCGAGCAACACGGTGCCTTCAGTTGGTCTGAACTACTGACCGATGAGCCGGAGAAAGCCGTGGAATTTTATACCAAAGTGATTGGCTGGGAAGCGGAGGCAATGTCGATGCCGGAAGGGACTTATTATGTCCTGAAGGCAAACGGTCAGCCGGTTGGCGGTATCATGGGAAAACCTGACGGTTATCAGGATATACCGAATCACTGGGGGACGTACATTACCGTAGCCGATGTGGATGAAACGCTGGCAAGTATTACGGCTGCTGGGGGGAGTGCCGTGTACGAGCCGATGGAAGTACCGGGAGTCGGGCGAATGTGTGCTGTCAGGGATCCTCAGGGTGCGGTTGTGTCGATTATCACTTACGAAGCCAGGGATTGTGAGTAGTCTTACTCAAGATGAAAAGACCGCCCTGAGGCGGTCTTTTTGTCAGTCCGAATTACTTAATGCTGTGCAGCATGTAATCGATGATAGGGTCGTCATTGGCCTTCATCGCCAATGCTTTTGGCAGATGAGTCGGTTTGTTTAAGATCTCCCGGGTGATTAGCTCATCCAGTAGTGGCTTAAATTCAAAACCGGTTTTGCCGACAAACAGTGAAGTCAGATCTTCCTCGGCGTAACTTTGCAGCGCATCCTTTAGCCCTTTCAGGTAGAGGTAGTCTTTGGTGAAACCACCGCCACGATACGCGCGAGCCGTAATCGTAAAGGCCAGGTTATCACTCAGGTTGTAGTTATGCTTCAGAAGGTGGAACGTTTCGCTGAAGCTCTCACCACGCACCATCATGTCAACCGCAATTACACGCAGCGCCAGAGTTTTCAGACGATGCAGCGGGAAACTGCCGGACAGATGCTCACACAAAATGGCAAGACCTTCCTGAGTATGGGTGTTACCCGGCAGACCCAGTTTCAGTACTTTAAGCGGCTGCAAGTCAGCGTTAGCACTGGTAACCAAGTGGACCCCAAGCTCATGGTGAATCAGCGCATTCAGATCCTTCTGGTTAAACTTGCTGGCAAGGTTAACCTTGATAACTCTGCCGCTGACCATCGCACGGGCAATTAGCTGCTTCGAGCCTGTTACCTTGCACTTCATGCCATACTCATCAGCGGCAACTTTGAAAGCCTGAATGGCTTCTTCAGCACTGATGGTTTCTGCTTCCGGCGTATTGTATTCGCTCGCATGCAGAATAAAGTTGGCATTGGCAATGTCTTGAGCGTCCGGCTGACCGTAGTAACGCAGCGAGTTATACAGGAACTCATCGCGGCCGATGCTGGTCAGCAGGTCAATACGTACTGCCAGCTGATCAATGACCTTACGGTACATCTGCTGAATATCCGCATCACGAATATCTTCTACCGGCAGGCGGTATAGTTGCTCGCGGAACTTATACGGGTCCAGATCCAGCTGACGGTAAGTGAACGTCGGCTCATAATCGTGCGGACGGTGCAAGAACCGGCGCTTTTCCTGCTTCAGGTTCAGCGGGTTGATATAGCTCAGCGTATTGACGCCACGCGCAATTGTGTACAGCTGGCGATCCAGTTTCAGCACTTCTCGTGGCAGACGAGAAGCCAGAACGTGGCTGCTGGTCAGCTTTTTCACTTTGGTGCGACGCAAAATCGTTTCGGCGGCGTGCTCACTCAGCGCGGTTTTCATGGCGGCTTTCAGGGTTTCGATCACCAGCGGGTAACTTTCCCCGCGGCTCTCATCCATGTAAACCTTTTTGATTTCCAGCGGCAGGATCAGGGTATTACGGAAGTTCGCTTTAATGAAACTTGCCTGATAACCCATGCCCATGAACACGTCATTGTTTTTAGCCGTAACATTAATGTTCGGTAACTCAATGGCGTCCAGCCCTTTCAGGAAACTATCAATTTCTTTACGCCAGCGGCGCGTATTGACCTGCTTGGTACCCAAATTGAATACCGGGGTATCGCGTTCAATTCGCTGGTAGTTATAGGAATGAACATCATAAAGCAGGCACAGGCCAAAACGCGTTTCCAGTGTATCAACCAGACACGCCAGAATACGGTAATAACAGTTGTGCTTCGCCAGTGAGGTTGAACGCTCAGAATCTGTCAGAGGCTCGGCCCATACCGGCTTGCCCCAGGCTTCTTCGTAAATACAGTTATCCGGCGCGCGGTTTAGATCGTATTCGTAACGGGAATCTTCACCTTGCAGCACGATTGGCAGAGATGAAATAAAGTCCCCGGTGAATGGATCTTCTTCGTAGTAGCGTTCATCCTCATTGAGCAAGCACTTAGGGATCAGGTCACCGCGCAGGCGGTGACCGTGATGGATGGCAGTTGCAATATAAGGCTGATACTCACTAATCCGAATCGTCAGACTCCCGTCCGGCAGTTGAGCCTCAAACGGGATTTGTTGCTGGATTCTGTCCAGCACTTCTGCTTCAGAAAGTTGTAGCATCGGCAATTACCTGTCGGAATTCGTTTTTACGTGCAATGCTAACTTCTTTAGCAGTGACTACGGTTTCAACAAAATCAATAACCTGAGCCTGAAGTTTTGTACGGTTCAGGCGGTTAATACGGGTGATACCACCAGGGCTGAGTACGTTAACTTCAACCAGTTTACCTTTGATTACGTCCAAGCCGACAAAGTACAGACCATCGCGAACCAGTTTTGGACCAATGTGCTTACACAGACGCAGCTCTTGCTTCGTTAGTGTATGTTTCACTTCTTTACCACCGGCATGGATGTTCGAGCGGACATCACCCTGAGCAGGAACACGGCGCATTGCACCAATGGGTTCGCCGTTCAGCATCATGATACGCACGTCGCCTTCTTCCGCGCCCTCAATGTAATCCTGCAGGATCACATAGTTCTTGTCGTCACCGATGTAGAAGTCCAGCAGAGATTTCACACTTGATTTTGCGCTTTTCTCTACCAGGATCACACCTTTACCACCGTAACCATTCAGCGGTTTCAGGATCATGCGCTCGTTAGGGTTTTCTTCCAGGACACGTTCCAGGTAGTCACGGTTCTTTGATACGTGAGTCGCTGGAATAAATTCGTTACCCGGATCTGGCAGTGAAGTCGTGTACAGTTTGTTGTTTGCAACACGTAGGCCATCAATGTCATTAACAATGAAGGTCTGGTCACGAACAGAATCCAGGAAGTTCAGTGCCATGGTATCCAGTGGCGGGTTGGCACGCATGAAAATTACGTCAAACCCGGCCAGAGGTAGCTGTGCTTTACGGAACTCGGCCTTACGGTAGAAGCTGGGGATGTTCGCGGAAACTTCACCCTGTTTCAGAACGTGGCAGAATGCGATAGCAGTGCTGTGGCGCATGGTCAGGTTATTTGGAGTTGTAATGGCTACCGTGTGACCACGCGATGCGGCTTCATGGATCAGGCGCAAGGTTGAGTCATTTTCTGGCTCAACTTTGCTCCACGGATACATAACAAAACAAATTTTCATAGCTGTTGCCTATTAGCTGTCATCAATTAGACAGGTTATAAAAAAACGTAAGCCATCGCACAACAGTGGATGGCTTACCGGTTTGACTTAATATTAGCTGGTTAAGCTGTGTGGCTTAGATGTCCAGGTCGGAATCGTTATCCACATCGTCATCTTCGTCGAAGCTACTGCTTGCTTTTCGCTGTGATACGCACAGAGTATAGCTTCGAACTTTGTTTGTGGTTTTATTTAGGTATTTCGTCCAGCATTTTGCAAAGCTGGAGGTAATTTCCTGCTTACCGCTGAGTTCGGCCAGGAAGAATTTTTCTTCATCGGATTCTGGCTCGATAGAGCCGTCGATGAGGCCGCGCATGGTACGACCATAGTTTTCAAGGATCTGAGCTTCGCTGACGGTAAAAACACCAGAACGGTTGAAGCCTCGTGGGAAATTTTTATCGTCGTAAAATTTACCTACACTTCTCATTTGATATGCTTCCAGACGAAATTTGCGATGATATTCTTTCAGAGTTGTGCTGTTGTAAAACAAATATTTTTACTTGTTACGATAAGAAACATTGATTAATCTATGTCTCTAAACTGAGATACTATCGCTGTTTTATCTTCTTCTTCGTTATAGAGAACGCTAGTGGATACCGAACTACTCAGAACCTTTCTTGAGGTCACAAAAACCCGCCACTTCGGACGGGCGGCAGACAATCTATTCCTCACGCAGTCTGCTGTCAGTTTCCGCATTCGCCAGCTGGAATCGCAGCTGGGTAATGAGCTTTTTTCTCGTCAACGAGGCAACGTCCATCTGACCGCTGCCGGTGAACGCCTTCAGCCTTATGCAGAAGCGATTCTGCAAACCTGGGGACGGGCGAAGCAGGATGTTGCCCTGAGTAACAGTCTGAACCAACAGATTACGATTGGTGCTTCTGCTTTATTCTGGGAGTTTGATGGCATTTCTGATTGGGTTAGCCGTATCTATCGTCACGTTGAAGGCTTGGCATTGCGCCTTGAGTCTGTTCCTCGTCAGAGTCTGGCCAAACAGCTGCTGGACAAAACCATCGATGTCGCGATTACCAGTGAACCGCCGAAGATTGAAAATCTGCATGTGACAAGAGTGCGCGACTTTCAGTTGCAGTTGATGGCAAGCCACCCGAACTGCACGCTGGAGCAGGTGATGTCGAAGCCATTAGTGTATCTGGACTGGGGCACGCGTTTTTCGATGGAACAAAGCCGTATTACTGAAATGCAGAAAACACCGATCATGCACACTCACTCCAGCCGTATGGCGATGGAGTTTTTACTGAGCAGTGACAGTGTCGGCTATTTACCTTCTCCGGTCGTCGCGCAATGTGTTCAGGAGGGGCGTTTGCATCCTGTCATTGATGCTCCGATCATGGAGCAATCGTTGTACTTAGTTTGGCGAGAGGACAGCGAAAAACTGGACATGTTAGAGGCACTGCTCACCGTGCCGTTTAACCAGATTATCGAAAGTCTGTAAAAAAATAGCCCACCTAATAATCAGTGGGCTATGCTTTTTCTGAACGAGAAGTTTTATTTATCGTAACGAGAAAAATATCTCGTTGTACAGAAAATGCCGATTTCTCCTATGCTCCGAATATCCCCTGTATTAGGGGGATGGGTATAAGAAAAACCTGATGTACATCACAAATGGCATTTTCTTTTTGATAGCAGCCTTACTATCCTGTACCGCTCTTTTGGTCTTTAGTATTTCTGTCATAATCAAAAAATACACTTCAGTTTCAATAGGCAACGGCATTCTGTTTATGTCTGGAATGGTTGCTGTTGTTCAACTAACCTGTATATGTTACTTACTCTGGAATAGTTTCAGGAAACAGCTATGGCTAAGTTAGATCAAAAGTTTTCTAAACGGTCTAAGTCAAAAGACAAATTTGATATTGAAGACGAATTTTCGGACTTCAATCAACAATCAAGGAAGAAGAAACGCCGAACTACACGTCACCGCGACGAATATCCGGAGTATGACGACAGTTATTGATTTTGCTTGAAGTATGAATGCCAAGGGTGCCGACAGGGCACCCTTTTTTGTTTTGGCATTTTTGTGACTGATTTTCCTTCCACGACAGCTGTTCAGGCCTCTGCTCTAGAGTTGCAATGTAAATTGTCTGGAAGCGTTGAGCGGCTGTTGTAGTGTCAAAACAACGGACTGAAGCCAGCGCCTCTTTCAGGATACACATTCTTATACGCTTGCTTTTCTCCTATTGCATATCATTCCTTCTTTTTATTTCGTCTATTATAGCTGCATCTTGTATCGCTACGTCTTGTATCGCTACGTCTTGTATAGCTATGTCTTGTACAGCTGCGCCATGTCTGCCGCCGATTGCCTGTAGCTTTTTCTACGTGCAATTCTCGCTAAGGCTGTCTGTGTGAACCAGAAGCTTACGTTGCAAGCTGTCACGGTGTCTGATCAACATTTCTCTATTCTTATGATGTATACTGTGGCCAGTTGTCTGGTTTAGATAAAAGGTAATACCATTTTATGTTTGAGAATCTGAATATCCCTGAGGGGATGGAGAAAGAGCCTGAATTGCCTATTCCTACGTTGGAAGAGCAAAAAGCCATTGTGGCAGAACTCAAGCGCCTGGAAGACGCTGGTGAGCTGACGCCAGAAGTTCTGGAAGCCTTTATGACCGGTAAGAAAACACCGGGTCAGGAAAGCTGATTCTCAGGTTGATAGCGCCTGAGGTGAGTTGGGTTGACGTATGGTTGAATCGTGTATCAGTAAATTGATACTGAAGTGCAGGGTGCGTAGCTGATGAATGTCTTGATGATTACCGTCAAAATAACGTCACGCAATAACTGGTTAGTTCCAACGCGTTAATCTCACTGAGTTTAAAACCTCAAATAAAAAGCGGTGTCTTTAAAGGCGCCGCTTTTTATTTGTCTTTAGGGGGTTGGAATAGCCTTGATTAAGGCTGAGTACTATAAATTTCACTAAATAATGTTAATTAACTGTCATTTTTATTAGGACAAAAAAGTGCAGTCTTCAATTGCGAAGCTATCCTTTTAGCTATACTTATCAGTATCGGTTTTAAGACAGGAGTAATGAATTAACTGATAACGGAGTATTCATAGTTTATCTAATGGAGTGAGATGAATGGTTGAGGAAATTCAATTTTACGAGCCTAACGATGCAAATGGCTTTTTGTCCAATTTTGCGGCAAGCCCTATCGAATTAGGCGGCGTCATTTGGCCTACCAGTGAACATTATTATCAGGCGCAGAAATTCAGTGATCCTGAAATACAACAGCAGATACTTCATGCCGCTACTCCAGATGAAGCTTTTGCCTTGAGCCGCTACTATGAAGACCACGTCAAAGCTGACTGGGTGGACGTTCGTCATGCTGTTATGCGGTATGTGGTCTTTGAAAAATTTCGTCAGAACACTCGCTTGGCGCACTTGTTGGTCAGCACCGGCGATAAGATGCTGACCGAACATTCCCATAAGGATCCTTATTGGGGAGATGGCGGCGACGGGAGCGGGCAAAACGAACTGGGTAAAATTCTGATGGAAGTGAGGGACCATTTTGCTGAGCGCGAACCTTACAATCTGGTGCATTTTGTTGACAGTGCCAAACTGCCGACCCAGTGGGGCACATTTCAGATGTACGGGTTTATCGAACAAGCTACCGGAAAAGAACATCTGGCGTTGGTGTATGGTCAGCTTAAAGAGAATGAACCCCCTCTGATCCGTCTTCACTCTGAGTGTCTGACCGGGGATGCTTTGTTCAGCGCCCGTTGCGACTGTGGCTTCCAACTGGCCCGCGCGATGCAGAATATTGTAGAAGCCGGGAATGGGGTGCTGTTCTATCTGCGACAAGAAGGGCGTGGTATTGGCCTCATCAATAAAATTCGGGCCTATCATTTGCAGGATGAAGGCGCTGATACCGTGGAGGCGAATGAGGCGCTGGGGTTTGCTGCTGATATGCGTGATTACTCTTTCTGCCGCGGTATGCTGAGCTTCCTGAATATCAAATCCGTGAAGCTGATGACGAACAACCCACGAAAAGTTAAAGCATTGGTAAAAGCGGGTATTAATATTTCAGAGCGCGTACCACTGCAAGAAGGAAATAACCCGCATAATCAAGGTTATTTAAAAACCAAAGCGAAGAAGCTGGGACATATGTTCGATTCCTCGTTTATTGATTAGAAAAAAAGCATAACCATCAATGTTGTGGTTATGCTTTTTCTTTTTTGCCCGTCTGGCTAAGGGGGGTTAATAATACTTTTGGATAATATCGTTAATGGTTCCGGCCGTTTTTAATTCTTTCAGGCGCTGATTAATAAAGGTTTCGAGTTTTGGATCCATCAGCGGGTCAAAAGCCAGGTAGATAGGATAATCGGGAATGACGGCACCAAAAGGCTGAATATCATATTGATCGTCATCCAGATGCTGAATATTCATGTTATAGCGAACACGTGATTCCATTTCGACAAACGTAGCATCGCCGGGCAGTTTGTGAATCACGCGAAAAGCGGCCCCGTAATCTTTAACCCTGAGTTCTTCGACAGTGCCGTTATTGATGTAAGGAAGCAGTTGAGGGTAGTCAAAGCCATGAAGTAGTACTACGACCTTATTTCTGATGTCTTCAATCGTATTGAACTGAAAAGGCTTTTTATGACTGCTGACCAGTACATGGCGAACATTGTAAATTGGCTCTGCCGACAGGTTATCGGCCTGAACGCTGCCCCATTCAGGGCTGCCGTACGTGATCCAGTTGGGTTCGCCTCCGGCTTCGAGCAACGAGATCATGCGATTGAACGGGTAAGTATGATACTCAATTTGATAATCGCTATTACTAAAAACAGCTTTGACAATGTCGGTAACTATACCTGAGTGTTGATTGTGATCTTCGATTTGAAATGGGGCTGCTTGTTTCGCAATCACATAGTAATTGATGACCTTACCGTGCTCGGCCAGTGCAGGGAGAGCGAACAAAGTAAGGAGGGGTAACAGCTTTGTCATTATATTTTCCTTACCAATCATAGAGTAAATCCGTCTACTATTATGGTAGTAAAGGATATTGAAGATGCGAGTTTAAGGATGGACAAAACGCTTCAACCATCACACAAAAAACGGAGCCTCAGCCTGTCAAAACAGCTATTGCTCTGGATCACACTGCTTAGTGTGTTATTTACCGTGCTGACGACCGGATTAAGCCTTTATGTCGATTATCAGCAGGAACTGAATGAAATTCAGAAGCGCTTTGATGAAATCGAAAAAAGCTATCTTTCAAGTCTGACAGCCAGCTTATGGGTTGAAGACCGAGAGCAACTGAAAACCCAGGCTGAAGGGATTATGAAGTTACCGTCAATTTCCTACTTGAGGATCAATGACGGGTTTGATGACATTGTTGAGTTGGGCAAACCTTTTACATCAGCCATGCTTGAGCATGAGTGGAGGATGACTCACACAGCTATCAATCGGACGTATGAATTAGGCAAAATTATCATTCACTCAGATTTGAGTGTGGTGTATCAAAACTTATGGAATAAATTTCTGCTGCTGCTTATTGGGCAAACGTTACAGATTTTTGTGCTGTCGGTGTTTATTCTTTTGGTGACCTACCGGTTAGTGGTGAAGCCTCTGACGGATATGTCCCATGCCGTTACGCAGTTTGACGAAAAAAACGTCCCCACACCGCTGACATTACCTCATCGCTGGTTTAGAGATGAAATCTCTATCCTTGCCCGCCAGTACAACAAATCGGTGAATCAAATTCGTGAGAACTACCAACAACTGGAAGAAGCCCGTAAATATGCAGAAGAGGCCAATCTCAAGAAAAGCGAATTTTTGGCCAATATGAGCCATGAAATTCGAACCCCAATGAATGGCATCATTGGTTTATCCGGCCTGATGCGGGACATGGATATGCCCGCAGAGCAGAAAGAATACATCAATATGCTTCATACCTCTTCGTTATCCTTGCTCGATTTGATTAACGATATCCTCGATTTTTCCAAGATTGAAGCCGGTCGCCTAGAGCTGGAATCCATGCCGCTGAACCTGTTTGAGCTGAACAAGGAAGTGGAATCCCTGTTCAAAGTTCGGGCCGCTGAAAAAGGGCTGGCCCTGCGTTGCACGGTAGACAAGCAGGTTAGCCCGTTACTAATGGGGGATGCCACCAAACTGCGTCAGATCCTGAACAACCTGATCAGTAATGCGGTTAAGTTTACCGCTTCTGGTTACGTTCATCTTCATATACAGCATCTTGAGGAGCTGCAAGACAGTCACCGGATTCAGTTTGAAGTAATTGACAGCGGGATTGGGGTTCCTGAGGAGATGCACGAAGCTATTTTTGAAAAATTCCGTCAGGCCGACGGCAGTACCACCCGCAAATATGGAGGTACGGGGTTAGGGCTGGCAATATGCCGAGAGATGGTCTGGCTGATGGGCGGAGAGCTGAAAATTGTCAGCTCAGCAGGGAAAGGCAGTCGTTTTTATTTTGTGCTGGATTTGGCTAAAAATGTAAGTCATCAGGTAGCCGATGACAGAGATGTTCTGAACGGCTTACGCGTTCTGCTGGTGGATGACAGCATGCTCAATATGCGAATAACGTCGTCTCAGCTCAATGCCTTTGGTGCGACGGCCGTCAGTTGTGACGACGCTGCTTGTGCAGCAGGTATGGTTAATGAGGCTATCGTTGCTAATGCGCCGTTTGATATTGTCATCATTGATAAGGTAATGCCAGAAATGGATGGTTTCCAGCTTGCTCATCAGCTTAAAACGACATTTGGTGAGAATTGCCCGAAAATGATGATGATTTCCGCTGCACCTGATGTCGGCGATGATAAGCGAGCCCGGGAGGTGGGTGTCGGGGGCTTCCTGGCCAGACCGTACAAAGAAAGTAATCTCAAATGGGCAGTGCAGCAACTGGCTGCTTTCCGAACGCAGTCCCTCTCCCCGGCAACACTACATAACGATAACGATAACGATAGTGCTACACAGGTTCCGGCTACACCTAAGCCATCGGAAACAACGCCGGAAGGGTATTTCCGTTCATTGCTTAATGAGCCTGGCATGCCCATTCTTACTGAAACCAACCCTCAGGAAAGTCCTGTCCATTCCAGTGCAGGTATAGACAGGGCTGAGAAAACAAACGAGCAGCCAGTGTTGGTGAAAACATCAGTCATGGTTGTCGAAGATACCATGATCAATCAGAAGGTATCGAAAATGATGCTGGAGAAATTGGGCGCTGAAGTCACTATTGCCGAAAATGGCCAGGAGGCGATTGAAGCCTTCAAACGTGCTCATTTTGATCTGATCTTCATGGATTGCCAGATGCCGGTGTTAGACGGTTTTGAGGCGACGAAGGCGATTCGGCTGCTCGAGAAAGAAGGTGAACACATACCGATAGTTGCCTTGACGGCAAATGTTATGAAGGAGGAGCGGGATAAATGCCTGGCGGCTGGTATGGATGATTTTGTTTCAAAGCCTGTCAGCCAGACTACATTAAGGCAAAAACTGATTCAGTACACACCGGGCAAAGTGGTGACGACCGATTAAGATCGCCACCAGCAGTGGCCGTTTATGTCAGGGTTCGACTAAGTGTGCGATCTGCCTTGTTCAGTAAGGCTCTGCCACTATGGTCTTAGCATAAGGGTATGCCCTTGCCGTAAGAAGGCATCGCATCCCGGGTGCGTGAATCTGTCTAATCTACTCAGGAAACCTGGAAATCGTCAGCCAGTTCATTATCTGGCAGGTTGTACAGATTGACTGTGACGGTCAGTGTTTCTTCACTGGTGTCTTCGGTAATGTCTTCAATCACGTAAAAATCACTGCTTTTATGTTTCAGTGAGTCGTCAACCAGTATCAGCAGACTGTCATTAATATTGCCGGTTATCTCTACCGTTTCGACAAGTTCAAATTGCCCATATTCCAACTCCGTCGGTGCCAGAAGCTCCGGAGTGGCGTGTGCAACAGTGGAGAGGGCCAGAAGGGAAAATGCGGTCAAAGTTTGCTTAATCATAGCTATTTGGATCTTGCTCGTAACAGAGAAAATGAATACGGTTCTACTTTGCCATGCGGGTGTTTCTGATTGTCAAATGGACGTCAAAAAGCAAACTTTTCTCCCGCAGTAACGAGAAGAGCCGCCCGAGCATCAAAATCGAAAATGATGGAAAAGTTGAAGCTTACTATTCCCCGTGTATCACTGACAGCGAAAGCCAGAGAGGAATGGCTTAAAACGAAGCGCTACTAATGAGGAACCAAGACATGTGTTCTCAGGTGCGGCAACTAGTGCCTGAGCAGCGATAAAAAGGGAAGCTTAGCGGGTAGCCGTCGTCTTCCCTTGGAAATGTGTGCTGTGAGAGAAACGGATATTAGGCGCGCTGTGCAGCCGGCTGATTAACTTTGATTTTTTCTGCTCCCCTCAGCATGGCGTGAATCAACTCATTGGCTTCAAACTTGGTCAGGGCTTCATGCGCCCCCACCTGGTGCGCCTGAGAGACACTGATCTCACTGGACAACGAAGTGTGCAGAATAATGTAGGCCTGATTCAGGCGCGGGTTGTTTTGAACCTCGAAGGCCAATTCATAGCCATCAAGCCCCGGCATTTCGATATCACTGACCAGAATCTCAAATGGCGCGCCAGCATCTGCTGCGTGCTTGAGCATCTCGAGGGCATCACTGCCGGTTGTAGCTATGAAATAAGGGATTGAAATACTGTCCAGTGCTTGCGACAGTTGGCGCCGGGCAACGGCAGAGTCGTCGACTAGCAGAATTTTCAGCGGGCGAAGAATCTCTCGCTCAATATCAGTCAGTACCGGATGCAAGCTGCCTGGAGCATCAGGAAAGACTTTTGACAGTAACAGCTCTACGTCCAGCAGTTGAATCAGCTTGTTTTCTACCGTGGTGACCCCGGTGACGAACACATGTTTACCCAGGGAGCTTGGTGGAGCATCAATATTATGCCAGTTACATTCTGTGATTTTATCAATTCCGCGTACCAGGAAACCCACCAGCATCCGGCGGCAGTCGGTGATAATGATGTAACAGTTTTTCAATTCATCCGGCTGTAAGGGAGGATAGCCAACGGCTTTTGCCATATCAATCACTGGAAGCGTTTCACCGCGCAGGCTGGCCGCCCCCAGAACAGTAGGGTGAGAATGAGGAATGACCGTCAGTGGGGTATAGGGAACAATCTCTTTCACTTTTAACGTACCAATCGCAAATGTCTGCAATGGCGTTAAATGAAAAAGCAGCATGCCTTGCGACTGATTGGTGGCTGATTTGATCATTCGGCAGTCCCTTTTTTACGGAAAGTTAAGCTCAGCAGCGCCGCAAAAAATGTCAAAGGCGCTGGATTGGTATCTTTAGCAACTATAGTAGCTTTTTATAGGGGAGGGAGGGAAGGAAGTTATTGAGTTTTAGGTGATTAAATGGACACCCACGCTAAATCGAAGGACAGAAAAGTCGCAATTTACGGCTGCGACAAGAGTCATTGAGGTGACCGGAAACTTTGAGCCTCTGGCTAACTATCTTGTTACATTTACATACTTTTCACAGAATGCTTTGAGTTGACAGCAAAAAAGTGAATTCACATTTCGCGTGTCAAAAAAACTTCGCTAAGACTTATGGAGTCTTTTTTGGTTGTGCAAAAAATGCCCAACCAATTCTGCCAATAACATGACTTCAACATTAGTGGAGAACAACATGCAAAAGGGATTACGTCTGAGCAAAATCGCCGGGGCGATGGCTGCAATGCTGATGGCTGGCGCCACCGCAAATGCTTTCGCTGCGCCAACTCATGACAAGAACGTCATTGGTTATATTACTCAGTGGGAGGCCTGGAAAGGCGCAGATGCAGGCTTTTCTGTCAAAGGTGAGGCGACCCATCTCAACGTTAATATGGATATTTATTCTATCCTGAACTTCTCCTTCTTTGGTGTCGCAAAAGATGGTTCTTTGCACAGCGGTGATTTACGCAATAAGAACATTTATCAGCCGGGTTCGGTGCAGGAGCCGGGTCCTCTGCTACACCCTGATGTGTACTCAAGCTGGGACTTCCACATTCTTTGGGGTGAGCTGGAGTATGTACACCAATTCCCTGGAAATGAAGCCTGGGAAGCTGAGCAACTGCGCAAGGTGCAGGAGCAGGGCTTCGTCAAAGATGGCAATGGCTGGCTGCACACCCCTTCCGGTGTGAAAGGGCAGATGCCAATTCCACTGAAAAAAGCGGGTGGTGCACCGGGCTTGATTGACCTGGCGCATCAGAAAGGGGTGAAGGTCATGGCTTCTCTGGGTGGTTGGAGCATGTCTAAACACTTCCCTGAAATGGCCGCTGATCCGGTGAAAAAAGCCCGTTTCCTTCAAGATATTGATAAGGTGATGGCACTGGGATTTGACGGGATTGATATTGACTGGGAATACCCAGGTACCGGCGGTATGAACTTCCAGGGCAATCCGGAAGATTATGCAAACTTTGAACAGTTGATGGAAGACATCCGCGAGCGAATTGGCCCTAATAAGCTACTGACTGCCGCATTCTCAGCATCAACGGCGAAACTGGAAGGTTACAACTGGCCTCGTCTGGTTGCGTCAATGGATTACTTCAACATGATGACTTACGACCTTAACGGTGGTTGGTCAAATGTTGCAGGTCACAATGCCCCTCTTTACCCATATCCGGAAGAAGAGTTCCAGGGGTTGAACTTGGATCACCTGAAAAACTGGATGGCAGCCAAGGGGATTCCATCGAACAAGATTAACTTTGGCGCAGCGTTTTACGGACGTGGCGTACAAACCACAGAAGCAACCGCATACGTGGGCGCGCCGACTGACAAACGTACGGTCAATTTCAGTGTTGATGGCCCGACAGAGTCGGCGGTAGATTTGAATAACTGGCAAGTATTTGAAGGCCAGCCAAACTACAACTACATCATGAAAGCACCCGGCTGGCAGCACATGTGGGATGCCAATGCTGAAGTGCCTTACGCAGTGAAAGGAAAGTATTTCCTGAGCTACGACGATGTACCGGCTATTGAGAAAAAGGCTCAGTACATTGTTGATAACAACTTGGGTGGTGTGATTGTCTGGCAGGTACACGGTGACATTCAGTGTGAAGGGAGTTTCATCAACTACGGCAGCAAGCTGAAACAATGTACCAAATTGAGTTCACCATTGGCAGAAGCCATTGACCGCGTATTCACTCAGGGTACTACCCCTAATGCGACCCCAGTGCTGACTGCACCAGGGACTCAGGCGGCAACTTCCGGTCAGGTGATCAGTTTTGAGGTCTCTGCGACCGATGCCGATGGCGATGCGTTAGCATTTAGCGCCACCAATGCAACGATTGTTGACCATGGTAATGGTACTGCGACGGTGACTTACCAGGCCCCCAATACTTCGGTTGATCTGCAAGACAGCATCACCGTAAAAGTATCTGATGGTCGCAAAGCCACGACGTCTGTTGTGGTTGTTAACGTTAAGGGCTCAGGGCAGGCAGGCAATACTGCTCCGGTACTGAATGCGCCAGCAACGGCTACTGTTAACAGCGGGGAGTCTGTGGTGATTTCTGTCTCTGCTCAGGACGCGGATGGCGATACGCTGACTTTCACCGCTTCGGCAGGAACAGTTAGTAATACGGCATCAGGGGCTGACATTACACTCGTTGCACCAGTAGTTACGGCGGATACGAACGTTAATTTGATCGTCACCGTTTCTGACGGTCAGTCTGAAGCAACCTCAACAGTTGTTGTAACGGTGAAGGCTGGCAGCACCGGTGGTGAAACAACTTGGGATGCGAATCAGGTTTATACCGCAGGTGACACGGTTTGGTTTGAAGGCGTACAGTACAAAGCCAAGTGGTGGACGAAAGGTGAAAAACCAGGAACCAGTTCGGTATGGGAAGCGGTAACAGCCGCTGGCGCTAATGAGTGGAGTTCAGTGACAGCCTATACGGGTGGCGAAGAAGTCATTTTCAACGGCCAGAACTACCGTGCCAAATGGTGGACTCAGGGTGATCAACCTGGCAACACCAGTGGTCCTTGGACTCAGCTATAATTTCCGTAATCTGCATATGTAACTTAGCCCGGCCTTGTGCCGGGCTATTTGCATTCAGGAAAAGTTGGTGTGGCGCCACTATAGTTAAGGGGTGGAGAGGCAATGCGGAGCTAAGGTGATCAAATGGAACTACGTAATAAATCAGGTGAAGTAGCGAAATTGGCTGACAATTTAACGTTGAAAGAAATCGTGGATATGGGCTTCTCGCTGGATATTTGTGATGAAGCTTATGATCCAAATGAACATTGGAAAGTGAAAGGTACTAAGCCAAAAGGCCATCAGGGAGAATATCCTGAAAAGTAGGGTACGATATTCATTCGGCCAGCACATCAGCTCATCTGGTCAGGCATAGATATCATGCAGCCGTCGTAAACCCTATGCGACATAAGATACCCTGACGAGTCATATGGCGTTAACCATCCTATCTTTATCAGAAAGCCAGCCTCTGCTGGCTTTTTTGTTACTTCGCGATATTTTTCCCTGCTTGTGGCGTCTTTCCTCGGTAGTGGAGCGGGCAGTCTCCACATTTTGTCGTCGCCGGGAGCTGGTGGCGAAGGCAGCATGCTATACGGGGTGTTGGTTCCTGGCTTTCCAATTTTATGGTTCGCCATAGTGGGTGCGGGATCGTGCCCAGGTTTGGTGAATTAAAAAGTTGTTGCCGGCAAAAATGTTGTTCATCGTCGGAAAGTGACAGCTGGCCTAAATACCAGTGAATAATGTAACCAGCATGACTCCAGTGCAGTTTCGCCGCCATAGGAGAAAGGGACGCTAGCCTATCAACCATTGGTGCAAGCAAGTCGGTTAATAAAGACTCTATCTGTTTGATCGGAGATTTCAGTTTTTGACAAAGTGAGCCTTGCGAGAAGGTTGTAGTAAGGTTCAGTGGCGCATGCATGTAAACGGGTTGACTGATTTCGATGAAGAAACGTTCTGGCCGCCCGCTGTCATGTGGACGCAGCCAAACCAACTCTGGCGACCAATTCGCCTTTAAATGGGATGCGAAAGACCAGTACATCAATGGGGGAACAAGTAACCCAAAAAACCATTGGCTCCACATGGAATGCAGTGCTTTCGTGTCTACACCATGAACAGTCCCGCGTCGCTCCCGAAGCTTTTCATTGTTATCACTTTGAGCTGCATAGTCTCTTGCAAACTCGTCAATCAGTGAAAAATAAGTGTCTTGCTGCAAGAGTTGCTCAATATTCAACACATTTGCGCCATGCCCGGAAGGTTGAGCGGGAATCGCTGTTAAATGTTGCGCATAAAAAGGGGCATGTTCAGCCAGCTCGGCATTTAAACGATCACACAGCGCCGCTTGAGTGGCTGGTTGGATGAGGTTGATGGCGTTCATTGATTAAAGTCTCACTCATACGCAATTGAACGGCAGAGCCGGTACCAAAGCAGGGGAGACAATATCACGGAGAGTAATAAATAGAAATCATTATCATTGTTGTTTGCGTAGCTTGAGAAGGCGTGTTCTCAGAATAACGTGTCTAGCGTCAGGGACTTAAATCTACCTAGAGATTGTCAGACGGATAAAAATAGGTGTGTAGAACTGTATTTTTGAGCGTTTTTAATACAGGTGAATAATAATTGTGTGATTTTGTTCACAACCTTGCCGCGAATACTTTTATTCATCCAATGATGTGACATTATGAAGCGGCCTTACTGATGCAGAGCGCTTCGCTCAATCATTTGCGGGCATCGTATAATGGCTATTACCTCAGCCTTCCAAGCTGATGATGCGGGTTCGATTCCCGCTGCCCGCTCCAAGTTTCTTCTCTAAGTAAACTTCACATATCTACTTGAAATTAATGCGCTTAATGGCGTGTTTTGGCGTATCTAGCGTTATGCTGGTAATGGCTGCAAATTTGCGCTGTGGCCAACTTGTGACCAGAATGGTGTCCACTGTGTGTTGTTTCCATGTGGAAAATGATTGGCTCAGTAAACACCATTAGCCATTCACTCGACTAGTTATCAGCTAAATATGAGTAAAACTAACCATTCCCTTCTTGCTGAAACGCGAACCGTTCATCAACAGAAGCATTAAGGGAGTCTCACGAAGTATTGATTTTTTCTAATGTCAGTGTGAACCAACCTTAAGGTCATGGATTCTTAAGGGATTTTGTGTGAACGATTGTTAATTTTTAAATCATTTTGAATGAAAGCCAATAGTGGCGTTTTTGAATATCATTAAAAAATGAGAGAGCTTCCAGATTGCCCGACGGTTTAGCCGCGCGCAGGGTGCGTCGCGGCCAATACCAAATGACATCAGGCAAATTGCGATACTTTTTTGGGTACCAGCCACACTTCATCAGCTGGTTGAATCAAGTTGATGATTGGGTCGTGGCTGGCCAGTTCCACCTCCACCAATTGTTGTGGGGCCTGACTGTATGTTTCTAAACGTATGATGTTACCTAACGGAAGCTTACGAACGACGTTGACCGGCATCCCATGTTCTTGAGGCTCGGTATGTACGTTAAAGTCGTGTGGCCGGCAGTACAGCTTGTTCAAGGTGTTTTCGTTTCTGGTGAAGGTGTATCCCCGGTCAGCGGCATAAATACGGTTTGATGAACCTACAAACTGGTACACAAATTCTGTTTTTGGTGCATGATAAATTTCTTCCGGCGTACCAATTTGCTCTATTTGTCCTTTGTTCATCACCACAATGTGATCAGCGACCTCCAGTGCTTCTTCCTGATCGTGGGTAACGAACAGGCTGGTAATGTGCAGCTCATCATGCAGTTGGCGCAACCACCTGCGTAATTCCTTACGCACTTTGGCATCCAGAGCACCAAAAGGCTCATCCAGCAGTAATACTTGCGGCTCAATCGCCAGTGCCCTTGCCAATGCCACGCGCTGACGCTGACCACCAGAGAGCTGTGCAGGATAGCGATCGGCTAACCATTCCAGCTGCACAAGTTCGAGCAGTCGGTTGACTTTTTGCCTGATGGTTGTTTCATCAGGGCGGGTCGCTTTGGGTTTGGCGCGCAGACCGAAGGCAACATTTTCAAAAATGGTCATATGTCGGAACAGCGCATAATGTTGAAACACAAACCCAACCTGGCGCTGTCGAATGTCCAACCCTGAAACATCACGCTTATGGATAGTAATGGTGCCAGCATCGGGACGTTCCAGACCGGCGATTACTCTTAATAAACTGGTTTTGCCACAACCGGAAGGGCCAAGCAATGCCACCAGCCCGCCACTGGGAAACTCGATGCTGACGTTGTTCAATGCGGTGAATTGACCAAAATGTTTGTACAGTCCTGAAACTTGAATGCTCATAAATTACTTCTCCCGGTGCTGGTTTCTTTGCAAAATTTCTTTGATGACAAGGGTGACGATCGCTAATAACGCGAGTAAGGAGGCACAGGCAAATGCCGCGGTGAACTGATATTCGTTGTAGACCACTTCAACATGCAGCGGCAGCGTGTTTGTTAAGCCGCGAATATGGCCGGAAACGACAGAAACCGCACCGAAATCCCCCATCGCACGTGCGTTACACAAAATGACGCCGTAAAGCAGGGCCCATTTGATATTGGGTAACGTAATACTGTAGAAAATCCGCCAGCCAGAAGCGCCTAATACTCTGGCGGCCTCTTCCTCATCGGTCCCTTGTGATTGCATTAATGGGATCAGTTCACGGGCAATAAACGGGAAAGTGACGAAAACCGTTGCCAGGACAATACCAGGAACAGAAAACACAATATGAATCCCCGCACTTGCCAGTGCATCGCCAAACCAGCCTTCACTGCCGAACAGCAGAATAAAGATCAGGCCGGCAATGACGGGGCTAACGGAAAATGGTAGATCAATCAATGTCATCAGCAGACGTTTACCTACAAATTCAAACTTGGTTACCGACCAAGCAGCAGCTAAACCAAATATCAGGTTTAAAGGCACAGCAATGGCAGCAACGAGCAGAGTCAGTTTGATGGCTGACAGCGCATCCGGTTCTGTGATTGAGGCCAGATAGACATGCCATCCGGAACGGAACGCTTCATACATCACCATCAAAAGGGGCAGAATGAGGGTGGCGGTCACAAACACCAACGCGATGGTCGTTAAAGTTGTTCTTACCCAGTTCTGTTCGGTTATTGCTGACGGGTGCACCTTCATCGTCGGTCTTGGAGAAATAAGAGATTGAGTCGTGTTCTGTGTCATGCCATGACTCCCTGATGTTTTTTATCTCGTCGTTCCAGCCAGCTTTGCAGACTGTTGATGACAAACAGCATCACCAGCGAAAAACTCAACATGGCACAGGCAATAGCTGTCGCGCCGGGGTAATCGAACTGTTCCAGTTTGGTGACGATAAGCAATGGGGTAATCTCGGAGACGAAGGGGAGATTACCGGCGATAAAAATGACCGAGCCATATTCACCCACTCCGCGGGCGAAGGCTAAGGCAAAGCCAGTCAGCAGCGAGGGAAATAAATGAGGAAGAATAACGTGGCGAACGGTATACCAACGATTTGCGCCTAATGCGGCCGCGGCTTCTTCCAGCTCCTGCTCAAAATCTTCCAAAATTGGCTGCACGGTTCTAACCACAAAGGGAAAACCGATGAAGATCAATGCCAGCGTGATCCCCAAAGGTGTGTAGGCAACTTTAATCCCCGCTTGGAGTAAAGGCGCACCGATTGGCCCATTGGGGCCATAAATCGCGACCAATGCAATGCCCGCGACAGCGGTCGGCAAGGCAAAAGGCAGATCAATCAGCGCATCAACAATGCGTTTCCCGCGGAAGGAGTAGCGGACTAATACCCACGCGACTAATGAGCCGAATAACAGGTTGATCAACGCAGCCACAAAAGCCGCGCCGAACGTCAGTTGATATGAAGCAACGACCTGCGGATGAGAGACCACGTCCCAGAATTGTGACCAGCTGAGTGTCATGGTTTTGCTGACCAGAGCGGCCATCGGGAGTAAAACAATCAGCCCCAGATAAAACAGGGTGTACCCCAGGCTCAGAGAAAGCCCGGGAATCACCGAATATTGCTTGAAACCTTTCATTTATTTCTGCCCTGGCTGATAAATTTCATCAAATATCCCACCATCACTGAAATGTGTTTTCTGTGCGTTTTGCCAACCTCCAAATTCGTCATCGATAGTGATGAGATGCACATCAGGGAAACGGGCTAAATCGTGCTTATCTGCATATTGAGGGTTAACCGGACGGTAGAAATGTGCCGCTGCGAGCTTTTGTGCTTGCGGGCTGTATAGGTATTCAAGGTAAGCTTGCGCTTCCTTAGCTACCCCATGTTGCTCGGCATTGCTATCGACAACGGTAACAGGAGGTTGGGCAAGAATACTGATTGACGGCACCACAATTTCAAAGTCACTGGCACCTTGCAGTTTTTCGGTCGTCAGCAGAGCTTCGTTTTCCCAGGTAAGCAGCACATCCCCAATACCGTTACGAACGAATGTATTGGTCGCCCCCCGTGCACCGGAGTCGAGAACTGGCGCTTGTCGGTATAGGTCACCGACAAATTGGCGGATTTTGGTTTCATCCCCTGCATACTGTTTTGCAGCGTATGCCCACGCTGCCAGGTAGTTCCATCGCGCGCCACCCGATGTTTTAGGGTTGGGAGTAACTACGGCGACGCCGGGTTTGATCAAATCATCCCAGTCCCGAATGTTTTTGGGATTGCCTTTACGGACCAGAAAAACAATCGTTGATGTGTAAGGCGCGCTGGCATGAGGTAGTTTGGCCTGCCAGTTTCGCGAGAAGGAATCTGTTCGCTCCTGAACAGCATCAATGTCGAAGGCCAGCGCAAGCGTCAGGATGTCGGCTTTCAGGCCGTCAATCACCGCACGAGCCTGTTTCCCTGAGCCACCGTGAGACTGGCGTATCTGCACATCTATCCCGGTTTTGGCTTTGTAATCCTGACTGAAGCTTTGGTTAAACTCTCGATAAAATTCCCGGGTTGGGTCGTAAGACACATTCAACAGTGTTTTTGTTTCAGCCCAAAGTTGTCCGCTAAATCCGGTTAACGCAGCAAGTAAAGCAATTCCCACTACTTTTTTCATAACAATTCCTTCTTTTCTAATGATGTGGTGTCGACAATGTCGACACCACACATACAAAACAAGAAATATGCCAAAATTTAAGTTGTTGAAATACAATAGAAAAAATAGTTTGGTTCTATAAGTGCTAAATTTTTATAACTAAAAAACAGTGAGATATCGTAGTTTTTCACTGAAAAAGGAGCGCAGTCGCGTGACTCTACTTAGTTGCTGTTGTCTCTGTAGTAGCAATGAGGTTATCTAGCAGGCTTTTGATTTTGGGATATGGACCGTGCCCGGATTCAATATTGATATGTCCCACGTAACCAGCGTTGTGGAATCGCACTCCCCACCGTACTGCGAGTTCATGGGCATCCGGATAAGCTAGCCAGGGATCGTTTTGGGAAGCGATGATCAGCCCTGTCACCCCAAGCGGAGAGCTTGGTAGACTATCTGAAATTGAAGGTGATGTTGGGTAGTGAGTGATATGTCCCTGTTCTGTGAAACGGTGAGGTGAAGCGGGGGCAACAAGCAAAGCGGCATTCACCTGTCTCTTATGTTTTGCAATGGCATGCGCAGCAGCAAGACAGCCAAAACTATGGGCCACGAGAGTGACAGGTTCGTTTTGTTGAACCAGATAGCGCTCAATTTCTTCGGACCAGGTTGAGAGTATAGGTTGATTGACGTTTACTGATTTCAATCTGTCACTATTCGGATAGTGCCCCTCAAGCCATGTTTGCCAGTGGCCTGCAGGGCTTCCTTTATATCCCGGGACGATAAGAATTTTACCTTTCATAAGCCGTATCCTGATAATGAGTTGAGCCTGTTAGCTATCAGAATGTGTGCCATTGATTGAGTATCGCCAAGGGGTATTTTCAAGGTATTGAAATACAATGAAAATTTTATAACTCAAAAGCGTTCATATAACCATTTATTCAATAAAGTAATAAAAAATCATTTATAAATAACATTTATCCCTTTTAATCTAACTGAAAAGCCATGAGTTTTTTTATAAAGGGAAATCATGATTGTCGGCCATGACAAGGGACTAAAACGTGCAATCCGTGAGGTCGATTTAGTTGCGCAAACGGACTCTACGGCATTAATACTGGGTGAGACCGGGTCAGGTAAAGAGCTTATCGCCCGTTATATCCATCAACACTCTGCAAGGGGTCACAGCAGTTTTATTCGTGTTAACTGCGGTGCGATTCCGGCCGAATTAATTGATTCTGAGTTATTCGGGCATGAAAAAGGCAGTTTTACAGGGGCGGCATCTCAAAAGAAAGGCTGGTTTGAAAGAGCCACTGGCGGGACACTTTTTTTAGATGAAATCGGTGAGCTGAGCTTAGCAGCGCAAGTTCGTTTACTCAGGGTACTTCAGGAAAGCACGCTGACCCGTGTGGGTGGCGAGAGGGAGATTGACGTTGATGTCAGGATTGTGGCTGCAACGCATCGAAACTTAGAAGAGTCGGTTAAAGAGGGGCAATTTCGTGAAGATCTCTGGTTTCGAATCAATGTATTTCCTATTCGGTTGCCATCGTTGCGGGAAAGAGAAGAAGATATCGCCGATTTAACCGAACACTTTGCCCGAAAAGCCTCAGAAAAGCTCGGTTTACCGTTAGCGTTACCCACGGCGCAGCAAATCAATTACCTGAAAAAATACAATTGGCCCGGTAATGTCCGTGAGCTTCAGGTTATTGTCGAGAGAGCTGCAATACTGGGGCAGGGTAATTTTCTGGCGATTGAAGAATCGTTGGTGCTTCCTCTGCCTTCACTGGACCGTGGCGCTTGCGCTGTACCTCAGGTTTACAGTCGAACTCAAGTTTCAACGGAATTTCTGACATTAAATGAAGCATTAAAACTGCATATAACGAAAGCGTTGGTTCATTGTCGTGGGCGTGTTGAGGGACCATTTGGTGCCGCACAATTATTGGCTATTAACCCAAATACACTGCGTTCAAAAATTAAGGCGTTAGGCATTAATAAGGCAACGATACGGTAGTAAATCTATTCATAAACTCCGGTGTTGATGTGATTGATTAAATTCAGGGTATCTATCAACGGGATAAAAACATTTGGGTTTTAAATAAACGGCATACCATTAAACAGATAAACAGATAAACAGATAAACAGATAAACAGATAAACAGATAAACAGATAAATAGCTCTGTGATCCCTTGGGTGCTTATCGGTGTTAAACAGAAGGGGGCGGAAATGGTTGCCCCCTAATAGCGATGTCGCGACTACATCGCTGTATTTTTAGGCGTCGTTTCTGACTTTTAACCTGTTCTTGTTGTCTCGGTTGGCGATAACTTGCTGGTGGTCATCAACCATACCCGCTGTTTTAGCTAAGCGGTCATACAATAAAACATTGACGGTCGCGGCGAGGTTCATGCAGCCGTTGGTCGGTACGTACACAACATGCGTCGCTTTATCGACAACCTCTTGCGGCAAAGAGCCGTCTTCGGGGCCAAACAGATAGATGGCTTTTTTCGGGTGGGTAAACGAAGGCAGTGCGGTGGCACCGACAACCAGTTCTACACACACGATCTCTACGTCCTCATTAAGTCCGGCAGTGAGATCATCCATCTCAACTAACTCAATGCGTTCATGCGTTTTTTGTGTATCGGTTTGGAATTTTGCTGCGCGGTTGTAGCGCGTGCCGTTATAGCGCACTTGTGTGGCGTCATAACAGCCTGCGGCTCGCATCACGGCTCCAACGTTGGTCGGGCTTTTCGGGTTGTACAGTCCAATAATGACCGTTGACTGTGTTGTCATTGCTGTTGTGCTACTTATGGTTTTCTTTGGTTAGAGTCATAAACTCGCGAGTGGCGGTATTATCGCTCTTTTTAACACAAAGACAAAAGAGCCTTTAACTAGGAAGCTTCCAGTTAAAGGCTCTTAAAAGGAGCGGATTAAGCCTGAAGGGTTCGGCTTTGCTGACTAAACTGCAATTAATAAGCGTCAATTAAGCGCTAGGTTACACACTAAAAAATTGGTCTACATGTTTCACCAACATGCTGGTGCACAGAATCGCTCAACAAAACCCTCATAGCGAACAACGAGTCAAACGTTGGCACAGCCTTTCTAAAAGTATGAGCCTCTTCTGAGTGAGGCTCAGTTAGTACGTCATAACTAAACGCACTTCCCCCAGCGCCAACGCTGGGAGAAGTGTGAATAGCCAAGGATACAAACGCTATTTATTACTAGGGAAAGCAAATTGCGCGGTTTCGTTAGATTGTGGCTTTGGCCATTTTTGAGTAATGGATTTACGGCGCGTGTAAAAACGCACACCGTCAGGGCCATAGGCATGCAGATCGCCAAACAACGAACGTTTCCAGCCGCCAAAGCTATGGTAAGCCACAGGCACCGGAAGCGGCACATTAACGCCTACCATGCCGGCTTCCACTTCATCACAGAAGATCTCTGCCGTTTCACCATCGCGTGTAAATATACAGGTTCCGTTTCCAAATTCGTGTTCGTTAATGAGCTGAATACCTTCTTCAAGGGACTTCACGCGAACCACACACAGCACAGGGCCAAAAATTTCATCGGTGTAAATCTTCATATCGGGCGTCACTTTATCGAACAAGCTGCCACCAATGAAGTAGCCGGTAGAGAAGTCAGGGACCGACAGGCCTCGGCCATCCACGACTAGTTCAGCGCCTGCCTCAACACCGCCTGCGATATAACCAGAGATCTTCGCCAGATGCTCTTTGGCAATCACTGGACCCATATCAACAGAATCTTGTGTATAAGCACCGACCCGCAGTTCTTGAATCAAAGGCGTCAGTTCCTTCACCAGATTATCTGCCACTTCATCACCCACGCAGACGGCAACAGAAATCGCCATGCAGCGCTCACCACACGAACCAAATGCCGCACCCATGAGGGCATTGACGGTACTCGAGACTTCTGCATCCGGCATGATGATCGCGTGGTTTTTAGCCCCGCCAAGTGCCTGAACACGCTTGCCGCGTTTGGTGCCTTCAGAGTAAATGTATTCAGCAACAGGGGTTGAGCCAACGAAGCTCATCGCTTTTACTTCTGGTGCCTCGATTAAAGCATCGACGACCTCTTTTCCACCATTAACCAGATTCAACACGCCACTTGGCAGCCCTGCTTTATGTAATAGTTCAACAATGAACAGGGTTGACGCTGGCACCTTCTCTGACGGCTTAAGAATGAAACAGTTACCGCAAACAATCGCCAGTGGGTACATCCAAAGCGGGACCATCGCCGGGAAGTTAAATGGCGTGATACCGGCAACAATACCGACAGGCTTGTGGTCACTCCACGCGTTAATACCCGGCCCGGTTCCTCTGGTGTATTCGCCTTTTAGCAGCTCTGGTGCGCCACAGGCGTATTCAACATTCTCAATCCCACGCTGAAGCTCGCCCAGCGAATCTTCGATTGTCTTACCGTGTTCTTCACTGATCAAACGCGCGATTTGGTCTTGGTTTTCTTCCAATAGCTGCTTGAATGCAAACATGACTCGCGCTCTTTTCAGCGGTGGCGTTTTGCTCCATGCCGGGTAGGCACGCTTCGCCGCTACTACCGCCTGCTGAACTGTTTCTGTCGTGCCCATTTCAATCTGGCGAATTGACTCGCCCGTCGCAGGGTTATAAACATCGATGGTTGTGCCTGAGTGGGAAACTGTCTCTCCGGCAATAAAATGCGAAATAACGTCCATGATCTGACTTCCTTTGCTTAATTTTTAATTTAGTTGATTCAATGTTTCGTAAACCGCGTCAAATAAACGCTCAAGGTCATCGGCTTTAGCATTAAACGTCGGACCAAATTGAATCGTGTCGCCGCCTGAGCGAACATAAAATCCTTTTTCCCACAGTGACAATGTACATTCGAACGGTCGAACGGTTGGATCATTGTCTCTTGGGGCAATCTGAATTGCGCCGGCGAGGCCACAGTTTCGGATGTCGATAACATGGTTAGCGCCTTGAATGGCGTGCAACTTGTTTTCGAAAATAGGCGCAAGTTCACGCGACTGCTGAATTAGTGCGTCTTTTTCTAACAGATCCAATGTGGCTAAACCTGCGGCACACGCGACCGGATGGGCGGAGTAGGTGTAACCATGTGCAAATTCAATCATGTGAGGCGGTAAATCCTGCTCCATAAAGGCCTGGTAGATTTCATGGGATGTGATCACTGCGCCCATCGGGATTGCACCGTTGGTCAGCTGCTTGGCTGTGTTCATGATATCCGGCGTCACGCCAAAGTACTCCGCACCACTCCAGCAACCCATTCGCCCGTAGGCGGTAATGACTTCATCAAAGATCAGCAGGATGTCATGCTGGTCACAAATTTCACGCAGACGTTGTAGGTAACCTGTCGGCGGTACAATTACGCCTGCTGAGCCTGACATGGGTTCAACAATAATGGCTGCGATATTGGATGCGTCATGCAGTTCAATGAGTTTCAAAAACTCATTTGCAAGTTCTACACCACCGGTGTCCGCACAGCCTTTTGTGAAGGCTAAATCAGGCTGCAATGTGTGGGGAATATGATCAGCATCGACTAACTGGCCGAAGGTTTTTCTGTTACCGCCGATACCGCCCAAGCTGGTGCCACCAAAGTTAACGCCATGGTAACCACGCGCCCGGCCGATGAGTTTAGTTTTCGATGCTTTGCCTTTTACACGCCAATAGGCTCTGGCCAGTTTTAATGACGTATCAGCGCATTCCGAGCCTGAACCGGTGAACAGAACATGGTCTAATCCCTCAGGCATTTTCTCGACGATTTTCTCTGCCAGCTTAAAGGAAAGCTCATGGCCAAATTGGAACGCAGGTGAGTAATCCAGCGTGCCCATTTGTTCAGAGACCGCCTTTTGAATTTCTTGGCGACCGTGTCCGGCACCACATGTCCATAATCCAGATAGCGAGTCGTAAATATCTCGGCCACTTGCATCTTTCAGCCAAGACCCTTGGGCTTGAGTGATGATGCGTGGGGTTTGGTGAAAGCTGCGATTGGAAGTGAAGGCCATCCAATGAGCAGAAAGATCTGTCTCTAGTCCATCTTGTGCAAATTTATATTTACTCATCGTTATGTCGTCCTTGTATTGACTGGACTTATTTTTATCACATGAGTATGTTTAGAAAATTATAAATATACTGTACGTTGGTTATGAAAAAACTCAACAATAGAAGCAAAAGCATCATTAACCAGATCACCGACTTTGACGTCAAATTGATCCGCCTTTTTAAAACGGTGGTTGAGTGTGGCAGCTATACCGCAGCAGAACCTGTTCTCGGTATTACTAAGTCGGCGATATCGCTACAAATGAGTGACCTTGAGAAACGCTTGAACATGAAGCTGTGTCATCGAGGCAGAGGGGGCATTACTCTGACCGATGAAGGCGAAGCGGTACTGGAGTCTGCCGACATCCTCCTTGCTTCGATTGAACAGTTCCGAAATGACGTTAACCAAATCAATAATGAACTGCGTGGTGAACTCAATATCGCACTGGTTAACAATCTGGTGACCCAGCCTCATATGAAAATCACCCGCGCGCTCAAGCACATCCGCAAGATGAGTGAAAAAATAAACATCAACATCACGATGTCGATGCCGGCAGATATAGAAAAAGGGTTAATCGATGGCCGGTTTCATGTGGGCGCATTCCCGACCAATAACAAAAGTAACAACTTTGACTACCGAGCCTTGTATAGCGAAAACTATTTCCTGTACTGCAGCCATGAGCATCCTTTTTTTTCTGAAAGCGATCAGGAAATTGAATGCCTTAAGCACACCAATGCAGTGATAACGCGACACAGAATGTCTCCAGAAGTCAGCGATCTGTATCAGCAGTTAAAATGCACGGCCACGGCGTCTGACCATGAAGGCATCGCATTTCTCATATTAACAGGCACTTATATTGGCTTTCTTCCGCAACACTATGCTGACTATTGGTGTGCGAAAGGGCAAATGCGTCCCTTGTTTCCTGAGGTTTTTAACTTCAGTTCTGATATTTCACTGGTTACCAAAAGCGGATTAAAGCACAACCAAATCATCAATAAGTTCATAGAACTCATTGAGTAATAAAGAATAATAGTGAGAAACAGAGGGAATGTTTTTAATGAATAACGTCTAGAGGCGTGGCGCGTGTGCTGAATGTCTGAGAAGTTCTGTACCAGCCATGACCAGCACAAACGTTAACTGTCGCCTGTCACCTACTGGCAAAGCAATACTTTCTGTCATTGTATCTGAATTCTTCCATACAAAGCTTTGCATATGCCTCTTGGCATCTAAAGCTTTTAATATGAATCGCTACACTTATTTCACTTCCAAACATCCCCAAAATACTGCCACAAAAATCACACTGGAAACATTTTTATAACAAAAGTGATACATCTTTGTTGTTTTTTGAAATGATGCGAATTACTTTTGTTTTAGGCTGAATGATAATTTTTCTTCTTATGATGCCTTTGTGTACAGGGAGTGCATGGTTTTTAAGAATCATGCTGAAGTCGTTAAATCGGATTCATATGGGATGAAGTAATGCGAAATTTTTCTATGACAATAAATGGTGAACAGGTTTCTGCTACAGAATCATTGTCTGTGATAAATCCTGCAACAGAAGAGGCATTTGCACGTTGTGCGCTGGGCAGTCGGGAACATGTTGAGCTGGCCGTACAGGCGGCATCTCGCGCGTTTAAGCCGTGGAGTGCTCTGGAAGATAGCGTTCGCGTGGATAAAATTAATGCGCTTGCATCGCTGCTTGAAGCAAACATGGCGGAATTGACACAGCTGGTGACTCAGGAAACGGGTAAACCTGTTAATGGATTGAATGGAATTGGATCCATCATGGAAGTCGGAGCGTCTGTCGCCTGGACGCAATATACCGGCAGTTTGTCTCTTGGCAATGAAATCATTGAAGATTCTGAAATTGCTAAAGTCGAAGTCGTTCGCCAGCCATTAGGCGTTGTAGCATCGATTACACCTTGGAACTGGCCGTTGATGATTGCTATCTGGCATGTCATTCCTGCATTGCGAGCCGGTAATACCGTGGTGATGAAGCCTTCACCCCTGACGCCAATTGCGACGCTGCGCTTTGTTGAACTGGCAAACTCCATTCTTCCTCCAGGCGTACTAAACGTCATTACTGGTGATGCCGACGTGGGTGAGACACTGGTGACACATCCTGGTGTCAGCAAAATTGTGTTCACTGGCTCAACCCAAACGGGTAAGCACATCATGCAGTCGGCATCAGCCAGTCTAAAGCGCCTGACACTTGAACTCGGCGGCAATGACGCAGGTATTGTTTTCCCTGATGCGAAGGTCGAGAACATTGCCGAGAAGCTGTTCACTGCGGCTTTTCATAATAATGGCCAGACCTGTGCCTGTTTGAAGCGCTTATATGTGCATGAAAGCCTTTTCGATGACGTTTGTATAGCGCTTACCAAAATGGCACAGGCAGTGAAAGTCGGCGATGGAATGCTTGATGAGACTCAGTTGGGTCCACTTCAAAATGAAGTTCAATTCAATAAAGTCTGTCAGCTAGTTCAGGAATCCGTTGAGAATGGCGCGACGGTTCTTGCAGGCGGGAAGCCAATCGAAGGGAAAGGCTACTTCTTTGAGCCAACCATTCTTATCGATGTACATAACGGGATGCCAATTGTTGATGAAGAACAGTTTGGTCCTGTACTGCCCATCATCAAATATTCAGATATTGAACAGGCGATTCAGTTTGCCAATGCCTCTCCGTATGGGCTTGGCGCATCACTTTGGACCAGTGATGTGGAGCAGGCTCAACGTGTTGCTCAAGACATTGAAAGTGGTTCCGTTTGGATTAATGACCATGGTGCGATTCAGCCGAATGCGCCATTCGGTGGCGTTAAACAGTCAGGTTTAGGCGTGGAATTTGGTGAGTATGGGTTGCATGAATATGTTTCTTTGAAAACCGTCAAAGTGTGTAAAGCATAATTTTATTCAGGGAAGAATGAAATGAACCAAAGTAATTTACTGAAATGGAGTTTATGTCTTCTTGGGGCTCTGCAACTTGCAGCGTGTAGCAGTAACCAAGAAGTCAGTGCTGGTAGTGACGAAAGTTCGGCTACCCAGCAGGCCACACACCAAGTCACACAACCGGTCACGCCAAATAGCTCCCTGCCTAGCTTACCGATTGAGACGGTCGGTAAAGTAGAAAGGCTGCCAAAAGCCTTTCCGGAGAGCTGGATCTATGTCGACGAAACCAGTTTTTCGAGTATGTTTGGCGGCAAAATGATTTTGATGGATGCCCTTGAGCCAACGCATAGTAAGCGTATTAAAGGGATGGTCGATAAAAGTCTGATTGGTAACTTTCTCACGGCACAGAAAAGAAATGAATTCTACGTGGTGGAAAGTTTCCATGAGAGAGGAAGTCGGGGAAAGAAGACAGACTGGTTAGTTATTTACAATAAAGAGACATTGGCACCGGTGAAAGAAGTGCAATTAACGAAGACGCGTCTGATGGCTCTACCCAGAAGACACGCGATGGCAATGTCGCCTGATGAGCGTTTTCTTTATATCGCAAACTTCAGCCCGGCGGCATCTTTTACCGTCTATGACTTAGAACTGCGCAAAATTGTCGGCTCTATTGATACACCAGGGTGTGTGCTGACTTTTGCTACGGGGCAACGCAGCATTACCTCGCTATGTAGTAATGGCGCATTATTGACAACGGTTTTGAATAAAGACGGCAGTAAACAGCGACAAGAGTTTGTGGCCCCGTTTTTTGACACCGACAAAACGCCTATTTTTGAAAGACCCGCCATTATTGATGGCATCGCTTATTTCCCTGGTTTTAAAGGTGAAGTCCATGAAGTGGACTTATCGGGTGAAGTGGCTCGATACCGAGGAAAGTGGAATCTGGTAACAGAGCAGGGCACCAATTGGCGTCCGGGCGGATTGGCATTAACCGACTCAGATGACCAGGGCTTGTTTTACGTGATCATGAATCCGGAAGGATTTGATGGCTCTCAAACCCACGGCGGTTCACAAGTTTGGGTGTTCGATGTGAATACCAAAGCGCGTATCAGAACGATAGATGCACCTAATTGGGCGGTATCGATGTCAGTTACCCGCGGTGAAAATCCAGCCCTTGTTGTGACGAACGGTGAGATGAATCTTGATGTTATTGACTCCAAAACTGGCGCACTAATCCAAACGCTGTCTGATTTTGGGAATATCACACCGCTCGTTGTGCATAAGGCGTATTAACCATGATTGAAAAAGTGTTATCAGATAGCAGTGCGCTCTTTTTATTTTGGTTGTTTGCCAGTGCGGGCTTCGGAAAATTAAAACCAGAAAATCGACAATATTATTCTTCACTGATATCCGATTATTTTGGCGCAGTGGGTGAGAAGTTTGGTTTCATTGTTTTATTGGTTGGTAGCCTGGAAATAGTATCCGGATTTCTGATGCTATCGCCAGCTACTCGACATATCGGTACGGCTTTCATCTTGATTCTGTTAGCTGCCTATCTGTCATTAATGATTTATCAGATATACCAAGGGAAAGTTAATCAGGATTGTGGTTGTGCAGGACCACATTCCAATATCAAGGTAGGCATTGAAACCATAACAAGGAACGTTGTGTTATGTGGCATAGCGGCGTTATGTGCTTTACCGGCTGTCGGTGATTTTTATTTAACCTTTGGTTTGTCGCTCTGCTTATCACTATTTATGGCGCTGACTTATCTGAGTGCTGAAAAAACAATTTCTAACTTACAAAAATCGAAATTATTACAGGGAAGATAAAATGGACATTATGGATATTTCAATGGTGTTGTTGTGGATTGTTGTTATTGCACAATCCCTGATCATCTACGCATTATTACGTCAGGTGGGTATTTTGTTTGAGCGTGTTGCACCTGCCGGGGCACTTGCAATGAATCAAAAGCTCGAAGTCGGCCAAAAAGCGCCGGAGATGTCATTGCAAACCATCAACAAAAAACTGATTAACATCGGTGGCAGTCAGAGCGGAAAGTCCCAGTTGGTTTTCTTTTTGTCGCCAGATTGCCCTGTCTGTAAAACATTGCTTCCGGCACTGAAGTCGGCGTCTAAGCATGAGTCTGAATGGCTTGATGTGGTACTGGCAAGTGACGGTGACAAAGTAGACCATCAGTCGTTCATTGATAGGTCTCAGCTCAGCGCATTTCCTTACGTGGTATCAGAACTGCTGGGGAAAAGTTTTGGGGTTTCAAAACTGCCATATGCCGTACTTCTTGACGAAAAAGGGATGATTGCGTCGATGGGTATCATTAATTCCCGAGAGCACTTAGACAGCTTATTTGAAGCAAAAGAACGCCGCGTTGCTTCAATTCAGGACTATATGCAAGGAAAAACGACTGAGAACCAATTTGTGGAGGTGAAATAATGCGTTTCTTTGACAAGTTTTTTGAAAAGTCTGCTCGTAGTGCTGCTCAAACCAGCTCCCGTCGTGGTGCAATGAAAAAGCTGGGAGGAATGCTGGTCGGTGGGGCAGCCATTCCATTGCTTCCTGTCGCCCGGGCGGCTGAAAAGCCGTCAGCACCCACCGAAATCGGGGACCCTTCATCCTGTGATTACTGGCGATATTGCGCCATTGATGGTTTCTTGTGTGACTGCTGTGGTGGATCAGCTAACTCATGTCCTCCCGGCACGGAAATGTCGCCGATCACCTGGATTGGTACCTGCCGTAACCCGGTAGATGGGAGAAATTATGTCATTTCCTACAATGACTGCTGCGGAAAATCACAGTGTGGAACGTGTTTATGTCAGCGTGATCAGGGGGATCGCCCGTTGTACCGCTCTGATAAGTCGAATGACGTGAACTGGTGTTTAGGTGCAAGTAGCTCTGTCTACCACTGCTCAACAGCAATAGTAGTAGGGATGGCTTTCGAATAATGAAGCACATAGTGACAAAGATCTGTGTATTGGCAGCACTTTTCTCAGTAAGCCATCAGTCGATGGCAAGCTCGGCTTTGTCTCCCAACGCGTTACCTAAAATTCGGTTTCAATATCAGATGTTTTGTCAGGGGTGCCATGTTGGTGATGGTCGTGGCGGAAAGGATGTGCCTGACATGCGAAATCATATTGGGACATTTTTATCGATTCCGGATGGCCGTCGCTACCTTATTCAGGTTCCTGGATCTGCTAATGCCGCGATTGGTGATGCAGATCTGGCGAATCTTATGAATTGGATTGTCACCGAATTCGGGGGAAGCAGCACACCGGATGATTTTATCCCCTACACCGGTGAAGAGGTGGGTGAGTTGCGAAAATCCCCATTAACCGAAGTGGTTGATTACCGAAAAATGTTGCTCCAAAAAATTGCGCTGAACAATGGGAATGTGACGGAAGAGAGGGAATAAATGAATTTTTTACAGAGGAAGTGGCCATTGTTTTTGTTGGGCGGGGTAGTGATTAATTTTAGCGTTGTGGGCTTGGCGTCTGCACAGTTAAAAGCACTGGAGACATGTGAAAGTTGTCATGGTGAAAATGTTGTCACTCAGGTGACGACCTACCCAATTTTGCATGGTCAAAAGCAAGGCTACCTTGAGAATCAACTGATCGCCTTTCGTGACGGAAGCCGAACAAACGAGGTGATGTCGGGAATAGTAAAAAATCTGAGTGATCATGAAATTCAAGCGTTAGCGGAGCATTACTCGGAGCAAAAGTTTATAAAAGCTGGGAAGGTGGCATCAGACAGACGCGGTGCTGACGTCAGGGCGCGTTGCGTTTCTTGCCATGGGTTGTCAGGCAATACCGTCAATACAGAATGGCCTAACTTACAGGGTCAGAACAGCGGTTATATTCTTAATCAGCTGAACAGCTTTGCAAACGGGGAGCGTAAGTCTGTCATTATGGAGCAGATAGCAAACGAGTTAACACCTGAGCAAAGAAAGTTAGTCGCTGTTTACTATGATCAGCAAAGCAGAACTGAGTAATCATTCTTTCTCATCGAAACAGCTGTCAGGACATGAGTGGCCCTAGACTATTCATGCGGTTCATAGGCATCCCATAGATTACAGGAATGGGTCATATGGGTGCCTATGACCGATAATGTTTACCCCTTTGTATAAACTGACAATCATACACAACCCACACGGATTGAAATGAAAGCAGCATAACTTTTTTATTAAAAATGCTTGTACAGATTCTCCTGCCGAATAAAGGCGTCTTTCCTCAAAGCGCCACAAAACTTGTCTCTTTCTAAATCAAGCCCTGAGCATTGATAACCAGAGGGCGCTCCTGTCTTGCCATAACAACTCATGGTGGCAAGTGATAGCTGATCCGACAGGGAGAGCTGATTGCACAGACACAGATTAAAGTGGAGCTTTTTCATTCAGCATCCATACTCAAAACCATATCGAGTATTACCTGGTTCATCGTGTAAGGAGAAATCCCATGAAATTAGATGTGATGAGCAAACGTTTCTTGTGGTTGCTGCAATGTCTGATGCTACTTTTCGTCGGAAGTGTAATGGCTGCTGATGATATCCGTACCGAACGGGTACAGTTCAAGAAGGGTGAAAGCAGTGCCGTGGTTGAAGGCAAAATCAAAGGCTATGAAATTGTTGATTATGTCTTGGGTGCCAAAGCTGGCCAGAGCATGAATGTGAGCATGGCCACGAAGCATACCGCGACGTACTTCAACATCATGGCACCGGGTGAGAATGAAGTGGCGATGTTTGTTGGCTCCACCAGTGGTAATCAGTATGAAGGTACGCTACCGGCATCCGGCGATTACAAAATACGTGTTTATATGATGCGTTCGGCAGCTCGGCGTGATGAGGTCGCGGATTACCGACTGGAGATGATTATCAGCGGTAATTGATAGAATTCTTTGTGAACTTTTTATGACAGTTGCTTGGGGAGATTGACGGCAGATTGGGTAATCGTAATATATGCGGATATTCATATATATGGCTTGTAACAAGCCCATTGCGTAAGGAACCGTACGATGACCCATCCGACATGGGAACTGCCTGTCAATCAACTTGCTGATAACCAAGAGGAAAAGGGCGCACTTGTTTTAACGCCTTGTCCGGGAACGAAAGGTGTTTCCCTGATAGATACGCTTGCGCAGTTTGCATCTCAGGGCGTTAAGGCGATTGTGACTGCCATTAACCACGATGAAATGCAGTCAAAGGGCGTTGAGTCATTGGGTGAGGAAGCCGAAAAGCTGGGTATCCGCTGGTTCTATGCTCCAATTGAAGATGATTGTGCGCCGGGGGCTGAGTTTGCCGCAACCTGGTCGACGTTCAATACGGAGCTTCATGAGATTTTGGCTGGTGGCGGTAAGATTGCGCTGCACTGTATGGGCGGTTCTGGCCGCACCGGTTTATTGGCAGCACATGTGCTAATTGAACAGGGTTGGACGTTGACGGACATTATTGAACAGGTGCAGGCGCTGCGCCCAGGTGCGTTCACTAAACCTGTTCAGGTTGAATATATTCAGGCTGTTGCGAAATAATCAAAGCCCTGCGGTGAGACATGAGAGAGCTGCCTGTGGCAGCTCTTTTTATATTTCTTTCTTGCATGGCTAGACGACTGGTCTAATTGGCGTTAAGATGCGCCCCATGAACGCAAAGACGAATGACACACGCCAACATATTCTGGAAGTCGGTTACGAGCTGATCGTGACCAAAGGCTTTACCAGTGTCGGCTTATCTGAACTGCTTAAATCGGCCAATGTGCCGAAGGGCTCTTTTTATCACTATTTTAAGTCGAAAGAGCACTTTGGTGAATCGCTGATCCAAGACTACTTTACTCACTATCTTGTCAATCTGGCGGAGTTGTTTCACCATCCCGCTCAGACGGGTTATGAATGCCTGATTGCCTATTTTGAGCGCTGGATTGAAGTGAACAACGGGTGCTGTAATGCTAATAAGTGCCTGATTGTAAAGTTGAGTGCAGAAGTCTCGGATCTCTCTGAACCGATGCGTCTCGCGCTCAGAAGCGGAGCAGACAGAATTATTGATGCGATTGCCGGGTGCATTGAAAAAGGCATTACGGATGGATCAATCAAGGTCAATGACAGTCAGAAGGCAGCCCACCAGATTTACTATGTCTGGGTAGGCGCAAGCCTGTTGAATAAACTGTATCAGGATCAGTCCGGGTTGAAACAGTGCCTGGAAAATACAAAACTGCTATTGAAAGGTCAGTAGCACTATCGTGTACAAATTGCCGCCATACTTATTGGCGGTTTTTTTGAAAATCTTACTAGACGACTGGTCTAATAATGAAAGAGGAAGACAACATGACCCCTGCAGAAAAGAGTCAACTGAACCGCCGTATTGTGCTGGCATCTCGCCCGCATGGTGCACCACAGCCAGAGAACTTCCGTCTGGAAAGTGTTGAAAAACCCGAGCCACAGGAAGGTGAGATGTTACTCCGCAGTGTGTATCTGTCATTGGATCCATACATGCGTGGCCGCATGAGTGATGCAAAATCATATGCTGAGCCTGTCGCAATTGATGAGGTGATGGTTGGCGGTACTGTGTGTCAGGTTGAAACAACCCGTCACCCTGATTTCGAAGAAGGTGAGTGGGTGCTGGCATACACAGGCTGGCAGGATTACGGCATTTCCAATGGGGAAGGGCTGATCAAATTGGGCAAAACGCCGGTACACCCTTCCTACGCGCTGGGCGTCATGGGCATGCCGGGCTTTACCGCTTATATGGGGTTACTGGATATTGGCCAACCTAAAGCCGGTGAAACACTGGTTGTGGCTGCAGCCACCGGACCGGTAGGTGCGACCGTGGGCCAGATTGGCAAAATCAAAGGTTGCCGGGTGATTGGTGTCGCAGGCGGCGCAGAAAAATGTCGTTATGCCAAAGAGGTGCTGGGTTTTGATGAGTGTATCGACCATTACGCGGAGGACTTTGCCGAGCAACTGGCGGCTGCCTGTGATAAGGGCATCGATGTCTACTTTGAAAACGTGGGCGGTAAAGTCTTTGATGCCGTCATGCCATTGCTAAATACCAGTGCCCGAATTCCGCTTTGTGGTCTTGTGTCACAGTACAACGCCACGGCATTGCCGGAAGGTCCGGATCGTATGTCGATGCTTATGGGGCAACTGCTGGTGAAGCGCATTAAGATGCAGGGCTTTATTATCTTTGATGATTACGCTCATCGCTATGGTGAGTTTGCGAAAGACATGTCTCAGTGGCTGGCGGAAGGCCGCATCCAATACAAAGAACAGCTGGTAGAGGGTTTAGAAAACGCGCCGGAAGCGTTTATCGGTCTGCTGGAAGGGAAAAACTTCGGTAAGCTGGTCATTAAAACCAACGATCCGCTTTAAGGCATGACAGAAAGGAAGACGGCATGATTAAACTTCATCACCTGAATCAATCGCGATCGAAACGGATTATCTGGCTGCTGGAAGAGCTCGAGCTGGAATACGAGGTTGTTCCCTATCAGCGTGACAGCGTGACATTCCTGGCACCACCTGAGCTGAAAAGTGTGCATCCACTTGGTAAGTCACCAGTGATTGAAGATGACGGTCTGGTGATTACGGAGTCCGGCGCAATCACTGAGTATCTGATTGAAAAATACGGTGCTGAAAAGCTGGCACCTCAACGGGGAACTCAGGCATACACTGAGTATCTGCAGTGGCTGCATTTTGCGGAAAGCTCGGCAATTTTGCCGTTGTTGCTGAAGGTGTTCGTCAATAAGGACGGCGCAAAGATGAATTTTCTGGACGGTTATGCCGACTCTGAAACGCAAAAAGTGATGAGTTACTTCGATACCTGCCTGAAAGAAAAGGTGTACCTGGTAGAAGATCGCCTGACCGGGGCTGATATCATGATGTCTTTCATTGTGGACCTGCTCGGTAAGTTTGGTTTGCTGGATCAGTTCATCCATATTAAGCGCTATGCGGCCCAACTGGCTGAGCATACAGCTTTCCAGAAAGCCGATGAGCTGGAGGCGAAATTTGACGCGGTTGAGACTGTTTAAATCCGTCTCAACCGATTGTCGTTACCGCTTTCTGTGATGGCGAACAAAGTCATTAAGCCGCTGATTGTTCAGCGGCTTTTTTGTTTTCAGACCCCGAATGCCGAATATTGGAGTTTGGATGTAACGGAATAACCAGACAAGGAACCACGGTCAGGAACCGGTGGGAACAAAGAAATTTAAGTCACTGAAAATCAGTGGTCATACTTAGTAACAACTGTCCATCACAATGCCTTGCATCCATACAGTTCCAAACAATGTCATGAAGTCATGACATTTATAATTCCGGCTTCATTTCATTATCTACTTATCGATAAGGCGTATGAAAAGTCGCATTGTTTGGCCCTGCAAGAAAGTAGTTCAGTTCGCGGAAAGGCGTGTATCGATTGGCATTTTGCCAAGCGGTTTGTCTGGCGTATTACTAGGGATCATTTGTTTAACTCTGCTTTGTATGATCCTTTATCCCCAATTGACAGCGTTACGAAGTGGTAGCCGGGTGGCAGCGCTGGATGGTATGAAAGAAGCCATTGATAACACCAATAAAATGATTTTTACCCGAGCAACAAAGGCCGGTATTGCCACTGAACCCTCTGCGGCTTTACCTCCGTCTACAACGGGCAAGTTGCCCATCCCATTGAAGTTTGGTTACCCGGACTGGGGAGCGGCATTGTCAGTGCGTGTTATTTCACTGGATGATTCCAGTTGGGTGTGGCGTGTGGTGCAAAGCGATGCTGAGCCACTTATTGGCTCTCATCTGGCCCCTCATCTTGACCAACATGTCACGGAAGTGCGTATCAGCCTGAGAGACCGAGATGAACAAAATGTGGAACAAAACGGTTATCGCTGTTTTGTTTCGATTCGTCAGGGAAACGGTGTACCGGAGGTCCGGGTGAATCACCTGGATTGCTAAAGATTGCATGAAGAAAGAATCCAGCCGATGTTCCGCCCGGTTTAGCCCTATGTCGCAGGCTGATTCACCGGAAACTATGCTACGAAGCCTACATCACTTAAGGCAAAGAGCCGGGATTGGCCAGTTATTGTTTCCCTGTGAAGAGTTCTCAATTGTCTGTGATCAGGCCGCCATATTGCTCAGAATGCTTGAACAAACAGAGGATCACGCAGAGGATAGGCCACCAGTCTGCAAAACGGCCTTTGCAGAGGTTTTCAATGCGATAGTTGGTTGTCAGGAGCAATTGGAAACCTTGCTGTTACTGCGTGATGAAATCGACAAGACAATAGCCCGTCTTCCATCGTAACCGGTTTCCCTCCTGGCATTTTAGCTAATAGCTAACATGCTACTAGCCAATCGCGAAGAAATCGCCGGCCAAACGCATGACCAATACAAAACGGACATGTTTAAGCCGGCAGACAACCGTTTATTCGGCGGGGCTTGAACGGATAACGGGCTCTGAGAGTGTTTGTTTTCGCAGCATTTTCATCGCTGGACGCTCAATACAGTGATAGCTCACCGTGGAAACCGAGAACGTCAGCACCAAAAACAGACCTATCGCCATTACGGCCAGCACGATACTTTGCTGGGCGTACCACCAGGTGAGGAGGTCTGGTGCGAGTTGTTGTAAGGCTTCAATGCCGATTAACAGTAACACGGTATGCCACAGGTACATCGAGTAGGAGATATCGCCAAGATATTGTGTGACGCGATTGTTGAGTAACCGGAAACCAACGCTGTTTCGGGGAGTTTGCCTTGCTCCGGTAATGACCAACGCAGCGAAGAGAACATAGACCGCAATCAGGCTGGGTATACTGGTTGAATGATGCAGGACAAGTGCGATACAAACCAGCAGAACGACTAATACCCAGTCCCGGTTGAGATGGCGCTGAACCGTTGCCGATAGAGGCAGTGAAGCGAGCCAGATGCCAAGTACAAAGCCACACATCCCCCGCAGAAACGCTCCGGCACCACCGGTGATATCCAAATTGCCTTTGTGCTCAATCAATCCGTAGATCACCAGTAAAACCAAGCCGGGTAGCCACAGTGTCTTCTTCGCAGAACGATTCAGCAAGGGAACGATCAGCGGGAAAATCAGGTAGCAAAGCCATTCGATACTCAGTGACCAAGAGGAGATGTTCCAGCTGAGCATGCTTTCCGTGAGGCCTTGTAACAGCAATACATTGGGAAGAATGGCATCAGCCCGATTAAACGGCCCGCTAAAAGCGGGGATGTCTTTTAGCCCCCAGCTTTCCAGCAACATACCGCCATAAAACCCAATTTGATGGCTGTATTTAACCAGTTCCCAGCTGAGAAAGACCACAAAGGTAATGAAAAACAGCGGATAAATACGGCTAAAACGCAGCCATACAAAGTGCCGCCATTGAGAAAACGTGCATGGGCGAGCAAACTGCTCACGATACACGTGCAACATCACAAAGCCACTCAAAATGAAAAACAGATCGACCCAGACATAGCCATTTTCGATGAACTGTGTCTGACTGGCGAGAAGGGGCTGCCACTGAGGGAACAGTATGAGTCGAGCATGAAATAAAACGACAATCAGAGCCGCGATACCACGCAGAGGCGTCAAGATGGGGAGCGAGCGAACCATGAAGAGATCCTTCTGTCAGTGTGCCACATAGCGCGGTTGAAAAGGCACCTCTGAACGTGAGCAGAGTGAGCGTTGACGATATTTGGAATGGTGGCAACGGAATGACGGATTCTTATCATTTTGGTCTGGCAATCATAGTAAAAACATCAAGATTCGAACGCCAATGCACAGACTTTTATTGTTATTTCATGAATTACAACCAAGGTTTGAAGCTAAACGACACGAGCAAGGAATCGCACACGTAATTTGTGAAACAATCTTTTACAACTGTCTGTTTGGGCCAAGCGGATCCATACGCATCCGCACAATGTTTCTTCGGGGACGCGAATATACTTCCTCTCACGATTCCAACATAAAAAGAAGTGCGTATGAAAGTTCGTGGTTTTACATTAATAGAAATGGTGGTGGTGATTGTTATATTGGGAATACTCTCAGTCACAGCGTATCCAAAATTTATGTCGCTCCAGAGCGATAGTCGGAAAGCAACATTACAAGCCATGAAAGGGGCCATCAACAGTGCAAATGGCATGGTATATGGTAAAGCAACGCTGGCGGGTGTTGAAAACCAGAAAGAAGCCAGATTGCCTCTCTATGCCGGTGATACAGCACCCCTTCCGGTGAAGTACGGCTATCCTGCTTGGTCTTCGGACAGCATGAAACGCCTTGTTACCTTGGATGATGATGAGTGGACGACTTATACCCTGTTAGATCTGGGCGGCAATGAATACCGAATTGGCCTGAAGGGGTATTATCGTGATGCTTTTCCGCAAGAAAGTGATATTCGACAGTGTTTCATCGGCGTTTCGTTTATGGAAAAAGCACCCGTAGTGAAAATATATGATCGGGACTGCTGATTTCTCTGATTCTTAATACATAAACAGACGTGATAAATAGCTGTCATTATTAATTGTTGTCATCACAAACAACTCTCATTGTTAATACCAGTCATTGTTAATAGCAGTCATCGTTAATAGCTATTATTGTTAAAAACAGCCATCGTTAATAACTGGCATTGTTCAAAATAGTGTCATGACGAATGTATGGCAGTTATTGACTTACATATCGAGCGAATGGTTGTTTGTTTTAACTTATTTGTGAATGATGGTTATCATAAAACTGTAAACCAACCGACCTGGCTAAATGATTCGAGGGCTGCTTCTCAGTGGAACGAAAGCAATTTGGCAGGTCGGTGTCGTGAACCGTTTCCCTTTTACTGTCTTCGGAAAACAATGGCCTCATTGTTTGGTGATTATTTAGTCAGGCTACATTTTTTCTTGAGCCCAACAAGGGAATATTGGCTCCACTTATTTGTCATTTTGCCTAACTTTTTGTCTAATTCAGTATAAATGCCTATTTATATGGGTTTTCTTCATTTTTGGCTTTCTGTAAGCAATAAATTGCCACCATACTCAGATCACACTTTTCTATATTTGTGATCCATTGCCAATATTTACAACTTTATCGGTAAAAATATTTGCTGATAAAGTCAGCAATAACGTGCTTGCAACTTATTATCATTATCTTCTCTATTTTCTCAAACAATTCTGCAATAACAATGCCTTGAAGGTATTATCCTTTGTTTTTAAATGGTTTTTTAATTGACCATTATCTCATTTATGAAACGTAAGATTTCATTTAGAGCTAGTGAGCTTCCTTTTTAAGATCCGCATAATGCGCTGCTTGTAACAATTTGTTTCTAAATGTAACCGTAATGATTGTGTGGATAAGAGAGTGTTTCTGCTCTGTTTGCCAGGCAGCAATTTCGCTACACCGGGAACAATTGTGCAATGCTCAACACCTAAAACGCTTATTAGAACTAACAGCAACAGCCTGAAAGTGCCGACTTTTGTATAGGAATGTTGCAAAACAATCGAGAAAGTAAATGGAAGCCTCAAGATATAAAAACATCTTGTCGAGGGTAGGGTTGTTTACGGCAATTTTACTGCTCTCCGGGTGTAAATCTGCGCTGCTGGATCCTAAAGGGGTTGTTGGCGTTCAGGAAAAGGAGCTGATCATTACAGCTTTGCTCCTGATGCTAATTGTCGTCATCCCAGTGATCCTGATGACAATCTATTTTGCCTACAAGTACCGTTCTGATAACACCCAGGAAGAATACGCGCCGGAATGGGCCCACTCGACCAAAATCGAAGTCGTGGTGTGGACAATTCCAATCATCATTATCGCTATTCTGGGTGTGATCACCTGGCGTTCTACGCACGAATTGGAACCATCCAAACCACTCGTGAGTGATGTGAAGCCGGTTGAGATCCAGGTGGTGTCACTGGACTGGAAATGGCTGTTCATTTATCCGGAACAGAACATCGCCACAGTGAACTATGTCGCCTTCCCGAAAGATGTACCGGTGAACTTCAAAATCACGTCTGACAACATCATGAACTCCTTCTTTATCCCACGTTTAGGAAGTCAGATCTATGCCATGCCTGGCATGGTGACGCGCCTTCACCTGATTGCGAACCATGAGGGTGAGTATAAGGGGATTGCAGCCAGCTATAGCGGTGAAGGTTTCTCCCACATGAAGTTTAAGGCGGTTGCCCTGTCAGATCGTGACAGCTTTAACCAGTGGGTTGAGCAGGTGAAAGCGGAGCCACAGGTGATTCGTGACTTCAGCGACTACCGTACACTGGCGAAGCCAAGTATTGATGCACCTGTTACCTACTTCTCAGAAGTTCCGCACACCCTGTTCTCCGACATTGTGACCCAATTCGAGGGTGGCATGCACTTGCCGATGTCTGAGGAAGGCCATATGGCCCATGGTGAGATGCACCACGGTCAAATGCACATGGCTGAACACGAAGGTTAATGAAATTATGTTTGGAAGACTAACGTTAGAGTCCATTCCTTACCATGAGCCCATCATTATGGTGACGCTTGGGGTGATCGCTCTGGTCGGTATCGCTGTTGCAGCGATGATCACCCGCGCTGGGAAATGGCAATACCTCTGGAATGAGTGGTTTACTTCCGTAGACCACAAGAAAATCGGTTTTATGTACATCGCTGTGGCGATGATCATGCTGCTTCGCGGCTTTGCGGATGCCGTAATGATGCGAAGCCAGCAGCTGTTTTCTGCTGCGGGTGAAGCCGGATACTTGCCGCCGCATCACTACGATCAGATCTTTACCGCGCACGGCGTGATCATGATCTTCTTCGTAGCCATGCCGCTGATCATCGGTCTGATGAATATCATCGTTCCGCTGCAGATTGGTGCGCGTGATGTGGCGTTCCCGTTCCTGAACAACCTGAGCTTCTGGCTGTTTGTTGTGGGTGTGATCCTGACCAACATGTCACTGGCTGTGGGTGAATTCGGTCGTACCGGTTGGCTGGCGTACCCGCCGCTGTCCGGCATTGACGCGAGCCCGGGGGTAGGGGTCGATTACTGGATCTGGGCACTGCAGATCTCTGGTGTGGGTACCACGCTGTCTGGTGTGAACTTCTTTACCACCATTCTGCGTATGCGTACGCCGTCGATGCCTCTGATGAAGATGCCGGTATTTACCTGGGCGTCTCTGTGCTCGAACATCCTGATCATTATCTCGTTCCCGATTCTGACCGTGACCATCGCGTTGCTGACGCTGGACCGTTACGTCGGTACACACTTCTTCACCAATGACATGGGTGGCAACATGATGATGTATGTCAACCTGATTTGGGCATGGGGTCACCCGGAAGTGTACATTCTGGTGCTGCCGGTATTCGGTGTGTTCTCAGAAGTAACGGCAACGTTTGCACGTAAGAAGCTGTTTGGTTACACCTCACTGGTTTGGGCAACGATTGTTATCACCATTCTGGCGTTCGTGGTATGGCTGCATCACTTCTTTACCATGGGCGGCGGCGCGAATGTAAACGCCTTCTTCGGTATCGCGACTATGATTATCTCTATCCCGACAGGGGTGAAGATCTTCAACTGGCTGTTTACCATGTACAAAGGCCGAATTACGTTCACCACGCCAATGCTGTGGACCATCGGCTTCCTGATTTCCTTCTCTATCGGCGGGATGACAGGCGTACTGATGGCGGTTCCGGGGGCAGACTTTGTACTGCATAACTCAGTATTCCTGATCGCGCACTTCCACAACGTCATCATCGGTGGTGTGGTATTCGGTTGTTTCGCGGGCCTGACTTACTGGTTCCCGAAAATGACGGGTTACACCCTGAATGAAACCTGGGGTAAGCGCGCATTCTGGTGCTGGATCATCGGCTTCATTCTCGCGTTTGTTCCACTGTACGCACTGGGCTTCATGGGCATGACCCGTCGTCTGAGCCAGGATATCAACCCTGAGTTCTTCCCACTGCTGGCTGTGGCTGCTTGTGGTACGGCTGTTATTGCTGCGGGTGTACTGTGTCAGTTCATCCAGATCTTCGTGAGTATCCGTGACCGTCACCAGAATGTTGACCTGAGCGGTGACCCATGGGATGGCCGTACTCTTGAGTGGGCAACGTCTTCACCACCACCGTTCTACAACTTTGCCGTGCTGCCAAAAGGCAACGAGCTGGATGCTTTCTGGTACCAGAAAGAGCGCGGCGAGCACAACAAAGATCAGGAAGCAGAATATCAGCCTATCCATATGCCGAAAAACACCCCAACCGGGATGTATGTTTCAGCATGGTCTCTGGTGTTTGGTTTCGCCATGATTTGGTACATCTGGTGGCTGGCAGCGATCGGCTTTGTAGGCATGATCGTGACTTGTATTCGCCACAGCTTTAACGAAGACGTGGACTACTACGTGACAGTTGAAGAAATCAAAGCGATTGAAGCAGCGCACAAAGCGAAGCTGAAGCAAGCGAAAGGGCAAGTGACGTCCGGTAACGAAGATAACGACGATGATCTGGAGGTGACGTATGCAAACTAATGCCATTTCGCATGATCATGGTCATGATCACCACGACACGGCAGGTAACAAGCTGTTTGGCTTCTGGATTTACCTGATGAGTGACTGCATTTTGTTTGCAAGCCTGTTTGCAACTTATGCAGTACTGGTCACCGGCACTGCCGGTGGCCCAGGCGGTAAAGACATTTTCGAACTGCCGTTCGTATTTACTGAAACCATGATGCTGCTGTTCAGTAGTATCACTTTCGGCTTCGGTATCATTGCGATGAAGCGTAAAGATATTGTTGGTCTGAAACGCTGGATGGGGATTACCTTCCTGCTGGGCCTTGGCTTTATCATCATGGAAATCTACGAGTTCCATCACCTGATTGAAGAAGGTTTTGGTCCTCAGCGCAGTGCTTTCCTGTCAGCGTTCTTTGCGCTGGTTGGTACCCACGGTCTGCACGTGACCTTTGGCCTGATTTGGCTGGCGGTGTGTTACTGGCAGCTGAACACTAAAGGCCTGAACGAGATGATGGAAACCCGTTTCCACTGTCTGAGCCTGTTCTGGCACTTCCTGGACATCGTCTGGATTTGTGTATTCACCATTGTGTATCTGCTGGGGGTAATGTAATGAGCCAACAACACGCTGATACCGGAGTACAGGATTACATCAAAGGCTTCGTTGCCTCACTGATCCTGACGATTATTCCGTTTTACTTCGTGGCGACGCAGAGCCTGCCAGACACCATTACCTACGCGCTGATGTTTGGCTGTGCCATTGTTCAGCTGGTGGTGCATCTGGTGTACTTCCTGCACATGGAAATTCGCACTGAAGATGGCCAGTGGAACATGATTTCCCTGGTGTTTACTGCCCTTGTGGTATTTATCGTGATTGCCGGTTCCATCTGGATTATGTGGAACCTGAACGTCAATATGATGATGTAGGGCGTCATGATCAAAAGCTACATTTCCATTACCAAGCCGGGCATCATCATTGGTAACCTGATTTCTGTGGCGGCGGGGTTTTTCCTCGCTGCCAAAACAGAAGCAGCCAGTGCCTCGTTGCTGGCTTACACCCTGTTGGGTGTGGCCTGTGTGATTGCCTCCGGCTGTGTGGTGAACAATATTTTTGATCGTGATATCGACAGCAAAATGGACCGTACCCGTAACCGGGTACTGGTTCAGGATGGGTTGAATATTGATCATGTGTTCATCTACGCGGTTGCGTTGCTGCTGGGCGGTACGGCAGTGCTGTACCGTATGGCAAACCCGTTGTCGGCAGTCGTTGTACTGCTGGGTTACGTGTTTTACGTGTTCTTTTACACCATGTGGTACAAACGTACGTCGGTGTACGGCACACTGGTAGGCAGTGTATCCGGCGCAGTACCGCCCTTGGTTGGTTACCTGGCGGTGACTAACTACATCAGCCTGGATGCGGTGCTGTTGTTTGCGCTGTTCTGCCTGTGGCAAATGCCGCATTCCTATGCGATTGCCATGTTCCGCATGCAAGACTACCGCGAGGCCGGCATTCCGGTACTGCCGGTGGTGGAAGGCATCAATAAGGCACGCAAGCACATGCAAGCTTATGTGGTGGCCTTCAGCGTTGTTGCGTTGGGCTTGTTCCTGCTGGGCAACGGGGGGTATGAGTACCTGGCGGTCGCTTCGGCTGTCTGCCTGATGTGGACCCGAGTGACATTCCGCAAAATGACGGCTGACAATTATGTTGACTGGTCGAAAGCGGTATTCAAAACGTCACTGCTGGTGGTAATGGGAATTAGCACCGTGCTGGGTGTCGAGCTGATTCCGCTGACAATCTGACCCGGCGCAAAGTAACAAACTTGGCTCAATGAAAAGGCATCCTTCGGGATGCCTTTTTTTGTTCCTTTGTATCAACATGTGTTGAGGTATGCTCTTTTGATGAAGCGTGCTCCTTTGATAAAGCATGCCCCTTTGATGATGCTTAACGGCTACCATCTGGCGAACCCAGCACTCCGTTCGCCTGTCGTAACGTTGTGCTTTTGGATACTGAGCAGGCTTAACGGCTGCCTGGCTTATCAAAGTGTTCAGCAACACAACCAGCCATCGTACTCGCCACCTCAGAGGATTCCATTCTCAGCCCTTTGACCACGCCTTGATTATCTTCCCTGTTTTTATTCTGGCTGACTTTCCAGGTTCCTTGTAACGCGGTGATTTCGACTTCAATCCCGATGATTCCCCTCAGTTGGCGAGCGATGAAATCGTCAGGCGCATCAGCGATCTTCCAGGGTTCTTTTCGTCCCGATTCGTTTCGGTTGGTGAGTTCATTCAGATGGGAAAGAATCCAGTTTTCGTCATGGTGAAGTGTGATCTTGCCGCGGGCATGGACAACAACATAATTCCACGTCGGTACGACTTTATCGTGCTCCTCTTTTGATGGATACCATGATGGCGTAATGTAGTGGTGAGGTCCTTGAAACATGACAAGTACCGGGATTGTGTCGTCCAGCTTCTTCCCTATTGGGTTACCTCGTGCCACATGTCCACGCAGGATTCCTCGCTCAGATAATTCTGGATGAATGACCATGGGAAGATGATCGGCGATTATTTCACCTTCTTGCATGGAAACCAAACTCGCAAAGGGATTCATACGAATCATTTCCTGCAAAACGGCTATACGTTCTTCGCGAAAAATGGATGGTTGAAACATGCCTCAGCTCCTTTTCGGCAACTTAATTGATTTGAATTTATCCTGTTATATTCCCAGCACGACGTTCCCTGTAGGGCGGGCGCAACACCGGAGGTCTTGTTTTCAGGCACCGGTTTTAATGGTTCCTCGCTATATTCAACACAGCCTTCACGTAGCTCGCAAATACAGATCCCACATATGCCTGAACGGCGGCCTGGCTTTAATCTGACCCGGCGAAAAGCAACAAACTTGGCTCAGTGAAAGGCATCCTCTAAGGATGCTGTTTTGTTCGTTTGGGGTGTTGGCAACACTCAACACGGTTTTGGACAGAAACGTGTTAGTGGCTTTTCTAAATTAGAAGTTCATGAATAACTACAGATAGGGAAAGCCGCTAACTCCTCCTCTTTGGTCATATCAAGGAGAAAGAAGCCGATCTCATTAAGTTCGCTTTTTTCAAAACACTCTAACAACTACATAGATCAATCTAACTGTTTAAGACTAAAACTTTGGGTAACATGTAGCATTCCCTTACAACCAGTTGCACAGGTGTACCTTTCATGAGTTATCATTTAAATAATTTTCTAAAAAGTCAGATTCTAGATGATGATGTCACTTATCTATATCTATTGTCCCTCATTAAAAATCAAAAAGACAAAAAACTGACAAAAGTGATTTTTTCAGAGCTTGGTGACATAGATAAGATAAAGAGGAGAGTGAAAAAGAATGTAGAAAGGTACAGGCGAATTGTAGACCAAAATATGGCTTTAGCACGTGACGGATCCAATTTAGTCCTGACACCTTTGAAATCAATACAAGTCAAAAACTTTAGAGGGTTTTCTTCACTTAACGACAATGACGAAGGGACGTTAATCCCATTTAGCAAGGGTGTTAATGTCTTTTTTGCACCAAACGGTGGAGGTAAAACATCATTATGTGAAGCTATAGAATATAGCCTTACTGATAACGTAAAAGAAGCGAGTAGAAGAAATACACCGTTAAAAAGCTACATAAAGAATGGAGGGGCACCAAGCATTAACTGCAAATTGGTTAATGGAACCGTCTCCCAATCCCCCTTTTGGAATAGCTGCTTTATTGATAGAAACAGACTACAAGAATTCTCACTATTGGGTTCGAAGGATACGAACGTCAGACAGGCGGATGTTCTGGCTACATTGTTTGAGCTTGAAGAAATCGACGACATTGTAAATGGAATGGTTAAGCCAGCTTCATTCAAAGCTGCTGAGTTTGTTAGAACATCTGGTCAAGACAGTTATGAAGATGTGACCCAACAACTCGCTGATAAAAGGCGCTTGAGAAAAACAAAAAACGACGAAATCCAAAAAGAGCAGCGGCTCTTATCTGAACTATTTGGATTAGAAAAATATGAACATGCTCATGTAGTAACAAGGAAGAATTACTTCGACAGGTTGAAAAAACACCTAATGCTAAGTACTCAGAAATTTGAAGTTGCTAGTGAAGAAGTTCAGCTAAACTCCTTAGATAAATATATCGAGTCAATCACTTGGTTAATTGATTTGTTAGCAAGTAGAAGAGAAGTCTTAGCAAATAACGCTAGTAAAGTTAACTACAAAGATTTGTATAAGGCTATGAAGAACTTCGGTGATATGTCCGAAATTGAAATCTGCCCGACTTGTGAAACCCCTATTAAAGAGGTTCGAAAACATCCACAAAAAGTAGTTGAAGACGAGTTACCAAAGCTGGCGTTCTTAGAGCAAGTATCTATAAGCTGCGAAAAGATAGAGCATCAATTAAAAGAACGAATAACTGTTTCCTTTGCTTATATACAAGCGTGCTTAGAGCTACACCGAGATGCTCTAACGAAAGGTTTGGTTTCAGCTATCAACAATGTTTTATCGTCAGACACATCTAAGCCAGCGGAGTATTTAAAACAGCTATCGACACTACACGGGTTCTCAACTGAAATTGAAAATCTGAATGATGATATTAGAGCAAGAAACAAGAGAGTAGCAAATCAAGCTAAACGCCTCGAGTCTCTTAACGCTAAAATTCACGACATCGAGAAAAAACTTGATTCTGCTACAGTTTTTGAGACAAATATTGAGGCGAAATCTGAGCTATTACTGGAAACGCAAATAGAAATAGTTCGTCTTTTTAAACGAAGTAAAACTCATGCGAGTCAAATACTGCTTGACGAGAAGTTTAACGACTTTGCAAGGCAGCTTGAAGATAGTTACAAGAAATTATTTTCAAAACTTAATGAGTACAAGCAAGGAGTAGAGTCTACAAATATAAATGGAATAGAACTATCAACACTGAGCTACTACAACCAAATCAATAAGCATGACACCCCGGATGAACTAGTGTCGGAAGTCAAATTTCAGCAAAATGGCGGAACATATAGAATTATTCTTAAGATGCAAGATGGTCGTGAAGATGACGCGTTTTGTGTGTTAAGTGAAGGACACCTCAGAGGGTTAGGACTTGCCTTACTATTATCTGTAGCAAAGAAAAACTGTCATCCAGTGATTGTTTTCGATGATGTAGTCAATGCAATTGATACTGAACATAGGTCAAATATTATTGATATGTTTAGTGATGATGTTTATCTAAAAACAGTTCAAAGAATAATTACAACGCATGACAGAATGTTCTGGGAAAAGATTTCCAACAGACATAAAAGAGCAACTGATGCGGACACATTTTCAAGTCAAATATTGAAATCGACACCAAAGGGGATAGTTATACAAAACTTCGGTGTGAATTACTCTCAAAAGGTTAAAGAAGCACTTGAGGTATACGATATTCGTCAAGCACTGGTCTACTCACGAATTTGGTTTGAGACTATGGTCAATGAGTATTGTGTTAGAAATGAAATTGAAATAACGACAACATTTTCTAGCAGACAACTCAAAAAAGACAATTGGTTGGAAATCAGCTTAGAAGCAACTTATCGCGAGTTTGCGAAATCATTGAACGGTAATGTCGACACCTTTAACTACCTGAAAAACGATCTAATAAACTGGGGTGGTCAGAATCAAGAACACCACGCATTTGATGAGTATAACTATAACTTTTCTCATGCAACGACTAGCTTAGAAGTTCAGACTATCTATGAGAAGTTATGGGTATTGGAGGCTCAGTTAAATCAAGAGCAAACTGTCGAGAAGTTGAATAGTGAAAAAGCAGAACATGAAAGAATCAGGGAACAAACTACCCGTCAATTAGCAAATCAAGGTTTTGTAGATAATGCTGATCAGAAGCTTGTTCAAGATTGCAGAGACCGCCTTGAGCGAGCTAATAGAGAGTTAAGGTTGCTGAATAAGATCTTAGAACAAGTTTAGCTATAGACGAATGCTTGGTCGAATATCCCCCGTGATACATCACGGGGGTTCAGCTAACAGTATTAGGAGAACAGATAACTTTTAGTAGGGTAAAAGCCAATGAGCAAGATGCGAATGAGTAAAAGATCTAACGCGCAATGGGGCAAATGTGAGTTAGAACAAACAATGCATAAGAAGCGATCTTCTTGCCAGAATTGAAGTGACTTTTTGGCGAACGGTGAGGTCTCTCCGTTAAATTGCGAAATGCGTTGTATTGTTGGCAAAGGGCGGGAGAAAAGGCATCCAGAATGGATGCCTTGGAAAGATTGATGTGTTCTAAGGTTTAGGCTTTGATACGAATTTACTGAACCCAATACTAATATCCAATAACGTGCTTAGTAGGCTGTTTCTGTGTTTGTCGCTTTCATTGTTTGGTATTGGGTAATGGCGATGATGGTTAGGCTGGCGGTAATAAAGCCTGGCACAACACCGAATAAATCAAAGATTCCGCCCTGATTCTGATTCCAGATAAGCGCCACAACAGAGCCGACAATCAACCCTGAAATGGCGGCCAGACTCGTCATTTTTTTCCAGAACAGGCTGAACAGGATGACTGGCCCGAAAGAAGCACCGAAACCACCCCAGGCATAAGCGACCATGCTCAATAGCGTAGAGTCTGCTTTCTGATAGGCCAGATAGAACCCGATTAGCGCCACAACCAGTACCGCCAGGCGTGCCACATTCAGCACTTCTTTGTCTGATGCGTTTGGTCGGGCATAAGCGCGATAGAAATCTTCCGATAATGTCGACGAGCATACCAGCAGCTGTGAGTCGATTGTGCTCATGATGGATGCCAGTACACCGGCGATAATCAGTCCTGCAACAAACGGATGGAAGATAGCCTGAGACAGCGCAATAAAAATGGTTTCTCCATTTTCCAGCGGATCGGCAAAGTAACTGCGTCCCCAAAAGCCCACCAGTACTGCGGAAATCATCGTAATACTGGTCCAAATTACCGCAATTCGACGGGAAATTTTAATATCTTCGACACTGCGGACACTCATAAAGCGCACCAGCACGTGAGGCTGTCCCAGATAGCCGATACACCAGCCGCTGAGTGACAGCAGTCCCCAGAACCAACCTTGATCCGGACGAAGATCGCTGAGGGTAATGGCATTTACCATGGCTGCCGATGTTGCCGCCGATGAAGCGGTTCCCGAATCACCATTGGATACAAAAAACAGTGCCAGGGCGACAACCAGTAAAGACAACGCCATCATCAACCCTTGGAAAAAGTCCGTCCAGCAGACCGCCAGATAACCGCCCAGGAAAGTGTAAGACACGATCACTATTCCGCCGACGAGCAGTGCGGTGTGGTAATCAATCCCGAAGGTGTTTTCAAACAATACCGCGCCACCACTCAGCCCGGCAGCGACATAAAAGGTAAAGAACACCAGAGTGACGGCCGACGAAGTCAGGCGCAGAATGTTGGACTGGTCGTTGAACCGGTTTTGAAGGTACTCCGGAATCGTCTGAGCATCGCCCAGTTTTTCAGTCATTACCCGCAGTTTAGGCGCAATGAATTTCCAGTTTACGTAAACGCCCATCAGCGTAAACAGTACAATCCAGAGGTTACTCAGGCCACCGATATAGATAGCCCCCGGCAGGCCCATCAAGGCCCAGCCGCTTAAATCTGAGGCGCCGGCACTGAGTGCAGCAACGCTGGGGGGCAGGTTACGCGATCCTAAGATATAGTCTGAGGTGCTGGTGGTGCGTCTGTAAAAATAGAAACCAATCAGCAACATACTGAGCAAATATAGTAAGAAAGATCCATGAAGATAAAACATAACCTGCCTCCTTTTCCTTGGGCTAAGTGACCCTGTGCGGCTCACCTTCTTCGTTATTAGTAAGCGGATGAATCGCCGTTATTTAGGTTGTGGGTTTCCGTTCCCTTCAATGGGGGATTGAACACGCTGACCAGAATCAGATCTTTGTCTTCACTGGCACGTAGATAGTGTTTGTCATGCTCATCAAGAACATAAATGGTTCCCGGAACAATGCGGAATCGCTCGCCAGCCATGGTTTCAACTTCGCCCTCGCCACCAATGCAGTAGCAGGCTTCCAGATGGTTTTTGTACTCAAGCAGCGACTCAGTGCCACGGGTCACAACGGTGTGGCACACGGTAAAGCCCATCTTGTCCGCAAGTGTAAGCAGGCGATGGCTCGTACCATTGCCCCAGTTCACGTAATGCTCAGAGCCTTCGACATCATTCAACGATCTGATAAACATAAAAATATCCTTCAAAAAAACACGTTCATCGAAATCTCTGTTAGCGCTAATCAGAGTCCCTGAATGATAGGTTTGTTGCTTATTGGTTAACAACTCATTAAATCTCACATAGAATGTAAGAAAAACTTACACCTGAAAGATGCTGACTATGAAAATGCCTTTGAAATCAATTTATTACTTTGAAGCTGTGGCGCGTTTGGGCAGTTACTCTGAGGCGGCTAAAGAGATGTTCGTGACTCATGCGGCAGTGATTAGTCAAATCAAAGGCTTAGAGCAATGGATGGGTAAAAAGCTGGTTTACCGCAAGCAAAACCGGGTGACCTTAACCGAAGACGGGATCAAGTTTTCGGCGCAGCTGACTGACCCTTTTGCCCAGTTGCGCGCGGCAGTGGCGGACAATAGGAAGCGTCCGGTCAGGAATAAACTGGTGATTTACAGCCTGCCATCACTGGCTACCTGTTTTTTGCTGCCCAATATACATGCCTTCAAAGACCGTTTTCCCCAGATAGAACTGGAACTGCACTACCAGTTGTCAGGGCGGGATGATCACGCAGATATTGTGTTGGGTTTTACCGATAACGCGCTGGCGGACTCCGAACGTGTCTTGTTCAGTGGTTCGACCGTGCCGGTCTGTGGCCGGGGATATGCGGCGAAGATTAGCCACTTTTCGCCAGACCAGTTGAATCAGTATGAGCTCCTGCATGACGGTGACTCACAGGCGTGGCAGCGTTGGTATGACCGATACGCCAGCCAGCCTGCTGCGGGTGCGAGTGTGTCGAAAGTAAATCGCGGGACAGTGTTTAGCGATTTCAATATGATGCGTATCGCGGCGATGAACAACAATGGTATCGCTTTATGCCCTAAAGCGCTGATCGCCAAAGAGTTGGATTCGGGGGAACTGGTACAGCTCTCGCCTTTGGCCGGAAACCGACAGCGCCAGTATTACTTACGTATGAATGGCGTTCGCGACGAAGGGGAGCACGTTTTTACGGACTGGATTCTGGAACTGGCTCAGGCTACCGTTGATTCCATGTCGTTATCCGAGTAATTAGCCCACTTAACCTGTTTTCAAATCAGGCCTCAGAATCCGCTTCTCACCCGTTGCCTAACTTGTCTGCATGAACTGGCTGACGGGAGAGACGTTTCTCACTGATAGCTTTTCTCACTGATGGTTACTTGATGATGGTTACTTGATGACGGTTACTTGATGACAGTTTTTCGCTGACAGATTCTCACTGACCTAAGGTGCGATTCACGCCAGAGCGTCATTTCGCGCTTTATCATGCGTCGTCAGTTTACGGTACAGCCATTGCTTGAACAGCTTGATCGCAACCTGATCGGGATTGCTACTTTTGGTCAGCAGGTAGTGATGACCGCGACTAGGCATGGTGACCGGGTGAACAATGCGCAGCCTCCCGGCATCCAGTGAAGACTGCACCAGAATGCGTTTTACCAGCAGAAAACCCGCTCCGGATTCAGCCATTTGAATGGCTAGCGATGTGCTGCAGGCTTCCAGTTGTGGCGGAGTCAACTGGCCATCGAATTCAACGGCGTGTGTATGATCCACAGCATCTGCTTCACTTTGTGTGACGTTTGTTTTCCTGCCAGTACTGTCGCCAGTGTCGGCTGCGAGCGAGAACCAGTCTTGCCAGCTTTCCCGATAGCCTATCGAGGCAATTTTCGGATACTGGGCAAACTGCCCCAAAGGGGCCGGCATCGGGTAATGGGTAAGCAGGGTATTGCTGGCGACCACAACCCACTCATCTTCCGTGATTTGCTCGACTTGTTTATTCAGCCAATTGCCATAGCCATTAAGAATTTCTAAATCAGGCTCATTGTGGTCGGTTTCCGGCACTGGTGTATTTGACGGTATCACCCGCAACCGAATTGTCGGATATTGCCGGACAAAATCGCCCAGCCTTGGTGTCAGCCAGCATTGGGCAAAACTGTAAGTACAGCGCAGGCGCAACACCGTGGTATTGCCGCGGCCAAACAGCTCGTGAGTCTGAGCTGCCAGAGCGTCAAATGCGGTGTTTAAAACCGGCAGATACTGGCGACCTTCATCAGTCAGACGGATATGCCGACCATTTCGGTGCAGCAGTTGCCGCTCAAGATGCGCTTCGAGTAATTTGACCTGCTGGCTGACTGCGGCTTGCGTGACGCACAACTCCTCGGCTGCTTTGGTAATACTCTGGTGTCTGGCTGTAGCTTCAAATGCCTTCAGAGCATTGAGCGGGGGCAGGCGACGGTTCTTTTTCACAATCTATCTCATTCTTTTTAGATAACCTTTTCTAGCTGAAGATTGTTTCTAACTGAAGATTGTGACAATTGTGTTTTCTCTGACGGTAAAAACGCCGGTTTTCACTAAGAAAAACTAAGGTAAAGCGGAAGTTCTTCTCGATATTTCTGAGTGTCGCTGATGGGTAAAGTGAGCCTATCGATTGGTTATCTCAGGAACCTACCATGACAACTCCGGAACCTATGTCTGCCCCGGCTTTTAGTCGCCAGGACAGACAGCGTTGGATGAAAACGCTGGCGCTGGCCAGCGGTGAACAGTTACAGCAACTTTGGACTCAGTTTCCCGACAAACCCGATTTTTCTTATCTGCGTCCGACCGAAAGTGGGCTGGTGCAGGTGCGGGGCCGTCTGGGTAATACCGGTGATCGCTTCAATATGGGCGATATGACCGTTACCCGCGCGTCGGTTGTGCTGGAGAGCGGGCTGAATGGCTTCGCCTACATTCAGGGTCGCGATAAAACCCATGCCGACATCGCCGCCGTGGTGGACGCCTTAATGCAAAGTGAGCGGGCTGCCGCGACAGATGATCAGATCCTGCAGCCATTGGTCGCCACTCAGCAGGCGAAACGCGCGGCTGCCACTGCAGACACCCTGAAAACCAAGGTGGATTTTTTCACCTTAGTCCGTGGGGAGGATGACTGATGGCACCAGCTCAACTGATTGCCGGTCTTTCATCGCCGGTATTTGACAGTCAACAGAACTTTCGTGTCCTGCTGGATGCCATGGCGCGTCCGGGTACGATTGCCAGCCTGCCATATTGTGTGCCGCTCGATGGCATGCATCCTGCCAGTTTTGGTGTGCTGCTGACGCTATTGGACGCCAAATCTTCACTGTATCTGGCGGAATCATTCCGTCATGAAACTATCATGCGCAATATCGCTTTTCACTGTCAGTGCAATACGCAGTATCACAGTCTGCCTGCGCAGGCAGAGTTTGCGTTACTTGACGGTCATCAGCCATTTAACGGGCTGTTGTTTAATGGTGGCACCAATGAAAACCCGCATCACAGCACCACGCTACTGATTGAGGTTGAGCAGCTGGAGGACACTCTGGCAGCAAACGATGGGCAGACGACTGTTTCGTCACAAGATGCTGGTCAAGAGATTAAAAGGGGAGCTGAACACCCGGTGACCTTATTACTGTCTGGGCCGGGAATCGCCACCGAAACCCGGGTTCGGGTTACAGGACTGCATCCCAGCGCGCTGGATTATCTTACCAACCGTCAGCATGTGTTCCCTGCCGGGCTGGATATGGTGTTCATCACCCGGAACAAAGTGATGGCGTTACCCCGTACCACCCAAGTGAAGGAGGCCTGAGTATGTACGTTGCCGTAAAAGGCGGTGAAACCGCCATCAATGCCGCGCACGACTTGCTGGCGAAACAACGCCGGGGGGACACCACGGTTGCCGGGCTGTCTGTGGCACAAATTGCCGGGCAATTGCCGCTGGTGGTAGACCGCATCATGAATGAAGGGGGGATTTATGATCGCGAACTGGCAGGGTTGGCATTTAAGCAGGCCAGTGGCGATTTGATTGAGGCGATTTTCCTGTTGCGTGCCTTTCGCACGACGTTACCGCGATTTGGCATCGCAAACCCGGTTGATACGGCGACGATGCAGATTGAGCGTCGGGTGTCGGCGACATTCAAAGACCTGCCTGGCGGGCAGATTCTGGGTCCGACGTATGACTACACCCACCGTTTGCTGGATTTCTCACTGCTGGCGGGCTGCCCTGAGGTGGCAGCTAATTTGGCAGCGACAGAAGCCAAGAGCGGTAAACAGAACCGCAATCAGGACTGCCAGTTTCAGGAAAGCCAGTGTCAGGAGAGCCAATGCCAGGGCAGCCAGCAACCGGTAAGCGAACCGACAGAACATTTTGAAGCAAGCTCGTTAACCTGCGGCAATGCCTTTGACTGGATCGCCAAAGCGGGCTTGCTGGTGGAAGAGCATGACAGTGGTGCAGAGCCTTATGATTTGACCGAATCACCGCTGGCTTTTCCGGCAACGCGCCCGACGCGTCTGCAAAACCTGATCCGAGGTGACGAGGGTTTCCTGATAGGGATTGCCTATTCCATCATCCGTGGTTACGGCGACTCACACCCGTTTTGTGGCGAAATGCGCACCGGACAGACAGAAATCCGGTTTGAACCGGAAGAGCTGGGATTTGAGATCTGCATTGGCGAACTTCAGTTGACTGAATGCCAGATGATCAACGGTTATTCTCCGGCTCAGCGAACACCTCAGTTTACCCGAGGTTACGGGCTGACCTTTGGCCGTGCCGAAACCAAAGCCATGGCCGTCGCGTTGGTTGATCGTGCCTTGCAGGCCGAGGAATACGGCGAAGAGCAAAGCTCTCCGGCACAGGATCCGGAATTCATTCTGTATCACAGCGACATCGTGGATGCGGTCGGATTTGTTTCTCACTTCCGCCTGCCGCACTACGTGGATTTCCAGTCAGAACTGCATATGCTGCGTCAGATGCGGGCAGCGAAATAAGGATCGGGCACCATGAATCAAACCTATAACTACGGCTATCTGGATGAGTCCACCAAGCGCATGATTCGCCGCACGCTGCTCAAAGCCATTGCCATTCCCGGCTATCAGGTGCCTTTCGGGGGGCGGGAAATGCCGATGCCTTACGGCTGGGGAACCGGCGGAATTCAGCTCACGGCCGCGTTGATTGGCCCGGACGATACCCTGAAAGTGATTGATCAGGGAGCGGATGACACCACGAATGCAGTGAGTATCCGCCAGTTTTTCCGCAAAGTGGCGGAGGCTAACACCACGGAAGTGACCTCAGAAGCGACACTGATCCAGACCCGGCACCGTATTCCGGAAACGCCGCTGGAGGAAAATCAGATCCTGATTTATCAGGTGCCGATTCCAGAGCCGATGCGATACATCGAGCCGAGCGAGGTTGAAACACGCACCATGCACGCCTTAGAGGAATATGGCGTGATGCACGTGAAATTATATGAAGATATTGCACGATATGGCCAGATCGCGACCAGTTACGACTATCCGGTTATCGTTAATGGACGCTATCTGACCAGTCCGTCGCCCATCCCGAAATTTGACAACCCGAAAATGCACATGAGTCCGGCACTGCAACTGTTCGGTGCGGGACGCGAGAAACGCATTTATGCGATTCCGCCTTACACCAAGGTTGAGAGTCTGGACTTTGACGACCACCCGTTCGAGGTGCAGCAGTGGGAAGAATCCTGTGCGATTTGCGGCTCTGGAAACAGCTTCCTGGATGAAGTGGTGGTGGATGAAGCGGGAAACCGTACTTTTATCTGCTCAGATACCGATTACTGCCGTCAGAGTTTGGCTCAACAAGGTAAAGCGGAGGTGGACTTCGTGACGTTTCAGGGCCACCAGATCAGCACAGACAGGTCTGAACAGCCAGTCCAAGTCGCCCATCGACACAGTCCGTCACACAACCAGGCCGGGAGTGAGTAAGTATGATACTTCTTGATGAAAAACCACTTTTGCAGGTGAACAATGTCACCCGGTTGTATGCCGAAAACAAAGGCTGCCAGAACATTAACTTTGATCTGTTTGCCGGTGAGGTGCTGGGTATTGTCGGTGAGTCCGGTTCGGGTAAATCGACGTTGCTAAAGCTGCTTTCAGGGCAAATTGCCGCTGATGGTGGCGAGGTTTTGTATATCGACCGCGCAGCCAAGCTGCATTCTTTGTTTGATATGCCGGTCAGTGAGCAGCGTAAATTGCTGCGCACTGAGTGGGGGGTAGTGCATCAGCATCCGCAAGATGGTTTGCGCATGAACATTTCAGCCGGTGGCAACATCGGAGAGCGCCTGATGGCCATTGGTGAACGTCATTACGGCAATATTCGTGACGAAAGTCTGACCTGGATGGAAGCCGTTGAGCTGGCAGCCGATCGTATTGACGACAAGCCTAAACAGTTTTCCGGCGGCATGCAGCAGCGCCTGCAGATTGCCCGTAATTTGGTGACTCGTCCGCGTCTGGTGTTTATGGATGAGCCGACCGGCGGACTGGATGTCTCGGTGCAGGCTAAATTCCTGGATTTGCTGCGCCGTCTGGTGATGGAGCTGAATATTGCGGTGATTTTCGTTACCCACGATTTGGGAGTGGCACGGCTGCTGGCTGATCGCCTGCTGGTGATGCGCCGCAGCGAAGTGGTAGAGCAGGGGCTGACTGATCAGATCCTTGACGATCCGCAACACGCCTATACCCAGCTTCTTGTTTCATCGATCGTGAGGTAACCGAGATGGAAATGATCAAAGCCAGCAATGTCTGTAAAACCTTTATTCTGCATAACCAAAATGGTGTGAAACTGCCTGTGCTGCAAGGGGCTAACCTGATTGTAAACAGTGGTGAGTGCGTTATTTTGCACGGTCATTCGGGATCGGGAAAAAGCACCTTGCTGCGCTCGCTGTACGGTAACTACAAAATCGACAACGGTGCGATTGAAATCCGCTATGGCCGGGGCGAAACCGACTGGGTGGATCTGGCACAGGCTTCACCGCGTCAGATTGTCCGCCTGCGGCAGCAAACGATGGGGTATGTCAGTCAGTTTCTGTCGGTTATTCCACGCGTGTCAGCAATTGATGTGGTGATGGAGCCACTGCTGAATACCGGCGTGTGCCCGACGACCTGTTATGAGAAAGCCGCTCAATTGCTGACTCGTTTAAATGTTCCAGAACACCTCTGGCAGCTGGCGCCGGCGACTTTTTCCGGCGGGGAGCAGCAACGAGTCAACATTGCCCGAGGTTTTATGCTGGACTACCCAATTCTATTGCTCGATGAGCCGACCGCGTCACTGGATAAACAAAACAGCGATGTGGTGATTGATTTGATTCATCAGGCCAAACAACGCGGCGCTGCCATCGTGGGCATTTTCCATGACCCTTACGCCCGTGACGCGGTGGCCGATCGCCTTCATACCCTGTCAGCCGGCAAGTAATGATTTGAGCTTAACGTATTGATATGGGTTGGTTTTCATACAAACGCATTGCGAAAAACAGCGACTAGACAAATTGAGACTCAGGTGTACTAAGTGATGATTCTGACAAACGCAAAACTGGTTCTGCTCAACGAAGTAATGGATGGCACGCTGTATATTGAAGACGGCAAGATTTCCCGCATTGAAGCGGGGCGGTGTGAACGTGACGAGGCCATCGACTGCCGGGGGGATTATCTTATCCCCGGTCTGGTCGAACTGCATACGGATCATATGGAGAAGTTCTTCAACCCACGTCCGAATGCTGAATGGCCGGCGCGCTCGGCATTAACATCATTCGATGCTGTGTGTGCAGCCAGTGGCATCACCACAGTATTGGATGCGGTGACGGTGGGTTATGTGAATGATGGCGGCACCCGACTGGCTAACCTGTCGCGCATGGTGGAGGCAGTAAAACATGCCGCAGACTACCGTTGCCGGGTCGATCACTTGCTGCATTTGCGCTGTGAAGTGCCGAATGTCAGTACCGTCGAGCTGTTCGAATCCTTGTTTGATCCGGACATCGTGAAGCTGGTGTCGATCATGGATCATTCTCCGGGTCAGCGTCAGTTTGCCACCTTAGCTCAATACCGTGCCTACTATCAGAAGAAATACGGCTGGGATGACAGCACGATGGCAAAATTTGAAGCTGAGCAAACGGAAAGCGCGCGTCTGTATTCGGCGGTCAATCGCCAAGCTATCGTGGCAAAATGCCGTGAGGCGGGGGTACCGATGGCCTCCCATGACGATGGCCTCGAAAGCCACGTGATGGAGTCTAAACAGGACGGTATGGTGGTGGCCGAGTTTCCGACCACGCTGGACGCCGCCCGGACATCCCATCAACAGGGGCTGAAGGTGCTGATGGGCGCGCCAAATGTTGTGCGTGGTGGTTCGCATTCCGGCAATATTGCTGCCTACAAACTGGCAGAGCTGGGAGTGCTGGATATTCTTTCATCCGACTATTATCCGGCAAGCTTGCTTCAGGCGGCCTTCCAGATTGCAGACATGGAAAATGGCTACGATCTTGCAGGTGCTATTGCACTGGTTACGGCCAATCCGGCAGAAGCGCTGGGTATGCGGGACCGTGGTCAGCTGGAGGCAGGCCGGATGGCTGACGTCGTGCGTGTTGAACTGGATCAGGGATTTCCTATGGTTAAGCAAGTCTATAAAAACGGCCAGCAGATATACTGATTTTATTATTCCGCGACAGTCTATTTGCTAATTATAAGAGTGGAAAATAATGGCAAAGTTATTTTATGTGACGGGTCCGTCAGGTGCCGGTAAAGACAGCGTGATGAGTTTGATTCGGGTGCAGCAACCAGAAAGTCTGCTGGTGGCCCATCGTTATATTACCCGGCCGGCACATGCCGGGGGAGAAAACTACATTGAACTGACGCCGGAGGAATTCGAGGTGCGTAAGTCCATGGCACTGTTTGCCATGGACTGGGAAGCCAACGGATTTCAGTACGGTATAGGCGCTGAAGTCGATGACTGGCTGACGAAAGGTATCAATGTGATGGTTAATGGGTCGCGGGAATATCTGCCTCAGGCACTGGAAAAATACGGTAAGCAACTGGTGCCGGTCGTGATTTATGTACCAGAGGAGGTACTGGCACAGCGACTTCGGGCGCGAGGCCGTGAAAACGATGCCATGATTCAGCAGCGGCTGGCTAGGGCAAAAGCTTTTCTGGGGGCTTGTCCGCAAAACAGTATTGTGCTGGATAACAGTGGCTCACTCCGTCAGACTGTGAATCAGTTTACTCAGGTAGCAGAACAGCTGATATGAAATTTACACTTTTAGGGACAGGTAACAGCGCGATGTTGCCGGTGTACGGTTGTGAGTGTACCGCTTGCCGCCGGGCGATGGATGAACCGAAGTATCGTCGTAACAAAACCTCGGCGATGGTGCATAACAATGGCAAAACGCTGCTTATTGACGCCAATTTACCGAATTTACTGGAACGTTTTCCGCCAAAGTCGATTGATAGAATCCTGCTGACTCACTATCACATGGATCATGTACACAGCTTGTTTGACCTTAGGTTTGGCTTTTTCCGCACACAGGAAGAGCGGATTCCGGTCAATGGCCCCCATGACTCACTGGGGTGTGACGACCTCTACAAACATCCCGGTTTATTGGCCTTTCAGCCGCCATTTAAACCGTTTGAGACTTTTGAATGGGAAGGCATCCGTATCACCACGCTGCCTTTGAATCATTCCAAGCCATGCCTGGGTTATGTCTTTGAATGGCAGGGACGACGACTGGCCTATCTGACTGATACATTTGGGCTAAGCGAACTGGCTCAAAACTGGCTGAAAATGAATCCGGTAGAATGGATGTTTATTGATTGTGGGTATCCGCCGCAAGCATTTCGGGGTGATGGTGCAGTGAGAAATCACAGTACCGTCGAACAAATACTGGCGATTAAAAAAGAGTGCCAGCCTGTAAAAGTTGGGCTGATTCACATCGGACATGAGCTGGAAAACTGGGCGCTTAGCCAGCCTCATTGTTTCAGTGAAAACCTGTTTCTGGCTCAAGATGGACTGTGTGTGACGTTCCAATCTGATAATCAATCCGGTATCTGTTCTGCGATCTAATTCGACATGTTCTAAACCGATATGTTCTGAACTGATTGGGAAAGGGACGCACCTGAACATCAGATGCAGAGTCAGGTATTTATCGGATATTACAATTTGTCACTGCCCAGGCAGCGCACACTTCTGACTGGGCAGATCTTATCCTACAGAGATATTGTTTATCTGAAGGCTTTATTTCTCTATTTTGGCGCTATTTTTTTGCCTATGGTTCGCAGGATCAGGAGAATCGGCAGATAGACAACGATAAGCAGCAGGGTATCCAGCAGGAAAGAGATCTGCTGCTGTTCGAAGAACATATTAACGAGATAATTCTTCAGGGTAATTGCCAGAAAGACGGCTAAAAAGATAACCGCGAAATCGATAACTTTTCTGTTCATAGTTCACTTCACATTATGGCTATCATGGATAGCAACAATAAGGCTTTTTATTAGGTCTGATCAATGTATTGCATTTGATGGCATAGGCAAAAACGTCAGCCTGATAAGCAAACTTGGAAAATACCTTAAATTCAAACCTAAAACCAACCGGATCCTCATACTTTAGGTACTTAGGGAATGGTTGCTCTCGTGGGTATATGTTTTTAACAACATGCCTGTCTGCGCGATGCGTTGGAAATTCGGTACCGAACCGGACAACTGGTATTACTCGGAACGAAAGAACGTCTTGAAGGGGGGGAGCCTGATAATGACTTTTACCATGCATTGCTCGGCAAACCCTTTGCGGCAAACCCTTTGCGGCAGACTTGGCTTAGTCAGGCTAGATTGCGTGCGTGAGCCAAGCTCTAAAAAAGACGGCGACCAGTAAGGTCGCCGTTTTCATGTTTATCTGTTTAGCGCATACGAACAGTGATTGGGCTCAGCCGGTATTATTCGCAAGGAATGATTTCCAGTGTGTAGCCTGCATTAGCACTTTCCGGGTGCTGATAACGGATGTAGCAGTTATCACGAATCATCAGCGGGGGACGTTGCTGAGCAGCATAATCCAGATTGTTCTTTTCTGTAATAATGAGTGCGTCGTCATTATCAATCCGAGTAATGCCCCAATCTTTATCCTGATAATAGTGTTTATTAATCCCATCAACGAGCGTTGTTAGTGTGTGAAAATCTGATTCCGGATAGCCATATCGGAAAATACAGCGCTCAGCTCCGCCTTTTTCACAACCAGGAATTGGAATTGATTCTGCCTTATAGTTACCGTCATCAGTCGCTTTATTCGTGATATATGTGACACTTTCCAGCCCAGCAACGGCCATTTTACCGTAACCCACGCTAAGACCTGCGTGAATGGCACCTTTAAGACCCTCCAGGGCCGCATTTCGGGCATCATTTTGCACATTGAGAAATCGAGGGGCGGCTGTTACGGCAATAATACCCAGAATGACAATCACGACTACCAGTTCAATCAGGGTAAAACCATTTCTATTCATATTGTTGGCGTTCCGTCGAGTAATTATTCTATTGGCGTCAATTTAATGGCGGAAGGGTGTGCCGTCAACGCAATTTTGGAACGGAGAGCAAAAATGTGAAGGTAGAACAATATTAAGATGGAATCCGCCTCTGATAATGCTCTAAAGGTATTTGTCACTGGGATAGTAATATCTCTTTAGTGTTAAATATCAATAGTGCGAAGGAGGTTAGGTATATGGACTCAGTTCGAAACTAAGGCGGAAAAACCATTACTCACAGCTAATTTTGAGACTCTGAGGATATTCGTAGGCCGTCACTGTGTCATGGTCAAAGCGAAACAGCCAGGAAGCGGATTCCGTTAGAGAAACCTGCCAGCCTGTTGTGGCTGTTTGCTGTATTTTTAGCAAAGGTGGCTGGCTGTTTTCCAGCACAAAGGGATGGGTAGGGTGAAAAATGGTTTTTAATGGCGCAAGATCCTTCTCGGCACTGTTGATAAGGATTGTCAGCTTCTCTTTTAACGATTCATGCGATAGCTGACAACCCTGGGATTGCGAAATTAAATACACGCTACCCAGAGCATCATCTTCAAAAAGGAGACGTTCTTCTGCGCTGCAGGCTACCAGCGAACAGACCCAACCCGGAATAAACCAGTGCAGAAAAGCGTGCCTTTTTTTCATATGATGCTCCTTGGCGTCAGTGATTATTCGACCGTGATGTCATCAACCAGTATGGCGGTATCGTAAATACTGTCACCTTTATCGGAAGAGTAAACCGACAGTGTGACGCGCTGACCTGCCAGTTCCGATATATCGATAGATTCATTCTTCCATTCTGTTTTATAAACATCCCCTTGATCAAAGTGGATGTCAGAAGGAAGCAGCCCGCCTTCGGTGCAAAGCTGGTTTACACTGGTTTTGAAGCTTTTACATGTCGTGGAATCTTCATTGCATACGGTAACGCTGAAGGAATCATCATACTCGGTATGACAGTATTCACGGAATTCTTCGGAGAACATTTTCCAGTTAAACCGCAGCGTTTTTGCGCTTGATGCCAGACAGGCTGTTTGTTCGATGGTCCCTGATGTGGTGGTGAAACCCAGTCCGGTTGACACAATGCCCATAAAACTGCCGCCAGTGGGTTTCGTCACGCCTAACTGTGTCACGACCCTGCCATCGCCGTCTTTAGACCATACGCCAAGCACACCGTCTTCAAAGTCCAGGTTAGTGAGCGAGCCGTACGGCAGTTTCAGGTTATCTGCGCCCGTAGTGACAAGCTTGGCATCCGTTGCGCTGCCGTCGCTGGCACCGTATGTGGATTTGGCCACCGTCACTGCTTCGCCGAAGGTAGAATCATTGTTTAGCATTTCCTGCAAAATGGTATTTGTGGTGTTTTGGGCGTAAGTCGATAACACGTAGTCATCGTATCCAAGAATGGCTCCGGCCCCTTTTGCCATAAGGACATTGGCCAGGGAGTTGTTATGCATAGATCGACAAGCTGACAGTGCCACCAAGCTATTTGGCAATGTCGTTAAATAATGATCAAAGAAAGACGGCAGTACAACCAGCAAGCCACCAGGGCCAATAGCCAGTCGCTTCATGTGCAGGTCTTCTTCATATCCGCTGATGTTATAAGAACCGTCGTCATTTTGCGGCAACGCAATACCGGTATAAATAGCGACCAGTGAGAGTGCTCCTTTCAGAAAATCATTTGGGCCCCATTCATCTTTCCATAAGCTGAGTAGGCCGTTGTAATAATTGTCCCCATGCGTGGAAAGGTGAATATATCCATACAGGCTGAAATCTTTGTAGCTGTCCAGGGTTACGTTGACAGTCCCATCGTTGATCAGCTCTTTATCCGCAGATAACTGGCAGGAATTTGCAGATTTCAATGTTTGCCACACTGAATGGTAATCATCGGTAGAGCCAAAGTTATTGGCTGGACTGACATTCGGGTTATTGATGAAAGGGCTGACAATGACGGCACGGGAGCTTTTTATCCGGTTATCTTCTGCCGCTTTTAAGCCAGAGATAGCGCTCTTAGATTGGTTGATACTGGTATGAATTGCTGTAACGGATTGGCTGTGACGTGCCTGATCGTCATAGCTGTAATATTGTGTGGTGAAAGTGGCCTTCAAAACCGGAGGTTGTCCCTCATTTCTGCGAAGCTCCACCCCGGATTTTGAGCCGGCAATCACCGGATGGTACAGGCCCAATATCCCTTTGTCATCGACCCACCACAACCCGCTGTCAGGCGATAAGCCCGAAGCTCCAATCGCCGGGTTGGTCTGCATTTTTTCATAAGCGGCTTGTGCGGCGGCTTTGACATCACTGCCGGCTTCAAGACTGTTATCAATTAGCAGTTTGACGGAATCTGCCAACATGACTGCACTGGTTACATCCGCATTATCATAGCTGTCAGCACCCCAGAGGCACAGCTTTTCAGACTGGTAGCTGACAGCGTTTGTGTCCGTCAGTTTGGCGCGATAACAGATGCTGCCAACATTCGTCGCCTGTGCGTCAAATTTCGCAGTAAAGATACCGTCACCCTGGATTTCATCGGGTAAAACACCATCGTCAGAAAGAGTCGCAATCTCCTGATTGGCGCTATCGACCAACGTAATGGTCGGGTTGTTCGGATTATTCGTACCAATCGTGACAATGACAGATTTCGGATCTTGCCCTAAGTAAAGAGTGGTCGTATCAAACTGTAGGGGCGTAATAAAATCAATGTTCGGGTAATAAGTGATGTCTGTGGAGATGGAAAGGGATGTATCGTCGTCAGAGATCGCTGAGATATCGATGGTATTATCACCTTCTGATAGAGCGATTTCTGCTTGCCAGCTATCTGCAATACCGGCGTCATAAGTGATACCTGTGGTCATGTTAATGACCTTAATGGATTTAAGCGGATGATCTGAAGTCACAGAGCCGCCAATCACGACTAGGTGTTGATCCGTTATTTTAATGCTTTGCCCTAACCCTTGCAGAGCCAGTGACAGCGAATGCTCAGCCGGGATCAGTGTCACCTCAATGTCGTCGCTGCTGCTTGTCCCGTCGGAAAATGCAGCAGTCACCGTAAAGTGCAACGTAACCTTGTCGTAGATATCCGGGGCGATAAAGGAGGCATTATTCTCGCTGTCAGTCTTGATGGAAACTTGCAGTGGGTCGCTTTCAGCCTGAGTCCACCTGACGGAGGAGAGGTTGCTAACGTCAGTTGAAAACGTCGGTGTTAACTGAACAGATTTTTTGCCGTAAGCAGACACGTCTGCACCAGCGTAGATGTTGGGCTTGTTGTCTGTGGGAGAGGATTTCGTATCATCACCGCCACAGGCCGACAACATAAACAGGCAAGCCGCAAGGTAGGCTTTTTCACGCATTCAAACACTCCATTGTCAGTTTGTGATTTTAATATTCATCGGGTTGCATTTTAAGTGCGTAACTATATGTGATAGTGATGAGTTTGGGGAGTTTATGCTTTTCGATGCACTGATACTTTTAACATATTGATTTCAGGAATTAATCATGCGTTTGCTCATGTTTTTTGTGCATAAAACTGCCTCATAAAAATCATGATATGGAAGTGGTGTCACAAAAATGCTTTGCCTGAAGGGTGAAAATATTTGAATGAAATCGATTTTATTGAGCGATGTTGCGCTCATGGCGGAACATTTATTTGTACAGGGAATCGATTCCTGGCAACAGCCCGCAATATTTCCGAACTGCCTCGCGGCTAATCGTCCGACTAAATAAGCGGGAAAATAATGGGCCCAGTTATAGGATCAGGAATGAGGGGCAATCCCTAAGGTAATGGCGTGCTGATTACGCTGTAAGTACACGATGTCGTCGAGATAACTCAGACGATGCCCCTCGGCAATATGCGCCTGAAATTGTGGATTGCCACTGTCTGCTTCAGCTTGCATAAAATCGACCAGCGCTTGGAGGCGGATAATCATAGTCTCAACCAACTGTGAACGCTGCTGAAGGTCTGCACCGTACCCGTCGCAGAAGCACAAGGCCCGTTGTATCTGATCCTGTAAGTTACCCATTTTGTCATTTTTATGGGTCTTAAAGGGAGCCCAGCAATAGATCGAATAGGCTAAATCCCACAGACGCGGAGCGGGATGGGCAGTATCGAAATCAAAAATGCCAACCACTTTGTTGCCTTTCAAAACCACGTTATACGGCGTGAAATCACCATGACAGATGACCTCGGGTGGTGTGCGACCAGGTAGCATCCACTGGCACGAAAAGTCGGGATAGGCGTTCAGGAATGTTGTACTGGCGTCATGGAGCTGCCGCAATAGCTGAGCTGCAGAAAACAGCGCTTCTTCAGTTGCAATGGCGCCTCGAAGCGGGTAATTGAATGTATCGCCTTCAAGGTAACTGAGTACCTCATTACTTTCATCTATCCCCACTACGGCAGGGCATTGATGAAAACCTTGGCTATGCAGGTGGGTAAGCAGTAAATGGACGGTGTGAGACCATGGATTCATCGGTCGAATCACAGTGTTTTGTTTACGAAATATGACGCCATCTCGGCCGCCCTGGAGTGCCTCTGGTGTGTGCTTGGTCAATGAATCACTCCTTGTTCATTCAACTATTCATCATTGGAAGACACGAATTTTGTCGTTTTAATTAAACAAAAGAAAGGCAACTGCTGGTGTTTATAAACACTGTTTGCTGCGGTTTAGAGCGACGTCAACTTTTATGAAGTCACTGCTACTTAAATACACCATACCTATATACATGCCCAGAAACATGAGAGCTAACGCCATGTATGATCAGGCCATTGCAGGATTCAGCTTCATCCATCCCAGAAGCAAAACGAAGGCGCAGCACAACCAGGTGACTGTTGCCAGCGATAGCGTCCAGGTTAAGCTGAAGCGATAACTCAAGTAATACACGGCTATCAGGTAGGCTGCGTAGGGAATCAAGGAATAAAGACCAAACAATGCAGTCGTTCTGAGCTCCTCCATGGTGCGTTCTACTCCCACAATATAATGGGCAATCAACGCGAAAGTGGGGAACAGGGGGACAAGCCCGGCAATGAAGAAGCTTTTGCTTTTCGACAATAATGCAATCAGGAGCACGGCCGCCGCGCCCAGCAAGCATTTAAGAAATAATGCAACCACGATTTTCTCTCCCTGAAAAATCTGTTGAATGTCCCTGACGTGATGCTCTCTACGAATGAGATAGTCGCTTGATATTTATCCCCGCGTACGTTTTTGAACCGCTGATATGGTGTTGAGCACTGTTCATATGCGAGGTCATGCTTGGATTATTACGGTCATTGCGGGGTAGACAAGGGCTTTTCTGGCTTTGAGATAATTAACCCGGTTAATTCTTATATGGTGAGATTTTATATGGATGGTTGTTGGCCGTTTTGAACTTTAACACCAGAAGGCAGAGAAGCTGGAATCTACTGAAAATTCAAACTTCTCTGTCGTTTGGCGGTTAGCATGTTGTATGACAGTTGGTTTCCAGTTCTTTGCTTGCATAATCACCAATCACCAATCACCAATCACCAATCACCAATCACCAAGAACTAAGGCGCATCGAGCCTTAACGTCATCACGGTTTGAGGTACACCACTAATAAATCAGCTTCTACAGCATTGGCCAATTTGGGGACGGAGGAGAATAATCGGCTCAAGAAATTATGGTGATGACCGCACACGACCAGATCGATCCCCATCTTTTTAACGACTCCGGAGAGTTTGATGTGGAGGTCACCCATGACGACCAAAGTATCTGTAATCGGATAACCACTTTTTTTTGCCAGTACTTGCAGCTCATGTTCTATTTTATGTTCTTCTCTGGGGGCAATAAAAACGCTATTTACGTCCACAAACACAAAAGAAACTTTACAGTTGGTGCCTTTCGCTAATGAAATCGCTTTATCTATGACTACCTGGCTCGATGGCGTGAGATCGACCGCCACTAATATATGCTGATAGTTCATTCCAGTCCTCCTATTAATGGCTAAGTGCCTATCGTAAAGTCTAGCACCGGAGAACCTGACTTGAGTGGAGTCAATGACTCGGTGAAAATAAATAACTTTATTTTTCAGAATATTACGAGAGGTATTCATTGTGCCCATCGGTTTCTGTGTTCATACAATGGGAAATCTGGCAACAGGGCGTGAGGAGTGGTGTTTAACGTATTGAAGAGTAACTATAAATCGCGTATTTGGATTTTGAACTTGGGTCATTGGATTTTGAACATGGTTGAAACAGTTTCATGCTGTTCTGGTTTTCTGGCGATATCGCGTTAAGATGAAATGTATTTTCTCCTGCGGGATTAACCCGTACCCAATGACTATAACAGGTGTCAGGTCTAGGTCACTAAGTCAGCATCTAAACTGAAAGGGATTTTTAATCATGGTTGAGCAGTACCTCTTTGTGTTGCCTATGGTTTCCTTGTTACTCTTTGGTGCGATGACACCGGGCCCGTCATTTGTTTTAGTTGCCCAAACAGCTATGTCGAAGTCGAGAATAGAAGCGGTATCGATAGCTCTGGGTTTAGGTCTTGGGGCGACGATCTTTGCCTTTTTGGCTTCATCGGGTCTCATCACTTTATTTAAGGTGGTCCCCGAACTGTACATGACATTTAAGGTGTTAGGTGGCCTGTACCTTTGCTACCTGGGTGCGAAAATGTGGCGTACCAGCAAAGACTCTCTGCCCGCCAACACAGCTACGGAGCCCGGTCGCCCTAAGCCTCTGAAAGCGATGTCGCTGGGTCTAATTACGCAACTGAGCAATCCCAAAACAGCCATTGTCTTTAGCAGCGTATTTGCCGCGTTGTTACCTGCTGACGTGCCAGAACACACAACCTGGATATTAGCATTCAGTGTGTTTTTACTGAACTTTTCATGGTATGCCTTTGTGGCGACTCTGCTTTCCAGCGCGAAAGCACAAAGAGGATATTTACGCTTTAAGTCCCATATCAATAAAGGGGCGGGCTTGTTAATGGGCTCGATAGGAAGCAAATTTGTCATGGATGGCTTCAGGCCATAACAGTGACGGGAATTCTGTAGTGCCGTCATGTATCTATCGCTCGGTATTTATGACGGTTATGGCCTTTGGTATCGGTTGATCACATTTTCCAGCGTCATGATGCCAAACATGATTTTTCGGACAAAAGATTCTGAGCTGCCAACGAAATAGAACTGGGGGTGTCTCGACCAAATTTTTTGCAGTTTGACGTCTATCAGGGCAGCCTGCTCAGACGACTCGTTTCTGACCGGGTTATTGCTGCTGATATCGTGCCCGGTGGCGCCCGCTGATTCAAAAAAAATCACCGCGTCATAACGTGCGATTTCTTCTTCAAACGTTGAGTTTACTTCTTTAAAAAAATCACTTTCCGTTCCGGGCCAGTATGCCAATCCGTCGAGTGACCCTCGGTCGCAGACCAGCAGCCTCTCCGGGTATTGTACTTTGTAGATGTCTTCCAAATTCTTCTGAAGATGAAAAATGGTTTTCTGGACCATTTTTATCAACTGTTCATTGTCCGAGCGTGTTATGCCACTGGAAAAGAGTACTGTGGCGGCCTCGGGAACCACCGCAATTTTATGGCACAGCTCTCTGCGAAAGAGATCCAGTGCGGTGGTTTTGCCGCCACCGGGGCCGCCTGTTACGACAACTTGCAACTGCTTTTTCATCTCGGCCTCTGACTGACTGTTATTAACAAAGCTTAGCCAAAAAAGAAAAAGGAGCTTGTTCGAGCTGAGTTAAGGTAGGTGTTAGGCTGGCTGGCGAATTGTGTGCCGGGATTTAATCTTTGGCGATTTGGCGATTTGGCGATTTGGCGATTTGGCGATTTGGCGATTTGGCGATTTGGCGATTTGGCGATAGGGGCAATACTTTGGGTGAACTTGGTGATGGCAACCGTAGCGCGGGGAGATGAAAAAGCCCCTTCCAAGGGAAGAGGCTTTGGCAAGTTCAGGTCGTGCCGTTATTTGTCGGCTTTTCTGACGGCTTGTCTGCTGTCTTTTCTGCCGTCAGTCCTATTGCCTGTGTTAGGTTTGGCTTTTGAGGCAGAACGAGGTTTTCGGTTATTTGTGTTGTTGCGGTTAGATCTATTACCTGGGTTCGCACGCTTTTGCGGTTTGTCCGTTGGGTCTTGATCGACATGCTTAGTTTTCGGCACGTAGTTCAGAATCGTTACCGGGACAGGCTTTTTCGGCGCAAAGCCTTCCACTTCACGGCGCTCAATCAGGTGGCCCAGGCGGCTTTCGATCATGCACAGGTTCTTGAAGTTGTCTTTGGATACAAACGAAATCGCTTCACCCGTGGCATTGGCTCGGCCTGTACGGCCTATACGGTGTACATATTCGTCAGCCGGGAAAGGCAGATCATAGTTCACTACGCGCGACAGGTCTTCAATGTCGATACCACGTGCTGCCACACCTGTTGCGATAAGGTATTTGATCGATCCGGCTTTGAAATCTTCCAGCAGCTGCGCGCGAATCGCCTGGCTGCGACCGCTGTGGAATGCTTCGGCTGCAATGCCGCGTTTTTCCAGCTGAGAAACCAGTTTGGCTGCACCATGCTTGGTTTCGATGAAAATCAGTGCCTGATCCCACTGTTTTTCCTGAATCAAATGGCTCAGTAGCGCGGATTTTTTGTCTTTGTCGACGGTGATCAGCCATTGTTCAATGTTTGATTTTGACGCCTGATTTGCCGCAATAGTGATCTCATGCGGGTTTTCGACCACGGATTTTGCCAAATCACGGACTTTACGTGACAGAGTTGCAGAGAACAGCAGGAACTGAATGTTTTCAGGCAAACGATCAAGAATCTTTTCGATGTCATCAATGAAGCCCATATCCAGCATGCGGTCGGCTTCATCCAGCACCACCATTTCCACTTCTTCGAAGTAGACAGCGCGGCGACCATACATATCAATCAATCGGCCCGGGGTGGCAACCAGTACATCAACGCCTTCGATCAAGCGTTGTTTCTGCTGTTGTTCATCCACACCACCGTACATCGCCAGAGACGTCAACCCGGTGTGTTTACCGTACTGGGTGATTTTCTCTTCCACCTGAATGGCCAGCTCACGGGTCGGTACCAGAATCAGAGCACGAATACGTTTCTTGCGCTTGGTTTCGCCTTTGCTCAGTTTTTCAAGAATCGGCAGGACAAAGCTAGCGGTTTTACCAGTACCGGTTTGCGCCGCAGCGATAAGGTTTTGTCCCTGCAGAACAACAGGAATCGCTTTCGCCTGAATGGTGGTCGGTTCGCTGTATCCGAGCTCATTCACTGCTTTAGTCAGTGATTCGCTTAATCCAAGTTTAGAGAATGGCATGAATCGTCTCTGTATGTACTGAATGCGATAAGGCAGAGTTATCTCTGCCTTACATGAAGCGCGCGATTCTATCACGAACCTTTGTCATAAGAGACATTAAATGTGAGGTAAATCGACTTATACAACCATTGCGGATACCGGCATTTATCGGCAGGAAATCATGGCGACTGGGTTTTTTAAGCGAACGCACTGGTATTGTACAGCCCCAGCTTACTGCCGCAGCCAACTAAAAATCCTATTCGCTTGTGGACCAGACGTTTTTGATGTCAGGCCAGCCCCAGTTGGTCAGCTCCACATCTTTCAGCACACCCTTAAATCGTAGCGTCTGGCGATGATGAAACAGGGGCGTTAGCCAGTACTCGGTGATCAACGTTGAGGCAATGGGCTCCAGTGCATCCAGATAGTGTTCCAGTGGTGTGCTGGCTCGTAGTTGTCGCAGGGAATGCTGGAACCATTGGCTGGCTTGCTCGCCGATACAGTGATGCAGCACCGCATTGTTAAACAGGTTGCTGAATGCGGAGGCGTGGCGGTTATCATCAAGATTGATATTGGTCACCACCATATCTTCCGTCAGCAAATGCTGCTGGCAACGTTCAATTAGGTCACGATATGCGTAGACATTGACTTTGACACGGATCCCTTCCAGCTCCAGCAATGCCTGAATACCATAGGCGCAGTTTTTCAGGGCGGTATAATCGTACACCGCGATCGAAAGCTGTTTCGGCAGTTTGCTGAACGGGGCTTGAGGCCGGGTAATAACGTGCCAGTGCGAAAGCAGGTTGCCCGCCAGCACTGAACCAAACTGCGCGCCACGCTGATTTAGGTGCTCGGCCAGCTTGTCTGCAGACAGAAAGCTGGAAAGATAACGTCGCTGAGCGCTGGTGAGGGCATGGGCGCTTTGCTGGTTGAACAAAATGAACATGCAGCCGTCTTCGACCTGAGAATGCAGGTTTTCCTCGCAGGTTGGGTCACTCAGTTTAGGGGCAAGATAGTAGTTGCAGGCCGCCTCACTATTGGCTGAGTCAGCCCATGGTTGAGTTGTGTTTTTGGTTGTGTTTCCTGATGTGCTGTCCAGTGAGCCAGGCATCCCGACAGGGGCTGTTCCTTCGAGCTCTTTGCATGTTTCAGCCGGAGGGATATTCGCATCTGGATAGGGGATATCCGGGTGGTTTGTCCGGATGTGGGGTTGCCGTTGATCCTGCTCGTCGATCAGCCAGATAGTGACCTGATCCGTCAATGCCCGGCAGCCATAATAGCGATCAAACGCCTGCAGGCGGAGCTGAGTCGCGGTATGTTCAATAACCTCAAATGGGCCACATCCTACAACGGCGGGTGTTTGTGCATGATTCACCTGCCCCGGCGGCTGAATGGAATAGCGCACGCCAGAGATCATGCCACCAAATCCCAGATCCGGCTCTGACAGGGTAAAGACCACAGTTTGAGGCTGTGGCGCACTGACACTGATCACATGCGCCATCTCAGTCTGGTATTCCGTCAGGCTGCTCAGACGGGTAAACAGCGTCGCAATGGTATCGGCATCAATGGGCGTCCCGTTATGGAAAACCAGCCCCGGCCTCAGATAAAAGGTCCACTGCAAATTGTCGGCATCATAATGCCAGTGATGGGCCAGTTCGGGTTTAAGGTGACCCTCACGATCGCTGGACACCAGGCAGCAGTATATCTGGCGCAGGAAAAATCGTTCACTGGAGCGCTGTATCTGATGCGGAACAAGGCGCTCAAAGGGGCGCTTGTAGGTCAGTTGGATATGCAGCCGCCCCTCGCGCATAGAGGCACCGGAGGTATTTTGCAGTAAACGGCTAAAGGCCAGATTGTCATCATCCAGGATTGCCCGCGCTTTTTCGTATTTGCCTTCCCGTATCCGTTCGGCCGCCAGCTCTTGTTTGAGATCACCCAAATCCCGGTTCAGTAATAGGGTAGAGCGTTGGTTTCGGCCAACTTTGGGTTGCCAGAGCAGCCATCCGGCCTCTTGCATCTGGGCAAGCAGGCTTCGGGCATGGCGCAAGCTGGTAAACAGGCTGTCAGAAATGTCAGGCAACGATGTTTTAATGGCTTCCCCCACACCCATGGGAGTCAGCCGCGCATAATAGCGCAATAAATTGAGGTCAGACACAGCGTTAAATTATCACAGGCCCAGTGGCGTGTAAGTTTGGTGAATAGATTGAGTGGTACCGCTTTATTTACCTAGCGTTATTTTCATCGCTTTATTTACATAGCTTTATTCATATCGCTCATTTGCAGAGCTCTATTCATATAGCTTCGTCCACTTAGTTTCATGATAGCGAAATTCCTGAAACAAAAAGAAGCAATGTTTCATTCTATCTGTTCCGTATTTCCTTTTTTATCGCTGTTTCAGGCGAGTTTTTTGTGTCAGAAGGCAGTTATGCGGCAAGGTTTTTCCGTATTTGCTCTCTTTTTACTTTCCGGTTTCGGCGCGACACTGATGACGAGAAAAGGGAGATAAAATGATGAAAAATCCAGATAAAACCCAACAAAAACAGCAGAGTGTCTTCTGTAACGACGCCAGAACTGACGCCAGAACTATGACAGTCTACTTTCGCCGGCAATTAATGCGCAGTAATAGTCGGTTAGAAAAAATCGCCCTGTCAGCGATGCTTGATTTGCTGAACGGGTAATCAACATAGCGATGTCTGGCAGGGTAAACGGCTTACAGTCATGCCTGATACCCCCACGAGCTTTCTGTCAGATATCGCTTCTTTCTGAAACGTCGTTTCCTGTTGCAATGTCGATTTTTACGAAGAGGCCAGTCTGTTGAGGATAAGCCTGACCAACGTTAAAAGCCCGCTATCTGGCCGTAACTCATGCCAAATAGCGGGCTTTGTTCATATCAGGCGTTTTTTATTCCAGTACCTGTTTGGCTATAAGGTATCCGCTTAATACCCTTTTTTCAGAAGTCGGGATTCGGACTGAACCGACTTGTAATGCCGCCCCAACTGTTTTGATTTCGCACGTTCACGTTGCTTGTTGAGTGACTCACTGTTTCTTGCCTGCTCGCGGAGCAGCTTGAAATAGTTCTTCACCCGTCGAGGATCGAGCTCGCCACTGTCAATCGCCTGAAGTACCGCGCAGCCCGGTTCGCTCTGGTGCTGACAATCACTGAAGCGACATTGTTCTGCCAGTCTGTCGATATCAGCAAACAGTGCATTTAACCCGGCTTCACAGTCTGCAATTTGCAGCTCGCGCATTCCGGGGGTGTCGATCAGAATCGCGCCGCTTGGCATAAAATGCAGCGAGCGGGATGTCGTGGTATGCCGACCCTTGCTGTCATCTTCGCGAATGCCGCCGGTTTGCTGAATGTCATCTCCCATCAGGGTGTTCACCAAGGTGGATTTCCCCACACCGGACGACCCCATGAAAGCCACGGTTTTGCCCGTACCGCACCAGTTATTAAGGACGTCACAACTGGTCGGATCCAGCCCATTGACTGTTTCTACCATCAGAAGCGGATTCAGGCGCTGAACCTCCGCCCGTTTCTTGTCATGGTCATCACATAAGTCTTGTTTTGTCAGGACGATCACCGGTTCAACACCGGTTTCACGTGCTAACGCCAGGTAGCGCTCAATCCGGCTGAGATTGAAGTCATTATTCAGCGAACTGACGATAAACAGGGTATCCACATTGGCGGCGATAAATTGCTCGGCCACTTTGCTCCCGGCTGCCTTGCGGCTGAACAGCGACGAGCGTTCCAGCAGGCGGACGAATTGTTGATTCAGATCCAGCAGCAACCAGTCACCCACAGTCATGGGCGGCATGGCATGGTGCATCGGCAAGTGAACGTCACCCTGTTCGGTTTGGACACTATATCCGCTGCGATGATGCGCCAGTATTCGGCCAATGCGGGTCTGTTCTAAGTCTTCAAGTGTCAGTTGTTGTTGAAATACAGGCTGCCAACCCAGTTGGCTGAGTGTAATTTTGGAATTCATTACTTTTCCCTAAGCATGCAGAATCGCTCTGTATGCAGAAACAAAATATTGAGGGTCAAATGAATACAGATGAACCCCGGTTAAGAGCACCGGGCAAAGAGAAGGGCGTTGAGGGAAGTCAGAAAGTTATATTGGAAAAACGTCCGCTCAGCGATTCATCGTTGCCGGGTGGGTTTTGAATACAATCATCGTGTTCTCCTTATGTTGTAATGAGATAGTGCTGTAGTGAAATAGTGCTGTTGTCAATACGTGTTTTGGTGGTTTAAAACACGAATGTGATGAAGATACTAGCACAGAAAATATTCGGCGCCAGAGGAAAAATAGGCGTTTTGGCTCTGAGTCGTGTTTTTAGAGTTGGTCTCGCTTCACATACGGCGAAAGACCATGGTCACTTCTTCGTGTACCAAGTTGTGTGTCATGTTGTGTGAATCGGCCATCAATTTCGTATATGCACTCACATTAATAGTGGAATCTCACCCTATACAATGAATCTGTCTTACTCTGATAAAGAATCCTTCTCAGTAATACGTTTCAGCAATTCGTTTCAGCGATACGTTGCGTTCGTGCCGTTGTATTCGCGCAGTGTAATGCCGTGACTTGTGTTTTTCATTATCTGGAGACCCCTTATGAGAATTGCTCCCATTGTTATCTCCTTGCTAGCAGCCAGTTCCGCTTATGCTGTCAGTCCTCCGAAGCCCACAGCACAAACCATCTATCTCGGCGGTGATATTGTCACTGTCAACGATAGCGCGCCATCAGTGCAGGCACTGGCGATTAAAAATGGCCGAATATTGGCGCTTGGTAGTGAAGCTGACGTGATGAAGTTACAAGATGAAGAAACTAAAATCGTCGATTTGCATGGAAAAACACTGATTCCGGGATTCATTGATGCCCATGGCCACGTCTTTAATACCGGGATTCAGGCTTTATCCGCGAATCTGCTGGCTGAGCCTGATGGGTCTGTAGACAGCATATCTGCGTTGCAGGAATCATTGAACGCATGGGCATCAAAACCGCAAAACAAGCAGCATGGCATCATTCTGGGCTTTGGATATGACGACTCACAACTTAAAGAAGGGCGTCATCCTACCCGGCAAGAACTGGATGCGGTGTCAGCAGATCTCCCTGTGATCATCATCCATCAGTCGGGTCACTTGGCCACACTCAATAGCAAGGCGTTAGCCTTGGCAGGTATTGGGCCTGACAGCCAAGATCCTGAAGGGGGAAAAATCCGTCGGGAAGCTGACGGTAAAACACCTAATGGTGTTTTAGAAGAAACGGCTTTCTTTGGCTCATTACTTCCCATGTTTGCCAAGCTGAGTCCGACAGAAAACGAGGCTATCTTCAAAGCGGGCATGGCGCTGTACGCCAGCTTTGGTTACACCACCGCTCAGGAGGGACGTGCCTCTACTTCTGCCGTTAAAACCATGTATGAGCTGGCACAAAAAGCCAAGTTGCCAATTGATGTGGCAGCCTATGCCGATATTCAGATAGCCCGTGATGTTATTGTTCCACCCTATTACGCCAGCGAATACATGAACGGTTTTCGCGTTGCAGGGGCCAAGCTTAATCTCGATGGCTCTCCTCAGGGTAAGACTGCCTGGCTGACCGAGCCGTATCTGGTTCCGCCAGAAGGACAAGAGGCGGGTTACAAAGGCTATTCCAGTATGAGTGATGAACAGGCCGGAAAATACATCGAACTCGCTCAAAGTAAGGGGTGGCAGTTGCTTACTCATGTCAACGGTGATGCGGCGATTGACCAGTTGATCAAAGGAGTCGAAGCCAGTGAAGAAAAACATGGCAAGCCGGACCGTGGTTTTGTGGCTATCCATGCTCAGACTGCCCGAAAAGATCAGGTGGGGGCGTTTAAACGCCTGGGTATTTTCCCGGCATTTTTCCCGATGCATACCTTTTACTGGGGAGACTGGCACAGTGATTCCGTGCTGGGTAAAGAGCGGGCGCAGAACATTTCTCCGACCGGGTGGGCGCGTGAATTAGGCATGATCTTTACCTCTCACCACGATTCTCCGGTGGCGTTACCTGACTCAATGCGAGTTTATTATGCTACGGTCAACCGTGTGAGCCGGACAGGTCGCCTTATCGGGCCGGATCAGCGGGTGTCATCGCTTGAAGGGCTGAAATCACAAACTCTGTGGGCGGCGACTCAATACAAGGAAGAGCAAAACAAAGGTTCACTTGAGGTCGGTAAATTGGCGGATCTGGTTGTTCTTTCTGCCAATCCGCTGAAAGTGGAACCTGAAAAACTGGCCGATATCCGTGTTGAAGAGACCATCAAAGAAGGGGTCACCGTCTATCGCAGCGATGAGCAAGCCAATAACGGAGGATGTATAGAATCCGCGCGGTGCAGTGCTGTTGCCACTACCGCGATGGTTGAATCTGGTTTGATGCATCATGCGCATTAGGTCGATGGTCTAAAGGCTTTGGTTAACAATACCTATCCTCAAGGGCAAGCTATTGCCCTTGTTTTTTTCGGTTTTGCTTTTTGTTTTTTTGGGAGGGGGTAATTTGGATATTCTGTGAAAGCCGCTTATTGGATAATGGAATGAGTTATGAAAATAATATTTAGATGACTCATTTGCGAGTTATTTTCCCATTCATGCCGTGGTATTCGAGCATCGTCTTTCTGTAAATTTCGGCAGCCCTGTTGATATAACAAGACGAAAATTTAACGCTTTATTAGCCTTTCAAATCATAAAGTAAGCGTAATGGTTTCGATTTTTCCCTAACATTTTTTAGGGGAAGTGCTTGTTGATAAATATTTAATTATTAAGGCTTAATTTATTTTAAACCTGATGATGTTTGCGCCCGGCCTGATTTCAAAGCTGGTTGTTTAAATGATTGTGGATTGGATGCCGGTGATCGTTGTCCTTAGAAAAACTTTTGCTGGCTGCAATAAAAACGTAAAAAAAGATTGGTTAACTAGCGCCGCATTTATACATTAGGAACCAAGATGAAACACTTAGTTAAACCTCTCGCTTTCGCTGTAGCCACTTCTACTATTTCCTTTTCAGCACTGTCGGCAGAGATAAAAAACGTTATCTTGATGATCGGTGATGGCATGGGCCCGCAGCAAGTTGGTCTGCTGGAAGCCTACGCAAAGAATGCTCCGCATTCAATCTACAAAGGCGACACTACCGCACTGTATAAACTCGCTCAGGATGGCGTGATCGGCTCATCCATGACGAACCCGGAAGAGTCGATTGTTGTCGATTCAGCCTGTTCAGCAACCATGCTGGCTACGGGCTTACCTACGGCTTCTGAAGTGATTGGCATTAACTCGAACGGCGATCATGTTGAAACCGTTCTTGAAAAAGCCAAACGTGTCGGCAAAGCCACTGGTCTGGTTTCCGATACCCGTTTGACCCACGCGACACCTGCGGCGTTTGCCGCACACCAGCCGCACCGTTCACTGGAAAACGACATTGCATCGGACATGCTGACTACGGGCGCGGATGTCATGTTGTCAGGTGGTCTTCGTCACTGGATTCCACAATCAACCAACGAGAAAGGCGACACTTATAAAGCGCTTGCAACACTGACTCACGGTGATGTGAAGCTGACGTCGAAGCGTAAGGATGAGCGCAATCTGCTGACTGAAGCAAAAAATGATGGCTATAGTCTGGCATTCAACAAAGAGATGCTGGAACAGGCACAAGGTAATAAGTTACTGGGGCTGTTCTCTGATTCAGGCATGAATGACGGTATTGCCTACAGCAATACGAAAAATGACCCGGAACGTACTCAACCATCACTGAAAGAGATGACTGAGAAGGCTATTAACGTACTTTCAAAAGACGAAGATGGTTTCTTCCTGATGGTTGAAGGTGGTCAGATTGATTGGGCTGGTCACAGCAACGATGCAGGCACAATGCTGCATGAAATGCTTAAGTTCGATGAAGCTGTAAATGCCGTTTATAACTGGGCGAAAGATCGTGACGACACGCTAATCATCGTTACGGCTGACCATGAAACCGGTTCCTTCGGCTTCAGCTATTCATCGGCTGATCTGCCAAAACCGGAAAAACGTTCAGGTGAAGCGTTTCAGAAGCAGAATTATGAGCCTAACTTCAACTTCGGTAAGTTTGATATTTTAGATGGTCTTTACAACCAGAAGCTCAGTTATGCTGCGATGTTCGGCGAATTCGATAAGCTGGATAAAAAACAGCAAACGCCTGAAAAACTCGCTGAAATCGTAAATGCCAACAGCGATTTTCCAATCACAGTGGCTCAGGCTGCTGACGTTTTGAAGATGAAAAAGAATCCTTACCATGCAGATAACCACAGTTACCTGTCTGCTGAGGACGTACCAGCCATCAATGATTTTGATGCTTTCTTCCCGTACAACGATCGCGGCAACGTACTGGCGCGCCAGCATGCAACCGGTCAGAACACAGTTTGGGGAACGGGCACCCACACGCATACTCCTGTCAATGTCTTTGCCTGGGGACCGTTGAAAGAGATTGTGCCGGTTTCAAAAATTATGCACCACTCAGAATTGGGTGAATACATCAAGGGCATGGTGAAATAAGCGTTTGTCGTTTGTTTGTCACTTGTTTGCCACTTAGGCGAGCTTTGAATTAAGCCTGATGATGTAATCGTGGCTAAGACTAACAGCCCTGAGCGTTTGCTCAGGGCTGTTTTGTTTGTGGCAAGTGCATGAGTTTTTCAGTGTGTATTCTTTTTCCTTTGTCTTTGTCTCTTCTGTTTACCCAGCAGCCAACACTAATCTGTTGCTCACGTTAACTCTCTGATAAGCCTTTCAATGCTGTTGACCACTTGCTTTACCTTGTCATCGTTAAGCGCCTGACCGTGTGGTTCAGTAAATCGTTCTAGATCATTATCAAAGTACAAGCCATGCGCATGGGCAAACTCTTCAGACAGGGTTGCTCGAACCAGAATATCAGCGCCGAGTCTGAGATCGCCGCCTGCGATGCCAAAGGCTGATTTGACCATCTTGCTGCCCAGTAATGATTTAGGGTTAACGGACACAATCACGGGCCCTTCCGGTTTGTATTTCTGTCCCAGATAGCGAGACCACATTGTCAGGGCCAGCTTGCTCTGCGCATAAGCATCGCTGTCACTCAATGCGCCAGTTTTGTTGGATGACTCTGTCTTAGTTAGACCAGCCCGGCCATCCAGTGCCTCGATGTTGACTGGCGCCTGAGCCGCAGACGAAAGATTTATCACTCGGCCTGTCTTGGGCAGCAGAGGCAGTAATGCAGTAGTAAGCAGATACGGCGCAATGGTATTTACAACAAAGCGAATGTCCAAACCATCCGGAGTGATCGTCTGAGGCGCATTGAATACCCCAGCGTTGTTTATCAGTACATCTATTTTGCTAAAGCGCTGTGCGATTTCCTCAATCATCGCGGTCACGGTTTTCAGATCAGAAAGGTCTGCTATGACCGATTCTGCTTTGCCTTCCCCTGCTATGTTGTTCAACTGATTAATCACAGCCGCAACTTTTGAAGGGTTGCGCCCATGAGCGATGACATGGTGACCGAGTGCTATCAGCATTTTTGCAGTCTCAAAACCAATGCCATCCGTCGCGCCAGTAATCAAAATAACGTTTTGCATAACAGAAATTCCTTATCGATTCTGGTTAACGGTTAACGGTTAACGGTTAACGGTTAACGGTTAACGGTTAACGGCCCAGATCGTCTTTACCTTCAATCAAAGCGTGATGGCTGACAGAGCCCGCAGTCCGTGCTTTCAAATGGGGGGTATATTCCGGGTCATTCATAAAGTCTATCGCTGCCTTATGGGAAGGCCACTCGATAATAATACGCACTGCAGGAGATTTAGTGTCGCCCTCAAGACGTTCATAACTGTTGGTACGAGCTAAGTATTTCCCGCCATATTTTGCAACTAGTCGGCTGGCAGGGCCAATGTATTCTGGAATCCAGTCCTGCACTGTCGGGGTGACCTCTAGCCCGGAATAATAGGTAGACATAGTTGCTCTCCCTATTGTTGAGGCTGTTAGATAACGTAACTACAGTCTACTTCATGGCTGAGAAATGATAATGAGGCCCATGCTGGAATGAGTTTTTAGATCTTGTTGATAATACTCATACGAATTAGAGAGAACGTAGCATTGGGTTAGTGAGTTTACGTTATTAAGCTGGTGCAGGTGCTTGGTTACTTTGACATCGCTACGTTGGCACATTTTTATAGTCTGGACCGCGACATTAACGCGGTAACTTCTCACACCGTATCCACTGATTTTGACACTTCTCTGCCAGAAACTCCCTTAATATCCGTAACTCGGGGGTGAGCTGCCGCCTGTCCGGGCATACCAGATACAAAGGGGCCGGCTCGCCATGCCAGTCAGTCAGCAGACGAATCAATTTTCCGGCCAATAACTCTTCGCTGACATCCAGCAGAGATTTATAACCAATGCCTTTCCCGGCAACAACCCAGCGCTTTACGACATCCCCATCATTTGCTTTACGGTTTCCGCTAACTTTGACTTCTGTCCAGTCTTGCCCCTGAAAAAAACGCCAGCGCGAATGGTTAGCACTGAATAACATGAAGCTAAGGCAATTCAGGGCTTCCAGATCGGTAGGGTGGCGGATATCTCTGCTGGTTTGCAGGAAATGAGGTGACGCACAAACGACGCGTTGGTTTTCCTGACAAATCGGCAGAGCCACCATGGTGGAATCACCAGGAATACCATAACGGATTGCGGCGTCTACCGGTTCGGTATACATGTTGGTGAGTGAGTCTGACAGCACGACGGAAATGCTGATCTGAGGATGCTGATCCATAAATTCGTCGATCCAGGGAAGGATCAGATTGCGTCCAATGTCGGATGGCATCGACAGCTTGATGTCACCTTGCAGCACATCTTCTTTTTGGTTCAGTAATTGAATGCCTTCTTCAATGGCGTCGACCGCGATCTGACATTTTTCCCGGAATCGCTCACCTTCAGCGGTAATTCGTAAGTTACGTGTCGAGCGCACAAACAGCATGGTATCGAGCTGGGTTTCTAAGCGTTTAATGGTGGCGCTGACAGCGGCTGGCGTCAGATCCAATACATTGGCGGCTTTAGAAAAACTGCCTTGCTTGGCTGTCTCCAGAAACACGTAAAAATCTTGCATGGTTTTCATTGGCAGTTACAGCAGCTGTTCGTGATGATTTTGACGTAAGGGTAGCATTTAGCCGATAAAACGTAAGTAGCTGAGTGTTGATTGTTTCACGAGATTATTTCGGGTGATAAGCTGCCGAAACGCTTCAAGGTGAGGGCTTTTCTGATGAGCATCAAGAGATGCTTGTGAGCACCAAACCTCTTGCATCAAAAACCGATCCGGTGCCTGAGTGTCCTGGTAGAGCTCGTACTGGCAGCAGCCCTCTTCTTGTCGTGTCGGCTCGAGCAGGTTTTGAAGGGCTATCTGCAAAGCGTCTCGTTTATCCGGGTTGGCAATAATTTCTGCGTGTAAATTGATCATGGTAGTGGCCTTTTTGTTATTGGCGTTCATTCTGGTGCTCGTCTTTTTGAATGGAAAGTGGCTGTGCTTATCCGAGTGTTTATTACTCACGCTGTTGTACATGCATGTGTTCCGTACTCACACCCGCCACTTTCCTGTCCTGTCCTGGTTTTGGTGTTTAATGTTTATGAATAAGCATTAAAAGCCTTCAAGAACAATTTTTCCTTTGGCCGTTTGAGATTCGATCAGCTGGTGGGCTTTGCGAAGGTTATCTGCATTAATCGCCCCCAAGTTGTTACCCAGCGTGGTTTTCAGTTCACCGTTGTCGATAAGGCGAGCGACTTCGCCCAGTAGTTGATGCTGCTTAATCATATCGTGAGTTTGGAACAGCGAGCGGGTAAACATCAGCTCCCAGTGCAGTGATAGGCTTTTTAGTTTCAGCGGCATCGCATCCAGATTTTTGGGGTCATCAATCAGCCCGAATTTGCCCTGAGGCTTGAGCGATTTGATGATTTCCGAATAGTGTTCATCGGTATTGTTCAGGCTAACCACGTAATCAACGTTATCAAAGCCGATGGTTTGCAGTTCTTCGCTCAGCGGGTTGCGGTGATTAATAACATGGTGCGCACCAAGCTGTTCCAGCCACGCGGTGGTTTCAGGGCGGGAAGCCGTACCAATAACAGTCAGATCTGTCAGCTGACGAGCCAGTTGCACCATGATGGAGCCGACACCGCCGGCAGCGCCGATGATCAGAATCGCGGGCTTGTTACCTTCGATGTGTTCTGAACGTTGCACTTCCAGGCGATCAAACAACATTTCCCAGGCGGTAATTGTCGTCAGCGGTAATGCCGCAGCTTCAGCATCGCTAAGGCTAACCGGAGCCAGACTGGTGATACGCTCATCAACCAGCTGGTACTGAGCATTACTGCCGGAGCGAGATAAATCACCGGCATACCAGACACGATCACCGACTGAAAATAGGCTGACCTCATCGCCTACGGCTTTGACAGTGCCAACTGCATCCCAACCCAGCACTTTCCATTCGCCGTCTTGAGCGGACTGATGCTGGCGTATTTTTGTATCAACCGGGTTGACCGAAATCGCTTTCACTTCCACCAAAATATCGTGGCCGATAGCCGTTGGCATCGGCAGAGTGATGCCCTGAAGTGACCCCGCAGGATCTGAGACTTGATTGTTTGCTAAAACATCTGGCAGTGCGTGGGCGTGTTGGTAACCAATGGCTTTCATGGTGCTTTTCTCGTTTGCAGGTGATGGTACAGACATGGCTAATTCTCTCTAAAGCTGGTGTTAATAGTGTGGACAGAAAGAAGTGTAACCATCTGGTGATTTTGATAAATACGGCAAAGCAAACAAGACTTTCAACGAAAAATTGAAAATCATGGAATGGCTTTCAGCTGAGGTAAAGTATCAAGGCGAATTTAGCGTGACTTTGCTGTTTGCAAATAGGCGATCTGGCTTATTGTTACTGTTGTTAATAGCCTCTGGTTTTGTTGCTTTGTGGAAGATGCACGATGTTTTTTACAATGAATATGCATCTTGTGGTCTATGTTCAACTATAACTATTACAGAAACTTAGCTTTAAGAGTGGGTGACACTTTTATCGCGGCAATCAATGGAGTTGAATATGGCCAAACCTTATCGTTTCACTGTTTTAACCGTGGCTTTGTTATGCTTGTCCTCTAATAGTTTCTCTGCGAGTGTCAGCGGTACCATTAATGTCAATATATCACTGGAAGCCGGGTGTGTTATTAATGGAAACAACACACTGGACGGTGACTCAGCTATTGACTTTGGTACGCTCGATTTTGGTAGTGTACCTACTGTTTTTGTCCAGCAAGATTCTGCCGTAACTGGTGGGGCCGCTAATGGAATCGCGGTGGTGTGTAGCAGTGGTGTTACGCCATCATTTGCAATTGCAAGCGGGAACAATGATGGCAGTATTGTTGGTGGTGTTGGAAATGGAAATCATACAATGAGTGATAGCTCTGGTAATTACGTTGATTACGCTATTTTTAGCGATCCCGCTCGAAGTAACAGAATCGAAAACAATACCTCAATTCTAATGGCAGAGTTTACGGATACAACACCACAAACCATTGAATTATATGGGCGTGCATATGGAACCAGCAATGTTGCCGGCAGTTATTCTGATACATTGAATGTGACGTTAAGCTGGTAGGCTGTGAAAATTAGTCATGCCGTATCCATCATTGCACTGTTTGTTTTTTCTGCACCAATGGTTACTGCCTCCTCGGATTCATTTAAGGTAACAGCAACCATTGATACCGGGTGTCTGGTGAATGGTTCAGTTAGTGGCTCGTCAACGACAGTCGGGCAAATGGGGGCGCTTGATTTTGGAAGAGTGGCAACTCTCTCTGCGACACAACTAGAGAGCACGGTGACCTACAATTCGTCTCTCATGTTAAGTTGTACTCCGGGAGTGGCAATGAATGTCGCATTGAATGGGGGCTTGTATCAAGAAGATGGGTTGCGGCAAATGAAGCATGTCAGCGAAGATGCCAAGGTGACCTATTTATTGTTTCAGGACTTAGCCAGAACAACAATTTTTGATATTGACGTTCTTTATCCGGTGAATACCACTGATTCACCAAATGATATTCAGGTTCCCATCTGGGGGCTGGCTACAATAACCGGTAATGAAACCACCGGCTTTTATTCGGATACTTTCACACTCACTTTAGAGTGGTAATGCATCAAAAGGAGAGTTTCGATGCGTACTATAGTAACAAGGATGTTACTTTCGACGGTCTTGTCTTTTGTTCTTATAGCCCCCTGTGTGGCTGCAAATTCATTATTACTTTGGCCAATCTATCCAACGATTACAGCAGATAAAAAAGCGACATCAGTTTGGATAGAAAATAAAGGCCGGGATGATGCCTATCTTCAAGTGCGGATATTTCGTTGGGAACAACATAATGGGCAGGATACGTATACCGTTCAAAACCAAGTCATCGCAACCCCACCTTTTGTTCAAATTCCAGGTGGGCAGAAACAATTAGTGAGGGTGCTGGTACAGGCCAATATCCCGGCTGGTCAGGAATCCGCATATCGAATCATCATTGATGAATTACCTCCTGCTCAACCACCAATGCAAGTTGAAGAAACAATGGCAATGGCCGTAAAAATCCGAATGAGGTACTCACTGCCGTTATTTATTTACGGTAACGGTTTAGCGGCAAAACCGACCATGAATGCAGACGAAGATCACTGGAAAGATCTCCAGGCACAGTTTGTTACTGAGAATAAAAAGGTATTCATAAGGATTACAAATCGTGGTTTACGTACGGTGAGGCTGGTTGATGTTCAGCTCGAAACGCCGGGGCTACAAACAAAACCATTAATGCCGGGGCTAGCGGGTTATATCATGCCGGGCCAGTTTAAACAGTGGCCGGTATCGCGTCCCATTTCCGCTAAACCCAGTATTAGTGCCAGCATTGAAGGGAAACGCTCTGCCATAGCTTTGTTATAAAATGGCTGAATATTTTTTGATTTTGAAGAACAGCCTAAACACCAGTCTGAAGCTCATTATTAAGGTCAGTTCGGGGGTAATTCTTAGCTTTTTTCACGCATCGGGTCACTGTGAACAAATGGCACTGCCGCTACAGAATTTGCCTGAACCGGAACACTACTCCGCAGAGTATTTTCAAAAGATGAATCTTAAATTGGAGCTGGTAATTAATCAGGTTGAAACAGGCGTGATCGTGGATGTGAAACGTAACGGACGCTCATATTTTATTGCTTCAGACGATTTGATTGCTGTCGGTGTTCTTGAGCAAGCTTTGCCTGATTCAGCGGGGATGAGATCGGCACTGCTGGACGTATCTAATTTGCCGGGAGTAAGTGTGAACTATCTTCAGCTCACACAGCAGTTAGCGATCAATGTGCCTGCTCACTGGTTACCGGTTCAGAATGTCTCGGCGCATGATGCTAATCGGTTCCGTCCTGCACAATATGGCCGGGGAGGGCTGCTGAATTACTCTGTTTTTGGTTTGAGCGGCAATGAGACGCACCAAACAAATTTTTCCCTGAATCATGATTTGCGAGCATTCTCAGAGCTGGGGGTGTTGACGACCACAGGGTTGTATCAATTTGTTGTTAATCACAATTCTACAGAGTTATCCGACAGTCAATATACCCGTTTTGAGACACGCTATGAGTATGCGGATCAGGGGAGATTACTGCGTTTAGAGGCCGGTGACTTTATCGTCAGGCCACTGTCCTGGACGCAGCCTGCCCGCATGGCAGGGGTTCAGTTGTCACATGATTTTTCTATGAGACCTGATGTGGTAACCGCTCCGTTACCCGCGTTTTATGGGGAAACCACCGTTCCTACCACGCTGGACTTGTTTGTGAACGGTCAGAAAACGGATTCGATAATGGTCGGAGCCGGGCCGTACGTTATCAATAATATTCCGATGATCTCCGGTGCTGGAGAAGCAACCGTGATTGTGACGGATGCCCAAGGGCGTCAAACGGCCATTACCACACCATTCTTTCTGTCCCCCCAGTTATTGAAGCCGGGTTATGCCTCTTACAACATTAGTCTTGGCGTACTGAGGGAAAATTATGGCAATGACTCAAATGACTACGGCGATGGTGCCCTGACGGCTGCATTGCGATTCGGATTAACAGAGCGTCTGACTGTTGAAACGCAAACGGAAATCACTGATAACCTGATGGTGTCTGGTGCAGGTGTGGTGATGAATGTTTTTGATTTGGGTACGGTCGATGCATCGGTACGAGTGAGCAATGCTCATGACCGCGCTTATGCACATTCAATCGGTTATAGCTATCAATCCCGACGTTACAGCTTTGGTATTCGCACCCAGCAGGAAGAAGCCAGTTTCTCGACATTAGCGAGCACTGTTTTGCCAGCAGGTAACAATAAACCTGACTCTTTTCCCGATAAGCCAAAACGTGTCACTCAGGTCAATGCGGGTGTTCGCCTAGGGGTGTGGGGATCGGTTTCTGGAGGTTACTTTGATATTCAGCAGCCTGATGCTCGCTCACGAACCCTGAATATCACTTACAGTTATCCCCTGCCGTTTAATATCAATATGTCACTGTCATTTAATCGTGATTTCGACGGTGAATCTGTTTCATTTGCGCAGTTTTCATTACCGCTCGGGACTGAAAACGGAAGTGTCGGGCTTACGGTTCGCAGGGAAGAAAAAGGCAATGTGAATGGCCGGTTAGGCTATAGTCGACTTGCGCCGTTAGATGGCGGCTGGGGGATTAGTCTTGCCCATGATCTCAATGAAAAACCTGACAATCGAAAGCAGGCCGACCTTACCTATCGAGCCTCCTGGGCTCAGTTTCGTACCGGGCTATCCGGAGTCAACGGTGAGTATGATAAGTATGCAGAATTCACGGGCTCGATTGCCCTAATGGACGGGACGTTATTTCCTGCTAATCAGGTGAGTGACAGCTTTGTCGTAATCAGTACCGATGGTTTCAGTGATATTCCGGTTAAGTATGAAAATCAGGTGGTTGGGTTGACTAATGATAATGGCTATTTACTCATTCCCTGGACAACGGCCTATTACACCGCGAAGTATGAAATTGATCCCCTTAATTTGCCGGCCAATGCTCGGATTACAACCACAGAGCAGTTTGCATCTGTCTATGCCGGCTATGGTTACCTGATGCGCTTCCCCGTTAGTTTGCAGGTTGCGCTGAGCATGGTAGTTTTGGATTCACACGGCCAGTACCTCCCGCTAGGTACATATGGCGTTTCTGATACGGGGCTGTCCAGCCAAATTGGGTGGGATGGCTTTTCCTATTTCGAAGGGAGCAATCCCGGAGAGTTTATTACTTTTTATCCCCAGGATAGCTTACCTTGCCGAGTGGCCATCCAGTCTCTTTATCAACAATCAGGCCATGAGATACAAATGCTTGGTGAGCAAACCTGCGTAACTGAACATGGAGAGCGTTTGCAATGACAGCTAGCCGAGTGTGTTGTGTTTGGTTATTACTGTTAATGGCAATGCCTGGCATAGCCTGTGAATTGACAGCTCCAACACCCCTTGTTCAGTTTGGTAGTGTCTCGTCACTGACAGTAAATACGGCACCGCAGCAAAGCTCCGCGCAGCCTCATGCGGGGATCACCTGTGATTTTGTTTCTGTTTTGTCGGTATTAAGCGGGGATAAAGTTTCAGTTAGGTTTACCAGTAATGGTGCCGGACAAATGAAAACTAAGGCGGACTCTGAATCGAGCCTTGCTTATCAGATTTTTGCGGACTCAGCCCTGAGCTTTAAGTACGAGTTTGATCAGACTTATAATTTCTTCGACGCTGGTTTGATCGAGCTATTTGATCTTTTTGGCAAATCGGCAGAGTTTCCGTTATATGTTCGCACCCAAGCAAACAGCAACCTGTCAGCAGGCGTATATACCGACCACATCACTGTTTCATGGGTGTGGGCCTACTGCGTGGTGAGTGTAGGCGAAATATGTATCGGTAGTAATAGCGGTTCGGCACAAAGTACCATTACCCTGGAACTGACAGTAACGCCTGATTGTATTATTACAGCACCAGACCTTAATTTTGGTACTGCCCCACTTGTAGCCGGCTTTGATCCTGTTAACCAAACCATTTCGTTAACTTGTACTAAAGGCAGCGTGTATACCGTTGGACTAAGCGATGGGCAGAACAGTGTCAGTGGTCAACGCCGAATGGCTTTTGGCAGCGATTACCTGGCCTATGAAATTTATAAGTCTTCAGGGACGGATAGATGGGGAAGTACAAACGGTGAACGGCGTGGTTCTGGTGATGCCGATGGTGGGGCGGGTTCCCCTGATGGAATAACACCACAGACATTTAATTACTCCGCTACCATTTTAACTGATCAAGCTACTCCACCTCCTGGTATTTATACGGATTCCATTGTGGTTGATGTTCAGTTTTAAGGCCCTTTATGACAACACAGCTGACTTTTGTTTGAATTTAAAGTGAGTGCAGCTGTACCTGAAGTGTTGAATGTTTGCTTTTTCGTGCAAAAGTTATCCTTCGATTCTTAAAACTGTGAGGTCGAGCGTTTTAATAACTTTTCCGAATGTTAAAAATGTGAATAATAGCTGCGAGGCTTGTTGCATATTAGGTTGTTATGTAATGGCTTGAGTTTATTTTTAGAGTCTATTTCATGACAATTTAGGATGTGATGAATGAAAAAGTTTACGGCTGTATCTGCACTGCTGTTTCTAATGTCTGGTTGTGCCAGCAATGATATTGAGACTGTTGTGAATGATGGTATTAATGGCGCAATTAACGGTGTATTTGGATCATCACAAAAAGCAATAACAGCGAAAACGAATCTACCAAGCTCGGGAACGGAAAAATCGTATTCTGTCAACTCTGAGAGAATAAATATTCTAGCGGCGGAAAAAACCTCCCGTGATTATGGTGCGATCAAAGTTGTCAAACAGGGAAAAAACCCCAAAGGACAGACCAGGCTAGCGATGGATTACTGCGCGCATCCAGGGGTTGGAAAAGTTGCATGTGGTGGGTATTTATATCAGGTATCTCCGGATGGTTGGTTAGTCTCCAAGAGCATCAGTTTTGGCTCGGCTGATTACCATAATGAAATCGTAATCCCGGCGGGGAGCTACTATATGAAAGTTTCCAGTAATGGGATGGGGAAAGAATCATATACGACAGGGGTTTTCACAATATCGCCTTACAAAACCTCATATGTGCAGCTTGAACTGGAATAATCCAATCGTCTGAGTTTTATCTGGCAATGGATATAACAAGCCCGCTAATACAATAAACCGGCGGGCTTTTTATTGGTTTGTTACCCAGAAGTGACGGTCACTTCGTTTTTGTTTGTTCCTTCTTGTAGTCTGCTACCAATTTATCGAGAAAATCACCAAGTAGCTGATTCATGCGTGTCGTGTCGTAAGCCAGTATTTCTGCCGGCATCTGGACAAAACGTGCCGGAGAGCGGGCGGTTTCCTGCTGACAAAAAACTGGTGCGTCGTGCTCAATCAGTGGCTGCAGCTGTTCCTGCAGAAATTCCAGATGACACTGAAAGCCATAAACCAGGTTGGAGTAGCGAACAATCTGTCGTGGGCAGCCTTCGCTGGTGGCCAGTATCTGGCTGTCAGCAGTCAGCCCCGGCATGTCGTTGTGCCAGTGGCCGACTAATTCTTCTGCCTTGAAGGTGGAGAGCTTGGGATCTGATTGCCCTTGATCCGACAGTCTGACAGGGAAGTAGCCGATTTCTTTCTCCGGGCTGGCTGAGTACGTTGCGCCAAGCGCTTCACCGATCAGTTGCGCGCCTAAACAAACGCCCACGACAGCTTTTTGCCTGCTGATTGCGTCACGAATCAGTCGCTGTTCGGCGTAAGTGTCAAAGTGTGGGCATTCATCTTGGGATGTGGCAGGGTTTTGAGGTCCTCCCAGGACGATTAACAGATCAAAACGACTTTGAGTCTCGTTATCTAAATCTGGCAGCGGCTCACTCAGATAGACCCGACTGGTAGACACGGTGTACTGGTGCTTCTGCGCCCACAGGCTAAAATAGCCTGGCCCTTCAAATGACTCGTGAATGATAAAATGAATGTGCATATTGGCCTCTCTGCTTTGAAAACAAAGACATGTTACAATTTGCACTTGATGTCCGTATAAGGCTGTAAAGACACTAAACCATGCTAACCCGCCAAGATGTGCCCGCGAATGAATTTATAGCCAGCCAACCCGATCAGGTTGTGTGGGCCAAAGTGATAGGGATGCCGAAAGGCTGGGTAGACAGTTGGCATCACCATACCTGGCATCAATTGATTTTTCCGGTAAAAGGGGTCGTGCAGACTCAAGCAACAGATGTAACCTCAGTTATAAAATCAGCACAAATAACAGAAGCAACAAAAGCGACTGAAGCCGCCGGGTGCTATTCACCTTTATCTTCATATCTGCAACAGAAACGGCAATTTCTGGTGCCGCATACGTCGGCGCTGTTTGTTCCGGCAGGGGTTCGTCATGAGTCAGTGGCGCTGACAGAAACACGCTTTATTGGCTTGTATATTAATCCGTCGTTTGGTCGCCGCTACAGTGATCGACTAAAACCAGTTTCGATGACGCCGTTTTTGAAGTCGCTGATTCTGCTATTACATCAGGAATGCCAGAAGTGGGACAACGGGTTACACTCTCAGAACGATGAAGAACGCGATAAGCGGCTGCGTTTACTGGATGTGCTGTATGATCAGGTTCATCAGGAAGAGTCATATTCCTACAGTTTGCTCATCCCCCAAGACAGGCGAATCAGACAGATTTTTGACCAGTTAACTGACGCCCCTTCTCTGGACTGGTCGTTGGCCAAATGGGGGGCGGTTGTTGGCGCCTCAGAGCGGACACTGTCTCGTCTTTTTGTTAAAGAATTCAATACTTCTTTTGCCCTGTGGCGACAGCAGCTGCGTCTGATTTATTCCTTATCCTTGCTAGATGCCGGTGTGCCGGTACAGGCTGTTGCACATCAGGTCGGGTATCAGAATGACTCATCCTACATCAAAGCATTTAAGATCCGATTTGGAATAACCCCCGGCCAGTTTTGTCAGTCGTCTGAGGTAATGTGACGTCGAATAATCGCGATCAGTGTCTGCAATTCTTCTTTGACCGCCTCATTGAGCGGATATCCGATATTAATCCGGAGACAATCCTGATAGAGCGAGAGCGAAGTAAACAACGGCCCAAGGCGAATGTCGACCTTGTGTTTTTGGAGATCCTGCTCCATTGCCTTTACATCCAGCCCCGGGATTTGTAACCAGAGTACAATGCCTCCTTGCGGTTGGCTGATACGGCTGTTTTTCGGCAGGTGCTGGCGAAGGAAGTCGCTGTATCGCTGCTTTTGGCCTAAAAGCTGAATCTGTTTTTTCCTGAGCAGACGAGTGTAGGCACCGGTTTCGATAGCATCTGCAATCGCCAGCTGGATTTGAGTGGCAACGCCAAACGATCCGGCAGAAAATTTAGCCAGATATATTTCAAGATACCTTCCCGGCAGACACCAGCCCAACCGGTAGCTAGGTGACAAGGTTTTAGACACCGACCCACACCACAGAATATACCCCTCGTCGTCATAATATTTGGCTGGCAGAACAAACTCACCCATGTGCGATAACTCCAGGTAGACATCGTCTTCAATAATGGGGGTTTGGTAGTGATTCGCGAGTTTTGCCAGGTGCTTTTTTTGCTCAACGGACATGGTGATGCCCTGCGGATTCATAAATGTTGTGCTGAACAGCCCCGCCTGAACATTTCCCGCTTTCAGATGAAATTCCAACTGTGCCAAGTCAATGCCTTCGTCCAATGACGGGATTTCGACAATGTTCAGTGACATTTGCGCCAGCAACTCCAGCAGGCCATTGAAACAGGGGGAGTTGATGGCTACGGCATCACCAGGCCGGGTACAGGTTTCCAGCGCGGCTTTGATTGCCGACAGACAGCCATGGCTGATGACCAGCTCTCCAGCCTGAAAAGGAAAGCCTTGCTGGGTAAAGTGGTTGGCCAGTGCCTGACGCAGTGAGATTTCGCCCTGATAGTCGGGGTAGCGGGACAATCGGTCGCCGATCCGTCTTATCGCACGGCGAAAGCTGGTTTCCATTTCACGTACCGCCTGCTCATCCAGTGGAGAAAACGAGACGCCGAGAGGACCATGTTCAAAGACGGTTTGTGCCGGTTTTGGGGTGGAGACCTGGCTGACAAACTGGCTCCATTGCGGATAGGGATGCGACGAATCTTGGGGTAATTCGGCTGAGGAGATGTAAAAGCCAGACTGAGGACGGGCTGAAATCCAACCCAATGACTTGAGTTCTTCATAACAGCTGACAGCCGTCGAGATGCTGACCTGCTGTTGTCGGGCAAACTGACGTAGCGAGGGCATTCGGGTTCCCGGCTTTAAGCGTCCGGCATGAATGTCGGCAACAAACTTGTTAGCTAACTGCTTGTATCTCGGTGTCTTTGCGCCTGATTGTTCATTCATTACGTCACTCATCACGTGTTTTATCCCTATCTCATCATGTTTGCTTTGGCGTGTTTTTTGCCGCGTGCCAGGTAGCGGCAACCAGTGTGTCACCCGTTCGTTGTCATGGAAGTACATCCTGGTTTTAGTGCACAGTTTGGCAACTGTACTGGTTTTGTTTCTAAAAATTGTATCTGTACCGGTTGATATGAACAAGCCACACTACCGTTATTCCAACAATAAAAATGCAGAGAAAGGGAGGGAGTATGGCTCGTAAAGATTTAGGTTTGGTGGTGTTGGTAATGCTGATATGGGGGTTCAACTTCTCCATGATCAAAATGGGGGTGACAGATGTTGATCCTTTGCTGGTGGTGGCCGCGCGTTTTGCATTGGCCGTATTTCCAATCATCTTTTTTATTCCCAAGCCAGATGTCTCGTGGCGGTATTTGTTCAGCTACGGTGTGGTGTTTGGTGTGGGTGTCTGGGGAATGGCGTCGTGGTCAATCACGGCCGGCGTTTCTTCTGGCATGACATCGGTACTTCTTCAGTCCAACGTGCTGTTCAGTATTTTAGTTGGGGTTCTCGTCTACAAAGAGTCCATGAGTCGTAACAAGGCGATTGGAAGCGTATTGGCGATGGCGGGATTGGTGATATCCATTATCGGGACTCAGGGGAATATCACCCCATTTGGTCTGGCACTGGTATTAATGGCCAGTATCTCCTGGCCTATCGTCAGCATGATAGTGAAGAAAGCCAATGTGAAACAGGTTTTTGCTTTTAATGTGTGGGGGATGCTGTTTGCGCCGCTGCCGTTGGTCGGGCTCAGCATCGGATTAAACGGTACTGACGTTCTGGCTCAAGCCTACCAGGCGTGGGATGGTTCGACGACAGTGGCTGTGTTGTTTCAGGCTTACCCGACCACCTTGTTTGGTTACTGGTTGTGGAACAGGATGCTGCTGAAATATCCGATGAGCACAGTGGTACCGCTGAACTTATTGGTGCCGGTGTTTGGTGTGCTCAGTGGCTGGCTGATCTATGACGAGGTGTTGTCGGTAACACAAATTGCGGCGTCGTGCGTGTTCCTGGCCGGTATTCTGTTGATCACCCTTAAGCCAAAAGCAGCAAGGACTGTTCCGGCTAAAACGGATGACGACATGGCTACTTATAACAAGTCTATTTATAACAAGGCTAGTTATGACAAAGCCAGTTGCGACAAGACCAGCCTGGCGCAAGCCATCGCCCGTGATTAAGCAATGTATAACTGAGCGTTTCCCGGTGTCTTTGCCGATGCCGGGAAACTGGACGTAAGACGCTGCGAACACGACGGATTTGAACATTACCCTGTGAGTATCGGGTAATGGATAGAAAACAATGATGATAATGAACAAATGCTATTTTCGAAGCGTCGTGACTCAGTAGGAAATCGGCATCAAGGCAGATAAGACAGGGAAGAAAAGATGAAAGTATACGGTGCGTTACTGGCGGTGCTGGCGGCCATATTGAATGGCACAGTGGGTTTGTTTAGTGTCAGTTTGTTCCAAATGGGGATGCCGTCAGAAGCGGTGGCTTTTTATAAATGCTTGATTGCATTGATAACCATCGGGTGTCTGCTGTTAGTCACCGGTCAATTCCGAGCTTGGTTACGGTACATCAGACAATACTGGAAGCACACGGCGATCTGCGCGTTTTTTGGATTTTTTGTACTCTACTACTTTGAAACGGCCGCCTACCAGTACATCAACGTCGCGGTGGTCGTGTTCTGTTTATTTGGCGCGTCTACAGTTGCAACCTTCTTGCTTAATGCTGCGCTGGAACGTCGTTGGATTAACCGACATGAAATGATAGCGATGTTACTGGCAATTTTGGGGCTGTATCTTGTGTTTGTTGATACTCGTGCGCTGGCAGAGCATGGGGAATATGGGTTATTTCTCGCGGTAGTCGCGGGGCTGGGGTATGCCTGTTTTCTGGTTCTGACCAAAAAACTTGGCTTAGGCGGTGGCCTGATACCGGTAGGTACGTTACTGATTTTCGGTGTGGTGTACCTGTTTGTTCCTTTTACGTTGCAAGGCTGGAGTCTTCCGACAGGTTCAGGGTCGTATTTCCTGATGATGCTTGCACTGCTACCGACGATTGGCGGCTTTTGGTGTACCACACAATCCCTAACGTTGATCGGCAGTCAGTCTGTTCAGCTGATTGAACTAACTGAGCCTATTTTTGCACTAATCATTGGTTTTATTTTTCTGGGACAACTGGTCACCGGGCCACAAATGTTGGGAGGCGGGTTGATTCTTTTATCGATTGTCATCCATGAATCTAAAGTGCTCGATATCTGGCGAAGTACCCGGGCAAGTCAGCTCTAAACCAGAAAGAAAGGGCACTGAATACCTTGGGTTATACCGTGGTTGCCCTTTCTGATAAATACGGTTAGCGCGTTGCTTTCGGCTCGGGATATGAAGCTGTTGGTACTGTTAAAGCCGTTACTACTCTGAAGTTGACAGGAATTCTTCGAGCAACCGCTTATAGACCTCAACCGGCTGCGCGCCAGTCAGGGCATCGGTTTGATTAAATACCACAGTCGGGACTGAAGAAACACCAAGTTGACGGAGTTGCTCCACAGTGGCCTCCAGCTCATTGATACTCTGTGGGTCATCCAGCTTTGAAAGAGCCGAAAGGGTATCCAGACCAACAGCGGTGAGTGCTTCGCTTAAAACTGAGCGGTTAGAGATATCTTTGCGCTCGGAAAAGAAGGCCGAAAACAGGCGCATTGCCAGCTCCGTCTGTTTGCCGAACTCGCTGGCATAGCCCAGCAGGATATGTGCGTCGCGAGTATTCACCGTTTTCATTTCATCAAAGTAATCAAACTGAAAACCGACTTCTGCTCCCAGTTGGGTCAGGTGACTACGGGCATGCACACTTTCCGCCGTGCTGGTCCCATATTTTTTGGCCAGGTGTTCACGCAAGTTTTCCCCTTCCGGCGGGATATGCGGATTAAGCTGAAAAGGTTGCCAGACGATGGTGACCTTATCCTCAGCACCCAGTTCTTCTATAGCCCGTGTCAGGCGTTGAAAGCCGATGATGCACCAAGGGCAAACGACATCGGAAATGATGTCTATCCGGAGTTTTTCAGCCATTTAATACGATTCCTTTATCTTATTGGGAAGGGGGCAGGGTCTCGGTGACCTGTACGTGCTCGCAACATAAGCGCTACGCGGATAAGCGGATAAGTGGGACCCCTTTGTCTTTGCCATATTAGTTTTTCTGTTTTGGCGTTGAAATACGGGGTTGCCATATTGTTACACCATCATGCCTGTAACGACATAAAATTGAAAGGATCACTTGATGTAGGCGAATGGATTCTGGGCGGCCTAAAGAGGTTCAAAAAACAAATAAATTGTTCAGCTTAGGTTAAGATTTTATCTTATTAATCCCATTTTATATTAGGGTTAATTGCGCCTTTTCATCCATGAAAAGGCATATTTACAGGCGCTAACATCATGATTATTTTTTATTTACGCTGTGGAAAGCCGTTCGGGTATATTCATTACCATCTGTGGTCACAGCTTTAAATTTCACTGAGCTTGAGTGGTTCATGGCAAGTGGAATAAATACGCGACCCGTTTCATCGGTATTGAATGATGAAAGACTTTGTGGTTGGTTTTCTACCGAAATAACTGAATTTGCAGCAGGTTTTCCATTTTCGGTGACTTTAATCCAGGCGCCGTTTTCGCTATCTGTCACCTGAATGTCAGCATAAGACAGTGATGAAACAGACAGTAATACAGCAGCAAGAGTTAGGCTAACTTTTTTCATAATAATTTCTCCAATATTGCTTTAGGTTATTATATTCAGCGAGTGTTCAGAATGGTTGAGTTTATTCATTCTCATATCGCTGTCTGAAATTTATATTATTCCTGTTTGTCGCTGTGATAAAGGTCAATATTTGAATCAAGTCGTTCTGAATTTTTGAACAATAATATTGAACGTAGGGTTAATCACGTTTCATAATTTCATATGAAAATCATTTAATTGTTGTGAATCTGATAGTTAGAGAAAAATAAAGGTTCACGGAAAAATGCCGGTTACGCCGTAAACATAATGTGACCGAAAAAGTAGGGGCAGCACCTCGTTAAAGTATAAGCGGACAGATATCCTGTGTATCAGCAGTAGATCCCTGATAAGCTTACGATTAGTCATTTCGGCACGGAGAAAAACCAATGAAAGTGGTTGCCCGTTTTTCATTTCCTCATGAAGCCCACCTCGCAAAGACGAATCTGGAGGCGGCTGGCATAGAAAGTACCCTGGCAGATGAGCATACGGTTAATATGCAATGGCTTTATTCTGACGCCATTGGCGGGGTTCGCTTGTTGGTGGAAGATTCTGACGCCGAAGCGGCATTGACCATCTTACAGGCTGACTTTTCTGAATGTCTGGATGATGGAGCCAATGCGTTTGAGGTTGATGCGTTTGGGGCTGATACATCAGGTGTTATGGCGGCCGGGGTAAGAGCTTCAGGGCAGAGGGTGTCAGATGAACGTGACAGCTGCCCCTGTTGTGGCAGCACTCAGCTTGTTCCATACACTAAAGGTAAAAAACCGGCCTTTGTCGTTTTTCTGTTGTTAGGATTTCCGCTTTTCTTCTATCAGCACGGTTATCAATGCAAGTCTTGCGGGGCGTTCTCAAAGGTCTTGGATAAGTCATAAAAAAGCCGCTCTCTATGGAGAGCGGCTCTGCAACGTGAGTTCTGCCCTATATCTGCATGTAATACTGCAATCCATCGACATCTGCCAAATTCGGTGGCTACCCGAGCGATATCCAGCCAAATACCGCAAAGCAGAGGGTAGCGGCCATACCGGTCAACAGCACATAGGGGAATTGAGTTCTGATGTGGTCGATATGGTCATTACCGGTCGCCATGGATGAAACAATCCCGGTGTCACTGATAGGGGATGTCATGTCACCAAAAATGGAGCCTGAAATCGCCGCGCCTATCATCAGATGCGGGTCGATACCGGTTGCAGCACTGATCTGCACGCCGATAGGGATCATGATCGCGAACGTACCCCATGACGTGCCAGTTGCCAGCGACATCAGTGCAGCAATCAGGAATACAAAGCTGGCCGAAAAGCCGGCGGGTAGTACTCCCTCTATGCTCTGAGTGATGTATTGCCCGGTGTGCAGTTCGGCTGACAGATTACCCATCAGAAAGGCCAGTGTCATGATCGCACCCAGTGGCATCATCGAGGAGTATCCGGCCAGCAGGTGTGTGAAAAACTCATCCACAGTCAGGATGTTACGGCAGAGAAAGTAGACAAAAGATACTGCCGTTCCAGCCATTACTGCCCAGAAAACCGCCGTTGAACCTGAACCATGGGCAATATTACCATCACCGGTGATATATAACCCAATGGGTACCATGATGATGGTGGTGGCCAGTGGAATGACAAAGTTCAGTGGATGGCCACGGCTGTCTGACGTTATAAGTTCCACGTCATCGTGCCCGGCAATCGGAAATGCACCATCCCGCAGGGCTTTGCCGCTGGCAGCACGGCGGTCGGCCACGGCCATTGGCCCCCAGGATTTCTGACTGAAAATGTAAAATAGAACGCTGGCCAGTGAAAACCACGCCATTAGGTTATACGGGATGGAATGCAGGAGAATGTTGAAAGGTTCACCTTGTAGGAAACCATTGCTGATCTGCACCCCGATAATGGCCATCATAGCGGCACCCCAGCCATTCATCATGACACTGGAGCAGCTCGATACACAGGATGACTGAATGATATACGCCATTTTCTCTCGGGAAATGTTATATCGGCTGGCGAGATCCCGCGTAACCGTGCCTGCTGACATCAGTGATATGGAGCTTTCAATGAAGATCAGCATTGTGGTGATCATTGCCAGTAGCTGGACAGCGTAGCGGTTATTGATGACATTAGCCTTCTCTGTCAGCCAGTGCACCATGCCTTGTGTACCACCGGTTACCTGAACCAGCCGAATAATGCCGCCAACCATGAAACAGAACAATATGGAGCGTGTATTTCCGGCAGATGCAAACACATCAATGATATTGTCCAGGGTATGCTGAACGCCAACCAGCGGATTAAAGCCCGCCATGACGGTATAGCCGACCAATGCCCCCGCCAATAATGAGAGAATGACCTGACGGGTTAACACTGCCAGGGTAATGGTTACCAGTGGGGTGATAACGGTCCAGATTCCGTAATCTTGCATGACTTACCCTCAGCGCAGTGCGCTTTCAAGATCAGCCAGCAGATCCTGAATATCTTCAATGCCGACCGACAGGCGCAGAGTGGTGTCATAAACGCCAATGGCTTCTCGCTCTTCCGGTGTCATTGAGCCATGGGACATGGAAGCTGAATGGTTCAGCATGCTTTCCACACCTCCGAGTGACTCTGCCAGCACGAAATACTGCAGTTTACCAATAAAGTGTTTCGTTGTTTCCACATCGCCTTTCAGGCGTACTGTGACTACGGCACCACCGGATCGCATTTGTTTCTTGCACAGTGCATGCTGAGGATGGCTTTCCAGACCCGGATAATGTACATCCGCCACCTTTGGGTGAGACTCCAGAAAACGAGCAACCTCCAGCGCATTACTGCATTGACGCTCCATACGCAATGCTAGGGTTTTCATACCACGCAGTGCCAGATAGGCATCAAACGGTGAGGCAATGGCCCCGACGGTGGTTTTGATGAAGTCCAGTTCTTTCGCCAGATCGTCGCGGTTGGTAATCAGGGCACCGCCAATCAAATCCGAATGTCCGCCAATGTACTTGCTGGTGGAAAGCATCACGATATCCGCACCCAGCGTCAGTGGCGTTTGGTTCCAGGCACTGGCAAAGGTGTTGTCGACGCAGGTCAGCAGATCATGCTGTTTAGCCAACTGGCATACAGCTTCAATATCAACCAGCTCTAGTAGTGGGTTGGTCGGGGTTTCAATCCAGATCATTTTTGTTTCAGGGCGAATGGATTGTTTGACCTGATCCAGATCATTCAGGTCGATATAGTCAACACTGAGCTGATTATTCTGTTTGCGCAGTCGCTCAAACAAACGATAGGTGCCACCATAAACTCCTTTCATTGCAATAATGTGGGAACCATGAGGCAGGAGTTCGATGGCCAGCGCGGTTGCCGCCATCCCTGAAGCCGTAGCCGTGGCATAGCAGCCTTGCTCTAAATCAGCCAGCGCGGTTTCGTAGGCATGACGGGTCGGGTTACTGACACGAGAATAGGCGAACTCTCCCCCTTCGTGCAGGTTTGGCTGAATGAAGCTGCTGGCTGTATAAATGGGTGAGAATAAAGCGTTATGACCAGCGTCTTGTTGATGGCCACCATGGACCGCGAGGGTAGAAATATGTTTACTTTTCATGACTGGGAAACCTGTGGTTTGAATCTTAATCGATTGCGAAAAACGAAGTTGTCGCCGCGGACAACGATAAGCAGTTAGGTGAGATATTCAATCATATTATTTTGAGCATCAAGGGCTTAAATAGCATTTTGTTCTAATATAGAAAGTAATCATTATGCGTTCAATTATCACACAAATATGGGGTTTTATGAACGTAAGGGAGTATCAATTCCGTTCTGAGAATGTGATGTTAAGCCACTCCTGAATTAAGAAAAGCAGGTGCAGAAACTATCAACTTGATTTTTGTCCATCAGAATGTGTGAGTTCAATAGGGAAAGCACTTGTTCTTTCCTTTGAACGATGGTGTTTTTCTGGGGCTTCATTCAGCATGTAAGCGAAAGTGAACTCCGCAAATTGTATTCCATGCAGACTTTGTATAGCTCAACTGACATCAAGGAACATCTGCAGTAGTTCGGAACCGACGCATCAAGTCATTTAATTGGTAAGGTGGTGGAATCCATTGTGTCCTGAACAAAGAGAAAACGGTTCAACGGCAACGTGAGAAGATCACACATTAATAGTTCAGAGAATAATGAAAAAATAATGGGGAAATTTAATTAACGGTGAAATGAAAAAGATAATAGTCGTCAGAGTGAACTATCGTTATAATACCATTTTCCTTTCTGAAAGAATTAATAATAATGAGCGACGTTATCCAAACATTGTTAAACCTGCGTTCCCTTCGTGCGACCGCTCGTGAAATGACCTTAGAAGAGTTACAAGAGGGCCTACAGAAGCTTCAGTCTGTTGTCGCTGAGCGTGAAGAAGCGGAAGCGGAAGAGCGCGCAAAAAATAAAGAGCGCGAGCAGAAACTGCAAGCGTACCGCGATATGCTGGCTGCTGAAGGTATTTCTCCTGAAGAGCTTCTGGCAATGCTGGACGAAGCACCAAAATCAAAGCGTGCGCCACGCCCTGCAAAATACAAATTTATGGTTGATGGCGAAGAGCGTACCTGGACTGGCCAGGGTCGTATGCCAGCACCACTGAAAGAAGCAATCGAAAAAGAAGGTAAGTCGCTGGACGATTTCCTGATCTAATTTCATAAAGCCCCTTTCTCAGGGGCTTTATTCTATTGTCTCGTTGCATATACTTTAGTACCTACACAGGTAGTAGACGGTGCAATCACGCCTTTTTAAAACTTGATTGTTTTTCTATTTGAATGTTGTCCTTAGCGTATTAAGGAGAATCATGATCCCTTCAGCTTTATTAATTCATGTTCCGGATGTTCAGGCCGGATTAGTCTGGTATCAGCAGGCGTTTCCCGAAGCCGAAATGATTTATTTACCCGAATTTGACTTTACGGTACTCAACCTGGGCGGGTTTTCTTTGGAAATTGTGCAGGCGGATGAAAAAGTGGGGAATGGAAAAATGGGAACCGTACTCTATTGGCGCGTTTCTTCACTCAATGAGGCGATTGCACATTTTACGTCGTTGGGGGCGACTGTGTATCGGGGACCAATGTGCATTGAAAACGGATTGTCGATGTGTCAGGTGCTGGATCCATTCGGGAATTTGATTGGTTTACGTGGAACACTCAGTTGATTTAGTGCCTTAGTTTTACTCTCTTCGTTGGTCATCATGCGTTTTGAAACGGCAGACGAGAAGGGAAATAGGGATGAAAGATAAGAAGTGATACTGAGAATAGGGAAAGGTGAAAAGAGAAACCGGCGGATAATAGAAACAAATGAAAATAGACACCGCAGTTAAGGCGATGCTTGATATGGCAGTAAAGTAAAACAGGGAACCTATGTCCCCTGTTGAACGTGATTAGCTCTGCTACCCCTGACGATTGTTTTCATAGCCAATAATGGCTTCGCGGTATAGGTTTAACAGCGCTGGTTCATTGACTCCAACGCCTACGTTCTGATTCGGCATGTCTTTCCAATCATCGGTTTGATAACGGCGACCATCAAATTTTTGCAGTGTCATTCCTTCGCCCGGACCTTCTGTCATCACCCGAATCGGTCCTTTGCGTAACGTGAAAAGCTCAGGCTGAATCACATAGGCAATCGCCGAAGGGTCGTGCACGTGGCAGCCATTGAGCCCCAGTTTATTGGCGTAGAAACGCAGGTAATAACGGCTGACATCCCAGATAAACTGACCCACCTCACCGCCTTCATCCCTGAGTGCATCCAGGTACTCAGCGGAGAAAAAGCTTTCTTCGGTGACATCCAGCCCCAACACGACCACTGGCCAGTCGGCTGTCATCACTTTATCCGCAGCATGCGGGTCATCGTGAATATTGGCTTCAGCGAACGGGGTGACATTACCACGGTGATCGTTCATTCCAAAAGCCCCACCCATAATGACTACTTCTTTAACCAGGGTGGTGATTTCAGGCGCGGCATCCAGTGCTAAGGCGAAGTTGGTCAAAGGGCCGACTGCGACCAGCGTGATTTCTCCCGGAGACGCTTTTACGGTATCAATGATGTACTGATATGCCGGACGAGGATCGGCCTTGGTATGTTGAGGCTCGCTGGCATTCAGATCCCCAAATCCTGTTTCACCATGAACCACAACTGTCGGACCCACAGGTGGACGAACTAAAGCTTTTTCTGCGCCTTTGGCGACATCGCAACGGAAACCAAATCGTTCTTTCAGGTACAACGCATTACGGGTGCCGTTTTCGATAGTAGCATTACCGTAAACCGTTGTAATGCCGACTAAATCAATATCAGGATGCGCTTCGGCAAACAGGATGGCCATTGCATCGTCGATGCCCGGGTCGGTATCTAGAATAATTTTCTTACTCATAGGAGATGTTAGCTTTTATGTTCAGGTACAGAGAACGGCATGGTATCGCGTTTATCGGAGCTATCCCGTGATGATGGTCACGTGGTTGTGATAATTTGTGAAAATTGGTGTGGGGATTTGTGAAGCTTTCGATGAGATAAACGCAGTATCTTCTGTTATCCATCAGAGTGACGCCGGGTTAGATTTGGCATGAATCATGGTTACAAAGACTCTGGCATACCAATTAAAGGCTGCCAGAGCGCAGATTTGTGTTTAAGGCTGTTGTTTCGTTGGTGCCAGTGCTATCTCACGGATACAGACATTTTGTGGCTGTTGATAAGCAAACAAGACAGCTCGAGCCACGTCATCGGCCGCTAAAACGCCCCCCATTTCTTCCTTCCACGCATCATAGTCGTCTTTGATCGACTGTGAGGATGTATGTGACAGCAACTCGGTTTCAACTGCGCCTGGGGCGATTGTTGTTACGCGCACATTGCTGGCGGCGACTTCTTCCCGAACGTTTTCTGAAATGGCATGGACAGCGAACTTCGTGCCGCAGTAGGCAGCATGATCTGGGAAGGTTTTCTTACCGGCAATGGAACTGATATTGATGATGGTCCCTCTGTTGCGGGCTTTCATAGGAGCAAGCACCGACTGCATACCGTTCAACAGACCCAGGACATTGACATCAAACATGCGTTTCCATTCAGATGCGTCCTGCGAATCAATCTGGCCAAGTAACATCACGCCAGCGTTGTTGATTAAAGCATCTACCGGGCCATACTGCGCTTCTGCCTTTTGAATAGCAGCCTCGAAACTGGCTTGGTCAGTGACATCTACTTGCTCGCAGAGGGTATGTGGCAAGCCCATGGCCTGAAGCCGTTCAACACGACGAGCCAGCAACAGCAATGGATGCCCCTGTGTGCTGAAGTGGCGCGCGATAGCTTCACCAATACCTGAACTTGCGCCGGTGATAACGATCAATGCTTTCATTTAGTGTCCTTAATCATTTTGATGATTTATCAGCCTGAACAGCATGTTGGCTGCAATAAATGAAGTGTAGATAAATCATCATTGTTGATATATATCGCATAGGTTGAAACACTGTTGTTCAACTGCAACAATCAGAGCAGTTAGGGAGTATCTTGAGATGATCAATCACATTAATCTGGCGGACATTCGATCCTTTGTGCTTATTGCACAATTGGGAAACTTTACTAAGGCGGCAGAAGTGCTGAATGTTTCCCGGTCGCATGTTTCCCGGCAAATAAGTCAGCTGGAAACAGAGATGGGGGTGACATTGCTTATCCGGACAACACGTACCCTCAAACTGACTGATGCAGGAAGGCATTTTTATCAGCAATGCGAAGGGGCGCTGAACAACATTGATCAGGCACTCTTGGCTGCGGTTGATGATGTCAACGAAGTTAAAGGTAAAATCCGAATCAACTGTGTCGGGGGGTATCTCGGAGAAGATGTCATCGCGCACATTGTGTCAGAGTTTATGCTGCTGCACCCGGATGTGGATATTCATCTGGATTTCAGCAGTCATCGCGTAGATTTGATTGAAGATGATTTCGACATTGCGTTTCGGATGGGAAAACTCGACGACGCCGGTTTTGTTGCCAGAAAATTACTGGATGTGAGTATGAACACGCTCGCTAGTCCCGAATATATCCGCCAATATGGTCGACCAACGCACCCTAAAGATTTGATACATCATCGTTGCCTGACCGGTACCGTAAAGCGATGGAGCTACGTTAGCCGCGATACAGGACAGCAAACTGAAGTGACGGTCAATGGTCCGCTATTGTGCCGAAACGGGCGCATCCTGGTGAAAGGAGCATTAGCCGGTAATGGGATTATCCGTGTCCCGAGTTGCTATTGCCAGCAGGAGATTGATGCAGGAAAGCTGGTGGAAGTGTTTGATAAATGGACGATTCCGACGGTAGAGTTTTCTGCTATTTATCATCAGGACAAATATCAGCCTACACGGTTGCGGGCATTTATTGCGTTTACCAAGTCGTACTTTGAACGCCATCCCCTCTTGTAATGCCACTTTTAGGAGACCAGCAAAAGGAAACCGAGAACACGAGGTCAGGCTATACTCTCAGGCATCAGGAGAAAAAACAGAGGGTTGCCCTTTGATGCCGGAAGACAGCCTCGCGGTGCTTTATCAACATGCGCGTCAGGCGCTGGATGATGAGCTGAAATACCAACTGCACCTGGACAAGAAAGCCGCAGGATTGTTGGGGGTGCACTCCGCCGTTATTGCAGGTTTCACTGTGCTGGTGTTTTTGGCTGCAGCGGTCTTCTTTCCTCCATCTGACGTATTAAGTTGGGTGGCCACCATTACAGTTGTTTTTACCTATGCGGCACTGCTTTCAGCATGGAGCTTTTTGTTTCGCACGCTCAGGCCGAGATGTGATTATGGGTTAGATCTACCACCAACCTGGCTGAACGAAATTAAGCAATATGGTTATGAGGCCAATGCTGAGTTAGCGTTGGCTCGTTGCTATGAAGTTTGGCAGCAAACCCGGAAAGGCAATGCAGCACGCATGCAATTGCTGAATATGGCGTATCACGAAATTGTTTTTTCAGCATGGCTGATTGCTATCTCACTACTGTTTTTGCTGGTGACCAATTTCTTTGACCCGTTTATATCTTCGGGTCAGTGAGTGATATAGCTACCTATTCATACTTTTTTTCAGTGGATTTTTATTTTATCAGCATGCAGTCATGGCCGGTTCCCTCAGCAAGGGAAAACTTGCGATGGCTTTGTTTACTCACCGGCACATACTCAGAGTCTTAGTCTATTCTCATGGTTTTTCTGTTCTGTATCGAACATATTCTTCCCTGTTAAATATGGTTGTTAATGGTAAGTAACTGCTGTGATGGATAGAAATAGGTGTTGTGTGAAGAACAAATTTAAATTTACCCCATAGGAAAAATTAAAAGGCGGTAGTGTAGAACTATTATCGGATAATTTTTGCCCGTTTATTTAATGATGAATCGTAAAATATTAGACATTTTCTTAAAGCATCTTACTTAAGCTGTACTTTATTTGAACTTTTGAATGATGTTTTTTTGATTAAAGTAAATTTAGATCACAAAAATGATTTATTCAATAATAAGCCTATACCCTAAGTGGTATTCATAAAGTTGCGATTAACTTTTAATGAACATAGTTTTTATTGTCACGATGAAATATCACTTAAAGCCGCTTTTACTCTGTGCTGAGAGATGTGAATGACGTGGTTTGACCTCTTGGTTATGGGAGCGATGTCAAACTTTTGGCGTTTGTTGGTGAATGATTATGCTGATTATCTATTGATAATCATGAAGATAGTTGTTTGCAGTGTCGTTGAATATTAGGTACATTTTTCTGCGGCTATCTCCTTGAGTAATAATAATTGTGAAGCATTTAATAAAGCGGCTATTTCTGCCGTTAATTTCTTTATGCCTCCTGGGTACGAATACACCGGTGATCGCAGATGACTATTTGTTCGTGAAAGGTATAGGGGAAAATGAGAAAGAAGCTATATCAGATGCAAGGGAGCAATTAGCTCTTCAGGTCTATAGCCAAGTTGAAGTTGCAGAGCGAAATACTCAGGTGAAACTGAACGATGTGGTTGAAAGCAGTTATGCTTTCGAATCCAGTGTGAAGTCATTGCCTGTCCAAATTGGTTTAATGCAAGTTATTAATAAGGAATGCGATAACTTGGGTTGTGAGTACCAATATAAAGTTAATAAGACGCAGTGGATAAATGCCTTAGAGCATGAAGTTGCCGCAAACCATGTGTTAATCCGAGACTTTTTAACTGTAAATGACAACCAGTTATGGTCGTCATTATTGCGTATTAAACATGCACAGGAAAAGTTACAGCAAACTAAAATGTGGTTGAAAGTACTGGGGTCGCTGTCGGGGAATACTTCTTCGCCGCTTCTATCCGACCAGTCGGAACTGACTCAGCTTTCTTATGAATTAGAAAAACGAATTCCGGTCGAAATTCGTTCCTCAGCAGATTTATTATCTGTACAGGCAGCAGAAACACTGTCGCAGCTATTGGAAGCTACAGGCAAAGGAAAACTGATTGTTTACATTAAAAGTAAGCAAAAGCAAGGGCATAAAAATAATAAATACATGGCCAAGCTAGCGCTGACTTTTCAAGTTTTTGAAGCCAATAACCCTGGAGTGGTTGTTGGGCAAAAAACGCTGACGGAGATAGGTGACTCTCCGCAGAGTGTTGAGCATGCCATTCGCCATGCCCGACAAAAACTGATGATACAAATAAAAAATAACTCAATATATTCACTGTTACACAAAGGATAAAGGTAATGTTCAAAAAGACATTAGTGGCTGGTTTTATGGTTTCGGTTCTGGCGGGTTGTTCTTCAATCCCGGGTTTTGAAACAGCAACGGTAGACCGCACAAAGCTGAATCAGGAACTGAAAACAAACTGTAAAGAGCTGGGTAAAGATTTCACTAAAGTCTCTTATGCCGTAGATAATGTCTCTAAAGTCATGGTGTCTATTCAGGAGCGCCAGTGTGATGTGCTGTCTGACTACCGCACTATGGCGAACAAGCACGGTGATGTAGCGGGTTTCCTTGAAGTGAATGCAGATAAATCTGATGAAGAACTGCGTGTAGCAATGGATGAGTTCGACAAAGGTAAACCTCAGCGTAAGAAAATCCGTCCGCAGGTTGAAGCATACAAAAAAGCTTCCGATGGTATCTTCAGAAAGAACGTAAAACTGGCGGCAGATATTGCCCTTCAGGCTGGTGAAATTGCGTTGATCGCAAAAGATCACGCGACGCTGATTGCAAAAGAGTCAGGTACAAGTGTTATTACGAACCTGATGTCAGCAGCAGAAGAGGCCGAAGTTGTTCCTGTAGTCGAAGCTTACAATGAAATGAAAGCGCGTATGGATCTGGTTGTTGATGCTAACAAACTGATCATGATGGATAAGAGCACTATCGATCAACTTGAGAAACTGGATAGCGTGGTAGCTGACAAAGCGAGATCGTAATGAAAGTGACCAAACTAGCAGGTTTGATGACAGTAGCGCTCGCTTTGGCCGGCTGTCAGACTAACCAGGGAAGCCAGAGTTATTCGGTCGAAAGTAATGCTGGTAATTCTTCGTTGATCATTGGTAAATCTGCGCACGACTTTACTGACAGCGATATTGAAGTCCCTGCTTTTTTCAACACGCAGGGGCTGCAGTTCTGCACGTATGAGGCGACTGAAAAAGACAGTCGCTGCCCGTTAGCCAAGAAAACTATCCGTATGTATTTCGGTGATGTGAAAACAGACGTGAGCGCAAGTTTGCGCGGCAAGTCTGCTGATGTGTTTAATAGTATGCACTCAAACATTGCCAAATTCAGTTCAAAGGCGCTGGAAAATACACTGGAAAACCAGTTTGCTGGCGTGAACCGTTTTCGAATTGTGACGCGTGACAACGATGCGGTAAATCTGGCTATGGAAGAAATTCTGGCTGATGAAGGGGCGGTGAATGTTGCTCGGAAAAAGTCAGCTCTCGGGCGCTTGTCGACAGATTATTTAATAAAAGTGGATGTGCTGAAAACCGGTGATATGTTGTTTGGTTCGACTCAATCACTGTTTCAGACATCCATGGAAATGTCGACGGGTGTGATTGATCCTTATACCAAAGAGAAGGTTAGTTACCCGAACCTTGGCAAAATCCGCGTTTCTAACTTTGACGTTCGCGATCGTGACAGCTATACCACCGTCATTGCAAATGGTAGTTACTATCGCGGCTTCAACTACGAAAGCGGTAAGGACGTCAACGCGGTGATGAATGAAATGGCCTCTCGTGGCTTTGATATCATGCTAACGCGTTTGCTTAAAGAGATGCCGGCTACTGCACAGGTTATGGGCGTGAAAGGGGATCGTATTTCTCTGGATCGTGGTCAGAATGCGGGTGTACTGCCAAATGAAACCATGGTTGTGTTTGAATACAGCGCCGGTTTTGTTGAACCTATTGGTGTGGCAACTGTTAATCCGAGCAAGCAAAGTGCCCAAGGCAAAATGGTGCGTTGGAAAGACAGTGATACCGCTGATGATGTTCGGGACTCAGCAGAAAAAGGCATCTATCGCCCAGATCGTCAGCGTCGATTGTTCGCTGTCAGCGTGGGTGTTCCAATGGAATTCATGAAGGAACGTAGTACATGGGCACCAAAAAGCTGACGCAAGGCTTTGCCCTGAGTAGCTTATTTGTGTGCATGAGTACCTCTGCGATTGAACTTGATAAGAGCCAGTCTACACTGGCTCTTATTGAAACGGGCTGTGCCTATGGGCGCGGCGCGGCGGCGGTTGAAGCCGCAAAAGCAGATGGCCTAAACCAATTACGGCTGTTTCTTCAGGGTGAATCTTCCCTCTCTCTATCATCTTCTGATAATGAACTGTTTAATGACAGTTACAGCGAATCTCAGCGCGAAACACTGGTCTCTGGAATTTCTCAGGGTCTTGTTAAGGCGGACTTTGGTCAACCTGAAATTCAGGGCGATGATACTTGCGTGACCGTTCGTATTGCACCGACAGCGTCTAATAATGAGGATGATTTTGGCGATGATGTTGAATGGTCTGACGCACCAACGATGTCAGTTGTTGTTACCGGCGAAGGGCAGCATGATGCCCAGACTGGACTGACAGCAAGGCAAGTGGCAGAGCAGGATGCTTTTCGGCGCGCGATTAGTCAGGTGCTGGGCGTTATGGTGAAGTCCGGGTACTTACAACAGTCTTATTCCGAGATGTCGGCCACATCTGCTAGTGATGATTTCAACCTTGTTGAAGTGGCGCGCCAGTCTTTGTCAATGCAGTCGCAGGGAATGATCACTGGGTGGAGCGAGATTTCACAACAGCGTTTAGCGAATGGAACGGTCACTGTAACGCTGGATGTGACTGTGGAACGTGAACAGGTTGAGAGTCGTATCGCTCGGTTGATCAGTAGCCTTGGGCGTCCGTCAGTCTACATTAATGCTCGGCTGCCGGTGGTGAAAACGACCTTTAGCACAGCGTTAGCCGATATGGGTTTTAACCTGTCGTCACAGCCTGCTCAGGCCAGCATTATTCTCAATGTGAGAGAGCAGGAGAAAGTCACTCCTTCAGGTTTACAGCTCGAAATGGCTGCGTCTGTCGTAGACAGGGCCGGTAATCAGTACAGTTCCTGGCGAAATGATCCGACATTTATGACCTTGCCCAATAAGCCCGGCATGCTCAATGAACTGGCAGCAATTCATCTTGCAGTGGAAGACAATCAGCATGCGCTTAAAGCACAGTTGCATCAGGCAGTGCAAAAAATGGCTATGCAAGGTGGGCCTGTACGTGAGTTGATTTTCTCTCAAAAGGCTGCTGGTCAGCAAGGTAGGCTCTACAGCTTGTTAAGTGCGATTCATGGTGTGTCTGATGTGAAGCTAAAAAGTCAGTCCGGAAAGGTGGTGGTTCAGTTGCGTTCAATGAGCGATGCCGGAGACTTGGCTCAATATATAGAACCGTCATTACAAACCCATCAGCCTGGTTACCAATCCCGAATGACCGTTCTGAATGAATATCAACTCAGTGTGCTGTGATGTAATCACACAGGATTAATCATGTTTAAAAAAACGTTTTTGTCACTGGTAGTGGCAAGTTCAATGAACTTTGCCAATGCCAGTGTAGATTTTGATCTCGACGATTTGGTACCGGCGACAGCTTCAGCAGAAGCTACTCAGGCGGTTGATACCAGTGACGTAAAAGACGTTGCTGGGGTGATTGTTGCTGAAAATCCTAAGGCTGCTGTTTTATTGGCGCACCAGAGCCTAATCGAAGATGAGGAAGACGGTGTGAAAATGATCGCTGTCAGCTCAGGTGTGGGCATTTTGTCAACCGGTTCTGCCAGTTACGAAACGTATGAAAACCGTAATGCGACTTTGTTGTCAAAACGTGCCGCATATATGAAGGCATTTCAAATTGCGAAGAAGCAACTGGTAGAGAACATGGATGGCATGAACAACGCATGTGCGACTGCCATGACTGAAGTTACTGATGCCATTGATACGGCGACTGAAAGTGTTGCAAATACCACCAGCCTGTCCAGCGATAATTGTGCTGAATCGGTGCAAGGGGCACTGGCCGGATATGTCACGTTTGATGTTTATGACGATCCCACTGAAAAATTGGTACGAGTCAGTTTGATTTCGACACCAAAAACTCGGGAGCAAACAAAGCGGAAGGTTGGAGCATTAACGCAGACTACTGAGCCGAATGCCATCTTCAAACAAATCATTGCTGATCTGCAGGCTGGAGTGATGCCACCTGTTGGTGCCAAAGTTATTACTAATATGGAAACTGGTGAGTCTTTTGTGCTTGGGTTTGGCTCATCCATTATTCGCGAAAACAAGAACAAGTCCGTACAACGTAAGCTGCTGGGGGTTGCGAAATCTCAAGCGCAGGCAAAAGCCCGAAATGGCCTGATTGCGGTGATGAAAGGTGAGCAAATTTATTGGGAGGGTGGGTTTACGGAAAATCAACTGGAGCAGAATGAACAGTTTGAATATCCGGTAGACAGCGTTAACCCTGCTGATGCCAAAGTGCTTGCGGAAGACAAACACACGTTCATGAATAACCTAAAACATGCAGAATCTTACAAGTCATTTGCCGCCGGTAAAGTGCCGCCGGGTGTTTCGGTGAAAACCTTTAAAAGTACTGATGGTGACTGGATGCTGGCGGTTGCTGTGTATGCGCCATCACTGGAGGCTGTTGCAAAAAAAGCGGCGGCAGAAAATGACCAGCGAGTCCGCGAAGGTAAAACCGTTGGCACGACCCACCGTATTCAATCATCCGGTGGTTTAACAGAAGATGGAAACCATTCTCAAGGGCCATCAGGTCAGGTTAGTCGTGTAAATGATCTGTAATCCCCGAATCATGTTGGTAGGCATTTTGTGCCTGCCAACATGGCTTAGCGCTTCGCCTGATTTAAGTGAATCCTCTTGGCAGTTTGCGGGTACCCGTTACCGTGTTTTGAGCAGCAATGAAAAGGTGTCTGTGATTGCGCAACGAGAGTTCGGTTTAGCGATTGATCAAATGAAATCGTTGTGCCGGAAAGGGTTAGGGTTAACGCTCAGGCAACGGTATGAAGCGCAATTACTGGCAAAGGGATTAATCACTGAAACGCTAAGCGATTGGCCAATGGCGAATCTCCGTTACCGCATCTCCGACATTCACTATCAGCAGGTATCAACCCAAATGGCGGGCTGTTCTGCGACGGTAGCGGATACCGGCGAAGGGGTAAATTTGCACCTGACGGCACTGAACTATGCTTTTGTGTATTTTCAGAGCCATCAATCTGAATCTTTATACCGATTGCTGCCTTATCTGATGGAACAACCTGATGTCTCAATGGATGCGGCTAGCTTGGTAGCACTGGCACTAAGCAAACATGATCAGCCGAAAGCCGTTCACTACTTTGAAAAATATGTTGACGTTTCTGCTATGAAAGATGACCGGATACAGCTTGAGCTGGCATCCTGGCTTTTTCGGAATGAGAACTATGATGTTGCACTGGAGATTACAGAGCAATGTCAAAGCACGCATTGTCGAGAACTGTCGTTGGATATCGAAGAACGGCTACTCGAAAAAGAACAGGCATCAGCGGCTGATCTGTCTTCTTATTTTTGACATTGAACTGGCGGGTGAACGATAAGTTCAGCCATGCCTGCTTTCTAACGATTTACTGACGGCGTATTACTTTTAGGAACACAATATGAACAAAACAAACGTATTTGCCACAGCGGTACTGGCGATGACTCTGGCAGGCTGTGCTTCAAATGATGCTAATCAGGCAAATAACAGTAACATCACGAATATGCCTGAATGGGTGATGAACCCGGTATCGGCTAATGGCTTTGCCGCTTCGAACTGTGTCGTAAGTTCTGGTAACTTTTCTATTGATCGTAACCATGCGATTTCGTTGGCTCGTAATACCCTGGCGCAGAATATGCAGTTGAAAGCCAGCATACTTGAAAAGTCATACCAGAAGATGGAAAGTGCATCTGGCATGACAACATCCGGTACTTCGTTTGAGCAAGTTGCGAAACAAGTGGCAAGTGTTTCACTGACAAAAAGCCAGGTTGAGAAAGTCGCTATCGTGAACATTGCTGGCAAAGATCAGGTTTGTGCTCTGGTGACAATTCCGAAAGTAGAAGCTGAACAACAGTTTAAAGCTGCAATGATGAAAGTTCCAGGCATGAATCCAATGACTCAGGATCATTTGTATAAAGAGTTTGTCAGCCAGAAAACAGCAAAAGAGCTGGAAGCTCAAGTAAAATCACTGTCCAGTGAACAGGCAGTTTCTGCAGTACAAAATATGTCAGCTGAAGGGTAATGACATTACTTAGTAAGAAAAAACCGCTCTAATGAGCGGTCTTTTTCTATGCAACACCTGATTATCATGACGCATTAGACGATTTGTTTTTAATGTGTCCAACGTCTGGTATGCAGCGTTATTTGATGAACATGTTGTAAAGCGTATACAGGCTCATGGCGGCCATCATTGCTGTAATCAACCAGCCCACAACCGACATCCAGACGGGGTGTTCATAGTTGCCGATGATGGCTTTCTTACGAGCGGCAACCAGCATAGTGCCAAGGGTAACGGGCAGAATGAAACCGTTCAGCGCACCAGCAATAATCAGTAGCGCGACCGGTTTGCCCACAAAACAGAAGATCATGGTGGAAGTCACAATAAAACCGATGATGCAGGCGCTTGAGTGTTTTTCAATAGCCGGGTGCAGGGTCTTGAGGAAAGATACAGATGTATACGCCGCCCCGATAACCGAGGTGATGGCTGCCGCCCAAAGCACCAGACCAAACAGTTTGTACCCGACATTACCTGCAGCATGCTGGAACATAGAAGCCGGTGGATTGCTTGGATCCAGTGTCACGCCCTGGCTGATGACGCCCAGCGCGGCCAGAAACAGGACGATACGAACCAGAGAGGCGAGGCTGATTGCTGAAATCGAGCCACGGTTGACCTGTGGCAGGGCTTCCTGACCGGTGACTCCGGCATCAATCAGGCGGTGTGCGCCGGCAAAAGTGATATATCCACCAACCGTACCACCCACTAGTGTAACAATAGCAATCACATCCACATTTTCTGGCCAGACAGAGCGATACAGCGCTTCACCCACAGGCGGTTCGGTGGAGAATAGCACGTACAGTGTCATGGCAATCAGTGCACCACCCATCAGAATGGTAAAGCGGTCCATGATTTTACCGGCGTCTTTCAGCAGGAAGATAGTTACCGCAATAACAGCACTGATTGCAGCGCCGACAATCGGTGACAGGGAAGGGAATAGCACATTCATGCCCATTCCTGCACCGCCAACGTTACCGATGTTGAATGCCAGTCCACCCAGGGCAACGGCACCTGCAATAGCAAAACCCAGTCCCGGTAGCAGCTCATTGGCAATATCCTGAGCCCGTTTTCTGGCCACAACGATTACCCGCCAGATGTTAAGTTGTGCACCAATATCGAGCAGGATGGAAACTAAAATGACGAAGGCAAAACTGGCCCCAAGGGTTTGGGTAAAGACGGTAGTTTGGGTCAGAAAGCCGGGGCCAACGGCAGAGGTTGCCATCAGGAAAGCGGCGCCCATGATGAGCGACCAGTTAAAACCGGAACGTGATTCTGAACTTGATCCTGAACGTGGTTTGGCAGTGGCAGACATCGCTGATGCTGACGATCCGCCTGTCTGAGTGATCACTTTTTCTGATGCCATAAGTCTACTCCTGTATTGAAAAGCCCGTATCCGCTGGGCAATGTATGTCTTGTTGATATGATTGTTATGATGTTTATCTTTGCGTGCGTCTCCCTGTGGTAAGTGATCTCACTTACCACTGACAGTTAGGGGATTCTTTTACTTCGCTTGATTCAGTAGTTGTTCGGCATGTTTTTTACCGACGTATCCGCGAAAAAAATGATGCTCAATCATGCGCTCGGCTTCGGCTTGATAGAGATCCTTTTCAATAAAACGAACGGTCGCTCCCGGCTGGCACTGGGCAAGCTTGCTCAGATCCCTTGCCGTGACACAGCCGATTTTGGGATAGCCTCCGATCGTCTGACGATCCCTCATCAGGATGATCGGCTGTCCGTCGGCGGGGATCTGGATTGCACCCAGCGCGATCCCTTCAGAGATCAAACTGGTGGTTTGGCATGCAATGGCAGCCCCGGACAGGCGATAACCCATGCGATCAATCTGCGGCGTTACTGTAAATTCACTGCTGAAAAAACGCTCGCGCTCGGCTTGGTCAAACAGATCGTATTGGTAGCCGGGAATGACGCTAAGGGTAATTAACTGACCATAGTCGGGAATGAATTGCTCCGGTACCCTGCGCGTTGGCATTGGGGTAGTCACGTTATACCGCAGGCGATCCTGCGCCATCAGCTTGTCACCTTGTCGGCTGAAACCGCCCAGCCCGTCACGCATAACCGTTGCACAGCTGTCGAGAACGCCAGTGACTTTAAATCCCTCTTTAACGGCCAGGTACGAACGAATACCGTTTCGTGCGCCGCGCAATGACAGCTGATCACCGGATCGAACGCGGAGGCTTTGCCAAGAGGCAACAGGTTTTCCGTTAAGGCGGGCATTCATATCTGCTCCGGTCAATGCAATTGTCGTATCAGCATGAAACTCGCAACTGAATTGCCCCATTGCAATCTCGATTTGTGCTGCATTTAACGCGTTATCCAGCAAACGGTTTGCCCATAAAAAAGCATGTTCATCCATTGGCCCGCCAGGGCTGACGCCAATATGCTGATGACCGTGGCGACCCAAATCCTGCACCAGACTCAATGGCCCCGGTGTTAATATACGTAATGTCATGCCACCTCCCTGACCGGTTCAGCCGCTGCGCGCATTTCTGCGCGGCGATATTCTTCCTCTTCAATGACCCCACCCAATGCCAGAAACTCATCTCGGGTAATCGGGGTAAACTTGACCTTGGCACCCATCTCGAACACGGTCAGATTTTCCCGCTGAAAATCGATCAAATCGATTGGGGTACGACCTATGATCTGCCAGCCGCCCGGGGAGGCTTTCGGATAGATTGCAGTTTGTTGATCAGCCAGTGCCAGGCTGCCTTTGGGAACCTTGGCGCGTGGCGTTTGCTTGCGCGGTATATGAATGCGTGAGTCCGTATTGCCGAGATAAGCAAATCCTGGTGCAAAACCGATCGCATAGACTCGGTAAATCGTGTTGGCATGGATCGAGATGATCTGATCAAAATCCAGTCCGGTGTGGCGGCAGATCTCATCGGCATCAAGTGAAACTTCCGGCCCATAGTAAACAGGCAGCTCGATCATGGGGCTTAATTCGGTCTCGGAATGCCGCTGTTCAGCGGTTGACAGCACCTGTTTGAGAAGGGCTGTGAAATCACGCTGGCCAATAGCCATCAGATCGAATGTCACCAGGATGGAGGTATACGAAGGGACAAGATCAACCAGATATTGTCCTAACTCTGCACGTAACACTGGCAGCACTGCGGCGATATGATCAGCGGTTTCCGGACTGGCCTGATTGGCAAAGTACACCATCAAAGAGCTTTCATTAACTGGCGTGATAGTGATTGAGGTGATAGCCATCGAGATAGTCATAAGGCGCCTCCGTATGGGTTACTTGGCGGTAATAAATCGCGAAGCAGCTGGGCGGTGGGCAGTGCCAATGGACCATCCCCATGGATACACAAGGTGTCGGCATGTACAGGGATAACCTGACCATCAAGGGTGGTAACGCTTCTTTCCTCGATCATCTGGCGAGCCTGACGGCGGATCTGGTTCAGTTCGTGATAACTTGAGCCCGGCACAGTACGTGGTACCAGTCGCCCATCCTGATCATAAGCACGATCCACAAAGGCTTCAAACCACAGCTGAATGCCGTAATCAGCGGCAAGGGCTTGGTATTTCTCATGATTGGGTACCGCCATAACAACCAGTGGCAGAGACGGAGCGACTTTACTCATCGCTTCAACCAGAGTGATAAAAACCTCATCGTTTTTCATCATGGTGTTATAAAGTGCACCGTGAGGCTTTACGTAATCGAGAGAGACAGATTCACCTTGGCAAATGGCTGCCAGAGCTCCAACCTGATAGATGAACAGGGCAGACAACTCATCTTGGCTCATTGCAATTTGACGGCGACCAAACCCTTGCAGGTCAGCATAACCGGGATGCGCCCCCACACTGACCTGATGTTGCTTGGCCAGCCTGACGGTATTGAGCATTACCGTGGGATCAGATGCATGCATACCGCACGCAATATTCGCCATATCCAGATAAGGCATGACTTGCTCATCGCTGCCCATTTTCCAGATGCCAAAGCTCTCGCCCATATCACAATTGATTTTCATGCGGTTTCCTCCCTGAATTGACTGTTTGACGTGTGTTAAAGCACTGACAGTGCATTATTCAGCAAATCAGTAATCAGCATTTTGCCCGGCGCATGAGTGATGCAGATCGGTGGTTTACTTTGGCGAATGACATTCTGTGGCGTTACTCCACAAGCCCAGAACACCGGTACTTCACCGTCGAAGATATCAACCGCTTCCCCGTAATTTGGCGTGTTGATGTCTCTGATACCAATGGCTGCCGGGTCGCCGAAGTGAACAGGCGCACCGTGTGCCTTCGGATAACGGCTAGTGATTTGAATCGCTCGGATCGCGTCTTTAGGCGTGAACGGGCGCATAGAGACCACCATGTTGCCCGAAAAACGACCGGCAGGCTGGCAGGCGATCTGGGTGTCATACATTGATACATTGCGACCCTGTTCGATGTTACGAACGGTCAGGCCAGACTGAATAAGGGCTTCTTCGAAAGAGAATGAGCAGCCAAGAACAAAAATTACCAGATCATCACGCCAGTGCTCGCTCAGATCCGAAACCGAGGTTTCAAACTGGCCGTTATAAAACACATGGTATTCCGGTACGTCACGGCTGATATCGATATCGGCTCCGATTTCGGCCAAAAACGGACTGCCGGGTTCTGTGACACCAATTAGTGGACAAGCAACCGGGTTTTTCTGGCAAAACAGCAGAAAATCATTCGCCCAGTGAGCTGGCAGCATGACCAGGTTGGCCTGCAGGTAGCCGGGCGCCAACCCGCTGGTTGAGCCGGTATAAGCATTCACGCGTATTTTCTGGCGCAGCTCGGCCAGGGAAAGCGTTTGCAGGGTAACGGACTCTTTTTCTCCTGAGATTAACATCTGGACCACTCCTTGGTTCTTATTATGTAAATACTTGGTAACAATAAGGCTTCCTGCGATAATGTCTATTCTTGATTTTTTGGCTTACCTGATAAATAAAATTTATAGGTCAGAGATTTATTCTGTATTTACTTGTTACTGATAGGGATTTTACGCGAAGGAGAAGCGGCTATGTTGAACCTGAAACAGCTAGAAACATTTGTATGGATTGCAAATCTCGGCAGTTTTCGACAGGCGGCGGAGCATCTGTGTACCACACAACCGGCCATTTCTACCCGGATTGCGAATTTGGAGCAGGCGCTGAATACCACGCTGTTTTATCGTGAAGGAGGAGTGGTGTCGCTGACAGCAAAAGGAAGAGAGTTGCTGCCTCTGGCAGAGAAAATCCTCGCCAACACTGAAAAGCTGAAATACAAAGCTGACTCGGCAAAAGCGTTATCCGGTATGCTGCGTATTGGTGTGTCCGAGACGCTGGTTCATACCTGGTTGCCGGATTGCCTGAAGCTAATACAACAGCAGTTACCGGATGTGGAAGTCGAGCTGATTGTCGATGCAACGGTGAATTTGCGCAAAGAATTGCTGGCACGCAATGTGGATATTGCGCTGTTACTTGGGCCCATAGCGGAGCCTTCTGTTATCAATCAGGTGATTTGTGATTATCCGCTTTACTGGGTGGCCAACCCTGATTTACTGACTAGCCAGCAGGCTAAAGCAGAAGATTTTGCTCAGTGGCCAATTATTACCTACGCCCGTAATACTGCCCCGTACCATGAAATATCGCGTCATTTTAAGCAAGATGAGGGGCTAGCTGTGCGTTTTTACTCTGCCAGCTCGTTGTCAGCCAGCGTACGGCTGGTCGAAAAAGGGGTCGGTATTGCTTCACTGCCTAAAGAAGTGATCTGCGATCAACTGGCCAGTGGTCACTTAGTGCTGCTTGACGCTGACTGGCAACCCAGTCCGTTGCGATTTACGGTATCGTATATCAATGCCCCTGCCAGTTTGCTGATTGAGCAGGCTGTAAATCTGGTTATTCAGGCGCGCGATGAGTATGAGCAAACCTGCTCGGGCTAATGGTTTTGTTGGTTTTTATCTGTATAAATTTCAGGCATGTACCGTGATGCTGATAACCGGTCAGGCAGGCAGCCAGAGAGGCGATGATATTGCCATTGGTATTTTAAGCCATTAAAATCAATGGTTTGTTTTTCTTTGTGTGGGCGGTGACGCCGAGCGCCATAACTCCCGCGACAAAAGTGGGGAATATTCCCTAAACTTTTGTGCCAAACAGTGATAAGTTTTGTCACACAAAATGTATCCAATGGGAAAGACGTCCATGACAACCCTTCCAACTCCGTTTAAGCGCCTGCGTCGCTTACGTCATACAGCAAACATGCGCGAACTGGTCCGTGAGCATGATTTCAAACTCACCGATTTAATCCATCCGTTGTTTATCGAAGAAGGCATCACGGCACCGGTTGAAATTTCGACCATGCCGGGTATTGTCCGCTTACCGGAAAGCCAGTTGGCTGAAGAAGCAAAAGCTCTGTATGAATTAGGCATTCGTTACGTGATGCCATTTGGTATTTCTCACCACAAGGATGAGGAAGGGAGCGATACCTGGAGCGACAATGGTCTATTGGCGCGGATGATTCGAACGATTAAAGAAGCCTGCCCGGATATGATGGTCATTCCTGATATCTGTTTCTGTGAATACACCTCGCACGGCCATTGCGGCATTGTCCACGACAACTGTGTCGATAACGATGCAACACTGGAAAATCTGGTGAAGCAGAGTGTTACCGCTGCGAAAGCCGGCGCTGATATGCTGGCACCTTCCGCGATGATGGATGGTCAGGTGAAGGCTATTCGTACCGGCTTGGATGCCGCTGGTTTTGAGCACGTGGCGATTCTGGCGCACGCCGTAAAATTTGCTTCTTCATTTTATGGCCCTTTCCGCGCGGCTGTTGACAGTGAACTGGACGGCGATCGTAAAGGCTATCAAATGGATTACGCGAACGGCCGTCAGGCGCTGGTGGAAGCGCTGCTGGACGAAGAAGAAGGCGCCGATATTTTGATGGTAAAACCGGGTACACCTTATCTGGATGTATTGGCTAACCTGAAAAAAGAAACTAACCTGCCGCTGGCGGCCTATCAGGTCGGGGGCGAGTATGCGTCCATCAAATTTGCGGCAATGGCCGGTGCGCTGGATGAGAAAGCGGTCGTATTTGAAACTCTTACCGGCTTTAAACGTGCTGGTGCCAATCTGGTTGTCAGTTATTACACCAAACAGGTGGCACAATGGCTGTCTGAAAGCCGCTAACTCCCTACCTTAAAGTCGCAGTGTTTTTGTTGGCAGTGTTTTTGTCGGTTTAGAAACTGCGTGTGAAAAACCATTTTCAGCCCAGCCGTTCGGATGGGCTGATTTGTTTGGTGTTAAGGCATGCTGAAGCAGACAAAAAAGCCCTGCTTGAGTGAGGTCAAACAGGGCAATATTATCCAATAAAGACAAAGAGAACTCGGTTAACGGTGTTTTGCTGCGTACTCTTCGCTGTTTATCCAGCTATGTTCTTCTTCCCAGGTAAATAACCATTTACGGGTCGGGCCGGCCATAACATTTAAGTAGTAGTTGTCATACCCAGCCATGGTTGCTACCGGATGATAGCCTTTAGGAGCCATGACCACATCTTTGTTATAAACGGCCATCGACTCATCCAGTGAGCGGTCATCGGTATACACGCGTTGTAGGCAGAAGCCTTGAGGCGGGTTCAGACGGTGGTAATAGGTTTCTTCCAGATAAGTTTCATGTGGCTCATTATCTTGATCGTGCTTATGACTTGGATAGGAACTCGTGTTCCCCTCATTGGTATACACCTCAACAACCAGCAGACTGTCAGCCTCTTTATCATCTGGCAATATATTGTGGACATAGCGTTGGTTATTCCCGTTACCACGGTGTTCTGCATTAATATCTGCCGGAGCAATCAGTCGGGTCGGGTAATTCCCTTTTCCCGGAGCCTGACAAATGGCGAGCTCAAGTGCGGTGTTTGCCACCACGCAGTAGCTTTCTCCTTGGGTAACGTAAACGGCATAAGGTTTCTTGCGTTCAAAAGGATCCATACGATCGCCAATGTTTTCGAACGTGGCTGTTGGCGTTGAGACGGTGGCTTTACCGGCGACTAATACCAGACAAACTTCATTTTCAGAGGCTGGCATTTCAACACGCTGACCAGCTTCCAGTTCAACGACCTGAAAATCCACATACTTCCAACCGGCTGATTCCGGTGTGATCTGCTGTGTACGGTGATGTGCGTCAGGCGCATGATATTTTGAGAGTAGCTTTGACATCCTAGACCTCTGCTTATGATGACACCCGCCGGTGTCTTGCATCCTGTGAAGTAAAACTCTATTGATTTTTAACTTTCATTAAATCTATCACGTGAAATTTTTATTTCAATAGTTTCATTCTGCTTGTTCCTCTTTTCGTGTTTTGTGATGACAGGGGTTATTGGCGGCAGGGCTCTTCTATATAGATTGGTGTATCTATATGATTTTAATTAATTAAAAAGGATGTCAGGATAATTGGCGCTGTTTATGAAGCGCTGTGGATTTATACCAAGATCACAAAAGACCATATCGTTTCATAATTGTCTTGAAATGAAAAAAATGTTCCATATATTATTTTGTAAGACTAAAACCCCTTAGGGTGGGGCAGATATAAAGCGACACATTCAATAAGAATGGATTCTGCAACGGCCTGCTTGATTGGAGAGACAGTGGTTATGAGCACCTTACGAATGACAACCGCCCAGGCGCTGGTGAAGTTTATGAACCAGCAATACGTCGACGTCGATGGTGAACAGCAAAAATTTATTCATGGTGTGTTTACTATTTTTGGACATGGCAATGTGGTTGGTTTGGGTCAGGCTCTGGAGCAGGATGCTGGTGACTTGGTGGTTCATCAGGGGTGTAATGAACAGGGAATGGCTCACATTGCCATGGGTTACGCCAAGCAGCAAAAGCGAAAAAAAATCTACGCGGTCACATCTTCCGTTGGTCCTGGCGCGGCAAATATGGTGACAGCGGCTGCTACCGCCACTGCTAATCGTATCCCTGTTCTCTTTTTGCCTGGTGATGTATTTGCCTCGCGTCAGCCCGATCCTGTGTTGCAGCAGGTTGAGCAGTATCATGATTGTTCTATCAGTACGAATGACTGTTTTCGTCCGGTATCCCGTTACTGGGATAGAGTTTCCCGTCCTGAGCAACTGATGAGTGCGATGATTAATGCCATGCGTGTGCTCACCGATCCGGCTGACACTGGTGCTGTCACAATCTGTTTGCCTCAAGATGTGCAGGGCGAAGCGTACGATTTCCCAGACTATTTTTTTCAAAAACGAGTACATCGGATTGAACGTCGTCCGGCTTCCGCAGCCATGATTGAAGACGCCGTGAGGCTGATTCGCAGCAAGAAAAAGCCAATGTTGGTGTGTGGTGGTGGGGTTCGTTACAGTGAAGCTCATGAAATGTTTCGTCTGTTTGCTGAACGCTTCAATATCCCGTTTGGGGAAACACAAGCGGGTAAAAGCGCTGTTGTTTATGACCATGTATTGAATCTGGGGGGTGTCGGCACCACGGGTTGTCTGGCTGCTAACCTGATTGCCAAAGAAGCGGATCTCGTGATTGGGGTTGGTACCCGCTTTACCGACTTTACGACGGCCTCGAAATCCTTATTCCAGCATCCGGATGTTGAGTTTCTGACGATCAATGTTGCTGAGTTTGATGCTTATAAACTGGATGCTTCTGCGGTCGTTGCTGATGCCAAAGAGGCATTGATTGCGATTGGCGATCAATTGGAACAGGTGGGATACCGCAGCGGGTATGTTGATGAAATCAGGCTCGCGAAGTCAGCATGGAAAACAGAGCTGGAGCGACTGTTTGCAATTGAATATCAGGACGGATTCTCACCTGAAATTGCTGGTCATCTCGATGATAAGTTGTCGGAGTACAGCGACGCACTTCAAACTCGTCTGACTCAGACTCGCGTATTGGGGCTGTTGGATGAGCACCTTGAAGATCATGCTATCGTGGTTGGTGCCGCTGGCTCGTTACCGGGGGATTTGCAACGTGTGTGGCAGCCAAAGCAGCCTGATACTTATCATATGGAATATGGTTACTCTTGTATGGGTTACGAAGTGGCGGCGGCAGTCGGAGCGAAGCTTGCCTGCCCTGAGCAACCGGTGTACGCGATGGTCGGAGACGGCTCTTATATGATGCTGCACTCGGAACTGCAGACCGCTATTCAGGAAGGGCTGAAGATAACGGTGCTCTTATTTGATAATGCCGGATTTGGCTGTATCAACAATTTACAGATGAGCCAGGGGATGGGAAGTTATGGTACAGAGAATCGCTATCGAGACCCTGCGACAGGCGGGATGACCGGTAACTTAGTGAAAGTCGACTTTGCCAAGAACGCAGAAAGTTATGGTTGCAAGGGGTACACGGTACACACCGAAGCGGAACTACTCGCCGCATTGGAAGATGCTCGTAAGCAGGCGGTTTCCTCGCTTATCGATATCAAAGTATTGCCGAAGACAATGACTCATGGTTACGAGGCATGGTGGCGTACCGGTACTGCGCAGGTTGCTGATGATCCAAGAATTGTTGAAGCGGCTGACGATATTAAGCGAGTGCTTTCCGAGCAGGCAAGACAGTACTAGCGGTCAATTACTCCAGAACTCGCAAGATTCTTACTTTCAAAGCGACAGCCCTGTATGCATTGTACAGGGCTGTTTTTTTGAAATGAAAATTTCATTTCAGTTTTAACTCATATCAATGAAACTCATTTCTCCTCCCTGTTCACATTTGATGACAGGCAATATTGCTCAACGAGCTGTGGCGCTATTCCCCTGTCTTTAAAAGGAAACTCTGCGGAGATCACATAATGAAATACTTGTTTTTATATTGATTGAAAATAAAACAAATATTTCGTATAAATGAGTTATCGAAACAAATGGTGCTTTGCAGTCACCCAGCGTGAAACAGAGGCAACTTCATTGCTTGTTCTGATAGGCATTCAATATTTCACATCGCTGGTGTAAGGCAGGAGCTGGTAAGGAGCTATGGAAGTGAATACTGAAAAGAAATTTGATGTGATATGCATGGGTCGTATCGCGGTCGATTTATATGGCCAGCAAATCGGTGCTCGTCTGGAAGATATGGGATCATTCCGTAAATATCTGGGTGGCTCATCAGGGAATGTTGCTTACGGAACAGCGCGTCAGGGATTGAAGTCTTCAATGCTGGCAAGAGTTGGTGATGAGCATATGGGGCGCTTTTTGCGTGAAGAGCTGACTCGTGTTGGCTGTGATACCACTCATTTGATCACCGATAAAGATCGTCTGACCGGATTAGTCATTCTGGGTATTAAAGATGAAGAGACTTTCCCACTGATCTTCTATCGCGACAACTGCGCGGATATGGCGATAACCGGAGATGACTTTTCTGAAGAATATATTGCATCGGCACGCTGCCTGGCGATTACAGGTACTCATCTTTCACATCCGAAAACACGCGAAGCTGTACTCACTGCTCTGAAATATGCCCGTCGAAATGGTGTGAAAACAGCCCTTGATATTGACTACCGTCCGGTGCTTTGGGGACTAACGTCGTTGGGTGATGGCGAAACCCGTTTCATCGAGTCTGACAGCGTCACCGAACAGTTGCAGGAGGTTCTGGGGTTGTTCGATCTGATTGTTGGGACAGAAGAAGAGTTCCATATTGCTGGTGGTTCGACGGATACCGTCGAAGCACTGCGTAATGTGCGTAAAATTTCTCAGGCGGAATTTGTTTGTAAGCGTGGGCCGTTGGGTTGCTCTGTCTTTACTGATGAGATCCCGGAAACACTGGATGAAGGTATCACTGTTCACGGAGTGAGAGTCGATGTACTTAACGTACTAGGCGCCGGGGATGCCTTTATGTCCGGTCTGTTGCGCGGCTACCTTAATGGTGATTCCTGGGAGCAGTCATGCGCGTACGCCAACGCTTGTGGTGCACTGGTGGTCTCTCGCCATGGGTGTGCACCTGCAATGCCGACAAAAGTTGAACTGGATAATTATCTGGCTCGAGCGAACGTTGTACCTCGCCCAGATGTGGATTCAGAGTTGAACCATCTGCATCGAGTGACAACGCGTAATAACGTGTGGGAAGAACTATGTGTGCTGGCCTTCGATCATCGCATCCAGTTTGTCGATATGGCACGAGCCGCAGGGGCGGATATATCCAGAATCAAACCACTGAAGAAACTTATTCTCAAAGCCAGCCAGGAAGTGGCGGAAGAAGCGGCCCTGAACGGCAAAGTTGGTTTGCTGTGCGACAGTACGTTTGGTCAGGATGTACTGAATGAAATTACCGGGCAGGGGTGGTGGATTGGACGCCCTATTGAGCAGCCAGGCTCACGCCCGTTGGAGCTTGAACATGGCAATATCGGCTCACAGTTGATCGACTGGCCGTTGGAACACATTGTGAAATGTCTGGTTTTCTTCCATCCGGAAGATGACCACCCGACACGTCTGCGCCAGGAAGCGAAGGTCAAAGAAGTTTACGAGGCATGCTGTAAGTCAGGTCATGAACTGTTACTTGAAATTATTCTTCCTGCCGACATGGAGATTAGTGATGCCCTGTATCTTCGTGCCATGAAACGTTTCTATAACTTGGGCGTGAAACCCGACTGGTGGAAACTGCCGCCACTATCAAGCCAGAGCTGGAGCCAAGCGGCGGCGTTGATTGAAGAGCGCGATCCTTATTGTCGGGGAGTTGTTCTGCTTGGGCTCGATGCTCCACAGGAAGAATTGGAAGCTGGATTCGCAGCGGCAGCAACCCAATCCATTGTCAAAGGTTTTGCTGTCGGTCGTACCCTGTTTGGCCAGCCATCCCGAGAGTGGCTAGCCGGAAAAATAGATGATGAAACATTAGTGAAGCACATCAAGGTCAACTACCACAATCTGATTACCTTATGGCGTCAGCGCGGCTAGTACCAACACTATTTATGGATTAAGGAGTATCACAATGGCTGTTCAACTTGGAATCAATCCTCTTACCTGGACTAACGATGATCTGCCAACTCTGGGCGCGGAAACACCGTTGGAAACTTGCCTGACGGAAGGTAAACAAGCCGGTTTCGCTGGCTTTGAGTTAGGTAATAAATTTCCGCGTGAAGCAAGTGTGTTGGGACCAATTCTGGCAAAGCATGATTTGAAACTGGTATCGGGCTGGTATTCGCTGGAATTGCTGACACGATCTGTAGAAGAGGAAATTGAGGCAGTACAAAGCCACTTGACCCTGTTGCGTGAATTGGGTGCGACCGTCATGGTGGCTTGCGAAGTGACCAACTGTATTCATGGGGCACAGGAGACACCCGTGCACCTGCGTCCTGAGTTTCCGGCAGAGCGCTGGGAGGAGTACGGTAAGAAACTGACAGAGTTTGCTCGTTACACACAAAGCCAGGGAGTGCAAATTGCCTATCACCACCACATGGGAACAGTGATTGAAACGGAACAAGACGTTGATAACCTGATGAAGCACACTGGTCCGGAAGTGGGATTGTTGTTAGACACGGGGCACCTGACGTTTGCTGGCGCTGATCCGATTGCGGTCGCTGAACGTTGGGCAGATCGTATCAATCACGTTCACTGTAAAGATATCCGGGCGGATGTATTGGCCGACTGTAAGAACCGTAAGTTGAGCTTCTTAAATTCTGTCTTAAATGGTGTGTATACCGTGCCTGGTGATGGTTGCATTGACTATCCAGCGGTGTTCAAAGTGCTGAAAGCGGCTAACTACAGTGGGTGGTTAGTTGTAGAAGCTGAGCAAGACCCAGCTGTGGCTCACCCGCTTACATACGCCACAATGGGGTATAACAACCTGCATAAATTTGCCTCAGATGCTGGTCTGCTGTAAAAGGGCGACAATTTGAACTGTGCATGAAAGCGCCCGTATGGGCGCTTTTTTATTATTTCTGAACGTTGAACAATCTGTATATCCGGTGAGGGAAAAATGATAGTGACTGACCCATGGTTTTATGTCGCAGCGGTTCCCGCGGTATTGATTTATGGTATCGGAAAAGGTGGGTTGGGTGGGGCTCTGGGCATTGTGGCCGTCCCTCTGATGGCGTTGACCATTCCCCCTGTACAGGCCGCTGCCATCATGATGCCCATTTTGTGTGTGATGGATTTTTTCGCCGTGCGGGAGCACTTTCATCATGCCGATCGTCGTCAACTCAAACTCATGCTGCCGGGATCAATCATTGGCGTTACACTGGCTGGGCTACTGATGGGGTATGCATCTGAAAATGTGCTGAAGCTGCTGATTGGCTCTTTATCACTTTTGTTTTGCCTGCAGTACCTCCTGAATCGTGAAAGTAAACCAACTCGCTCTAGCGGCTGGAGAGGTTTTGGTCGCGCTGGATTCTGGAGTCTATTGTGCGGGTTCTCCAGTACCACCATTCATGCCGGAGGAGGACCCGCCAGTATATATTTGCTGCCACTGAGGTTGGAGAAAGTGACGTTGATAGCCACTATGGCAGTGCTGTTTGGCTTGATTAACCTGGCAAAATTAATCCCTTTCACTGTATTAGGTAAGTTTGACACAACGAATATGCTTACTGCTCTGGTCCTGATCCCCCTCGCTCCTATAGGTGTCAAACTTGGGATCTGGTTACTGCACCGGGTGAGCCAAATCTGGGTATATCGACTGTGTTACGTATTTCTTTTTTTATCCGGCGTGAAATTGTTCGCTGATGGCATGATAAGCGGGCTGTAACCTTCAGTGTTCTCGGTGAAATACATTTTTACGTTGTACTTCTCTTCTCATCTCTTCTTATCTTTACCTCGCTTATTATATTTTGAAACGTATGATTCAGTTAGGCGAACTTATTGTTGTTTTTGTTCGTCGATAAACGGTTCTTCGGTATCCAAATTTCCCTCTACTCTCAATGTTTTTGTGATGTTTCACATTGATTTATTTTCATTCTCTGAATTTATTGAGAATTTTGTTACACAGTGAGCAAAAATGAATATTTCGTTTTTGTTTTTCATGAAATAAAAATTTCTTGTGGTATATTTTTTCTATCAACTGATGCATCACCAGCATTCATATGTAATGAAGTGAGTTCAGCGCGGTTCAGCCTATGGCATAGCTGTCTGGCACTGAGAGGAGCCGGTGATGAAACGGACAACACAAACTGGGTTCTGTTTAAAAGGAGTAGTTATGTACAACATCGCATTGTTCGGCGCAGGGCGTATTGGGCAGGTTCATGCTGTGAATATCGCAGATCATAAGGAAACTCAACTGTATTCTGTCATTGACCCATTCTCTCAAGGAACCGCAGCGCTTGCAGAAAAATACGGCGCCAAACAACAGAGTACTGAAGAGGCTTTGGCTGATCCAAATGTACACGGTGTGCTGATTGCGTCAGCAACGGATACACATGCTGAATTGATTGAATTAGCTGCGAAAGCCGGTAAAGCCATCTTCTGTGAAAAACCTGTTCATCTGGACATTGAGCGAGTTCGCAGTTGTCTGGCCATCGTCGAACAGTATCAGGTTCCGTTGTTTGTCGGGTTTAACCGTCGTTATGACCCTCAATTCAGAAAAGTACGTGAGATGCTGAGTGCGGGTAGTATCGGCAAAGCAGAATCGTTACTGATCACCTCTCGTGACCCATCTCCACCACCTGCCGAATATGTAAAAGTATCTGGTGGCATGTTCCGAGACATGACTATCCATGATTTTGATATGGCGCGTTTCATTATGGGGGAAGATCCTGTCTCCATTTATGCTCAGGGTAGTAATTTGGTTGACCCTGCAATTGGCCAGGCCGGTGACATTGATACCGCATTTATTGTGATGAAGTTCCCTTCTGGTGCAATGGCGACAATCACCAATAGTCGACGTTCTGGTTACGGTTATGACCAGCGTATTGAACTGCATGGTGAAAAAGGGCTGCTGACTGCGAAGAACATTCACGAAAATGCTGTTGAGCAATGGGGCGAAGCTGGCTGTGTGGCTGCCAAACCAGAGCATTTCTTCCTGCAGCGCTATGATGCTGCATATAAAGCAGAATGGACACATTTCGTCGATGTGTTGGCTGGCCGCGCACAACCAGAATGCAGTGGGTACGATGGTGAACTTGCGTTATTGATGGCTGATAAAGCCCTTGAATCGCTGAAGACCGGTAAAGAAGTCAAATTATAACTCTATCAAGCGGGCTGCTTTGCGTAGCTCGCTTTTTATTTTGCTATCCAATAACACCAGTGCCAACGGATTCTGGCTCTGGAAAAGCGTGTAATACAAAGTTTGGAGGTATCATGCTAGCTTTTCTTTCGTTTGTTGGGTTTACCTTGTTTGTGGCAGGGGTTGCCTACTATAAAACACGAAATGCGCACCTTACGGATTCAGCCGAAGGTTATTTTCTGGGAGGTCGTTCTCTGACGGGCGTATACATTGGTGGCTCTATGCTTCTGATGAACCTGTCAACTGAACACTTGGTGGGGTTGAATGGGCTGTCATTCCGAACCGGTTTTATAGTGATGGCGTGGGAGGTAATGGCTGCGATGACCATCGTGCTGTTTGCGATGTTCTTTCTGCCGCGTTACCTGAAATTAGGTATTTCCACTATACCGGAATACCTTGAAAGACGTTTTGATAAGCAGACTCTGACCATTACTTCCATCCTTTTCCTGAGTATGTATGTCATCTCGCTGTTACCTATCGTGCTCTATACCGGTGCAATTGCACTGGAGAGCTTGTTCCAGGTTTCTCATGTATTCAACGTCGATAAAGATACGGCAATGTGGATCATGGTATGGGGTGTTGGTGGTATGGGGGCGCTGTATGCCGTCTTTGGTGGGATCAAGGCGATCGCTGTAGCTGATACGATCAACGGGGTAGGGCTGATTACCGGTGGTTTGATGGTGACGCTGTTTGCGCTGGCCTACGTCGGTGATGGAAATGTATGGTCTGGCCTTCTCGAGGTGTATGAAAGTAATCCTGACAAGTTTAACTCGATTGGTGACAAAGACTCATTGGTTCCTTTCTCGACGCTGTTTACCGGGCTGATCATTTCCAATATGTTTTTCTGGTGTACTAACCAGTCGATTGTACAAAAAGCGCTGGGAGCGAAAAACCTGGCGGAAGGCCAGAAAGGGGTATTGCTGTGTGCGTTCTTCAAGCTGATGATACCTTCCATTATCATCCTGCCCGGCATTATCGCGTTCCATGTGTTTCAGGGACAAATTGATAACCCTGATCATGCTTATCCGAACTTGGTACAACTGGTTCTGCCTGAAGTACTGGTGGGTTTCTTCGCCGCTGTGGTTGTGGGGGCGGTTTTCTCTACATTCAGTGGTGGCCTGAATTCATCCGTCACGCTATTTACGGTCAATATTTTCAAAAAATCACTAAAGCCTGACGCAACAGAGGCACAAACCGTGAAAGTCGGTAAGTTCCTTGGATTGGGATTAGCTCTGGTATCAATGATTGTTGCTCCATTGGTAGCAAATGCCCCGGATGGCCTGTTCTATCTCATTCAACAGCTACAGGGTATTTTCAACTCGCCAATTCTCAGCGTGGTGCTTGTCGGCCTGTTAACGAAGCGTGTGCCAGCAATTGCTGCCAAGCTGGGTCTGGTCTTTGGTATGTCAGCGTATATTCTGTTCAATTTTGTCATCAAGATTGATATTCACTTCTTCCATTTGGTCGGGATGCTGTTTGTCATCAACGTTGTCTTCATGTTGGTCGTTGGCTACTTCTATCCACAAGAAGCGTATCAAGAGGTGTATACCGAGCAAGTTAATATTGAACCTTGGTCTATGTCCCTGCCTGTGTCGGTTCTTATCACGCTTGGTTCTGTCTCAATGTACATTTACCTTGCGCACAATGTTCCGGGGTGGCTAATGACGGGTTACTACGTGTTGGCAGCTTCTGCTCTCGGCTATGTGTTCTGGTCAATCGGTCGAGAATTGATGAAAAGCCCGCGTCTTGCTGCTCGAGCACAAGCCGATTAAATCGCGCTCAAAACATGACACAACCATGAAACTGAAACCCCGGTGAGCTCTGCTGGGGTTATACCGAAATGACCTTGTGCTGAATTGTCTGCCGAACCAGGCTCGATGAGAAAGCAAAGGTCATTTCGGTATATGCGAATGGAAATAATATGGAACAGTCACTTTTACCAAATATATTTGATTACCTTTCCACTGTAGATCCTTTTGACCACCTCACCCCTGCAGCACGTGATGCTCTCGCGGCATCAGTCGATATTCTTTACCTTATGAAAGGCGATGAGCTGGCAGGGCAAAAAATCGTCGGGCAGGGGCTTTTTATTGTCCGTCTTGGGGCCGTAGAGCAATGTAACCCCGATCGGTCACTCAGAGCCCGGCTGGCCGATGGTGATCTCTTTGGTTTTAGCCAGTTACATAAAAGCGAGCACTGTGACTATACCCTGACCGCAATTGAAAATACTTTGCTGTACCGAATTCCAAAGCAAGTCTTGATGCAGCTGATTGAGGAAATACCAGCTGTTCGGGATCATTTTGCTTCGCAGGAATCAGTGCGGTTGGCAACGACCGCGACAATGGCGGAAGCTGCAGATGAAGCGTTGTATCTAAAGCCAGTCAGAGACGTTGCAAACACAAATATGGCCTTGGTTTCGGCGTCTACTTCCATTCATGAGGTGGCGAAAACCATGGTTGAAAAGCACCGTTCAAGTGCCTTAGTGATGGATGGCGATAAGCTGCTGGGTATAGTGACTGATCGGGATATGACCAAGCGAGTCATTGTTGAAAACATTCCTCTAACCTCACCGGTTGCTGTGGTGATGACACGTGATCCACAGGTAATCGATGGGGAATCGTCGATGATCGAAGCCATTGAATCTATGATGCAGCATAACGTTCGCAGCTTACCGGTGATGGATAAAGGGAACGTCATCGGGGTATTGACTGCGACCAGCCTTGTGGAAAAAAGTCAGGTTCAGGCCGTTTTTCTTATTAGCCGTATATACCGTCAGGAAAGCCTGGAAGACCTTAAAGCGTTGATCCCGCAACGACATGCTGTATTTGAAACCCTGGTGGATACGGGTATGCACTCCCGATCAGTACAGCAATTAATGACGTTGGTGGCGGATGCGTTTAATAAGCGGCTGTTGCAATTGGCCGAGCGTGAACTGGGGCCTGCACCAATACCCTATGCCTGGTTTGTTGCAGGTTCTCAGGCTCGAAATGAAATCCACAACCTGTCTGATCAGGACAATGGCTTAATTCTTGCGCGACAGCCTGATTCGGAAGAAAAAGAGTATTTTCGTCGTCTGACTGAGTTCGTCTGTTATGGTTTGGCAGAGTGTGGCTATATTCTTTGTCCGGGACATATGATGGCGACCAATCCCAAGTGGTGCGTCTCTTTGGAGCAATGGTTGGAGTATTATCGAGACTGGATCATTCACCCGGATTCTCAGGGGCTGTTAAATATATCGGTATTTCTAGATGTTCGTTTTCTGTTTGGCCAACAGGAGCTGGTAGAAGCGCTTCAGCACAAGCTAACAGCTTATATGCGGGGGAATCAGCGTTTTTTGGCGATGTTGGTTGCCAACTCGTTGCGGGTACATCCTCCTCTGGGAATGTTTCGACAATTTGTGTTAGCAAAAGATGGCGAAAACCGCAGTGTCTTTAATATAAAGAAGCAGGCTGTAAATTTATTGGTTGAACTGACTCGAATTTATGCGTTGGCTGCGGAGAGTCAGGAAACAGAAATGTCGAAACGTCTTGAGGCAGCAGTTAAAGGGGGAATAATCAGCGCTGCCAGTCAGCAAGAGCTGATTGAGGCGTGTAATTTTATTAACCAAGTTCGTTTTCGCCATCAACGCTTAGCACATGAGCGTGGTGAGCCAGCCAGTAATAATATCGCTCCGTCCCTGCTTACGCAGTTCGAGAGAAACCACCTTAAAGATGCATTCAGAATTATTTCTCGTTATCAGGAAGCGGCACAACAGCGGTTTCATGCGAAAGGAGTGTTACGATGATAAAACGATTATTTCAGTCCTTTCATCCACTGGAGCAGTTGGAGAAGCAACGCATGTCTGAATGGTCGAAAGGAACCGTCCCAGATCACCTGAAGCCTCTGTATCAAACGCCGATCCCTCCCCCTGATATACCATTTGAAGACCTGGAACTGGTGGTGTTGGATTTCGAAACGTCTGGTCTTGACCCTGATACTGACGCGATTTTGTCCGTAGGGATGGTAGAGATACGTCAGCAAATATTGTCGTTGTCGACAGGCAAACATTACTATTTGCTAGCCGCTGATGCGGTTAAACCGGAAACGGCGGTGATAAACCATATTGTACCGGAAACGTTGGCTGGGGGAATGACCGAGCAAGAATGTGTCAGTACTGTGGTGGCTAACTTAGCGGGTAAAGTGGTTGTTGCACATGGCGCTGCCATAGAGCAAGCCTTCTTACGACGAGCATTTCGATTACCGCAAGACGTGCCGCTTCCCCTTGTCTGGCTTGATACCCTTATGCTGGAAAAGTCACTCTCTGTTAACAGAGGGAAAAGCAATCCAGACCTCAGGTTATGCCATATTCGTGAAGAAAAAGGGCTGCCGCCATATTTGGCCCATAATGCTCTGGCTGATGCTGTGGCGACCGGTGAATTATTGCTGGTACTGGTCAGGGAAGTCTTTGCCGGAAAAACCCCAGTGCTGGGGCCTTTGGTACAGCGTTCGCTGAAAGGTTATGCCTGAGCGGGCAGTTTGTCGTGATTGGCTTGTTGCTTGAATATCAGCGCAACGGCTAATGCCTGAACCAGGCATTGTGTGGCCGACAAAGAACGAAATGCATCAACCTGAGCCTCTTTGACCACAAAGCACACATCACTGAAGGAAGCCAATGGACTGATCTGGCTATCTGTCAGAACAATTTGTTGAGCTCCTTTCGTTGCTGCTATGGTGCTGGTGAGTATCGTTTCTTCCGCATAGGGAGAGTAGCTAATTGCAATGACGGCATCATTGGCGTCAATCATACTAATCTGCTCTTTGAACATGCCACCGGTCCCGTCGACCAGTGATGCTTTTCGGTCGAGGTGGCGTAATGCGTAAGTGAGATAAGAAGCGATCCCAAACGAACGTCCTAATCCAACAACATAGATATGTTTTGCTTCACTCAGAATATCTACAGCTTTTTGTAGGTCTTTGGGGGGAATGTGGGTTGCGAGTCGTTCCATTGCCAAGGTATTGGCTCGGGTAAACTCATACAGAATATTTTCGGGACGCTCGTTAACCGTTTGATCTCCCTCAAGCTGACGGAAAAGACTGGCTCTTTCTGAGTAGCTTGACGTTTCTTCAATCAGGTTTAGCTGAAAAATTTGTTTTATTTCGTTAAAGCCACTGAAGCCAAATGCATTGGCAAAACGAATTAATGTTGAAGGAGGCACGTTAGCCTCTTTGGCGATAGCCGCTACGGTGTCAAACGCCACACTATTCGGGTTATCAAGAACAAATCCTGCGACTTCTTGCAGCCGTTTGCTCAAGCTGGGGTAACGCTGCCTGATCGTATTTTGAAGCTGACTGAGGTTTGACACGTTACTCATACATGACTCCATTGAAACTTTTATTTCATTTATTATCGTTAAAGTGAAGGTTGGAAGCAATTGTGTGAAATGAAAATTCCATCAAGGTTCACGATTGTATGAATAATTTAAGTTGTATGTCGCCCAATTATTACAATAAGTCAGTATGTAGACGCAGTGAAGCGTTCAGAGCTCTCAGAAGCAATACCCAGTTGCTTGAGAATAAAAACGTTATTTGAATGACAAATAGCAACATGTCTTGAACATAGAAACCTTTCTATCAGTATTTATAAGAAGTAAGGAAAAAATGTATCAAGCCGTCTATGGATAATTCCCCGCTTAGGTATGCCGGTGGTGCGGCAGTAAAGGGTTGAATGTTTACATTACTTGCGACCTATATCTGGAAAAATCATTTCATATAAGAATGAAAAGTTAATACAATGAGTCAGGTACGCCTATTGGGGAGCTTTATATGGATGCTGCTAACAGTCTGACTGAACTGCAAGAGCAAATTCGTGAAAAATATGACGATTTAAGTAAGCGGTTACAGCAAGTTGCTGGCTATGTTCTTGATAACACGAACAGTGTAGCCTTTGATACCGTTGCGGTTATTGCACAACATGCTGAAGTACCGCCCTCGACATTAATCCGTTTTGCGAATGCGTTTGGATTTAGCGGATTCAATGAAATGAAACAACTATTTCGCCAAAACTTGCTCGAGGAAACTGCAAATTACACAGATCGTATACGTCTTCTGAAAGAGCTGGATGATGATACCACCCCTCCAGAGCAACCTATTGATATCCTTCAGGCTTTTTCCAGGGCAAATGCTCAGGCGATGCAGCAACTCGCCGCACAGACGGAGCCTAAAAAGCTAGATTTGGCTGTAGATATTCTCAGTCATGCAGAGAATATCTACCTGATTGGTCTGGGCCGCTCGTTCAGTGTGGCTTCTTATTTGACGTATGCGCTGCGTCACCTGAATCGTCGCGCTTTTTTGATTGATGGCCTTGGCGGTATGTTTAAAGAGCAAATCAGCATGATTGGCTCTAATGATGCTGTCATTGCTGTCAGCTTCTCCCCATATGCCAAAGAAACGTTAATGCTTAGCGAGGTGGCGTCACAGCTGGGAACCAAGCAAATCATTATTACTGATAGTCAGATAAGTCCACTGGCCTCATTCAGTGATGTGTGCTTTGTGGTTAAAGAAGCACAGGTTGATGCTTTTCGATCGCAGGCTGCTTCTTTATGTCTGGCGCAAACATTGGCGGTGTCGCTGGCGTTCAGAGATGGGAACAGTGAATAAGTCTACTGACTGAGGTAATGCTTGCTGGTTGAACACTGCCAGGCTTCTGGGGGAGAGACGATCAGGTTTTTCACTCCAGTGGGTGGAATAATAGAAAAAAGCGCCTGACATAGTCAGGCGTTTCTGTATTCGGGTACTTTGCTAAGGCTGATTTAACATTCCCATGCAACGACCCACTCACTCAGAGAAAAACGAAAGGACTTTAAAGATAGAGCCAGCAAGGACTGAATTGTATAGTCAGGCTTGCCTGAGGTTTGGATATACTGCCGCTTTCGGGGGAACCGGTGGTATCTCCGGATTGAGTCTTCAGTGCAGCGTTGAGCGAAACTTAAAAGTTAACCCAAGCTGAGTGATTGTCTGCAGACTCAACACACTTCTCGCATAAGCGTACACCGTTAATGCCGGCATCAATCCCTGGTATCCAGACATTGTCGACTGTGGCATGATCGTTACGCTCAGTGGCGTTAAACACAAGTGCGAACCGGTGATACAGGTTCGCCCAAGATTCAAAATATCCTTCTGCATGCCCACCACCAATATGGCTGGCCGCAACGCCTTCGTTATCTTGATACAGGTAGCCCATGCCACGATCCAGAATACGTGGTGCCTCTCCCTGAATTTCGTAACGCAACTGGTTAGGGTGCTCATCCCACCACTCAATAGATGCTTTTGAGCCAACAACGCGAATTTTTTGTTGATGCATTGAGCCCGCATTAACCGCTGAGGCCCATAGCGTTCCAACTGCGCCGCCTTCAAACTCCATCATGACGTGTGCATTGTCTTCTAATGGTGCGCGAGACGGAATAAAACTTTGACGCATACAAGACAGGCGGCTGACCTGCATGCCGGTGATCATCTCGCAAAGATAAAAAGCATGCGTGCCAATGTCGCCAATCACATAAGTGGGGCCTGAAACTTCAGGACTAACACGCCATTTAAGGCCCGGCTCTTTTTCTTCATAGGCTTCATTATGAAAACCGTGAGCAAATTGCATATTAACGACGCGAATGTCTCCCAAATCACCCCGGGCAACCATTTCTCTGGCCTGATGGATCATTGGAAATCCGGTGTAACCATACATTACGCCAATGACACGCTGCTTTTCTGCTGCCAATGTTTTTAACTCTTCAGCTTCAGCAGAGGTGAATGTTATAGGCTTTTCACAAACAACATGCAGCCCTGCCTTTAACGCAGCTTTACAGATCTCATAATGAGTAGAGTTCGGTGTTGCGATTGAGACTGCTTGAATACCGTCTTCACGTTGTGCCTCGGCTTCAAACATCGCTTGGTAGTTTGGGTAACAACGCTGTTCCTCAAGGCCAATATTGATCCCAAACTCCTGACAGCGGGCAGGATCTAAATCAAAGGCACCAGCCACTAATTTGAACAAGCCATCACGCTGAGCGGCATTGCGATGAGAATAACCAATCTGGCTGCCTCTGCCACCACCAACCATGCCCCAGCGGATAGGTTGCTCGAATCGACGTTCTTCATTAAACATATTGAAATCTCCGTGACTGTACCGTGTGTTCGAATGTGTTCACAACATTGCTTTTGGCATTTAAAGCTGGTTGTAACGGTATCGATAAGATGGTTGCAATATAGCCTTCCAATCTATTTTTGTGAAATGAATATTTCATTGAATGTGATTTTGGAATGGTTTTGTATTGGAGAGATGGAGAAAAGTTGGCTGGGAAAGGTGACTAAAGTGGATTCTCCCTTACTCGTGAGTTCTTGTTTTGTTGTTTGTTTATCAGTTAGTTATATCTGTTTTAGTGTGATCATTAAACGATGCGGAGCCAAGTCACATTTGCGTGGGTGATTACAGCTCAAACAGTAAGGTATTTTTGTGGAATTTATCTTTCACAAAGTGACTTTCTGGTGGTTGCACAGTTTGATGTTCCTGTTGAGGGTTATCCCTCATAGTATCGTTGATTTCAGAACAGATGTTTCGTGTTTTGTGAAGTTAATTGAATATTGGTTGCTTTATTTGTTTTGTTTTATGTTGATTATGAAATAAATATTTCGTATATTGATTTCAGGTTGTGGCCTGAGACGGTTTGTCTTTGTCGCAGAGTGAATGAAGTGAGTATTCAAACAGCTTACGGTTTGGTAACCACAATGGCTCAAGGTCATGCTGGGCTGCTTGGAAGCTAGAATAGTGAATTAGGAGCGAATAAATGGAAACAGTTCAGAACTTTATCAACGGTCGAATCAGCGAAAGCCATACCCAGCGTTTTGCTCCGGTATTCAATCCTGCGACCGGAGAGCAGACCCGCCAGGTTGTGCTAAGTTCTGCTGAAGAGACAGCGGAAGCCGTTACTGCTGCGGATAAAGCTTTTCCGACTTGGGCAAAAACCTCACCGCTTAAGCGCGCACGTATCATGTTTAAGTTTAAAGCGCTGCTGGAAACGAATATGGACAAGTTGGCTCGCTTGATCTCAAGTGAGCACGGTAAAGTCTATTCTGATGCGGTGGGCGAATTGACTCGTGGCCTGGAAGTTGTTGAGTTTGCTTGTGGTATTCCTCATCTGCAAAAGGGAGAGCATTCTGCCAATGTCGGTACTGGTGTTGATAGTCATTCATTAATGCAACCGCTGGGTGTGTGTGTGGGAATTACCCCCTTTAATTTCCCTGCAATGGTACCGATGTGGATGTTCCCAATTGCGCTGGCAACCGGGAATACCTTCGTTTTGAAACCTTCTGAGAAGGATCCATCTCTGGGTATTGTTCTGGGTGAGTTGCTGAAAGAAGCCGGCCTGCCAGATGGTGTTTTCAATGTGGTAAATGGCGACAAAGAAGCGGTCGATGTGCTTCTGACTGATTCCCGTGTACAGGCCGTCAGTTTTGTTGGCTCTACACCGATTGCGGAATACATCTACTCAACGGCTTCTGCGCACGGAAAACGGTGTCAGGCTCTGGGTGGCGCAAAAAACCACTGTATTCTGATGCCGGATGCCGATTTGGACATGGCTGCTAATGCGATCATGGGTGCAGCCTTCGGTGCGGCAGGTGAGCGTTGTATGGCATTGTCAGTAGCCGTCGCTGTTGGTGATGAAACCGGAGACAAGCTTATTGCGAAACTCCGCAAACATATTGATGCCATGCGTGTTGGGCCAGGAATCGTCGATGGTTCGGAAAATGATATGGGACCGGTGATTTCAGCTCCGCATAAGGCGAAAATTTGTGATTACATTCAATCGGGTATCGAGCAAGGTGCCACTCTGCTGGTCGATGGTCGCAGCTTGTCTGTGCCCGGGTATGAGAACGGGTATTTTGTGGGGCCGACCCTGTTTGACAATGTTTCCCCAGCGATGACGATCTACAAAGAAGAGATCTTTGGACCAGTGTTGGCTGTTGTACGTGTACCTGACTACCAAACTGCGCTGGAGCTTATCAATCATCACGAATATGGTAATGGCACGGCCATTTTTACACGTGATGGTGAAACCGCACGTCAGTTTAGCGAAGATGTGTGGGCAGGCATGGTAGGTATTAACGTGCCAATTCCTGTACCAATGGCGTTTCATAGTTTTGGTGGCTGGAAACGCTCTGTATTTGGCCCGCTCAATGTTCACGGTAATGACGGTGTACGTTTCTACACGCGCATGAAAACCGTGACCAGTCGCTGGCCAGCAAGTGTTCGTTTGGAGCAGCACACCAGCTCATTTACCATGCCGACCATGGATTGAGCAGAGACAAATTCATCGCGTCTCGCATGGTCCTGTTACCCCAGTCAAATGACTGGGGTTTTTCTATGTGCAAGATAATATGCTGTGTATCCAAGAAAGCTCTTGGTTGCCTGTTTATCAGTTGCGAAGCCTCGGTTGCAACGTTCGAAAACCTAAATCACCTTCACAATGAACGGTTGCTGTAATAGCATGTCCAAGGATAAAAATGCCATTAGTTATCTGATTTATAAGATGAAGTAACAGATTATTCTGGTGGGTATATTATTTTCCAATAGGGAATAAATAAGGGGTGTTATTTCCCAATAAGGAATGGCATGGAATGTTATGACAGACATGAATAAAAAAGTATTAGCCGCCACTGCGGCTGCATTGGCAGTGACGGCTGGTGCAGCGCAGGCAGTAGAGTCAACAGATCCGTTTCTGTGGCTTGAAGATGTTGAAGGCAAGCAGGCTCTGGAGTGGGTAAAAGCCCAGAACGACAAGACTATCGACTACCTGAAAAAAGTGCCTTCTTATAATGAGTTTTATCAGGATAGCCTGACGATACTGAATTCTCAGGATCGCCTTGCGTATCCAACCCGCCGCGGAAATTACTATTACAACTTCTGGCAGGATGGTACTCACGTTAAAGGGGTATATCGTCGAACCAGCCCGGAATCCTACCGTAAAGCCGACCCTGAATGGGAAACCGTGATTGATGTCGATGCCCTGGCAAAAGCAGAGAATCAGGATTGGGTCTTCAAAGGACTGGATTGCTACGCACCCGATTATAAACGTTGTATGGTGGCGTTGTCGCGAGGTGGGGCTGATGCAACGGTTCAGCGCGAATTCGACCTTGATACTAAACAATTTGTCACTGGTGGATTTGAACTGCCGGAAGCGAAAAGTGGTGTCACCTGGCTGGATGAAAATCACCTGCTGGTTGGCACCGATTTTGGGGAAGGTAGCCTGACCGATTCCGGTTATCCTCGAGTACTGAAGCTATGGAAGCGCGATACGCCACTGTCAGAGGCGAAAACACTGTATGAGGGCGAACAATCGTCTGTTTCTGTGGGCGCATACATCCTGCGAGACAAGCAGCAACGCATTACGTTAGTGCGTGAAGGACTCACTTTTTACACCAATAAAACCTTCCTGTTGGAAAGCGGGACGTTAAAACCCTTATCGTTGCCTGAAGACAGCGATATTGGGGGGTATTTTAATGGTGATCTGTTTATTCAGCTAAAAACCGATTTGCAACAACAAGGCCAGGTGCTAAAGCAGGGGAGTATTATTTATGCGCCCGTTGCTGCGTTGGTTAAGGGTAATCCAGTATTTCAGGTGCTGGCGACGCCAACTGAACACGCCAGCATCGAGTGGCTTAACTTTACCGCCAATCATGTGGTTGTGAGCTGGCTCAAGGACGTTGTCAGTCAGGTGGAAGTGTTCTCGTTGACACCAGAGAAAACCTGGCAATCTAAAGTGATTGAGATTAAAGACAACGGCAGTTTGTCGGTATTCAACACGTCGGCTGAACACGATGACTTTTTTGTCGATTTTTCAGGTTTTCTGACACCGCCGTCTATTTATCAGGTGGATGCAGTGACCCATAAGGTGACGGCGCTGAAATCGACGCCAGCGAAGTTTGATAACCGCGATATGTTGGTGGAACAGCATTTTGCGACATCGACTGACGGGACGAAAGTGCCGTACTTTGTTGTGCGCAAAAAATCTCTGGCTCTCAATGGTAAAAACCCGACCCTGTTGTATGGCTACGGCGGATTTGAAGTTAGTCTGAACCCTTATTACAGCGCACTTACCGGGAAAAACTGGTTGGAAAAAGGCGGTGTGTATGTGCTGGCGAATATCCGTGGGGGCGGTGAGTATGGCCCTGGCTGGCATTTGGCCGCATTAAAACAAAATCGCCATAAAGCTTATGAAGATTTTGAAGCGGTTGCGGAAGATCTGATTGCCCGGAAAATCACCTCTTCAGCGCATTTGGGTATTCAGGGCGGCAGTAATGGCGGTCTTCTGGTTGGTGCTGCTGTGACTCGTCGCCCGGCGCTTTACAACGCGGTGGTATGTCAGGTTCCGTTGCTGGATATGAAACGTTTTAACAAACTGCTGGCTGGTGCAAGTTGGATGGCAGAATACGGGAACCCGGATATTGATAATGAGTGGGAATATATCCGAACATATTCGCCATATCACAATGTGGAGAAAGACGTGTCATACCCGAAAGTCTTCTTTACGACTTCAACCCGTGATGATCGGGTGCATCCGGCGCATGCCCGTAAGATGGTTGCACTGATGCAATCTCAGGGACATGACGTGATCTACTTTGAAAACATGGAAGGCGGTCATGCCGGAGCGTCCAATAATAACAGCCGTGCCGATATGTATGCACAAATCTACAGTTATCTGGCCGATCGTCTGATGTAATGTAGCGCATGTTTAAAAATCGGGTGCGGTTATCGCAAAAAGAGAAGACGCTGAACGGTGATACGTCCAGCATGAGAAGGCCTGTCAATACAGGCCTTTTTTTATTGCATTTGACCCGTCAAACAGAAGGCCGTTTTACATCGTTATTGCTGCACCTGAGTGCCAGTTTGATGCCTGACTTGGTTACGCCGCTATTGGTAACAACCGCAGTTCACTGAGGCTTAGGTGCAGACAAACCACGAATTGGCAGATGCTGTGATATAGGCCTTGTCATACCAGGGAACATTTTCCATTGCCGGTGCACTGCGAATGTCTCCCTTCAGTTTTTGCTGTACCAGCACTTTTATCATCCCGTCTTTTACACTGTAAACCTGACCCCGATAGGTGAAACCGCTCAGTTCAGATGGCTGCTGACTATAGAGGCAGACAGTTGTGCCGACATTGGACGAAATGTACTGACTCTCTTCTCCTGAGGCGTGAGAAGCATTCATTACTCTGGGGGTTTGTTGTAATGGTGTGGCGACTTCGGTACGGGGCACCAGTAAACGGACTGCACTGTATGGTTCATAACCCAGCACCTGGGCTGACTCGTACCATTCCTGTGTTGGTGCGGTGGTGTTTTCAATCAGTTTCAGCGTCACGAATGGGCCATCCAGACACAAATCTGCCCATAACTCAGTGCTGGAGATCCGCGCGTAAAAAATGGGTCTTTCATCGTGTGTATTGGGTCTGGCCACGCACCAGGTACCTGTGTCCTGATGAATGAGCTGTCCGTTGTTGACGTCGCACACCCGTTTGGCGAGCGTTTGATATTCAGCGATATCCTTGGCTGCACTGGCTTCACCAGATGAACAGTATCGGTAGGAAAAAGAGTAGGTGTTTTTGGGATAAAACAACCCTTTATCCACCACTGCACCGTTACGTCGAGTGTCTGTCAGGGCAATAAAGCTCTGGGTTGAATCGTAAATACTGTATTCCCCGGTCTTCCTGGCAGTATCTGACATTGTGCTGCAACCTGCCAGCGTAGTGACCAGGAAAATCAGGACGGGTTTCATGGGCATTGGTCGCATATTCAATCTGATATTCACACTTCGAATAACCATAAGTATATAAGCCGGCTTTGGTATAAACGGAAAGTTCGCTGCCAGTAGCAGAGTTGAAACAATCGCGCTTTGTCTCAGGAGACAGTGAGGTTATCGTGTCGGCTTACAGTGCATCCAGATTAGCCAGCAGATGTTCAGCATGGCGCAAAATGGCTTGCCGTTCATCTTCACTGCGATTGTCCCAACTGCGGTAAATCATGCCGACCCTTGGGTTTCGGGTAAGCCTGCTTTGGTGCCGTTCCAGAAAGTACCAGTATAAACTGTTGAGTGGACAGGCGTTTTTATCGGTTTTGGTTTTTACATCGTAGTGACAGTTTTTGCAGTGATCGCTCATTTTATTGATGTAATTGCCGCTGGCAGCGTACGGTTTTGTGGCCACAATACCGTTGTCAGCAAATTGCGTCATACCACGGGTATTTGGCATTTCGACCCATTCAATGGCATCCACATATATGCCCAGATACCAGTTGTCGACCTCATCCGGTTCAATGCCAGCCAGTAGGCAGAAGTTTCCGGTCACCATCAGGCGCTGTATATGATGGGCGTAAGCAAAATCCAGGGATTGTCGGATAGCGGCGCGCAGGCAAGCCATGCGTGTATTACCCGTCCAGAAGAAATCCGGTAGTTTTCGCTGGGCATTCAGGGCATTTTGGGTTTTGTAACCCGGCATATTGCCCCAGTAAATTCCCCGTACAAATTCTCGCCAGCCGAGGATCTGGCGCACAAAGCCCTCTGCCTGAGCGATATCAATGGCGTTATTTGCCTCGAAGGCCTCCAGCGCGGCCCGAATGACCTGCATCGGGTGTAACATTTTGGTATTCATGGCAAAAGAGAGCCGAGAGTGATACAGGCTCCACGCGTGGGGTGACTGTTCTGTCATCGCATCCTGAAAACGGCCGAAAAAGGGCAGCCCGGCCTCACAAAAGTGGGTCAGCAGTTGTTTGGCCTGACGGCGATTTACCGGCCAGAGCAGTGTATCGCCGCAGGTGCCGATTGTTCGCACCTGATGTCGTTGCAGGCGTGCGAGTATCTCCGTGACCGGGTTGTGAAAGACCATCGGGGTCGGTATCGCTTCGATGTCACGGGGTTTCAGGGATTGGCGGTTCTGTTGATCATAATTCCATTTGCCACCAATTGGTCTGTCGCCATCCATCAGAATATTGAAGCGTTTGCGCATCCGACGATAGAAGTGTTCCATCAGAACGGATTTTCCCTGAGGAAAGGCATCAGCAATGTCCGAAAATGGCAGCAGGAAATGCTCTGAGTCGTATTCCCGGCAGGTGATACCCAGTTGACTGAGTTCCCCGGCAAACGTATGTAGCTGATCATAGAGGCGATATTCATCAGGTCGCTGAAATTCAAACGTGGAAATGTTGTGCTGCCTGATGAGTCGCAATAACAGATCCGGCAAATCGTTATCCTCCTTTGTTTCATCCAACGTAAGATGACAAACCTGATGTCCGGCGCGTTGTAAGGCTCCGGCAAATGCTTGCATTGCTGCAAAGAATGCACAGACTTTCTGGATATGATGGGTAACATACCCGGTTTCCTGATGCAGCTCGGCAATCAGATAGAGAACCGTCTCGTCTTTGGTCTGGAACCAACTGTGGCGGGCATTGAGCTGATCGCCCAAAATCAGACGAAGTGTTTGGTAATGCGGTGTTGTCATGTCAATCCTTAAGCGGGCGAGCTTTCAGCCATTCAGCTATTCAGCCTTTGAACCTTTCAGTGAATGGCCCTATAGCGCGGTGAGGCTAAATGACCGGCCAGTCAGCAGCATCAACAGAGTCAATATTGCCATCGTGATTGTTGCCGCCCCACTTACGGATGAAGATCCCGTCGGGATCAAACAACTCGGTTTGTTTTTCAATATTGAAATGGCGGGGTCCCTTAGGATCGGCCCCGACGCCCGCCAGATACTGCCAGTTCCCCCAGTTTGAGGCGATGTCATAATCAAGCAGGTGCTCTTCAAAATAGCCGGCTCCGTAGCGCCAGTCGAGGCTCAGTTCATTCACCAGACAGCTGGCGACTATCTGGCGTCCCCGATTGGACATATAACCGGTTTGCCGGAGTTGATTCATGAGGGCATTCACCAGAGGAAACGGCGTGTTGCCTTCGCACCAGCGCCGAAATCTTTCGGGATAAAAAGCGGTTTTCGGGCCATGAGGCTTAATGCCTTTGAACTGGAACAACTTCACGCCATGACAATGGGCGTACCACTGGAAATATTCCCGCCATAATAGCTCAAACAAAATCCACTCGGTTGACATGTTTTTTTCGATGGTTTGTTCATAGTATTCAAGCTGGGCCACAATCTTTTTCGGCGATAAGCAACCCAGAGCCAGCCAGGGCGAGAATTTGGTCGACGAATCCCAGCCGTCCAGGCTGTCGCGGGTCTCTTTGTAAGAGCCTGGCGCCCGTGACAGAAAATATCCTTTCAGGTGAGACAGCCCTTCAGTTTCCCCGCCGCGAAACAGGGAGGCCATCCGTCGGTTGATTAAAGGTTTGAGCACATCAAACCGCGCGACCATGCCGGGTTGCGGAGGCAGGTAACTGATGGTATCAACCGGCGGGTTGATCTCGGTGTCGCTCACCAGTTTACGAAACTGGGAAAACGTTGAAGGAAGCTCCGTCACCGGAAAGGGCAGCTCAGTTTTATCAAACAGAGTATGCGTGGCCACTTCGGTGAAACGAATGTAGGGGTAGCGACCTTTGAGGGTTTGCCAGATTCTTCGCTCGTAAACACCGGTATGCTCACTGCGATACACATTACTGATGTTGTATCGGGTGATCAGGGTGGGAAGCACATTCAGTGGGTGCTCAAGTAAAACGTGCAGATGTTGTTTGTGCCGCTCAAGTTGTTGCGACAGATCTTCCAGCGATTGCAACAGGAACTGCGTGCGGTAGTAACCGGGGCGGTGAATGGTGTAAGGGTATTGATTGGCGCGATCAGGCGGCAGGCAATATACACAAATAAGACGATCAACGTCTTCGGCAGCCAGTTTTAGCGCTGCGTTGTCATGCAATCGAAGATCGTTCTGAAACAGAAACAGGCCGACGGTCATTACAAGCCCCAATCAATAATTGTCTTTGATTAACTATAGGTAATCTGTGGGGAAATCAAAAAGTTCAGTCGTCAGCCTGTGATGTCAGAGCCAATAATCGTTACGCGCTGGAGGGCTTTTCTCCCGGAAGGAGTGCTCGTATGACTTTGGCTGGCGAGCCACCGACCAGCGTGTCAGGCGGGACATCGTGTGTGACGGTTGAATTCGCTGCGACAACGGAACGCGCTCCTATGGTCACTCCCTGGCAGATAACCACCTGACCGCCGATCCAGACATCATCTTCCACCGTGATGGGCCGGCTGAAGGTTTCCCATTTTCGGCGGCTGCGGTAATCCAGTGAGTGACTTGGCGTGTAGAACTGTACGTTGGGGCCAATCAAAACGTTGTCACCGATTCGGATTTCAGCATTATCCAGCATAGTGACGCCCATGTTGAGGAAGGTGTGATGGCCGATGTGAATGGTTTTGCCAAACTCACACAAAAATGGTGGTGTGATAAAGCTGTCTTCGCCAATGCTGCCTAATAACTCGGACAGGTATTCCCTAGGCGCTTCTCCGGGGTACTGATTTATTAGCTGTTTGAGTCGGTAGGCATTGTCCCGAATACTGACAATATCCGGCGAGCTGGGATCAAAGTCTTGTCCGTTGCACATTTTTTCGAATTCTGTCACGGCGAGCCGTCCTCTGTGTTGGAATGACAGGCCATTGTAAGGTAAATCGTAAGACAAATCGCCTGAAGTGACAGCGAACAAAAAATCACACCGGATAAATACCGGTGTGATTTATTTGGGTTTACTTGAGTAGCAGGCTCAATGAAAACTGTCTCAGTGATTTAATTTACCCTGATTCCTGCCACTATTTAACCGTGACAATCTGGAAGGCTTGTATATCACTGATACTGTCCGTTGCTACCAGGCTGATCTGAAAGCGGTCACCGGATTGGGCGGTATGCCCTCGCTGGGCGAGCAGCGTACCGAGACTCGGTAGCTGGGTATTACCCTCCGTGACGCCTTGCGCAGGCACTGACTGCCAGAGTGACAGCGAATCAGCCGGTGATAAATCATCTCTTGCGTATACCCATCCCCAGGATGCTCCGGAGACTTGACCTTCAGGATAAATGGCGATCCATTGGGACGGGTGAGTCGTACCGTTTTGCCACTGTAGGGTGATCGGCATGCCCGAATCAAGGTGGTCGGCATCGGCAATGGCTAACTGAGTAGAAGGTGCAGCGTCAGGGATGTTGATAACGTGCTCGATTTCCTCAATAGAAATTGTTTTAACGGCAAACTGTTTCCACCAGCCGTGGATTCTGGCAACCGTGCGAAGTTGAAGACCATGATGAAGAGGGGCTTCCTGTTTTAATTTCGCCAGTACTTCAGGGGGAACGGTCACTGTCATTCGGGTGTTGTCAGGCTGGCTGGAAAGAGGTTGATTTTGCCAACCAAGAGTACGTGAGCTGGTGGAATCACCGGCAATCACCAGTTGATAGTCAAGTGCCTCGTCCCACAGTGGCCAGTTGCCCAGAGTGAAACTGATCACCAGATTGTCGCCATCGGCGGCCAGAGTGACATCACTGAATGCCGGGTTGAGATCTAAACTGGTGGAGGTCGGTGCTTCAGACGTCGTCTTCAGGCGGTAAGTGGTCTTGTACCACAGATGATCGGAGACAAAATCACGTTCTCCGTATGTCGGTTCGCCCAACTCATTCACCATCAGGCCAGAGTGTGGATCGCCCCAAGTGTAAGTGTTGTCTTCGCCATGTGGGCTGTCGAAGTAGGTTGTCGGGCGGGGCCCGATAACAGATGCGTTCAGGAGTTCAACACCATCGACCGGAGCATGATAGATGAAGTCAATACGATCCCTGTCATCCAGCCCGCGCCCGCATTCAGTTTGGTAAGAAGTTCCCCGAGTCCATGAATCGTCAGCATGAAACGGCCAGGTAATTCCCGGGTGAGTAACCGGGTTAGGGTATAAAACGCGGTATGAATCAACATACCCGGCATTTCGAATTAAACGGTGGGTCAGAAAATCATGAATGGTACCGCGGTGATCAAACATATTGGCGGTGTCGGCCGTCCAGTCTAACCCTGATGCTTCGTTGAAGTCACCACCGATAAATGTGGCCGTCTGCTGGGTCTGATATGGCGTCAGCTGGTTCAGCATAAACTGTGCCTGAGCCGGGCGCTGACTTTGTTGGTTAAGCGCTTCAAGTTCGGAGCTGTCACTGAGAGGTTGGCAGTTATTCCTGGCTTGCCAGGTGACACCATCACCGCCTCGCGCATCGTAGACGTGGTAATGGGTGTAGTCGAGATGGTTAACCCACAGGACCACATCACGGCCATTGATGTCAACAACGACACCGATGCCACCGGTGTTATTGTTCTCAGCCTCTGTGTTTTTTTCTGCATTCAGAACGGATTTAATCGGATAGCGCGACACAATCCCAGTGGTAGTATTGGCATCGTAACCTTGCCAGTAATACATGTTCAGTGCTTCTGCGATCCGGGCGGTAATGCCTGACGCCTCGGATAACAATAAAATATCTGCATTGGCGTGTTTGAACTCTTCAATTGCGCGATGAAAGTCGCTGCCGCCACTTAAATTCTGCGACAGGCTCAGCCAGAGGTTGGCCGAAATAATGGTGACATCAGTTGTGCGGGTTTCCGGTGTTTCCGGTATCTGTGGTTGCTCTGGTTGCTTGGGGATGTCGACTGTTGCATCGTCGTCGTTACAGCCAAACAACAAACCTGATGCAAGCAGGGTAATAGCAGTCCTTTTTAACATGATATTTCCTTAATTGTCGGGGAAAGTCGATGGTCGATATCATGCTTAAAAAATGTGTCTCTTTGATTCGTCTTGACCAAACATTAACTTATGGCGGTGTTTAGAAAATCTTTGTCCACCTTCATTACTTTCTCTATCTCTACCTCCTTCTTTTCCTTCCCTATCTTCTTTTTCGTGGTTAACCGATTAAACGTTATGGCAATGAGATTGGAGTGAGAAGGGAAAGATAGCCAGTACGCAAATCAACCACTGCACCCCAATAAATTCACATCTGCATAAACAATGCAGACACATTTCATTATCCGTGATTTAACGCTGGTTCTTAAAAACTGTCTTAGATCATTAAGGTGGTTATTAGTGCTGATGTTTTGCTTTTATGTTGAGTAAATTAACCATGCTACCCATTAAGAGGTGAATTTTTATTTTGTCGGGTTTCCCGCAAATGTGCGCGTATGTAGAGGAATTACTATGCTGGAGTTACTCATTGGTCTTGCCGTGACACTTGTCGTCGGCTACTTCATTATTAAAGGATATAAAGCAGCCGGAGTGCTGCTGACTGCAGGGTTATTACTGCTGCTTCTGACCGGCATTATCGGTCATCAGGTGTTACCCGACAGTATTAAGTCAACCGGCAATTTTGTCACTGACTCAATGGAATATATCAAATTTATGCTGCAAAACCGTGGCGGTGGTCTGGGTATGCAAATCATGCTTTTGTGCGGGTTTGCTTCGTACATGACTCATATCGGCGCTAACAATGTTGTGGTGAAGCAGTTTTCCAAACCCCTTTCTGTCGTTAAATCCCCGTATATTTTATTGGTTGCTGCTTACATTGTTGCCTGTCTGATGTCGTTGGCGGTGAGTTCAGCGACGGGCCTTGGGGTATTGCTGATGGCAACCCTGTTCCCGATGATGACGGCGATGGGTATTTCCCGCCCGGCCGCTGTTGCTGTCTGTGCGTCTCCGGCGGCGATTATTCTCTCCCCGACGTCAGGCGATGTCATTGTTGCCGCTGAAAAATCCGGGCTGCCGCTGCATGTATTTGCGGTCGAGACTGTTTTGCCGGTATCTATTTGTGCCATTTTAGTGATGGCTGCTGCCGCTTTTTTCTGGAACAAGTATTTGGATCAGAAAGAAAACATTGCCATGGAAAAAGTTGATCTTTCCGAAATCGACGTGAAAGCACCCGCTTATTACGCTTTTCTGCCTTTTCTACCGATTGTCGGGGTGTTCGTGTTTAACGGCGAAACCATCCCGGGGTTAACGTTGGATATTTATACCATTGTGGTGATGTCAATTGTGGCTGGTGCTGCGGTTGATTTCGCAACCAAAGGGTTCAAGGGCAAGGAAACGCTAGAAGATTTAGAGTCATGTTATCAGGGAATGGCAGATGCCTTTAAAGGGGTTGTCATGCTGCTGGTCGCTGCCGGGGTTTTTGCTCAGGGTCTGATGTCAATTGGCGCGATTGATAACCTGATCGGTTTGGCTGAATCTGCCGGGGCTGGTGGCTTTGCTCTGATGATGTTGCTGACAGGTCTGACGGTTGCTGCAGCGGTTGCCACCGGTTCTGGTAACGCGCCATTTTACGCTTTTGTTGAGCTGGCACCTATGCTGGCCGGTAAGATGGGTATCAGTCCGGCATTCCTGATCATCCCTATGCTGCAGGCGTCTAACCTTGGACGCACCATTTCTCCGGTATCTGGCGTTATTGTGGCGACATCCGGTATGGGGCAGGTGAGTCCGTTTGAAGTCGTGAAACGGACCTCCGTCCCTGTATTTTGCGGTCTGATAACTGTGATCTTAGGTACCGTCGTTCTGGTGCCTATGTACAGTTAACGGCGATTTTTTAAAACCGCATAAAACTGGCACCGCTTTGAGCCGATGGTGCCAGACCCATTTCTGACCAAACCACCATTTAAGCGATAAATCGCCGGCTCAATAAGAAAGTGTGACTTTACCGACAACCGAAGAGAGCCAGGTTGGTTGTCAGTACATGAGGTTTTCAATCGAATGCGAAGGAATGATTCATGGAAATAATGCTGTTTAGCAATGGTAAGGTAGCAGGCAACACGGAGCTACTGGAATACGGGTACGAATGGATTGAGTCGGCGATGGAGCGGACCAAAGCCAAAAAGCTGCTGTTCATACCGTATGCAATGATTCGGAGCAGTTATGATGAGCGAGCCAGTCAGTTGCGCGAAGCGTTTGCCCGTTTTGGATGTGACGTCACCAGCATTGACACTGTGAGTGATCCGGTACGAGCCATCGAAGAGGCAGACGGTTTTCTGGTGAGCGGTGGTAATACCTGGGTACTCAATAAAATGCTGCATGATCTTGGCTTGGTACGCCCCCTGCGAAAAGCAATTCTGATGCACAATAAACTGTATATCGGTTGGAGTGCAGGAACGAATATTGCCGCGCCGACAATTCGAACTACGAATGACATGCCGATTGTCACTGCGGCTATCCTGCCTTCGCTTAACCTGGTTCCTTTCCAGATAAATCCTCACTATATTGAGGCGACAATTGAAGGACACATGGGTGAAACCCGTGATGAGCGAATCGAGGAGTTTCTCGTCGTGAACCCGCACGAAGTGGTTGCAGGTATCCCTGAAGGCACGATGTTGCAGGTCAGCGGTCGTACACTGCGTTACTTCTCGGCGAACGGTAAACCGATGAAGCTGTTCCGTGCCGCGCAAGAACCTTGTTATTACCGGCAAGATGAATCGATCCAGTTTTTGATGGAGCACGGTTGCTGATGCGCTAACTAATCAGGCTTTTTTATTCTGTCAGCGTCACCGCATGTCAATAAACTGGCATCGAGTGATTCTTTGACCGGTCACAGGGCGCTACGTGTCTATCGTAGCGCCTTTTTTGTGAATTGTAGTGCCGCATATCTTTGGGGTATGTGGCTTTGGAAAACATAGCCTGTTAAATATGGCTTTGTGATGTGAAGCTTTTCCTAATCCGTTTTTGTCAATGCCAGCGTTGGCATACTGGGGAAATGTAAAACCACACTGATTTAAGAATGCGCTGGCGAGGTTTCCTTGCCTTGATTCAGCCAGCGAGGGACAAAGGTGTTGATCAGTGTCGCCAGAACTATCAGGCTAATGCCCCATATTTTATGAGCAGCCAGCGACTCATCAAAAAGCCACACCTGCCAGATGACCGCAAAGAGTAGGTTCGTGAAGATGAGCGGTGCTAATTCCGAACCGGTTTTTGCTAAACGGTATGCCTTTGAGCGAAACATTTGGGTTGATACCGTGCTGCAAGCCAAGGTGAGCAGCAGTACCAGTGTGGTTTGTGGTACGTTCAGGTTTGCGAAAGTCAGCGCTTGTGCTGCCGTATCATCAGGAAGAAAACCGTATTGCATCATGTTTAGCGCTGCCACAGGCATCAGGATAACGGCGGCCAGCATAAAGCACCAACCGTTGAATGCCGCAGATGGCAGGTCTGATTTAGCTCCCCGAAACATCGTAACCTGCGAAGCGGCATTAAACAGACCCGCAGCCAGGCCAAAAAGCAGCTCAGGGCGAAGATCAATACCCGTTGGGCTGCCAGCCTGTAACACGACTCCCACAAAGGTTAATCCCAGATTAAAGACCGTCAGCGAATTAAAAGGGGTTTTATCTATCAACTTTTCTAACACCGGAATGAATAAAGGTCCGGTGCTGAACAGCACAATGCTTTCAACCAGTGACAGTTTGCTTAATGAAGTAAGAAAGCAGATTTGACTGCCAACTATACATAATGCCCGAATAATAACAGGTCTCAGAGTTCGACCGGTTGGAAACACCCAGCCGGTGAATGTGAGCATGCCAAGCATGATAGTTGCAGGAAGCAAAAAGCGTAAAAAGGCCAGCATTTCAATGCTCAGAACGTCGCTTAATACTTTGGCTAACATTCCGCTGGCGGATAAGCTAAATGTTGAGACAAGCATAAATAGAACAGGTCTGAGGTCGCTGGGCATAGAAAGGCTCCTAAATTGCGGTAGAAAAAGTATGTTCTGATGGCAATGTACAGAACTAGAGGATGATTGTTTGTTTCCTGACAAGGTTGAGTCTAGGGAGTTTGCTACTGAGAAAAAAGCGAATAATATTAACCAAACTTGTAAGAAAAACTTACCAATGAGAAAGCTCGTACCCCTAAAATCAATTTATGCGTTTGTTGCCGTGGCGGAGACCGGCAGCATGACCGAAGCGGCTGAAGTACTGAATGTCAGCCATTCGGCAGTGAGCCAGGCCATAAAGTCTCTGGAATCACAACTGAATGTGACCTTATTCCGGCGGGTGGGCAGGCGTGTGGAGCTGAATCAGGACGGTCGGCGGTATTATCGTAAAGTCGCGCCTGCCCTGATGCAGATTGTGGAAGCCAGCGAGTCAATTGCGCGTTCGCCGCTCAGCAACCGGTTGACGCTGAACATGGTGAATTCCCTGGCATTGCATTGGTGGATCCCTCGTGTCACTGAATTTCAGGCGTATGCACCGCATATTGATATTCGTATCTCCAACATTGCTCATATCTTTGATTTTGAACAAGAAGGTGTTGACGTGGCGTTGTTGCATGGGAAGGCTGACGAGTGGCCCGATTATTATTGTGAAAAGCTGGGGGATGATGAGCTGATCATGGTGTGTAGCCCTCAGTTACTCGAAAATCTGAATGCGGTTGACGCTGTATCTAGGATTGACGACGGGAAAATTAACAGCGTCAGTACGATGATTGAAGATGAGAGTGGGGTGATAGCGGCCCGTTTGCTGAAAGCGTATCCGGCGATTTTTGTCAGTAATCCCCGCCGCCAAGCCGACTGGCAGGTTTGGTGTGACGAGAAAGGAATGGCGGTTCCTCGGCAACAGAAAAACTTAACGTTTGCAGCTTCTGTGCATGCCGTGCAGGCGGCCATACGGCGGTTGGGAGTGCTAATCAGTCATAAACAGTTTGTGAGGGATGACATTAAGCATGGCATGTTGGTGCAGGTGGGTCAGCCAGTGCTGAATCCTCATCAAGCATTTTACTTTGTCTCTTCACCAGACAAGCTGAAACATGAGAGTGTGATGACGTTGCGGAATTGGCTGAAAACGCAATTTTCTGAACTTTAGACCTTACCGGCACCAAGAGAAAACTGTGCGATGCCAATGTCTACAGCCTGCGATAAGCTGAGGCGGTTGTTCACCAGTTCATGTAGCGTCGCTTCACTCAGCAGTAGCACCTGGCTGCCTGTTGGCGCTGGGTCACTATGAATCTGCGGGTGACGAAGATCGGGTGAGACTCGGGACCAAAGGTGGCTATCAACGAGATAGACATAGATGTCTGCTGAATAGTGTTCGCTCAGCTCTCTGGCCAATAAATTTAACCACCAGCTTGCCCGACGCAGCCCTGGTTGCCCGCGGAGTGATTCAGGAGGAGTCAGTGTACCGTTTTCAATCGCTGCACGGGTGGCGAGCGCTATGTTTAGTGAGCCCGGATAACTTTGAGTAAACGGATTATTCATCTGCCCGTCGTAGGAGCAAGCCAGAGTCTGGCCTGCTCCTGACAGTAAGGCGATAGTAAGCACTGCGGTCAGTGTTTTCATTGTCGCGCTTCTGTTGCCAATAGAGATGGGTTGGTCATTGAATTTCTCACGGTGTCACAATGTTGAACCAGAAATCGAACTTATCCAACATGCCCACAAAGTCCTGGAATACCTGGCTGTCACCGTTCACTTTAACATCCCCATCTGCGATGGCTTTTTCGAGGGTGATATTGCCTAGCTGAATATCATCCAGGGTCGACTTCGACAGGGTGAGGCTGGCATCGGCTTTATCTGCGACTTTGCTGGTATAGTTCAGCACTGAGTTTTCCATACTGAGTGTATATTTCTCTTTCAAATCGGTGAAATCGATATTGATGGAGAATGTTTTACCGGCGGCTTTTTCCGGATTGATTCGCACAGACAGGTAATCAAACAGCATGGTAGGTGGCATGTTTTTGATAACGTCTGGTGAAGCGGTAACGACCCCACCGGTGCTAGGAACACCGTTGCGAAGCTCAAAGGCCCCTTGTAGGTATTCGGAGCGCCATGGGCCGGATTCAGCCTGATAACCAAGCTGTTCATAGGTGTCAGCCAATAAGGCTTTGCCTTTCTCACTGTCAGGGTTGGCGAACACGACCTGTTTAAGCGCTTCGGCTACCCAGCGGTATTCACCTTTATCAAAGTCACTTTGGGCTTTTTGTAAGACCGCGTCTTCTCCTCCCATGTATTCAACGTATTTTTTGGCCGCATCGGCAGGAGGCAGGTTATTCAAATCAGAGGGATTACCGTTATACCAGCCCATGTACCGTTGATACACGGCGCGACTGTTGTGGCGAAGCGTGCCGTAATAACCCCGGGTACTCCAATTTTTGTCTAATGATTCCGGGAAGGCGATCATTTCCGAAATTTCAGAACCGATATACCCCATGTTCATCAGTCGTACGGTCTGATCATGGGTATATTTGTACATGTCGCGCTGTTTTTTGAAGTAGTTAACAATGTCTTCCTTACCCCACATAGGCCAGTGGTGGCTCTGGAATTTGACTTCAACCTGATCGCCCCACTTTTCGATGGTTTCGTTCAGGAATGAGGACCAAATCAGGGCATCACGAACTTGCGCGCCACGCAGCGTCAGAATGTTATGCATCGTATTAGTGGTATTCTCTGCCATCCATAGTGCTTTTTTATCTGGGAACCAGGTATTCATTTCGGTGGGAGCTTCAGTTCCCGGGGTGTACTGGAATACCATTTTGATGCCATCAATTGTTCGTTCATCTCCGGTTTTGGTGATGGTATCAGTGGGCTTTATCAGAGTGGCGAGGCCGGTTGAGGTGGTTTGCCCTAGACCGCCGTTGACACCACCGAATTCGTTACGGGGTAACAATGCGCCGTACATGTAAATCGCCCGTCGCCCCATGGCATTACCCGCGATAACGTTCTCTGATACCGCATGTTCAGTGAAATGGTCGGGGGCAAGAATCTGCACTTTACCGGCTGCGACATCTTCTTCGTTCACGATACCCCGCACGCCGCCAAAGTGGTCGATATGACTGTGACTGTAAATGACGGCAACGACCGGACGCTCGCCGAGTTGCTCATTGACGAAATCGAGTGCGGCTTTGGCGGTTTCCTGAGAAATCAGGGGATCAAACACAATCCACCCGGTTTCGCCTTTAATGAAGGTGATGTTTGATAAGTCGTAGCCACGAACCTGATAAATGCCATCGGTGACTTCGAACAGGCCATTAATCATGTTGAGCTGGGCATTACGCCACAAACTGGGATTGACGCTGTCCGGGGCAGGTTTATCCAGACTGATGTATTTTTTGTAGGCTTCTAAATCCCAGACTACATCACCTTTGTCATTTTTAATTGTGACTGTATCTTGCTTGGCGATTAAGCCTTTTTGGGCATTCTCAAAATCCTTTTTATCACTGAACGGAAGTGACTCAAGTAACGACTGATTAACCTGTTTTGTAGTGTCTGTTGCAGGCTTGGGGTCGGCGGCGTAAAGGCTTGTTGATATAGCCGTTACCAAGGTCGCCACTAGGAATCGTTTCATTATCAAAACTCCTTTAAAAGAGGGAGAGCTTTAACGCTGTTTATTAAACCTAGTCGAAAATTGAAATTGTGTACCCAGAACGTATTATTTGTTTCTGATAAGTGTCTGGAATAATTACGTTGATACTTCGCGATTCAGTCTGTGTTGTGGCAGCTTTAAACAAGCTGAAACTTCCCGAGAAAACGTTTGTGGGGATGTTCTGTTGGTGAGGATGCTTTTTGATGAGTGTGCGCTTTGAGGTCGTCTTATCCCTCGTTTACTTTACTGCCGTTCACGCACTGGGGGGCATTTTATTACAGCCCAAAGCGCTATCTGTTAGGAATCTGACTGTTAGGAACCTGATTGGCTCAGATATTGCTAGCTCAGAGCTCAGTTGACATAGAGCTTTGTCATCTTAGGGCTTTGTCATTTTAGAACTTTGTCGGCTCAAAACGTAGTCAGTTAAGAACGTAGTCGGATCAGAGCAGGAACGGCCAACATTATCCTTTTGTCGGAGCGAACTTTTGCCTGTACTGCTCCGGTGTGCATTGGGCATGTTTCTTAAAAAGCGTAATGAAAGGGGAGGCCTGATGATAGCCCAGCGTCAGTGCAATTTCTTTTACAGACAACCCTTTGCGTAATAGCTGTAGCGAATAAAGAAACTTGCGCCGTTGACGCCACTCAGTAAAACTCATTCCCAATTTATCCTTGCAATGGCGAGCCAGAGTGCGTTCGGTCGTATGAAGCTCATCTGCCCAGTCTTTCAGGTTTTTATCCGTGGTCGGGTGACGTTCCAGTTCGTTCAAAATGGGTTGGAGTAATTTATCGTCACTGGTAGGTAAAAACTGCTCGTGTTCTTTCGCCTGATAAACCTGATCTAACAGCACACTCACCAAGCGCTTGTCTTGTTCTGTTTCCGGCACTCGGATACGTCGGTTGCTCAAATCGGTAATAATGGCTTCCATAATCGGGCTGACTTCCAGCAGGCAGGTATATGACGGCATGGGAGCTGACAGAGCTTCACAAATATTCATCGAGCAGTAATTCAGGCTGCGTCGCATGTAGCTTTCATGCGGAATACCCGCAGGCACCCAAACGGCATACTGAGAAGGTGAAAGAAAGCGTTTGCTCTCAGCTTTTAGTTCTAGAATGCCGCCGTTGATGATCTGCAATTGTCCCCACGGATGGCTGTGGTTCGGCGTTGATGTGTTAGGTAAAAACACCTCATGGCCGAAGAAGACTTCTCCGGGCGGGCAATGATTATCGTAAAGTGGCTGGTAAACGTTGCTCATAATGAACCAAAGATGAGAGGAAACACTGGTACGTTACTGCTCGAATATGAGGTTGGCAAGTGCATTTTATTATGCGCTTTTGGTCTTTGCGGCTGGTTGAATAAGCGGTGAGTCAGTTGCTTTCTTCAATGTGCATTTTTTGCCAGAGATATCACTTATTGTGTCATTTGTTTGTTAATTCAATCTGGCGTATTTGAAAACGGAAACAGAGAGCCTTTAGACTTTCATCATAAAAGGAGATTGATTGATGAATATCTACAAAACAGTACCTGTGTTTGCAACGGCCCTTCTGCTTTCAGCGTGTGGCAGTGATGGTGGCGATGGCGCGACCGCGGCTGGGGGTTCAACCGCTAAAGTGTCTTTTAGTGTCTCAGATGCCCCGGTTGACTCGCTATGGGATGTGACTATCGCGTTTGACCAGCTAGAACTCAAACATGAAAATGGCCAGTCCTATTTCATCGATGTTGACACGGACAGCGATGGCAACGATTACCAGCAGTTGAATCTTTTGGATTACCAGGGGACAGACTCTAAGCTGATTATTACCTCTCAAGAACTGCCGGTTGGTACTTACAAAGAGCTGATTATTCATACCAAACCAGGAAATATGAACTGGGTTGATGGTGGCGATGGCCACTATGATTTAAAAATTCCGAGTAATAAGCTTCGTCTGGGTGGGTTTGAAGTTGATGCCGAAGCTGTTCAGAGCTTCACGATTGAATTTGATCTGCGCAAATCTCTGGTGTTACGTGGCAACGAGTCAAACAACAGCGGCTTTAACCTGAAACCACATGGCGTGACTATTATTGATAATCAGGCGGCGGCTTCCTTGTGGGGTAAAGTCGATGTTAACCTGTTTTCTATGGGGGAATGTCTGGCGGAGTCCGGTAACTACGTTTACCTGTACGAAGGGCATGGTCATACTGATAGCATGCTGAGCGACAATATGGATCCTAACGATGAGTATTTCGATTCAGCCCGTCCGTTGCCTGACAACGCTGTAATGCCATATGCGTCGGCCAGCGTTGATGTGGATGGTTCTTATGCCTTCGGTTATCTGCCGGGCGGTAACTACACCGTCGCATTCACTTGTAATGCCGAAGATGATGATCCGGTGAATTATGACGAAAACATCATCATTGAGAATCCGCAAGGGCAACGTAAAGAAATCACGCTGGATCCGATGAAGGAAACCGAGCTGAACTTTGTGGAATCGGACAGCCTGCTGTAACGGATGCAGGGTCACGCAGTGGATTTTGGACTCGTTTGACGGTAGCCGGTAAAACGTCGGCAGCCAATTCAAACGGCTTGAAACATGTAAAAAAGCGCCTTCGGGCGCTTTTGTGCTTTGTAGGGTAGAAGAGTAAATGCGGGCCTTAACAATAACTCGTTACACCTTTAACCAGCTGAAAGAGTGTTTTAAAAACGCGGTGGCATTATCTAGGATGATCTCGCCGTGGGCCAGGACAATACGTTTCGGCTGCCAGGCCAGAATGTGCAGCATATGAGCACGGGCTTCCTGTTTTCGACACATAAAACTGAGCCGCCAGTCGATGGGCATTTTACCGTTTGGGGCCAAAATACCCGTGCCTTTTGCCAGTATTCGCTGCCAGGCATTAAACGCGTCTGGTGAGAAGTTTTCAATGAGGTCGGTAACGATAAGGGTTTGACTGGGGGAGTGAAAAAACACGCACTCTTGCATGACAGGGGAGCCGGTAAACAGCACTTGGTGGATTTCCTGTGACCACGGGTACGTTTCCTTGGTGACCAGTTCTCCGGTGAAAGAAAGATCCTGCCGTTTTGCTATCACTTCCTGTGTGCCATAGGTGTCGGCTTGAGGAAAAGCCGTTTGCCACTCCTCCAGGAAAAGGTGATGTAAATGGTTGGGCGCAATCAGATATCGAACGTCTCCCAGCTCATTCAGAGCCTGATACAGGTCTGCGGACAGCTTGATGGGGCTGTGAATCCAGAGACTGCCGTCGTCGAGCTTCACTACTGTCATGCGAGTGGAGTAGGGAAGCGTAAAAAACGGCACTGTTCCGCCGTCTGCGATCCATATTCGTTCGTCGAGCGCTTCCATGTCTTCTCTCCTGCTACCGGATGTTACCCTTCCGGCTGTCACATCCTGTTTGTCTCACCGAGTCTGATACTGACGCGTTGCTTTCATCAGGTTTTATGCTTCCATCGGACTTTATGTTTCCATCAGACAATAATGAGCCCATCTGTACAATGCCGGTCTCATGAAAGGAAGCGGTTAGTCCAGGGCAGCTCGCAGCTGATGTGTTTCCAGCCAGAATGTTTCCTGACAACGGTTATAAAAAGTTTTGCGTTTAGGCGAAACCAGGTTTAGGTTGTCGAGCACTTCATAGGTGACCCAGCATTCATCACAGGATTGCTCCGTTAATTCTGTGCTGTTTTCAATGGTGTAGCGAATGACAACCCCGTTCTCGAAGGTGTAAACAGTCTCCTGCTCTTCGACTTCAATGTCTGCCTCTTTTTCCATTCGGGTATGAGAAACAGCGTTGGTGATCGCGAAGCGCGCGTCTGGCTGATGAATGGCAAGGATGTAACTTGATAAGTTTTCCATAAAGGGACCCTTCTATTGTCATTAATATGTGAAGCGTCAGTTTCTGGTGTCTTCTGTGGTCAGGGACAGGCACTACGCTAGGTGGTTACTTATTGTTGCTTGTATCAGTCTGTTTCAGGGTATAGCTGACGTTGCCATTGTCATAAATAGTAAACGTCCAGATATCATTATTGATAAAATACTGAAAGCTTTTACCGTTGTTGCTCGTTTGCGGTGACGCGTCAGATGCTGCTTGATCCGCGACCGGTGTTAACCGGCTGATGAATTCAGTTAAAGCCTGTTCAGGAAGATGAAAATACCCTTCCGCAGTATTCTTATCGAGCTGATTGGACGCATGTATCTCTGTCGCACTGTCAGGCAAAATGCCGGGTAACCAACCCCGTTCAAATAAGCCAGCCTGAACCGCGTCGGTGTAGTTGTCATAGTGCTCGTTAACAACGTCGCTGCAGCCAATAATAAGAGCCATGCACAACCAGCATAAAGTGCGTATTGCCACGCCCACTATTTTTCTATCGTCTCGCTGACTAAAAAGTTGTTTTCTCACCGATAACTCTTAAATTTTCAATGGTATGCCTGTCTTCACACGTAGCCTCTTCCATTGTGAGCGTCAACGCGAAACACTAGATTCAGCTAGTTGGTACCTAGTCATCAGCAAGTCGGCATCGAAATCGACTGCTAGCTCACTTCATGGCGGAGTCCTGAGCCTCTTTTCATGAATATGTCGTAAACACCGTGTTTTCGCTATACCGTTACAACTACATTTCGTTTTTCTGTCAAAAAATTGACAAATGGCATCTGACGCCGCTCGTTTGTGCTGCGGCTACCTTCATGTAGCCAGCGATTTTTAGGTTGGTCAGGACACCTATATGTCGCGTGAGATCTCCGCTTTTCCTGGCCGCTTTAATCAGTTGCTTTTTTAGTTACTTCAATCAACCGCATCAACTAAGGAAATCTGGTATTTACCCAATTTTGTTTGTGACTCATCGTATCCGGTGAAGCGGGCTCCTGCATGCAGGGCAACGGCAATGCTGGCCTTGTTTTCATCATGGCAGCGCAGCTCTACGATTTTTGCCGTTGTCTGTTGAGTCAGATACGCAATAGCCTCTTTCAAAATCTGGCGGACAATGCCTTTCCCTCTGGCTTCGATAGTCAACCAATAACCTATTTCAGCGACCTTTTTCACCGGGTGAATCCCTTTAATACCGAAAACTCCGCAAAATGTCTGACCATCATAAATAGCAAACCAAAGTGCACCCGCGGTATTCGAATGTGTTCTGGCCAGAATGTAGGCTTGAGCCTGATAGGGGGCTTTGACGGTATTTACCCAAGGCAGAAACTTGCCAAGATCTTCTCGACTGGCGTTGACCGCAGCCAGCAAGGGTTGAGCATGGCGGAGATTTAATGGCTGTAATGTCAGTGTCTGAGAAATCGAGAGTTTCATGTCGTCCTGTCAGGTATGGCGGCATCCAGCCGGTTCCCATCATTTGTGTGCTGATTTCCAGTTGACGTCCGTTACGGCGTCATCGTTGTTAGTGCCTTTGGCTGTGCATGCCTAAATGCTGGTTAGCTGGTGTGTGTCTGATGGCTCAGTGCGCCACTGTCGGAGATCAATGGTCAGTTTCATCGGTATATCCACCATGCCGTGACGATGGCGAATGCCCTCGGTGCGAGCAAAGCCCAACTTGCGATATAGCCCTTCAGCGTGCAGGGCAGAGTTCACGGTGAATTCACCGTTATGCTCAGAAGTCAGCGTTTCATGGAGTATGGCTTGCCAGAGTTGACGGGCAATACCCTGTTTACCGAAATTTTCGTGAACAAAAAGGTGATATAGGTGCGAGCGATCTCTGAGTCCCGCAGTGGCAATAAGCTGTTGATCAGGGCCGTCTATTACCAGGTATAAAAAACCGTCTTGGAGATTCTGTTGGATGGCCTGTTCAGACATGGAGGCTAAAAGGTGAGCGTGCACTTGCGGTTCACACGTTGGAAGGATGAACTTTTTAGCTAAGGATTGGAGTAACTCACTGATCCTGCTGGCATCTTCGGGTATCGCTTTTCTTATATCCATCTTTCCGTGAACCGATTGCGGATAAAGCCGCTATTGATAAATCAGACCAAAAAGCATCCACTTTTTGGCATTTTTTATTGTTACCTTACTGATTACAAAATAAAAAATAAGGTAATTGTCACTATAAAAAACCAGTCCGAAGACCTGCAATGACTAAGTTATGACACCGGCAGCATAGTTTGGCAAGCGCAATTGTTGATTGTGACCATTAATTTAATTGAAGGGGAAAAATCCATACAAAAAGTTACTCGACTTTTGGCATAAGGGTAAGATAATGCTCTTATTTGAACGGTGTTTAAAATTTTGTGGTCACAAGTTTGTCACCACCATGTCTTCAAGGAGCCTCATGAAATTTTCACCAAGGCGAGGAGCTTGCCTCCTCCTCATCGTTTCTTCACTGTTTGGCGGAATCACTCAGGCCGCTGCTGAGTCTCAATCGCCGCTTTGGTATACCCAGACTGATTTGAAGCTGGACAAAAAAGTACAAAGTTATGTGTTGTCCAATGGCATGCGTATTGTGCTGGTGCCAAACCGCAAGCCCAAGCAGTCAGTTGTGATGCGTTTATGGGTCAATGCCGGTTCATTACAGGAAAACGGGAATGTACCGGGCGTGGCTCATTTCCTTGAACATATGGCGTTCAATGGCTCAACCAATGTGCCGGAAGGTCAGATGATCGAAATGCTGGAGCGACACGGGTTGGCATTTGGTGCCGATACCAACGCAACCACTGATTTGTTTTACACCGTTTATAAATTAGAACTGCCGAAAAATGACCAAGAAAGCCTGAATACAGCGTTGTTTTTACTGCGTGAAACCGCGTCCGAACTGACCCTGAGTCCTGAAGCCATTGAACGTGAGAAGCCGGTTATTCTGGCCGAACACCGGGAAAGCAACACGGCTGGTCTGGCGAATTTGGTGGAGTGGGGACAGTATATTTATCAGGACGCGGGATTATACGATCGCCTGCCGATTGGCACGGAGGCAGGCATTCGCAGTACCACTCAGAAAAACCTGCGTGACTTTTACGCGCAAAATTATCACCCGAAAAATATGACGCTGGTTATTGCCGGTGATTTCGACGAAAAGGCCCTGCAAGCGCGTATTCGCCATTATTTTTCGGGTTGGGTGCCTGAACAGCCGTTCCAGCATAGCAGTTCACTGCAAGCCGCTATGCTGCCTGAAAACGTTGAAGCATTGGCATTTCTGGATTCGGCTGTCACACCGCGAATCGGTATCAACCTGATACAGCCGGGCACGGCTGACTCAGCACGCTCCGTTACCGATGACACCGAGCGTCGGGTCAATGAATTTGTTCGTTTTATCGGGATGAATGCACTGATGTACCGGTTGGAAACTCAAACATTGACCAGTCAGGGGCGTCTGATGGACCCGGATGTCAGCAACATGACAGAGCTGACCATGAATGATGTGTTTTCCGTCTCGGTCGGCACGCGTCCCGGCGAATGGGCCGCCGGTCTGCAATTGCTGGAGCAGACAATCCGCCAGGTGGTACAGCATGGTTTTACGCAACAGGAAATCGCCCGACAGATCACCAGCCTACAGCAGGACTTGAAAAACAACGTCAGTCAGTCAGACGATTTTTCCAGCCTGAGTTATGCGGAACAAATTGTTAACGGTTTGAATAATCGCCGGGTGATTATCAGTACTGAGGATGAACTGGCACTGTTTGAGCAGCATCAGGATCGTATCACGACGGAAGCCGTGAACCAGATGATGCGCCAGATGCTGACGGCATCACCGGCCCGTCTTCACCTTGCTGATTCCGTCGCGGGAGAAATACAGGAAGGTCAGGACCCGAGAGACGCGTTGGAAAAGGCAATGCTTGCCGCTTATGAGCACAGTCAGGCTCAGCCAGTCACCTCGTTCAGCGAAAAGCAGACCACTGAATTTGCCTACCAGTATTTCGGTAAGCCCGGTAAAGCCAAGCAGGTAAAACAGTCAGCATTCGGAGACATCGTGTCGTATCGTTTCGACAATGGTGTGGTGCTGAATGTGAAGCCAACGGATCTGGAAAAGAACGTGGTTTACCTGAATGTTCGGGTTGGCCGAGGGTGGCAGGAATTGCCACCGGAGCAAGCTGCATTGATCACCTTGTTCAATACCGGTTTTGTTACCGGGGGCTTACAGGCACATGATATGAATGAGTTAAGGGGAATGCTGACGGGTAAGTCGTTAGGCATGAACCTGAATCTCAATGAGGATGCGATTGTCGGTAGCTACCGTTCAACGCGAGAAGCGATTAGTGAGCAACTGAAACTCTACGCGGCTTTCTTTACTCACCCGGCGTATCGCCAGGAGGGGATGGATTTTGCGGAGCAGCATGTTAGTGCTTACTGGCAGGGACTGTATCAGTCCCCTGAGTCTCTGGAGATGGCGGCGATCAGCCAGCTGATGCGCCAGAATGATCCGAGAATTGGCGTGGCGACGCCGCAAGAACTTGAAGGTAAGCAACTCTCTGATCTGCAAGAGTTTGTCAGTCGTTCGCTAACTGAAGGGCCGATTGAAATCGCGCTGGTCGGTGATATTACTCCAGCCCGTGCGGTGAAGCTGGTTGGGGAAACATTTGGTGCGCTCAAGGTGAAGGCGCAGGAACCTAAACATCAGGTGAATCAAACGCTTCGTCCTTATCTGGTCGATGAGCAGCGATTGTACCATCAGGGAGAAAGCCATACTGCGCTGGCTTCGGCTTACTGGCCAATTCCGGATGCAATGGATTTCCAGCAATTGTTGGTGTTCCAGGCTCTGCAGGAAGTGGCGCAGCTAAAACTCAATAAAACCGTCCGAGAGCAGGCGGGGGCGTCTTACTCACCGTGGGTCGAACGCTTTCAGTCTGGCTCCATTAAAAACTTTGGTTACCTGGCATTGCACAGCAATACTGAGCTAAGCCGGGTTGATGATATTCTCTCTGCGTATCCGACGATTTTGCAGGACATTCGTCAGGGTAAGGTGTCGGAAGATGAGCTGACCCGTGCTCTGGGTCCATTGCTGGAGAAGTTTGCTCTGATGCAGCAGGATAATGGCTACTGGCTAAGTGTTGCCTCAACGGCTTACAGTGCGCCTGACGAAGTGGAAAATGAGAAGCTGGTGATGCCTGCACTGAAAGCATTGACGGTGAAGGATATTCAGGCGGCAGCACAGATCATTCCGCTGGAGGCAATGATGAAAGTAAAAGTTCTGCCTGAAGGATAATATCTGAGCATTAGGGGCGGTCACCTTTGGCGAAAACGCCCCTAAATGCTATCCTTCGTGCCAGTTTTTGTCTGATGTCCGGAAGTAAGATGAATTTTAACCGTATTGTCTGTTTTGACCTCGAAATGTGTTGTTGGAATGATGGCCGCGAGTCGAGAACAGGAGAGATAATAGAGATCGGTGTTGCCGAACTGGATCTGTCGAGCGGTGAGATTGTCCGGCGAGCTCAACATTTCGTTTTACCAGAACATGATGAAATTTCGCCATTCTGCACCGAGCTGACAGGTATTAAACCGGAAGTCGTTGCAAAAAATGGTAAGCCACTGGCAACAATTCTGAAGTCGGTTGAGCAGAAGTTTGGTGGCCGACATAAGATTTATGCTGCCTGGGGACGGGATGATTTGATCTTGCGTCAGGAGTGCGAGGAAAAAGGGCTAAATGTTCCATTCCATGAGTACATCAATCTGGCCACTATGTTCAGGTTACAGCGCCATGTCACCAATCGCCGTTGTGGTCAGCGCGCTGCGATGAAAATGGCCGGCCTGGAGTGGGAAGGGCGTCAGCATTCGGGTTATGACGATGCCTATAACCTGGCAAGGCTGGCAAGAACCATGTTCCTGCCCGATCAGAACCCATCAGCGAACAAATAATACCTCAACTGTGATGGTAAGGACTCACTTCTGCCAAGCAATGTGATACCTGTTTTTTGTTTGCCCATCGAGGAATTCCTACGAAACAGGCACTTGTGACAGCCAGATGACAAATTCGGAAAATTAGGTTTAACAATTGACATTATTTATCAAGTGCATAACACTTCTAACAAAATAAAAATATGCATTTGGTTGGCTATGGAATTTACCACAAACCGTATTCCGGTGAAGAATAAGGAAACCGAACCCGAATTTCCCTGTCACGACAGGTTGAATGAACAACGTTCAAAAGAAGAACTTAAACGCTGGTGGAACGTACCCTACATAGACGAACTTTATTATGAAGAAACCGGTGCCATCGGCGTGTTCGTGCTTGATGGCTCCACCTGGGATAATCCGCGTAAAATCTCTGAGCATGACTCGTTTGATGAGGCGGTATCGGCCGCTGGATTTTATGTCAAACACTCTCCGCTTTGGCGCAAGTTTGACGAGCCCTATGAGCCGACAGCCCGCATTGAACATTTGATGGATATGAGTCCGCTGATTCATGGCAAACTGAAAAAGCCGTCAAAAGAAGAACTGTTTTCTCACATGTTTTCATGGTTGCCGGAGTCTGACGCGAAAGACAAAGTCAAAATCGTCGGCTAAATAGTAGGTCTACCGACGAACCCCACTCGATTTTAATGCGTGTTATACAGATTCGCACCATGTAAAAGTCTGTTTTCTGCCGGGGTGCTAAACCCCGGGCAGTAACTCTTCCTGAAAGATACGTTTCTCGTGTTAATGTCTGACGTTCATCGTAATTTCAGCGCGAAAAACCATTTCTCCGTTTTGGTCTCTGACTTCGACTGGCACAATTTTATCACCCTCAGTCTCCCAGTTAATATGTTCGCCCTGAGCGTGAGCTGTCAGATCGCTTTTGGCTTTTTTCAGGTATTCCACCGTCATACCGACCGGAATCCAGCGGCTTTTTATCGGGACGGAAACATCCGTCATCATCCCTCCGGCTAGTTCCGCCATATTACACATCGCAATTGCATGAACCGTGTTGATGTGGTTGGTCACTCGGCGGCGTTTTTTGATTTGTACCTCTGCGAATCCGGGACGCAGCGACGTGATTTGAGGGCGAATGCTGGCAAAATAAGGGGCGACACGACAGACGATGAATGAAAACAATTGTTTCCCCATGGGGAGCCGGGAAAGTCGTTGATAAGTTTTCAGGTTTTTACGCATTGAAATATCCTTTTTCAGTGAGGTACAGCTCATGGCCGGTAGGGAGATGCGTTAATATGCACTCTGGTCAGACCAGGTTGAAAGTTAGAAGGATATAAGGGACGGGTCAATTGCGGGATGCTGAAAGTGTGATCCTGTAATCTTTGTCAAATTTCCCGTTAGAAGGCGCACTCTTTCTTTTGCGGAATGAATGTGTTCAATGGTCTGCCAGTGCTCTGTATATATTCTTTACTCCACTATAAATCAGACGGTTATGACTCTTCACAAACTCCTTTCGGTTTTTCCTAAGAGGATGTGCTGGGCACTGTTATGTGGCAATGTCCGACCATCAATTCATGATGTCTTTTTACCGATATTTATTTCTAAACTGACGTGTAACAATAAGTGTCAGTTGATGATTTCATCACACAATTCTCCATAATAAGGCAAACCATGTTTTACATTTTTCCGCTTGTTACTGTCTTTATATGGTCAGGGAATGCCATCGTAAACAAATTATCTTCCAGTGTGATTGATCCGGGAGCGATCTCTTTTTATCGCTGGTTTTTTGCCATGCTGGCGTTGACTCCGTTTGTTCTACCATCAGTATGGCGGATGCGTCATGTGATTAAACCTCATTTGAGCAAGCTGGCATTTCTGGCTTTACTGGGCATGGTGTTGAACCAGTCTCTGGGCTATTTTGCCGCATCGACAACCACAGCCACGAACATGGCGTTGATTGTTTCACTGGTACCGCTGATGAGTATGTTTCTGAGTGTACCCTTGCTCGCACAACGCTTGCTGCCAATGGCGATTGTCGGCGCCGTGCTGTCGCTGGCTGGGCTGGTGTTCATGCTAAGTCATGGTGAGATAAGTAATCTTGCAGATCAGGGAATCAGCCAGGGTGACGGATTGCTTCTGCTCGCAGCCTTTGTCTATGCGCTATACAGTGTGTTGCTAAAACGCTGGCGAATGCCGATCAATAACTGGCAATCTGTCTATGTTCAGGGATTGTTTGCGGTCATGATGCTGACGCCGATGCTGCTCAGCAGTGAGCGAATCGCCATTACGGGCGAGAGTTTGCCACTGATCATGTACGCTGCTCTACCTGCTTCGGTGCTGGCACCATGGGGGTGGTTAAAAGGGATTGAGCTGCTTGGCGCGGATCGCTGTGCAATGTTCATGAACCTGATGCCGGTCTTAACGGCGTTGATCGCAAGTGTCATGCTCAGCGAACAACTCCAGGCGTATCATTATGTCGGTGGGCTTATGGTGCTGGCCGGTGTGGCACTCGCTCAGCGTAAACCCAAACCTCTCACAACCGAATCGGTCGCTACCGCATGAGTGCGATAGCCTGAGGCTTTGTAACGTATCCTTAGATGATATCGATTCTAAGCGTATGGGACTAAACGAATGTTGGTGCACTGTATTACAGCCAGTGAAGCCGTAAAGCGGAAGACAGGAGTGACTGTCTTTCGCTTTTTTTATCCTCTATTTTTCCCTGTATTGCTATTTTCCTATCTCATTCATAGCTACTTTTCCATTTCCATTTCCATTTCCATTTCCATTTCCATTTCCATTTCCATTTTAGTCTTCCTATTTCGCCTTTTGGATACGTTCAATGTATTCATTGTTTCAGTCATCATTCGCGAACCTTTGGGCTTTGCAGTAAGGCTAAGGGCAGTTTTACTGCGCGCCGCCTACTTATCGCTTGTCATCTTATATCCTTTCTTTTGAGCGGCAATGAAACGAATCTAATCTGGTTACATTTCAACCTACTGATTAGATCACATTGTCGACAATGCAGACTAAGGTCTAGTGCCAATTGTAAACAATATGCTTGTTTGTGGTCGTAGTTTGGACTAAATTTGAGACTAAGTTAACCAATTGTTGACAATAATGATGAGCCTACTTAGTCAAAAACTACAAAGTGTCGACAACCTAGCGACTGAGAAAGAAGGCACCAAGTCTGCCAGTCTGACCGAACAGCTAATCGACTTGATCGTTAAAGGGGAGTATCCGGCTGGCTGTAAAATTTCTGAAGCCGATGTCGCAAAGCGTTTTGGCGTAAGCCGCGGTCCGCTGCGTGAGGCCATGATGCGGGTTGAAGCTCTGGGTTTGGTTGAGCGTATTCCTCATGTAGGGGCACGCGTTGTCGAACTCAGTCAGGAAAAGCTGATTGATATCTATGCAGTGCGTGAAGCGCTGGAAGGAATGGCAGCGCGGCTTGCGTGCCTGCACATTTCAGATGAAGAAATTCTGGCATTAGAGAAGCTGCTGGAAACGCACCAGCAACATATCGAAGAGGTCGATGGGGAATCCTATTTTCACCAGCAGGGAGATTTTGATTTTCACTACCGCATCATTAAGGCAAGTCGAAACAGTAAGCTCATCAGCCTGCTGTGTGGTGAATTGTACCATTTGCTACGAATGTATCGCTATCAGTCACAACGTTCACATTCCCGCCCGCAACAAGCACTTCAAGAGCATTTCCATTTGCTCAACGCCCTGAAAGAGCGGGACGGAGAGTTGGCTGAATTACTTATGCGGCGCCACATTATGCGCAGCCGCCAATTGATTGAACAAAAACTCACTCAGGATAAGGAGAAAGTCTCATGAGCCCAGGGAAACGCTTTCGCGAGGCCGTTGCCAAAAATCATCCGCTACAGATCGTCGGAACGATCAACCCATATTGCGCCATGATGGCTGAGCAGGTTGGCCATCAGGCCATTTACCTGTCTGGTGGCGGTATCGCTAATGCTTCGTATGGGTTACCGGATCTGGGTATCACGACCTTGAATGACGTCATCGAAGATGTACGCCGCATTACAGCCGCTTCGTCACTACCATTGCTGGTTGATATTGATACTGGTTTCGGTGGGGCTTTCAACATTGCCCGTACCATTAAAGAGATGGAACGCAGTGGTGCAGCAGCGGTACACATGGAAGATCAGGTGGCACAAAAGCGTTGTGGACACCGTCCAAACAAAGCCATTGTCAGTCAGCAGGAAATGGTGGATCGCATTAAAGCCGCTGTGGATGCGCGAATTGATGAGAACTTCGTCATTATGGCTCGTACCGATGCGCTGGCTGTTGAAGGCATGGATGCAGCAATCGAACGTGCCATCGCCTGTGTTGAAGCCGGGGCTGACATGATTTTTCCAGAGGCGATCAACACCCTGGAGCAATATAAGCAATTCTCGGAAGCCGTGAAGGTGCCAATTCTCGCCAACATTACGGAGTTCGGCAAAACACCGTTATTCAGTGGTGAAGAGCTGGCTGAATGCGGTGTTGATATGGTGTTGTACCCATTGTCGGCGTTCCGCGCGATGAACAAAGCCGCATTGAATGTGTATGAGCATCTGCTCAAAGATGGCCATCAGCGTAATGTTGTGGATCAAATGCAGACTCGTGAAGATCTGTATCACTATTTGGGCTACCACGATTACGAGCAAAAACTGGATCAGCTGTTTAAACAAGAAAAATAACCCAGTGCATCTTGCACATTTTAACTGTCATACCGGCGGCAATGAGGCGGGCGGATTCTGAATAAACCATCGCCTCATTGGTGAGCGAACTGGTGAACGAACTGGTGAACGAACTGGTGTACGAACCGGAATACGAACTGATGGACAAAAAATCGTCGAACAAGATACCGGGCATTAAACAGCAGAGCAGTAAACAGACCAGCAAAAACAGGCGTTAACTAAGAAACGACACAGAATAGTAGAAACGCAGAACGAACACCGAAACGCAAAAGTATTTCCCCTAAGCAGAGGTCTTTCCGCTGAAGCAAAGGGCAGCCCAGGAAAATTATTACTATAAAGATAACGGGTTGGAGATGGTCGGCAGGACTCGTCCTGCAGGTGCCAGAAGTTGTTCCAATCTGAATCATTCAATAACGTGAAACTCAAAATAAGGAGTCTGCTATGACTGCGATAGCCGTAGCTGATGTTAAGAAGGATCAGAAGAACAAAACCCTAAGCGGCGCTGGACTGCGCGGACAAAGCGCCGGCAGCACCGCGTTGTGTACAGTAGGTAAAACCGGTACCGGCCTAACGTACCGTGGTTATGATATTACTGACTTGGCGAACCACGCTGAGTTTGAAGAAGTGGCTTACCTGCTGCTGAAAGGCAAATTGCCGACCCAAGCTGAACTTGATGGCTATAAAGCAACACTGAAACAGGCACGTGGATTGCCACAGGCGCTGCGTCTGGTACTGGAAGCCATTCCGGCGGATGCACATCCGATGGATGTGATGCGTACCGGTTGTTCAATGCTGGGTAATCTGGACCAAGAGCGTGATTTCTCACAACAGGCCGAGAAAACCGATACCTTGCTGGCCATGCTGCCCGCGATTATCTGTTACTGGTATCGCTATTCTCACGATGGTGTACGTATTGATACCGCCAGCAGTGAAGAGGACAGCATTGGCGGCTATTTCCTGGAAATGCTGACCGATAAAGCACCGTCTGAACTGCATAAGAAAGTGATGCACTGCTCGCTGATTCTTTACGCAGAACATGAATTCAATGCCTCAACCTTTACTGCTCGCGTGTGTGCGTCGACCCTGTCTGATCTGCATTCTTGTGTTACCGCGGCTATCGGTAGCTTGCGTGGTCCGCTGCACGGCGGGGCAAACGAAGCCGCGATGGAAATGATCGAGCAATGGCAGTCTCCGGACGAAGCGGAAGCCGGCATCATGAAAATGCTGGAGAACAAAGAGAAGATCATGGGGTTTGGTCACGCCATCTACCGTGAGTCTGATCCACGTAATGCCCTGATCAAAGCCTGGTCGAAGAAGCTGTCTGAAGATGTTGGTGATACTCATCTGTATGCGGTGTCAGAACGTGTCGAAGCGGTGATGAAACGGGAAAAAGATCTGTTCTGTAATGCCGATTTCTTCCATGCCTCGGCATATCACTTTATGGACATCCCGACCAAGCTGTTTACGCCAATTTTTGTGATGAGTCGCGTAACAGGCTGGGCTGCACACGTATTTGAGCAGCGTGCGAATAACCGAATCATTCGTCCGAGTGCGGATTACACCGGTCCTGAGCATCAGGAATGGGTGCCGATCGAACAGCGCGATTAAGCGTTAATAACAGCAGACTCCGAACCAAAGGAGTCCCTCCTTTCACTCCCCCTGTTTATGGGGGGAGATTTAATTGCCGAATAGGGTCTGTGAGCGGAAGTTTCACGGAGGGAAGCAATGAGCATAAACACACTATACCGCAAGCCTCTGGCTGGAAGCGGACTTGATTATTTTGATACCCAAAAAGCCGTTAATGATATTTCACCTGGTGCGTATGAAACGCTCCCTTACACCTCTCGTGTACTCGCAGAGCAGTTGGTCAGACGCTGTGACCCAGACGCATTAACTGATTGTTTACGACAGATTATCGAACGCAAGCGGGATCTGGACTTTCCGTGGTACCCGGCGCGTGTTGTGTGTCACGACATTCTGGGCCAAACCGCGCTGGTCGATTTGGCCGGTTTGCGGGATGCTATCGCAGATCAAGGCGGTGACCCGGCCAAAGTGAACCCAGTGGTGGAAACTCAACTGATTGTTGACCATTCATTGGCGGTGGAACACGGCGGCTTTGACCCGGACGCCTTTGATAAAAACCGAGCCATTGAAGAACGTCGTAACGAAGACCGGTTTCACTTTATTAACTGGTGCAAAACTGCTTTTGAGAACGTGAGCGTGATTCCCGCAGGGAATGGCATCATGCACCAGATTAACCTGGAAAAAATGTCGCCTGTGGTTCAGGCCAAAGACGGTATTGCTTACCCTGATACTTGTGTCGGTACCGACAGCCACACGCCGCATGTTGATGCTCTGGGCGTTATCGCTATTGGCGTGGGTGGGCTGGAAGCGGAAACAGTCATGTTGGGACGGCCGTCGATGATGCGCCTGCCGGATATTGTCGGGGTGAAACTCACCGGCCAACGCCAACCGGGCATTACCGCTACCGATATTGTGCTGGCATTGACTGAGTTCCTGCGCAACGAGCGCGTGGTGTCGTCCTATCTGGAATTCTTTGGCGAAGGGACCAAAGATCTGACGATTGGCGACCGCGCCACTATCTCTAACATGACGCCGGAATACGGCGCGACGGCGGGGATGTTCTACATCGATGAGCAGACTATCAACTATCTGAAGTTGACTGGCCGTGATGATGCTCAGGTTAAGTTGGTTGAACAATATGCCAAACAGACCGGCTTGTGGGCAGATGCTCTGGATAATGCGGTGTACGAGCGAGTACTGGAGTTTGATATCTCCCAAGTGTCGCGCAATATGGCGGGCCCTTCGAATCCGCATCGTCGCTTACCAACGTCAGAATTGGCTTCTCGTGGTATCTCTGGCAAGTGGGAAGAGAAAGCGGGCGAACTGCCGGATGGCGCGGTAATCATTGCTGCTATCACCTCTTGTACTAATACCAGTAACCCTCGCAACGTGGTGGCTGCCGGCTTGTTTGCCAAGAAAGCCAATGAATTGGGCCTGGTTCGCAAACCTTGGGTGAAATCGTCGTTTGCTCCGGGATCCAAAGTCGCCAGATTGTATCTGGAAGAGGCCGGTTTGTTGCCTGAACTGGAAAAGCTGGGCTTCGGCATTGTGGGTTACGCCTGTACTACCTGTAACGGGATGAGTGGGGCGCTTGATCCTGCTATCCAGCAAGAAATCATCGACCGTGATCTCTACACAACCGCTGTACTGTCCGGCAACCGTAACTTCGATGGTCGTATTCACCCATACGCCAAACAGGCTTTCCTGGCGTCACCGCCGCTGGTGGTTGCCTATGCCATTGCAGGAACCATCCGCTTTGATATTGAACGTGACGTACTGGGCACGGACAGTCAGGGCAATCCGGTTTACCTCAATGATTTGTGGCCAAGTGACGAAGAAATTGATGCGGTTGTCGGCAAGTATGTGAAGCCGGAGCAGTTCAATCAGGTTTACATTCAAATGTTCAAACTGAATGACGAAGCCCGAAACAGCAATCCGCTTTACGACTGGCGTCCGATGAGTACTTACATTCGCCGTCCTCCTTATTGGGAAGGGGCGTTAGCCGGTGAGCGAACGCTATCGGGAATGCGCCCGTTGGCAATCCTTGGCGACAACATAACTACTGACCATTTATCGCCATCTAATGCGATTCTGGCCTCCAGTGCTGCCGGGGAGTATCTGGCGAAGATGGGCGTACCGGAAGAGGATTTCAACTCTTACGCGACTCACCGCGGTGACCACCTGACTGCGCAACGCGCGACTCTCGCGAACCCGAAACTGTTCAATGAGATGGTGAAAGAGAATGGCGACGTGGTGCAGGGCTCTCTGGCACGAGTCGAGCCAGAAGGTAAGGTCACTCGTATGTGGGAAGCCATTGAGACCTATATGGATCGCAAACAGCCGCTGATTGTGGTGGCCGGGGCCGATTATGGGCAGGGTTCTTCCCGCGACTGGGCTGCCAAAGGCGTCCGGCTGGCAGGGGTTGAAGCCATTGTGGCGGAAGGCTTCGAGCGTATCCACCGTACCAATCTGGTAGGGATGGGCGTATTGCCGTTGCAGTTCAAAAATGGCGTGAATCGCAATACTTTAGGGCTGGATGGGACTGAGCTGTACGACGTCGTCGGTGAAATCAAACCGGGGGCCGAGTTAGCTCTGGTGATTACCCGCGCCAATGGTGAAAAAGTCGATGTACCGGTGACATGTCGTCTAGATACCGCAGATGAAGTGCATGTGTACGCCGCAGGCGGTGTCCTGCAGCGATTTGCGCAAGACTTTCTGGCTCAGTAAGGGGAGGAACCATGACAGGGATAATGTCTCAGTCGCAGATGAAAGTGCCGGCCACGTATATGCGTGGCGGCACCAGTAAAGGCGTATTTTTTAATCTGGCTGATTTGCCACCTCAGGCTCAGATTCCCGGTAAAGATAGGGACAACCTGCTGTTGCGGGTCATTGGCAGTCCGGATCCTTATGGCAAGCAGATCGACGGGATGGGGGGAGCCACATCGAGCACCAGCAAAACGGTGATCGTCTCTAAAAGCCAGAAAGCCGATCATGATGTCGACTACCTGTTTGGTCAGGTGTCGATTGATAAGCCGTTTGTGGATTGGAGTGGAAATTGTGGCAACCTCTCTGCGGCTGTGGGGCCCTTTGCAATTCATGCCGGTCTGATACCCCAGGAACGGTTGCCGGAAAATGGCGTTGTTACCGTCCGGGTCTGGCAGGTCAATATCGGGAAAACCATTCTTATTCATGTTCCTATCGTAAATGGCTTTGTACAGGAAACCGGTGAATTTGAGCTGGATGGCGTGACGTTTTCGGCCGCGGAGATTCAGGTGGATTTCATGGATCCCGCTGATGGCGAAGGCGCTATGTTTCCGACCGGTAACCTGATTGATGATCTTGACGTACCGGGTGTTGGCACCTTCAATGCCACTTTGATCAATGCCGGTATCCCGACCATTTTTGTTGAGGCTGAAGCCATTGGCTTTACCGGTACTGAGCGTCAGGATGATATTAATAATGATGAAAACGTCCTGGCCATGTTCGAAAAGATCCGTGCTTATGGCGCCCTGAAAATGGGGCTGATTCAACATCTGGAAGAGGCAGAAACGCGTCAGCACACACCGAAAGTCGCCTTTGTTTCCAAACCTAAAACTTATCAGTCTTCCAGTGGCAAAATCATTGCTGAGAACGAAGTGGATCTGCTGGTTCGTGCGCTGTCAATGGGTAAGCTGCACCATGCCATGATGGGGACGGCTGCGGTGGCAATCGCCTCTGCTGCTTGTGTGCCGGGGACACTGGTCAATCTGGCGGCCGGAGGCGGCGCAAAAGAGTCAGTGACGTTCGGCCATCCTTCAGGGACGTTAAAAGTCGGAGCCCAGGCTAAACAGACCGGACAGGACTGGGTGATAGAGAAAGCAATCATGAGCCGCAGTGCTCGTATCTTGATGGAGGGCTTTGTCCGTGTTCCCTCCACTGTCTTTGCGTAGCGCTTTTAAATAAGCAATGTCAGGACATACTGGAGGAAGCAATATGTCTTCATATCAGGAAGCATTTACCACTTCGGTGGAACAACCGGAGCTTTTCTGGAAACAACAAGCCGAAAAACTCGCTTGGTACCAATTTCCGCACACCATTCTGAGTAAAGATGAACACGGTATTGATCGTTGGTTTGCTGATGGAGAACTCAATACCTGTTATCTGGCGTTGGATCATCATGTTGAGCAGGGGCGAGGTGATCAGACCGCGTTGATCTATGACTCGCCGGTTACGGGTCAGAAAGCCCGCTATACCTATCAGGTGTTACGTGATCAAGTCGCGAAAACCGCTGGCATGTTGGCATCGCTGGGTGTTGTAAAAGGGGACCGGGTGGTGATTTACATGCCAATGATCCCTGAAGCGGCGATGGCGATGTTAGCCTGTGCGCGTTTAGGGGCTATTCACTCGGTGGTGTTTGGTGGCTTTGCACCCAACGAACTGGCCGTTCGCATTGAAGATGCGGAGCCCAAAGTGGTACTGACGGCCAGTTGCGGCGTCGAAGTCAATAAAGTCATCCCCTACAAGCCGATGGTGGATCAGGCTGTAATGGACAGCCGCTGGAAACCCGATTATGTGGTGGTTTATCAGCGCAAGCAATGTCTGGCTGATTTGCACCATGAGCGGGATAGAGACTGGAGTTCAATGCTGAAATCGGCTCAACCTCATGAGTGCGTGCCGGTTCAAGCAACGGATCCACTGTATATTTTGTACACGTCGGGTACAACCGGAAAGCCCAAAGGGGTGGTACGAGATAACGGTGGTCATGCCGTAGCAATGCGCTACAGTATGGAAGCCATTTATGACGTCAGCCCGGGAGATGTGTATTGGGCGGCATCAGATGTGGGTTGGGTGGTCGGACATTCTTACATCGTATATGCACCTTTAATCCATGGCTGTACGACGATCATGTACGAAGGCAAACCTGTAAGAACGCCGGATCCGGGCGCTTTTTGGCGAGTGTGTGATGAGTACAAGGTGAAAATTCTGTTCTCTGCCCCGACCGCGTTTCGTGCCATCAAAAAAGAGGATCCTCAGGGGAGCCATCTGAAGGATTATCCGATGGCATCGCTGAAAACGATCTTCATGGCCGGAGAGCGACTGGATCCGCCCACTCTGGAATGGGTGAAAGAGAAAACCGGTCGCCCGGTGGTGGATCACTGGTGGCAGACTGAAACCGGTTGGGCGATTGCCGGTAATCCACTTGGCATCGAAACCTTTAAGGTGAAACCCGGCTCATCAACAAAACCGATTCCCGGCTATCAGGTTGAAGTGCTCAACGAAGTGGGATTACCCCTTGGGGCGAATCAACAAGGGTATATAGCCATTAAACGGCCTTTACCTCCTGGCTGTCTGCCTACTGTGTGGCGTAACCACGATCGGTTTGAAACCGGCTATCTGAGCCAGTTCCCGGGTTATTACGTTTCAGGGGACGGGGGATATCTGGATGAAGACGGTTATCTGTTTGTCATGGGGCGTATCGACGACGTCATTAATGTGGCTGGGCATCGTTTATCGACGGGTGAAATGGAAGAAGTGGTCGGTGCCCATGAAGCCGTTGCGGAATGTGCTGTGATCGGTATTCATGATGAACTGAAAGGGCAGTTGCCACTCGGGCTGGTTGTTCTTAAAGATGGCTACTTCTCCGAAAACGGGGAGATTGAAGCCCAGCTGCTGCAAAAAGTGCGTCAGGAAATCGGTGCTGTGGCCTGTTTTAACAAGGCACTGATCGTAGATCGATTACCGAAAACCCGATCAGGTAAGATCTTGCGCCGTGTGATCCGTCAGATTGCGGATGGCGAACAATACGTAGTGCCATCCACTATTGATGATCCATCCAGTCTGCAGGAAATCGAACGTGTGCTGCGTTAAGTTCGGGTACTGAGGCTAAGTATCACGTTTAAGTACGACGGATTGGGTGAACTGTGACGCGGACGACCTACAAACTGAAAATAAAAATTAACATTAAAGGAGGCTTAGCCTCCTTTTTTTATTTTGTGATCTTGCTCAAAACCAGGACATGCACTATCAATGAAAGCGCGTAGAGGCAAAAAAGGAGGATGCCATGCGATTGAATGTATTGGTGGTCACGCTGGCGGTACTGGCGCTGGGGTTCGATAAATTCAACCTGATAGGAAATGATACGCATGCCTACGTGAATGCGCCGGTTTGGTCGTCAGAGAGAGCAGGTGTAACCGTCGTGTCTGATTCAATCTCACAGGGAGCAGAGGCTAATATTACGCAAAGAAACGAGACTGATAAGCCTGTCTTAGTCGCCACCTTGCCGGGAGAAACAAATAGTAGCGACTTATTCGAGCAGCGGATGTTTCCAAACATGAACAGGGTTGTGCTGGGCGGCGTTGTGATTGAAAACGAATCACCCTAATGTCAGGGCGAAGTTGTGGGGTGTTCCGCGAAGGTGCGTGTTCAAACAATTGTTTTGACGTTTCGTCACTGAGTGGCGCTTGAGTGGCGCTTGAGTGGCGCAGGGGGTCTTTGGATGACACGTATGTCTTTCTTTAGACGATAATTCATGTTACTCAACAGTGAACCCACATAAAACGTAAAAGCCGCATCATGCGGCTTTATTATACGTTTTAAGGAAAGCAACCTTTGTCCGAAGCAGTACTGTACGGCTTTCTGCTTTGAGCTTATACCTAACCTGTTTAGTGTCTTTACTCATTGTAACGACCCTGTACTCCATTCTTATTGTTCTTGATGGATAATTGTATGACTATTTAGTGTGATTCTACTCCCAGAATTCACCTTTTTAATATATCGTATTGACAAAAGAGTTCATACGAGTGACCGGAATTTTTTTATAAAACCAATCTCTTATGTGAAATGTGTCACAAAGGGAATATTGGCTCCCTGACAAATTGAGAAATTATTAATCAATCGCCGGGCGCGAAGAGCCTCTGTGAGAACCTCTGTTTAGGACTGGTGTTTTTAAACGCTACTTCGAGCCGCTACTTCAGATCATGATTTCGGTATTAGTGCTAGTCAGGTCTTGTCGGGAGTGGATCGAGCTCGACGGGAGTAATCAGGCTGCTCAGACTGTTTTCCAAATCGATCAATGGCTGCTGGCTAATCACGATAATGCTGCGATTAGGTCGATCCAGCTCCACGATCAACGTCAGTACCAGGGAAAAGGCTAAAGCAAACGGGATGGCGGCAACCATTGCCCGGCCTCTGTGTTGAGCACCAACCTGAATCCCATTCAGTGAAATAGTCAGGAATGTCAGTAATCCTAACGTGAACCAGATACTGGCGGGTATACGCCCTCGCATCCCTTTGTTAACACGCTCTGAGTGAATATCTATCATGTCATTGAGTGAGTTGATGTAGAGCAGCAGCAGTTCGGGTGCCGTCGTTTTATGCGCCGCGACGGCTTGTTGCCATAACGCGACTTGCAGCTGTTCGCTGCGTTGAATTGCCTTTGGCACGTAGGCCTGGCCTTCTTTTGTATTTTTGACGATACGCAATGAAACGTATTCACGTAATAATTCGCGGCTGCGAGTGCGGTAAGGTTCAGCAAGGAGCGATGTGCGCAGAACGGTAGTACCTATGGTATTCGCTTCCGTCAAAATGATTTGTTTGCGGTCGGCAGATTTGCCTGCCGCCATACTGAATGTAATAGCCAATATAAAAGCTAGCAGGCTGGCTAACCCTGTTGCCATAGGGCCAATCGACTCATGAAAAGTCTTGTCGGAGAGTTTCCCCGCTACGCGATAGCCGATTTCAAAGATCAGACAGATCACAAAAAAGATCAGGAGCAGAACGAGGAATATAGACAACGAGTCAAGTCGGGAAGACAGAGACATATACCCTCCGGGGACATTATTTTCTATAAGTATGGAACTGAATTCTATTGTTTGATCGACCTTTTCAAGACTATCTGCTGCAACGGAAATCATCGTAAAAATCCGCCATTGATTTCGAACTCATCTATATTGATTAGACATAAATTGATTCCCATAAACAGCCTGATGACCTGACGAGGAGTAAACATGAAATACAAACACGTCATGTTAGCGGTCAATTTTGATCGGAATGCCGAATACCTGGTGACCAAGGCGGCGGAGCAGGCCAAAATCAATCATGCATTGTTCAGTGTGATTCATGTAGATCCGGATTTTTCAGAACTGTATGAGGGGGTTCGAGAGTTTGAGCCGGAAGACTTTGATGAAGAAAATCAAAGTCCGTCGATAAAAACCATGCTGAGTTTACTGCAAGGTGCCAATTATCCGATCTACAAGCATGTGTTCTATGCCGGTTATGTGGAAGACCAGATCATCAGGGCCATCAACGAGTTTGATGTGGATCTACTGATTATTGGTCACCACGAATCCAGCGTTTTTCGTCAACTGGCTTTATCAGCCAGTGAACCGCTACTGAGAAAAATGCCCTGTGACATCTTGTTTATGCGAGTTGAACGTGATCCTAAACCGCGTGAGTCGTGAAGAGTTACAAGCCTCTTTAGTTATCGCGTCATGGCATATTGCTGGTTGTCATCGAACTGCGTTCAAACATCGCCAAGCATAGTGAGGCGTGCCACTACCTAAACCGTGTCCTGCTCGGGCATGCTACTTCTTAAAACAGCCGCTTGATAAAACGCGTTAACGTATCGAGTAGGGATGCGTTGTGCTTATCGTCATGAATTTTCTCGGCAGATTGAGACTTTCTCGCTTCAAGGCCCACATAATAGGCTTTCATGAGCTGCTGACGGAGAGCATGCTGCTCGGGAGTTAGCCCTGTTGACTGTGAGTCGGCATCGGTTTCGTTGCTGGTGATTTCGGTATGGGATTTTTGGTTGCAGACGGCTAGTCCTGAAACTGTTGATGCTTGCTCGTTCGCGTAGCTGAAATCAATGCCATGGTAACCCTGAGCTAATAACCATAATTTAGTGATCACAATCAGCCCCAACTCATCATTACTTTTAAATTTCTCAGCATGTTGACTCCCAACGTGGGCAGAAAAAAGCGACTTCATTTCAGCAGTTTTGGTTTGCGTTGAGATAAAGACTTCCAGCCATTGCTGGTAAGATTGGGTCAGTAAACCCAGCGCAATGTCTTCCTGCGGTTTTTGTCTCTGTGTACACGCTTGAGAGAAGAATGCCGATCGTTGGTTAATGAACTGCTGGGCAAAGTCTCTTTCTTCTTCTGACAGTGGAAGTTGAGGCAGACCGAACAGGTTAAGCGTTGAATGTAGTGATGTCATGGTAACTGGTGTCTTAAAGAGTTTTTGAGAGTGTACGTGAATTAGAAGCAGGTTTCTAAAAGAATGGCTTACACTAATGGCAGGTCAGAGTCTGGTGTAAAATGAGTGCTTAGGGAACGACGCCGGACAGAACAGAGTAAATGGAGAAAGACATGGCTGCTTTTTACGAATTGTCTGCCAGGAAAATTAATGGCGAAGATGTATCAATGGCTGATTTTGCCGGTAAGGTGGTCTTGGTGGTGAATACCGCCAGTGAGTGTGGTTTTACCCCGCAGTACAAAGGGTTGCAGGAACTGTACGAAAAATATCACGATCAAGGATTGGTCATTCTGGGCTTTCCCTGCAATCAGTTTGGTGGTCAGGAACCGGGCGAGAATGCGGAAATAGCCGAAAGTTGTCAGCTAAACTTTGGGGTGTCATTCCCGATGTTTGAAAAAGTGGACGTCAAAGGGCCGGAAAGCCATGACGTATTTCGTTTTCTTACCAGAGCGTTGCCCGGATTATTAGGTAACCAGGTGAAGTGGAATTTCACGAAATTTCTGATTGGCCGGGACGGAAAGCCGATAAAACGGTTTGCGCCGACAAAAAAACCGCAAGTGTTGGAACGAGACATTATTCGGGCCTTGAGAGCCTGACATACATCAGAAAAAGACAAACCCTGAATAAGAGAGGAGCCCCTTGAACGATTGACCCGGTGGATCTCAGCAGCACTTCCGGCCTTTTACTTCATTGTTAAGGTAAGGCTCAGGTAAATGGCCGGATGGGATTGTTCTCTTGAAGACTGTTCCGCGGTGGGGCAGTCTGAGGGCAATGAGTGAATCGGTGTTCGTTTTGTTCACACATTGCCCCAAGAAGGTCATGCTCTGCGGAATTGCCTGACCAGCTTACCCTGAGAAGTTAGATTGCTGACAAGCCCATTGCATTCAGTCAGTACATCATTTGCCAGATGGTTCGTTTCAATACAGGCTTCAGTGATTGACTGAACATTCATGTTCATGCTTTCGGAAACCCTTGCCATTTCCTCGACGGCTACGGCAATTTCTCCGTTACGATCGGAAATGTCGTTAATCTGATGCAGCAAGGCATTGAGTTTATCGCCGGATAATTCGGCACTGCTGACACAATGTTCCGACGATTTTGTGCCCTCCTGCATCGAATGCACAGCATGGGTGGTGCTGGTCTGGATTTGCTCAATCGCGGTCTGAATCTCCAGCGTTGCAGTCTGACTGCGTTGTGCCAGTGCGCGTACCTCGTCGGCGACCACAGCAAAGCCTCGACCTTGCTCACCGGCTCGTGCAGCCTCAATCGCCGCATTGAGTGCCAGTAAATTGGTTTGGTCGGCAACACTTTGAATGATCGCCAAGATTTCACCGATGGTTTTACCGTGTCCTTCAAGCTGAGAGATGATATTTGCGGCATCATCAAGTTGAGTGGCCAGCATCTGAATCGATTCGACCGTACTGTTAACTGACTGCATGCCTTCGATCGCCGCTTGTTTAGCCTGGTCGGTTACCCCTGAGGTATTCTGGGCATTATGCGCAATTTGATTGGCAGTAGAATGCATTTCATTGATAGCTGCGGCCAACTGTTCGGTCTCTGCCGTTTGTCGCTCCAGATTGCCGGATGTCGCGTGACTGTTTTCAGAAATCGAACGGGCAGTACGCGCAATCTTATCATTTGAGTCCTGAATGCGGCCTACAACGGCATTGAGTTCTGACTGGCGCATTTTCATTGCCAGTTTAATCTCTGACAGGTCGTCCACATGCTTGTTATACACTCGCTCCATCAGGGGATTATCAAAGATCTCGCGGGCATCTTTGGACAATGATTCCAGTCGCCGAGTCAGACCATATACTGACGCTACCGTGCCAGCCAAAAAGAACCAGACGCCAGCTCCTGGCAGCCAAAACCCGTCAATGGCACTAGAGAGTGCGGCGATCGGCAACAACGCAAATGTGATGCGCTGCCATAACCGACTGCGAACACCGGTCAGGCTGCGCAGGGACTTTCCAGCACGAATCTGAGCATAGATTTTGTCGGCGTGTTCGACATGCTGACGTTCAGGGAGAAATCTGACCGACTGGTACTCAGTGATGGTGCCGTTTTCAATAATAGGGGAAGCAAACGCATCGACCCAGTAATAGTCACCGTTTTTACACTGATTTTTGACAAGTCCCATCCAGGATTTGCCCTTTTTAATATGCGTCCATAAATCTTTAAATGCCTCAGGCGGCATGTCCGGATGCCGAATTACATTGTGTGGTTGGTCAATCAGTTCTTCTTTTGTATAACCGGCAACCTCACAAAATTCGTTACTTACATAAGTGATATGACTACTGAGTTCGGTAACGGAAAGGAGGTTATATGTATTCGGATAAGTAACTTCTTTTGCGGTTGAAGGCGAATCTTTACGCATGAATACCTCAAATGTAATTCTTGTAATAAATTTTTCTTATAGCTGTTCGGGAGATGAAATTCAGGCGTCATCCCTTATAGCTTTTGTTAAGTTGTTGTTGCCGCAGAGTGTAAAGCAAACAACCGACAGCGCATATTTCCCTTTATAATAATTGTGCAGGGTATAACACGTTGCTATGTGCAATATTACATTTTCAAATGAAATCAGATCATGATCAGGAATAAATTTGAAGAATTAATTGAAATAATTTTCAAGTTAATCTGACACATAGTGTCAACATGAGGAAGGAATGGGAAATACTGGCTTTTAATGTGTAATAAGTCAGTAATAGAGGCTAACTCTAAAGTGGTATTTTCTTCTGGGCTAACGGTGATATCGATCTCATCATGCTGTTGGCTAACTGGCTGTCGTTAGTGCGTGAGTCAATGTTAGTAAGTTGGTCGGTGTGTGCAGTACTGAATGCGTTAATATCAAGATAGTTACAATGTTGAATTGAGAATCTGGGAGAGTGGAGCCGGAGCGGTTTAAGTACACACTGACGATAGCTAAGACGTGTAAAACACAGGCTGTGTTTAATTAAAGCTGTGTGAATAAAGCTACGTGTAAATAAAGATACGTTTAAATAAAACCGAGTGCAAAAAAATCCCAGAGCAAAAAAGCTATGTACAGCTAGGTTGGCTGTTGATGTAAGCATCAGTTATTTGATACAAGGAAAAAAAGATTATCTCGGCAACCATTGTGACTAAAGGATCATTTCAACCGTAAAATAGTTTTGACAGAAACACACGCTATGGTGAGTTAGGATTTGAAATTGACACCCTAACCATTGCGTACCAAATAAGTCGTTCTCCGAAGTAACGTGTATGACGAAATATGCGAAGCGACAGCTAAATGAACTGAAATTTACTTCTTGTGTTTTTCGTACAGCTGGTAGAAAAGGTCGAGATTTTTGGATTTACGAAAAATATTAATCTGTTCAATGGTTTCCTTTTTATCATGCTGGTGTTTGCTTTCCGTTTCCCGGATTAGTTCGTCGATGGCCTTGTGCTGAAATGCCGGTGATTTCTGGCTGCGGTTATAATGCTGTAAAAAAGCCAGCTGTACTGAGGAATCATTGAAATTGCCTAACGTATCCTGCAGTAATTTTAAATGGGTAATTTGTTGTTTCGCGGCCTTCTTTGGCAGAACTGGGGCAAAATACTCCAGCAAATAGCGCAGCTTTTTACATTCAATGCGTAAAGCATGAATGTTGGTATCCGGTGACTTTGGCGTTATCTCCAGGCAATAACTTTCGACCTGCTTAAAGTGCAGCCACAGAGTGTCGTGGGCAATGGTGTGGGTTTCGACTTTTCCGGCGTCACGGGGCTGCTCTTTCATTTCTTTCAGCAGTCCAATAATTAGCTGACATTGTTGTTCATAATTTTCTGACTGCAACCATACTTTGAGCTCTGTCAGGCTGTTCAGACGTTTATCCTGTAGGCCGTCAAAAAAGCTAATCAAACCTTTATGATACTTATGATCTAACAGGAAAAAATAGTTTTCCATGTTAAGCAGGAAAACATCCAGGTCGCGGATCAAGTTAGTGCGCAGCATCAGCGTTTTCAGTTCGTTTTTCAGCATATCGCGTTGCGGCTTGTAAAACAGTGGTTTCAGTAAGCTGATCAGAGCCCGGCAGCGGCGCAAAGCAATCCGGTACTGATGGATAAACTCCTCATCACTGTCTTCCAGAATGCCTTTTTCGTGGCGACGGGCGTGCTGAAATTCATTCAATAAAAAGTGATAGGTAGGCAGGTAAATTTCCGCCGAAGGGGTAAGAGGAGTGGCGGGCTTTTTCTGTTTGGGAAGCCGAAGTTGATCGCGCTTTTTGACTGACATTGCTGACCTCGTATGTTCGCCTGTCGGATACTGAAAAAGAACAGGTACCTATAAATTTAGATGGTTTTGTTAACAAGTGGAAAGGCAAACTGTGAGAGAGAATGAACAGGATGATTGTTTTGTGATCAGGCAGTTATTTACAACGCCGTACGTGGAATAGCGCTGAGTCCAGATTATTTGGCAAGGTGGGTTTACGAAAGGTGTTTACAAATAATTAACATCATTTGCGGGCTCAGATTTCTCTTCCAATTGGGTTGCTGCTAATCCTATAGGAGAAGAAGGGCAGTTAAAGCCCGTAGCATTAACTCTGAAAAGGATGAATGAGATGATCGAGAACCCACTAGGAACGGACGGCTTTGAGTTTGTGGAATACACAGCACCAACTCCTGAAGGAATTGCAAACCTTAAACATCTGTTTTCGCAAATGGGGTTCGCTGAAGTCGCCAAGCACAAACATAAATCGGTATGGCTTTACCGTCAGGGAGACATCAACTTCATCATCAATGGTGAAGAGCAGTCTCAGGCGTCAGGTTTTGCTGGTGTGCATGGTGCAAGCGTCAACGCAATGGCTTTCCGGGTTGCTGATTCTCAGGCTGCGCTTGAATACGCAGTTGTTCAGGGTGCAACGCCTTGTGCAGCACAAGCAGGTCCGATGGAACTGAACATCCCTGCGATTTACGGTATTGGTGAATCGTTGATCTATCTGGTTGATCGTTATGGTCAACATGATATCTATGAAATTGACTTTGATTATTACCCGGATTACCAAGAACGTTTACAGGCGGTTGGCGCAGGGCTTCAGACAATTGATCACCTGACCCATAACGTGAAACGCGGCAACATGGATTTGTGGGCAAGCTTTTACGAGCGCATTGCTAACTTCCGTGAAATTCGCCACTTTGACATTAAAGGTAAGGTGACGGGCTTGCTGTCGCGTGCTATGACGGCACCATGTGGAAAAATTCGTATTCCAATCAACGAATCAAGTGACGACAAATCGCAGATTGCAGAGTATCTGGATCAATACAATGGTGAGGGCATTCAGCATATTGCACTGAGCACTGACGATATTTTTGCGACAGTATCCAAGCTGAAAGAGGGCGGAATGCTCTTTATGGATACACCTGATACTTACTATGAGTCTGTGAATAAGCGCATCCCTGGTCATCATGAAGATCTGGCTAAACTGAAAAACCTGAAAATCCTGATTGATGGTGATGAAACCGGTATCTTGTTGCAAATCTTCACTGATACCGTTATCGGCCCTGTCTTCTTTGAGATTATCCAGCGTAAAGGTAACGAAGGCTTTGGTGAAGGTAACTTCCAGGCACTGTTTGAATCGATCGAACTGGATCAGATTCGTCGTGGTGTACTGGATGTGGAAAGTAAATAAGCCGCTTATCCATAGCCACAAGATAAGCGGTAAAGCCAACGCTTAATGTCATAAGATAAAAACTCATCTAACAAAGCAGGTGTTATTGAAATGCCTGCTTTTTTATTTGGGCTGTTTCTGTATTTTATGGGGTCTGCGCTATCTTCGTTGTTCGCGCTGGCAGAGGAGGGGGAGGGGCTTCGCAGGCATTGCGAGCCTGTAAATAATTGCGTGTAATGCACTTCGATTTATAAATCATATTCTATGCTTCGTAATCTAGTCTGAATTTCTTCCTGAATCATGTCCCGTCCTTTCATGTAATAAATTTACATATCGTCACTCTCTGATAAGAGTATCAATTACTTCGAGCCGTGAAATAATCATTGATAGTGATAACGATCACTTTATTGGTTTCTGTAAGGGTGTTGAAATTCAGTTAATGTGATTTACATCACTAGGTGATTAATGTGTGTACTTTCATTAAGTGTGATCTATGTTTTTAATTTAATGTTGACATTTTTGATTGGTTTTAAATGTATGAAAGTTTCATTTCGGATTTGTAAGTGTGGTCGCTAAAAAATGGCTTGGAGAGGGTGAAAGTGAGGCGGGTGTCACGAAAAACCCGTTATCAGTTCCGCTTTGAAATTCTGTGGTAGATTGGGTGTGTTCGAAGCAACCGACGGTTTTGGCGAACCGTTTCCTACAACAGAAGACAAAACAGAACATCAAACGGGGGGTTCACTATGATATCACCAGATGCCAAGATCAAAATACAAAATTTTGGTCGATTCCTATCTAACATGGTCATGCCCAATATCGGGGCATTCATTGCATGGGGCTTTATCACCGCCCTATTTATTCCTACCGGCTGGCTGCCGAATGAAACGTTAGCCAAACTTGTCGGTCCGATGATTACCTATTTACTGCCCCTGCTGATCGGCTATACCGGTGGTAAACTCGTGGGTGGCGAACGGGGCGCTGTTGTCGGTGCCGTAACCACCATGGGGGTGATTGTCGGAACAGACATCCCTATGTTCATGGGAGCCATGATTGTCGGCCCGATGGGCGGTTGGGCCATCAAACGATTTGACCGAGCTATTGAAGGGAAGGTCAGAAGCGGTTTCGAAATGCTGGTGAACAACTTCTCTGCGGGTCTGATAGGGATGATTTGCGCCATTGTTGCGTTTTTCATGATTGGCCCGTTCGTGAAAGTGTTGTCAGGCGGGTTGGCGGCCAGTGTTAATTTCCTGGTTGATGCCGGATTATTACCACTGACCTCCATTTTTGTTGAGCCGGCAAAAATCCTTTTCCTGAATAATGCCATCAATCACGGAATTTTCTCTCCACTTGGTATCCAGCAAGCCAATGAGATGGGCCAGTCTATCTTCTTCCTGATTGAGGCAAATCCGGGGCCTGGTCTGGGTGTGTTACTGGCTTACATGGTATTTGGTCGTGGCACGGCGAAGCAAACCGCTGGCGGTGCATCCATCATCCACTTCTTTGGTGGTATTCATGAGATTTACTTTCCGTACATTCTGATGAATCCACGTCTGATTCTGGCGGTTATTGCGGGCGGGATGACGGGTGTGTTTACCCTGACAATGTTCAACGCCGGTATCGTGTCACCGGCATCACCGGGCTCTATTTTTGCGGTACTGCTGATGACACCCAAGGCCTCATTCGTGGGAGTGATTGCGTCAATTATTGCCGCTACCACTGTGTCTTTCACTGTTGCATCGGTACTGCTGAAAACGCAACGTGAGTCTGAAGAAGATGACGGGACGTCACTGGCGAAAGCCACCTCACAAATGAAGGGCATGAAAGAAAGTGCTAAAGGACAACCAGCCGATGTAACGGCTAATCGAAAAGACGATATCAATCTGGCTCATGTGCGCAGCATTATTGTAGCGTGTGATGCCGGGATGGGCTCCAGCGCGATGGGGGCAAGCCTGCTACGTAAAAAAGTGCAGGAAGCCGGTTTGAACATCAGCGTTACTAACTGTGCCATTAATAGCTTACCGCAAGAGGTAGATATCGTGATTACTCATAAAGATCTGACGGATCGCGCGCGTAAGCATGCGGCCCATGCCAAACACCTTTCTTTGACAAACTTCCTGGACAGCCAGGTATACAATGACCTAGTGACCAGCATTCTGGCTGCTACCAGACCAGAAGCGGCGAATGATGCCAATATGGTGAATGTTTCACCGGTCGCCGCCAATGATGATTGCTTTAACAAGGATGACGGCTTTAACGCTGACAGCGCTGAGCAACATAGCGGCAATGAGGCACAACAGCCGCAGGTCTTCCAGATTCAGGCGGAAAACATCCACCTTGGGTTGCAGGCTGGCAACAAGGAAGACGCGATTCGCTATGCCGGTGAGCAACTGGTTCGGTTAGGCTACGCGGAACCAGAGTATGTGGACGCGATGTTCGAACGAGAAAAAATGGTGCCGACTTACCTTGGCGAGTCCATTGCCGTGCCACACGGTACCGTCGAAGCTAAAGACCGTGTCATTAAAACCGGTATTGTAATTTGCCAGTACCCATCAGGTGTGTGCTTCACCGAGGATGAAGACGACGTCGCCAAACTGGTTATTGGTATTGCCGCAAAAAATGATGAACATATTCAAGTTATTACCACCATCACCAATGCTCTGGACGACCCAGATGCCATCGAGAGGCTGACTCAGACCCGTGATGCCAGTGAAGTACTGCGCATTCTTGCGGGTGAGCAGGCTGCCTGATCGGCTGTTGACGGTTAATTGAGTAAATCTGAGGTCGGCCCCTGTTGCTGTCCGACCTCACTCACTCTCTAGCAGATTGAGAGTGATGACAAATGCATTGATGTGGAAGGATTTGAATATGAAAGCAGTACATTTTGGCGCAGGTAACATTGGTCGAGGTTTCATCGGTAAATTATTGGCAGATGCGGATGTCGCGGTCACCTTTGCTGACGTGAATGAGCCGCTGGTGGATCAACTTTCTCACCAGCAATCCTATAAAGTGAAAGTAGTAGGCAGTGAATGTAAAATTGACACGGTTACCCATGTAACCGCGGTCAACTCGGCCAGTCCGGCTGTGATTGAGCAGATCATTCACACCGATCTGGTGACCACCGCCGTCGGCCCAAACGTATTGGATCTGATTGCAAAAACCATTGCGACGGGATTGACCCATAGGTTTGAGGCCGGTAACAACCAGCCGCTGAACATTATTGCCTGCGAGAATATGGTTCGTGGCACCAGCCATCTCAAGCTGGAGGTGTACAAGCATCTCAATAAGATCTATCACCAGCAGGCCGATGAGTGTGTTGGGTTCGTAGATTCAGCGGTTGATCGTATTGTTCCGCCTGCTGAAGCGGCCAATGATGACCCGCTGGAGGTGACTGTAGAAAGCTTCAGCGAGTGGATTGTCGATAAAGATCAGTTTAAAGGCGAGATTCCGGCCATTGAGGGCATGGAAACCACGAATAACCTGATGGCTTTTGTCGAACGTAAGCTGTTTACCCTCAATACCGGTCATATTATTACCGCCTACCTCGGTGCATTGAAAGGGCATCAGACAATACGTGATGCTATCGAAGATGCTGAGATCAGAGCTGAAGTAAAAACAGCCATGCAGGAGAGCGGAGAAGTGCTGATTCGTCGCTACGGTTTTGACCGAGCACTGCACCATGCTTATATCGAAAAAATCTTGTCCCGTTTTGCCAATCCTTACTTGCGAGATGAAATTGATCGGGTCGGTCGTCAACCTATTCGTAAACTCGGAGAAAATGATAGATTAATCAAACCATTACTCGGTACAATTGAATACGGTACGGAAAACGGTACGTTGCTGAAAGGCATTGCTGCCGCGCTGAAATACACCAATAACACCGATCCGCAAGCAGTAGAGCTTCAGACGGTTATTCGGGAAAAAGGGTTGCGAGCCGCACTGGCACAGTACACGGGATTGTCTGCTGACAGTCAGGAGGCAGAAAAAATCGAAGCGATTTACCAGACCTTGTAATTAACTGCCTTGGTAGTTAACTGCTTGGTAGATAACCGCGTTCGATATTTCACCCTGATTTGTCAACGTGACATTGAAACGCATCAGGAAGGCCGGGAAGGGCGCAGGTCCTTCCCCTGTTACCCTCCTGATTTATTTAGAGAAGACAGTTGTTATGGCACAGAGTGACCAGGAATCAGACATTCTTGAAAGGCTAAGTGAGGCGCCGACAGCTCGGGGATTTTTCATTTCTACGGTGGAAATTTTCGAAGAAGCTGTTGATGCCCTTGTGCAGCGCATTTTTCGGAAGGATGATTTCGCGGTGAAATCTGTCGTCGAACCGTTGCTCGGGAGTGCAGGGCCGTTAGGGGAATTGACCGTCAGACTGAAACTGTTGTTTGGTCTTGGCGTCGTTTCCCATGATGTCTACGATGACATGGATGCAATCATCCGCTTGCGGGATTTCCTCAATAAGGAAAGTCAGGACTACGGATTTACTGATCCGGCTATTCTGGAGCCGATTAAAACGCTCAAAGTGGTACATAAGATGGGCGTGGTGCAGCTCGATATTCTGCCGCCGGATGATGATACTGATATTGCGTTTTATCAGATGCAACTGGCACGACAAGAGCAAGTTATCCGCTCGGCGCTGGCGTTGGCCGTATCCAGTATTTGTACTGAGCTCGACAAAGACAGTCCGTTCTGATCGGCGAAAACGGTGTTACAATCTCTTTTCTTCAATGGCTCTGAAGCCTGCATCCCGTCGTATCTTGTGCGCTTAGCACAAAGACGGATGACTCCCTCAGATATCAATCAGGAAGTATGAACCAGGTAGTGTTTCTCATCAGCCATCAGCCCGGCGAGTAACGCCGGACTGATGTTTTGAGGGACTTGACGACATCAGAGCAGGAACAGGCTTCTTTTGTGTCAGCTTGCTCTGTTTGATACCGTTTTACCGCACATCTCCATCAGGTGTCTATTGAAGCAGATTGCCGACAAAGTATCGTCATCGAATGGGCGCTTTGCATATAGGTGGTTTGAATCTCCCGGCTGCACACTGCCAGTTCAGAGGTATCACAAATAATTTTCCAACGGCTGTTTTCGGGCAGACGATACCGGGTCGGAATCTCAGAGCCATTAAACAGAAACATCAATTCATCACCGTGTTTATCCAGTCCTAGGGTTAATGCAAACGCTTCGATGTGTTGCCAGTCATCGGCATTCATTGGCGTTCCGTTTGAACGCAACCAGTTCACCCGGTGACGACCGCGATCGTGGCCGCTGAAGGCTTGTATAAACGGTGTCATGTAGGTTTGTCGGGCGTCAACCATGCACGACAACCAACGCTTGAAGTCTTCTTTGTCCTCACCCGGTGTCCAGTCAGCCCAACTGATGTCATTGTCCTGACAGTATGCGTTGTTGTTCCCTTTTTGGGTATGCGACAAGGCATCAACCGCCAGAATATGGGGAATCCCAAAACTGAAGAGCAGGGTGGCCATCAGGTTTCGTTTTTGGCGTTCACGGCGAAAGCGTACGGCATAGTTATCGGTGTCACCTTCAATGCCGTGGTTCCAGGAGCGGTTATCACCGTGGCCGTCACGGTTGTGTTCACCATTTGCCATGTTGTGTTTATGGTTGTAAGACACCAGATCTTGCAGGGTAAAACCATCATGGTAGGCAATATAATTGACTGGCAGTTTATGCGGCCAGAGCCCCGCACTGACCAGATCACGGGAACCCATGATTCGCGTAGCCAGCTCTCTGACATTATTGTCACGACGGAGCCAGTAGCTTTTCACGGTATCTCGGAATTTGTCGTTACATTCATTCCACGGTGACGGAAAATGGCCAAGCTGGTAGCCGTCTGGGCCAATATCCCAGGGTTCGGCGACCAGCTTGATACGCTTAAGCACCGGATCCTGCGCTATTGTTTTAAAAAACGCGCTGTCGGGTGCGAAGTAATGGCCATGACGTCCCAGTGTGGCCGCTAAATCGAAGCGGAAGCCGTCAATCTGGAACTCATTTACCCAGTACCGGAGGTTATCCAACACGATGTTCAGGCTGGGCTGATAGGTAAGATCGACCGTATTCCCGCAGCCGGTATAGTTGATGAAAGACTTGTCATGGTTCAGCAGGTAATACTTCTTGTCCAGCAACTTCAGGTGGAAGGCCGGCCCCTCTTCGCCGCCTTCAGCCGTATGGTTGAAGACCACATCAAGAATGATTTCAATGTTGTGCTCATGGTAGGTTTTCACCAGCTGTTTCAGCTCAGCAATCGGGTCTTCTGATGCGAAGCGGGCATCTGGTGCAAACCAGCTGAGTGGGTTGTATCCCCAGAAATTAGTCAGCCCTTTTTCCTGTAAATGCGGCTCGTCGTAACTGGTCGCAATCGGCAGAAGTTGCAGTGTAGTCACCCCGAGTGTTTTGAAATGCGCCAGAATGCTCGGGTGACAGAGGCCAAGGTATGTCCCACGAATATGTTCAGGAATACCAGGGTGCGATTGGGTGAAGCCTCTGACATGGACTTCATTGATGATGGTGCTGGCACGCGGAATGCGTGGATGGCGACTATTGCCCCAGTCAAAGGGTTGATAATAGGTCACGGCAGCCGGTACTTGCGTACTGAATGGATTCTCTGCCAGGCGAGTGGCGTACGAATCCAGAATCCAGACGATGTCATTGCCTTGTTTGCCCTGGTACGCGTATTTCACGCCATTGCCAAGGTCATGGATAAAGACAGAGTGAACACCGTGATTATGTGCAAATAGTGGGATAGTGCAGGGCTGGTCGTCGTGATCAAAAATAATCAGATTCAGGTGGAGGTGTGAAGGCGCGTGAATAGCAAAATTACAGCCTTCTTCCGATAGGGTCACACCTAAATCATGTGGTGAACCTGTTTCGAATTGCCAGTTCATGTTTCCCTCGAACAACGAATAAAGGCTGCCAAAGCAGCCTTTTATTACAGCAAAGACATCGCTTAGTGCTTCTCAACTGCCTTGATGAAGGTAGAACGGGCGTCTTTAATGCCCAGGCGTTCAGCCTCATCCAGCAGCTTCATTGCCTTATCTATATCTCCATTAATGACAGCGTTTTCGATCGAATTCAAGTAATAGCCGCGACTCTCTTCCATCGCCGGAGCCTGATCGGGGATGGGTTTGTTGAAGGTTACGGCTGCATTATCGAGCTGTGGCGAGGAGATACGCATGGCAAACCGTCCATATGGACTGTGTTGTGCGTAGGGATTCGGGATATCCGGCTCAACGGTGTGGCGCGCACGGGCATAGGCTTTAGCCGGGTGCAGCATCTCAGTCGACTGCTGAACATCTTGCGGGGTGGTGTACACCAAAATACGGACTTCATCGGTATTGTAGGCAGGCACAAAACTGAAATCGCCTTCTACACGGTCGCCGTCGAGCAACTTGGCTGGCTGGTAAGCGAACTGGTCAAAGCGATAGTTCTCCAGTTCCTTGTTGTTCTGATCAAGAATCTTGATGTTCGGAGCATAAATGGTGTTGTTAGCAAAGCTCTTTAGCTTCAGGGTGATAGCCCCACGGTTGGCGGGCACCTTGAAGGCCGCTATCGGGCCGGCACTGTCAGCGGCGTAGTAGGTCTGGCTCTTGGTATTAAGTTCAAAAGCGACATCTGATGGCAGCGATAGAGGTTTCCAGTCAATTTGTGCCAGTGAGGCATTGCGTTGCGCAGCTTGGGCCGCAGACGCTGAAGTATCAACAATATTCTCATTGCTGGCACAGCCACCTAGCAGAGCGGCAGCAATACAGAGGGGAAGCAGTTTTTTCATATTATCTTTACACCTTTTATGTGGCTGTATTTGAGCTCATGCGGTGAAATAGAGCATGAAATCAAATACAGCCAGTCTCGGGAGAGACTGGCTGTGGTATTACGTGTCGTGGTCAGTTATCACAAGATGGTGACCACCAGACAGTCGATTACCACCAAGCTTCAGCCTGGATACCTACGTTGTACTCAGTGTCGTTACCGGCACCGAACGCATTGTCGTTGTCGTAGTCAGACAGGTAGCTAGCGTAAACACGGATTTCAGGACGTGCCCAGAAGCTGTCGCCGGCAGACCATGCCTGAGCGATAGTGAACTTGCTGCCAGACTTGTCTTCACCTGATTTATCTTCGTCGTAGTAACCGGCTTCGAAGATAGTCTTCATGCTGTCATCCCATTTGTACATTGGACGAACCACAGCACTGAAGATGGAGTGGTCTTTAGCGTTATCAAATGAGGTATTTGCGTAAACCAGCTGGTGGCCGATTTCCCAGCTCTTAGCTGGCGCAATCACACCCCAGTTGATGATACGGTAGCCTTCTGCATCGTCGTTAGACGAAGCATTGAAGTAGTGACCGGCACCCAGGCCTGCCATTTGCTCACCAAAGCCTTCTGTGCCGTACTGCAGAACAGTTTTGTTGAAACCACCCAGGAAGTTACCTTGAGTCATTTCTGCTGTCAGCATCACACCATCGTTGTAGTTGTTGCCGACTTTCTGAGCGTCTGTTTCGTTAACCATGGCGTAGTTGACGCCCAGTTCCAGACTGGCATCAGACCACAGACCGATGCCGGCGTAACGCACGTCGAAATTGTTGACGTTCACATCGCCAGAATCGTCACGAAGCCATGCAACAGACAGTTTACCTGCGCCAAGAGAAAGGTTTTCTACACCGGCACCTGCACCAGACGTATCCCAGTAGTAGAAGTCAGAAATGTGGATATCATGACGTTGGTAGTAGCGCTTACCTGCCCACAGAACCGCCTCTTTGTCGCCGCTGAACAGGCCTTTCGCCTGAACATTGAACTGACGCAGTGCAACGCCCAGGTCGTCTTTACAGTTGATGGTGGAGTTTGATGATTCGAACTCACACGTTGAGCCAGTGCCTTCCCAGTCGTTTGAACCGTTTGATGTTACAGCCAGCATAGAGTCAACGTAGAAAGACTTACCATTCTGGTTGTACACTTCTTTGCCCAGACCAATTTCGCCGTAGACGTCGTTTTCGTTACCCAGACGGCCAACTTTGGCTTTCTCGTAAGAAAGGTTTGCGCCGTTTTCACCGCTGATCCCAACACCTGCACGCATGTAACCATGGAAATCTACACCGCTTTCAGCAAATGTCGCAGTGGACATCAGTGCAGCAGACACTGCCGCGGCAGTCAGACAAATCTTGTTCAATTTCATTACTGAAACTCCTTCATGGAACGTTATATTTTTTTATTTGCTTATAAAAGGTGGTGGGCTTCTTACGGATACAACCCGCCGCCTGAAATCCATTTGTAAAATGGGCGGGTTGTGTTCAAACCCGCCGGACCAGTAGGGTCACGTTCTCAAATAAACCGAGATAAGCGTGAATTCGACAGTGAAACTCATAGTGTTTACCTGATGCGTTTATATTGAGCCTCATCTGACGCATAAACATCCTCCTCCTCCCTCCTCCCTATGAGGATAGGAGGGAGGAGGAGTGTCCAGATCACGTTTTGTAGCCTTGGTATGGGGTGGAGGCATAAATTAGGGTTAAGTTGTGGTGCAGATCAAAATTTGAAACCTTTTGAGGCGGGCTGAAAGAAATTTAACATGACGATTATCACAGGTTTAGAGGCGTAGAAAGTGGCGTAAGGCGCCGTCTGATAAGGGCTCATTGTCACAAACTGCAAATTATCGTGATGAAAATCGCATAAAAATTTTGTGGTTCAATGTGTGGAAACTTGATGTTCATCACGATCAAATACGGGATAAATCAGGCGTGTTTTCAGAGGGAAACCCAGACTTATATTCATCATGCCGCTCTTTTGTCGGATAAAGGGGATTTTCAGCAAGTCTGCGAATCGAGCATCTAAGATGAGTATGAAAGAGGAGCATGAAACTGAGAGAAAAACGTTAAAGCATGATTGCCGTGATCACATCAGACACCACGTTTATTAAGAACAGAGAAAAGTGCCCCTGATTGTTGAACCGATGAATATCTCTGAGAAGAGTAAGAGCGAAAAAAGTCGATGAAAAGGCGAAGAGACACAGAAACAGTCAGACAGTCCCAGTAAGACTTTTCCCCGATTATCGAATGGTAAAAATATGCGCGAAATTAGTTGTTTTTTAACAGGTTGAAATGATTATTTGGTCTATTTCTTTGCCGGAAATTAACACTATTAGCATATACTAGTGCAAATACTTTCCTTGGCTAGGAGAACTCTATTGACCTTACAAATTGCATTTGTACTTATGGCTTGTCTGGTGGCGTTAGGCATCCTGCTGCATCAGCCATCTAAAACACTGGGTATCCCCTCGTTGCTGATTTTCATTGGTGTCGGACTGATGTTCGGTAACGGGGAATTTAACTTTATTTACGATAATCTTGCACTGACCTCACTGATAGGCTCAATTGCCCTGAATGTAATTGTATTTGTGGGTGGCCTGAATACTTCGACCAGCGCGATTCGGGTGGCGTTTAAAGAAGGCGGTATTCTGTCCACCATTGGCGTGCTGCTAACGACAGTGCTGCTTGGCGGCATGCTGTACTTTATTACGGATTTCAATTTCCTGGCCTGTTTGTTATTTGCTGCCGTGGTTTCATCAACTGACGCGGCGGCGGTATTTTCGATTCTTGAATCCAAAAAGCTCAAGCTGAAGCACAACACAGACACTGTACTTGAGTTCGAATCTGCGACGAATGACCCGGTGGCGTTGCTGATGGTGACTATCCTGACCGGTATTCTGGCGATGTCTGGTGATCCTGTTACCGTCGGATCCATCACGGTCACGCTACTGCAGCAAGTCGTGGTTGGATTGCTGGTGGGCTACGCTGTCGGAAAAATCTGTGTCGGCCTGCTAAATGCGATCAAACTTGAAGAATACGGTCTTATACCGGTGTTTGTGATGGCCTGCTTCTTTATTGCTACTTATGGCGGCGAGTTGCTGGGCGGCAACATCCTGATCGCGTCGTACGTATCAGGCGTGATGATTGGCAATAATTTGCAAAGGGGTCGGGAAGTCAGCCGACACTTCTTCAACAGCGTGTCGTGGCTGGCTCAGGCTCTGATGTTCATCATTCTGGGTTTGCAGTTCTTTCCGAAGGAGCTGTTCAGTGATGCCCTGGCGTCAATTTTGCCTGCGATAGCACTGATTTTTGTGGCTCGTCCGGCCGCGGTATTCCTGAGTTATCTGCCGTTTCGTAAGGTTGAGCGCAATAAGAAGCTGTTTATTTCCGCAATTGGCCTGAAAGGCGCAACGCCTATTGTGTTTGCGTTGATTCCGGCTGCGGCGGGTGTAGAAGGCGCACAACAAATGGCGCATATGGTGTTCTTTATTGTTCTGATTTCTGTTGTCTTGCAGGGCGCAGCATTGGAGCCTCTGGCAGACAAGCTGGGGCTACGTCAGGATGAGGAAACCTCAGCCTGAGCTTCTGTCCCTGTTGGCAGTGGCGGGAGACGGCGAGGTAAAACACGCTTTGCAGATCGTTGACTGTTCGGCCATTAAGGTAAAGTCAGATAAGACGTTAGATAAACAGAAAGCAAAACGCTGAAAAAACGGGCACGTTTGAACGTGCCCGTTTTTTTGTACCTATAACGCGGGTAGCGCTATCTGGGGAGGATCATTATTCGTCAGGGTAAATCCTTCCTTCAATTGAGTACGGCTCTCTGCTATCAAACAGACTTTTTTGACCTTTAAGCTTTTTCACTTCATTTTCCAGCATTTTTGCCTGCTGATAGTCGCCTTCCTGGTAGGCGAAATAGATACGCTGTTCAAGATCTTCGATTCTGTCACGATGGTTCATAGCTCGCTCCTCAATCAAAGTGACCAACATCAGGGGGGCTCAGCCCGGGTGTAAAATGGTGACACGGGCAGACCCATTATCCTAAGTGGGTACGTATTAAGTGTAGAATTGGTTCACTGTACGCTCCATGTTGATCCTGTATTGGGGACTCGATAGGGGAAGAGGTAAACCTGACGGAGTGACTCTGCCAAGGTGAACGAAACAAAAACGGCCGGTTAGAAAAACGGCCGTTTGGATTATTTATCTCTTGGAGTATTGAGGTCTAGGACTATTAAGGCCTAGCATATTAGGTCTTAGTTGCTTAATTAAAGACCCGACAGCTTAAAGCACTCAGTGTTCAACGATAAATGCCTGCTACCCGAGTGCTTGCAAGGCATCTACCATAAAGGCTGCTCTAGCTGCGTTAGACACCATCTTCCTGATACAGGCGACGGCAGGCAGTGCCATCACGATGGAACAGATGGCAGCGATGCGCAGGAATACCAACCGAAAAACGTGCGCCGGAATCGATAGATAGAGTGTCTGACTGACGGTAGATGAAGTCTGCATCCACACCTTCCAGTTCCAGGTAAACCTGTGTCTCGTGGCCCAGTTTCTCGACAACCAAAACGCGGCCTTCAATGCAGGCATCACCGTCGTCGCAAGGCACCAGGTGTTCAGGGCGAACCCCTAAAGACATGCGGTCACCTTTGGTCACCGTCGTGCCATCAACCTGAATCCAGAATGCTTTGCCGTTCGCCATTTGTACCATCACTCGGTCACTTTCCACTTCTTCAATGAATACGCTCATGAAGTTCATCTTCGGTGAACCGATGAAACCTGCGACGAAACGGTTTTGCGGATAATGGTATAGTTCCAGTGGTTTTCCGACCTGAGACACAAATCCGCCATCAAGTACCACAATCTTGTCTGCCAGAGTCATGGCTTCAACCTGATCGTGGGTAACGTAAATCATGGTGCAGCCCAGCTGCTTGTGTAGCTTGGCCAGTTCGATACGCATCTGCACACGCAGGGCAGCGTCGAGGTTAGAGAGTGGTTCATCAAGCAGGAAGACGTTAGGTTGTGCAACCAGTGTACGACCGATGGCCACACGCTGACGTTGGCCGCCAGACAAGGCTTTTGGCTTGCGCTCTAGCAGATGTCCGAGTTGAAGAATTTCTGCCGCGTGGTCAACACGACGTTTGATTTCAGCCTTATCGGCTTTGGCCAGTTTCATCCCGAATGACATGTTGTCAAACAGGTTGAGGTGAGGATACAAAGCGTAAGACTGGAAAACCATGCCGACTCCGCGCTGAGAGGGCGGCACGTCGTTCATGCGTTCTTCACCAATAAACAGGTCACCTGATGTGATGTCTTCCAGACCGGCGATACAACGTAGCAGGGTTGATTTACCGCAGCCCGATGGACCAACAAATACCACAAATTCCCCTTCAGCGATGTCAAGATCGACATTCTTGGAAATCAGGTTATCTCCATACGCTTTACAAACGTTTCGTAAAGTCACACTCGTCATCGAGCTTATCCTCTAAGTTTGTTGTTGCCTGCAAGGTGCAATGATATTCAGCTTGCACCTTACCGGTAAAGAATCCTGAACGGCAGTTGAAAAAAGGGGTAGCGTCATCACACATCGCTGACGTGAAATGAAGCGCTACCCTGACTCAATCTACTCCATTTACTTCCCCAAGAAATAAAGTAGCCCTGTCGTCTCCAATAAAGTGGTCACAGTGAAAACAAAAATAAATCGTCAAAAGCGTCTTCAACTACCCCGATGAGTATGGAACCAATTTTACCCAGACGGGCAAGCTGAACATCCTCCTTATTGATAAATAAAAAGGGGGATGAGGGGGGGAGGAGTACATGGATCACACTTTATAAACCTGTACACCGATAATGAAAAAACGGCAGGTTACCATGTGCGCATAATCACAAATGCACCTCATAATTAGATCTGCGTCACCATCCGAGATGACCAAGATCACGCTTTCAACTTAGAGGGGATGGGGGCGTAGGGCACAGGATGATGTTCAGTGCCTTTTGAATATGGATGATAGACCCTGACAATTTTGTTGCAGTCAGGTTCTGCAACATTGCAAATAACAATCACGAAGGATGTTAATAATGAAGAAAGTCCTCAGCACAGTCACTTTATGTACCCTTGCTGCTCTTGGCTCCGTTCAGGCGCACGCTGCGATTGAAGAAGGTCAACTGACCATCTGGATTAATGGTGATAAAGGCTATAACGGCCTGGCAGAAGTGGGTAAAAAGTTTGAAGCTGACACGGGTATTAAAGTAACCGTGTCACACCCTGATGCGCTGGAAGAGAAATTCCCGCAAATGGCTTCTACAGGTGACGGCCCAGACATCATTTTCTGGGCACATGACCGTTTTGGCGGTTATGCGCAGGCTGGCCTGCTGGCTGAAATCAAACCTTCTGATGATTTCAAAGCTAAGTTTGTTGATTTCACCTGGGATGCCGTTTCTTACAGTGGTAAGTACGTGGGTTACCCGGTTGCAGTTGAAGCACTTTCTCTGATTTACAACAAGGATCTGGTTGCCAACCCACCGAAGAACTGGGAAGACATTGCTGCTCTGGACAAAGAACTTCAGAAAAAAGGCAAGCGCGCCATTATGTGGAACCTTCAAGAACCGTTCTTCACATGGCCAATTCTGGCAGCTGATGGTGGTTACGCGTTCAAGTTCACAGCGAATGGCTATGATGCCAAAGACGTGGGCGTGAATAACGAAGGTGCCAAACGTGCCATGAACTTCGTGAAAAACCTGGTCGACAAAGGTGTGATTGCAGCAGATGTTGACTATTCTATTGCTGAGTCTGGCTTCAATCAGGGCAATGTGGCAATGACCATCAACGGTCCTTGGTCCTGGTCAAACATTGATAAAGCCGGTATCAACTACGGCGTAACGCTGCTGCCTAAGTTGAACGGTAATCCGTCCAAGCCTTTCGTTGGCGTACTGACTGCGGGCATCAGCACGGCGTCGCCAAATCAGGATCTGGCTGTTGAGTTCCTGGAAAACTACCTGCTGACTAACGAAGGTCTGGCTAAAGTGAACAGTGACACCCCTCTGGGTGCGGTCGCTCTGAAATCCTTCCAGCAAGAACTGAGCTCTGACAAGCGTATTGCTGCAACTATGGATAACGCAATGAACGGTGAGGTAATGCCAAACATTCCTCAGATGTCTGCCTTCTGGTATGCCGAAAAAGCGGCAATCACCAACGTAGTAACAGGTCGTCAGTCAGTGGATGATGCACTGAATACTGTTGCCGAGCGTATGACGAAGTAATTGCTTCCATAGTTATACCGTCACAAAGGGGGAGGGGACTCCCCCTGTTCAGAAGTACTGTGAGGATCTCTAATGCAGTCTCATCAAGCGGCCGATATGTCAGTTGTGAAGACCGATATGGCAAATCAATCAAAGCCAAAATTAAGTGCCAGCCATAAATCCTGGTTGAAGTGGGCTTCGTTAGGGTTAGTCAGTTTTATAAACGGCTACGCTACCATTCTTATGTATGCTCGCGGTGAGTATGCATTCGCCCTGTTAACGCTCGTTTTGACTTCACTGGGCGTGTATATTTTTGCCCGTAAGCAAACCTACGCTCACCGTTATATCTTTCCTGGCGTGGCCGGGATGATTTTGTTCATCATTTTCCCGCTGTTATATACCGTCGGCTTGTCATTCACCAACTACAGCGGCAGTAACCAGCTGAACCTGGAGCGTGCGCAGAATGTACTGATGCAGCGCACTTACCAGAGCGGCGACAGCTATAACTTCTCCCTGTATGAGCAGAATGGCAATTTCAGCATCGCCCTGAAAGATGGCGATCAGTGGTACAGCACTGATTTCTATGATTTGAAAGCACTGCCGACTGATGAAGATGTGGCACTGCGCCCGGTGGATGTGCCAGCTGGCGAACAAGCACCACTGAAGACCGTGATTCAGAACCGGACCGGTATCAGTGGCCTGGTGCTTGCCACGCCGGGTGGTACAGAGCTGAAAATGTCTGGTCTGCGTCAGTTTGCGGAAATCCAGCCGCTGTATGTGTTGCAAGAAGATGGCGAGACGCTATACAACACCCGTGAAGACAAGACACTGAAACCAAACTACGAGATTGGTTTCTACCAGCAGGTTGATGATAACGGTAACTTTGTCGGTGAACCGATCGCACCGGGCTTTATTGTGAATATCGGTATGGATAACTTCGCCCGCATTATGTCGGACCCGGGTATCCAGCAACCATTCTTCAAGATTTTCATCTGGACCGTTATTTTCTCGGCGCTGACCGTTGTGCTGACACTGGCTGTTGGTGTGATTCTGGCTCAGATTGTTTCATGGGAAGCATTGAAAGGGCGTGGTGTTTATCGTGTCTTGCTTATTCTGCCTTATGCGGTACCGGCCTTTATTTCGATTCTGATTTTCAAGGGGCTGTTCAACCAGAGCTTCGGTGAAATTAACCAGCTACTGCAAGGACTGTTCGGGTTGAGCCCGGCGTGGTTTACGGACCCGTTCCTGGCGAAAACTATGATCATCATCGTGAACACCTGGCTGGGTTACCCGTACATGATGATTTTGGCCATGGGTATGCTTAAGGCGATACCGGATGACTTGTACGAAGCCTCTGCGATGGATGGTGCCGGCCCGCTGGATAACTTCTTCAAGATTACGTTGCCATTGCTGGTCAAGCCGATGATTCCTCTACTGATTGCCAGTTTCGCATTTAACTTTAACAACTTCGTGCTTATCCAACTGCTGACCAATGGTGCGCCGGATATGATTGGTACCAGTGTTCCTGCTGGTCACACAGACCTGCTGGTAAGCTACACCTACCGTATCGCATTCGAAGGTGCAGGCGGTCAGGACTTTGGTCTGGCCGGGGCAATCGCGACAATTATCTTCCTGCTGGTTGGTGGTCTGTCACTGCTCAACATGAAGTTCACCAAGCTGGAATCAGAGTAAGGAGTGCTGAAAAATGGCTATGGTTCAACCTAAATCGCTTAAATATCGTATTTGGGCAACCCATATTGGTATGTGGTGTTTCCTGGCGCTGATTATGTTCCCGCTGCTGATGGTGATTGCGATTTCTTTCCGGGAAGGTAACTACGCATCCGGTGAGCTGATCCCAAGCAATCCATCTCTGGAGCACTGGAAACTGGCGCTGGGTATCGCTGTACAAAATGCTGATGGCTCTGTAACGCCACCCCCGTTCCCGGTACTGACCTGGCTGTGGAACTCGGTGAAAGTGGCTGGCTTGACCGCAATTGGTATTGTGGCGCTGTCTACCACGTGTGCTTATGCATTTGCCCGCATGAAATTTGCAGGTAAAACCATGATTTTGCGCTCGATGCTGATTTTCCAGATGTTCCCGGCTGTACTGGCTCTGGTTGCTCTGTACGCGCTGTTCGACCGTCTCGGCGCCTACGTGCCGTTCCTGGGTATGAATACACATGGTGGGGTGGTATTTGCATATATGGGCGGGATAGCCCTTCACGTTTGGACAATCAAAGGTTACTTTGAGTCGATTGATAACTCTTTGGAAGAAGCCGCTGCGCTGGATGGGGCAACCCCATGGCAGGCATTCCGTCTGGTGCTGCTACCGTTGTCAGTGCCTATTCTGGCGGTGGTCTTTATCCTATCGTTCATTGCTGCGGTAACGGAAGTGCCGGTTGCATCGCTGCTGTTGCGTGAAGTCGACACCTACACGCTGGCTGTTGGTATGCAACAGTATCTGTACCCTCAGAACTACTTGTGGGGTGACTTCGCGGCGGCTGCGGTATTGTCGGCGCTGCCAATCACCCTGGTATTCCTCCTGGCACAGAAATTCTTGGTTGGTGGCCTGACAGCGGGCGGCGTGAAAGGTTAACGGCAGCCTTTGAACCGAGTCTTCCGTAAAGCGAGTGGCTTCTGGAATAAATAGCGAAAAAGTAAAGCACATCAGGGCCTGCATATGCAGGCCCTTTTTTATGTGTTTATTCGCTTATATTTGGCGAGTTAACTGAGTCACTATCAGGTTTTGAAAAATGAGATTTCAGTGTTTGAAGTGAATGTTTGACGAGAATGAATACGGTCAAACGATATTATATGAAACGTTAGGCGATGGCTGATTTATTATTAGATTTATCAGGAAATTGATAATATAACGTATTAAATTTGATGAGTTTTGTAGTCTTTTTTATTTCCCATTCAGCTTGAGACTGTTATTATAATTTGTGTGGGGTATGTTGAGTACCTCATCTAATAACCTTAATAATAACACGCTTGTCGGTTCACTTAGGCAAGTGTTTTAAGCCGGAGTCTGACGTTGGTTTGGCCGCCGATCCGTCAGCAATAATTCGCGCTTATCTATATTGGCGTTGCTGCATAGCTGGGCTTGTTTTCTTTCGGGAAGGCAAGTTGACCTTAGTAACCGAACCCGATATCCATGGTCGGGTTTTTTTATATCTGTAATTTCACGCTCGCGTTTTCTGTGTTGCCTTTCTGTGTGCTTCTTTTGTGAACGTCATTTATGAGCTTCTATTTATAATGGCTTTCTGAGTGGATTCCTCGCAATGCGCTCTCGATCCCTAGATGCCAAGTCACTTAAGCCGCTATTCAGGACAGCTAAGTCAAGACAGCTAAGGCAATGCCCTAAGCCAAGGGACAAAAAACGCCTGTTGAGATAAAACCCAACAGGCGCTTATGCAAATCAATACGGATTACTTTTTAAGAAACGGGAACAGCGTTGCCACTTCCTCTGGTGTCAGGGCTTCTACCCGTTCAATGTTTCGCTCCGGGATCCCTTCAGGGTCAGGATAGTGTTTCAGAACTTTTTCCATGCTGTCTTCACGGATCAGATGGAAAATCGGGTAGGGCGAGCGATTGGTCAGGTTCTCTGCATCATCTGGGTGCGTGCCGTAGAAGCAGTAGTCCGGGTGGAAACTGGCAATCTGATAAATACCATCATAACTGGCTTGAATAAGTAGGCCATCAAGAATATCGAGAAACTGATTGTAGTCATCGAAACTCTCAAACAGATTCGGGGTGACAACCAATGTCGTTTCAAGGTCTTCAACAGGCGTCGTATCAAGTTCCTGCATCTGGCGGTAGATGTCTTCTAGCGCATCATTTTCTGTTGAAGCCTCACTGACGTGAATCTTAATTTGTTTATTGCGCTGTGGCTTAGCGGCAAACGGACACAGGTTCAGTCCGATCACGACGTTGTCCAGCCATTGCTGGACGGCAGTATGAACCGTGTTGTGATCTGATGTTGTTGATGACATAGCTGACTTCTTTTCGTAGTTATTGTACGTATTCGTTTAATCATGTTTGCAGGCAAGCAGATTGGTTGCACTGCGGATCGTAATGACAGCCTGAAAACTCAGGTAAGCAAAACAATCAATGTGCCCTGAACAAAGTATAAGGGCCAGCATCTGCTGACCCTTATTATTCTGAACAGTTTTTCTGAATCAGCGAATTATGCTTTTTCAGCTTCTGTTGTTTCTGATGTTACAGACGCTTCAGTCGCCGCAGATTCCACCGCAGGGGCAGTTGTTTCAGCTTCTGGCTTGTCTGATGGCAGATCAGGGTACTGCTTCACTGGTTTCGCAACCAGCTGACGGGTAGCAGCACGAACTTCAGCAATAACCACTTCGAAGTGGTCACCCAGTTGGTATTCGCGCACTTTGTCGATATTAATGATACCCAGATCGCCGTTACATTCGATACGCTCTTTGTTATCCAGGATAAGCGGAGCAGGAATGAAGGCCGCAGCACCGTTTTCGAGCAGACGCACGCGCATACCGGCACGGTTGATATCGAATACCTCAGCTGTGAAGACGGTACCTTCTTTAACAGCATCTTTCAGTAGGCGAACGTATAGCCAATCAGCCACATCACGTTCAGCCATGCGATGGTTACGACGGTGCGTTGCAATTTCTTCACCTACGCTGTCATCTGGCGTTTGTACCGGCTCCAGACCTGAAATCACCGCTTTCAGCAGACGATGGTTAATCATGTCGCCGTATTTACGGATAGGCGATGTCCAGGTCGCGTACACATCTAGACCCATTGCGTAGTGTGGAGCTGGCTTGTTGCCCACTTCACTGTATGCCTGGAACTTACGCAGACGATTGTCCAGATAGGTAGTGTCCTGATCGTTCAGCCAGCGGCGCAGCGCACTGAAACCTTCAAGCGTCAGCAGATCGTCTTTTTCAAACGGAGCTTCAGCGTTAGTCAGGAATTCCATCGCTACATCCAATTTTTCCGGATTGAAGCCGCTGTGGAAGTTGTACACACCCAGACCGAATTTTTCTTGCAACACGCGGCCTGCACAGATGTTAGCTGTGATCATGGCTTCTTCAATCATGCGGTTTGCAGTACGGCGAGGATCGGTATGAATCGCGATGACATCGTTATCTTCGCTCAGCTCAAAGCGGTAATCAGGACGATCCGGGAAAACCACGGCATGCTTGGCGCGCCATTCGCTGCGTGCGTTGGCCAAACCATGCAGGGCTTTAACCTGTTCAATCACGACGTCAGACGGTTCCCAGCCTTCACACTGGCCATTTTCCAGCAGATCAGACACATCGTCATAAGCCAGGCGGCCATGAGATTTGATCCACGCTGCGAAGAAGCTGATATCGTTCTGAATAACACCGTCTTTATCGATGGTGACACGACAGCACAGAGCCGGACGGGTCTCACCTTCCATCAGAGAACACAGTTCGTCACTCAGTTCACGTGGCAGCATTGGGATATTGCGGCCTGGCAGGTAGATGGTAAAACCACGCTGACGGGCTTCATCATCCATCTTGTCGCCAACGGTGATGTAAGACGTTGGATCCGCGATAGCGACCGTCAGTTCAAAACTGCCGTCTTCGTGAGCAACTGTATAGATGGCATCATCCATATCTTTGGTTGACTCACCATCGATAGTGATGAATGGCAGATCAGTCAGGTCCTGACGCTCCAGGCCTTCTTCCAGCATGCTCCAGCTTTCCTGTGGGGCTGGTTCTGCATTTGGCAGATCGTGACGTGCCAGAGTTACCCACCAAGGCGCAATTTTGTCATTGCTGTCAGTGATTTTCTCTTTCACTTCACAGAAGAAAGTTTTGTTATCACCGACCAGCGGGTGGCGGGTCATGTGAGCAACTACCCAGTCACCTTCTTTAAGAAGTTCAGGATTCAGACCTTTAACAGGGCGAGCCTTGATAGCGTCCTTTAGTTGCGGGTGATCCGGCACGACATGCAGGCGGTCGCGGATCAGTTTAATGCGGCCGATAAAACGGCTCAGGAAAGGCTCAATCAGTTCTTGCGGTTCAGCAACTTCACGCTCTTTCTCTGTACGAATCACAGCGATAACACGGTCACCGTGCATCACGTTCTTCATATAGGTCGGTGGAATGAAATAACTTTCTTTGTTATCGACTTCAAGAAAGCCGAAACCGCGGTCAGTGGCTTTGATGCTGCCTTCTTTCTTAGGAAGCGTTTCCTGAATCTGTTTTTTAAGTTGTGCTAGTAAAGGATTATCTTGAAACATTATGCCCGGTCTCAGGTTGTTAACTCGGACACTATAAAGTTTTCGGCCGCTAAAACCAAGTTTCTCGGGAGGAAGACACAGGAATGTCACAGAAAGATATACTGAAAAGAGGCTCAAATAGCGGATGGTATAAAAATTGTGACCGATAAGGCTGCTTATATATGTATCCGTTATAAAGGGTAAGGAACAAGGGGGAAGGGACACGTTGCGGGCGAAGAAACCCAGCGATATAGCTTTGGTTTCAGCCAGCAATAAGCAGTAAGTGGCTAGCTGAAGCAATCGGCTTAGGAATGTCGGAATAGGCATAAAGAGGGCTAAACGTAACGGTTTTGTGAGCTGTAGAACGTAATAATTGAGCCAGATGCGTTGTTTTTAAGACGGGTTGTGAAAAGCCGACGTGGGAGCGAAGCAGAACGGTGTATTCGGCGCCGTTATTTAGGGAAAGCCATGAAATTACTGTGTTTGTAAGGCACTGAACGGGGCGGTCAGGTTTGCCAAGGTGGGACTTCAGACGCTATCACTTGCATAGAAAATGCGTCGAAAAGAAACAAAAAACGGCAAGTCATTGGGCGAATTGTTTAAATAGTAGTTTCTTGAAAGTTAATTTGTGACAGCGCTCAATTTTTTCTGGCTTTTTATCGAGTAATGGCGCACAATGCGCGCCTTCACTATTGTCGAGGCCCAAGCTTGTGGTTGCTGTTGCAGAACCGTTTTATAGCCTTAGGGGCCCCGTTTTATGTTCGATTATTTATTGGGATCCCAATGCAAGAATCTGTTACAGAATTTCGCCAGTTAGACCTGGCCGACACACTACTATCCGCACTTGACTCAATGGGCTTCGTTGCGCCGACTCCAATTCAGGCGGCGTCTATTCCTCTTCTACTTGCCGGTAATGATGCGCTGGGTAAAGCGCAGACAGGTACGGGTAAAACAGCTGCATTCTCACTGCCGCTGCTGAACAAACTTGATCTGAACCAGCACAAGCCACAAGCCATCGTTATGGCGCCGACTCGTGAGCTGGCTATTCAGGTTGCAGCTGAGATTAAAGTTCTTGGTCAAAACATCAAGGGCCTGAAAGTTCTGGAAATTTACGGTGGTGCTTCTATCGTTGACCAGATGCGTGCTCTGAAATCAGGCGCTCACATTGTTGTGGGTACTCCTGGTCGTGTTAAAGACCTGATCACTCGTGATCGTCTGCACCTGGACGAAGTACACACTTTCGTTCTGGATGAAGCAGATGAAATGCTGAAGATGGGTTTCGTTGATGACGTAACCTGGATCATGGAACAAGCGCCTGAATCGGCACAGCGTGTTCTGTTCTCAGCAACTATGCCTCCAATCGTTAAGGAAATCGTTGATCGTTTCCTGCGTGATCCAGCGCGTATCGACGTAGCCGGTGAAAACCGTACTGTTGCTAAAGTTGAGCAGCAGTTCTGGGTTGTAAAAGGCGTAGAAAAAGATGAAGCAATGATGCGTCTGCTGGAAACAGAAGACACTGACGCGTCAATCGTGTTTGTACGTACTCGTCAGGATACCGAGCGTCTGGCTGACTGGCTGTCTGCGCGTGGCTTTAAGGCTGCGGCACTGCACGGTGATATTCCTCAGTCACTGCGTGAGCGTACTGTTGAGCACATCAAACGCGGTGTGATTGATATCCTGGTTGCAACTGACGTTGTTGCTCGTGGTCTTGACGTGCCACGTATCACGCACGTATTCAACTACGACATCCCGTTCGATGTAGAATCGTACATCCACCGTATCGGTCGTACAGGCCGTGCCGGTCGTAACGGTAAAGCGATCCTGCTGGTTCGTACCAACCAGATTCGTATGCTGCGCACTATCGAACGCGTGACTAAATCACGCATGGAAGAAATCCAACTTCCTCTTCGTGATGCTGTTGCTGAAGCCCGTCTGAGCCGTCTGGGCCAGGAGCTGGAAGCTCAGAAAGAAGAAGCAAGCCTGGAGTCTTTCGTTGAGCTGGTAGAAAAGCTGCAAGAAAGCATCGAAGTTGACGCGGCAACACTGGCTGCAATGCTGCTGAAGCGTCAGCAGGGTAACCGTCCTCTGTTCTACAAAGGTCCGGACCCAATGATCGCTGCAGTTGAGCGCGACAAGCAGCGTCGTGACCGTCGTCGTGATGACCGTGGCGAGCGCGGTGAACGTGGCGAACGCGGTGAGCGTCGTGAGCGTCGTACTTACAACACTGCTGACTGGGATACTTACCAGCTGCAAGTGGGCCGTGAGCAAGGCGTACAGGTTAAAGATATCGTTGGCGCAATCGCAAACGAGCTGGGCCTGAACAAAGACAGCATCGGTGCAATCAAACTGGCTCCTGAGCACACTTACGTTCAGCTGCCTAAGAAACTGCCAAACGAAGTTGCAGCTCAGCTTAAGAAGCTGCGCATCCGCCAGAACGACGTGAAAGCGGTTGTGGTAGAAGACGATGTACTGCGTGAGCACCGTCGTGGTGGCCGCGAAGGCAACCGTGGTGAAGGCCGTGAAGGCAACCGTGGTGGTTACCGTGGTAATGCCAATAATGGCAGCCGTGAAGGTTTCCGCCCACGTCGTGACGGTGAGCGTCGTTTCGACCGTAACCGTGGCGGCGATAACCGTGGCAGCTTCCGTGGTGAACGTAACCACGGTAGTACGGGTGCGCCACAGCGTCGTAGCAAGCCTCGCTTCGAAGACTAATCGTCTAGCGTAAAGCACTAAATCGTAATCCAGCCCTTAGGGGCTGGATTTTTTTTGCCTGTAAAACGCCCCTGCCAGTTGAATATAGCAATATTTACATTTGAGTTGATAATGGTTATCAGTTAGATTGTTTGGTCGCCACATTGAGACAGATTTCGTTGTCCCATGTAGCACAACCTCTATACTTTTTTCAGTTGTTTCTGAACTGTACAGAACCCTTGGAAGGACGGTGTGCTGATGCAGCACGTAAACGGCCTGACAATTTCGCCGTTAGGGCGGGTTCAATAGCATTCTTAAATGGTAGGACTTCCATATGAATACAGAAGTATCAACTTGGCTGGCACGCGATCCCGATCCGGTTACAAGAGAAGAATTACAACGGCTTATTGATACGAATGACCGTGATGCGCTGGAAGATCGCTTTTCATCTCGACTGGCGTTCGGTACTGCCGGATTGCGTGGGATTGTTGGCGCAGGACCCAATCGCATGAACCGCCTGGTGATTCAGGAAACGGCACTGGGACTTGGGAAGTACCTGCTGGCCACTTTTAGTGACGCAGCCTCACGAGGCGTGGTGATTGGTTATGACGGTCGTCCTGACTCCTCACAGTTTGCCCGTGATGCAGCCGCTATGCTGGCCTCACTGGGGATTAAGGTCTACCTGACTGAGAAAGTGGCCCCTACACCGCTAGTGGCATTTGGTGTCCGTCATCTTGGAACGGCTGCCGGTATTGTTGTGACTGCCAGCCATAATCCGCCAGCGTACAATGGATTTAAAGTGTATTGGGACAATGGCGCGCAGATCATTCCTCCACATGATTCAGGGATAGCAGCACAGATTGATATTGCAGCATCTGAACCACTACCGGTGATGAGTGTGGAAGATGCTGAGCATCAAGGGCTGTTGACCTGGCTGAACGGTGACTTTTACACTGAGTACCGTAAAACGCTCAATAACAGTGCGATTTTGTCCAATCATCAGCAGCCGGAGGCGGTTAGTCTGGCGTATACCGCGATGCATGGTGTTGGAGCTGACATGGCAGAGCAGTTGCTGGCTGATGCTGGTTTTAAAAATGTGTACAGCGTTAAAGCCCAACGCGAGCCGGACGGAACTTTCCCGACGGTGAATTTCCCCAATCCAGAAGAAGCCGGTGCGATGGATATGGTGATCGCTGAAGCCAAAGCCCATGATGCAATGCTGGCTTGTGCCAACGATCCTGATGCTGATCGCTTTGCGGTGGCAGTCAGGACGGAAGATGGCGAGTACAAAATGCTGACCGGTGATCAGGTCGGTGTGTTGTTGGGTCATTACCTGCTTACCCATGCTGCGCCGGAGCAAAATCTGGTTGGTACCACTATTGTTTCTTCTAGCTTGTTGAAGAAAGTTGCTGAGGCCGCTGGGGCGAAGTATTACCAGACATTAACCGGCTTTAAATGGCTGACCAACATTGCCATGCAGAAGCAAACCGGGGACAACCAGTTCTTGTTTGCGTATGAAGAAGCGCTGGGTTACACCGTGGGGCAGACCGTGTGGGACAAAGACGGCTTGTCAGCCTTGGTGGCCTTCGCACAGTTGACCTCAGAATTACAGGCTCAGGGTAAAACGATCTGGAACCGGTTGGAAGATATTTACCGTGAACACGGTTTTTACCTTAATGCGCAGCGGAGTATTGCCCTGGATCCGAGCTCGCCACCGGTTGGTGACAGTTTACGTACCACACCACCAGAAGCCATTGCAGGTCGCGCTGTGGTTTGCATTGACGATTTGAAAACATCGCAGCGCCAGTATGCTGATGGTAAGGTGGGAGCTATCGACCTGCCTGCGAGTGATGTGCTGATTTACTGGCTGGATGACGATTCCCGTGTGGTTGTGCGCCCGTCCGGTACGGAGCCAAAACTTAAGTGTTACTACGAGGTGGTAGAGCCGATTGGCCATGAAGATTGTCTCAAACATGTCCAGCAGCGGGCGGCTGAAGCGATGGACGATCTGATCACCAAACACCAGGCATCTTTACCGAAATAGTTTACCGAAATAGCGAGATGGAACACTGGTATCTGCGAAAGCTTCAAAGATCGCGATAGGTTTTAGCGGATAACAAATAGCCGGGCATAATCGCCCGGCTAATTTTTATAATGACTTTTGTTTTAACGCGTTGCTGCGGTGACTGGCTGCCTTTGTCCGATAAACAACTCATCGTATAAGCAACCTGTTCTAAACCAGCTTGTTCAATGAACACTCAGCTTAAAAGTTATTGGCTGCGTTTTTCGTTAAGTTCTGCGTAGGTATGTAGCAGCTCGGTCAGCACTTTAATCCAGCCAAACGCGTCAGAGGGTGCATTTGGAAGAATTTTTTCTACCTGATCACAATGTTGTTCCAGTGTCACTGCCTCTTCCAGATTGAAAGAGATCGCGTAAAAATGCCAAAGCAGCAAACGCGTCATGCGCTCGGTATTTTGAGACGCATTGTCAGACTCACTAAACGCACCTTTCACTTCGCCCAGCGCAATGGCTGTCATACGTAACATCGCATCAAATTGCGCCGAAATAAGTCGCTCCTGACTGTCGACTTCTTCTTTGTCAAACGTAAACAATTCCTGCATGACATCTTCCGGCACCATGCGGCTCACCACTCGGTGGCTGAATTCTTCCAGTTCATGACGCGGCATGGTCATCAGGCATTCGAGTTTATAATCACGTTCCATAATTTTCGGCTTGATCGTTCAGTTAAAAATAGAATTCCCGCGTTAACATCATCACTATTTCGCGTAAAAACGCGGTGTGTGAATGATTCGGTGGGGGCAGGTATTCTGCGGGATTTTATCGCGGATTACCAGTCGGGTTGCAACCTTGTGCTGTGATCTCGCCATCTGCAAAAATCAAGTGTTTAGCCGCTTTTCATGTAGGCTTTGACATTTTTCTGACACCGCAAAATGATGCTTGCGCTAATGTCTGCGCGTTATTTCTACCAGAAACAGACTATGACAAAGCAACAGACACCTGACGATTCTAAGCAATCACCTGAAAACACCCCTTCTTCACGCATGGTTCCGCCTAAAAAGAAGAAGGAAAAAAAGCGTAGCTGGCTGGCTTACACCGCAATTGCAGCGGTTATTGCCACATCTGCTGGCCTGATGAAAATGGGCTACCAGCTTAACGATGAGGTGACCGCCAAATTTGAAGGGGAGCTCTGGCAGCTGCCTTCTGTGGTTTATGCCCGAGAGCTGACACTTCAGCCGGGCGCATTGATCCGTTACGAAGATCTGGTCAATGAGTTGAAGGTACTGAAATACCGGAAAGTGGACAAACCGTCTCAACCGGGTGAGTACACCACCAGTCGATTAAAGGTCGAGTTCATTCGCCGCCCGTTTGAGTTCCGTGATGGGGAGCAGGATGCCCGCCATGTACAGGTGACCTTTGATTATTCCAGTGTAAAGAAAATTATCGATGTCGCCAGCAAGCGAGAAATGGGGATCTTGTCGGTTGAACCGAAACTGCTTGGCATGCTGGAAGCGAAAACCGAAGAGCATCGCATTTACAAGCCAAAAGATGAAATGCCGCAGCCTCTTATTGATGCGCTGATTGCCACCGAAGACCGCGACTTTTATGAGCACGAAGGGGTGTCTCCGACTGCGATTATGCGCGCATTTGTCGCAAACCTGAAAGCCGGCCGTACCGTTCAGGGAGGCAGTACCCTGACCCAGCAACTGGCGAAAAACATGTTTCTGACCAGTGAACGCAGCTTGTGGCGGAAATTCCGTGAAGCCTATATGGCTCTGATCCTGGATTACCGATTCACCAAAGATCAGATTCTCGATGCTTACCTGAATCAGGTATACCTGGCGCAGAGCGGTCGTGAGGCGGTGCATGGCTTTGAGTTGGGCTCTCGGTTCTATTTCGGGTTACCACTGTCTGAGCTGCGGGTTGATCAGCAGGCATTACTGGTGGGTCTGGTCAAAGGACCGTCTTACTACAATCCGTGGCGCTATCCTGAACGTGCAAAAACACGCCGTAACTTGGTGTTGAAGCTGATGGCAGATAATGGCGTTCTGGAAGAAAACGAGTACAAGAAGGCTTTAGATAAACCGTTGGATTTGCAACCGAAAGGTAAGATTGCTAACCGACAGCCTGCGTACTTTGGCCAGTTGGAACGTGAACTGCAAGCGAAAGTCGACGGTTACCAGCCGGGGAAAGGGTTGCGTCTGTTTACTACGCTGGACCCCCGCTCACAAGAGCTGGCTGAGCGATCGGTCAATTCGGTTATTCCACAATTGGAAGCACGAGCTGGCAATGAGCTGGAAACCGCGGTGGTTGTGGCGGATCGCCTGACAGGTGAAATCCGCGCGATGGTGGGAGGCTCTCGTACCGGTTTTGACGGGTTTAACCGTGCGATTGATGCGAAACGTCAGATTGGTTCGGTGGTGAAACCTGCGGTGTATTTGTCAGCACTGGAGTTGCCAAAGCGTTTCTCACTGGCGACCAGTTTGCAGGATCGACCACTGACGCTGAAAGGACAGAAAGGTGAAAACTGGACGCCACGAAATTATGACCGTCAGTATCGAGGAGAAGTGCCATTGTATCTGGCACTGGCTAAATCTTACAACATCCCGACAGTCAACCTGGGGATGGCGGTTGGCTTGGATCATGTCATTGATACCATGACCAAGCTGGGAATCGATGAAGGTGAAATCCCGAAATTACCTTCAATGCTACTGGGAGCATTTACGCTGACACCACTGGAAGTTACTCAAATGTACCAGACCATCGCCAGTGGCGGTCGTCGCAGTAAGCTGACGGCACTGAATGCGGTGGTGGATAAAGAAGGCAATATGCTTTATCAGCATTTGCCGACATCCAAAGAAGTGGTATCTGAGGAAGCGGCGTGGCTGACACTGTACGGTATGCAACGCGTGGTGACAGAAGGTACAGCGCGTTATCTGAATTCTGTATTGCCGTCTTCCCGTCTGGCTGGTAAAACCGGTACCTCAGATAAGGGCCGTGACAGCTGGTATGTGGGGGTCGACGGTCGTGAAGTGGTGACGATCTGGATGGGGCGCGATGACAACAAGGCGGTGAAGCTAACAGGTTCTGCCGGGCCACTGCGTCTTTATGCTGACTATATCCAGCACCGTGATCCTGAACCGTTGGTGCTGAAACGTCCGTCAAAAATTGTTGATTTTGATTATTACACAGACCGCCAGGGCGTACTGGCACAAAGCTGTATCGGCCAAACGCATCTGCCTGCCTGGGATCCGGAAGGAACGTTAAAGCAGGGCTGTATCCATCAGGGCTTGGGTGATGATATTTCGGAAGGGATTCGCAAAGGCTCCGGCCAGGTTGAAGGCTTCCTGAAGCGTCTGTTTACCTGGTAACCCTGAGAAACTGATTCGCTGGTTTATCCTCACTGGCTTTACTGCTATAGGGGATCGTACCGATAAGGGGATCGGTGCCGGGCATTGTCGAAATGGCTTCAGGCCGCTACAATGCCCGGCTCTTTCATCCGGTAGCAGAGACTTCTTCCATGCGTTTACTCCAATCAAGTGTCCATCCCGAGCTGACTAATTTGGACGGCACGCTTTTCCATCGTAAAGCGGCACGTGGCATCATCCTGAAAGGCGAAGAGATCCTGATGGTGTATACCGCACGTTATCACGATTACACGTTGCCGGGTGGTGGACTGGATGATGGAGAAGACGCTGTTGAAGGGCTGATTCGTGAGCTGCAGGAAGAAACCGGTGCCAGAAATATTCGCGACATTCGTGAATTTGGTCTGTATGAAGAATATCGCCCTTGGTATAAACCGGATTTCGATATCATGCACATGGAATCATACTGCTATGTGTGTACGATTGATGATGAACTCGGTGAGACCCGTTTGGAAGACTATGAAGTCAGTAATGGGATGAAACCTGTGTGGATCAATATCTTTGATGCTATCGCTCATAATGAACACACCATGGCGAACAGTGAGAAGAAAGGCATGTCGATTGAGCGCGAAACGTTCCTGCTCAAGCGCATTGTCGAAGAGTTGTTGCCTGAGGCGTCTGAAACGGTGCTTCAGGCTGCGAGCTGAGCATACAGAAGCCAGCGTAGTATGTTAATGCTTTGCAGCGAAAACATCTGCGGCTCCCAAAGACTTATATCTGTGAAAGGCTGCCAAATGGGCAGCCTTTCATTTATGTACTTGAACCTGTTTTACGTTGTTTTACGTAATGTGGCATTTGGTCTGATGCTGAACTTGATTTCAGCAGGCTGGATGCCGTTGTCATACACCAACGGTTTTATCAAATTCACTCTTGGTGACTTCATCAAAACGGGCATTAGGGGTCAAAGCTTTCATGCGGTTAATGCAATCCAGTCGTATTTTGGTGTATTGATACTGTGTTTTACAGATCAGCCATTCCGATTTGTCCGGCTGAATGTCGGTATCGATACACCTTCCTTCTACAGTAGAACCATCCCGTAATTCCAGCTGCACATCGTAATGATACAGGCAGGCTAGCTCAAAATGGTCATACAGGGCGCAATCAATGGGTTGGTAGCGGTCACTCATGGTTCCCTCATCTGGTAGTGGACACGTTTCAAACGCAGGTAATTTACACGCAAAACTAAACACCTGTTATTTAACCGTAGACAACATCACTGTGTCACAAAACCGTCATGAGCGACTTTTGAGACTCAATATCGAAAAACTGTCTGTAGTTTGAGACACCACCGTGACTAATTGATTCCTGTTATCCCTGAGATTGTGTGTTTGAATAGGCGCTTCACAGCACTTTTCACAGAAGTCGTAATTATGCTGTGAAGCTGCACTTTCGATGGTTTGTGATTACGGGTATAAAGTTGGCCGCCGCTCATTAGGTTAGAGAGGTAAATTGGTAGATAGTTACATAGGTGGATAGTTAAATAGGTTGATAATAGCTAGGTTGATAATAAGTAGATAGGGACGACGGATCCGACAGCAGTGGGTCGGCGGCCAGAACTGCAGTTTACATGCTGAAAACTAAAACCCGTCGATTAAAACCCCTTTTTAGTCAATCCCGCTGAGTAATATCAGTGTTAGTGCCTGGTGTGAACCTGACGGCTGGTTAGCTAGCCAGCCGGTTAGGGTGCAGGTATTGCTGCCAGGCATCATGATACAGAGCCTGTGAAGTAACCCTAAGTTGGCTGATTTGGGCCAGTTCAAATTCACTCAGGTCGCGAGATTCATGTTGTGCGCGACGCTCAATGTGCTGAATCTGTTCATAGATGTCATGCTCAGGGCCGCTTTTGACGGTAGAAATCGCATCCAGGTGAAGCTGAACTTCAGCAATCATGCCGGTTTCCGGCAATTGAACCAACACTTTCAGGTCGCGGTAACCTGACGGGGCCGGATTTTTAAAACGGTTCTTAACCGCAATCAGGGTCGACTCCTTTCCAACCAGTTCAAATGCCTGTACCAGGCTGGGAATATCACGGGCAACAATGGATGCACGAGCCAGGTCGGTGATCTGGCTGGCATCGCCATTGAGCTCTGTCTCAATTTTACTGAGCGCGCGTTCTTTGGATTTTACATCAGGAATAATCACGTCGTTCCCGGTCATCATCCCCACTTCTTTAATCAGGTTGCTTAGCTCTTCTTGTGCATGCGGAGCGACCTGATACAGCGCATTAAAGTGGCTGTAAGGCTGTCGAATGTCTGATGAGCGCCAACTATTGATGCTATATAGGCCACTCAGACTGCGCTGAAACGATTTCTTGCTAGTCTCGGATTGCTTGGATGAGACCTCATAATCCAGACGGTCAAAGTCATTCAGTGTCGGGGAGGCAATGGCAGAGCCTCGACCCATCACACAGAACAGAATAAATGCGGTACGTAGTACGCCTTTAATATCCATTAAACAACTCCTGTTTCGCCAGATTTCTGGCTGATACGTAAAACGTTAAAATGATGGGTAGCCCCATGCAAAAGCGACGTATCCAGTTGTGTTGCCGAATGATTTTCTTCAGTAATGAGATTATCAACTTTATCTGAACGACACATGAATTTTACGTCAGCGTGAAGTGAAATCGATCACATTGGTGATAAATCATCGATTCTGTGAAGTGATTTGTAACATTCCTTATCATTCCGAAAGGATCTGACGTGTTTAATGATAAAATTTTGGCCTGATAGCGGGAGGTGAGTCAGGAAAAAGCGCCTGGATAAGTGCCTTACACACGAGATATGGCTGCTATGACGCTATCGGAATGGCGTGAGCAGATGAGACGCTACATCTGCTTTTTTAACATCTACAGGCGAGCACAACTGCCAGGGTAAAATATGCAACAAGATCTATTAATCATTTTTGCGGCCGTATGGCTTGGTATGGCGCTGGGCAGCTTTATGCTGTTTCATCGGGGAAAAGACGTTGCGAAAAAACGTAAGTTGTGGCCGGTGTACACGATCGTCAGTAATGTCGTGATTGCTGCGGTGATTGTTTACATGCAACCGCCATTCACCATGATGCTGGGATTGCTGGCTTTTATGGTGCCTTTGACCTGGCTTACCATTCGTTCAACACGTTTTTGTGATGCCTGCGCACACCCGAGCCGCAGCCCATTTTTTATGAAGCCGCCATCAACGTGCTCGCACTGTAAAAAGCCGCTGCATTAAGCATTCTAAACAACGCCCGGTATTCAGTGATGATCGGGCGTTTTCTTTTGCGGGCGTTTGTTTAAGCTTTATTGCTTATGTTGTTGATGTAATAAAAAGCTCGAAACATAAGGGTTTGGTGGTCAGAGGGCAGTCGTCAAACTTAATCCCGGCCCAGCCATACTTCATAAAATGGCGAATGTTCTGATGATCGCTGCCAGCTGGGTGTTGCAAAACATCATTACGGTAAAACTCACCAAAGCAGGCGAGTGTTTCAGCTTCTGTCAGTTTGTTCAGTTGAGCGAAGGCAAAGATGCGGCAGGAGCCTTCATTCGTACCGGCTGGATTAGTCAACGTTTCTTTGCCTAAACCGTTTGAGAAGGTCACAGGGGCATATGCGTAGTTGTCGTTGATAACCTGCATGACCTGGCTGAAACTTACTGATTCCGGCTGCTGTTTGAGTTGGGTAAAAAATGCCTCCATGGCAACATTCCTCGTAAAGTTAACGCAGTTTCTGTAGGAAGTGATGGTAAAAAAGGGGGAGTCAAACACTCCCTCTTTATTGGTGTCAGCAATTTTGAGAGCGGGTTGCCCAAAAATTCGCAGGAGCAATAATCGCAACTTAGCGGGATTGTTTCTTTTCCTGCTGACGCAGTTCAAAATCCAGCTCTTCAGGATCGATAACTAAGCCATCTTCGTCCACATTCGGAAAGACGACAACAGCCAGTTGATCATCCGCTAAGCCATAAGTCCAGCGGCTATGCCATTTATTCAGCGAAATTGATTCAGCCTTGCAGGACTCCCAGTCTCCGGTTGCCCAGGCTTCTGCAAACTCACGGTTAGGCCAAACCGGTACACAGTCATCATCTTCTGTATTCAGCATGACGCAGCCATGTTCGTCAGTCAGAATCCAAATTTCTCGATTGGCTACCACTTCTTTCAGCAGATACTGGTAGCGTTTCTCTGAATCATAATTTTGGATTGTCGCAATTTGGCTTGGGTCTAGTGGCGTAGACATGCAATTTTCCTGTCACTCATAGTAATAGCGTTATAGCTTAGAGGAAAATTAGACTTTAGTCATTGAAGGATTCCCCGCCAGTGAACTGACGGGGAACAGATGCGCGTTATTTCAGCGTATATGGAATGCGGACAGAAAGTTGGAAGTCAGGGGCGTCAGCGGTTAAACCGGCTGTCACACCGACGTTCAGTGTTGTATCTCGGTTAATGGCGTAGTTGGCACCCATCGAAATAGAGTCCAGTTGCAGCAATTTGGCATCCGCCGGGGTAGAACCATTCACTTCTGATTTGAAGATGGTTTTGTGGCTAAGGCCCAGGCTGAATGAAAAACGGGGATTGACGGCAAAACCCATACCGGCGCTGAAACCAATGGTATCACCTAAGTCAATACTGGTTTTAGTCCGTTCACCGTCTTGTTCAACCGTTACATCATCTTCAATATTCCAGATGTAGCTCAGGTTGGCATAAATAACCGCCGGGTCGATGGGCATAATCATTGTCATGCTCGGCTCTATACTTGGAAATCCAGAGCCCGTAGGCAGTTCTGCAAAACCGAACTGATCGTCAATAGGCACATCATATGGCGATGAACCTGTGGTTGTTTTAAAACGGACACCTGCGATCCAGTAAGGCGCTTCTAGCATATTAATTTGATACTTAAAGGCCGCTTCTATATCGCCAAGATCACTATTATCAAAGGTTCTGAGTTCAGGCGCATCACTGCCTGAGCCATTCACGCTTCGACGAGAAATCGAATCATAACGATATACCCAGGGAATTCTGGCTTCTACTTCCAGTCGGTTGGTGATCCCGTAACGGCCCGTTAAACCGAATGTGAGTGTTGTTCGGTCAGTGTCATTGGCTTCGATAAGGCCAACAATCAAAGACGGCAAAACGGTGTAACCTACGACAGATACGGTATTGGATGAGTTCTGGGTAAAGGAAAGACTGGTATCCAGAACAAAGGATCCTTTAGGGGTCAGAACGCCTGGCTGTTCAAAAATGTCAGCGACCGTTTGAACCCTTTTCGGCTTTTTGTCTGGAGCTGTTTCAGCAGGTTCTTCTGCTGCTACACCTCCGGACACCAAAGCAAGAAGCACGATTAGGCTTTTGTTATTGAAAGTAGTCACGATTTCCTCACTTATTACTAAACGGCTAACCCCTGAAGGTATAAAAGCAGTAGGCTTCTTTTATGAATAAAAAAGTGAAACGAACTGTTAAGAAAATCATAGTCGAGGTGAGAATAAGGTGGTAACTGAGATTCTCAGAATAAGTCTTAGTAATGAGAACAAACCATATCCTTCTATAAAATGAGAAACAGGTTAAATTTTTCTTAAAAATAAAAAGGTGCTCTGACAATTGAAAATGTGAGACAAAATTTCAATATGTTTACGATATAAATAGAGGTAATTAAAAAGGAAATTTAATGATTTAATTGATTCTATTTTTATTAAAAATAATACAGAAGCCAAACTTGCCATCGCTATAGTTAAGTTATCTCGCAAACACGTGCGAGTGATTATAAGAAAATAACTCTCAATATATTTGGAGTACTATCATGCGTAAAACACATATCGCACTATTAGTAGCAGTCGTAGCTTCACCTCTTGCGCTAGCAAATACATATTATGACCCTTATAACCCATACGGTGGTTATGACAGCAGTGATAAAACAGTTTCTGACTCATACAACAAGTCTTTAGACGCCAGTCTGTATGTAGACGTAAATAAAGAGTACAACATCGAAAAGACTTACAAGTCTGATGACGATGTTTTGAAAATGTACGACGTGAATAACACGTACAAAAAAACCTGGACTGATAACAGCTCACATGATTACAGCCAGGATTGGAATATCAATTTAGAGTACAACGACGTTCAGGCTGTTTCTCACCTAGACGGTGCAGTCACCTACAGTGAAGTGACTTACGGCGGTGCTTGCTGTGACAGTGGCCATGGTTACGGCAGCTACGGCGGTGGTTACGGTGGTGGCTATGGTTCAGGTTCAACACTGACTGTTAACCACACTAATGATATGTCCGGTGCATTTGGCGGTGCTTCAGGTATCAATATTGCTGGTCAGAATGCGGGTAACAACTCCTTGGTTCAGCAAAGTGCTAGCACCAACGCCATGTTAGCAGGTAATTAATCAAGTATAACTGAGGGCTGCAAGTCAGCCCTCAGGAGGATGTCATGAAATATTTAACGCTGATAGCGGCAATGATAGCAACAACCAGTGCTTTTGCTGCTGATGAGTTGGATATTCTAGCAAATTCCGAACAGCTCTCGTCCGAAATGATGTCTGTTTCAAGGGGAGGGGAGTATGAGCTGAAGTTGGATAATCTTTACGCCAGTTCGGAAATGAATGGTGATGTTGCAGGAAACGCGGCCTATAACAATACAACAGGTGATAACCTGATTGATGCAGGTTCATTAAGTAATTCATCTGGCGTGTTTAATATAGTCCAAAACACAGGTAACAATGTGTTAATTCAGAATGCAACAGTGGTAAACCTGACATTGAAGTAATTGTTAGTCTATCTACGCTAACTGAAAGTTAGTATCCAACAAATAACAATAGAAATATGTTGGTTTCGCAGGGCATAACAAATCTTCTAAGATCTTGGTTTTTATCATTATCCTCAAAGATAATTGATTACCATTTGAAACGGATTTATCTGAATAAATATATATAATTAATTTGGAGTATGATCATGCGTAATACAAAAATTATGCTACTAGCAGCAATTATTGCGTCACCTCTTGCACTGGCTGACGGCGGATATGGTGGTTACGGCGGTTACGATAATGGCTATGACGATTATGATAACGTCACCATTGATGGTAGCTATAACAAAACTACAAATGTTGACGTTGATCTTTCATACGATAAGACTGTCAATTACAGCAAATACAGTTCATCAGATGATGATTATCTGAAAATGAAAAATGTGGGTAATACTCACGAGTTTGACTATGAAGATAATTCTTACAAGGATGCTTCAAAAGATGTAGATATTGATGTTGAAGTCAACAAATACCTTGCAGAATCAACACTATATGGTTCTGTTATGGATACGAGTGTTACTTACGGTGGGGCATGCTGTAAAGGCTCATCAACTGATGTCATGGTTGACCATGCGAACAACATGCACATGTCTTACGGTAGTGCATCAGGTATTAACATCGCGGGTCAGAACGTGGGTAACAACTCCCTTGTACAACAAACTTCAAGCACAAACGCAGCGCTTGTTGGCTCAGGTAGTGGTGGTTCCTACTAAAAATATAAAGGGCCGTAAGGCCCTTTTTATTTCGGGTTATCAAATCTGATATTTGTGACTTCTGCAGATTCACTATAGTAACTATAACTTCAGTTTTCAGGTAGGCGGCAAGCGTATGAAAAGATCAACTTTATTGCTTATCGGCCTGTTTACATCAACACATGTATTGGCACTGGACTATTTCCCTAGTCGCGGCGGGTACAACGTTCAAGTAAAGAGTTATCAAGAACAACTTTTTGGTGATGTTTTTAAACAACAATATGACTTTAGCTGTGGTTCAGCTGCCCTGGCATCGCTGTTGAGGTTTCATTATGGTATTGATGCGCAGGAAAATACGATTTTTGATTTCATGTTTAAAAATGGTGATAAGAAAAAAATTGAAAAACAGGGATTTTCAATGTTAGACATGAAAAAATATCTGGATTCTCTTGGGCTTGATGCGAACGGGTATAATATCCCGCTTGAACGGTTTCAAAAAATACGCATTCCAGCAATTACAATTGTGAACTTTGATGGATATATGCACTTTGTTGTTATTAAAGGGATGAATAAAAAGAATGTGATTCTCGGTGATCCATCTCGTGGTACACTTATGATGCCAATAGATGATTTCAAAAACTATTATAAAGGCGCTGTGCTACTTGTGAAGAACCGAGCGAAAATTGGTCGCGAAAGCTTTATTACTGCAGATAATTACAATATTTATACACCTTCACCCTCGTCAGAAGCGGTTGTCAGAGACTCGTTATCGACATTCAGCATTACTCTACCTGGGTCGAATGAATATTAGAGGCTAGTATGAAAAGGTTAACTCGGTTATTTGTCGCTACGGCATTTGGGAGTACTGCGCTGTTAGCGCATGCTTCTATCAGTTATCTATCCGTTGATGAATTGGGCTTAACCTCCTTGAGTGAGAGTGAAATGTCCTCATTAAGAGGGGGATTTGTCTCTATCAGCGACAACATAATCAACATAGGGCTATCAATCAGTACCGCTATTAATGGCGAAACTGTATACTCCACTCACATCGCCGATTTTACGATTAATAATGGTATATTGACCAGCCGGGATGGCAGGGACACCTATGATTACGGTGACCCGGTAAAAATCATTTCTCATGGCTATAATAATATTGTTAAAGGTAAGCCAGGATCTGATGTGATGGGTGTCTTTGTCCAGAACTCAAAAGATAACACCGTTATTAACAACCAGACTGTTTTGGATATTGAAGCTGATATTAAAAGCTTTAATCAACAAACTCTCTTTAAAACCCGATTGGAAAACTCCATTCTTTACAATGGATATTAAACTAGTCTTATAGTAAAAATTTGTCATATTATCACTTTTTTGTCCATTCTAAAGGTATTGCTAATGCAATACCTTTTTTATTTGCATCTCTTTTGGCGTAAACAATAAAAAGTTCAGTTTTTTTTGTCTTTTTTCACCACTGATAAGTTAATGATAATGTTGATATTAAGTAATTAATTGTTTATTTGTTTTAGGGTTTTAAGCATTTCTTAATTTTGAAACTCTACCAAAAATGAATTTTTTGCCTATATTTTTATTACATTGATAATAAGTATAAATTGATAGAAGGTGACTTCGATGGTGGCTCAAAGTCAAAATAAATCAATGACTGGTCGTTTAGTTGCAATTGGATGTAATTATGAACCTTGGATTGCGCTGCTTGAACAATCAGGTTGGAAAACACATTGTTGTTATGACCTGCGTACTGCAGATTCAATTCTTGAAGAGTACAGTCCATGCATCTGTGTCGTTGATTTAAGCAATAACGACTTTAGTTTGAATAGCATTTCTTTGAGGGCAAATAAAACTAAACAAGTTAAATGGATTGCGATTATTAAAAAAGAGCAGCTGAAAACGGATGCCATCTGCCAATTTATCAATAACTTTTGCGTTGATTATTTCACCGTTCCGGTTCCGGGTAGTCATTTGCTTGACACGGTCGGACACCAGTTAGGAATGTTGGAAATTGAATCACGTACCTGGGTCGAGATAACCTCACAGCATGATATGGGCCTGTTTGGTGAATCGAAATCTATTAAACAATTACGGGATATGGTTCGTCGTGTTGCAATGACCGAAGTGAATGTATTCCTGACAGGGGAAAACGGTACAGGTAAAGAGTTGATAGCAAAATCGATTCACAACCTGTCCAAGCGTAAAAATACACCATTTACTGTCGTAAACTGTGCCTCTTTAAATCGTGACGATGACAAAATGTCACTGCTGGACGGTTCATATCGTCAGGAAGATGGTACGCGTTTTACCGGCACATTAATGCTCGATAACGTGGAAGAACTGTCAAAAGACTTACAAGAAGATCTGCTGACTTATTTACAAGCGCCGGCCAGCGAAACACTGGATGGAGAAGATGCGGCTGATATACGAATCATTGCCACTTCCAGTGCTGATCTAGAGGCGGCTGTGGCAAGCGGAGAATTCAGTAAAGAGCTGTTCTACCGGTTAAATGTGTTCCATATCAAAGTACCAACCTTGCGTGAACGTGGGTCAGATATTTTCCTTTTAGCAGAAACGTTTTTGACCAAGTTTGCTCGCGAGTACAGCACAATGGCTGCTTCGTTTTCGGAAGATTCCAAACAGCTACTGCTTCGCTACAGCTGGCCGGGTAATGTGCGTGAGTTGATTAATCAGGTCAAACGTGCGGCATTGCTGGCAGAAGGCAGCGAAGTACGAGCAGAACATTTTGATCTGCCTAGTAAGGCAAACCTGAAGCAAAGTCTGCGAAATATTAAAGATGAAGCTGAAAAAGATGTTCTGGTTGCGGTACTGGAAACACATCGTGGTCAGGTCGCTTCTGCAGCCAAAGACCTGGGGGTTTCAAGAGCAACAATGTATCGCTTGTTGAATAAACACAACATTGTGCCAGATTCCCGTCACTACAATAATGGGTTTATCAGAGACTGAACTGAGGCAATACCCAGATAATCAGAAGCCCCCAAATGGGGGCTTCTTCTTTATTTTATCTTTGTTCTGTTCTCTGCTCTGCGTGAAAGCGGCCTTTGTGAAGTTTATGAATTAATGGGTACGAACATGCTGGCTCAGGTAGTTTTCTACACGCCAGCAATAGTTGGCTTTATCCTCATCGGAGATAAAGCTGGCTTCAATCGCATTCAGGGTAAACTGCGCGAGTTGTGAATTGCTGAGTGGATGGGCTTGCGCCACGGCTAAAAAGTTGTCTGTCATGTACCCGCCAAAATAGGCAGGATCATCAGAATTGATGGTGACGCAAAGCCCTTTATCCAGTAAATCCGTAATGTTGTGTTCGGCCATGGTCTTAAACACTTTGAGCTTAATGTTTGAGAGTGGGCAGACAGTCAGTGGCATTCGCGATTCAGCCAGCTGGCTGACCAGGGTTTCGTCTTCGATACAGCGTACGCCATGGTCAACCCGCGAAACGCCAAGCATTTCTATCGCGTCATAAATGTTCTGTGCCGGACCTTCTTCACCAGCGTGGGCCACTGTTTTGAACCCAGCCTGCAATGCGGTTTTAAAGACCCTAGCAAATTTTTCTGGCGGGTTGCCTTGTTCGGATGAATCCAGACCAACACCCACGATTTTGTCTTTAAACGGCAATGCTTCTTCAAGGGTTTTGAACGCCGATGTTTCATCGAGGTGACGCAGGAAGCACATAATGATCTGGCTGCTTATACCAAGCTCTTTCTTCGCCTGATCAAGGGCGCGGCTGATACCGTTAATGACGGTATCAAAAGGAATTCCGCGTTCGGTGTGGGTTTGAGGGTCAAAGAAAATCTCTGTGTGAATCACATTATCCTGCTTACAGCGCAGCATGTAGGCCCAGGTCAGATCGTAAAAGTCCTGTTCGTGAATCAGTACATTGGCGCCCTGATAGTAAATATCCAGGAACGATTGGAGATTGGTGAACTGATAGGCGGCCCGAACGGCTTCAGGACTTTCAAAAGGAATTCTGACCTGGTTGCGTGTCGCCAATTCAAACATCAGCTCTGGCTCAAGAGAACCTTCGATATGGAGGTGGAGTTCAACTTTAGGTAATCCGTTGATAAAGTCTTTCATAGTAAGCCCTTATTCTTCTCATAGAGTTAAATCTGTTTCCGGTACATGGCCAGAAGGAGGAGATTAGCGCTAAGGTACTTTTCTGCTGAGTAGTGAAAGAATTACAAAGAGAAAAGCACATTTGCGCTTCACTCTTCGTAATCAGAATTTTACGGATTCTGGTAGAAACCCCCATACCTTATTAATGGGGTTATACGAAGTGTTCTGCCAGCTATGGAGTAAGTCTAGACATCGATCTTACTGAATAGCAAAACAATAACGATATACAGGCGGGCGATGATTGCATAAAGTGGCTGACCTTGCAACGTAGTTTATCAATAGTGGATTGATACGTACGCGGTTTTAGATGCCTGTCAGACCCAGCTTCAGCGTCGCCGTAGGGCTCGCTTAATTTTACTTTTCACGGCTCGCCAGTGAGTGATCGGTTTGCGTGGGGCGCGCTCCAGCACATGCTGATAGTCTTCTGGGGACGGTGTAATTTCTCCGCCATGAGCAAGAATGATGGCATCCGGTTCAAGTGCCATAATACGCTGTACTGAGGCGCGGTAACGGTTAGGGTAGAATACGGGAAATGGCGGGATGGAGCGCCCCTTCACTTTTACCATCAAGTCGGCCACATAGACTTTTCTTGATGGTTGGTGATAAAGAGACAAGTCACGATCTGTATGGCCCTGAGTTGAAATGGCTTGCCAATCTGGAAAACCGGGAATCTTTTCGCCGTCATCTAGCAGAAAGTCAGGTTTGAGTTTGGCGGAGTACCAGAGAAAACGACGCGGCTTGCCCATACGTTTGGCAACCCAGTCTGCCAGCACCAGATCGGCCCAATGCATCAACTGTCCGTCAAGTCCGCTGTACCATTGGCCGGGAACATTTGCCGAGGCAATTCGGCATCCTGTTAGTGTTCGTAAGCGGTGTGCAGCCCCGGCGTGGTCAGGGTGCATATGCGTGACAATCACCAGGGATAAATCACTGAATGCACGCTGCAGTGTGTGGGTGATGTAACTTCTGATAAGAGGGATATCTGCCCGGCAGCAGCCGTCAAGGAGAAGCAGGCCGCGGCGGTATTCCGCCAGATAAATGGTCTGTATGTAGCCTTCAATTCTGTGAAGTTTGATCATTGATGACACGTCCTGCGTCCTTATGTAAACATCCGTTTAAATTTAATTATGCCCATTTTTTATCGTGCGACAAGTTGCGGTGGTGAGAAATGAGTCAATCGCTCAGAAAGGACAAGGAAGACAGCAGAACAGAAATGACGGCTTGATGATATTTGCGGCTCAGCACCTTGGTTGACTATAGCGCGTCGATAAGTCATTTAAATAAATAGAAAATATAAATGTCTACATTGTAAATTGTAGAAATAGGGTAAGCAGAATGGTTACATTAGGGGCAACTGATGTATGAGATTTTCCAAGTATCTATGTCGTTTAATATTGTTAAATATAGAATAGAGATTTATATGGCGATAACCTGATTTCGTCCTTTGTTTTTAGCATTGTAAAGCGCATCATCAGCACGGTGAAATAGTGCATGAAACTTTGTGTCATCATTTGACAGATCTGTTACACCAATACTCAGGGTTAAATTGATATGTGATTTACCGACGTTGAATAAGTGCTTGCTGACGGCCTCACATAAACGATCTGCTAGTAAATGTGCCGCATCGAGCGGGGTGCCGGGTAATAAAAATGCGAACTCTTCTCCACCGATCCGACTGATCGTATCTTCATTGCGAATGTTGTTGCTCAGAAAAATACTGAGGGCTTTCAGCACCTCATCACCAGCATGGTGACCAAAGGTATCGTTGATTTTTTTGAAGTGGTCAATGTCAGCGATCAGCAGCGAGAGAGGAACACCATGGCGCTTGGAGAATGAGAAAGCTTTATCAGCCTGATAGAAGAAGCAGCGCCGGTTGGCCAGTTTGGTCAGATAGTCTGTATTGGCTTGATTTTCGAGTTTCAGTTTCAGCTTATGCAACGCAGTGATATCGGTTGATACACCATATAAGCCGATCACTTGTTTGTCTTTGCCGAAGATTGGCGCTTTGACTGTTTTAAAGACGCGAAGCACTTGCTGGGAAATCAGGTAACCGCTTTCTTCAATTTCGACCAATTGCTTCTTTTCAATAACGCGCCTGTCACTGTCTAAAATCCCCTGTAAATGACTGGAGGTAAAAAAGCTTTCATCACTTTTTCCTATAATGTCATCTGGCGTGCAATGAAAAAGATCGCAAATTAATTGGTTAACGTATAAATAGTTTCCATAAACATCTTTAATATACACATATGCGCCCATATGATTTAAGACACTTTCAAATATTGTGTTTACATTATTTATAGTAAGCTCACTATCTTCAATTTGTATCATTTTTTCCATGTGAAAGGATGAAATAGGGGGAATGATAGTAAGATTCTATATCTCAAATTAACGCATGTGGGTTTAAATTATTCTGTCTGGATGAATTTGTGAAACAATTCATATTATGAATGAAAAAATAAGCTGCCAACTTGGCAGCTTATTTAATTATGATTTTGTTATTTCGCTATCAGTGACCGCTATGATCCATCTTCATCGCATCTGACTGATAAGTCGCTTTTTCAACCTTCACTTCAACTTCTACGGTACCGGCATGTTGGAAGTTCAGAGTGAGCGGGAAACTTTCACCCAGTGCCGGGGTTTTCTTCAAATCAAAGAACATGATGTGCAGTCCGCCGGGTTTAAGGTTCTGCTGGCCTTCTGCAGGAATGGTGATTTCTTGTACTTCCCGCATTTTCATCATGCCATTTTCATTCACATGGGCATGCAACTCGGTTTTTCCGGCGATCGGAGAGCTGGCGCTGAGCAGGGTGTCCGCTTCTTTGCCGTGATTATCGATAGTAAAGAAAGCGGCAGCAACCTGTGAGGTCGGTGGGACTTCTTTTGACCACGGGTGATCAATGTTCAGATTTCCCCCTTTGTATTCATGGGCTGACGCGATACCAGAAAACGTAAATTGTGTAGCAAGCAACATTGTGGCGCAGATGAAGGCATTTTTAAGTGTCATAATTTTTCTCCTTAAGGCTGGAAGGTCAATCCAGCGGTAATAATCACATTGAATACTGAGTTGAGTTAACGTGATCCAGTGGTGGAGAATGTTTGGGCGCAAAGCGGTAAAAACGTTTACTAATCGTAAAGGGAGAGGAAACAGGCTTAACACGCCGACGATAACTGACCAGCGCCATGATCAGTAAAAATGCCCCTTCCAGATTGAAGTGGTTGCCAGGATGCAGTTTAAACACCGGACAGTGGCTTTTCAGGAGAGTCTGGTGGTCAGTTTTTGTATCTGATTCAGCCTGGCTGGATTGCAGGCTACTGAGTGAAACCCACTTCAGTCCCTGACTGGTGCATATCAACACTTTGTCCCGTGTCTGCCAGTTTTGTGGCACGTTGCTTAGATATGCGTTTTTTTGATGCTCGTTTACTTGGGATACTGCTTCTTGGTAGCCAGTCTCTTGGTATCCAGTTTCTTGGTATCCGGCGCTGGCACCCGGTAGCAGGCCGACATTGAACACCACCAGTGAAGAAAGTAAACCCGATACGATGATCGACACCACCACCAGGTAACAAAGACCAGTGTGCAGGCTTTTGGGTATGGGAAACAATGTATGGTGGTTGACTGACATTTTTTCAGTGTAGGACTTTTTGGGCGTGAATATTAACAGTCACACATATACTTGTAATCAAAGTTGTTACATAGACGTTGGGAAATTGAGATCTGTCTAACGCTTGTTATGCTGACCTGAATAATTGGGTCAGCCTGCTGTGCCTGTGCCTGTGCCTGTGCCTGTGCCTGTGCCTGTGCCCGTGCCTGTGTATTGTGATCATTAAAAGTATCAGCTGCCTAAACGTAGTCAGATGATTCACAGCGGATGGTATCGACGTTCAGGACGACCGACAGTGCCGTAAGACACTTCAGCATTCAGCTCGTCGGTACTGACCAGAAATTCCAGATAGCGGCGTGCTGTCGTCCGGCTGGCACCGATTAACTGCCCGACTTCTTCGGCATTAAGGGCATTGTGGCTGCTTTTGAATACCGCTCGAATTTTGTCCAGGGTAATGCTGTCAATGCCTTTGGGAAGGCGAGGGGCACCAGATGTATTTTGCTGGATTGTCGCTGATTGAAGCAGGCCATCCACATCGCTTTGTACCAGAGATTCCATGTCGGAAAGTTTGCTGAGCTGACCACGAAACTTATCTAGTGACGCCTGCAGGCGCTCAAAAACCAATGGTTTGAGAATATAGTCAAAAATGCCGTAACGCATTGCGGTGCGTAAGGTCTCGACTTCTTTGGCTGCGGTAACCAGAATCACGTCAGTGTTGCAACCATCGGCGCGTAACTCCCGGAGCAAGTCCAGCCCCGTCCCGGTCGGGAACTGGTTATCTAACAGCAGCAACTGAGGTTGAAATACCTCAATTAAATCACGTGCGTCGTTCAGACTGTGGGCGATACCAACCACATGAAAGCCGTCGATCCTTTCGACAAAACGTCGCTGAATTTCTGCGATTTGTTGATCATCTTCAATGATGACCAGGCTTATTGGGGTTGTCATTTGAATTCCTTTCGTTTCTATCAGTTTGCTGGCCCTGAAAAGGGGATTGGACCGGCATTTAAATCTTTACCGCGTAGTAACTCACTCAGTTCTTTCGGTAAATATAAGGTGAAGCGGCTGCCATATGGCGAAATAGGCTCGACGGTGATCATGCCGCCTAAATGATCGGTCAGGCTTTTCACTAAGTCGAGCCCGATACCATGGCCGGGTTGAGACTTGGTAGAAAAGCCCCTAGTAAATATTCTCTCACGGTCACTTTCCGCGACGCCTGGCCCTTGATCTTCGATTTCAAAAATCAACTCTTTACCATAATCAGAAAGTGACAATGTCACGGATCCGCCCCGACCATAATGTGCCAGTGTGGCTTCCAGCGCGTTATCGATCAGGTTACCTAAAATGCTGACTAACTGCTCTCGCGGCAAGGCATCAGGCAGTGCCGACATCTGACTTTCCTGCTCAATGTGTAGCGTCAGGCCCAGTTCTTTGGCGCGGTTGTATTTACCCAGCAGGCACCCGGCCAACACACTGTCAGAAGTCACGCTCATCAACTGCTGTATAAAAGCCTGATGACTGGATGTTTCCTGACCGATCACCGCCAACGCTTCGTCTTTAGCGTCTATCTGAATGAGCCCGGCAATAGTGTGGAGCTTATTGTTGTATTCGTGTGCCTGACTACGAAGGCTGTCAGCGTATTGCTTGATGCGGGTCAGCTTCCGGCTGACCAGATCGACTTCATTTTTCAGTCGGAAACTGGTGACGACACCCGTGGTCTTATCGTCCTGGCGAAGTGGGATGCGGCTGGCAATCAGCAGATGATTGTGCAGCCAGATTTCTTGATCGAACTGTGGCTGACCGCTTCGCAGAACGTGCAGCATGCCGGTATCTGGCAGTACTTCCATAATATGTTTACCAATATACTGCTCGTTTTCCGGTAGTTCTAACGTCCGAATTGCCGCATGGTTAAAGGTGGTAATCATGCCTTTCTGGTTGATGGCAACAATGCCTTCCCGCACCGCTTCCAGTGTGGCATTCCGCTCTTCAAACATCTGTCCGATCTGCTCCGGCTCTAAATCAAAAATCGCTTTCTTAAAGTGACGGGCAAACCAGATAGCGGTGAACACACTGAAAGCAAAGGCCGCGGCGATGGCCAGCATCATGGACAAGCGATGATTACTGACTAATTGTTCAACGGTATCAAGTAGATAACCAACGGACACAACGCCGATAATTTGAGTGCCTGTGTGATTGAAAATCGGGGCTTTGCCGCGTACCGACCAACCGATACTGCCTAACGCTTTGGATACATAAGGTATTCCTCCAATAAGCGCTGGTGCATTGGTATCACCGTCATCGTCAGACATGGGTTTCCCAATACGCTCCGGAAATGGGTGAGCGAGGCGGATGCCATCCCGGTCTCCAATGACGACAAATTTTGCTTCGGCAGATTTTGCTATCTTGTAGCTTAAAGGTTGCAGTATGTCGGTGTTTCTTGTTTCAACGGCATCGATCAGCGTGGGGGAGGCTGCAATGGCCTGTGCGACTCGCATGGCCTGGTGGCCAATTTGTTCTTCTAATACTGTATCGAGATAGCGTATCGCGAACTGGCCAAGAATACCTGTCTGTGATACCGCAATGACGCCTAAAATCAACACCATACGTGTTTTTAACTGTAGGTGGCGCAGCGATAATAATTGGGTCATGTGGGTGAATCCTTCCACCAGAACGTGCAGGGGGACTACTTTACCGTTTTCTGTTCAGCTTTGCTGTGAACATTATGAACAAAATGATGTTTAACTTCGTTATTCACAATAAATTTACAATCTGTTAATCGGGATGACGCTGGCATAACTTTAGCGGTGGAGGAACACATAACTATTTTAAGAGGACATCTTATGCTTACTCAGTTCATCTCCCGCAAACGTGTTACTGTACTTGCAGCATTTATGGCGTCGGCATTGAGTGTTGGGCACGCTCAGGCCAAAGTTGAAGAGGTTCATTTCCTGGTTCCAGGTGGCGCTGGTGGCGGCTGGGACAGCACAGCCCGTGGCATTGGCGAAGCCCTGTCAAAATCGGAGCTGGTTGATAAAGTTTCCTACGAAAACATGTCCGGTGGTGGTGGTGGTAAAGCGATTGCTTACCTGATCAAGACCGCTGAACAGTCCCAAGACACGCTGATGGTCAACTCCACACCGATCATCATCCGATCTCTGTCTAACGTGTTTCCACAGTCTTTCCGTGATCTGACTCCTGTCGCTGCGACGGTTGGCGACTTCGGCGCGTTTGTCGTGGCAAAAGACTCTCCTTACCACTCGTTCACTGAACTGGCGGAAGCTTACAAGAAAGATCCTCGCTCAGTTTCTGTTGCTGGTGGTTCTGCTCGCGGCAGCATGGATCATCTGGTTGCGGCACTGGCTTTCAAAGCGGCAGGTGGTGAACCACGTAAACTGAAATACCTGGCTTACGATGCTGGTGGTAAAGCCATGGCGGGTTTGCTGTCTGGCGAAACACAAGTGCTTTCTACCGGTCTGAGTGAAGCGCTGAGCCTGGCTGAAGCCGGTGAGATCCGCATTCTTGCGATGACAGGTGATGCGCGTTCTACTGCAGCACCTGATGTCCCGACGCTGAAAGAGCTGGGCTACGACGCTACCTTTGTCAACTGGCGTGGCTTCTTCGGTGCTCCGGGGCTGAGCGATGAGCAGGCCGATGAGTTTGCTGATGTACTGAAGAAAATGTACGAAACCAAAGCTTGGGAAACCGTTCGTGACCGCTACGGCTGGACTGAAATCTACAAGCCTCGCAAAGAGTTTATGGCGTTCCTGGAGCAACAGGAAAAAGAAGTGGGCGGCCTGATGCGCGAGCTGGGTTTCCTTAAGTAATCTTCAACGGCGTACCCGGATGTTCTGTTCTTCGATGAGAGATTTATCCGGGGCGCCATCTGTTGCGGCGCTGGTTCGTTACTACAGGTTGGCATCCCGCCTTGTGCCTTGTCCGGGCGCTGTTCGAAATCAATCTAACCTGTTCAGTTCACGTGCTGATCATGTTCTCACTAAATACATGTTTCTGCTCAGGTCATGTTTTAGTTAACGACATGTTTTAACTAAAGAAAAGAGGGATCACCAATGACGATAACGAAAGATCATATCGGCGGTCTGGTGTTTTTATGTTTTTCCATCGCCTACGGCTACTACGCCAATGAAATCGTGTTGTTTCCCGGTGATGAATTTGAACCCTTCAATGCCAGATCCATGCCAACAGCCCTGGCTTTAATGGGAGCCGTTCTGGCGGTGTGTCAGCTACTGACGGCCAGTAAAAAAGAGAAAGAATGTCTGAAGCTAACCGGTTACGACTTTTCGCTGGTGGCTAAGTTACTGGTTCTGATGGTGCTGTTTGCCGTGTCACTGGAATGGCTGGGCTTTATGGTGGGAACCATTTTCTTCCTGGCTGGTGGCTACTGGCTGCTGGGTGAGCGAAGAATCAGGATTGTCGTGTTGGCGTCTGTACCTTTTGCTGTCGGGTTTTGGTATGTCCTGACGCAACTGTTAGATATTTATCTGGCTCCGGGCCGGGTCTGGACAATGATGTTGGGGAGCTAAACCATGTTTGATGGAATGATGTCAGGGCTGACAACTGCGTTTATGCCCTTCAACTTACTGATGGTTGTCGTCGGGTGTTTTGCCGGTACTTTTATCGGCATGCTGCCGGGACTGGGTCCTATTTCTGCTATTGCGCTGATGATCCCGATTACCTACGGGCTTGATCCTTCTTCGGGTATTATTCTGATGGCCGGGGTGTATTATGGCGCTATTTTCGGGGGATCAACCTCGTCGATCCTGATCAATGCGCCGGGCTGCGCGAGTACTGTGGTGACTGCGTTCGACGGTTATCCGCTGGCACAAAAAAATCAGGCTGGCAAAGCACTGGCACTGGCGGCGTATTCTTCTTTCACCGGTGGTACGGTTGGCGCCATTATTCTGTTGTTTGCCGCACCGGCTCTGGCAAAAGTATCGCTGAGCTTTCAGTCGTCAGATTACTTTGCACTGATGGTACTGGGGTTAACGGCGGTAGCGGCTTTTTCCGGGAAGGGGCAGGTGCTGAAAGCCCTGATGATGACGGTTTTTGGCCTGATGATTGCGATGGTCGGCAACGATGTGATGACCGGCATCCCACGTTTTACCTTCGATAATATCAACTTGATTGATGGCATCAGCTTCCTGCTGCTGGCAATGGCAACATTTGCCCTGACAGAAGTCATTATGACGGTACTGCGTGGCGAGCATAAAGAAGAAGAGCCGCAGATGGACATGAATTCCCTCGGCAGTATGAAGCTGAATAAAGAAGAGGTGAAGCATGTTGCGCCGACTATTGCGCGCTCGTCGGTGTTCGGTTTTCTGGTTGGTGTACTGCCGGGTGCTGGTGCAACTATCGCCTCTTTCCTGAGTTACGGTATGGAGCGAAACCTGGCACCAAAAGCGGAGAAAGCGAAATTCGGGAAAGGCGCACTTCGCGGGCTGGCAGCACCGGAGTCAGCGAACAATGCGGCTTCTACTGGTTCGTTTGTCCCTTTGCTGACACTGGGCATTCCTGGGTCAGGTACCACTGCTATTATGCTGGGAGCGCTGATTGCTTACGGGATTCAACCGGGCCCGCGTCTGTTTGTCGATAATCCGGATGTATTCTGGTCAGTGATCATCTCGATGTACTTCGGCAATCTGGTACTGCTGATTCTGAATCTGCCGTTGATCCCTTACATTTCTAGATTGTTGGTGATCCCGCGTCCGATTCTGATCCCGTTGATCCTGTTCTTCTCTATCACAGGGGTATATCTGGTTAGCTTCAATGCGTTTGATATTCATATGATGGTTATCATTACCGTGATTGCGACATTCCTGAAGTTACTGAATTTCCCGATGGCACCGATGCTGCTTGGCTTTATTCTGGGGGATATTCTGGAGAAGAACCTGAGTCGATCACTGACATTGAGTGACGGTAGCTACTCTTTCCTCTGGGAGCGCCCACTGACACTGTCGATCATGATCATCGCGGCGCTGGCACTGCTGATGCCGTTGGTAACTGCGGTGCTGGAGAAGCGCAAGCAAAAGTCTGCTCAGGCGACCTTAACGGAACTGAACGATGGCGAAGCCAGGCTCAAAGCGGGTGAATAAGCTGTAGTTCAGACAAGCCCTTTAAAAGGTATACACATTTAAAATCCCGGTGACTTGCCGGGATTTTTTATTGTCGCTACACTCCGTTGATTTATTGGGATGGAGCCTTGCTAAAAGGCTTTTTCCCGATCGACTCAGTCCTTGTTAACGCTTTCGGGAGAGTGCCCAGTGACCCATGACAAAGCCAGCCAAATGGTGATTTTTGATACCTTATTGCAGGCCGGAAGTTTTACCGCTGCCGCCAAACAGCTGGGTGTCTCGACCTCTCATGTCAGCAAGCAGTTGGGCGCGCTCGAAGAAGCGTTGAACGTAAAGCTGCTGCAGAGGACGACCCGGACATTTACTCTCACCAATGCGGGGCAGGAGTTTGCCATTTATGCCCGCCAGGTTGTAGAAGCCGTTAATAATGCCACGGACTCTATGGCGTTCGAGCGTGATGACGTGGCCGGGGTGCTGCGTCTAGGGTTATCCCAGTCTTTCGGCACCATGCACATCATTCCCGCCATTGAAATTCTGCAGCAAAAATATCCGGAACTGCAGGTTGAGCTGAGCTTGTTTGACCATCAGGCTGATATGCTGGCTGATGGGTTGGATCTTTGGATCACCAACTATGAAAATATTCCGCAGGGCTATGTTGCACAGCGACTGGCTGATACTCGCTTTGTTGTTGCTGCATCACCAAAGTATCTGCTGAAGCGAGAAGTGCCATACCACCCGTCAGAGTTGGTCAACCACAATTGCCTGACTTATCAGAGCCGACAGCGAAACTACAGTTGCTGGGAGTTTGCAAAAGACGGTGAGGCTACCACGGTGAATGTTTCCGGCAATTATCGGGTGGATCTGGCAGAAGCCGTACGAGATGCCGCCGTGGCTGGGTGGGGGGTAGCTTATCTGGCCACATACTTGCTGCGCGATGAGTTTCGGGACGGTAAGTTGATTCAGTTGTTACCTGACTGGCAGGCAGCGCAACGTATGCCATTTTACGCGGTTTATCCGAGCCGTAAGCATTTGCCGCGCAAGATCACGGCGGCGATTGACTTCTTCAAACATCACATCGGCGAACAGCCTTACTGGGATAAAGCGCTGATGCCTTGGGTTAAGCTTTGAGGCCGTGATCCAACCAGATACGAAAATAGCAAAGTGAATGACAAGGATGGGCATCCTACGATTAAGAGCTATTTCTAGGCTCGGCTTTTAGTACGAGACTTTTCAGCATATTCGTATCAGTACAAAACAGGCAGTGGTTAGAGTAAATACAGGTCAGTGTGGTTTTTTTCAGCAGCTCCCTGAAAAGATTGTTCGCGCTGACAGAAATATTTTTTCCATATGGAAAAAATTTCCTTTGGAACTCCAATATTTTCAATACTATCAATTTGTTGAAGACTCTCGACAGGTGAGGTAAGAAACTCAGTAACAAACCGGCAGCAAAAGGATCTTGAAGGCAAACCTTTGCGCTATAGAATGCGCCGCTTCTTCATTGAACGTAAGGTTTTACTATGTCTTCCCTCTTCGGTATTGCTGCGATTCTGCTGTTTGCATACCTGCTATCGACAGATCGCCGGAATATTCCGCTGAAAACGGTCAGTCTGGCTTTCACCCTTCAGGTGTTGTTTGCCTTACTGGTGCTTTACGTACCCGCCGGTAAGGAAGCACTCAGCCAGGTTACTTCTGCGGTCTCCAGCGTAATCGATTATGGTCAGCAAGGGATTTCATTTCTGTTTGGTGGTCTGGCTACAGGCAGTGTCGGGTTCGTTTTTGCCGTTAATGTTCTTGGTATCATCATCTTTTTCTCCGCTTTGATCTCTGCCCTGTACCATATCGGTCTGATGCCAAAAGTCATTAATGTGATTGGCGGCGGGCTGCAACGTTTTCTGGGTACCGGACGTGCCGAATCGCTGTCGGCCACCGCGAATATTTTTGTCGGTATGGTAGAAGCGCCGCTGGTGATCAAACCGTATTTGCAAAAAATGAGTGATTCTCAGTTTTTTGCTGTCATGACCTGCGGTCTGGCCTCTGTAGCCGGCGGCACGTTGGTGGGGTATGCCTCTCTGGGTGTTGAACTGAATTTCCTGATCGCTGCCGCGTTTATGTCAGCACCGGCAGGTTTGCTAATGGCAAAAATGATGGTTCCGCCATCCGCTGAACAGAGCGGGGATGACGAAGTAACCTCGGTTGAGATTCCACGCGCCACCAACGTGGTGGAAGCGCTGGCGGATGGCGCAATTGCAGGCCTTCGTTTAGCGGTGACCGTTGGTGCGACCCTGCTCGCATTCATCAGTGTTATTGCCCTGCTGAATGGGTTACTGGGAGCGGCCGGTGATCTGTTCGGTCTGTCTCTGAGTTTTGAAAAGTTGCTGGGCTACGTATTCGCGCCGGTCGCTTTTTTACTGGGTGTTCCCTGGAATGAAGCCAGCATTGCCGGCTCACTGATTGGCAATAAGATTGTGGTCAATGAGTTCGTGGCATTTATTCAGATGATGGAAGTGAAAGATCAGCTGAGTGAGCACTCTCAGGCAATTGTGACTTTCGCGCTGTGTGGTTTTGCCAATATTGGTACGATGGCCATTTTGATTGGCGGCCTTGGCAGTATGGTTCCTGAACGTCGCTCATACATTTCTAAAATGGGCTTCCGTGCAATTGCGGCAGGCGTACTGGCTAACCTGATGAGTGCTGCGGTGGCCGGAGCCATTTTGTCTTTCTGATTTACACCGCTCCAACCCGTTAATACGTTAAACCAGAAAGGGCCTTCGGGCCCTTTTTTGTGCCTCTCGAACGGGTGTTGAGCCGATAGGCGTTCGCAAAGCCTGCTGGATTAAATGATTACGTTATGTACTTAGGTGAAGTAGCTATTCTGATGGAGTAGCCGTTCAGATGGGGACAGGGAGCCAGGGCTTACGTCTGCCACACTGTAAATCGTGTCAGCTTACCGTTCAGCAGTATGTCTCAAACCAGAGGCTCCAACAGTGAAAATATAATCTGTGTTGCATATTTCCTTTTAAGTAAACTTAAAAATTTACTTAATCGATGGGTTTTGGTAGCGTGAGTATTAAGAAGAGCTGCAACAGCGTTGTGGAACGAACCGTGTGCTCCCAATGGGTACCGGTTATCTGATACCACCTTGCGTTAATGAGGTTGAATCGGGGCCTGTGGCTCAATCAAGACAGAGATTAATGCGGAACGATGAAAAGGATATCTGGATGAAAGTTATTGCTTTTGCTGCAACAAACAGCACGACATCTATCAACAAACAACTGGTTAGCTATGCGGTATCGCTCCTCGGTAATGTTGAGGTGGAGCTGCTGGATCTGAATGACTATGAAATGCCGCTATACAGCGAAGATCGGGAAAAAGCGACGGGTCACCCAGAACTGGCCAAGCAGTTTTTGAACAAACTGAATGATGCCGACGCCATTATCATTTCATTTGCTGAACATAACGGATCTTACTCTGTGGCTTATAAGAACGTTTTTGACTGGTGTTCTCGTATTCAGCATAAGGTGTATCAAGGCAAACCTATGGTACTGCTGGCAACGTCACCGGGAGCGGGTGGTGCACAGAGTGTACTGGCGGCGGCAAATGGCTCAATGCCATATTTTGGGGCTGAGGTGAAAGCGTCCTTGTCAGTACCGAATTTTTTTGACAATTTCGACACCGAAAACCAGCGCATGATCAATCCTGAATGGGATGACCGACTACATTCTGCAATGCAACAACTGTTAGCCTAATGCAATTCCTGTCACGCTGTTGTGAACGATGATCACGACATAACCGTTCCAGGTGTTGGATGCTGAACTTTAGCGGCTGCTTTGATTCACCCCCTCAGTTTCATCTGTTGACGGCGGTGATGAATAGCAGCCGTTGGTATAAAGAGCAGCAATCCATAGTCTCGAATTACGACAAGAGGAACGGGAAAATATAAGAACTATTTTATATGTCATATTTTCTCTTTGTTATTTTTAAAAGTTAAATAATTACAACTACCGTTGATTCAGTCACACTCATTACAATAAATATATTTATCAGAATGCGAATTGCTTCTTATTTGACAGTTTATTTCAAAAGGTTTCAAAATATTTTAAATTATTTACTTTTATTTATCTGTCTGAATATTAAGGATTTTAAACCAGTTTCTTCATACCAAATGACTAACTCAAACATCATTGTGGCCAAATATTGCTCAGTTGTGTGTTGAGACTTTTAGTCAACCTTATATAATTCCGCCGTACACAACACTGTTTTATACGATAGAGTTTTAAACACTATTCCCCATTTTTATTCCAGCTTGTCAAAGCGGAAGGTCGTTCTTTGCCTGCGATTTGGAATCCATTATGAAATTATTGAAATTACACTTGCTGCCTGTTTTAGTACTCGGCCTGACCGCCTGTGGGGGAGGGAGCGGAGATGACACACCTTCGCAACCTACAGTGGACAGCGGATCACGTGCTCCGCATGGATATAAGATGACGCTGAATATTGATCAGAATGATCTACAGGCGCTGCAGAACGTGAAATATGCCTCCAATGGTGGTGCGGGGATCTCTACGCCGGATAATTTCAAAAAATAGGTAATATGATGAAAAAATTGATTATTGGCTCGGCAGTATTGGCTGTCTGCACGCAAGTCAATGCGGCTCCATCAGTTCAAGGTTATTACCAGGCGAAAGAGCTGATTACGTATACCACGGAAAAAATTCAGCAGAACAAAGCGGAATTTTTCATGCTCGACTTTGCATTGACGAAACCGGCTCAGTCACAACCGCTGTGGATTACCTCCAATGATGCGTTGGGATATTTCCAGGCTAACAATACTGATGTAAACGAGGATGAGTTTACGCGGATTTTGACTAAAGTCAGTCCGAATGGTCTTCAGGATCAGTCTGTCTGTCGGGTCGATAGTCAGGGTACTCAGGTTGCTTATTTTGCTAATGGTCGTGATAACTGCTCCGAACATTATGAGCAGCAGCCAATGGCTATGAGTAAAAAAGGCAACAAAGTGTCTTTTATGCGTCGTTGGGATTTCGACAATAATCAGCCGCATTTTGATATTCAAAGTTACGATTACACTGATCAGTCTGAAACATTGACCCTGGACTATCTGCTGCAATTTGAAGGGCGCTGGATTGGTACAGTTGTGCGTATAAACAAAAGCGAAACAACTCTTAGTTCAGGGGAAAAGACACCCACATACGATGTGGCTAGTTATGGGTATTCCGGCCCGCGATCAGGAATACTCTCAGGTGGCGAAAGCTTACTTTACAGTGAAACGCCGTACTATCTCTCAGACAGTGAAGAAGATACTGCGCAAGGTTCGTCGGCAAAACATTTAGTTAACACCCGTTTCTATACCGTCAGCCTTGTGGATGCGGACTATCGTGGGCGCAATCTGGTTACAACGAGTCCGACTTACCAGATCAACCGGGATTTCGTAAAAGCATATACTCTGGAAAATGGAAAAACGGCGTATTTTGTGTCTGATCCGCAAACGTTCCGAATAGATCAATCGCTGACAGGCCCTTACGACAGCGGGGTATATATGGATGAAACCCCGTATGATCCTGAACGCGGCACAGATGCTGCCAGTAGCGGTGAATGGGTAAGCCATGCGTTCAATAACACGCACCATCTTGTTAGTTTCAGCCCGACATACTGCATGATAGAAGATATCGCCAAGGATCGCCCGGTGACCTCATATCTCACCCAAGACGGAACAGGTTCATGGCTACCGTCAATGTATGATTGTAAGCAGCATGAAAACGGGACGGTGCCGAAAGTGTATACCCATTTCATCAACAGCAACGGCGATGAGTTTCCGGTGACGGCATATAAACAGAGCGCCAAAGATATTTTGTATGTGCGTAATCAGCATCCACAGGGAGAAGAGGAGCTGTTGACACCTAGTGAGGTGACTCAACTGGTAAATTCATCCCGTTATCAGGAACTGAAAGCTGAGTTGAGTCAGCGGTTTCGTTGGTCGGAGCCATACAGTATTCTGTATTAAGACGCGTGCGGAGATTAAGTCAGAAACAAAAAAGGTCGCCGAGGCGACCTTTTTTGTACGTCTGTTTTACGGACTCGGCATGCCGGATTGCTTGGCATCTGATGATTGCCGAACTTGTACATCCGGAAAGTGCCTCCGTAATGGCTCAGGCGGCTGTTTCATCGCTGTACAAGTCAGCAAATCCGATACCATTGATGGCGCATTGTTCATCAATGTCAGAGAGATCACCACTTACACCAACTGCCCCCAGTACCGTTTTACTGGCATCTCGAATCAGCAGACCGCCGGGTACCGGCACCATATTGCCGTGAGCCAGAACGTTTACGGCAGAAATAAACGCGGGACGAGTGTCTGCATCTTGCGCCAGCTTACGTGATGAGCAACCCAGCGCCAGCGCTCCCCAGGCTTTTGCGATGGCAATGTCCGGGCGCATCATGCTGGCCCCATCCTGCCGTTGCAGAGTGATCAATTTTCCTCCGCTGTCGAGCACCGCGACGGTAAGTGGTGCGCAGTTGCACTGTTTACCGGCCTGAAATGTGCCATCAATAATGGCTAACGCTTGTTGTAGACTTAAACTTCCCATGTTAACTCCTGATTTTTGTTAACTTAGGCTGCTCCTTTCAGCAGCGCATAACTTGGTAGAGTCAGGAAGTTGGCAAATTCGTCAGCTGTAGACAGTTTATAAAAAAGGTCAGCGGTTTCTTCAAACCGTCCGGCAGCATAACGAGGCTCACCAACTTCCTGTTTTATGGTATCCAGCTCTTGGTAGAGCCAGGTGTGAAAAAGTTCTGCGGTAAAACGCTGGCCATCGTCCAGCGTTACGCCGTGATGGATCCATTGCCAGATATTGGCGCGGGAAATTTCTGCTGTCGCAGCATCCTCCATCAGGCCGTAAATTGGCACGCAGCCCATGCCCTGAATCCAGGCTTCGATGTAGTAAAGGGCGATGCGAATATTTTTTCTGACCCCAGCTTCATCTCGGGAACCCTGGCAAGGCTGGAGCAGTAGCTCGGCAGAAATCGGGCTTTCTGGACTCTGGAAGTTGAGCTGATTCTTCTGTCCGTTCAGGTGTGCGTCGAAAACGGACATGGCCAGATCGACTAACGCCGGATGTGCGACCCACGTACCATCGTGGCCATTACGGGCTTCACGCTCTTTATCGTCGATGACTTTGGCGGTGACTTTTTCCATCTCAGCAGGATCTTTAGCCGGAATGAAAGCAGACATTCCGCCCATCGCCAGTGCGCCTCGTTCATGGCAGGTACGCACAAGTAACTGGCTATAGGCTTTGAGGAATGGCTGATCCATGCCAACGCCGTGGCGATCCGGTAGGATCCGGTCGGTATGATTTTTCAGGGTCTTGATGTAACTGAAAATGTAGTCCCAGCGGCCACAGTTCATGGCGACGATGTGATCCTTCATCGCATACAGCATTTCTTCCATCTGGAAAACGGCCGGTAGGGTTTCAATCAGCACTGTGGCACGAATTGTGCCCCGTTCTACGCTGAAGTGATCTTCAGTGAAGCGGAATACATCATCCCACCATTGGGCCTCTTCCATGCATTCCAGCTTCGGAATGTAGTAGTAAACGCCCAGGCCTTTTTCGGCACGAACTAGGTAGTTGTGGAAAAAGTACAGGGCAAAATCCATCAGACAGCCGGGAATTGGCTGGCCATTAAAGGTAATTGATTGCTCAGGCAGGTGCAGGCCACGCGGACGAGCAATCAGCAGCGCAGGGTTGGCATTCAGCGAATAGTGTTTATCTTTCTGATTGTCATAGTAGCTGATGGTACCCAAATTGGCATCGCGCAGATTGATCTGTCCCTCAACCATGTTCTGCCAGGTCGGGGAAGATGCATCTTCAAAGCAGCACATGAAAACTTTGGCGCCGGAATTTAGGGCATTGATAACCATTTTGCGGTCAACCGGACCGGTGATCTCTACCCGGCGGTCTTTCAATGCGTCGGGAAGGGCTGCGACTTTCCAGCTTTTATCTTCACGAATTGCTTTTGTGTCTTCACGAAAATCCGGTAATTCACCGGCATCAAATCGTTTTTGTTTACGTTCGCGCTCAGTCAGTAACTGATTGCGTCGTTCGCCAAACTCACTCACCAGCAAGCATAAAAAATTCAGCGCCTCTGAAGAGAGGATTTGTTGGTATTGACTGTCGGCGGTACATCCTCGTACTTCCAAGCAGGCACTCAAGGCTCTGTCCGTATTTTCTGTAAGCATGTTTTTATCGTCTCCTTTAAACAATATCTTACGATTTTGTGTACAAAAAATAAGATACGTAAATACTTATATTGGAATTTATGTAAACAATCAAAGGTTATTTTAACAATCTTGTTTCATTTTAAAAAGGGCAAAAAATATTTTTATCAACGAGATGTAAAATTAATCGCTGCAAAGACAGGGGCTTACCGCTGTTGGGGTGAAAAAGAAATGGCGTTGTTGTTAAGAAAATGTTTTTTCGAGGGTTGCGAAATTCTGTATATCAGCCATAGTACACAAAATGATTGAAAATTGTATACAATGAAATGGAGGTCTGAATGGCAAAGATGAAAGCAATCGAAGCCGCGGTTGAAGTACTGAAACGTGAAGGGGTAGATATCGCCTTTGGTGTTCCCGGTGCGGCAATTAACCCTATGTATGCGGCAATGAAAAAATTGGGGGGCATTGATCATGTTCTGGCCCGTCACGTAGAAGGGGCATCCCACATGGCGGAAGGGTATACCCGTACGTCAGCAGGTAACATCGGTGTATGTATAGGTACGTCAGGTCCGGCGGGGACAGACATGATTACCGGTCTGTATTCGGCCACGGCAGATTCTATTCCGATTTTGTGTATTACCGGCCAGGCACCACGTGCCCGACTGCACAAAGAAGATTTTCAGGCCGTGGACATTGAGTCTATCGCTCAGCCTGTCACTAAGTGGGCGACCACAGTACTGGAACCGGCTCAGGTACCGCGAGCTTTCCAGAAAGCATTCCACCTGATGCGTTCAGGCCGTCCTGGCCCGGTGCTGATTGACCTGCCGATTGATGTGCAGTTGGCGGAAATTGAGTTTGATATTGACAGTTACGAACCACTAGAAGCCTATAAGCCGCAGGCTACCCGTGCGCAGGTTGAGAAAGCCCTGGCGATGTTGAGTGCTGCGGATAAACCAGTGATTGTCGCCGGTGGCGGGATCATCAATGCGGACGCATCTGATCTTTTGCAGCAATTTGCTGAAATTACCGGTGTTCCTGTTATTCCGACCCTGATGGGCTGGGGCTCGATTCCGGACGATCACGAGTTAATGGTCGGTATGGTGGGTCTGCAAACGGCACACCGTTACGGTAACGAAACACTGCTCAATGCTGATTTTGTCATGGGCATTGGCAACCGATGGGCAAACCGTCATACCGGCTCTTTGGATGTGTACACCGAAGGCCGCAAGTTTGTTCACATTGATATTGAACCCACTCAGATTGGTCGGGTGTTCTGTCCGGATCTGGGGATTGTTTCTGATGCGAAGGCCGCACTTGAATTGCTGGTGGACGTTGCTCGCGAATGGCGTGCTGCCGGGAAACTGGCTGACCGCAGTCAGTGGGTTGGGGAATGTCAGGCGCGTAAATCCACGATGCTGCGCAAAACCCATTTTACTGATACCCCGATTAAACCAATGCGCGTCTATGAGGAGATGAACAAAGTCTTTGGCCGTGATACCTGCTACGTCAGCACAATCGGTCTGTCGCAAATTGCCGCAGCCCAATTCCTGCATGTGTACAAACCGCGCCATTGGATTAACTGTGGTCAGGCTGGCCCGCTGGGCTGGACAACACCTGCAGCATTGGGAGTGAAAGCAGCGGATCCGAGCCGTGATGTGGTGGCTATCTCCGGTGACTATGACTTCCAGTTCATGATTGAAGAACTGGCGGTAGGGGCGCAGTTCAATCTGCCGTACATCCATGTGCTGGTGAATAACTCCTACCTGGGGCTGATTCGTCAGGCTCAACGTCAGTTCGATATCGATTACTGTGTTCAGCTGGCCTTTGAGAACCAGAACGCACCAGAGCTTAATGGCTATGGGGTCGATCACGTCACGGTGGTGGAAGGTCTGGGCTGTAAAGCCATTCGTGTCACCGATCCGGATCAGTTGCCGACGGCGTTTGCTGAAGCCCGTGAGCTGATGAACAAACACCAAGTGCCGGTTGTGGTGGAAGTCATTCTGGAGCGTGTGACCAATATCGCGATGGGTGTTGAGATTAACGCCATCAATGAGTTTGAAGCGCTGGCTGATAGCATTGCAGATGCTCCAACTGCGCTGGCTCATCAGGCCGGGACGTCTGACCCATCTTGAGCAGCCTGAATATGAGTTGGATTGCAAGTTTAGAAAGTTAGAAAGGTAAGTGGCTGCGGACTCTTTGTTTGGGCAGCCGCTGCCAGGAACGGCTCTCTTAACGTTGACTGGCCAACTCAGGAAATAGCGTTCCCACGCTGACAATATCGTACTTTGCTGGTCACGATAACCGGCAAAGTACCGGACTTGCTTAGAAGCAGTGGCTCAGTGGTAGAGCCACAGAAATGGATACACATTTTAAGGACAGAACCATGCCAAAATTTGCTGCAAACTTATCCATGCTGTTTACCGAACATGCTTTTCTGGATCGCTTTGAAGCCGCCGCAAAAGCCGGGTTTGACGGGGTTGAATACCTGTTTCCTTACGATTTCCCGGCGGAAGAAATTAAAGCTCGACTGTCAGAATACCACTTGCAACAAGTGCTTTTTAATCTGCCTGCAGGTGACTGGGATGCCGGCGAGCGCGGGATAGCGGTTGACCCGTCTCGGGTACAAGCATTTCGCGATGGTGTACCAAAAGCGATCGCGTATGCCAAAGCGCTGGGCTGCACTCAGGTCAACTGTCTGGCCGGTATTGTGCCGCAAGGTGTCAGTGCACAGGAGGCACATCGTACTTTTGTCGACAACCTGCGTTTTGCTTCTCAGGCGCTGGAAGCCGAAGGTATTCGTCTGGTGATTGAAGCCATTAATACCCGTGATATTCCGGGGTTTTTCCTGAACACAACTGAGCAGGGGAAAGCCGTGATTGCAGAGGTGGGCAGTACTAATCTTTCACTACAGTACGACATATATCACATGCAGATCATGGAAGGGGATCTGGCAACCACCCTGACTGATAACTTGGTGCAGATTGGACACGTACAGCTGGCAGATAACCCTGGTCGCCATGAACCGGGTACCGGTGAAATCAACTACCCGTTCGTGCTGAGCCACTTGGACTCGCTGGGGTATGAAGGGTGGGTCGGCTGCGAATACAAACCGAAAACGACCACGCTGGAAGGACTCAACTGGCTGAATCAGTACCGCTAGTCTGGCAATACAGCCACAGTACATCATCGGATTTCAGTGAGTTCGGAATACATTCAAGATTAAGGAGAATTAGGGATGAAAATCGCATTTATCGGTACCGGTATCATGGGTAAACCTATGGCGGAAAATCTGCAAAAAGCCGGTCATACACTGGTACTGTCGGATCACTACAGTAAGCCACCACAGGATCTGGTCGACGCGGGTGCACTGGTTTGCCGGACACCGAGCGAAGCCGCCAAGATTGCCGACGTGGTCGTTCTGATGGTGCCAAACACACCACAGGTGGAAGCGGTGCTGTTTGGTGAAAACGGCATTGAGCAGGGTATTCAGGCCAGTGGTGATGCGACCAGCAAGCTGGTCATCGACATGAGTTCGATTTCCCCAATTGCCACCAAAGAATTTGCTGCTCGCATCAAAGAAAGCGGGGCCCAGTATCTGGATGCGCCGGTATCCGGTGGCGAAGTGGGCGCGATTAACGGTACGCTGAGTATCATGGTCGGCGGTGCTCAAGCGGCGTTTGACAAAGCAGCACCTCTGTTTGACATCATGGGCCAGAACATCACGCTGGTGGGGGATAACGGCGCCGGTCAAACGTGTAAAGTCGCGAACCAGATTATTGTCGCACTGAATATTGAAGCGGTTTCGGAAGCACTGGTGTTTGCCTCTAAGGCAGGAGCGGATCCGGCTCGAGTGCGTGAAGCTCTGCTGGGTGGGTTTGCCAGTTCGAAAATTCTGGAAGTGCATGGTGATCGTATGGTTAAAGGCACCTTTAACCCAGGGTTCAAAATCGCACTGCACCAGAAAGACTTGCGCCTGGCACTGAGCGGAGCTGAAGCATTGGGTGTGTCTTTGCCGAATACAGAGACCGCACAAGTCTTGTTCGACGAGTGTGTGGCACTGGGTGGTGAAAACTGGGACCACTCAGCATTGATTAAGGCCATTGAAAAGCGTGCGGGTCATTCGATTCGCGGCTGATAGCCTGACTATGCTAAAAGGCAGTTAAGCAGGGGCATGCTAAGCTGCCTATCTCGGTGATATCAGAATTCTTACTAAACCGCGCGCTTTTGTCTCCTTTATCGCGCGTTCCCGCTGTCCTGAACGGTACGGGGTCAGGTGTCGGTGAAAACTGGCAGGACTCTGGCATGCAGGCCTGCCGCTGACTGGCAGCGGGATCTTTTCCTCACTCTCTCACGTTTTATCTGTCGACAAGGAGTTGCAGATGGATATCGATGCAAAACAGTTTTTGCGCATACTTTATGACAGTGCAGTAAAGCAGGCTTTGCCGAAAGGCAATATGGCTGCGTATCTGCCGGATACACTTTTTACGCAAGCTGGTAACAAACGCGGGCGAACCGTGGTGATTGGTGCCGGTAAAGCGGCGGCTTCTATGGCACAGGAGCTGGAACTGATCTGGCGGCAGAAGGTGCCAGCAAATCTGTCGTCTGAGGCGTCATCAAAAGCAGTGTCAAAGTTTTCAGCCGCTGCAAAGCAGAGCCATGATTCAGAGACCGTGGTCGAGTCAACGGGTGGCAAGCTGGAAGGGCTGGTTGTGACACGATATGGGCACACAGCTGCGTGTGACATGATTGAAGTCATTGAAGCCTCACACCCGGTGCCGGATGCTATGGGGATGGCAGTCGGTGAGCGTGTGCTTGAGCTGGTGTCTGGTCTGAACGAAGAAGATACCCTGATCTGCCTGATTTCAGGTGGCGGCTCTGCCTTGTTGAGTTTACCGGCTCCGGGCATTACGCTGGCCGAAAAGCAGGCGATCAACAAATCGTTACTTCGTTCCGGTGCGGCGATTGATGAAATGAACTGTGTGCGTAAGCACTTGTCTGCCCTGAAAGGCGGTCGGGTGGCGAAGCTGGCGTATCCTGCTCAGGTGATCACGCTGGCGATTTCGGATGTTCCGGGTGATGACCTGAGCGTGATCGCTTCCGGCCCGACAGTGCCCGACAATACCACTCGCTTTGATGCACTGGCCATTCTGGAACGTTACAAGATCGACATTCCGGCTTCAGCGTTTCAGTGGCTTAATCAGCCGGAGTCTGAAACGGTGAAACCGAATGACCCGTGTTGGTCACGGTGTCAGAACCATCTGATTGCGACCCCACAGCTGGCGCTGGAAGCGGCGGCGGCAGATGCTGAAGGCATGGGGATTCCGGCTTATATTCTCAGTGACAGTATGGAAGGTGAAGCCCGGGATGTCGCCAAAGTGCATGCTGCGTTAGCGCGTCAGATTGTCTCACACCAGCAACCCTTTCAGACACCGTGTGTGCTGATCTCTGGCGGCGAGACTACTGTGACCGTAAAAGGTGAAGGGCGAGGGGGGCGCAACTGTGAATTTTTGCTCAGCTTACTTAACGAGTTAAAAGGGTTACATCGGGTTTATGCCATTGCCGCTGATACAGACGGTATCGATGGCGTTGAAGATAACGCTGGTGCGTGGGTAACCCCCGAAACTTGGGCGAGGGCACGGGCACTGGAATTGAACCTGGACAGTTACCTCGACAATAACAACAGCTACGCGTTTTTCGAAAAGACGCAGAGCCTTATCTTTACCGGGCCTACGTTAACCAATGTGAACGATTTCCGTGCCATTCTGATTGTGTAACCCGTCCTCGTTGGTGAGGGAGCCACGCCAGTTAAGGGGCTATGCCAGAGTAACCTCATCCTCAGTCACTGAGTTTACGCCTGTCAAACTGGCCTGGCCCCTTCCTTCTGCCAAATGTTTATGTCGGTGTGTTTGTCACGCTGACATCATTGATTAAAGACAGAGGCAAAGTTGACCTGAGCACCATTTTTACTTCCCTCTCGTTGGTGTTTATCGTTGATTTCTTTAGACTAAATGAATCAAGTTTCAGCCAGGACATGGCAATGACCCGGATCAGGCAAAAAAATCAGGCGCTCATCATTCAGGTCGCCAGTGAGCAGTTTGCAACACACGGTTACTCAGCGACCAAAATGGTGGATATCGCCAGGGCAGCGGATATCCCGAAAGCCAATGTTTTCTATTATTTCAGTTCGAAAGATAAGCTGTATTTTGCCGTGCTGGAAACCGTGACAAAACCTTTGCTGGCAGCGTCGCGCCCCATTGAAGAGCTGGATGACCCGGTTGAAGCTCTGACCCGTTACATTCAGACGAAGCTGATGATTTCCCGTGATCATCCCCATGCATCCCGCGTGTTTGCCAGTGAGGTGATGTCAGGCGGTCAGGCATTGCCGGATGATATTCGTGAAGAGCTGTTTCTGCAGTCTCAGATGATCATCGGAAAGTTCACCAGTTGGAGCGAACAGGGGCTGATGGATAAAGTGTCTGCTCATCACCTGATGTTTATGATCTGGTCAGCCACTCAGACATATGCTGATTTCAGCTGGCAGATTTGTAATGTGATGAACAAAAATGCACTCACTCACGACGATTACGATGACGCAGCGCAGTTTCTGACCCAATTAGTCATCAAAGGCTGCGGAGTGAAAAGCCACACTCAGGTATGAGTGCGGCTCAGTCATGCCGAGCCACAAAGAGTCTGGCTGCAAAAAATCTGGCAATACAGGAATCCAGCCATCTCTCAAGCTGAATTTTAAGTCCAGTCCGTTCTTCAGCGTTTAAAGCGACATTTGAAAACGTGACAATGGTTTCCGTGCTATCTGCGGTTTAACGTACCATGGAATACTGGTTAAAACGATAAACCGAGTGCCCTCAATGCTTGTTCACACTGCGCCGCGTTCTCAAATTGAATGGCTGTGATACCGACTGATTCTGCTCCTCTGACATTATGAGGCATATCGTCGATAAAAACGGTCTCCGACGCTGACAAGGCGTGCTGATCTAACAAGGAATGGTAGATTTCAGGCTGAGGTTTTAACAGTCCCAGCTCGGCTGAGACTGTGGCTCCGTCAAAATGTTCCCAGAAGGAATAAGTTGACTGGAGATATTCCACAATCTCGGTCACGTTATCTGTGAGCGCGTAAACACCATAGCCTGCCGCTTTAACTCGCTGGAGTAAGTCTACGGAGCCAAAAAGCAGTATCTGGGTTTGTTTTACGTAGTAAAAGAGGCGTTCACATTCTAATTCAGATAAACCAATCGTTTGTTGGTAATGCTGTTTGGCTTCAGCTTCAGTCAGCAGACCTTTATTCAGGTCTAGCCACGTATCGCTTCTGAAAATCGTGCTACCTAATTGTTCGGGAGATTCTACGTCACCAAAAGTGAGTCGCACAATCTCTTGCGGTGCCCAGCGGACAATGACATTGCCTACATCAAAGACCACGTTCTTAATGCTACTACGTTCCATTTTTACTCCTGTCTCTTAGCCTGCTTGCAAAATAAGTTACCGTATTTAATGGGCCTGCATCAGATAGGTATGTCTTGATGCCGCTTTTAGGATGTATCTGGCAAATAGTATGTATCAGGCAAAGAGGGACTTGGAAGGTATGCCTTGGCATCAAAGTCATACATTGATGGTATATGCGACCAGTCTCACTGATTTCGATTTACTTTCCGATAAAGCGATAAAGCGATAAAGCGATAAACAGAATGGTTTTTTATCTTGCTGCATCGGCGCGGTAAATTCAGGATTGGTCGCTCAGGAAAAGCAACGCTATCGCACTTTCAGCGACAATAAAAAAACCGCCCTGCAGGTTGAAGCTGTCAGGGCGGAAAGGACAAAGTCTTTATCGTGACATGGTCTTTTAATTAGACATGTTCTTTTATTGTGTTAGTAAACGTTATTGGTGAGTGCTGTTCGCCTCGGGACGGTTTTCCAATGGGCGATATACAGCAGTCATATTTGCGATTAAGAACCTTTATCGGCGAATGGTCTGTTGTGCTTTTTGCGCCAGGCGTTTGGCCGCTGCACGGTGTCGGTGCAGCAACAACTCCATGTCGACACCTCGCACAGTACCGTCCAGCACGCGCCATTCTCCAGCAACCATGACTCTGTCAGCGTGCTGCGCTCCACACAGAATCAAAGCGGCCAGCGGATCGTGGCTGCCAGAAAACCGGATGTCATCTAACAAGAACATGGCCAGGTCGGCCTGTTTGCCGACGGCAATTTCCCCGATATCGGTACGTCCCATTGCCCGCGCGGAACCGGATGTCGCCCAGCGCAGGGCATCAAAGTGGGTCACATTCGCCGAGCCGTATTGCAGACGCTGCAGATACATGGCCATTCTGACTTCTGCAATCAGGTTGGAACCGTCATTCGAGGCGGAACCATCAACGCCGAGGCCAACTTTGACGCCAGCGGCTTCCAGTTCACGATTTTTGCAGATGCCGGAGGCCAGCATCATGTTAGATGTCGGACAGTGACAGATCCCGACGCCCGCCTTGCCCAGACGTTCGATTTCCTGCTTGTTGAAGTGGATGCCGTGGGCCAGCCAGGTGCGATCGTTCAGCCAGCCCACTTCTTCTAAATAGTCCACCGGACGCAGGCCGAAGCGTTCAATACAGAAATCCTCTTCATCCAGTGTTTCGCACAGATGGGTGTGCAGCATGACCTGATACTCTTTACCCAGGTAGGCGGTTTCTTTCATCAGGTCAGTCGTAACAGAAAACGGAGAGCAAGGAGCCAGCGCAATTTGGGTCATTGCACCGTCATGGTTCTGGTGGTATTCGCGGATCAGACGGGTACTGTCATCAATAATTGCCTGCTCAGTCTGAATCGTGTGTCTTGGCGGCAGGCCGCCATCGTCTTCACCGAGACTCATCGAGCCACGAGTGAAAATAGCCCGCACTCCCAAATTTTTTGCCGCCTCAACTTGCAGGTCAATGGCATGCTCCAGCCCTGTGGGCAACAGATAATGGTGATCGGATGCGGTGGTACAGCCTGACATCATCAGTTCCACTAAGGCCAGTTCAGTAGCAACCTGCATCATTTCTTCATCAAGGTTTGCCCACACCGGGTACAGGCTTTGCAACCAGTGAAACAGCTCCTTGTTGAGAGCATCCGGGTAGGCCCGGGTCAGGGTCTGATAAAAGTGATGGTGGGCATTGACCAGTCCCGGAGTGATCACATGCCGGGAGGCATCAACCGTGTAATCGACGGGGATGGAAGGGGACTGGTTGAGGGCGAGCAGTTCAACAATTTTATCGCCTTTTACCACGATACCGCCACGGGCATCGTCAGTGTTGCCGGTGTAAACGGCGAGTGGATGTTTAATCCAGATGGTGTCCATTCATGCTATTCCTTAGCCATCTCTGCCTTTGCAGGGGAGAGGGTCTTGATGTTTTGATAGTGGTTGAAAATAGGTTTTTTGCGTTGTGTTTCAGGTGTTAAAAGTGCCGGTCACGTGCATATTATTTGTGACCGGCGGGTAGTCAGCCTCATCTGCCATCTGTGGGTGTTCATCACCGAAATCGCAGAGCGGCTGTCAGATTTAGTCTTGCTGGATGTTCAGTTGCTGAGGCTGCGGAGCCCGCGCTGATTTTTTATTATCTTGTACCGGTAACGCTTCTTTTGTTGCTCCCGCTTCTTTTGCCAAACCAGGCGCAGGGTGTTCACTGTCATGCTCAGCCAGTTCAAGTTCAACCTGGGTCTGGCTCTCAACCAGCGCTTCGCGTTCCTCTTTACGAGAAGCTCTTGGCAGCAGCTGGTTCAGAATGACTGTCACGATAGTGCCCGTCGTAATTCCGGAGTGCAGGAAGTTCGACAGGTCATGCGGCAGGTGCTGCAGCAGGCGTGGTTCAAATGTCACAGCCAGGCCCGATGCCAGACCAACACAAATTACCAGCGCGTTACGTTTGGTATCTGCCGCTTTAATCAGCATGCGGATACCGGCGTAGGCAATCATGCCGAACATGATGAAGCCAACACCACCCAGTACCGGTTTCGGGATGGTCACGGCAATAGCTGCCAGTTTCGGGAACAGGCCGCCCAGAATCAGCAATCCGCCGGTCGCTGCAACCACGTAGCGACTGGCAACACCGGTGATACCTACGATACCGACATTTTGGCTGAATGATGCCAAAGGCATTGCGGTTAGCAGAGATGCCAGAGTGCTGCCCAGACCGTCGCCCAGCAGACCACGTTTCAGGTCATTACCGTCTATGCGGGTCTGGCAGTTGTTGGCCAGTGCCATGAAGTCCCCGGTGGCTTCTGCGATCACCACAATGTAGACAAGGCTCATGCTGATGATGGCTCCGGTTGAGAAAGTCAGGCCATATTTCAGTGGTTCAGGGCCACCGACCCAGGGAGTTGCCGCGATCTGCTCCAGATCCACCATGCCCAGTGACAGTGCAACCAAATAGCCACCCGCCAGACCAATCACAATGGCTGAAGCTGCCACTGCACCTTTGCAGTACACCGATACGATAACCACAATACCCAGTGAGATCGCGGCCAGGAAGAGTTTCGGCAGAGTGGCAAATTCCTGACTGACGGCAGGCGCATCACCGACCCAGTTCATGGCCACGGGCAGGATAGTCAGACCAATTAAGGTCACTACCACTCCGCTGACGACGGTGGGAAACAGCTTGCGGACTTTGTCCATGTAGAAACTGGCAAAAATCACGAAGAAGGATCCAACCAGTGCTGCCCCCATAATGCTGCCGACACCGCCGTCTTTACCAATACTGATGGCGACGCCCAGAAAACCGAAACTGGAGCCCATCACAACCGGTAATCGGATGCCTACCGGGCCGAAGCCGATACACTGGGCAATGGTCACGATGCCGGAAGCCAGTAAGGCGGCATTGATGAGTGAAACAATTTCTCCATTGGGCAGGCCAATGGAAGAGCCGACAATTAAGGGGACTGCAACGATCCCACCTATTGAGGCCAGCATGTGTTGCAGAGCGAGTAAAAACGTTAATCCATAAGGTGGTCGTTCGTTTAAGGTATACAGTAGTTTCATTGACTGTTCCTCTCAGAGCCGTTTCCGTCCGGGCTCATTGTGGTTTGTAGTTTAACGACCGCTACATCCGGGGCAGGGCCATCCTTGTCATCCAACGCTGAAAAAACTCTGCTGACCGGACCAGCGTTGGCTGAAAACAAGGTGCACGAAACCGATAGAGCTGACAGGCGTTGTCCTCTATGACGGGTTATCAGTGCTCGGTGCGTGCACCTTGTGTGTGACTGTATTGCGTACTGCGTTTTATGTGCTGAGCGGCGAAATATGGACTGCCGTCTCAGGGGTGCCGCGGCTAGCCGATGTAGACCAGTTTGGCGATAAAGAGTGCTGTCAGAACGTACATTGAGACAGAAACATCCTTGTTGTGTCCGGTTGAAACTTTCAGCACGGTATAGGTGATAAAGCCCAGTGCGATTCCGTTGGCAATGGAAAATGTCAGTGGCATCATTAACGCGGTAATTGCTGCCGGGGCAGAATCAGTGAACGACTTCCAATTCACATGCTGCATACTGCCCATCATGACAAACGCCACATAGATCAGGGCTCCGGAAGTTGCATAGGCCGGAATCATGCCTGCAACGGGAGAAAGAAAGATTGCGGCAACAAACAGGGCGCCTACTACCAGAGCCGACAGGCCTGTACGTGCACCTGCCGCCACACCGGCCGCACTTTCTACATAGCTGGTGACCGGAGGGCAACCCACACAGGCACCGGCGACACTGGCAACACTGTCGGCTTTGAGCGCTTTGCTCAGTCCTTCAATTTTGCCTGTTTCGTGGTTGATCAGGTGAGCTCGCTCAGCCACCCCCATCAAGGTACCTGCGGTATCGAACATATTGACAAACAGGAATGCCAGAATCACGCTGATCATCGAGATCTGAAACGCACCACTAATGTCCATAGCAAGGAAGGTCGGTGCGAGACTCGGCGGTGCGGCAAAGAAGCCGTTATAGGTGACCAGCCCCAGCATCATGCCGATGAGTGTGACACTTAGAATGCCGATCAGGACGGCACCGAACACCTTACGCTCGCTCAGTACTGCGATAATCAGAAAGCCGATGGCTGCCAGCAGCGCCTCGGGGCGGGTAAAGTCGCCCAATGAGACCAGCGTCGCCGGGTTATCGACAACGATCCCTGCTGTTTTCAGACCAATCAGGCCCAGAAACAGACCCACACCGGCAGTCATGGAAAACCGCAGGCTGGGGGGAATACTGTCGATAATCCACTCCCTTACCTTATAAAAACTCATGCCGACGAATAATAGGCCGGACAGGAAAACCGCCCCCAAAGCGACCTCCCAGCTATAACCCATTTCGTTGACAACGGTAAAAGAGAAAAAGGCATTTAGTCCCATGCCCGGAGCGAGGCCAACCGGCCAGTTCGCAAACAGGCCCATCAGCAGGCAGCCCAGCGCCGCACCAATACAGGTTGCGACAAAAACGGCACCTTTATCCATCCCGGAGACGGCCATGATGTTCGGATTGACGAAAATTATGTACGCCATGGTGGCAAAAGTGGTTATGCCGCCAATCATTTCATTCTTAACACTGGTGCCGTGCGCTTTTAATCGGAAAAAGCGCTCAAGGATCCCTTCCGATCCCGATTCATTGAGTACTTCCGTTTTGCTTTCACTCATTTTCAGCAAACCTTTACTATGTTCGTTTCAGCAAATTGAATACAACCAAACTTCAATTCTCCATCTGCTGTTTTATTGTTGTGTTTGCAATGGCTGTGTTTGCAACGATTGCGTGTATATAACGTGTAATAGTTTTTATGGATGGAAGGCCATGCCGTCGGGATGCTGTTCCTCTAACGGCGGGTTGTGAGCCACTGGCCTCTTGCTGTATCTGCTATGGATGAACAGCGGTTGCTTCAGATTTAGCTGCCCCGATAGGTTGAGAAGCTGTATGGCGAAACCAGCAGCGGCACGTGATAGTGCGCCTGCTCATCATTCAGACCAAAACGAATCACGACATCATCCAGGAAAGGGACGTCGTCAAGCGTGACCCCTTTTTGGGTGAAATAGTCAGCAACATGAAACACCAACTGATATTTACCGGCTTTAAATGCCGCGCCTTCCAGTATCGGACCGTCTGTCCGGCCGTCGGCATTGGTCGTGACGGTTTTTACCTTTTCACACTGTTCGCCATTCAGACGAAACAGTTCTACCTTAATTTCCGCGCCTGGAAAGCCACTCATTGTATCCAAAACATGTGTTGTCAGTTTGCCCATAAGCTGTAAACGCTGTGCGTTCTCCTTGTGTTTTCCTTTCCTATTTGTGTACAAGTGCCGTTGGCTCTTGCCTTGATTTGGATCTTATATGTACACAATGTACTTGGTTAGTAAAGCACACTGTTACTAAAATGTTAATTATGAATTTGCAGAATTTCCAAGACCGTGAGCCATTTAAAACTTGTGGCAATTTGCACTATCCCGCTAAGCCACTGAAAATGGGTGTGTTGTTATAAAGATGTTTTGTTGAAACAAATTCTTTACAAGATCGAATTTTATTGTATACAATGTTTAGTACAAAATGATTGGTTCATGTATTACAGAAATACATGACTGAGCGTAAGGAGAACTTGGATGGAAACGGAATATTCAAGAGATCTGATCGGGTACGGGGCAAATCCACCTGATCCGAAATGGCCAAATCGCGCCAGAGTCGCGGTGTCATTTGTCTTGAATTATGAAGAAGGGGGCGAACGGTGCCTGCTTCATGGTGACGATGAATCGGAAGCATTCCTGTCGGAGATCCCCTCCGCACAGCCAATAAAAGGTGAGCGACATATCAGTATGGAGTCCATCTATGAATATGGCAGTCGTGCTGGCGTGTGGCGGGTGTTACGATTGTTTGAGGAATATAACATTCCTTTAACAGTGTTTGCGGTGGCAATGGCATTTGAACGTCACCCGGATGTCGCCAAAGCCATGGTCGAAGCGGGGCACGAAATCTGTAGTCATGGTTATCGCTGGATTGACTATCAGTACATGGATGAGTCAGAAGAACGCGATCACATGTTCAAAGCGATCGACATCATTCGTAAAGTGACCGGAGAACGTCCTTACGGCTGGTATACCGGCCGCACAGGGCCAAATACCCGTCGGATTATCGCGGAAGAGGGCGGTTTTTTGTATGACTCTGATGCCTATGATGATGATCTGCCTTATTGGCACACGGAAGTGGGTAAGCCACAGCTGGTTATCCCTTACACGTTAGACGTGAACGACATGCGTTTTGCAACGGTTCAGGGCTTTAACTCAGGCGAACAGTTCTTTCAGTACTTGAAAGACACCTTCGACACCCTATATGCCGAGGGAGCAACGGCGCCAAAGATGATGTCGGTCGGTTTGCATTGCCGTCTGATTGGCCGTCCGGGTCGTATCGCTTCACTGCGTCGCTTCCTGGACTATGTGAAACGTCACGATGACGTCTGGTTGTGCCGTCGCATCGACATTGCTCGCCACTGGCATGAACACCACCCTTACCGGGGTAAACCAACGAAAGGATCCGGTGCCTGACGCCGGCTCGACCAAGGAAGGAGAACCTTTTTATGACTGCATTTCGTTTCTGTAAGCCTTCTGATATGAGCCGCGAGCACTTTGTGGAAGCATTCGGCGATATCTATGAGCACAGTCCGTGGGTCGCGGAAGCCGTGTTCGAACAAGGGCTTCAGGCTGAAGACAATCAAATTGAAACCCTGCACCTGAAAATGGCGACGGTACTGCTGGGGGCTGACAAACAAGCGCAGCTTGATCTTATTAATGCGCACCCGGATTTAGCCGGACGTGCCGCAATTAATGGTGAGCTGACAGAAGCATCGACAAAAGAGCAGGCCGGGGCCGGGATTGATCAGTGTACTCCGGAAGAGTTCGATAAGTTTACGACCTATAACGATCGCTACAAAGAGCGTTTCAAGTTCCCGTTCATCATGGCAGTGAAAGGTGCAAACCGACATCAGATCCTTGATGCGTTTGAAAAGCGCCTGACCAATGACGGTGAGACAGAATTTGAAACCGCCATCAAAGAAATTAACAAAATCGCGTTTTTACGTCTCTGGGATATGTAAGTCACTTCGCTGACAACCGTTCCCGGAACCCTCTCTGGCACATGCACAGGTGAAAACCTGGTGGTTGCAGGGGTAGCCAGACACACACTGAGTTGTTTATTGATTAACTACTTAATTGGAAAGGATGACAAGACATGTCCTTAGATTTTTCGCAATACGTCAATCTGGCTGATGAAAAACTGGGCGCAGAAGCGCTATTCGCAACTGATGATTTTTTCGCAGATAAAAGCCGACTCCTGCGCCGTGAAGCGCCTGAGTGGAAAGAAGGCGTATTTGACGACAACGGTAAATGGATGGATGGCTGGGAAACTCGCCGCAAGCGTTCAGAAGGTTACGACTACTGCGTTGTGAAGTTGGCTCTGTCTGGTGTGATTGCCGGTGTGGATATCGACACCTCTTTCTTTACCGGGAATTTCCCGCCTTCTGCATCGTTGGATGCCTGCTACAGCCCGGATGGTACACCGGATGACAGCACTGAGTGGGACGAAATTGTCCCGTCACTGAGTCTTCAGGGTAACAGCCATCATCTGCAGGCAATCAGCAGCGAGAAAACTTATACCCACGTTCGTCTGAATATCTATCCGGACGGTGGGGTAGCCCGCCTGCGCGTATACGGCCAGCCAGCCGTTGACTGGGATCGTATTGACCCGCAGCAGCAGGTTGATCTGGCAGCAGTGGAAAATGGTGGTCGAGCTGTGGCCTGTAGTGATGAGCACTACGGTAAAACATCGAACATTTTAGGCCCGGGCCGTGGCGAAAACATGGGGGACGGTTGGGAAACTGCGCGCCGTCGTACACCAGGTAACGACTGGGTGCTGGTGGCGCTGGGTCATGCCGGTACGATCGACCGTATTGTCGTTGATACCGCACACTTTAAGGGGAACTACCCTGACAGCTGTTCAATCCAGGCTGCTTATGTGAAGGGCGGTACTGACGAGCAAGTCGCGACCCAGAGCCTGTTCTGGCGTGAACTGTTGCCATCTCAAAAGCTGAGTGCGCATGAAATTCATGAATTCAGCAATGAGATCAATGACATTGGCCCGGTAACACACGTTCGACTGAACATCTTCCCTGATGGTGGTATCAGCCGTTTGCGTCTGTTTGGCACCAAAGCCACGACAAAAGCATAACCATCAGGAAGGAATAAAGAATGAGTAATGGATTACGCCGTTTAACGATTGAACCACTGACACAAGATGCCTTCGCACCGTTTGGCGATGTGATTGAAGTGGAAAACCGTGACTACTTCATGATCAACAATGGCTCAACCCGCCGTTATCACCAGCTGGCGCAGGCCGATGTAGCAGAGCAGGGTGGCAGGGCTATCATCAGCATTTTTCAGGCAACACCCCTGACATACCCGCTGACGATATCCATGCTTGAACGTCATCCGCTAGGTTCACAGGCGTTTATTCCATTACTCGGGCAACCATACTTAATTGTGGTTGCCCCTAAAGGAGACGACCCGCAGCTCTCCCAGAGCCGCGCGTTTCTCAGCAATGGGCGCCAGGGTGTTAACTACCACAAAGGTGTGTGGCATCACCCGGTGCTGGCACTGACCGAACAGGATCAGTTCCTTATTGTTGACCGTGCCGGTAATGGGAACAACTGCGACGAAGTCTATTTTGAAAACGAGCTGGTATCACTGCATTTAGAGGACATACCGCATTGCGACACCATCATTAAACAGCATCAAGCAAACACGGCTCAGTTGCTGTCAAGGAGTTAAAAATGGATCCACATATCACGGAATGGCTGAATTTGGCAGTACGCTGGATTCATATGATTGTCGGGATTGCATGGATAGGTGCATCCTTCTACTTCGTATGGCTGGAAAACAACCTTAACAGGGTTAATCCGAAAACCGGCCTTTCCGGAGACCTTTGGGCAATCCACGGTGGGGGGATCTACCACCTGGAAAAATACAAACTGGCACCACCCAAAATGCCGGAAAACCTTCACTGGTTTAAGTGGGAAGCCTACTTTACCTGGATATCTGGAATCTGCCTGCTGTTCATCGTTTACTACCTGAACGCGAAGATTTACCTGATTGCACCGGGTGCGGATATGGCACCATCAACTGCAATCGCAATTGGTATCGGTTCCCTGGTTGCTGGCTGGCTGGTGTATGACTTCTTGTGTGACTCGCCACTGGGTAAAAAACCAGCGCTGCTCGGACTGGTTCTGTTCCTCGGGTTAGTTGGGGCGGCATACGGCCTGGCACAGGTGTTCAGTGGCCGTGGTGCGTACATCCATGTGGGTGCAATCATCGGTACCATCATGGTGGGAAACGTATTCCGTGTCATCATGCCAGCACAGCGTGGCCTGGTGAAAGCGATTGAGGAAAACCGCGAGCCGGATCCGGAGTTGCCAGCAAAAGGTCTGTTGCGTTCGCGCCATAACAACTACCTGACGCTTCCAGTGCTGTTCATTATGATCAGTAACCACTTTCCAAGCACCTACGGCTCGGAATACAACTGGTTAATTCTGGCGGGACTGGCGGTATTCAGTGTACTGGTGCGCCATTACTTCAACACCCGACATGACGGCCAGAAATATGCCTGGACTGTGCCTGTTGCCGCGTTGGGTATGATTGCGCTGGCGTTTGTGACATCGCCATATGCCAATCAGCCAAGTGTGTCGGTAACGGCTAAAGCTGCCACCGTATCCAATGTCGTAGACTCAAACTCGGCATCAGTAACGGATTCGGCAACCCCTTCGTCGGCTGACGCGATTGCTTTTGCTGAAGTGAAGGACGTTATAAACAACCGGTGTACTGAATGTCATTCAGCGACACCGACCAACGCCGCATTCAGAACTGCACCTGCCGGTGTGATTCTGGATACTGCAGAAGAAATTCAGACTAACGCACCTCGCATCGTCGCTCAGGCGGTACAAACCAAGGTGATGCCATTAGGGAACTTGACCCAGATGACAGATGATGAGCGCTCTCTCATCGGCAAATGGGTACAACAAGGCGCGTTACTGCAATGAGTCCCTTAGTGTCCACTTAGATTGCAATCAACAATCTCTTAATCGCCTGTTAGGTGTTCGCCCCGGTCCCTGTCCGGGGCTTTTTTTATGAATGATCCCCATGCTTAACACTGTATCTTCCCTGTTATAAGATATTGAGTTCATATTTTGTGGAGCAGGATGTATGACAGTTTGGGCTTTTAATGGATGTAATGAAAATAAAGAAAAAGGGTTGCTACTAGGTTCGTTGAAAGCAGGGAAATCCAGATTTGGTTGGTCTCAAGATGAAAACCACAATCTGCTGATTAAAAATAATTGGACAGATTGGCACTCGCGACAGCTATTTTTATTAGAAATAAAAGAAGATGATTGGATTGTCCATATAAATGTCCCAACTTGGGGAAGATGTGTTGCTGCAAAGGTTGTTAGCCGCTATGGTTTTGACGAAGGGCTTGAATGTTCTTGGGGAACGGATTTTAGGCATTTTTTTAGTATAGATATTGAATCAATTATTGAATTTGAACGTCGTGATCCTAATGTTTTACCAACTGTTAACTTAAATCCACGATATAGATATCACAGAATTCATGCTCAAGAAGATTTTTATACATCAATAAATAATATAAAAAGTAACAAAGTTAATCTGTCTGAAGGAGAAAACAAAGAAGAATATCATTTAAAGCAGAGTACATATTCCTATCTTAAAGAACTGACGGTATTAATACAGTCTATGAATAAAAGTAAGAATCTTGAACGATTTCTTGCTAAGGTATTTAGAAAAATGCCAAATGTCATTGATGTCGAAGAAAACGGATTCGGTTGGGGTACTGATTATGGGGCTGATCTCATTGTAACGGTTAAGTCACAATTAGTATTAAGTGATATGGAAACTAAAATGATTATTCAAATAAAGTCGTACTCAGGTGACCATACTGACTTATCAGCAATTGACCAAATTAGAACAGGTTTAGAAAAGTATAATGGGGATATCGGTCTATTAATTACGACAGGTGAAAAAACTGAAAGCTTGGAAAAAAAAGCAATGGAAGTTTCTGATAATATTGGGTGCCCAATAGATATACTATCGGGTGATGATGTTGCTAGATTTGTTATCAAGTATGCTCCCGACCTTATTTTTGATATGGGTGTTTTGGCATAACATTAATAATACTATTTTTAACTAGGAGTTTTTATGCCAGAAAGAGTGAACTATGAATATTTGCCGACTATTGCAGGGCCTTATGTGCATGCGGTAAAGCACAAGGATACCTTGTATGTGTCAGGGCTAACCGCCTTTGGTACATCAGCGCAGTCAGACCCATTAATTGCACAGAGCGAAGTGATTCTTGCTCAACTGGCTCAAATACTGAAAACCGAAAAACGCTGTAAAGAGGATTTGGTCAAGTTGACCATTTTTGTTAAGGATATTAGTCAACTCTCATTGATACGCGAACAACTTTTTGGGTTTTATGAGAGTTTCTTACCGGCTTGTTCATTGGTTGAAGTCTCTAATCTGATTCATCCGGATCTACTGATTGAAATCGAGGCGGTTGTCGCGCTGTCTTAGTGAAAATACTTATAGTCCGTCTTTTCAGCCAGCATATTCTTGGACGATATTTTTATCCCATTATTGTCGAACTGCACTTGTGAGGCAGACACCCGACAGGTTAACCCGAAACATCTGAGCTGGCATTCCTGGCTAACTGTAGATTGCGCCAAGAATGTGAATGCATCAGGCTGACTCATTCTCGCTGCAAGGTGTTTAATTCTTCATCAAGTACAGCTGATCACATTTTTATGATCTTAGCGGGTATAGATTAACCACTAAACTTGCAAGGATAATGAAAGGCCGCCATGCATAGACGCTTGCTTTAAGCAGGTGCTGAGGGCTGGTTTTGTTCTTTCATTGTTATAAACCGTGGGATAAATGCAGTAAAAGGAGTCCTGGAATGAAAAGCATCATGATGTTGATATCAATGGCTATTTTGTTGAATGTGACTTTTACCAGTGAAGCGATAGCCCAGCAGGGCATGTCATGGCACGGGAGTGGTGGATGGGGACATGGTTCTCAATATGGGATGATGTATGACCCGCAAACTATAGAGTCGATCAGCGGTGATGTAGTCTCTGTTGATAAAGTCACTCTCATGCACGGGATGCATTATGGTGTTCACCTGACGGTGAAAACCGCGGAGGGTAACGTCTCCGTCCATCTTGGTCCTGCGTGGTACATTGAAAATCAGGATGTGAAAATCACCCCCAATGATAAAGTCACGATAAAAGGTTCCCGTATTACGTTTGACGGGCAACCGGCCATGATTGCGATTGAAGTACGAAAAGGCAACGAAGTGCTGACATTGCGAGATCCTGAGGGTTATCCTGTCTGGAGTGGATGGAAGCGTCAATAGGCTTAAAATCATCTGAAGCCAGCGAAACGCCGGTTTCTGGTAATGCTCGGGGAGGCGGATAACGACAATGCTCGTCTGTTATCCGCTTCCTGAAATCGTTTCCGACTATTAGCCGGAGTTTGTTTAATGTTTAACAGCTGATGACCACCCCGCTGTGAAAGCGGAAATTGTTTTTATGCGATGTTTTATCCTAAAAGCAGTTTTAAATTCGTTCATATAGAAAGCAATTTAATTTTTACCACTATCACCACCTCCATCACCATTAAACGGTGTCAAATCCATTTCCTCTATCGTACATACGGCCTGAACGGTCGGGTGAGCAGCCATTTTCATCAGGAAAGCTGATAGGTGAGGGAAATGCATCGGAGACTTCTTAACCGGTAGCGACCATTCGGCGAGCATAAACAAGAAAAAGTCACAAGCGGTCAGGTGTTCACCAAGTAAATAGGGCTTTCCTGCTAACTGTTCATCAATGACGGTCAACGCTTCAGAAATGCGTTCATCTTGTGCGGCAATGATATTGGGAATGGTTGACTCATCATTCGTATGACGGTGCGGATAATAACGTACCATCAGTTCGGCTTGCAGGGTGTTATTGAGGTAAGCCAGCCACTGGAAGAAAAGTGGGCGTTCTGGCGTACCCAGGTGGGGAATCAATCCGTATTCAGGGTGTTGTTCGCAGAGGTGAATACAAATGGCTGGGCTTTCAAAAATGGCCATACCATTATCTATTAAGGTTGGAATACGGCCCGCCGGGTTGAGTTTAAGATAATCAGCCGATTTCTGAGCATTGGATTTTTTATCCACCAGTAACAGCTCATACTCAAGCCCCATGTGATATAGCAAAAAGTGCGGTGCCAGGCTGGCATTATTTGGGTAGTAATATAGCTGATACATAAAATCTCCTGTTAGGTGAAGGTCACTGTAATCGAGACGAAAGTTGACGGGTTGCCTGAATTAAATGTGCTGACAACATGCGTATATTTTGCTTAGTAAAGTCAGTTTTATTTACGCCTAAACTGATAGCTGCAATGGCTGTATTGTTTTGGCTTAAAACCGGTGCAGCAATAAAATTAAGATCATTTTCAGACTCGCCTTCAGCGATGGCATAACCCAGTCGGTATGCCTGTTTCAGTTCTTCTATTTTGATGTTCAGTCGTTTGTTGAGATCCAGTCCTTTAGGCAATATGTGAGAAAGGTATTCTCGCTGATATTTTTCATCGCGTGTGGAGAGAATCGCTTTCCCTGCTGCCGCGTCGTGAACAGGGAATGTCGTACCTATATAGACATTGGATACTTTCGCCATCGAAGATTCGGTTTTCGCAATCACGACAATTCTGCTGCCTACTTCAATGTTCAAATACACTGACTGGTAGGTTTCATTCTTCAAAATTTCAGCAATAGGGTGAAAAATCGATATGGAATCTTGTCGGCTGAAAACGGTTGAAGCCAGCTGAAAGATGGTGGCACCCATGCAGTATTTTTTCCTAGTACTCGGGTCGAGACTAATCATGTTGTGTTGCAGAAGAGAGTCAATCAGCCTGTGTGTGGTTGAATATGCCAGGCCCGTCTCTTCTGCAATTTCAGACAAGGTTAACGAGCTTGATGAGCGTGCCAGCAGCTGCAAAACCTGGATGGCGCCATCAACAGCAGGGGCTTTAGAGTGGGTGTGTGGCATCGAGATTGTGTCCCGTAAGTTCAGATGAAGTCACAGATACTTTTCCATATATGGAAAAACAATTCTTTTACATTGTTCACATTTGACCAACTTATATAAAGCTCAATAAGATTCGTGAAAACACCTTGGAGAGACTTTATGCGAGTGGAACGTAACTTTGTAAACAATCAGTTTCAGGAAACATCCGTCAGTGATCTGATTACGGTGTACAACCCTGAGAACGAAGAGCCGATCGCTCAGGTGACGGCAGCAACATCAGCCGATGTGCTTGAAGCGGTGAACATTGCCAACCAGGCACAAAAGACCTGGCGTAAGTTGACGAGTATCCAAAGAGGGGAACACTTAAAAAAACTGGCGGATAAGTTGGCGGAGAAGGCTGACGAAATTGGTCAGATTCTCGCGCTGGAGTCAGGAAAAAGCGTAGAAGATGCAACAAACGAAACTCACTATGCCGCGGATATCACTCGCTACCATGCAGAATGGGCTCGACGTATTGAAGGCGAAATTATTCCCAGCGACACACCGGATGAAAACCTGTTGTTGCACCGTGAGCCTATCGGGGTGGTTGCTTGTCTCATTCCATTTAATTACCCGGTGTACACGCTGCTGCGTAAAATCGCGCCGGCACTCATCACAGGCAACACTGTGGTTGTCAGACCTAGCAATAATACTCCCTGCTCAGCGTTTGCCATTGCCCAGGCCATTTTGGAAGCGGAACTCCCTGCTGGGGTGGTAAACATCCTGACCATGGATCACACCACGGCAGAAACCATGTGTACACATCCTAAAGTGGGCATGATCACTTTAACCGGCAGTGTCGGGGCGGGTCGTAAAGTGCTGGAATATTCTCAGGTGAACATCGCTAAATCGTCACTTGAGCTCGGTGGGAAAACTCCGGCAATTGTTACTCCTGACGCTGATCTTGAGAAGGCGGCACGTGAGATTGTGATTTCAAAAACATCAAATTGTGGACAGCTATGTACTGCCGTTGAACGTGTATATGTTCATGAATCTATTCAGGCTGAGTTTATTCAGCGACTGAAACAGGAAATGGAAAGTATCTCGTTTGGTGCCCGCTCTCTGAAGCCGTCCAACATGGGGCCGTTAGTGAATGAGAATGCTCGCCTGAATATTCATCAGATGGTAGAACGTGCCATCGATGATGGTGCGCATCTGCTGACGGGTGGTTATATACCTGAAGGAAAAGGGCATTTTTACCCGCCTACGATTCTGACTCAGTGCCGTCAGGATATGGAAATCGTACAGGAAGAAATCTTTGGGCCTGTGCTGCCAATTCTGACTTACAAAACTATTGATGAAGCCATTGAACTGGCCAATGACCATCAGTTTGGTCTTGCCTCACTCATCTATACCGAGAATTACCGCGATGCGATGAAAGTTGCCAATAACATCGAGGCCGGTGAGTTCTACATTAACCGGATTCCTGCCGACCCCTATCAGGGGTATCACCAGGGCTGGAAGCGCTCGGGGCTGGGCGGTGATGACGGCAAGCACGGAATGCTCGACTACACCCAGACACGGTTAGTTATCGCGAAGTACTAATCGCTAGCTTACCTCCGGAAAGGCGCACGACAGATAAAAAGACACAAAGTGCGCCTGCAAACACAAAAGGACTGAATCATGTCAAATGCAACGATAGAAAACGTTGTAGGCACTCCTACATCCAAAAAAGAACGCATTAGCCGCTACTTTCAATTTCTTCTGCTGTTACTGGCGGGCGGAGCGATTTACCCGCTGTTGTATCTGCGCCAAAACTTCGAGGTTTCTATTCTGGAGGTGTTCAATATCACCATTTCAGAGCTTGGTAGCTATTACTCCGCTCTGGGCGTGATGTACATGGTGTGCTACCTGCCTAGCGGTTGGCTGGCGGATAAGTTTTCCCCACGTTTACTTATTACCTTTTCAATGGCAGCAACAGGAGGACTTGGCCTGTGGTTTGCCACGATTCCTTCCAAAGCAGTTTTGCCTTACATCTTTTTAGGCTGGGGGCTGGCAGCCGGACTTACTTTTTGGGCATCACTGATTAAAGGGGTCAAAATGCTGGCCGGTAAAAATGAACAAGGCCGGTTCTTTGGAATCCTTGATGGGGGACGGGGTCTGGTTGAGGCAGTTTTGGCCACCATCGCCGTGGGTTTGTTTGCCTATATGATTGAAACCAATGGTGACTCCACCACTGTGGCCTTAAAGCAGGTTATTCACCTGTATGCCTATACCTGTCTGACGCTGGCGGTTGTGATCTTCCTGTTCTTCAAAAACAAAAATGAAGTCGAAGAAGTAAAAAATGTTCGCGAAGGCAATTTGCTGAGCAACCTGAAGTTTCTCGCGTCAATTCCTGAAATGTGGCTGGTGGCCGGGGTCATCTTTTGTGGCTACCAACTGTTCTGGGCAACGTACTCCTTTTCAGCCTACATGCAGCAAAGTTACGAGGTCACAGCCGTGACAGCCGGGTTTATCACTGTGGCTAAGTTATGGATGCGTCCAATTGGCGGGATAGGTGCCGGATTTCTTGGGGACAGGTACCGCATTGAAAATGTGCTTGCTGTGTCGTTAGTCGGTTCATCTTGCGGTTTGCTGCTGATGATTGTCTTACCCGGCATGCAAAGTATCTTCTTCCTTCTGTTGCTGGTGCTGTTTATTGGTGTGTTGACCTATGCAATCCGCGGTCTGTACTGGGCCATTTTGGATGGCTGCGAAGTGCCACCACAGGTTACCGGTCTGGCTGTTGGGGTTATATCGCTGATTGCATATACACCGGATATATTCCTCCCCATGCTAAACGGCTACCTGGCAGAAAATTACGAAGGATTGACGGTTTACCACCTCTATTTTGGCTATATCGCGGTGATGGGTTTTGTTGGCGCGGTTGCCTGTATGAAATTGAAACAAATGATTGATGCAAAGCAGGGAGCTTAATTTATGAAAGTCACACATTTAGAAACCCATATTGTGGCGACGCCACCTCCTCATATTGGTGGAATGTACTGGATTTTTGTTCAAATCCGCACAGATTGCGGCATTGAAGGGATCGGTGAAGTTTACGCTGCCTCTTTCCATCCTGAAGTGATGAAGATGGCGATTGAGGATGTCTTTGAGCGATATCTGAAAGGTCACAATCCTCACCATGTTGAACGTTTCTATCGCGAAGCCTACTCCAGTGGCTTTACGCAAAGGCCTGACCTTACCATGATGGGGGTCGTGAGCGGACTGGAAATGGCGTGCTGGGACATCATAGGTAAAGCCGCCGGGAAACCTGTCTATGAACTGATTGGCGGAAAGGTCCATGACAAACTGCGTTCGTATACGTATCTCTATCCGGAGAATAAGCGTGGGGAATATGATTACAACAGCGTAGATCTGGCCGTAGAGTGTGCGATCAAAAACATGGAGCAGGGGTTCACTGCACTCAAATTTGATCCCGCAGGCCCTTACTCCGCGTACTCCGGTCATCAACTGACGTTAGAGGCCATGGATAAGTCCGCCCAATTCTGTGCCCGTATTCGTGAAGCGGTTGGCAATCAATGTGATCTGTTGTTCGGCACTCACGGCCAGATGTGTGTCTCTTCAGCGGTCAGGCTTGCAAAGCGGCTTGAGCCTTTTGACCCGCTCTGGTTTGAAGAGCCTGTGCCACCGGGTCAGCATGAGGCCATGGCTAGGGTCGCCGCCAAAACGTCGATTCCCATTGCGACCGGAGAGCGTCTGACAACGAAATATGAATTCCATGAAGTTTTGCGCAATCATTCCGCTTCAATCCTGCAAATGAATCTGGGGCGTGTGGGTGGCATTCTGGAGGCGAAGAAAATCGCCGCGTTGGCCGAGGTGCATTACGCCCAGATCGCGCCACATCTTTATAACGGTCCGGTAGGCGCCGCAGCCAGCATTCAGCTTGCGACGGCAACGCCTAACTTCCTGATTCAGGAAAGTATCATGACCTGGGGCGGTTTCCATGCCGACGTGTTGCAGGAACCCATTCGCTGGGAGAAGGGCTATATCATTCCATCAGAGAAACCGGGGCTGGGTGTTGAGCTGAATATGGATGTCGTTAAAGCCATGTCGCCATACAAAGGGCGCGCACTGCATTTATCGATGGATTCTAAACCTTACGATGTCACCCAAGAATCCTCAACATCATGGAAAGTGAAACCGGAGTAATGAATATGGAGCAGTACGATTACATCATAGTGGGTGCAGGCTCGGCAGGATGTATACTTGCTAACCGACTGAGTGAGTCCGGGGAGCACTCCGTTTTGCTGATTGAAGCTGGGGGGAGAGATATCAATCCTTGGTTTAAATTGCCGGTTGGTTTTGCCAAAACCTATTATCACCCTAAGTACAATTACATGTACTACAGTGAGCCAGAAGTGGAAATGGCTGGCCGGTCAATCTATGCGCCACGCGGTAAGGTACAGGGTGGCTCAGGCTCCATCAATGCCATGATCTATGTTCGTGGTCAGCGCAAAGACTATGATGACTGGGCACAACAGGGCAATCCGGGGTGGAGCTATGATGATGTTCTGCCTTATTTTAAGAAACTTGAGCAGCATCCATTGGGTGACACTGAATATCACAGCTCAACAGGGCTGATTGGTATCACACAGATGAAGCATGATGCGCATAAAATCTGCGATTATTACCTGAAAGGATGTGAAGAGCTGGGATACCCGTTAAACGATGATTTCAATGGGGCGCAGTTTGAAGGTGCTGGTATTTACGAAACTAACATTCGTAACGGCATGCGAGATTCCAGTAGTTTCGCTTACCTGGAACCGGCAAAGAAACGTTCAAACCTGACTATTTCGCATCATACCCAAACACGTAAAGTGCTCATTGATGGGCATTTGCGAGCAACGGGGGTTGAAGTAGACGTCAGCGGCGTGCGGAAAGTGTTTCATGCCCGAAAAGAAGTTATCTTGGCTGCCGGGGCGGTGGATTCTCCCAAGCTGTTGATGTTATCCGGCATTGGTGACCGCCAACAATTAGAAACTATGGGCATTAACGTTATTAAAGAATTGCCTGCAGTCGGCCAGAACCTGCAGGATCACGTGTGTGTGAGCTTCTTTTACCGCGCGAACCAAAAAACGCTTAACGATGATCTGACGAGCTGGTGGGGACAAGCAAAGGCCGGGGTTCAGTATTTGCTAAATCGCAGAGGGCCGCTGGCGCTCAGTGTAAATCAGGCGGGGGGATTCTTTAAAGGTGGGGAAGACGAAGAGCATCCGAATATTCAGCTGTACTTCAATCCATTGTCTTACGAGATTCCGAAAGATCCCAATGCGAAGTTAGTCCCTGATCCATATTCAGGTTTTCTGGTAGCCTTTAACTCTTGTCGCCCAAGCAGTCGGGGAGAGATCGCGCTGAAATCGGCTAACCCGGAAGACGCTGCGGTAATAAGGCCTAAATACCTGAGCACGGAAAAAGATCGTCAAGAGGTGATTCAGGGCAGCAAGCTGATTCGCAACATAATGAGTTCGCCTGCGCTGCAATCTTTGTCCGACTCAGAAGTAAAGCCTGCCGGTTTGGTGCATGATGATGCCTCAATGATTGCCTATTTTCGTGAAAATGGTGGCTCGATTTACCACTTGTGTGGGTCATGTGCCATGGGGCCAACCGAAGTTGATGCGGTGGTAAATCATGAATTGAAAGTGCATGGTATTCAGGGATTGAGGGTTGTTGATGCGTCTATTTTCCCGAATATCACCTCCGGCAATACCAACGCTCCGGTTATGATGGTTGCGGAAAAAGGTGCTGATTTAATTTTGCAGGCATCAGCGGAACCTGTTCCTGGCCAACAAAGTGGCAGCATGAAGGACTGTGCCTGATTCAGCGTGCTGGAGTAACATCGAAAGCAATACGGATATAAAAAGCTAGGCGTATATAAAAAGCTATGCGTTATTGACGCATGGCTTTTTTAGACACATGTGGCTTTTTATGTTCGCGTGGTTTTATTTTTATGTGCCTTTTTATTTGTACATGGATTTGTATCGTTTTGAGGGCATAAAGGCAATTTCCCAGAAAGAGCAAAGGATGAAATGTTCCTGCCGGGCTCTGTTGCCGAAATGGCTCCAGAGCCTTTTGCTGTAAATGCTGGTTTGTTGCTGGGTTTCCTCGCTTCTTCAGCGCAAGGCTGAAGGTGGTATCAACGTCGCGGACTCGTAGAAGTCATCAAAAATGCCCGGACAGAAAGTCCAGAAAAGCCCGGATTTTGCTGGAGACTAAATGACGGTGCTGATAAATCGCATACGTTGCGGTCAGTTGTTCGCAGGGGCTGAAGGTGTGTTTATCCAGAACCTGCACCAGCGTACTTGAAGCCAACTCTTTCTCGACCGCCCAGAATGGAATCAGGGCGATACCGCCACCATGCAGAATCAGCTGTTTTTGCCCGTTGACTGAATCGACGGTCATGTAGCCGTTTACATCCAGTTTGACCGGCTTGCTGTTCATCACGAACCAGTCGTGCCAGCCTTTATAGCCATACAAAATACAGTCGTGAATGGCCAGATCATCAATGTGTTCAGGTGTTCCTCTGTGTGACAGGTAGCCGGGGCTGGCACACAGAATAAAATCGTTGTTCATCAGCTTCTTGGCGATCAGATTCGAGTCCGGAAGGTGACCGCTGCGAATCGCGATATCGACGTTTTCCTCAATCATATCTACCACGCGTTCTGTCAGTTCAATGGCCACATCAATATCCGGATACTGCTTTCGAAACAGTGGCAACAGCGGCAAGATTTTACTCTCGCCAAAACCGACTGTGGTACTGACTTTCAGTTGACCTCTCGGGTTGTGGTGCAGATCACTGACAGCTTCCCGCGCTTCATCGAATTCACTGACAATGCGTTTGGCATATTGGTAAAACGTTTGTCCGGCTTCGGTCAACCCGACATTGCGCGTTGTCCGATCGAGCAGTCGAACCCCCAAATCATTTTCCAGTGCAGCCAACTGGCGGGAAATGGATGAAGGTTGGACATCGAACTGACGGCTGGCTTTCGAGATACTGCCGTGCTCAACCACACAGTTAAAGTACATTAGGCGGGTAAATAAACTCATGGATTCAGTTTTGCTTAAAAGACAAAAGTGTTTTGATTATAGAGATATTGTTGCGTCACAGGCAATCCATAGAATGCAGGGAGCCGTTTCCAGAAGCTGTGCCTAAAAGCTTTTCCTGAAACCATTTCCAATTGCCATTTTCAAGAGCAATCTCCACAGGAGTAAACGATGAAAGCCATGATTCTTACCCGTCTGGGTGACGTAACTGTTTTTGAAGAGCAAGATCGCCCGGATCCGATAATTACTGACGGACACGTGATTGTTGAAGTCAGAGCAACCAGTGTTAACCCTATCGATACGATGCTGCGCGCTTCGGAAACACCCTGGTCGCAAAATTTGCCGGAAATTTTGCACGGTGATTTTGCCGGTGTGGTGATTGAAACCAGCCCAAACAGCCGTTTCAGAGTTGGCGATGAGGTGTATGGCTGTGCTGGCGGTATCGCTGGCATGAACGGCGCTCTGGCTGAAAAAATGCTGGTGGATGAATCGCTGATTGCACTAAAACCGGCATCACTGACGATGCGAGAAGCAGCAGCTCTGCCTTTGGTGGCCATTACAGCCTGGGAAGCATTGGTAGAAAAAATGAATATTCAGCCGGGTGAAACCCTGCTGGTTCACGGTGCAACAGGCGGTGTCGGGCATATTGCGGTACAAATCGGGAAGGCTCTGGGAGCAACCGTTGCGGCCACGGTTCGTCCTCATAAATACGATCATGCACAGACGCTGGGTGCTGATTACGTGATTGATGTTACTGATACGACGGTCAGTGATTATGTTGGGTTGTGTACTGACGGAAAAGGGTTTGATGCGGTGTTCGATACCATCGCAGGCGAACATATTCAAAATAGCTTTGAAGCCGTGCGCTTTAACGGCAAAGTCGCGACGATTCTGCCGGTTAACGATACTTTACCGGTTGCGCTGAAAGGACTGAGTTTTCACAGCGTGTTGATGCTAATTCCGATGACTGAAGGCATTGAGCGATTTCGTCATGGCGAGATCTTACGTCAGATCGCAGTCTGGGTTGATCGCGGGTTGCTGAAACCATTGCTGGATGAATCCCGTTTCACGATCTGGGATGTGGCTAAAGGGCATGAACGGTTGGAGTCGAAAAAAGCTATCGGCAAAGTGGTGCTGGAAGTGTAGTGCTCGTGGTTAAACCGCGGTCTTAGAAGCCCTGTGATTTTTTACGTTCAGTGTTGTTGGCGTTCGCTGAATGAACACCAATCGTTTTCAAAGAGAGTGACGTTAAACGGTTCTGAGGCCGCAGCCTATACCTAAATCCTAGACCTTATGAGGGACACGGATATTGGCTGGCTGGGTTGCAGAAGGTGGCGCTTCGCTGGTAAGGAGACGAGAACACAGACGAAGCGCCGAGGTAAAACACGGTGCTTAGCTGGCGATTTGTTTGGTCTTTTCAGCATTGGCTGAATAGGCCAGATCGCCATAGATGTAGGTTTGGTACACGGCCTGTTCCCCGCCCAGACTCATCAGAACAAACAGCTTTTCTTCCAGAGTTTTTGTCTGCTCCATTCTAAAGCGCATTAACTGAGTGGCATGGAGGTCGAGAACAACAAAATCGGCCTCTTTACCGACCTCAAGATTGCCAACCTTATCGTCCAGGCTCAGAGCATGCGCTCCGCCCAGTGTCGCCAGATACAATGACTTGAACGGATGCAGTTTTTTCTGTTGTAACTGCATGATCTTATAGGCTTCACTCATGGTCTGCAGCAGTGAGAAGCTGGTACCGGCTCCGACATCGGTGCCCATTCCGACTTTAATCTTAAACGCTTCCATTTTTGGCAGGTTGAATAAGCCCGAACCAAGGAACAAATTAGACGTCGGACAGAAAGCGATGGCCGAATCGGTTTCAGCGAGACGTTGGCACTCACAATCTGAAAGATGGATACCGTGAGCAAACACCGCCCGCTGGTGCAGTAAGCCATAGTGATCGTAAACGTCGAGGTAACTTTCCCGTTCAGGAAATAGCTCCAGTACCCACTCAATTTCTTTTTTGTTTTCTGACAGGTGCGTGTGCAGGTAAACATCAGGGTATTCTTTAAGCAGTCTGCCGACCATGGCCAGTTGTTCATCAGTACTGGTTGGTGCAAACCGGGGCGTAACGGCATACAGCAGGCGACCACGTTTATGCCATTTCTCAATCAGTGCTTTGGAGTCGGCGTAGCCTGATTCCGGCGTATCGGTTAAATAGTCCGGCGCGTTACGGTCCATCAGCACTTTACCGGCAATCATGCGCAAGTTGCGTTTTTCGGCCTCTTCAAAAAATACATCGACGGACGATTTGTGGACGGTCCCGAATACCAGTGCTGTGGTAGTGCCGTTGCGGGCCAGCTCATCAAAAAACAGGCGGGCAACTTTCAGGGCATAGACCGGGTTTTTAAATCGGCGTTCTTCCGGAAATGTGTAGTTTTCCAGCCAGTCGAGCAGCTGTTCACCGTAAGACGCGATCATACCCGTTTGCGGGTAGTGAATGTGCGTGTCGATGAAACCAGCGGTGATCAGCTTGTTATGGTACTCGGTTACGTTGAGATTGTTCTGATGCCTTGCTAATACTTCGTCGGCTTCACCAATGTCGGTGATGTGGCCGTTTTCCACCACCAGGATACCGTCATCAAAGTACTGGTAAGACGCTTCCTGCCCGACAACGGCGGGGTCAGCAAGACTGTGTAAAATACTGGCTCGATAGGCCTTACGATGGGTGTTCATATGTGTCTTTCCTTCTACTTCCTTGCATAAGGAAGGGCTAGGCGATTTTTTCTTCCAGCCCAGCGTCGTTCACTGACTCAGATTCATTGTCTGGCTGCGGGCGTTTTTGTTCAAGTGGGTGGCCCTGATAATGGGCGATCAGTTCACCGGCAACAGAAACGGCAATCTCAGCCGGATGTTTACCATTGACCATGCTGATGCCGATAGGGCAGATCATGGTGTGAATCTGTGTCTGGGTGTAGCCACGCTGAGCCAGTCGCATGTCGAATTTTTTACGTTTGGTCAGTGAGCCGATCAGGCCGAAATAGCGGCTGTCGGCTCGGTCGATAATCGATTTTGCTAACTCAAAGTCTAGTTGGTGATTATGTGTCATGACTAGGTAGTAGCTATTGGGCGGCTGCTGGTTGACCTCACCAACCGGATCATCGCTGACGACTTTTGTGACACCGTGAGGTAAGGTTTCCGGAAATTCTTCGGCGCGTGAATCTATCCATGTGATGCGAAACGGCAGGGTAGCCAGTATCGCGACTAAAGCTTTGGCGACATGCCCGGCACCAAACAGCACAAGGTGTTTTTCCTGCGTGCCGATGGGTTCGAAGCTTAGTGTCGCCATCCCGCCGCAACATTGCCCCAGCCGAGCGCCTAAATTAAAGCGCTCAATTTTCAGGGTGCTTGCATCAGCCAACAGCATTTCACGGGCCTGTTGGGTAGCGACATGCTCAAGATGGCCGCCGCCAATGGTCGCGATAACCCGATCGCGGGTCACCAGCATTTTTGTACCGGCATCCCGAGGGACGGAACCGCGATCCTCCAAGACCGTGACGATGACACAGGGCTCGCAGTTCGCTTCACATTTTGCCAGCTCGTGAATCCAGTTGTCCTTAAACATAGTGTTCCCCTTGTTGTGTCTGTTTACTGCTGTTGCTGTTGCTGTTGCTGTTGCGCGAATTTCCGGTATGAGGCTTTTTGTAACGTCACGTTATGCCCACGGTTAATCACTATCGTGATGTTCCTCCGTTACGCCGCCACGGTTTCATCCTTGTTGCTTGGCTCAGTTGCCCCCTGGCTGACAGCCTGAATAGCCATTAGCACGCGCTCTGGTGTCGCGGGGGTATTGAGTTTCGAAATCGCTCCATTGACAGCGACGGAAGCAATGGCATCTTTCAGCGCACTCCATACCGACATCCCCAGCATAAAGGGCGGTTCACCCACGGCTTTGGAGTGGAAGACGGTATCTTCCGGGTTGCTGCGGTTTTCCAGCAGATGGGTACGGAAATCGATCGGCATATCGGCAATGGCCGGAATTTTGTAACTGGCCGGGCCGTTGGTCATCAGGCGTCCGTCATGGTTCCAGACCAACTCTTCCGTGGTCAGCCAGCCAGCCCCCTGAACAAAACCACCTTCAATCTGGCCGATATCAATGGCTGGGTTGAGGGACGCCCCCACATCATGAAGAATATCGACCCTCAGGATCTTGTATTCCCCGGTCAGCGTATCGACGATCACTTCTGAGCATGATGCGCCGTAGGCGTAATAGTAAAACGGGCGGCCACGGGCTTTTTCATGGTCATAGTGAATTTTCGGGGTACGGTAGAAACCAGTGCTAGACAGCGAGACCTGATTAAAATAAGCCTGCTGAACAAAGGCCTCAAAGGTGATTATTTCATCACGAATGATCACCATGCCGTTTTTAAACGTGACTTCTTCAGGTGTCACTTTGTAGTGACCGGCAGCAAAATCAATCAGGCGCTGCTTGATGTTTTGTGCTGCATTTTGAGCCGCCTTACCGTTGAGATCTGTGCCGGATGAAGCCGCTGTCGGTGAGGTATTCGGCACCTTATCGGTGTTGGTCGCGGTGATCTGAATGCGATCAATGTCAACCTGAAATTCCTGTGCGACGATCTGTGCCACTTTGGTGTTCAGACCTTGCCCCATTTCGGTGCCGCCGTGATTCAGGTGGATACTGCCATCGGTGTAGATGTGGATCAGCGCACCGGCCTGATTCAAAAACGTCGCCGTAAATGAGATCCCAAATTTTACCGGGGTGATCGCCAGACCCTTCTTCAGGATCGGGCTGGTACGATTGAAAGCTTCAATCTCGCGGCGGCGATGATGGTAGTCACTGTTCTGTTCCAGTTGCTCGGTGATTTCCGGCAAAAAGTTGTCTTCCACGGTCTGATAATAATGGGTGACATTGCGACCTTCACCGCCGTAGTAATTGGCTTTGCGTACTTCCAGCGGATCTTTTTTCAGATAACGAGCAATTTCATCCATGATGTGTTCAATCGTCATCATGCCTTGCGGGCCGCCAAAACCACGGTACGCCGTATTCGAGGCCGTGTTGGTTTTACAACGATGGCCAGTTACTGTGGCGTTGCCCAGGTAGTAGGCGTTATCTGAGTGGAACATGGCTCGGTCAACAATGGAATTGGATAAATCCGGCGAATAACCGCAGTTGCCGGATACGGTAATTTCCGCCCCTTGAATCACACCATTGTCGTCAAAACCAATACGGTACTGGTTATAAAACGGGTGACGTTTACCTGTCATGGTCATGTCTTCGTTACGAGGCAGGCGCATTTTTGTCGGGCGTCCTGTCAGGTGGGCGATGACTGCAGCCATACAGGCCGGTGCTGCCGCCTGGGTTTCTTTCCCCCCAAAGCCGCCACCCATGCGGCGCATGTCGATGACGACCTTGTGCATGGGAACGCCGAGCACTTCGGCGACCAGTTTCTGGACTTCAGTCGGATTCTGGGTAGAGGTATAGACAATCATTCCACCGTCTTCGGTTGGCATGACACTGCTGACCTGGGTTTCAAGATAGAAATGTTCCTGACCGCCAATGTCCAGATCACCTTCAATGACATGCTTAGCCGCGGCAATCGCGCTGGCAGCATCCCCACGCTTTTGCTGATGGCTAGCGGAGACAAAATGTTTTCTGGCCAGAGCGTCTTTGACATCCAAAATGGCGGGCAGCGGCTCGTACTCTACAATTGCCGCCATCGCTGCTTTACGGGCCGTCTCCATATCATTGGCGGCCACAGCCAGCACTGGCTGACCGTAGTATTCCACTGTTCCGTCCGCCAGTAGGGGATCGCCCGGTAATACGGCACCGATATCCAGCTGACCGGGAATATCTTTGCTGGTAATTGCAATCGCAACACCTTCAAACTCATAGCAAGGCGAAACATCCAGCTTTGTGATATTGGCGTGGGCATGCGTACTCAGCCGCGCGTACACGTGCAGCTGATTTGGAAATTCCAGTCGGTCGTCAATATAAATCGCTTCACCGGTTACTTGCTTCGGGGCACTGTCATGTTTCACGCTTTTCCCGACACCGGTTTTCAGATCCTGCTTCGCGATGGCGACCATTTCTTCATGGCTCATGGTGTTGTGATTCGCATTAGACATAAGACGTTACCCTTGTTTCGATGTGGTTATCCTGGTTCTGCTGCTCAATGAAATACCGGCGTAGCATGTTGGCAGCTGTCAGGGTGCGGTACTCCTGGCTGGCCCGAAAATCAGACAGCGGCTGGAAATCCTGAGTCAGTGCCTGCATGGCTTTGCTGATGGTGTCACTGTTCCAGGGTTTACCTGTCAGGCTGGCCTCGCAGTGACTGGCTCGCTTGGGAATGGCGGCCATTCCACCGAAGGCAATTCTGGCGTCTGAAACCGATCCGTCCAGAATAGTGATTTGAAAGGCACCGCAAACCGCAGAAATATCATCATCAAGACGTTTTGACAGCTTATAAGCACGGAACTGTGTATTGGCTGCGGGCTTAGGAATGATGATCTGTTCAATAAATTCACTGGTCTGACGGGCAGTCACTTTGTAACTGATGAAAAAATCTTCCAGCGGAATGGTTCGGGTGTTGGCGCCGCATCGCAGTTTAATATTGGCTCCCAGTGCCAGCAGTAACGGTGGTGCATCACCAATGGGGGAGGCGTTGGCAATATTGCCGCCCAGTGTGCCTTGGTTACGAACCTGCAGAGAGGCAAAGCGATGTAACAATTCACCAAAGTCACTGTAATGCGTAGCAAGAAGCTGATAAGCATCGCTGATCGGCACGTTAGCGCCAATGATCAATGCATCATCAGTTTCAGCGCAGACTTTCATGTCCTGCACCAGGTTCACGCTGATCAGCGTCTCTATTTCGCGGTGGAACTGGGTAACCTCCAGCGCTAAATCTGTGCCACCGGCAACCAGTTTTGCCTCTGGGTATTGCTGGTAAAGGCTCGCCAGTTCTTCGGTCGTGCGAGGAGAAAATGCTTTCAGTCGCCCGTCAGTCAAGGAAGCAGGCGTTGCTTGCATCGCTTTGAGCTTGGCAATGGTTTCACGCTCAAGTTCTACAAACTGATCCCGCAATGGCTGATCGGAGGACAGGGACAACGCGGCATCAACAATTGGACGGTAACCCGTACAACGGCACAGGTTGCCGGCCAGTGATTCCATGACATCGGCTTTGTCTGCGGCGGGCTTGTTCTTGCTCAGCGCAAACATTGACATGATAAAACCCGGGGTGCAGTAACCGCACTGCGAGCCGTGAAACTCGACCATAGCCTGCTGTACCGGGTGCAGGGATTTATCTTTGTTTTGCAGATCTTCTACGGTGATTAGCTGCTTGCCGTGCAGCGCTGATACAAATGTCAGGCAGGAGTTGACCGAACGGTACTCCAGCCGACCATCGACCAGTTCGCCTAACACAACGGTACAGGCGCCACAGTCACCTGAACCACAACCTTCTTTTGTACCTGTTTTCTTTTGGACGGTGCGTAGATAATTCAGCACGGTCATATTGGGAGACAAGTTCTCTTCTTGTCGGATTTCTTGATTGAGCAGAAAAGTAATCAAGAGACCTCCTTGTACATTGACTCACTAATTCGATTTTTTCTGACCTTTGGGTCAATAATTGGTCAATCTGACCTGTTGGTCAACTTTATTTTTCACAAGTTGATAACATTTGGTGGTGTGGAAAAACCAAGAAATGGGCTGAATGCAGATCTTTATTGTTGATACACTCAATAGAAGTTTGAGGATGTTCTGCTGTCTCTGAGTAATTTGGATACAATAACTGTATACAATTTTGTTTCAAATTTGTGTTGGGACACAAATCTAGCCCAGAAAATGGCGGACGAAAGTAACCAGTTTTGAGTAGGTAAAAGTTGTAAATATGAGGAAAAGACTGGATGGGAGCAAGTTTACGAGAGTTGTGTCAGGGGGGGCTGATAGGATGCTGTAAAAAACAAGCCACCAAAAAAGGTGGCTTGATTTGATAAGGGGAAATCTCAGTCTCAGCGATTTTTCAGTACATTAGAGAAAACCACATGCAGGTCGCTTGATGCTGTACGGCCATCCAGATTCAGTTTCGAGCGGATATGATCCAGGTGCTCCTGCATCAGAGCCAGTGCCTTCTCCTTGTCACCGGACTCGATGGCATTCAGCAGGGCACTGTGTTCATCTTGCGAGCAGTTTGAATGATTGCTGGTTTCATACTGGGCAATCAGCAGTGAAGTCTGAGAAACCAGGCTGCGTTGGAATGCCAGTAATGGTGCGTTCTCTGCCATTTCAGCCAGCTTGATGTGAAACTCGCCAGACAAGCGAAGACCACTGCCGTAATCACCCTGCTCAAAAGCTTTGTTTTCTTTTGCGACCAGCTTGCGGCATTCATCTATCTGAGCTTTGGTGGCGTTTTCGGCGGCCAGTTCTGTGATGGCAAGTTCCATGACTTCGCGGGCTTTGATGATTTGCCTTGCTTCATCTACTGTTGGTGAGGCTACCATTGCACCGCGGTTTGGGCGAATGACAACTACCTGCTCCAGAGACAGACGTAACAGAGCACGGCGGATGATAGTGCGGCTTACGCCAAAAATCTCAGCCAGTGCTTCTTCGCTGAGCTTGGTTGCCGGTGGCAGACGTTGTTCCAGAATGGCATCAAAGATGTGGCAATAAACGACATCATCTTGTGACTGACCGGCAGTTTTAGTTTTTGTGGCTGGTTTCATCGAACTTTTAAGGCTTCCCATCAGCGCTATAACCTTCAACCTTTTTATTTCCCTATTAAAACCATCATACTGACTTTGCTTTCACTGATGGCGACGGGTATTCAGAAGTGTGACGCATTTTACAGCCTGATGAAAAAAATCACCATTATTGTGCACAATTAAATCGGAAAGTTTTGTACACATGAAAGGCGCTAAACTAAAAATCCGTTTAACGCCTTGTGTTTGGGGGAATTGAATCAGATCTGGCGGGTTAGCTTGCCGTGCACGTGCTTTGTGCAACCACGGCGGGCTTTCGGTGCAAATCGTGCCACATCATTGGAATTACTATCATTGCCAGTGCGATATTGGATAACGGCATGGCAAGCCAGATCCCATCGATTCCCAGCATTTTTGGTAGCCAGTAGAGGAATGGGAGCTGAATCATCATATTACCGGCTGAGATAAACAATGCTTTCCCCCCTTGATTCATCGCCATAAAGTACACGGCAGACAGAACAATGAATCCATCCAGAAATAACCCGAATAAATGCAGACGAATCCCGTGTACCGTTTCAGCCATCAGCGCCGCGTCTCCGTGCGCAAACAGGTTCGCCAGTAAGTCGGGGTAAAGGTTCAGGAGGCTGACGGCGGCAATGCCTATGAATACAACGACTTTGCTGGCAAGGATGACGGTGGCCTTGATACGGTCGTGCTGCTTCGCACCCAGATAGTAGCTGACTGGTGGCTGCATACCCATCGCAATACCTTCTGCCAGCAAATAATACAGCGTGACAAGGTAACCTATGATTGCAAATGCCCCGACATGAACTGGCGTGCCATAACTCATGAATAAGGTGTTATGGATGGCCAGTACGAAGCTGAAATAGGCATACATAAACAACTGTGATACGCCAAGTTTGACAATCTGACTCGCCAGAGGCAGTTTGAAACGGCAGGCCGAGGCAGTCAATTTGAGCGGTGAGTGACGGGTAAAACAGTAGCCGACAGCGGCGATGGTAATCAGTGCCTGCGCGATGATAGTGGCAATCGCTGCGCCCTCTAGTCCCCACTGCATCACACCGATAAACACATAATCCAGTGCAATGTTCAACACGGCGCCTGTAGCCATAAGCCCGGTCGCAAGGTTAGGACGGTCCAGGTTTCTGACCAACATTGGCATCGCACCTGCCGCGATAGTGAAAATGGCGCCAGTGCTGAATACCCTTAGGTATACTTCACCCATTGCTAGCAGGTGGCCTTCAGCGCCTTGCTGAGTCATTAACCAAGTGCGGGTAATGCTGAGCAAACCGGTCATCAGCAGTCCGGCAATCACAGTCAGCACGATGCCGGAAAACAAAGCATGACGTGCCTGATGGCGGTTTTGCTCTCCGCGGAAAATCGACATCAGCGTGCCAGCGCCCATACCAATCAGGACGCCGATACCGGTCAAGATACCGATCACCGGCCAGGCAAGGTTGATGGCAGCTAAGCCTTCATAGCCGATGTAGTGGCCAACGAAGAGGCCGTCAATGATTTGATACATACCATTAACCAGCATGGCGACCATAGAAGGAATGGCAAAACGCCAGAAATTCTTGCCGATTGAGTGTTCTTGTAATTGCATATTTGTACTCGGTTAGTTTCAATGCGGCCATTATGTCCATAAATCGGATTGTTCAAAGTTAGTTACCATCCGAAAATCGGATGGATAAAGCGCGCAAACTTCACTACACTCACCTCAGTCGTTTTCAAATTGATAGAGCTAAGATACTGAATGAACTGGACTCTTGACCAACTGGAAGCCTTTGTCAGTGCGGTACAGCAAGGCTCATTCACTGCTGCTGCCCGCAAGTTAGGCAAAGCGCAGTCTCGTGTCAGCACAGCAATTACCAATCTGGAGCTGGATTTAGGGTTTGATCTGTTTGACCGCAGTGCCAAGCTGCCCGTTTTAACGGTACGCGGCGAGGACATGTATGTAGAAGCTCAGGCCGTATTGGCCCAGTGTCAGCGGTTACAGTCACGGGCATTGACCATGGCGGCAGGGGAGGAGAGTGCGTTCACTATCGCGATGGACGAAGCTGTGCCGATCACTGTGTTCGAATCCCTGTTTGCGCAGCTTGGAGAGAGTTTTCCTCTGCTGAAACTAACGGTGATAAATGGTTCCCAACAGGACATTGCACAGTGGGTTGCGGAGAAAAAAGCCGACATCGGAGTGGTGTTCCATCAGTCTGCGTTACCGGACGGCCTGGAATTCACCTCCATCGGCCAGTTTAAACATGCATTGGTGGTGGCCCCGCATCATCCGCTGGCGAAAAATCCAGCCCCTACAATTAGTGAGTTGACCGACTATCGCCAGTTGGTGATCCGAGATCGTATGGGACGAAGTCAAGGTAAGCCACTATCGGCGAATTACTGGCATATCGATAGCTACTATCTGATTTCCTCAATGGTGATTCGAGGCATTGGATGGGCTTTGGTGCCTGAACATGTGATTCGGGAGGACTGGTATGCGCCTTATCTGGTTGAGCTGTCAACGGAAGCGATTCCTGAGCCTCTGATGGTAGAGATGGGAGTGGTCAAACGTCGAGACAAAGGTGAGGGACGGGTGATGAACTGGTTGTACACAGAACTGGCACGCTTGTTTCAGCAAAATGGGCGCTAAGTGTACTTATTTGCTTTAGGTCCACTTAAGACTGAGCAACAGTATCTGCGAGCAATCCACAGAGTGAAGCTGCTGGGTAAAAACGGTGTCAAGTTATGTGATTCTGCCCAGGCAGAGGATAGATCGTCACGCGCATTATTGGTACTGTGATTAAAAAAGAATAAAAGAGTCATCTGGTTATGCCTGAAACATCACAAGAACAACTACAAACGATTGTATCTGATCTGCCGCTGATTCTTGCGGGCCCGGTGTTACGTAAAGTGACACCGCAGGAAATAACGCTGTGGCTGGCCGTTTCTTCCCCACTGGATGGCACGTTTACACTTCACCGTGCCAGTGAAGAGGAAGCCTGTTTTGAAGCGGATCTGGCATCCGGACATCATGTTCGAATTGGGCAACATGCCTGGATATATCAGGTAACGTTTCACGGCGAATTCCCGGCGAACACGCCACTGGAATATGATTTGCTGACGCAATCTGGTTCACTGGCGAAATTACAACCTTCTTTGCTTTATGGTACAGAGCAACGGGTTTCTTTCATCATCAAACCGCGGGCAGATTATATTCTGCATGGCTCTTGCCGAAACCCTCATTATCCAAGTAAAGACAGCTTGGTGGCAGCGGATACCCAACTGGAAAGCCAGGCTATTGAAGAACGTCCATCACTGCTGATGCTCAGTGGCGATCAGATTTATGCCGATCACGTGGCAGGCGCCATGCTGGATGCAATCCAGCAAGTCATTGAACGGTTGGGGCTCTATGATGAGACGTTTGAGAAAGCCAGAATTCAGAGTGCCTCCGAGTTGTACCAGCATCCGTATAACTTTTATCTGCGTGACAAAATTCTGCCGCATTATTTCGAAGGCGGAGAAGAAATTATTGATAAGTTGCCAGCGCTTGGCCGCTGGCTGCGACGCCGGGTGCCGGTTTTCAGCTCGCGCGAATCAGGGAACCACCTGATCTCGCTGAGTGAATTCATGGCGATGTATCTGTTAGTTTGGTCGCCGGTTTTATGGCGATGTGTTAATCCGCTGCGCCTGCAAGAATCCCAGTTCAACTGGGGTGGAGAAACGTTGCCGTCCCAATGGCAGCAGCTCTGGATGAAAGAAACCCCGGAAATTACCGCGTTTGTTGAAGGCTTGCCGCAGGTTCAACGACTGCTGGCGCATTTGCCGACATATATGATTTTCGATGATCACGACATTACTGATGACTGGAACCTGACAGTGGGTTGGGAACAGGCAGCATACAGCGATCCATTTTCCCGCCGTATTATCGGGAATGGCCTGGTCAGTTACTGGTTATGTCAGGGATGGGGGAACGCACCTGAGAAGTTTGATGAGACTTTTCTGACTCACGCTATGCGTTATTTTGATGAGCCTGACAGTGATAATCAGGATAGCTTCATTGATTATCTTTATCGCTTTGAAGGCTGGCACTATACCGTTGCCACGACGCCGAAAATGGTGGTGCTGGATACCCGCACCCGACGCTGGCGCTCTGAGTCAACAATGAATAAACCCTCGGGGCTGATGGACTGGGAAGCGCTGCTGGAATTTCATCAGGAGTTGATCGATGAGTCGGCGGTGATTGTGGTATCGGCGGCACCGATGTTTGGGGTGAAATTCATCGAGACGTTACAGCGTCTGATGACCTGGCTGGGGCGTCCGCTAATCGTGGATGCGGAAAACTGGATGGCGCATCCGGGGTCGGCCAATACCATGATCAGCATATTTACGCATTCAAAAACGCCGACGAATTTTGTGATTTTGTCCGGAGATGTTCATTACTCGTTTGCCTATGACGTGAAGCTGCGTTTTCGAAAAAGTAGCCCGAACATCTATCAGATTACCGCCAGCGGCATTAAGAATGAATTTCCTGAACGACTGTTACGTATCTGCGACTTTCTGGATCGGATTCTGTACAGCCCGCGGTCGCCACTAAACTGGTTCACCAAACGTAAGCGATTGAAAATATACAAACGCGATCCGGATCTGGATAACGATCATCGCCTTATCAACCGCAGCGCCATCGGAGAAGTTCGCCTGGATGACAAGGGGAAACCGATTGATATTGCGATCTTAACCGCAGAAGGGAAGCGAGTTTCTTTCCCCCCCATTAACCGACGAGGTAAAGCTGGCCTATAGTTCTAGGATTGCAAACCAAAAAACGAGGTGAATGATGGCTTTAGGGATGAAAAAGGCAATATGCGGGTTAGCCGTGGCTGGTTTGATGCTGGCGGGCAGTGTACCTGCGTTTGCAGGCTGGAATCTGGATGGCAGCAAATCCAGCGTTGGCTTCTCTTCCGTTAAAAATGACGCGGTGTTTGAGCAACACGGATTCCGTAACCTGAGCGGTTCCATTTCTGACGATGGCGAAGTAAAACTGACCATTGACCTGAACAGTGTTGATACCAATATTCAGATCCGCGATGAGAGGATGAAAAAAGAGCTGTTCGACACTGAAAAATTCCCTTTCACAACAGCTATGGCGAAAGTCGACGTCGCCAAGCTGAAAGCATTGGCGCCGGGTAAAACAGAAGTGACCGATGTTGAATTTGCGTTAGATCTGCATGGCAAAAATGAACGCCTGGTCGCATCAGTACAAATTACCGGTTTGGAAAATGGAGGTTTACTGGTTTCGACGATTAAACCTGTGGAAGTAAAAGCAGGGGCATTTGGGCTGGATGGCGGTGTGGACAAACTACGTGATATTGCCAAACTGAATTCTATCTTGCTTTCAGTTCCTGTGAATGCAAACTTAGTATTTCTCTCTGAGTAACAGTAGAATAGCGAAACAACCTTAAGTGCCGGCACGATGCCGGCCTTATTGCTTTTGGCGTTGCTGATTTTAGCAGCTTGAGTTATGTGAACAGACAACTGTGGATTGATTCTGACGGTTGTCTTGGCTCATAGCACTTGATAACAAGAACTGTCACCGCCGCGAATTTTTACATGCTTGGCGTGATCCATGCCTGAGGCTTTATTGCTGTAGTTTTAGCCGAAGTGATAGCTGTCGTTTTCCAGACTTGAGGCTACCTGTGCATGGGTGAATCTTCCAAGATACTGATATTTCGAATATTTAAATCATCCAGAGCCTGGATTATTTAGCACTGTGATTAGTAAACAAGGATGCCCAATGAAAACAGTAGTCGTTGAAAATACACCTGTCTCCCCCGGTAAAATTATTTGTGTTGGCCGAAACTATGTCGCTCACATCCATGAGCTTGGCAATGATATCCCCGATGAAATGGTGCTGTTTTCCAAACCAAATTCTGCAATAACAAATCAACTTTCCGCTTCTCACAATGGCGATGAGTTACATTACGAAGCTGAACTGGCTTACCTTTATCAGGATGGTGTTTTTTCTGCTGTTGCCGTGGGGCTGGATCTGACTAAGCGTGAAGTGCAGAACAAGCTTAAGGAAAAGGGGCTGCCGTGGGATCGTTGCAAGGCATTTGACGGCGCGGCTCTGTTCAGTCCGTTTGTTTCTATCAGTCCCGCAGTGAGCAGTGATGCATTGCAGGAAACGCCATTGGGTCTGACGCTTCATATTGATGGTGAACTCACGCAAAGTGGTACAACAGACCTCATGATTTACAAACCTGACGTCGTTCTGGCTGAGATACAGAAATTCATGACGCTGGAAAATGGCGATATCGTTATGACGGGGACTCCGGCAGGGGTGGGGAAAATTAATGCTGGCGCAGTGTTCAGTGCAGCAGTGGTATGTGGTGACCACATACTGACATCTGTGGAATGGACTGCGGCAGCGTAACCTGACCAAATCATTAAGTAACGACAATTTAAAGAAGGTATCCCGTGAGTAGTGAGCATTTTCAAGGGAAATACGAAGTTGAGTTAAAATACCGACTGGCATCCAAGTCTGCTTTTCTGGCACAGCTGAAACAGATGCCACATGAAGTGATGCTGGAAGAAAATGTTGAATCGGATACCTTTTTTGATACACCTTCCCGGACTTATGCTAAACAGGGAAAGTTGGTGTCTATCCGCAGCATGTCGCCTTCCGGTATTCAGCTATGGATTGTGAAGGGGCCTGAGCCGGATCGCTGTGAAGCGGTCAATATTACCGATGCCGATAAAGCCTGCAGTATGCTCCTGACGATGGGGCTTGATCCTGTGCTTCAGACCAGCAAAACACGCAGTATTTATTTTCTGGGGGAGTTTCATATTACAGTCGACAGTCTTGCGGGTATTGGCGACTTTGCGGAGTTTGCCATTATGACTGACGATGAAGCCAAACTGGATGGTTACCGTGAACAGCTGACGACTATGGCTGCGCAATTCGGGTTGCAGGATAGTGATCGGGAATGCCGTTCTTATCGAGACATGCAAGCCTGAGCCCTATCAGGCTAATTCTACATTTTTCAGCTTATATGTTGCCTATGTTAAGGCTCCATGTTACGGCACTAAGTTGAGGCTCTGTGTTGAGGCTGAAGCACTGTGTTAAGACACTAAGTGACATTCCGCATACTAAGGCTTAAAGATGTCTTTTCTGATATGATCAGACCGATTGAAAACAACATGCAAAAGTAGTGACTCACATGTTTGATAAAGAGCAAATAGTAAAACTGGCTAATGTAAAAATGCCGTTTGGAAAGTACAGCGGGCGTGTCATCATCGATCTGCCTGAAGAGTATCTGCTTTGGTTCGATAAAAAAGGCTGGCCGAGTGGCGAGCTGGGTGACCTATTAAAGCTGTGTTTAGCGTTGAAAATTGAAGGGCTGGACAGCGTCGTGAAACCTTTGAAGCGGATGTGACCTACATCGGTAACCTTAATTTTTCCCACTATACAATGTGTTTTTCTTCAAAAGAGTAAGACTGTCTGGCTGACTCCTTTTTGCCCTAAAGTGAGTCGCGACCGCCTCCATAGTGAATAGTAGAGTTCTGGTTATAAAAAACATTAACTCATGCTAGCTAAAGGAAATACCTGACCCGATAGTTCTTCTCTAGCCAATCTTCTGTTTGGCTCATTATCGCTAACACCCTCGCGCTAAATAGCATAAGATACTCGGCCTTTACCCAGTACTGAGCCACTCATCGTAATGACAGATAAAACACAGCAAGCGACATTTGCCGACCTTGGCCTGATTCCAGCCTTAGTCGAGCGACTAGAAGTGTTAGAATATAGCCAACCAACACCTATTCAATCTCATGCCATCCCGCATGTGCTTGACGGCAGGGATATGGTAGGCGGAGCCAATACGGGCTCAGGTAAAACCGCCGCTTTCTCGCTGCCAATTTTGCAGAAAATTCTTCAGCAAGGTGAATCAAATGCTCGTCGTGGCAACTTCGTTTCTCATCTGATTTTGGTTCCTACTCGTGAGCTGGCATCGCAGGTGGCTTACAACGTTAAATCCTACTCATACCATCTTAGAGATAAGATCAAAACGGTTGCCGTATTTGGTGGTGTATCCGTGAACCCACAAATGCAGGCGCTGCGTGGTGGCTGTGACATCATTGTTGCAACGCCGGGACGACTACTTGATCTGGTATCGAGTAACGCGATTAAGCTAGACCAAGTAAAAACGCTCGTGCTTGATGAAGCCGACCGTATGTTGAGCCTAGGATTTACCGAAGAACTCAATAAGATTCTTGCTTTACTGCCTGAGAATAAGCAGACGCTGCTATTTTCTGCCACTTTCCCTGAGAAAGTCACGACTTTGGCTCAGCACTTACTTAACGATCCTGTTGAAGTTCAGTTACAGAGTGCAGAAGCCAGCACTTTGGTGCAGCGCGTGTTTAGTGTCAATAAAGGTGAAAAGACGGCGGTACTCGCACATCTAATCAAACAGCATCAATGGCGCCAGACTTTAATTTTTGTGAATGCTAAGAATGCCTGTAACCACCTAGCTCAGAAACTGTCAAAACGCGGCATCACTGCCGAAGTTTTTCATGGCGATAAAGGGCAAGGCGCTCGTACTCGCGTTCTTGAGGGTTTTAAGTCTGGTGAGATTCAAGTACTGATTGCTACCGATATCGCAGCGCGCGGTCTCGATATTGAAAAATTGCCAGTGGTGATTAACTTCGATCTTCCGCGCAGTCCTGCCGACTATATGCATCGAATCGGGCGTAGTGGTCGTGCAGGTGAAGTGGGTCTAGGGTTATCTCTTATCGATTACGATGACTACCACCACTTTAAAGTGATAGAAAAGAAAAACAAGTTCCAGCTTGAACGCGAGCAGGTAGAAGGCTTTGAAGTGGAAGACGACCAAAGTGAAGCCTACTTTTTACCGATGAAGCCGCGTGCAAAGCCGGCAGGAACGGGTAAAAAGAAGAAAAAGCGTAATCAGTAGAAGACGTAACCTACAAGTTAGTCGAATTACGAGAGTTTCTTGGGCGTAGATTAACCAGTTGGCCACTCGCTGCCGTTGACCCGTTTAAAGAACAATAGAGCCTTGCTGGATCCGTCAGCAGGGCTCTATTGCTTTCTAAGGAAGTGTACTAGCGACGTGTCGGACGGTCACGAGATGAGCGTTTTTTAAATGAGGATGCTGCTTTAGCTTGTGACTTAAGAATAGAGTCAACGGTTAGCGGCATCGGCTCTTTAGGTTCAAGACCATGAGGAAAAGTTCGAGCTCTCGGTGGTAAGTTGTATTCTTCTTCGCTCGCGCGTGGCATGCGCTTAAAGCGATAAAGGTAAAAGTTTTCTAATTTTTCTCTCGCCCATTCGGTTTTCTTCAAATACTTCACGCTACTTGCAATCGAGGGTTTAGTGTTAAAGCAATTAAAGCGCATGGCTGTATCTAGAATGTCCCAGCCATAAAAATCCACCAACTCTTGCAACATAGTCTCTAGCTTTAACCCGTGCAGTGGGTTGTTTTGTTGCAGTTCGATTCTCTCTTCGTCAGTCATCATTTCAGGGGCCTTACTCATCAAAGGGCGGAGTTTAGCAAAGTATACAGTGCAGAGATATCTATAGTTAGGCCGCGATGGTTTGAGTAGAAACGCCAGAAGAAATTTGCTTTCTTTGGGCTCAGAAAGAAAGGGTTCTCGGAAGGTGAGTTGGGTTTACTGATGGCACTGGCACTTAAGATTGAAGGGCTTGACAGTGTCGTCAAATCGCTGAAACGTTGAGTATGATGTTTCTTCTTACTGGCTATTTGTTATCGTTCAGAAGAAACTTGCACGTAGAGTCACACTGACTCAACAACTGATAGATTGAAAGGGGGCTGAAAGTACTGAATTTATTTCAGGAACAATGGGTCTTCCGCATGAGTCACATCTTTCAGCATTTTTTGAAAAGACGGGCATTGTAAATGGTTTTCTTCAGGGCATTCAGCAACATGCCGTAACCCTAACTGAATTTTGGTTAATTGGCGGATTGCTTGTTCGAGTGCATTGGCTTTATTCAGTAGTACGGCGCGATCAATATCCAGATGGCCGTCATCAGTGAACATTTCACGGATCTCTTCCAGTGTCAGGCCTCCCATTCTTCCGAGTGAAATAAGCGATAGCTGCTGAATCACTTTGGGGTGATATTGTCTTCGTAATCCTTTTCTGCCAACTGCCCGGATTAATCCACGGGATTCGTAATAACGCAAAGCTGAGGGTTTTAATCCTGTCTGCTTGGTGACTTCACCAATATCGAGCCATTCCATACTTGACCTCAATCTGACTTTAAGTTGTACGATGCAACTGTAGCAGGATATGCACATGATCCCAATGGTTAGATCTAATTGAATAGATCGTGACAGTTTCGCTGAGAATCGGGTGAGAGGTATGGCTGCAGAATCAATCTTACAACGGTAACACTGTATCAAAGGAGCAGGGAATGGTTATATCTGGGGTGAATGAATTCATTGTTCAGGCTGTGATTCTGGGTGTGGGCGCGACAGTGGTGATGGATGCATGGGCGTTGTTTCAGCGTCATGTGCTGGGCGTTCCGACGCTGAACTATGCAATGGTCGGGCGGTGGCTGGGGAGAATGACCTATGGTGAATTTGCGCATGCTTCGATTGCTGACGCGTCAGATGTGAAAGGTGAAACCGTACTCGGATGGGGAGCCCATTATCTGATTGGCATTTTGTTCGCCGCAATTTTGATTGCAGTGGTCGGCGAAAAATGGTTATCGGCCCCTACATTGTGGCCGGCTGTGATGGCTGGCGTTATCAGTGTGTCGGCTCCTTTTTTGATTATGCAGCCCGCATTTGGATTAGGGGTAGCGGCTGCGAAGATGCCATCTCCCTTAAAAGCCAGAATCAGAAGTGTTATCACCCATGTTATATATGGCTTGGGTCTGTATCTGACAGCATTGCTGATGCAATATGTATCTGATAGTTTCTAATACTGTTCCTGCAGCCGGATAAAGCTGATGGACTTAAGCTGGCTGCCAGCAGACTTTGACGCGTTGTATGCTATTTATTCAGATTTGGAGGTTGTCGCGAATAATCGTTTTTTACCTTACAGCTCTCGCAATTGTTTTGAAGCCATGTTTATAGATGATCAATACAATTTTGTCTGTTGTGCTGATGATGGTGAAATACTGGGTCATCTGGCTATCATCGGATCAAATAAGCCGAGGACCCGACATGTTGTGTCTTTTGGAATCGCGGTCTCTAAACGCAGTAGGGGGCAAGGTGTAGTGCGACAACTCATGCAACACCTTATCGATTATTGTGATAACTGGCTGAATGTGAGGCGTATTGAACTGGAAGTTCATGCCAATAATGAAGCTGCTTTAGGACTGTATAACACCTTTGGTTTTGAGCTTGAAGGTGCGAAAAAACAGGCCGTGTTCGTATCGATATATTGTTGATGGCCAGGCTCAATGGTCGCTCTTAATAGCGTTACGCTTTCAATTACAACAAGGACTGTTTTCATGAATATCATTGCTCTTTCTTCCGTTGATGGTTACGAAAATCAACTACGGGAGTTATTACAGGACTGCGTCGGCAGCGGTGCATCTGTGGGTTTTATTGCGCCAATAGCACATGCTGAAGCAAACAGCTACTGGCAGGATGTTCAGGGCGGATTAGCGAATGGTACAAGAAAACTCTGGGTGGCAATAGAAAATGGTATGGTAGTGGGCGCAGTTCAGCTGGGGTTGTGTTCCAAAGCGAATGGTTCGCATCGTGGTGAAGTAGAAAAGTTGATGGTGCATACTTCAGCGCGAGGAAAAGGGATTAGCAAAAAGCTAATGGCGTCACTGGAAGAGGTGGCTGTATCGCTTGAACTGCTACTATTGGTGCTGGACACCCGACTCGGTGATATCGCTTCCACACTATATCGTCAGCTTGGGTATACCGAAGCAGGTCAGATACCGGCCTTTGCGCGAAGCTCTGACGGACAACTCGACGCGACGGTGCTATTTTATAAGCAAATTAATGGTATGAAGCGTTAAATGGTTTGTAAATGGCGTGATTGGGATAGTCATTCCAGTTATCAATTTCCACTAGCAGCCATCATTCATTCTGTTGTTGGCTTTCATTTTGATACCTATACCATCTTACCTAAACTCTGGAGAGAGACATGATAACGGGAAATGATCTGCTGTATCTGCAACGCTGTATATCCTTAGCTAAGGAAGCCTTGGACGCCGGAGATGAACCGTTTGGCTCTTTGCTGGTGGCAGAAGATGGCACCATTTTATTTGAAGATCGTAACCGTGTGGCCGGGGGCGATCGTACCCAGCATCCTGAGTTTGCTATTGCTCGCTGGGCAGCAGCAAACATGTCGCCTGAAGCGCGAGAAAAAGCGACAGTATATACCTCCGGTGAACACTGCCCGATGTGTGCGGCAGCACATGGCTGGGTAGGGCTGGGACGTATTGTCTATGTCAGTTCATCGGCACAGTTATCGACATGGCTGCAGGAGTGGAATGTCCCCTCAGCGCCTGTAAAAGCATTACCCATTCAGGATGTAGTACCAGGTGCTCAAGTGGAAGGCCCAGTACTGGAATTAGCGGATGATATCCAGGAACTGCATCGTCGTTTTTACCAGGTTTAATTTATTTGAAAGAAAGAGAGTGCATGAGGCGCCAAAATGATGGCGCTTTTTTTGTGAAACGATTTCTATGATTAATGTGATAGTTCGTGACAGGTCACAAAAATGAAAACTGGTTAAAGCATTTTTGGGTAGTTAAACGTGCCGGCAAGTAAGCCAGTTCTCGGTCAAAAAATGTGGTTTTAGATAATCAGTTTAAAAATAAAGGTGTCAATAAGGATAAATCATGTTTATAACTGGATTTAAAGCATAGCCATATTGTAGTAGACGCATTTTAAATCCCAAGAGTCATTAAATCTCAACACGTTCCTTTTATATAAAATTCCCATAAGGAATCATTTGTTCATCTATATTGTTATTTAGATGTATAGATGACAGGGAATGTCCGATGTTTGGTCTATTGAAACGCAATACGGTTTCTCAGGAAACACTTTTATCCGTTACCCATCTTTACCATGAATCTCATCAGTTATTGACTGCAATTACAGACTCATTTGCCTCTATTGAATTTACCCCATCCGGTCAGATCCTTTTGGCTAATCCACTTTTTCAGAGCGTGATGGAATACTCGATTGATGAGATAGAAGGTAAACACCACCGTATGTTTTGTACTGAGCATACCCGGAATAGCCAGGAATACAGAGAGTTCTGGCACCAATTGGCGTCGGGTGTCCCGATTAATGGATTATTCCAACGGGTAACAAAAAGTGGTCGGGAAGTCTGGCTAGAAGCCAGTTATTGCCCGGTGCATGATCAGGAAGGACGGGTGTGTAAAATCATCAAGGTGGCGACCGATGTCACCGAGCGGGTTATGGCCCATCACCATTTAGAAAGCCAGGTGAAAGCGGTTTCTCGATCGATGGCTATCATTGAGTTCGACCTGTCCGGCAATATTCTGTTTGCCAACGAAAATTTTCTCGGGGCCGTTGGATACCGCCTGGAAGAAATACAGGGACATCATCACCGTATGTTCGTTTCACCGGAATATGCTCAGTCTAGGGAGTATCAGCAATTTTGGGCAAAAATAATCAACTGGCTTACGAGTTATCCGTAAAAACCTGCCAGCTGTCGGCCGAAGGTTGTGAGTCGGGGCATCAGGCAATTGCGAAAATGTCCGAAATGGTTGCTGGCCTGAATGCAACTTCAGACGTGATTTCGCAACTGGAGGCTCAGTCCCAGATTATCACCAGTATGGTAGACACTATTTCGGCGATTGCTAATCAAACCAATTTATTAGCGCTTAATGCGGCAATTGAGGCGGCTAGAGCTGGAGATCAGGGAAGAGGCTTCGCAGTGGTTGCCGATGAAGTGAGACAGTTGGCGGCTCGTACCAATGAATCCACCGTCAGAATTGAAGATGTTGTTAAGCAAAACAGCCAAGTGACCTCTCAAGCCGTGGATTCTATGTCGACAATCATTGCCAGTGCCCGAAGCAGTATGGAAAGGGTTAAGGCGGCGAATGAGGCGATTCAGGATATTGAAAAAAGTATCAATGACGTTGTGGCAGCGATTCAACGATTGTCGGCGACAGGATAGCAAAGCATGGTTGTTTGAGTCCTGATCTTCCGCAGGTTTTTATCTGACTCGCGTTCAATTATCTTGATAGTCTGTTAACGACTGCTACTTAGTCAGACACGCCCAACTGCTTTGACGAGGTTGGGCGTGTCCGTATTGCTATGCAGTTTGGGCTTGCTGCTGCGTCAAAAGCTGCGCCAAAAATCGTAGTGGATAAATGCCGCGGCTATAAATCAAACGGCCAAAATGTCACATTTAAGAGTCGGCGGTTGAGTATATCGATCCGTCCTGATCCATCTGGGTCAGCAACAAACGGGTATCAAACTCAAGTTGGTGGTAGTGCGGTTCCATATGGCAACAAAGCTGATAAAACGCCTTGTTGTGTTCTTTCTCACGAATGTGAGCCAGCTCATGTACCACGATCATACGAAGCATTGGCTCAGGGGCTTGTTTAAACAAGGTCGAAACCCGAATTTCATTTTTCGCTTTTACTTTATTGCCATGCACGCGAGAGACAAAGCTGTGTAATCCTAAAGCATGATTAACAACATGAATTTTGCTGTCGTAGGCCACTTTACTGATGGGGGCAGATTTTCGAAGGTACTGATTTTTGAGTGCCATAACAAAATCATACAGCGATTTCTCAGATTGAACCTGATGTGCTTCAGGGTATTTATTCAACAAGTAAGCCTTTAGCTTATCATTTCGAATAAGGGTGCTGATCTGGTCAGTTAGATGTGAAGGATAACCCTGTAAATATTTCAGTTCGTGCATGAGAGAATACCAGAAGCAGATCAAAGCGGTGATTCTAGCCAGAGCGCAGTGCGACTGCAATGGATTAAGTACGGTGGCCAGTAGCCATTTAATTGTTAGTGCAATAAATTCAGAACGATGGACGTTGTCAGAACTGAGAGTTCTCGCCCATACTTATAAGCAGAAGCAATCGAAAATGCTGATTAGTCAGAGCTTTGTACCAATAAGGAGCGCACTATGTATTTACGGCTGCCACCCCCTTTAGTTTTACTGCTGTCGGTTTTTGGCATGTATTTGCTGGCACAATTAATGCCTTTGTACGAATTTCACTTTGCCGGGCAGCGTATGCTGATGCTAATGTTCTGTTTGGCGGGGACGCTTATTGGACTGGCTGCAGTCATGTCTTTTGCCAGAGCGAAAACAACGGTTAACCCACATAAACCCGCAAAAACGTCAGCCCTTGTCACAACGGGTATTTACCGGATCTCTCGCAACCCAATGTACCTCGCTTTACTGTGTCTTCTCATGGCGGCTTTCATTTACTTTTCGGCCCTATCAGCGGTGCTGATGATCGGCGTGTTTGTTATGTACATGAACCATTTCCAGATTGCGCAGGAAGAAACAGTCCTGAAAGCCATGTTTGGTGAGCGGTATGAGAAATACTGTCATCGTGTAAGACGCTGGTGTTAAAGTTTTTTTGTGTTGACGTGGTTTTGAATAGTTGCTCTGAACTGGCACCATCCCAACTCATTGCTATTGAGGCAATGGTCATTCATTAAAATGAATTCATATATTTAGGCGTGGTTTCATTGCATGATGAAACCACGCTGACATGATATTTCCCTGCATTGAATGCTTTATTTTCCCGCCAAATGAATCTTTTCTGACATGATTTTCCACTTGTTTTGATTTTTTGCACTTGCACTTGCACTTGCACTTGCACTTGCATCCACGCCCTGCAATATGGTTGTGCTTATTCGAAATGTACAGGGGCAGTTTGCGTTCATAAAGGCACTGACGATAGGCGTCGTCGGTCTACACTTGTTTGATAAAGGCAAAAAAGAGGGAATTACAATGAGCTATTTACATGGTGTGCATGTTGAAATTGAACAAAATGAGAACCAAATTTTCATGGAAATGAAAGCAATCGGCACGCTGACTCATGAAGATTATGAAAAAATCACCCCATTATTGGAAACAGCCCTGGAAGGCACAACGGATCCTGTCGTTAATGTTTTCTTCGATGGGACAGAATTTGAAGGCTGGGATCTGCATGCTGCGTGGGACGACCTTAAACTCGGGCTGCGCCATGGGAGAAAATTTAACAAAATAGCGTTCTATGGTAATGAACGGTGGCAATCGATTATGTCCAAAGTCGGAAGCTGGTTTATCAGTGGTGAAGTGCGCTATTTCGAAGATTCTATTGAAGCCATTAACTGGCTTCGGGAAGCAGATAAATCTGCAAGCTGATTCACTATAGCCTTGTATCCTTGAACTGAATGTCTTGGAACCGAGTGTATAGTATTGAATATTAGATTGATTTAATATAACCACTCAAAAAAATAATAAGGCAAAAACCCGTTTGCCTTGCGTTGAAGGTGTGGTGGACATGAGAAAAAGAATAACCCTTGCCGGATTCATCTTTTCGCTGTTTCCGGCGACGGTATGGTGTGAAAATGCGAGTCAGGGATTGACAGACATTCAGCCTGCTTCAGATCTGCGGTATTTTGTTGGTTTGCGTGCTGGTGCCAGTCAAATGGGTAATGATGATAAAGCGACCCTTGTGAATGGCGGGCTTTTTACTTCTGATGACAGTAGTTATGCAGGCTTTGGTGGTCTGGACTTTGGAGTGTACAGCCAAAAGTGGAACACTCGCATGTATTACAGTTATGAATACCACACCTCGACGACAGAGTTTGAAGGGGATGATGCGTACGACATTAACGCCCATCTACACATGCTGAGTGCTGATCGTATATTCCGGCCTGATTCAAGTATCCAGCCGTTTGTGGGACTTCATTTTGGTTATGCGTTTGCAAAATCGGATTCTCGCTTTAATGATAAATATGAAAACGATGGATTCGTTTTTGGTTTTCAGGCAGGGGTAGACTGGAGAATTTCTGATAGTGTTGCTGTTGAACTGGGTCTGCGACATAGTGTGTTACCGTCAGATCGCACCAACTGGTCAGCAGAAGACAGCCAGGGTCAACCTGTTAACGTCGAAACGCAACTCACTGGGGTTTCTTCGGCGTATCTGGGCGCAAGTTACCGATTTTAAGCCGCTGGTTTACTCAGAAAAATAGCTGCGTATAATGCCTTGCCGCAACCAGAACCAATAAGGACTTCACTTTGAAGCTATTTGTAAGAGATCTAACCGTTATCGATGCCTCGTACCTGTGTGAGCAGCGCGGAATGGTAGGAGAGAGCTGGATTCTTGATGTGGTCATGTCGGGCGAACTGAATGAAATGAGCATGGTGCTTGATTTCAGCCGCGTGAAAAAACGTATCAAGCAGCTTGTTGATGAATTTGTTGACCATCGACTGATTGTGCCTCGTCAAAGTGCGGCGATTCGCATTGCTGAAAGCCAATTGGGCTATTCAACGGTTGACCTGTTACGCGGCGAAAAGAGTATTTACCTGAACTGTCCTGATGAGGCGTACTGCTTTATTGATGCCAATGAAGTCACGATTGAGTTGGTTACTCAGCACATTTATGATGTGCTCAAAGGTCAATTACCGGAAAATGTACAGGGTCTCGAACTGACACTGCGACATGAAGCGATTCCCGGGGCGTTCTATCATTACAGCCATGGTTTGAAAAAGCACGATGGTAACTGTCAGCGTATTGCCCATGGTCATCGTTCTCCGATTGAGTTGTTGGTTGATGGTGAGCGTGATGCATCATTGGAACAGCAGTGGGCTGAGCGTTGGCATGACATTTATCTGGGTACTCAGGAAGATTACTGTTCGTTGAATGAACTTGATCTGAGTCCGGAAGCAAAAGCCGCGAAAGAAGAAAGTCATTTTGCTTTTCGCTACACCGCACCTCAGGGTGAGTTCCAACTGGCCATTGCTCGTTGTGAAACGGAAATGATTCCGACTGATACAACGGTTGAGTTACTGGCACAATACATTGCCGAGCAGGTTAGTCTGCAAGTCAATGAAAGTAGTGTACTGGACGTTGTGGCATATGAAGGTGTAGGCAAAGGTGCGATGGCTTCAATGCCCGGACGTAAAAGCGCGTAATTCGGGTTGTCGCCCAAGGTGGATGTTCAGAAGCTTACTTGTCTTTGGGCTCCGACTACAAACGCACACAGCTCAACGATAGTTTTCTAAAGCCCCTGTTTCAAGACAGGGGCTTTTTCTTGCCTTACGTTTTTTGGCAACTCTTAAACTCGGCTGTTTTTAGTATGACAGTTTGCTGCTTTTCAACGGTGGTTCAGGCTTAACGGGCGAGCATCAGAGTAGATTCTCAATAGGCAGAATACCGGAGAACCATGCCGCGATCCGTAGCCACATGCTGGCATCAGGCTCGGTTGAGTATTGCTTGCCGGTCGCATCATCAAACCAGACGATCTCGCCACTTTCATTCAGTTCAAGGCGATAGGTAAACTGCGGCATATGTTGCTCTATACCCTGGTACACGTCATCAGCAAAGGCAGGAGATTGCACCAGTACACCCATTTCGGTGTTGAGGTAGGCAGAGCGCGGGTCAAAGTTAAACGATCCGACAAATACATCCTGTTTATCAATGATGAATGTTTTGGCATGCAGACTGTTTCGGGAACTCCCCAACCATGATCGTTCTCGCTTATGCAGGCGGTCAGCTTTGACTTCGTACAGTCGGATGTTGGCTTCCAAGAGCGATTTTCTGTATTTTGCGTACCAGCCGTGTACGGCAAAGACATCGTTAGATGCCAGTGAATTGGTAATGATGGTGAGCGTAATGCCTTTATTAGCCGCTCGGGTTAATGCATTGGTTCCCTTTCGCGTTGGCACAAAGTAAGGGGATACCAAAAACAGTTCAGATTGCGTTTGCGACAAAATGGCATCCAGTTCATGGAGCAGTAAGTCACTGTTTGCGCTCTGATAGATTTTCTCTGGTGGATCGTAATGTAGTTCAGCTTCACCCCAGTAAAAGGACAGGGATTTGTCTTGAATTTTCTTTGCAAGAGGTAATTCCGACAGTTGAGCGACATACGGCGACTGAGTTTCAATTGCCTGTTGCAGCATGGCTTCCCATTTATCCAGTTGTGCCTGAGAAACCGGCGCATAGTTATCCACCAAATCTTCGATTGGTGAAGCTGGCTTACTGTTCCAGTAAGTATCAAATTCAAGGGAGAGTTGAGGAATAATATTTCCGAGCATCAGGAGATCAAAATCCCCGAAATCGACCTCCCCATTAGCCGAAAAATATTCATCCCCGATGTTGCGTCCGCCCGCGATACCGAAAGTCCCGTCGACAATAAGCGCTTTGTTGTGCATACGACGATTTAAACGGTCAAAGTCACCAATAAACCCCAGAGCACGACTGACACGCTGACGAAATGGATTAAAGAGCCGTACTTCAATATTCGGGTGGCTGGATAGCGAGGCCATAACAGCGTCATCGCGAGACTGCATGTCATCGAGTAACACCCGCACCCGCACGCCACGCTCTGCCGCTTTATATAAGGCATAAGTGAGGAGAGAGCTGGTGGCATCGTCGCGGTATATGTAGTACTGAAGGTCGATACTATTATCGGCGCTGTGGATGAGTGCCAGTCTTGCCAAAAAGGCTTCCTGTCCATCAGCTAGAGGGTAAAAACCGGTTAACTCAGGATGGCTGTCCACATAAGGTTGAGCAACCTTTGCAAGTCTGCTGTTGGTGTCAGCAGACATCGCCTGGCTCGGATGCTTATCGTTACTTGGGGCATGGCTACATCCAAACATAAACAAAGATGTCGCTAAAAATAAGTTTAATTGTAGTCTGCGGCAGGGTACCAAGGAAAAGTCCCGGGTTGTTTTCGACCGAAGAAAAGCAGGGATCAATGGCATAGACAAGTGTCATTTTGCTCTGAATACCAACAGTGTATGCAGCAGAGGGTTTGTTTTCAATTGCTTGCTTTGAGCTTTAGCTGTTATTGGGATACGGAAAAAGGGAAAGTGGTGTTTTAAAGCGAACATTGCGTATGCACTTACACCTTCGTTATAACAGCTGCATTGACGCTGCAACCTGAATCGCAAAAAGGTGAACATTGACACATTTGTAAATCATTAAACGTCATGATTTTTAAGGAAAATATCTTAACTGTGTTGTTTGTCGAAAAAAACAAAATCGCTTACAAATATAAGGTGAATTCATTTTCAGGCGACACTAAATTGCGTTCTGCAGGCAGCAAACTGTACTGCAAATTAACTCGATTTATTGTAAGGACAAAAATGAAACCCTCACTACTTGGTTTGACCCTTTTGGCTTCGTTTAATTGCGTTGCAGAAGGCGCATTGGATTTACATACCCTGTCTAATAACAATACAGATAACCTGGTGTGGGTAGGACATCTTAGTCCTGATACCGACAGTGTTGCGTCAGCAATTATGGCGGCACACCTCTATGGCGGCATTCCTGCGATCACTGAAAATCCTAACCCGGAAAGTCAGTTTGTACTGAATTATTGTGGAATTGATGCTCCACAGGTAAAAACGGATTTTTCTTCATACCAAATAGGTTTGCTGGACTTTAATCAGTCAACGCAATTAGCTGCCTCTATTCAGCCGGAATCAATCACAGCGATTATTGACCATCATGCATTGGGAAGCTCCCCGATTCGTTTACCGCAAATTGTGAGTATGGATATTCGGGCGTGGGGGTCGACCGCGACGATCCTGACTGAAAGTGCAGAAAGGTTAAAAGTCGATATCCCGAAAGCAATAGCATGTGTGGGACTTGGGGCTATTCTTTCTGATACCGTAGTTTTTCAGTCGTCAACCACAACGGACTATGACAAACGTTATGCCGACAAACTGGCAAAAATTGCAGGTATTAAGGATATTCAGGAATTTGGCCAACAAATGCTGGTGGCGAAGTCGGATCTCAGTCATTTCTCTGCTGAAAGTATTTTGACGATGGACTACAAAAATTTCGAATTCGGCGGGAAGAAGGTGGGCATTGGCGTTGCAGAAACGCTGACCGCTCAGCAGTTAATTGACAGAAAATCAGAATTTCTTACAGCAATGACATCTTTCAAAAAAGAACAGGGGCTCGATTATCTGTTCTTTTCAATCACAGATACGAAAAACAAGCGTGCCAATATTCTTTGGGTAGACAGTCAGGATAAAAAAGTGTTGGCGGACGCTTTCGGTACTGCTATCAAAGGAGACATTCTGGTTATGGATGGCGTGACGTCCCGCAAGCGTCAAATCGGTCCTGCCATTCAGAAATCCATTGAGGCACAATAACCCACACTTGTACTCGTTGAATAACAAGTGACTCATATTGCTCTTCTGGTTTGAATGCGTATTACGAAAAAGCCCCAGCATAACTGCTGGGGCTTTGAATGTGGCGGAGAGATAGGGATTTGAACCCTAGATACGCTATTAACGTATGCCGGTTTTCAAGACCGGTGCTTTCAACCACTCAGCCATCTCTCCGTAGGTCGCGAATATTACCCAGACTAGCATGTGCTGTAAAGCAATAATGTAGAAAACGCAACCATTCACTCAAAAAGCAATCAGGTTTGGTGCTTTTTAGTCTGCAAAATACCGTTCAGGTGTCATTAAAATACTTTGCTTACAAAATAAATTTTGTTATGTAGGTGTTAAATATTGACATACATCACAATTATTGAATGTGAATATTGTGATGACTAGTGGCATTAAAGATGAATTTAATCAGGTATTCGTTGATGGTTGCAGGAAAATATTCGGATGAAAGGTCTTTCTTTGGAGGTTGTTAATTTCACAGAGTAGTGATAATCGTGTTTCTTTTACTCTGTACTCTTCACATCACTGTGAAGTTGCGTATATTGGTTCAGGAGCCCAACAACACTGTGGTTCTGGAAGTTAGCCTTCCTGTAGTTGTTCCAGAGAAGTACCCATAATTCGTTGTGGGCATAGATTTAGTCCGAGGTAAGTAAATATTAACAAGGAGTAAATATTATGGCTAAACGCGTCTCTAACAAACGTATCCGTGAAATTTTGGATGAAGCAAAATCCAAGAAGTGACTATTTCATTCTGACTTGTCTTTGCTGAAGATAAGCTTCTACATATAATGTTTAGATAGCTTTTAATATAAATCTTCAAAAATACAGCTTTTTAACAGATGGCTTTTCAGTATTACATCTAAAGCAGTGTATAGATGCAAAGAAAAAATAGTAACGTCAACAAAGTAACGAAAGCCTCCATGTCGGAGGCTTTTTGATTTAAGCAATTCTGTCATTCAGTGCACCGTTGGTACGGGTCAAATCACCTGTACCAGAGAGCCCAGTAGCAGGGCCGCCATTCCGTAGTTAAACCAGCGTAGTTTGTTTTCTTCATTAAGGACTGATTGCATTTTCTGTCCGGCATAGGTCCACATACTGACCGCGGGCACGTTAACGAAGGCATAGGCTGCAGCAATGATTGCAATGCCTTGCCAGTTTTGTGACAGATTGAAAACACTCACTGTAGATAATGCCATTGACCATCCTTTGGGGTTGAGCCATTGAAAACCGGCTGCTGACAAAAATGTCATAGGTTGGTAATCTGATGCTTGCGAGGTGCTTGGCTTACTTTTCGCAATGGCGTAGGCAAGATATACCAGATAAACGGAGCAAGCGATTTTCAGTATATCTTGTAACACGGGGTAGGCTTCAAAAAAGCCAACCAGCCCGATCCCCACTAGAATGACCATGAAACTAAAACCGAAAATAATGCCTAACATGTGTGGAATCGTGCGCATGAAGCCGATGTTGGCACCAGAGGTCATGAGCATGATGTTATTCGGTCCCGGTGTTGCGCAGGAAACAAAGGCAAAAGTGACAAGTGCTGCAAGCTGTTGATATTCCATGGTTATTATCTTCCCGTTCAAGTGTTTTTCTATGCTTGAATATTAATTTAAATCTCATTAAATTATCTGTCTGAATGTGCTTGAAACTGAAATAATTCACAATGAAGTTGTGCTATGGATAGATTTGACGAAAGAATATTGCATGAGCTAAAAGCCAATGGTCGACTCTCGAATGTTGACCTCGCCCAGCGGGTGGGTTTATCACCATCGGCAACATTAAGACGGGTACAGGAACTGGAAAAAAAAGGAGTCATCAGCGGATACCGAGCTGTACTCGACAGAAACAAGCTGGGAGTAGGGTTTGTGGCCTATGTGTCAATTGGGTTGTCAGATCACAGCCGCAAGTCTCAGCGTGATTTTGAACTGCAGGTTATGGATTCAGAGCAAGTTGTGGAATGTCATAATATAACAGGCAGTAGTGAGTACCTGATACGGGTTGAAACTGCGGATCTGGCGTCTTATAAGCGCTTTCATTCCGAAAAGCTCGGTGAAATACCACAGGTTAACACCATTACGACCATGGTGGTGATGGATACGCCGAAAGATGAGCGAGGATAAAAAGGCACCCAATGGTGCCTTTTTATCTTTAATGCCCAGTATGCTATGCAGGGCGGCCTAGATCTAAGTCTGTGGTCTTATTTACACGTCTTCGTCGAAGCCGAAATCGTCTCCGCCTAGAAAGCTATCTTCGCCAAAGCCGCCTTCACCAAAGTTATCACCACCAAATCGGGTTGGATCCGCGCTGGCAAAACTGTCGTCGAAACCGGCGCTGCCGAAACCACTTTCTTCAAATCCGGCGTTTCCGAAACCTGTGCTGCCATCGGTGTAATCTGATGCGAAGCTTGAGCTGTCATCCAGGAAACCACCAGTGTTTTCCTGTGCGGCATCAGTGGATGCTGTTTCAGTGACAGAATCAGCTGTTGCGGTATCGGCTGCCGCAGCATCTGCCGATGCCGTGTCCGCAGCTGCAGTTTCTGCTGCTGGGTCATCATTGCCAAACAGGGCATTGCTGATCATGTGTCCTGCAACCATACCAACGGCTACGCTGGCAGCAGTCTGCATGAAGCTGCCGAAGGCACTTGGTTGATGAACAGGGCGAGGTGGCATCGGCTCAGGGCGGCTGCCCCCCATCATTTTACTCAGAGCACCGCGATTAGCTTCCGTTTTATGGTGCTCAACGCACTGCTCCAGGTAGTCGTTCTTTTGCTTGAGCTCTTTAAGCGCCATCTCCTGAACCAGTACAGCCTGAGTCAGTTTGTAAATGGCATCTTCCTGTGAAGCAATTTCATTGCTGATCAGGCTTTCAGCATCAGCATCTTTGTTCTTTTTCGGGCTTTGCTTCAGTTTGTTGGCAACATTTAAGATGAGCTCTTTTTCTTGTGGAGTCATGGTTTACCTTCTCTAAATATGTACGGATTGCACTTGAAGTAGCACTTTAGTTAATATTTGGATTTATGACCACCATCGTAGCCGAGGGTTCCTATTTAAATCTGTAACTATACGTAACTGAGTGATAATAGGATGAGAAGCAAACGGTATGGTGGAGGAGTGAACCAGAAGTTCAGGGCGGACTGTTCCGTTAGCGTTTGGCATTTGCAAAAACTCACAGCCAGACTTACTGGGTAAGAGGCAATACAGCTCAAAGGCTACCTGGCGAAAGCCGAAAATGGAATAAAAAATCCGGCCTTAGCCGGATTTTTAAAGCTTTGCAGAAGTGACGGCAAGTCATGATTTCGTCAGTATTACTGGCGAATACCTTCAACATGCAGTTCAAGGTCAGCATAGCTGGATGTACCCATTACCTGAATACCGAAATCTTTCAGTTCAATACGGGTTGAGCCTGTGAAACCGGCACGGTAGCCGCCCCACGGGTCTTCACCTGCACCAACAAATTTAGCATCAATTTCCAGAGGTTTTGTCTGGCCATGCAGTGTCAGATCACCATAAATGGTCATTTCACCATCTGCTTTAGGCTCTACTTTTGTTGATGTGAAAGTCGCGGTACCGTATTTGCTAACGTCAAGAAAATCACCACTGCGAACGTGCTTATCACGCTCAGCGTGGTTACTGTCAAAACTTGAAGTATCAACATTGACTGTTACTTTGGATGCAGCCAGATCTTGCGGGTCATAGCTAAATGAGCCGTCAAATTTATTAAAACGTGCTTTAATGAAGCTGTAACCCAGGTGGCTAACTTTCAGGTTGATTGAAGCGTGCGCGCCTTTAGTATCAATCACGTAGTCAGCGGCGTTGGCAATAGTTGGTACAGAGGCTGCCGCCATTAAGCCCAAAGCAATCAAATGTTTCTTCATATTATTTAACTCCCAACATTTTTTTCAATGTATTGTCCTTGTTGATGAAATGGTGCTTTAACGCAGCCAAAGCATGGATTACTGCGAGTCCTATCAGGCCATATGCCAGGTATTCGTGGATTTCGCCTGCAATGTCAGACTGATCTGGAAACAGTTCGCCCATCGCGGGTACAGAAAACCAATTAAAAACGTCAATAGCTCGCCCGTCTTCAGTCGAAATCAGATACCCAGACATAAAAATGCCAAACATCATCAGGTAAAGCAGAAAATGGGCGATTTTAGCGCTCACTATTTCCCAGCGTGCACCTTCGATTACGGGTGATTTTGCTAATAATTTCCACAACAAACGAAAAACCGTGACAATTGCCAGACAGATACCGACTGACTTATGCCAGAACGGTGCGGTTTGATACCATTTTGAGTAGTAATTCAGATCTACCATCCAGAAGCCTACTGCAAAGAGCCCAATGACAACGATTGCCGTCAGCCAATGGATAATGACCGTTAATGGGTCGTAAACTTGTTTTTGTTTCATGACCGGCACACTCATCACTATGAATGATTACTATTTTAGATTGTCTGAAAAAGAATATAAGGTGTCGTAGTTGAACAACAACATCGAATAATTTGAATGAACCTTTTCCATTTGATGCCTAAGTTAGCGATATGACGGTAAAAAAGACAAATTTTATGATCGGTTTGACGGAAAAGTATTTGTTTCAGAATGAGATAGAAGTCTCATTGAAAATGGTGTGAGAAAAAATGAGCCGTACCTGCAATGCAGTTACGGCTCTGGATATGGTTTTTGGCGTGGCCCCGGAAAGCTCTATTTCAAGGGGCACTTTTTGCATGGAGACCGTTTTTTCTGCGCGGAATGTTTTTCTCAATCCGCATTAACGCAAAATGTTATTTTCGTGGCGCCAGTCCATGATGGTCCACTCATTCATTTGTGCATGGAGCGCCAGTGCCGGATCCGGATTTACCGCGAAAGGACGGTCTACCGCATCCAGCATAGGTAAATCATTAATGGAGTCACTGTAGCCATAACTGCCCTTAAATTGGGTGTCCTGCTCATCCAGCCAAGCTTTCATCCTTATCACCTTTCCATGTTGATAGGTCAGAGTTCCTGAGGTCTTTCCGGTTAAAATACCGTTGATATGTTCAAGTTTTATGGCAATGGCATCGTCTGCGCCTATCATGGCAGCAATGGGTTTGACCAGGTGTTCGCCAGTTGCTGAGATGATCAGCACTTTATCTCCCCGCTTTTTGTGCCATTGAATGCGTTCAATGGCGTCATCATATAAGGCTGGCTTGATTTTTTTCTCGATGAAGTCGTCAACCAAGGCATTGAGAGCCTGGTAGTCCATGCCCGCGATTGGCTTTAAGGTGGCTGCCATATAAGCATCCATATCCATTTCACCTTTTGCGTAGGCTTTCATCATTTCCTGCTCTTCCTCAAGCAGTGAAGCGGGAGCGATACCTTGCTCAACCAGGTAAGCAATCCACAAGCTGGCGGAATCAGCGGCGATGAGGGTTTCATCGAGGTCAAACACAGCGAGGTAAGGATTGGCTTTTGCTGTAGGAATACTGGAGATCAACGTCTGTTCCTATTTTATTGTGAGTACTAATATTCAGTTTCTACTGGCATCCGCTCAGTTTGCAACAAGCCTATGCAAGATGTGTGACACTTATGTTGCGACAAGATGTACTTTTTAAGTCGGCAGGAGAAAGTCAAAATCAGGGCAGGGTGAGGGCGTGCTAACCTCCCGACACCTCATTCTTTGTATTTCATAAACCTGATAACTGGAGTTGGATCTTTGTTCCATTTCTGCCTATAGATTTAATAAATCAACAATATATCTATCTACTTATATGCCTTTCTACGCGCAGGCATGCATTGTTTTACTATTAGGAACAAGGAGCGCGGACAATGAAAAAGACACTGCTGATATTGACCGCTAACCATCTGCTCTTTGTGTTGTTTCTGGTTTTATACAAATTTCTCTGGTTACATACCCAAGGAGAAAATGTTGCTGAGGTGAGTGATTCCTCGGCTTCACTGCTGATAAATGTATATGGTATGTCATTGTTTCCATTGCAATTACTGGTGGAACTGGTTTTTGTACTGCGCCTTGCTTATTTAGTCATCATTAAGAGTGCGCAGTTTGATCATTTTTATGCTTGGTCAGCATGTCTCGCCAGTGGCGGACTGGTGTGCTGGTTTACTTTGGTCCCTCAGTAACTCTCTGTGGTAACGCTATTTCACCTGTATTCTTTGAGGGCTGTGCACGGATACTCAGAGCAGCAGAAAAACAAGGCACAATTCGAGAAAGAGTACTTGAATAAAAGCGTGCACTTTTGTTAAAGAGAGATACCGACAGTTTAGTATCAGATGGTCACTGTAGCAGCGATCGTTGTAGCAACGATCGCTGAATTAATGGTGGCTGGTTACATTCCGTATGGGAATTTTTCTGATAAACCATCAAGGGAGCGACGTACATCTTTCAGGGCCTGAGCGTAGGCATTCAACTGGTGTAAGGTGTAGCTACAGCGTTCCGAAAAATGATGATCGCTGCATTGGAGATCCTGCGTAATTAACGCTTCCGACTGTCTGAAGATAAGGTGATCAGGAATGAAGCAGGCGTGATTGTTTTTCGAACCCGTCATACGCAACTCCGAAATGGGATACACGCCATTGATACTGGCAGACACACTGGTCAATAACACCGGCTTGTGTCCCAGCTCTTTATCTGTACAAAGTAACAGGAAATTTTTCAGGGCGGGTGTCGCCATACCATGCCACTCAGGCGTGATGAGAATTACTGCATCGGCTGCTTGGAGTGTCTGAGCCACTGGCTGCCAGCCGTTCCACTCCTCGGAGCCTGACCAAAATCCTTCATTCCAGAAAGGCAGTGCCAGATCATGTAGATCCAGAACATCTGCGCGTGTAAAGCCTTGCTTCAGGCTCTGAGTTTTTAAGTAATTTGCCACATGCAGGCTCTGAGATGCTTCGCGCTGACTGCCAGAGATAATTAATACATTCATGGTATTGTCCTATTTTGATAGCTGAGTCGTTAAAGTGGTTGTGGTTGCTGCCTGAGGTCGGGGCAGGGAGAAATACAGTGCAATGACAATGCTGAACGCGCCGAGTAACTGGTATTGAGACAATGTTTCACCCAGGATAAAGAACCCCAACAGACAGGCAGAAACAGGACTAAGGAAACCAATGAAAGATGTGGTGACTGTCGGCAGCTTTTCGATGCCTCGGAACCAGATCATATAGCTGAATACTGCGCCGATTAATGCCAGGTAGCTGTAACCCAAGACATTATTCACTGTCAGACTTGATGGGAGCCCTTCCAGTAACAACGTCAGAGGCAGCAGGAACAAACCACCGAAAGTGAGCTGCCAGCCGGTAAAACTGAGCAGTGACAGTCCATCCGGACGCCCCCAGTATTTGGTCAGCACAATACCGCCAGCCATACAGATTGAGCCTGCAACTCCGGCCAGAATGCCTTGCCAACTGATTCCTGCACTGGCATTGAGAACCAGCATAGCGACGCCTGTGATACCAAACACCGCGGCCAGCGCATGGTGAAAACTGAGTCTGGTTTTAAGCAGCATGACGCTGAAGAACATCACAATCAATGGCTGGCATGACATGACCAGAGCGGCAATTCCTCCCGGCAAATAATACGCAGCGACAAAGAGAAAATAGAAGAAAGCGCCAATATTCAGGATGCCGAGTATGGCCACTCGTACCCACCATCCACGGCGGGGAGCCGTCCGGCACAAGGCTAACAGAATCAATCCGGCAGGTAGAGCCCGCAGTGTTGAAGCCAGTAGGGGCATATCCGGCGGCAACAGTTCCGTCGTTACAATGTAGGTACTGCCCCAAACCATCGGTGCAAGTGCTGTAATCAGCAAATTTAAGAGTAATGTGTGCTTGGCCATGACTTCTCCTTGATGACGCACTTGTTGAGTGCGAACAGTTAACTGAGTGCGAGCAGTTAAATTGTTGCCAGCGATCTGCTAGGCAGTTAATCGCGATGTCCTGACTGGGTTAACGTGAATATGATGATTAAAAGTATCTCACATTAGAGATACTTTTAATCTAGCGGGTTGGTTTGTTATGGTCAAGTATCTTTTGTTAAAGATAGTTAAGGGATAATTCACAGAAGTAAGGTGTTAAATAGGCGCTGGAGGTTATGGATTTGTCTGGTAAGATGATTTTTATATTCAAATCAATGCATTTCGGTGTTTGTTTTGATGTTTGTGTAATGATGCAGGCTTTGATTTTGCATCAACGAGGAAGGAAAGAAACAAAACGTTACGGAGGCCGGAGTGGTGGAAAATCATCGAATAAGACTTGAATTACCCAATATGTGTCATGTTGAATCCATGTATGAGGCGTTCGAAGAGAGTCGGGAAGTACTGGGGCGGTTTATGCCGTGGCCACATGTTGTGTCATCTTTAGATGATATTGCTGAGAACATGCAGCAAGCGATCACAAACAGAGAAAAGTTTGAAGGTGAGTTGCGTTACACCCTAATTTGCAAAGAGACCGAGCGTGTATTGGGGGTGTTAGGGTTAACGATCCTGGATAAAACCGTGCCTTCGTTTGAAATCGGATACTGGTTACGAAACTCAGCTGTAGGTAAAGGTTACATGACAGAAGCGGTTAAGCTGGTGGAGCATTATGCATTTGAAACGTTAAATGCCAACCGTATTCAGATTTGTATGGCAGATAAAAATCTAAAAAGTCGCGCTATCGCAGAACGTTGCGGTTACAACCATGAAGCGACATTACTCAATGCCCGTCGGTTACCCAACGGAGAACTGGGTAATACCCTCATTTATTGTAAATTGCCGGCATAGCTCCTGCGTAGTTCCAGCATAGTTCCCGCATTGTCCCAGAATTATCTCTGCATAACACTGATTGTTGTACGAGAGGCGATTGACACTCCGTGAAGAACGGTTCACGGAGTTAGTCAGCCAGCATCAGGCTCATTTCTGTCACTGGGAAAGCAGATCTTTAAGCAATTAACTCTTCAAGCAAGCAGTCCTTCAAGAAATAGGTTTGTGCTCTCAATAGCTTGGTGCAATGCTGCATCGGGCTGGTCATGTCTGGATATCCAGAGAGCAGACTCCATCAATCCACCGTTTATAAATCGGGCCAGAAGTTCCGGGTCGCTTTCTTTAATAATGGCTAGATCCATTAAAGTACGCAGTCTGTCGGATATGGCGCTGATGCAATTGAGCCTGATGCTGTGTAATTGTTCTGCATCTAAAACAGAATACGCATCGCGCAGCACTATCCGCTGAATTTCAGGTTCGGTCGCCATGGCCAGATAAGCATGACAACGAGCCAGAAAGGCGTCCCATGGTGATTGAATCTCTGAGGCGATGGCCGCTAGTCGCTCATCCATTTCCGCATCAACTTGTTGTAATACGGCAAAAAATAACCCTTTCTTATCACCAAAATGATGGTAAAGAGCACCGCGTGTCAGTCCTGCCTGTGCGGTTAGATCATCCATCACCGTCTCAAAAAAGCCAGCATTCGCAAAGTGCTGGCGAGCTGTGTTTAACAGTTTTAACCGTGTTTCTTCCATCATTTCGGCACGGGTTCGGCGTGTCATCATGCAGTCCTTTTTGAACAAATGTCGGGTATTAAAATATTTGACATACGCTGTGTATGTCAAATATTTTAATATACGCTGCGTATGTGAATGTGTTGGGAATGCAGCAAATTTCGATAAATGGATTTTTAAGGAGAAAATATGGCCAATCCATACCGATTATTGTTTAAAAAGCCGGGGACTGTGGCTTTCACTTTGGCAGGGTTAGTGGCAAGAATGCCAATTTCGATGGTGGGCATTGGAATCATTACAATGGTGGCCCAACTGCGCGATTCTTATTGGTTAGCAGGTGCGTTAGCCGCGACCTTTACGCTCACAATGGCATTTGCGGCTCCACAAATTTCGCGGGCAGTGGATCGTTTGGGGCAATCTACAGTATTACCTTATGTCACTGTCGTTAGTGTACTGGCAATGTGGTTGTTATTACTTTCAGTCAGGATGGGCGTGCCGGACTGGATTTTATTTGTTCTGGCATCCTTAGCCGGATTAATGCCAAGTATGCCTGCGATGGTTAGAGCTCGCTGGACGGAAATTTTACGGGATACACCGGATTTGCATACCGCGTATTCGCTTGAATCAGTACTGGATGAGGTCTGTTTTATTCTTGGCCCGCCGCTGGCCGTAGGATTAAGTGTAATCGTCGCACCGGAAGCTGGTCCTTTGGTTGCGAGCCTGCTTCTTGCCGTTGGAGTGACGGCGTTTGTCATGCAGAAGAAAACCGAACCAAAAGTTACGCCTGAACCAATCGATGACAGCCCGCCACTATTAACATCATTTGCATTTATCACACTTATTCTGGTGTTGATTGCTCTAGGGACAATTGTTGGTTCTATTGATGTCATCAGCGTGGCCTTTGCGGAGCAGCAAGGACAGCAAGTCGCGGCAAGTTTTGTACTTTCTGTTTATGCCATTGGCTCATGCCTGGCGGGGCTGGCTTTTGGTGCAATGAAGCCACAGCGAACTTTGAATCATCAGTTGGCCATCGCGGCAACGGCAACAGCGTTAACAACCTTACCATTGATGTATGTCAGTAATTTATGGATGCTGGCTGGCGTACTTTTCCTGTCAGGAATCTTTTTCGCACCAACCATGATTATTGTGATGGGGATAGTCGAAAAAATGGTGCCTCAAACCAAGCTCACCGAAGGGTTAACCTGGATGATTACCGGTTTGAGTATTGGCGTTGCGACGGGAGCGGCTTTAGGTGGCTGGTTTATTGATCAGCACGGTATATCTTCCGGTTTTCTGCTGGCTGTCTTTTCCGGTATTTTGGTCTTTTTGCTGGCGATTTTGTATCAGTTTACTGGCAGGAATCGAGCCGTTGCGACAGTCTCACAGAAGTTTTAATTTTCTTTTCGCTGCTTATAAGTTTAGGAACTCATACTCTTAGGAGCTTAGCCTCTTAGGGGATCAGAACGACAAAACGCCAGTTGAGAGTACTGGTTTTATCTAACCAAGTTAGGGGCTTGGCGCTAACTTGGTTTTTTCAATCATGCGTAAATAAAAAGCGCGTTTAATCATTTCACGGATTGACGAAGCAGGCTGTTCATCGTTTTCCGGTATGACGATTCATAAGAAGTACTGTCTCCAAATTCTGCTCGCACTATCATTCCCTCAAGGAATGTCAGCAATATTTCGGCATGCTCATGGACCCAGTGGGTGAGATCTTCTTGATCATTACGATCATTTAGCGCTAGCACCAGAGATTGCATTAATGTTTTCAACCACGCTTTATGGGCAAGTGCGTGCTCGGCAATTGCCTGATCATGGCCTTTGAACTCCGCCAGGGCATGCATGAACATACAGCCTTTAAAGTCGGAAGCGTGAAACCACGAAAAATGCCAGTCCAATAAGGCATCAAGTTTACTAAACGGTTCTGGCTGTGCATCTGTCACCGCTTGCAGTTCTTCCTCAAAGCGCTGATGGCGGCGAATTAAGACGGCTTCAATGAGTTTGTTTTTCGAACCGAAGTGGCGGTACATCGATGTCTTCGATACGGCGGCTTTATCCCGAATCAAATCTACGCCAACGGCGGTATATCCTAATTCGTTATACAGCGCTTCAGCGATATTCAGGATGTGATCTTTCTTACTCACGGCTCATCCTCCTCAGGCGTTCCGAAATAATTTAACGCCTATCATAAAAGATTCTTGCGCTCAGGTGTACAGATCTGTATTCTTTTTGTTGTGTACAGATCTGTACACCCGTGAGGTTACACTACTCAGGGGTGGAAAGCGCTGTACGGTTCGTCTTTAAGCCATGTGGATGACACGAAATACGTTTACAAATGTTTCGCGATACAAGCTTTGATTAAAGCTGCCAGAAGAGCTTCAAAAATTTGGCTCGATAAATTCTCAGGAGATGATGATGAAAAAGCTAAAAGGAGGCGGATCGTTGCCGCCAAAACCAAGTAATGTTCAGCTACTAAAAGGCCTGATAGGTGGGTTTCTGGGCATATTAACCTTGGGATTACTCACACAAACGACGGGAAGTGCATGGCTGATGGCACCTTTCGGTGCAACCTGCGTCATATTGTTTGCCGTGCCTGACTCCCCGCTGGCGCAGCCGAGAAATGTGATTGGTGGCCATTTTGTTACTGCGGCAGTCGGGTTGGTTGCGTTGTACACTTTCGGGGATTCGATGCTGGTAATGGCACTTGCTGTGGGTGTCGCCATTATGCTAATGCAATATTTCAGGGTGGTGCATCCGCCGGCGGGCGCAAACCCATTAGCTGTGATTCTTGCTGGTCAGCAAGCCGTCGGTTTTGATTTTCTGATCACACCAGTGCTGGTGGGTAGTGTGATGCTGGTGCTAATCGCGTCCTTTGTTAATAATCTTGGCAAAGAAAACCGCTGGCCGGTTTACTGGCATGGTGTTTCCAGGCAGAAGAGCTAATTGTTTGGATAAACCAGCAAGCCAGTTTGTTGGCTTGCTGGTCAATCAGGAAATAGCCAGAGGCGTGATATCGAAAGGGCTGCCCCCTCAGTAGAGAGGCGGTGCAGTCAACAAAAGATCTGCGCAGTTAACAGATGAGCTACACAATTTATCGCGCAATAAAGAGATTAACTGCGAAGCAATGTCAGCAGACAATTCAGTGCGGTATCCAGGTCGTCATAACGTTTACTTTTTCCCAGAACTCGCATCCCCTGCATGTGATTTAAAATCAGACGAGCCAGATCCTCTGCAGGCAGAGACGATTTTATTTCATTGCTTTGCTGTGCATTTAGTATTGCATGCGTGATCACAAGCAATAACTGGTCAAACAACGCGTTGCCTTTTGTCAGCACGTGCTGATCTTCACCAGCATGTTCAACCAGCGCATTTTGCATAAAGCATCCGCTTGTGTTTTGCCGTTGAATAGCCGCAAACCTTTTCAGAAAAGATTCCAGATCCGGCATTGAAGATGTTTCCTTTGTTAATTCAGACAATGAAGGAAAAGAAATTTTATTGAGGTAGGCATCCAATGCTTCGTAGTACAACTGCTGCTTATCGCCAAATGCATTGTAAAGACTGAAGCGATTGATATTCAGTGCATCCACCAAATCTGAAATCGCGGTATTGGCATAACCTTTCTGCCAGAAAAGCGCCATCGCTTCCATCAACTTTTCATCCCTGTCGAAATTCGCTTTTCTTGCCATCGCACACCTACTCTGAAACAGCTTGTAATTTATTCTTGACCGAACGTTCTGAAACTGTCTAAAGTATAACCTAAACGATCGGTTAGAAAAAGCATAAGGACCAGCAAATGAAGATTTATGAAACGGCCATGACACCGAGCTGTAAGCGTGTCTCAATTTTTTTGAAAGAACTTGGGGTTGAGGTGGACCGAATCGCGTTGAATGTCAGAGAAGGGGATAACCTGCAGCCTGCGTTCAGCTCCAAAAGCGTGAATGGCAAAGTACCGTTGCTGGAATTGGATGACGGAACAACAATTTGTGAGAGTGTGGCAATCTGCCGGTATTTTGATGAAGCGGTGGAGAATGACCTGGCGCTTTTTGGCCGTACGGCTGTGGAAAAAGCCAAGGTAGAGATGTGGCACAGAGTTGTTGAGTTTCAGGGGCTTTACGCTGCTTTTCAGGCGTTTAGGAACATCACTGCTATTTACAGTGACCGGGAAAACTGTGTTGCCGAGTGGGGGCAGGAATCCAAAGAGCGTGTTGGTGCCTTTTTACCGCTACTGGATAAGCAATTGGCAGAAAGTCCTTATGTGGTTTCTGACCGCTTCACAATTGTTGATATTACGGCCTTTATTTTTGTGAACTTCGCAATCAACGGATTGGCGTTTAGCGTGCTCGAGCAATACCCAAATATTGCCCGCTGGTTTGAAACGGTAGCAGCACGTCCCGCGTTTCAGTAACAGGTACTGATATGATTGAACTTTATACAGCGGCAACGCCGAACGGGCACAAAATTTCTATCGCACTGGAAGAAATGGGGCTCGACTATACTGTGCATGCTCTGGATTTGTCGACAAATGTGCAAAAAGAGCCTGCCTTTATTGCCATCAATCCCAATGGCCGTATTCCGGCGATTATCGACAAAAGCAATGACGATTTTGTTGTGTTTGAGTCTGGGGCTATTTTGCTGTACCTCGCCGAGAAAACCGGTAAGTTTCTGCCTAAAGACGAAAAAGCACGCTCTCAGGTTATTCAGTGGCTGATGTTTCAGATGGGAGGTGTAGGCCCTATGATGGGTCAGGCGAATGTCTTTTATCGCTACTTTCCAGAAAAAATTCAGCCAGCTATCGACCGATACCAGAAGGAAGGCCGGCGTTTGTTTGAAGTGATGAACGGACAGCTGGCTAAGCATCGCTATCTTGCCGGGGAGGACTATACCATTGCGGATATGGCGACCTGGCCATGGGTTCGAATCTATGACTGGAGCGGGATTGACATTGAAGGGTTGGATCACCTTCAACGCTGGATGAACGAATTGGCTGAGCGTCCGGCGTGTATTAAAGGCATTAACACTCCGCCGTCAGAAGATATTGATCCGGAAGAAAAAGCAAAACAGATCAGTAAAATGGTGACCAAGTAATCGGTGACTTGGTCGGCGTGACTAAACAATTGTCAGAGTCTGCAAAAGCGAACCCCAGGGTTCGCTTTTATTTTATATGGCGCATAAGAATGAGACATCACTCTTATTTTGAGTGTTTGCTGCTGAGATTGATGGAATGTTTACGAAAGGCATGCAGCATGTTGATAAACTAAATACATCACTTAAGGGAGAGCGTGAGTGTTTTCCAGCGTATGTGGTTGCCCTCTGTGAAAAGCATAAAATCCACTCTTGGCATGCGAGTCGAATCGAAAGGACGTTAAGGAAGCACTGTATGGGAAAACTTTATTCAGAACTGACAGACAAACAGATTGATTTCATTGAACAGCAGAAAATATTTTTTGTCGGGACGGCGGCAGAAACTGGTACTGTAAATATTTCGCCCAAAGGCGGAGATTCGCTGCGTGTACTTGATGAAAATACTATCGCCTGGCTCAACCATACCGGAAGTGGCAATGAATCGGCTGCGCATGTGCTGCGTAACCCCCGCATGACCATCATGTTCTGTGCTTTTGAAGGAGAGCCTTTGATTTTGAGGGCTTACGGGCAGGCGCGGGTAGTCCATGCCAGCGACGGTGCCTGGTCGAGTTTGTTGGATTTGTTCCCGCCCAGTGTCGCCGCGCGGCAAGTGTATGTGCTGGACATTGAAAAAGTACAATCGTCTTGCGGAATGTCTGTGCCTTATTACGACTATCAGGGCGATCGGCAGGAATTAAACAACTGGTTTGAACGAACCGGTGAAGCCGGTATCAAGGATTACTGGGTTAAAAAAAATCAGCAGAGTATCGACGGTTTTGACACTGAGATTGTCGAGCGTGCCGGTTTGCAAAGTCCGAAGGAATAGCGGTAATTCACGCCATATAGGACAGATTCTTTGCGTGCTCCCATTCTGTTTATATTCTCGGGGTTGCCTGCGACAGGCAAAACGACGCTTGCTAAGATGTTGGCTCAGCATTGTCAGGCTACCTATTTGAGGATAGATACTATTGAGCAAGGGTTACGTGACCTTTGTCATATTCAGGTCGAAGGTGAAGGGTATCGGCTCAGTTACCGTATTGCCAGAGACAACCTGTTGCTCGGGAATTCGGTTGTTGCCGATTCCTGCAATCCTATCTGGTTGACTCGAAAAGAGTGGCAGCAGGTAGCGCTTGATGCCGATGAAGAACGGATCTTTTGGGCAACATCGGCTCCTAAAGACAGTACATCGCCTGAAATCGAAACGGAAATCGATATGCAAGTCGCTTTCGGTGCACGAATGGCTGATGGGGAAGAGGACGAAGCCCGAATATCCTTTGTCGATATCGAAATTTGCTGTTCCGACAAGGGCGAACATCGTCGCCGAGTGGAACAACGGGTTGGTGAGCGTATTCATTGGATCGATAATCTCTCCTTACCGGATTGGGAGCAAATTCAGAACCGGGAATACCATCCCTGGTCAGGAGAGGTCATTCATATCGACACCAGCCATCGGAGTGAGGAAGAAGCATTTCAGAGCTTATTGGCTGCTTTAGCTCAGCATGGATTGGAGCTTGCTAAAGACGTTAAATGATTTGGTTAAGAGAGCCATACTTTTAAGCCATCTCTCGAAGCTATACCTCAGCCACACCTCCAAAGTTATACCTCCAAAGCTCAAACAGGGCTCTCCAATCTGCGTTTTGGTGCGGCCGGGATACAGGGACAATACGCATGAACATTTTTGTCTGACAAAAATGAATAAATTTATCATTAAGACTGGACAACCGTTTGCGTAATCGATATCATCCGGCTCCGAAAAACAAAGTCGGTCAGCAGACCACCTTTATTGCACAACTGATTCTGTCAGTTGTCTTTCTTTTTTTCTAAAAGAGGGAGACACAAAAAGGATCAGAATCATGTCATCAGTCACACCATCGGTTGAATCTTCAGCCCAGTCAGTCAATCAGTCAACCAGCTGGCAGACCAAAGCCATTCTCAGCGTAGCGTTTCTCATGGCAACCACCTCTGTGGGGCCGGGATTCCTGACGCAAACTGCCGTGTTTACCAACATGTATCAGATTGACATGGCATTTCCTGTGTTTGCTTCCATGTTCATCACTTTTGGTATTGTCATGAACCTGTGGCGCATTGTCGGCGTATCCGGCCTGCGGATTCAGGACATCGCCAACCGCGTCGCGCCGGGGCTGGGTTACCCGATTGGTATCCTGTTGGCTTTGGGTGCCGTTGCCTTTAACTTTGGTAATGTCAGCGGCTCGGCTCTGGGTATTCAGGTACTGACGGGAGTGGATACCGGATGGGGAGCGCTGTTTACCGGTATTATCGGTAGCCTGCTGTTTGTTATCCATAATGCGTCAAAACGAATGGATCAAATGGCTCGTTACCTTGGGTTATTCATGATTGTGCTGATTGCTTATGTTGCGATGACCAGTCTGCCGCCGCTGATGCCAACAGCAATTGCTGCGGTAGCCCCTTCTGATTACGGTAACCTGTTGCTGCCGACACTGACCATTGTTGGTGGCGCTGTGGGCGGTTATTACACGGGGGCACAACGTCTGGTTGATATCGGCCTGAAAGGCGAAGCCAATGTAGCAGACATTAAACGTGCTGCATGGGCGGGTATTTCCATCGCCGTGGTCATTCGTATTCTGCTGTTCATGGCGATTCTTGGTGTGCTGGTAACCGGCGTTACTCTGGACGCGAAAAATCCGGCTGCTGATGCATTCCGTCACGGAGCTGGCGAGGTGGGTTATTTCATTTTCGGTCTGGTGCTCTTTGTTGCCTCTATCACCTCTGTGGTGGGTAACTCTTACATGGCTATCTCATTGGTGAAAACCCTGTTTCCGGCCATTGCCCGTAATGAGAAAGCCTGGTGTGTCGGTTTTATTCTGGTAACCAGCCTAGGCACGGTGTTCATGAACATGCCGATTTTGCTGTTAATGCTGGCGGGCCTGGTGAACAGTCTTATTCTGCCGATTGTGTTGGCGACAGTACTGGTAGCAACGAAACGTAAAGATATCGTTGGCGATTACCGTCACCCAATGTGGCTGACTCTGATGGGAAGTGCGATTGTATTGGTCATGGGCGCTGCCAGTGCGACCAACATCAGTAACTTCATCGGCAAATTCTTCGGCGCGTAAAGTTAAAGCGCTTGTTTAAATAAATGTAAAGGCACGCCCTCATGGTGTGCCTTTTTTGTTTCTGTTGAGTAAAATCTGAAAATTATGATAGGGTTAGCGGGCCTTAGACCTGTGATTTCGTGTCTCTGCTCGTTATCTCAGGATAAACGAACAATCAACGCATTAACGGAGAGCCAGGATGGCAGAATATACGGCGGAAGTGAAATGGACACGCGGCAAGGATGAAGCCTTCAGCGACAATAAATACAGTCGCGGCCATACCTGGTCGTTTGATGGCGGTGTCACCGTGCCTGCGTCATCCTCTCCCCATGTTGTACCGCTACCTTACTCTGTGGAAGCCAATGTGGATCCCGAAGAAGCGTTGGTGGCTGCATTATCAAGCTGCCATATGCTGGTGTTCTTATCGATTGCTGCCAAGCGGAATTATGTGGTCGAGTCTTATGTCGATAATGCTGTTGGTATCATGGAAGATGATGAAAACGGTCGGACCTTTGTCTCGAAAGTGACTTTACGACCCAAAATCACATTTTCCGGGGAACGTCAGCCAACGGTTGAGCAACTGGAAAAACTCCATCATATTTCACACGAAAACTGCTTTATTGCTAATTCCGTGAAAACGGAAGTGACAACAGAAATTTTGGTTTGAACCAAGGTTGATTCGGTGGAAACATGAATCTTGAAATTACAGAAACACTTTCGGCAACGGAAGAATACGTGGCGCTTAGGGTGACAGCCGGGCTGTCAGCCAAATCCCTGGAAGCGGCAAAAATTGGGCTACCCAACTCACTGTACATGGTGTGTATTCGTGATAACACCAAACTGGTAGGAATGGGGCGTGTCGTTGGGGACGGCGCATGCAATTTTGAAATTGTCGATGTCGCGGTTGACCCTGCATATCAGGGGCAGGGGCTTGGCAAACAAGTAATGCATCATATCGACCGTTATTTACAGCGCACAGTGCTGGAAGGCTCGTATGTTTCGATGATTGCTGACGAACCCTCATTCTATGAAAAACTGGGGTATCGGCTAACCGCTCCCCGAAGCGAGGGAATGACAAAAAAATTTCTACCTCAGTCTCCTCACACCTGATAGCCATCTTCTCGCACCGGTACTTTTGCGTATAAAAGAGCTTAGTGCCAGTGCTGATCTGTTTGGTTCGTATCCGTTGGCTGCGACAAAATAAACAGGGAGTGACACCACTCCCTGTTTTTCTGATTGTTTAAACTATTTCTACACTCATTTATCTCATGCACGCTTATTTTTTCCATTTTTGCGCGCAGTATCTGTTGATTAAGGGAGGACAAATTTTCTTTTTATCTATGACTACACAGTTTTTGACGCATGATGTTTAGTTGTCAGAGATGCTTTTTTGTGGACCAACATCCGTTGAAAATAAAATTCATTAATTTTGCCGATATCTTAATATTAATTTTTATAATTGATGTTTTAGTATTGTTTATCTGATTTTATGACGAAATTTGAATATAAAATCTATTAGACGAATTATATTTTAGTACATTTTTAATATTATGAAGCAATTGGTTACAATCATTTTTTCGTCTAAATTTGTTAATGATGTTGAACTTTAATCTCACAATGATTTATTTAAATAGTTGTTAGCGCTGCTTTATGTTTATTTAAAGTCCTTGCTACTTAATGGGCTTTATCTCTAGTTGATTTATCTTTTTTGTTTGATAGAGTCAAAGCATTAAATACGATTTATAACAGATAAAAATAAAGTTGATATTTTCGTAAGGTACTAAATAGTAGTTTATGGATAATTAAGAGGAAATAGTGCTTAAAATAATTCAGCTTGTTGCTGCATTATTGCAACGTTTTATTTTAACCAGTGATGTGGTGACTTATCAGTCCCCTCTGTTTTTACAACATCTTCTGGAAAAACATGAAAAAAATAAGCTGTCACCTTGCCGAAGAAAAATCGCGGTTGGTGACAGAATCAGTTTTTTAAACTTAGTCACTAACGAATACTCTCATGTCATCCTGGTTTCATCACAACACAGTGAACCGGAACATGGTTTGATATCATCGTATTCGTACTTAGGAGGAATGTTACTCGGGCTTTCGCAAAGCGATCAGTTTGAGATCTATGTGTGGGGCAGAGTGCATCGGTTTGAAGTTACTACCGTCATGCCGAAAAAAACCATTTAAGAACTTGTATAAGCTTTTTAGCAAGACCATTTTGGTAAGGAGTTAAAATGAGTAAAAAAGATTTGAAAAAACCGCAGTTAAGTTTAAAAGAAAAACGTAAAGCAAAACAGGAGAAAGCCGCTGAAAACACTGTCGAAAAACAACGTAAAAGCCGTAAAAAGTAATTATAAATACGTATTTTCATCATATAGCCAGTATGATTTCATACTGGCTTTTTATTATTTATTCTGTAATGAACGGTTAAGCACTGAACAACGCGGAAATGATAGCTGTGTTGAAAATGATATATTGATAAGACGATCATAAACTTTTCACTGATTTAGCGTTATTATTCACCCGTCTTAAAGACAGCCTTATTAAGCAAGCGTTAAGCATGTAAGAACTGTAATAAGGTGAAAATATTATTAATCTAGTGAAACAGGAGAGCGTCATGTTCAGCCACGTTTTTGTTGGTAGCAATGACCTGGAAAAATCAAAGCACTTTTACGACGCTATTTTTGGCGCATTGGGCTACCGTTCAGGAGTCAGTGTCGGCGATGAGCGTTATGTGTATTCGAATGACAAAGGTTTCTTTGCCATTACTCGCCCGATTGATGGCCAGCCAGCAACGTCAGCGAATGGTAGCACCATTGGTTTCTATGCCAAGACGCAGGAAGCCGTAGACAACTGGCATGCTGCCGGTGTCGAGAATGGCGGCATGTCTATTGAAGAGCCACCAGGCGTGCGTGATACCCCATTTGGCGCAATTTATCTGGCTTACCTCCGTGATCCGGACGGTAATAAGCTTTGTGCCATGTACCGTGTTCAGGCCTGAACCTCGGTAGACAACAGCGTTAAACCTTCAATAAGTGGCAACATGTAGGCATTAGAAGCTGGTATCAACCCTTATAGTGACCACGTGTTAACCCGTTGGGGTAGTAAAGTCATTGATCAAGCGAATCTAACGGTTCGCTTTTTTGATCCCGAATTCTGCATGTTGACGCCAGGCCGTCTAAGAATTTGCTGCCGAAGAAAGTAAAAAGGCGAACCCTGAGGTTCGCCTTTATGTTTTTCTGGTATATCAGAAAAAGTATCTATTAATCTTCGATGTAGTTCTCGATGCTTGGGCAAGAACACACCAGATTACGGTCGCCGTACACGTTGTCAACACGGTTAACGGTTGGCCAGTACTTCGACTCTTTCGTGTGTGCTGATGGGTAGCAACCCAGTTCGCGGCTGTAGCTGCGGTTCCACTCTGGATCCATAATGTCAGCCTGAGTGTGAGGTGCATTAACCAGTGGGTTATCTTTCAGATCCCACTCACCATCCTGAACACGGGCAATTTCGTGACGGATTGAGATCATGGCATCACAGAAACGATCCAGCTCAGTCAGGTCTTCCGATTCAGTCGGCTCAATCATCAGGGTGCCGGCAACCGGGAATGACATGGTTGGCGCGTGGAAACCGTAGTCCATCAGGCGCTTGGCAACATCTTCTTCAGAGATACCTGACGCTTCTTTGATTGGACGGATGTCAATAATACACTCGTGCGCAATACGACCGTGAGTACCGCGGTAGAGTACTGGGTAGTGTGGGCGCAAACGTTCCATCACGTAGTTCGCGTTCAGGATTGCCAGGCTTGTTGCTTTCGACAGACCTTCTTCGCCCATCATCGCGATGTAAGCATAAGAAATTGGCAGAATCGACGCTGAACCAAAGTTTGCAGCAGAAACCGCGTACTGAGGCTTGTCGCTTTCTGATTTCTCAACGTGGCCAGGCAGGAATGGTGCCAGGTGAGATTTCACACCAATTGGACCCATGCCCGGACCGCCGCCACCGTGTGGGATACAGAACGTTTTGTGCAGGTTCAGGTGAGAAACGTCAGAGCCGATGAAACCTGGGTTAGTCAGACCAACCTGTGCGTTCATGTTCGCGCCGTCCAGGTAAACCTGGCCGCCAGCTGCGTGTACCAGTTCACAAACTTCCTGTACGGTCTCTTCGTAGACACCGTGAGTGGAAGGGTAGGTGATCATGATGCACGACAGGTTATCACGGTGCTTCTCAATCTTCGCTTTCAGATCTTCAACGTCGATGTTGCCGTTTGCATCACAACCAACAACAACGACCTTCATTGATACCATGGCAGCTGAAGCAGGGTTAGTACCGTGCGCTGAGCTTGGGATCAGACAGACGTTGCGGTGGCCTTCGCCGTTCGCTTCGTGGTAGCGCTGAATCGCAACCAGACCGGCATATTCACCCTGAGCACCAGAGTTAGGCTGCAGTGAGAATGCATCGTAGCCAGTCACTGAACACAGCATTTCAGACAGCTTGTCGGTCAGTTCTGCGTAGCCTTTGGTTTGCTCTGCAGGAGCAAACGGGTGAAGCGCACCAAACTCAGGCCAGGTAATTGGAATCATCTCAGCGGCCGCGTTCAGTTTCATGGTGCAGCTGCCCAGTGGGATCATACCGTGGGTCAGTGAGTAGTCTTTGTTTTCCAGCTTCTTCATGTAACGCATCATGCGCGTTTCACTGTGGTACTTGTTGAACACAGTGTGCGTCAGGTATGCGCTGCTGCGGCGACAGCTTTCAGGAATCGCGGCAAACTCATCGCTCGCGATATCAGCTGTGAACATGGATGCTTTCAGGTTGTCACCACCAAACAGAGCCAGCAGTTCCTCAACGTGCTCAACTTTGGTTGTTTCATCCAGGCTGATACCCAGTTGCGTATCGTACTTACGCAGGTTGATGCCCGCATCCAACGCTTTCTTGTAGAATTCGTTTGTTTTCTTGCCAGTGTTCAGAGTCAGAGTATCGAAGAAGGTGTCGTTTGCCAGTTCGATACCGGTATTACGCAGACCCGCAGCCAGAATTGCTGTCAGGTGGTGGACACGGCGGCTGATCTTACGCAGCCCTTCCGGACCGTGGTACAGCGCGTAGAAAGCAGCCATGTTGGCCAGCAGTGCCTGCGCAGTACAAATGTTAGAGGTCGCTTTTTCGCGACGGATGTGCTGTTCACGCGTCTGCATTGCCATACGCAGTGCCTGGTTATCACGCGCATCTTTAGAGACACCGATAACGCGGCCTGGCATTGTACGTTTGTGAGCATCTTTAGTTGCCATGAAACCAGCGTGTGGACCACCAAAGCCCATTGGTACACCAAAGCGCTGGGCAGAACCGATGACAACGTCTGCACCCATTTCGCCCGGCGATTTCAGCAGGGTCAGTGCCAGCAGGTCGGAAGCAACAGCAACCAGTGTTTTCTTCGCGTGCGCTTTTTCGATGATTTCTGTCAGGTCAACGATGTTACCTGTTGTGCCTGGGTATTGAACCAGTGCACCAAAGACATCGTGGTTATCCAGCTCGTCAATGCTGCCGGAAATGATTTCAATGCCGATGTAACCGGCACGGGTACGAACAACATCAACAGTTTGCGGATGTAGATCGTTAGAAACGAAGAACGCTTTGCTCTTGTTCTTGCTGGCGCGCTGACACAGGGTCATGGCTTCTGCCGCTGCGGTTGCTTCATCAAGCAGGGAAGCGTTGGCCAGTTCCATGCCCGTCAGATCCATCACCATCTGCTGGTAGTTCAGCAGTGATTCCAGACGACCTTGTGAGATCTCAGGTTGGTATGGTGTGTAAGCGGTATACCAGCCTGGATTTTCCAGCACGTTGCGCAGGATTACGTTAGGGGTGTAGGTGTTGTAGTAACCCTGACCGATATAACTGCGATTGATGATATTTTTGCTGGCAATAGCTTTCAGCGATGACAGCAAATCTGCTTCGCTCAGTGGAGCGTCTAGCTTCATTGGCTCTGGCAGACGAATAGCAGCCGGTACAGTTTCAGCAATCAGCTGCTCGAGACTAGCGACGCCAATGGTTTCCAGCATGTGTTTTTGTTGTGCTGAATCCGGGCCATTGTGACGAGCTACAAATTCCTTGTCGTCACTCAGTGCATTTAGAAGAGTCATGTCGGTCATGGTTCTTTCCTGAACAGTTACTATCTGATGCTTGTGAGCATCATGCATCAGACGGGTCATCGAAAAATTGAGTTGTGTAGATGGAAGACCGGCTTTCAGGCTAAGCCTAAAAACCGGTGACTCAATTAATCTTCGTCGATAGTGGCTAGGTATTTTTCACCGTCGATCAGTTTTTCAAGCTCTGCAACGTCAGAGATCTTGATTTTAGCAATCCAGCCGCCTTCATAAGGTTCTTCGTTAACCAGCTCTGGGCTGTCTTCCAGGTTTTCGTTGATTTCAACGATTTCACCTGAAACCGGTGCATAGATGTCAGACGCCGCTTTTACAGACTCAACCAGTGAGAAAGATTCGCCGGCTTCCGTTGTGTCACCAACTTCTGGCAGATCAACAAATACAACATCACCAAGTAGACCTTGAGCGTGGTCAGAGATACCCATAGTGATAGTGCCGTCACCGTTGTCGCGTACCCACTCGTGGCTTTCAGTGAACTTCAGTGTATTTTCCATGTATAACTCCTTGCGCAATCTTTCCGCAGATATTGTTAGTTTTCCCGGCCGGTAGCCAGCCGGTGTTGTTATTCCGTTTCTTTATACTTAGTGGTAAAGCGGGAAGCGGCTGCACAGTTTCTGTACCTGTTGCTTCACTTGCTGCTCTACCGCACTGTTGTCTTCCGGGTTTGCTGCCAGACCGTCCAGAACATCACCGATCCATTCACCGATTTGTTTGAACTCATCCTGACCAAAGCCACGGCTTGTACCCGCAGGCGTACCCAAGCGGATACCTGATGTCACCATCGGTTTTTCAGGATCAAACGGGATTCCGTTCTTGTTACAAGTGATACCGGCGCGCTCCAGCGCTTCTTCAACCTGATTGCCTTTTAGACCTTTAGGACGCAGGTCTACCAGCATCAGGTGCGTGTCTGTACCGCCGGTCACGATATCGCACCCGCGAGCTTGCAGCACTTCGGCCAAGACTTTCGCGTTGCTGATCACATTCTTGATATAAAGCTTGAATTCCGGCTCTAGCGCTTCACCCAGTGCGACGGCCTTACCCGCGATGACATGCATCAACGGACCGCCTTGCAGGCCAGGGAAAACCGCAGAGTTGATTTTCTTATTAATTTCTTCGTGATTCGTCAGAATCATCCCGCCACGCGGACCACGCAGTGTCTTGTGTGTCGTCGTAGTTACGACGTGAGCATGGGGAATCGGACTTGGGTGCTCACCTGCTGCAATTAAACCGGCAATGTGTGCCATGTCGACCATCAGGTAAGCACCGACTTCATCTGCAATCGCACGGAACTTAGCAAAGTCGATTTGACGAGGAATGGCTGAACCACCGGCAATAATCAGCTTAGGCTGGCTTTCCAGTGCCAGCTCTCGAACCTGTTCATAGTTGATTTCGCAGGTATCTTTATCCACACCGTACTGAACAGCGTTAAACCACTTACCGGAAAGTGCAGGGCGTGCACCGTGAGTCAGGTGGCCACCGGCATCCAGTGACATACCCAGAATCGTGTCACCCGGCTGCAGCAGTGCCAGCATTACTGCGCCGTTTGCCTGTGCGCCTGAGTGTGGCTGTACGTTTACGTATTCGCATTGGAAAAGTTGTTTGGCGCGGGCAATCGCGATGCGCTCGACTTCGTCAACGTGCTCACAACCACCGTAGTAACGGCGTCCGGCATAGCCTTCTGCATATTTGTTAGTCAGGCAGCTACCCTGGGCTTGCATTACCGCTTTAGAGACGATGTTCTCAGAAGCAATCAGCTCGATTTGCTGGTTCTGACGGTCAAGCTCTGCGGCAATCCCGGCATTCACGGCACCATCAACCTGTGCCAGGTTGGTGGAGAAAAACATCTCTAAATCGTGGTTTTGATATGAAGCTTTCATTTCACGTTATCCTCTAATCGCGCTCTTGTAAGGGAGGTTCCTTGTTCCGAGCCAAAGCGTGTTGTTCGTTATGGATAATGTTTGCCGCGGGTTGCCTGTACCGGGTAGACCGTATCGGTTGAGTGTGGCCCCGAGATCTTACAACTGCGTAACATACTTCATTATAGATAGCCGATTAAACAAAAATTTCCAATAGTGGAATACGATGTACTTTAATGGCGGCAATCTTACGCAAACGTTTGCCTTTTGTCACCTGAATTTCTACAATAGCGCTAACTTTTTCACAATATTGTGTGCTGGTCAGGGTGTTTTTAAAACGTTACAAATGTTGCTTACCCCTTGCATAGCAAGTGATTTATACAAATGTAGTCCGAATTTGGAAGTGGTTTGCTCAGGGAGTGGCTTTGCGGTTGTATGCTATTTCAGGCAAGGAAAATGCGACAAAAAATGGTCAGGTTTCCTTTAGGAAACAAATTCTCAATAATGCCGCACAGGTCATATTTTTACCCTGCGACGGCTTTTGAGTTTCCGATTGGCTATGCCAGAATGAAATGACTGCAGTAACCAAGGAAGGATGGTATGAACGAGGAACAACGGGTGGATGTATACCCGTCCATGACAGTAGTCAAAGAGCAGGAATCAGATAAAACGGAACATATTGAGCCGTTACAGTTAGGCAAGCGATTAAAAGAAATTCGCATGACACTGGGTTTGACACTGGAAGAGGCCAGTAAGCGTACAGGTCTAGCTCGCTCAACGCTGTCAAAGATTGAAAATGAACAAATATCACCGACCTTCCAGGCGATGCAAAAGCTGGCAACTGGTTTAGACATTGATATTCCTCAGCTTTTTGCTCCTCCTAAGCAAATTACCGCAACAGGGCGTCGCGACATTACCCGTAACGAACAAGGAAAGCCGCATCCGACGACGACCTATGAACATGAACTCCTGGCTACACAGCTGACGAATAAAAAGATGATGCCTTTTAAGTCACGGGTACGGGCTCGGGCATTTGAGGATTATTCTGGTTGGATTCGTCATGACGGTGAAGAGTTCCTGCTGGTGCTGGGTGGTGAGATTACGTTTTTTTCGGAATTTTATGAACCGGTCAATCTGGCAGAAGGGGACTCGGTTTACTACGACGCCAATATGGGTCATATGCTGGTTTCGGTCAGTGAAGAGGACGCCCATATTTTATGGGTGACGGCGTCTTAATTTTTCCGATTGATTGACTGTTAGCACAGCTGTTAACCGCAGCCTGTTTTCAAGTCATGTATGTGAATGCGTACATTGTGTCGTTTGTATATTGTCCGCTGACCAGGAGCGGATCACGGGTGCAAATTGGGTTAATAAAATGGTTGGTTTGTTAATGTTTGCGTGAATGACGTGATTTGAGGCAAACCGGTCACGAACGTGTTTTTGTTACGACAGGGTAAAAATCCCTGCTGATGGAATTCACTCAAACTGTGATGAAGCACGGTTTGAAAGGTTGGAAACTTTGTTTACTATAAGAAACTATAGTTAACACAGTTGAAACATCTGATAAGGAAGATCGCCGCGATATCAGCGGTGTATGGAGTATAAAAGTATGTCTCAAGAGTTACAGGTAACACCTCTGCACGCACTACACATCGAAATGGGCGCGAAAATGGTTCCTTTCGCAGGTTACGATATGCCAGTGCAATACGCGCTGGGTGTGCGTAAAGAACATATCCACTGCCGTGAATCTGCCGGTCTTTTCGATGTTTCTCACATGGGCCAATTGCGTTTACACGGTGAAAATGCGGCCAAAGCTCTCGAAGCACTGGTACCTGTCGATATTATCGATCTGCCGACTGGTAAGCAGCGTTATGCCTTTTTCACGAACGAGCAGGGCGGGATTCTTGACGATCTGATGGTCACTAACTTTGGCGATCACCTGTTTGTTGTGGTTAACGCGGCCTGTAAAGAGCAGGACATCGCGCACCTGAAAGCGAACCTGCCGGAAGATGTGACCCTAGAGCTGATCGAAGATCGTGCGTTGCTGGCTTTACAAGGCCCGAAAGCTGCTGAAGTTCTTGCTCGTCTTAACCCTGCCGTTAAAGATATGATCTTTATGGATGCGATCACGCTTGATCTGATGGGTGTGGAGTGTTTGATCAGCCGTTCTGGTTACACCGGTGAAGACGGTTACGAAATCTCCGTGCCTGCTGATAAGTCTGAAGCGCTGGCTCGTGAACTGCTGGGCTATGAAGAAGTGGAATGGATTGGTCTGGGCGCGCGTGATTCTTTGCGTCTGGAATGTGGTCTGTGCCTGTACGGTCACGACATCGATACAACTACAACGCCGGTTGAAGCCAGCCTGCTGTGGGGTATCAGCAAACCACGCCGTGCAGACGGTGAGCGTGCCGGTGGTTTCCCTGGCGCGGATATTATTCTTGAGCAAATTGCGACGAAAGATGTTGCCCGTAAACGCGTTGGTCTTATTGGTCTGAGCAAAGCGCCTGTTCGTGAAGGCAGCAAACTGTTCGATGCCAATGATAACGAAATCGGTATTGTTACCAGTGGTACATTCGGCCCAACTAAAGGGGCACCTGTGGCAATGGGCTATGTTCAGTCTGATCTGGCTGCACTGGGTACCGAAGTGTTTGCCGAAGTTCGTGGTAAGAAGCTGGCGATGGTTGTAGAAAAAATGCCATTTGTGCCACAAAACTACCACCGTGGTTAATGCCTTTATTCTGGCTGACTGCCGAGTTGCTTGTGGAACGTGGGTCTGCAGCCACTGACTGCCAGTAACCTATGGGGATGGGCATGACCGTCAAGCGCTTCCTCAAACACGTATTTCTACGTCAAGATGAGCGTTCTGTTAGCCAGAGACCGCAAAAGAGCCTGCATTAAGCAGGCTCTTTTTTGTCTCAGATTCAGGTTGGCATAAGAGGGAGAAATCAGCTTTTCTTAACAGACAGGCTTCAATATCGTGATGTCTCAGGCGTCATGTGCAAAGCCGAACCCTGTTTTGAGAGGTGATGAGTATGAGCCTGCACCTGAATTTCCATTCTTTGGCCGCGTATGTGCCCTTCCGATGGCCGAACACTGGGCGATACTCTGCTTTATGCTCTGCGTTATGCCTTAGCGCTGGCGTGGTGACCGCTGAACCGCTGCTCATGACCTATGAAGAATATATGGATCGCTGTATGAGCACTTACGGCGAAGACAAAGTGACACGCAGTGTGTGCGATGCGCAGTTTCAAGCCATTGAGAAAAAAGAACAGGATCTCATGGCGCATGTTGAGGTTTCTCAGTCCGTAACGGGTATATCTACACAGATGTCCTCACCGTCACCCTCCCAAGCTTCTCAAAACAAGCGTATTTCATCGGACGGCAATACTTCATTGAGTGAAAAGAACCGCAGTCAGAATGATGAAATGTCTCAGCCGGACAATCGCTGACAATTTATTGCGTGAGGTGGGGCGTTGGCTCCATTACACTGTCTGCGGCCAGGTGTAGAGTTTCTTGCGTCGCGGGCAAAAATTGCTGCATGAGCCGTTTAAATACCTGGCAGGGTGGTTGAGAATCTTCGATTAATTTCACCTGCCGGTATTGCTGGCGCCAGCTGGACAGGTGCTGCTCGGCTTGTTTTCTGGCATCGGCGCGTTGCGGGGTATTGAAATAGGCAAACGACGCGGAATGAAACTCCGGCTGATGGGTTTCCAGTTGACGAAAACATTGCTTAATTGCCTGAATTTCTGAAATTAATTTCAATCGGGTGAAGCTTCCGCTTTGCTGTGATGCTGTTACTTCCAGTAACCGTTTCCAGGTCTGGGCAGCCAGTATGGCCATCGCTACATGTTCAGGTTGTTGATAATGCTCCAGGATATATTGTTCGAAATCATCTCTCAGTGAATTGTGGTTGGCATCCTGTCCATAGAGGTTTGCTTCATTACGCTCAATATAAACGGGGAGTTCAATGGTACTGACATTGAAGTGTGATAACACTTGCAGGGCATTAAATTGATTAATGGGTAAAGGTTGACTCATTAATGAGACGGAAAAAAATAAACAGCAGATTGCATTTAATCTTGTCAGCCATTTCATCGCCATTATTCCTGAATCGCACCTGTACCAAACTCTGAACATTTATAAGGGAAAGAACGTGAGCACAATTGGTGGTGAAAAATAATGCGATCTGTTCATCAATTAAATCTTTTTATTTCATAGGATTATTCAGGTTATGTGGACATGATCGAAGCCGCGGATTTATAACTGGCGGAGCCGAAATTGTTCAGGTTATATCTAGCCGAGAAATGTATGATGAAATTTCCCGGTCAGATCTATTCCATTTTATGCTGCTACCATTTCGTTGTTTATTGAGGTTAAAGCAAAACAGGTAGCGGTATTGACCGAAAGTAATTCAGGTGACAAGCGTGTGGACCGAGAGCGAAATGATATGCGAGAGTTAATATTTGAAATAGCGCTAGCACTAGTAGCGATCGCAGCTGCGGTAGGGTTATTTTCCGCCGTCATTGCATCTTCATAAAGCACCTAGCGGTGCTTTTTTGTTTATGATTTCGCGTTGCCTGGACGGCTGTTTGTTCGCGCTGTGATGAGAGTTATCTCTCCCGGCGACGTGACTGAGGCAGCAGAGGCCGGGGAGGAAGTGTTGACGGGCTTGTCAGTCAACGTCTGAGCGGTGGTGATCACAGAGCGGCAGGGTGACCACAACGTCAACGCCATTAAGCGACACATTATTTTGCAGTACAATTTGGCCATCATGAAAATTGGTGATCAGCCCTGCAATGAACAGCCCCAGTCCGAGATGGGGTTTGTCCTGTTTATCCTGTGTCCGGATCGACACCATTGAATTACACAACTGGGTTTCCATGCCTTTGGGCAGTAACGGGCCTTTGTTGCTGACAACCAGTCTGACCTGCGTGCCATGACGGGTCAAAGTTACCCTAATTGGCTGATCATTTTGGCTGAAATCAACCGCATTAGCGATAAGCTTATCCAGCAATTGCGCCAGATAATCTGGTGCGCCATCAATCATCAAAACGTCATCAGCTCGCACTGAAAATGCCTGTTCAGGATACGCCATTTGATAGCCTTGCATGCATCCCGACACCAGTTCATTGAACGGGAAGACTTCTTTTTCGGCACCTTGCAGGCTTTGTTCAATGCGGGTTGCCTCTGTCATGCTCGAAAGAATGGTACTCAGGCGCTGGACACCCTCCTGAGCACGGGCAATATAACGTTGACTGTCTTCATCCTGATTTTGCAACGACAGGTTTTCAATCGACGAGCGAACCACAGCCACCGGTGTTCTCAGTTCATGCGATAAACGCGATGATAAATTTTCCAGATAGTGATTGTATTGACCTAACCGGTTGACCATTGCCGCCAAACTACGGCTGAGGTCACCAATTTCATCGGTGTTTGCAGAAGGGGTAATAGGCTGGCAGATCCGCCCCTGGCTATCTATTGCTTGTTCTGCTTCGTCACGAAGGCGACGGATTCTGCCCGATATTTTCGAGGCAAATAACAGCAAGGTCACGGTACCTATCAGTATCACGGCCAGCATTGCGTTCAGCAGTTTTTCCAGTGCACGGTTTTTGAGGGTCTGAATGCCGACGGTAGATTCTTCTGCCACTACCGCGCCCATGACGTTGTCACTGAGCCAGATAGGGTAGGCCGCAGCAAGAATCATCGCTTTTCCGTCTTCGGAACGCCGCCATTGTGAATAGCCGCGTCCTTGCAGAGCCTGGTATATATGCACTCCCTGTAACTGGGCCGAATCTTTAATCTGATCGTCAAACGCCTGTGGCTCATTGAGCAGGTAACGGTAATAAATTGGGTGCAGCCATTTTTCTTCAAACGCTGACCACCAGGAGTTGTCGTTGTTGCCATATTTGACCGAGGTAGACCATACACCGTTGGATTCCTGAATATCGCCGGATTTGGCCAATACCCGCTGGTGGCGGTCAATAACCCAAAGTCGGGTGCTGGTATGCCCCATACCTTTCAGGATGTTTTCGATATCCGGTGAAGGTACGAGGACGGTCCCCAATCGGTTTAGGTGATTGGTATTGGATGTGCCGATAATGGTTTCCACTTCGCGGTTCTGGCTGTTGTTCACATCATAAAAGGCAAAGCCGAGTTTGTTGCCCAGCATGGCTAAAGGCAGGCGCAGTTCGATGTTGTAGCCATTATCGGTCTGACGCCAGTAACCACTGATTTCCTCTGTTGGAATCACCGCCTCGGCATTACTGATTTCGCCCTGAAGCGACCAGATTTCAGCTTTCCCTTCGGTGAGAGCCGTCACCGCAAAACGCTGTAGTTCGCCCGTCGGAGTTGTCATGGCGACGATCAGGTGATCATTGCGATCAATCCGAACAGAATCCGGGCGGCGCAAAACCGGGCGTCGATCTGATACCTCAAACGCGGCATAAAGATAATCCCCATGCCGGCCAATTCCATGGCGGAACCGGATGCTATTTGCGTTATAAATACCGCGGCTGAACTGCACATCATCCCGGCCATAAGACAGCAGTTTATCGGTGCCGTCTGTCCAGTCGTCCAGAACGCCATCGAGCGTAACAGGAGATGTCAACGCATACGCGTAGAGATCCCTGCCTTTTTGAACCGACTGCAAGGCGCTGGCTTGTTCGTTGAACAGGTTAGGCCGCTCATTCAGTGCGGTCGCCACAGCTCGGGTCGTACCAATCAGTGTCTGCTCCTGTCCCTGACGAAGCAGCTTTTCCATTTCCAGCACATAGTTGTAACCTAACCAGGGTAAAGCTAGCAGCAAACTGGCGATAAGAATCACTTTTGTACGCAGACCAAATGCCGGCTTAAACTGCCACGCTTTTAACGATGATATGAGTAACCGAAAGCGTTTCAACAGAGAGGTTTTTAGCCCTGAACCGTGTGGCGGCGTTGCTCTGATGAAGGGCATATTTAACCGAGACTTTTTCACATCAGGCTCCCCAACGGTAACCCATACCGTAGACGGTGTTAATACAGTCGAAATCGTTATCGAACAGCATAAATTTCTTGCGTATCCGTTTGATGTGAGAGGTGATTGTACTGTCGTCGACCACTACTCGAGCTTCGTCCATCAGATCATGACGGCTTTTGACATGGCCCGGGCGTTTTGCCAGCGCATAAACCATCCAGAACTCTGTGACTGTCAGTTCAATCAGCTGTTGCTGCCAGAAAACCTGCATCTTGTTTTTGTCGATGGTGAGGGGCCCTCGCTCTAGCAAGGTGTCCTGTACGGTCGGGGTGGCCATCAGCTCGCTGCGGCGAAACAGTGCTGCGATACGCGCCATCAGGTGTGGCAGGCTGATGTCTTTGGTCAGATAATCATCGGCCCCCATACGTAAACCGCAGACGGTATCAAAATCACTGTCTCTGGCGGTCAGGAAGATAATCGGAACGGTCGGCGACATAGCACGAAGTGACTGACACAAGGTGAAGCCGCCATCAATTTCATCCTGCAAGCCGATATCAATAATGGCTAAATCGGGCAGCTGTTGTTCAAATGCAGCCTGTGCATCAGGACGATTCTCGTAGCCTCTGACGTCATAACCGTGTTTTTTCAGCACGTCCATGTAGTTTTCGCGAATCGCGGTTTCATCTTCGACAATGACAATTTTTTTCATAGGTTGTATTCCTGCCAATCCAATACTGCGTCACAACACCAAGCGATTCATTGCAGAAAAACGATTGTGAACACTGTTAATGCAGTGACTATACAAGAAATCTCAAGTGATGAAAGGCCACTTTCGGGGATTCGGGCAATTGCCATTTTTTTGCCACAATTGACCATCACATTGCCTTTTTTTGTCCCTGCCAGTGCCAGAACTGCTTGGTTTAATAACCTCATCGAAACGGCGATTCCCAACGTTCAGCGAACATACGGCATACGACGATATAGCGCTGAAAACAACAAGCTTGCACCGGGAAACGTCGCTGCGAATAACCATCATCGAAAACAAGTACAAAAAATAAGCACAAAAAATAAGCAGAGGAAAACACCATGAAAAAGCAGCTAATTACCACTCTTATCGCCGCATCACTATTGGCATCTGTCAGCACGCCGTCTGCAATGGCGGATACTCAGTTGGGTGATGACAGCTACACCGTCGGTCAGCAGGAACAATTGGTCGGATTGGGTTCTGGCGCGGCACTGGGGGCGATTGTCGGTGGCCCGATTGGCGCGGTTGTGGGGGCAATGGTCGGTGGAATTGTCGGCACAGCCGTCGGGCAAGACCAGCATATTCAGGCTCAGGATGAGGAAATCACTGAAATTGCGGCCCGCAATACAGAATTGGAGCGAATCAGCCATAAATACAATCAGGCACAGCTTGAAATCGCCCGTCTGGAGCAGGAAAAATTTGAACTGATGAATATTCAACCAACGGATGTTGATTTGGCACTGGAGATGAATGTCCATTTCCGAACGGGGTCCGCGGAGATTGAACCTTTGTTTAAAGCCCAGCTGGATGAACTGGCGGAAGTCATGAAGCAGGCACCGGAAGTGAAATGGGTACTGGAAGGGTTTGCCGACCGCCGTGGTAGCAGCGAACGCAACTTTTCGCTGTCAGAGAGCCGGGTAGAAGCCGTACAACATTATTTGATCGAGCGTGGTGTCGACCATGAGCAATTTGATGTGGCCGCGTATGGTGATCAAAGTCCATTGAAAACAGAGCAGAACTTTGAAGACGATTTCTTCGACCGCCGCGTTACCCTGCGTAGCAGCAGTGCATCAGTACAAACCGCAGGACATCCATAAGGCAAGGATTGTTGTCGGGACCGAGATGTACAAAGCAGGAGTTCGAGAATGTCAAAATATATAAATCAACAACGCAGTGAGGGGGCTCCTTGCTGGGTGCTCGCCTTTTGCCTCACTCTGATGTTGACCGTACAGGTGAATGTCAAAGCGGATGAAACCTGGGGTGAAGCCCGACCGGAATCGTCAGGTGCTCCAAGTATCACATTAACGGATGGTCAGGTGCTCTATGCCTGGGAAAGTGACTGGGAGCAAAGCCGGGAAGCCGACTGGGAATCTGACCCTAACAATGTAGACCGCCACATTCCGCCAATGAAAGCGCAAACAGCCAATTATCGCTTTTAACGCAGGATGAATAGACAAACAGCTAATACGGGGATAACGGATGACAAGGGTATTCGCTAACGGGTTATCGGGACATGTGCAATTGACGCACCGTCTGGTCACAAACTGGATTTCAGAACAGAGGGACACCTTCAACAGGTTTTCTGATGACTTCTTTAAGAACGGGCCCTTTAAGAAGAGGCTCTTTGAGAAAAGACTCTCTGCGAGACGATATGTTGAAAAAGTGGATGCTGACTCATGGTGCTGGAAGGCTCAGACGTGGGATGAATCACGCTGGATTGAAGCACTGTTTAAACTCTCCGTGTTGCACTTGAGTCTGGTGTATTGTTGATTCGTAGAGTTATTCATCAGTTGAATTATCAACAAGTCGTGTATCGAATGTTTAGTCTGGCAATCACAGTGGCCTGACGAAGGTGGGTTAACGTGAGTCAATACAGGCGTCTTTCTAAGCTGGATTTTTGGGGGCCTGAGATCATGAAGACAGGAGGCGTGATGTTGCAGACAGAGAAAACTCGCCAGAAGGCGAGTTTTCGCAGCGGTATTGTGGCACTGGCAGGGGGAGAGTCCGGTGAAGGCGCTGGCTATGAAGTGCCGAGAACGTCCCGCAAACGATCCTGAACCACTTCGACCAGCAGGTCAGGCTGGAATTTCGAAATAAAACGGTCGCAACCGACTTTTTTCACCATTGCCTCGTTGAAGCTGCCGCTCAGGGATGTGTTAAGCGCAATGTGCAGGGTATGCATTCGGCTATCGCCGCGGATCTCATGGGTGAGTTTATAACCGTCCATTTCTGGCATCTCGGCGTCGGTGAACATCATCAGAATCTCATCTGTCACATTTTTGCCTTCATCACACCAGCGTTTCAGCAGCTCTAACGCTTTGCGGCCATTATGGGCCTCAATGACAGTCAGCCCCAGCTGGGTCAGGGTTTCACGCATCTGTGCACGAGCTGTTGACGAGTCATCGACAATCAGCACTTTGCGCCCGTCAAAATGATTCAGAATCGCAGTATCCAGTACACCAACGGAAATTCGCACGTTGTAGTTGACGATGTCTGCCAGTACTTTCTCGACGTCGATGATGCTGACCAGCCGATCCATGCCGTCACGCTGAACTTTGGTAATGGCGGTGAGATAGTTATTCTTGCCAACTTGCTCGGGTGGCGGCTGAATATCGCGCCATGTCAAATTAACGATGTTCATGACTTCCCCCACCATGAACGCCTGCACGGTACGGTTATATTCAGTAATAATGATATTTCGTTCACTGGCCTCGCTGCCGCCGGACATCCCGATAGCACGGCGTAAATCAATGACCGGAATAGAAGCACCACGAATGTTGGCGACCCCACTGATATTGGGGTGCGAGCCTGGCAGCATGTTCAGTTTGGGCAGTTTTACGACTTCTTTAACCTTGAATACATTGATGGCAAAAAGCTGACCGGTATGCAGCCGAAAAATCAACAGCTCAAGGCGGTTTTCCCCCACAAGCTGGGTACGTTGATCGACAGAATCGAGAAGTGTTGCCATACTGCCCGGTACTCCTAATTATTAAATTTATCAGTGGATTATATAAGCTGATTTTCAGAAATGTCACGCTGATTTAGCGCTAAAGGCAAAATAGTGCACTGCCTGATAGGCAACAACTTCCTTCATTTCCTAAATAAATATTCAGAATGTTCCAAATCAAGGAATTAAATTCTGCGGCTGATAATCTAGCCGAATACCTAAAAAAGAGGATTTTCCGTGTCCCTGCTGAATGTGTTCATGACAGGAGACTGGTTATCACTCCGTGCATCGGGCATGGGCAGTCGCTTTAGAAGCAGCTCCCAGATAAATAAAGGCGGCCAGAGCCCCAAAAAAATAATGGCGTCAGACAAAATAAAGCCCGGTGACACCAACAGAATGAGGCAATGAAGATGCATGTCACTATAGACGGACAAGTGCTGTCAGCTGACAACCAACAGACGATTCTTGAGGTCGCTCAGGCGAACGGCATTGAGATTCCATCTCTGTGCGGATTAAACAAAAACGGGGAAAAAGTGCCTTGCGGGCTGTGCGTGGTCGAAGTCGCGTACCAGCATGAACACCATCAGGCTTCTCTTCAGTCCACCATAACTACCGTTCGTGCCTGTGAAGTTGTTCCGGAGCCGGGTATGACGATTCGGACTCATAGCGAAGCATTGAGCACACAACGCCAGCAGGCACTGAAACGTATTTTGTCTGATCATTATGCCGATTGCCTGGCCCCGTGTCAGACGGCTTGTCCGGCCGGCGTCGATATTCAGTCCTACCTGTATCACATTTCCCAGAACGATCATCAAAAAGCGGTAGAAGTTATCAAGCGCACCCTACCGATGCCGCTTTCTATTGGCCGTGTGTGCCCGGCATTTTGTGAAGCGGAATGCCGCCGGGGCATTGTTGATGAGCCGGTGGCAATTCGTCAGCTTAAACGGCATGCGGCAGACTGCGATCTGGAAGCGCAGGAGCAATATATTCCACCACGTAAGGCGGATAAGGGGAAGCGTATTGCAATTGTTGGTAGTGGCCCTGGCGGGTTGAGCTGCGGCTATTACCTGAGCATTGAAGGTTACAACGTCACTGTGTTGGAGTCGATGCCGCAGCCCGGCGGATGGCTGCGATATGGGATTCCGGAATACCGCTTACCGAAAGCGATTCTCGACAAAGAAATTGAACTGATGTGCCGCAACGGGATGACGATTCAAACCAATACGGCACTGGGCAAAGACATGCCGCTGACAGCACTGATTGAGCAATATGACGCAGTGTGTCTTGCGGTCGGCGCGTCGAAAGCGGTGGCAATGACCTATCCCGGCAGTGATTTGGATGGTTGCTATCTTGGGGTTGATTACCTTAAAGATTTTGTCACCGACAAAACTTACACCACCGGACAGAAAGTGGCAGTGATTGGAGGAGGAAACACCGCGATTGACTGTGCCCGCACGGCGATAAGAGCCGGTGCCGACACCACGCTGATTTATCGCCGTACCCGGGATGAAATGCCGGCTGAAGACTATGAGATTGTCGAAGCGGAGCATGAAGGGGTGAAATTCCACTTTCTGACAAACCCGGTTGAGAACCTGGCGGATGAGACTGGTCGGGTCAACGCCGTAAAACTGGAAAAAATGGCGTTGGGGGAGCCGGATGCATCGGGACGCCGCCGACCTGAGCCAACCGGTGAGTATGTTACTGAAGCGTTTGATACCGTAATCGCCGCTGTTTCTCAGCAACCTGATCTCAGTTTTCTGGAGCAGGCTGGCATTGAATTACCCGTTACGCGTTGGCAAACCGTGGACGCGGATTCACGCTCTTTGTATACCGGTGTGGCGAACGTCTTCAGTATCGGTGACTTACGACGCGGGCCGGCGACCGCCATTGAGGCCGTCGCTGATGGGCGACTGGCCGCCGAAGCGATAAACCGGTTCCTGCAAGGGCAGTCCGTGACGGCTGCTGTCGCCCCTTTTGATGCTAAGAAAGCATCGCGGGTAAAAGACATCGATCTGACGCAATATACTGCCATTCAGAAAGCGGTGCGTGCAGTAATGCCGGAGTTGTCTGCCAATGAGCGGCAGGGGAGCTTTGCCGAAGTGGAGACAGGCTTTTCTACCAGTGATGCAATGGTGGAAGCGGCACGCTGCCTTGAGTGTGGGTGTCAGGCGAATACCGACTGCCAGTTGCGGGACTATGCGACGGAATACGGGGTTCAGCGCGAGGAGCTGGATACCGCTGACTGCCAGAAATTCGTCGTGGATAATAGCGCAGAGTTTATCGTGTTCGATGCCAACCGCTGTATCAGCTGTGGCCAATGTGTGGCTGCCTGTAACGAGCAGGCGGTACATGGTGTTTTGAGTTTTTCCCGCAACCCGGATGGCTCTGGTGCGAGCAGACCGGAATGCCGTCCCGGTTTTGAACAGGGATACAGCATGGGTGATTCGGCCTGCGTACAGTGCGGGGCTTGCGTGCAGGTGTGTCCGACCGGAGCGCTGGTGGATGCGAGGGATAAATCGCAGGGGCGGATTGAGATGCTAAAGCCGACAGAAACCATCTGTACCTATTGTGGCGTCGGCTGCAAAGTGACTCTGTTTGTCGATGAAAGCCGAAATCAGATCCGGTATGTGCAAGGGGCTAAAGACTCTCCGGTTAATCAGGGAATGCTCTGTGTGAAAGGCCGGTTCGGTTTTGATTTTATTCACAGCAAAGAGCGCCTGACCCAACCCTTAATTCGTCAAAACGGTGAGTTGCAGCCTGCCAGTTGGGATGAGGCCATTGAGCTGGTGGCGAGTAAGTTCAACCGAATCAAAACCTTGTTTGGGGGCAATGCCCTGGCGGGATTCTCATCGGCCAAAACCACCAACGAAGATAACTTTGCGTTCCAGAAGTTTATCCGGCGTGAGCTGGGTACTAACAATGTCGATCATTGTGCCCGGCTGTGTCATGCCAGTACGGTGACTGGGCTGGAGGCATCGCTGGGCAGCGGGGCCATGACCAATGATATTCCGAGTATTGCCCATTCGGATCTGATCTTTATCATTGGCTCGGATACCACAGCAGCGCACCCGATCATCGCATCACATATCAAGCAGGCGATTCGCAAGGGCACTGCGCGTCTGGTCGTGGCCGATCCAAAACGGGTAGACATTGCCGATCATGCTGAGTTGTATGTGGCACAGCGTCCCGGAACCGATGTGATGCTGCTGAATGGCATTATGCAGCAGATTCTTGTGAATGGCTGGCACAGTGAACACTATCTCCATGAGCGTGTTACGGGCTTTGAGGCGTTTGAAGCTGAAGTGATGCGTGACGCTTATTCGCCGGAGAGAGTGGAACTGGTGACTGGTGTGAAACAGGCAGACCTGATGCGGCTGGCCGAAATGATCGGACAGGCAAAGCACACGGCAGTGTATTACGCCATGGGTATTACCCAGCACACAACAGGTCACGACAATGTGCGGGCCATTGCCAACCTGCAGCTGCTGTGCGGCAATATTGGGGTTGAAGGCGGAGGCATTAACCCGCTGCGAGGGCAGTCAAATGTGCAGGGCGCCTGCGATATGGGAGCTTTGCCGGACAATTTCCCGGGTTATCAGAAAGTGACCAATCCGGAAGTTCATCAGAAATTTGCACAGGCATGGAATTGCTCTGACTTGCCGGATCAACCGGGGTTAACACTGACGGAAATCATTGATGCAGCCTGCCAGAAGCAGGTGCGTGGTCTGTATGTGATGGGGGAGAACCCGGTACTCAGTGATCCGGATCAGCACCATGTACTGCAAGGGCTCCATGCGCTTGATTTTCTGGTGGTGCAGGACATTTTCCTGACTGAAACCGCTCAGCTAGCCGATGTCGTGCTGCCTTCTTTCGCCTTTGCGGAGAAATCAGGCCATTTCACCAACACTGAACGTCGTGTTCAACGGCTCCAACCGGCTGTAAAAGCGCCGGGAGAAGCGAGAGAAGACTGGCAGATTATTCAGTCTATTGCGAATGCCATGGGCAGTGACTGGCAATATCACTCCGTGGCGGACATTACTCGTGAAATCAACCAGTTGACTCCGCAATATGCCGGAATTACCTGGGAGCGTGTCGGCCCTGATGGCTTGCAATGGCCATGTCCGCATGAAGATCATCCGGGTACCCGAGTGCTTCATCAGGACACATTTGTGCGGGGCAAGGCTGAAATGGTGGTGACGCCGTTCCGTTACGCGGCAGAAATGCCGGATGCCGATTTCCCATTGGTGCTGACGACAGGTCGTCTGCTGGAACAATTCCATACCGGTACAATGACCCGTAAAACCAAAGGCTTGGATAATCTGGCCGGACCGCGGGCGATGATTTCAGTCGTGGATGCTGAGAAGATAGGGATTACGAACGGCGAGATGATTCGCCTGGTGACCCGTCGTGGCAGTATTGAAGCCCCAGCATTTGTCACGAAACGGATGCAGCCCGGTGTGGTGTTTACGCCATTCCACTTTGCGGAGTCTGCGGCAAATAAATTGACCATTTCAGCAACCGATCCCCATGCCAAGATCCCGGAATTTAAAGTGGCTGCCGTCAGGGTCGAGAAACTGTCACAAACAGAAGTCGTGGCGTGTTAGTGTGCGAGTGTGGTGCCTGAGCATTTGCCTGATGCATTTAATCTGTCATGTTAAACGGTAAGTGACACCAAAGTCCGATGTACGCATTAGCCCGACGTACGTATGTATATCCAGTGAATGTGTACGCCGGGCTTTTTTGCAAAGGTTTACGGCTTTGAGGTTGCCATACCGTAACGTCTTGGCACGATGAGGAAAGTGACCGCTGACGTCATTTCACGCCTAAGCGTTTGGCCAGACGATGAAGATTCCCCGTGTCCAGCTTCAGGGCACGAGCCGCCGCCGCCCAGTTTTGATTACAGCGCTCATAGGTTTCCAGAATGAGCTGACTCTGGAATGAGTCCGTGGCATCTTTCAGGCTGGCATCACTGAGCCGGCGATTGACCAGATCGCCAGTGGCCGTTGACTTGCAATCAGCTTTTTCCGTCTGTGGCGTGCCTGTTAAATCAGCGACGGCGTACATGGTTACTAAATCAAAATCTTCAGGGACCAGTTCAATAACGGGCGACTCGGTGGATCGTGCTGAAGCGGCAAATCTGGCACGTGCAATCACAGCCGCGCGATTGATGGCGTGTTCAAGTTCACGGATGTTTCCCGGCCAGTGATAGGCTTTCAGCATTTGACGAGCATCAGCAGAAAGGCGGATCGTTTTTACCCCTAATTTGGTCTGGCAGCGTTCAATAAAAAATCCAGCCAGTAGTACCACATCGTTATCTCTGTCTCGCAGCGGAGGGGCAACAATCGGGAATACGCTCAGACGGTGATACAGATCTGCCCGGAACTTTCCGGCTTTCACTTCAGAATGCAATTGTCGGTTGGTCGCGGCGATAATGCGTACATCCACTTTCAGGTGTCTGTCATCACCCACCCGTTGTAGATCACCGTATTGCAGAACCCGCAGCAGTTTTGCCTGCAAGGCAAGCGGGAGTTCACCCACTTCATCTAAAAACAGGGTACCGCCATCAGCCATCTCAAACTTTCCTTTCCGATCGCTGACGGCACCGGTAAAGGCACCTTTGACATGTCCGAATAGCTCACTTTCAGCGACCGACTCCGGTAACGCCGCGCAGTTGAGGTACACCAGTGGTTGCTGACTGCGCTGGGACGACTGGTGAATGGAAGCGGCAATCAGTTCTTTCCCTACGCCGGTTTCACCGGATACCAGCACAGTCAGGTCTGTACCCGCCACAGCCTGAATCTGATTTTTTAGTTCACGCATGGCCGCAGAGTGACCAATCATGTTCACGGCCCCTTTGCCGGGGGCAGATGTTCCTGATGCTTGCGGGACATCGACCGCCTGGCGCTCAAGCTGCTCCATTAGCAGGGCTGTTTGCAGGCTGGCCGCTGCCAGCGCACTAATGATTCGCAACTCCTCGTTGCTGAAACGATCAAACTGGTGAGGATCGAATCCGTCGATGGTCAGCGCACCGATAAGGGTATCGTTCGCGATCAAGGGTAAGCCGACACAGGCATGGACATGCAGATTTCCCTGATGGCTGGGAATCAGGCCGTCATATGGATCCGGCAGATCACTGTCGTGAGGAAAACGCACAATGTCACCCGCTCGGGCAATAGCTTCCAGCCGGGGGTGATCGGCAATTGAAAACTGGCGCCCCATAACCTCGTCATATAAGCCATTAATGGCCAAAGGTGAAAAGTGTTGGTCCCTGAAGGCCAGCAGGGCCGAGGCATCACAACTGAACAGGGTTTTGATGACGCTGAGTAACCGTGCAAAACGATCCTGACTTGAGAGCACCTGAGTCAGATCCAGTGCTAACTGCGCGAGTTCTTTTGGCGTGTTTTTCATGAATGCCTCAACCATATATACATTGACAGTCATTATGACACTCAAGTTGTCATTATGACACTTTTAATGGATTGTCATAATGACAATAAACCTATCGATAAATATATTAAATGATTTAAAAACAATGAGATGAAAACTTGGTATGGTCAGTGCATTACCTAAAGCAAAGACAGAGCAAGCTGTTCGCTCTGGGAATCACTAAAGGTATTGAAATGACAATTCACGTTAAGAACAACATCCATTGGGTAGGTCAACGCGACTGGGAAGTACAGGACTTTCACGGTACTGAATACAAAATGACAAAAGGTACCAGTTACAACAGTTATTTGATTCGTGAAGAGAAAACGGTACTGGTCGACACCGTGGATCACCGTTTCAGCGCACAGTTTATTCAAAATCTTGAGATGGAAATCGATCTGGCTGACATTGATTACATTGTTATCAATCATGCTGAGGAAGATCATTCCGGGGCATTAACCGCATTGATGGCACGCATTCCCGGCACACCTATTTATTGCACTGAGAATGCGGTGGATTCGATTGTCGGCCATCACCACCACCCTGAGTGGAATTTCAACGTGGTCAAAACCGGTGACACACTGGATGTCGGTAACGGCAAACAGCTAATCTTCATTGAAGCCCCAATGCTCCACTGGCCTGACAGCATGATGACTTACCTGACAGGCGATGCGGTACTGTTCAGTAATGATGCGTTTGGTCAGCACTATTGTGATGAGCACCTGTTTAATGATGAGGTGGATCAGAATGAGCTGATGGAGCAGTGCCTGCGTTATTACTCCAACATTCTGACGCCATTCAGCAATCTGGTTACGGCCAAAATCCACGAAGTGCTCAGCTTTAATGTGCCGGTAGATATGATTGCGACGTCGCACGGTATTGTGTGGCGAGATAATCCAACCCAGATTATTCACCAGTACCTGGAATGGGCAAACAATTACCAGGAAGATCGCATTACGATTTTTTATGACTCGATGTCGAATAACACCCGCTTGATGGCAGACGCCATTGCTCAGGGCATCCACGATGTTGACCCAGGTGTGGCGGTGAAAGTCTTTAATGTTTCGCGTCAGGATAAAAACGAAATTCTCGCTAATGTATTTCGCTCTAAAGGCATTCTGGTCGGATCTTCAACCATGAATAATGTCATGATGCCAAAAGTGGCCGGTATGCTGGAAGAGATCACCGGCTTGCGATTCAAAAATAAAAAGGCCGGGGCGTTTGGTAGCTACGGCTGGAATGGTGGCGCTGTTGATCGCATTCACTCCCGTCTCACCGATGCCGGATTTGAAACCACCATTGGCATGAAAACTAAATGGAAGCCGGACGGAAAAGCGATGCGTGAATGTCGGGCGCATGGTCAGATGATAGCCAGACAATGGGCGTTCCCCAAAGCAATATCAGAAATAGCGTCACCTGGAATATCACAGGCGTCTCACCAGGATGATGTGATGAGTGAGAAGACTGGTAGCTATGCCGTACCACACGCGAGTAATAGGTCAGATGAGGTAGCTGTCGTGGCTTTGACAGCCCGTGAAACACCTGAACGTGGCGTAAAACCAGCCATACCGAGCTCCACGGTCTCTCAGAAGATGGTGTGCACCGTGTGTAACTGGGTTTATGACCCTGCGATGGGAGAACCTAATCAAGGCGTTGCCGTTGGCACATGTTGGTCTGATATTTCGGCGACTTTTTTATGTCCGGAATGCGGTTTGGGGAAAGAGGTTTTTGAGCCGGTACGAGGCGTATAACTATGACATATCCAGTGGTTATTATTGGTAGCGGCTTTGCCGCTTACCAATTAGTCAAAGCGATTCGTCGTGCCGATCAGCAGATTCCCATTCATGTTTTCACCGCGGACGATGGCCATGACTACAACAAGCCGGATCTAAGCCACGTCTTCACCAGGCTGCAGACCGCCGGTGATTTGATTCGTATGACAGGCGAAGACTTTGCAAAGGAATACCAGATAGAACTGCATAGCCGCTGCCGCGTCGAAGCTATCGATCCCGACGCTCATCAGGTTTTCGCTGAAGGATGCGCATTGACGTATAGCAAACTGGTGTTGGCAACGGGTGCCCGTACATTCGTGCCTGATGTTACAGGGAGTGCTGCAGACCGGATTGTCACGCTGAACAGCTTGTCGGAGTACGAAGCCGCTCAGCAGCAATTACATCAAGCGAAGCGGGTATTAGTGATGGGAGGCGGGCTGATCGGCACTGAACTGGCGATGGATTTAGCTGGGGCAGGGAAAAGTGTTGTTATTGTCGAGCCAAGCCAGACCCTGATGGGTAATTTACTTCCGGAATACCTCGCCCTGAAAATGCAGGCCGTGATGCGACACCTGAATGTTGATATGTATCTTTCAGACAGCGTGATTGAGTTGGAGTGCAATGGGAGTCATGGCATGACAGTAACGCTGGCCTCCGGTAACTGTCTACAGGCCGATGTTGTTATCTCGGCGGCTGGGTTAGTGCCCAATGTATCACTTGCAAGCCAAGCCGGGCTGGATATTCGGCGTGGCATTGTCGTGGACGATACCCTGCAAACCTCGGCGCAGGATATTTACGCCCTCGGAGATTGTGCCGAAATACAGGGGAAGGTACTGGCCTATTTACAGCCTGCATTACTGAGTGCCAATGCGCTGGCAAAATCGTTATTGGGTCAGCCAGGCCGACTGGCTCTGCCGCCGATGATGATAAAAGTGAAAACACCGCATTTTCCTGTTCAGTTAGGGAGTGCTGCGCAACCATCCAGTGGGACACTACCTGACAATGCGCGCTGGCAGATGGACGTCGATCCTCAAGGCTGTACGGCAAGAATGTTGAACGACGCTGGGCAGATAAAAGGTTTTGTTGTAACGGGCGAGCATGTTTCACAGGCTTTGCCGTTATTGAAAGCCTTACCGACTGAGTAGCGAAATAGACAGGCAACCCGCTGATTCTGAAGAAGTTGGACTTTTGTAAAAAACGAAAGCCACTCTGAAATCTCGATCTTATAAATATGAATTAGGCACACCAGTACAACCGGTATCACTCAGATGCTGAGTCTTGTTTTATGACCGTGGGTGACACTCAACATGGCCAGAAACTCAGTATTGTGATACCGGTTTTTTTGTTGGATCACAAAATAGATCAATTAATTTCAGCAACCTTAAATTCCATATTTAAAGCTAAATAAGCATCAAAACGATGGATTAAATTTCGTGTAAATTCATACCAAACTTGGAAACAAAGATTAAAAATTTGGAAACTTGTGGTTTGATAACATTTCTTACAAAACACACTGTTTTTAACAAAGTTTTAACGATTAAGTTGTAATTCATTAGGTGATAGGGAGTTAGAGTGTTACAAAATGTAAACTTATGAAATATTGAGGTTTTCGTGAAAGCAACAAGATTTCTGACCTGTATGCTTCTTGAACAAAAAGTGGGAAAATAGCGTTGTGCAGTTAAATCACAGAGAAAGGACGCTTTATCCTGTTTTTGTCGTGAGGTAGATATGAAATTTCTGTCAATTTTGTTGTTGTCCGCGCTAGCGGGTGTGCTTTCTGGTGAGCATTTTCACTCATTCATGGTTGGTTTCGGTGTTGCTGCTCTGGCTGTCGGTACGGGTTACTGGCTGGCATTTCGCTGTTCAACACGCTACCCGCAACTGGCGGTGCTGATGTTGATGATGGGAGCAGCGGCCAAAATTGGTGTAACAGTAACTGGCGTAATGTGGGGGCTTGAAGCGAACTTGATCAGCTCACCATTTGTATTCTCTTTGTCGTACTTGTTTTTCTCTATTGTTGCGACGTATCTGTACGCCAAGCTGCGAGAGTTCCAGATGTCACGTCTGGTTGTAGCTAAAGCGGCTTAATGCGCCGCTTTATCCACTATTGTATTGACAAAAAACGGGCTTTGGCCCGTTTTTTGATATCTGCCATTTGTGATCGTGTGGATCCTTCTATTTTCGAAACAAATTAGCGGCTTGACGTTACCTGGATCAATAGATCGAGATAGGGGATCTGTGTCGGGCCATGCAATTTGCAAATTGCATCTGAATTTTTAGTGTTTGCAGTCTGAAAATTCAGACGTGCCACAGCTGTTATGCGTGGAAGTGCTTATAAAACTCTGGGAAGCTCTTATAATAAGGAACGCCGTTGCGAAGTGGCTGTTGAATAATCTTAGCCTAAGTGCCGCCAAATTCAGGCGTGGTATTTGCATTAGTCGTTACATGAAGTGAAGGTGTAAAGCCGCCATCATGAACGGGAACACAAGAAAGTGGATGTGTCCCATGATTCTTACTTGCAAAGGTATAGCCAATGAAGACCACTTTTGCCCTGCTCATGCTACTGTTCTTTAGCCACATCGCTGTTGCTAATGACTTTGGCCAGGCAAAAGAATTGTCTCGTTGTTATATCATTGTTTTACCGCCTAATTTGGTGGACAAAGAAGACTACACTGAGAGCGAATTTAAGAACTTGCTGGGGCTGGAAGAACATTTTAAAAAGCAGGCAAAATTGCTGGCAGGTTCGCAGTGGGAACTGGTCTCCTTTATGGCGCTTTCCTGGGCCGAAGGGATCATCTCAACGCATCAGTTTAATGGCGAGCAGTTACATAACTATCGTGACTGGGTACTGGAATCCTGCCGGGAATATTACGGTAGTGGTGGATACAAGCACGTTCGTCTGAAAGACAGTAAGAAGTTGGCGGCCCCTAGTTCGGGTGATAAATATAATTAAATACTATTATGGCTCATCATGACTGTTTTCATGGTGGTTATAAATTGGTTTTTATGATTGTTGTTATCTGGTGTTCACGCTGCAATCAGCTTAAAGCTTCCTCGCTATCACAATCACGGCTATAAGCAATTCATAGAAATCCCCCCTCATGCCTTTCAAAGCTCTTTTTCCATCAGGAGCAGCGGCTTTCCGTCGAATTCCGTTTTTGAAAAAGGGTTGTAACCCATTTTTTGGTAGATGTGTTGACCACGTGTATTGAAGGCAAATACATCCAGCCAGATTCGGTGTCGGTCTAACTGCTGTGTACAGTACGCCTCCATGGCAAGCATAGCGGCCTGACCTATGCCGTGACCTTGCTCTGCTACAACAACACGGCGACACTCGACGCTTTTCTCACCATCCAATGCCAGAATAATGAATCCAACAAGTTGAGTTTGTTTATAAATTGATAGGTAAACCCGCTTAGGATTGGCCATTTCCGCCAGATGTTTGTCAGGGGAGTAAGGAATAATAAAATTTCGGACATCAGAGAGGCTTTCAAAGGTGCAGAACTGGGCAATCTCAGTCACTGAGGATGGATGCAATCTGATCACTGAAGGTCCTTCTTGTTTTCCTGTCAGCATATGTCGATAAGCCTTATGCTGCTAGGCATTGTACTACGCGGGTTTATGCAGCATGCGGGCGAAAGATAGCGTATCAGAGTCCATATGGATATGTGTTATCGCGCTTATTGTGACTGAGTCCCACACAACGGCGGAAACAAGAGCGGCATAGTCTCACTCAGGAGTTAAGACGGGGGAATCTGTCAGGTAAGAGCTATCGCTCACCTGGTAGGAATAACTTCTGCCTATGCCGCCCATACCCGTTGGGTACATCGCTATTTTTACGTTAAAATAGGAAACCTAAAACAGAAAAAATAAGAAAATAAGGTTCCTCTTTTATGAGCGGTCAACGGCTAAAATCTCAGTTCCAGCGCCTCTTCAGTCACTTTAATGGGCAAGACAGTGACACGACCCTGCAAGAGATTTCGGAAGTCCTGTTCTGCACCCGGCGTAATGTGCGCATGGTGATGAATAAAATGGCCGAAAACGGCTGGATTGACTGGGATCCGGCGGTGGGGCGGGGTAAGTTGTCCCGTCTCACATTTCATAGTACCGACAGTGAGCTACAGCAACTTCATGCCCGAAAATTGGTGGCGGAAGGCAAACTGGAACCGGCGCTGGAAGCCCTCGATTATAATGCTGATAAACTGGCACAGATTATTCAAGAGCAGCTGGGTCATACAACGGATCACGGCCAGCAAATTGTACGGTTACCTTATTATCGTGAGTTTACCAACCTGAACCCGCTCCAGCCGTTGCGCCGTTCTGAGCAGCATCTGGTCCGGCAAATTTTTAATGGTCTGACCCGGATAAACGAGGAAAAAGAGGAAGTCGAAGGGGATCTTGCACATCATTGGGAAGCGCTGACTCCACGACACTGGCGGTTCTATATTCGTCCGTCAGTGCGATTTCATGATGGCAGCCTGCTGGAAAGTGAGGATATCATCGCGACATTCGATAAAGTCAAAAGGCACAGACTGTTCAACCACATTGAACGAATCGATGCTCCGTTTAACCATACCATTGATTTTCACCTGCATTACGACGATCACCGTTTTCCTGATCTGCTCAGTAACCTGATTGCGATGATTCAACCGGCAGAAGCCGACATGGATAATTCCAACGAGTTGTTTCCGATTGGTACCGGCCCCTACAAGGTGATTCAGAACGATACCAAGCGTTTTAAACTGGAAGCGTTTGATCAGTATTTTGGCTTCCGGGCACTGATTGACGTGGTGGATATCTGGATGTTGTCTGAAGTGGCCTCTTGTTACCTTCAACCGGCCTCAGACATCTCTCAGGTAGGGGATGTGAGTGTATCGACTCGCCTGAAACTTGATGAAGGATGCAACTTCCTGCTGTTCAACCGAACCGAGGGACTGGCAAGTGATCCTGAATGGCTGACTTACTTTCTGGCCAAACTGAACGCATTGAATATTTTGCAGCGACTCAATAAAGAGCAAATCGGCGATTTTCGCCTGACTAACGCTTATGGCTTATTACCGGGTTGGGCACATGTTCCGTTAAGCCGCCATCCTGTTCCTGCACCGCCGAAGCCTAAATCAGTCACCATTGCATTTGCGTGCCAGCATCCTGTGTATCCGCACGTGGCGACTGCTATCGAGGAATTACTGGCAGAAGACGGCATTAAACTGAAAATGCTGGAATTAACCACAACGGAAATTGCACTGGGTAAACATGCGGGGAAAATTGATATCTGGCTGGGGGGCATGAGTTTGATGAACCACCGTGATGATGCGTTGTTGTCCTGGTTCTTTAACTTTGACCATATTGCCCGGGCAATGCCGGAAACTGAGTTTGATGCATTGGAGAATGAAGTCGCGTTGTGGCGTCAGTCTCGTGACACTATTGCACCGTGCCAGCAATTGGGGGCGAAGTTGGTAGAGTTTGGTCAGGTGTTGCCTTTGTTCCACAACTGGCTGGGGGTTGATGACACCGGAGCCGTACAGGGTATGCAGTCTAACTCAATGGGTTGGTTTGACTTTAAATCTGTGTGGATGAAGCCTGAGCTGGATACCCACTGAGGCTAACGTCTGAAGTTCAATAAGGTATTGCTATATAGGTGATTTTTAGATTCGGGTTAAGTTGGTGTGCGGGATGCTCGAAGAACATCGCAAAACGGGCACCCAAAGGGCAGAGAAAGTGCTCCTTCATTGAATCGCCATGCGGCATTCACCTGATTGACATGCCATGCTTTTAAAAAGGGTAAGGGACAAGAGATGCGATGGCATCTGGCACAGTTTGAAAGAGCTAGCTGCAACAGTCATACAGGAGGTGTAGGATGTTACCTGATTACCTTGAACCCGGTGAGATTGAGCCCCTTGAAGGTGAACCCTGGGACGAATACCGAAAGGACAGTGATTGCGAAAATCGGTTTAACAGCGACTTGTTTGATACGGAAGACTTTGACGACGACCTGGACTGAAGCTCCAGGTCTGATTCAGTGTAGAGTGTGTTTATTGGCATCCGTTTTGAGTAAGTAGGCTTTGTGGTCCACAGGCAGCCACCTTGTCAATGCCATATTCACGGCTCGTTCATTAACGGGTGGCTGCACGCAATTCATCTGTTTACTATTCATCACTACTATTCATCACTACTGTTCAGTCACAGGTTTGGGCTCCCAGTCCTGACTGCTGAACCACTCGTTGATGGGGCGCCAGACCACATCAACCATGGATTTGTACCACGGCGCTTTTTCCGATGCTTCCTTGGCCAGTAAGGGACGCTCAGCAATCACCTCATCATTGAGATACCACTCCACTTTGCCCACGGTCTGGCCGACTTCGACCGGTGCTTCCAGATTGTGATCGTAAGTAATCGTATAGGTGATGTTTTTTCTTTCACGGCGAGGAACGGTAATGGTGCCACCTTCTTCAACCTCAAGATTAATGGAGGAAGGAGAGCCATACCAGACCCGCAATGGAGCCAGTTCTTTGCCGCTGAATTGGGGTTGGATATCCTGATAGAACCGAAATCCCCAGGTCAGCAATTTCTTGCTTTCAGACTGACGCGAAGATGAACTTTGAGTGCCGAGCACCACAGCAATCAGGCGTTGTCCGTTCTGCTCAGCCGATGAAACCAGGCTGTAACCGGCTTCTTTGGTGTAACCGGTTTTCACGCCGTCCACATTCAGTGTGGTGTCCCATAACAGTCCATTTCGGTTCCCCTGTTTGATTTTGCCGAAGGTAAAAGATTTCTGTTTGAAGATAGGGTAGACATTCGGTAAATCACGGATGAAGGCACGTGTTAACACCGCCATGTCGTAAGCGGTGATAAATTGATCGTCAGAATCCAGGCCGTGGGGGTTAGTAAAGTAACTGTCTTTCATGCCGAGTTTTTCCGCATGCCGATTCATCATTTCAATAAAGGCAGACTGATGCCCAGCGACATGTTCTGCCAGTGCTACAGTGGCATCGTTACCGGAAGAAATGATGACGCCGTGGTTGAGATCATCCACACTGACCTGATCCCCGACATTCAGAAACATTTTTGACGAACCCGGAAATTTTTGCCCCCAGGCATTTTCACTGATAACCACCAGATCATCGGTGGCAATGTGACCCGCTTTCAGTTCCTGTCCCACCACATAAGAGGTCATGATTTTTACCAGGCTGGCAGGGGCATGTTGCTTGTGGATGTTTTCACCGGCAATCACCTGACCGGATTCATAGCTCATCAGCACCCAGGCTTTGGCTGCAATTTCCGGAGGAGTAGGTAGGGGTTCCGCCTGTGATAAGACGGGAAGTGAAGCAGCAAACGCCGATAAAAGTAGCAGCAACGGTTTCCGGAACGTATTGAACATCATCACTGGTCAACCTCATGTGGCAATACACTCAGGCAGCTATTACCTGATTTACCCGATCAAAGTCGTTTTGACCCGATAAAAATAGCTTAGTAAAAATAGCTTAGTAAAAAATTGCCGTTTCTGTTCCGGATGAAAAAATTTTGCGCTGCACAGGTTGAAGTTACACGGCATGGAAAGGCCTGAAGATAACATCCAACGAAGCATCGGTATCGTCTTTTAGGGTTACCCCGGATTAGACGTGAGGGTGATCGGCCGATTGGCCTGCATGAAGCGGACATGTAAATCAACCAGCTGATTGCTTTCCTGCTGCCAGGCTGGTAACGGCTGGTGCTGACAGAACTCCAGCATACTGACAATCATTCGGTCCATTTTTATCAGGCACCAGCGTTTCATTGCCGGGTCTTGCTGCGGTAAACAGGCTAACTGCTGGAGTTTGCTGTAACTGAATTGCAGGTAGCTGTACGCTTTGTCTGGCTTGTCAGCATGCAGATACATGCCACTTAAACGCTGGCAAACGTGAAACCAGTAAGCCAGTGCTTCACTATGGACCGGTGTCAGAACCGGTCCATAAATTTCGGCTGGTGGCTGATTTATCAGTTTCTCCAGACAGGGAGCCGCGTCGGTGATGTTTGCTTCATCGAACGCTTTGAGTTGTTCCAACCAGCTTATCAGCTCTGTCATGCTGCTGTTGCCCCTTTCCAGTTACTTACAAAATGGTTGTCACCGACCTTTAACACACCGTTAGCGGTTACCCGGCTGATTTCACGGATCTTGTCAGCGCTTAACGCATAGTTTGGTTCAGATTCCACCAGATTGGCAAAAGGCAGATCCGGATCCGGCACGGCTGAAATCAGCAAACGGGTGTAAGGGTGGGTGGGCTGGCGTAAAATAGACTGAGTGTCCCCCCATTCGACAATTTGGCCGCGATACATAACGGCTGTTTCTTCCGCGATGTAGTGAGCGGTTGCCAGATCATGTGTGATATACAGAAATCCAATGTTCAGTTTTTCCTTCATCTCTTTCATCAGGTTCAATACCCCGAGACGGATTGACACATCCAGCATAGAGGTTGGCTCATCGGCAAGAATGATTTCGGCACCGACGGCAAGCGCTCGCGCTAAGTTGACTCGTTGGCGCTGGCCGCCGCTTAGTTGATGCGGATACTTGGCCAGATCACTGGTTGGCAACTCGACCTGTGTCATCAGTGTTTCTAAGCGCTCATGCAGTTCGCTGGTATCGGTAACCTGCTGATGAATTTTCAGGGGCCTGGTGAGGTGATGTCGGATGGTATGGGTAGGATTGAGGGAGCCGAATGGGTCCTGAAAAACCATTTGTACTTTGCTGCGATAGTGCAGCAGGTCATTCCGCCGGGTAATCTCATTAATGTTTTTGCCATGGAAGAGGATCTGGCCCGATGTTACCTTGTGGACTTTAGTGATAAGACGGGCGCAAGTGCTCTTACCGCAACCTGATTCACCCACCAATGCCAGTGTCCGACCCGGGTACAGTTTCAGACTGATATTATTGAGTGCGCGAAAGGTGTCTGTGGCACCGAATCCACCACCGGCAGCAAAGTCTTTAATGACATTCTTCATCTCAATAACAGGTTCGGCGCTGATGTCGGTGCGCGTTGTGTTTTCAACATGGTGGGTTAGTAAAGTCATGCCGGGATTTCCTCACTGATTGTAATCTGGCGTGTGCTCTGGTGAATATTAGGGAACGAGTCCCACAGTTGACGGGTGTATGGATGCTGCGGGGCATTTCGGATCTGCCGGGCTATGTTCACTTCCACTATCTCGCCGTGACGCATGACGGCAATGCGATCACAAAGCTGGCTCATCAGAGCAAGATCGTGCGTGATAAAGAGCACTGAAAATCCAAACTCTTTTTGCAACTGAAAAATTTGCTGCAGAATTTCACGCTGCACAACCACATCCAGTGCGGTTGTGGGCTCGTCCATAATGATGAGTTTCGGGTTCAGGCTGAGTGCAATCGCGATCACCAGTCGCTGGCGCATGCCCCCACTGAATTGGTGTGGATATTCATTCAGGCGCTCACGGGGAATGTTGACGAGATCCATCAGCTTTTCAGCGCGCGCCCGGGCTTGCACGTTGCTGTAACCGAGATGGTGACGCATGACATCGGCGAATTGCTCGTGAAGGGGGAGCACAGGGTTGAGCGAATTCATGGCACTCTGGAACACCATGGCAATGTCTTTCCAGCGAACTGCCGCCATTTGAGGCTCGCTCAGTGTGAGCAAATCACGACCGTCAAATGTTATCTGGCCATGAGTGATCATCGCGGGTGGTTTATGTAAGCGGTTGATGGCAAAAGCGATGGTACTTTTACCGCAACCCGACTCGCCGGCCAGCCCGAAAATCTCGCCTTTGCCAATATCAAAGCTAACCCGTTTGACGGCCTGGAAGTCGCCGTCATTGGTGATATACGTCACCTCCAGCTCCCGGACTGTAATTAGAGGATCAGTGTGATAAGCCTGTTCCATGTCGTTCCCTTCTGAGTAATCATAAAACCAAATCAATAATGCAAATGAAAACTATTATCATTCTGGTGAGGTGTAAAGTGAAGAGGGTCTGCGGGGCTGAAAATTATCGAGCCAAATAGCACTTTTTTCACAACAGTTTCAGATTTTCTCAAACTAATATCAGGGAGTGTAATTACGCTCACACTGTTAACTTAATGTTGCGTAGGTTGTTATGTTATTGGAATGCTTCACGTAAATGCCATTATGAAAGAGGTACACTGATTAATATCCATTTATTTCTCAGGGAGTGAGTGAACGATGAGAGTGAGTCATGTCTTTATGTCTGTACTGGCTGTCTGTGCAGCGGCTCCGGCATTGGCGGTGGAAGGCGCAATGAATCTCACCCATTCAACGGTGGGGTATGCATCATTACTGATTTTTGCGCTGGCATACTTGCTGGTGATGGGGGAGGAATATCTCAAGCTCCGTAAGTCTAAACCCGTGCTACTGGCTGCGGGGGTGATGTGGCTGATGATTGGGTACGTCTATCAGGAACATGGTATGGGGGAGGTCGCCAAAGAAGCGCTTGAACACAACCTGCTGGAATATGCAGAACTTCTTCTCTTCCTGCTGGTGGCCATGACATACATCAATGCCATGGAAGAGCGGCGTTTATTTGATGCCCTGCAGGGATGGATGGTTAGCAAAGGATTCAATTTCCGTAGCCTGTTCTGGCTAACTGGGATGTTGGCTTTTGTGATTTCTCCCATTGCTGACAACCTAACTACTGCGTTGCTGATGTGTGCTGTGGTGATGAAGGTAGGTGGCAGTAACATCCGCTTCATTAACCTAGCGTGTATCAACATTGTGGTTGCGGCTAACGCCGGAGGGGCGTTTAGCCCATTCGGTGATATTACAACGCTGATGGTGTGGCAGGCGGGGTTGGTCGACTTCATGGGATTCCTGGATTTGTTTCTGCCGGCGTTGGTTAATTATCTGGTGCCCGCGACACTCATGTCGTTTTTCGTCCCTCAAACTCAGCCGAATACTGCAAGTGAATATGTGGAGATGAAACGCGGCGCACGTCGTATCGTATTGCTTTTCATTCTGACCATTGCCACAGCGGTTGGCTTCCATGGCTGGGTGCATTTCCCGCCAGTAATGGGGATGATGATGGGGCTTGCATACCTTCAGTTCTTTGGTTTCTACCTGCGTAAAACCTTGCACCGCTCTCTGGAAAGGAAAAAAGCCATTGCGATAGCCAACCATGATGAAGAAGCCCTGAGACGATTAGGTTCTGTAGTGCCGTTTGATGTGTTCAAACGAATCTCTCATGCTGAATGGGATACCCTGCTGTTTTTCTACGGTGTGGTGATGTGTGTGGGTGGGTTGAGCCTGCTCGGATATCTGGGACTGGTTTCTGAAGTGATGTACACCGAGTGGAATCCGGTCTGGGCAAACATTATGGTTGGCTTGTTGTCAGCGATCGTCGATAACATACCGGTGATGTTCGCTGTATTGTCAATGCAGCCCGATTTATCACTGGGGAACTGGTTGCTTGTTACGCTGACTGCCGGGGTGGGGGGAAGCCTGTTGTCCATCGGTTCTGCGGCGGGTGTAGCACTAATGGGTGCGGCGCACGGCAAGTATACCTTTTTTGGCCACCTGAAATGGACACCGGCGATCGCCTTGGGCTACGCGGCCAGTATTTTGTGTCACCTGTTGCTCAATAGTCGTTTGTTCTGAGTCTTGCCGCTTTGACAAGAAAACATTTTTCCGGTCATACAAAACCATAGAGGGGTCCATAGGGCGCTTTGATCAAAGACATCGAAGATCAAAAACGAAAAGGCACCTCAGGTGCCTTTTGTCGTTAATCTTCGCTCAGTTTGTTACTTGGTTTATTTGTCGCTGGCGTATCTTTGTGAGCAAAACTTTGTAAACGGACTTTGCAGGTGAAACCAGTGTTAGTCGGTTTGCAGATGCGGTGCAAGATTGCTGACTGTCGTTTTCAGTGCCGAAATAAACGTATCAATATCTGCGCGCGAAATATCCAGATGTGTGACCAGACGCATTGGTTGACCCGCACTGATCAGAATGCCTTGTTCTTTGAGTGTTGCCACAAGCTGATGTTGATCCAGCGAGGGGGCCACTTTGGCAAAAAGCATATTGGTCTGTATATGTTGGGTATTGACGGAAAATCCTGCCACCTGATTTAGTTGCTCTGCCAGATATCGGGCATTAGCATGATCATCAGCCAGACGCTCAATATGATCTGTTAACGCGATCTTTGCGGCAGCGGCGAGAATACCCGCCTGGCGCATCCCGCCACCCAGTACTTTACGCCAGCGGCGGGTACGCTGAATAAATGCGCTGTCACCCAGCACCAGTGAGCCAATCGGTGCGCCCAGCCCTTTAGACAGGCAGATGGTCATGGAGTCGAAGTACTGGCTGATGTCAGTAATATCGATGTTCAATGCAACAGCGGCGTTGTACACCCTCGCACCATCCAGATGAAGTTTGAGTTGGTGCTCATCAGCAAATGCCCGTGCCTGAGCGAGATAGCTCAACGGCAGAATTTTACCATTGATGGTATTTTCCAGACTTAATAACCGGGTGCGGGCAAAGTGCGGATCATTCGGCTTAATGGCTGCTGCCAGCTTGGTGAAACACAATGTCCCGTCTTTCTCATTCTCAATCGGCTGAGGTTGAATTGAGCCAAGAACGGCCGCGCCGCCCCCTTCGAACTTGTAGTTGTGCGCCTGCTGGCCGCATAGGTATTCGTCACCACGTTCACAATGAGCCATTAGTGATAAAAGGTTTGCCTGAGTACCAGAGCTGCAAAACAAAGCACTCTCGAATCCGTGGCGTTCGGCTGCCCATTGTTCCAGCTCATTGACGGTTGGGTCGTCCTGGTAAACATCGTCGCCAGCAGCGGCTGTAGACATTGCCTGGCGCATGGCTGGGGTAGGTTGTGTCACGGTGTCGGAACGGAAGTCAATCATTGCGTCATCCTTGCAGTGTTTTTTGCCAATATATCATAGCGACTGAAAATGTAACCGAATTCCATGCGCTATAAATTGTTAAGGTTGAGAAACCTTCAGGCTGTCAAGGTGATGAAACGTTATTTGTTCCGTGCTTGACGAAGGGCAAAAAACTTCCGGAATATTTGTGTTGATTTGATGAATCTTTATTTAACCCCTACCAGGTTGACTAAACTTACCATTGATCCTGTTGGGTAACTTTGAACACTTACCGGGATCATTCTTATGGCTGAGTTCAGATAGGAGGCTGGTGTATGTTGGCTGAGCATAGGCAATATCTATTGCCAGAGGGATGTGGTTTACATGCGAAAGTAACCGTAATCCCCACCGGAGAGCTGGAAGTCAATATATTAGAAGAAGATAATCACTATAAAGGTGAATTTGATGAGCTGTACTTCTATTCTGCTGGTAAAAAAACAGAATTAGTGTGCAAAGATCAGCTAAAGCCAGAGAATATTCGCTGGCACTTATGCTTAACCAGTGATGACGCTAGAGAGCTGGCTAAGCTAATTGAGTTGGCTGAAGAAGAATTCGAGATCTTGATGAGGGATCTCTAATCGCTCATTCCAACCCCAATTTTTGTATCTGATAGCCGTACCTTTAAAGCCCTGTGCATCAGTACAGGGCTTTTTTAGCTGCGACTCTGTCCAGCTGACAAATTGGATAGTTATGATGAAATGGGGAGGTTTAGATAGTTAGTCTCTTCTCTATTTTCTCTTTCTACCCTCTGCGAGTCGAAAGCCTGTCAGAAGCGCTTATTTCCCATTTGATATACGCTGCATACGTCATTACTGGCGTTCAACAACGTGATATTGGCTTTGTAGCCGGGCTCCAGTTTGCCGTACTCGTGATCGATACCAATGGCGCGCGCTGGATACAAACTGGCCATCCGTAAGGCTTCCTCGCGGGATATTCCTACATGCTGATTCAGGTTTTTTACACCTTCAATCATAGTGATGGCAGCGCCTGCGATAGTGCCATCTGCATAATGGCATTTCCCATCGGTCACGTACGCTTTGGTGCCAGCCATATCGTATTCCGTCATATCGGTTCCGGCGGGTGTTACCGCATCGGTTACCATAAAAAGCTTATCCTTGAGGATCTCATGTGCGATTCGAACGGAAGCAAAATCAGAATGTATGCCATCGACAATGATACCCGTGTAAGGTTTGCGATCGAAAATATAGCCCACAGCACCCGGTTCGCGGGAGCCCAACGGGCTCATGGCGTTGTATAAGTGCGTTGCTAATTCGAGGTGATCTTTCGTATTAAGCTCATGGTAGCTGGCATTGGTATGGCCGAGAGAAACCCGGATTCCGGCCTGATGCAGGATATCGATAACAGATTGCGGTGTATGTTCAGGAGCCAGGGTCACAACAGATATCTGGTCTTTGTGATCGGCGAGATAGAGCGCCGTCAGTTCATCTAAAGTGCGAATGTGGTTTTCGTTGTGCGCCCCTTTCTTTTCTTTGCTAATAAAGGGGCCCTCAAGATGCAATCCCAGCACACCCAGTGCCGATTTATTCTTGAGGCCGGCGACGACATCAATGGCGCGACACATGCTGTCATGCTGGCTGGTGATGAAAGTCGGTAAAAATTGTGTAGTGCCGGACAGCAGATTGGTCCTGTTCATCACTTCCAGTGTTTTTTCGCTGGTTTGTGTATTAAACAGTACGCCACCGCAGCCGTTGAGTTGCAGGTCGATAAATCCTGCTGTCGCAGTCAGCCCGTCACCGTTGTATTGTTGGCTCGGCAGGACAACCGATTCATTCATAGGCACAATATCGAGAATGATGTCGCCATCTACAATGATGGCCTGATTGGGCAAGATGGTGGAGCCATTAAAGACGTTAACATTTGTGATAGCGTACATGGGCGTTCCTACTGATTTATCAATGCGACAGCAATTAATACCGGTTTATCACCTACGCTGGCCTAACCGTTTTTATGGAGCGATTGTTTGGGCTGATGAGCCGACCAGTGCTATGTCCAGTGGTGTGTCTGCGTAGTGATTGTTATTTTTTGATAAAAAATAAGTTATTGCAATCATCCTTATTTGTCAACTGCTGTGCCCAAAACTGTGTCCTTCTCCCAGCAGAATACCAAGGTATATTTTGCAAAAGCTCTCTCAAAAGCTTTTCTGGTAAGGTTCTTGGTAAAGGGCTTACTGCTAATGATTGCCTGAGAAAGAGGACTCTATGGTTACTGTGAATTCAGGCCGGTCCAGTTTTCATGGAAGAAGTCAATCAGTGCCTGTGTTCGCTCCGGAAGGTGTTTGCGGCTGGGATACAGCATCATGACATCAGCCCCTTCAATCTGCCATTCGGGTAACACCTGTATTAATTCACCATTCTCCAGCGATGCTCGGACGTACCATTCGGGGAGTTTTGCCACGCCAAACCCTGAGATAGCCGCATGATGAATACAGTCTAGTTCGTCAGACTGAATCCGTCCGTTATGCTTAAGACTGACGCTATTTCCGTTCGGGTGAAGAAAATGCCAGCGTTGATCAGGGTTTGAGGTTAGCAGGAGATGGCGTGCCAACTCATTTGGGTGCGAGATCGCCGGATGAGTCGTCAGGTATTCCATGCTGGCGCAGAGAATTGCCGGGTTGTGGGCAATTTTCCGGGACACCCAGTCTGACGGAGGTTGCCGGCCAAAACGTAGGGCAATGTCGATATCTCCTCGCATAAAGTAGTCGGCTTGGTTACCCAATTGAAAACGCAACTGAATGTTTGGGTGGTGTTTGGCAAATTCCAGTGCAATTAAACCCAGAGGGTGTTGGGTTGGAATAATTGGTGCATTGATCACAATCAGCCCAGACAGCTGATCTTTTTCATCATCGATTTCTGCCACGCGTGCCTGCAGGTCGTCAAAGAGAGCGGCAAACTCTTTCACGAACAGCAGTCCGTCTTTGGTCAGCTGCATGTCTTTGGCATGGCGAACCAGCAGCTTGCGGCCACTGTCACTTTCAAGTTGTTGAATACGGCGACTGAGCGTACTGGTCGGAATGTTGATTTGACGGGCTGCGGCAGCAAAGCTTCCTGCTTTGACTACCCGGAGAAATAAAGCAAGATCATCAAGTTTCATACAGTGATCCCAAAAATGGAATTTTGACCTTCATTATATCCTGTTTTCGAAATTCACTTCATGAATTATCCTTGCCATGCCATTGAAGGAGAATGTATGTCGCCAAAAACCATCTTTGCCAGTGTCGCGCTGGTTATTGCGTTAGGATCTTTAGAAAAAAGTATCGTGACCACTCCGTTACCCATTATTGGTGACGAGCTGGGAGCCGGTCAGGCTTTGACCTGGGTTGTCACCGCTTACCTGCTTGCTGCCACGGCAGTCTTACCGGTATACGGTAAGCTGAGTGATATTTTTGGGCGGGTGAAAATGCTCAATGCCAGCATTGTCTTGTTTGTGCTGGGTTCGATTGCGTGTGCGTTGGCACAGGATTTGCCGACCCTGATAGCCGCCCGTGTCCTGCAAGGAATTGGCGGCGGTGGACTGATCGCTCTGGCGTTTACGGTGATTGCCGACTCTATCCCTGCACGCGAAGTGGGTAAATATCAGGGGTATATCTCTGCGGTTTACGCGGTGTCCAGCATTGCTGGACCATTGCTCGGCGGCTACTTTGCTGAACACCTGAGCTGGCGTTGGGTGTTCTGGATCAATATTCCACTCGGTGGACTGGCGCTATGGATGATTAATACCAACCTGAAGCATCTGAATCAGGGGCGAGAAAGTCAGTTCGATTGGTTGGGCGCCGGTCTGCTGATGATCGCAACAACTCTGCTATTGCTGTTACTGTCTCCGGAAGCGGCTATCAGTAAGGTATTCCTGGCATTTGCGCTGACAATCAATCTGATTGCTTTGGTGCTGGTGGAACGCAAGGTTTCTGATCCAATTCTGCCTGCGAGGCTGACCCGTCTGCCGGGTTATATGATCAGTGTCTCTCTTATTATGTGTTCGCAGCTGCTGATGTTTGCGGTGCTGGTGTATTTACCGCTGCAAATGCAGTGGCAGCAAGGGATGACGGCCTCAACAGCCGGTTTGATTATGGTGGTGTTTATGATGAGCATCACGGCCGGGGCGTATTTTGGCGGTAAACGTATTGCTAAAACCGGGGTGTATAAATCACTGGTTGTCCTTGGTTTTGCCATGGCCAGTGTGGCGCTGGGCTTGCTGTATTTCGGCATGCTGACGAAGGTTGCCCTGGCGCTGGGTGGCCTGGGACTGGGGTTGACCTTACCGGCATTGGGCGTTGTGGTACAGAACGTACTGCCGGCATCAGATCGTGGTATTGGATTGTCCATGTTCGGTTACAGCCGAGAATTGGGTGGTGCGATTGGCGTGGCGCTCTGCGGCGCGTTGTTCCACATGAAAGTACCGGTGCTTGTCGGTGAAGGCGCCGGACATGGGTTGTCACATTTTGATCCTCAGGTTCTGGGCGAAGGATTTACCCTGACTTATGCGGGAATGGCCGTAGTTTCCGTCATTGCGCTGCTAGCCACTATCGCTTGCCTGAAAGCGCAATCGCTGGCAGAACACGTCACTCATGATCAAACGCTTGAGTCCGGACATGAGCAAGGAAACCTGCCAGCCGGAAATCACAAACCCGATAGAAAAGACATCGCAGAAACTGAAGCAACAGGAGCGGCTGGTGATACAGGGAAAGGCAACGATGGCACGAAATAGTTGTGTTGGGTAACTTCTCAGGGTTCGTCTCGGGACTAGACGTTCGGAAGATGAAAGATAGGCTCTGAAACAGCGCCTTGAAACAATGATTCCGAATTATGACACCCGAAACTATGGCATGAAGTTTTAGAGCATTTTACTGGTAAAAAAACGTATTGGGTTCACGGCCAGCAGATAGCCGCAGAGGCCCGGATTTCATTAGCATTACGGCTAGGAGTGGGGCAGAATAACGCCCCGTGATTCACGAATACAGCAGGAGAATTAGGTGAAAGAGGTGCATCATGGCTTGGTTTGAATGGCCATTGATTCTGTCCAGTGTGTTAGCCGGTGTGGCTATTGGCGCATTTTTGATAAATGGAGCTGTTATCTTATCCGGCAAACTGTGTTTTGGTCAGTCTGATCGCTTACACCGTACGATGCCGGTATTGTGGCTGATGATTTTTCTGTCGATGTTTTTCAGAGAAACCACACTGATTCTTGCCGCGGCAGAAACGGCTTACCAGCCAAGTCTTGCCGCTATTCTGGTGTTTACGTTTTTTGCGCTGGCTCTGATTTATTGGTTTGCCGAAAAGGCACTTTGGGGCAGTGATAGATTGCGCCGTAGCCTGTTGGTTCTGGTCATGCTGGTGGGGGCGGGGATTTTTCTTCTGGCCTTCCAGGGACACGGATTTGTGATGCAGAATGATTCGCGACTGGCGGTGGGTTACTTTCTGGCCGTGGTCTTGTGTGGTGGCACGCTACTGGCTCACACCATGTTGATAAGAGCAGAGCACAAAGTCGAGCCTCTGAACCGGATATTGCCTTATGTCGGGCTGGCTATCGCGGTGGTTGGTTTGCTCGCCGCACTTCCGCAACTCACTATTCTTGCTGAGGAATTGGAGTTGATGGGTGAGGTGATGCCATTTGTCACCCAACTAATGAGTGTGGGATTACTTCTTGGCGCTCTGGGCGTCTGGTTTATGCCTGCCCTGACACGCAGTAAACCGGTTGCCGGAGTCATGACATTTGCGTTGGGGCTCAATGCGGTAGCGGCGTATTTAGTTGGGACTGGTATCTAGACAATGCTCATTCTATAAGCCACATCAAATAGCCTGGCTTACAGATAACAAATCTCAGAGAGAATAAAGCCGCGATAGTCGCGGCTTTGTCGTTCTAAGATTCTCAATATTTTCAGGGACTACTTGATGATGTTCAGAATCTGTTTGAATCGCTCTCCTTGGGCGACTTCTTGCAGCTCGAAGAGAACCATTTCGGTACAGGTGAGAACAGCACCAGCCTGCTGTAATTTGGTCAGGGCAAGCTTGCGGTTTTCACCGTTTCGGGACGAAACTGCGTCGCGCACGATTTCAACGTGGTAACCGGCATCAAGTAACTGGCGCACTGTCTGATAAACGCAAATGTGCGCTTCAATACCCATCACCAGAACATTTTTACAGCCTGTGTCTTTAAGGGCTTTAACAAACTGTTCGTCACGATAGCAACTGAAGCTGTTTTTCGCGATAGGTTGCAGCTCGTGCAGATGATCCGAAATCTGAGGAATGGTTGGCCCTAGTTTATCCGGCAGCTGTTCAACCCAGATGATCGGTAATTCCAGAATTTTGGCGCCTTTCACCATGGTTTCCAGGCTATGAAATAACGCATCCTTGTTGTCCATGATTTGCGCGAGCTTCCCCTGGACATCGACAATGACCAGAGCTGTATCGTTTACAGTAAGCATGGTTGTATCCTTTCAGTATTAGGGTAAGAGTCTCAGTAACATCTGTTTTCGTTATTGGTCACTGATAATCATAATACAAAAATCGATACTTCGAGATATCAGGCGCACTTAATATGTTTTATATCAGTGTGTTAATCCCTTAATTTGAAACCGGCATATTCAATGCCAGCCAGCCTTGCCATGTCGTGATGCCAGGTCGCCAGGTCTTCTTTATTGAATTGATTCAGGTGATGGTGGCCGCAGGCGCGTGCCATGACTTGCATCAGCTCCACTGAGGCTGTCAGAAAATTGGCAAGCTGGCGGGAGGCTTTGTCTGGATTGAGCTTTTGCCGCAGATCCGCTTTCTGAGTCGCAATACCGGCCGGGCAATTGTTAGTGTTGCAGATGCGTGCAGCCACGCACCCGATGGATTGCATCGCACTGTTGGCGATGGCGATACCATCAGCTCCCAGCGCCAGGGCTTTGATGAAATCAGCCGGGGTTCTCAATCCGCCGGTGATAATCAGGGTGACGCTGTCACTTGCACCTTGTTTGTCGAGGAAATAACGTGCTCTGGCAAGTGCCGGAATGGTCGGTACGCTGATGTGGTCTCTGAACAGCTGAGGCGCGGCACCGGTACCGCCACCGCGCCCATCCAGAATGATATAGTCAGCACCAGCCTCCAATGCAAAACCGATGTCACGCTCAATATGGTTCGCACTGAGTTTGAAGCCAATTGGGATACCCCCGGTAATTACCCTGACATTGTCCGCAAAGGCTGCAAAGTCCCGCGGTGTTCTCAAGTCTCTGAATGTCGGTGGGGAAATGGCGTCTGTTCCTTCTTCGAGGCAACGGGTTTTCGCAATTTTGCCGACATTCTTCGCTGCCGGCAGATGGCCACCCGTGCCGGTTTTGGCCCCTTGGCCTCCTTTAAAATGAAATGCTTGTACCTTTTTCAGTAAACCTTCGTGGTAGCCGAATTTCGCGCTGGCTAATTCGTAAAAATAACGGGAGTTGGCTTGTTGTTCTTCTGCCAGCATACCGCCTTCCCCCGAGCAGATACCGGTACCGGCCAGCTCAGCCCCCATTGCCAGGGAAATTTTGGCTTCTTCTGACAACGCGCCGAAGCTCATGTCTGACACCAGTATGGGAATATCCAGTACCAGCGGCTTTTTGGCTTTAGGGCCGATCACAAGCTCAGTCCCCACCTTGGCTTCTTCCTGCAAAGGTTTGGTCGCAAGTTGTGCTGTCATGATCTGAATATCATTCCAATCGGGTAAGTCATAACGGGGGACTCCCATCGCGGTAATCGGTCCGTGGTGTCCCATTTTACTCAGTCCCTCTCTCGCCAGTTGATGAATAAAGGCGACGGTGGGTTCTTCTTTGGTTGGCTGGGCAACGGGCATGTCTTCGCCTGCTGATGCCGAGGTGCTGAGGTTTTCTCTGCCCGGACCCTCTTTACCCACGTCTTCGGCATTAAAACGTTGATGGGTGCCGTCGCAGAATGGGGCGTGACCGGTGTGCTTACAGGCACAAAGGTACTCTTCGCCGTCTTTCTCTGCCTTAAAAGCCAGTGGTGTCAGACCTGTGCCCTTATGGGAACCATCGCAAAACGGTTGGTTTGCCGAACGTCCGCAAACACAGAAGTGATATTCTTTCCCTTTTTCCAGCTGTACTTTCACTGGACGGTTATTGGCAATCACAGGCTTAGACATAAGGATCTCCTTCCCGGTACGCAATCAGAAAAGCACGTCAATTTCAGATTTATACAGCTGTAAAGTATGGAAGAGGAAAACGAGGTTTGCTGTCGCATTCGCAGGCAGAGCAGGGCTGCTTTGCTATATTTTTCACTGAGATTGCATGTTTTACCGCCGCCTTTTAATGCTTTGTAACGCCCTGAGGCTTTACAGGAACATCATTTCACGAAACAATGCGACCGTTTATTTTTGGAAAAATACTGTAAAAGATTATGGCTGAGAAAAAAGCAAGTCCTCTTAATGATTTGATTTTCAATGTTATTGTGCCTTCAGTGGTACTGATGAAACTGAGTGGTGATGAATACCTGGGGTCAGTTGGTGCGCTGCTGGTTGCGCTTGCCTTCCCGGTGTTGTTCGGTGGCTACGAATTGATTAAATACAAGAAATTCAATTTCATTTCTCTGCTTGGTTTTGTGAGTGTGCTAATGACCGGCGGAATTGGCTTGCTGGAGTTGGATGCTAAATGGCTGGCAGTCAAAGAAGCACTGATTCCTGGTCTGATTGGTCTTGGGGTCTTTATCTCAACGTTCACTAAGTATCCGGTGGTTAGCAAAATGCTGATCAATGACACTGTACTGAATATGGCGTTGATTAACGAAAAGTTACAAGAATTCAATAAGAAAGCTGATTTTGACCGTAGCCTGGTTTTTGCCAATTATCTGTTTGCCGGCACGTTCGTATTTTCATCAGTGATGAACTATGTGTTGGCGAAAGTGATTGTAACCAGCCCGTCAGGATCTCAGGCGTTCAATGAAGAATTGGGGCGTTTGACGTTGGTCAGCTACCCAATGATTGCGATTCCTTCGATGGTGATGATGATGGGTATTTTCTACTACATGTGGCGTCAAATTCGTCAGATGACACAGCTGGAAACCGCTCAAATCCTTAAAACCGAGAAGTAAGCTCAAGCGGAACAGGACACACAGCAGTGATGTAAATGTAGTGGTATAGAGACAGAGCTCAGCCAATACATTGAGCATTTTTTGCAAAGCGCTATCGATAAGACAACAAAAAGCCCGCATTTGCGGGCTTTTTTTTTGGCTGAGGAATCATCAATTCCCTAACCAGGAGATGTGGCTTACTTAAATTCCGCTTTACGCATCCGGTTAAGCACTGCCATAACCTCAATTACGCGAGGTTTAGCAATATCACCGTAGTTAGGCATTGTACGGAACCAGTTGTCGTCTGCCAGCATGGTTTCAAACGCTTTGCTCGGGTTTTTCTCCCAGCCTTTGTTTTGTGCAATCTGGAACCACAGCCAGCCAACCGCATGCAACTGGCTGGAATCTGCGACTTGCTCAAGTGCCTGCAAATCAACGTACTCGCGGCCAAAGCGCAGGGACGATTTGTCTTTCACCTGAATACGGAACTTACCATCTTCAAGCAGGGCTTTCATCGCCACACGATTCAGCTGACGGGTACGCGGGCGTGTGATCTCGCTGCTGCCTTCAAGTTGACGACGGGTAGGATGCTCGGCAATCACGGCTTTGGCTTTTTCTGTGACATCCAGAGCTTGATAGTTGTGCATCTGAATCACGGTATCGGCAACGTCCAGGTAGTCGCCCGAACCGCCCATAACCAGCAGAACAGAAATACCTAGCTGATCACGCAGCAGAGAAATGCGATCGACCAGTGGAGTAATCGGTTCATCATTTTTCGCAATCAGGGCTTGCATGCGCTCGTCACGAATCATGAAGTTCGACGCAGAAGTATCTTCATCGATCAGCAGGGCATTGGCACCCGATTCAATGGATTCCTGCAGCCAGGCCGCCTGAGACGTTGAGCCGGAAGCATTCTGGGTCGAGAACATGCTGGTATCTTTACCCATAGGCAGATTACTGATGTATGGGGTTAGGTCAACCTGATGCACACAACGGCCGTCTTCTGCGCGGATCTTCGTAGCCGATTCATCCGTGACAATATATTCGCGGCCATCACCAGGAATATGGTCGTACACTGAGCTCTCAATCGCGTTCAGCAGCGTTGATTTACCGTGAAAACCGCCACCAACAATCATGGTAATGCCTTTTGGCACACCCATGCCCCGAATTTTACCACGGTGAGGGGCAACCAGCTCTACCGCCAGACTTTCCGGGCTGACAAACGGAATAGCATCAGGCATCGGCAGTTCACTGTTACCGGCCAGACGCGGCAGAATGCTGTCATCAGCAACGAAAGCCATCAGCCCTTTATCAGAAAGCTGTTTACGCAGCGCAACCTGATCTTCAACGGTTTCACAATGACGTTTCAGCGCTTCCATTGGCAGTTCTCGGGCAATGGTGGCGCGACGGATAATTTTCGGTAGTGTAAACGTCAGCAGATTGAGGGTTTTCTTTGCAATAATGGTGCGACCGTCAGATGGCAGATCAACGCGAAAACGCAGTTCAAGTGCATCATCGTCAAAGACAACGGCTGTGCGGTCAATAATGCACTGTCCCGGGCGATCAATCTGAATTTCGTTGATCTGTTGGGCCAGTTCTGCAAACTGACGGGCAATGAAATCACGGGCAGCCCGTTGGTAATCAGGAGACTGTTCTTTGAGCCATTCCAGATCGGTCAGCGACCATTTGCGGCGAGCGCGAACTCGTGAAGCCGGGGCATAGGGATCTGCCTGAGTAATATCGATGAAGAAATCGAAGTCAACGAAATGGTATTCTCCGCGTAGGCTGGAGTAGCTGCGGTAATTGTGACGGTCAATTTTATGTAGTTTTGCTTCGAGTAATTGCATGTCGACTCGATACCTTCGTTTTAAATTCCGGGGGCAGGATTCTACACCAAACCTTTTTGAGACGCATATAATCTTTAGGTTTTCAGTGCTTATTCTTTAAAACTGGCACTCAGGTGTCCTACCATCGTCTAATTGAAGCCCTTTTGATGGTGTCATTTAATGAAACAGACATTATCAAAGGAGTATGGTCATGTTACCTGTAGCGATGAGTGTAGCTGAATACCTGTTTGTTCTGACAGGTATTGGCATGTTAATGACCGGCATTGTGCAATATGGCCGCCGTACCAGTGACTGGGGCGGGATTGTGAAAATGTTTTATAAGCGCATTGGGATGACGGTCAGTGAGTACAAATGGTATCGCCTGGGTATCGGCGTACTGATGTTGGGTATCGTGATTCGGATTCTGAATTTGACCCTGTGGCCGATGTAAGCCTGCTTCATCGGTACAAGTGAGATGAAACAGGCTTGTTGCCGTTCTTGTCGCATTAGCTTCCGGTGATCATCGTTCAGGGTGATAACCACCGGAACTGTTGCGCCTGGTTACATCAGGTAAGTTTTATCAGGTCATTAGATGAGTTGCGAGTTACTTGTCGCCACTTATGTGCAACTAGTTACGTGGTTTCGGCAACTGAACCGTTGCCCGTAATCCGCCTAGCGGGCTTTTCTCCAGCCCGAGGCGACCCCGATAAGTATGGGTCAGTTCTGCAACAATACTGAGCCCCAGTCCGGTACCCGGTGTGGTTTCATCCAGCCTCACTCCGCGCTTCATGGCGTCCTGACAGGCTTGCGCATCAATACCGGGCCCATCATCGTCAATAACGATGGTCACCGTGTCTCTGTCGCTCTCAGTCGTTTTTGTGCCTGGGGTCGGAGGCAACTGGTGAACGCGAATCAGGCTGGTTGCCCATTTGTAGCTGTTTTCGATCAGGTTACCCAGAATTTCATCCAAATCCCGTTTCTCGACCGCTACCATTAAATCACTGTCCAGCTCATTAACCAGGATAAGATCTCTTTCTACATACACTTTATCCATCGCCATTGAAATGGCATCCACTCGCACAGACGGAGCGGTTTTGGCTGCGAGAATATTGGCTGCACCTGCCATACGGGCACGGCCCAGATGGTAATCAATGTGTTGCTGAAGTTGGGCCAGTGTTGGCTGCAAACGATCTTTTTCTTCTGGCGGCAGCTTTCCGACTTCATTGTGAAGCACGGCTATAGGGGTTTTCAGGGCATGAGACAAATTGCCGGCATGGTTTCTGGCGCGTTCCAGCACTTCCTGATAGTGGAAGAGCAGGGCATTCAAATCATCAACAACCGGGTGGATTTCCGCCGGGTATCGACCGCTGAGCTCTGAAGCTTCACCATCACGAACTTGTTTGAGCTTCTGCTGCAGACGACGCAGTGGCAGCAGCGACCAGCTGACCTGAAACCAGATCAAGATCAGAATCCCGATGACCATCACCGTCAGAATCATCCACAGCCCGTTAGTCAGCTGTTTCAGGGTGTGAAGTAACGGTTCCTGGTTCGCGGCAATGACTACATCTACCGGCTCCTCTTTTTCAGGCAAGAAGAACTGACGTTTTACGACCAGCAAAGACTGCTGATTAGGGCCGGTGTAGCCATTTTCTTCGTCACCTTGAATACGGGTATCCCATAGCGAGCGTGATCGTAATTCGAGCCCGTTGATGCTCAGGCTCCAGTAAAGGCCACTGTAAGGCTGCTGAAAACGAGGATTAGAAAGCCGTTTGGGCGCAATGACATTACGGGTGCTGTCGACATCCACCATCGCTGTCAGTTCATCCATGTAGAGATAGAGTTGCTCTTTCTCTTGGTCGACGAGATAGCTTTTGATGAAAGTCGGCACCACATAACTTGCCGCAGCAGTAATACCCAACAGCCATACCGCCGCTGCCAGCAGCAGTCGGCTGCGTAGACTCGGCAGAGGGCTGGATGCAGGATTAATCTGCATTGATTCGGTATCCGAGGCCCCGAACGGTTTTGATCACATCGCCGCCAATCTTACGTCGGATACGCCCGATAAAAACTTCAATGGTATTGGAGTCTCGGTCGAAATCCTGTTTGTAGATATGTTCAACCAGCTCGGTACGGGAAATCACTTTGTCAGCGTTGTGCATCATATACGACAGCACTTTAAATTCGAGGGCAGTCAGTGAAATATCTTCACCATTGTGAGTGACTTTGGAACTACGTGTATCGAGGCTTAAACCACCCACCTGAATCACCGGTGAGGCATTGCCGGTTGAACGTCGGAGCTGAGCACGTAAACGGGCGATAAGTTCAACCATTTGAAAGGGCTTGGTCAGATAATCATCGGCCCCGGCATTTAGCCCTTCCACTCGCTGGGTCAACTCGTTACGGGCACTCAGAATAATCACTGGACAGGAGACGTGTTCTTCACGAATGCCTTTTAACACGGTCAGACCGTCCAGTTTTGGCAACCCCAAATCGAGCACTATGGCATCCCATGGCTCTGATGTGGCACGGTATAACGCGTCAATCCCGTCACTGGATAATTCCGCAACCCAGCCACTTTGTTCAAGTCCGGCGACAATTTGATCCCCAAGGGCTAGTTCGTCTTCTACCACCAGTACTTTCATTCGGAATCCTTGATAATGTGTTCTAAACCACGGCCTTTTATTTCGGTTAGGGTGAGGGTTTTGGCTTCGTACTCGACTTTAACGACATTATTTTTCGGATCGAGTAGCTTGAGCTCATAAACCCAGACACCGTCGTCTTCTTCCAGCTCTACTTTGATGATTCTGCCATTGAGCTGATGTTTTACTTTGGCCTGAAGCTCGGAATAAGGACGAATTAAGCCCTGCTCAACGGCAAGCATGACATCCGTTTGGCGTTCATCAACTTCCAGCGGGACATCATCGACACTGAACGCGGCCGGACTGATGACAGAAAGTGATGCAGCCAGAATCAGTGAGTGTAATAAAAGGCGTTTACTATTCATGAGTTTGAGTGTAACGAAACCTTGATGAATCTGGAATGAATATCATCATGAAATTTAGTGGGTTTTGATTAAAAAAGTACTATTCACAAGTCGCATATAATATAGTGGTCACACTTAAAACCTCTTTTTTATTAACAATTTACAAACAATTAAGGGATGCGATGCAGTTATCATTAAAAGCAAAGCTTTTGCTGTCGAGCTTTGCCGCCATTTCTATTACGGCTGTCGCCCTTGGAAGCTTTTCGTACCTGTCGGCAAAAGATCAGGTCTGGCAGTCGATCAAAAGTGAAAGTAAACATACGGCTATAGCGGTGACCAAGGGGATTGATGATTGGCTTTATGGGAAGCAAGCTGCAGTTTCAGCTGTGGTTAAAGTTCTGGAACGACAGGACAATCCGGATGTTGTTGCCCACTTGAAGCAGTCGCTGGACTCCGGTGAATTCGGGCTAAGCTACTACGGCAGTCGTGAGGGGCAAATGTTCCGTCATGATCCGAGCCTGAACACGGCGGGTTATGACCCTCGTACGCGCGGTTGGTATAAGCAGGCGCAGTCTGCGGGCAAAGCCATCATCACTGCACCTTATATCAGCCACACAATGCAGACACTGGTCGTGACGCTGGCTGAGCCAGTCAATAAGCTTGGTCAGATGCAAGGGGTTGTCGGGGCAAACCTGGCATTGGGTAAGCTGACACAGGATGTCCTGAATATTCCGGTACCGGGCGACGGTTATGCCATGCTGTTAGATCTGAATAATCAGATTGTAGTGGCACACCCGAACGGTCAGTTGCAGCTAAAGCCGTTGTCTGAGCTGGGTTTGTCTGCAGGCATACTTCAAAATGCGATGCGAGAAGGTGGTTTCTTCTTCAGTAACTTTGATGGCCGAGAGCGAGCCGTTGCGGTGAACACGGTTGAGGCCTCTGGCTGGGCTCTGGTTTTGGTCATGGATAAAGCAGTACTGGAAGCGCCGCTGCAGCAAATGCTGATTGATGAAATTATCATTGGTTTGATTGTGATGCTGGGTGTAGGTGGTGTTGTCAGCTGGATGCTGACCCGTCAGTTACGCGAGCTGAACAATGTGTCGATGGCACTGGCAGATATTGCCAACGGTGAAGGGGATCTGACGGTACGCATTGATGTCAACAGCGAGGATGAAGTGGGCAAGCTGGCATCAAACTTTAATCAGTTTGTGGCACGTCAGCATGTGATGGCTTGTCAGCTGCGCGATATTACCAGTGAGCTGAACCGAAATGCGGCAGAAGCGGCCGCAGCGGCGACACAACGCAGCGAAAATATCCGTCAGCAGCAGGATGAAATCACCATGGTGGCGACGGCAGTGACGGAAATGGCCAGTGCAACGCAGGAAATTGCCGGCAATGCTGAGCACACCGCAAAGACGGCTGAACAGGCAGTGACCCTGGCGGGGGAAGGCCATCAGCAGGTCAGCCAAAGTCAGTCCTCTATTGGTAATCTGGCTAGCGAAGTAAACAGCGCCGTTGGCATTATTGAAGTGCTGAATGAGCATGCCCAGAAGATCAGCACGATTCTGTCGACTATCCGTGCTATTGCTGAGCAAACAAATCTACTGGCTTTGAATGCGGCCATTGAAGCTGCTCGTGCCGGTGAGCAAGGTCGTGGTTTTGCGGTTGTGGCTGACGAAGTGCGCGTATTATCCCAGCGTACTCATACCTCAACGGAAGAAATCCAGTCGATGATTGAGACCTTGCAGTCAACCACTCGTCAGGCGGTTACTGTTATGAGTGACAGCCATCAGTTGGCAGAAACCAGCGTACAGGATGTGGATGCCGCAGGTGTCAGCATCAGCAGCATCACGCGTGAAATAAACCTGATAAGTGATATGGCGACACAAATTGCGTCTGCTGCCGAAGAGCAGTCAAGTGTGACGGCTGAAATCAGCCGAAATACAGAAGGCGTGCAGGAAGTGGCTAACCAAATGGCTCAGGAAGCGCTGGAAGCCGCGAAACAGGCTGAGAACCTGAAAGCCCTGGCAGACCAGCTTGAGCTTGAGGTAAGACGCTACAAACTGTAGTTCGAGTCAAGCTGTAATTCGAGTATCTGTTTAATACATCAGAAAACGCCCTGTATGGAGTCATTCATGCAGGGCGTTTTTATTTTTGGCGCGTTTATTTTTCAGTTTGATCGGTGTTTATTACCTTGAACCCCGCGTATCTCCTGCGCTATAGATGAGAGACTATTAATACAGGGTTTTAGGTGTGGTTAAAAAACGGTGGTTAAAAAACTATGGTTAAAAAATTGTGGTTTAAAAATCTGCGCATTAACGACCAGGCTGAGTTAAATGTCCGGACTTTCACGAAGACGAATAAAACGGGCAAAGCGTGGGATGCCTCGGTCGGTATAGCCGTTAAATCTGAATTGAACAGTACTGCCTATGGGCGGTGGGTTAGCACGTTCAAGGTCAGAGAATCCACTTCCAATTTTGAATCGGATATTGTCTGAGGTTTGTACCCAGATTGCTCCCATCTTTCCCGCGTATTTTCCTTTACCCGGCTCGTATCCCACAATAATGGCTTCGCTGTCTTGGTGCGTCTTTAGCTTGATAAGTCCGTTACTGATACCATTCTGATAGGCGTTGTTTTTGTGATGAAGCATGACCCCTTCACCGCCGTTGGTATCAATACGCTTTAACAGCGTTTCAAGTTGCACATAGCGTTCAAGCCTGCGTTGCTCAATGACACGAATAAAGGGTTCATCAATGTGCTGCGATAAACTAGAAAGCGCCGCTAAACGGGTTTTGAAGGGGCCTGCGACAGAAGGTGCATCAAACAGCATAAAGTTGACAGCCTGCCATTGCTGAGCATTAGGAACTTTATCCCTGATAATGGTTGCCAGTGTCTGAAATTGGCCACGACCAATCCATAATTCACCTTCAATGATGGTCTGTCGGGGTAACGAACGGGTGAACCAGTCAGGGGCATAAATAGGGTTTCCCTGCCGCGTTTTCAGCTGAACGCCATCCCAAATCGCACGAATGCCATCCAGCTTTTCACTTACAAAATAATCATTGAGTGACAAGGATCCCTCGGTAACGGTGCCAGAGCTATCACTAGCGATAGGATGAGGTACTGCATTTTGGGCAGTGATAATTGCATGCAGTGTTTCAAGGCTGACAGGGCTTGATCGCATGACAGTAAGTGGGGATTGTAAAGGCTCTGGAGCAACTGAATCTGGATTGAGTTGCAAAGATTGGGATGAAACACAAACCCCGAAAGGGCTGATACTTAGGCCGATCAGTGCGGCCAGCATGGAAAGGCGAGAAGGCTGAATCACGGGTTGGCTCATAATGTTACCTGCGTTCATGGAAACGGGATCTTTACCCTAATACCTGTGGTATGTGATGAAGACAGGTTCTGGCCGCCTGATACACGTAATTTCGGGAGACCTATCACCAGTTATGCAATGGATGGAGCATTTACACTGAAATTGCGGGTAGACTGACGGCTCAAAAGCGGTGAGAAAGTTGCCTGTGCAGAGCCGCTTAAGTTAATAAACTGATTACTTAAATCAATTTACAGGCGACTGAAGTCCGGCAACAGGGAGAGTTGAGTCAATGGCTGAAGAATTGGCACAAATGGGGGCATCAAGTGTTAAGAAAATTCATTGGCAGGGGAATTGGGCGATTCAAAAGACAGACGCCTCACTGCTGGAAATGATCTTTTACCGCGATGTTGCACCTGAGTTGCAGCCTCTCGGCGTGCAAACACCGAACTTACTGGCATGTGATGTCAGTACCCGCCGGTTAGTAATTGAATATCTACCCACTAAAGTGCAATTAACGGAAGCATCACTCATACAGGCATTGGCTCACCTTGCAGCGTTACATGAGGTGAAAGGGATTATGAGTCGTCCACCCATGTATACCTGCACCTGGACGTTATCCGCCACTGAACAGGCACTTGATGCTCTCAGACTTGATCATCCCTCGGCACGGATTATGGCGGAATTACAAAGTCAGTCGGATTATTTGTTTGAACCGCTGCACTTTTTGTCCGGTGACAGCAATGAAGGAAATTGGGGCAGAAACATGGCAGGGCAACTCTGCCAGTTCGACTGGGAGCGATTTACTGTGGGGCATCCAGCCATAGATTTGGCACCAATGATTCCCGGCATGGGAAGCCGTGATAACTACGAAGCAATGGCAGACATGTACTTAGCCCATCGTCATTGTTCCTCGGGCACCGTCCCATCACGGTCTGAACTGATTCGTCATATTGCACTGGCAAAATCCTGGCTCATTGTTGAAGTCGTCAACATCCTAAAGCAAAGGAAGCATCCTGCTATCGGAAAATATCTCGACTGGTATCGCCAGGTCTTACCCGATTGGCTACAGCACTCCCATAAACTCTGCAACCTGAGTGTTCTGTGAAAGTGGAGCGTGTGTTGTGATCCAGGGACGTACGAAATATGAAGATGCCAGATGCCAGATGCCAGATGCCAGGTGCTAGACGACAGGTGGAATGAGCTATTTGCAGGTGCTTTGCGAATGCCAAATGCCTGATAATGACCCAGGAATGACATTGAGTGCATATTTTATAAGAAAAGCAGCAACATAAAGATGGCAGACGTCATTGGCACCCAGCCTTGAGTGAGATAAAATCCGCCATCTTTCTGTTCAATCACCACATTTTTCATACAACATTATAAAAATATGCAACAACAGCAGCTATTCTCATCCCGTTTAAGTGCTTTTCTGGCACGAAAAAACATCTCACTATCAGCGCATACTTATTTGATTCATGCCATGAGCTTTATGGCGTTGGGTTTGTTTTCGTCTCTGCTGATTGGCTCGATTCTTAATACTATTGGCATTAAGTTCGGTATTCCGTTGTTTACGGACACCCTATGGCCGCTGGCAAAACAAATGACAGGGCCGGCCATTGCCGTTGCTGTGGCTTATGCCCTGAAAGCACCGCCGTTGGTTCTGTTCTCTGTCACGACAGTTGGAGCCGCAGGTGCTGCAGTTGGCGGGCCGGTCGGTGCGTTTGTTGCCGCTTTGGTTGCGACGGAAACCGGTAAGCTGGTGGCAGGTGAAACCAAAGTGGATATCCTGGTCACACCGGCCGTGACAGTGATTTGTGGTGTGGCCGTTGGTGCCTGGATAGGCCCTTACATCGGTGCGCTCATGACTTCGTTAGGCGATTTGGTTATGTCAGCCACTCAGTTGCAGCCGCTATTGATGGGCATGGTGGTTGCGGTATTGATGGGGATGGCATTAACACTGCCAATCAGCAGTGCGGCGATTGCGATTATGTTAAGCCTTAACGGACTGGCTGCAGGGGCGGCAACCGTTGGTTGCTGTGCGCAGATGATTGGTTTTGCGGTGATGAGTTTTCGCGAAAACCGTTGGTCGGGTTTGGTCGCCCAGGGACTGGGGACTTCGATGCTGCAAATGCCCAATATCATCCGTAACCCTAAAATCTGGTATCCGACTATTCTGACCTCCGCTATCCTTGGGCCCATTTCGACCCTGGTGTTCTCAATGGAAAACACACCGCTCGGGGCGGGGATGGGGACATCCGGTTTGGTCGGACAGATTCAGTCATATATTGCTCTTGAGGCCGCTGGCTGGCAAAGCAGTGATATTTACCTGAGCATTATCTTACTGCATTTGGTGTTACCTGCCGTGCTGACGTTGTGTTTCTCAGAACTGATGCGCAAGAAAGGGTGGATTAAACCGGGGGATCTAGCGCTGGATGTTTCGGGCACTAAGTAAGCAATTGAACTATTCCCCTGTTTTTTCAGGATGTTTGATATTACTTTGACATTCGTGCTCACCTATACTGGTAACATAGAAAAAATTATTGTCTGGTGGTCTTGGTTACCGACAGAGCATGGATAAAAGTATGACATCTTGGAAAGTATCTTTAGTGGCTGGTTTAGTGTTAGGCGGAATCTTAGCCACTGCCGCTTTACAGCGTGAACCGGGTCCGAGTCAGGAAGCTTATGATGAACTGTTGCAAAAAAATGCCCAGTTGGTAAGTGAACAAGAGTCGATGACGGCGCGATTTGAGCAGTTTGAAACGGATAAAGCACTCGAGCTTGAAGCGATTAATACCTTGCTGCGACAAAAAGAAGAAGCGCTTGATGCGCAGAAAAGCAAATATGAGCAGGAAATCGCCCAGCTGAAGCAGCAACAGCAAACCATCAAAAAAACGGTGGTGGTAACCAAGAAGAAACTGGAAAATCAGGTTGTTGAACTGGCATCAACGGCTGAAAAACAGAAAAAGGTTTTGGATAACTCTAAAGCGCTTTATCAGCAACAGCTTTTATTGCAAAAGCAGGTTGCTCAGGCGGAAGTGGATGTCAGTACGGCAAAGCGTAAAGCGAAAGAGTTCAAGAAGGCTTGTGATGAATTTAAGTCCGGCACCAGTTGGAACTGGGTATCTCAGGCCGATTGTGACAAATATGAAGCCCGTCTAAAAGCTGTCGATGATGCGCAGGCGCAGCAAACTGCGTTAGAGCAGGAATTGGCAGAGCTTAATCAGAAGATTGATATTGAGATCCCAAAACCTTAATTGCCTTTAACCTCTGCTCACAACGAGCAGGCTGCGAGCCAGTTAACGAAGAACGCCAAAAAGACGAGGAAATCCCTCGTCTTTTTTTGTTAAACCTAAGGTGGCAGCAGAATAGTTTTTACGAGTAACAAGTGACATGTATGTCGATCTGGTCCTGAAGTCTATTTGTACCAGAGCCAGAAGCACTGATGAAAGGCAGCACGGAAATGGAATCCTGAACCCCAATTCAAAAGCCAATACCGAAACCAGAAACCAGAAATGAAAAAATTACTCATCGGTTTTAAACAAAGGAACCCGAAAAATGCCGAACGTATTTCATGCCATTCCCGGCGCATTACCCGAAGAATTGATGGAGGATTTGGTTTCGACGTCCCAAGTTAGGATTGAGCGGATTGTTTCGCGTGGCCATACGACACCGACAGATCAATGGTACGATCAGGATGAGCATGAATGGGTTATGGTGGTTAAAGGACAGGCCCGATTGCTGTTTCAAGAAGGGATGAAGGAAATCAGTCTGAATGAAGGGGATTACGTTAATATTCCCGCTCATGTCCGCCATCAGGTTTCATGGACCAAGCCAGATGAAGAGACCATCTGGCTTGCCATTTTTTACCATGATTAATGCACACACTGAGAAGTGACACTGCGTGTTTTAACTGTTGTACTTAAGCCAACAGTTGAGATCTTTCAGGAGCGAAGACAATCTCAAGCTAACGGATAAGACAATGTTTTTGCCAGTGCTTCCGGGTATTCGCGTTCTATAGCCAGCTCAATCGCCTTCGATTCCACTTCATGATGAGAAAGTGACGATGTCACCGGGAAGGCGTTTTTCTGACTCTCTGAACCGGACTTCAGCGTGATTAAACCATCACGTTGTAACTTTTCCAAAATACTGTCAGCGGCGGATAGTGCAGAAGACGCTTTTACAATTTCTGTTCTAGCGTAACGGTGCCCGTCAAAAGAAATATCGGCAGCCCGCAGAGTGGCATCATCACCGGGAATTTGCTGAGCACCGAACAGTGGTTTACCGCCAATCGTCGCGGACTCGTACGCCGGAACAAAACGGGCGATATGACTGATAGCTCGCTGCGAGCGCAGGTGAATATCTTCAGTTTGCCACCCGGTAGTCAGCTTACGGATGAAGCGTTCAGCCAGCTTTGGTTGGGCACTGTCCGGTGTGCTGGCAACCAGCCCTTCACGGAACAAGGTGATGTCTTCTGTCATTCCATGTAACTGGAAAAATCCATCAGGATAAGGAGTGAGCTGCGCCATGCCATCCGGAGTGCCGCGTTCACCATGGAAAATGACCTCCGGCCAAACGCCTTCACATTCCAGCCAACGGGTAACATAGGCGGCTTTGAATTCCACCAATCGCTGACGTTTCAGTTTGGCCAAATCATCAATAACACCGGTCTGGAAACCGCAGGCATTGACCAGATAATCCACTTGCGTGCTGAGACGTTGAGACTGCTGCGAAGCAGAATCGTACTGTTCAAACTCGATGCTCCAACGTAAATTGGCTTCCTGATTCACTTTTACCACGCGGCTACGCGTGTGTACCTGGCAGCTTGGTAACCGATCCAAAGCTAGGTTGGCTGTGGCGGCCAGACGGAACACACTCCATCCATATTCCTGTACCAGTACCATCGGGTATTTAAACTTATCCAGTTCCAGATGTTTGGCAACAGGAATCATCCAGTCATCAAGCCGTGTTGGCGTAACAGGGTTAGGCTGGCAGCGTAGTAGCTCCATAGCCGCACGATCGTACAGCTTGAAGTAATGTTCGGGATTACCCAGGACACGATTTCCGACATCTTCATTAACCAACTGGCGGTAAGCAGCCTGAAGCTGAGTCAGACGTGGCTGCAGGGCGTCTGGCTGACCGGCATCATGTTGCGGTATAGCGACCACTGTCGGGCGAATATTGGTGGTGTGCGGAAATACTTTGAGTGTCTCGATGGACTGTTTTAGCAGGGTAAGACACTGCTCGTCAGAAATCTCCCGATAGAGGTTCCCCCCTGCGTGCAAGTGGCAGATTGGCGGCCCATTGACCAGGCTGCTCCCTTCTTCAAACAGTTCTACCTCAATACCTAATTCGGCCAGACGTAGTGCGATGGTTGAACCTGCAATACCACCACCGATGATACCTACCGACAGCGGGCTGTGTTGAGGATCTGCAGCGAAGCCTTGATCTTTCATAAATGAGTAAGCCGTTTTCAAAAATAATCTGTTGAAACTGGGTCGATTCTACTGTGCAGGGGAGTTATTGAAAACCGAAAAACTTTAGGGACATTCGAATTCTCGCTCATGACACTGTCAGAAATTAAAGACAATGAGTGTTATTGATTAAAAAAGTTCAATATTGTGTCAAATTTATCCTATGTTATTGATGAGGTTTACGTTCGCAGTTAGCATGTATTTGCTTTTGGGTGATAGGGTGCACATAGGATGGCTGTAAACTAAGCCGTAAACTCACCAAAAAACAGCGACCTCTAAAACTGGTGATTTTTTTGGTAAGGAAATTTGTACAAACATCCAGAGTGTTCTACACATAACTTTAGGCAGTGGCATAAACAAAAAAAGGAACAAAACGTATGGCAAAAATCTTAAAATTGCTACCGTTGGCTATTTTGATTTCAGGTACGGTGAGTGCAGCGACAGATAACCCTTGGTATGTCGGTGCTCGAGTTGGTGGGACAACCTTCGATAATCAGGATGGTGTCCTCAGTGGTCAGGATCTTGATAAGAATGACTGGGGTGGCGGTGCATTCCTTGGTTACAACTTCAACAAATGGTTTGGCGTTGAAGTAGGTTATACCTACCTGGGTCAGGCTGATTATCTGAATGACGGCTTTGAAGTTCAGGGTATGGATTTCGTGGGTAAATTCACTTACGAAGTTTCTAAGTCGTTTGATCTCTACCTGAAAGCGGGTGGTTACTGGTTTGATGCTGACAATGGTGTTGTGAACGAAAGTGATACCGGTGTCAGCGGAACAGCGGGTGTTGGTGCGGAATACTTCTTTAACAATGACCTGTCTGCGCGTCTTGAGTACCAGTACTACAACCAGATCGGCGATAAGCCATCTCCTGGTGAAAGTGATGTGCATTTCTACGGTGTGAGCCTGGTTTATCACTGGGGTGCTCCAGCACCTGCGCCTGTCGTTGAACCAGAGCCAATGCCAGAACCTGTCCCGCAAGTTGTGCGTGTTGATGCAGTGAGCGCAACTCTGCCGTTTGCGTTTGACAGTAAAGCATTGTCTCCTGACGACATTCAGAAACTTCAGCCAGTGGCTCAGCAACTGGTCGATTACCCTGATACCAAACTTTACGTCGTAGGCCACACAGACAGCCGTGGTTCACTGGAATACAACCAGAAACTGTCTGAAGAGCGTGCGAAAGAAGTAGCCGGTTATGTTGGCCAGCACTTTGGTATCTCTCCTAGCCGTGTTGTTGTGAAAGGCAGCGGTGAACTTGAGCCAGTTGCATCAAACGATACTGATGAAGGCCGTGCACAAAACCGTCGTGTCGAAGTCTATGTTCCTGGCTTCGAAATGACGAAGTAAGCGAGATCTGAAGTCAGCTATATCTACCGCAACTGTTTGTTTAGGTACGATTCTGCTGTAATTGATTTTTTCGATACACGCAGAGCAAATAAAAAATCCAGCCCACATGGGCTGGATTTTTATTTTGGGCTTGGTTCTGCTTGTTGGTTGCTGTGTCTCGATGACTGTCTGTCTTAGTCTGTTGTCCGGTAACAACTACGTTGTAGAAACAACTCAGAAACACAGCGTATCCAATAAAGCCTGTAAAAATTTATGCGGCTTCAGCTTCAGCCGCTTGTGACTTTGCCTCGGCAGCCTTACATGCTGCAGCGGTAAAGATCACGTCGGTTGAGCTGTTCAGCGCTGTCTCTGCTGAATCCTGAATCACACCGATAATGAAGCCAACCGCTACAACCTGCATTGCCACTTCGTTTGGAATGCCAAACAGGCTACATGCCAGAGGAATAAGCAGCAGAGAGCCGCCCGCAACACCAGATGCACCACATGCAGAAACCGCCGCAACAATACTCAGTAGAATCGCTGTCGCAATATCAACATTGATACCCATTGTGTGTACCGCCGCCAGTGTCAGCACTGTGATAGTGATTGCGGCACCACCCATGTTGATGGTTGCACCCAGTGGGATAGAGACTGAGTAAGTATCTTCGTGCAGATCCAAGTCTTTACACAGCTGCATGTTCACAGGGATGTTAGCTGCTGAACTACGTGTGAAGAATGCGGTAATACCACTTTCGCGGATACAACGCAGTACCAGCGGGTATGGGTTTTCTTTCGTTTTGAAGTACACGATGGCAGGGTTAACAATAAAGGCAATCACAGCCATAGAACCCAGTAGTACACCCAACAGGTGTGCGTAACCAAATAGTGCGTCAAAACCGGTTTCAGCAAAGGTACTCGCAACCAGGCCGAAGATACCGATTGGTGCCAGACGGATCACGAAACGAACGATTAGCGTAATACCGTTGGAGACATCGTGGAAAACCTGCTTAGTCGCATCGCTTGCCTGATGCAGTGCAAAGCCTAGTGCAATCGCCCATGCAAGGATGCCGATAAAGTTACCTGTCATCAGAGCGTTAACTGGATTATCAACGATCTTGAATAGCAGGGTATTAATCACCTCAGTGATCCCTTCAGGCGGGTTAGCACCTGTTGCACTGGTAACCAGAGTCAGAGTGGTTGGGAAAAGGAAACTCATGGCTACTGCTGTCACCGCTGCCATGAATGTACCGAACAGATACAGCACAACAATTGGTTTCATGTTGGTGTGAGCGCCTTTCTTCTGGTTGGCAATGGATGATGCGACCAGAATAAAGACCAGAATCGGAGCAACTGCTTTTAGCGCGCTGACAAACAGACCGCCAAGGAAACCAACCTTGAGAGCAGATTCCGGAGAGAATAGAGCAATAACAATACCGGCGATAATACCGAAGAGTATTTGTACCACGAGGCTGCCATTGGCGACCCGTGCCAGAAAGGGTTGTGATTGATTCATATTACATCCTGCTTATTTTTTACTTATATGTGGAAGCATTTAATATTGCTTCCGCCGCATTTTGTAACAGGAATTGTGGCATATTTCTATAGCCAATCAAAGAAACTTTTACTTTACTCAATATTAACATTTGTTTCCCCTTTATTGGCAAAGTGCTGCCGTATCAGGGGCGGCGATGGTGGTTTTCTTAACAATTTGGGGTTTTAAGGGGCGATAATGTTAAAAAAGCCCACATTACGTGGGCTTTTCGATACGATTGTCATTAACACATCCGACGATTACGGTACAATTGGTGCAAGGTGAGAGCGACTTTTTGCCTCTTCTTCACTCGGGGTTGCCCGTAAATTATTCAGTATTGTTAGTAATTTTTCTGTGTTCACCTGTGAGCTTTCAGGAGATTCACGGGCAAAACGTTGTGCCATGATGTTCGCAACCAAGGCAGAAAGTTCCTCTCGTTGCGGGTGCGGCGGGTTGTATTTTTTCCATTGCTGGAAAAAGGTTTGCAACTGAATGGCATCATTACGTTTGACTGCCGCCATCATCCCATCCACGGAGTCCGCATAAGTGGTTAAACCTGCGGGCATCTCCGGTTGCTTCATCAGTGTACGCAGTTGACGTCGGGCATTTAGCCACAATTTAACCGTGAACAGCCACAATGTGGCGAACCCCAGAGCTACCCAAGGCCACCAATCCGATTGGGTTGTGGAACCGAATTCCGCGGTGGTATGTGCAGATGCGTCAGACGGAGAAGTAACCATCGAGGTGTCTGCTGGGTTAGTTGGTTGGCCGCTTGTTTGAGTGCCTGTTTGCGTAGCCGTCTGGCTCATTGCGCCGGACAGGTTAACCGGGCTGGAACCTTCACCTGGCACTACGTGTAGTGTCAGACCATCGATACGGCTGGTTTGCTGCTTACCTTCAACAGTGTTCCACCAGTTAATGGCGAGTGATGGCAGTGTGAGCTCACCAGACTCCCGAGGAATGATGACTTGCTTCAGCGTCATGGTGGTGTAGTTTGCATCGGTGCCATAAACCGGTTTTTCGTCATACACCCGAACTGAGCCAGGGTACTGAAGGTTCAGGTTCGGCAGTCGACTTTGTTCGGCATTTTTGATCCGAAGGGTAATCGTGCGAGTCAGAGGCTCGCCGACTTTTACGGTCGCTGACTCCGGCTGCCAGTTTTGCTCAAGTTGCAGGTCTTCCGTCGGTAGCCATAGCCCCTGATAATCTGAAGGCTTATCTTTTACCGCAATAGAAAAATCTTCCCCTTGTTTCTCGACCGGCACACGCAAGGTAGAGCCAAATCCACGACTGCCTTTAATAATGCTGCCTTTGAATGCGGCACCGCGCAGCAGGATATCGCCGGGCTTATTCGCCGTGATTTGGTAATTACGGGTGATAATCAAGTAGCGGCGCCCATTCAGCACGGTTTCTACCTGGTGGTCATCACCGATTTGGCGTACATCCAAGCCATCCCCCGAGGGCGCAATCAAGCTAGCCTGACTCATTTGCTCCCCGATACGAATCCGTACGGTGTAGCGAATGGTTTCGCCAAGATAGAGGGCCTCTTTATCGACATTCGCACTGATGTGAATATCTGGTTGTGCAGAAGCCGCGTTGCCGTCACTGGCCGACTTCATCGAGGTGATTGTTATTGGCTCCGTTCGGCTGGAACCGATTTTGAAGCTCGGAATGGTAAACGTTCCGACTGCTTTGGTTGCAATGGCCACTTTCCATTCTGTCTGGCGGGTTACTACGCCATTGACGTAGCTGGTTCCGCTACTGATGGACGGCGTGCCGTAATTGAAATCATCGTCCAGCACCGACAGATCGAGTGCATTGGTGTTCACGTTGTCATCAATGCTGATCTGCAGCTGAAATACCTCATTGACCCCGACAACATTTTTCGACACGGTTGCAGTCGCTAGGGCGGCATAGGAAAAAGAAGAAAACATCGCCAACAGACTGAAAGCGAGTCCGAGCATCACCTTGAAGGGGGTGCGCGAAGCGTTGCTGTTTAGTCCTGGTCGCAGCATATTAAACCTGTTCATCTTTGGGTTACCATGAATTTTCTGACGCATTAGGTGCTTGCTTTTGTCTGGCTTGCAGAATTAACTGGGCACGGATCAAACCACTGGTGTCATCCTGAACCTGTTCAAGTTTTTTCAGTACGGGATCGCTGGCTGAAATAGAGCTGTTACTGCCTGTTTCCGCAGCGGAGGTGGCAACGGATGGTGGTGCATCTGAATCTTGTTCCTTGCCATTGTCAGCGGATTGCTCATCGGCTGAAACGGCTTGTTGGCTGTCAGGCTGTGTCTCCGTTGGTTGCTGCTCTGATTGCTGGACGGTTTGTTGGGCAGTTTGCAAATCACTCTGTTGATCTGCCTCTTGTTCAGAGCCCGCATGCGAAGCCGAGCGAGAGTCATCCGGTTTAGCATCAGCCGTACTTCCGGAAGTAGCGTTTGTATTCTGACCCGCATTGCCAGCATCACTTTGTTGATTTTCAGCATCACTCTGTGATTCTGATTGCCGATTATCACTTTGTTGCGGCTGATCCTGATTTAGCTGGCCTGGTTGCTGTCCGGATTGTTCCCCTGACTGTTGATCTGGGTGTTGCCCCGACTGTCCATCCTGTCCCGCATTTTGCCCCGGATCTTGTTCTGATGATTGTTGCGACGACTGCTCTTGTGAGGAGTCTGCGTTTTGCTGTTCAGACTGCGGGTCATTGGAATTAGCTGGGTTGTCTTGCTGCTTGCGCTGATTTCCACTTTTATCTTGTTGCTGATCGGAAGGTTGTTTATTCGCGCTGTTTGCCTGATTTTGTGGTGATTCAGGCTGATTTGCTTTCAGTTGTCTGGCAATCTCGAGGTTGTGTCTGGCGTCCTGATTATCCGGATTACGTTCAAGCAGTCGCTCATAGATTGAAATGGCGTCGTCATACTGGCCGATTTGCACATAAGCATTGCCGAGATTGTATTGCGAGGCGTCATTCTCAAGTGGCTTCAGTGTTTCAATCGCTTTGTCGTATTCGCCGGCTTTGTAATAGGCTGCACCTTTCCACGCTGCAGACGAGAATACTTTGGCCGATTCAGCGTACTGTTCGTCCTCAAACAGCTGATAAGCACGTTGGTCACGGTTTTTGAAAGCGAAACCTGTATCTGCGGCATAACTTTGATCCACAGGAATGAAAATCAGACAGGCTGCCAGTAATACACCCCGGCGAAAACCCAGCAAAGCAATGACAATGACCGGAATCAGCAGCCAGAAGCCATTATTCAAGCGTTCTTCCAGTTCCTGTTTGTCTTTGTCCTGAACCGTACTTTGAGGTGGCTTAGCTGTCGCTGCGATTAACGCGTTGACATCACTATTCGTTGGCTTTGCTAACTGCAGTACGCCCCCAGTTTCTTTTGTCAGTGGGAGTAGGGTACTGAGATCAACGCGTGATATGACTGTACGACCTGAATTATCAGTTTGCAGACGACCATCCGGTAAGGCAATCGGGGCTCCTTGTGTGGTACCCATAGCCAGAACCGAAACCCGATATTCAGTGTTGGCAAGTAATGCCAGGCTGTCGTCAGACTCTTTGTCACTCAGGCCGTCAGTGATCAGGATAATGTCCCCCTGAATATGGCCTGCCTGTTTGAGCAAAGTGATAGCTTCCTGGATCCCGGCGGCCGCATTACTGCCCTGTATAGGCAGGATCTCAGGCGACAGATGAGGAATCAGGGTAGTCAGGGTCTGACTGTCTTTGGTTAACGGGCTGACGGTGTAGCCGTCGGCAGCGTAAGTCACCAGTCCTGTACTGCCTTCTTTCCAGCCGGGTAGCAGATCTAACGCTTTAAAGCGTGCCTGAGTCAGACGATTCGGGGTAATGTCTGTGGCGTACATAGATCGGGACATGTCCATCACCAGCACGCGGGCTCCCGACAGGCTGTAAGCGGGTAGGGTGGTTTTTTGCCAGCTTGGGCCTGCCAGTGCTGTCACACTCAACAGCCAGACGAACGGCAACCAGGTAAGCAGCCCTTGTACAGGCTGACGCTCATTCAGCCCTAGTCGGGCAGCAAGGTGAGGGGCAATCAGCCCCTGCTGAGTTTTTTGGCGGATTAGCCAGGGCAAGATAACGCCCAGTGGAATCAATGCCAGAAACCACATCGGATAAAGAAAAGTCAGACTAGCCATTTCGTTTTCTCATAACCACAATCACAACAGACAACAACAGCGCAGCGGCCAGCGGGAAACGAAACAGTTCCTGACGTGGACGCCAGGTTTGCTGTGCCTGATTGACCGGCTCAAGCTGGTCGATCATCTGATAAATGTTTTCCAGCTCCTGCGGATTACGCGCGCGGAAGTATTGTCCGCCTGTCATTTCAGCGATTTGTGTTAAGGTTTTTTCGTCCAGATCCTGTGAAGGATTGACCGTACGGCTGATGAAGAATGAACGCTGTTCCATCTCCTCAGCACCTACGCCGACGGTGTAAATCGTGACATTACTCCGGGCTGCCAGCTCTGCGGCTTCGATCGGATCTATCACACCGGCAGTGTTGGCACCATCACTTAATAGAATAATGACCCGCTGCGGCGCATCACCGTCAATGAAGGTACGGGTTGCAACGCCCAGCCCTTCGCCGATCGCGGTGCTCTGGCCAATCAAACCCAGAACGGTACGATCGAGCTGTTGCTGAACGGTATGGCGGTCAAAGGTGAGCGGTGTTTGCAGGTAAGCATGATTGGCAAACAGCACCAGACCAAGGCGATCGCCTTTACGTTTACCAATGAAATCATGCAGTACCGATTTTACTGCGGTCAGTCGATCAATTGCCTCACCTTGCGGTGTGATCATGTCTTCCATTGACATGGAACCAGAAAGGTCGACAGCCAGCAGCATATCCCGGTGATCAGGATTGATTTCAATCGGATCGCCATACCAGACTGGCCTTGCCATGGCGAGAAGCAGGAAAATCCAGCCAATCGACATCAGCACCGCCAGCCAGCGGCTGCGTTGTTGCTTCTGGCCTAATCCGTCTGGCAACTTTGGCAGCGGGATCGCTGAAGGAGGCGGAGTGGATGGCATCAGCCGATAAACCAGATAAGGCAGAGGCAGCAGGATCAGCGCCCATAGCCAGAGAAACTCAAACATGGCCGGACTCCTTGCTCGCTGCCTGCAGTTTCTCTGACGGGACAGTTTTTGACGGCAGAGGAGTTGGCAACGCGTTGTCTATGTGCGCGCTGTCTGCAGATGTATATGCAGACGGGACGGTGTGTTGCGTCATCGTGCCTGAAGTGAACTCCGCTTTCTGAATCCACCGCTTGGCCTGCTGATAACATTTTTTGAATGTTTGGTTATCGAGTGGCTCTGGTGAGAACAAACCCTGCTGCCAGACCGATGCAAGTTCAGTAAACCCGCGGTGTTTCTCCGGCAGGCAGCTATCAAGAAATGTCAGCCATGCGCTTCCGGTCAAGCCCGCGACGTCTGCGCGGGGCAGGTAGCTCATGGCCATCTGGCGCAACAAGAGATTCAGTTGGTTGAAGTGCTCAGCAGATCGGAGTGACCTGAGCTGATGTAAGGCTTCCTGACGCGCCTGATTGGCCCTTTTATATCGTCGCAGGGTAATCAGCAGCCAGGCACCCACAAGGCCAAACAGTGCTAATAGCATCCACCATCCCCATGCCAGCGGCCAGTAACCTGGCTCAGCAGGAAGATGGAGACCTGCCAGAGAAATCGCTGGTGTACTCCCAGATGTGGCAGGTGCCGATACATCCGGTAATGTTGCGGCAGGGGCTGCAGTTAATGGCACCTGTGCTAAAGCCGTGTTTGTCAAAAATGTCGTTGCCAATACTGTCATTGGCATCGCACTTCGCCAGACTTTCGCACTGGAAATAGCACGAAGTGTATGTTGGCTTGGGGATTTATGAAGCCGTTGCATGTTTGTCAGAAACGTATTGAACAGGGAATTGCCTCTGAGTCTCATGATGCACTCCCGTTATTTCCAGATTCAGCGTTGCGTCCGTTTTGTGCCATGCCAAGCTGCATCATCAGTGGGATGGCGGCTGACAACGGATGAAGAGGAATCGCCAGACTTTTACATAAGCTGTGTAAAAATGCCTGGAGTTGCTGATACTGCTCATTCAGTCCTTGCCGGGTCTTCTGGGAAGAAAAATCCAGCCACGCGGTTTTTTCCTGATCGGCGACATAGGCGGTACCGGAGAAGGCCGTTTGTCCGGATTCCAGCGGATCAAACAGTTGCACGAACTGAATCCGATTGTGTTGCCTTAGTTGGCTCAGGCGGCGCTTGTCTGTCATTGCAAGCTGATAAAAATCGCTGAGAATGACGATTTCACTGCCTTTAGGGCAAAGATGATGTAAATGTTTGAGTGCATCAGCAAAGGGCAGGCGCGTTTGCGGCTGAGTTGCTGAATGGCTGAGCATCAGGTGTTGCCGATGTGCATCGATCAAGGCGTTGATGACACGCAATGGCCCCTGTTGACGGGCAGTAGGTTTGCACTCAATTAGAGTCGAACCGGTGTAAATCATGGCACCGATGCGATCTTGTTCACTGACGGCCAACCAGCTGAGCAGGCTGGCAAAATGGGCAGCCTGCACGGATTTGAGCATCAGCTGCGAGCCAAACTGCATACTGGCGCTCATATCCACTAACAGCATGACCGGTTGCTCACGTTCTTCAGTAAACAGCTTAGTGTGCGTTTTGCCGGTACGAGCGGTTACCCGCCAGTCAATTGCCCGGATGTCATCACCGGGCTGATACGGACGGACTTCAGAAAAATTCATCCCCCGGCCTTTACGGCGACTTTGATGGTGACCGTTGAGTTGTGACCAGACGCTTTGCGCTGGTGGCAGCCAGCGCACAGTTTTATTTTTGTAATGCAGCAACTCAGCCAGACACAAATTGACGCCGTCACTGTGTGGGGGCAGTGCTGGGGTCACGGAATCTGTCATGCGCAAGCTACCTGAGTGATCAACTGTTCCACGATGGTGTCTGGTGAAATCGCTTCGGCTTGCGCTTCATAGCTCAGTAACAGGCGGTGGCGCAGAACCGGATAGGCCATTTGCTGAACGTCTTCTGGCGTAACAAAGTCACGCCCGCTCAGCCAGGCATGAGCACGGGCGCAGCGATCTAACGCCAAGGTGGCACGCGGGCTGACGCCCATTTGCAGCCAAGCGGCAAGCTGGTCGCTGTAACGGTGCGGCTGACGTGTTGCCATTACCAGGCGAATGATGTACTGCTCGACATCTTCGGCCATATGGATATTGAGCACAGCTTTGCGTGCCGCAAAGATTTCTTCCTGGGTCAGATGTACCGGTTCTGACGCTTCAATGCCAAGTGCCTCACCGCGGTTCAGTCTCAGAATCGCCAGCTCGCTGCTGTCATCCGGGTAGTTCACATTTAGCTGCAGCAGAAAACGGTCAAGCTGCGCTTCAGGCAGCGGGTAGGTACCTTCCTGCTCAATCGGGTTTTGTGTTGCCATAACCAGAAACAGTTCCGGCAGCGGATAGGTTTTACGTCCGGCAGTGATTTGTTTTTCAGCCATGGCTTCAAGCATCGCCGCCTGTACTTTCGCAGGTGCACGGTTAATCTCATCTGCCAGCAGTAAGGCATTGAAAATAGGGCCGGGCTGGAACGTAAACTCCCCGGTTTCAGGGCGGTAAATATCGGTTCCCGTCAAATCAGCCGGCAGCAAATCGGGGGTAAACTGAATGCGGTGGAAACTGCCTTCAATGCAGTCTGAAAGCACTTTGACGGCGCGGGTTTTGGCCAGTCCCGGAGGGCCTTCAACCAGTATATGACCATCTGCCAGCAGGGCAATCATCAGTTGTTTAACGAGGTCAGGCTGACCAATCACCTGGCTGTTCAGGTAAGTTTGAAGGCGCTGGAAAGTAGAAGTCAACATAGTGGGTTTGTGTCCTATTAATACTTCAGTCGACAAAGACATATGGACTTTCAGACTCAATTTAAAGAGGAAAGTTCATCAAAATTATGTTGCTGAACAGGGACAATCTGGATGAGATAAGTTTGCTGTGGCACACCACTTACTACTAACTATAGTGAACAGCAAAATATTGAGGGAAATGGGTGACACCACTCATCTGACGGAAATCATCTTTTCAGCTGCGGGCCACTGGCGCAATAGCATCCGATCTTTTTTATGGCATGTCATTATAGGCTGGTGCAACGCCAAGGTGCAGAGTATGAATAATCTGATATAAATTAGTGCATATGTACCTGCTTTTATGCACTAAAAAAGTGCTGGCAAGTCAGAAATGCCCGGATTTATCGAATGTATTTGAATGGTTTCTGGCGTGGTTAAAGTGGCATTGTTAATAAGTTAATGATCTTTATTGAAAATAAAATTTCGCTGATAAAGATAACAACATTGGCATGATGGCTGCTTGTGAAGATAAGTTATTCACAAGGAGTATAAATATGTCAGCGAAGACTACCCATCCCGCACTGATTGGCGCAGTGGCATCCCTGTTTTTCTCCAGCCAACTATTGGCCGCTGAAGAGACTATCAAAGTCGGCGTTCTGCATTCCCTGTCCGGCACGATGGCCATCAGTGAAACGACCCTCAAAGATACGATTTTAATGCTGGTGAACGAGCAGAACGCCAAAGGCGGTTTGCTGGGGAAAAAGCTGGAAGCCGTGGTGGTGGATCCGGCATCAAACTGGCCGCTGTTCGCAGAAAAAGCCCGGGAACTTTTGGAAAAAGAAAAAGTGGATGTGGTGTTCGGTGGCTGGACGTCGGTATCCCGAAAATCCATGTTGCCGGTTTTTGAAGAACTGAACGGTTTATTGTTTTATCCGGTGCAGTATGAAGGCGAAGAATCCTCAAAGAACGTCTTTTACACCGGCGCCGCGCCAAACCAACAGGCGATTCCTGCCGTGGACTACATGATGAACGAGTTGGGAGTCAAACGCTGGGTATTGGCGGGGACTGACTATGTCTATCCACGCACAACGAACAAGATTCTTGAAGCCTATCTGAGTGCCAAAGGGGTAGATAAAGCCGACATCATGGTCAGCTATACCCCGTTTGGCCATTCTGACTGGCAATCTATTGTGTCAGATATCAAAAAATTCGGCAGCACCGGCAAGAAAACCGCGGTGATCTCTACGGTGAATGGGGATGCCAATGTACCGTTCTATAAGGAATTGGGAGCGCAAGGGGTTTCCGCTGAAGAGATTCCTGTCGTTGCGTTTTCGGTCGGCGAAGAAGAGCTGTCCGGCATGGATACCTCACCGTTGGTTGGTCACCTGGCGGCATGGAATTACTTCATGAGTGTGGATACTGATGCCAACGCTGATTTCATTGAAAAATGGCAGAAGTTTATCAAAGACGATAAGCGGGTGGCGAATGACCCGATGGAAGCCAGTTACATTGGCTTCAATATGTGGGCTCAGGCGGTACAAAAAGCCGGAACAACGGAGCCGGATGCCATTCAGGACGCCATTATCGGGATTACCGTTCCGAACCTGACGGGGGGATACGCGACTATGATGCCGAACCACCATATCACTAAGCCAGTGTTACTTGGAGAAATCCAGGAGGATGGCCAATTTGAAGTGGTGTGGGAAACAACCGGCGTGGTGGCGGGGGATGCGTGGTCTAACTACCTGCCGGGCTCTAAAGACCTCTACGCCAGTTGGCAAAAGCCTTTCTCGTGCGGCAGTTTCAATGTGGTGACCGGGAAATGTGCCGGTGTTAAGTGATGGTGCTAAGTGATGGCATAAGGTGGCAGTGTCACCTTATGCCTGAGTTACCGAGTCATGCTGAGGTTCTGAGTAGCGCTTGGCTGCGCATGGACTAGCGCTTGGATAAAAGGAGCGGTGTCAGTCTGCCCAGAGGCAGGCACCGTTTCAGACCGAACGGTGACATTCTTCAGTGCTTCGCTCAGGTCTTGTACCACCTTCATGGAAGAAGATTATGAAAATATATTGGTGGGGATGGCCATCCAGCCATGCTCCGAAACGCTTTCTGGCCACTTCTGTGACCTTTTTGTTGATGATGTTCGCCTTGTTTATCGGCAGTGCCGTCGCGAATGCACAAGTGAATACGTTTGAAGACGCCGCTGAGCGGTTCAGCCAACGTCAGTTTGCGCCTAAGCAGGAAGCGGTAAACTGGCTGGTTTCAAATCAGCACCCATTCGCAAGGGACATTCTGTCCGGTCTGATGGATGGGCGCCTGTATTATCAGCCATCAACGCGGCAGCTCTATCTGATTGAGTCACTCAGTCGCGGTGCGACGGCAATGGAATTCCCTTACCTGACTCCGACGGAGATTGTTCAGACCCGCGATTTTCGAAAAGTTCGGGTCAACAATGCGCTTCGGGTAACGATCCGCCAGGGTATAGCCCAGTTGGATCTTACATCGACATCGGAAACGCGTCGGCTGGCGGCGGCAAAGAGCTTGCTGGGAGAAACATCACCGACGGTGCTGATGCTGGTGGAGCAGGCCTATCAGACAGAAACCTCAGAGCCGGTCAAAGATATCCTTGCGTTGGTTCTGGCAATCGCGAATATCCAATCCGGGGAGGCGAATCTCCGGCAATCAGCCATAACCGTGTTGTCGGACTCACTTGAACCGGCGGCATATCAGGCCTTGCTGAAGGCCAGAGAGACGGAACTGCAAAAAGCCGTTGAGGATCAGACCGCGTTGCCGACCTTGAATCGGGCAATTGATGCCTATCAGCAAAGCCAGCGTGTGTATGAAATGGCTGAAACCCTTTTTTTTGGCCTCAGCCTGGGATCTGTGCTGGTGTTGGCCGGTATTGGCCTTGCTATCACTTTCGGGGTGATGGGGGTGATCAATATGGCGCATGGCGAACTGATCATGATTGGTGCCTATACCACGTACGTGATCCAGCAATTGCTGCCTGATCATATCGGGTTGTCAATATGGCTGGCGATCCCGGCTGCGTTTGTGGTCTCTGGTGCAGTGGGGATTGCAATTGAGCGTGGTGTGATCCGTTTTTTATATGGACGCCCGCTTGAAACCCTGCTGGCCACCTTTGGTATCAGCCTCGTGTTGCAACAGGCTGTCCGCAGTGTGTTTTCTCCTCTGAACCGCTCTGTCAGTACACCGGACTGGATGAGCGGAATGTTGGAAATTAACCCGTTACTTGCCCTGACGTACAACCGACTGTACATCATCCTGTTCTGCCTGATGGTGTTTGGGGCACTGGTTGTTCTTTTGAAAAAGACCCCGCTGGGTTTGCAGGTCCGTGCTGTTTCGCAAAACCGTGCCATGGCAAGAGCGATGGGGGTGCGTTCGGAATGGGTCGATGCCATGACCTTTGGCTTAGGGTCAGGCGTCGCCGGGATAGCAGGGGTTGCACTTTCTCAGCTCAGTAATGTTGGCCCGAATATGGGGCAGAGCTACATCATTGACTCTTTTATGGTGGTGGTGTTTGGCGGTGTCGGGAACTTGTGGGGAACACTGGTTGCCGGGATAAGCCTGGGGATTTTCAATAAAGTACTGGAGCCTTGGGCTGGCGCTGTTCTGGCGAAAATTCTGGTGCTGATTTTTATTATTCTGTTTATCCAGAAGCGGCCTCGCGGGTTGTTCCCGCAACGTGGTCGTGCGGTGGAGGGCTAACCGTATGCTGGTTTCAATACTTAAATCTGATCGAGGCGGGCAGGTACTGCTTGGCGTGCTGGTGGCGCTGGCTATTGTGGTTCCAGCACTCAACCTGCTACTGGCACCGGATCATCCGCTGCATGTTGATACGTACACGATCACCCTGATGGGCAAATACCTGAGTTACGCCTTACTGGCGCTGGCGGTGGATCTGGTATGGGGGTATCTCGGTATTCTGAGTCTGGGGCATGGCGCATTTTTTGCTCTTGGCGGTTATGTCATGGGGATGTACCTGATGCGTCAGATTGGCGACCGAGGCGTGTATGGAAATCCGGAATTACCTGATTTCATGGTGTTTCTTAACTGGGACGCGCTGCCGTGGTTCTGGCTGGGGGTTGATATGTTCTGGTTTGCCTGTCTGATGGTCGTGCTGGTGCCCGGTCTTCTGGCGTGGGGATTTGGTTATCTGGCATTTCGGTCCCGGGTTTCAGGTGTCTATCTGTCGATCATGACACAGGCACTGACTTTCGCCCTGATGCTGGCGTTTTTCCGTAACGAAATGGGGTTTGGCGGTAACAATGGTCTGACAGATTTCAAAGACATTCTTGGTTTCAGCCTGCAGGCGACAGAAACTCGCTTGGCACTATTTATTGCGACGATTTTAGCCTTGATTTCAGGTTATTTGGTATGCAGAGCCGTCATTGCCAGCCGTGTCGGGAAGGTGGCCATTGCTGTCAGGGATGCTGAATCGCGGGCCCGTTTCATCGGCTATCAGGTTGACCACTATAAGTTATGTCTGTTTGTGCTGTCGGCGGTCATCGCCGGTGTGGCGGGCGCTTTGTATGTCCCTCAGGTCGGTATCATCAATCCTGGCGAATTTGCCCCCCTGAACTCTATTGAAGTGGTGGTGTGGGTTGCTCTGGGCGGAAGGGCGACTCTGTACGGTGCGGTGATCGGGGCGGTGCTGATTAATTACCTCAAAAGCTGGTTCACCATTGAGTTTCCTGAAATCTGGCTGTTTGTACTGGGGGGCATGTTCGTTCTGGCAACCCTGTTTCTGCCCAAAGGCGTGACCGGTTTGCTGACGTCATGTTTCGCCTGGCTTCAGTCTATTCGCTGCCGGGTGATGGAAAAAACGTTTCCCAGTAGCCGCCAGACTGAGCTTGCAAAGAGGCCGCTGACTGGCCAGCAAGAAGAAAAGGAGGCGTTGCTATGACTGTACATTTATCTGTAACCGGGAACACGCCAACGGTATCACACCAAGTCGCATCCTTTTCGGCTTCCCTCGGACTGACTGATGCAGCAACTGAAATCGGTCATGAAACCACTTCTCTCGAGGGCAGCCCTGAGCGTCAGGGAGGCATGACTGAAAACCGCACTGGGTGGAGCGGAAAAATGCGGGATCTGGTGCGTCGTGATCAGGTGTTTGAATTTCTGATGCCTAATCAACATCCGCTTATTGATACCCGCCATAACATGCTTCTGTATCTCGAAGGGGTGTCGAAATCCTTTGACGGATTTCAGGCTATCCGGGATCTCAATCTTTACATTCGTGAAGGGGAATTGCGCTGCATTATCGGACCGAATGGTGCAGGAAAAACCACCATGATGGACATCATCACCGGTAAAACCCGGCCGGACAGCGGTGCGGTGTGGCTGGGCAGCAATATTAATCTGCTGCAGATGGATGAAGCACAAATTGCCAATGCCGGTATTGGCCGTAAGTTTCAGAAACCCACCGTGTTTGAGTGCCTGTCCGTATTTCACAACCTGGAACTGGCGATGGCCGGTGCCAGAGGAGTCTTTGCTGTTCTTCGGGCGCGTCTGAGCGGTGAACAGCGGGATCGGATTGCACAAGTGCTGGAATTGATCGGGCTGGCAGAACAAGCCGGTAAGTTAGCTGGCAGTTTGTCCCATGGCCAGAAGCAGTGGCTGGAAATCGGCATGTTGCTGATGCAAAAACCGAAATTACTGTTGGTTGATGAACCAGTTGCGGGAATGACCCATCAGGAAATGGATAAAACAGCAGAATTGCTGCGCTCGCTGGCAGGTGAACACGCCGTCGTGGTGGTCGAGCATGATATGGACTTTGTCCGTTCGATTGCAACAACGGTGACCGTGCTTCATCAGGGGCATGTCCTTGCAGAAGGTAACATGGCCGATATTCAGGCTAACCCGAAAGTCAAAGAAGTGTATCTCGGAGAATGAACATGCTCGCAATCAATGGACTGAATCACTTTTACGGCGAAAGCCACACCCTCTGGGATATTGACCTGACGCTGACTGCGGGGAAATGCACGGTTTTGATGGGGCGTAACGGAGTCGGAAAAAGCACCTTACTGCAATGCATCATGGGGCTTGAGCCTGTGAAAAGTGGCTCGTTGCGGATCGGAGATAAAGAGATGAGTCGTTTGTCGGCAGAAAGTCGCCCCCGTCACGGTATCGGTTATGTCCCTCAGGGGCGTCAGATATTTCCGCTTTTAACAGTGGAAGAGAACCTGCAGATCGGTCTGCCCGTCAGACCGCGGGGTGACAGGCGGATTCCAGATCTCATTTACGCGCTGTTTCCGGTGCTGAAAGACATGCGCCATCGTCGAGGCGGCGACCTTTCGGGCGGTCAACAGCAGCAGTTGGCGATTGGCCGTGCGCTGGTCGTGAATCCGTCACTGCTGATACTGGATGAACCGACGGAAGGGATTCAGCCCAACATTGTGCAGGAAATCGGCGACATCATTCGACGGCTGAATCAGGAACTGGGGCTGACGGTACTGCTGGTGGAGCAGAAACTGCCGTTTGCCCGAAAAGTCGGTGACCATTTCTGCCTGATGGATCGAGGCAGGATGGTGGCTGACGGACGAATGCCTGACTTAAGTAAGGCACTGATCCAGGAGTATCTGACAGTATGAGTACGCAACAGGCACTGTCCAATCTCACTCCAACAGCCCGTATCATTGCGGATAAAGTCAACCAGGAAACGCCTTTGGATGGGAACCCTGACGCGAGTCATATCCGTTTAACTCAGCGTTTTCCTGCTATTTCAACTAAACCCACGCCGGATAATCTTGCTGAACAGTCAGGCTGGAAAGCGGAGATCCAGCTGGGCTTCTCTCCGGCTCGTACCATGGCTGCTGAGACGCCCAAAACGGTCGTGCGTCATCGCCGACAGTCTGGCCCACTGGCAATCCAACGGCCGCTATACCCTGAAGGATCACCTTGTCATGTCTATCTGCTGCACCCGCCGGGTGGTGTGGTCGGCGGCGATCAGCTTCGGATTCAGGCGCAGTCAGACAGTAGAGCGCACGCGCTGGTTACCACACCCGGGGCGACCAAATTTTACCGCTCGGCTGGTGCGTATGCGTATCAGCGTCAGGAACTCAGGGTTGAAACGGGTGGGATTCTCGAGTGGTTCCCGCAGGAGAATATTTATTTCCCTCAGGCAAAAGTTCGGCTGGATACCGAGATCACGATCGCTGAAGGCGGACGTTTTGTGGGTTGGGAATTGCACTGCTTTGGACGGCCTGCACTAAAAGAGGGCTTCGATTCTGGCAATGTCGTGGGCTGTACCCGTTTAACAGTGAATCAGCGTCTGGTGTTAGCGGAACAAATTAACGTTCAGGGCGGCGACATGCACCAGCAGAATGCGGGGTTACGGGGTTATGCCATGATGGGAAGCCTGTTTGTGGTGCATGCTGATGAGAAACTACTCAAAGTGGTACAGACCTTGCTTAATGAACATTCGGATTATTTGAATAAAAACAACATGGTGGCAGCAGTAACCGCCTTGTCGGGTGATATCCGAAGCTCCAGATCTGATGACCAATCCGTGTTGGTGGTTAGGGCCATGGGGCAGAGTAGCGAGTCAATGACACGACTGTTCACCCGTATCTGGCTACAGGTCAGAACCCATTGGCTCGGGGAGTCACCGGCAATTCCCAGAATCTGGGCGACCTGAGCTATCAACAATACGTGACAAACTGACTATATAAATCATAGGGCTATAGATGGAACTGACCCCAAGAGAAAAGGATAAGTTGCTGCTTTTTACAGCAGCACTGTTGGCCGAAAGGCGCAAAGAAAAAGGCTTAAAGCTCAATTACCCGGAGTCTGTCGCGTTGATCAGTGCGGCGATCCTTGAAGGTGCACGCGAAGGAAAAAGTGTCGCGGAACTGATGGATCACGGACGCACGATCCTGACTGTCGAGGATGTCATGGAAGGGGTGCCTTCAATGATCCATGACGTTCAGGTTGAAGCAACGTTTCCAGACGGAACCAAGCTGGTGACCGTGCACGATCCGATTGTGTAGGGGGCTGCTATGTCTACTCTGCCCGAAGATAAAGCTGGGATCCTATCTGGTGCTTTGATCCCTGGCGAACTGCAAGTGGCTCAAGGTGACATTGAGCTGAATATTGGATTGCCCACTCTGACGATTGCCGTTGCCAATGTCGGTGACAGACCCATTCAGATCGGTTCTCACTATCACTTTTATGAAGTTAATGACGCATTGAGGTTTGAACGGGAACCTACCCTGGGCTTCAGGCTGAACATCGCTGCCGGAACAGCAATGCGTTTTGAACCGGGACAGACCCGCACCGTTGAACTGGTCAGCTATTCGGGGAAGCGGGTAGTTTATGGCTTTCAGGGCAAGGTGATGGGACCGGTTTCTGCAAAACGGTCGTGTTAGAACGCTGAACTAAACATAAAGCAACTATTGATTTGAAAATTAAAGAAAAACACTGCATGGGCGCCGTGTTTTTGTACACGCCATGCTGCTGAGGAACAGCGGAAAAGAACAATGCAATCGGAGTGCTGAATGGCAAAAATATCAAGGCAAGCTTATGGGGAAATGTTTGGCCCGACGGTCGGCGATCGATTACGGCTTGCTGACACCAAGCTCTGGCTAGAAGTCGAAAAAGACTTCACCAGCTACGGCGATGAAGTGAAGTTTGGCGGCGGAAAAGTGATCCGTGATGGGATGGGACAAAGTCAGGCCCTGTGTGCAGAGGTGCCGGATCTGGTGATCACCAATGCCGTCATCCTTGATCATTGGGGCATCGTGAAAGCCGATGTTGCGGTGAAAAATGGCCGTATCGCGGGAATCGGAAAGGCCGGGAATCCTGATGTGCAGCGAGGGGTAGACATAGTGATCGGGCCGGGGACGGAGATTCTGGCCGGTGAGGGCTCTATTCTGACCGCCGGTGGTATTGACTCACACATCCACTACATATGCCCGCAGCAAATTGAAGAAGCGCTGTGCTCAGGGGTCACCACCATGATTGGCGGTGGGACGGGGCCAGCCACAGGCACGAATGCCACGACGTGTACTCCTGGCCCCTGGAATATCCACCGGATGCTTGAAGCGCTTGACGGTTTTCCGATGAATTTCGGGCTGTTGGGCAAAGGCAACGCCAGTTTACCGGAACCGCTCAGAGAGCAGGTAGCCGCCGGAGCGATTGGCCTGAAACTGCATGAAGATTGGGGAACCACACCCGCGTCGATTGATAACTGCATGAGTGTCGCCGAGGAAACGGACGTTCAGGTTGCCATTCATACGGACACTCTGAATGAATCGGGTTTTGTTGAATCAACACTGGCGGCTATCGGCGACCGGGTCATTCATACCTACCATACCGAAGGAGCCGGTGGTGGGCATGCGCCGGATATTATCCGCGCCTGTGGCGAATCCAATGTGCTGCCGTCATCGACTAATCCGACCCGCCCTTATACGGTCAACACCGTGGATGAGCATCTGGATATGCTAATGGTATGCCACCATCTTTCTCCGTCAATTGCGGAAGATGTCGCCTTTGCGGAATCCCGTATACGCCGTGAAACCATTGCCGCAGAAGATATTTTGCATGATCTTGGTGCATTTTCGATGATCGCATCGGATTCTCAGGCAATGGGGCGAGTGGGGGAAGTGATCACCCGTACCTGGCAGACGGCGCATAAGATGAAAGTTCAGCGTGGGAGCTTGCCGGAAGATTCTGCCTACAGTGATAACTTCCGCCTTAAACGCTACATTGCCAAGTACACGATCAACCCTGCCATTACACATGGGATCGGCCATGAGGTTGGCTCTGTGGAAGTGGGAAAATTGGCCGATCTGGTGCTGTGGAAACCGGCTTTTTTCGGCGTTAAACCCAGTGTCATTCTGAAAGGTGGCATGATTGCAGCTGCACCAATGGGGGATCCCAACGCGTCTATTCCGACGCCACAGCCCGTACATTATCGGCCGATGTTCGGCAGTTTTGGCCGTGCAGCGGCGAATACCTCCATGCTCTTTTTGTCCCGTCAGGCTGTAGATGACGGCATACCCGCGGAACTCGGTCTGCAGAGTCTGATTGGTACCGCGAAAAATTGTCGGACGGTCCGCAAGGCCGATATGGTGCACAACAGTTGGCAGCCACAGATTGAAGTGGACTCACAAACTTACCAGGTTCGCGCCAATGGTGAACTACTGGTTTGCGAGCCTGCGGCGGTATTGCCAATGGCTCAGCGGTATTTTTTATTTTAAGGGGATGCCATGTTGGTTTTAACGAAACACATTCAGGCAGCTGATGCCTCAGAGGTGGCGGACGTAGAGTCTCTGCACCCATTAAGTCTCTCTATTGATGATCGGGTTAAAAGCCGATTCCTGACGCAGCTGGCAAACGGAACGGAAGTGCGCTTGTTTCTGCCAAGAGGCCGGATTCTGCGACACGGTGACGTGCTTGAAAGCGAGTTTGGCGAGCGGGTGAGAGTAGAAGCGGCTGCTGAGCCTGTATCGACGGTTTACTGTCAGGATCTGCATTTGCTGGCCCGAGTGGCCTATCACCTGGGAAACCGCCACGTTCCGCTGCAAATCAGTCCGGAGTGGGTGCGCTATCAGACCGATCATGTGCTTGATGCCATGGTGGAAGGTCTTGGTGCAAAGGTGACTGCTGAGTCTGCCCCTTTTGAACCGGAAGACGGGGCGTATGGCGGGACTCATGGCGGTCACCATGGTAGTAGCCGTAACCACCAGCGTCATCAAGAAAATAGCGACAATAGCAATCACGGAACTAACCGCGAAAGTGTCCACGAAAGCAGCCAGAACAGCCACCACCATCACTAAATTGGTAAAGAACGACAAAAGTGGATGACTTCATCCTTTATTGGCGGGAAGCCTGACTAACAAAAAAATAAGGAAATAATGATGACACATCTCAAGCAACTGTCTCACGCACTCACGACCCCTCTTCTGACTGGGTTGGCATTACTGAGCTCTGGATCCGTCTGGGCGCATCCCGGACATGATGAATTATTGGAAAACAGCAGCCTGATGGCGGGATTGCTGCACCCGCTGACCGGATTTGATCATCTGGTCATGCTGATCGGGGTTGGCTTTATCGCATCTCAGATGGCACAGCGTTCACATGCCGTTCGGGTGATGGTGTCAGCCATTGTCCTGCTGCTCGCTGGCATGGCGATGGGAGCCTTGAGCGGGTTTGCGACAGGCATAGAAGCGATGATCCTTGCGTCTGTCGGCGTTGCAGCCGTGGCGTTGTATCGCCGCCAGGGAGCTGCATCTACCTTGCTATCAACACTGGCGGTATCACTGGTGCTGTTTCATGGCTGGGCTCATGGCCTTGAAGCCAGTGGTAATGCGCTGGCAGGATTTGCCACAGGCATGATCGGCAGTGCCTCGTTACTAATCAGCACCGGCTATCTGCTTGGCCGTAAAGTGAGCCCGAAATGGCAGAGTGCAATGGTAGCCGTCAGTGGCGTGGTACTTGTCCTGGCCGGTTAATTGACGGAATCACGCGATGACAGAGTGCCCGCAAACACTTTCAAATTTTCGCTTGTATCAGCTGATTAGTCCGTCACTACCTATTGGTGCGTTTACTTATTCGCAAGGGTTAGAGTGGGCAATCGAAGCTGGATGGGTAAGTGACAGTGTCACTTTCGAAGGTTGGCTGTTGGATGTTTTGCATCACAGCCTGGTGACCCTTGAGCTGCCAATTCTCAGGCGGTTATATAAGGCTGTTACTGTTCAGGATGACGAGCAAGCCAGGCGATGGAATGAATGGTTATTAGCCAGCAGGGAAACGATGGAACTTCGGCAGGAAGAGTTACAGCGAGGGCGGGCAACCGCCCGCTTACTGGAGCAACTGGAACCCGCATTAACTCAGGAACAGATTCAGCTCGTAAGAGCTTCTCAACTGGCTGGATTTGCACTGGCTGCCACCCGGTGGGGCATCAGCACAGAAGCGTTATGTGCCGGTTATCTCTGGAGTTGGCTGGAAAATGCTACGATGGCGGGAGTGAAGCTGATCCCGCTTGGGCAGACCGCGGGACAGCAGATTCTGATGACGGTATCCGAGCATTTATCGGATGCTGTGGCCGCATCACAGTATGTGGCTGACCATGAGATAGGGAGTTTTACTCCGGCTCAGGTCATTGCCAGCGCTCGTCACGAAACCCAGTACACCCGACTATATCGATCTTAAGGAAGCGATCATGAATCAATCACATTCACCGTTACGAATCGGTGTAGGGGGCCTGTTGGCTCCGGAAAAACGGCTTTGCTTGAAGTGTTGTGCAAGGCAATCAGGGACCGGTACAACATTGCTGTCGTGACCAACGATATTTATACCCAGGAAGATGCAAAAATTCTGACCCGGGCGCAAGCGCTGGCCGCAGACAGAATTATCGGAGTGGAAACCGGAGGGTGTCCGCATACCGCAATTCGTGAAGATGCATCTATGAACCTGGCTGCTGTTGAGGAACTGTGTGCCCTGCATGAAAACCTGGATATCGTCTTTATCGAAAGCGGCGGTGATAACCTCAGTGCGACTTTTAGCCCTGAGCTGGCGGATTTGATGATTTACGTGATCGATGTCGCGGAAGGAGAGAAAATTCCACGTAAAGGCGGGCCGGGTATTACCCGATCAGATCTGTTGGTGATTAATAAAATCGACCTCGCGCCCTATGTTGGTGCATCTTTGACCGTGATGGATCAGGACACCGCGAGAATGCGGCCAAATAAACCTTATGTTTTTACAAATTTGAAACAAGGGGAAGGTCTACCAGAGATAATTGATTTTATTATTACTAAGGGAATGCTTAGTTAATTTTCTTATGAAATAAAGCGCATTAATATAAACAGAAAGCAGATACGAATTATTCCTATCTGCTTTTTTTCTTTTTAAACCACTTACTGGTTGCGCATTTTTAGTGAGCTTAATGCATTATTTTTGTGCAAGTTTCGTTGAAAAGGCTGGATAAATTTAATCTTTATTCAGTCTCCCACCACTATAAACGCTGAATTTAAATAATTATTCAGGGTGTTCTAAAGTTGGCATTTAATATGCTTATCAAAATATAACAATACTGACACATTTGATGGTTAAGGTCGTTGCATTTTATAAGTGTGATTCTATGCAGGAATATTTGGTACGACCATTAATTCCCCTGGTTGATATATCTATGTGCCTGTGTTCTTATAATATTTATGCAATAGAAAAGTCACCCAAGTGTCTTTTTAGCTCGCTAGGATGCAACAAAGATTAGAAACTGAACTGACATTCGGTTCACGTTGGTTAGTGGCCCTTAATAACAATGATAGGCAAGTAATTGTAGTTAAGGGTTTTTTATCATCATCATGATGGAAATGGAGTCTTCTGTAATGAGTAAAACAGCATTAGTAACTGGCGCTAAAGGCGGTATTGGTTCTTCTATCACACAAGGATTGGTCGAAGCGGGCTATCGTGTTATTGCAACTTATTTCCCTAATGGTGAAGCAAAAGCCAAAGAGTGGTTTAAGGAAAATAATTATTCAGAGGAACAGGTTCGTTTATTCCCTCTGGATGTGACGGATACGGCGTATTGTAAAGAAGCTTTAACAACTTTGTTGCAAGAGGAAGGCAAGATTGATGTACTTGTTAACAACGCCGGAATCACTCGCGACACCACATTTAAGCGTATGACCAAAGAGCAATGGGACGAAGTGATCACCACTAACCTGAACAGTCTCTACAACGTCACCCATCCTCTGTTCGCTTCAATGTGTGATCATGGTAATGCTCGCATTATCAATATCTCTTCGGTGAACGGTCTTAAAGGCCAGTTTGGCCAGACAAACTATTCTGCGGCAAAAGCAGGCATGATTGGTTTTACTAAGGCACTGGCAGCAGAAGGCGCGCGCTTTGGTGTTACCGTCAACGCAATTGCTCCTGGGTACACAGGCACTCCAATGGTTGAAGCCATCAAGCCTGAAGTGCTGGACAGCATCAAAGCAGAAATTCCGATGAAACGTCTGGCTGCACCGGCAGAAGTTGCCGCAGCGGTTGCATTCCTGGCAAGTGATGCCGCTGCCTACATTACCGGCGAGACACTGTCGGTAAACGGCGGTCTGTACATGCACTAATTGACACATTCGATTGAGTAAGGACGCTAAGCACTATGTCAAAAGTTTATATTGTTGCAGCTAAACGTACGCCTATTGGCAGTTTTAACGGCGCGCTGAAATCTGTTTCAGCGGCACAACTGGCTGCTACAGCAATCAAAGCCGCTCTGGAAGAAGCGAAAGTTGCACCAGAGCACCTGGATGAAGTGATTCTGGGTAACGTAGTTGGTGCAGGTCAGGGCATGGGTCCTGGTCGTCAGGCAGCCCTGTATGCAGGCGTGCCAAATGAGGTCCCTGCTTATACTTTGAATATGGTTTGTGGCTCCGGGATGAAAGCAGTCATGGATGCGGCGGCGCATATCAAAGCTGGCGATGCGGATCTGGTTGTTGCGGCGGGTGCCGAGAACATGTCTCAGATTCCTTTCTGTGTGCCGGGCTCTTCCATCCGTGATGGTCAGAAGATGGGTAACCTGCAATTGTCTGACCTGCTGATTGCTGATGGTCTGACAGATGTATTTAACAACTACCACATGGGCGTAACGGCTGAAAACGTGGTGGAGAAAGTTGGCCTGACGCGTGAGCAGCAGGATAACTTCGCACTGGCCAGCCAGCAGAAAGCCGTAGCGGCCATTGAGCAAGGTAAATTTGTTCAGGAAATCGTTCCGGTTGAAGTGACAGTACGTCGCCAGACCACTGTTGTCGATACGGATGAGTATCCAAAAGCGGATGCAAGCATTGAAGGGCTGGCCAAACTACGTCCTGCATTTAAGGCTGAAGGCGGTTCTGTCACAGCGGGTAACGCATCAGGCATCAATGACGGCGCAAGTGCGATTATCGTCGCTTCTGAAGCTGCCGTTGCTAAATACGGTCTGACCCCGCTGGCTGAAATTGAAAGCTACGCACAAGCAGGTATTGCCCCGGAAATCATGGGTCTTGGCCCTGTGCCGGCGGTACAAAAAGCCCTGGTGAAAGCAGAGTTGTCTATTAATGACATCGGTCTGTTCGAATTCAACGAAGCGTTTGCCGGTCAGGCGCTGGGTGTCCTGCATCAGCTGGCTGATGATCTGGACGTTCAAGTGGAAGATTTGGCGGAACGTTCAAACGTAAATGGTGGTGCGATTGCACTGGGTCACCCTCTGGGCGCATCCGGCAACCGTATTATTGTCAGCCTTCTTCATGAAATGCGCCGTCGTGGTACAGAGCATGGCCTTGCCACCCTCTGTGTTGGTGGCGGCATGGGTACGGCAATCGTACTCAAAAACGTTTAATTAGATAGGCATTCAAACTAGTGCCCGGTTTGAACCATGGCCCGGGCACAACATTCATTACTTGGCATGAAGGAAACAAGCTATGTATACGGAAATGTTCAAATCTTTCTCTGAGCAGACTGAGAAAACTCTTGCACCATACGTTAAGTTCAACAAAGTGTTCACGAAGAACGTTGAAGAACTGACTGAACTTCAACTGGCAGCCGTTCGTGCTTATAGCGATCTGGGCCTGTCTCAGCTTAAAGCTGTGAGCGAAGTGAAAGATGTTCAGTCTTTCGCTGCTTTCAACAGCCAGCAGCTGGAAACGCTGACTAAGCTGTCTCAACAGCTGATCGACGACAGCAACAAGTTTGCTTCTATCGCTCAGTCTTTCAAGACAGAAGTTGATGAGCTAGTTGCTGAAAATGTAAAGCAAGTCAACCCAGCGTAATTCAAATGACCACTCAGCCGCTCCCGTTCGGGAGCGGCTTTATTAGTCCCGATATAGAGGTCATTGTAATGAACCAGAACTTCTTTACGGACTACTTTGCCAAGCTCCAGGAACTCAACCAGGCATGGTGGAAGGAGATGGATTCAGGCAAGGCAGCCATGAATACGCCTTTAAATAAAGCCCTCAATGAAGTCAGCCTCGATGACACGGCCAAGTTTATGGAAAAGGCCGCTGCGCAACCGGCAGTGCTCGCACAGCTTCAAATGGAGTGGTGGGAAAATCAGATGCAGATCTGGCAAAACGTCACGATGAAAAGTGACAATGAGCCGGATATTGTCCAGCCGGAAAAAGATGACAAACGTTTTGTTGACCCTGCGTGGGAAAATGAGGCGTTTTATAATTTCATCAAGCAGTCATATTTGTTGTTCAGCAACAAGATGAAAGAGACGATCGATTCGATCGACGGGCTGGATGAAAAAGCAAAAGAGCGCCTGGGTTTCTTCTCGCGTCAGGCCATTAATGCCCTGTCACCAACGAACTTCATTACCACCAACCCGGAACTGGTAAAGCTGACCGTTGAAACAAATGGTGCGAACCTCGTGAAAGGCATGGAGCTGCTGCAACAGGATATTCAATCCAGTGCGGATGTGCTTAAAATCCGTATGACTGATGATTCTGCGTTCGAGCTGGGTAAAGACGTTGCAAATACACCGGGTGAAGTGGTTTATAAAAACCACCTGTTTGAGCTGATTCAGTACAAGCCGCTGACAGAAAAAGTGAATGCCACGCCATTACTGGTAGTACCGCCTTTCATCAACAAGTACTACATTCTCGACCTGCGTGAGAAAAACTCGATGGCGCGTTGGCTGGTAGAGCAGGGACACACGGTATTTATGATGTCGTGGCGTAACCCGGATGCCAGCATGTTTGATGTCGACTTTGACGATTATGTCGTTGACGGTGTCGTTAAAGCGGTCGATGTTGTTGAAGATATTACTGGTGTCAGCGAAATGAACGCCGCAGGTTACTGCATTGGTGGTACATTGCTGGCAACTGCATTGGCGTACTACGCTGGTAAGCGCATGCGTAGCCGCATCAAATCCGCGACGTTCTTCACAACGTTGCTGGATTTCTCTCAACCGGGAGAAATCGGTGCGTACATCAATGACCCGATCATTTCGGCCATTGAGGCACAGAACGAAGCGAAAGGTTACATGGATGGTCGTTCATTGAGCGTAACGTTCAGTCTGCTGCGTGAAAACAGCCTTTACTGGAACTACTACGTCAATAACTACCTGAAAGGCAACAGCCCAATCGATTTTGATTTGCTGTACTGGAACGGTGACAGTACCAATATCGCCGTAGCATGTCACAGCACATTGTTGCGTCAGTTCTATCTGGAGAACAAACTGGTCGACCCTAAAGGATTTAAAGTACGTGGTGTGTATATTGATCTGTCGAAGATCAAGATCCCGACTTACTTTATTTCGACACAGGAAGACCACATTGCGCTTTGGCAGGGAACTTACCGTGGGGCACGTAACCTAGGCGGCAAGATGACGTTTGTTCTCGGTGAATCCGGCCATATTGCTGGCATTGTTAACCATCCTGCTAAAGGCAAGTACGGTTACTGGACCAGCGGTAAGGTTGTGAATGATCCGGAAGCTTGGCTGGACGGCGCTAAACGCCATGACGGTTCCTGGTGGGGACACTGGAATGAATGGCTGGCTGGGTTTGAAGAGGGTGAACCGGTCGCACCGCGTGTTGCCGGAAGTGCAAACTATCCGGTACGTGGTGAAGCTCCGGGTGACTATGTTCGCCAGAAGCTGCCGATTGAAGTCTCTAATGCACTGAATGAATACCACGAAGTGCCTGAAAAGACCGATGGCTAACACAGCCAAACTAGTCATAAACTATTTTGTCACTCACATCCGTTGGCTGACAAAACTCTCAACCAGTGCTTAGGCGCTGGTTTTTTTATGTCTGCTGAAAACCTGAGTACGGATGAAGGCAAACCCATGAATAATAGCAAAACAGTGGATTACGATGAGCAAGTCCAGGGTTCTGGTGGCTATAAGAACCAGCAGACCAGATAGTAAAGTCTCTCAAAACAAGGTGATAACAATAGCTATTTTGTATTATGAGGCCCAGTCAGTACTGTTTTATCCACTGTGTAGCCTACTCATGCCTCTATTTTGTCATAGATGTAAGCCTGAAGGTCACTGGTTGAAAAGATAGAGCGGGGGCATCAAGAATCGGCTATTTACGCTGAATAATCGGGCTGGGGCAGAGCAATTCTGTTTCCTGCAAAACGGCTTTTTGTAATTCATCATCATGCTCCAGTGCAGGGTAATTGTGTTTAACATTTTCCATGCAAAATTTTGCGGTGTTGATAATAGCCATCATCTCATCCTGAGACTGGACAACTCGGGTTAAATCTCCACTTTGCTCAGCATCTGACAACATGCTCATGACGCTTTCAGCTTGTTGATACGGCGCTCTAAGACATTCACAAATATCCTTGGCGATGATGTGTGGTTCTTCGGCGAAAGAGACGGTACTAGCGACAAGTAATGAGCAGGAAACAAATGCTGTAGATGGGTTCATAATCAGCCGCAATCTGGGATTTTCATAAGTATAGTCATTCAGCTGTTGATACATCTGGCAGTAGCGTCACACAAGGCAAATTTTTTCTCTTATAGAGTAAAATGTCATAAGTATTTACGGACTGGTATAAATCTGTCTATAGAAAATTAAGTATAAGAATATTCACTATTTTTCTTTTGTATCCGCATAAGTCTGTTTCAATACTCACCCATTAGAATTTTCCCTATCTCCCTGATATGTAATGGTATTCATTGCTGTGTGCAATATTGTGCTGGCAAAGTGGCGCAAAGGTTGTATTTTTTTTGCGACAAAAACTTCATGGCTGTTTTCTATACTCAGTTCGTTCAATGTGAAGTAAATCACGCTCCGGTAAACCACAGACAGCTTACGAGTCGCGCTATGAACACGACAGTTTCTCGAATACAGCCAGTCAGGGTGGTGCGATAAAACCAAAAATGGAGTCGTGACTGTCATTGGGGGACGCTATGAAGATGTCGTTGAGGGGATGGATTTGCTTTACCTCAGCCTCATGCCTGATGTGTGCACCAATGTGGGGACTGGCGCAAGAGCAGGATGCCGAAGCATCACTGAGTAGTCGGATCTCTGCAGAAATGTCCGGTGCCGTATCAGATCTGATGGTAATGGCGAGCAATGTCAGGGTAGACAAGGTTGATAAGAAAGTACGATCGCAGTTGGATTCTGCATCGTCTTCGGGTATTCGTTTTAATGGCCTGTCTGACCGTGCGTCGTCAAATCGTGCGACATTACGTTATGACCCGTTTTCTTTGTATTCTTTGCCGGTCAATTCTGAACTAGCCGTCTATAACGATACGGCATTGGACGGAGACTCGTCGTCAGCCATCGGCGGCTATGTGCGAGTAGATAACAAGTCAATGGGTAAACCCCGTGGCCTGAATACGTCCAAAGAGCAGGAACACAGCGGCTATTCGCTGACATTGGGAGGCGATTACCTATTTCGGGAAAACTATCTGTTCGGGTTGACCCTTGGGCTGCCGTTTTATCAGTCAGGTAACGAAATGAAGGATACGGAAATCGATGGATTGATTGCATCTGGTTATTTCAGTTACTTTCGGGATAACTGGTATCTGGATTTTACCGCCAGCTATGCCGTGATGGATACCGACATTGAACGCCAGGTCACCATGTATACCGATACGGTGGTTAACAACGCCAACGAAGCGGATTCGGATATCTGGGTTTTTTCACTGGGCAGCGGATACCTGTTTAGCTATAACTACCTGAATATCGCGCTGGAAAGCAGTTTGCAATACACCTTATCGGATACGGATCGTTATTCTGAGAGGGTCTCAACAACCAGTTCTAATTATTTGATCACGAAAGTTGAAAACGTTGATGCGCTTGAATCGACCATGCTGATTTCCGGGTTGAGTGTATCGCATCCTTTTCGGACACCGTTTGGCGTATTTCAACCCTATGCCAAAGGTTATCTTCACTATGATATGGCCAGTGGTAATCAGCGGGTGATCTCGCAACTAAAATCCAATTATTCGGGCACGATTCTACCTATCGTCGTCGACAGTAATGACAAGGTTTATGGCCGGATGCATCTTGGGTTATCAGGGGCGTTTAACCGCGATTGGTATGGGTATGCTGAAGCCAGCAGCTTACTCTGGCATGATGATTTATCTGCATACACTTTTTCGGTAGGGGTAAGTATTGGACTGGATTAGCCATGTTTGTCATGAGCACGAATTTATTCAGACGATGCTGAATACCTCTTTGATGCCGGTATCCTGATCAGATACCGGCATTTTTGTGACTGTTATAAACATCTGTGCAACAAAGCAAAAAACCTCTCGTCCGCACAAACAGTGATTTAGAGCCAAAACATTTTAACTTGTTGTTATTAAACTATATTTGGTTGCTGTTGATCACGGTTTGCATATCACGCTTTTGAGTATGGTTCCCGCCATAATAACAATCCAATCAGCATTACTTCCCCCCAATTAGGTAATGACGACCAAGGAATTTACGTGAATTTTAAAATGTCTGCTGTGGCGAAAGCCATCATGCCGCTGTGCTCTGTTTTTTTGCTGGCTGGCTGCAATAACTCATCATCAGAAAATAATCCGGGGAGTGTTGAATCCGGTAAATTAGTCGCTATCGGCGAGAATCAGGCAGCGATTTACTTTAAGAATAATGACATCGCCAAGTCATCCGTTACGCAGGATTACAGCGGATATACCCTATATGTGTGGAATGATGAAAGTTGCAGCAATTACGCAGGTACAGCAACCAGCTGGGAGAAAGGACTACCAGTCAGTGGTGTTGATGAAGAGCTGGGAGCTTACTGGATTATTGATATCAACGATAATGCTTCACAGTGTGTGAATTTTATCCCGCGTGACGCCAACAACGATAAGCCATTGGGTGATTTCAATGCCAAACTGGCGCTTTCGCAGGTGCATGCCGACGGTAACTACGTGTTTACCAAGTCTGGTATTGCGGCGGTGTTCCCTGAGTATATCCCGCCACTTCCGGCCAATACGCTTCGTCTGTACCTCAATATGGGAGAGGAAGACATTGGCGGTATGACACTCCATGCCTGGAATGATGCAAACTGCGACAGCTTTGGCGGCGACGATACGGCTTGGGACAGCGGTTTACCGCTGACTGGCTCCAGTAAGACATATGGCGGCTACTGGGATATTCCACTTAAAGCGGGCAGCCAGCAATGTGTGAACGTGATACCGCACCGTGGCGATGAAAAGCCATTGGTTAGTGATTCCCGCTTGGATCTCGAAGCGGCTGCCAAAATTGGGTATGTTGCATTTACCTTCAACGGAAACGCCACTGTGTACTATCGTCCGATGGCAACCTTGCCCGCTGCCGAGCTTTCCGGTGCATCCGCTCACTGGTTAACAGGCGACATACTGGCAATGGAAGCGGGAGCCAGCCGTGTCGAGCTGCTCTATGCTGAAAACGCTGGAATCGCCTATGATGCGAACCGCCAGACATTCAATCAGGTCGACCGTGTGATTTCTGCGCATAGAGCAGGGAGCAACAGCTGGGCAACGGAGTTTCCTCACCTCAGTGAGCTGGAAAGCTGGCAGCTCGATTTTACGGACGTGGGATTGTCAGCTAAAGATCTGCTGAAAGGACAGTTGATTGCGGTAGCTTATGACAGTCAGGATAAACCTCTGGTCATTACGCAGGTTCAGCCTGCCGGAGCGCTGGATGCTTTGTATGCCTCAACCGCAGCGAAACACACTTTCGGTGCCGTGATTAACAGTGGCGACGTCCAGTTTGCGCTATGGGCCCCAACAGCTCAGTCAGTTTCTTTGGTGAAATATGGGCAGGATAAAACCGCTCAGGCCAGTTATCCGATGATCTTTAATCGGGAAAGCGGTGCATGGGAGCTGACATCCGGGGACTTTGCCGCAGGCGATTTTTATCGCTATAAAGTGAAAGTGTATCACCCGGTCAGCAAAGGGATCATGGAATACGAAGTGACGGATCCATACTCGTTAAGCCTGTCTCTCAACTCCGAATTCAGTCAGGTCGTGGATCTGAATGATCCGGCGTTAAAACCAGACGGTTGGGATGAGTTGAAACGCCCGGTTGCGCAGACCAATCCAAGCCGCTTTGTGATCTATGAATCTCAAGTACGTGATTTTTCTGCACTGGATGCATCCACGACCCACAAAGGGAAGTTCCTGGCGTTTACGGAATCTGAGTCCGTTCCGGTTAAACACCTGAAGTCGTTGAGTGAAAGCGGAACCACACATCTCCACTTGCTGCCAATCTTTGATATCGCGACGATAAATGAAGACCCGGCGGCAACGGCGAACATCGATGCGCCATTCAGTAAGCTGTGTACGGTCAATCCTGCGGTGACATCGTCGTCATTTGGCAGCTACTGTACCAGTGGAAAGCTGATTTCAGAGGTGCTGAGCGATCTTCGGCAGGAAGACACGCCTGATAATCCGGTTGTGCAGCAACTGAACCGTTTTATCTCTGAAACTGACGGGTTCAACTGGGGCTATGATCCTTACCACTACACAGTGCCGGAAGGTTCTTACGCCACCAATGCCGAGGGTACGGCGCGTATTCTTGAGCTGCGTCAGGCCATTCACGCCATTAAATCGCAAATCGGTATGAATGTAGTGATGGATGTGGTGTATAACCACACCAATGCTGCGGGTCCGGAATCCAAGACTTCCGTATTGGATAAAATTGTGCCTTGGTATTATCAGCGCCTGAATCCGGTAACGGGCGGTGTTGAGAACTCAACGTGTTGCTCGAATACGGCACCTGAGCGGGCGATGTTTGAAAAATTGATTACCGACTCTTTGGTTGTCTGGGCACGGGATTACAAAATTGATTCATTCCGATTTGACCTGATGGGGCACCACCCGCTGGCGCAGATGCAGCGTTCGCTGAAAGCGGTACAGGCAGTTGATCCGAATACATACTTCTATGGCGAAGGCTGGAACTTCGGTGAAGTGGCCAACGACGCTCAGTTTATTCAGGCTACGCAGCCTCATCTGGGTGGCACAGGAATCGGCAGTTTCTCAGATCGTCTTCGTGATGCCGTTCGTGGCGGTGGTCCGTTTGACGGTGGTGAAGGAATACGCCAGAACCAGGGCTTTGGTAACGGCGCAGCGGTTTTACCCAATGAGTACAATACGGTGTCTCGTGATACCGCCCTGCACCTGTCAGATCTGACTCGCTTGGGTATGGCCGGCAACCTGAAACAGTTCCGATTCCAGGACGCGACCGGGAAGATTATTTTCGGTGAAGAGCTGGATTACAACGGTGCTCCGGCCGGTTATGCTGTTGATCCGACCGAGATCCAGAACTATGTTTCCAAGCACGATAACCAGACATTGTGGGATAACCACCAGTACAAAATCGGCTTTGATGTAGATACGCAAACCCGTGTAAGAATGCAGGCCGTATCGCTGGCTACAGCCATGTTGGGGCAGGGTGTGCCGTTTACCCATATGGGGGTTGAACTGCTGCGCTCGAAATCCATGCAGCGTGACTCTTACGACTCCGGTGACTGGTTCAACCGCGTTGACTTTACGCTGGAAGATAACAACTGGAATAAGGGGCTGCCGCGTCAGGATAAGGACGGTGATAACTATGCGCTCATTAACAAAGTGCTGACCACCGCTGGCACCAATACTCAGCCTGACAGTGCCGATATGACGCAAATGGTCACTTTTTATAAAGAGCTGGCCAGTCTGCGTAAACATTATCCGTTGATTACACTGGGTACCGGCGCAGAAGTTGTGAAACGGGTGGATTTTCATAACACAGGTAAAGAACAGCAGGCCGGTTTGATTGTGATGTCGATTGATAACGGCACTTCAAGCGGTGCAGATCTGGACACGAGTGTAGATGGTCTGGTGATTGTCATTAATGCAACCGGTGACACACAAATTCTGGACTGGTCAACGGATCTCACTCTGAGTCCGCTTCACACTTCAGCGTTGGCGAGTGCTGCCGCATTTGCGGACGGGCAATTGTCGGTGCCAGCCTGGACTCCGGCGGTATTTGAGATTCCCCGTGTCAATGACGTACGTGGTCTCGGTATACCGGTCGCTGCCAAATAACAGTCCAATTTTTGGTTGATAGACTGTTAAATAAAACACAAAGCCCTCATTCGAGGGCTTTTTCGATCAGCAGTGTGTTTCATGAAAACTGTTGATTCAGGTCTATCAAGACGGGATTGGCAGGGAAAAGAATCACGTCTGTTCATGATTGGTTCATTTTAGTTGCGATAGACTGCTTGCTGTACACAAATGATAGAAGGTTTGAGCTATGAAAAATGCGATTGCAAGTGTTTTTGCCCTGGTGATAGGTTTCTTTACCCTGATGTTTGCAGCGGTAATGGGGCTGTTTATCGGTGTGGCAGCCTTAATTGCCAAACCGTTTTTAAAACGTAAAATGCAAGCCGCTTACGAAGACGCGGTTCAACAGCAGGCAACGTTTCAAGGGTTTACCCGCGTTTACACTGATGGCAAAACGATTGATGGTGAGTTTGAAGATATTACTCACAAACCGGCTTCTGCCCAATAAGCCATTCGAAATGAATTTCTCAACGCCAGCCAATTGCTGGCGTTTTTATTATGGGGCGCACGTACAGCCATCGCGCAATACTGCCATGCAGGACAGTGGTTCGGGCGAAAGCTCATGATTGACTAGTGATAGTAAGTATTGACGCAAGTCAGAAACGCTTTCAGGTCGTTGGGCTGAATGTTAAAGCGGTAGGAATCGGCATCACTGAGTAGTTCAAAATGCCCTTTATCTTCGACAATCAGTTTGGTCAGTACGTCAAATCCCTGCTTATCACTGGTTCCTCCCAACAACACCAGCCTTGCAACAGTGTGAAGATTACCGTTTTTTCGCCAGTTCGCCGTAAAGACCTCGACCGGTGAACCGGTACGGAAATAGCGGATATTTTCAAAACCGGCAGGATGGTCAATGCCGGCTTTCAACGCCACAAAACGCTGACGAAACTGATTATCGGTGATCAGTGCCACCTGAAAGGTACTGACAAATTGTTTTTGCCGGTTTTTTTCCAGATGATATAAATCAAGTCTGCACTGATTTTCAGAAAGCTGTGTTGTACTGGTCGGTAAAACCTCTGCCTGAACCTGGAAAAAGCAAAAGCTCAGCCCCCACACCAGTACCAGAAAAAAACGACACATACATCAACCTCTGCCGTGTAACCTATGCGAGCCACCAAACAGGTGAAGAGCATCCCGCTTGTCTGCACTCTTACCTAGCATAGTGATATTCGACAAAGTGCATGTGTATCAATGGCGAAACATCCTAGCGGAGAGTTTAACGTTTCTGGTCCGTTTGGCCTTGATCGTGCCATCATGTTGATTTGGTACCGTTTACTACTGGAAGATTGTTACCAGTTACCAGTTACCAGTTACCAGTTACCAGTTATGAGAAATGACTCACGGGTTGTATGTTTTGGCTTTTACCATTCGACGATACTGGCTTGGCGTCAGTAAAAACTGCTGATGGAAGCGGGTTGAAAAATGATAGGCATCTTTATATCCCACTTGCTCGGCAACATCCTGTACTGACATTCCGACATCGCGTAATAACTGTTGGGCGGTTTCCATACGGATACGCTGCAGGTACTGGTGCGGCGTTTCGCCGACCTGATCCTTGAACTTCCGGTTAAAACTTCTCAGCGGTAACTGACAATGATCGGCGACACTCTGGGCTGTAATGGGTTTATCGAGATTTCGTTTCATCCAATCCTGCGCCAGCGCAATTGACTCATCAAACTGTAATTGGCCACCGATTTGGTAGAAAGGCTGCTGAGTCGACTTTGAAATTTCATGCCCATAATGGGTTTCAATAGTTTTGGCGATTTTCTGGCCGTACTTTTCCGCAATCAGATACAGCACCATTTCGGTTTGGGAGTTAATACTGGTGGTGCAGTAAATGCCATTGGCTGCGGTAATTGAGGCTTTTCGGTGTAACGTGATTTTCGGGTAACGTGCCGCGAACTTGTCATAATAATACCAGTGTGTGGTAGCAACTTGTCCGTCGAGCAGACCTGTTTCAGCCAGCCAGGTGACACCGGTCCCCGTGGCCATCAATTTGGCTCCTTTTCGGTAGTGGGTGCGCAGCCAGGGCACAATTTCCGGGTTATGGTGAAGGGAGCGCAGGGGGTTTCCCCACATGGGTGGCACAATCAAAATGTCAAACGTCGCTTCATCCTGATAGGTGATATCCGGCTGCAACCGTAATCCGGCCGTGGCTTCTGTGGGTGCCAGGGTTGGCGCAATCAACCGGATTGAAAAGGGGGAACGACGTTGTTCATTTCGGGCGCGAAGGCTGGCAGCACTGCTGAGCATTTCTGCGGCCAGTGATACTCCTGTAATGAGCGCCTGAGGAAAAAGTAAAAAACCAACGTTCATGCTGACTCCAATCACACGGCCAATATTGGCGCAAATTTCAGTGATAATGGCATAGATGTTAGGTGAATGAACAGTGTAAAGTGATAATCTAGTGCCACTCCACATGAACAAGTAGGTTTAGGATGTCAAAATTACCCGTAATTGTCGGATTCGGCGGAATCAACGCTGCAGGTCGTAGCTCTGGCTTTCACAGCTACAAGCGCATGGTCGCGGATGTCTTATCCGATGCTGATATGCAGTCAACCTGGCAGGATCTGGCACACCGCATGGGGCTGTCTGATGGCACTGAACCTGATGCTGAAATCATTGAGGCCATCAAAGCTGGTACTCTGGTGCGCCGAATCGAATCTTTTGACCCTGATAACCTTCTGTACCAATACAAAACCACGCTGAACAGCAGTGAAGCGATCCGTTTTAGCATGCGTAAATCCAAACTGCCTGCCGATATTCCGGCTAACTGGCAGGTGGAAGAGCAGGGCAGCAAGGTCAACATTACTGTTACCGGTGAACTGAATGCGCTGCTTGAAGACCGTGTTAGTTTTCCGGTGACCAGCGGTGGCAATATTCCGTCGGGTTTTGAGCCGGGCAAGCTTTATAACTCGCGTTTCCATCCCCGTGGTTTGCAGCTGACTGTCTACGGTGCGTCAGATGCCCTCAACTCGCTGGGTATGGACTGGGAAACTGTCCTTGGCCATATTGAGCCGGATCAGGTGTCGGTATATGCCGGCAGCGCCTTGTCTCAGATTGATGATCATTCCCTGGCGGGTATGTTGGCTGCACCACTGACCGGCGGTCGTGTCAGTTCCAAAATGATGGCGTTATCCTTTGCCGAAATGCCGGCAGACTTCATTAACGGCTACGTCATTAACAGCGTTGGCGCGACCGGAACCAATATGGGCGCATGTGCTTCTTTCCTGTATAACCTGCGCCAGGGCATGCAGGATATTCAGCAGGGCACTGCACGTGTCGCGATCGTCGGCAATGCAGAAGCGCCGGTCGTTGCTGAAGTGATGGAAGGCTTCCGAGTAATGGGCGCACTGGCGGAAGATGCTCAGCTAAAAGCGCTGGATAACAGCGATGAAGTTGACAACCGTCGTGCCTGCCGTCCGTTTTCGGATAATGCCGGTTTTACCATGGCTGAGTCCGGACAGTTTGTGGTTCTGATGGATGATGAGCTGGCACTGGAGCTTGGGGCTACGATTCACGGGGCTGTAGCGGATGTGTTCGTACATGCAGATGCCAATAAAAAATCGATTTCAGCGCCGGGTGTGGGTAACTACGTGACAGTCGCTAAAGCTGCGGCACTGGCTCAGGCCATTCTGGGTAAAGACGGCGTGAAGCAGACGTTTGTTCAGGCTCATGGTACCGGCACACCGCAAAACCGCGTGACTGAAAGTCATATTCTGAACGAAGTCGCCAAGACATTTGAGATTGATGCCTGGCCTGTAGCGGCAATCAAATCGTATGTCGGTCATTCCATGGGTACGGCTCCGGCTGATCAGCTGGTGGCTTCACTGGGCGTGTGGCAATACGGCTGGATTCCCGGTATCAAAACCATCGAAAAAATCGCCGATGATGTTCACCATTCGAACCTGAATATTCTCACCGATCATAAGTTTGCCGGTGAAAAAGGGGAAGACTATAAAGCGGTGATTATCAACGCAAAAGGTTTTGGCGGTAACAATGCTTCAGGGCTGGTTTTATCGCCGCAACAGACCATGACAATGCTGGGCAAAAAGTACGGTACGCAGGCAATGGCACGTTATGCTGACAAAAACGATACGGTTCGTCAGGCAGCGACCGAAAATGACCAAGCGGCATGCATCGGACAGGAGACCATCCGTTATCATTTCGGTGAAGCGGTAATGGACGAAAATTCGGTGACCCTGTGTCAGGATGAAGTGAAGCTTTCTGCGTTTGCTAAAGCGATTCCATTAATTCAGTCAAACCCTTACGCTGACTACAGCTAAGCGGTAAAAAGACAGAGGTCTGAATTTAACAAGCCGTACGTGATCGCGTACGGCTTTTTTGTCATTATTTTCTGTCACACTCAGATTGAATAACTGGGAATAATAATTCTAACGGAGAGAAGCAGTTGGCGAAGATCATGTTGATCGCAAACCTGAATTGCGATCGGGTGTTGCAATTGGAAGAACCGCTGGTAACCGGTGGACGCCATCACTATCAGGATAAAGGACGTCGGCTGGGGGGCGGTGGCGCAAATACCGGGCTGGGGCTGATCTGGGCGGGTCATCAGGTGGCATTAGTCAGCCAGGTAGGAAAAGATGAGACGGCGGATTGGCTGTTGGCTGAAGCCAGCTTGTTGGGGCTTAACTGCAGTTTGTTGCACCGCAATGACGTACCAACCCCGGAGCTGTTATTGATGATGACACCCGATGGCGAGCGAACGATCGTGCGCCCGCAACGACCACCGTTTACTCTGGATTCGCCGCCTGACTTTTCCTCTTGGGATGCGCTGTACATTAATTCATCGGCACAGGGCTGTGAACGCTGGGCACAGGCTGCGTTGCCTCATACACTGGTGATAGCACAGCTGGCAAAAGATGATCGCAGCAGACCTTGCCATGTGCTGATTACGTCACGTTCTGACTGGCAGGGCCGAACAGCGTTGACCCCTTGGGAATACGGGTTGTCGATCGCCGGTCGTTCACTGCGTTACATGGTCGTCACTGATGGCCCGCGTGGTGCCACGGTCTTTACTGCGGAAGATGTGGTTTCGGTTCCTGCTGTCGCGGCGGAAGTGGTGGATACCACTGGTGCCGGTGATGCGTTTGCTTCAGGTCTGATTCATGCTTTGGTCAGCGGGCAATCCATTGTGGAAGCGATGCGTGAAGGTGCGAAATGGGCATCATTTGCCGTCAGTACACAAAGCTCAATTCCTGGTGAAGCCTTAAAGGCATACCTGCACGCCTAAACCATGCCGCTAAGCGTTGTATCGTTTTGGGTCTGTTGCATGTTACCCGATTCTGGGCATAAAAATCCGGCATCTGAGGTGCCGGATTTTTTATTCTGATACAGAACCTGCGATGTTGCGTGTGAAAACGCTAGTACCCGTAGTGAGTGCTTTCAAAGCTGTTCAGCAGCCGGTGTACCAGATAGGTCATCAATAACGTGGCGACAATCGCAAAGACGATGCAGCCGACCCGGTACATCGCACTGTAGATCAGGTCATTTGTCGGGGTCAGGTACTGCCCGAACAAAATCCCCAGCGTTGTTAACGCGCCAAACCCGACACCGGAACCGCTGGATTCTTTCACATGCACATAGCTGAACAGCATGGTTCCAATCCATAACAGCGGAATAACAAACAGCAATAAATCTGACCAGTCGTACAACACCAGTTGTCCCAGAATACCAAATGCGACACCCAAAATTGTGCCCATGGCCCGTTTTCGCGCATAACCCAGCGCCCCGTTCCAGTTCATCGGGAACAGCAGCAGAATGGTGGTCGCTTGGGCAGACATGGAATCGTTCAAATCCAGTATCTGGAACACGACAAACGACAGGGTGGCTAACGACGCGCCCAATAACGCCTCATGGCGCATCCTGTGCGACCCTTTGGGCGAAGCCGGAGCCGGTTGCCTTGACGAGACATCAGGCATTAAGAACGTGACCAGATAGGCGATGACGATTGATAATACGCTGGCGAGCAGATTCCCAAAAATCAGTTCATTCAGATCGACCGTCGGGTAACTGGCAAAATGCAGCATGATACTGAGGCTAAGGACACTGTTGGCACCGAATAAAAAGAGGCTGCCTTTCGACATACAGGCAAACTTGTAAAGAAACAGACCAAAGGCCAGCAAAGTCATGATAGCGGGATGACCGCCGAACAACCCGCCAAGAATCCCCACCTCCAGGCCGCAGATAACGCCAGACGCAAGCAGTTGGCGTGCGGCATGGGCATTCATAACCGGTACCATACCCAGCAACAGCATCGGGAAGACGGTGAAAAAGACACCGTAGTTCCAGCCAAAGACTTTACTGATTGTAAAACCCAGCGTTGCCCCGGTGGCGATACGCAGACATTGTCGTAAGTCATTGTCTGTCATGGGGTGATCCCAAAGTCTCATCATGCCTCCGGATTAATAAATGTAATGCAGGGTACTCAGCAGTTTAATTTGCAGGCGGGCAAGCCAGCCCATCAGGTGGCCATCCGGTACTAACTGGACAGTTGCGCGTGCACCTGCCGGGAGTGGGTTCGGCAGATTGCCTGCGACGGTCAAATGAAGACGCATACGCTGTGCGTCCCGAACCCATCGATTCGACACTGTGGGTGTAGCGAGGCTGCCGTCAGCATTAAACTGACCACTGCTGACACCGGCATCCAGGCTGCTGATTTCAGCACGGTACACTTTGCCTGGTTGGCTATCGAAGGCGATCAGCGCGTAACTGTGATCATCGATGCGGCGCAGACTCTTCTCTCTGAAATCGGCAATAATATCCACTTCCGTGTCGACCAGAGCAACCAGTGGCATTCCGGCGGCAGCATATGTTCCGGATTCAAGCTGAAGGTTGGTAATTGCCCCGTCATGTTCAGCCGTTACCTGGGTATAAGAAAGGTTCAGTAACGCTTGTTCCAGCTGATTTTTGGCGATCTGAACGGCCAGGTTTGAATCGTCTGTCGCGCCGCGATTGACTCTCAGCTCCTGTAAACTGGCTTTGGCTGCTGCCAGGTTGGCTCTTGCCGCAGTGGCATCGCTGGTTGCGTCATCACGCTGTTGACCGGATACACCATTTTTCTTAAACAGCGTATTGAACCGGTTCGCTTCACGGGTTTTCTGCTCAGCAATAATCTGTGAAGCCGCTACACGAGCCTGAGCAGCAGCAATTGAGGCATCCAGTTGGGCATTATTTTTTGTGGCTTGTGCCAGATTCAGACGAGCTTGCTCAACGGCCAGTTGAAAAGGGCGTGGATCGATTTCAAACAGTACGTCGCCTTTTCTCACCAGCTGGTTATTGCGGACATAAATTGCGGTGATTTGCCCGCTGATGCGTGGGGCGACTTTAGTTACTGTCCGAGTCGCCATCGCCTGAGGCGTAAGCGGGATGGTCAGATCAGCAACCAGAAAATAGGCAAAAACGAGGACAAACACGACAATGGCGTGTTTAACCCAACGTGCAAATTTTTGATCGGGAGTCATAAGGCTGTTTCTTCTCTTCTATTTTTTATCGTGGTACATGTGTGATTGGTGCGGTGTGCAGAATGGCCGGTCAGGGGATTGCCGGTGATTTTTTTGTCTGCCTGCTTTCACTCGCATTACTCTTTCCCGTTACTCACTGTTTGAGGATGGGGGGAAGCAAAGTGTCTGCTGGAATCGGTTCATTCATGGTGGTAAGCGCATTGTTAGCGATAGTTTCCAGCACCTCGCTAAGCCGCATCAGTTCTTGCTCGGAAATATCCGTGAGCAGGTTACGGCGAACCTGCAGAATCCGGGTTTCCATCTGAGCGATGAGCGTGCGCCCTTCCTCTGTCAGGCTGACAATCCGGGCGCGTTTGTCATGGTCACAACAGTGGCGGACGATCAGCCCTTGCTCTTCTAGCTGTTTCAATGTCCGCATCAGTGAGGCCAACTCGATTTCCAGCGCTTCGGCCAGAGTTTTCTGGCTGATGTTGTCACCAAGGCGTTGCAGCTTCCATAACGCTGTCCAGCGAGGGTGCGTCAGGCCCAGAGGGGCCAATTCACGATCGGCGACCATACGCCAGAGACGTGACACGCGTGCCAGCTGCTCTGCCAGTGATAAATCCTGAAGAATTTTGAGATTGTTAACCATGGTAATGCCTGAAATGAGTGTGATGCGGTAATTACTTAGCCTGCTAAGTAATATAATTTAGTTAGCAGGCTAAGTAAATGGTTTGTGATAAATATCACGTATTTTTATTACCATTATGATTTCAGAATGCAGAGTCAGGCGCACTCAGAGTCAAGTGCACACAGGCGGGAAAAGACGACTGAACAGTAGGAAGGAAAACACTTAAGAAACGGATTTGGAAACTGAAAAGAAAAAGCCGCTGACTGGCAGCGGCTTTTTTGAACGTGTGCTGTAAACTCTTTGGATTTCAGAGTAATAAGCAGCAGCGTGATTATTTTTTCAGTTGGCTGACGCCAGCACGGCTTTTGTTAAGGACAGCGCGACGCAGGCGTGCACGACGCTCTGCATCAGACTGATCGCTCGGGTTGTTTGTACGGCCGCGACGGTCACGGTAAGCGGGTTTGCTGTGCATTTTTTCCAGCAGGGCGTCACGGTTTTTCGGCTCGTAACCAACCAGCTGAATACGGCGAATACGTTGCTTGATCAGGTTTTCAACCTGAACCAGCGTCAGCTCTTCTTCGCGGCTGACAAACGACACGGCATGTCCTTGTTCACCGGCACGGCCAGTACGTCCGATGCGGTGCACGTAGTCTTCGGCCAGGAATGGCATATCGAAGTTAACAACGTGTGGTAGTCCTTTAATATCCAGACCACGAGCGGCAACTTCGGTTGCAACCATTACACGTGCTTTACCTTCTTTGAATTCGTCCAGCGCACGGCGGCGTGCACTTTGCGCTTTATCACCGTGGCAAAGCACTGCTTTGATGCCATCCAGTTTCAGCTCTTTGACCAGTTCATTTGCGGTTTCTTTGTAGTTCACAAAAACCAGCACTTGTTGCCAGTTTTTCTTGCCGATCAATTCTGACAGCAGCTCACGTTTACGTTCCTGATCAACAGGGTATACAACGTGGGCAACGGTTTCTGCGGTAGCATTTTCCGGGCTGACCGAAATGCGTTTTGGTTTTTGCAGGATGTCACCGGCCAGTTTGTTCATCTGGCTGGAGAACGTTGCAGAGAACAACATGGTTTGCGGTTTGGTGCGAATATCACCCATGATCACGCGAATATCACCGATAAAGCCCATGTCAAGCATACGGTCAGCTTCGTCAAAGACCAGAAATTCCAGATTAGCGAGAGAAACGTTTTTCAGTTCCATGTGCTCAATAAGACGGCCTGGGGTAGCGACCAGAATATCGACGCCTTTCTCCAGTTTTTTCTCTTGAGAAGACATTTTAGTACCGCCGTAAATGGCTTCAACGCTGATGTCTGTGTACTTGGTGTAGTCTTCGATGTTCTTCGCAATTTGCGCAACCAGCTCACGAGTCGGAGCCAGAATCAGCGCGCGTACATTAAAGCGGCTACGTTGCTTTGAATTGTCCAGGATCTGCTGAATGATCGGCAGAGAAAACGCAGCCGTTTTACCGGTACCGGTTTGCGCATTGGCAAGAATATCGTTTCCGCGACGAGCGTGTGGAATCGCTTGTTTTTGGATTGGGGTTAATTTCTCGTAGCCGCATTCGGTAAGTGCGCGCACAATTTCCTGAGAAAAGTTTTGTGATGCAAATGACATTCTTATTTCCTAAAGCAGACGTAGCCTGACAAAAATTCGGTCGGTGATTATAGAGGAATAATAGGAGAGTGTGGGGACTATTTTCAGATAAACAGCTAAAAAGTGTCCGTTTATCGCTTATGTCCCCATAATTTGTGCTGGCTAAAGCGCTAGGCAGTACCCAAGTCAGCCTGACCACGATGAACAATCTCTTGTTCTCTGGGATAAACCTCTCAAGCGGCCGTTAAAACGGATTAGCAAACCTGAAACTGATCCGGCTTGTCCGTAATGATATTGTCGACCCCCATTTTGAAAAAGCGGTCGGCTTTCGATGGGGTGTTTAATGTCCAGATTTTTAGGACCAGTCCGGCGGCTTTGATGCTGTCGGCAATGGTAGGAGTCAGTATGTGATGGTCGATGTGAATACTGTACAGGTCCAGCGATTTTAATGAATCGAGGCTGTAGCCGTTCCACACTTCACAAATAAAGCCTCGGCGAACTTCAGGCCATAATGCCTGACAGTGCTCAAGCGCTTCTTTCTCAAAACTTGAAAAAATTAGTTTGTCGACAGGAAAAGCTTTTTGCTGAATAAGTGTAACTACCGCTTTCACCAAGGGTTCAATTTGATGGCGATGGTGGATTTTCAGTTCAAGATTCAGACTCAGGTCCAGTGCCAGGCAAGTATCTAGCAACTCTTCCAGAGTCGGGATAGTCTCGCCCTTAAATGCCGGGCTGAACCATTGTCCGGCATCCAGCGTCTTCAGTTGTGCCATTGTGTGGTCAGCTACTTTTCCTTTGCCGTTACTACAACGGTTCAGTGTTTCATCGTGGAAGACAATAGGAACACCATCAAGGCTTAACTGAGTGTCCACTTCAATCCAGGAAACGCCGGATTCAGCGGCTTTTCTGACACTGGCGAGGGTATTTTCGGGAGCAAGCGCTGCCGCGCCGCGGTGACCTGAAATCATCATAGTATTTTACAACTGCCTTTGAATAAGTACGGATAAGCGCCGTGCCGATATGCCAAGCAGGGGGAACCCCAAAGTCTTCATATATCATACATATCGGTTGGATATGATAAGTATTATACGTCCAGTCACATAAAGGAAATATGACATTCTGCCTGCTGAAGCGAATTATATATTGGTAAGAAGGTAAAAGCGTGATGGGGTTGCCAGACAAGGAGGCATGCCAGTGCAGAACTGGCAAGCGGTCAAGTAGGTGTATTAGTCGGGTCGGAAGCAGCAGTTAAATCAGGAACAGAAAGGGGGATGGCGCACAGTACATTGCTGGCAGCTCTTGTCCCTTTATCGAATCAGAATAGCGTCCCGGTATGTAGGGGAGGACGCGACTGAATCTTGTCCGTCTTCAACTGTTAGTCAACCGATGCCTGTTCCGTTTCCTTGATATTCTTTGTTTCTTGAATATTTGTTGTTTTTTGGATATTCGAAGTTTCTTGAGCCCTAGGGGTGTCCTGAACATCTGTCATGTCATCGTCGGTGTGGCCGCCGATTGGCACAAAGTACGTACGCTGACAGTGAGTGCAGCGAAACTTTTGCTGGTTACGATGAGAGATGGATTTCTCCCAGAACTGGCGTTTTATTCGTATATCGTGACTTTTCACTCCGCAATATTTACACATGCTGACCTCCTTGTTGCGGCATTCATTACGGCTTAAATATTCGGATTGTTGATACAGGCAGTGCTACGTAATCAACAATGCCTGTGATCTAATACACTTTAGTATGCGAACAATTGCAATTCAATGGCATAAATATGATGTACGCTAGACAAATTTACTTGCTTGCAAAAATGTGAACTGCTGGTAACAAAATGGCTTTGGTGATTGAAGATGGATTTCTTGATCCCATCAAGTGAAGCAATACGGTATACTGCGTGATTTCGTCATGCTTTCCGGATACTAACGGTTGTTGCTGTCGTATGGTTGAGCCAAAAGGTTTGTTATACGGTCTGTCAGTCTTGTGTTGTATGGTCTCCGGAAGGTCAGTCTCTATAAAAGGAAACCTTCATGAAGCTGTCTGTATTAGATCAAGCGTTGTTTGACCACCTGTACCGTGATATCCGCGAATTTCGCAGCACTTTTGATTTAGACATTGAGTCGGCTTCGACCTTGAATGAGCAGGCAGATGCGCTGCATACGTCCTTGGCTGTGGAAGAGATGACTGAACTGGCGGAAGCTGATTCACTGGTTGAGCAAGCCGATGCAATTGTGGATTCTGTTTATGTCCTGATGGGGCGCCTGGTACACCTGGGTGATAACAAGGTTGAAGCCAATATCGGTATCAGCTATCTGATTGATCTGCTTCTGCAAATTGCTCAGCGCCTGGGCTTTGATTTCGTGTCATGCTGGGATGAAGTTCACTCAAGCAACATGAGCAAAGTGTGTCGCACCGAGCAAGAGTTTGAAGAGACGAAAGCCCACTATGCTGCACAGGGTGTTGAGATTGTTGGTAGTCAGAAAGGCGAGTACATTATCGCTAAATGTGCAAAAGACGTTGATCTGGATGGAAAACTGATCCGCCAAGGTAAAGTATTGAAATCTATCTACTATCGTCCAGCCAATCTGGTTCAGCTAGTGACCCAGTAATACCATTCACTGCCGAAGCGCATTGAATGTGCCCGAGGATTAACCACCTCGGGCAATATCCCACCAAAGTCTCATTTCAAGTCTGAAAGTTATTTTCTTGTTACTTTAGCTCCGAGAGAAAAGTCCGTAGACTATGCACCCATTAAAAGAATTCTAAACGGTAGCAAAAGTCAGTTATGGTCTCTCAAACATCCTGCCGTACGAGGCAGTCACATCCCGGACTTGGCCGTCAGCTTTATCAAATGACCTGGCCCATGTTGTTCGGCGTCTTATCTCTGATGAGTTTTCAGTTGGTTGATAGTGCGTTTATCGGTCAGCTTGGCGTTTTACCTCTTGCTGCTCAGGGATTTACGCTCCCTATGCAAATGGTGATTATCGGTCTTCAGGTCGGGCTGGGTATCGCCACGACATCACTTATTTCCCGGATTCTCGGGCAAGGCGATGAACAACGCGCTAAACAGTTGGGCGGGCTGGTGGTCATTACCGGCGCTATCAGTGTACTGGGCGTGTGCCTGCTGATCTGGGTCAGTCGCGGCGCCATATTGTCTCTGCTAAGCGCACCTGATGATGTTTATCCTGTGGTTGATCAGTATTGGCCGGTTTGGCTATTGAGTGCCTGGACCGGTGCAATGGTTTATTTTGCCTACAGCCTGTGCCGGGCGAATGGTAATACCATGTTGCCGGGGATCATGATGGTGATCACCAGTCTGCTGAATATTGTGCTTGACCCACTGTTTATCTTTACCCTGGATATGGGATTGGTTGGTGCTGCGTGGGCCACGGTCATTTCCTTTACGATTGGTATGCTGGTGGTGTTCCCTAAAGTGTTACAACGTCATTGGATGAGCTTCAATTGGGAAGGTCTGGATATTTCTGCATCCATCAAAGAACTGGTTCACATCATGGCACCAGCCATGATGAGTCAGCTGTTACCGCCGTTGTCGTCGATGCTGGCAACCAAGCTGGTGGCCGGATTTGGTGCGGCGACTGTGGGGGCATGGGCGCTCGGATCACGTTTGGAGTTTTTTTCAATCGTCATTGTGCTGGCTCTGACGATGTCGATGCCACCGATGGTGGGAAAAATGCTCGGCAGTGGGGATACCGATAAAATTAAGCAGCTGATTCGTCTGGCTGTGAAGTTTGTACTGGGATGGCAGCTGGCTGTTGCTGTTATTTTGTTCGTTACTGCGCCTGTGCTGTCTACATTACTGGCGAGTGAGGCTTCAGTTCAGGGCGTTCTGTTGATTCATCTTGCCTGGGTACCTATCAGCCTGGGGCCGTTGGGTATTTGCATGTTGATGGTGTCAGTCTGTAATGCACTGGCGATGCCGATGCGTGCGCTGTGGATTTCAGCATTGCGTCTGTTTGTCTGTTTTCTGCCGGTTTTGTGGCTGGGTTCGCAATTGGGGGGTATTCCCGGACTGTTCATCGGAGCAACGGCAGGGAACATCCTTGCTGGTCTCATGGCATGGCTTTTCTATCAACGCGGTATCAAAACCATTGAGCTGAAATATGCATCAGCATCGTAATGCTCACAGTGAGTACGTTTTAAAAAGGAACCTGAGTGAATGAACACGTTTAATGTCGATACGCAAACAATGCATTACCTGGATGTCGGCCAGGGTCCGGTGCTGGTTTTTGGTCACAGTTACCTGTGGGACAGCAGCATGTGGGCGCCTCAGGTTGATGTTTTGAGTCAGTCTTACCGATGCATAGTTCCGGAGTTTTGGGGACATGGGCAGTCATCCCCTGCGCCAGCCGCAACCCGAAGCCTCAAAGGTTACGCTAAAGACGTGCTGGCGCTGCTTGATACACTCGGCATTGACGAATTTTCATTGGTTGGCTTGTCGTCTGGCGCAATGTGGGCAACTGAAGTCGTGATTGAGGCGCCGGCCAGAGTGACCTCTCTGGTATTGATGGATACTTTTGTCGGTTTGGAGCCTGAAGTCGCGAATATGCGTTATTTTGATTTGCTGAGCCAGGTTGATGAAGCCAAAGGGTTCCCAGATGCTGTGATAGACTATTTCACTGCGATTCAGTTTGGTAATTCTCCGTCAGAATCACTCAAAGATAGCTTCCGTCAGGCGTTGGCAGGTGCTTCTGAAGAGCAAGCTGCGGCACTGGCCCATGCGGGGAGAATGATTTTTGGACGCCGTGATATGTTTGAAGACGCAGAGATGTTCGCTATTCCATCTCTGATTATGGTTGGTGCGCAAGACAAGGTACGCCCGGTTCTCGAATCTCAGCTGATGCATGACGGCATCACAGGCAGTGAATTTTTTCTGATTCCAAACGCTGGTCATATCAGTAACCTTGAGCAGCCAGAGTTAGTTACCGAAAAACTGTCGGACTTCTTCGCCCGTCACGCGCGCTGAGTGCTTGTCAGCCCGAGAGGCAATAAGTTATATGGACAATGAAAAAAGCAGCTATTTGGCTGCTTTTTTATTTCCAGATGTGGTACTGGGAAACGTGTTTTATGTTCTGGAGCCTTAAGCGACGCAGGTCAAGACTGATGTCGAAGAATAAAGTCAATCGAGTGCTGGTTAAATTCGTCCGGACGTTCAACATTACAGACGTGTCCGCAATCTTTCAGCTCAGTCAAATAGCACTGCTCATGTGTTTTGACTAACTCTTTGACCGGTTTAATAAACATATAGTCGTGACTACCCATCAGATACAGAGTCGGAATCGGGATTGCCCGCTCACGAAAATACTTCATCAACGGATTCACATCCGTTGCCAGTTTAAACCAGCGCTTAAATTCTTTTTGGCACAGCTTTCTGGCTTCGTTAATAAACAGATGCCGTGATTCTTTCTGCGCTTTCTGTGGCATCACAATGTACGCGAACAAGCGGTAGAGCCACATATACGGAATGATGTGTTTGCAAAGATTCCCCGCCTTCACTAAACACTGTGATCGAATATCCAGCCGGGTGACAGCGCCACCTAAGACCATGGTTTTCACTCGGTCTGGTGACAATTTGGCTAACTTACGGATGATGATGGTGCCAAGTGATATCCCGACGAAATGGGCCGACTGAATTTTCAGGTGGTTGAGGACATGCACAATGTCTGTCGTGACCGTTTTGAAGGTATAGGGATTTCTGACAACGTCCTGGAAGAGATTGTTAGAACGACCGTGACCGCGCAAATCGAGAAGCAACAGATTGAAATGCTGGCGGTAGGCTTTGAGCTGCTTAAACCAAATAGCCGAGCTGCCTCCGGCACCATGAACAAAAACCACCCACTCCTGGCTGGTTGGATGACGGTAAGTTTTGTGAAACAGTAGGGTACTTGACATCATTTTCCTTCAATAAGTCTGTTGTCGAACTGCATACAACAGGCAGAGGGAGTCTATCACGCTTTCTGGTTTGCTGGTGTCAGGTCGTTTTTTGCTTCTGTCAAAATGTGAGGGGACATCAAGAATAACTTGGGTTTGTTAGCGTGCTGGGGCGAAAATAAGCAGCATCTGTAGCGCGAACGTATGTCTGTTGTTGCAAGAAACGGGAAACAAGAAACAAGCAAGCCCGGTGTGGTGCACCGGGCTTGCTTGTCGCTTACAAAATTTCGATTTTATCGACTTCAATTTCCGGCGTTTTACCACCTTCATATTCACCAAACAATCGGACTTTGGTGTTCGCATCGATTTTCTGTGGCAGATGGATGTCGTCGTCCAGATCAACCTGAATCTGTTGAGTCCCGTCGCTGAAAAGGAACTTCTCTGCGCTAATCTGCTTAATGAGATGGCCTTCGACCACTGCATTGTGTTCCGTAAACATATTGGATGATTCCAGCAAAGACGCGACAGTCACTTTTTCTATCGGGCCGGTGTACTGTACCTGCGTGTTGTGAGCGTTGTTGTCCGCCCATACAGCGGCAGAAGAAAGCAGGGCGGCAGTTGTCATCATCAATACTGTTTTTTTCATTGTTAGTTCTCCGTTTGGTGTATGACTGTATTACACACCATGCGGGCTGAATCCATGATGATCCGGTTGTTCAGCTTCCGTTCATTTTTCCATGAGTTATCATCAACATCGTTATTCATAGTGAGTCATTGAACGTGAAAAACGCCACAGAGGCGACATGTAATAAAGTCGCTTCTGTTGCATGTGGTTTCTACTGTGTAGTTATGACAGCATCTTTTTTGATAGCACCGTTAGACAGTACGGTTGTGAGAGCGTGCCTAAGCAACGTTTTTTATTGCCAGTGGATAGGTAAAAAACACCAGATGAACCAGATTAAAGGCAAAATGAATAAGTACGGCCCAGTGCAACCGACCGCTCCAGTAATAACAGAGGCCGTATAACACCCCAGCCAGTGTAGCCAGCAGGATAAACAGTGGACCGCCGGAAAAATGGGCGAACCCAAACAACAGGCTGGCGACCACAATACCGACAGGGGCGCTGAAACGTTGAATTAACAGGCGCTGGATATACCCCCTGAACAGGGCTTCTTCTGCGACACAGGTCAGAAAGAGATTGTTCAGAACAAACAGCCACAGCCATTCAGGTAATGAAAACTCGGGGGCAACCAGTCCTAGTCCCCACGCCAGTGCAGGCAATGCGGCAAACAGGCAGACAAGTATCCAGCGCTGAGACGTTGATGGCACGATACGTTGTCCAAGCATTCCCGGCACCAGTAATAGAAGCGCAAAAAATAATAGCGGCTTATCCAGATTCAGGTGCATGTTGAACGGAACGCTGGCTGGCCCCGTTATCGCTTTTTCCACGACTCTCAGGTTCATGAAGCCGGGAACCAGATGCAAGGCCAGCGACAGTCCCCAGAGAATCACAGCAATATGAATGGCAATACGGATGCCTGCCGGAACAGGTCGTCTGAACACTTGGTGGCTACACGCAGCCAGTCCGATTCCGGTGAGACTGAACAGCAGCGCAGACAATGAGATCTTGCCTAATACCACTGCAAGTATGCCTGTTACAGTGAGCAGAAAAGGCCAGCTCAGCGCGAGTAGTATCTTGCTGGTCTTGGGCTGTAATTCGGTGGGTTGAGGCTGGATAAAAGCCGACATGATGGCAGTGGCCAGGAAGAGCCAGATCAGGCCATATGGCCATAGTTCGTGAGCATAAAACATAAATAGACGTGTTCCGATACGCGAGCTTATTTAAAGGTTTGTTTTTGTTATATTGCGCTGTTTTGTTCAGGCTGCAGGAATATACATCAGTTAATCATTTAAGACTCAACAATCATGGCAGGATTTTGATGAAAAAATGAAGCTGTAAGGTAAACTCCTTAACATTCGTCTTAGTTATTCTGCAAGCGGGAAAGACAACAGTTTTGTTTAGAGTAAACACTGAGTTAGTGCTGGGCGGAGCCCGGAGCGGGAAAAGCAGTCATGCTGAATATCTGGCGCAGACTTCCGGCCTCGATGTCATTTACATTGCGACGGCTACCGCGGGCGATGAGGAAATGGCTGCCCGTATCGCTCATCATCAACAAACAAGACCCAACCATTGGGCGTTGGTGGAAGAGGCGGTCGATCTGGCGGGAGCGATAAGGCGGCACAGTTTGCCGGATAATTGCCTGCTGATTGATTGCCTGACGCTGTGGTTGACGAATTGTCTGTTTAACGATGAGTTAGCACTCGATTGGCCGGGCCAGAAAGCGGCGTTGCTTGCTGCGCTGGCTGAGGCGCAGGGAAGAGTGATTCTGGTGAGTAATGAAGTCGGACAGGGAATTGTGCCTATGGGGGCGATGTCGCGTCGATTCGTTGATGAAAGTGGCTGGCTGCACCAGACTATAGCCCGACAGGTGGACAGAGTGACATTTGTGACAGCAGGTATCCCTCAAATATTGAAAGGCGAGGCATAGCCGTATGGCATCGCATGGAACTGCATGGCATACCTCTATTTTGGGCCGGCTGTGAAAAATAGTTACAAAGACTGGATCTGGTATGGATAAAGGCATTACAACGCGGGTCGATATTTTGCGCCACGGGTTGCCGGAAGGGCATCGTTGTCTCCGGGGACATACGGATTTTGCGATCACCGCCACCGGGCTTGAGCAAATGACTCTGGCCGTCGCAGGGCTGGAAGATATTGAGCAGGTTGTCTGCTCACCGCTGCAACGCTGCAGCCATTTTGCACAAACTTACGCTCGCCGTTTTACGCTGCCGTGTCAGGAAAGCGAATTATGGATGGAAATGAATTTCGGAAACTGGGACGGCCAACCCCATGACACACTCTGGCAGTCTCACGGACAACACCTGACAGATTATTGGGAGAACCCGTGGCAGTCTACACCGCATGGTGGTGAATCACTGCGTGAATTTGACGGCCGGATCGCGGACGCCTGGAAGCAGCTATTGGCTGATCATGCCGGAAAGCGGATTTTACTGGTGACCCATGCCGGAGTGATGAAACAGTTAATGCGCATTTTGCTGGAGATGCCAGAAAACGCCGGTTATCTGCAGCGGATTGAATTACCGTATGCGGCTCGTTACCGCGTCACAAACTTTACGGATGCCAACGGGCAGGAGTGGCCACAACTTCAATGGCCCAAAGAACAACAATTTTGAGTGAGAAACAGATGCAACCGACTACTCGAGCCCTCATGGTGCAGGGAACCACGTCTGACGCCGGAAAAAGTGTACTGGCCGCCGGGCTTTGCCGTGTACTTGCCCGAAAGGGTATTCATGTCGCGCCTTTCAAGTCGCAAAATATGGCGCTGAATAGTGCGGTGACCCGTGATGGCGGTGAAATCGGCCGGGCACAGGCAGTACAGGCACAGGCATGTGGCATTGAGCCAACCGTGCATATGAATCCGGTACTGCTCAAACCCAATACCGATATTGGTGCTCAGGTTATCGTGCAGGGCAAAGCACTGGCCGACATGGACGCGGTAGGGTATCACGGCTATAAGAAGGTCGTGATGGGACCCATCATGGAGTCATTTGGTCTGCTGCAACAAGAGTTTGAAACGGTCATCATTGAAGGCGCTGGTAGCCCTGCAGAAATTAACCTGCGCGAAAACGATGTTGCCAATATGGGTTTTGCAGAGAATGCCGATGTGCCGGTCATTATTGTCGCAGATATCGACCGCGGCGGTGTGTTTGCACATCTGTATGGCACGCTGGCGCTGCTCTCGCAAAGCGAGCAGGATCGGGTTATTGGTTTTGTTATCAACCGTTTCCGCGGGGATATAAAACTGCTGGAGTCCGGGCTCGATTGGCTGGAGCAGAAAACCGGTAAACCTGTGCTGGGTGTATTGCCTTATCTGCACGGTTTGATGCTGGAAGCTGAAGATGCCATTGATGTGCAGCAATCAGCACCAGCTGAACATCAATTGCAGGTTGCTGTCCCTGTTTTGACCCGGGTTAGCAATCATACTGATTTTGATCCTTTACGCATGCACCCTCAGGTAAATCTACGATTTGTAGGCAAAGGGCAGCAAATTCCGCCATCTGATCTTATCATTATTCCAGGGACTAAAAGTGTTCGCAGTGATCTTGCGTTTTTGAAATCTCAGGGATGGGACACGCAAATTGCCCGCCACCTTCGCTTGGGAGGAAAAGTTATGGGCATTTGTGGCGGCTATCAGATGCTCGGAGAATCCATCTCAGACCCGAACGGTATCGAAGGTGAGTCAGGCATCAGTGCCGGATTAGGCTATCTTCAAACTTCCACCGTGTTAGCACCAGAAAAACAACTAAAACAGGTAAGCGGTACGCTGACCATGCCCGGACAACAGCCGGTGGCCGTGCGCGGTTATGAAATTCATGCCGGAGTAACGGAGGGTGTGAAGGAAGACGCGCCAGTTCGTTTGGCTGATGGGCCGGATGGTCAGTTTGGGCTTGATGGTCAGGTGTTTGGTACTTATCTGCATGGTATTTTTGAGCAACAGTCAGCCTGTGATGCCATTTTGAACTGGGCCGGATTAACCGCGACGCAAACCCCGGACTTTGACCAGCTTCGGGAACAGGGCATTGATCGTGTTGCGGACATGTTGGAAGCACATATGGATCTTGCCAGGTTGTGGCCACAATGGGCAGACAGATTTCAACGTTAAGGGCGCGTAAATACAAAGAAATGTGACACCGGGCTAACATGTCCAGGGAAGGCTAGCCAGCTCAGACAGAGAGGGACGAGTATGATTCTAGATATATCACCGAGTATCAGAACACCACGATTGTATGTTCGGCCTTGGCACGAGGGTGATTTACCTAGCCTTCACAGGATAATGTCAAACCAGTCTGTTCACACTTATACGGGGGATGCCCCCTGGACAGAAGAGAAAGCGCGCACTGAGCTTGAATGGTATCAGGCAAATAAAATGGGCTGGAAATGGAAAGGCGGCTATTTTAACTGCCCCCTTGTATTGGTGGACTGCGATACCCTGATTGGTAAAGTCGGGCTGAATCCTTACGACGAAAGTGAGCAGGTTGCTCAAATTGAGTGGACAATCAGTGAGGAACACTGGCACCAGGGATATGCAACTGAAATTGGCCGGGCGATTCTGGAATACGCTTTCCGTGAGGGTGGATTCAAACGAATTGTGGGCTTTACGACCAGCCGGAATATGTCTGCGCGGCAGGTGATGAAAAAGATCGGCATGGTGCATATCGGCGATCAGGAGCACAACAACCGGAAACTGTGCGTTTTTCAAATACAGCGGGAGTCGTAGGACTCCCTTTTTGTTTAGCTTGTGTTTTTTCGCATGTTAACGCTTCACCGTCAGCTTAACGCTTTAGCGTCATTGTAGTAAATGGCGTCGGCTATGATGCTCTAACTTGCTGAATAACAATGAAAGACTGAAACACAACAGAAAATAGCCCGCGCCAACCAGCAGCCATATTTCGAAAATTAGCCCGGACGAGTTCGCGATTTCACTACCAACAAACGTCAGTTCCTGAATGGATATCAACGAGATGATCGACGAATCCTTAACCAGCGAGATAAATTGGCCTGCCAGAGGTGGTACGATCCCGCTTAATGCCTGAGGGAAAATGACATCTCTGAACTGTGACCAGCGTGACAGCCCCAGAGAGTTTGCCGCTTCCCATTGTCCTTTATCAATAGCGTCTATTCCCGCCCGGACAATTTCTGCAATATAGGCCGCAGAAATCAGGCCGACACATAACACGCCGGAAAAAAGGTTTTCCCACAGAGCGGGCGGGCCAAACAACCCGTTCTGTACAAGGTTAACGGATGAAGGAGACTGTCTGAGTATCGACTCAAGTCCCAATAGCGGAACCAATTGGCTGGAAATGAAAAAATAGAAGATAAAGACAAACACCAACGGCGGAATGTTTCGCACCAGTTGGATATAAGCTTGTGCTGGCAAGCGAAACAGCCAGAACGAAGAGCGTCTCGCCAGTCCCAGCAGCAAGCCTAATGAGGCAGCAAGCAGCATTCCCCATAAACTTAAACGCAGAGTGGCGATTAACCCCTGAAAAAAGTAGGGCAGTTCACCATTTTTCCCGTTAGTGAGAATCAGGTTAAAGGCTTTGTCCCATTGCCAGTGGTAATGGATACCAATGGCCGAACGATACCAAAGCCAACCCAAGATAGCCGCCAGAAACGCCAGCAGCAACCAATCCAGACGGTTCAGAGGAATCCGCCGTGAACGTCTTCGGCTCTTTTCCTCTGAGCCCTGGGAAGTCTGATGGACGACTGACTGTTGGCCAGGAGAAATCTTTTTGTGATTCACTGGCATGGCGAGTTATTGCCCTTCGGCAACTTGATCCTGCCAATCCAGCGTTGTGAACCAGAAGTCATGGCGTTCTTTGAGCCAACCATCTTCATTGCGCAGCAGAATCCAGTTATTGAAGAAATTGAGCAGGTCAAATTCACCATGGCGAATAGCAAACGCTTCTGAACCACGGCTCAGGCGCTCAGTGAAAGGCAGGTATAATTTATTGCCGTACTGAATTGTCATCTGTTCAGGTTTCGGTGAAGAGGCGAGTACGGCCTGCGCATTTCCGTTTAGCACTTCCTGAAAGGCTTGTGCATCATCATCAAACTGACGTAATTGTGCTTTTGGGAAGTACTTCTTAGCAGTCTGAACGGTAAAAGCTCCACGTCGTACCGCCAATGTTACACTGCGTTTGTTGAAGTCATCTAATGTGGTTTTACCTCCGGCTATATCCCGGTTGGCGGCCAATTGTACCCCGGAGTGCGCATAGGGTGTGGTGAAGAGTACGCTCATATTTCGCTCAGGGGTAATTGACATACCACCAATGATCACGTCAAATTTGCCCGCCAGTAAGGCCGGAATAATTCCATCCCAGGCCGTTGGGATGAATTCCACTTTCAGCCCGGCATCTTTGGCAAGGCGTCGTGCAACATCGACTTCAAATCCAATCAATTCTCCCTGTTTGTCTCGCATAGCCCAGGGAACAAAAGTCGATAAACCGACCCGTAATGTACCGCGTTCTTTTATTTCGGTCAGCGTGCTCTTTTCAGAGGGAGAGTTTGCGGCCGAAGCCAAAGTGGGGGCAAGCAGTGAGGTTATGGCCACCATCATTAACAGAAATTTTTTCATGCTTCCTTTTTCCTCAGTATCCTTTTCGTTGGTCGAATTATGGCTTTGTTGTTTGTTGTTTGTTTTGTTGTGTTTGGCTTGGCGCTATATAAGACTTCAAACGGCATCGTGGTTTAGGTAACAGTACTGCGCCTAACTGTGCAGCGCCTAACTGCGCAGTGTCTTACAGTGGTTAGGTCAAAATGGCCATTACATAAACAGTAGACGAATTCTAGGGTTAGGTAAGGTAAATTCATTTAAAATCATGGCGTTGCTGGAGAATGGGTGTCATAAGTAAGAGCTGACGTAGCGCCAGTTGCCCAACTAACAAGGTATTGAGCGCCGACAAGACCAATATAACCAACAAGGTAAATAACACCAACAAGATAAGCAAATCATTTCTTAAGGATGTTAAGCCGATGATCTACGCCTTAGATATGTTTTTCAACATGGTTGCGGCGACAGCTTAAAACGAAGGGGCGAAATTTTCTTTCTTATATGCGAATCAGTTTGAAGAGGGGAGAAATTAGTTACCTGATTTGTTTTGCCCCAATCAATTAAGAATAATCGATACCTACAATGGACTTGTCTGTTAATTGGCCTAAATTATCTAATGATTCTGTATGTATTTAGTTGGTTAAAGCTCTAACCCATCGGTGGGTTAGAAAATTGGGTGCAGGTTAACCTCGTTGTGACGTGTGGCACCTGAACGGAGCTTTAGAGGCACACATAAATCCACTTCATTTTGGGGATGATATGTCAGCAAAGGCTAATGAAGAAGCAGCTCAAACAGTATCCCCCCGTCATTGGTTCGGATTAGTTGTGGTATATCTCTTAATCCCTCTAATTTTACTGATATGCGGTGGGGACCTTGGCTGGTGGCAGGCGTGGCTATTTTCTATTCTGATCTTGGCCGCCGGTATCGGTGGACTCATGTGGGCGGAACAACGACATCCTGGATTAACAGCTGAAAGACATAATATTGAAAATATCAAAAACGCAAAAGCCTGGGACCGAGTGCTTGCTCCAATGATGGCGGTGAGTGCCGGGTTTCCTATGGTCATCGTGGCGGGGCTGGACCACCGCTATAACTGGTCCCCCGAATTTGCTCAATGGCTCATCGTAATTGGCTTTATTTTGATCTTGCTCGGATACGCTTTCGCTTCATGGGCATTGGCTGAGAACCGCTTTTTCTCAAGTGTTGTGCGCATTCAGACGGATCGAGGCCATGTGGTGTGTGACAGTGGCCCATATCGGTTTGTTCGGCATCCGGGTTATGCCGGAGTTATCTGTGCATCGTTCGGCATTGTTCTTGCTTTGAACTCGGTATGGACACTGATTCCTGCGGCGGTTGCATCAATCATCACGGTGATTAGAACTTTACTCGAAGACCAGACTTTACAGGAAGAGTTGCCGGGTTATCGAAGCTACGCCCGACGCGTGCGCTATCGGTTGATTCCAGGGGTATACTGAAATAGATTGAGTAGTGATCTTCCAGAGCAGAGATTGAGATCCAACAGAAAGAGTTACGCGCTGCCTTACTAAGCTGAATTTTTTCGGCCCCAAAGTGAGTCAGAGCCTACCACATAAGATTAAACTGCGTAATGGTTTGGCAATAATATGTCCACTCGCGGCTGTACATGAATTTCAGCCAACTCTAGAGAAAATATTATGACTGTAGAAAATGTGCTTCCTGAGTATTACGCAGAAATGCTTGATGTTTGGGAAGACTCAGTCCGAGCAACTCATCACTTCATATCAGAAGAAGATATTGAGTTTTTTAAGCCGATAATCATCGAACAGGCTTTTCCTACTGTCATATTGAAATGCGTAAAGAGTGAAAGTGGTTCAATTTTAGGCTTTATAGGTACCTATGATTCAAAGGTTGAAATGCTTTTCATCTTAAACGAAGCCAGAGGTAAAGGCGTTGGGAAGGTGTTGCTGAGATATGCTATTGATCAGCTAGGAGCGACCAAAGTTGACGTGAATGAAAAAAATTTATTGGCTGTGGGCTTTTACGAACAGATGGGTTTTAAAGTAACTTCCCGTTCACCAGTTGATGATGTGGGTAAAGCGTTTCCAATTCTGCGCATGGCATTGTAAGGCTAGGTTTGTCGTAAACAAACTTGCTAGAAGCAACTCTTAAGGCTAATAACTTTCTCAGTGCAGCGTTGCTGATTGTTAGTTGGCGTAAGTGGGTTATCCACTTACGCCAAAATCTCAATTATAGAGCAACAACGTTAGCTGCTTGAGGGCCTTTTTGACCTTGCTCTACATCGAAAGATACTTTTTGGCCTTCAGAAAGAGTTTTGAAACCTTCTGAAGCAATTGAACGGAAGTGAACGAATACGTCAGCACCGCCGTTGTCTTGAGTAATGAAACCAAAACCTTTCTCTTCGTTAAACCACTTTACGATACCAGTTGACTTAGACATATAGTGTCCCTTTTATTTTGAAATTAATAATGTTACTTCGATTCTCTGAAGATTGAATTATTTAATGTGACGATAAAGCTAAGGGAAACACAGAGGATAACAACATTAACGAAGAAATTCTTAGGGTTTACTTTTACTTGGAGTTTCATTAATAAGTCTGAACATCAGAGCAGGTAAGATAATACCCCATTACATAGTAAAGTAAAGGTATATTTTAACTGGTCTTTAAAAATCTGATTCAGACATGCTAAACAGTAGGATTCTTATAGCATTCACTTCTCTAGCTGAAACGAGTCGATCAGACATGTGTTGCGAATAGCCACCAATCAGTAGATACGATTTAACTTAATCTCATATCGCTTTTCATACTCTTCTGGCAGCCGCTGATTATTGGGACCATATTCTACTAAGAAACTAACTCGCTTCTGTCCAGTTTTGAGTTACTACGCCTCCTGTTTGCCTGAGTTTAATGATATGTTACAGGGTAACTTGTGGTGGCTTGTCTCGCAAATCGACGAGAGGAGTGCGTCGTTTTACGAATTGTTCTCATCTATAAAATCATTGGAATAAATGAATAGCAAAAAGTGAGATTACCAATGACTGTTAGTGACTGCCACCATTCTGGCCTGCTTTAAGCCTATGTTCTAACCATGCAGCCAGTGCTGAAAGTAAAAGTGTCGCGCACAAATAGATGGCCGCGACGGTAAACCAGATCTCAAACGGCATGGCGGTATCAGCCACAATATTGCGTCCTTCGGTGGTCAGGTCAAAAATGGCCATATAATGACTAATGGAAGGGTTTTTGTTTTCAACCTCATTAATCTGAATTAAATCAATGTGTTAATGTTTTTTTGATATTGCTAAACCGACGAAACCCGTCGGTTTGTCGGTTTGTGAACGGTGTTTTTTGTGATTTTAATCACAATTCCCGTCGGTTTGACTTTCTTCCAATACCCTATTTCTCCTTCTTTTGGCCTTTCCAGTCAATTTTGTTCCTATAACCTTCATTTTGTTAGTTAAAGTCCTCCGGATTACAGCCTTCCAGTCAGTTGTTTTACGCTATTGGGTTGCGGTATTGATAGCCTCGGAGGACTACTGAAATGAAAAACAAAGAGCTGTTATTCAGCATCACCCCTAGAGGAAATGGCAGGTTTACAATTCGCTCTAGTTACTACCGTCTTCTTGGAGATGAGGTATGCGGCCGGATAGGTGAATCCAAGAAAAAGGAAGTATCTTTCACCTTGGCCGGAACAAGCGAGAAGGCTACCGCTATCGCAATCGAGGCCACCCGAATCTTTAGACGGGTTCGTGAAGTAACCGAAAAGTTGAGTAGTCTGGATGCCGACTCAGAGAGCTTCACTTCTATCTTTGACTTTGCCGTTGTCTACTGCAAAACCGGCATTCACGATCTTGAAGAGCTTAAAGACTCAGAGTTCAGAGCTGTCTTTAAGCAAAAAGCCGTTACCGCTCTTAAACAAGCGATATCCGAAGAGGCCGAAGAGGTCGTTAGCATTCGAGATATAGAGGTAAAGACCGCAATCAGCACTTTTGGTGATTTGATAAGAGGTTACTTTGCCAGTGAAAGGGACTCGGGAGAAATTGCTCACGTAACAGTAAAGCAGAATTACGGACACGTGAATAAATTACTGGATGTCCTCGATGAGAACACGCCCTTAGAGCACCTTTGCAAAAAGACTATCCGAACCATTATGGGGAAGCTGAAAGTCTATCCAGCGAGAAAAGAAGCGTATCACGGGGATATTCCATTCGAGATAATTGTTGCCACCGAGGCTGGCCGGTATACCGCCATTAACGAAACAACCTACAGCTATGTCTTGAGTTTCCTCCGGAGAGCACTCGGCTGGGGATATGATGAAGGTCATATGTCGGTTGATTTGCGAAAAGCCTGTTCGGAGAAAAGCAAATCAAGGAACGGGGTTCATAAAAGCAAGGGCGCTTTTACTATACCCGAAAGCGAGATCGACACCGCCTCAACGTTCTTGTCTCAAAGCAAGAAGGTAAAGCCGTTTGATTCGGAAATGTTGGACGCCATTTATCGGACTCACTTTTTCCGTAGCAAAAGACGAAGAGGGCATATTGCTCGTTACGGCTATTACCCGTTGCACTTTTGGCTTTATCCGATTTGCCAGTTCACCGGTATGCGCAGTCGCGAAGTCGCCCAGCTATCAATAGATGACGTGGTGTGTGTCGGGAGCATCTGGTGCTTAGTGGTTAACGATGCCAAGTTCTACCAGCGCGTGAAGTCCGTAAATGGGCGCAGGATTATTCCCGTGCATAATATGTTGCTCGAATTGGGTTTGCTGGATTATGTAGAGTGGCGGAAGAATCTGAAGGGGGTGCCGGAGATTTACGACCCTCTGCTGATGACTCCTGTGATTGATAAGTTCATCTTCTCGAATGCAGGAAAGAACCTGGATGTGTCCAGAGCCATTAGAAAAGAGGCAGACATACCTTACGGGAGACAATACACCTGCCATTCATTCCGGCACTTGTTTATTGATGTTATTCGGTCGAAGAACATACCTGAATGGAAAATAGCACAGATAGTCGGCCATGATGGGAGAACCAGCGGCGAGGTAGCTCTGACAACGACCAAGTATGGTCACAGGGCGCTGAGCGTTGCGGAGCTGCAAAAGGTCGTCAACTTATATGAGTCTCCGGTCGATGTGTCATTTCTTAATTGGGAGAGATTCAGGGACAATTTGCTACAGGATTGGAAAGAGTATCGGCACGTAAGATGAAGGCACCAAAATTACCGAAATGTATGATTGGCTAGTAGGGGCAAAGACCTAGTTTTGCAGCGCTAGATACTAAAAAGCACCGTTTAAACGGTGCTTTCTTGTATGGAAGGGCTTGTAGAGGTAGAGAGTTGATGAAGCTCTAATTAGTTGTCGATCGTTAACTGATAACAAAGTGAAACTATTCGGGAAAATTAATCCAGCCCTTTAACGAACTCATCAAAGAAATCTTGCATTTCCTTCAACTTCTCCTGAGTAAGTTCGACATCCACTTTGCCAGCTCTAATCAGTGAGTTTTCAAAAGCATTAGCGGCATGTCTGCCGATAGAGTTAACGTTTGTTTTTCTTTTAATCCAGTCAGCAAGATGAGGCTCATCTTGCTCCAGAACAAGCATCATTAAATCGGTTTCATCAACCTCCAGACTTCTAGCAAGAGCAGGGACACGAGCTTTGTTCAGCTTAGATCTACCACTTTTCAGCATTGTGATGTTGTTTGCGTTAGCATAACCAGCCTCTTTAGCAATGGTGATCTGGCTCTTACCGCATTCCTCAATCGCTTTAGTAAGGAATTGAGCGACGATCGCATTCGGATTTTGCTTGTCTGTTGGAATCATAACGTTATCTCGTTCTTTAGTTAGTTCATTATGTTCGGTGGAGTCGCTTCATAAAGCGCGTCAATACGCATCCGCCGCAACTCACCAACTTCCATAATCTGCATTTTACTAATTTTATTAATTAATTCTTTCAGCGTAGTGTTAGTGCAGTTCTAACTCATCGCTTATTTATCATTATGTTTCTTATAATACCACATGGTCAATTCTGTATGGATATACAGTGTTTGTTCTGTAGCTCAGTATTCATGGGTTTGTGATCTCGTCATGTGAGAGGTTTTATTTTTAAGTGTATGAAAAATATGTATTTAATTTAATAATCTCCATATTTTTTGCAACTTTAAAGCAAGGTACTGCTTTGAAAAAAAATGCAAAATATATGTTCCTTGCTCATGATTTTTTCCTGTTGACTCAATTATTGCTAGGCATATATCATGATGTGTCTAAGTAATTAGTTAGTTAGTATCCTTGTTTCAGACAAAGGCAACATCAGCGATGAACGAAAACAACAAATCAAGCTACTTTGATTTAGGTGGAGTATCGGTTGAGTTGATGGAGAAGGGAGGAAAGCTGATGCTTGTTCTATCTGGCGCGGTGACCCCTGTTTCCGAAGATCTTGATGATACTGTATTGGAAATTGTTACCTCAGAAGATGGCAGCCCGTATATGCGACTGGCCGACCGAGAGGAATCGTTAGAGCTTATAGCTGACCGAGTATCCATGTTGCACTAAACCAAAAGCAGCTAGTTGACCTCATGTAACCTTTGACTGGTGCGGCGCAAGTATTCCTTGCCTGCACCATTTTTTTATCATTTCCATAAATAAACACTCGTTAAAAGTATTTGGCTATGGCAATCGTAAGAAAAGAAATTATCCAAATGCGTGAATCAGTAGCGAAGATTGTTTCGCTGCTGTCACGAACCTCTGTAAAAGTCTCTATGTCCGGAACTCGCGCTTATGTCGAGAACGATATGGAGGGCAAACCAGTTCGCGTGAATATTCCTGCTCTGCCTGACGACGCTAGTGATTTAGCCATTATGGCAGTCCGAGGCTTCGTCGATCACGAGGTCGCGCACATCCTATTTACTGACTTCAAAACGCGATGCTCAATTCCAACAGCGTTGGAGCCAATGTGGAACTCGGTGGAGGATATCTTTATCGAGCGGAAGATGAGCCAGGTATTCACCGGTTCTCGATCAAACCTGAGCAAAGTTCGTCACCACCTACTTGAGACAGTCTTTGACAACGCCTACAAGAAAGCCGTGGACTCTGGCATGAAGGGCGTCGAGCTGTTCAACCGAATCCTTGCCGTTCCTGCATTACGTGCGATGGCAGGGCAGACAGAGTTTGCCGATTGGATGGGGGACAAGTGGGATCGCATTGATATCTTGAAGACCCGCATCGAAGACGCTCGAATCCCTAAAAAGCTGACGCTTACGGAAAGCACCTCTGACTGCATTGAGGTTGCGCGTGTCCTTTTGTCGCTGATCATCGACGAAACCCAAAAGGAGCAAGAGCGCGAAGAAGAGGATAAGCCGGAAGAGTCAGAGGGCAAAGTGAAGTCTCCTGACTTGCCTAAGACACAGAGCAAGGATGAGGGCGAGGATGAATCCGGCGACGACCAACCATCGGAGGCCAAGGACGACGAAAAGCCGGAGGAATCCATTGAGATTGAAGTGGATGCCGGTAGCGCGGACGAAGAAGGTGAAGACGACGGCGGCAAAGACGAAGAGAATGATGAAATTGAGGTTTCCGGCTCATCAGACGGAAAGAGCGAAGAGAGTGACGAAGAAGATCAGGGCAGAAGTAAGTCTGACTCAACAGCTACCGATACCGATATGGGCTTTGACTTCGACCTTAAAGATCTTGATGAGCTAGAGGGAATCGACGACAAAGTTGAACCTCTGTCTATCGAAGATGCGCTTGAAGAGGCACTTTCTGATGCGATTGATGACAGCATGAGTAGCTACCGCCCATTGACCGACCAGTTCGATATTTATGATGTTGTTGAGAACATTGGGAAACAGGCGGCACAAGTCCAGATCCATGAGTATTTCGGCGAAAATAAAGAGGGTGCTGAGCGTTACCGCAAATACTTCGACGATCTGTTTGTGAACGGCGAGCGAGCCTTTAATCGTCGCATTGAGACTCATCTTGGCGATACCTCAAAGAACATGGCAAAACAGCTTGAAAGGGTTGTTCGCAGCCAAAACAAGTCTCAGTGGCTTGGCGGCCAAAAGAAAGGTCGTATTCATGGGGCGAGCCTATTTAAGCTCAAAACCGGTGATGTTCGTGTATTCCGCACCAAAGAAGAGCACCGTAGCCGAGAAGCTGCTGTTCAGATTGTGGTGGACTTCTCCGGCTCAATGCACAGTGGAGACAGAATAGGGACTTCTCTTAGGTCGGCTTATGTCATGGCTGAGGCTCTTGGCCGATGTGGCATCGCATGTCGCGTTGTCGGTTTTACTTCACTGTTTGATTTGGATGTCCGCGGCTTCGAGCGCTATCTAATGTCCAAGAAAATAAAGCCCGGAACTTTGTCTTTCTCGCGCCTTGAGCCATTGCTGCTGCCGATCTTGAAGGATTGGGACGACAAGGCCAATACCAAACTTGTGAAGAAACGGTTTGGCGCTCTGGCCGGTAATTTCCCTTTGGCAAACAACGCTGACGGGGAGTGCATCCTGCGGTTTATCCCAAGCCTGATGAGCCGACCTGAATCATTGAAGATGATGGTTGTTCTGTCGGACGGCGAGCCATGCGCAAGGGGTAGAGGAATGGCCGAGCACTTGAGAGCTGTCACTCGGTTTATTGAGCAGAAAACCGATATCAAGCTACTTGGCATCGGCATTCAGACAGACTCGGTTAAGCGCTTCTACTCCAAACATGCCGTGGTAAATGACCTGTCAGAGCTACCAGCCGTTGTCTGCGGCAAAATCAGAGAGCTTGTAGCCTAGCCATTCTTTAGTGACCTGCGAATATTTGACAAATAGTTAGATCACCGCTTACTTATTATTTAATATTCGCAGTGTCCAATTTACAAAGAAACAAGTTTACGTGAGGTAACAACATGTCAGCATTAGCAGATAAAGCATCATTGGCAGAGTCTAAAATTTCATGCCGCCTTTGCGGTGAACTTACCCATGCGATCAAACCACACCTTGAGAGAGAGCATGAAGGGTGGGGCGATATCGAAAAATACAAAGCTGAATTTCCAGAGGCCCCAACCCTGTCTGAATATGCGCTACACATGATCCGCCAGAAAGAGGCGCTGCGTGGAGCCGCTACCCAAGACCCTGAGAGGAAGTCTGAAACCAAGAAAAGCGAAATGGCTACTACCTCCGCTGCCACTGAGGAAAAGGTTGTTCCTATCCACGGCCATATTGGTGAAACCGAGTATCGCACAGAGAAAGTTGCTCTTCATGAGGCACTTGGCCTGCCGTTGAAAGCGCTACAGTCTTCAACCGGCAAGCCAATTATGATGACCGCATTCCTGAACTCGCCTTTTCCTGAGTTTATTCCTAAGCGCACCTCTGGCTATGTGTTCCAGCCAGAAGTGACCAAGGACGCGGCTATGGCTATCGAGCTTGGTATGCCTGCTTACTTTTGGGGACATGCCGGAACTGGCAAAACCTCACTATCTACTCAAATTTGCGCTGCGCTGAACCGTCCTTTAATTCGCGCCCAGCATACCGGTTCTACAGAAGAGTCCGAGATCGTCGGCCAAATCTTGGCGAGCCAAGAGGGCACTTATTTCGAACCTGGCTTATTGGCAATGGCAATGCGTCACGGCTTTGTTTACGTCGCGGATGAATACGATTTTGCCTTTGCTCAAGTGCTATCGGCTTATCAGGCGGTTCTGGAGGGTGAAGCGCTGGTCATCAAGAATGCTACTCCTGAGTGGCGCAAGGTAAACCCACACAAGCACTTTGCCTTTATTGGCACTGGTAACACCAATGGTTCTGGCGATGAAACTGGTTTGTATCAGGGCACTAATATCCAGAACGCGGCTAACTACTCACGCTTTGCGATTGTTGAGAAAGTTGAATACATGGATCGCAAGTCAGAGGCGGCACTTATCCGTGCGCATGTTCCACTACGCGAAGAGGATGCCTTGAAGATGTGCGACTTTGCCAAGCGAGTTCGAGAGGCATATGAGCGCCAAGACCTGCCAATGACTATCGGCCCTCGTGAGCTAATCAACGCCGCCAAAGTGGGAATGTTACGAGGTAACTTAGCTGCTGGTCTTGAAAAGGCATGGGTTAACAAGCTGCCTGCCGACAGCATCACGGCTGCTAAAGAAACATTACAGCGCATTTTTGGGTGATTGATTAGTAAGCGGTGATTTAAGTGTTGGGTTGTTTTGGTTCGATTCTAACAGCAAGAAAAAAGGGCAAGCCATGTGAGGCTTGCTCTCACTTCCCAGAGTGTCAGGAAGAGGCGATGCGTCGCGTAAAAGACATTTTTGGTGAAGATACCGCGACCCTGCCAATGGACGGAATCAGCAAAGGTAAAAAGAAATGAGCGAGGTAAGAACAAGCCTTGAGTGGCTGGAAGAGGCTATGGAAGAGAGCGGATTGGTGATTTTAGATCCCGATGGCTGGGATCGCGTCAACTTCAGCTACTCATTCTATCAAGAGTTAATTAGCAAAGCAGAGTTTGAAAAGCGGGTGGGCTTCTCAACTTGTTTTTATGTTCCAGAAAAAGCGCCAAAGGATAAAGAAAAATGAAAGCGTTACTGTGTCGCACCGAGTTTTCGTTGGGTGAATCTGTTTTAAAGGCTGATAAGCTGGCTCCGAAAGCCGCTGAAATGGGATATGAGGCCATTGTTGTTGCCGATACCATGTCAATCAGCTCGATCATTCCGGCACAGCTTGGCTCAACTGACACTGATGTAAAAGTAATCTGCGGTGTCCGACTGACGATTGTTCCAGATCCGCAACTGGAATACCGCACCAAGGAAGCGGGGGAAAGCGCCAAAGGCATCAGACAAGATGAGTTCTCAATGACCCTGCTAATCAAGAACGATCAGGGCTTTGTGGACGTTTGCGAGCTGCTGACACTTAGCAACCGCGAAGAGCAGTTCTATTTCAAACCTCGCGTAAGTCCGGAGCAAGTGGCGGAGTGTTTCGCAAAGGGCAACGTTCTGATGCTTTCCAGCGACAAAGGGAGCGTGTTTAAGCTGCCAACCCATGCGGAGCTATTAGATAAAATGATTGACGCAGGGAATGCGTCTGACTGCGTTATGGCGCTATACCCGATCGAAACGCCACTGTATGACCAAATCAACAAGAAAGCGCTTGAATACGCCAATCAAAAAGAGCTGGTTGTAGCCGCGTTCTATCCTGCCTACTACGAAACCATTGAAGATGCCGATATCAAGGACTTTGCGTATCTGGTTATCAACAACGTTAAGGCTGACCAGCCATATCGCGCTCTTGTTCCATACAACCGTGAGTCCTGCATCCAAGAGCGCTCACGCCTGCTGAAATCACTGAAAGAGTTCGCCGTTCGCATGGGTGTTCGGGTATCGCCGGACTACGTATCGGCAAACCAAGACCTGATCATCGAGCAATGCAACTGGCGCTGGCATAAGCTGGACGTGTCATTGCCGAAAATGGCAGATGATGAAGACAAGACACTGGCAGAGTTGGCGGTGAAAGGCTTGAAGGATCGTTTTGTCGAACCTTGTTTTGGCTATGTTCCGCCTGAGTCAGAGCGTCCCAAATACATCGAGGCGCTAAAGTATGAGCTTGGCATTCTGAAAAAGCTTGGCTTTGCACCTTACTTTCTGCTGGTAAACGATCTGATTCAGGCTTCAAAAACGCGCAAAATTCCATTGGGCTGCGGTCGTGGTTCCGTAGGGGGTTCTGTCGTTGCCTGGTCGTTAGGCATTACTGAAACTGACCCTATCCGGCATGGTCTTCTGTTTGAACGCTTCATTAACCCTGAGCGTTTGGACTTGCCCGATGCTGACTTGGACTTTTCACAATCCCGCCGTCATGAAGTGCTTGAGTATCTTGAGAGCAAATACGGTGAAGAGTATGTGGCCGGCATTCCAAACTACATGTATTTAGGCTCCGCTTCTGCGTTGCGTGATGCCGGACGTATCTATGGTATTGACCAGACTGAACTGGCCGTTACCAAGGAAATTACCGGTGACGGTGACAATTTGCCTTTGGAAGATGCGAAAGAAGAGCTGGGTGGCATCGGTAAGTTTGCAGCCAAGTATCCTGCCGTGTTTGATTTGGCCTGTAAGTTACAAAACACGATGCGAGGCTATGGGCGACATGCGGCGGGTGTGATTGTTGCCGGTGACAAACTTACCAACCGTTCTGTCGTTGAGCGACGTGGCGGCGAGCGCACTATCAATTGGGACAAACGGCACTGTGAGGACATGGGGCTGGTTAAGCTCGACGTTCTAGGCTTGGCGACACTCGATTTGCTCCAACTGGCCTGTGACTACGTAAAAGAGCGTCACGGGAAGGACATTGATATTTACTCAGTCCCGCTTGATGACGAGAAGACGCTGAAAACGCTATCGGAAGGCAGAACAACAGCCGTGTTTCAGCTTGAATCTTCGGGCATGAAGAAAACACTTCGTGACCTTGGGAATGGTATTGAGCCATTCACGTTTGAAACGGTAACAGCGACAACAGCACTGTTCCGACCGGGTCCAATGCAGTCAGGCGCACTTGATACTTTCGTGGCCGTTGCCAAAGGCTATGAGCGCGCAGAGGCGATTCATCCGCTGCTTGATGAACTGCTTAGCGAAACCAACGGCGTAATGGTTTATCAGGAGCAAACCATGAAAGCCTGTCAGATCATGGCGGGGTTCTCTATGGCTGAGGCGGATGCCGTTCGCTCTGCTATGGGTAAAAAGAACGCCGAGAAGATGGCCTCGATGAAGAGTCTGTTCGTTGAAGGCTGCGAGAAGGTCAATGGTATTCCGGAAGCTGTCGCCGGTGATGTATGGGACAAGATCGAGAAGTTTGCAGGCTATGGCTTCAACAAATCTCACTCGGTGGCTTACTCGCTACTGTCATTCTGCTCTGCATACCTCAAGACATACTATCCTGCTGAGTTCTTTGCCGCAGCACTTACTATCTTGGGCAGTGACAAACATCCGGCCATTGTTCGTGATGCGCGTGAGCACGGTATCGAAGTTGTTCCGCCTTGTATCAACCATAGCTCAGATCGCCTAGAAATTGGCTATGACAGCAAGCGAGAGCAAACGGTGCTGTATGCGCCATTCTCCGCTGTTAAAGGCTGTAGTGCTGCGGGTGCGAAAGCCATTATTGAGGCTCGTGCCAAATGCGGTGGTCGTTTCTCTACTGTGGAGCAGTTCGAAGAGGTGGTTTTAAAGCGAGCCTGTAATGCTCGCGTTCGTGAGGCACTTAGGAAAGTAGGGGCATTTGCTGACATTGACCCAAAGGAACTGGACGCTCGACACCCTGACAGACGCAAAGATCAAGCGGCTTTAATGGGCGATATCATGATTGATGCTGTCGGTGTTGAGCGTGACTTTATCTGTGACGCCAAGGTTTGCGCCCAAGTGAATGCTTTGCATAGTCGCATTGAGAAGGAGACTGAGCTAGGGGAAGCCATTGTGCGTCCGACTATTGGCAGAAAGCCCAAAGTGATGATCGTGCTTGACGCCCCTAATGGATGGGATGAGAAATCCGGCTATATCATGTCAGAAGGTCACGATGACTTTAAGACAGCGCTTACTAATGCAGGGTTCAAAATGGGGGATATTTACGCCACCAGTTTGATGAAGATTGTGAAGGGTAAGGATGAGCAATTCACCTCCGAGCAAATCAACCTGTTTAAGGACTACTTTGCGCATGAATTGGAATACACCAAGCCTACGGTGGTGATCGCAATGGGTTCGCTGGCGGCTGGGTATTTCAATACCTCCAAGCTCAAGCCAAGTGAGCTGTCCGGTCGCAACGAGTATGATTCTGCAAGGGATTGCAACATCATATTCGGCTTTAATCCAGGTATGTTGCACTTCAAACCTGAGAAGAAAACCGAGCTGGAAGATATCTGCAAAAAAGCCTATGAGATAGTCAACGGCTAAATCAATCAATAGAAAGATAGGTCTGATTTTGCTTTGCACAAGATTCTACTTTTAATTTTCAATTTATAGTCATCGGTGACTTACTTTTTTGAGGTTGGGGCTTTTACCCCTTTCTCGTTTCTGTATAGTTTGATGTGTCCCAACAAGGACAACAAGCCCAACATCTTATTGAGGGTGTGCAAGATGTTTAACGTAGAACAAACGCTGTCAGATTTAGCATTCGACCGTTCAAATCTCGATGAAGTATGGAGTAATCAGGCGATCTTATTCTTCCAATACGCCGACAAACTTACTCAATCTGAGCGACGAGTGGCGAAGGCCAAGCAAGTGATGGAAGAAGTGGAGGCAAGGCTATACAACACTATCCGAGCTGACTTGAGCCTATCTGGCATCCGTCCGACTGAGTCGTTAATTGAATCGAAAATGAAGAATCACGAGAAGATGAGAGCAGCACGCGAAGCATATGATGCGGCCAAGTCTGATTGTGAGAAGGCGAAGTATGCACTTGAGGCTTTCCGTCATCGCCGAGACATGATTGTGCAGGCTTCTAAACGTGAATTTTTGGAGTTGGAGAAGACCGGTTCATCGACTTTTACTGCTCTCAAAAAGCACCCGCAAGAGTGATCAAAAAAATCTTGAAAACTAATTAAGCGCTGACTTATTATTGGCGCGAAGTCAAAGAGAGCACTCGCGCAAGACGCACAGCTCTTGGAGATACCGTAGAGAACTGAAAAAATCAAGGAAATCAAAAATGTCAAACATCCTAGAACTACTAAAGGCCAACAAAAAACGCGAAGAGGAAAAACGCGCATCATCCCGCATCGACACTTATAAGCTGAAAGACGGCGAGAACGTCATTCGTCTTCTGGGTTCAAAAGATGGCGGTCTTCCGTTTAAAACATACGGACAGCATTTCGTTAAGAAAGATGGCGAGAAAATGTCTGTATACCTATGCACCAAACAGACCCACGATGAGCAGTGCCCGATTTGTGAAGCGGTTTACGAAGGCTTGGCTCGCTACAAAGGCGACAAAGCTATGGAAAACACAATCAACAAAATGCGCTCTGCCAAGCGTTACCTGTGGAATGGTATTGTTGAAGGCCAAGAAGACAAGGGTGTTCAGCTAATCGAACTTGCGTCTACATGTTTCGATCAGATTCAAGACCGTCTGATTGAGCACATGGATGAAGGCTTTGGTGATCCGCTATCACTGGAAGAAGGCTATCCGTTCGTGATTACTCGCACCGGAACAGGCACAGACACCAAATACACTGTTTCTGCTTCTCCTAAGCGTAAGAAAGCACTGGCTGCCGACACTATGGACAAGCTAATCAATATTGAGCTGCTGACTGAGCGTGTTGATGAGGCACGTCTGCTAACCACACTAAACAAGGCAAATGCTGTTATCGGTTTGCCACTGGTTTCAAGTGTTCCGGCTATCGGCTACGTATCTTCTGCATCAAGTGCGGGGACTGGCACTCACGGCGTTGCTGCAACAACATCCGTGAGCACCACCTCAACTGCTGTTGACGAAGATCTGGATTCACTACTAGATGAAGAATTGAAAGCCGCTATGGAAACGGAGTTCAAGCCAGAACCGACACCAACCTCTGATGTTGAGATCGAGGATGCTACCACTGCTGAGGCAGACTCTTCAAGCGACCTAGACGATCTTGACGCTCTACTAGCTGACCTTTAATCGCAAGTGGGTGGGGGAAACCTCACCCATTCCTTCCTAATTCCCAATTTAATTTAGTGAGGTGATGGGTATGAACCTATTGCTTGTTGACGCACATTCGCTTGGCTACTTCTGCCAGCAAGGAGCGACACTGACAGCGGGTGGAAGACAAGTCCAAGCGATTTTCGGGATGCTTCGTAATATCCGCAAATACTGCCGTGAGCTGAATGCTCGACCTTATGTTCTATGGGACGGCGAACCAATCAAACGAACCGCTTTGTATCCGGAATACAAGGGTAAGCGCAGCGACAATCCGAAGCTGAAAGAAATGCGAATCCAATTCAGACAGCAAAGGGACGATATCAAGCTGATGCTGTCCTTGCTTGGTGTCCGTCAGTTGGTAGCGCATGACGGAGAAGCTGATGATCTGGCGGGTATGCTTTGCCGGAGATTCAAAAGCCACGTAGAGCACATCTACTTATACACGGGCGATAACGACTGGCTGACTTTGCTAGATGAGAACGTAAGCCTGCTGAATGTTCGGAAAGACGAAATTACCAGGCTGTCTTACCTAGGCGAGAAAACGGGGCTTCAAACACCACGTCAGTATTTGGAGTTTAAAGCTCTGGTCGGCGATAAGTCGGATGAAATTGATGGTGTAGGTGGTATTGGTGAGTCTGGTGCGCTGGAGCTATTGAATGAGTGCGGCTCTGTTATTGAGTTCGTTAAAAAGGCCAGAAGCGGAGAAATTACCGTTGATGACTTCAAAGGGCGTGGCCGTAGGAAGTATTTCGCCTTAGCCAACAATGAATTTAACAAGAAGGTGGAAATGGGGATGCTCGATATCTTCCGGCGCAATGTGAAGCTGATGAACTTGGCCGATCTGGAAATGATGCCGGAGAACATCGAAACAATCCCTCCTCGCTATGACGAGGCTGAGTTTGAGAACAAATGCCTTGATCTGAGCTTTCAGTCCATCGTGGATGAAATTGAGGTGTTCGTGACTCCATTCAAGAGGTTCTGCTTGTGATTAAAAGCATTCTTGAAAAAGACGCCATTGCTACGCCAGCGGGTTTAGCCAAAGAGATTGTTTACCTGTATGGCGTTGGTGTAATGGCAAGTATCCCAATGCTTTACCAAGCAAGAACGGGCAAAACGCTAACCAATAGTGAGCTATCAAAGGTTAGCGAGCAATACGAAAAAATCAGTGAACGTGTAAAGAAATACCTGAAAATCGGAGAGAAGTAATAATGGCAGTATCACCTCTAGCAGCGGCATTGAAAAAGGCAGTTGGCGGAAACGACACTATCCAAGGCGTTAAAGTTTGGCTTTCGACTGGCTTCCCTCCGCTAAATAAGGCTATCTCTGGTTCTTACCGTGGCGGTTTCCCTAGTGGTCGCATTATCGAAATGTTCGGCCCATCTTCAGCAGGTAAAACCCTGCTTGCTACTCAGGCAATGATTTCTGCTCAGCGCATGGGTGGGATTGCGGTGTTCCTTGACCATGAAAACTCATTCGTCAGTGAGCTGGCCGCCAAGTATGGCTTAAACATTGACGAGGATGATGGTCAATGGGTTTACAAGCAGCCTGATACGTTTGAGGACTCGGTAGAGCTAACTGGCAAGCTGCTTAAAACAGTTCGTGAGAATAAGCTGATTCCGGATGAAGCGCCGATCATCATCGTCTATGACTCACTGGCCTCAATGGTTCCGAGATCTAAATTCGCCAAGATGGAAGCCGGTGATGATTTGGGTATGAATGACAATACGGCGCTGGCGCGTGCTACTGCCGCAAACTTCCCAACACTGGCGGCTTGGGCGCGTAAATACAATTGCTGCATGTTATTCCTAAACCAGATTCGCACGAAAATCGGGGTGATGTTTGGTGATCCTACTACAAGCCCAGGCGGTAATGCTCCGGAGTTCTATGCCTCTGTTCGAATCAAGCTAGGTCGCTCTCAAATCAAAGAGGGTTCGGAGAAAACAGGGCAGTCCATTGGCGCCGAGTGTATCAAGAACAAAGTGTCAGAGCCGTTCCAGCGCGCAACATGGGATTACTACTTCGATACAGACCGAGGATTCGATGTTATCGGTAGCTCAATTGACCACCTATGCGAAGTTGGCATTCTTGAGAAGTCTTCTGGATACATCAAGTATGGCGAGAAGAAATATCGCCGGAAAGAGCTGGTTTCTTTCTTCGAAGAGCGTGGGGTAGAGGCAATGCTGCCACTATTCGACAAAGCTGAGAAGAAGACGGCTTTGGTGGAAGCATCAGAGGAAGAATAAGCCGCTAATTGAGAGTTGGGGGCGTAAGCCCCCTTTTTGGGAGTTTCATTATGAACTGGATTACACAATTGCTGAATAGCCAAGGCAGACGTGATCCGCTTGGACGTGCGGATATGGAAAGCACCGTGCCGCGCAAACTGGTAGAGGAAGAAGCGTTTTCTTTGTTTGGCGACCGTGAGCTGGCCACACTAATGAGCCGTGCCTTTCTTTACCGCTATCACAAGTCAGATTTGGAAGCTGATACTCGTCAGCGAGTGCGGGATGATTTGAAGTCACGGCTTGAGAGAGCGTATCTAGGCTACGACAGCAAGGCTGAAATCATTGAAGTGGTGAGTCAGGTTCAGAGTAAAGATTTGACTGTGGAGCAGTCTATTAAAGTGATTGAGAACATCACGGGCAAGCGGATTAGCGAGTCAACCTATCAACGTTATCGTTCGATCTTAGCCATTAAAGATAAAATCAGTCACCAATGACTTACTAATACAAGGTGTAGAGCTTATTTACCTTGTATATCCGCAATAAGATAAACACAAGCAACAAGCGCAATAAGAGCAACAAGAGAGGTAAAAATGGAAATCGGTTCGCGTGTTATTGGACTTTACAGACCAGTGAAGAAAGAAGGTGTAAGACACTGGGAAACAATCGGTTTTGGCACTTTCATTGGTGAACAAGTGCCGCACTCAGAAGCCGCTGGCATGGTCACTCGTATGCGTCGCGATGCGAATGAAACAACCTATGCGTTTGCGATGGACGATGGGGAAGTAGTCTTTGACACCGAGCTGGCATTCTATCCGGCTGGCTCAGAACATACGTTCGGACTAAGCGAACGCTTAATTCCTATTTCAATCAAGGACATTAGGGCGAAAGCTGTCGCTTAATAACCTTGACTTACTTGGCTCATCGGTTGGAATATCCTCGAAAAACATAGAGTAGAGTGATTCCGACCATGAGCCTTGATGTTAAGAAAGCCCGTTGGGTTCGTAAGACTGAAGATGGTGTTTACACCATTGAGCCGCAGTCCGTTCTGGCAAGAACTGGACTTATTTGTAACTCCTGCGGCATCAAGACCGGCTGTCCAATTTACAAAGTTGTCGAGAAAGCCGAACCTCATGCTGACGTTCATATCAGAACATGCCAGCGCTATGTGCCGATCTTATCCTTCCGCAAGCCGTTCATCGGCTTAAATCAATCCTCCTTCAATACCATGAGGGCCGGAACAACTTGGATGGATAGGCTGGAGATCGGCAAGACAGTTGCACTGGTAGGGGCGGATGATGGAGAGATTATCCGGTTCATGAAGGTTCGGAAGCTGTATAGTGGCGATTTTGACGCAATGGTTGCCAAGCATTCGATGTTTAATCACCTGGCTATGGGCGGAAAACCGGTTGATAAGGTCGGTGAAATACTGCGGAAGTCTTACGGGCATTTCTTAAATGAGCAGTCGAAGTTGACCGCTATTTACTTAGAGCCAGTAGCCGATGATGATCAAATACGAGAAAAAGTGCTTAGAGGTAGAGCATCTAAGGAAGAAGCGTAAGCTATACGGGGCATTTTGGACGCTTAAATCAGGCAGGAGGCTTTATGTGGCTTATCGCTCACGCAAAGAGATATTCCGCAACGGTGAATCCAGTTTACTTGCGGCAATTCGACAGGGATGTGCTTGCTGGGCTCTGGACGTTGAGACGATCCGCGAGATTGATGCGCGAGGGGTAAAACATGTGGGCGTTTTGGTAAAGGAAAGCCAAGAGCTTTATGTAACAACAGTTGATAGATTCATGGATAGGGCATTAGTCATGAACTACGAGTCTCAAGGCGGTGCCCTGCAGCGGTATTTGCCGCTGAAATACTTCAAGAAGAAAGCGCTTTAGACGTGGAGAACAAATTTTTGAAGAGTGTAGTCTTGGAGTAAGGTATTACGTTTTGACTTTCTCAGTGCAGCGTTGCTGATTCTTAGTTGGCGTAAGTGGGTTATCCACTTACGCCAAAATTTCAATTATAGAGCTACAACGTTAGCTGCTTGAGGGCCTTTTTGACCTTGCTCTACATCGAAAGATACTTTTTGGCCTTCAGAAAGAGTTTTGAAACCTTCTGAAGCAATTGCGCGGAAATGAACGAATACGTCAGCACCGCCATTGTCTTGAGTAATGAAACCAAAACCTTTCTCTTCGTTAAACCACTTTACGATACCAGTTGCTTTAGACATGTAGTGTCCCTTATATATTAAAAATTAATAATGTTACTTCGATTCTCTGAAGATTGAATTATTGAATGTGACGATGAAGCTAAGGGAAACACAGAGGATAACAACATTAACGAAGAAATTCTTAGGGTTTACTTTTACTTGGAGTTTCATTAATAAATCTGAACATCAGAGCAGGTTGAGATCATACCTGATTGAAAATGGATGTAAAGTTTTTTTCGATTTTTAATAATAACTTTACAATAGGGCGTGGCAGCTTTCTGCGTGTATTGCGTGTATTGCGTGTATTGCGTGTATTGCGTGTATTGCGTGTATTGCGTGTATTGCGTGTATTGCGTGTATTGCGTGTATTGCGTGTATTGCGTGTATTGCGTGTAGATGATAGGTAAAACTAAAACCAGAGTTGGGTTTGGTCGAAAAGTGATACATTTCATGATGAAGACATGTTTTCTCATATGGAATAGTTATAAGTGAAATTTAAAAATTTTCATTCTAATTTTTCCTACTAATTAATTATCTTCTTTTTTCTCACAGCCATAATTAATGGCAATCTTTCTTCCTCTGATGTGATACCAAAAACGACGATGCCTCGTTATGTTCAGTAAGTATTTATGTTAAATGTTTAATTGAGAAAAAATTATAAATCATAATGACCTAAAATTTAATTTTTATCTATAAAATTCACTCTATAAAATTGAAGTGTTGCCCTATTTTATAGAGTGATAATTTTTTGTTAATAAACATAAAATATATATTAAATGTGAAATAAAGGTGATGAATTAAATCGGAATGGCGGGTTATATTTTGCAATGAAAAGCCACGATGGATTTCGCGGCTTTGAGCTGATTTTTGTATATCTTAAATTCGATAATCGCGTAACTTCGCGCCTTCATCTAGAGCTTTTCTTAAAGCATTCGGCATTCGTCCAAAACCAGTCCACGTTTTTACCTCACCTTTTTCATTAGTGAATCTATATTTTTCTTGGTTTTCTTGTCGAGTTTTTTTCTTTGTAGAAGGGATTGATTTAGACAAAAGCTCTTCTGGTTTAATACCATCATCTAGAAGCATTTGGCGATACACTTCCAACTTTTCGGCTCGTTCTTTATTTTCCGCTTTAAGTTGTTCTTCTTCGGCTTCGCGTTCTTTGACAACCTGAGTCAGTTTTTCCAGCGCATCTTTAAGCTGTTCCAGAGTCATATATTCACGAGCAAAGGCACGTAAACTACGGATGTTTGTTAATAACTTAATAATGTTTCTCATAATTTATTTTTTCGGTAGCATGAATCTTTATATTACAGAACTAATACCTTTTTATCTAATCTATATTTTTAGTGGTCGTTTTTTTAAGAATTTGTTTCTAGGTTGTTACTGAGTTAAAGTGAATAGTTGTGATCTTTAAAAGATACGATTCACTATATTATCTAACAAAAAAAGCCCACTTCGGTGGGCTTTGACTTACGGAGTATAGACGAAATGGCTAAGGTCAACGCACCAACTGGTGGCTAACGGTCTGTCGTCGTTTCTATTGAATACGGTCTTTTCGATATAGCGGAAAGAGAATGCACAAAGCTGCTGTAACTAAGGCTCCATCAACCACAATCGAAAGGAATTTGCTGGCAAAGTCTACGGTGATCACCGCAAACATCAGTAGCAAAACCAGTGAAAATCTTAGGTTATCGTTCATTGAGTCCAATCGTCAATATGCAAGCCTAGTGTCATAGCGATTTGCTCAAGAACGGCATACTCCGCCTCGTCAACATCACCATCTGCCAGCGCAACGGTAATGACGTTAGCCATTACATCCTGTGCCTGCTCAGTATCATCCGCAATATCTTCAATCTCACGCATGATCTCAAGACGGGCTGCGATAAACGAAGCCTCAAGACGAGCCTTGGTTCGGGTGATAATCTCTTGGATTTCAGCGCCGAAGTGCTCCAGGTTCTTATTGGTGCGGATCAGATTGTGGATACGTGTCATTTCAGACTCGTCAACCTTACCGTTCTTATCATTTGCAGCCGCAACCAGTAGGCAGCCGCCCACGATTGCTTCCATTAGGTCGCGGTTCTCAATGCGTTTAAGCTCTACACCTGCTGCTTTTGCTTTTTTACTGAAAAAACGTCCGAGCATTGCTGATACCTATCAAATAAAAAGAATTGTTATGTCTTGCTGTCTGCCGGATTTATATGACAGGTTACAAAAGTAAGTCAACGCTTATTTATTTTTATTGATCGCCTTATCATCAGGAAGTAGACTCGCCACCACTTGAAACAAGTAGAGTTACACCAATGCAAAAAGTATTAGACCGAGTTGATTTCACTCTTAACTGTGCTCTTTACGCAGCATTTAAGGTGAAGTTTGATGGGGTGGATAGGGACACTGCTTGCTACTGGTATGCGGCGAAATCAATCAGCCGTTGTGATAAGTGGTCGTTCGTAATAGCGCAAAAAATGTGTCAGCATCCGGATCGTGCGGCGTATATCTTAGACCAGTATTACTACTGGATTTTCAACGAAACACCACATGCGGACAGCACCGAGATTTTGCCGGAAGTTCAAGGAATAGCGACAGTTCACAAGAAAGGTTGGGTTGGTGAAGCATTGATGAAGAGGGCGTGATGGCGACGGTTCCTTTCTGTGAATTTTGCGGCGGAGACTGCCACTGTGATGAGATTCCCGCGATGTCTTTAGTTCAAATTGACTGGCCTTTGTCCTCCGTTGAATCCCTATGTGGCTATGAGAAGATTGCAGCCAATAGCTTAGATGACCAACAAGAGGACAAACAAAATGATAGAAGCTGTAATCTGCTATGCGTTCATCGCTCTGGCGTTATACCTTGCATACATCCTTCGCTCTAAAATTGGGGATTAAATTTAGTCGTTAAGTTGGTAAGCGGTGACTTATGGCTTGCCAGCTTTGTAATCGTAACATGCAGTAGAGAGGTATCATGTTCGGTATCATTTCAGACACTCATTACCATGCGTTTACTCAGTTCGCCAAAACATCAGCGGCAGGCGAAAACTCTCGCCTTGCTGAGCAACTGAGCGCGACCATTGAGGCGGCTAAGCTGATGAAAAAGGCTGGCTGTGACCGTCTTTATCATGCCGGAGATATGTTCCATGTAAGGGGCAATGTTTCTCCGCTGGTTCTAAACCGCGTTATCGAGTGTTACTCCAAGATTATCAACGAAGTCGGCTTGGAAGTTCGGATTCTGGCTGGCAACCACGACCTTGAAACTAAAGAGTCGGTTTTCTACGCGAGCACATCATCAGCTCTGCAATCCATTGGGGCGGAAATTGTATGTGGCTCCACGCCTAAATTCTTCCATGACGACAAGGTGATGATGCTGTCATGGCATGACAATAGCGCCGAGCTGCTTAGCAAACTCAAAAAGGCCAAAAGTGAGCTGGACGAGGATGCCTGTAATTGGAACGCAATCATTCATGCGCCGGTCAATGGCGTGATCATGGGACTGCCGGATGTCGGCATTGATGCCGGAGAGTTGGCGGAAATTGGCTTTGGAAAAGTGTTTTCAGGCCATTACCACAACCACAAACGGATGAATGACACGGTGATATCCGTAGGTGCTCTGACTCACCACAATTGGGGCGATATTGGTTCGCTGGCCGGATGCGTGATTGTGGGCGGGACCGGGATAACTCATTTCGAAACCTCAGCGCCTAAGTTCCTTGATTTGGCCGATTGCGATGAAAGAGAGATCGCGGGCAACTACGTCCGAGCCAAGGGAACTGTAGAGTCTGACGAAGAGGCGCTACTAAGACGCAAATCACTTGAGGCGTTAGGCGCAAAAGGAATTGTCTGCTCTTTTGTGAAATCTACCACTGTCGTTAAGTCCAGTTCGGAAACGTCCAAAATCGACTCCCTGCGCGATTCTGTGGGCGCTTACTGCAAAAGTTATGCAGTGACAGGGGGCGTTGATGAAAAGCGCTTATTTGGCGTTTGTGAAGACATTTTGACAGAGGCGGAGGGTTTGGCGTGAAGCTGCTTTCTTTAGATATTGAAAAGTTCATGACGATTGGCGAAGCCAAGGTTTCGCTAAGTGATCGCGGATTGGTTTTGATTCAAGGTCGAAACGAAGATGACAGTTCCGCCGAGTCCAATGGCGCAGGCAAGTCCACACTGCTTAATGCGTTGTGCTGGGTGCTTTATGGTGAAACCGCTCATGGCCTGAAAGCCGACCAAGTCGTAAACCGCAAGTCAGGAAAGGGCACTCGGGTCTGCGCGACAGTCGAGGATGATGGAAAGCGCTATTCGATTGTCCGTCACCGCAAGCATCCAACCGGCAAGAACCATGTTCAAGTGTTTAGTGAAGACGGTGAAATCACTAAAGGCACAGATAAGCTCACTCAGGAAATGATTGTCCGGTTGTTTGGCTGTTCAAAAGACGTGTTTCTTGCCTCGATTTATGCGAGTCAGGAAGGCATGGCTGACTTGCCTGGTATGACTGATAAGAACCTGAAAGCCATCGTTGAGGAAGCCGCTGGCATTGATCGTCTGACCCGTGCTTACGACATTGCCCGTGATCGTCACAATACCGCAGCGACTCGTCTTGCATCGGAGGAAACTAAGTTGGAATCCACTGCCGACCAACTGCGCTCTCTGGTTGGCGAAATCAAGCTATTAAAGGACAAAGTGACTGAGTGGGATGCACAGCGAGAAGAGCGAAAGGCCAATGCGCTCAAGGAAGCGGGGCGACTGGGTGCTGAGGCTGCTGAATACGAGTTGTCTTTGGATACGGATAGATCCAGCGAGGATATCCGAGCCGAGATTGAGCGAGTAAAAGCAACCATTGCCGGTGCTGACAAACATCGTGACCTTGAGTTTGATGCGCGAGGCGCTGTAGTGTCTGCCGAGAGCAATAAAGACCGTCTCAGTCGTGAATATTCCAGCTTTGTAGAAGCTGCGAAAAAGGCTGCATTGGATGCAAGGGGCGTTGCCGATCAGGTTGGCAAGCCATGCGGAGAGTGTGGTAAGCCATATGGGGCGGGTGATTTAGATGCGGTTTGCTCGAACCACAAGAAGCGTGCAGGGGATTTCGTTGCCAAGGCCAATGAGCTAAAGCCTCAGATTGAAGCTGCTGACAAGGCCATTGAGAATGCCAAGGCTAATCTCGAAAAGGTGATTGCTGCCCGTCCGGATACAACCGCTGCCACTGAGCAGATTTCAAAGCTGAATAACGAGCTGTTGTCGGTTTCACGTATCGAAGCCTCCGTAAAAGTAGCAAAAGACCGTGCCAAGGATGCCCGTGCGCAAGCGGACAGCATTGCCCGTGAGACAAACCCATATCTGAGCATGATCAGCACGAAACAAGAAAGAGCCAAAGAGCTACGTTCAAGCCTTGGTGAGCTGAAAGCCAATGTTGAAGTTGGACGACGGAATATCAAAGAGCTGGCGGCCGCGCGTGAGGTGTTTTCTCCGAAAGGGGTTCGCAACCATATCCTTGAAGCGGTAACGCCATTCCTGAATGAGAGGACAGCGCATTACCTGAATGCTCTTTCAGACGGGGCGATCTCCGCAGTGTGGCAGACGGTTGAGCTAACGAAGAAAGGCGAATCAAAGGATAAGTTCGGCATTTCGGTTAACAACGTGTATGGCGCTGATTCCTTTGCCGGACTATCTGGCGGTGAGAAGCGCAAGGTTCGTATCGCGACGACATTGGCACTTCAAGATCTGGTAGCGAGCCGGGCGACCAAGAATATTGAGTTGTTTGTCGGCGATGAAATTGACGATGCGCTTGATGAGTCCGGCTTGGAGCGCTTGATGGGGATTCTGGAAGAGAAGGCCATTGAGCGAGGAACGGTAATGGTGATCAGCCACAACGACCTTAAATCTTGGATTCGCCAGACCATAACGGTTGTGAAGAAAGACGGCCAATCCCGAATGGAGGAAGCGTGATGACTGCCTTTATCACTCCTTCTGTTCGTGCGCTTGGTCAGTGGTTCGCGGGTGTGATGGCTGATGCCATTACACTCGGTATCGTTTCTGGCGACAAAGAGGGGACGATTGTTGATAGCGTTATTGCGGAGAGAGGCGTTCCGCGAGGCTATGAAGAAATGTTGATGGAAGTCGGCTTGAAGATGTTTGACACACTCCAGGTTAACTTCAAAAGCCAAATTGGCCGTGTTACCGGTGGCGGAGAAAAGGGGCCTTGTGATGCGGCCATTGGCCTCGAAGGCATTGGCGACTTAGACATTAACGTTCAGAACGGTGCCGATGTTGAGCGCTGGCGATACCTGATGCCCGTGGTGGCCTCCAGCGAAAAGATCTTCTACTCGATATCTGACGAAGTTGGGAAGCACCTAACGTTCGCGTCATCGACTTTAACAGCCGTTTCGTTGGAAGCTCTGATGAGACGCAACCGGCTGATTACCGATATCGCTGATGAACTGGCGGATGACTTTTCGGTTGGCTATCAAGATCTCGATGAATTTGCCATGAATATTGCTCAGTCCCGCAAGACCATTGTCCTTTCCAATGTGGACGACGAGAAGAGCAAATGTGCCTTTGGATACTGTGAGCTGCAAAGTGGCTCGGAAATCGTGGTGGCGTCAATATCAGGGGAAGAGAGTGGGCTTGTTGCCGATCTCGTTAGCTACATGGCTGCGATTGGAGCCAAGAGAAAGACGCTGGCAAGGGACGAAATCTCCGGATATACGGTTTCATCCATTGCGATTGACGATTGTGTGCCGGATGAACCAAGCAAAAATATAACTACTGGATACGAGGATAACGAGCTTTTCGGCTCATGGTGATGCTATGAAGTTAGATATTATTGGACTTGACCCTTCGATGAGCAATTTTGGCTTGGTTAAGGGTGTTTATGACATTGAAACGGGCAAGGTTGAGATCCGAGATATGATCTTGACTGAGACAAAGAAAGGATCGAATAAGCAGGTTCGTCAAAACTCCGATGATCTCCGCCGTGCTACCGAGATTGTTCGCGCTTCCAAGCACCATATTCAGCAGGCATCGGTGGTATTTGCAGAGTTGCCGGTTGGCAGTCAATCCAGCCGTGGACAAACCAACTACGGTGTATGCCTTGGGATTTTGGCCTCTATCGACAAGCCTCTTATCCAGATTACGCCTAACCAGATTAAGAAATTGGTTGGTGGTAAACTGACAACGTCCAAACAAGAGGTTATCGAGTGGGCTATGGAAAGGCATCCGGAAGCCCCTTGGTTAACTCAGAAGCGTAAAGGCGAAACCATTGTGCTTGGAAAGAATGAGCATTTGGCTGATGCCATTGCCGCGATTTATGTCGGTCTGCAAGAAGACCAGTTCAGACAGTTAGTTGATAGCCTCAAAAACTTCATCAAAGTTGCATAAGCTGTAGCTTATCAACCCCCTCAAAAGAAGCACATCTTGTAAACCAAGTCACCTGAAAGGCAAAATATGGTGGTTTGGTTATTTACGATAAGTAAGCTATGACTTATTATCCCGTTCGGAGTTATAAGGGATAACAGACAACATGCTTACAGTTACAAAACGCGATGGCTCTAAGCAGCCGTTCGACTCTGAAAAAATCAATGCAGTAATCAAGTTCGCCTGCCAAGGATACGAGAGCAAAGTCTCGGTATCGGCGATTGCTATGGCGGCGAAAATCAGTCTGAGCGATGGAATGAAGACTGACGACATCCACAAAGCTCTGATTAAAGCTGCGGCTGATAAAATCAACCAGCTAAACCCTGAGTATGCGATTGTGGCGGCTAAGCTGGCTCTTTATCTCATCCGCAAGCTGGCGTTTGGTCAGTATGATTACCCTGATTTTTCCGCCCATGTTCGCAATCTATCTGCGAAAGGTATCTATGACGCCGAAATCCAGCAGAAGTGGACGGCGGAAGAAATTGCTGAACTTGGCGCTTACATCAAGCCTGAGCGTGATGATCTGTTTCAGTATGCGGCGGTAAGCCAGCTTGAAAGTAAATATCTGATTCAAAACCGTGTAACAAAAGAGCTTTACGAGGCTCCGCAGCAGGCTTACATGCTTATCTCAATGTGTCTGTTCCAAGACTGGAAATATGACCGCATGGGTATAGTGAAAGAGTTCTACGATGCGGTTTCTACCTTTGAGATCTCACTGCCAACTCCAATTATGGCGGGTGTTCGCACGCCGACTCGCCAATACAGCTCATGCGTTGTTATTGAGTCAGGGGACAGTCTGGACTCTATTAACGCCACAACATCAGCGATTGTTAAATACGTTTCTCAGCGTGCAGGGATTGGCATTGGCGCAAGCAACATACGTGCGCTTGGCTCGAAAATCCGCAATGGTGAAGCGTTCCATACTGGCTGCATCCCGTTCTATAAAATGTTCCAAGCTGCGGTGAAGTCATGCTCTCAGGGTGGGGTGCGTGGCGGTGCTGCGACTATCACCTATCCAATTTGGCATCTTGAGATCGAAGATCTGGTTGTTCTGAAAAACAACCGAGGCACTGAGGACAACCGTGTTCGTCACGTTGACTACTCAGTGGCTATCTCTCGCCTGTTCTACGAGCGTCTGATTAAAGGTGCAGACATTACTCTGTTTAGCCCAGGTGATGTGCCTGACCTGCTGGATGCGTTCAGCCGCGACCAAGCGAAATTTGTGGAGCTATACGAGAAATACGAGCAAGACCCGTCTATCCGTAAGAAGACTATCTCCGCAACCAACCTGTTCTCTCTGATCATGCAAGAGCGTGCGGGAACCGGTCGTCTGTATATCTTCAACATCGACCACTGCAACACACACAGTTCATTTGACCCTGCTGTTGCGCCTGTTAAGCAGTCCAACCTATGCCAAGAGATTACGCTGCCAACTAAGCCTCTGAATCATATTTTCGATGAGGAAGGCGAAATTGCGCTTTGCACACTGGCGGCATTCAACCTTGGTGCGCTAAGTGACCTGAAGCGTCTTGAGCGTCTGTCATACCTGCTAGTTGCTGCTCTGGATAACCTGTTCGACTACCAGAACTATCCGGTTAAAGCCGCAGAGATTGGCACGAAGGCGCGTCGTTCGCTAGGTGTTGGTGTCGTTAACTTGGCTTACTACTTGGCTAAGAACGGTCGTCGCTACTCTGACGGCTCTGGCCTGCCACTGGTTCATGAAACCTTTGAGGCAATTCAGTTCTATTTGCTGAAAGCATCAAACGAGCTTGCTAAGACGAAAGGCAAGTGTGAGTGGTTTGAAGAAACCAAGTATGCGAAAGGCTTACTGCCGATTGACCACTATGCCAAAGCGGTTGATTCAATTTGTAGCCATGAGCTGAAACTTGATTGGGAATGGCTGCGCGGTGAAATCAAAGCACATGGTCTGCGCAACTCAGCGCTGACGGCTCTGATGCCATCTGAAACGTCTTCCCAGATTTCGAATGCGACAAACGGTATCGAGCCGCCTCGTGGCCTTGTGTCTGTGAAATCAAGCAAGGACGGCATGATTAAGCAGGTAGTTCCGGATGTTGCGAGCCTATCTTGGCAATACGAGCTGCTGTGGGAAATGCCAAGCAACAAAGGCTATCTGGAAATTGTTGCCGTTATTCAGAAGTTCGTGGATCAGGCTATCTCGGCTAACACCAACTATGACCCTCGTGCATTTGGTGGTGCTGTCCCGATGCAACAACTTCTACGCGACCTGCTAACTGCATACCGTCTTGGCATCAAGACGCTTTACTACCACAACACCCGTGATGGTGCTGGTGAAGTGGACTCTGATGGCAGTGAAGACAGTGATTGCGATGGCGGCTGCAAAATTTAATTGATTAGGGTGGGGAGCAATTCCCATATTTTTCCTATTTCACTGCGTCAAAATGGCGCTATCGAAACAACAAGTAACAAGAGAAACAAACAGTGACTTATACAACGTTTAACCGCAAACAGTTCGACGCAAAACTTGAGCCAATGTTTTTGGGTGAGCCAGTGAATATCGCTCGTTACGATGAGCAGAAATACACGCTATTCGAGCGCCTGATTGAGCGACAGCTATCATTTTTCTGGCGTCCTGAAGAGGTGGCGATGGATAAGGACTACGCTCAGTTCTGGGCTTTGCCGGAGCATGAGCGCGAGATCTTCATTTCGAACCTAAAATATCAAACTCTGCTTGATAGCGTTCAGGCTCGTGGCGTGAATATCACTCTGCTGCCTATTGTAAGTCTGCCTGAGCTTGAGACATGGGTTGAGACATGGGCGTTTAGTGAGACTATCCATAGCCGTAGCTATACTCATATTGTTCGAGGTCTGTTTAGTCAGCCTCAAGAAGTGTTCGATAAGATCATCATTGATGAGGCGATTATCAAACGTGCTGAGTCGATTACACGGGAATACGACAAGCTGTATGACTTGGTTTGTCGCCACCAGGCTAACGGTGATGTGCCTAAGAACGAACTGGCTACTCAGATTTATCGCGCGCTGATTGTGCTGAATGCGCTTGAAGCTATCCGCTTCTACGTGAGCTTTGCCTGCACATTTGCTTTTGGTGAGCGTAATGGTCTGCTTGAGTCAAATACGAAGATCATGCGTCTGATTGCCCGTGATGAGGCTCTGCATTGCCACGGCACTCAGGAAATGATTCGATTCATGCGTATTGGTCGTGAAGGTGCGGATTGGCAAGCTATTGCGGCATCCCAAGAGCAATTCCTATGGGATACGATGCGAGAGGTTTCTGGACAGGAAATGGAGTGGGCGGAACACCTTTTCCGTAATGGCACTATGATTGGTCTGAACGCTGAAATCCTAAAGGCATATGTTAAATACCGAACAAACGTCTCTATGGTTCGCTTGGGTGTGTCAAAGCCGCTGTATCCGGAAGTGACAAGCGATCCTCTGCCTTGGATGGATAACTGGCTGTTGTCTTCTAATGTGCAGGTTGCTCCACAAGAGGTTGAAATGTCCAGCTACCTTGTTGGTCAGATTGATGCGTCTATTGATGTCGGCGCACTAGCTGAAATGGAACTTTAATTACACAAGGGAATGAAAATGTCTTTATACGAGCAGGCATTAGAGATTACGCACGAATTTCATGATGTATTTGGCGACCCAATTGCGGCAGCGCCGACACTTGGGCTTTTGCATACTCGACACAATCTTGTTCTGGAGGAGGCAAAAGAGCTAAAGGAAGCCATCGAGTCGGGCGACGAAGAGGGCGTGATCGACGCGCTAGGAGACTTAGTTTATGTGGCAGCAGGATCAATCACAGCGATGAAGTCGAGCTGGCTGAGCCTAGAAAGTCACGTTGGTGCAAATACAAGTTATATCCTCACGAAGGCTATCCGGAATACACTTCGTGCCGATCTTGATATGGTGGTAGTTGTCGCTTTATCAAACTGCGAAGTGCTATCGAAGGGCGTCAAACTTACTTGCGACGTTCAGACCTTGGCAGACCGTTTCCTGATTGGCTGTGGAGTGCTGATTAAAGTCATTGAAGCCGTGATGACATGGGGGAAGATCGACCACAAGAGCGTGATGGAGGATATCCACGCCTCTAATATGTCAAAGCTATGGCCGGCAGATGCCGAAATGCGCCTTGAGTTGGCTGGTAGTGACACTGAGCGTTATGGAGACATTGCATTCCGCCCTTGTTTGAATCGCGACGAGTATGTTGGATACCGTCTTTCGGATAATAAAATCCTCAAGTGTCCGACGTATAACGAAGTGAAACTTGGCGGTTACGTCTCTGGTGTATTGAGAGAGGCGCTAAGCGCGTAAACTGTGAAAGGGAAGTAGCGTTATGACGTGGAAGTTAACTGCATTTGTCATTCTATCAATTCCTTACGCAGTGATGGCCGCAGGTCTCTCAGCACTGTAAAAAGGCGTTGAAAGGTAAGTAAGCTGTGACTTATAATTGCCTTGGAATCAATTGCTTTATGTTTCGTAACAGTAAGTGCCAGCCGACTTTCTTAGGCTGGCATTTTTTTTAATAGGATAATTACATGGCAGATTACGCCTATAACGAGATAGCAAAAGCCACCTTTAACTGTGGTTTCAAATCAGATGACCGCACAAATACCGGAACTGTGTCTCTGCCGTTCCAAATGTCCAAGTATGACCTGAGTGGTCTACGTGTGCCGCTACTGTCCATGAAAAAAGTCAATGAACGTGCGGTGCGTGTAGAGCTGGAGTGGTATCTGCGCGGCGAAAGCAATATTAAATTCTTGCAGGATAACGGCGTTCACATTTGGGATGCTTGGGCTGACGAAAATCTCGAACTGGGACCCGTTTATGGTTGTCAGTGGCGTAAGTGGGAAGACACCCGCGTTGTTGCTGCCGAAGAGGTTCCGGAGCTGGAGAAAATTGGCTATCAGGTTGTGGGCGTTCTCGGCGATGAGCGGGTAGTGGTGCAGCGCTTTGTCGATCAGCTACAGGATATGGTTAATACGCTTCGCAATACGCCGGATGCCCGTCGAATCATTTTGACAGCCTGGAACGTCGGTAAACTGCGAGACATGAAGCTGCCACCATGCCATATGACCTTCCAAGTTTGTAGCAAGGTGTTGCCGGAGGAAGACCGTTCAATCCACGGCTACAACATTGGTCTGACCCACTTGAAGTATGGCTATGAGTCGAACTACGCCGAGTTCGTTGAGTATGTAAATTCCCACTTGCAGGGGCGCTATGAGTTTGCAACCCATGAAGCGATGGATGAATTCAAGATCCCGCGTCGTGGCTTGTTCTCTGGCTTGTATCAGCGCTCAGTTGATGTGATGGTCGGAATGCCATTCAATATCTCGGGATACGCGATTCTGACTCACTTTATCGCCCAAATTACTGATCACATGGCTGTGGAATTCACGCACTTTGGCGGTGATGTTCATATCTACAGCGATCACTTCGAGGGTTATGAAACACAAATGGCGCGTGAGCCGATTGGCGACAATGATCCTGTCGTCCTATTCCCTGAGCACTATTGGGAAATTGACGATTTCGCTTTCGAAGAGGTTGTGATTGAAGGCTACAAGCATCACCCGTTTATCAAGTTCCCTGTAGCGGTCTGATAGAGAGGGGCAGATGAAAGTTGTAGTTTGTGATTTAGATGGTGGTATCGCCAACACAAAACACCGCGATTATCTGTTGCACAAGAAAGATTGGGAACGTTACAACAAGGCGTGTCGTGATGACGCGCCTGTTCGCTCTCTAATCGCGGTTCTGAATGGACTGGCATTGCAAGGTTACGTCGTTGTTTTGTTATCTGGTCGCTCTAATGCGGTTAGAGACGAGACTGTTGAGTGGCTGATGGAAAATGGCGTTTCCTACCACCACTTGCTGCTAAGAGCTGCTGACAACCGCAAGCCCAATGACAAATTCAAAATGGACTTGATTAACGCCTTTCTGAAAAGCACCGGAGCAACGCTGGAATTTGTCATAGAGCCTTTCCAGAAGACCGCCCGAGCTTGGCTGTCACATCCCCATAAGCCTACCGTCCTGATTATTGGTGAACTCAATGCTTAAACTGATTGCTGCAGCCGATCGTGCCTATGGAATTGGGAAGCAGAATGCGCTTCCCTTTAAACTTTCCGACGACATGGCTTTCTTTAAGCGAATGACCTCCGGCTCAATTGTTGTCATGGGGCGGAAGACCTTTGACTCAATTGGCCGTCCACTCCCTAATCGAACCAATATCGTCCTGACTCGTGATGGCAACTGGCATAAACCTGACGTGTGGGCGACGGGTGAAATCCAGCCGGTTATTGACCTGTCGAATGAATTTGATGTGTGGGTAATTGGCGGAAGCGAGATTTACGCTCAATTCCTGCCTTATGCTTCGCAAATATATCTGACAGAGGTGGATGCGGAGCTTGATTGCGATACGTTTTTCCCTTGCTTTGACAAGTCTCTATGCAGGGTTGAGACGCTTGAAGAGCATGAGGCAAATGAGCGTAATCAGTTTGGCTTTGCTATCCGCAAGTATTCAAAGGAAGACCAATGCGAATCGGTTTAATTGGTGCTCAAGGCACTGGAAAAACAACACTGGCAAAAGCATTTTCTGCCCGATGGAAAACGCCTTTCGTTGAAACCTCTCTAAGTAACTTGTTTAAGGTTCGTGGCTTAGAGGTTCGTTCTGAAATGGACTTTGATACGCGCCTTGATATCCAGCGCGATATGCTTGACTACTTGGTTGAGCAGTTGGAAAACAACCCTGAAATGATTGCTGACCGGACACCGATTGATATTGCCGCTTACTCAATTGCGATTGCGCCTTACGATGCAACGCCGGAGCAATGTGAGCGATTGGAGCAGCATGTTTTCGAGTGCTTGGAGGCAGCAGAGCAACTGTTCGACAGCCTTGTTTTGATACAACCAGGTATTGAGCTGACCGAAGAAGATATCAGGCGAACCGACCGAGGCTTGATTAACTTCGTTGCTCAGGAGCGCATTACCTCATCCAGCTACTACCTGCTTTCCAAAGTAGGGGTGTCGAAAGAGGGCAAGTCTGTGCGCTGCGGCGTTATTCCTCTGTTCCTGACAGAGCTTGAAGATCGCCTTCGAGTTCTGGATAAGTTTACAACCGGCGTGACGCACAAAGCCTGCTACGCGAGCGCCGAGTCTAAAACCCTTCACTGAGTCTTTTCTGCCTAACTGCTTGGTGCAGAATGAATGTAAACAGCACCAAGCAGAGGCAATTGATGTGAGTATTATTATGTGTGACGAGTATTTGTCTGTAGAAGAAGAGCTGAACCGCAAAGTAAACGACACGCTAATCGACATCCTGACAAAGCGTGACGGCAAAAGAATTTCACCCGCTCAGGCCAGAGAGCGTATTGCGGTCGTTCATGATGTGGCTATGGGTTTAGTAAACGATGACTTATCAAAACTGATTGAGGCTGCTCTGCGAGAAGCTGGCACTCAGCAAGAGAATGGCGCACGTCGCTTGTTCCCCGTTCTGCTAAGAAAAGACAGCAATATGCTTTCGCTGGACATTGACGAGTGCAACCCTAAGCGCTTGGTGTTGAAAGGTGTCGTTGGTGGCAGTTTTACTGACAAGAGCAGTTTCTTTGATGCAGAAACGGATGCTTTCAGAGCTACAGCCGAGACACTGAGCAAGTTGCTGAAAAGTGGGTGGAGTAAAGAGGTATGAGTCGTATTTTGGTCGGTGGTCTGGATATTGAAACTACAGGTCTGGATAAGAGCGATCACCGTGTAATTGAAATTGCCGTAAGCATTCGTGACTTAATGACGGGGGAGCGTCTTGGTGGTTTTGAGCAGCGGTTCAATCCGCGTCGTTCCATTGATGCTAAGGCGCAGGCTGTTCATGGCATTTCGCTGGCCGACTTACATGGCTGTCCGTTGTGGGAAGACCAGGCTGATCGCATTCATCGAATCCTGTCTAAGTGCTCGGTTCTTGTTGGTCACAACGGTATTGAGTTTGACTTCCCGTTCTTGGATGCGGAGTTTAAGCGTGCCGGTCTGAAACTGCCGGAGGTTTATCAGTTCGATACAATGCAAGAAGGGCGTTGGGCTTGTGAGGACGGCAAAATTCCTCGTCTGGGCGAACTGGCCTATGCTTGTGGCTTTGACTATGATACAGAGAAGGCTCATAGCGCTCTATATGATACCGAGCTGATGATAGATTGCTTCTTCTACGCTAGAGAAAAATACAATCTGTTTCAGATACCTGATTTGATAGTAGAGTCCAATAAAGTAGTGTGAGGTGAGGACTAGGAATGTCCTGCTATTACGTATTCAATTGATTTGTGGAGGGTGGCTTTTGCATCCTCCTACGCACTAGTTCTCATAAAGCTATAATTTACACAGACATAAGTCGTTCAATTTGACTTCGATAGGAATTGCTTCTAATCAAAATTCTGATGGTCAGCTATTTAAATGTGCATATGGATAATTTTAAAATCAAACCTGATGCTTATGTGACATTCTCATGGAAAGGCCGAACAATGGAAGGTGAATTTTTCCGTGTTTCCAAAGGGAGTAATAGCGGAGTAATTCGTCCTTTTGATCGCGCACTTAGACAAGAATTAGTTGATGACAAGCTAATCTCACGAGTGAACTGTCTTGAAAAGAACATATTAATTGATGAGTTAGTAACTTGTGACGGCATAGCTACGGATGAGAGCGTTAAGGTTGGGGATGGAACTTATAATACCGTTCAAGGCTATGATTTTATTGGAGAAGGTGAACTGAAATCTAATGACTTGGTTATAGCTGATTGCAGATTAGAACTCTTGCGACGACAATTACATGCTGTTTACTCAAAATTAAAGTATACGGAAAGCACGTATGCAGACAGAAAAGAAATCGAAGCACTAAAATTTGAGTTCAAAAAATATTCTTTGGATAAATTTAAGCCTCTTAGATATAAATTAACGCGCAAAAAAAGAGTATGGCAGTATGTGTCCACACATCCATTATGGTCACTTTTATTAATTGTGATTTTATTGGTTTTAGTCTTGTTAAATTAATTAAAATCGCACTCATAGTATGTATTCTATGATAATTGTCATTAACTTCTCACCTTTTTCCTCCATTTGTGTGCAATATTTTTTTAATTTATCCTTTTCTTTTTGTTAGGCAATTGTTGTTATTCATATATCCGACAATCTAATACCTTGCCAAATCCTTTTATACCTATTCGCAAATGCGAAAATAATTCCATCGAAAAGATAGACGATTTATCGAACTCGGAAAAAGGAATAAGCAAATGACACAAGTAACAAGCAACCCAATTTCTGACTTAGACGAACTGGACGCGCTAATGGCAGATCTCAACAACCTGAGCATTTCCGCTGATGATCTAGACGCGCTTGAAAAGACATCTGCCGACAAGAATGCCTGCGACATTGATGATCTCGACATGCTACTTGGCGAATTGGATATGCCGGAGGTCGAAGAGCAAAAGATCGAAGAGCCCGTTGCGGCTGCAGACAATGAAGATGACTCGCTTTCATACCTTGATAAAATGCTGGATGAGCTGAATGAAAGTTCTAAGGATATCGGCAAGCTATCTGACGGTGAGTTGGCAGCCCAATTAGCTAAAGAGGCTCAACATCAACAAGATGTAGAGGCTGTTGCGTCTAAACAAGATGATGAGTTTGTAGAAGGTGAAGCAAAGCCAAAGCCAAAGCCAAAGCCAAAGCGCAAGCGTGTAGCGACTGGCGGTAAGACGGCTGAGGAATACGTTGCCGACAAATCTGACGCTGCCTTTGAGGCTGTGGGTATCGCCAAAGAAGAATTTGCTCTGATGCTCAATGCACTGCCGAAAAAAGTGAAGGACAAGGCGAAGAACATTCTGGCTTGGGCGAATGATGAGGCTGAGCTTTCCATCTACACCCGTCTTTGCTTGGAATACCTGGTGAAAAACGGTAGCGCAACTTCGGGTGACTTACGGACTTACCTAATGAGCAATCCAGAGAAGCCATACACGGTGGGAACTGCTGGCTCTCAGGCTGGACAGATGATGGCGCTACTGCCTGCTATTGGAATGGCAACCAAGGACGGCAAATCCATCACTCTAAATCGAGAAAACCCACTGTCGGCAAAATTCATTGGTTGATAGGAGTTAGCGAGCGCCCTTGGTGGCGCTCCGGAAATAGTGTGTTGGTTTGGGGGAGAAAATATGTATTCGGTTATTCAGGCTCAGTCAGTAGCGGAAAAGATTTCACGTTTGATGTTTGATATCCGGCTGTCACAGTCCAATGCTTTTGAGGATTGGGTAAAGGCCATGCTCAACGGTTTCATCGGGGGTGACAATTGCCGTGACCACTTGAGTTGGGGAGATCACGAAGCGACAAAGGCAGTTGAGGCAGAAAAGCTGTTTTTCGGGTTCGTTGAAAGTTATCCAGGTATTGATTTGCTGGGGCGGGTTATGTGTGAGCTGAACTTGGCAGGCCATAGCAAAAACCTTGGTGCGTTCTACACGCCTTACTCTGTCAGCAAGGCAATAGCGCAAATGCAGTTTCATGATCTCAAATTGGACAACTATCCGGACGGATTCTCTGTTCTTGAGCCGTGCGTAGGGGCTGGTTCTATGGCACTTGCTGTCGTGGAAACGCTATTTGAGAAATATGGACAGGCTGGGCTGGATAAACTGCGACTCACTATTAACGATATCGACAGATGCGCGGTTTACTGTGCAACCATCCAGCTATTGAAAACCGTTGAAGTGTTGTCTCCGACCAAATCATTACGCGAGATCATCGTCTACTGCGGGAATGCGCTGACAGTCGAACATGAGCTTTTGTATCACATTACTGCAGTGCCGATTCGGTCTACTACAGAGGAATTGAATGCCTTTGTAGAAATGCCATCATTTGCTTGTGCTTAATATTAAGGAAGTTCGTGGTATGAGTTGTATTCAATGGGGAATAGTTGCGCCGGAAAGAAGCAAAGCGTGGTTTGGCGCTCGCATGAATATCGTTTTTACCGATGGCAAATATAATGTTGAGTTTTCCCAGCATCGCGCCGGACTGTATGGCAATACGGAATCGGAAGAGGGCAAGTTGATTCAGCGCCTTATTTGGGGACAGGATCTTTCGTTGGCGATCAGCACGATCAACCGAGTTCTCAATGAACGTCGAGAAGAGGACATACGCGGCTTTCGGTATGAGTGGGAATTACCTTTGGGTGTAAAAGCGGTGGCTGATACCAAGGGGCATAGCGAATATATTTTTTTCTGTGTGTATAAGTAATCGGTGACTTAAGTGATTGCTGTAACCAAAATCATCATTACTCGCTTGGAGGGCGAGTTCAAACTGTGCAACAAGCCTGAAATTTTTGACAAGCCATCCGCCATTCTCGATTCGACGAACTGGATGCTGCGACAAGCACCAACCTTGCCGAAAGTAGGCTACGACAAGCATGACGTAGAGGTTCATTGGGAAGATGGCGAATTAATCAACTTTGTGTTTAACGGCACAAGTGCCAAGAACCGAGGCCACATTACCTACAGTGTGCTTGGGTATTTGAGAAAGCTCTTTGCCTATGAGCTTGAAAACGGCCTTCCGTTCTACGGCGAAAAGGACACACCTCTCAACCTTGAGCATCGCCGTGAGATTGCAAAATTCGCCCATAACCGCGAAGGGTTCAAGTTACTCGTGGCCTCTGTAAACGACGTTCTCAAGCAAGCAGCGTAAGAGCACAAAAACAGACTACACCCCCCCAGAAAAGCGCCCAGAATCACTCAGGGGCGCTTTTTTCGTATTTACCCAAGCCAACCCACAGCTACAGTGTCCCGAATCGTCTGAGAGCGTTTTGGAGAAGAGGCAAGTCCGGAACTATTTCCTATTGAATTAAGTAAGCGCTAGGTTACTATTTGGAGGGAGCGGCAGGGTAATCCGCAAGGTTCTTCCCTATATAAATAATTAAAAGAATATTTATATATTGGAAGCTAGGTTTTTTGTCCGAAGGTAATCGTGAAGGAGTTACGGAGTTATCTCAGGAAACTAGGCTCTGCAAGAGCCTATTTTCCGAGATAGATTTCAATATCCGGAACTACCTAACACTGAATAAAAACCGCGTTTCCATAAATAATATATTTATTCCTTTTAATTTATATAAAAGGGGTGATCGACAATTTGCTTGGATGCCTTGTCTGCGGAGTCAAAATCTAACTAAGCACTAGCAACAAGTGAGGGTTATGATGAATAAGTCCGGAATGCCTGATTATGTAAAGCGAATTGACGATCTGATCCGGAAATCCTTTCCGTCCACCCACCCAGTCAGCGAGGATTGGGGAAAGTTAATATCGGACGTGGCGAAATTCGCTTCCCTGCGCGATTTAGAAGTGATTAAAGCCATAGAGAGCCACCACAGCACCAAGTTACCACCAAAAGCGCTCAGAAGCGGATACAGCGAGCACCCTCTGTTCACAGACATGAACAAGATGATTGAGCATGTGAAAGGACTTGCGGAGTTCGACAAATCGACAGTCTGTGCAGCCTTGGAAGTGGTAACGCCGTCAGTTGGTAATACGACAACGGCATTTTGCATCTACAACGGCGCAGAGCTTTACTACAAGTTCAAAATGCCTGGCACCTTTTCTGGCGAGATTCAGGCTGGTCTATACGCGATTATTGCCGCGATGAAGATTTTCAACGAGTGTGAGCTGGAGCAGGCGATGATCTTCACCTCATCAACGGCCATGCAAAATGGTTTTAGACATTGGGTGCCTAACTGGAAACGCAATGGCTGGAAGACCAAAGCAGGGGATGAAGTTAAGTTCCAAGCCTTATGGAAGAATGCCTACGCGACATTACACTGCTTCCGTTATCACGAAGTGAGCGAGCCAACCTGCGCGGATACACTTGGCTACCTGCGGATTGCTAAGGAGTTGGCTGAAGACAACTCCAAGTAGTTTTGCATTCAAAAGGTAAGTCATTGCTTACTTAAAATAAGTGTTGACTTACTTTTTAAAAAGCCGCTATCTTCCCGAACGGTATGAGAGCAAACGACATGGATAGCCCTGTAATGACTGATAAAACACTGCCTGTTTTTGAGGTGCAGTTGTCACCTATTCGAGTTCAGGCTGAGAACCCTGTTCAGGCGGCTTTGATTGCAGCCAATGTTGCCGGCCAAAAAGGCGCAGACAAGTTCTTGGTTCGTAGCTCGAATGGCGTTGAGAACCAAGTTGATCTTGGCCTGCTTCATGACCTTGGCGTGCTGGTTCAGGAGCAGCCGGAAACTCCTACTGAAACTGAATCCGAGCAAGCTGTTGAGATTGAAGAAGTAACCGAATAATTGCGTTCGATGGTCTTACTCTGAAACGGAATTGGGCTGCCATTTGGTAGCCCTTTTTCCTATCTGGCGTGCCTATGGCGTTTATTTAATATCTGCGTATTGAAACGAGCAACTGCAAAGGAAACGAGCAATGGCAAAACCTACCAACGTAATTGCCCTGATTGATACTGACTTTTTGAGCCGGATCGACTCGAACTTAGAAACTAGAGACGGGGCATACAACTTCTACAACTGGATGATCCAGAAGGGCATCAAGAGTGAGCAGATGACAAGTGAGTGCATCGGCCACCTGATTAACGAGGTGTTCCGACTGCGCAGCCAGAACAAAGAGCTATACCAGCGAATTGCCAATCGTGACGCTCAGTAAAGGTTGCGGAGTATAGCCAGGTGGAGGCTTCGGGACCGGTGTAGAGCAGCCCCGAAGTCTTGTTGCAGAGCGAGCAACATAAACATTTTAGCCTCGCACACAGCGAGGCTTTGCTTTACTTACCGGACAGCCAATCAAATAACTATCGTTCAGCACCAAATGCCAAGCCTTTTGGAGTGAGCCAAGTGGAAGGTAATTAAAACCGGTCAAATGTTTGCAATTTACGGTCAAAAACCTATACCCACACCAGTCAAAGATATAAGTATGTAGCAAAACTATCTCATAAACACAAAAAGCCTTTAATATCAATTTCTTATCTTTTTTTTTACCAAAGAGAGTCAGAATCAAACCTACTCAAAGAGTTATCAATAAAAAATAAGAAAAAATACTTACTTTTTGATTAACCCCTGACCCCAATTCTTATATCGCCCAAAACCACCCAAACAGAACCGAATAAAACAAAAAAAACAACTCAACCCCTAAACACGTAATCCATTAAACGATTCGGAAAACCGCAAGATCTTACCAGCGGGAAGCCATCCCCAAATACCCACCCATTAAACAACATCACCAAGACTAATAAGCTAAACAAACCACATAAGCCCAACACGCTATACAGCTTCAAGTAAGAAAGCTCTAATCGCTTCTCCCGCCAGTAAACACAAGGACTCAGCCATAGAACATCACTCTCAACGCTCTATAAAGGGAAAGCAGTAGAGAAGAGAATCGCGGATACCAAATCCCATTAGAGAGCAATAGTCCGTAGATAAGCAGGAGTGATGAAAGACCAGTAGAGAAGAGATATTCACCTTCCATGATAAGGAGTGAAGAAAGCAGTCATTCCATTAGAGAGGAGCAACAATTAAGAGACAAGGAGAAGAGAGAGGAAGCGATATAGGGAGAAGCTGGTGTAAGGGGGAGGGGGAGAGTGGGTTTCGGAAGCTGCGCCGCACAAATTCCCTTTCAATGACCTAATCAAGTTCTCCGCCGTCAGGTGTTTGGAATCGGGAAGTCTGGACTGAAAATTTTGAGAAAGGTGACGTTCCGGATATGGACCGAAAGGGAAGCTCTCATTAGGTGAGTTTTTGTCAGGGAGAATTGCCGTTGGTTTTCGGAAATTAGCCAGGTATTTCGAATCGGGGTTTCCAGCCGGAAAAATTAGGGAAAGGCTGAGGTCGTATATGGCCGGTTACGGCTTGCTGCTCTCATTGATGAGGGAGCCACGATTAGGGACAGTTCCCCGAACTGGTATTAGGGATTGTGAATGGCCGCGGATTTCTATACCGCAATGTGGTTCCCGCAAGTGTCCGTTCCCGAGCACATACAGATCGTCTCATGCAGCTTTCACGGCAATCAATGAATTTCGTTAGGCAAAAGCCAACTTTCGATAGGCGATAAATTTCCTCCCGTAGTCTGTTCTGGATACGTTATTTTCCCATATCTGCTCCGGTGAAATAGATGCTCTCGCAAGGGGCTGAGCTTCCCGCAGGGTGCTTGGCCTGTTAGTAGGGAATGAACTGCTAATTTACCTTTCGGGAAATGACTGAATGGGCAAATTGGCGGGGTGTTTAAAAACTTCCGCAAGAAACCCCCGAGAAACTTCCCAGAATCGTCTCCCTGCGTGTTTTTGAGTGTGGGGAATACGATGGCTCCACTTTTTCTGAAATCGTCTCTGAGCGCGTTCTACAGCGTTTTACTTTACTAGATAAAAAATAAGCAGTTGCTTAGGCATTGGCTACTAAATGATTGTTTTGCGCTATATGGTGGATGTAAAATAAGTAAGCGGTTAGTGATGTAGTGCAACTCATTGGAACGTGCCGCAGCTAGTCTTTGTTCCTTTGGGCGTTGAGCTTAGTGACGGCTCCCCGATAACACAACCAGTCAGAAACATAATTGCACTACTCTTGAAAAGCGAAGCCCTTCGAGCGGGGTTCTGGCGAAGAACGACCACTGCCAGTGAAACGCGGGTTAATGTGATGCCACTATAGGCACTAAGTAGCCAAAAGAAACTGTAGAAATCGACCATAAAGCGCGGGTTGGTATCCGCTTAGTCACGGGGTTTGACACACCATGCAATGTGCGCCTAATAAGTAAGCCGCAGCCACTTGGTTCGGCTTCCTGTTTGAATAGGACAGGGCACTGCGCAGAACGATGCCGCGATAAGTCAGCTTTTCAAGAAGACAAAAACTTGTGTGCCGGATAACCGGAAAGAGTGTTGGTTAAAAATTAAGCGCTCGCTCGCAATTTTTCTCCAGAAACCTCTAATTCAGGGTTGGCTTTGGTCTTGGGTAGATTTTGTGATTTCTTGCTGGTATCACATATCGCTCAAAAGACCACTTTTACCTGAAAAAAGCCAAAACAGAGCAAACAGAGCAAACAGAAGAACAAGCAAAGAGAAACAGCCAAGGTAAAAGCAAAACCTCTCAAAACAGACAGAAGAAAAGCTCAGCCGAGCGAAATCAGACAGCCCTCAGCAATCCACTTCCTTGCCTCTCCAAGTCCGCGAAAATGAGCACATCAACGGAACCACGGAGCGAATACAATGCAAATCGCAAAAGACACAATTCAAGTTATCGAGCTCTGCAAAGACGGAAACGTTGAAGCACGCCTGACCACCTACAACACAGAAAACGGCATTCAGCGTTTTGACCTGGTAGTTATGTCCAAAAAGGCAAAGAGCGGTGCTTATCTGTCTACAGCGAGTCTTGCGGCTATCGAAAGAGCCTGTGTTCGCACCTTGGGGATTCAACCTGAGAAACTATCCCAATTTTTAAATGCTGCTTAATAGGTAAGCGCTTAGTTAGTTTTGGTGTTGCATTTACTTTTTCAGTATGCAGAATAGTAAGCGCTGGCTTATCAGGGGGGTTTGGTCATTGCCCCCTTAGCCAGCAAGCGAGAGGACAAAAATATGTTTACATATACACAAGAACAGGCACGTAAGCGTTCTGAGTATAAGTTAGCTTACATGACTGATTCGGATCGTGAGCAGATCCGCACTGAGCAGCGCATTGACAAGCTGCTGGCGAAGACATTAGAGCGTGAACGTAAGCAGCGCAGTAAGCAACTGCGACGCAAGCGCAAAGCGACGGAGAAAGCTGATGCGGTGACTTACTCAGCTCATCCGCTACAGTTCTTCCAGCACAAACAGCTTATGCGCGGCTCTGATGGCCGTTACTACTGGATGGATAAAGCGACCTTTGCCATGACACCTACGACGCTTACTGCGGCGCTAGATGAAATGGAAACCGTTGAAGGCTGACAGCCAGTAAAGAGGACTACGGGAATTATTCCCATATATAGAATTAGGCAGTTCGGTGGTGTTACTTGTCCTCTCACCGAGCCGGACTGCCGCCCATATTGCTTACCTTGCTTGATGTTGCGTTTCTCCGGTTAGCTTCGCTAAGTTCCTTCCTCGGTGGAGTGCAAGGTAAGCACTTTTTCATTGCTTCTCTTACCGAAAGGGAAGCCACCCGTTTCTCTATTGTAATGCTGCCACTGCCATGACAGGGGATCGGCAAGGAGATAAAACTTCTTCGCCGATCCTTTTGTCTATTTGACCTGACTGATTTAGCACTGTCTTTTCTGCCTTTTCCTTCAGGCAACAGACAAATTAGGCGAAGGTGCTGGCATTGCTTCGATAAGCTCTCAGACATACAATTCTGCCACGCTAACCAAAAAATAAAGATACTGACGTATGAAAGGCGATTATCAAGAATGGCGTGATATTCCGGAGTTCGAGGGATATCAGATTAACGAGGACGGAGAAATCAGAGAGCTGCGGTCGCTAAAGAAGACCAGAGCCAGCAACGGTGATTACTACCACTTCACGCTTATCAGAGAAGACGGCAGCAAGTGGAAGCGACAGTCCAATACCTTTGTCGATGAGTTGTTTACGACTCAAGAGCAAGCCGATGGCAAAGTTGTCTGGAAAGAGGTTCCGGAGTTCAACGGCAAATATTTCCTAAGCAATAAAGGCGACTGCGTCACCATCCGACCAAAGAAGGCGTCCATGAAGGACGGGAAGCCATATGTCGTGAACATCAAAGGCACCAAGAGAACCGTTGCCAAAATCCTAAGAGAAGTATTCGGGGAGCAGTAAGCTCCCTTTCTTTTGCCCGCAACATACCGCAAGGCCATATTCCAAGGGCAACACATTTAACCTGGCTAACTCTCGTCTAAATAACCAATCAGACCACCTCGCGGCACTTCCAGCCTCAAAACAGCAACTCCGGCTCCAAACACCTCGCGGGACGTAAACTCAGGTATTTCAATTTCCGGTGTCCAGCCGCAAAAATTAGGGAAAGGGGGCAGGGCGAATAGTGCAGAGTTAGGGAAATTTGTATTCGCAGACAAATTAGGGGGTAAAAAAATATAAGGGAAGGCTTACCGGAGTTTTCAGAAGGTTTTATTTCAGGGAAGGTTGACACCGTCCGGCAGGCTTGAGCAATAAAGCCGACTTTTTCCGCTGGTATATAGAACGCGTGACGCGAATAACCAAGAAATAAAGGAAAATCAATAACCAGAATTGTAGGTTTGGATATGATTTAGCCAATCAAGCCTACTTAATTAATAAATTACGCAGTAGGTCACAAAAAGCATTAAAGCCGAAAAATTTCGAAAAAAACACTTGCTGGTTTTGCTCGAAAGTTCCATAATGACCACATCGAAACGAGAGACGCCAATCCAAAGTTTCGATGAGTTAACCAAGTATCAAGTAACCAGTAATTAAGGAATAACTATCATGGCTAAATCAACTGTATCTTACATCGCTAACGCTGAAACTGTAAACGTAAAATCTAAAGCTGATGCTGTCCAAAACGTGAAAAACATTCAAGCTGTCATTGATAGCAAAGTTGAAGAGCTGGAAAAAGCACTAGCGGAAACAAACGACAAACAGCGTGAAAAAGATCTAACAGCAACTATCCGCACGGAAAAGAAACGCGCCCGATATGTTTCTCAATTCCTTGCAATGGTAGAAAACGATCAGAAAGCAGCAAGCGCAAACTATCAAATGCAAAAAGAAAACCAACTGAATCTAGCGGATATTTGCGGTGATATGTATTCACTAGAAAAACTGGCGTTTATCTTCGGACAAAAGAATTTCGAATATACAGTAGCGCGCTCAACTGAAACTAATGTAATCATTCCGTTTAAACTGATTGAAGAAATGGGAACATATAGCTTTACAGTGAAACAATTCCGCGAATTTTACAGCGACGTTAAGGTTGAAGCATGGCGCAAAGCGAATCCGGAATTGTGCGAAGTGGAATTGAATGCTAAACGCGAAAAGACTAATCGCCAGTCTCAAATGATTCTGTCAATGCTTGTTAAATTGGGCGCTTTCGAAGTGACTAGCAAGGCGAAACTTTCAAATGATAGCGGAACAGTGCAACTAGCTGAAAATTCAAAATTACTTCAACTGCTTAGCAGCAAATTTGAGTCACTAAGTGTTTTTGTTAATGCTCAGTAAATTAGTCACCGATGACTTATTAAGTGTGGTGGCGAAAATTCGCCACTACCACAACAAGAAAAATTACCAGTCTCAAAAACACAAGATCCGCCCGAGTGGCGGATTTTTTTGCGCGTTTTTCATCCTCTTTAAAATCCTTTCTGTATGCCATTCTCAGCGCTTTTCCTTGTTAGTGGTGCGAGCGCATGGCTTTAATCCTTTGTCGCTTTCTGGCTGCGATTCTGGCGCGATTTGAGCGTGATTTATTTTTGACTGAAAGAACGGAAGTCTTAGAAACAATCGAGTTGGTTGGAAAGCATTGCCTCGGCAGAAATCCCTGTTTTTGCCCACTAACCTTATAGCCCTTGTATAGACCCAATAACATGTAGAGACAGTAGAGCCTCTGTATCTTGTTTACCCTATAGACCCAGCCTGACCCAATTGACCCAAAGTGGCCAACTGACACCAGCCGACCCCCTGAAATTCCACTGACCTTATAGCTCGCCGTCCCTAAAAGTGGACACCAAAATATTACCGATTTGAAAAGTGGGGCAGCCTTATAGCCCTGAGCCATGAAACGGGCAAAAGAAAAGGGGCTTCCGCCCCTTGTCTCAGCCCATGAAAAGGCTCTGAATATCTTCTGGTGATACGTGCTTGCCTTGTTTTATCAGGCTCTCAAGCTCTCGAAACCTTAGAGCTTGCTCGACCAATGGCTGTAAAACTTTCTCCCACTGGTCTTGCGTAAAACTCTCAAGCGCAGCAGACACCACAGCCCCTCTGTCCAGCTTCACACCATGCTTGGTCTTTGACTGCTTCATGGCGCTTCGTAGGTTCGTTACAGCCTGGTTGCTTACCTTCACGTTGATATTCACAAAACTCTTTTCGCTCATCACGCAACCTTATGGCTCTGTTTTAGCAGGCTGTAGTCGAAGTTGGTCCCTTGCGGAAGAATGCCCTCTGCGAAGCCCTTAGTGGAGTGGACAATGGCACGGCGCTCTTCCGAGTGTTTGTAGAGGTGCTTGTTGCACTTGTCGATGAAGTCCACGACAAAACAGATGTTCGCGGCATCTTTCTTGGCGCGTAAACCTCGACCGATACGCTGGCGAAGCTCTACTTCTGCCTTACCCGAACCGGCAAGAATAACTGCGCCTACAGCCGGAACGTCAACGCCTACGTCCAAGATGGTCGAGCCGATAAGCACGTCAATTTTGCGAGTTGCCAGCTTCTTCAGTGCCGCTTCACGCTTACTTTGGTTCGAGTCGCCGAAGATGAACTCAACCTTGATGCCAAGTGCGCTCATCATTTCAGACAAGATACGCCCGTGGTCTTTGTGCTTAACCAGCAGCATCGTGCTTAGCCCGTAGTCCTTGAACTCTTTGGCTTGCGCTACGATCAGTCGGTTGCGCTGGAAGTTGTAGGTAACGCCAAGTGTGTATGCTCTCTGATATGGAGCGCCCCAAGACAAGTTGGTGTTAGGGTATTTCTTGGCAAGTTCGGGCTTCGCATCAAAGCGCTCTCTGTCGTGTAGATGAGTGCATTCAATGTATTTGAAGTAAGGGCGAGCCAGAATACCGGCATTAATCAGGAACTCTTCTGTTACCTTGATGCCGATACTTCCGGACACGGCCATTAAGCGCATGTTTGCCTCTGCGCTGTCTTTCATGAATGGCGTAGCAGTCAGGGCAAGCCGGTAATCTGCGTTCTTACAGGCATTTGCGATGGCATAGAATTGGCCGCCGGATGATTCATGGGCTTCTTCGAGGATCAGCAGAGAGGTGCGCTCAAGCATATCGAGCACGACCTTACGTTTAGCCAGGTGCTTTTTCTTCTTCGCCGAATCCCAATCCGCCTTTGGATCTTCAAGTGCCTTGGCTAGTGTCTGGACGGTAGCCACGTTCACATACTTGGACATGGTAAATTCACCATCACCCAAGATGCCGACGAAAGCACCCGCAGGTAACTCACCAATGGACTTGCGGTATTCAAGAGATTTTTCGAAGTTGCCGGCCATCTGGTGCATCAGCACACCGCGAGTCGTGATGAAGAGTGTCTGTCGGTTGATACGCGCCAGTGCTTTGCAGGCAATAACCGACTTACCACCACCGGTTGCCACTTGAGCCACCATACCGCCCATTTCAACCAAACGCTCAACGGTCAGATCTTGATATGCGTAGAACGGGTTAGGTGGGAATGCGTTAACCACCGGATTTGGCTTTCCAAGCGGCTTAACCATTTCTTTGCGCTTGGTGATGACCTTGTAGCCGTTCTTCTTTAGACGGGTTGCGATGGCATTGGTGAAGCCAGCAGGGAATTTGCACGTTCCCCAATCAAAGAACGTAGACGTTCCATCCCAGCCAGTAGAGGAATATTTTGCCCCCTCAACTACGTAGCTAAGGGCTTTTTGAACGATCTGTTTTGCGTCTCGGTCAGCATTGACGAGCTGCGCAGTAACAGCGTTGCGGATGATAGCGACAGTTTTCAAATCTTACTCCTTGCCTGAAAACTACGAAAGGCACATAATCCACGATTGATAAGTAATTAGTGACTTATTTTAAGCAAAAATTTATAAGTAAAAAAAGTTAGAAAACTGAGAAAAATGGCAAAAAACACCATCACCTTCCGGCGTGTAAGTGTGAACAGTCTTAGGCCAAACACTTGGAACACTAACTCAATGTCGCCGCCAGATTTCGACAAGCTGGTGCGCTCGATTGAGGAAGTCGGTTCCTTCAAGCCCGTAGTAGTTCGACGACTTGGAGACGAGTTCGAGATTATCGGCGGAGAACATCGCTGGAAAGCTGCGATGGTTCTTGGCTGGGATGAGATCGACATTGCTGATTTGGGCGAAATCTCCGAAGCCGAAGCCAAACGAATCGGGGTTTTGGACAACGAGCGTTATGGCGAAGACGATGAGCTGGCACTGGCTCGCCTGATTGAAGAAATTGACGCGGTATTTGATGTTTCTATGTCGGAAATCGCACTAATCAGCTCAGATTTGGATATCGCAATCAGTTCGGCAGCATTGGATGACTCGATCTTTGATGGTCTGGATGACGATTCAGAGCGGGAAGAAGAGATTGAACGCACAATGGAGAAGCTAGATCAGGAATCGGTCGCTTCGGGACAGATGATGCGCTTTAAAGTGCCAAACGAATATGCAGGTGCAGTGCGTGATGCCATCAGTGCTGTGGTGAAATCGCAAGGCATCAAGACGGGCAATGACATGGAAGATGCAGGGGAAGCACTTGCATACATCATTGAGCAATGGAGAGCGAGCTGATGAAGGATTTACAGCTTGAGGTTGTCTATCTAGACCCCAAAACACTCATTCCTTACGAAAAAAACGCCAAAATCCATAACAAAAAACAGATTGAAGCGTTGTCTGCCGCAATTGTTAAGCGTGGATTCGACCAGCCGGTTACGGTCGATAAAGACATGGTCATTATTACCGGCCACGGGCGAACCGAAGCTGCAATTTTCGCAGGACTGAGTGAAATTCCGGTAATTATCCGTAGTGATCTGACCGATACAGAAGTTGCCGCCAAACGTCTTGAAGATAACCGGCTGGCCTCTACCGATTATGATATGGAGCTGCTGGAAGAAGAGATCAACGAGATTCTGTCGGCGGATCGCTCTGAAAACCTATTTGGGTTTGACGACAAAGAGCTGCAAATGATGACCGAAGACCTGCTTTCCAGTGATTTGGGCGAGGAAATGCTGATTTCGGACGTTTCGATGGAGGCAAGCCGCATTGCAGAAGAGAACGAAGAAATCGGTGAGGAAATTGCCGAGTCCAAACTGAAAATTTCCGATGCCTTTGGCTTCCGCGAAGTGCCGATGAAGGACGGGCGCACAATCATTCGTTGGGTTGCCATGATGGAAGAGCTGACCGGACGATCGGGAGCTGCCGCTCTTGTCGAATACGCCAAACGCGACCTGGCTAAAGCCGAAGAGGTGATGGATTTCAGCGAAACGCCAGACCCGCACGTATCCAGCGACCTCGAAGAGCTGGAATCAATGCTGATTTCTTAACGAGGTGTCTGGCAATGGAATACGTGATCAACAAGTCATTCAACTCGAAGGTGGAGCGAACACCGCGAGTCATGGAAGTGGCGGAGTCATTTGGCTTAGGCATTGAGGACGAGGCATGGACGATTTACGACAACTTGAAATTGGAAATCAATCAAGGCGATGTCGTTTACATCACCGGTCAAAGTGGTTCTGGCAAGTCCGTCATTCTAAGAGAGCTGGCGGCACAAATGGCAAAGCACCTGTCGGTCAAAACGATTGATGATGTGGTTTTAGACCACGACAAAACCCTCATTGACCAGATTGGCAAAACGACAACCGAAGGGCTTGGGCTGATGAATGTGGCAGGGCTGAATGACGCCTATCTCTTCATCCGTAAGCCGAGTGAGTTGTCTGATGGCCAGCGTTACCGACTGCGCATTGCTAAATTAGTCGAGTCAGGCGCCCAAGTTTGGGTTGCCGATGAGTTTGGTGCGGTATTGGACCGAACAACCGCTATGTGTATTTCCAACTCCCTGCAACGTGCTGCTCGGAACGCGGGGGCGACATTACTTGTCGCAACAACGCATAGCGACCTGCATTCAAGCATTAAGCCGGATATCACCATTACGAAGCTATACAAGGAGCGTGTAGCCGTAGAAGTTCATGGAGAGAGCGAAAATGAATGAACTGGCCCGCCGTAACGAAATTCAGGACATGATGGAGAAGAAGGGACTTACAGCCCCTCGCGTAACGGTTGAAAGCATCGCTGAGCGCATCCATTCGGTCGAATACGTCAAGCACACACTGCCAACCGGCGGTATTCTTCGCTGGTGTGTGATTAACATGGTGAACGGCTTCTCTGTAACCGGCAAACCAAGTTCCTGCTGCTCACCGGAAAACGACGATGAGGAAATTGGCAAGAAGGTAGCCTTTGACAATGCCTATCGTGAAATCTGGCAACTGGAAGGCTATCTGCTTTGTGAAAAGTTAGCTGAGGTTCCTCATGCAGCATGATGTGATTATTGAGCGCCACAAGGCTTCGGACTTTCCAAGCCGCCTGCCGTTCATGGATCGCATTGTAGTGAAGAAGGGCAGTGTCGAGGACTGGCACGCCCTCAAATCACTGCATTACAAGGCTGGCAATAGCTTTGGCGCTGCTGAGTATTATCGCTGTGAGCTGGACGGCAACCTGATTGGTGTTGTTGTTATCGTGTATCCGCAGTTACTTCTGGCCGAACGTCACCTGATGTTCCCCAAGATGGCACCTGGCACCGAAACCAAGCTGACCAATACCTATCGAGGCAAGATGGTAACGAAGCGCTGGTTCGGCACAATTTCTCGGTGTGTGCTGGATACCATGTATCGCGGCTGTGGCATTAGCTATCAGATGATCAACCTTGCGTGCCGTATGCACGATAGGGAAGTCATTGAGATTAAGTCGGCCATGTCCAAATACAATCCGTTCGCCATGAAAGCTGGCTTCAAATTCGTTAAGCCACCTGCGCCACAGAAGCGTCGAGACGCGCTTAAAGCGTTTAGCTTATACGTCGAGTCAGATCCGACAGATGTGGACGCTGTGATGGCGGAGATTGCGAATTTCAGCCCATCCCTGCGTGAGCGGACGCGAAAAGCTCTGATTGATGTTTATTTTAAGCATTCAAGTCGAGATAAGGCTGGCAAGAACAACAAAAAACGGGTTCAGGACTTCTACGTGACAATGACCATCGAAGAGGTTGTTGCCGGGCTTCAAGACCTATGTTTTTCAACGGCCATCTACGGTGCTTACAAAAATCCTGACTACGGCAATGCGTCAATGCCAAAGGAACTGCCTATCGAGGCATTCTACTGGCAGGGGATGAACGAACCTTTGAACATGGAGAAATTCAGGGAGTGGAAGAAGGTTAAGTCCGCATGATTCTCACCAAGAAACAAAAACAGATTATCCATACAATCCTCATTGTCGAAGAGGTGCGAGGCATTGCAGATCTGGATTCGGTTCTTGAGTCGCTACCTTACAAAACGTCAAAAGAAAGTTTTCAGTTTAGCCTGCGAGCATTGATCGAGAAACGGCTGCTGACCAAAGGCGAACTCCGCAAGCGCTCAGAGGGAGGTCAGAACCGTCGGACGCTGCTGCTGACAACTTTGGGGCGGGCTTTCGCCAAGCAGATCGCACGAGTAGGCATGTCCTAATAATATTAAGAAAATATATTATATATATTGGAAGCAAGGTTCTTGCGAACCCAGCTTCCAATCAAGGTTAAGACTCCGCGACTTCTCTTCAAACTACCTGCGGAATTGAAAACTCTTCGTGAAAGTAAGGTTCGTTAGAGCCTTATCTTTCACATAAATCTCTTCAAAAACCGCGCTTCCATAATATTTATATTTTTAAAAATAATAAGCTGCGGCTTACTCATAATCTTAACAATACCGCGCCTTGCTGATAATATCGCCTCGTGTAGTAAGTAATGGGTTACTTATGCCGGAAAAGAAAAGGATTTTAACGCCGTCGGAATGGATTGAGCTTGAGGTTATGTGGGCTTCGGGCGAATACACGCTTGCGGCGCTGTCAGAGAAGTCGGGGATGCGTCCAGAAACGCTTTCAAGACGATTTAAGGCTCGTGGGGTAGAGAAGGGTAGCGCTGCCACTGCGGATGCTGTCAGAGAGGCTGTGAAAGAGAAAATGATCGACAAGTCCGTGGAACGGGCAAACTTGATCGCCTCTCGTCAGGAGTCATACGACAAGTGGGCTTACAACCTTGGCGCGCTTGTGATGAAGGAAGTTGCCGAAGGTGCAAGATCGCACGGAGGCATAGGTTCAGCCGAAGAATCAATTAAGGCACTGCAACGAGCGTCGGCTGCCTTAGCCAAGTGCTATGAGGTTTCCCACAAGGCACTTCGCATGGATGACAGAGACGTTCGCGACGACGAATTGCCTGAGCTGATGTTCGCCGAGCTGACTCAAGAACAGGTGCTTGAGCTTCGCAAGGCCCAAACCGGTGATGCCGAAGACATTGTTGACCTGGATGAGCTGGAAGCAGAACTTGCTGAGGAAATTGCGTCAGAGCGGGAAGAGCTTGAGCGAGAGGAGGCTGAGTCGGAGGCTGTTACCTAATGGGTATTTCAGTCGGCAATATCATTCAGCTTCATGCGGGGCAGATGAAGGTCTTCAAATCTCGCGCCCGTTTCAAGGTGGTTTGCGCCGGTCGTCGTTGGGGCAAGTCGATGCTGTCCATCTCGCTGATCACCAAGTATGCGATGAAGGCGCGGAGACAGCGGGTTTGGTATATCGCACCGACCTATCAGATGGCAAGGCAAATCCTGTGGGATGAGCTAAAGCAGACCATCAATGACCGGTATGTGCTAAAGACCAACGACACAACCATGACCATGATCCTAAAGAACGGATCAGAGATTGCGTTAAAGGGGGCGGATAAGCCCGATACGCTCCGTGGTGTGGCCTTGCACTTTGTCGTTCTTGATGAGTTTCAGGATATGAAGCCTGAGACGTGGACTAAGGTAATTCGCCCAACGCTATCGTCCACACGCGGTGGTGCATTGATCATCGGGACACCTAAAGGTTTCTCAGCGTTCTATGACCTTTGGAAAATGGGTCAAGATCCGGAAATGGTTCGTCGCGGCCAATGGGAAAGCTGGCAATACACAACGGCAATGTCCCCATTCGTTCCAGAGGACGAAATCGAGGCGGCGAGAGCTGACCTAGATCCGAAGTCATTCATGCAGGAATACGAGGCGTCGTTCACGACGATGTCCGGTCGGGTTTATTACCCGTTTGAGCGTGAAACCCACGTTAAACCATGCCCGTTCAATCCTAAATTACCAATCTGGGTGGGACAGGACTTCAACATCGACCCGATGAGTGCAGTGGTCTTACAGCCTCAGCCAAATGGGGAAATTTGGGTTGTTGATGAAATCGTTCTGCATTCGTCCAACACCGAAGAGGCTTGTGACGAATTGGAGCGTAAGTTTTGGCGCTGGAAGCAGCAGATTACGGTTTATCCCGACCCTGCAGGCGCACACCGACAACATGCTCGCGGTGAGTCGGACTTGGATATTTTCAGGGAAAAGGGGTTCGTGCGAATTGACCATCCCAAAAAGCACCCCGCGATTGCAGACCGTGTGAATGCCGTCAACCGACTGCTTCGCGCAGCAAACGGCGCGGTTCGACTGTATGTTGACCCGAGCTGCCGGACAACCATCGAGTCGTTTGAGCAAGTGCTTTATAAGCCTGGCACTCGCGATATCGACAAGGCGGCAGGGGTAGAGCACATCACGGATGCTTTGGGCTATCCAATTCACCGTCGTTTCCCTGTGAAGAAACACTCTATTATTGGCGTTTCAAGATAAGTCACCTATGACTTAGTATGGGTAAGAAAAATGGAAATTTCAGACAAGAAAATCATGGAGCTGGTTAGTCGTCGCCATCCACTTTATGAGGCGATGCTTGAGCACTGGCAGTTTTTGGAGTCCACCTACAAAGGCGGTCGTGAGTGGTTCAAGAAGAATATTTTCCGCTACTACAAAGAGGGCGACGCGGAATACAAGGAACGTATTGATCGTGCCTACCGGTTCAACCACACCCGAGAGGTCGTGAACCTTGTTCATAAGTATATCTTCAAGGAAACGGTTACTCGTGCCGAGGACGCCAGCGAAGAGGTTAAGCGCTTTTGGGAGTGTGCGACCCGAGACAAGCTGGATATTGACGACTTTATGCGAACCGTTGATATCTCATCGTCTGTATTCGGTCGTATTTGGGTCGTAGTGGACTCGACTAAGTCAAGTGACATTGTAACGCTGGCAGATGAGAAGAACTCAGATAGCCGCGTTTACGCCTATATCGTTACGCCAATGCAGATGCTTGATTTTGCCTACGACGAGAATGGCGATCTGTCATGGTGTCTGATTGCAGAAACTGGTCGTGATGATGCCGATCCATTCGAATCAACCGGCAAAACGTTCCTACGTTATCGTCTGTGGACAAAGCAGAGCTGGTATCTGTTCCGCGAGTTTCCACAAAAGCACAAAGGGGCGAAAGTCAAAGTGGGCTTGGAGAGTGCAGGGACGCACGATTTAAACGTTGTTCCAGTGTTTCCAGTCGATTGCTTCCACTCATCGGAAAACAAGTATGCAGCGACGGGGCTGATTGATGACGTGGCTTATCTTGATCGCTCGGTTGCGAATTACCTGTCCAACTTGGACGCGATTATCCAAGACCAAACCTATTCGCAACTTGCGATTCCGGTCCAAGGGCTATTGCCAGGTGATGATGATCTGCAAAAGGTTTTGGATATGGGAACCAAGCGGGTATTCACGTTCAACGGTGAGGGTGGGGCGAAGCCGTTCTTCATGTCACCAGATCCTAAGCAGGCACAAATCATTATCGACACTATCTCGAAGATCATTAACGAGATCTATCACTCTATCGGTGTGGCCGGAGAACGAACCAAGCAAGATAACGCCGTTGGTATTGATAACTCATCCGGCGTAGCGAAAGCCTTTGATTTCCAGCGCGTCAACTCCCTGCTGGTAAACAAGGCAAGCACATTGGAGCAGGCAGAGCATCGTCTGGCGGCTATCGTTGAGCGCTGGCACGGGAAGTCAGGTGACTCTCAAATGGTGGACTATGTGAGCTATCCGGAGAGCTTTGATATTCGTGGCCTAGCCGATGAATTTGCCGTTGCAGAGCAGATGAAAAACCTTGAAGCGCCTGATGCTGCTCGTCGTGAGCAAATGGCAATGGTGCTGAAAAAAGTATTCCCTCGTCTGCCGAAGGACAAAGAGGCTGAAATTTTTGCCGAATTAGCTGATTTTCCGCCTAAAAATTCTAAAATGGATATTGATAATAAGTCAGCGCTTACTTATACTCGGGCGCGAATGGTTCGAGAGACTGAACCTACTGATGCTCAAGAGACCGAGTAATCACGAAAAAGGGATTTTTGATATGCCGTTTTATCTACGAAAGCTGATGGCGCAAGGCGGTTACATGAGTGAAGCAACCAACGGCGAGGAAGCTGGTGGTGCTGGTGTAGCCGACAAAGGCCATGAAGAGCAGAGTCAACAAGACCAACAAGGTCAGCAAGATGTTGAAGATGTTGATTCTATGAAAGCGCGTCTAGCAACACTGGAACAAGACAACGCTTCCCTGTTGAAAGATGCAATGAAGAAGAAAGAGAAGTTGAAAGCATTCGGTGACGTAACGCCTGAGAAAGTACAACAACTTCTTGCGGCTGAACAAGAGCGCTTAGCCCGTGAGCAAGAAGAAGAGACTCGCCGCCTTGAAGAGAAAGGCCAGTGGGATGCTCTGAAATCGCAAATGGTTGAGCAGCATGAAACCGAACTACAAGGGCTTCGCAGCCAAGTAAAGCAGGTCAATAACGAAAAGGCAGCGCTACAGAAGCAAATCATCGAGCTAACAGTCGGTCAGTCGTTTAGCAATTCTTCATTCCTGCGCGAGAAAACCGTTCTTCCAGCGACGAAGGCACGAGTGCTTTACGGCAGTCATTTCGAAGTTAACGAGCAGGGGCAGGTAATTGGCTACAACAAGCCAGCCGGTTGCGCAGATCGCGCACCTCTTGTTGATGCACAGGGCGAACCTGTTGGCTTCGAGGATGCAATTAGCCGAATCATCGCAGCCGATACTGACGCCGATCATATTCTTCGCTCTAGCCAAAAGGCAGGGGCAAATTCGATGACTGATTTCGGTATTAAGCCTGGTCAGGAATCGCAGGCAAAAACCATTGAGCAAAAGCTCTCTTCGGGTCTAGCCAAATTGATGAAGTAGTTGGGTGAGGCAAGGAGCCTCCCCTTGATTGTCTAAAGGAATAGATAATGCCTCTATTAATCGACGAAGCTAAAAAACTATCGAACAACGAACTTGAGCAGGGAATCATTGAAACGATCATTGATCGTGAAGAGCTGTTCGCTGTTCTGCCGTTCATGAAAGTGAACTCTAAAGCCTACCTTTACAACCGCGAAAAAGAGCTAAGCGAAGCATCTTTCTTAGATCCAAACGACGCTGTTCCAGAAGGCGCGGCTAAGTTCTCCGAGCATGTTGCGAAGCTACGCATCATCGCGGGTGACGTGGATGTAGACAAGTTCATTCAAACTACTATGTCTGACACTAGCGATCAGCTTGCGACTCAAGTTCGCCTGAAAGTTAAAGGTCTGGCTCGTTCGTTCAAGCGCGCTCTGGTTCTGGGCGACGAAACCTCTAACAGCAAGTCTTTCGATGGCCTTGGTCGTCTGACTGCAAGCGAGCAGATCATCGACGCGGCTGGCGCTGCAATGAACTGGTCAATGCTGGATGAGGTGGTTGATGCGGTTAACGCGCTGGGCTGTGACGCAATCATGATGCGTTCTGAGCACAAACGCGCTTACCTGCAACTGCTGCGCACAGTAGGCGGTCTGCAACCATCAGAAGTGATGCTGCCACAGTTCGGCAAAGTTATGCTGACCCACAACGGTGTGCCAATCATCGTGAACGACTTCCTGCCTGTTACTGACGGCGAGGGCACTAAGAAAGCACCAATCTACGCTCTTCACCTGAGCGAAGAAAACGGTGTAACTGGCCTGTATGGCGGGGACAACGCTGGTATCGTTGTTGAGTCTATCGGCACAGTTCAAAACAAAGATGCGGTTCGCACCCGCGTTAAGTGGTATTGCGGTCTGGCTAACAAGCACGACTACGCTATCGCTCGTATCGACAACGTAAAATTTTAATTGCTAGATAAGTCACTAGTGACTTATCTTTGTTGGTTTGAAGTTGTCAGGGCGGTTCGAAAGAGCCGCCCGTATTTACAAAGAGGGTAGATATGCAAAACAAGAAAGTGCATGTGATCATCAAGTCAGAGACATTCTCAAACTTCACCGGCGTTATGGTTGGTGCCTATTTTGAGAACGGCAAGACTGTTGAGCCGATCCCTTATCGTGACGCTCAAACCCTCGGCGCAATCATGGAAGTTGAGACTGACGAGGGGCAAAACCCGAATCCTGCCGAGACGATGTGGCGTGGATACAACACCACTGACGCCGATCAGGCGAAGAAGGTAATTCAGTCAGCCGAACCGGTTGAGAAGCGCATTGGCAAGAAAGCCAAGGTTGAGCAGCCTAAACAGGCACTACCAACGTTTACACGCGATGAGCTAGAGGCAATTGCGGACAAGTCTGGTATTGCAGGGCTTCGCAAGGTTGGAGAGACCTTCGGTATCAAAGCTCGCTCTATCGAAGAGCTGATCGAGGAAATTCTTGCCGCTCAGGAGGCATGAAATGTCTGAACTGGCAACTCATATCGCAGGCAGCAGTGTAACGATTCGGTTTGATGCTCCAAACCTTGACGGGAAAATCACTGCGTCATACCGCGTTCAGGATCATCACGGCATGTTGTTGACCGACGAACTGCCGATTGATGTCTACAGCGACGATGAGTTTGTGGAAATCGTCATTGATGACGAACTAAATAGGCTTGACGGCTTTCAGCGTAAGGCGCTGCGCATCATTCACCTAATGATGGAGAACGATGATGGCGATGTTGCTCAGCAGGAACGCCGGTATGCAATTATTGCCAGTGCAGATCTTTTTGTCCCTCAAGAGGCACTGATTACGGTAGCCGAAGCAGAACTTCACCTGCTGGATGTGCCGAACGTGAACAAGTTTCTTGGCGCAAGCCAAGGTGAGAAGCGCAAAGCCATCATTGAGGCGTCACGCCGGATTTCCGCCATGCGATTTAATCCAGCGGTTGTGTATGAGCGCTCAAGTAGTTTTGCTGACTTTCCATCGTTCGATAAAGGCATTGACCTAACCAGGTTAAGCGCAGGTGAATACATGGATCTGCCAGCCCGTTTCCTTGAAGACATTGCCGTTGCAGTGATTTATGAGGCTGACGATGTGCTTGGTGGTGATCCCATTGACTTGGCGAGGCGCAGCGGTCTTGTTTCAGAGCGTGTAGGGGAAACCTCGCTGACTTATCAGCAAGGGCGACCTGCTCAGGAAATCGTGGGTGCAAGAGCCTTCCGAGTGCTGGGCAAATACACAACTCGCTCATATCGAATTGGGCGAGGTTAACGATGAAGGCCACGGTCACTGTTTTTAAAAAAACGGAAGTCCGGATGCGTGGGCTTTATGGCGAGCAAAACCATGAACCTGCCTTTGACTGTGAAGTGCTGGTCATTCGTGACATTCGCTCGACTTCCTCAACCAAGGGAACGCTCACGGAAACGTCCTACGGAAGAGGGTTACAGCAAAAATACGATGTTCGACTTCTGTTCCCCGAAGATACGGAAATTGAGCTAGACGATCGTGTGGACTTTCGGGGCCGTAGACTCCGGATTGTTTCACTGGAAATCATGCTGGGTTTGCGAGGGAGAGCGGGGCACATTGCTGCGGAGCTAGAGCCTTGGGTTTGACATTTTCCGCCAGCAAAGCGCGGCAGAGGCTTACCAACGCTGAGAACGGTTTTAAGCGAGTGACGTTACAGACGGCGAGAAAGGTTGCCGAAGATGGCGCACGAGTGATGGCTGCGATGGTTCCAAGGGACACAGGTTCATTGGAAGAGTCCATTGAAGGGGCGGTTGAGAAGACTAAGGACGGTCTGATCATGCGAATTGGGGTCAGAGAGGGAGCTGTTAACAGCAAAACTCAGCGATCTGTCGATAAATACGCACCGGCGATGAACAAGAGCGGATACAAACTTGGCATTCGCTCTATCGAAAAGCAGTCAGCCTCTCAGTTCAAAATTGGCTCTGGCTATATAGGTCGTTCTCGGGAGTGGTTACGCCGTCACTGGATGGACAAGCTACGAAATGACCTGAGCAAAGCAGGGTTGAAGGGACGCTGGCGATGATTTTGGAAAGCTATGCGCATTACCTCGATTACATTGGCGTAGGTGTAATTGGAGAAACACTTTTTGCCTATGAAATGCCGTCCGATGTGGTGTCAGGCATTTTGCTCGCAGCACCATACGGCGGCTTCAAAATCGACCATGAGCTAAAAGGCTATTACAAGGATGTTCTGAGGCTTGTGGTGCATTCCGACTCGATAGCTGACGGCGTGAGCTTAGTCGATCAGATTTTCGAGTATGCAGGTGCGGAGAACGTCACCTCGGGGAATGTGCATTTTAACTACGTCAGACCCATTACCTATCCTGAACCTCACCGTCAGGACGAAACAGGGCGGTATGAGTTCGTGATGGTAATGGAATTTTCATGCGTGAAACTCTAACAAAGGGAATTGCTATGTCATCAGGTGTTGAAAACATCAAATTGGGCGCATGTGATGTGACATTCGGTGATGTTTCACTTGGTCTAACCAAAGGTGGTGTAGAGGTTGAGGTTACAACTGACACTCACGAAGTGAAGGTTGACCAGTTCGGTGAGACTACCGTTTCCGAGCGCATCATGGGTCGTAACATCAAGGTCAAAGTGCCGATGGTGGAAACGGACATTGCGAAGATCACTGCGGTAATGCCTGGCTCAACGATTGATGCGGGTCAGAAGGCACTGATCGTTAAGGTTGGCGAGGGTATTGACCTAGTGAAGCTGGCGCAGGCGCTTGTGCTGACTCCGCGCAACAAAGACGACTACTCGGTAACGATTCCTCGCGCTGCTACGGCTGGCTCTATGAGCTTTGCCTACAAGCACAACGAAGAGCGTGTATTCGAGCTTGAGTTTACTGCCTACCCAGACTCAACAGGCCATCTAATGACTGTTGGCGGCACTGCCGCAGGGACGCTAGTCAAACAGTCTACTGCTAAAACTGCTAAATAAGTCATCTATGACTTACTAGGGGCTGAATGCCCCTATTTTTGGAGACGAGAGAATGACAAAGCTGTTGAATCTAGACGAAATCGCCCCTGCAACAAAAGAAGTCCTGCTGGGCGGCGTGAAGCATAAAGTAAACCCCCTTTCATTCGGTGCATTCGTGGCGATGCAAAAGCTGATGCAGAAGAAGAATGCAACGATGCAAGAACAGCTTGATACCTACATTCAAGTTGTCTTGTCAGTGGTGCCGACAATCACCCGCGAAAAACTGGAAAGCATGACTTTCGAACAGATCATTGCCCTAGTGAATTTCGTTTCCGAGGATGCGGAAGCTGAAAATCAAGAGGGTGCCGAATCTCAATCCGAGGGAAAGGAATAACTCGGAATGAGAGCGGTGAGGTTGTGGCGATTGACTTGGGTTTCTACTTTTCCCGCCTGATTCATCACTACAACCTTTCCTATAGCGAAGTGCTGGCTCTTCCCATTCGAACCTTTTGGATGATGAGCCGGAACGTAGACCGCCACAGAGCGGAAATGGACATCAGCCAACTAAGGCTTCTGCGGGCTTCGCAAACCAGTGAAGAACACCTCAAGGACTTCGCGGAATCTCTTACCGAGCAGTTATCCAGTCCAATTGAGATTAAACGCTCATTAGAGGATGCCGAGCCTGATGCAGATGCCATTGATAGGCTGAAATCACTGCTAGGGAATGCGATAAGTGAGCGATAATCTACACTTCGAGTTCACCGCGAGTGATCGCGGTGCTCAACAGGCTTTCAAAAATCTGAAAGACCGTCTTAAAAAGCTAGACGCTACCGCAAAAAAGACTAACCACACCTTGTCCGGCATCGACGTTAAGATGCAGCAGCTAGTTGATGCTATGGTCAAGGTGGAAGCACCGGTCAACCGAACCTCATCTGCCTTAGCCAAATTAGAACGTCGCTTCAATGGCGTCGGTCGAAGTGCATTTGAAGGCGTGATGGTTCTGGGAATGCTTGAAGGGGCAATGTCCTCTTTGCAGCATGTATTTTGGACGTGGCAGGACGCGATCTTACGGGCAACCGATGATATTGAACGTCTGACACTGACAATGCGCGGTCTGGCTACCACTGGTGATGTTGTCAAAGAGTCGGTTCGGGACGTTAATTACGTTCTCGAAATGACAAAATCAGCGCCATTCAAAATTGATGCCCTTCGAAACTCATTCGTTAAGTTCAAATCCGGCGGAATCGACCCAACAAACGGCTCTCTTAAAGCGCTTGTTGACGGTGTTGCGGCGTTTGGTGGTTCTGACCTGGAGCTTGAACGTGCAGCCGTAGCTATCCAGCAAATGGCGGGTAAAGGCGTAATCTCGATGGAAGAGCTGCGTCAGCAATTGGGTGAATCGGTTCCGGCGGCAATGAAGCTGATGGCTCGCTCAATGGGTGTGTCAGTCGGTCAGTTGGTTAAGCAAATCGAAACCGGCACCGTTGCGGCATTGCCTGCGATTAAAGGTCTTCTTGCTGAGTTTGAACTGGCCTTTGGTGGTTCGGCTGAGAAGATGATGAAGACCTATTCAGGTCAAATGTCGAAGCTGGCCGCAAACTTGAAGCTGTTGGGGCGTGAGATTGGTGAAGGCTCCGGAGACAAAGAAGGCAACCTACCTTCCTACTATGACGCCGTAACGCATTCCGTTTTAGAGCTTAATGCCGCACTGGAAACAAAAGCATTCAGGGAGTGGGCGCAGGAGTTCGGCACTTGGCTTGCTCAGATGGTCGTGAAGATGACCGAGCTGATGAAGGTCATGTATGAGAACCGTGACGCAATCTCGGCTGTCGCGACGGCAATCGGCTATTTGATTGGCGGTAAGCTGATTTTTGGTATCGGCAAACTGCTTGTTGCGCCATTTGTGAAGCTACTGAGTGTGCTGTCGAAGGCAGGCAAGGGCGTAGAGTCGTTTGCAGACAAATTCAAAAACTTCAACAAGGTATCCGCCGATGGTGGCGCTTTGACGAAGGTGATGGAGAAGCTGAGTTCTGTCGGCAAGCGTGTGACTGCGGTATTCGGTAATTTCCGCAAGGGTATGGTTGGTGTTCGTGCTCTGTTTACAACCCTGAGAACGGGCATTGCGGCTGTTCAACCTCATTTTGCTGCGTTGGCTTCCGCAGCTTGGATGGCCTATGAGGCATTGTCTGCGCTTTACGGCATTTGGGATAAGTCTACATTGGCTGATCGCTCGATTGAGTGGGCGGCGGAGTTGAAAGCCGATCCGAAGCAGGCCAACGAATCTACCATCAAGGACGTAGAGGCACGTCTTGAGAGGCTGGGTGCGCTATCTAAGGAAGCCACCGATGAAGAGCTTGAGCGCATTAAGCTGGCTCAGAAAGAGCTTCAAGAGGCGCTGGATAAGTCTGCATCTTACGTTTACGAGTCTTCCATTTCAAAAGAGCTGGCGCAGGAGCGAGCCAAAATTGCCGAGGAAATGGAGGCCGTTCGAACTACCTACAACCAAGAATCAGACAAGCTGGCGAAAGCCTACGAGGAAATCATTAACTCGAAAATGCTTGTGTCTGAGAAAGAGGCGGCGCTTGCCAAAAACCGAGCTGAACAGCGCAGTCTAGCTCGTGGTGTAGTGCAGAAAGAAATGGCACTGCTGCAAAGGGAAATCGACGCCAGCTCAGAACGACTGAGTTATCTGTCAAACCCTGACGTTACAGCCAAGGAAAGGGCGGAGATCGAGAAGCGCATTGAGCAGATGAACCAATATCAGTCTCAGTATGAGGGGCTGATGAAGTCACTGGCCGATGTGGATAAGCGTTACTCCGGTGAAGTTGGCAAGATCTTGTCTGACTCTGGACGTGCAGCGCTTGATAAGACGACCGGTAAGATGACGACCTACCTGAAAACCCTACAGGTGCAGTTTGCCCGAATGGACGGACGCGAAACCGGTAGCGGTGCTTTCTTGGGTGCGGCATTGGAACGAATCCAGCAGTTTAGGGAAGAGCTTGGCGAGATTGCCAAGGAACCGGCATTTGAGAAGCTAGCTCAAGATATCCGAGGCGTAGCCCGTGCGATGGATAACCTTGAGAGACGACAGGCCACTGCGGAGAAAGCTGGAAAGCTGTCGAAATCTGCCGATTCTTGGATGCGTTCAGACATGGACGTGCAGGGACCGACAAAGCTGGACGAGTTCAATACTCAGTTTGACCTTACCAAACAGAAGTATGAAGAGATTCTGGCCTTGGCGAATAGTCCGGATGGCGGCTTGATTCCGAAAGAGCAGGTTGATAATGCCAAGACAATGCTTCAATACATGGAAGCGAACAAGCAGGCCATTCAAGACCAGATTGTTCTTTCTGACAATATCACGCCTTTCCTGAATAACATCGACAATCGCCTGAAAAAGCGTGGCGACTATAAGAACGAGGCATCCCGTAGCGCTCGTCTGGCTGCCTTTGACGAAATCGTTGTTGCCGAGAACCAAGCGCTAGACAAGCTCTATCTCGATGACAAATTGAGTTGGGAGGCTTATCAGGGCGAGAAAACTCGGATTGCTGCGGCAGCCTCTCATGAGCGCCAAAAGCTAACCGAAGGGGCTTTTGCGAAGCGGGCGGTTCAGTATCAGGACTTTGGCGAGCAGCTTGAAAACGTCATGGCAGGTGCTCTTGAAGGAATTGTAGATGCAACAACCTCCTTCATGATGACCGGCGAAGATCAGTGGCGCAACTTTGCGGAAAAGGTTATTCAGCAAATCCTGCGCATTGCCCTGATGAAAACGGTGATTTCACCGCTGACAGACGGGATTAGCAACTGGTTCACATCGCTGCAAGGCGGCGGGGCTACGGCGGGTGTGCAAGCGGCTTCGGGTGTGGCGGCTTCATCTGTTGGCTCATTGGCCGGCGGTGCGATTGCTTCAGTCGGGGGTAACTTGGCAATGGCTGGCCGCAGTATTGCGCCTCAGATGGTTACGGTAATGCCTAAGCAAGCCGCTATGACGCGCTCAGCGCCAGCAACCGCCTCAATGGGTGGAGCCGTAGAGTTCAACCTGATTAACCAGTCAGGAGAGCAGATGAGCGCCCGTGAAACCGGCCGCCGTTTTGATGGCAAGAAGATGATTCTTGATGTTGTGTTGGAAGCCGCGAATAAGCCTGGTTCATTCAGGGACGGTATGAAGGGAGCACTTAGCTAATGAGAAGCTATGCGTTAATGCCTAATTTCGGGCGAATTTCAACGTCTACGGGGGAGGATTCAAGCAAGCATAAGGTTGAGCTTGAAGACCAAGCCATTCGGGTAGATTCGGACAATGGGTATGTCTTCACGCGCCCCCGTCATACACGAAAGGCACGTAAGTCATTTGAGACCGGCTTTACCGACTTATCTGAGACAAACAGGAAAGAGCTGGTTAAGTTCTATGAGGCTCGCATGGGCGGCGTAGAGCCATTTTTCTACAAGAACCCAGTAAGCGGTGACTTACATTTGGTTCGCTTTGCTGATAAATTACTGTTCAGTTACAAGGGCATTGGTGGCGTTCACCTTTGGGATGTCCTGATTAAACTGACTGAGGTTTAGAAATAGATGCGACACCTAAATGTTGCATCCGTTATCGACAAATCCAAACTTGCATCAAAAGAGGCATTCGTGCCTCTTTTTACTGTTCGGATGGATGTTAACGGAGAGCTGACCTCAATCTACATTGCTCGATGGATTGAGGATATTGAATATAAGGGCAATACCTACTTGGCCGCGAACTTCGACTTTGAGTTTCAGCAGTCAGAGGGAGAAATGACAACTGCCTCCATCACCGGGCATGACTCTACGGGACAAATCCAGCGCCTTATCGAGTCATCAAGAGGGGCGGCTGGCTCTGAGGTTCAGATCGACATTGTGAATACAATGACACTCGATAGAGAGCCGGAGTTTACGGAAGTTCTATCCATTTCAGATACGAGCGTTAAGGGCGGAGACATTTCCTTTAAGTTGGAAATGCCTGATTACCTGCGAGTTCGGTATCCAAGACGCATTGCCTACCGAGAATACTGCTCTTGGTTTTTCAAAGATGAACGCTGCGGCTATAAAGGCTCAGCGCAGACTTGTGACTACAGCCTGAATGGCCGAAATGGCTGTATAGCCAAGGGTAACTCGGCGAATTTTGGCGGTTTTCCGTCTATTTTGAGCTAAAGGATTAGTAAGCGGTGACTGAGTTGTATTTTGGCGATTTGCTAACAAAGCCCTATCTGAGAGGTGCGAGAGGCGAAAACGGTTATTACGACTGTTACGGGCTGCTGATGGAGCTTTATCGACGAATGGGGGTTGAGGCTCCCAATTACAAAACGCCCGAAACGCCACGGCAAATGGCAAGTTCTGCCGCCGTTTGGAAACAGAGCTGGGAACCGGTGCTGAGTAAAGCCGGATACCCGACCATCAAAAGCTGCGATCCGACAGACAGCAATACCTACGCGCTCGTTCCTTACAGCACATTGCTGCTGAGGGTGGCGGGTGAGAACTGCCATACCGCCATGTTGCTGCCAAAGATGCAATTCATTCACACGTGGCAAGGCTCGGGGATGGTTGTTGTAGACCGTCTGCTGAGTCCTGTTTGGAGAAACAAGGTTGTTGGAGTTTATCAACCATGCAGCACAACATAATCCCTAGTGTGGATTTGAGCGCGAGTTGCAGTGACGATTTGCATTTGCAGATCCTCTACTCGCCGTTCGATCTCAGCAAGAGAGATTACGCGAACCTCGTTTACCAAGAGGGGGCTGCTCTGTCTCATTATCTAGAGGGTCTGCCTCGGGATGACGCATTCGCTGTCTTCCTTGGCGGTCAGGAAATGGCAGAGAGCGTCTGGGATGAGGTTATTCCAGGCAAAGGCGAACACATCGTCCTTATTCAGAATGTGTTTGGTGGTGGCGGCGATAACAAGGGCATTTTACGTTCAGTTGCCCTGATTGCTGTTGCCGCCTTTTCGGCGTGGGCTACTGGCGGCATTAGTAGCACGTTCATGAAAGGCTTGGCTGCAGCCGCCATCAATACCGCTGGCGCACTGCTGATCAACGCGCTTATCCCAATGCCAACGCGGGCATCCGCCTCCGAAGAGCAAAGCTCAACTTACAGTTTGGGCGCGCCGTCAATGAATACGCGAGAAGGCTCTCCGATTCCTGTCCTGTATGGCGAACATTGGACGGGCGGTTTGCTAATCGGCATGGATAAGGGACTGTCCGACAATGACGAGGACGAAGTTCTGACTATGCTGGTCGCGCTATCAGAGGGTGAAATCAGCGAAGTCAAAGAGGTGCTGGTAAACGATCAGCCAATTGAGAGCTATCAGTCTACAAGCTGGTCTTACAAGCGCGGGGCGCTGAATGAGCCAGTTTCCTCCGAGTATGCTGGGTCTATTCGTCGCCACATTGAGGTTGGTCGAGCATTTAATCAGGAAATGGGGGTTGTTGAGCTTCCGGCAGGCACTAACGCAGCCGAGCTTCAAATCTCTTTCCCATACGGCTTGATTCACCGAGACGACGACTCAAACAAGAAGTGGGACCGAGAGGTTGAAATCCGCACGGCATACAGAATTAAGGGCGGCACTTGGACATATGCAGGTGATTCCGGTAAGGAGCTGGCTTTTAACACTGACCTCACTGATACGAAAAACCACCTTGTGAAGTTCTCGTTCAAGCTGTCGGCGACCGATAGTTACAACGCAACGCTTATCATTGAGCGCAAGAAGTCGAGCGAAAGTGATTGGGTCAGGGTTATTTCAAATCCCCTTACAGGCATTGTAACGGGGGTAAGAGAGCTTTCGGTTGAGCTTGAGCAGCATGAATCGACTAATGCCCGTTACTACTACCGCTACCGGATTGAAGGGAAAGGCGTCACGGTCAAGTCGGCAAAGGCGATGCAGGCACTATCGCAGTCGAACATCATTAAAGACTGCACCTCAAACCCTAAGCGGGTCATCGTCAAGATGAACCTTAACTCGCAGGCTCATGATACCGTCTATGAACTCGGCTTCTTCCGTATTACGGCGGAATCGGAGTCAGACTACATTATGGATGAGTGCTGGCTGAATGCCGTTGAGGCAGTGCAGTATTCGACGGTTGCTCACCGAGGGACAGCCGTTCTTCGAGCCACCATCAAGGCAACAGACCAGCTAAACGGGACACCGGATGTTGTCAGCCTTGTTCGTGGTCGCAAGGTGAATACCTATGACCGCCGAGGCAATCAGACTGGCTACATCTGGAGTGACAACCCTGCTTGGATTTCATTGGACATTGCCATTGAGATCGGCTCCGTTCCTAAGCGACATATCGACTTTGACCGGTTCGTTGATTGGGCGGCGTATTGCAACTCCAACAAGCTAAAATTCAACGGCGTATTCGACTCCATGACGAGTGTATGGGATGCGCTACAGATCGTGACACGCTGCGGTTTGGCGAAGATTAGCCCTGTGGGTTCCCAGCTAAGTCTGATCATCTACGAGCCTCGCAATCCGGTGATGGTGTTTGGCTCGTCAAACATGCTTGCGGATACGTTGTCGGTGTCATGGTCAAGCAGCAAAGACCGTGCAAACGTGTTTGAGGCTGAATACTACGACATTGAGAACAAGAACGCGGCTTCCTTCGTGAAGATCGTCGAGCATGACGAAATTGCCAAGGGTGCGCCAATTCGCGAGAACAAGGTTTCATTGCCTGGTGTGACCAACAAAGAGCAGGCGGAGAAAATTCTTGGCGTATTCAGAGCCAATAACAAATACATCAGTGTGAGTTGCACGTTCGACGCTTACCTTGATGCCATTGCATGTTCCCTTGGCGATGTGGTGTTGGTTCAGAGCGACCATATTGATTGGGGGCGCTCATGCCGGACGTTGACCGGACAGGCGAAGAGCGGTGTGGTTCAGGTGGATTTGTCCGAGGCTGACATTGCAGAGTTTGGCTCTCAGGTCATGGTTCACTACCCAACGTTCAAGCTGGGGACAGCAAAAGTTGCGGCAATTGATGCGGCTAATAAGAAAGTTACTCTGGATGCTGCTGTTAGTCGTGATGTTGCGGCTATCGGCTTTGGTTCTCTGAATGAGCGTCTGATTGGCAGTGACGGCAAGGCGGTGTATCTCGACCGGATTCCGGCTGGTTTGGCGGTAGGTAGTGCCGTTGATTTGATTAAGTTCGATCATCTGTTTACCTCGAACATCATGAAAACCGAGCCTGAAAAGGGGTTGCTGCACCTCTATACGGAATTGCCTGCTGATATTTTGCCTCAGAGCATGATTCACATCGGCAAGTCGTCGCGAGTGGCTAAGCCTTTCGTGGTTACGGCTATTTCCGGCGATGGCGATTTCAAGCGAACTCTGTCTTGCGTTGAATATAACGAGTCTATCTTCAACCTGAGCGGTGAGTATGAATATGTGCCTCCGATGAATCCGAATGAGCCACCTGCACCAGTGCGAAACCTCGGTATCGTTGAGGAGATTTACAAGTCGGGCATGACTGTGATGACTCGGGCTTATATTTCGTGGGAGCGTCCATTGACCGGCAGCTATGCGTCCGTCCGTCTTGGCATTTCGCTTAACGGTCAGAGCACGGAGGTCATTCGCATTCCAACCGGCACGATGAGCTATGTTGTCGAAAACCTTCAAAACGGCGACTCACTGACGGTAACGGCGAACACTTTGGATATGACCGGACAGGTTTGCCCGATCTCAGAGGTGGTGACGCATACGGTTCTTGGCACATCAGTAGCGCCAAAAGCTGTAGAGGGCTTCAAAGCTGGACGCTCATTTGCAGGTATTACCTTGTCTTGGGCTTCCAACAGAGAGGCGGATGTTGTTGGTTATCAGATTCGACAGGGAAGCACTTGGGGATCATCAACAATTGTCGTTGAACGTCTGGATACCACTTCAACGGTTATCGACACCAAGGAGGCGGGTAGCTTTACCTTCTTGATAAAGGCGATTGACGTTGAGGGCAACATGTCTGAGTCGGCGGCTTCGACACGCATTGAGATTAAGGGTCCAGATCCCGTAACCGGTCTAACTGCTATCCAGAACGACCGAGTGGTTATCCTGCGCTGGGACAAGCATCCAAGCCCTGATGTAACGAGCTACACCATTCGCCGTGGTCAGAGCTGGGCTATGTCAGAGCACTTGGCGGATGTATCGGGTAACTCATACTCAATCGACTCTGACTCCATTGAGGCAGAAGACTACTTTTGGGTAAAAGCGATTGACCGGTTCGGCATTCCATCGGCATCGGCTTCATTTGCCGCTGTGGCTCGGAATGACCTGGAGGATTACAACGTTATCCATACCGTTAACTTCGGGGCGGCAGGCTGGGATGGCGTTAAGGTAAACATGCTGGTTGATAAGGCCAACTCACTCGTTGGTGTTTCCGGCCAGAGCTATCTTGAATACCGCGAAACTGAGCAGACACACTCAGCCCGAGCTTCCCGATTGATCGTTCGAGACTTCCCATTCTCCGTAGCAGAGGATGACGACCGGAACTGGGCGAGCCTTGGTGAAATTTCATGGGCTGAGGCAGAGACAATGTTCTGGATTCCATCTGGTGTGGATGATAGCCACCGATTCGAGCGGTATATCTCGACCAAGATGCGTGGACGAGATGCAAGTCTGTTCGAGGGTTATGATTGTCACACTGTAACGTCAGTCAAGAAGGGCTATAACGAGTCCGTGCCTACATTGAGCGAAACGACTCTGACAGCCGGAACCATCGTTCGCGGCGCAATGCAGGCGGTGGGTATGTATATGACAAGTGCTGGCTACGCGAGATTCCCGTTAAAAGGCATGGCAGGTATGGAGTCTCAACTGGTTTTCTCGATTGGTGCGGTTCGCAGTGGACTGATCGGCAAGTTCTTGGTTGAGGGTTCTGCGGGTAGCTTGTTGATTAACATTGAGGATATTGGCCGAGAGTTCCATATCGGGGTGCAGGGCGGCTCTACGCTGATTCTTGCTAAGCCTTTGGACTCAAGCAACGTAGTTAACCGAGTGATTAACCTGATGGTTCGCCAGCGCTCGGAAGAGGTGGTGGTTAGCGCGTCCGTTCATGGTGGTAAATACGCAGAGACAACCGCCATCATTCGAAACTTGGGTGCAATCCAGCACTTGAAGATCACCGAGGCTATTTCCGAGTCAGGAACGACTCCGGCTTTGTGCCTGAGAAGCCTGCGTTTGGAGAAGGCCATTGAGATTAGCGGAAGGGAGCAGCTTGCCGCCTTCCACGCTAAAACGCCTCGTTTGTGTGGGTGGACGCGCTACGAGAAGTTTACTGCGGGATTCTACGATTCGGATGAGGTGGACATTGTCTATCGGGTCTGGACGGACTCAACCTCAATGTTACCTGGCATTTCCTCATCAGTTCTGATTGTGGACGTGCCGGATGTAATCGACCGTGGTTATGTGGAGGTGACTGAGCCTGACAACATGCAGGTGAAGTTCAATCGGAAATTCACTGTCCCACCGCGTGTGGTTCCGCAGTTCACCGGCTCTACAGGAGCGGATGTGGTGGTTGGGGCAACGGTCTACGCCTCAAACATCACGACTGATGGCTTCTATGTGTCTATCTATGACTCTATGGGCAGCCTGACAACGGGACGAGTTAACTGGAATGCTTCTGGCTACTAAGGTAGCCAGTTTTTAGGGATGAAACATGCAAAACTATACCGAGATTACTGAAAACACCAACCTTCGTGCGTCATTGCCGCAGATCTTGAATAACGACAAAACAGCTCTTTCAAACTCATCGGGTATTGCTTGGCCGACAACGCCACCACCTAGCGACGGTCGAACCTGTTACCGCAGTGACCAGAAAAAGCTCTACATGTATGCGGACGGCGGTTGGAAGATGATTATCGACTTCGCCAAAACACCGCTTTCAGTGCAGGATGCGGATGCCAAATATGCGGCGAAGTCCCACAACCATGATTCTGCTTATGCGCGTAAAGCGGTGGATGAGACGTTCGCTAAGTCAGTAACAATCACAACAAACCTGACTGTGGGCGGGATCATCTACAACACCTCCGACATGAAGGCCAAAACAGACATTCGGAAAATCACCGGTGCGCTTGGCAAGGTGAAACAGTTGGGCGGTTACACCTACAAGTTAAAGGCGTCCGGACAAGCCTCTGTAGGTGTCTTGGCTCAGGATGTAGAGGCGGTTGATAAGCGTCTTGTATTCAAGGAGGAGGACAAGCTGGCCGTGAATTACAACGGCTTGGTGGCAGTCCTGATTGAAGCTGTTAATGAACTAGCCCAAAAGGTTGAAAAACTGGAAAAAGGTCATTGATTTTTGGCTAGATAATAAGTAAGTGATGACTTATTATATTCGGGCTTTTAAGGAGCCTAGACATGGATAAGTCAGATCTTCTCGTCGAGGTTGCGACTAAGACCTCATCCGACCCTGCTATCGAAGCTCCGTCCCTGCTTGTTTCGATAGTAGGGCTGTTTGTTCTTGGATCTATTGCCAAACAACTTCTTTCTGATGAGCCGAAGCTGAACCTGCGCGTTTTATTCGGGGAAATGATCTTGTCTGGTATTGCTGGCGTTGCGATGTATTCACTCGGGCTAATGAGGGAAATGAGCACTCATCAAATCATTTTCTTTGGCGCTTTGGGTGGCATCGGTGGATGGAGAACAGTGTTATGGATAATCAAAATTATCAAGTCAAACAAGAACTGATTCAAAAGCTACTTGCCGTTGCGAACGGCGAGGTTGGCGTTGAAGAAGTTCCTCGCGGCTCTAATGACGGTAAGCGAGTTCGTGAGTATCTAACCTCCGCAGGCATCAATGTCCCAGCCCCTTGGTGTATGGCATTTGTTTATTGGTGTCTTCAACAAGTTGGTGTTACGGGCATTCCTCGGACTGCTCATTGCGGGACGATGTGGAACAAGGCCAAAGAGAAGCGTGTTTGCTGTGTGAACAACGCTCAACCTGGTGATGTGTTCATTCAGATTTTCCAGTCCGGCAACGGTCATGCTGGGATCGTTGAGTATGTCGAAGGTGAGTATGTCTACACCATTGAAGGGAATACGAACGACGAAGGCTCACGCGAGGGCTATGAGGTTTGCCGTCGCAAACGTCATGTAAGCACCATGAAGGGCTTTTTGCGTTTTATCTGAATAAATAAGCGGTGACTGATGGAAGCGGGATATCAGAATCTTAGGCTAACAAAAGGTCGCTCGTTCGGATTCGCTGTTACTTACTGTCAGGAGGACGGTGAGCCAGTAAATATCGTTGGCTACAAGGCACTTCTGCAAGTAAGACGACAGCCTACAAGAGACTCAAGACTCGTTCTTGAGTTCTCTACCGATAATGGGCGAATCCAGATTCCAGAGCCAATGAAAGGGGAGCTGCGAATTGGCATTAATCCTCGGGAAACAGAGGACTTGCTAGAGGGTGACTGGCACTACGATCTCATTCTCTATGCGCCAACGCCAAAGGCTATCGAAATGGGTGGCTCAGAGGGAAATATTGGCAGTGAGAAGACGGTTGTGCCTCTGCTTACTGGCCGGTTCAGCGTCAAGGGAATGATTGCAGAGGTTCCGAGAGATCCAGTTGAGCTGCCGGAGCCAGAGCCGGAGCCAGAGCTGCCGGATGTGCCAACGACGTTACCGGAGGAATGATTAGATGACTCGTTTAGTCATTCGAAATTTGAGCGGTGGAGATACGGAGCAGCCAAGTAAGGAAGTTGGCTCCAAGGTGATTGTGAATCAAGACGCGATGAATGTGGTTGTGACAAAAGACCATGTTCGGGTTATTTCGCAGGGCTTTCAGGGGATTCCCGGCCCTCATCTCATTTCGGGTGCGAACGATATTGATGAAACCAATCGCCAAGACTGCTCACTTCTGCAATTTAACGCAGAAACAGGGAAGTATGAGGCCACCGTGGAAGTGCGTGGCCTAGTTATCAATTGCGGAGCATTTTAAATGTCTACGAACATTATCAAGATCAAACGCTCGAATACCACCAACACGCCTGCAACGCTGGCCGATGGTGAATTGGCGTTCTCGAATCTGAGCGAAATCCTGTTTATCGGTGGCTCAGGTGAGGTTAAAGAGATTGGTGGTGCCGGTGCGTTTATCCGAAAAGATGGTGACGTGCTGAAAGGCGATCTAGTTATCGACGGTAACTTGACCGTAAAGGGCACAACAACTTCTGTTAACTCAAACGAGGTCAACATTGGTGACGCGATTATTCAGTTGAACTCGGATATTGCCACTGACGTTGCGCCAACCGAAAACGCAGGCTTCGAAGTTAAGCGTGGTTCGGCACTGTCAGCGTTTTTTGTGTGGGACGAAGCCGGTGACTACTTCACGGCTCACGTTGGCACGGGCGAGAACAAATCGGCGGCCAGCTTCCGCGACCTACAAGATGTGCATATTCGCGGCTCATTCTCAGGCTATGACCTGGCTATTGATGAACGCGCTGATATCGGTGGTGCTCTGGCGGTCGGCGGCTCTGCCAACATCGTAGGCACGGTTACTGTCGGCAATACACTCACTGCCAACAAAAACCTTATTGTGAAGGCTGGCGCGTCAATTACAGGCAACGTCACTGTAGCAGGCGGCACTTTCACTACTCGCGGCTTCCGTGATATCGCAACCACTCGTCAATTGGATATCGACAATGCTCGAACTCAGGTTGGTAACGACCTGCAAGTTCTTGGCAGTGCGACGGTGAATGAGGCGGCAACCTTTAAATCTGCGGCGACATTTGAAAACTCGCTGACAGTGAAGGGCATTTCTAACCTTGGCGCGCTGGTTATTGAAGGCGGGACTCTGCGCGCTGATGGAACTGGCGCAACCACAGTGACAATCCCGCACGTTACCGTGGCAGGCGGTGCTATCAATGGCACAACCATCGGTGCAGGAACCGCATCTACCGGTCGCTTTACGGCGCTGACTGCGACTGGTGCGTTTAACTCTCGCGGTATTACCGACAGCGCAACCGCAAAGCGTCTGACAATCACCAACGACCTGATCACTGTAGCTAACGCTCTGCGAGTTGCTGGCGCAGCGACTTTTGAAAACACGGTAACAATCGTGAAAGATCTGTCGCTGACCGCGAGCGCATTGATTGGTTCGAACCTGACAGTGAACAAACTGGCTACGTTACGAGGTAACGTAACGCTGGGTGCAAACCTGACGGGGGCGGGCGCTTCAACCTCTGCTATTGATGGCTTCACCATTGATGGCGGCACGTTCTGAGACGTTTTTGGGGGCTACTTAGCCCCCGTTTTTGGAAAGTATTATGAGCAACAAAATTATACTAAAGAAAACGTTTGAGGCGGGTAAGGTTCCTCTTCCAACAGATCTGGAAGTGGGCGAACTAGCCATTAACGCCCGTGATGGTGTCGTGTTTTCAAAGGACGACTCGGGTGAAGTTTTCGTTTTTGGCTCTCGAACTCAGGCTATCAAGTCCATCGCCAGCATTGCTGCGAACGAGGGAACATTAAACATCCCTGGTGAAAATACCTCTGTTGCTATGAAGGGCGGCAAGGGGGTTCGCGTAATTGCAAACCAAAACTCCAAAGAGATTCTGTTTAACCTTGATAACCCAGATGCTTTTACGCTTGAGGGTAAGCGCGCAAGTGCATTTTCTTTGTCAGGCCATAGCCATGATGGTCGCTATGTTGGTTTGCTGAGTTCCAAGCATCAGTGTGTAGGCGGAAAATGGTATCGTCTTTACGAGGGTGCTTCGCGATGCAATGGTCGTTTCACCATTTGCGAGGGGCAGAGTAGCCAGCATGGGTATGTTCGCTTTGAGGCTGGTGTGGCTTACGGGAAAAGCCCTTACATCAATATCCTTGCCTCAAATGGCTACAACAATGGTAACGGGACAATTCGCTTCATCCGTCTTGTGACAAATAAGGCTGATAAGACTTACGGCCCCGTAGCTATTGAGGTCTTCATTGATGCGGATGCGGAAGTTAGCTATTACATGGATAGCGAATATTCCCCGCACAACTCTTGGAACATCAAGAGTGCCGTCGAAGTTCCAGCCGAGCACACTGAGTTTGACGTTGAGGTGTCCGTTGACCTCGACCTAACAACGGGCTTCCACTCGACAGGGGCGATTTTCGAGAATGGTGAGCACGTCTTTTCCAAGCATAACAAGCCGTCTTGGAGTGACATCACCGGCATCCCAAGCACGCTGCCACCTTCCGAGCACAACCACGACACGCGCTACTACCTGAAGTCACAGGTTGATGCGAAGTTTGATGCGATCTTGAACGGGGCAAGCGAAGAGCTGAACAGCTTTAAAGAGCTGGCTGATGCGCTGACTGACAAAGGCGAGGCTATTGCCGCAATTAACGCTCAACTGGCGACAAAGGCAAACAAGGCTGGTGATACGTTTATCGGCGCAATGACCTTCCAAGCAGGAATCAGCGTAGCCGGTAAAGCGAAGTTCGCAATTGGTGAGGGCTTAGAGCTTCTGTCCGATGACACCTATTTCGGTCAACACAACGATGCTCGCGTATTCCGGATGATTGATACGAACGGCACGGGCGGCAATGTAGATGGCGGTATTCTGTTTGAGTCTTACACGCCTACAGATGATGTTCGAGTTGAATTGCTTCGAATCCGAAACGGTGAGTTCAAGTGGAAGGGCGCAACGATTTGGCACGCCAACAACGACGGTGCTGGTTCAGGCTTGGACGCTGATCTTCTGGATGGGCAGCAAGGTAGCTTCTACCAAAACGCTTCGAACCTGAATGCGGGTGTTGTTAATGCCGCTCGCCTGTCCGGCCATTACGGTATTTCCGTTAACTCGGCCAAAAATGCGGAAATGCTTGGCTCTAAAGCGCCTGAGTATTTTACCAACGCAACGAACCTTTTGTCAGGGACCGTTCCGGCTGCTCGTCTGTCTGGCACTTACGCCATCGCAATCTCGGGTAACGCTGCCACTGCATCAAAATGGGCTGCAAAACGCACTGTATCGCTGACAGGTGACGTTTCTGGCTCAGTGCAGTTGGATGGTAGCGGGGACGTGTCAATCGCGACTACAGTGGCAAATGACAGCCATACGCATGACGGTCGCTATTACACAAAGAGCCAAGTGCCGACATTCGATCAAGTGGGTCTGGTTTCTGGCGGCGGCTTTAAGGCGACGGGTAAAACCGATGGTGGCTCAACGACGGCAGACATTGACGCATTGCCAGCGAACGGCGGTGTTTATCACAAGTTGATTCAGGAGTCGGGCAGTAACGGTAGCGCTCAGTGTAAAACCGGTTACCACTACATTCAGCAGTATGTTTACGGCACGACAAGCAACGTCACTCAGATTGCGATCCCGTATGGCACATCTGCGGCTACTGGCCGTCTGGCATATCGGACACGCTACAGCGGTGCATGGCGAAACTGGGCGTATGTCTACTCAACGGAGTTTAAACCAACGGCTCAAGATGTAGGTGCGGTTTCCAAGTCGGGTGACACCATCGGCGGCCACCTTGCCGTTCAAATTAGCGGTCAGAAGCCTGCGCATATTTTTGAGAAGGTTAACTCCAGCGGGCTTAGTGTTTACCGGTTTGATGCGGCGAATGGCCTGTCATTCTACCACGCGCCTGATAGCGCAAACGGGGCGCATGTCGTCACAATTTCCAAAAGTGGCTTGAATGTGGTGACAGGCCAGCTTAAAGAAGCCGGTCAGCGAGTCTACTCGCCGAACAACAAGCCAACCGCTCAAGACGTTGGTGCGCTGTCGAACAAGGGCGGGGAAGTGGCTGGAGATCTGCGAGTAACCGGAACATGCTCGATTGCAACGGCTAACCCATTTGCTTTTCAGCTTGGAACGGGGGCTTTCGTTGGCTCAAACCATCAAAACCGCATGACGTTCTACGCCTCCACTGACAAGGAGGATACTAAGTTAGGCTGGCTGTTCCGAACTCGTGCTGAGGGTGTTGGGAAGGCAGATATCCTTGAGATTAATGCCGCTGGCGGTATGGACTTGAAGCTGGGCGATCTGAAAGAGCGTGGGGCGCGGGTATATTCGCCAAACAACAAGCCGAAGCCTGCCGACATCGGTGCGCTGCCTGTCGCGGGTGGCACTCTGACCGGCAACCTTAAAGTGCAGCGAGTGAACCCTTACCTGTGGCTGTATGACACTGACACTACTGTAGGAACGGGACCGCATATCAAGTTCTCCACGGCCAATACTCAGGGTGTTGAGCTTATCCACAAAGAGCACGATGCAGAAGTGCCAGGTGGTTCCGGTTACTCCCTGCGGCTGCAGCGAGCTGGGGACAATATTCAAGGACTTGGAGCTAAGCTGGATGTTCAGGGTGAGATTTACGAGCTGGACGGTAAGCGAGTCTATTCTGAGGGTCATAAGCCAACGCCTTCTGAGATTGGTGTATACAGCAAGTCAGAGTCGGATGGCCGGTTTGCGAAGAAGATTAAGTTCTCATTCTCGCATCACTATTGCTCTGTAGTTATTCTGCTTGTGCCTTGCTACACAAGTGGCGATTCCATTGCACATAGCTATGTTTCGGGCGAAATGAGCTTCACTCGGGATGACGGAACAAGTCGCAATGAGTGCCTGTCTCTTGAGGTGAAGACTGGCTACAAGGGTAACTCGGCAAGTCTGTCCAGACAGGGCATTGACTGGAACTGGCGGATTGTGTCCGTGCTTCATGGCGGGGTGAAGTGGCTGGCTCTTGCCAATGCGACTAACGCGAATGGCGCGTCTAACGTTCAAAACGCCCATGTTGAGTTTATCGGCAGAGCATTTGTTGGAACCGTGACTGGCTACAACAAGGCAGACCAGTTCAAGGTCATTCCTTATCGCGAAGACAAGGACGGCGTGAAAACCATCCTGAATGCCGAAGTGAATGACTCGCTGACTGCTTTTAGCACCTCGACGTTGCGCGACGAATTGGGTAGTAAGTTCTACTCACCGAACAACAAGCCAACGTTGGATGATTTGGGGCTGCCGCTTTACACCATCGAGACAAATTTGACAGTTGGGACAGAGTGGCTTGATACCGGAATCAACTTGGCCGATTTGCCATCCGGCTCTTACATGGTGCAGATTTCCGGCATGGCGTCATCCGCTACGTCGCTCTACGGAGAGATTTTCACCGGTGTAATGTCATGGTTCTCGGAGGAAACTAACAGCCTCGATGTCGATGAGATTCTGCTTCACAAAGCGGGTCACGCCTCCAACGGAAGGACGCTGTTCTTGCGAACTGCCCGTGATCAGCGTGCGGCGAGTAGCGATGGTCTGTCACTGCAAATCCGCTCGACACACGCGCTGACGGCGTCGGCATATACCTTCAAATTCAGACGCCTAATTTAACCAACGATAAAGCCGACCAAATCTTGTGAAGTGGTCGGCTTATTGTGATAATTAAGCGCTTACTTACAGTATTCATTCTAAGGGATGTAGAATGCTACGTGTTGATGAATTAAAGCTGGGGAATGGCTCTGTTCTTCAAGATAGCGGTGGGGTCGGCATGAAAATGACGACGAACGGCGGTTATATTGAGTTCGGACCGAAGAACACTAGCTACGCTCACATTTATACCGATAGACCTAAGTTCTATTTCAACAGAGATCTTATGGTTAGCGGCAATCAGGTATATCACCAAGGGTTTAAGCCCACCGCAGCCGATGTTGGCGCAATGACCAAAGCGCAGGGTGACGGCTATTACCTTGGCAAAACAGCAAAAGCTGCGGATGCGGCGCTGCTGAATGGTCGAAGTGATTACTTTAGCCCTGCTCATAAGCCGACATGGGCTGAAATTGACGGTAAGCCGACAACGTTCGCGCCTGCCTCCCATAACCATGACGACAGATACTATACGGAGTCAGAGTCCAATAGCCGTTATTTTTATGGTGCGGGATCGTCCGGAACGGTGGCTGTCGATGAAATTCCGTGGGGGAACCGGTCAGGGGTTTATCAGGGGTCTATGTCCGGCGCTTCGAATATGGTCATTCACTTCAAAGGCTCAGGCTCGTGCCCTGCGGCACAATTTAGGGTTGGCTATGCCAATGGTGGCCTCTGGTATAAATCTGCTCGAGATAGTCTTGGGTTCGAAAAGTCATGGGAGCGAATCTATACGTCTTCTTACAAGCCTACGCCTGCTGATATTGGCGCAGTTCCCATTAGTGACGTTGCTACCGGCTCATCAGTAATCAACAAGATTCCGAAGATTCGCGGCGATGGCGTCATGGAGATCGGCAAGTATATTGACTTTCACGACACTGACTCAACCAAGGATTATGACGTTCGCTTTAGCATTGCTGGCAGTGACATTACCGTAGAAGCGGCAAACTTCACTTCTTCGAGCAAAATCACTGCTGTAACTGGTGTAGATGCTCGCGGCATAGAGGCGAGCCAAGGGCTGCAATACTACGGCAAAACGGCGGTTGGCGGCACGAATGATAGCTGGCTGCGACTTAACCCACACAACCAGTTCGAGAGTGGCATTTATTGCTACAGTTCGGTGCTTCGAACCGATGGTTACATGACCGTTGGTGAATACTCCAAAGCTGTGAAATCTGTTCGAATTAAAAAACCTGCGAACGGTGCTTGGGGTGTTGACCGAGACGCGGCTATTGATGTGGGAGGCGCACCGACAACTGGCTCTTCTGCCACTTACATGCTCCGCTACACGGACGCCTCAAACGCTCGGGTTTTTGCTATTGACGTTCTCGACCAGACCGGTGAAACACGGATTTGGGTTGGCAAGAGCAATAAGATGATCATGCTTACGACAAACGGCGACGTTTACGCCCAAGGGAACGTAACGGCTTACTCTGATATTCGCATTAAAGATGATATCCAGGTCATCGACAATGCGCTTGAAAAGGTCAAGGCAATTCGAGGCGTCACCTTCACTCGTAAGGATTCCGAGAATGGCTGCCGTCAGGCGGGTGTGATTGCTCAGGAAGTTGAGAAGGTATTGCCAGAGGTCATTCAGACCGCATCTACCGAAGAAATCAGCGATCTAAAGACCGTGGCCTACGGGAACATGGTGGCGTTGCTGATTGAGGCGGTGAAAGAGCTAAGTGCTCAAGTTGAAGATCTTAAACAACAATGTGCTGCTTAGGAGGGATGATGAAAGTAGCTTATCTATTCGCACTTATGGGAGCAATGGCGCTTACCGGCTGTTCTTCGTTGAATGACCAGCAACGGGCGGAACGAGAGGCAATGTTTGATTTGCATGAGGCGGAAATCAATGTTGCTGAGCGAGAAACCGATATGGTTGCGGCAAAAGAGCAGTTGGAGAAAGCAGAGGCTCATCTTCAACAGATGGAAGTAAATTTCAAAGAGATTGTTTCGGCACGATAACAGCATTGGGCGCTGATGAGCGCCCACTTAGGGGAAATACTAATGGCACTACCTACCTCGGGTGAAATTTCGCTTGATATGGTGCGAAGGGAGCTTGGTCGCTCAAATACCGTTGCGCTTGGTGATGCTGACGTTCGTAACCTTGCCAAAATTGCCTCTCCAAACCCTATTTCACTTAGTGATTTGAGAGGTAAGCAAAGAGCCGTGGTTGTTCGCGTAACACCGAAAAGATGGCAAGAAGGCGGTATTACGAACTTGGTCATTTATACCGGCTATCGTAAGTCAAATGGCGCGGGCTCGGTAAACCCGACAAGCATTCATGGTCATGCAATCTCGGAAATTACCGCCGCTACATTCATGCAGAGGCAGGAACACGCCTTCCGGCTGTTCATTGCGCAGTTCTCAGGAACGACGATTAGCTGTCGGATCAGGACAGACAAGGGGTATCAGCAAGACTTCCCGCTGTCGTATGCATCGGGCGCTTATCTAACCAAGGGCGGCGCTGGCTCAACGGTCGAAAAAATCGTTGAAGCGGTGGTTAACTCATCTTGGTTCGACTTAACCATTTTTAGCTAAGGATCGGTATGACAAACTACAAAACAATGCAGAACGGTCAGGTCTTCGACCAAGGCCAGCGAGTTTACTCGCCAAACAACAACCCTACATGGGCGGCTGTGTCCGACAAACCTGCTGTTGTCGTGATGTGGTCAGAGAATGCTGGTTTTACGTTAACGTCCGAGTTGGCGTTAAAGAGCACGACACCGCTTACATTTCCGACCTACGGCGGCTCCATCTACATGCAGGACATTACGTGGGTGCGGATTGGCGGGAACAAAAGCCTGTATGTTGCCAACGCAGGCAATGAGTCAATTAAGACCGCTGGCGGTGTTTGGGCGGGGCAGAACGTTACGGCATACTCTGATATCCGCCTGAAAACGGACATTCGACCTATCTTCAATGCAACCGAAATGGTGCGCAAAATGCGTGGCTACACCTACCTGCGCAAAGATCTGACGGATGGTGTCCGTGAGTATGGGGTGATTGCTCAGGAGATTCAGAAAGTCATGCCTGAAATCGTGAAGCGAGAGGGTGACAGTGACATGCTGGGCGTCCGTTATCACGGCATCATTCCGGTGCTGCTGGAGGCAATCAAAGAGCTTGATTTGCGCTTAGTGGCGCTTGAGAACAAATAATGATCAGTTGAACATTTTTAGCCCAAAAATAAGTAAGCGCTTATTGATTTTTGTTTCGGGTAAGGGCAATATCATTGCGAGCGTTACCCGACCAATGGGAACGATAAAACCTGTTTGGTTATTGCAAAATCTGAGTCCGTCACGGTGGGTAACGCTTACCCACCAACTCATCGGAAAGGAGGCTGCATGATCGGTGCGCTACTAGGATTTCTCAAGAGCAATGTCCTAGTCCTTTTGATTAAGCGCTTTTTTAAGGTTTTGTTTATTGGCATTGCCGAGCGCCTAATCAACAAGGACTTTGCGCTTGAGGCTTTTCTGACACTTCTTGAAGAATTGGCAGAAAGAACACAGTCGAAAAGGGATGATCGACTGGTCGCAAGGATGCGACAAATTACCGAACTGCATCCGAGCAAGGAAGGGCAGCAGACGGTAAAAGCCAACGGCTGATTGCTGGCATGTTGGAAGGGTGGCGGCTTTCTTGGCCGCCATTTCTTTCACGATTTTCGGGTTTCGTTGACGGGATAACCAACGACGCCCAACTCATCGAACGGATGGCTTTAATCGGAAATGGCTATCTGCGGCTAGACCACACGGCACGACCCGACTTGCTAGTGGGATAGAGTCGGATTTTGGCTAACCGACTATTACAAATTAGCCCCTCGATGCAGGCATCGTATAGTGGCCAATATCTCAGCCTTCCAAGCTGAGGACGCGGGTTCGAGTCCCGCTGCCTGCTCCATAAACTCCTTGCAGCATCTTGGTTAGGGCTTGTCTTGTATAAGCCCAACACCTTATCTACCTCACATAATCGCTACACCACCAATAACGTATTTAGCCTCAACACCTTACTTTACGGTATCCGCTGGGTTACAACCGTTCGCGTAAAGCATACCCAAAATAAAAACAAAGGATTCCAAAATGTCAGAAGTGATCGTTGTAGGCTCTGTAAAAGGTGGAACGGGCAAGTCTTGCACTGCTCAGAACATGGCTGTGTGCCTTGCAATGAGAGGGCACAATGTTGCTCTTGTCGATTTAGACCCACAAAAGACAACCGAAGAGTGGTTTGTTGAACGCCGCGCTCATCTTAACCTGGTGAAAATCAGCGGCTACATCCCAACCGGTTCGGCAGAGGACTTAATCAAGTCTATCCGACCTCTTTACGACTTCATCATTTGTGATGCCGGTGGTTATGATGGCGCTTATCAGCGCGAGGCCATTATCAATGCCGACCGTTTTCTTTTGGTTTTGCGCCCTAAGCGTCGTGATTTGAAAGCCTTGCCGATGATTGACGAAGTGCTTGGTCGCGGTATGCAGTATAACCCTGACCTTAAAATCAATACGCTGATTAACCAGTGCAACCCGCTGCCAACGCAGGTTAAGCGGATTTTGGATGCTAAGTATGTTTGCGAGTCATATGACTTTAGCCCACTTCAAACCGTGGTAATGCACCGTAACGTTTTTGATGATTCAGAAGAAAACGGGCGCGGAGTGCTGGAAATGCCGGACGACTGCCGTGATCTCAAGGCAGAGGCAGAAGTGAACGACCTTGTTGATGAGCTGATTTTTGGCATCAGGCCATCGGACAAGGGCAAGGTCGCTTGAGGTATAGGCTATGGGATTAGGAGGTTTGGTGAAGAGCGACCGACGCCGGTTTACCCAAGAGGCTTCGGTTCAGGAGTCAGTTCAGCAGGCAGGGCAAGCTCAGGCAGAGACAAAGGCCGAGCCGATCAAAGGCAGAATGGTCAGCATGGAGGCGGATTATCACAGCCTGGTTGATGAGCTTGCCTTAGTTCCAAGGCGCTTCAATGCTGCAAGAAGTGATGTTTTCAGAGCCGGAGTATTGGCTTTGTCGAGAATGTCCGACGAGCAGATAGAAGTGCTACTGAAAGAAGTCACGCAAAGCCCCTTAAACGCTGTCAGAAGCGATGAACGATTCAAAGCTATACCAACAGACAAGTAAGCACGCCAACACGCTTAAAATGCGATTTAGAAAGCCCCGATATTTGGGGCTTTTTTGCAGCTGAGGTTTGGAAAGAAGCTGCCCAGTAAGGTATGGTAAAGAGCACTGTTAAGCTAATTCTGGTCTTTCATCCCTGAATTGAATAAATACTACGGAAAAACGTAAATGTGCTAACTTGCACACGGCTTGACAGTATTGATTATGCAGTGTGACTAATATTACAATCTGCATATAACTCGCTTCATGGACAACAACGACTTTGTCGTATAGCTCCAAGCTATTGTTTCTACTTGAACGAAAAAATCATCTTGAAACCTTAAATACTTGTTATATCGATGCTTTCATGCCCCCAGAAGAGGTAAGTTCTTACGCTGCTGATAGGTTAGTGCCAACTCTAAACAGTGCTTGATAGTTGTTTTTGGCAACGGTTCCGATAGGGACAACACAATTGCTCTATTTCCCTGAAACTCTAGCACTTCACTATACAATTCTCGAAAGGTGTCGACTAACTTAGTCTGGCAATTAAAGAACAGATAATAATTATTGGGAGACTTTAGTTTCCAGTCCATTCTTAGTGGACTACCTGTTTTAACGCTGTAGCTTGGCTCTCCCCATTTGAGAGACTCTTCGACTTCACCCAAATCCAATTCAGCAGCGATTTGGAGGACTAAACATCGTAGTTCTTTTAGTCGAATACGAGCATTATCTGGATATTCATCGAAGCGATCTTTGACTACCTTGTCCATTGCTCTCTCCTATTCACATAACCCTTTCTATTCGACTTTAGCCGTTTTCATCCTTCTATGATGCAGCGTTTTTCATAGCGCATCAACGGATACTCAATAGGTTAATGAAAAGTAAGGGTTGTGGATTGAATCCTGACCGGTTGAGTCCAGACGAACCCAATAGCCAAATTGTGATTGTCCTGCTTCATAATGGGGCATAGGAGCAAATGTCTGCTATAGTTAAATTGGCGTCTATCAGAAATTGATGTCTCTAATGATTCCGTAATACTGTCTTATTTTTCCACCCGCGAAACTTTTAGAATCGCGGGATTTTTTTATGGAAACACTTTGTAACTAGTAAGTTAGCTATTATTGCTATTGTTGTTATTGTCAATAAATCGCATATAATGTTGCACCAAATGAATAATAACAGTTGCATTTCGACATATGAGCAAGAAGCTTGGTTTGCCTTTGGAGAATTTTTCTAAACTCGAAGAATTTCTGGATTCCACAAACCTTTTTATCATCGCCGCCTTGAGCGCTTCTTTGGACAGGGCTTATCTCACCATAGCCGATAACGAACGTATTGATTACTGCGATTACTTAAGGATGACCATGAGAGAGCAATTCCAGTGGCTCTTGTCCGTGTCTAGTGGACGCGAAGATGAACTAAAGCGGTTTATTTTAAGAAAGTTTTATCAAATCTTGAACTAGCTATAAATTTACCCCTAAAGAGTAGGTCGCAGACTAAACTATATAATGTCTTTTAGGTATCCTTTGTTCATTCAATGTTCCTACTATTAGTGATTAGTTGCACATAGTCAACAGCCCGCAAGCCAATGCGTTTAGCGGGTTTTTTTCGTTGCCTAAAAGTTGAACCACTTACTTTTGAGGGGGGTATTAACAATTAGCTGAGATTAAGGGATATGAGTGTGGATGAGTAAGGCTGTGTGCTTACCGGTGTGATTGTGTTTTAGTGCTAGAGCCTGTCGGGAGAGGAAAACAGCAATGTTATTAGGGCAAGAACAAACTAACGATAAGGTTTATAGAGTGTCAGCTATTATTAACTAGGTAGTTAATTGGAGAAATAGCGATGAGTTTTAACTACGACGATACTTCATCGCCAAATGCTTCGTTGCGTTGTCCTTGTTGCAATGAATATTATAACTCTTTCTATTACAATGGGTTTACTCTCTTCTTTTGTCGTCATGCTATGCAAGCTTTGTTAGATTCTGTCCCTGTCTTGAGCAAATCTGCCCAACCATTTACTTGTATATACATTAATTGCGAAATATCGAGTATTAAGGATGCTTTCTACTCTTCGATTCCGCGCTGAGCACGCTGTGCGCTAGCTGACTCACCACTCTTATTTATGTTTGACCATATATCTTACATCCTAAGAGTTGAAGGCATTCTCTCATCGTCAATTTGTATACCTGTTGACATAATAGCCTCTCTTGAGCGATTTTATGTGGAATAACTCGGATGAAACTTGAGGCAAACTACTTCCTTCCGCGGCGTGCTGTTAGGGTGATTTTGTATCAACTATTTCCTTAAGGCTGTTTAGATTGCTGGATGTATTAAAATCTTTGAACAACAATTGGAACTTTGCTTTCTGACGTGACAATTACGGTATGATTAATGCTCTGATTAAATGATAAATCGGTATAACGTCATTCGTTCTTACTCACAAATCATTGTGCTACCACAGTAGTAAAAACCTTATGATATTCAGATTTTCTTAACTACTGTTGAATGGTTCCCAATGTAATATACCTATTAATATGGGAGCCATTCTATACCTTAACGTCATTTATTTTTGGGTGAATATATGCTTTTAGCGACACTTGCCATCATTGCTGGTTTTGCATTGCTCGTTTGGAGCGCAGATAAGTTTGTAGAGGGCGCTGCCGCTAGTGCTAATTACGCAGGAATGCCACCTTTACTGATTGGTATGCTCGTCGTTGGATTCGGGACATCTGCTCCAGAGATGGTGGTTTCTGCAATGGCCGCAATGGATGGAAATCCAGCTCTTGCTCTGGGTAATGCGCTGGGCTCAAACATTGTCAATATCGCATTGATACTAGGAATAACGGCGATCATAGCTCCAATTGCAGTTCATTCGAGTATTGTTCGTAAAGAATTACCGATTCTTTTAGCTGTCACTTTAGTGATTGGCGCAATGTTGTGGAATCACCGTATTAGTATGCTGGAAGCTTGGGCTTTAATTGGAGGATTCTTACTACTGGTTGGTTGGTCAATCTGGAGTGCCATTCGTTCAAAAGGCGATCCTTTAGCATTAGAAATGGACGAGGAGCTATCTAGTCAGTCAATGACCCTTAAATCTTCCATCTTTTGGCTTGTTACAGGGCTGCTGTTACTTATTGTTAGCTCTAGGATTCTTGTATGGGGAGCCGTTGAGATTGCACAGCAGCTTGGAGTAAGTGATTTGCTAATAGGGTTAACAATCGTCGCTTTAGGAACCTCTCTTCCAGAGTTGGCCGCATCGATTGTTGCAGCACGGAAAGGTGAACATGATATTGCAGTGGGGAACGTCGTTGGTTCGAACATGTTTAACTCTTTAGCGGTTATTGGTATTGCTGGCACTATTGAGCCAATTTCTAATATTGGCGCAGAGGTATTTTGGCGAGACTGGACATCAATGCTCTTTGTTACAGCACTCTTGATGTTGACCGCAGTGCGCTTCGGGAAAACACAAACTATCAATCGAAGTGAAGGCGCTCTGCTTTTGTTATGTTACCTAGGTTATAACGGCTATCTAGTATATGGGGCAATATAAAATATAGTAAAACTCCAATTGTTAACTTTTCTGGGGGCGTAGTCTTTCCTGGGCCTATTGAGTATGTCAAATTGGAGCAGTTAGTGCTCCAATCCTCCAATTATAAAACCACGATGCAACATACCCAACTTCTTGTTATGCTGCGTGATGTGTATTGGTGGATGGCTATTCACCCTATAAGATTGAGTTATACTGCAATACAGATAGGGATGCGCTCATGGAAAGAAACCCCAACATTTGGGAATACTTTGATAGCGATGTTAAACATAAGGTTAGCTTGCCTGTTAATTTCATACAGGAACTAGCTTCTTCTACATCAGTTCAGGAAGTTTTGGATACTGTCGCTAGATGGTTACATGAAATTTTTGATGCTGAAAGAGCCAGCGTGACATTGCTGGAAGATGATGAGCATTTAAAAGTTTATGCAATGAGTGGCGATGGCGCCATCCCTCGTGGTCTCAGCCTGCCGATTCGAGATACATTTGTTGGCCGCGTGTTTATGAACCGACAGCTGATGATCTGTGATGATTTGTCGTCATCCGCTGAACTTGATTGCGAAATACTTAAAGAAGCTGGTCTAAATACTTGTATGGATGCACCGTTATTGAGTTCAGGTCAATGTTTAGGCACACTGAATGTTGCTCATAAACATCCATTTTATTATACATCTCAGCAAGCTGTTGAACTTCAATGCATTTCTAATTGGATAGCATCGAATGTTAACCTTCACTTGCAGATCGAGAAGCTGAATTATCAAGCGTCGGTAGATCCTTTAACGAAAGCTTTGAATCGTCGTCGTTTTATGAAAGATGTAAACATGACAATTAGTGATTTTCATCTTCGTAACGAGGCTTGCTTTTTGGGGTTTGCGGACTTTGATCATTTCAAAGATGTAAATGATAAGTATGGACATGTGGTCGGTGACAAGTTTCTTAGACAAACTGTATCTATGATCAAAGAGCTTTTAGGGGAGAATGGGCATATTTATCGGCTTGGTGGTGAAGAGTTTGGTATTCTGTTGAAAGCAAAAGATGTTGACGCCGCGCTTTGCTTTTTTGAATCAATAAGAAAAGCTGTTGAAAAACAAGAAATACATTTTGACTCATTGGAAATCTCTTCGACTCTATGCATTGGGGTTACTTTTCTTCAATCAGGTGATTTCAGTGAAGAGCAGTTGCTAAAAAGAGCTGACGAAGCCCTTTATGAGGCAAAATCCCGAGGCAGGAATCTAGTAGTGATGTTGGATGGAGAACCAGTTGATAATGTTAAATCATTAAACAGCGGATAGTGATAAATTATTGAAATAGCATCGTTATACAACAAGCACACTAGAGTGCTCTTCGAAAGGTAATTCGTTGAATAATGTCATAATTCTAGACATGATGAACGTAGTTTCTGGCACAAGGTCATAAGAATAAGGGAAACTTATCTGTGCCAAACATTAGTAAGAAACTATTCATCTGTTCGTTTCTTGAATCACAAATTTACTTTGGTCTCAATTAAGGCTGACATTTTTTTGTAATAAATTCCTGATTCTTCAATCCTTTCTCCATTGTTCTGCTGTCGATTATGGTATTAGCCTGGGCATAAGAGGCTACAAAAGTGGTATTAACTAACTGTTCTTGAAATTGTGCCTATATTGTAAACCACCCGCCGCATACTACCCATGATTTCACTTTTTCTTAGTCTCTGATTCATGTATCTTACTTGTGATTGATAAGTCAGTGCTTAGTTAGGTTATGTTTCCGCATCAGGTGAAAAAATTAAAAGCCGTTTTTGAGGAAAACGAGCGACTTTTACCACTCATCGACACAACAGCGAGAGACAAGGACGAGATCACTTCAAAAATCGTCGGGATTTCGCGCTGTAAGGACGATGGTGAGCTTTTCTTTCGTAAGTGGTATGACTATCGCTTTCTACATCCCCTCGACGCTACAGCGTATTTTGCAGAGTGCTACATGAAGGCTTACTCGCAAGTGATGTTGATGCGCGGTCGTGAGGATTACAAATCCGCACCATTCAGAACAGGCATTAAGCGCAAAGCCATTTGGGAACAGTCTAGCCGGACAGTGACCTCGCTGTGGAAGGCAAGACAGATGGCCGACAAACTACGCGCACCCTACGATCTGTTTTGTTTCTCAATCATCATGGATACGGAAGGGCGAGGACGATTGCACCTGGCTACTCCGGCACAGCTATACCAAGCCGAGCTGATTGACAACTTCAAGCAAGCACTGGCGAGTAAGCTGAGAACTGGCCTAATGGTATCAGAAGAGCCTTACTTCAAGGTTTCCAACTTTTGCCAGTGTCCGGTTCAAGAGGAATATCAAAAATTCGTCATTGCACAGATCAAGATGCGCGGAGAGGCAAACCAAGACTTGTCCCTGCGGAGTGCCATCTACACACACGAGGCCATTCCTCGTCACCTAGCGATGAAGCACTTCCCCGAGGCAACAGTATTGGCAGCCGACAAGCTCCAATTATCATGGAATCTGTAAACGCAATGCACATGAATTAGCAACAAGGAAATCAAATCATGAATACTGAGTTAACTACTCGCAATCGCCGCAACGTCAAGCCTGCAATGGCTGTGACCACCCGTTCATCTTCACACATTGAGCGTCGATTGGGCTTTCTAAAAACCAATGAGGTGGAGTGTGAGATCGCGACGGTATCCGGTGCGAGTTTCTTTGGTCGAGTAGTGTCTTTTGATGAAACGGCAATCGTGCTTCAGCCAACCGGCACTATCAGCCCAAGTGACTTGGTTACGGTCGCCATGCGTGGTTTGGAATTTCTTGCCCCAAGCAGCGGCAGAAAACAGCCATACGTAATTGAGGGGTAATTCATGACAACTGAGTTTGAGGTAACTTCTGTTCCGCTTTCAGAGAAGTTTGACTCAGGTTTTCAGCTACGTTTGGCAGCCTATTACTGCCGTGATACGAACTTCCTGACGATGACAAACGACTTAGTCTCTCCGGAGCAATTCGAGAACAAAGCCGTTGCCAGCCTCGTGATGATCGTAAACAAGCATTTTCGCCTTTACTCGCAGGCACCAGGTAAGAAGGTGCTTGTTGATCTGGTGAAAAAGGCCATTGAGTCAAAGCGCATCCGTGAGGAAATGAAGCCGGATGTGCTGGTATCACTCAAAGAAATTCTGTCTGAACCTTTGACAGACAGCAAATACATGCTCGACCAAGTAAGCACGTTCGCCCGTAATAACGCGCTGGACGAAGCCCTAATGAAAGCCGTTGAGTTGAAAGAAAAGGGCGACTTTGAGGGTGCGGTAGCGGTCGTTCAAAAAGCGATGCTGGTAGGGGCTTCTGACTCGAACAACTATTACGACTACTACGAAGAGGTAGATACTCGAACTGAATGTCGTGATGCTCTGGAGAAAGGCGAGGATGTTCCGACAGGTATTACCACGGGTATTCGCGCACTGGATGCGATCCTTTACCACAAAGGCTGGGGTCGTCGCGAAATGACGCTGATTATGGGTGGTGCAAAGGCGGGTAAGTCTACTGCTTTGGGTGACTTCTCCATTGCTGCCTCCGATGCCGGCTACAACGTTCTGTATGTCACGCTTGAGGTTCATGCGCGAATCATTTCGGACCGTGCGGATGCGCGTGTTTCGGACACCTCAATGGATGACTTGGTGAAAGCGCGTGAGGCGGTTCGCTCCGCTATTCTGGCTAAGCGCTCAGGCGGGGTTGGGAAGCTGATCATCGTTGAGCGTCCGGCAGGCACTTTCACTCCGAACGAGCTTAATCGCTTGATTCATGACTTCCGAGCCAAAGGCGTGAAGTTTGACATGGTGGCGTTGGACTACCTTGACCTAGCTCGCTCAAACCGTGTGACCAACGATCGCCGCGCAGACGAAAAGGACATGTATACCGACTTCCGTGGTCTGGCGGACAAAGAAGACTTCGCGCTGCTTACCGCAACACAGACTAACCGTGATGGTATGGGTTCGGAGACAGCGGGTATTACGCACGTTGCGGATAACATCGAAAAAATCCGTATTGCCGACTTAACAATCTCAATCAACAAAACGGATGAAGAGAAAGCGAAGGGAGAGGCGCGACTATTCCTTGCTGCTTCTCGTAACCAACGTGGCGATATTACCGTTCGCGTTAAACAAGACCTCGATAAGATGAAGTTTGTCGATAAGGTTCTGGATGTTTTCTAACTATAGTTTAGGTAAGCGGTGACTTATGTATTTGCCTAAAACCACAGCGAATGCGGCCATCATTACTGCATTCGCTGCCATTACAGCAAGCAAGTGACGAGCAACTTCTGGCGGTAATCGCAGAGCAAGTAAGAGGTAAATAGTGTGGCATTTGAAGATATCAGAGAAATGCTTGATGGCCTTGATTTTGAGGCTTGGCTTGATTTGGAGGGCGTTGATTATCGCGTGACTACTGGCAAATCAGGTCGAGAGCTGAATATCCGCCATTGTCCGATGTGCGGAGGAGACTCTTGGAAAGTGTATTTCAATCCGATGCGAGGACAGGGAGTATGCTTTCACGGTTCACACCCGCAGGACAAGCAATACAACGTATTCCGCTTTCTACAGGCGTTTACAGACAAGCGAGGGAGAGAACTTTCTGATTATATCGAGCAAGTTAGCTTAGAGCTGGGCTATATGCCAAAGGTGAAAACGGAAATCAAATCCGACGTTAACCTTTTGCAAGAAATTCGCCTGCCAGCATCGCTTCATATCTCAAGGGAAATGGAGACGCTGCCCGAATATTTGCTCAACCGAGGACTGAGTAAGACATTGTGTGAGTATTTCGATTTACGCTGGTCTGAATCCGGCGTTCATGTCTTTTGGGACTCCGAAGCGCAAGAAGGCAAAACTCAAGACTTTTCCAAGCGAGTCATGATTCCTGTTTACGATCTTGAAGGCAAACTTGCCACGTTCCAAGGTCGTGACGTGACAGGTGAGGCTCGAAGAAAGTATCTCTTCCCACAAACACTCCCTGCTTCCGGTCGATACCTATACAACGGACACAATGCCGTTGGCAAAGAGACGGTAATCGTTGGCGAGGGTGCGTTTGACGTTATCGGAGTTAAGCGAGCGCTACTCAGCGAGCCAACGTTGTTCCCGTTTGTAGAGCCAATCGGGACGTTTGGTATGCACTTGTCCGGAGGACTGGAAGAATCAGCCCAAGACCAGATAGGGGCGTTCTTAAAGCTCAAGGCCAAAGGACTCAAGAACATTGTCCTGATGTGGGATACGGAGCAGAAAACCATTCCCGTTGTGATTTCGTCGGCCAAGAAGCTCATTGGTTGCGGCTTTAACGTCCGAATTGCTGCATTGGGCGAGGACGAAGATCCCGGCGAAGCACCGCCAGAGAAAATCATCGCGGCTTACTACCGTGCCAAAAAATTCGATAACCGGTTAGCCATGATGCTCAAGCTGAAAGGCTGGAGTGCAATCAGAAACTAACCTATCAATCAGTCACCAATTACTTAACTGCCGTAATCACTTGCTTATTATGGCAGTCATACAGCGACAAGTAAGGAGCAAAAGCAGTGAAACTTGAGCCTCTAGTTGCCAGTGTCATGAGCAATCTGAAAAAGCACAAGGGCTATAAAAACCTTGGCGAATCCGAGATTGCAGACATAAAAGCTGGTGTTATCGAGACGCTTAAAGACAGCGTTTCGGAAGTAGCGGCTGACATGCCATTTGTAGCCAAAAACGAGTTCATTTTCGAACAAGAAATTTCAGTGCTGCAAGTGACCGTCAAAAAGATAAATTTGGTTGATCGCCCGTTTTACATCGTGGAAGCAAACAGACCTTATGCAGATATTACCGGAGATACAGTATCCGGCGGTGTTTGGGGACGCTTCTACGGGCTGATTGACGCTGAAACGGATAAGTATGTTGCGGGGCTTGGTATCGACTCCCCACAGCATCTATCAAAATCCAAGTGTCTACCGGCTGAGTTCTACAAAAACGTGGTTGAAGGCTTATTTGGAGTTCTGGACGACTTCAACGGCGAAGAGGACTTAACGGATGAGCAATTCAAAAAGGCTTATTCGGAAGCGGTTATCGACAATGAGGGATTCCAGTTCCTTAGTTTCGCACTGAGTGACCTGATGAGCAGTGATGCCATTGTCAGTATTCGCGCTCAGACAGATGCGTTTTTCACTCGCCTTGAGGAAACATATGGCTCGCTAATCGACGTTTTCTCAATGCGTTCGGGAAACATTCTCTACTGCCACTCAGGAACGGCAGAGAAATACATCAGCACATTTGCACAGCGTTGCGAAGCATTGGTGGCTAACGCAACCGAGTTAATGAAAAAAGTAATCGACGATTATCAAGTAAAAGCAGAGGTAGGTGAGTCATGGGGCAGTTGGTAATTTCAAAAGAGGCAAAAGAGAAGGTTATTCCACTTTCAAAAAGCCGCTCAGGGTGCAACATGCACAGTTTTTCCTGCGAAAGCACCGGTCGCATCGCCAACTATGTCGTTTGCCAGCACACGGTTTTGGCATTCAAAGATAAACGCTTAGGCGCTAATTCATTTGTTGATTGTCAGGGCTGCATTGGTTCAAGCAAGTGCCTGGCTGTTCGAATGATGATTGCGGAGAGAAAGGCAGGTCGAGCGCTTTTCTACGAAGAATACGTGCCGAAGACCGTAGAAGTGGATGTTCAGCCGGTTGTCGTTAGCAAGAGCTGGCGAAGCATCGGCCGTCAAACCAACAAGGTGTCGAGTGCCAACAAGGTCAACAAGGCAAATAACACCAACAAGGCCAGTAAGCCCAATACCTTACATAAGGACGATAAGCCAAATATCGACGCCTCCAATATGTTTGCCGATATGGTTTCGGCAACAGATTAAAGATTCGAAGGGGGCGAAAGCCCCTGTATTATTTGTAGCTGAATGGAGATTGATTTACCTGAGTGAATTAGTCTGAGTGCAATCTGTCAGTTTCGTTTTCCCAATGTGACTAGAACTTACAGGTTGCCTTAAATCGGTTCTTCCCATTCTGGGTTTCGAGATTCAAGTAAGTGAATAACTCAACTCAATGCAATTATTGGGTCGCTTACACAAATTATTCTTGAACAGAACGGCTGATTCATTTTTAGTGCATTATATGTACTCATTATTTTATGGATTTTGTTATGTCCCGAAGTCAACGCCTACTAGATTTACTCCAACTACTTCGACGGTATAGATATCCAGTCTCAGCTGAGGAACTAGCTAGTAGGCTTAATGTTAGTGTGAGAACTATCTATCGAGATATTGCAACTTTGCAAGCACAAGGGGCAGATGTCGAAGGAGAAGCTGGGCTTGGGTATGTTTTAAAACCGAGCTTTGATTTACCTCCTATGATGTTTAACGTAGAAGAGCTTGAAGCCCTTAGATTAGGAGCTGAATGGGTGGTAAAGCAAGCAAACGGAGAGTTTAGTGAGGCTGCTATTAATGCGCTTGCTAAGATTTCAGCAGTTTTGCCTTCTGAGCATGAAGCTAAGCATACTGAGAGTGTCATTAGAGTTGCTTCAGCCTTCAAAGCACCAGAACTGATAGTTAAGCTAGCTGAGCTGAAAATAACGATACAGAAAGGGCATAAAGCAGAAATACTTTACGAAGATGCAAAAGGAGCTATAAGCAAAAGGGTTGTGTGGCCAATACTCATAGGTATGTTTGAGCAACACAATATTTTAGTTGCATGGTGCGAAAAACGAAATGAGTACCGTAACTTCCGTCTTGATAGAATTCAGTTTTTCTTACCGCTTGAATCTAAATATGAGCGTTCTCGTCATGCTTTACTTTGTGAGTGGGAAACTCTGGAAGGAATTGATCACAAGTGTTTTCACTACTGACAAAAACTGTCAGTGCCTTCGGTTACACTTTTTTCACCAATTCAAAAAGTGAAGATTTAAAACTATGTTAACCATTGATTCCATTGTTTTTTATGTAGAAAACGTTCAACTCAGCATGGCTTTTTATGCGGAAGTATTTGAGTGTGAGCCAAAGCTTTTATCGCCAACTTTCGCGGTGGTCGAGTTTGCTGAAAACGTAAAAATCACCCTAAAACAAGCTGACGCGCTAACACCAAGTAGCCCCATTCGAGGTGGAGGTGCAGAGCTTTCTATTCCTGCAACTAATAGCGTCGAGCTAGATAACCTATTTGAAAAGTGGAAACAGCAAGGTGTGACCTTTGCTCAAGAGCGTGAAGAGTCTGTATATGGTATCAACTTCGTTGCATTAGACCTTGATGGTCATCGCTTGCGCGTGTTTGCTTAACGTTACTTTCTTTTACTTACAAGCCAACGTGACATGTTGGCTTATTTTTGCCCCTTTCCTACTTAGAGTAAATATTCATTCATAGTTTTTCATCTGGTTTGCCTTACATTACAAACAGAATCAATTCAAAATGTCTGGCGAATTTTTGTTGTCCAAATAAACGAGGAGAGGTTGCTGAGTTGATTTTGTGACTAATCCGCCGGTTGTGTTCGGAGGGGCTAGCTACTACACACCCCCCAATTACGCCATATTAATTATTCTTCAGTCTTTGAATCGTAAGCCATATTTCTGTTGAAGTGTCGTTCGTCCGGTTTCCTCCAACCATAATACGTTCACCATAAGTAAGTGGTAGTCGCCCAGACGATATTTTTAGCTTTGATGATCGTAAGCCAAATTCAGCGTTAGTCTTGAACATGACAGAAGCATCTAACATAACGAGTATATCTGTATCAGGTATATCCGAAGGTGCTGCAATTGATAATGAACTTTGTTCTACATCAGCAGGGCTCAATGTGAAAGTTGCAGATTCATCCATATCAATAGTGTATGTAAATTTCTGCCCCTCTCCGCTGCTCACCCTTATCACTTCTAACATTGCTTGATATTCTGGTTCATCGGAAACCGTAATATTCACTACTTCATGGGCTCTTACCATGAACGTAGATACCAACAACAAGGTAACGTATATTAGTTTTTTCATAGCCTTCCTCTGTGCCATTTAATACGTTGTGATGCTGTTTCGCCCTATTGCCGTTCTGAAATCTGAATAGCCAACAATCAGTAGACACGAATTAACTTAATCTCATATTGCATTTCATACTCTACTGGCGACAGCTGATTATTGGAACCATATTCTAGCTAAGGAACTTACTCGCTTATGTTCAGCTTCGAGCTAGCTGCTAGAACTAACTCACTTCTGCCCCATTGTTACTTGGGGCTAGTACTAATCCAACTATTGTCAGTATGGCTTTGCCTTAATAAATCTTATTTGAACTCGCCGCCAAATGAGTGAGCTTATCGATGTAACTCTACAACACTCATCGTGAAAACTAAATCCGAATCAGCTTGGTTTGAGTAGCTGTGAGGGACATCCGTTTTAGCTATAGCGGACTGACCTTCAAGCAGCTCTATGGTTTGCCCATCAATATTCAAAGTAAGTATTCCAGACTCAACATGAAAAAGTTCAAACGTACCTTGTGGATGACCTGATGATTCAAAAATTTCTGATGACTTCATATCCCAGCGCCATAGTTCAATCATATCGGGACCGCTAGTTCCTGCCAGAAGCTTTGCGCTACCACCGTACTCGCCAGTCCATAGCGTTGGAATGTCCTCTTTATCAATGACGTTGACGGTTGGATTACTCGCAACATTCACAATATCGGCAACCGATATCCCAAGGGCAGCAGACAGTTTACACAACGTCGAAATGCTAGGGTTAGCCGCACCTTTCTCTACTTCGACTAACATACCTTTACTGATGCCTGCTCTTTTTGACAAGGTATCCAGTGACAGTTTGAGATGTTTTCTATGTTCCTTGATCCTTGCTGCTACAGCCTGATTTATGAAATCAGCATCAGCACCACTATCGGTCGATATATTGACTTTTTTGGTCATTGTAATGTATCTTGCACAAAAATGAATCACTGAAGGAATTATCTAATGGTTGTTATAGTGCCGTCAATCGATGCTCGCATTTCCCATATTGCACCAGAGTTCAAAGCATTGAGCATATCCGTTAAAGGAACGGAAGTTCAAAAGCCAGAGTACGCAAAACAGGTTCTGCAAGAAGCGTGTACTTCCGTCATTGAGAATGACCATTCATGGGCAGAATCACACATCAATGCGTGGGGCGATGTTTTTCGTCAATTTGGCGCTAAACCAAATAGAACTCCTTGCTCCGCTGCGGCACTGCGAAAACGAGTACTGAAAGATGGAGGAATGCAGAGCATTGACCCTATTGTCGATATTTATAATGCCATCAGTATTCGATACGCCATACCCGTTGGTGGTGAAGATATGGACAGTTATCAAGGAACGCCAACACTCACTATCGCAGATGGCTCTGAATCCTTTGACACCATGAAAAATGGTGAGGTTTCAATTGAAAACCCTGATGTTGGGGAAGTAATTTGGCGCGATGAAGTAGGCGTTACTTGTCGTCGTTGGAACTGGAGGCAGGGTGTCAGAACCCGAATTGAATCTGACACACGTAACATGTGGTTTATTCTCGAAAGCTTGCCAGAAATGCCACTAGAACACTTGCAGGAGGCGGGGCAAGAAATGATTAAGCACTTGCAAGTGATCATGCCTGATTCAGTGATAGAACAATCGTTAGTATTTGCTTCAAAATCGATTGAGGTTTGATGTGATAAATACTTTGTTAACTGGTGCCGTTGTTTCAGGAAGTTTGATTGTCGCAATCGGTAGCCAAAATGCGTTTCTATTAAAGTGCGGATTAAAAAAGCAATACGCACTGTCCGTTGCTACTATTTGCTTTCTTGGTGACATTCTACTGATAAGTACTGGTGTACTGGGTATAGGGACACTGCTCTATAAAGCACCATTATGGAAAGACCTTTTGACTCTTGGCGGCGTAGTATTTCTTTTCTGGTATGCCTACCAATCTGCAAAATCAGCTTGGAAAGGTTCAAGTCACCTAGAGTTGGAAAATTCGGACATTGCCCAGAGTTGGTTAAAAGTCGTTTTAATGGCGATGGCTATCACTTTTTTAAATCCACATGTATATCTGGATACGGTGGTGATACTCGGGGGCGTGACTGCTCAAATGGAACCTGATGAAAAACTATTGTTTGTTATAGGGGCACTGATCGCATCAGGGGGCTGGTTTTATGGATTAGTGTATTTGGCTAACAAGTTGATCCCACTTTTTAGTAAGCCAAGAACATGGCAAATTTTAGATTCTGCGATTTCATGCATCATGTGTGGTATTGCATTGAAGCTGGCAGCACCTTTGTTAAGCCAATACATATAGAGCGTCGCGATGAAGCTGCATTTCTATTAACTAAATTGCTCCTGTTAGATTGGACACTGAGTTTCCATACCAGAAGTTATTCGTGCTTTGCTAATTTAAGTAAATACTCTTAACCATTTCTGTCCAATTGTGAGTTACGATACCAGCGGATGTGTAAGATCGAGTATGAGCTACTACACCTGAAGCGCTTTGCTCCGAAATTATTTTTCATCAGCAGCCGAAGCGGATAACTATATCTAAAAAAAGCCTCGCACTATGTGAGGCTCGATGATTATTCGCCATCTAAGCATGGTAGCTAATTGAATCTAAGAAGTTTTTAATTGTTGGCACTCAGAAGGCTGCCTTTCATCATCGACCACTACAACGAAAACTCTAACAAATGCAGATTTTTTTAATTCCTTGTTTAGTGGCGGAATGAGACGCTAGGCGTATATGTTGACAAATCGGTGCTTCAGCCTGAGTGCGATTTAAAGTGATAATATGAGTTACTTCTTGATCTATCTGCAATTTTGTAAGAGCTTACAACTGAGCTCGCCCGCCATTACAAGATATGTTTCATATTCAGTTGCTATTTTTATCTAAAGATCGCGCATTAAGATCTCAAATTCATCCTCGGCTTCATTTATCAGCCGGGTGAGCTCTTTCGCATCCTCATCCGATAACTCTATGCGCCAGCAATGCTGTTTTTGTTTGCTGTGTTTCTGACAAACAAGAATGGTGACTTTACCATTCTTTTGAAAGGATAAATCTTCAAAATCGCCATCCAGTGCCTTCTTCTCATCTTTAACATCAATGTGAATATTCCCCGTTGGATTGATTGTAACCTGAGCCTTTGGACGTTTCTTTTTGGCTAGAACATAAGCGCAATGTTTAGCGAACATGTTACCTCTCTCGTGCTGCGAGCTTGTAAATAAACATTCAAATTATAGAGCTAGGCAACATCGCTGCCAGAAAAAAGCATAGGAGATTGCTGGAACTACAAAGTAAATCAAATTCCTGATTATCCCCTATCATCGATACTAATCTATGCTTTGAAGCAACCATTTTTGTCTTCAGCTTCGCTGATTTTTAGCGGCAAATTGTCCAGTTGATGTTACATCCTAGGAGGAGCCATGAGTTTTCAACATCTTCTGCTTCCTGTTTCCCCTGAGCAAACGCTGGGGGATGCTTATCATGAAGCGCTGCAAATTGCCGATACTAAGTCGGCCAAGGTTACTTTGGTCACGGTTATTGAAAATATTGATGAATTAAAAGAAATTTCGCACTATTCCTGCACGGCTCTGAGCCTTTTTGATAAAGTAACAAAAGTATCTCATCAAGCCTTGGAAAGGCATGTCCATTGTTTAAAAGTCAAATACCCAAGTATAAAGTTCTCCGTCATCGTCCGGCTGGGGATACCTTTTGTTGAAATCATCAAAGTAGCCAATGAGTTTAAGGCCGATTTGATTGTGATTGATACCCGCTGCCAGAATAAAACGCAAGCTTGTCAGCGGGGGAGCACCATTCGCCATTTAATGCGTAAGTCGGCAATCCCTATCTGGTCCTGTGCCATTCACCATACACCGATCCGCCGGATAGGCGTGGCTGTTGATGTCTCTTCTTCGGAGCATTCCACCTTTAATGAAAAAATCCTGTCGCTAGCATTAGAAGTCTGCGTATCCACCAGAGCTGAGATGATACTACTGCATGCCTGGCGTTTAGATCTTGAGGGGTTTTTTCGTAAATGGGGGAGTTACCGTGACCTTGATATCGACTTAATTGCGAAAGAAATGCGATCAGATCGTGTCAAACGCATGAAATCGTTGCTGGCACCGTATAAAGACTCATCAGTGACACAGCAAATCAAAATATTGGAAGGAGAAGCCAAAGTGGTTATTCCTCGCTTTGTAATGGAACAAGAGATCGATATGATGATCATGGGCTCACTGTCTCGGACTGGAATTGCCGGTTTTTTGATGGGAAATACCGCAGAATCCATGCTCGATAAGCTTACTTGTTCAGTGCTCACGCTCAAACCCGATGCGTTTCATTCTCCAGTCTTAGGCAAGAAATAATATGTTGGCATATTAGAGAGATGTGTTAGAGGTGGCGGATTGATTACATCATCCGCCTTGTCTATGCGCTCTCCTGTGGCACTACGCCGCACTTTCATTCATTTTCAGCCTTCATAATGGGTAGCGTTCGTGAGTTGCACGCCGCCTTACTAAGTCCAAATTATCATCAACAAACTTCCCATGTTACCTAGTCTGTGACCAAATTTTCCTAATTCATAGAATCTTGCTCTTTAAATGATCAATCGTCATAACTGCGAGTATGGTGAGGTGAATTTGGCAACGTGAATCCGTTGTTTGTCTATAGCCTTTTTGGGGCGTAGAGGTAGTGGATCCAGTGTCGTCGTTCACACTTTAGTGGCGTCATTAGTGGCGTCATTAGTGGGCAGGTGAGCGATTACGGTTTTTCTCTGTGAGAGAAAAGCTGAGCAACAAATGAAATGTATAGGTCGGCAGCCTGCGGTGATAAACTACCGCAGAAGCTGCTACCCCGTCACCTAAGAGGTGATATCTCACTATGGCATTTTAGGAATATTTGCTTTCAGTTGCTTAAGAACATACTGAAGAATACCTCCCGAGTTAAAATACTCGAGCTCCTTCGGGTTGTCGATACGTGCAATAACGGGAACGGTATGCTCCGAACCTTCAGCGGTTACGACGATAATGTTGAGCTCTAGTAAGGGCTTAAGAGGTTCATTTGGAGCGATAAACACAGTCTCATTACCTTCTAGAGTTAGTGAATTTAATTCATCTGGTCGCATCAGTTGAAGAGGCAATACGCCCATACCAACTAAATTACTACGATGAATCCGTTCAAACGATTCCGCGATTACTGCTTTTACATTCAATAACAAACATCCTTTTGCCGCCCAATCACGACTAGAACCTGAACCATAGTCTTTGCCAGCAAATATTACCAAAGGAACTTGAAGTTTGATTGACGTCCTGCTCGCGTCGAAAATAGGAATGACTGGAGGCGCTTTCTCATTAGTCGACATGTTACAGTCATCCAGTTTGGTATCGCCGTAACATCGAGTGACACCGCCTATAGTCGGGGAGGCTATTTTGTTTTCCAAACGTACATTTGAAAAAGTCCCACGAACCATGACGTGATGATTCCCTCGGCGTGATCCATAGCTGTTGAACTCTTCTGGGGCGATGTTTTTTGAAAGCAAATATTGACCCGCCGGACTATTTTCTGAAATGAGACCTGCTGGCGAAATATGGTCGGTTGTAATCGAATCCCCCAAAATTGCTAATACACGCGCCGATTCAATAGGAAAAGTCGGTGGTGGTATTTCCAAAAATGGAGGGCGTTGTATATAAGTAGAGTCTTCGTCCCACGGGTAGCAGGGACTGTCTTTCATCGACAATTGCTCCCACTCTTCATCACCTTCGCTAATGTCTTTGTAGCTCAATCTAAAGTGGCTCTCATTTACTTGATTCAGCATTTCATTCAGCATGGTTTGGCTTGGCCACAGATCTCTTAGATATACAGGCTCATTGTTACTATTGATACCAATTGGGTCGCTATCTAAGTCAATACAGGTCGTCCCTGCTAATGCAAACGCGACGACTAATGGTGGTGAGGCAAGCCAGTTTAGGCTAACAGATGGGTGTATTCTACCTTCAAAGTTCCGATTACCTGATAATACTGCCGATACGTTCAGGCTGTTCTCCAAGATCTCTGTTTCAAGATTATTTTTCAATGGGCCAGAGTTACCAATGCATGTTGTGCAACCGTATCCAACTCGATGAAATCCCAATAGATCGAGGTAGTGTTGCAAACCAGTATCATTGAGATATCGAGCGACAGCTAATGACCCGGGTGCGAGAGACGTTTTGACGTAGCTAGGAACGGTCAACCCTTTTTTTACTGCTGCCATAGCAACCAAACCCGCAGTCAGCATAACGGCAGGGTTCGACGTGTTAGTGCATGAGGTGATGGCTGCAATAACGACATCACCATGGTTTAAGTGCTTATGTGAGTCTGAGCGGTCTGAGTTTGAGGCACCTACAATAGAACATTGATCAAAAGTTGCTTGCTTGATTGCACTGATGTTAAGTCTATCTTGCGGTCGTTTTGGGCCTGCTATTGAAGTGACAATATCAGATAAATCCACCACAACAGTTTCATCATACTCAGGTGAAGGGCTGTTTGAATCCCACCATAGTTCTTGCTCTTGAGCATAAGCACGAACTCTTTCAACTAGTGAAGATGGTCGGTTTGTAAGCGTTAAATAGGCAATAGTATTTTCGTCAATCGGGAAAAAACCACATGTGGCGCCATACTCTGGGGCCATATTGGCAATTGTAGCACGGTCGGCCACAGATAATTGCGCTAAGCCACAACCATAATACTCAACAAATTTACCGACCACTCCGTGCGACCTTAACCTTTCAGTAATCGTCAAAACCAGATCAGTCGCTGTAACACCGGGACGTAATTGTCCGTCAAGTCGCACACCGACAACACGTGGGACAGCGATATTGAGCGGCTGACCTAGCATTGCTGATTCGGCTTCTATGCCGCCCACGCCCCAACCCAACACACCTAATCCGTTTACCATAGTCGTGTGGCTGTCGGTTCCTATAACAGTATCTGGTGTTAACACTCCATTTTCGTCTTCACGAACAACTTGCGATAGATACTCTAGATTTACTTGATGGCATATACCCTTACCGGGCGGTATCACGGTCAAGTTATGGAAATTTTTTTGTGCCCATTTTAGAAATGTGTAGCGCTCTCTATTTCGTGCCATTTCATGTTTACGATTCGTATCTATCGAGGATTCTGAACCTGACTGATCAACAATTAACGAGTGGTCTATGACAAGGTCTACCGGGCACTTAGGGGTGACATGGCTTGGGTCTCCGCCCCCTTGGGCTACAGCGTCTCTTATAGCGGCTAGATCGACCAAAGCAGGTATTCCGGTATAGTCCTGCATCAGCACTCTGCTAGGATAGAAACTAAATTCTGATGAGTTACTGTTGCTTTCGGAATCGAACGTCGTCTTTTTACAGAACAATGCATCAATGATCCGAGATGACTCTTTTAAATCAGAGGTTTGTCGGATTACATTTTCAATAAGCAGGCGTTTAGTGAAGGGAATTTTGCACAGGCTTACTTGATAATCTTGTGCAAGTTTTTTTAATGACCAGTATCTATATTCAGTGCCGTTTACATCCAGTGACCTTTGATATGTTTGGCACCATGATTTTTCGCTGGTAGGTATCATGATTTGTTTCCTTTCAATAGTGGTTGACCTTTGTAAAATGAACCTCCATGTCATATAGATGTTTTTTGGGCATTTTTATATCTCCCATATCCAAATAGCTTTAATCAGCTGAAAACCTAGAATCTGAAAGGATCAGAGTTGAAGTTCTAAAAGAAGGAATAAGTTGAAATGGACTTTTGCCAACAAACAATAACTAGACTCAAAAAAATGTTGGCAAAGCTTGTAATTACTGTGCCTTCAACCATATCTCGATGAGAACTACATTTGTTGCTTGCCGAACTTTCTCACCAGGCTCAACTTCAAAACTGATTTTTTGCCCTTCCAAGGACGTTAAACCCATCAGATGAAATCGAACGGAAATAGACAAAATGTCCTTGTTATAAATATCTTTGGCGATAAAACCAAAGACTTTATTTTAGTTAACCCATTTTACTGTTCCAGTTACTCTGTCGGACATATATACCTCGACTAATATTACAGCGTAAGGCTATGATATATATAACTATATTATATTCACTCAAGAGGGCTGTCGAAGAAGTTAAACGAAAAAAATTCGAGAATTATTGTGCAGAAAACTTGTTTTATAATGAAAATAAAACTTAAATTGACGGATCTACTTTAAGTATAAGTCTTAATTTCAAAATAGTTACTTTATCCCTAGGTCATATATTATTTTATTTATAAGTTTATGATTTTATGAACAAATATCAGCAGGTTTTAACGTTTTGGTTAATTGTGATAGCTTCATACATCGTAGCTCTTAGGTAGACACTGACTTGATGCCCATTTTGTGGACAAGCAGTCTAAGTTGCGGTGAGCTGGGATTTGTCATACTAACAGTATTTCAAAATTTACTAATTTAGCAAGTGCTGTAACTCGCTTCCTTCCAGTTACGATTTACCACTACGCCTCCATTTTCCTTAGCTGATTTATGTGTTACGCGGTCACTTAAAGTGATCTGTTTCACAAACCGACGAATTTCTCTCGTCGGTTTAGCCCCCTCAAAAAACATTTTATTGGTGCTACGAAAGGCTCAAAAAAGTAAGTTTTCTTCCTTGATTTGTCCAAACCGACGGGACTTTATTGTAAACCGACGAAATCGGGAAATTTCGTCGGTTTGAACCGACGAAGAGCCAAAAACCGACGAGATTGGTCTGCTCGTCGGTTTGAGAATAGGAAAAAATGAAATCCGTCGGTTTGAGAATAGTTATCATCTGGAAATTGGTCTAAACAAAAAAAATTGCATTACCAATGGCTGTTAGTGACTGCTACCATTTTGGCCTGCTTTAAGCCTATGTTCTAACCATGCAGCCAGTGTTGAAAGTAAAAGTGTCACGCACAAATAGATGGCCGCGACGGTAAACCAGATCTCAAACGGCATGGCGGTATCAGCCACAATATTGCGTCCTTCGGTGGTCAGGTCAAAAATGGCCATTACACTGACAATCGACGAATTTTTTACCAGCGACACAGCTTCATTGGTCAAAGGGGGCAAGATGCGGCGAATCACTTGCGGCAGAATGATAAACCTGTAACTGTCGGTTTGGTTCAAACCAAGACTGTCGGCTGCTTCAAATTGGCCTTTATCAATACTCAGCAATCCGGCACGTAAAATCTCTGCGGTGTAAGCGCCCTGAAACAGTGACAGGGCTAATACAGCAGTGGTAAATCGCTCCAGGCCCAATACCGGACCAAACACAAAATAGAGTAGGTAAATTTGTACCAGTAATGGCGTGTTGCGAATGAGTTCGATGTAAGCACGAGCGATGCCACGGCCCACCACTGAATCTGAGCGGCGGAGCAGGGCAGTAACCAGCCCGATAACCAGGGTACACAGCAGGCTGACCGCCGAAATCTCCAGTGTAACTTTCAGTCCTTGCAGTAACTCTGCGGCATACCATTCCCCATCTTCCGTAAACCAGAGGTATTGCGGAATGCGGTACCATTGCCACCGATAGTTCATAGATTCGGCACCTTGCTCAAGCAACCAGAGCAGAAATACACTGACCAGAGCAATCTGCATCAGTCCGCTGAGTACAGGGCTGATTACCTTGCCGGTGGTTGACCGCCATCCTGCCTGTGGTAACAACGGGTTAGTATTTGCTGTTCGTGCTGTTCGTGCTGTACGGAAAATTTTCACTGTTTTTGTCTGGCTACTTTTTTATCGCGAATGAGTTGATTGACGCCGAGTCTGTGTATCTATTGATCTGTGTATCTATTGATTAGGTGCAGCTATCCGATACTGCCAACCTGCATTCTTTGCAGGGTAGTTTTAATATCAGTAACTTAATATCTGGTCGAGAAACTGTCGGGTACGAGGGTGTTGCGGCCTGTCAAACAATGTGGCGGGTTCAGCGACCTCAACAATTTCCCCTTCATCCATAAACACCACCCGATCGGCAACCTGGCGAGCAAAGCCCATTTCGTGTGTGACACAAACCATGGTCATTCCGCCTTCAGCCAGTTCTTTCATAACATCCAGTACCTCACGGATCATTTCAGGATCCAACGCGGAGGTCGGCTCATCAAACAGCATGATATCCGGCTTCATGCAGAGTGAGCGGGCAATCGCCACCCGTTGTTGTTGTCCACCGGAAAGCTGTCCGGGATATTTGTTTGCCTGATGGGCAATATGCACCCGTTCCAACAGGCTCATGGCTAAGACTTCCGCATCGGGGCGGGACATATTCAGCGTCCGGCGGGGGGCCAGCGTTAAATTGTCCAGTACTGTAAGGTGAGGGAATAAATTGAAATGCTGAAAAACCATACCGACTTTGCCGCGAATTGCTTTTAAATGGCGACGGTTTAAAGGATGCCCTGAAACTTCAAGCTGACCTTGGTCAAATGACTCCAACCCGTTGATGCAGCGGATCAGGGTTGATTTTCCTGAACCTGACGGGCCGCAAATCACTACTCGCTCGCCGCGGGAAATGGTCAGATTTATGTGCTTCAGGGCATGGAAGTCACCATACCATTTTTCGAGTTCACGGAAGGTAATAACCGCATCCTGCGTCATCGCAACGACCTTGTTCATTCGATAAGTGATTGAAGTTATGTTATTCGTTGCGTAGTCAGAATTCAAAGCCTTGTTCAAAATATCATCATTGTGATGTCTTTCACTGCACGCCAAACGTTTGGCGGATAATTATTAAACGGCAGAAAAAAAATCGTATTTGATCGTAAATAGCGTTTGCACTACCAGATAAAGAAGGATAAGTTAAAGTCAAATAGAAGTGAAAAATACTGTCAACCAAATCTGTAAACTTTTCGTTGCGGTTGGCGGGGTAACCTCAGGAAGTAGCAATGCATAAAACCGATGATGTCCGAATTCGCGAAATTAAAGAACTTCTCCCACCTGTTGCCGTACTGGAGCGTTTCCCGGCAACTGAGCAGGCGTCCGAAACGGTTTACCAGGCTCGTCAGGCCATTCACAACATCCTGAATGATGAAGATGATCGACTGCTGGTTATCGTAGGTCCATGCTCAATCCACGATACGAATGCTGCGCTGGAGTATGGCCAGCGCTTAAAAGCTTTGCGTGAAGAACTCAAAGACGATCTGGAAGTGGTGATGCGTGTTTATTTTGAAAAACCGCGCACCACTGTGGGCTGGAAAGGGCTGATTAATGACCCGTACATGGATAACAGTTTCCAGCTGAATGATGGCCTGCGTCTGGGGCGTAAGTTATTGCTTGACCTGACCGACATGGGTGTACCGACTGCCGGTGAGTTTTTGGATATGATTACGCCGCAGTACATGGGGGATCTGATCAGTTGGGGTGCGATTGGTGCCCGTACAACAGAATCACAAGTACACCGTGAGCTGGCTTCGGGCCTGTCTTGTCCGGTTGGTTTTAAAAATGGTACCGACGGCAATATCAAGATCGCGACGGATGCCATTGGGTCTGCCAGCGCACCGCACCATTTCCTGTCTGTGACCAAATACGGTCACTCGGCCATTGTTTCAACAGCCGGAAATGAAGACTGCCACATTATTCTGCGTGGCGGTAAAGAACCGAATTACAGTGCAGAGCAGGTTAACGACATTACGTCCAAACTGGACTCAGCGGGTCTGCGCCAGAAAGTGATGATCGATTTCAGCCATGCAAACAGCCTGAAGCAGTTCAAACGTCAGTTGCTGGTATCAGAAGATGTTGGGCAGCAAATTGCGAATGGTAACAGTGCAATTTTTGGTGTAATGATTGAGAGCCATTTGGTCGAAGGCCGTCAGGATATCGTTGATGGTCAGGAGCCAACTTACGGTCAAAGCATCACTGATGCATGTATCGGTTGGGCTGATACCGAGACTGTGCTGCGTCAGCTGGCCGCTAGCGTGAAGCAACGTCGTCAGGCTCGCGATTAAAACAGCTTTTTTCTGAAGATGAAAGCCTGGCAATCGCCAGGCTTTTTGTTGCCTTCGTCCCTGAATAGGTCAGCGGCAAATGGTGAATTCAGCCAGCATCAGAATCAAACTGACTCCTCATCTGTTAATGACTGGTATCGGCAATATTGTAAACCGTTGCCTGCGATTTATAGGGGTAGTTGCCGGACAGTTTTACTGGCGGTGCCTGAATCTGCAGTTTTCTTGCCCGTTTCAGGTTTTCCTGGGCTTTTGCGTAAAACATCGGGCTTTCATTGACGGCACGTTCCAGATAATCGACGGCAGCTTCGTAGTCACCTTCCAGCATAGAAAAATACCCGATGTCATTGAGCGCTTCCTGACGAGGCATGGCCCGTGACAGGGAGTCGAGCGCATCCTCGTACCGACGAGATTTAATGTAAGTCAGCCCCAGATTAGACCATGCACGCTTGTCGTTTGGATACAGTGTAGCTGCACGGCGGTTAACCGCTTCTGCCTCATTCAGGTTGCCGGCAAGATAGTAGGAGTAGCCCAAATTGGTCATGGCTTTGTGCGAGCGGTTATCAACCTGAAGCACTGAACGATAAATCCGCTGCGCTTCGTTATGGCGGGCATCTAAATCCGCCAGTATGCCCAGTCCGACATAAGCATTTAACGGGGAAGAGGTGTCCAGTTTTAATGAGCTGGCGAACAGATCATGTTGCGGTTCCCAACTGGTATTTCCCTGACGCTTTTGATCCATTTGTACAGTGTGGATCAGGTGTTTTCTGGCGGTATCCGATTCACCCATTTTAAGCTCGATTATACCGAGTGATGCAGCATATTGAATATTCTCCGGTTCGATTAGCGAAGCTCGAGAATAGGCCAGTTTGGCCAAATCGTGATTACGTCGTTGTTGATGGATGTAGCCAATTTTGTAGTACGCCTGGTCAGCATGCTTTTGGGATGGGAAACTCAGGGCGCGAATGTATTCAAACAGAGCGAGATCCGGTTCGTGGGCCAGATAAGCTTTGTCACCGCGTTGAATGGCTTCTTCCGGTGATTCCGGTGGAAAATCATTGGATAAGCCCAATGTGGGTTTGCCGTCATATAACTCGTGTTCAAATGAAACGCCTTTTTTGTTGGCAACATCTTCTGAGTTACTGCAACCCATTGTCATGAATGCCATCGTGCAGGCCATTGCGGCCATTACATAGAGCGAGTATGAATGTGACATATATAAATTCCTTCTTGTCGTTTATCTGCCCGCGAACATGTCCAGTACCTTGACGACAGCCGGGCCGACTGCCACCGCGAAAAATCCGGGCCAGATACAGGTAACGAGTGGGAAGATCATTTTAGTGCCGATTTTGGCGGCTTCTTCTTCCGCTTTCTGCTGACGTCTGTCGCGAAACTCTTCAGCATACTCCCGCAAGGTATCTCCCATACTGGCGCCTAATTTGATGGACTGATTAATGATACTGATCAGTCCCTGTAGCTCTTTCAGGCCGGATCGGGCAACAAACTGATTCAGCGCCATCGGAATAGAGGCGCCGACCCGGATTTTCTGACAAACCAGCTGTAATTCATGGCTGAGCGCCGGTGACGACGCGCCGATTTCAGTCGCTACCCGGTTGAGTGCGGCCTGAAAACCTAGCCCGGCTTCAGAGGCAACAACCAGCAGATCAAGGGCATCAGGAAATGCGTTACGCAAGGCTTTGATCCGGCGGTTGGCCATTCGTTTGAGAACGAAATTGGGGAGGAACGTGGCAATGGCAATCGACATCAGGGTGTAAATCAGCGTCTGTTGTGTTGTCACTTCGGGTAAAAATCGGGTTACTACCAGAGTGCCCAATGCCAGCAGCAGCGCAAGAATGATTTTAATAGCGTAAAAAGAAGCTACTGCTTTATGGTTTTCAAACCCGGCGTGCATCAACATTTGCTTAACGTTAAATTGCTCCGTTTTGGATTTTGGGGTGACATACTTTTCCAGCGATTCCAAGGTCTTGTTGAGCTGCCGGTGAGAATGCGGCATGCCATGGCTGCCGCCATGTGTTTGATGAGAAATAAACTCTAACTGCTTTTTCAGGGGATTACGGGCGTTGACAACCAGAATCCAGACACTGACGGTCAATGCCACAGTGCTGATAAAAGCAAACCCCAGAAACAGCCAGTAGGCATGCTGCTCATTGTCTACAACGGAATTAAACAGTGTCATCAGATAATCCATTTCACACCTCGATGCGCAGGATTTTACGGATCCACAGTAAGCCCAGGAACATGGCGACCCCGGTTCCGGTCAGAACCGAATGGCCACGCTCAGACTCAAGCAGTGGGTTGATGTAGCCCGGATTGCTGAGATACAACAATAAAAACAGGACAAAGGGCACCATCATCAGCACCCAGGCTGACATTCGGCCTTCGGCGGACAAAGTGCGGACTTTGCGCATTAAGCGGAAGCGTCCGCGAATCACGTCAGACAGTTTCTCTAGGGTTTCGGCCAGGTTGCCGCCGGTTTCTTTTTGAATAATAACGGCACTGTTAAAGGCCAGTACGCTGATCGACGGGTTACGATGGGCAAGATTAGCCAGAGCGACTTTCAGGTCGACCCCGAAGTTCAGCTCTATAAACACCTTGCCAAATTCTCCGGCAATGGGCTGGGGCATTTCTTCACTGACGGTTTTCATCACGTCGGTGAACGGATAGCCAACCAACAGGGCACGTTTCATGACATCCAGCGCTTCGACAAATTGCTCTTCAAACAACTGGAGGCGTTTTTCCATTTTCAGCCGTAAATACATGACCATAGCCAGTAATAACACGAAAGGAACGGCCAGCATGATTTTCGGGCTGAGGGTGAGCAGGTAGACCCCGGTCATGGCAAAAACGGTGCCTGCGAAAAACCAGAGTGCAACTTGGTAGGCTTTCCAGTTGAGCCCGGCCAGTGACAGCCGCTCCCCCAGAACTTCACCAAAGGCATTGTTTTCAAGCCAACGTTCGGTGGGGGAAAGCTGATCCAGATAATTTTTTCGTAGTAACGACTGTTGATTGTTTTTGCCGGTTTCCGCAATCGCGTCCAGTTGCTTTTTCAACAATCGGGAGCGGCTTGCCCGGGTCCCTGTAACGGATATCAGCAGGGTTTGAGAGATCACCACGACTGCCACAAACAGGATGAGCAGATAGAGTTGCAGATTCTGATCCATTACGCCCCCTCATGCTGATTGGAAAAATAGGAGTACGGTAAATCAATACCCATATGTTTGAACGTATCGATGAACGAAGGCACATTTCCTGTTGCCTGATAGGCGCCCAGTACATTCCCGTTTTCATCAATGCCAGCGCGTTTAAAGCAAAACAGCTCGGTCAGGGTAATGACGTCCCCCTCCATGGTATTGACTTCGACAATACTGGTAATTCGCCGTTTACCGTCTTCCATACGTCTGAGCTGGACGATAACATTCAGGGCAGAAGCAATTTGCGATCTCACATTTTTAATCGGCATATTCCAGCCTGCCATTGCAAACATATTCTCGATTCGACCCAGAGCATCGCGTGGGTTGTTAGCATGGATGGTGGTCATTGAACCATCATGGCCGGTATTCATAGCAGCCAGCATATCAACCGCTTCAGCGCCACGAACTTCCCCTACGACAATACGGTCAGGCCGCATCCGGAGTGAGTTAATCACCAGTTCACGCTGGGTAATTGCGCCCCGGCCTTCGATGTTGGGCGGACGGGTTTCCAGTCGCACGACGTGAGGTTGCTGCAGTTGCAGCTCCGCGGAGTCCTCAATCGTAATGATTCGCTCGTTGGCCGGAATGAAACAGGAGCAGATATTCAACGTCGTGGTCTTCCCTGAACCTGTTCCTCCTGAAATCAGGATATTCAAGCGCCCGCGCACAATTGCATGCAGGAAATGTGCCATATTCTGGTTGAGGGTGTCATATTTGAGCAGCTGCTCGATATCCAGCTTTTCAACGGCAAAACGACGAATGGATAACGAAGGGCCATCAATGGCGAGGGGCGGGATCACGGCATTGATCCGTGACCCGTCTTTGAGGCGGGCATCAACCATCGGTGAGCTTTCATCAATTCGCCGACCAACCTGCGACACAATGCGGTCAATCACATTCAACAGATGGCGATCATCACGAAATGTCGCGTAGGTAGGTTCCAGTTTGCCTTTGCGCTCGACATAGATCTGGCTGCTTGAGTTCACCAGAATGTCAGAAATTGTTTTGTCTTTTAGCAAAGGCTCCAGTGGGCCGAGCCCCAGAATTTCATCACCAACTTCTTCAATCACCCGTTGGCGACTTTCCGCATTCAGGGGAACTTCTTTATCCAGCAGCAACATGGCGGCCATGTCAGCAATTTGTGACCGGGCTTGATCTGCCGGCATACTTTCCAGTACTGCCAGATCCAGCGTGGTAAACATAGCGTCCAGCAGATCATTTTTGATGGCCTGCTCCTGAGGATTCGGCGCGCTATAAGAGCTGGAATGGCCGTCATCCGGTGGTGAAAATTGCTGAGCAGACTGCATCGCATCTGGCATATCAATGTCTGACAATACCGTCTGATCTTGCTCAGCAATAGGGGGCTCGTTGAGATGACGCTGCGAATCGGGCTGTTGAGTGCGTTTTTTCAGAAACATATTCAGCTCCTCAGAAACGTAAAGAAGCGGCGCAGGCCTTTGGATTCCTCCACGCTTTGACCGGCAATGATATGAGTGACATCTCTCAGTGCTTTCACCAGTTGCGTTTTTTCAAAATGGGTCGCTAAGAGTTCCCCTAAATTACTGGATGCACTGACGGTCGTATAATCATTGGGTACCAGAAGCAGCTGGTCAGTATGCAGGGTGGCCTTAATTTCCTCAGGTTTGATGTTGATGCTTTTGGAGTACCGGTTGACGATCACTTTGATCTGCTGATGCTGGTAGCCGAATAAGTGTCTGAGCTGTTTGATTAAAACAGCGGCTTCCCGAATGGCCGGGATACTTTGCTGGACGACAATGAAGACATGGTCAGCCATGGTCAGCGCTGGGGAACTCCAGTTTTCCAGCCCTCGGGACATATCGATGATAATGTGGCTGTGAGTGCTTCTGGATTGCTCCAGAAAGTGGTGAAAAGCATTGGCACTGAATTCCGGCACACTGTTAAACAAAGCGTCCGACCGGCTGGTGATAAAACGGAGCCCGGAAGAGTGTTTTGTCAGAACACCATTGAGTGCATATTCATCCATGGTTTTCACCTGCTTCAGCGCATCGTTCAGCAGGAATTTCGGCGGGGTAGAGAGCAGCCCGGAGACACAACCAAATTGAGCATCGGTATCAATCAGCACTGTCGAATATTTTTCCAGTGTGAGCAGGTGTGCCACAGTGGTCGACAAAACGGATGATCCCATACCGCCTTTGGCGTTCATGAAAATGCTGACTTGTCCTTGTTTTTGATTCGCTTTTTTGGACTCAGCACATTCAAACAGGATCTGATCAAGTTCTTGCTCGTCAAATGGGATGGTCAGTACATCTTTCACCCCTTTTCGCAGTGCCTGACGCAGCAGGTTGGTGTCAGAGTTTCCTGTAACCAGAATGATCGGGCAGAGCGGCTTCATGGCGTCCTGAATCAATGTCATCGCGACGTTCCAGTCGCATTCCCCGTCAATGAAAATGACATCCGGCTGGCCTGTCTGCTTCAGGTTGTTTAACCCGGAACGTAACTCAAATTCGCCCATTGGGTGAAAAGAGGTATTTGGCCAGAGCGCTAGATAGTCGCTGAGCGGCTGGATGAAGTCGCTTTGATTACTGACAATCCAGCCGTCTACTGTGGTCAATAAGGGGGGCTTCTTCTGTGTAGACGCATCCACCTGATCTGACTGGCAATATGTATTGATAGTCATAACGCACCTTAACAATCAGTAAATCCGGTTCGGGTGACCCCGAGGCTTTCTCGTGGCATAAGCGTTGAGAATGCGGGAGCCGTAAAAGTGAGGCCGAGTGGGGATAGCGGGATCATGAGTTGGAGCTGGTAGTTGATGATCCGGGCTTCAATGAATTCGATTTGGTTAAATGTGGCGCTGGCCATGAGATCTGCAGTAATCGGCGTGCCGGTTTTATCCAGATAGCGCACATCGAGATTGTCGACAGAGAAATTGGGTAAAGGCACAGAACCGATCAGGCTGGCAATTTTGGCATCCTGCTGTTCGGTGGTTGAAACTTGGCAAACCACCGCAATGCGAGCCGCTCGGCGACTGGTTTCGTTGAGCAGGTGCCAGGTAAACAGCAGACGCCCGAATTCGATGATGCCGAACAGCAGAATAAAAAACAGCGCGCTGATGATCGTAAATTCAACCAGGGTGTTGCCAGCTTGTGTTTGCGGGCCGGATTTTTTTATGCGGCTTTTATTTAAGGCACCAATGTTTAACGCGCCTGTTTTTAAAGAACTTATTTTTAAAGCACGTTGAGTGGATTGCCCTGCATAAGGGGAGCGGTGATGGCAATGGGATTTAATCATCATAACACCCTCATCGAATAGCTGGAGACCAGCTTGAAGTGCATGTTAATGGCATCGCCACCTACCAGTGCGGGGATGTCGCCAATAACGGGCTGGTAGGGGTAGGCGATCTCAACTTTGATGTAGTTATCCACCAGGGAAATATTCACATGGCTGGCTTGCAGGTTGTCAATTACCGGGTTGCTGCCACCATTGATTGACCCGTATACCGCCAGGTTTTTGGCATAGACAATGTTCTCGGTTGTCAGGGCATAATTCCCGCTGGTGCCTTTAATGATCTCACCAGACAGGTAACGAGCACTATCGCGGCTGACTTTTTCGATTTCGGTGTAGGTATAAATAGCCCGCCCGATTTCGCACAGTGAGAGAAACAGGAACAGCAGAAACGGCAAAACAATGGTGAATTCCACGATGGCAATACCCTGCTGCCGTTGCCGCATGACAAATAATGAGCGACGTTCTGCATGCCCGCTGAACGAGGAGATGCCAGGTTTTACCCGATTATCTTCACAATGGATAAGTTCCGACGGGATGTGCCCGCAATGATGAAGCCCGGTACGGGCACATTCCGCTGTTGGATGAGGTGTCAGGTCAGAAGGCGTCATCATGAATCCTCGCTGTCAGGATCGTCAAACAACACGATTTTGTATGGACCATTTTCACCCGGCTGGTTACTCGCGTTGCCGCTGTCATTGCGACATTGAGAAATGAATTCACCAATAATCCAGGAACCCTGGCCGCTTCCGGATTTGTCATCGACGGTTGTGGTAACGCTGACGGGTTGTACCAGATAGAAGCACCCCAGACCTTTGAGGGGAATATCCATGCGTCCACCGGTTTTGGTGGCTTTGTCGCAGTCGAGAATTGGCACGGTGACAATTCGGCGGAAAAAGCCGCCGCTCTGACAGGTGGAAGAATTCATGCAGCTTTCGTAATCGCCGTTTTCATACGACGCCATGTATTTGTCGTAGTTGTATATCTGGTCGTAGGTTTTGTTGGTGGAGTAGTGGGTACTGGTCTGGCCGTCAGCGCCAGCAACCGTGGTTTCCTCAACAGCCGCATAGTTGCTGTCATAATAGGGGTTGATGTCACTGACATACTCAGAAGCGCGGAGTCCCCCGGAATAGATGCCGAAGCGGGTATCAACGGCGAGCGTCGGGCCAACCATGTTACCGGTTTCGGTGGTGATCATTTCGCCTTCAGTGGCGTTGAGGCAGCTGTCGTATTTACCCGCCAGCGCATCCCGGTAGGCATTAGCCCCTGTTTGTGAGTTGCCATCGGCATCTGTCAGGGTAATTGCCATAAAATTGCCTGAACCTACTTCGCTATTGCTGCTGGTGGAGGCTTTCAGGACATGCAGCGAATGCTGACTGTAGCCGGAGATGGTGCTGGGATCAGAATCGCCCTCGCAGATACTCAGGGGTACAATATTGCAGGTTCGGGACAGGGTTGTGCTCGGACCGGCAACCGCTGAGGCTCTGGCGATCATATCGATGTTGAAAATGGTGACTAAAAAGTCGGGGATATCCACCCCTTCAATGCGCACTCTGACATAAGTGGCATCTTCAGAGGTGGTTGTTGGGTCAAAAGGCAGTTGTTCTGAGAATTCAAAGATGATGTCGGTATCTTCGATAGAAACTGACCGGTAGTTATCACTGGCCAGATTATCGGTAATCGCCTGAGTGCCAGCGGCAATGGCTTCTGCCTGTGTGCCGCCGAGATCCAGTGTTTTTGCGGCACTGAGTGCCGCAGAATCAGCCAGATTTTGCAGTTTACCTTTGGATAACAGCATATTGCCGACATCCAGTGCCAGCGCGCCGGCCCCGATAAGCACGGCCATCGCAATGGTTGCAAATATCGCGACGATACCTCTTTGCCGTCCGGGAAAAACGGGTTGAGTATGAAGCGCTTTCATCCTGAACCTCTCAGTGCCGGCCATCAGAGCCAGCTATCAGAATCAACAACAAGAGCCAGGCAGCGTTTAGTTTTTGGCAATTAAATCTTGCCGCTTAACGCTTTCCTGCTGTTTACCGCTTTCTTCAGATTTCATTGATTTGACGGCTTTTTTGCCGCTAAAACCGGGCGAACTCAGTGGAATACGGTTTTCTGCTGCTGGATCGATGGTTTGTAGCTGTATCAGGCGATTTCGACTCTGGCCCAGCGGGATATCTTCTGCCAGTACCGTGCCGGTCATACCTACCGTCAGGGCGGTGATAATCACATACTTCATGTTTCCTCCCATTACATTTTTCGGCCATTACAAACATGGGTTATCAGAGGCTGTGGCCAAATTTGCCTTCGGTACCGGCAACGACAGAAGGAATCGGTGCCGATGCCTGAGTCGAGTAGGTACTATAGCTGTTTGGTGCTTTGGCTTTGAGTTCACTCATACGCCCCAGCAGGTAGTATTCCCAGTCGTTCGGTTCAACAAAGTTATCAGTGGGCAGGGAGACATCCTGACGGCGTACGGGTTTAGCAAGGCGAGGGGTCACCAGAATGACGAGCTCGGTTTCGCCCTTGCGAAACGCCTGGCTGCGGAAAAGCTGGCCGATGATAGGGATGTCCCCGAGTCCGGGTAAGCGGTCGACCACATCGGTAACACTTTCATTCAGCAGGCCTGCAATGCCGATTGTTTGACCATTGCCCAGAGAAACGGTGGTTTTGGCGCTGCGTTTCGTCAGAGAAGGGACAAAAAACTGGGTGCCGGAACCTGATGGAGTGACGGTAACGGCATTTTGATTGGCAATTTCACTGACCTCGATATTCAGAGCCAGGTTAATGTTGTCTGCCGAAGAAACGGTAGGGATGAACTGCAGACCTACCCCGAATTCCTTGAATTCAATGGTCACATTTTCATTGTTAGGTACAGGTACTGGAAATTCGCCACCGGAAAGGAACTCTGCTTTTTCACCGCTCAGAGCTGTCAGGGTAGGCTCTGCCAGTACCTTGGCCAGACCGTTTGTTTTGGCAATATTGAAGGCCGCCGTAAAGAGGGTATTACCACTCATAAAGCTGGCAAACAGACCGTTGTCATCAATATTCAACGGATTTGGCGCAATTTCATCAATGACCGGGCCAATGACGCCTCCGTTACTGCTATCAAAAACCGGAAAGCGCGTGCCGCTGTCGGAAATGGCGTCCGGGAAACTGGCGCCGCCGTTAACGCCACCCCAGGTCCAGTTACTGCCGTTCCGGGCAAAGATGAATTTCGAATCAAACTCTCTGACCAGCGAGCGCTGTACTTCTGCAACCGTTACTTCCAGCATGATCTGGTGTGATCCGCCGACTTTCATCATATTGATAACGCCTGCGTTTTTGCCGGTATAGGTGCTGGCAATTTCCTCAGCCATCGCGATGCGTTCTGCGCTGGATACATCTCCGCTGAGCACCAGTCTGTCCTGACTGGTGTACACCGAAATGCGCTCTTCAGGCAGAAACTCGTAGAGTTTGGCTTTCAGGGCGTTTAAATCGTGGGTGACTTCCACATCCAATACCGTGATCAGCTTGCCCTGGTTGTCCCAGATGATGACATTGGTTGTGCCTTTCTGTTTACCCAGTACGTAAATGCTGTTCGATCGCATGATGAGAATATCGGCGACGTCAGGATTACCCACCGAAATTCGCCGTGCGCTGCCGGGAATGGTCACCAGACGTGACTTATTCTGTGGCACAGTAATTGACTGAGTGCGCGTGGCAAACGTCTGTGTACTGAAACAGATTCCAAACAGCAGCACGACACAGCTGACGATGGAAAGGGATAAACTAGCAATGGGCGTTTTCATACCATCAGCTCCTTTTGCTATATGCGGACATTAACCCGGCTGGTGTCTGTCCCTTTAATGACAGTGACACTCTGGTTGGTGCGCGGGTAGATGCGGGACGGTTTTTCCATCGGATCATTCGGATTTCGCAGTGACAATTGCAGCTCACCTTTGGATTTCGCTGTGATCAGCGATTCCGCTTGTTTCGGGGTAAGCTCCAGTGTGACCGCGCGTACGATGATAGGTTTGGAGTCATCGGTTCTTGCCGTCTGGTCAACGGCCAGAATCTTGATTTTCTTCAGTACAGTGCGTGCCTGCCCGATTTTTTCTTGGGCGTAAATGACATCAACAAAGTCACCCGGCAGCAGGAAGCCTGCGACACCGATAACGTCGTTGACCCGGATTGTCACAGCCCGCATATTGGGTGAAATCAGGGCAGCCAGGGTGGTGCCTTCACCGGGAGTCACAATGCGTTCCTGGCGCAGGATGTCACCGGCAAAAATTTCATTGCGGGCAATCAGTCCGATAACCTGTTCCGTGGTTTCAAATCCGGTACCTTGAACCAGTTCTTCTGGGTAATAGGCCAATTTCAGGTGCTTTGCTTCCAGTTGCGTCCCCAGTGGAATATCTTGCTGGGCGACGACCCTGGAGACTTTAGGTTCGGGCTTAATCACTTCAACCTGCACCGTGGGCTGACTGGTTTGCGCGGGTAACGTGGCTTGCTGTTGCCTGATCCATTTGTTGGCCATAATCAGTGCACCAACCCCCATGGAAAGGGAGATTACAAGCATGATGAGGATTTTACCTTTCGTCATGGTTAACTCCGGTTGACTGATCGTCGACAAAATAACAATGCCAGACCAGCTCGATCAGCGACTGGTCAATAACGGGCGATTGTTCAGTAAATTGAATTTGGTTATGGCACATTGACACCAAATCCCGTGGATAGCAGGGCAACAAAGGGATATGTTGACGCTGATGTAACGTATTAATCACGAAGTTCAGCGTTTCAGTGCTGGTCGATAAGCCGAATTGCTGACAGTGTTGCTGCCAGAGTTGGCAATAATCTTCCCGGCTGATGGGGCCAAATTCGATTTTGTAACCGATACGGCGTAAAAAGGCATCGTCAGCCAATTTGGCAGGATGAATATTGGATGAAAAGACAAGTATCTGTTCAAACGGAATATCAAAATGTTCCCCGGATGCTGTTGCCAGATAATCAATCCGCTCTTCCAGTGGAATGATCCAACGGTTAAGAATGGCATCTACTGCTACTTTCTGGCGTCCTAAGTCGTCAATCAGCAAAATACCGTTGTTAGCTTTCATTTGTAACGGTGCACGGTTTATACGGTGGGTGGCATCAAACGTAATTTCCAGCATTTCAGCCGTGAGTTCACCGCCTACAACGACCTCAGGCCGTTTGCACCGGATCAAACGTTCATCATGGCCTTCATCAAGGCGCATTGTAGCCGCGGTTGATGTATGAACCGCCTTGTGCAAAATCGGGTCATATACCTGAATGATTTGATTTCCGACGCAAACGGAGTAAGGAATAAAAATGTCGTTGTTGAATAAAGACACCAGCCGTCTTGAAACGTAAGTTTTCCCGGTGCCGGGCAGGCCATATATAAATATGGCTCTGCCCGAGTTTAGCGCAGGCCCGACTTTAAAAATAATATTTTCAGGAAGAACAAGTTGATTTAACCCTGAACGGAGTAATTCAGGTGTTACGCGTTCCTTGCTGGAAGATTGATTCAATACCAGGGACTGGTAGTGTGTTAATGATATCGGGGCAGGGCCAATATATCCATCCCGTTGTAATTCGTGCTGTGCAATTTGTCGCCCACGTACTGTCAGGCTATAGCGCAAAGAACGGCTATATTTTCCGTCAGAGAATATTTCTATTAATGCTTCTGATTTCAGTTTTTGTAAAACAGGATCAACAATATTACCGGTTAAACCTAATTTATGTGAAAGTGTAATGGTATCTTCATCCGTTGATTGCATGAGATGCTTAAGCAACAAGCTTTCAATTACTTTACTGGGTATGCCACTTTCTTTAATTGAAATAGGTTTGTTGGTGAGTTTTGCCTGATTATCTGATGCTTTATTTTCAGAGAGACAGGACGCAAACGTGTCCATAATACGTACCCCTGTATATTAAATGAAAGCGTTATATATAAAGATAGTAATAGGTTGTTGCTAATAATATTGCACCACCCATAGGCATACCACTGGCTGCTACTGATAGCTGACTAGGCCGAATATACACACCATACCAGAATGATTGAATCCAGCGTTTGATAAAGGATAATAATTCACCAGAGCAGGCGAGACGAAGCACACAAATGATGCCAGAGAAAACCAGAGTGATTGCGATTAAATGAATAATGTTCGGATAACCGATGATGATACCGAGAGATGCTAAAAGTTTAGCATCCCCGGCACCAAACATACCTAACGCGTAAAACGGTATGCAGATAAACAAACCAACAGCAAAACCGAGCAGGGTTTGAAAGAGTGGCACCGGAATAAGGTTATGAGTCTCTGTTATATTCAGTGTGGCTTGTGTTAACCCAAGGATGAGGATAGCAATTATTGATTTGTTTGGTATTTTAAAATACATCAAATCAAAAAACGCAGCATAGGTGACAAGACCAATGATAAAGAGGTTCATAATTTATCCACTACTCCATTTAATAATATTATATTTTTTATTTTTTATTTTTATATTTTAAGTTGTAGGTTTACCGCCAAGACTTGTAATAAGTGTATTAATTGTTGTTTTTACAGTTGTACCTAATTCTGAAAATGCTGTAACAACTCCAGCAGCTACAAGTGAACCCGCTACTGCATATTCTACCGTGGTTAATCCTTCTTCATCACGACAAAATTCGATAAAAAGTTCTTTAACCGATTTCATTAGACCACTCCTCGAATGAAAGTATTTTGTGTAAAGCATTTGTGTCAAAAGACAATATAAATTTAGACAGATGTCATAAAACCTCAAGCCGAAAAATGTCAATTCAGAATGTTTTTAAAGTCAGACACTTTCTCTTTAGTGATAACATTATGAATAAACATGACTTTTATGGTTGAAAAATTTTTTGAAAAAGTGTCCGATGTTGAGACTTTATGGATATCCTCATGGCTGATTCTTGACAAATTAATACGGATGTTTTGTGCCTACGGCAGGGCGGTTTTTAAATTTAACATTTGAGAATTGTTATTATTAACATTGGTGATAAATATAATATTAATGATGTTTTAATAGGTTGGTTGTTTTGTTGTACATGCATGCCTTAAATAAAAGGCATTGCGGTGTGGTCTTTAGAAAGCGATTTTGCTGGCGAGGTCTTGTTGATAACAGCTTCGAATGACAGCTATAAAGTGACAGTGTCGAATGCTCGCTTCTGACGTTAGCCACAAACGTTAGCTTCTGGCGATAACATCGTGCGTTGTTCTCTCTCCATTCGGCATCAATAACCCAGTGTTAGATGTCAGGGCTTTGCCCATGCTTTGCCTAGCATTCTTTGTCAATGTAGTGGGCTTGGTGTAGGTATGATCAGAATCGTTGTTCTGAGTGTCTGTATGCGCAATGCTTGTGTAGCAGTAGCAGTAGCAGTAGCAGTAGCAGTAGCAGTAGCAGTAGCAGTAGCAGTAGCAATAGAAGAAGTGAGCACCAGGTGTCACTGAAAGGCAAAGGAGGGCGATGCGTGATTGATGAATACGTCAATGTTTTAAATACGATCTATTACAGCGAACTCCTTTAACCCGATCCACTGAACTCAGTTTTTTTTTGCTCAGACTGGAAACTCAGCTTAAAACCTAGGCATTATTCAAACCGTGACTTTCACGGCTTTAAACTATCTCTTTAACTTAACGACATTTTCAATGTTAATTGGGCGGGTAGCCTTTGAACATCTCATTAATCTGGCCATCGATGAAGCTGCGCCGAGAACTCGGTGTCATGGTTTCGGTCAGTTTTCGTTGTGAAGTCGCGCGCCACACAACCTGATTGCTCTTATTGTCAATCAGCTCAACCACCAGCTTGCCATACCGATATTCACGAATCTGTGTGGGGGTAGTGTAGGCTACACCTAAATGGCTGTGGCTTAAACCGTACCCATACCCGAAACCGAGGCTGGTACCGTAAGAGCGGTAGTCAGTTTGCTCGACAATCGCATGTCGGACAGTTAAATCAGCGTTGCTGTCCACTTGCTTCATCCCTTTGCTGTATAACTGGGTAGAGATCGCATCTTGTACTCGTGCTGCATCAAGAGAAATGGCATCGTTCTGCGGCTCTTTAGAAAAGGTATAAGTCTGGTATCGACTGTAATTGGCGGCAGTATTGTAGTCTCTTGAAACATCGGCGCTACAGGCGGCAAGCAATGATGAAAGCGCTAATACGGTCAGGGTAATACGCATAAGAATTACCTGTGAGTCAATTGAGCATCATTATCCCAGACTGTCCGCTATTTCGAAGGTTCTGAGATAACGGTTCCGTCATTGAACTCAATCGATAGTGGGAGGTGTCTGCCTATTATTACATCCATTTGGATACAGTGGGGAAACTGGCAATAGATCTGGTACTCATGGTGGAGTCCGTTCTCAATAAACGCCTGTAGAATCTCTGCCGTATCGGCAATCAGCAATCGACTATGTGTATCTAAATACATAACCTGCTCTTACAACTATTGAGTTCATCAATAAAAGCGTAGCTGATCTTCAGTTTATTGGGTTGCAAGTCTGAGAGACATTGCTGAGTCATTTGCTGGCCTGATTAAGACGCACAATGAGTACGTGTCACCACTCATTAGCCATTTCCTCACCTGTCATTTCCCCTCTTGTTATTCCCCCGCTATGATGAAAAGAATAACGAAATGAATGCATGTCTCTGGCAACGAGCTTGAATCGTAATGAAATTTTTCTCATTGAGCCTGATTTCGTTGCCACAGGTGTTGTTCAGCGTCTCGAATGGTGGCCCATGAAGATTTCACGTTGGATAATTTTGCTGGCAGTCAGTCTGTCTGCAGCCTGTATGGGGAATCTCTATTCCAAACCCACACCGAGTACCAGTGAGGATGTCGCCACACTGTCAGAACAATACGTCAAAGCCACGCGGGCGGGGATGTGGGACTTTACAGCGGTGATTCCGTCTAAGGTCATTCACCCCAAAGATGGCTATATCGATTATGAGCGATTGTGGTGCCTCGATAAATCAGTGGGTTCTGTTGACGATTATTTGTCCTTAATTGAGAAAGTCTGTGAACTTCGCAGCGGTGCAATGCAGGGTGAGTGGTGTGTCGGTGTCAGAAGCGGGTTGCCATTGTTTAGTGCAACGATGGAATACAGTGGCGCTCAATGTACCGGCGGTGACCCTGCAGCTGTTATACATACTCTTGAGCCGATATCTTCTCCCTCTGCTTTTGAATGGCGGTTGTTTGCCGAGATGATGGGGTTCAAGAAACCGTCTTAAATCAGTCTTTTCCCTGCGGTAACCGTTATATGTTGTGTTAATGTTATAAGGGTGCTGGACAGACCAGATGGTCTTTTACAGATGCAACCTCAACGGATACGAAATAAAAAGGATTTTCCCGATGGCATGGACACGGTTAAGGGTTGAAGAATCACAGGGCATTGTCACCGTTACGCTGAATCGCCCGGATAAACTGAACGCACTAGATATGGAGATGTTTCAGGAGCTGGATACAGTCAGCCGACAATTAAAGAAACGCAGTGATGTCAGGGCTGTGATTCTGCAAGGCGCAGACGGTAATTTCAGCAGCGGGCTGGACATTAAAAGTGTCGCAACCTCAAAAAAGAAAGCCCTGTCATTGCTGACAAAATGGCTGCCCGGCAATGCCAATCTGGCGCAGCGAGTGTCTCGAAACTGGCGGCAGTTACCGTTTCCGGTTATTGCCGTTATTGAAGGCAAGTGTTTTGGTGGCGGTATGCAAATTGTACTGGGTGCGGATTTTCGATTCGCGACGCCAGACAGTGAACTTTCAATCATGGAAGTACGTTGGGGGCTGGTGCCTGACATGGCCGGGTTAATGTCGCTACGTGAGGTTGTCGCCAAGGATGTGGCGTTGAAACTGACAATGACGGGCGAAATCATTGATGGCCAGACAGCAAGATCACTGAATCTGGTTACAGAAGTCAGTGACGACCCATATCTTGCGGCACAATTGTTGTGTCAGACACTACAGGCCCAGTCTCCGGATGCACTGGCTGCCATCAAAATGACCACCAATCGCTGCTGGAGCCGTTCTGAGCGCTTTTTGCTGGCACATGAAACCTTCAGCCAGCTTAGGTTGTTGCTGGGGCGCAATTTCTCTATCGCTGGGAAACGGCAGCGCAGTCAGCCCGAACTGGAGTATCAAAAACGTCAGTCATTCTGGTAAGTGATATCAGGCAGGGACGTTTCGGTGTATGCTGAAAACAGAAATGATTCAGGATGATACCGGAGGCCTGCATGCAGCAGAAAGATAAGGACGCGTTCAAATTCATTGCGTTGATAGTCGTCATTTGTGTCGTGGCACACATTGTAAATGTCATGACGGGCGGCTATCTGTCTGGCTTCGGTTTGTTACCACGTCACTATACCCATTTTACAGGTATGGCGGCGTATCCCTTCCTGCATGGATCCTGGCAACACCTGCTCAGTAATATGCTTTCCTTCTCGGTACTGGCTTTACTGGTTTCACGGTTTGGTCTGGCCAGGCTGATCAGCGTTTTTATGATCAGCTGGGCGGGGAGTGGATTAGGCGTCTGGATTTTCGGGCGAATGCATTATCACATTGGGCTGAGTGGGATCATTTATGGTCTGTGGGCTTACTTGTTGGTTTATGCTGTTATGTATCGCAGCGTTAAAGCATTGTTGATCGCTGTGGTTGTTATCTTCCTGTATGGCTCGATGATTTGGGGATTTGTGCCGGTGCATGAATGGATAAGCTATGAAAGCCATTTGTTTGGCGGGCTTTCCGGTGCATTGGCAGGTCTCTGGTATGCCAAACGTGATAAACGATTTAAGGAGCGATAAATGCTGGTAACCTTTAAATGTAAAGCCTGTGGCAATGTACTGATGTTTGGCGATGTCGCCAGGCAGATGCTGAGTATGATGGGACACTGTGAAAACATTCCCGGAGCGCTTGAAGCGGAAGAAGTACCGGATGCGCTGGCCAATTTGAAAGCGGCGGCACAGAAAATTCATCAAGATGAACAAGCGATGAAAAATCAGGGAGACAACCAACAACCTGAGACGGAAGTGGATGATGTAGGATCACTGGACTACGAACCTGTGGTCAGCTTGCATACACGGGCGACCCCGTTGATTGAAATGCTTGAGATTGCCGCGCGCGAAAATTGTTATGTTATGTGGCAGGAAGGCTGAATATCGGCTCTTTGTGAATAACCGTTATTCTCTAAATAGCTTTGACTTAATGAATAACAGCGACTTAACGAAGAACGGCTACTGAACGATATGTAACGGTGCGAACGGATCATCGCTGGGATCACTGAGCCAAATGTGTTCCAGCCTGATCGCCGTTTTCCGTGCGGTTTCTTCGTTAAGCAGTTCTGCTAGCAAAGCGAGGGACATATCCAGGCAGGCGATTCCCCCGGAGGCGGTGAATATATTGCCGTCCTGCACCCAGCGGGCAACAGGAAACCAGTCTACTTCATCTCCGAAACCGGTCACCCAACGGTAAAGCCGCTTGTTGGTGGTGGCCGATTTACTCGTCAGTACCCCCGCATTCGCCAGTAAGGCCGTGCCCGTGCAGGATGCGCACAGATAATGCTCTGGTTGGTGTTGCTTTTCTATCCATTCGCAAAGGCGTGGGTTCATGGCTTGCTGCTCTACACCATTTCCGCCCGGAATGTACAGAACAGACAATTCTGACAGCGTATAGCAACTTTGATCTACGCTCAGGGTATAGCCTTGCTGGCTGGTCACAGCCTGACCATGTTCAGAGATCAATTGAATAGTGAAGTTGTCCGGATAGAGAGAGAACACGCTCAATACGGATGAAACCTGTAACAAATCAAACTGGTTGTACAGCAAGATAGCAAGGGTAAACCTTGGTGGCCTGTCTTGCTGATGGGTCTCTGACATGAAACGCTAACTCCTTATACGGGTTTAAAAATAAGCATAGACCTGATAGAAGCGGCTTGTCATACCCAGTCAGACAAAGCGGTTTAGGAATGAGAAACCAGGTTGAATGGCAGTTGGGTGACGCTGTCACAGCTGATTGGCCACAGCCGTTTCGCCACAGTAGATTCGCCACAGTAGATTCGTCAAAGTAAATGGGATACGAGTGTTGAATTTTCGGAATACGAGTCAAATCAGCGCTGCTACTTCAATGTCCCGGTTACTGGCCAGCAAAGAAAAAGCCCGCCAGACAACAGGCGGGCTTTTTGTGGTCCCTTTTTACAGGGAAGCTAACAAATGAAAGGGAACAGGGCAGCCGCGGACTGCGTACTCATTTATCAGGTGTTAGTTCAGGCCTGATTAATGGCCTCAGCAATGATGATATTGCGTTTAATGGTCTGCACCTTTTGTTCATCCCGAACTTTCGCCTGCTCAGCCTGTTGCAGTTCAGCTTGTTGTGCTTTGACATAAGCCTGCGCTTGCTGCGGGGATTCAAATTTCAGCGCTTTAACATTGATAGACGCGATATTGGAGTAACGACCATCCGTACTGGCTGGCACATCAATTTTCCCTTCATTGATGAGCTGTGCAACAATTTTACATTCATTGTCATAGCCCTGCAGGCCGCTCAGTGTCCAGCGATGCATTGGCTTGCCTTCATACTGGCCTTTTTTCACCTCGGTCAGATATCGGATGGTCAGGTTACGAATCGTGCCGTCTTCTTCACCATATTCAGCCTCTGTATCAAACAGAACCGGGAATTGTCGGCCTTCAAGTACACCACCGGCTTTGGTCAGGTGTCCCATACGGTAGCTGTTCATACCAATGCGCACAGGGGTGTTTTCAGTAATCACGGTTCCGTCTGCAAACTGCAGGTTTTTGATGCGTTTTCCTGCTGGTTCGGTCAAATCAATGGTATATGTGACGCCGGCAAAGAAATCATTGGTGGAGTATTTGGACGCGCGGCGCTCAGGGTTAAAGCTGTACGTGACATCCCCCGCTTTTACACTGTTGAAATAACCGGCAGACCATTCCATGTAGGTTTTCAGTTCTTTGCCCGTCATTTGATAAACCGTGATTTCACCACCTGCATACTGGTAGTTGTAAGCGATATCTTTTGCCTTGATCTGACCAACATCCAGTTCAGCCTGATCGTTATCAATCTGCAGAGCAATGACGTTCGCTTTTGGCGCGTAGTACATGCTGGCTTCCTGGAACAATGCACTGATACCCGTATCCTGAATGTGTACCTGCGGGATCCCGCGGATCGCATTTTCAGGTACCAGATCCGTTCCGGTCAGGTTGGCAATAACCCGATTGGCATTTTCACGCAGGCGCTTGTGATAAGGTGCATACAGCGATTCCATTTTTTCATCTGAATGCACGCCATCGATTTGATAGGTAAAACTGTCTTTGTTGACCAGGCTAAATTTGCCGTTTTTCTCTTCAAACTGAAGATCAATCCGTGACAGCGCTCGACCATATTTGTCTGGCTCGGTGACAATTACGCCATTCACTACCGCTTTGTCGACTCGGGTGTGCATATGACCGGCCACAATCGCATCCAGCTCCGGATTGAGCTTAGCAATGTCTGTTACGCCGGTATCGGCCAGGTTGTTTTCGTTATCCAGCCCCATGTGTGCAACCAGAACAATGGCATCGACTTTATCATCAATTTTCTTGATAACTTTCTGCACTTCCAGAGAAGGGTTCGTGAAGGTTACGCCTTCCAAACGGTTGGTACCCTCTGCAAAGACCTGCGTCATAGGTGTATCCATACCAATTACGCCTATTTTCACCCCTTGTTTCTCGATGATGGTGTAAGCAGGAAGGAAAGGGTTGCCGTCAGGGCGCTTGATATTACCCGCCAGTGATTGGCCTTCAAACTGGGTCAGGGCACGGTTGAGTACCGGCAGACCAAAATCAAACTCGTGGTTTCCCAGCACCCAGACATCGTAATTCATTTCATTGAAGCCGAGCATCATAGGATCAACCTTCTCGTCTTTGAAGGTTTCCACAAAGTTACCCTGAATGGTATCGCCGGCATCAACCAGAATGACGTTACCTTGTTCATTTCTGATTGATTTTACCTTGGTGGCGATCTGGCTCAGGCTGCCGCGCATGTTCAGCTTATCCGAGGCGTAATCCCAAGGCATAAAATGACCGTGAATATCAGAGGTGCCCAGTATGGTGACATCAACACGATCACCGTCGGCGGCAAGAGCAGGCTGGCAGAGCGCAAAGAGGATGGTGGAGGCTAAAAGTGATTTTTTCATTGTTCATGGTTTTGCATAGAAAGGGTGTGCGCATAGTACGCTTCCCGGTAAAAAATTTTCGAGATGTGTGTCACTGTTATATGTAATAAATAGCTTTCATTCTTATCTTTGTGGGATTTAATTCACCATTGGTAAGTCATCGCGCCGTGATGGGATAACGACGGGGCAATGGCGCAGGCAAATTAAAGTTACAAGGATATTTAGGCTACAAGGATATTGAGGTTACAAAGATATAAAGGTTACAAAGTTGATGAGGCCACAAGGATAAGAATACAAACTGGCTAGGATCAAGTGATTGCGGTCGACGTAAGCATTCTCAAGCGGAGCGAAGAACAAGCCCATCTCGTGCTAAGGGCGAACTAGCAAAGGCTTGAAAACACTTAACCAGAAATGTTACTCGCGAATCTGTATGGTGATCATGACAACGGCATGGTCAGTGCTGTGCCCGTCGGTGTCAAACGAAGGGTTGAGCAGGTGCCGATCAAAAACCTGAAAATGGGTTACTTCAGCCAGACTCTCTGTGTAGCTCGGGTTAAATTTGGCGGAGCACAAAATGTAGTCGAGCACCATGCCTTTCAGACCGTAATAGAAAGTAAATGGCTGACGCGAATTGGCTACCTCATCTGAGCCTTTTTGTTTGGACGTTCCCATCGGTTCAGGGGCTACTCTTTGCTCTGTTGCCGCTAACTGTTCGGATACCTCTCGTGATGCCTGAAATAATGACCAGCTATTGTAAAAGAAATAAGGTGCCAGTTTTTCTCTGGCTGGTTTTTCTTTGAGTTGCTTTTGTCTGAGTTGAGGCGTCGCTGGCAATCTTACTTCGTTACTCACCAGTTGCCCAAGGGCACTGTCGGTAAGGGTATCGTTGAAATCACCCATAATCACGGCAGGATTGCCCGTCTCTTTTTTCCTTGCTAATACGGCCTGCTGCAGTTGTGCAGCTTCTGCTGTGCGTTGAAGAGATGAGGCCCATTGTCCGGTAAGTTGTTGTTGCCATTCTGGCAGTACATCACTTGTCTGGAAAAGCATCGATTCGTCTTCTATTTCCGGTTCATTTTCCAGACCTGAAAAAATGGTAGGGCGTTTGGATTTGAGGTGAACGACATACATATCACAGGCACCCAGTATGGGATGAACGACTGTGGCTCTCAACGGAAGACGGCTGAAGGCAAAATCACGCTTGAGGCCAAGATGCAGTGACGTTTGTGAGTTTGTTGGCACCGCAGACCATTCAATAATGGGATATCGGGAGGCTAAAGCGACCACTGGCTTGTCATAAATATATCCCTCAGTGCAGCTGGGTGCCTCCACGGTACAAAAATAGCTATAACCCAATTCACGGGTTAATGTGGCCAGTGCGTCCGGTGTGAATACTTCCTGAAACCCAATGACATCTGGCTGATGAGTGTGTAAATAGTTACGAATCCAGCGTTGCTTCTTCTGCCATTGTTCTTCGGTGTAAATGTTGTCGAATTGGTAACAGGCATTAGGCGGTGCCACAAAATTGCACAGATTAAACGTGGTGATCTTGAATGTGGTGGGTATATTTTCGGTTTCTCTAGACATAACAACGTTTTTGTTTGGGTTCGCTTTTCCTGGTTTTGGTGCCGTAATTATTGCTGTCGTTACGATGGGTAGTTAGCAATCTGAAACGTGGGTCATCTGAAAGAATACAGCCTCTTACACAGAAGATCCTGTAAGAGGCTGTCATAAACTGTCATAAGCGCACAGTAGATTGAACTGCTAACTGCTAACTGCTAACTGCTAACTGACAACAGTTCAGCGCTGAGTGATACTCAGGCGTTCAACGCTTGTTCCAGATCAGCAATAATGTCATCAATATGCTCAATCCCCACAGACAGGCGGATCATTTCCGGGCTGACTCCGGCTTGACGTTGCTCTGTTTCACTCAGCTGACGGTGTGTCGTTGAGGCAGGGTGGCAGGCAAGTGATTTAGCATCGCCAATATTTACCAGACGTTTAAAAATTTTCAGTGCGTCATAGAATCGGACACCGGCTTCGTAGCCGTCTTTTAGCCCAAACGATAAAATGGCTGACGGCTTACCTGCCATGTATTTTTCAGCCAGAGGGTAATATGGAGAGTCCGGCAAGCCAGCATAACTCACCCAACTGACTTTATTGTGTGATTTCAGGTACTCCGCCACCTTGAGGGCGTTTTCGGTGTGGCGTTCCATTCTTAACGGCAGCGTTTCCAGCCCCTGCAGCAGCATAAAGGCGTTCATCGGAGACAATGCTGACCCGGTGTTGCGTAGCGGAACGGTACGAGCACGACCAATAAAAGCGGCATCACCAAATGCTTCGGTGTAAACCACCCCGTGATATGACGGCTCAGGCTGGTTCATTACCGGGAAGCGGTCTTTGTATTTCTGCCAAGGGAAAGTACCGCCATCGACAATAATGCCGCCTAAGGACGTCCCATGACCGCCAACATACTTAGTCAGTGAATGGACCACAATGTCCGCACCGAACTGAATAGGTTTACAAAGTGCCGGGGTAGCCACGGTATTATCGACAATTACCGGTACACCTTGCTGGTGGGCCAGTTCTGCAATGCGGGCAATATCGACAATGTTCCCTGCCGGGTTTCCGATACTTTCGCAGTAAACGGCCTTGGTTTTGTCATCAATCAATTCCGCCAGACTTTCTGGTTTGTCATCTTTAGCAAAGCGAACTTCAATACCTTGCTTCGGCAGCATGTGCGCAAACAGGGTATAGGTGCCACCGTACAGCTGTGGCGTGGAAACGATATTATCGCCTGCTTCAGCCAGAGTCAGAATCGCATAATTGATGGCTGCGCTACCGGCACTGACTGCCAGCGCGGCGATGCCACTCTCCAGGGCCGCCATGCGCTTTTCCAGCACATCATTGGTTGGGTTCATGATTCGGGTATAGATATTTCCCGGGACTTCCAAATTGAACAGATCAGCACCGTGCTGGGCATTGTCGAACTCGTAAGCGACGGTTTGGTAGATAGGTGTCGCAACCGCTTTTGTGGTTGGGTCAGTTTCATAACCAAAGTGAATCGATAGGGTTTCGTCTTTCATTGTCTTGTCCTTGGGTCTTCCATGAAATCAAGTTTGCCTGGATAAGTAGCGGGACAGGCTTTCCGGTAATCGATCCAGAAGAAGCCGTTGAAGTGTCAATACTTACCCAGACAGTTACCACAGAGTACTATGAATGCAGGCACCTATAAACGGGTTTTGAAAATCATTCTTTTCTTCTGAAACCGTTGGGTTAATTTGAAATTACGACAGAAAACACTGGGTAAATACGTACAGAAAGAGAGAAAACAAGCACACATTGATTAACGAATAAGTTGATTCAGTATTTCTGTGGGGTATAAAAAAGTGTCTGGTAGACGACAGTATGTACACCCGTCCGAGTATCAGGATTCAAAATGCAGGGACAAACAGGGATTAGTTCGCTGGCACCTTGTATACGTAACATGTTGCACACCTTTCTGTCACATTTTGAGAGATTTTCATCTGTATTACCGGTTGAACAAGTCTAAGTGCATGACATACGATGGTATGGCGGTTTGATAAAACGTTTCTGATCTCCGCACACAATAAAAATCGGTGCCTGAAGCTTCATTTTCATTCGATGAACTCGGGTACTTTCAAAATAAAGCAGAAGTTCATAGATTCACTTTGCTACACGTTCGTGTAGGTAAGTGGTGACGTGACGAAAAGGAATTTGCTGTGAAAAAATTGCTGCTTTCGACGGCGATAGCGCTTGCCGTTACTCTTCCCGCCACAACAGTTACCGCCGCAGAAGTGCCATCAGGCACTGTACTCGCTAAATCACAACATCTGGTCCGTGCAAACGGTGCTGAACCTAAAACGGTTGATCCCGGTTTTGTGGAATCAGGCGGGCCAGGGGATGTGATCGTCAATGATCTGTTTGAAGGTCTGGTAATCGAAAATTTGCAGGGCGAAACCATTCCGGGACAGGCGGAGTCCTGGCATATCTCGGATGATGGAAAAACCGTTTCATTTACCCTTCGTGACAATCTGCTCTGGTCTGACGGCACACCACTGACAGCGCACGATTTTGTTTATGCCTGGCAACGTGCTGTCGACAATAAAACCGGTAATGCCACCGGCATCAACATTAAAACGGCCAACGTGCTGAACGCTGACGCTATCCTTGCCGGTGAAAAAGCACCAGATACGCTGGGTATTCAGGCGCCAGATGATCGCACGCTCATCGTGACACTGTCACAGCCGACCCCTTATTTCATCAGCATGATGAGCATCAAAACGTTCTTCCCGGTGCCACGTACCACTGTTGAAAAATATGGTGACAGCTGGACGCGGGCAGCGCATTTTGTCTCGAACGGCGCCTATGTACTCAAGCAGTGGGTGCCGAATGAGAAAGTGGAAGTTGAACGTAACCGTCACTATCGCGACAATGATAAAACGGTCATTGATGGTGTGACCTACCTGGCGCTGTCATCACAAAACGCTGAACTGACCCGTTATCAGGCGGGCGAAATTCACATGACTAACCGTGTGCAGCTTGAATACTATCAAAAGCTGATCAAGGAAAGCCCGGAGCAGATTCAGGCACTGCGTTTGTTGGGTTCCTACGTTTATGCGTTTAACACGCGCACGGTACCATTCGATAACGCCGATGTCCGGCGTGCACTGAGCATGGTAATTGACCGTGATCTGCTGGTGGATAAAGTGACCGGTCAGGGTGAACCTGCCGCTTATTCTGTTGTGCCAGACATCATTGCCGGCTATGCCGCCGCGTTGCCATCTTTCACTGAATTGGACAGAAAAGAGCGGCTGACACAGGCGAAAGCTTTGCTGGCAAAGGCAGGTTTTGGTAAAGACAAGCCATTGACCCTAACGCTGACTTACAACACCAGTGAAAATCACAAGAAAATTGCTTTAGCCATTGCCTCGATGTGGAAACAACTGGGAGTGAAGGTTGAGTTGAATAACATGGAATGGAACGCGTATCTGGCGGCGAAAAGTGCCGGTGACTTTACCGTAGCGCGCTCGTTTGCGTTTGGTGATTTTGCCGAACCTTCTGCGGTACTCAGCAGTTTCACCTGTGGCCATGTCAGTAATGAAACCGGTTATTGTAACCAGAAGTTTGATGATCTACTGGCTAAGGCAGCCAAAGCCGGTGATCAGGCTGAACGTTATCAGCTTTACCATCAGGCAGAAGCATTGCTGGGCGAAGATGCTCCGATTATTCCGCTGTATCACTACAACCATACGCGCTTGGTAAAAGCGAACCTGAAAGGCTTTCCTGTCAATAACCCGAAAGGCAACATCTACGCGAAGGATATGTTTTTTGTCCAGCCTTAACAGGCTGTCTCTACGGAATGCAAAAACGTTGCAATTTCTTGGGTAACAAAAAGCTTCTTGGGTAACAAAAAGCGCGGCTTCATTGCCGCGCTTTTTTTAGGACTGCAGTATTGATGGATCCTGTATCTGTTATTCCTATAACTGGAGGAATCTGGAGCCCAATGAATCCGTCTTATTTTTGTTCCTTGTAAGGACGATACAGGCACAGTGACATGACGATACCGAAACAGACCCCCTGAGTGATCATCGCGGTGCCCCCATAACTGAAAAATGGCAGTGGGCTCCCCATGACAGGTAATACGCCGCTGACCATGCCCATGTTGATAAAGGCATACAGGAAAAAGCTTAGCGCCAGTGCACCACTTACCAGGCGATTGAACGGAAACTCACACTGACTCGCCAGCCAGATGACCCGCCCCGTGATAAACAGATACAGACCTAACAGCAATACGCTCCCGAAGAATCCCCATTCTTCTGCGTATGTTGAGAAGATAAAGTCGGTATGGCTCTCCGGAATAAAACCAAGGTGGCCTTGTGTGGCATGTGTCCACCCTTTACCGCGAACACCGCCAGAGCCAATCGCTATCAGGGACTGGATAATCTGGTAACCGGCACCGAGTGGGTCAGATTCCGGGTCCAGAAACTGGGTGACCCGTTTTTTCTGGTAGGCTTCCATAACAAAAAACCACAGCAGCGGGACAGTCGTGGCGATAGCCCCCAAAAAACCACCGATGATTTTCCAGCTCATGCCCGCGAAATAGAGGACAAACAGGGCGTAAATCATGGTGAAAATAGCCCCGTCCAGATCCGGCTGAATGAAAATCAGCCCGGCTGGAATACCCGCAATGAGCAGGCAAGTGAGGATTTTACGGCTGTCCGGGCGACCGGCATCGACCACCAGCATCCAGGCAACCATCATCGGGATTGCAACTTTCACTAACTCGGAGGGCTGAAACCGGATAGGGCCTAGAGCCAGCCAGCGTTGCGAGCCGTTAGTACTGTCACCCATGACAATAACCCCCAGCAAGAGTACAACGGCAACGCCATACAGATAGGGTGCCGCATGCTGGTATTTACGTGGTGGGATTGATGACATCACGACCATGCAAATGATAGCGGTGAGGGCGCGCATTAAATGACGCTCCATCATGGGTTCACTGAAGCCGCTGGCACTCCAGACCGTCAGGCTGCCGAGCAGCATCACCAGTGAAACAGCAAAAAAAAGCGGATAGTCAATTCTTGGTTTATATCGCAACATAATGATTTTCAATAAAAAAGAGAAATAGTGCTGCTCTGTCAATGAAGTCAGCGCAGTGTTAACCGTATTGGTTGAGAAAAATGAATCGTTATGTTGTGGTGAAACGCCAGTCCCGGTGTCGGAACTGGAGGTTAGAGCTCTTCCAGCCGCCCAGGTGATGGTTATCTATCAAATGCGGATGCAGGATTTCAGGGATCAGGACCACTTTGCTTGCCGCCAGGCGCCATTGCATCGTACGAGTGCGTCGACACTCCAGCAGTGGTGCGCTTTCCGAATCAGAGAAAGAGGGGGCACGAAAATCACTGAAGACAGGCTGAGACGGTGGAGTAATTGGCTGAGAAAGCCAGCCAAAGTCTGCGTGCTGTTCAGAAAGCGCAGAAGTATCTTGTTGACGGCGTGACTCTTCCTGTCGGCGAAGTTCAGTCAGCTCTGAATCAATGGCCGGGTGATGGCCGACAAAATCATAACCGGGCAGTGCAAGGTGACTGATATAGGCTGACAGAGAAACCAGTGACAGACAAAACAGCATTGAAAGCCATTGTTGTTTTGAAAATAGTCTGTTCATGGTTTGCGGTCAGATCCCTGTTCCGGCTGATGAAAGTGTTATTGTTGAAACTGAACCTGCGTTCAGCTTGATGATATCGACGACGTAAAGTAACGACTCAACATAAAATTGCAATCATAAAACCGACAAAATCACACTTTTCTGAAAGAACTGGTCACAGACTGACCAATACTAATGAGTAGAAGTCTGGAAGGTTTCGGACATGAGCTGAAACTTGCCAGTGTGTACATTAGGGTTCCATGCTGGATTCTTATGTAGGAACCTCATGCTGGATGCGAAGAAGGCAGTATCACCTCCGCTTTACCTGGTTTTGCATAAGTTGACTCAGCTTTACCTGCGTTGCGCCGTCTACCTGATTTCTGCACCTATAATTAAACCATCACAAAAGTTAATGATATGAGAGGCACTATGATGCGACACATTTTGCTTTGCATTTGTATAGCCTTAGTGGGGGTGATCGGTTGTTCAAGTAACCCTTACGGGGACTCATACGGCGTGGCAGATACCCGTACCATTCAGCAGGTACGATATGGCACAATTGTGAAGACAGAACCGGTTTCGATCGAAGGTGAAGGCCAACTGGTCGGTGCCCTGGCAGGTGCAGCAGTGGGTGGTATTCTGGGGTCCAAGATAGGTGGGGGCTCTGGCTCTGATATCGCGGCCATTGGTGGGGGTGTACTGGGTGGTTATGCCGGCTCTAAAGCCGCTGAAGGGGTCAGTCGTCGTAACGGTGTTAACCTGACCATTAAAATGGACGACAACGGTGAGACCATTGCTATCGTTCAGGAAGCAAACCCGAACATGATGTTTCGGGTTGGTCAAAAAGTGCGTGTGAACATCGATGGCCGGAATGCGCGGGTCGTGCCTATGTGATGCCTGCCCATGCCTGAGTCTTTGTACATGTAGTATTTGCTTGGGCTACTTTGTTTTAGGCAACTTTGCTTTGAGTTACTTTGCTCAGATTAACGGGCTTGGATTTCTTTCTTTTGACAACTTTGTTGAATTTCTGGCCGCCAGTAACAAGTGGCATTCGTCCATGCTGAGCAGGGATGTTTTAGCCCGGCCGTATCATTGAGTGCGAATCACAGGCTCTGCAATTTGACAGATTTAAATCAGAAATTTGGCCGTTACTGATGGTAACGGCCTTTTTAATTCGTTATGTTTTAGCCAAAGGTACTAAGAAAGAAGGACTTATGACGCGATTATCCTCTGTGGTCGTTGAGCCCAAAGTGGCTGCAACCGCTTCTGTGATTTGGTTACACGGACTTGGCTCTAACGGACATGACTTTGAAGCGCTGTTGCCAGAGTTGGGTTTACCGGAATCAGCCCCCGTTCGATTTATTTTCCCGCATTCGCCGTCGATTCCGGTGACTATCAATGCCGGAATGGTGATGCCTGCGTGGTACGACATCCTGGAAATGGGAGCAGGCAGAAAGCTGAATCGCGAGCAGTTGGTTCGTTCTGCTCAGGATATCGCTCGTATGGTTGATCATGAAATTGCGTGTGGTATTGCCAGTGAGCGGATCATCTTAGCCGGCTTCTCTCAGGGCGGGGCAGTGGCGTACCATACAGCGTTGACTTATCCTAAAACGTTGGGTGGGTTACTGACGTTATCCACCTATTTCCCGACCGCCGATGACATTGCTCTTAACCCGGCAAATCAGGCTTTGCCAGTAGAAGTGATGCACGGGGAATTTGACCCTGTGGTTTATCCTATGATGGGATACGATGCAGTCAAAGCATTGAAAAAACTCGGCTTAAGTCCAGAATGGCGAGTCTATCCAATGGAACATCAGGTTTGTTATGAACAGATAAAGGACATTGCCGCCTGGCTGCGTAAAATATTGGATTTGTAAACGAACAAATTCACCGTGTTTCGGAATGATATTGGCGCAAGGATCTTTTCACTGAGACATTAACACCAAGATCTTGGTGCCTGAATTTGGTTACGGACAGAAAAACAGCCTGCTGATGATGGCAGGCTGTGTGTCGCAGTTATTCTCGCGACGACTGACAGAAAGAGTAGCAGCTGAACAAAACAGATAATCTGGCTCTAATGACGCCTGGCTATCTGATTTTCTCGCTAAAACATTCCGTGTCAGATTTTTCCCTCTCAATTCGACACTAACTGTTTGACGACTATTTAATGTCTATCCGCTTTGAATCAGGCAGTGAAGCTTCCACTTTGGGTACCTGAATGGTCAATACGCCATCCGTAAAGCTGGCGTGAACATCATCTTCCTTAACGTTCTGCCCCAGATAGAAACTCCGCATGAATTTCCCTTCGTATCTTTCCTGGCGGATCACTTTGCCATTTTTTTCTTGTTCTTCGTTTCGCTTGCTGGTGGCCTCAATCATTAATGAACCATTCGCGAGCTGAACATTAATATCGTCTTTTTTCACGCCGGGCAGATCCGCCGTAATCTCGAATCCATCCTCTTTTTCAATGAGATTGATTCTTGGTGAGCAGACATCATTGTCAAACCTATGCCTCAGAGTCGGAAAGGCATGATCAAACATTTGAGAAAAGTCGAACCAAGAATCACGTGGGACTAAGCTCATAGACGCCTCCCTCTGTTTGAACCATGACGCGGTATTTACTTGTTGAATGACCACTAAGGTCGGCCAATAAAAGTGTAGAGCCTGAATGAAGGCTGTGACTTTAAAACTCAGGGTCGATTGATGTAAATCAACTTCTGCATCATCAGCCTTTTGCTACTCAGCGCCAACACTGTCTTTAAGGGGCTTAAAAACGATTCACAAGAGGGACTATTCATCCCCGCCGTCGGAATCTGCATCGGCAGGACTGCCTTTCGCATACTTCTCTCCACGTTCACGAAGCTCATCAGGTGTGTCTGACTGTTCGTCGCGAAGAGTATCTGAATCGGAAGGTTTTGGATGGATGAGGTTCTTTAGCCAATCAAACATGGGCTAACCTTAGTGGCAGGGCCACAGTAATCAATGACATTACTTGATGAGTGTAGTTGAACGATTGACAGGTGGTGAGATGAAAACGGAAACGATATCCCGGAAAACGCTGGCCTTTATAAGGGTAACAGGCCCTTACGGCGAAAATTATGATCAACCACTGGATCAGCTTTTTCAGTGGGCAGGCGAGCATGGCTTGCAAAATGGACAGTGTCTGTTTTTGTATCACGACGATCCGGACAAGATCCCTGCCGCTGAGTGTCGGACCGATTTGTGCCTGACAGTCCCAGCGGGGACGGAAGGAACCGCTGAAATTGGTATCCAAACTCTGCCGGAAGGGCGTTATTGCCTGGTCAGAAAAATCATCAAGCACAAAGACGAATACCCGATAGAGTGGCACCGACTGGGTAAACAGGTAAAAGAGGCCGGCTTTCTTTCTGATGACAGGCCATGCTTCGAGCTTTACCACAGTTATGATCTGGAAACGCAGGTCGCAGATGTCGGTTTTTACTGGCCGGTAAAAGATCGATGAAGATCTGACATTCTGCCATGATAGCCGTTGTTACGCTGCAAAGACGGATGAGAGACAAACGGAGAGCAAACGCAGTAAAGCGAGCCAGAATCCGACATTATGCGATATTCTGACCCCGCTTTCGACTGGCGCTCTATGTTCGTTGTGGTCACGGTTGCAGATAACATAACCGCAACGATAACCACAATGATGACCAGGAAGAGAACCTGGGCAGAGCGAAGTATCGGCCCGTTTGTTTTGTTGTAAAACCGCCTGAGGCATTGCAAGACAGAGCTTCAGGCACATGTCGGGCTCAGTAGTCAGGTTTTTCCTCGTTACACCGACGCGGGCTGAGGCTGAACTGTCAGGTTGTTCATCCAGCGCTTTTTCAGATAACGGTTAAAACAGAGCCAGAGTTTAACGACTTCTTCGGACAGCATAGCCAAATACACCCAGCCAAAGTCCCATTGCCCGATAAACGCGCCGTAGGTGGTCACCGGAATACCGACCATCCACATGGCGATAAAATCCATCCGCAGACAAAACATATTTTCACCACCAGCACGCAAAATGGCGTTGATAATGACCATGTTCATCATTTTGAGGCTGATACCAAGACTAATCACAATCATCGCCGGGGACGAATAGGCAAGCAGTTCGTTGTTGTCCAGGTTAAGCCAGTGAAGCACAAATTCCCGGTTGATAAACAGGCAAAAACCGATACCTATACCGAGGATTAATACGAACTTGATAAAGAATATTGTCATCGCCTGTGCCTGATCAAATTCATTGCGGCCAAGGGAGTGCCCGATCAATACGGAGCAGGCGACGGATATTCCCATGAAGATGGAGAACAACAGTCCTTCAAATGGCCCCAGCATGCTGAATACCGCCAATTCTGTGGTACCCATATGACCAAAAACGATCTGATACGTCAGGGTTCCCACAGCCCATAACAGGCTGCCCAGTGCCTGAGGAATTGCCAGTTTGCGGTAGGTGTACCAGAGGGTCTGATGGCGAGGAATCGCCCGGCTGACCAATAGCCAGTGACGGCGGTAGGCCAAAACTCCCCAAATCATCAAAACCTGTGCAAATCTTGAAATGGTAGTTGCTAATGCAGCACCGGCAACGCCCATGGCAGGGATTCCCCAGCCACCCTTAATAAACAGAAAGTTCAGGCCAATATTCAGAGCAATCGTCACCGTAGCCAGTAGCAGTGGCATAAAGGCATCACCACTGGCACGCATACTCGATTCAGCCGTAATAATGATATGCGTCAGAATTAATACTGGAAAGCTGTACCAAAGGTATTGCGCACCTTGAAAAATGACATCAGAATCATTGGTTTGAAGCTGCATGATCTGAAGCGCGAACACGGTAATGATGATCGTAACCGGTACCATGATCGCGCAGCCAAATTTCATGGCCTGCAAGGTCACTGTTTTCGCATGCACTTTGTCATTCTGGCCCCAGTACTGGGAAACCAGTACGCCGTTCGCGCCGGCGAGCCCAGCCATGATCATTATGGCCACAAAATGCCATTTCGAGGCGATGCCGACCGCCGCAGTAGCGGATTGGCCTAAATCACTCACCATCAGGACGTCGGCCAGTGCCAGAATAGCAACAAGGGCACTTTGAATAGCGACAGGGAAAGCCAGCCTGGTGATTTTGCCAAACAAACCCGGCGGCAGTGCGGACTGTTTTGAGTCTGTTGTTGTCATTGTTTTTCTCCGGTCAAACAGCAGGAACATTACGGCTGTAAGTGGAGGCAACTATAGCGAATCAGGGGTATAAGCGACATGTTAGAAATGCCTGAAAAGCTGTGTGAATCTGTCACGCAGGGAAAACGTCTGGTACAACCAAAACATGAATGGGTGGAAGATGTCTTTCTTGCAGAAGCCTGTAAAGAGCGTTTTCTGACGCAGGCAGAAATACCTGAACTGGGCATTAATGGCTTTTTCATGGCCGGGCTGGCGGAACTGGCAGAGGGCTATCATGTCGAACGATCGGTCAAAACCTGCCATACGTTGTTATGTACACTGGAAGGGAAAGGAAAACTCACCACGACTGATTTTGAGTACGTGCTGGGGCCGCATACTGTCACCATTTTACCGGCTGGATTGCCATTTCGGTTTGAGCTCGATGAGCAGGTCAACCACTGGAAAATGGCGTGGATTCTGCTCGACATCAAGGATAAATGGTTACCGTTAACCGCTCATGGCCAGCGAGTGGAGCAGAGCGGACGGTGCGAACAGATTTGGTCGCTGATGCAATTGCTTCATAGCGAAATTGGCGGACGGGCTGGCTACCGAACACTATACGCCAGTGAATTGTCACGCTTGTTATTGGGGACGGCTACGCTTGCCCCGACCAGTACTGTGCTAAGGGTGCAAAGTGTTTTCAATGAGATTGAGTCTCAGCTTCATCTGAACTGGACGGTGAAAGGGATTGCGGAGCGTTGTTACCTCAGTACCGAACAATTGAACCGCGTCACCAAACAGCTATACGGCTGCTCAACTCAACAGCGCCTTATCGCCCTGAGGATGGAAAAAGCGTTAGCTTTACTGCGTTATAAAGAGTGGCCGATTGGTGTGATTTCTCAGCGTCTTGGCTATCAGGACCCGTTTAATTTCACACACCGCTTTCGGCAGTATCACGGATGCTCGCCGCGAGAATATCGAAAACGTATTTTCCAGCCGTAATACCATCGCCAACGGGGTTGACCTGCTTCGACTCTTAAATCGCAATAGGTTATTGAGACACAAACAGCAACAAGTACTGTGAATCACGAAGACAAAGATAAAGAAAACATCGAAACAAAAATCAGAGTCTACAAGGAAAGAAAATATGGAAATTGTTGAAGCTCAGCATACTGATTTTGAACTGTTTTTCAGTTATCTGAAAGATCAACTATCAGAAAATGGTGCCGGTGATGTACCACTGTTCCAGCCGCTCCCAAAGGGACAGTGTGATGTATCTCAGGAATTAAAGCTGCGATTCCTACAGGGCAATGAAGTTGATCAGAGTGATGCCGCATGGCGCAAACTCTGGCTGGCAAAAGATGAGAGCGGGCGCATTAAAGGCCATATCGATTTACGTCGGCATGGAGACGATAGCTGTTTGCATCGGGTTCTGCTGGGGATGGGCGTTCACCACAGCTGTCGTAAGCAGGGCGTCGGGTCAAAGCTGATTGAAGTCGTCAGCCAATTTTGCACTACAAGCCAGACGATTGACTGGATTGACCTCTGCGTATTGTCAGACAATCTTCCTGCCCTGAATTTGTATCTTAAAAATGGATTTGTCGTTATCGGTGAGGTGACCGATCAGTACCGAATTGACGGCGAGTCGATCTCAGAAACCATGATGGCAAAGCCAATACATCAAATACATAAGAGCCAAGCTGTTACCTAATGTTCTTGAACGTCATCACATCAGATGGAAGTTAGAGGGAATGGGTTGTTAAAGGCAATTTAGCAGTAGGATCAGTGTGATGCATACTGAGTGGCTCGGCAAATGTTGATTAAAGGTGATATTCCTATTTGGTTCAATGCAGACTATGAGTACATGATCATGCCAATACAACCCATAGTGGAAACAACATGGCTAGAAATTCTAAGCCTGCAAGAAAAAGCGTATCTCCTTGTTGAACCTGAAAGCCTGGATGTGCTGAGAGATAAATGGTTAAGGTCCCCGTCAAGCTGTTTTATTTATCGAGATGGTGAGCAATTAATGGGGTACTTGTTAGCGCATGCCTGGAATAAGGATCGGCCACCTAAATTATTTCAGAAACTGCCCGAGGCAACGAACGGCAATATTATGTTTCTTCATGACTTGGCTGTTGCTGATGCTGCACTTGGAAAAGGTATTGGCTCTAAACTAATAAACCATTTGGTCAAAGTCTCAGCGCTTTCAGGCTATAAAAAAATACGGTTAGTTGCGGTTCAGAACTCTCGCTTATTTTGGCAGAAGCATGGCTTTACACCTGTCGATATTAGTGTCTGCGAAAGCTATGGTTCTGATGCCCGTTTGATGCAACGAGAAATTCTGGTATAGCAAACGGCCCATGAGGACTGTCAGCGTATGATGTTGCCATTTCTGATGAGTGGAAATGATTCATGCGTTACTTTGTTTTTTGCTGGGTATCTGCTTATCCGTAGTTGCCTTGTGATTGATTGTCGTGTGCTGGCATTCAGGCTCGTCAGTATCCGATAAGTATCTATAAAATGAGTCTGTAAAATGAAGATTTACCACTAGGGACGATGAGATAGAGGATTATCTGGTGTTTATTTCACACATCGTCTTGAAATAATAAAAATGGAGAAGTAAAGGTGCAATTTTCGAAAGCGTTCCAATATAAAAAATGGGCCAATGATGAGTTATTAATGTTTGGTGAGCGTCAGTTTTCCCAGTTACCTGAAAAGGATGCCACTTTCTTTCTTCGAATTTTGAATCATACCACTGTTGTCGATAGTTTATTCATTAGCCGTATTTCAGGTGAGCCTGAAAAGTATCAATCGGATAATACCGTGGAAACACCGACGCTGGCTGAATTGCGCCAGGTTATCGAAGAAAACGACGCTTGGCTGGTTCAGTTTACGGAGTCAGTAACGCAGGAAGAGTTAAACCGTCTGATTACGTTTCGCTTTATTGACGGTGGTTTTGGTCAACTGACCGTAGAAGAAATCTTATTACATTTGTTGACGCACGGGAGTAACCACCGTGGGATGGCATCACGAGTACTCGCTGAAAACGACCTTGAACGCCCGGGAGACACTTTCACTCGTTACCTACACCAATCTGAACCCACTAGACGACAATTGATCAACGAACAATAAGCGTTTTATTCAATAGACTGGCACATATGATGTTGCCAGTCTTATTAACGAATAACGATGCTTTTTGGGGAGAGCACGCGTTGTTTTCAGCGTTTCATTTTTCTGTTTTCTGTTACCGCTTAACAATCTATTTGACTCATCATCGGTAATAGCTTGCGTTACCAAACTCAGAATTTGTAGTTCATACCAAGTGTTACGATGTAACTATCGCTGCTATAAAAATCAATATTGGATGAGGTGATAGTACTTCCAGCGAAAGAAGTTACGCTCCAGTTATCCCATCTAGGAAGGTTTTTATATTCATATGCAAGAAATACCCGGTATATATCATCACTTCGTCGTTTAGAAAAAATGGGGTTTATTGCATTATAATCACGCAGACCGTAACTGCCCGTTAATGACAAGGAGTAATTTTGAGCCAAATAAAAGTAACTGAGGTCAGCTTTATACTCGTTAAATGAGGCCGCTTTTCCTTCAGCATTGTGATCTGTATGGCTTATCGCTGAGATGTAACCTGAGTTAGGCGTTAGCATTGAGCGGTACTGGCCTTTGAGGTAATAGGTATCACTCTTACGTAGCAGCGAAGAATCTGAAATCATCTCATTATCAATTTCTGAGGTTGCATACGCCATATCAAATGAGATACCGCTGTTCGCTAGGTTGGATAATTTTAGTCGGTAGACATTCCCACTACGATCTGTTGTCTCACGCTGTTCGCCGATCAGGTAAGGGTTTGACCAAACTTCATCGGATAATACGGTCGGCAAATAGCCAATATCCAATTTTGTCCCATTGCTGAAATCATACTGATAGCCGATTTCAAAGGCGAGTGTACCCACTGCCAAGTCATCACGAGATGTACCTAAATAGACGCGCTGGTTGTTTTGTTCATTCAGTGCGTAGTAGAGGGTGCCTAAAGGCGCAATAAAGGTATCGTTTGTTTGCGAGCCTTTATCCAAGCGAGATAGTGTGTTAGGGCCATTTGTATCGAGGTTGGAATTAGTGCTTGTATAACCGGTATGGAGAGAAACCTCACCTCTAAAGCGCGATAAGTCGACGGCTTGTGCTGTTGCCGTAGAAAGAGAGAGAAGGGTAAATAGGCAAGTCAGATTCTGGTTCATCAGTTTTTCTCATCAATAGGTTATAGCAATTATAAAGCGCCGGATCTTTAAGTTGCTGAGAAGTTTATCGTGGATGAGGTGCCTCAACGATGAATTAGAGAAATGCATTATTGCTATATCTGAGTTAACCCTTGGGCTGCGTGACACGATCAAAGTAAGACTGGATAATTTGATGGAGCTTCTGGTTGAGTGGATAGCCCCGTTTAGTCTGCAGATAGCCGCCGCAGATTCGTATATGTCTCATCTGTTTTGGTAGCTCGGGTAATGGATAGCTAGAAAGGCGTGAATCCATTGAACTCACAAAGCGACTACCAAACATAATCGCATCGGATTGGCAGAGTTTATTTATTAGCACGCGAATACTGTGTGTGGCCAACGTCACCCGCGGCTGATACCCTTTTGCTAAAAACACTTCCTCAACGGGTGAGCGCTTAGAGTTTATCCCATCGATAAATACTCGGGTTAATGGTAGCTGGTGGATGGCGTCCCACGCCGAAGTCTGGCTGAGAATGGGGTGGTTCTTTCTTGCAATAAGGCAAAGTTCAACATCTTCCAATGTATGACAATAGATCTCCTGAGGAAGCGGGTAGCCTTCAAAATGAATCAGGTAGTCGATATCACCATTGAGGACTTCTGCTAATGATCGTTCTTGCCAATAGACCAGCTTAAAATTGGCATTGGGAAATTCGCGACGTAGCACGTTAAAAATGCCATCACCATAGACTTCCAGAAAGAAAATATTCATCGCGATTTTTATCTCACCACTAAATTGAGCCGGTTCAAAATTCTGGTAAGACTCAATGACTTTAATCAGAGGGTTTAACATCTGCTCGCTTGCTTCCGCTAATTTTACAGCAAGTTCTGACGGTTCAACTCCGTGAGCCTTGCGAATGAAAAGTTGTTCGCCGAAAACATCCTTCAATTTTGCCAGGCCGCGACTCACGCTGGTTTGAGATATGCCTAACTGATTTGCTGCCGCATGAGTGTTGCGGGTGTCGACCACGGCTTTCAGTAGTTTCAACAGGTTTAAATCGAGGTCTTGGAGTGTATTTTTCATAAGTCTGTTTCTGAGTCCTTCTGAGGCAATAAGATCGGGTAAAAAGTGAGCGTTAATAGAGGTTGTTGATATATTGGGAACTTATATGTTCTGCTTTTTAGCCAGCGTTCGTAATAGCTTTAGGTGTAAAAACGTTTGTTGCAAAAACCTGTAGCTACAAAAAACGTTAGTTACAAAAACTGGGTGTAAGCCACTGTTCTAAATCTATAAAGCCTCATAGGTGGCATCTTTTTATCCTAGCAAATAACCCGCGATGTGACTGGGTTTCTCGGTTTCAAGTCGCTGGCTTCAGTCAAATATGAATTTCTCTAATTCATATGCCCGGTGATTTGTGATGCGTACATTACGGCTATCCCAGCAAGGAGTGCTTTAACTGCAAACTGTAGAGGTGAAGCTATGAAAACACGTCACATCGTTATTTCTCTTATCACGGCAAGTATTGTCAGCACTGGTGCATTGGCAAAGGTGGACAAAAATAATTTGTCTCTATCTACGTATCCGGTTCCTCTTTCGTCGGCGGTAAGTGATGAGTTCTACGCATTTTCCTGCCGTGTCCCGGCCCCAGATATAGCAGCACTGCAGGAGAATATTCCATCTAATTCTGAGGAGTGGCGCGCATTCATTGAGTCTCGGGATAAACCAGCCATAAAAAGAGCCGAGACGCTTGCTCAGCAGTTAGGCGTCACAATAGAGAAAGACTCGATTGCGGGCGTGGATGTGTATTGGGTAACCCCAAAAACAGTTGCCCCAGAGCTAAAAGATAAACTGCTGGTTGCCATTCAGGGCGGTGCTTACTTGCTAAATAGTGGCTTGGCTTCAACAATAGAAGCGTCAATGATCGCAACACACATGCAGATCCCAGCAATCGCGATTGACTATAGTAAAGCACCTGATTTTCCAGCTCCCGCTGCGCGCAACGATATCATCAAGGTGTGGAATGAATTGCTGAAAACGCGCTCAGCTGAAAACATGGTCATGGGTGGATCTTCAGCGGGCGGTTCATTGAGCCTGGTGGTGACTCAGGCATTAAATAAGCAGAAAATTCCAACACCCGCGGCATTGTATAGTGGGACTCCAGGCGTCGATATGACGATGACAGGAGATAGCCGATTCATCAATGAAGGTCTAGACCATATTTTGGGAAGTTGGCGAGGTTTATCTTCGGCGATGGTCGATGCCTATGTAGGTGAGTTACATCATAGCGATCCTGTTGTGTCGCCAATCAACGGCAGCTTTGACAATTTCCCGCCTGTTTACCTGATAACGGGTACTCGGGATTTGTTATTGAGCGATACCGTTCGACTCCATCGAGCGCTTAAACGGGCCGGTTCAGTCGCAGAACTCAACGTGTATGAAGGACAGTCACATGCAGATTACGCTATCGCTTATGGCACGCCGGAATCACAAGAGCATTATCAAGCTCTGAGTGAGTTTTTTTACGGCTATCTCGTGAAGTAGATGAGTATGCAATGGGGGAGACCTAATTGGGGATAGCTAATAGGGGATAAATAATAAGGGATAAGTAAATAAGGGATAACTATCGGGACAGCCAACTTGAATATTGAATCATAGAGATGAAACTCCTCATTTCCGTGCTTGATTAACACTGAGGCGCCAGAAAAAACGCTATGGCCTGATATGTATTTACGCCGGTCATAGCGTTTCTCGATTGAGACAACTGCCTGCTCCGCAGAGCATCAGATTTTGTTTTGGAAGCCTGCGACCATTCCGGATAATGGAATGGCTCGCGGAGTCACATTACTGACGTTTTGGCTGCTGATAAGTGCGGCCGGCAGCCTGGTAAACATCTTTCTGCTTCATGTCGAACATGTCAAAGAAGAACCAGGCAACAAATTTGATCACGTCGTCACCAACGTTCATGATCCACTCAACGTATTCTTCTTCCAGACCTTCATCGTTTTCCTGCATTGACACATGGTAAATACGTTGCTCGCCCTCGATTTCAGCCAGTTTGAACTGCCCGGTCAGGGATTGTGCCGCTTCAGCCACGTCTTCGTGCTCACAGTTTTTCAGAATATCCAGGGCTTCAGGCAGTGTGTTTGCTTCACAAGCCGATTTAACCAACGTCACGAATTGATCGTGTTGCATGTTTCTTTCCTCAGTCGTCCTCAGGGGTAATGGCGCTATTGTAGCAGTGACGATGGACGACACAGCTATTTTCTTCCAGAAGCGGCCTAGTAATCACTGCAACTGACGAATTTTTGCTCAGTCACGGATCCCGAGATTGGCCAGAAGCCGATAACCGATTCAACCAACGACGAAAAATGTCAGATTCGTGCGTGTTTTCACAATGTTAGTGACTGATAAATTGAGGAAGGTGCAGTTTGCGCAGGTTCTCAGTATGAGATGAGGGAATTTGCTAAACGGGTGCCAAAAAACTGGTCATGTCACGCTTCGTAGCCCTTCCGGTTTGGCTTAATCCGTAGAAAAAGGCAAAAAAGCACATTGCTTTCGAACATCTGAGCGTCGTTTCCACTACGCCCTTTGTCTCCGCCCCCTTTCTATGCCCCAGAAACCGCTTCAGGCTGGGCGGTCAGGAGGGTCACAGCACGCTAAAGGTATGAATAAATAAGGAGATAACAAAAACTGTTCAACACTTATATTCGAGCGCTTGTTAAAGAGTGGCTGAGGGATAGCCAGGGATAACCCGGTTGAGCGATGAGCGATAATGGAGAACACGGTTGTGAAACAAAACATTGTAAATAGAACAAAAGCACCGACATTGCTCGCAATGACAATTGCTGCGACGTTGAGTACTTGTAGCGTGGCTGCAACGGCATCGTTGCCTGATTCATCTGCTCAGCAGACACAAACGGTGTCGTCGGCTTATGCCTGTCAGCCGGACATGATGACCCGCGCAGATAATCTTCGCATTTACCAAATCATGGTTGAGAGCTTTGTTGATGGTGACAAAGCGGTTGGTCATGGAACCGGTTACGGTACCAGCCACCATCATGGTGATCTTCAGGGCATTATTAATTCGTTGGACTATATACAGTCTTTAGGAATGAATGCGATCTGGCTGACGCCCGTGTTTGAGTCCCTCCCAATGGAGGGGCAAGATCACTGGGCAGATCGTCTGGATGCAACCGGTTATTTTGCCAGTAACTATTTCGCGATTGATCCCCGATTTGGAACGCTGGAGCAAGCGAAAACCTTAGTGGATCAAGCTCATGCCAAAGGAATGTATGTGTTTTTTGATGGCGTGTTTGGTCATCACAAAGGCAATGTAGTGCCATCACCAACCGGCAAGTTGCCGGTTGGCGAATCAAACCCCGTAAGCTATCCGGAAAGCCTGCCGTTTTATCAGGAAGTGGCTACGTACTGGATCAAAACATTAAAAATTGATGGCTGGCGTCTGGATCAGGCGTATCAGGTGCCGCCCGAAGCCTGGCGAGAAATTCGTAAAAGTGTCGATGACGCTTCACAATCCGTGACCTATCAAAACCATGAAGGTAAGCAAGTGCATCCGCTGGGCTATATGGTTGCAGAAATCTGGAATAACGAGAACTATATTACTCAACATGGGTACGGAACGAATATGCAACCGGCACTGTGTTCTTCGTTTGACTTCCCCGTGCGATATCGGTTGGTCGAGACTTTTGCCGTCAATGAAAACGGAAATGGCGGGAAAGGTGGAGAGTGGCTTAACGAAGGGATGGCGCTGCACCGTTTATACCCTGAGCATGCCAAGCCGAATCTGATGTTGGGCAACCATGATCTCGTCCGGTTCGGTGATCTTTTGGAAAGAGGCTATCTAGCGACACCAGCCGATGAGCAGTACTGGGCCCGCCACAAAGCGGCGCTGTCATTTCTGGCCGCTTACACCGGACCGATCACCTTGTATTACGGTGAGGAGATTGGGGATGAAGTGGCCGACTATGCTGCGAAGGTTTATCAGGACTGTGCCGTGCAGGGATTGTGCGACGACCATGTCGCGCGCAGCAGCGCGAAGATTGACGGCCTGACAGTAACGTTGGAACAACGCCAGCAGGATTTGAAAGCGTATGTGTCAGCCCTGATGTCAGTACGGGCTAAACATCCGGCGTTGTCACAGGGTAAACGCACAAACCTGATAGCGACGGCAACAGCATACATCGACCATAAACAGGCCGATAATGATAAAGGTGTAAATGAAGCGGTGTTGTACGCCGTCAGCACCATGGATGCGGCTTCTACCGTTGATCTGCCGGTTGCGGGCTCCGGATCAGAAGGGGTACTGACAGATCTGATAAGCGGGGAGCAGTTTCAGGCCAAAGAGGGTTACTACCACATTCCACTGAAAGGGTTTGAAGCGCGTTTCCTTCTCATTGAAAAGCCTGCTGCATCTGGTGTGAAATTGACAACGCAGGCTGAAATGTCCCTGTCCGGGCAAGGATTTATGGCGCAATGTGATAACCCGACAGTCAGTGATGCCGGGCCTATGTCGGAAACCTTGTATGTGGTGGGAGACTTTACTGATTCTGGCTGGAAGCATAAAGATCATCGCCAGTATGCTTACAAGGGTAACGGTGTTTATCAGGCAGTGATTGAAGAGCAGGCCGGAGCCTATCGTATGCAGTATGCTGCAAAAGACTGGACACCACAGTTCACGGCTGATGGACTGACATTAAAGGCTGGCGAGGAAGGCACGCTGAAGCGGGGCGGTTACGGTAAAGATACTGCTGTTACGCTGCCGGAAAGCGGAAAATATGTCTGGAGCCTGAAATTTTCGGTAACTGGTGAACCTGAAACAGTCATGGTATCGAAATGTCCTGATGCCCTGTGACATTAAATGATCGACATTAAGTGAAACGTTATTTAAATCACAGCTAACACATTGATAAAATAGGAGGGCCTGGCGTCCTCCTTAGTTCATTGGTTTGCCGTGGGCGTACACATGCCCCAGTTTGTTTTTTTACTGCTAATAGTGATTATCTGGAAGGGGCTCAAAAGTGCAATCGGATCCCTAACGCTCTAATGCGCTTTTCTGCTCGTTCTTGTTCAAAATTTAGATGGAGATTGTTATGAGTGATTCCTCCCCATACTGTGTGGTCATGACGACCTTTGCTGATGAAGAAGTGGGTGAGTCCATCATTCACTCGTTGATTGAAAAGCGCCTTGCCGCCTGTGTGCAGGTGCAGTCGATTGAAAGTTACTATCACTGGCAGGGGAAAGTGAACAAAGACAAAGAAAAGCTGGTGATGATTAAAACGACCGAGGCACTGTACCCACAAGTGGAAGCGGATATTCTGGCCAATCATGATTACGAAACGCCAGAAATAATAAGGCTGCCGATTACCGCGGGATATGCTGATTATCTGGCATGGATACAGGCTGAATGCCGTTCTGCCTAATTGAATATGTACGGTATGTACAAGCTTAAAAGTAGTATGAGTTATTTGGGCTGGCAGTAGGCCAGCCATTGGTTACTGTTTTGTGCTTACTTATATCAATTAAGACCTGACCCGACAGTATTGATTATGTAGTGTGGCTTAATCGTACAATTTGCATTAAACATCACGTATCTCATTTCTGGACAAAAGTGAGTCAGTGAATTTGCTAATTTAGTAAAGTACGGATAACTTCACGTATTGTGTAGTGGCACACTAAGTTTGGCCACCTGATTAGAGGTGATATCATCGCCTCAGAAGCCAACAGGTGACAACATGACAAAACGTAGCAGAAGAAGATTTAGCCCCGAGTTTAAACTAGAAGCTGCGCAACTAGTTCTAGACCAAGTGACCTGACACTGATTGTTTAAGGTTGTGCTAATATAAATTAAGTTGATAAGGATATAAATAATGAAGAAAGTGACTTGCTCTAAAGTTCAAACTTTAAGTGAATAAGATTTAAATCAAGTTGTAGGTGGCTTTGATCCCAGAAATCAAAATGACTATACAAATGAAATAAATCGAATTTTCGGTAGCGCATTAGGTGGTGGTCGGTATGGTGGTTCTGGTACGAATGCCGGAGACATTAAGAAAGGTAACAATATGAATCAAGGCACTCCAATTCAAACCGGAGGCTGTAATACCCGAGCTAGTGGAAGAGGTCGAAGTTCAGGTAGCAGTTCGGGTAGCGGCGCTGGTCTAAATGTAGTACGCGTTTTTGCTGCTAAAGCATCCTAGAAACATAAACACTAACTGCCAGACTTAAATGTAACAGCACCATAACTTTCAATATTTTTGACCAACTAAGATTGTTTTATGTTCATTCTTTAGTCGAATTTGGGGCTTTACGTTAATATGTTTCGTTTCGCTAAAAAACATAAATCAAGTTTGGCTTATTAGATAGACGCTGTTATTAGAATTTTATAAAATTAAAGGCTTATTCTCTGAAGGTTTAAGCTTTATTGCTCTTTAATCGATCAGTATTGAAACTAAAGAGTAGTTTGTTGATTATACGGATTAATTATTAGTTAACGAATAGCTAATGAGATTTAGCTGCGTCAAAGTGACAAATTTAAATGAATTTTAATATGAAAAAAAAATCACTCTTCCTCTTCGGATTTTTTGCTTTATTGTTAGTCTTGTCATTGTTATTGTTGTATAACGCAAATACTTCTAGAGATAACGAGTTAGTAGTACATAAATGCAGTAAAAATGATACATTAACCACCACTTTAAGGTTTTTCGTCGATCGCTCAATTGATAAGAGCGAAGAAGATATTGTAAGCCGGATTTCCGAATTGGTGTTGACCTCCAATCAAGTTTTGCAACGTTCATGTATATCTATTGAACGTCTCTTAACTAGTGTTACTTTCGTTGATAACGCATTCACTCCGTACAGTGCGAAAGAGTTTTCACTTCTATACGATCGTCTGATAAGCAATTTGTCTAACCAAGAAAAACAAGAACATCTAGAGTCGTTAACTGACTTTATAGTTGTTGTTGTCAAGACTCTACCATCAGAATATAAAGGTTATACTTATCCAGAAGTTGTTGCTCGAATGGCTGCGATTACGCTAAATGGCAACCCTTATGTTCTTGAACATGAACTAGGGCACCTTGCAATGGCTGGCCATCAGAGAGGCGGACTCGAATGGTTTCAGGCAGCACAATCCCAAGCGCATGCCTATCATTGCGGGCCTTATCGTACAGTGATGAACGAGAACCTTAAAAATGGTTTCGTGATTGGTTTGTATTCGAACCCTGACATTAGTATTGGTGGTCAGCCATGTGGAGTGCAAAACGAAGCAAACAATAGTGAGGTGCTCAGGCAATGGGCTGCTTTTACTCAGGCTAAGCAGAAATTGTTAGAGAAAGTACGAGGATAAATAATTGGTCGACTTATTTAAAAGAGCGGTCTGCATGTTCGATAAATTTATAGATGAAGAGAATTATGATCTAATCAATGAGACTATCTGCAAAGAAAACATAAGTACCATAGATCTTTCTAGCTTCGACATGCATGAGGTACCTAATTATTGCCATTTTATCTGGCTTGGCAAGCTTAACCTAAATAACTTAGATTATTTAAATATCTGGAAAAAATACTTCATCTGTGACACTTTGGATTGACAGTCAAACTCGATACTCTTCTTTATCTGACACTAGGGAGAATGACGACGATTATTACCGTAGGCTCCAGTACTATCGTTATGATGGAATTAAAAAAGGAGTTGATGAAGAAGTAACTCTTATTTTAACTGGACCATCACTTTTGTTAGAAGTGATGATTGGATGTGCTTATCAATTGTGTAAACTAGACAGTGAAGCAAGCCCCAGTGCGATCTCCTATGCTATTAGACTTAGGACGTTTGGTCTTTCTTATTCGGATCAAACTATGTTCACTCTCAAACACATTAACTCTTCTTGGATGAATCAATGAGATTATTACTAATTTTAATACTTGGCATCTCTAGTTATTCTTATGCTAACGATCCCTCCATTTTAGGCAGCTGGAAGTGCATCAACGACGGACCAGCTGCAACTACTATTGAGAATACTACCTATAGTCAAGAATCCTTTCAAAGTGATATATTCACACTACTATTGAAAGTTCCCAACGGAGAGGTTTTGCAATACAAAACAACAGTACAGGGGCAATGGGAATTGCTAGATAATATTGTGCATCACCAAATCCAAGAGATCCAAATTACAGCACTCAATGAGCTAGCATCTTCTTATGTTAAAGTACTTAGAAAAAAGGCAGATAATACCACTGGGTATAACTCAAAAATTCACAGTGTTGGCCCTCGCTTTATGAGTTTTTGGATATCTTCACAGAGCCTTAGCTACTGTTTAAAAATATAGTATGCTTTGTTGCGTAATTTAGTTTTTAAGCCAAGTTGTTTTATATTAGGTGCGCATCAATCAATACGTCAAGTTTTAGGCATATCAAGCTCAATCATATTGTTCAGCGTATCGCTAAAGTTTCGCCGACTTGTGCGTTAAAACCTTTTGGACTTACTCTCCTCATGAGCAATTGTTTCACACGACACATCGTTGTTTTGAATACCCACCTCAATTTATTAGTTTCGTTCATTTAGATAAAATACTGACATTATGAAAAGTAAGTCAAATGATACTTAGGTGTAGTTGTGTGTTCATTCGGTCGAAACACGGAATGGGGCAAAAGCGCGTTAGAACAGCCTGTAGGATCTGATTACATCGTTTTTTGAATACGGACAGGTTGAGTTCTGACGAGTCGAGTTTTTACTACACATTCTTTTTCGTGCTCCTTTCTTTTCTCCATCTTTCTTCCTTTTGGCTTTTATTACGCGTTCTCTCTACGGAGGGATTTCACGGCGTAAAGTCTGATCATTTTAAATCCTTCATCAATTCATCATCAGTCATGGATGGTTAAATTCATTTATTTCATTGGCTTATGTCATTTTTCAGAGGGCAGTGGTCGGTGCCAGTATTGATTGTACAAAAAAAATCTTTGTACAAGGTGATCGCTTGCGCTACATTGATTGTACAAGAGTTATGTTTTGTACAAGGTGGGATGAACCATGACTATTCAGGTTGGTATCAGTGCGTGCGTGTTTGGTGAACGTGTCCGTTTTGATGGTGGCCACAAGCAAAACCGCTTTGTGGTGGATGAGCTGTCGAAGCATTTCACCTTCAAACCAGTATGTCCGGAAGTCGGTATCGGGATGACGGTACCACGTCCGGTTATTCGCCTTCTGCAGTTAGCTGAAGGGGATGAACGGTTAGTGGAAAGTAAAAATCAGTCCATTGATTACACCGACAAAATGAAAGCCTTCGCAGATAAACAGATTCGCCAGTCAGACAATATGTGCGGATATATCGTGTGTGCCAAATCACCGACATGCGGTATGGAACGAGTGAAACTGCATATTCCGAACAACAACACGGTGCCCGGCGGAACAACAGGGATCTACACCCGTGAGTTGATGGAAAAAATGCCATGGTTGCCGATAGAAGAAGATGGGCGCTTGTGTGATCCGGTTCTACGGGAAAATTTCGTGTTTCGGGTATTTGCCTTGCACGACTTTTATCAGAGCGTACGCAATAACCTGTCGGTAAATGCCTTTGTAAAGTTTCACTCTCGCTACAAGTTGATTTTGATGGCGCATAGCCCGGCGGCTTATAAAACCCTGGGGCAGATGGTTGCAAATATTAAAGAATGGGACATTGACGATTTTTGGTTCGAATACCGTCAGCAGTTTATGGATGCCCTGAAAGAACGTGCAAGCCGGAAAAACAAAACCAATGTGTTGATGCATTTGCAGGGGTATTTCAAACGTAGCTTAACCAAAGACCAGAAACATGAGCTGGCGACATTGATCCACAGCTACCGAGAAGGTAACCAGCCATTGCTGGCTCCACTTGCGCTGATTAAACACTATTTACGGGAATATCCGGATCCTTATTTGCAAATTCAGATGTTTATTGATCCGTACCCAGAGGAATTGAAATTACGTTATGGACTCTGAAATCGCCCTATACGCTATTAAAGAAGTGTCTGAAATGACAGGAGTAAACTCGGTCACGCTGCGGGCTTGGCAACGACGTTATGGCTTGCTTAATCCGCAGCGGACTGAACAGGGTCATCGCCTTTATTCAGACGTCGATATCGAGACGATCCGCCAGATCCTTGGCTGGCTCGATAAAGGTGTCGCGATCAGCAAAGTACGCCCATTGCTGGAAGGGAACACTGAACTGGCTGACAACCCTGATTCGGATGCGTCATCACAAGCAGCCGTGGATCAATTACTTCAATCGCTGGTGGCACTGGATGCTCAAGCACTTGATCGGCAGGTTTCTCAGTTGATGAAAGAGTATCCTCTGGATCGTTTCAGCGAACACATTGCTGCTGTGGTGCAGGCAAACATTCATCGCAGTGAAAATCCTCTGGCCGGGGTGCAGAGCGCTTTGTGGCGCAGTGTCATTCGTGAGCGGTGTCTGTCACTGGTGGCTGGTTTACGAAAGCGTAACCGAAAACCGTGTCTGCTTCTGGGATTTGACTCAGTGCCGGAATACGGCGTATGGCTGACATTGCTGGCGCTGTCTGAGCAGGGTTACAACGTCACCTTGTTGACCTCCGTTGATGGGAAACTCAGCGCACTGTCTGCGCTACTGAAATCCTGGCAAGAACGGCTGATTGTTGTCACTGGGGAGTACAAATTAGACCGTGATGTCGCTAAACAGTTAGGTCAACTGGTCGCAGAGACGAACAGTGAGTTAAAGCTGGCGGGCAGCATCAGCGCTATCCATCCGGAATTAACGGAGTTGTGCCATGAGTCATAACAAGAGCGGGTTAGTGTGGTTCCGTGCAGACTTACGAACCGTAGACAACACGGCTTTGCTGGCCGCCCGGGAAACCTGCGACTCGCTGGTTGCTTTGTATCTGGCAACGCCGATGCAGTGGCATGAACACCATGTGGCCCCGATCCAGATTGATTTTATCCACCGTCGGTTACAGGTATTACGCGAGCAGTTGCGTGCGTTGAATATCCCCCTTCAGGTGATGGAAGTTGCCGATTTCTCTGAAGTCCCTGCGGCAGTGCTTAGTCTGGTTGACGAACACCAAGTCGGCCATGTCTTTTGTAACAAGCAGTACGAGTGGAATGAACTGCAACGGGATCATCAAACCGGGCACCTGCTCAGTCAGCATCAGATCAAATTCAGTGCGTTCGATGACAGTTGCGTGATTCCACCCGGTGAGGTGCTTACCCAGAAAGGCGATCCGTTTAAGGTGTATACCCCGTTTCGCCGGGAATGGATCAAACAGTTCAGAATGCAGGGGGCAGCGGTACAACCTGTGCCCGCGGCGGTGGAAGCTTCACATGCTCTCAATCTGTCAAATGGGTCTTCTGTTGGGGCGTCCGGTATTGCTGACAAAGTAGATGAACCTTTTACGTACCCCCAGACAGACAGCATGGCCTGGCCGGTTGATGAAGAAGCCATCCGGCAACGTTTGCTGACGTTCTGTGAAGAAAAGGCGGAAGATTATCATAAATATCGTGATTTCCCGGCCTTTGACGGAACCAGTTGCTTGTCACCCTATCTGGCGCTCGGTTTGGTATCACCGCGCCAGTGTCTGGCTGTATTACTTCATGAAGCACCGAACTGTCTCGATGAGCCTGAATCCGGTGCGTTCTGCTGGCTGAACGAGCTGGTTTGGCGTGAGTTCTACCGCCATCTGATGGTTGCATTTCCGCAATTGAGCCGTAATCAGCCCTTTATCGCCTGGACCAGAAATGTTCAGTGGCAGGAATCAGATAAAGCACTGAAAGCATGGCAGCAAGGCTTGACCGGTTTTCCGATAGTCGATGCCGCAATGCGTCAGTTGAAAACCACGGGCTGGATGCATAACCGGCTGAGAATGATCACAGCCAGTTTTCTGACCAAGGACTTACTGATTCACTGGCAAGCCGGAGAACAATGGTTTTTCTCGCACTTGATTGATGGCGATCTGGCTGCCAACAACGGTGGGTGGCAGTGGGCGGCATCGACAGGAACGGATGCGCAGCCATACTTTCGCGTATTCAATCCGACCACACAGAGCGAACGCTTTGATCCAAAAGGGGAGTTTATCCGTAAGTGGGTGCATGAGCTAAAAGACGTACCGGACAAGTACATCCATGAGCCGCACAAATGGCCGGGTGCCGTAACGTTGAAATACCCGAAGCCGATTGTTGATCACAAAGCAGCCCGCCTGCGTGCTATCGACAGGTTTAAATTGGCAAAAGGTGACAATTAACGCTTAGCACGAATCAGGAGCAGCTGTCATGACACAAGATGCGGCACATTCGCTGGATACTTTTATACAGGTTTACGAAAAGCTGACGACGCAGAACGTTGTTTCTCTGGCGGAGATATATCACCCGGACGTGATTTTCGAAGACCCGGCGCACCGAGTGGAAGGCTGGCCAGCGCTGAGTGAGTATTTTTCGCGATTGTTTGCGTCTGTTCCTGATTGCAGGTTTGAGATTCATGAATCGGTGGCGCAGGGCGATATTGCATACGTGCAGTGGACGATGCAGTTTCGCCATCCTCGACTCTCTGGCGGAAAGCCGCGCACCGTCAAAGGCTGCTCTCGGCTACAGTTTGAACAGGGCAAAGTCCGGTATCACCGAGATTACTTCGACATGGGCGAAATGATTTACGAAGGTATTCCGGTTCTCGGCAGGCTGATCAGCCATCTGAAGGCGAGGTTATAAGTATGACCACCAGTGATCCCCGTCATGACCGCATTGCTAGCGACAGTCAAAAGAGTTCGCATCACAACACAGCCAATGTACAGACTAACGTGCATACAACAAGCGATGTTAATAACAAAAGGGACATTCATAAACAAAGCGACATTAGTAACAAAAGCGACGTTAATGAAATTCCATCTACCAGCATCGTGAATGCACAGTCGGTGCTCATTACCGGGGCAAGCTCTGGCATTGGGAAACAGCTGGCCATCGACTATGCCAAAGAAGGCTGGCATGTGTTCGCCTGTGGTCAAAATGAAGAAAAACTCAACCAACTCATCGAGGCTGAAACAACCGACAGGCGACAAGGTCTTATCGAGCCCCTGGTCTTTGATGTCACGAATGCTGACGAAGTGCAAACGGTGCTGGGCACACTCACCTGGTTACCTGAGCTGATTATTCTCAATGCCGGCACCTGTGAATATATCGAAAACGGGTGGGTCGATGCCGCTTTGTTTCGGCGGGTCTTCGACATCAATGTGTTCGGTATGCTGAACTGTATTGAAGCGATGCAATCGCGGTTTACGGCGAACACCCATCTGGCACTGATGGGGTCAACCGCTTGTTATGTGCCATTGCCCAGAGCCGAAGCCTATGGTGCCTCAAAAGCGGCATGTGCTTACATTGCTCACACGCTGGCGATAGATCTGGCAAATCGTGGGGTGACGGTGTCACTGATTAGCCCCGGTTTCGTCAAAACCCCTCTAACGGATAAGAATGATTTTGCGATGCCACTGTTGGTGTCACCTGAATATGCGTCTGAGAAAATTCGTCAGGGTATCGGGAAGAAAAAACGTGAGATTCATTTTCCGAGGCGATTCAGCTTGTTTATGAAAATGTTGGCGTTGTTACCGCTGAATATACAGTTGGCAGCAATAAAAAGAATGACGGGGAAAACAGCATGAAAATAGCGATTATCGGTACAGGTATTTCAGGGCTTACATGCGCGCACTATTTACATGAAGATCATGACCTGACCATCTACGAAGCCAATGATTATATCGGTGGACATACAGCCACCGTGGATGTTGAGGTAGGCAGCGGTCGCTATGCCATTGATACCGGCTTTATCGTCTATAACGATCGTACGTATCCCCACTTCATTTCGTTGATGTCAGACATTGGTGTTGTCGGGCAGCCGACCGAAATGAGTTTCAGCGTACATAATGCTGAAAACGGACTGGAATATAACGGCCATAATCTCTGGTCATTGTTTGCACAAAAGCGAAACTTGGTAAACCCGCGCTTTTATCTGTTTATCAACGAAATATTGCGATTTAACCGTCTGGCGATTGCACTTAATCTGCCGGATATCGAAATAAACGCTGGTACACACCGCGATGCAACTAGTGCTCAACCCTTCACTGCTAATACTCAAACTCCGGAGCATTTCAGTCTAGGGGCGTTTTTACAGCATCACGGTTTCAGCGATTATTTTTGCGAGAATTATATCCTGCCGATGGGGGCGGCCATCTGGTCATCTAGCTTGTCCGATATGCGTGACTTTCCGCTGGCATTTTTTATTCGCTTCTTTCGCAATCATGGTCTGCTTGAGGTAACCAATCGCCCGCAATGGTATGTCATTCCCGGTGGCTCGCGAGAATACGTAAAAAAACTGACCGCACCGTTTCGTGATCATATTCGTCTCAGCACCCCAGTAGATGAGGTACGGCGAACTCATCGGAAGGTGGCTATCACCAGTCACGGCATTACCGAGATTTATGACCACGTTATCTTCGCTTGTCACAGCGATCAGGCATTGCGTTTGCTGGCCGATCCTTCCCCAGAAGAACAGGACATTCTGGGAGAGATGGAATATCAGATTAATGATGTGGTGCTGCATACCGACCACACTATTCTGCCCAAAGCCAAAGCGGCCTGGGCGTCATGGAATTACCATTTGCCGTCAAACGAAGATGGTCAGCGCGATAAACGGTTGGCCAGTGTGACTTACAACATGAACATTCTCCAGGGCGTACAGGCACCGGAAACATTCTGTGTGACGTTGAACCAGAGTGATTTGATTAAGCCGGATTTAGTGCTTCGGCGGTTTGAGTACGCACACCCTGTTTTTACGACCGAGAGCATTGCGGCGCAGAAACAAAGATCGCAGATAAACGGGCACCGTGAAACCTGGTTCTGCGGCGCTTATTGGTACAACGGCTTCCACGAAGATGGGGTGAGAAGTGCGCTGGATGTGGTGCAAGGCATCAAGTCTCAACTAGCCGCTACTGAAGTGAGCAGTAACGACAATATTGTCGGTAATGCTATCGGTGAGGCGCATCAGCCACAATCATTCATTTCCCGGGAGTCTTGAGGCGATCATGATGGATGCACTGAACAGCGGGCTGTACGTCGGGCATGTTCGTCACCGGCGCTTAACTCCGACGTCTCACGCGTTTACCTACCCAATGTTTATGCCGCTGATTGATTTGGATGAGATTGAACAGCTGGAAAATTCCGTGACGGGGTTTGGCACCGCACTGCTACATTTTGCCCGCTGGCGCAGCCGAGATTATCTGCGTGATCGGGGCGATCAGGATCTCAAACAGGCTGTTATTACTAAGCTGGCAGAGCTGACCGGAGAAACAGTCAACGGACGTGTGCTGATGCTTTGTCAGCTGCGATATGCCGGCATCTACTTTAGCCCGATTAACCTGTACTACCTGTATGACACGCAAGGGGTGTGGAGATGGGTGCTGGCCGAAGTCAGCAATACGCCCTGGAACGAGCGTCATTACTATGCTGTACCGGCCCCAGACACTTGGCAGGATGCGAAATGGTGCCATCAGAAGGGATTTCATGTTTCGCCGTTTAATCCGATGTCTCAGCAATATCGCTGGCGGTTAAGCGCACCAGACCGACAGCTGATGATCCATCTTGATATTCATGATCGTACTGATAATCACAAGATCATGGATGCAACCATGGCCCTCAAGCGACAGCCATTTACCTCAAAAGTGCTGTGGCGCTTGCTGATGAAAACGCCGGTGCAGACCGTAAAAGTGGTTATCGGTATTTACTGGCAGGCGTGGCGGCTGTGGCTGAAGAAAGTGCCGTTTTATGGTCATCCGGAATCGGGAGATTCAGCAGTTTCGGTAAGTAACGAGGCATCCAGTGTCCCTGAGCATCAAACTTCATGGAACCAGAGTGACAGCAATGAGGAACGGATGAAAGTCACAGCACATGAAAAGGACTTAACAACAAAAAATTGTGGGGTTAACCATGTTCAAAAGTGAAGTCAGTAACACAGAACGAAGGATAACCGGTTCAGATAATATCGCCAGAACGTTGGTCTTTAAGGTATTTGAACAATTACAGAATGCGGCACTGACTGTTTCTGAATGTAACGGCGAGACCTACCAGTTCGGTGACAAAACGGCGGACTGTCAGGCTCAGTTGATTATTCATCATCCGGCCGTGTATCGGCGACTGTTGTCCGGGGGCAGCATTGCCGCCGGGGAGGCCTATATTGACGGCTGGTGGGATTCACCGGATATCACTCAGGTTGTTCGTGCTCTTGCCCGGAATATGGCACTGCTGGATCGTATTGAAGATAAAGTCGGATGGATAATTCGTCTGAAGGATTTGTGGTTACATCGCAAACGTCGTAACTCCAGACAAGCCGCACGGGAAAATATCCTCGCGCATTATGATCTCGGTAACGAGTTCTACCGTACCTTTCTTGACCCCAATATGTTGTATTCCGCCGCGATTTATGACGATGAAAATACTACTCTGGCTCAGGCACAGATCGCCAAAATGGATCGGCTGTGTCGTAAATTACACCTCACTCAACAAGATCACTTGTTAGAGATTGGGACAGGCTGGGGAGCCTTGGCTATCTATGCAGCCAGAGAATATGGTTGTCGGGTCACGACTACAACAATTTCAGAGGCTCAATATCAGTGGGCAAAAGAGCGTATACAGGCTGAGGGGCTGGAACACAGAATCACTTTATTGCGGGATGATTACCGGGATCTGACAGGTCAGTACGACAAGATTGTATCGGTAGAGATGATTGAAGCCGTCGGGCAGGAATATCTGACCACCTACCTGCAAAAATGCCAGTCACTGTTGAAACCGAACGGCATGATGGCGATTCAGGCAATTACCATCGCGGATCAACGCTATGACAAATACAGTCAGGGGGTCGACTTTATCCAGAAGCACATTTTCCCGGGTGGTTTTTTGCCGTCGATAACCGCGGTCGCCAATGAATTAACCAGACATACCGATTTTGTGGTGCGGGACATCCGGGATATTGGTCTTGATTATGCCAAAACACTGGCTGACTGGCATCACATGTTCAATCAACAGGTAACGACGTTGAAACAGCAGGGGTTTGATGAGCGATTCATTCGTATGTGGCGTTATTACCTGTGTTACTGCGAAGGCGGATTTCTTGAAAGAACTATCAGTACCATTCAGCTGGTTGCGACTCGACGAGACTGGCGTTAGCGGATCGTAGCAAGGTAAGCAGGAATCATGGGTACTCAGAAACCAAATAACCAATCGGCAAACAAACTGACCCCAAAAGATCTGTTCATTGCTTGCACCGGATTTAATGTCTTCTGGCTGGTAGCGGTTGTCGGCCAATACCCATGGATGCCGTTACTGATTCTGCTTCTTGCGGTTAGCTGGTGGTACTACCTGGGCGCCTGGCGGTTTTCAATGTTGATGGGGGGATTGGGTATTCTGATGGATTCAGCGCTTGCTTTTGCTGGAATCCTGGTGTTTGACGACCCTATCTTTCTGCATGGATTACCGACGTGGCTGATGCTTTTGTGGATCGCTTTTGGTTGTTTTGTGTGGGTTTGTCGGCAGTACATCATGACATCGCAGGTTGCCTTCATGCTTCTGCTCGGCAGTGTTGGGGGAGTGGTGAGCTATTTTGCCGGTTATCGGCTTGGAGCGGTTCACTGGCCGTTTGGTATCCCGACTACCTTATTGGGATTACTGATTTGCTGGTTGGTTTTTAGCGGGATCGTTATAGCGCTGTTGAATCTTTTTGCTGCTTATTGCAGGAGGAGCTATGAACAACCTGTTCACCGTTAAATGGTCTGTTTGGGCGATAGTCGCGGCGGCGATACTTCCGCCGGTAAACGCATCTTCGTTTGATAATGCCACCCTATATTCACCCAACAATTCTGTGCCAATCTCGCCGACACGTTCAACGCTCCCTTGGCAACGATGGCCAGTAGTGGGAGATGCCACTTTACGCTGGGGGCCTTGGGTTATTTATGATTCGGAACTTCGAACCCCGAATGGGCGCTATCATCATCAGGACAGCCAGTTAGCACTGGTCATTAAATATCAGCGTAACATTGAAAATGAGGATTTGCTGACGGCTACTGACGAGCAGTGGCAGCATCTGGGGATTCAGGCTGGAAAAAGGGCCAAATGGCTGAGGATGCTGGCCCAGATTTGGCCGGATGTAAAACAAGGGGATCGCCTGATCTTTGTCCTTCAGGATCGCCAGGGTGTTTTTTATCAGGATAACCGACAAATCGGTATTATCAGCGACCCAGAAATGGCGCGTTCTTTTATTAACATCTGGTTATCCCCTCAAACGGCGTATCCTGATATTCGACGGCAGTTAATTGGTCAGTCCTGAGTTTGGGTTTACGCCCACGCACCATTCTATTCCGGCATCTTCATTCATTTAGTGAGTCGTTAGCTTATACCAGACGATAACAACGGAGGGTACACAATGAAAGGTTGTCAGAGACACTATGGTCTATCTCCCTTTTATCCCCTTTTTCAACCTTTCAGGCGGTGCCGGGTATCAGCCCGGAAAAGTGTTCCGGGATGGTTCATCCAAGGCCATATTGCCTTTCGGCTGTTGCTTATCGGCTTTTGTGCGCTGTTGTCTGGCTGTTCTGCGTCGGTAGGTGACTATCTGGGAACTAAACCAACTTTCGACTTATTTCGCTATTTTGATGGTCAGGTGCAGGCTTGGGGAATGGTGCAGGACAGAAGTGGTAAACAAATCCGTCGGTTCGAAGTGATGATTACCGGCACCGTTCAAGGTCATCAACTGACCCTGAACGAAAACTTTGTGTTTAATGATGGGGAAAAGCAGCAGAGAATTTGGCGAATCACTCGCCATAAAGATGGTAGTTATACGGGGACTGCCGATGACGTGGTTGGGACCGCTAAAGGGCAGGTGGCAGGGAACGCGCTGAACTGGCGATATGTGTTACGTGTTCCGGTTAGCGATTCCACCTACGATATTCAGTTTGACGACTGGATGTACCTTCAGGACGAACAGCACATGTTTAATGTGGCAGAAATGAGCAAGTGGGGATGGAAAGTCGGGCAAGTGACGCTGTTTTTTAAAAAGCTGGATTCTGACAAAGCTAACGTCCAATGAAGCATAACAAAAATGCGTTAGAGATTGCTCTAACGCATGTCTTTAATGCCGCATGATTTTAATCCAACTTGTGCGGGCTGAACCACTTCGTTCTGAACGTACAGAGAACACCCCTTGAAAAGGTATTCACACGGCGTGCAGCCAGTGTGGCTCGACCTACTCTCGTATGGGAATGTTAAAGCGGATAGACTTTATCGAACCGTTCAAGTACTAATTCTGACGTTTCGGTGAATTCAGCCCCTATGGTTTTGGCATACTCAGTAAAAAAGTTGATATGGGCTTCGTGCCACCATTCGTAAGTACCATCACCTTCACCTTCTGATTTCGCAAACTCTTCAGTCACTTCATTGAAAGGGCAGAAAGAAACGTGATTCAACTTTACGATGCATACTGGCTCTTCGGCCCAATTTAAAACGACGGTTAATCGGCCTATCTCTGGAAAGGGTTCATTTTCAATGTCGTAGCCCGCTTTTAAACTGCATGAAGCTGTTTTCATGCCTGCATTTATCAAGCGCGCACATTCATTGGCATTGTATTCATCGGCACAATAATATTCAGCGGTGATTTGAGGAATTTGAGAGCGCTCTTCTGCGGTTAATGTGTTCAGGTAGTTATCCAGGTACTGCTGCTGTTCAATATTCATTTCATTCCTTGAAGTAATACAAAATATGTCTGACGGAGACAAATGGGGATAATTGGTTGTAATTGGCCAGCTAAAGTTCCCAGCCAGATTTGTAGGTTCTGGCGCTGAGTAAATGACAAAGCTCTGCCATGACTTTCATTGATTTTTCCAGTCTGGGCATACGTTCTCGTGAAAGTTTGCCATCAACCCAATGACGGTTATGCACATAAAGGTTATAGGGATTAATAATACATTTGAAATCAAGGGATAGGGACGTTGATAGCGCTGAATGCGCCATATAGCTATGAGGTAAACCGGCTGAGTTTACCAATGTGACGACTTTATCTAAAAGTGCTCCCGTCAGGCTTCCATCAGGTGGCGTTGAGCCCACGTATTCTATGTATTTTTTCAATTCGGAGCAGCACCCCCAGTTATAGGTAGGACTGCATAAGACTAGCCCGGAAGCTTCGTCAGTCAACTGATGAAGTTGTTTGTACTGAGTCGTGCCATAAATGGTATCGTTGTCAAAATTTGGCACATTCAGTTCTGCCAAGTCGACGTATTTGGTTTCACAGCCTAACGCACGCAACGCGTTTAAACAGCTCTTGGCTAATTCTCGGCTACGGCTGTTGGGGTCAAGTCCTGAGCTTACAACAAGAATGTACATAAGAATTACCTACAAATAAGAAAAAGGCTGATTCACAAAAAATAGGCTTATCAGGAAATTAGGGAACCAGGGAACAAGTCAGAGGCAAATGCATTATTTCAAGATTCCTTCGGAGATGCCTTGCTGAAGCTTTGCTTCTACCGCAGCCCATATCTCAGGACTTGCCGCAGAGATTCTTTCACCATTGAGGGCTAGTACTTTTTCTTTAGGTATGTTGTGTATTTTCCAACCATGACCGTCATCATTGAGGTTGTGCAGCAGAGGGGGAATTCGGTCAATCGCTTTGGCGAATTTAGCATCGGCAGTGACACCGGCTTCAAACTCTTCCCACAGCGCTACATACTGGGCGCCAAGGTTATCAGGAAGCAGATTAAAGATGCGTTTGACGCCATGCCATTCCTTTCCTTTTTGTTCTACGGTTTCACTGGTGTAAATAATTTTATCGCCAGCGTCGATTTCACCTAAATCGTGGTTCAGGAGCATTCTGATGACACGGTTTATATCAACGTCTTTTTCAGCGTAGTTGTGAAGAAGTAAAGCACTCAGGCAAACATGCCAACTATGCTCGCCAGCGTTTTCATACCGAGATAAACCCACAGGTCTCGATTTGCGCAAAACGCCTTTCAATTTTTCTATTTCGACCATGAAATCTAAAATCTGAGTGATGTCCTTCAATGACTGCGCCTCCCTGCCTGCCTGTCTGTCATTCACTTATTGGTTGATAACGTTGATTAAATAGATGTGCATTTTTCAAAACCTTGTAGGTCGAACCCATTACCCATTACCGATAACTCATAACAGCTTTACCCATAACGACATTGTCCATAGCAACGTTAGATGGCTAAATGAGTTGCTCGATTATATGTGCAACAAGGTGGTTATGGAATGCAAAGTTCAAAATGAAAAATGCGAACGCGATTGGTGATCGATGTGAGAAAGCGAATAGTTCTTGCGATTCTTAGCAGGATAAGCGCTTTTTCATGAAAGCGCTTATCCATCTGTGAGGTTGTTATGAACATACAGTATCAATTACGGAGTCTGTCAGACTTGCCCGCGAGACATCGCCACCATTCGTTTAAGCACCCAGCGTAACAACAGGGGAATATTGTCGACGTTATCTTCATCAATGTAATTAACCATCGCCAGTGCCACATCAGGTTTAGCATGACGTTTAAGGGCTCGTTGGATAATTTTCTTCGGCGTCTGCGGAGAATCGATTGGCGCATGAGCCAATTTACGAAAGAGTGGCTCGAATCCGTGATGAAACAGGAAATGTTCAATATCCAGATTGGGCAGCATAGTCAGGCGATGGCGCTCTGCGTCTGAGCCCAACATCCCCCGAACGGTATCCGCATATTTTTTCCCCGCCATATCACCGTCGGTAATCACATGCCATTCAATGCCCAGACTTCGCGCAATTTTTATTAATGGCCGCAAGCCACTCTGGGCAAACTCGATAATCTGCACGCCTTCGGCGGCAAGGTTGTAGCCACAGATACGCGCCAGCTCGTTAAACAGCCATACCTCGGTTTCACCTTCAACTAACAGCCAGGCGCGGGCAAAGAGGGCGCTTGGGCGATGGACGCGTAAGTGAAAAGTGACACGCCGTTCTTCATCCCGGCTCAGGCGATGGTGGTTAATGGTGAAAACTTGAGTCTTATTTGGCTTACGGATCAACTTATTGAGGCTGCTCAGCGGTACGACAGAACACAGATCCGGGCTGTTAGTAGTTAAGATCTTCTGCATCGGCATCTTAACGATAAAGCTCCATGCCTGATGCAAAAATGTCGGATGCAGTCGACCTTCCGGATCTTCAAGGATCATAATCGGACGGCTGATCCGTTTTAATTCCACAGGGCCACGGGCACGAATAAACGCGTTTAGCAAACCCATCAGCACTAATCGACTCTGCTTGCTGACATTTGGTTCGGTTAACTGTTCAAGGGGATTGACCGCGTACTGTGCCCGCTCAGGAAAATGCGAACGGTCAAAGCCCATAGATCGGCTGTGCGGCGTAAACGCGAAGTAGCGGTCAACCAAGGCCCGAAGTGCATTGATGCTGCTTTTGATTTCGGCCGGGCTGACATGGCCGGGACGAGTGAGCAATCGGCGGCAGGTATTGTCTAACCGACGCTGGATACGTTCATTTTCAATGGCTTTTTTATCAGGAACGCCGGTTGGCTTGTGCCCGTTACCGTTATGGTGACCGGAATGCAGTGGTTCAGCCTCCCGTAAACGACGGGCATCCCGGATTCGGACAATCGGGTGAAGCACCATTAGTTGCTTGGCAATTCGGTCAGTTTCTTTACAGGCGATGGGGACGCCAGTTGGATCAAGGAATTGACGGTGAGTCGTGACTTTATCTTCGTCAATACTGCTGGTGATCTGATAATACAGGTGCTTACGCTCCTGATTGTCCAGAGAAACCCAGACAGGATGAAACCCGCGATAGCGCCGCGATTTGTATTCGCCCGGGTAATCTTCGCCCCAATGCAGGATAATATTCAGGTGCGTCGCTTTGGCGTGGCCAGCGCTGTAATCCACATGAAAATCATCAAAGTGAAACGTGTGAAACTCAGCATCCGGCGCGAGCGCAATTTCCAGCGCATCGAGTAACGAAGACTTACCCCAGGCATTTTCACCAATCAGCACTGTCAGCTCATTAAATGACAGTGATAATCGGTTGATACCTCTGAAGCCTGAAATTTCAATTCGTTGTAACTGCATAGATTCCTCTGAACCAGTACAAAATGCGCAAGCCTTTCAATGACTAAGGCTAAGTTTGAAGACTTACTGGTAGTTTTAAGCCTACAGGACTATAAAAAGATGCGGCTGTGCGTTGGTCACATTATTGAAAACAAATCGCTCTGAGAGTATCGGAATATTAGGTTGTTGCTGTCAGAAGGACTTGATATAGTCCCGTTGCATAAAAACACCCGCTAACTGGTTGAAAATCAAACCGGTTAGAATAAGCATAGTGGAGATGTCAGATGGCTAAAATTATTCACTCAATGGTTCGTGTCGGTAACCTTGATAAATCACTGAAATTTTATAAAGAAGCACTGGACCTGGATATCGCCGAGCGTCTTGACTTTGAGGGCTTCAGCCTGGTTTACCTGCGCAATGATGAAAACGACATGGAAATCGAACTGACCTGGAATGAAGGGACGGAAGAGTACACGCATGGTTCAGGTTATGGTCATATCGCGGTGGCTGTCGAGGAACTGGAAGCGGATCATGCGAAGTTGACTGAACTGGGCTATGCGCCAGCGGACATTAAAGAATTCCACCGTGATGGACAACTTCTGGCGAAATTCTTCTTTGTACTGGATCCTGATGGTTACAAAATTGAATTCCTTCAGCGTCATGGCCGCTACCAGTAATTGTTGCTATCAGGCAATTTTTTCAAAACGCCAGATTTTCAAAACGCTAGCTAACACACAAGCCTGTTATCAGAAGACCACGATTAGCTGAACGCCCGAATACTAGGAGCGGAACACTAGAGCAACGGTTTCAACGTTGAGATAGTTACCATCGTTGAGTTCGCTGATCTGGTTGTGGTAGCTCAGCTAAATGTGAAAGCTGATTAGTCGTATTTTCAAGCCACGCATTTCGCGTGGTTTGTTGTTTCTGGCTGCTGTGTTGAGCGGCAAGTTACCAGTAAAGCCAATCTAATTTATTGCTGATGATCGTATGTTATGTCACCAGCTAGCTCGGTGCCTTTGAGCAATTCATCTCAGCGTCATGTTATTACGGATAATGCCAATAAGAGTATGAGCATTGTCACTCATGGAGTGAAACTGCAATAGAAAAAATCATCAAAAACCTGAGATTCAACGTAATCTGTTATATGATGATGGTTTAGTAGAGATTCATGGAGAGTTTGTTACGGATATGTCAGATCATCGCCCAGTGAAAATGACCATTGCCCACATCAACGACACGCATTCACATTTCGAGCCGTCGTCGATCTCGCTAAAGCTGCCTTACGACGTACTGAATAATGAAATGTCGGTATTTGCGAGCTGTGGTGGTTTTTCCAGGGTTTCTTCGGCCGTTAAGGATGTTAAGCGGCATGCCTACCTGAATGAGCGTGAATTTATGTTTGTTCATGCCGGAGATTGCTTTCAGGGCACATTGTATTTCTCTTTGTACAAAGGGGTGGCTAACGCTCGCCTTTTGAATGCTATCGGTATCGAAGCGATGGCATTAGGTAACCATGAACTGGACATGGGCAATGGGATCGTGGCGGATTTTATGGATATGGTCGATTTTCCGCTGCTGGCAGGAAACTGGGATCTATCACAGGAAAATCCGGATAAACCGAATCCGCTGGCACCTAAGCCTCAGGTTCTGGCTTATGACCATCTTAATCAACACGCCCACTTTCTGGTGAAAGAGGTGGATAGTGAGCCGGTGGCGATTTTTGGCTTGTCGATTGAGAACATGGCCGCGATAGCCAATCCGGATCCCGATACGTTTTTCCTGAATGTTACCGACGTCGCTAAGAACACAGTTGCAGCGATTCGTCGCCAGGGGATCAACAAAATTATTTTGCTGAGTCATCTGGGGTATGAACGTGATCTTGAATTGGCTGCTCAGGTTGAAGGTATCGGGGCGATCATTGGTGGTCACACCCATACGATGCAAGGCAATTTCCAAAATGTTGGTTACGGTGTCACTGATGAATACGCCAGAATGGTCAATGGCACCTGCGTTGTTCAGGCTGGTTGTAATGCGATGGCATTGGGGCAACTGGAACTTGATTTTAATGCTGATGGTACGGTGGCGAAGGCTGGCGGGGTAAACCAGCTGCTGCTCGGGCGTCAGTTCACTTTAGACGCAAGCCGTAGTCAGCACCTGGATGAATCAACTCACGAAGCGGTAAAAGCGTATCTGTACGCACAGCCCAATGTTCGTTTTTGTGCCAAAGATCCGCTGATTGAAAATTTACTCAATGAAGAGTTCCGTCCGGCGGTTAGACTACTTCAGACAGAGCAGATAGCCGTTGTTGCCGAGCCGCTTCGTCATACCCGCATCCCGGATCAACGTGGTGCCAGCCAGATTGCACCGCTGGTGGTTGACAGCTTTGTCTGGCAGTCCCGTCAGATGGGGTTTGAGGTTCACTTTGGAATTCATAACGCGGGTGGCGTGAGAACCTCATTCCATGAAGGCCCGATCACCTCGGCCGATATTGCAGGCCGTCTGTTGCCTTTTGCGATTGGACTGATGGTGTATCCGGTCACCGGGGCCCAGGTGAGGGCGGCGTTGGAAGGTGCCATTGATAACGCTATTGATAATGGCGTAGAAGGTACAGGTTCGGGTAGTTACCCTTATACCTCACACTTGAAGTATCTGTATCGTTGCTGTGCTCCGAAAGGTAAGCGTATTGAAGCGCTACAGGTTTACTTTGAAGGGCAGTGGGTGGATGTTAATGATGAACAGCGATACTTATCAGTGTCGTCTGGTTACACTGCGACAGGTAAAGAAGGCTATAACGCGCTGGTGGACGAAACCTCTGAGCCACAGCCACTGAACATCACGATGGCAGAAGCCTTCGAAGCATACGCTCGTGTAAGACAAAGCCTGACAGCGCCACCGGAGGATATCTCCTTGTTCATTCCTTGTGAATGCCAGGATGATTCAGCTGAAGGCGCTGCCTGATACTGGTTATTACGTCTGGTTGATACCTGTTACTGACATTTTTCATCCGTACTGCATCTCTTTAAGCCTGTCGTTATTTTACATGCCGATCATTCGATTGTTAAAAATGACAACAGGCTTTTTAATTTTTCCTTCCAACCTGTCGGTAAATATACAGTGTGGTCTGTTTAAAAAGCTGGCTGAAAAGTGGGCAAATCGAAAACCTGGCAGGCTCAAACGCCATTGAGCAGACGTTCGGGTTAAGACCTAGTTGAAGGTGAAGATAAATTCAGGGATGTATGATGAGAAATGGATGGTTTGATGCCGTGACGGCAGCAACAGTAATCTGGGCTTCAGTGTGGATTGCTCTGGTATATTTTTTGCCGCCTTTATTTGGGTAAATCAGCAGTCCGAAACTAAAAAGCCGGGATCAACCCGGCTTTTTTGAATCTGAATCAGATGACTTATCAGGCCGTCAGTGCTTCAGTTTCTTCAGAGTTGGCCACTTCTTTAGCCAAACGGTAGGCTGCCAAATCTTCAATGGTCAGAACCGGCATGTTGTGCACTTTACCAAACTCAATGACCTCCGGCAGACGAGCCATAGTGCCGTCGGGATTGGTCAGTTCACACAATACACCGTAAGGTTTCAGACCCGCCAGGCGCATCAGGTCGATAGTGGCTTCTGTGTGACCACGGCGAGCCAGTACGCCTTCCGAGTTTGCTTTCAGTGGGAAAACATGGCCTGGACGGCTCAAGTCAGAAGGTTTTGCACCATCAGCAATAGCGGTTTTGATCGTGGTAACACGGTCAGCAGCAGATACACCGGTTGTGACACCCTTGGCGGCTTCAATCGTTACAGTAAAGCCAGTTTGGTTGGCACTGGTGTTGTTGTCGACCATCATTGGCAGAGCCAGTTGATCGCAACGTTCTTCAGTCAGACAAAGACAAACGATACCCGAACATTCACGGATCATCAGTGCCATCTGTTCTGCAGTCAGCGTTTCGGCTGCAAAAATGATATCACCTTCGTTTTCACGATCTTCATCGTCAACAACCAGCACACCTCGTCCTTGACGAATAGCCGTCAGGCCGGCTTCAACGCGCTCAAAAGGGGTGCCGTAAGGGGTAAGTAGAGACTGATTCATGGTAAGAAACTCCAAATATAAACAATTACCAGAATCAGGGCTTGGAAAGTCAGCGAACAGCATAAAACAACGTTGCTTAGCAACAAGAATGTATAGCTATAGCAAATCGACCGACATAACAAAAATCATGTACGGTGCAGTTTAGAACTATTCAGAGCTAAATGCTCCGCTGAAATCCTCTTCCATCCGGACTTTAACCGTCGGCTCTGGAATCATGTATGTCTCAATACACTGCACCAGATCTGCTGACCTTGCATGGCGATGAAGTGTGCTATGCAAGCGCTCGCGGGCTCTCCCTTTTGAGGACTACCGCCGGTGGGGAATTTCACCCCGCCCTGAGAATTCCCCAGCAATATAGGGAAATGTCATATTCAGTGCAAGATAATCAACAGTTTTATTGATAAATGTTTGAGGTGGCTACGGATATGACGTTTAAATGCTCAACTTCCGGGGATGACTCTACAGTGGGTTGGGGCAGACTCGTTTGCAGGGTGAGTACCACCCCGCGCATTTAAGATATGGATTAAAGGTTCGGTCACTAGCAGCTAGGCTGCTTTGTCTTTATTGCTGCCGCCTTGATGGGCATCAACGGCTTTGGAAACGCTGTCGGCGGTATGGTTAGCAACATCTTTGGATTGTTCGCCTGCTGACAGTTTTGATTGAGGCTTAGACTCAGACTTTGAATTTTAAGCCGACGATTCTTCCGTTTGTGGCTCGCAAAGCTTTCCATTCAACCAACGAACAAATAAGGGCAGGGTGTAAGTCGGCAACTGTAGTGCGCCCATAATAATCAGAAAATCCGGCCCCAAATAGCTTCCTGCTACTGTATAGGTCAGAAGGACATTCCGGTTAGCTGAAGTGATGGCGGCAATCAGAGCCATGTTTTTGTCTGTACGCCAGTAAACGAGGAAACCGGCAACAAAAAACAGTGCGCATAAAGCCATGCCGATCAGAAAATAGTTTATGGCGGACAGGAGGGAGTCATCGAAAATGGATCGGAACGGTCCGATGAGTCCGAACGGGAAAGAGAACACCAGAATGATGGTGACCTGAGATAGCTTGCTGTGAATACGGTGCAGAGTATCGTGAGGCACCAGATTGTAGACCAATGCTGAAAACATCATCGGGCCCACAATAAAAATAAGCAATCTTTGAAGATAGCTGACCAGATCCAGGCTGAAGGCATTTTCCTGGAAAAGCATCAGGTTAATATAAAGCACGACGGGCATAAGCAACGTTGTGGCAATCGTCATCGCCATCGCCTCTAGCGGAGCCAGCCCAACTGAGCGAACAATGGCCGGCGTCGCAAACAGAGAGCCGGTTGCTGTTACAGCAGAAATGGCCAGAAGCATACTGCTGCTGGCATCAAGCAGGCTAGCAATGGTACAGCTGATCAGGGTTAACACTGCCGCATGCAGAAAAGCATATCCCCATACCCATGCCTTAGCTAATAGCCCGACCAGTACTTTTTGCTGCATGCCCAGCAGTGTAAAGAGCATAAGGCAAAAAAGAACATACGGCAGGTAGGGAAATAGAGCAGCTGATGCCTGAGGGAAAATAAATCCGGCAACAGCAGCAATGATTAAAAAGATGGATGAATGTTTGGCAAGCAGCGAAAGCATAATGAACATCTTATTTTTGTGTGTTGCGCTATTGTTATACAAAAGTAATCGGTGATGCAAGGGTAATTAAAGTTCTGCATACTTTATAAGAATGGTTAGGGATTTAATCGCTTTGGCTGCATGGTTTTTCATTGGTTTTGTTTTGGCTGAAACTATTCATTAACAGATTAGAAAATCTAATCTTTATGGCGAAATATTGTCATTTTCTTGTGTCAGAGTGGATGGATAAAATACTGGCAGTTAAAAAACAATGACAATGAGAGGCAATCATGGCACAGGCAATGAATTTCGACACCATCGCTACGTCTACTGCAATGGATAAGAAAGCCTATGCGTTAAATGTCAAAGGACTGATTGCACACGCATTGGATATTCTTTTTGGTGGTAAAAAGGCACCTAAGCAGTACTCAGTTTCTGACCTGCCGGTACACCTTCAGAAAGATATCGGTATGTACCGTTAAGCGCAGGATAGCGTGGAACACAAAAACGTCGGCTTAGTCCGGCGTTTTTTTATGCCCTGATTTTATTAATCCGAACGATGTTTTATTTAGTGAGTGAGAAACAGTGCAAAAATCTTGCATATGACTTAGGGTAATATCATGTTTTTAAATAATTTAATCAGAGCTTAACTTTTTTTTATGAGAATATGGCATGATGTCACTGTAACGATATATGCGCGGGAGATAATTTAGTGGGCTTCTTCTCAAAATTGTTTGGGCTAGAGAAATCAACGCCTGTAAAAGCTGATGTTGAGCCAATTGAGTACAAAGGCTATCTCATTTACCCGGAGCCGAAGTCCGAAGGCGGACAATTCCGGATTGCAGGTCGAATCTGCAAACAATTCGATGATGAGTTGAAAACACATGCCTTTATTCGCTCCGATTTGCTGGCCTCAAAACAGGATGCTGAAACCTTTATGGTCAACAAAGCCAAGATGTTTATCGATCAGACAGGAGACAGTATGTTCCGCTGATCTGATTCGGTTTGAGCTCTGGTAAGGCAGTAGCCTTGCCTTACTGGTCTGAGTTTCGGTTAATCCTTCTCTTTTGTTGAGAACGGAGAGGCTGGAGGCGTAGGTAAGCTGTTGCCTGTGTCGTAATTCATCAAGGAATGATGAAACTGTCCCTTCTTTAGTTTCAATATTCTTTTTCTTTGATGTTTTAAACAAGAATCCATCTGAAATGAGATTTTATTTTAGATGTTTATAAGGTCATTTGGCTGGTTGTGGTTATTTCTTCATGTTTTAGTGAATAGATAGCTAATTTTATTGGTGGTTTGACCTCTGTCCAGGCGTTGGGGAAGTTATTTTCTTTCGTTCTGGCGGTAACATTTGTTGTTAAAACAAAGCATAGCTATGTTTGTTTGTATTTTTCCTACAAAATGCTTGATCTTGCATCAGTGGTTAGATACAAAATTGTTACTTATTTGCCAAATTTTAGGGAATAATGATGCAAATTGGTGTGCCAAGAGAAACGCTCGCGGGAGAAACGCGAGTTGCTGCGACACCCAAAACGGTAGAGCAGCTGCTAAAGCTGGGTTTCAGTGTAGTGGTCGAACACGATGCTGGTATTCACGCTAGCTTTGATGATGCGGCCTTTGAAGAAGCAGGCGCGACTGTTGTTTCAACCGATGAGGTGTGGGACTCAGATCTGATCCTGAAAGTCAACGCTCCCCTGGTTGATGAAGCCAATGAAATCGATGAAATTGCGTTGATCAAAGAAGGAGCAAGCCTGGTTAGCTTTATCTGGCCAGCGCAAAATCCTGAGTTGCTTGAGAAACTGTCGAGCAAAAAAATCAACGTTATGGCGATGGATTCAGTGCCACGTATCTCAAGAGCACAGTCGCTTGACGCGCTGAGCTCAATGGCCAACATCGCCGGTTACCGTGCTGTGGTTGAAGCTGCGCACGAGTTTGGTCGGTTCTTCACCGGCCAGATCACGGCGGCCGGTAAAGTACCACCTGCCAAAGTACTGGTTGCCGGTGCGGGTGTTGCTGGTCTGGCTGCAATTGGTGCGGCTGGTAGCCTGGGTGCGATTGTTCGCGCATTCGACGTTCGTCCTGAAGTAAAAGAGCAGGTCGAGAGTATGGGTGCTGAATTCCTGGAAGTTGACTTCAAACAGGAAGATAACGGCCCGGGTGATGGCTATGCCAAAGAAATGTCAGACGATTTCAACAAAGCGGCTGAACGTCTGTACGCAGAGCAAGCCAAAGACGTTGACATCATCATTACGACTGCACTGATTCCTGGGCGTCCAGCTCCTAAGCTGATTACCCAAGAAATGGTTGACTCTATGAAGCCGGGCAGTGTGATTGTTGACCTGGCTGCGGCCAACGGCGGTAACTGTGCTTATACCCAAGCGGATAAAGTCATCGTTACGGATAACGGCGTAAAAGTGATCGGCTATACCGATATGGTTGGTCGTCTGCCAAACCAGTCTTCTCAGCTATACGGTACAAACCTGGTTAACCTGCTGAAACTTCTTTGCAAAGAAAAAGACGGCATCATTGATATTGATTTCGATGATGAAGTTATTCGTGGTCTGACTGTGATCAAAGAAGGGGAAGTAACCTGGCCAGCGCCACCAATCAAAGTGTCCGCGGCACCAGCTCAAAAACCAACAGAAGTTAAAAAGCCAATTGAGAAGGTCGAACAACCTACCTCGCCGGCTAAAAAATACGGTCTGATGGCTGCTGGTATCGTGCTATTTGGCTGGGTGGCAAACTCTGCGCCTGCCGAATTCCTGTCTCACTTTACTGTTTTTGTTCTTGCCTGTGTGGTTGGTTACTACGTTGTGTGGAACGTTACTCATGCGCTGCATACACCACTGATGTCTGTAACCAATGCTATCTCGGGGATCATCATTGTTGGTGCATTACTGCAAATAGGCCAAGGAATCGGTGTTGTAACCTTCCTGTCCTTTATTGCGGTTTTAATCGCCAGTATCAATATTTTCGGTGGTTTCACCGTGACCAAGCGCATGCTTGAGATGTTCCGTAAAGATAGATAAGGAGTAACAAATGTCTGCAGGAATCGTACAAGCGGCATACATTGTTGCTGCAATTTTATTTATCATGTCTCTGGCAGGGCTTTCCAAGCAAGAAACGGCCCGTGCAGGTAACTATTACGGCATTGCCGGTATGGCTATCGCACTGATTGCAACTATTCTGGGCCCGGATTCTCAGGGCACGGGATGGATTATCCTTGCGATGATCATTGGTGGTGCAATCGGTATCTACTTTGCCAAGAAAGTTGAAATGACTGAGATGCCAGAATTGGTTGCTATTCTTCACAGCTTCGTGGGTATGGCAGCGGTACTGGTTGGTTTCAACACCTTCATTGATCATGGTGATCTGACAGGTGTAATGCTGAACATTCACCTGGTAGAAATCTTCCTTGGCGTGTTCATTGGTGCAGTGACATTCACCGGTTCAATCGTGGCGTTCGGTAAACTGCGTGGCCTGATTTCGTCAAAGCCACTGATGCTGCCTCACCGTCATAAACTGAACCTGGCTGCCGTTGTGGTTTCCGTTCTGCTGTTGTTCTCTTTCGTGAACGCAGAAGGGTCAATGTTTGCGCTGATTCTGGTGACTATCATCGCGTTGGCGTTTGGTTACCACCTGGTAGCTTCAATCGGTGGTGCTGACATGCCGGTTGTGGTTTCAATGCTTAACTCATACTCAGGCTGGGCAGCGGCAGCGGCAGGTTTCATGCTGGCGAACGATCTGTTGATCGTAACCGGTGCGCTGGTAGGTTCATCGGGTGCTATTCTGTCTTACATTATGTGTAAAGCAATGAACCGCTCTTTCATCAGTGTTATTGCCGGTGGCTTTGGTACTGACGGTTCAGTTTCTACTACAGAAGAAGAAATGGGTGAGTACCATGAAGCGTCTGCAGAAGAAGTGGCTGAAATGCTGAAAGACGCCCGTTCTGTGATTATCACTCCTGGATACGGTATGGCTGTCGCACAGGCGCAGTACCCAGTTCACGAAATTACTGACAAACTGCGTAAGCAAGGTGTGGAAGTCCGTTTCGGTATTCACCCTGTTGCTGGCCGTCTGCCGGGTCACATGAACGTGCTGCTGGCTGAAGCGAAAGTACCTTACGACATCGTGCTTGAAATGGATGAAATCAACGAAGATTTCCCAGAAACGGATGTTGTACTGGTTATCGGTGCTAACGATACGGTCAACCCGGCTGCAACTGAAGATCCAAGTAGTCCAATTGCCGGCATGCCTGTTCTGGAAGTGTGGAATGCAAAACACGTTATCGTATTTAAGCGTTCAATGAACACAGGTTATGCTGGCGTTCAAAACCCGCTGTTCTTCAAAGACAACTCGCAAATGCTGTTTGGCGATGCGAAAGACAGCTGTCTGAAGATTCTTGAGCATCTGGATTAAGTCCAAGACTGAAATTCATGCTTAGTAACGCGTGATAAACAGAAGGGAGCCAATCGGCTCCCTTTTTTGTGCACGACCATTGTGACAGTTCTGATTGCAAAACTTACGTATGTGCGTATCTTCTTGACTATGCGATGATATTCGCGTCAGACGAATGACAATTTCCTGACATAGTACGTTAATGGAATGATAAACTCTGCGACATGAAAAAATATGTCCTACTACTTTCACTGCTGATATCCGGCGTGCCTAATATGGCCGCGGCAGAAAATTTGCCTGAGCGCTTAAGTGCCGTTCGATCTGAGCTATTGGCCAGTGAACCGGTGGCGACTTATGATTTTCGGCAACTGCAAAGTCAGTTTCCGACACAGCTGCTTGTGCCATCATCGCTGTTACCCCAGTCTTCCCTTTATCCTTTGAAATCGTTACAGCGACTATACCAGAGTGCACAAAGCTGTAAGGGCCCGTGGCCAGTGACGCCGTTACTGACTCAGCCACTGGTGTTTACGCGTGCATTGTGTAATAACACGGTTCTTCCGGTCGGCTGGTTTGCCCGCGCCGGATATATTCATCCGGGCGGGGGCAGTTACGCTGCCCGATATTTGCAGGCTCATCCTGATATGAAAGAGAAACTTAACAAGTTTCAGCACATTCAGGAGCGGGATCTGGATCCGACGAATACTGCGCTTGGGCGATTGCAGCGGATGAGTAATGATGAAATCATGGTATACATTGCCGGTGCCGAATCGTTTGTTTCCAACGGAGAGCTTTGGATTCGCAATGGCAATGAGTATTATATCTACGACCAGCCGACGTGGTCTGTGGCGATGAACAAGTTTGATGTTCATTTCACCAGATTGAACCAAAGTAGCTTTTGCATACTCAAAAGCGGAAACATCTGCTGGGAAGAAGAAGACCAGTCGCACCTGACTTACTACTTGTTGGTTGGTTTGCTGGTGCTCAACGTTGGCTTGCTGATCGGTTGGGGTGCCTACCGGTTGAGAATTCGACGTCGGGCGATGCAGGAGCGTATGCTGGTACTGCAGATTCTGACCCATGAACTGAGAACACCGATTGCCAGTCTGGGGATGACTGTAGAGGGTTTTCGACGCCATTTTGATGCGTTGCCGGAAACCTTATATGATGAATTCAGACGTCTGACCGAAGACTCCAGACGTCTTAAACAGCTTGCAGAAGCAAGCAAAGATTACTTGCAGGCTAATCAACAGGAACTCAGCGTTCAGCATATTGACTCCTTTAATGAGTGGATTGAATACTTGAGTGAACCTTACGAGGTGACATTGGAGTTAGCTGAAGACAGACCTGTTGATGTCAACATCTACTGGTTGGGGACGTGTATTGATAATTTATTATCTAATGCCCATAAGTACGGTGTGAAGCCAGTGACATTAACGTCATCGTTCAATAACGGAAAGTTGATTGTAAGTGTTTCAGACAATGGACAGCTTGGCTCGAAAGACTGGGCGCGATTAAGAAAGCCCTTCGTCAGTGAAAGAGGGTTAGGGCTTGGGCTTACAATTGTTGAATCGATGATACGAAGAATGGGAGGACGAATGAAACTCGTTGGTCCACCTACAACGTTTATATTGGAGATACCGTGTGAATCAAACTCTGCTTCTGGTTGAAGATGACCGCAACCTTGCTGATGGTTTACTCGAAAGTTTAAAAGAAGCGGGCTATAAATGCCTGTATGCTGATTGCGCATCAAATGTTGCCGATAAATGGGCCGATGCCGATTTAGTTGTTCTTGACCGTCAGCTACCTGAAGGGGATTCCCTGAACTATTTGTCCAAGTGGTTGAAAATTAAACATGTACCTGTGATTCTGCTGACTGCAATGGTATCGGTATCGGATAAAGTGATTGGCCTGGAATCGGGCGCGAAAGACTATTTGACGAAACCCTTTGCGGAAGAAGAACTACTGGCGCGTATCCGCTTGCATTTGCGTGATGGTGCACCTGAACAGGTGTCATCCAACATCGTGAAAGTAGGTGATATCAGCATTGATTTGGATAGTCGTGATGTACAGTACAGTGGTGACAGTGTCACTTTGACCCGTACTGAGTTCGAATTGCTGGTTTTTCTTGCTAAACATGCGGGCCGTGTATTCACGCGTGACGAGCTGTTGGATCAAGTTTGGGGCTACAACCATTATCCCACCACTCGTACCGTTGATACCCACATTCTGCAGTTACGTCAGAAATTGCCGGGTATTGAAATTGAAACTCTGCGTGGCGTTGGCTACCGGATGAAATCAGCGTAAGTTAAGGCATGTCCAAACTCACTCTTACCTGTTCTCTGCTTTTGTTACATTCGGCGCTCTGGGCGCCGAATGCCTACGCAAAATGGTTTCTGAGCAAAGATATTTATACTGTCGCTCATCAGAAACTCCTTGAAGGCAATACTCGGGAAAGTTTTGATGCCATGGTGCAAGCCTGGCAGCAGTCGCCAAACCGCGACGAACAAACTAACCTCAACGAATTACTCCAGCTCGCGATCACTGAAGACTGCGGACATAGTTTGAACGCAACAAACCTGCCAGAGTGGATAACCAAGCTGGTAATTCAGCGTGAGATGGTACAGAACCAGACACAGGTTCTTCCGCGCCTTTCTATCAACGGCATAGCCAAAAAGAACGTCACGAAAATCGAATTTACCCGCTGGCCAGATCAGGCTGTCATTGCTGGTATACCCAAAATGGACGAAGGGAATGTCTTTTCGATTGATGCAAAACGGCTTGAGAATGCGACCAGTGAGGGCTTTATCAGCTGAATATTCAGGTGGAAGGGCATCCGGAAGGGTTCAAGACCTGGGTCATTCTGACACAGCCACAAAGCAAGCAGCGCATCGGTTGGATTAACAGTAAAACCTGGCGTATTGAACGCAATGGCATACCTGATAGGGTGTGTCCTGCACCTATTTTGTCGATGAATGTGTACGACCTCAACGACACGTCCTGGACGCCGCTATGGACCGAAAATGTTGATGGAAAACTCCCAACCACCTTGCCGAAAATTGATTTACCGGAAGGACGCTACTGGTTAAGCGTCGGTATCATCGAAAGCCGCTGGCAAGGGGATATCTCCGTTCTCGATATTCAGAGAATAACCCGTCCGGTCGATTACCCCGGCATATAGACTATTCGAAAACAGTCGACTTCGTGTTGGCTGTTTTTCTTTCTAGTGCTCATCTAGTTTGCTCGTCTTTTCCTCTGTTAGATTCATAACATTTGCTTTAATAGATGCATTTAAATTGCATCTTTAAAGGTGTATTATTTATGCATGTTTTAAGTGGGGATAACCACATCATGATGCAAATACTTGATAATGAAAAAGAACAGAGAATGTTGCCAATTTTTAGGCTTGCCTTTCGTCCTTTTTTCCTGGGTGCCAGCCTGTTCTCTGTGATTGCAATGTTGCTTTGGGCCGCTTTTTGGGCGGGATATTCCAATGTCGCAAACTGGATGTACCATGATCCGATATGGTGGCACAGCCATGAAATGCTATTCGGGTTTACTGGCGCAATCATTATCGGCTTTCTACTCACCGCAGTTCAGAATTGGACGGGGAACCCGGGAATCCGGGGCAGAAAGCTTGCGGTGATTTTTGGTCTGTGGCTAATTGCCAGGGTAGGAATTTTGTTCGGGTCACCTAATCTGGTCTGGATGGTAGCAGACTTGCTCTGGATGCCTTTAGCCGGCTATTTTTTGGCCGTTCCCATACTTCTTCGCCGTCAATTGAATAACCTGTTTTTTGTTCCTTTGATATTGTTGCTGACAGCGTTAAATGCGGCATTCCATGCCATCAGTCTGAATTGGCTGGCTCTGCCACTGCGCTCAGTGTCATTTGTGGCCATACTGGTCATCAGCCTGATTGTGCTCGTAGTCGGAGGTCGAGTTATACCGTTTTTCACCTGGCGGGGAACACAAAGCGAGCCGATCACACGTATTACCTGGCTCGAACGGGGAGCTTTAATTCCGACTTGGTTATTGGTCTTACACAGTATACTGCCAATCCCGGAAGCTGTTGCAAGCTACAGTTTTCCGTTACTCTTGCTGATGACTGCCACAATGCATCTGCTGCGTTTTTTACGCTGGCGAACGCTAAGTACGCTTAGGGTGCCATTGTTATGGTTACTGCACGTTGCCTACCTTTTTTTGATTCTTGGTTTAACTCTCCTTGCGGTCGTTCAATTGACAGGTTGGGGGGCTTACAGTATTGCGCTGCACTGCCTGACGGTTGGCGGTATTGGCTGCATGATTCTGGCAATGATTGCACGTGTTTCCTTGGGGCATACCGGACGGGAACTCAAAATAGGCGCAATGATGAAAGTGGCGTTTGTGACTCTGGTCATAGCAACGCTGACTCGAACTGTTTTTCTGTTGCTGATGCCTGAACTGGCTGTAAATGCATACTGGCTTTCAGGGTTACTTTGGGCACTGGCATTCAGTATTTTCTGCTGGGTCTATTTCCCTGTACTAACCAGCCCAAGAGTGGATGGTCGCCCTGGTTAATTCTTCGGATGACAAGCAGGGATAAAATCCCTACACTAGCGGTCCGGTTTAATAAGGTAAATGCTCTATGTTTAACGACATTCCTACATTGTCTCATGCCGAGCAGCAAGCTGCGGCAGAAAAAATCCATGCACTAATGGCACAAGGTGTCAGCAGTGGTGAGGCAATCATGCGTGTTGCCAACGAAATTCGCGAAGCCGCGGCAAAAAAAGCGCAGGAACAATCGGAATCAGACGTTGAATGATGTCTTACCGACACTCATCTTTATCTGACAGGCACTTCGGTGCCTGTTTTTTTACTCAAACCGTGCAACAACTCTCATTTAGAATATCCGGTCTTCGTAAAACGGCAGAGTCTGAAATAGAATTTACAGATCCCTAATATTCCCGGGGGATACTGTTCGTTCATTCTAACTGTGAGAGAGAAGGATGAATAATCGTTACCTAAAAGCTCGCACTCTGGCTAGGGCCAAACACGAAGGACAAAAATACGGTGACGTTCCTTATTATATCCACCTTGAAGCGGTTTCGCGCTTAGCAAGTCCTTTCGGTACTGATGCCATGATCGTGGCGCAACTCCATGATGTTATTGAAGACACTGAAACCAGCTTAGATGAGTTAGCCGCTGACTTCGGATTCACTGTCGCTGATGCGGTAGGTTATATTACTGACGGTGATGTAACCAGCAGGCAAAAGCGCAAAGCGGAATTACACCGACGTCTTGAGGCATTAGACACAACGGAAGAGTCGGCGAGAATTGCGTTGATCGTTAAAGCCTGTGACAGGCTTGCTAATGTCAGGGCCAGTCGCCATAACCGTGAACATTATTTTCATCAGTATCAGCAAGAGCATACCGATTTTAAACGAGCGGTCTACCGGGAGGGTTTATGCGAAGCGATATGGTGGGAACTGGATAATTTGCTTTATAAACCTTCAAAGTCTGGCTGAAATTCGGGTTTCGTCTTTGTTAATCAGCATAACCGATAATGTTCATGTTCAAATACAAAAGGGCTCAGAGAGCCCTTTTTTTTATTTAAGCCAGTCAGAGTTATTCTTCATCGTAGATGGTTGGAATAGGTCGGCGCTTATGTTGGGTCGCTTTGTAAATGCCTACAATACGCTCGATGACTTGCTCTGACACCGTTTTGCCTTCCAGAAAATCATCAATATTTTCATACGTCAGCTGAAGTGCTTCCTCGTCAGCCTTTTGTGGCGCAAGTTCTTCAAGGTCAGCGGTTGGGACTTTGTGTACCAGCAGTTCAGGTGCACCGAGGTGATCCGCAAGCTGACGGACCTGACGCTTATTGAGGCCAAAGAGCGGGGCAAGGTCACAGGCTCCATCACCGAATTTGGTGTAGAAACCGGTAACATTCTCTGCTGAGTGATCGGTACCCAGTACCAGACCACGTACCAAGCCGGCAATTTCGTATTGTGCAATCATACGGGTACGCGCTTTTACATTTCCCTTCACGAAGTCAACCGTACCGTGACATTCTGGAATCAGGCCTGTTCCTTCGAGCGCGTTCAGAGTGCTGTCATGGGTGCCATCAACACCGTCTTTAATGTTGACGCTGACAGAGTGAGTTGGCTTAATGAATGAAAGTGCGAGCTGCGCTTCATCTTCATCCTGTTGTTCGCCATATGGCAGACGTACAGCGATAAACTGATAATCACCGGTTTGTTCTTCGGCGTTGAGTCTTTCAACGGCTAGCTGAGCCAAGCGCCCACAGGTTGTCGAATCGACGCCGCCACTGATTCCCAGAACCAGTGACTTGCATCCTGATTGCTTGAGTTTCTTTTGAATAAACGCGATGCGTCGGTTAATTTCAAAATCAACATCAATGCTTGGCAATACGCGCATTTCGTCGCGAATTAGCTGTTCCATAGTGATTGAATCCTCAGGGCGTTGCCCGTTTTGTAACCATATAGCGATGGTTCATGCCAAATATAGGTAAAATGCATTAAACCTTTGACAAAACTATGCGATAACTCTGTGTCAGGATCAATCCTCATGTATCAATTAAATGTATTTACACTCCGAACGGAATAAAAAAGGGGCACTCTCATCATGACTGCATCAATTGCCGTCTTCGGTAGCGCATTCAATCCACCGTCACTGGGGCATAAATCGGTTCTCGAACGGTTGGCTCATTTTGATCAAGTGCTGTTGCTTCCCAGTTATCATCACGCTTGGGGAAAGCAAATGCTTGACTATGATGCACGATGCGAAATGGTAGAGGCATTTATCGAGGATCTCGGGTTACCCAATTTGCAGCTCTCTCGCTTAGAGGAAGAGATTGCCTCTGAGAGTACGCCGGTTACAACCTTTGCGGTGTTGGAGGCACTGGAGCTGCTGCATCCCGATGCCAACCTGACCTTTGTTGTTGGGCCTGATAATTTTCTCAACTTTGGTAAGTTTTACAAGTCAGATGAAATTCTTCATCGGTGGCAGATACTTGCTTGCCCTGAAACCGTACCGGTACGCAGCACTAAAATTCGTGAGCACCTTATCAATAGTCGCAATTTCTCACATCTGACAACGGAAAAAGTCGCTAAGATGATTGTTAATAAAGGCTGGTACCGTTCGGGTTAGTCGATGGTGTGACAAAAACCGTACGCTCATCAGCCAAAGTGCCTGATTATTCTGTTATACGGTCATTGTTTTCTATGTTGGCTATGTCACTGATTGCTGGAATTACGCTTACGGTTTTGCCGGTTGAGGTTAAAACCTGTTTTGAACTTGATGATCATCAGTTACAGCAACTGGCTGCTGATGAAAGAAAAGCTTACCTTGCTAATTGCGACGTGTTGATTGCAAATCGCTCCTCTACGCTGACCTCTAGCGCCAGTGGTCGCCCGGAATCGGGACGACCGAACCAGACGTTACTGTGGACGGCAGACAGTGGCGATATCACTTTCTGGGATAACTGGTCAGGTGAAACGGCTTCACCAGTGTTATCGTCCAGTTCAAATACCAACTTTTACGGTCTTGGTTTTTGGATGCCAGCGATCTACGAGGAAGAATCGGAAGATTTTGCCGATTGGGTGAAGAATCACGGCGTCCAGATGAGTTTTGGCGTTGGAGGGGAAAACAGCACAGCACCCAGATTTCGCTTTGATTATCGATGGCACGATGACAACAAATGGGATGATGTCTACTTTCAGGTTGAAATCCCATTTCAGTAAGCAAGCCTGTTAAGCAGAGTAATGACAGACAGGCTTGAGTTGCTTAACTGGGCATAATACCGGCGGCTAATATGACATTCGAGCGAGGGGGCTATGTACAGTGTCCCTTGGCTTAAAAGACACTATTAAAGTGACTGACCCAAAATCGGCTGTGCCATTGCAGCGATAATTTCAGCTGGCTGTTTTAATGCCTTTGCAATTTGTTCCAGCTTCCGGCCTGAACGCGATAATTTGAATGCTTCACGCATTAAAATGCATGATTCAATCTCTTTGACTGAATAACCAGTAAACTCCTGAATTGAAGTGGCTGATGCCAAATCCGTTACACTTTGCCCATTCAGAATTTGTAACAGTGCAAGCGTTGAATGCTTATCTAAACCTGGAGCTGTTGTCTTGCTCTGAACGCTCAGTTTAGCGGCCTGATCGGCCATCACCCGCAATAAATTCCCGCTTTCGCCTTCAAGTTTTAATGGCTTATCCAATTTCGCTATGACCGTGAGTTCATCGCAGACGGCTTTGATCAAGGCATTAACCCTAAAATAACCTGCTTCACGGCATAACGGGGTCGTCAGACGGGCTGAATAGGCCATCATACGATATTGTGTTTCCGGTAGAACTGTTATTGCATGCAGACAGTCAAAAGGGACGTAAAAACCAGCTCCGGCTTTCACGGCATATTCCTCTTTACCTAAGCGCACAAAGGCACAGCCCTGGGTGACCATCAGCATAAACGAATGATGGCTTTTGCGGCGTGAGCCGACTGTCAGAAAGTGGTCGTGATGAAGGCTAAAATCAATGGCTTGTTTCATAGTGGTTCTCTGGCAAAAAAGCAGGCACATATTGTGTTGTTTTGGCGTCAGCGTCAACCGAACAGCGCTGATGTGCGTTTAAATGGCGATTTTTTGCAAAGAAATGCCAGCCATACGATAGAAAAATTAGTCAATAGTCAGTAAAGTGGCTGAAATTAAAACAGAAAAAATCTGGTAAGACCTCCAACCATTGAAGGAGTGGAGGGATGTCATTGGGAAAACGCCTGAATGTGCGTAAAATGTCGCAGTTTTTTTCGATAGACGAAGCAGTATTGTGCAGACCAATAACGATATTTATAAAGAAATTCGTCCTTACAATGACGATGAAGTGAGCAGGGCGATTAAACGCCTGGTTAACGATAAAGAATTTATCTCCGCTATCCTGAATTACCGTTTTCCACAGCTATCCGGCGCATTCGGGTGGCTGCTGACGCCGTTAATCAAATTTTTCCTGATCCGTAAGTGGTCGAATGTAAAAACTGTCGATGATGTTCAGCGTCAGGTTGCGAAATACATGAGAGCAACCATTGATCATTCCTGTGATGGTGTTAGCCATTCAGGGCTGGATAAACTGGATCCAAATCAGTCATACCTGTTTGTTTCAAATCACCGGGACATTGCGATGGATCCAGCGATGGTTAACTGGTGTTTGTATAACAACGGTTTTGACACCGTGCGCATTGCTATCGGTGACAATCTGCTGAAAAAGCCCTGTGCAACGGAAATGATGCGCTTGAACAAAAGCTTTATTGTGAAACGGTCGGCCAAAGCGCCGCGTGAAATGATGAAAGCATTGGGACTGTTGTCGGGCTACATATCACATTCTCTCGAAACGGGTCATTCAATCTGGATTGCGCAAAAAGAAGGGCGAGCCAAAGACGGTAACGATAAGACTGATCCAGCGATTCTGAAAATGTTCTACATGGAAGGCCGCAAACGGAAAATGGAATTTGGTGAGTTCATGTCTCAGCTGAAGATTGTGCCGGTGGCTATTTCTTATGAGAATGATCCGTGTGATATCGCTAAAGCGAAAGAGCTGTACCAAAAGCAGACAGAAGGCAGCTACGAAAAAGGTGAGTTCGAGGATATCGAAAGCATTATTCAGGGCATTGTGGGTGAGAAGCGCCGTATTCATGTTAGCTTTGGTGACGTCATTCAAGGTGGCGTGGACACACCAGACAGTCTGGCGGAAGAAATTGACCGTCAAATCACCGCAAACTACCGATTGTTCCCTGCTAACTTCATTGCTGCTGGCATTGAAGATAAATCAGCAACCGAGGCTGAAAAAGCGCGCTTTGAAGCTAAATTTGCAGATTTGCCTGAAGGTGTCGTCGACATTCTGAAGCAGATGTACGCGCTTCCGGCGAAGAAAAAACACCATATGGCGTAATCGACGTAATCACTGTTACTGGCCTATACCGTGTTTTTCATTAAGAAGATAGTAAAAAACAGCAGCCTTAGCTGCTGTTTTTTTATGTTAATTAGCTCGGCTACAAGGACTCATTGATGAGTCTACTAAGTAAAGGCTTTGTTAAACAATGCCGTATATTTACAAAGTAGTTGCCATACAAAGGGGCAAAAAAGCGGGCTTTAAAATTGCGGCTCAGTGTTTGGGCTCAGGGTTCTGACGATCGATTTTGGTGAGACAATTTCGACTCTGGTAGGTCGGCTGTCCATCGTCGCTTCAGTACTGCCAGCGGCGACAACTTGAATTCTTTCTTCCTCAATCCCAAAAACTGACGCTATATAGATTGCCACGCTGAATGCTCGTTCATATGAAATGGCAACGTTCTGATCTTCATCGCTGAATTCATTGCCGTGTCCGACCACAATGACGTAACTGTCAGGGTGCTGACGTAAGCGAACAGCAATTGGGTCGATTTGAAGTTGTTGTTGTACGGACAAATCAAAAACCTGCGGCTCAAAATACAGGGTTTGCCTGAGTTCAGGCAGTTCAGTCAATAACACTTGTGCATCGGGGACGACTGGCCGTTCATCAGCCACGGTCGGAGCCGCATCTTTTGGCGGGGCAATCGCTTTTTCAGGATCGGTGCCACAGGAGGTAATTCCGAGTAGACTGCTCGCAGCAATCAGCAGCACCCAAATAAAGCGTGAATAACAATACATAAGATGATCCCGCTTAGCTATTCAGCAAACATCGCTCAGTAAACATAACATCGGTATCTTAGTATTTAGGTTTAGTTGATTCGCGACAGATCACAACTGCAGGATTGAGAACAGCTGGCCTGACTCGGCTTCAGGTCAGCTGATTGATTGCATGTAAATTGGTTTTCCTGAAGTCGCTTATTGGTTGTCCGTCAGTACAGGATTGGGCGTTCTGTAAGGAGAGGTAGACATACGGTCTGCCATAAAATCAATAAATGCCCTGACCTTAGGTGCAAGATATTTCCGACGAGGATAAACAGCATAGATTGGCAGCTCAAGATCGGCTTTCCACTCTGGCAAAAGATGAATCAGTTCCCCGTTTTCCAGTTCGTTCGTCAGAAGATAGGTGGCCAGGTAGGCAATGCCTAAACCGGATTTGGCCGCATCAAGCACTGCAGGGGCATTGTCAATACGGTAATTTCCGCGCGCTCGTACTGATTGATGCACGCCATCGCGAGTAAACTCCCAGTTGACGTATTTACGCTCCCGGCTCTGGTAAGTGATGCAATTGTGCTGGCGCAAGTCACCCGGTACTTTGGGCGTGCCATGTGCTTCGAGATAGGCCGGTGAAGCCACAACCATGAAATGGCAGTCGGCAAGGCGTCGGGCAACCATGCCTTCCGGTGGGTGCTCATGAATTGCCACCCAGCAGTCAAAACCTTCTTCAAGCAGGTTGGGGCGATGATCAAACAAGCTGACTTCCAATTCGAGTTCTGCATGTAGCTTTTGAAATTCAGCCAGCAGCGAGGTGATGTGCATATTGCCAAACGACTGCGCAATTCCGATACGAAGTACTCCTTTGATTTCATTCCGGTAACCGGCAACCATCGCTTCGGCTTCGTTGACTGTATCGAGAAGTTGTTGGCCATACTCTGAATATTGCAAACCAATATCTGTCAGCGCGACCGTTCTGGTGCTCCGCTGAACTAATTGGCAACCAAGCCGCTCTTCCAGATAGCGGATTTGTTTACTGACTTGAGACTTTGAAATCCCAAGTCGCTCTGCGGCACGGGTAAAGTTTTGTTCATGGCCAACGGTGGCTAGAATCACCATCTGTTGCAGATTTTCAAGCATAGCTTCAACCAACTTCATGTTAATGAAAGAATTATACCACTGAATGATAATGCGGGAAGAGATTAACCCTATGCATAATGCCAAAGGGTGACGGTGTCACGCTTTGGTTATGTGATATTTCCAAACCCATTCGTGTGAGATCTGAACAGGTTGGGGGGATTTGAAACGGTATTAAAGGCATTGATAAGTATCATTAAAACAAACGATTTTATCGCTGGGTACGTGCTCTATATTATTTAGCCTCCATGAAGGAGGAACTATGGTATACGTTTTGTGGCAATTCTTTCTGCTAGGTCTCTACAGCTTTGGTGGTCCTGCTGCACATATTGGGTATTTTCATCGTGAATTTGTACAAAATAAAAAATGGTTGACTGAACAGGATTTCACTCAAGCTGTGGCTTTATGTCAGTTTCTGCCAGGACCAGCTAGCAGCCAGTTAGGGATGTATATTGGCTATCGACGGTCTGGGTATCTGGGGGCAATCGCTGCATTTGTGGGATTTACCACTCCGTCCTTCTTACTACTGACATTTCTGGCGATTGGAAATCAGCATTACCAGAATGTACCTGTTGTTGAAACTGTTATTCAGGCCGCCAAGCTCTTAGCCGTGATAGTGGTAGCAGATGCTTTGTGGGGAATGGTAAAAAAGAATCTGACCACTCGGTTAACGGGAATGATAGCGATACTGTCAGGTTTTGCCGTTATGCTGACAACAGGATTGTTAGGACAGGTGATGCCGATTATTTTAGCGGCCATTTTGGGTTACATCGTATCGGTAAAACGGCAGGCATCTACGTCGCTCAGCCATGCTCCTGAATCTATATACACTGACACACAGAATATTCGTCCTCATTGGGGGATAGCCGCTGTTTTTGCGGCAGGTTTATTACTACTACCTGTACTGGCAGCGTCTTCCGCTTGGCTGAATTTGTTCAATGTGTTTTATCAGGCTGGGAGCTTTGTTTTCGGTGGCGGACATGTTGTTTTGCCGCTACTTGAACCAATGCTGCAAGGGATGGTGACAGCAGACACTTTTCTTAGCGCGTATGCATCAGCCCAGCTCGTTCCTGGCCCTATGTTTACAATGGCTAGTTATTTGGGTGCGTCGGTCATGGACACATCTCCAATAGCTGGAAGTTTGATTGCTACGATCGCTATTTTTCTGCCTGGATCACTGTTGCTGTTTGCATTTCTTCCTGCCTGGAATGCACTTGTTAGCCATCCCAAGCTTAAAGAATCTATCAGTTTTGTTAACGCGGCTGTGGTGGGCTTGCTCGCGAGTGCATTCATCTCACCGGTTATCTCGAGTTCAGTGATTACGGTTTTAGATGTATTTGCTGTTGTTTTCGGGCTTTATTTGCTTAAGTGGCGTCATGTACCTGTATGGGGACTAATTATTCTGCTTTTTGCCTATCAATGGGTGATGAATTACATATTGATGTAGGAAGTGAAAGCCGTGATACGTTTATAGCCATCTTGAGTCATATCAGGATGGCTATAAATAACACACCTAGCGCACTATAACTTTAATTGTGTCTCTAAAAATATATCCACAATTGATACAAACAGTAAGCTATGTAACACGTGAATATAGCCTGATTAAGCTGAAATTAAGCATCCAAACCGTACAGTAGGGTCACCCATCTATCATTCTGCGCAACGCCATGACAATAAAAAGAAAAGTTCGACCAAACCTGACCAACTACGATGTGATTGAAATGGTCCAGCATGAAATCCGAGAGTCAGAAAGACGTATTTTTCGTAAAACCATAATGGCTATTTTTACCGGAGTGCTTTGTATAGTCCTCTTTATCTACGCTTTTTTCACGATTCAAGGCGGTGTTGTGAGGGACTATGCCGCAGAAGCGATGCGAAAAGCTTTTGAAGCAGAAAGAGCCGTTCACATCATTGACGAGGCAGCCGGAACGAATTTCTTAGATCAAGCCCAGGGACATCAAAAATAACCCTTTACTAACTTGCACATAGAAAAAGACCGCGCATTGCGCGGTCTTTTTTAGATTTGGATGACCAGACTATGGTTCTTGATAAGCAGCTCAGGTCTTGCTGTTTTGAGAACAGACTGTTTAAAGTCTTTTTCATCTAAGCGGTAAACAGGTTGAGACAAGAAGAATTGGCCAACGATTTCAACAATCGGGGACAACAGTTGCTTGCTGGGCAAGTTGAGCGTATTAGGCTCAATATCCAATTTTTCGACCTCAAGATCTTTCAGGAATATCGCACCTTCGCTTTTGTCATAGAAAGGGATAGCGCTGAAATTGACATTGAGTTCGATCTCTTGCGGAGCCTGACCATAGATAGAAACTTTGGCAAATGATTTAGCTTCTAAGTTCACTCTGTCATCAGAAATCCGGCCGATGCCGACTTTAACATCTTCAAATTTTACTTTAGCGTGAGCCAGTCCTTTTACACCTACAGAGCGCTCAAACCCTGTTTTTTTATCGAGGTACTGCTGAACTTCCTGCTCAGTGACACTGTAACTTGCACAGGAGGACAGTAAAACCATCGCCATTACTGGAAAGATAAAAGATAAAAACTTCACAACAACAATCTCTAGCTGAAAGGGTTCGCCATAGTATCAGAATAATTTCAGGCAAATGTCATGTTATGTTCGAGACGTATTGATTGCATGTTTTACATACAATGCTTGAATTCTTTTTTGTACAACTCGTTGAGTTGGCGGTGATACTTCTCGCTCTTTTTCAGATCATAACCGGCACGCATCTTTTTCTGAATCTTCTCGATGGACGCTCGGGTTTTCTGACATTGCTTTTCATTTTTACTTTTCTCTGCATATGCATTACCAGACATCAATAGACACAAACAACAGAGAGCCATAGCAAGAGAACGTTTTGAACCAGACATAGCAATACCTCGACAAGTAATAGAGATATTGCACATCATAATTTCCTGAAACTCTGATGGGAGAGTTTGAGAGCAGAGCTTCGAGTGATTTAACGCTTTTGAACGCCGCGCCTAAGCACGTTTCATGAAAAATGGTTACGATAGAATGAAATAGAGAAAGTACCAGAATGGTACTTTCTCTTCAGATCAGACTCGTTAGCACACCCTAACGTTTATTACGCTGTTTCTGCGAACAACACTTCTAGGTCATAGTTCTCACGACAAAGTGCATTTTTGAGTTTTTTCAATGAACTTACCTGAAGCTGACGAATCCGCTCGCGGGTTAATCCGACTTCATCGGCAACCTCTTGAAGTGTTTGAGCTTCGTATCCCAGTAAACCAAACCGGCGGCACAGTATTTCCCGATCACGAGCATTCAGGCTATCTAACATGGTTGTCGCCAAACGTGTAATGTCATCCTGATCCATCTCGCTGTCGGGTTTACCACCGTCATGATCTGCAATGAATGCAGATATAGTCTGTGAGTTACTGTCCTCTGAGATTTGTTGGTCAATTGACACAACAGGGGCGTCGTAAGCCAGTACACTTGAAATTTCGTCAACAGAACGCTGCAGTTTTGCCGCAACTTCTTCGTGGGTTGGCTCCTGATTGGTCTGCTTCATCAATTGTCTGTATGTACGAAGAATGGTGTTGATTTCTTTTGAGACATGCACAGGCAGGCGAATAGTACGCGCTTGATTGTGTATAGCACGCTCAATAGTTTGTTTGATCCACCAAGTCGCATACGTAGAAAAGCGGAATCCACGCTCTGGGTCAAACTTTTCAACAGCAGTGATCAGGCCAATGTTTCCTTCATCAATCAGATCACTCAATAACATACCGCTGTTACGGTACTTCTTCGCGATACTGACCACCAGGCGCAAATTACTTTCAATCATTGTTGCTTTGGCCGCCAGATCACCAACCAGGCTTTTTCGGCTGTACAGGATTTCTTCGGTCTTGGAAAGGAGCGGTTTGTGCGCAATTTCTTGAAGATACAGATGGATTACGTCAGCATCAAAGCCATTCATATCTTGTGATTTGATATCCATATCTTACCCCCGAATAAAAAGTTGAGAGGTTGCTACTGCTTTCTCTTTGTAGTAACAAGTTCACACTAACATGTTCATTTTTCTTATACCATGAAGGAATGGTTAAAATTTGAATAAAAGCAACTATCTACTGAAACTGATTATTGACTAGGCAGGAAAATTTGATTCATTGTCTAACTTATATTTTTTTGTATTAACATTTAACATATTTAAAGCAGATCTATCCCTAATATTGTCAATTAACAGTACTGAACTGATTTTGGCGTATAGTGTTACTAACTGATACATATTTCTAAATGAGAATAAAAATATGATTCCTATCAATACCTCAGTGGTATCTGGTGTTGTTCTCTCAATGTTTAGTAATAAATACAGAATGTTATTACTAAAGAGGACAGGAGAGGGTTACTGGTGTCATGTCGCAGGAAAAATAGAGAATGGAGAATTGGCCTGGGAAGCTATGGTCAGAGAGCTCCGAGAAGAGACAAATATTGAAGCAAAAGACCTTTATAACGGTGAATATCAGCAACAGTTCTATGATCCATCTCACAATCAAATCATGCTAATTACCTGTTTTGCTATATATTGTGAACCCGAACAGATAGTTCATCTGAACGAGGAGCATACAGATTATAAATGGTGTGATTTAGAAGAGGCCAAAGCCTTGGTACCATTTCCTAATCAAAAGAAATTATATGATCACATTTGGCTTAATTTTGTTGAAAGTAGACCACCAGACCATTTAAAAATAAATGTTTGTTAATTAACATTATTAAATTCAATGCATGCTTTTATTGGTGGTGCTCACCCTCAAACTTTGCATCAGACAACGTTGATATATCACAATCAATATAAACTTTTGATATCGTTGGAATCACTGATGAATACACAGTTATTTCATCAAGTAAATAGTGTGAGGCTCGGTCACAAAAAACAATAGTGATTTTTGGCAGAAAGAAATAGTTGTAATACTCTCCACAACAAGGACAACATGTAGATGTGTTTGATAATGCATCAGAAATAGAAGGGGATGAACGCATTGGATAGCCCTAAAACAGTGCATCTCATGTAAGCATAGTTACACAAACCATTTTGTACAACTTTACAGGCATGTTGTAAGCGCACCAAATTTCATCTTTAAAGCTGCACCATATCGATAGCAGAGTAATGACTTTCATTATCTTTAGCTCACCCAAACCTTGAACATAGCTCTTCTGATGAATTCACTTTAGAAAGGCGATACTGCGTTCCAAATAGGTCTAATCTCTGACATAAAGACGGTTTCATGACATGAAAATGGTAATAATGTAATGGTTCCCTGAGGAACCATTACATTAAAAGGCTATTTATATTTTTAACGTCGTTCTATTCGAGCATTGACCAGCTTGTTTACATTACAATCCAGGAAAATGGTCGAAAAAATTTTTCTTTCGTCTGGTAAATCAGCCACTTCATCCAGTAATGACTGCTGAACGTCATCACAGAACATAACTGTCATTTCAGAGAATAGAAAAAAACTGTAGTACTCGCCACAACAAGGACAGCATGTTGTACAACATGGCGACGCATCGAATGTAGGGTTCGACTGCATAGCGTGTACTCCAAAAGTAAGTTGCTTGATAAGCATAGGTTCCAGAAGTGTTATATACAACATTGTTAATAGCTGGATGGGTATCGTTTTACCAAACTCCAACTCAATGTCTCAAAAAGTGTGAATGTATAAGTATGCTATTCAATGTGATCACGTGTGCCATCGGTAATCGAATGTCGATTCGGTCGCACGTTCATTTGGTGGACAGTGGAATCACCGATGTAAACCAGCATCAGCATACACTACTAGGATCTTAGCCTTCGAGTTAGTCATGGTGGGAATCAGAACCAGTTTACTGAGACAATCGGGCCGGTGGATAAAAGTCAAAGTTTGTAATTTTAACGTCTCATCATGACGATGACTGCCAGGCTGGCCACGTGTTAAAGAAACCTAACTCGACCGAAAAAATTGTCGTGGACTCAGATTAAGTCGACGAGCTCCAAATACAGCAAAGAAAGCGTGTTTTGAAGCTAGAACATCTAACTTAATCTTACTGGCTAAGTGCGCATTATGGTCCTTTATGTTAAACAGTGTTCATAACGCGATATGATGTTTCTTTTAAGAAACATGACTCATACCTATCAACGTAGAAAAATTACAGACAATCTGATTTTCCGGATGTACAAATGCGGTTTATCCATAGAAGAAACAGCGGAATTATGTTTTAAATCCGTGAGGACTGTCACAGAATGGGATAGGGGGAAACCAATTCCACCTGAGTGTAAGAGGCTCATGAAACTTTATTCAGGAAGAGAACTTGAGCCTCTTCATGATGAATGGCGTGGTTGGCGAATTATGAAAAACGAGTTAATCACACCAAATGGTTGGACATTAACACCAGACAGGGTAATAGCTGGCAACGCCCTCCTAGAGATCGATGCGGAACATGATAGACAGGCGAAAGCAACAATAATTAAAGCGGCGAGAATGATTCAAAGGGTAAGATATAAATAAAAAGCCCCGAAAGGGGCTTAAAGAGATTCAATATCCTTGGGTTGTGGCGTTGGCGCATTGTTTGGATTATTCCGCACAGCAGCAAACCATTCATTGTCAATCCCAGTAGCTCTTAGACACAAATCTTGATACTTCAAGGCAATAAAAAAAGTAACAGCGGCAGCTAATCCGGCAATCAAATTTAAATGAGATATGAAACATAATGTAGCAAATAACAAAGGATACAAACCAATATCATTTATTTGTTTGTATTTATTGCTATTTATCAATAAAGCCACGTTTTTTTCAGGAACTTTGTACTTAGAAAATATCCAAAATGTCATTGTTTTAATAGTGAATATTGGAAAAGATATTGAAAATGCCACTATGGAAAAAGTTATAAGAGTTGTTATGTTTTGTTCTGGAACATTTGTCATAACAAGTAAAGCAGTTGCACAGTATCCAGTAATAGCTGCGTAATACCATTGATATCCTTGAATAAAATTCATATACCGCTCCTTTTATAATATCTATTACTTACATAAATCAGTATGTGCAATATTAATAACAGTAGAAACCTTATTAATTATTTCAGCACAGCCCCGAACAAAATCATCATCTACATCAATCAATACCATGATTTCAGAAACATCTCCTTCATCGAAAAAACTTTCATCATATTCTTTTACTCTAAAAGGCAATTGTTCCTTCTTCTTTAAAAGTGCTTCGTAACTACGTCCTTTGCCATGTTTGAGTACATTGATTGCTAGATAAAAGTCATCAAATCGTTCTTTTAATTCTAATTCACCTAAGTCTACAAGTGTTTTATTTGCAACTTTGAATCCATCTTTACAGGAGAATATATCCTGTACATAGGCTTCAAAAATGGAAAAAGCTCCAACAGCTAATATAACTTTTTGAGTTTGGATAACTTGAATAGCCTTGATTGAGGAAGTGTCTGATTGAGTATCTAAGACATCAATAATCTTAGAATTTCTAACCTCAAGAGCTTGAAGTGTGCTTTGCACACAGGTTTCCACAATTTCAGTAAAATTATGCAAAAAACCTCCAGTAATGAATACGGAAAAGACCTGAAAACTTCACTTATCTTTCAGAAAAACAGTAACCTTAGAATGTATTAGATAAGCATGCGCAGCAAGACCTTCAATTAGAGCTGAACAGGTATCATGATAAGGTTGTAAGAAATGGTTATTAATACGGTATTCTAGAATTTCGACATGATACGCAGAATTTTTAGGTGAAAAGTAAAACTTTATATCATCAGAATAACTGTTTTCACTTTTTGGTAATTCAGCATCTGAATAGATTCTGTCTATGATTACACCCAAATCATTAATTACACCTCCGTTATGAACGATAATATGTCTTAATTTTGAAATAAGGCTCACTAAATAAAGAAAGTTTGTGCCATTTTCATTATTTCTTTCAATATTTTTAAGGTCAGGAATTTTACTCCTGAAGTACTTTAATATTTCCTTTGTGTTTTTTTGTGATCTGGCCTTATCCAGATAAAAACTGTAATCTTTACCAACTAAATCAGAATGATATATTTTACCAAAATCGGATAGTGGCCATAGCTCACTATTAGAATAGCCAACACATGCATATAATTCTTCAAGGAAATCTTCGTAATATTCATATGCTTCAACTAACAGCCATAAATACTGCTTATTCTTCTGATATAAAGTATGTTTTATAGACTCATCAATATTAACTGACATTCGACCAAATGTTATACTTTCACCGTCTATCGGTGATGTAAATCTCATACTATGATGAGATGATAAAATTTCTGTGGGTAAAGTGCTTTTTGAAAAATTTTCTTTACGCTTTAATAAGTCATTATAAATTTCAGTAGTATGAGATTGAACAATGTTTTTATAATATAAAATATTGGTTACCCTAGAACTGAATTCATTATATGCATTTTCAATATTGTTGTTTTTCATATATCACCTAAAATTTAGTGACTTTATAAAAGTCGTACTCGCCAATATGAGACTTCATAGATTCTGCCAACTCATTGCGAGATTTAATTAGTTTGTTCCAATCATTTGAAAAATATTCACTAGCTTGCCATATATAAGTAATTTTATGTTCACTTTTAAGGGCTTTATCAAATATTTCGTGATAACAATTGGAATATTCGTCAAACTTAGATTGAACTGTCTTATTTGCACATAGTTTTATAATTGCGCTTGAATTAGATAGCTCACCATCTAACTCACTACCATAAATTTTTGACCTTAAAGTTGACTCTAATGTTTTAAGTACGAAAATATAGTTTTCCTCTAATTTTTCTTGATTTCTTACGTGTTCTTTATGAATATGTTCTTGCTCTTTTGATACATTGTCTAAAATCCATTTAATAAACACACCTACCAAAGTAGCCAATGTTGTACATATGGCAGTGATAACTACAATCGTTAGTTTTTCCATTAGAAGCCTATCAAATATCAATTGCGAACATAAACATAAATACTTACACATGTTTGAAGGTTCGTTTTGGTGCTTAAAAACACTACGTAAAACACCTATTACGTTAAATAGCCGATTTCACATGCAAAAATCTCGACCTTGACTAGATAACGTACACCAGTGCGCATTATTGCACATAAAAACCATGAGATCTGTACATGATAGTCGTGAAAATTAGTTACAAATCTGACGCAAAAATAGAGCGTGAACAGAGGGAATCAAACTCATTACGATTTGGTGCTAAAGCTGCTGAAAGTATGGGTTACAACACTTGTGGGCACCATTGGTGCCCATCATTAGCGTTCTAGTTTGGAGTTGATGGGGCAATTGTTGAGATGGCGTGCTTGTACACAAACTGACGATCGTCATTCGAGTTTTTGAGCACAATAATCCTTTCGTCAAAATTCTCGATTTGGCCTTGCAGTTTGACACCGTTAATCAAAAAGATAGTGACGGCCGCATGGTTGCGAACCAAAGACCTGAGAGCGGACTCTTCCAAATCATCATCACTGGCGTATGACAAGTTCGGTGTAACAGACACAAGAAGTAAAGCAAGAGCAGGTAGAGTTAATCTAGCAATTCTAGTCATTGGCACATCCTCAGAATTTAGCCTAGGAAACTTTACCAACCAGTCAGGAAAAGATTAGCACAGCCATGAACACCCCTTAGTACAAATGAGTCTATTGGCCATGTGTTCAGAGCGGCATTTGTTGTACAGCCCTGTGATATGGTTAACCGAGATTAAATATACCTCCTAAAGGGAAATCATTTATGGCCAATTCAGACCAGGTCACACCAACAGAAATACGCGACATAGAAGAGAAAGTTTTAGGGAAGTTAAAGGACGAAGTGTGGAAATCTGCTATCGAGTTAGCAAAACACCGCTACGTTCCCGAACAGCAAACACTTAAAGCCAAGATAAAAGAGCAAGAAGAAGAACTAAGGCAAATACGAATGAAGCTCGAGACAGAAGAAGCTAGAGTAAATCAGTTACGTTTAGAATTAAGAGCTGCTGAAAATGATGCGAGCAGATATCAACGTGAAAGGGACAATGCACGAGAGCACATTGTACTAGTTAACGACCTGTGTTGGAGCAAAATACTGGAAAGAAAAACAAAAAGTAGTCCTTCAAATGTTAACAAACCAGTGGCCAACAAAAGGTTGGGCGCGTAAAACTAGCCGTTATTGACACTTGGGGGGCATCCCATCTAGAAGTGGCCCCTCAAATGTCAACAAACCAGTGGCCATCAAAAGGTTGGGGCGCGCAAAACTAGCCGTTATTGACACTTGGGGGGCAACCCATTCAGAAGTGGCCCCTCAAATGTCAACAAACCAGTGACCATCAAAAGGCTGGGGCGCGCAAAACTAGCCGTTATTGACACTTGGGGGGCATCCCATCCAGAAGTGGCCCCTCAAATGTCAACAAACCAGTGGCCATCAAAAGGTTGGGGCGCGCAAAACTAGCCGTTATTGACACTTGGGGGGCAACCCATTCAGAAGTGGCCCCTCAAATGTCAACAAACCAGTGACCATCAAAAGGCTGGGGCGCGCAAAACTAGCCGTTATTGACACTTGGGGGGCATCCCATCCAGAAGTGGCCCCTCAAATGTCAACAAACCAGTGGCCATCAAAAGGCTGGGGCGCGCAAAACTAGCCGTTATTGACACTTGGGGGGCAACCCATTCAGAAGTGGCCCCTCAAATGTCAACAAACCAGTGACCATCAAAAGGTTGGGGCGCGCAAAACTAACCGTTATTGACACTTGGGGGGCGCACACTCGCTTGTATTCAGTTGTCTCCGACTATCAATGACAACACTCGCTTTGCTATCAGTTCTCCCCATATTAATGGCTTGGCAGGATGAGGAGGCGGCGCACTTTTTATTTTGTTCGGGCTCGGCCAGTTTGAGCCGGTGAAAATATCAGGTTTCGAGCTGTGGCCTTAGTATGCCTTTGGCATAGCGCAATGTACCGTGTGAGTTCTTACATAGCGCTCGTTTCTGTCACTTCTTGTGTTTCAAATGGGTTCAATTTAGTTATGTTAAAAATCTCAGATGGCGAGGCTTCACTCGGCAATATTGCTTCAGGTACAAAACGCCCCCCACAAGTCAATGAATAGTTAAATTCTTGCCCTTTTATAGTGGCGCTGCACATTGAGCTTGGCACGACTGCAAAATTGTAATCCAGGGGATAAAAGGGTTTATGGTCAGCGCCATTTATCGCGTATTCATAGCGAATCACCCCTTTAGATACATGTTTCACTGTACCGCTAATATAAGAGCCCACAACAACGGAAGGCACGCGGTTTACTACTTTCGCTGTTTTCTCTGGTACGGATGCAGGGGCGGGCTCCGAGCTGTGTAAGAAATACCACAGCAGAAAAAGCGAAAAAAACAGCAAAGCCATATGCTTTAGATTAAATGACCATTTAAACTTTTCTGGCTTTTCCCCATTTTTCGGCGCTTCTTCCTTGTACCATTGATTGAGGTATGAAGCTGGCAATATAGAGTAGGTGGCACGCATATCGACAATACTACCGTCATTTTTAACCATCTCATCGGGTAGGAAAATTTGTTCAGTATCATAAGACTTAAAGATGCTTTTCAGTAAGACGCCTTGTAATACCCACTTATCGACTTTGATTTTACCGTTGCCGCGATAGGTAACACTCGCAGAGTGTACCTTTGGTAAGCGGCCCCAATGATCATTGAAAACGTTGAGTATGCGACCGATGAAAGGCACAAAGGCACGGTCAGAACGCTGGCACTCGACGACATGTTCGAATAATTCTCGGGTCTGGTTATCAACCGAATCAACTGATTGCGCCAAATAGTAGACATGCCAACGATACTTCCGGGCCTGTCTTAACCAGGCGATACTTGGCAGGCGAGTCTTATCATTCCAGTTCCTGGAGTTCATCCAAATGCTGATCTCATCCAGTACAATTACTCCGAACTTTGATTCATCAATCTTTTCGCCTTCCTTTTTCTCACAACCATATCCAATCGCCTGGAAGTCGACAAAACGGGGATAATCAGGCAGGCGAGTGATAGGGATATTGTTCTCTGGATTTGATACGAGGTGCTCAGGAAAAATATCAAGATTTGTCGCCACCCGGCAGCCATTGTTCACCGCATCCTGAATTTTAGATACCGCCTGTAATCCCTTACCACTTCCTTTAAAACCAACAACCGCGAAATCAGCCATGGCAACACCTCAATTATTTAAACAAAATGGACTTCATATTCATGTACTTGTATTGCGCCAGGAATGCCCACATAACGGCCTTACTTGAGAAGTAAAAACTCATAACGGTAGTCACGCCGCTTGGCAGCATTGCATTAAGTTCACTAAATCCAAGGCCAATATTGCTGGATACCATCCCCAAGGCTGAGTTGATTGCAGAGAAAAAGCCCACAGCTAAAGCAAAAAACATGGTGGAGTACAGAGTGAAGTAAGCGACTTTTTTACCCATTCTCTCAATAAGCCACTTGATAGCTTCGTATAGGGCATAGCCAATAAAATATGGCATGACTTAAACTCCTGTTGTCACACGTAAGTAGATAACTTTCGCATCATTGAATATGGCAATACCACACCAGGCCCACATGACAATGACCAGAAACTTATTGAGTACATCCAGTGCCCGGCAGTGATCTTCAATGACGCCAGTGACGCCAAATATTGTGATTTGGAAAGTAGGGCACTTATCCGCAGCATTTGAGTTAAAGACATTTTCTAATGGATTGCTGAATACTTGGCCGTCTAGTGGATTCGATGAGTCGTTAAGAATGTTATCAATTTCAGAGTAGATACTGTCTACAGCTCCACGTTGCTCATCCAGTAACCCTTGCAACTCAGTGCCTTTAGCCTCAGATTCTTGCTTATAGCCATCTAACACACCCTTTAACTGCTCTTGGGTTAAGCCTTCAAAAGTACCCTCACCACCAGAAGCACTGGCTAATGCTTCTTGAATGCCATCCAATTTTTCACCTAGTTCAGCAGTATTGGATTCAACAGCGTCGCGCACAGAAACAACATCCCCAGCCAAAGCTCCAATCAAAGCATTTTGGCCGTCAGTTAGTGCGGCAATGGCTGAGGTTTGGTTAGTGATATTCTCCTGGACGAACTCTAAATTTCTGACCACATCCTCCCGAGTGTGGGTCAATTCAGTCTTTATTTCTTCCAGGTGCCCGGTGTTCGTAACAGTGCTGGTATGAATTTTATCAAGCGTTTCATTGCCGGAATTGATGCTACTTTTTACGTCGTTGATAGCCTGAACAACTTCTTTCGCATCGGGGTCAGGATTGGGTTCAGGAGGAGTCGAATCCAGTTCACAGTGATGAATGATTTTCTGAGTATCTGCATCACAGGAACCCGTAAATGTACCGCCTTTAGACTCACAAGCCTTACGGAAGGATTCAAGCTCTGTGGTAGCTTCCGGTGTATCACAGAAACCTGATGTTATAGGTGGCGGTAGATCGCCTTCGGTTCCATCACAGCTTTCACCAGTGAATGTTGCTTCAAAAGAACATTCATTTGTTCCTTCACCCCAGCAGATACCCGCTTGAAGATTGGCTTTACAGTCACGGTCTTTAACGCAAACCTGCTTAATACCCGTTCCACCTTGGCCATATATTGTTGTTGTTTCACCTGCATATGCTTCACACTTGTCGGGCTCTGGCCCAGTCTTGCAAGACGGCAAATCAGAAACACCAGGTGCTATTGCAATTGAGCACGATAGCATTGCTACTGAAATAAGCTTACCAGGATAAAACTCAACAGAGCCTTCCTTGTTTGGGTCATACTTTTCATTTGGGTAATAGGCTTGGAATTTAATGTAATTCTCACCATGGCCGCTTACGTATTCAAAATGTGAGCACCGGCTCCCTTCAGATTCACATTCAAGCCCCGCAATATAATTTGCATCAGAGCTAACTTTCTTCAAAGAGGCACTGTAGTAATAACTTCCATTAGGCGCAATATAGGATTGTGCATTCACAGATAGTGAAAAAAACGTAACAATAAAAAGGAGAGTGAGCCTGAACATAATCACCCCAAGAGTGCCATGTAAAAAACACATCATTTGATAAAAAGGAATAAAATACTTTTGGTAATTATTATGAATGTGTAACTATAAAAAAGGTGGAAATTAATCCACCTTCAAATATCAAGCTAAATAAAATTAGCTTGCCTTACTGAAGAATTTCTTCGCAATGCCAAGTGCAATAGTCCACCCTTGAGAAGCGACCATGATCGCGATAGCAGATGCACCTAAACCAGCAATAAGCGTGAGAATAGCCTCTTTTAGAGAATCAAAGTCCGTCGCACTAGGGCCTGCGCCATTTTCCGCCGTTGCCATCGCCATACCAGACGAAATAAGAACAGTTGTAGCAACGGCAATATTTTGTTTAGAGAAGTATTTCTGCATGAAGTTTTTCATTACATTTTCCTTGTTTAATAGGCAGACAGTGTGAATGCCTTTGATACGAATCCGGCTATAACGCCAGAGCCAAAACCGATGAATGAAATTAAGGCATACCAAGTCAATGGGTCTGATATATTCACTGTTATTTAGATACCTTAAATCCAACCAGAAAAAACACAGCCAACAGTAATAGTGAACTTGATACAAACATGTATTGTTCTGATGTATATACTTGCGAATTAATAACAGGCTGTGTTGATTTATCTATAATCACATCTAGGGAGGAATTTAAACAGCCATCAGCAAACTGACCATCCAGTTTATACGTGCCTTGTTGAATCTGTTTTGCATCATCATAAATGCCATTCAACGTACAATAAATATCAACGATATTATAAGAACTAACATCATAAATTCCGTTGCAAAGTCCATCTGAAAATCTCCAGGTATACGTTGAATTTTGAAGTTCACAAGGCAGCATAATTAAGTCCAGTCAGTTAAGCTGTTGCTTTAGCCTGGTTATCCGAAGACGGGATACCCAATAGGTTCCATCCGCTGAATGACACATGTTTGCCACCGTCACCAGCAAAGGAACGTTCTGTATGCTGAATCTTAAACTCAGCCTTTTTATCAATTAATTTTTTCAGGTCCGCACCGCCACCCATAGAATCCCAAAGGTCAGGGGAGACCCGGCACTCAATCACTTCTGATGGCTGAAATAGTTGTAAGCGGACGATACCTGAATCACGGCTTTCGCCTGTATTCGTGTTGGTATTGGTTTTCTTCTCGATATCGTCAGAATCATTAATACGGGCAGTAACAATCATGATTTTTCCTTTTAGTGACAGTTATTGACACAAGTCCAAGAATGAATCGGCCTGACCTACGTCATGGGCTACGCCCACGAACGCAGGCCATTCCGACTCATCAAAAGCCAGAGCGGTCAGTTCATCGACACGCTCCAAATAATTCTGGTATTGCTCGTATTGCTCATCGGCCATACGATGGTATTCCTGCTCACGCTCCAGAGCTTCAAAGACATCTGTAACGCCGGTCATGATGCGCTTAGTACCACGAAGGAACGTTTCCTTGTTTTCGGTTTTCCAATTGCGAGTACGGGTAGCCAAGAATGCCGCCCGGAAAACTACGCCAACAACACGCGCACCGGCCACATCGCCATAGCGGGTTTTAGAGGCTAGGGAAGCTGTGTATTCCTCGCCCCATTCGTCAATGAGCTTTTCCATGATTTGTGGCACTTGGTATACAGGGCGAATCGTTTGGTCTTGGCGACGAACGAAAACACCGCCCATTGCTAAACAAAACGCTTCCCAGTCGGAGGCATCCGCCGCACGGCGAACGTTTTCGAGCGTTAGCCATTCACCGGCATCAAGGTGTTTAAACACGGCGTCATCCTCTTTAAATTCTTCTCTCAAGCGGCGCAGTTCACGCCAAACAGTGACCGATGGCCCACCAATGAATTGAAACTGGCGCAGACCATTAACACGCGCCCAGGTAACAACACGCTCTGCCGCACTTAAGCCGTCCAGTTCAGTCGCCAAATCGGTCGGGATATGTTGACCATCAATATTCTTTGATAGGTACTTAGCGACATAGCCAACGGCAGAGCCTTTCGACCAGTCAATGGATTCCGTTTTGAATCGGTATGTATTTGCTCCTGGCTCATTAGGTGAATCAGCCATTGCCGCCGCACGAAATGCATTTGTTACCGCGTCACGGTGAGCGGGAGCCATAAACAGCAACACATGCCAGTGTGGGCAACCATCCGCATGAGGTTCGACGACACGCAAGCCGTAGACCTTAATCCCAGCCTTATCGATGGCTTTGCGGAAATTGTTAAACACACTGGTCATATACTGATGCGCATCCCGAGTTGTCGGGCGACCCGCATCGAGCCAGGCTTGATTGATCTTGCCCTTAGAAACAGAATGAAAGCGGCTAGGGCACGTCGGCGTGTAGAACATGGCAACATGGCCACAAGATTTGGCAATATTCTCGAAACCTTTCAGACGCACGAACATTTCTGCCCGGCGGATTTCAGGATTAGAGATAGATTTGTTGGACAGCTCGTACAAAGAGAACCAGTTCTCAGCATCATCTTCATCGTAAGCAACCGTGTTTTTCAACATGTCGGCATTATCAGCATCACGTTGACGACGACGAGTCAGCGAAAAATTCGAGCAATACGCTTGACCGTGTTTGTGTACCAGCGTCAGGTCACGGGCAACACGTTCAATTTCTATTGCAGCACGTTTACGCAAAGCACGACGCCACCAAAGCTCATTCGTGGCTCGGTTAATCAGGCTATTCAATTCGCCATTTTCCTCAGCCTTCTTGATTTGCTCGGGACGAAAGGCCAGGCCGTAATCCGCAAGAATTTCGCACACACGCTCAAACGCCTTAGCTTCATCATCAATTTTCGCCACCTGGCGCATCACCTGAGTAGATTTGGATTTAGCAAAATCGCAAAGCTCTTCATCAGAAGCGGTATAGCGAAACTCCATCTTAGTTAGGCGCTTGCTGGCTGCCTCAAGTGCACGCATCGCTTCAAGTTGGCCGACCTTTTTGGACATATTCAAATACGCACGAGACATCACCGGACCAAAAGCACGGTGCGGCTTGGTTAACCGAATCACATCCATGCAAGGTGAAGCAAAAGAAGGTTTGATATTGTCCGAAACATCATAAGAATGAATCGGCTGAGACAATGCTTGACGGCGAAGGAACGCTGCTGCGTAATCACTATCAGGACGGGTATGGTCGACATAACCCGGTAATGGCACAGCATTAGCAGTATCAGGGCGAGAGTACGACGAGCAAAGCGTTTGAGCGTGCAGAAAGTTGACGTACTCATACGAATCAGTTGCTAAGTCATGTACCAAAATACGCTTTGTCATGTGAGCCTCAGTGCTTGTCAGTCACGATTTGCCATGACTATAAACACGGGTACTCGTGACTGCAAGACACGCCAGAACGTGACTTTGACGCTACAATGATGGAAATATTGGAGGGGTTATGTATCAGACAAAACTGCTAGACAGCTACAAAACTGCGAAAAACTACATACAAGACAAGCAAATTGCAGCTGATTTGGGGCTACCTAAACAAAGAATCTCTGAAATGCGCACAGGTAAACGCTATCTGTCTGATACTGAAGCAGTTTTTCTAGCACAAGAATGCAATATTGACCCGAAAGAGGCTTTAGTGGCAATTCACGCTGACCGCACTCAGAACAGCAGCGTTAAGGCTTTATGGGAAGAGATTGCAAAAAAGCTAAATAGCCAAGGATTTCAAACATTTGGGATTGGATTTTCGGCCATTTCCTTGGCTGGATTTGGTCAGTTTAGAGTGATAGCTCAGTGCGCATTATGTACCATAGGGTAAAACTAAAAACGCCCCGATTAAGCGGGGCGCCCTTCATGCAACGCATTGATTAAGCGTGGGTTTTCATATTTATCTTCAAGGAGGCTGTGAACTACAATTTGATCATTAATTCCAAGTAAATCAGCTATTTGGAATGCCATATCCCAGTCCATAGAATTCAATTCTTTTCGCCATTTGTACAGGCGAGACTCACTAACGCCTAACTTCTTAGCTAGTTTGTACTCTGAAGCCAAAGAATACTTGGATTTCACCATATCCAATAATTCATTTGTGTAAGTCATTCTGACACCGTCGAAATCCCTTGAATTGTTAAATAATAGGCGATCAATTTGATCATTCCCATACCCGCGGCCACGTTGTGTAAAACCAAAAGTTAAGTAAGAATTTGTTTGCATAAAAAACACACTTGCTTGTATGGGGATACAGACATGGACAGACTGCAACACCTCGCCAAACTGAAAGAGCAATTCAAACAACTGCGCGTAACGACCGTTCAGCCGAAGAACACAAATAAGCAACTGCCGAAAGGCTGCGCTGACTTTCGTTACAGCCGCACTTTCCAAATTCAGTGCCGCCGTGCTCTTGAAGCGAAAGGGGGTGTTGCATGAAACCTATTAATCTTGAGAATGCCGTCATCCTGGATACGGAAACAACCGGTTTAGATTCCAATGCTGAAATTGTAGAAATTTCTGTGATTGAAGCCGTATCTGGCAAAGTGTTGATTGATACGTTAGTGATGCCAGTGCAACTCATACCGGCAGAAGCGATCGCCATTCACGGCATTACCAACCGTCAGGTTTCTGGCTCGCCAACCTTTCCAAAGGTGTTTAAAGATCTAGCTGAAATCGTCAAAGGCCGTGATGTGCTGATTTATAACGCTGACTACGATATGCGTTTGATTCAGCAAAGTATGAAGCGTTATGGCGTTACTGTTTTTCCATTTAAAACACAATGCGTCATGGAGTGGTATGCAGAGTTCTACGGTGAATGGAATGAGTACCGTGGCAATTATAAATGGCAAAGCCTAACCAATGCCGCACGTCAACAAGCCATTGATATTTCTGATTTAAGTGCACACCGCGCTAAAGCTGACTGTGAGATTACACGCCGAGTCATTATGGCAGTGAATAAGCAGTTAGAGGTGATGCCATGAGCGTGATTCAGTTCCCTAAGCAAGTAACCAAAGCCCCTTCGGGGGCGGCGGCTATTGCAGACATAGAAATTCATAGCTCAGTAGTAGCTCATTCATTTCGTGGTTTAGCTTTAAATGAGGCAAGGAAGTGCCTACAGATTACTAGAAAAAACCGCTTGGAGGGAAGACGGACTATTAGTAGGTTCTTTCTAAATCAAAGCATTGAATTTGGAAAAACATATATCCAGCTTAGCCAAGCTCTACGTAAACTAGAGAATATGCAATGAAAGCAATTCTATTAAAAAATGACATTCGCGCCAGTATCCAACTGGCGCGCAGCTACCGTTTATCTGGTGAACGTCGCCTGGCTATTCAATTCCTCAATGATGCGGCAGAAAGTCGCCTGGAGTTGTTGGGAGTTCTGCATGCTCCCAACTAACGATCTCTTATTCGTGGCGGGTGCAGTTCAACCCGCAAACATCACCCATGACCACCAAGCCAGCTATGATGCTGGTTTTTTAGGATTCGATTTTTGTGGTCCACGGCCTGAACCCATCACGCCGGAGACACTTTGGTACTTGAATCGGGTAAACCGAGACACCGCTTTTTATGCTCGCAAGCAAAATGAGCATGCCGAATCTTTGCCGTATGTTTGCGCTGAACACCTCCGCGAAGCGGCGGCACGCAGTGCCGAAAACAATAGGCTTGTCCAAGGGCGCAAAAGTCCGACACACCCACAACAGGCCAGTTTAAACCGCCTGATGGCGCAGCAGCGCAAGCTGGAAACGCGTGATGACGAACTGGGTAGCTCCGAGGCTTACTACAACCATGACACGCTGTACGGGCTGACAGAAGCCGGAAACCGTGCCCGCGTGCTGCCGCCAAAAGGCAAACCCAAGGTAGCCGAGCCGACTATCACCCCAAACGTGGTTCGCCTGATGAAACGCGACTGGTCAGGACAGCGCAAAATCCAGTATTACACCCAGACGCCGAGCAGTGCCGCGCCGGATGCACAGCAGGGTGAGCGTTTCACCGAAAAACTGACCAAGCGCGCCGTCAGCAAAATCTTTGAGGCGGGTGCCTACGTGGCGACCTGTCACGGCGGGTTCTGCACCTTCCTGACCCTGACATTCAGCCAGGCCGAGCGCGCCCGTATCTTTTCCAGCATGGTCGAAGCTGACGACGTGAACGGCGACCACACACCGGTTCTGATTACCCGCAACATGGCCGAGTGTGTCCCACACATTGCCGGTGCCTATTGCTACATCGACACCACTGCCGACGACCCGGCAGCGACCGTCGATATTCTGGATGATGGCACGGTTAAAGTGATGAATGCCGACGGCACAATCGCCGGAGCCTACACGCCGACGTTCCTGAAACCGGAAAAGCTGTTCACCATCACCAAAACCGCCGAAACCACCATCGGCAAAGAGGTGTCCCGATTCCTTGATGGTGCAAAGAAAATGTACCAGCGCGGCTGGGTAGCCAACCACACACAGGAAATCGACGCCGAATCCGGAGCCAAATATTCCCAACTGACCGAAAAGCGCATACCTGGCCACAGCAAGCCGAGTGAGTTCGGTCCCACTCGTGAAGCCGCCGATTTCCACTACATCTGGGTGGCGGAATGTCCGGCCAATGACGACGGCGAGCCAAACCCGCATGTTCACGTTTTGCTGAATTGGGCGGTACCACAAAACCTGTTTCCAGCCTGGGCGCTGCGCCTCGAAAATCTGTGGGGTAAAGGGTTCGCGCACCTGGAGCGCATCAAAAAACCGATGGCCGCCGGCAGTTACATCATCAAAGCCGTGGGCTATGCCGCCAAAGGCGATAACGCTGACCAGGGGCTGATTCGCGGCAACCGCTACAACATCGCCCGATGCAGCCGCGCTCCCGCTTGGGAATGTATCGCCAGTTTTCAGGCCGACAACATGGCCGCGATCATCAAAGAGTGCGGCTACCGGTTAGAGCAATGGCGCAAGCCCATTAACCGCCGCCTCAAGCGACTGGAAAAACAGCTAGACCAAACCATTAAGGCGAAAGCCATAGCGAAACAAGCCAAACAGGACGAGCAGGCCATCAACAAGCTGACCGCCCGCATTATCCGGCTTGAGAACCAAATGCGGGCAACCCGCAAGGCGATAAAAAGCCGAGAGGTGCACGCCAGTACCAAAAACGTGTTTTGCATGGCATTTGACGGCGAGCAGGCCGAGCAAAAAGCCTTTGATTTTCTGCTGTGGGCTGCCGGTGCGCGGGGCTGGGGCATGACCCTGGTTGACGACGAAACCGAGCTGGCCGACAGCGTCACCGAAGCCAGAGCCGTCGCCCAATCGGAATACGCAGGCCAATACCTGCGGCACTTAGACCGAAGGGCGTACTGGCAAAGCGTGTTTAGAGACCCACTTGCACCACCAAGGGAACCGACTGACCGCGAGATTGCCAGCGCAATGGCAGCCCGCGAGCACTACGAACAATGGCAATTAGCAGCGTAAAAGGAAAGGCAATGGACAAACTGAACCAAATTACTGAACAACTACAGGGCGAAGTCGATAAGGCGGCGCGCAACCCGTTCGCCAGCAAAGTGATGACACCGCTGCGCCTGGTACTGGTCTGGATGAACGGCGTTAACGAAAAACTGAGTGAGTTGGAGCAAGGGGGCAAACATGGCTGATGTGATGCCGGTACGCACCTCGACCAACCCAGTCGAAGGCATTAACCGTTGTGAGTGCGGCAGTGTCCGCACCATTCATCGCGCCCGCGGCAAGCGGGCGAAATTCCTGTATTCGATTTGCGATAGCTGCGGCACCAACCAGCAGACCGGCCAATACTGGCAGGAAAAATTCAACGTCCATTACGCCACGCTGGCAGACCTGCACCAAGCCGAACAAGCCAGTCAGACTGCGGTTTGTGACGCGGTCACGGAACCCGAACCAGAGCCACAACCCGAGCCAAAACCGGAACCGATTCAAACCGAATCAGTCTCCGTGCCGGAGCCACAACCACGCAAATCGGAAACCGACACCGAGCCGAAACCAGGCGCATGGAAAGCCATTCTGGCAGGCATCATCTTGGGCGGTCTGACCGGCGGCCTGATTACCCGTATCTAACCACAAGGAAACCCGATGGAAACCGAAAACACACCGGTAAACGATACCGAACTGGAAACCGTACAAGGCCACACCGAGCAGGAAGAAAAAGCCTTCATCAACAGCCTAGATGAAGATTTCGACCCAACCACGGCGACCGAGCAGACCAACACCAAAGCCATGGAAGTCGATGCCGCGGCGGGGATTGTGTTTGTTGGCCTGATGACGCTGGAGCAAACCATGAAAGGCATGGTGCACCCGCGTTTCAATTTTGACCCTGAGCAGTCCGAAAAAGTGGCCTACAAAGTGGCACCGCTGATCGTCAAATACGGCGGCAACCCGCCACCGTGGATGGCGAAATACATGGACGAAATCATGGCCGTGGCAGCCATCGGTATGCTGAGTCTGTCCAGTTACATGCAGGTTCGCCAGCTCAAGGCAGAAGACCTGGCCGCTGCCCGCCGCGAGCAGGCCAAGCGGGCAGCAGAAGCCGCCAACGATGATTACAGTCAGGAGGTGGCGTGAAACTCCAACCCGTAAACCAAAACAACGCACTGAACAACCATCATGCGTATGCGGTCGGGATGTCAGGCTGCGGCAAAACGTCCGCAGCCAAAAAGCTGTTTATCAAGCCGACAGACCAGGTCGCCATTTTTGACCCGCTCAACGACTACGAAGGCGAAATTGCCGGGCGTAAGGTGCGCAGTTACAGCAGCCTGAAAGCCTTTGCCGCTGCGCTCATCGCTGGCCGCAAAACCACGCAGGGATTCAAAATTGCCTATACGCCAAAACACGAAACCACCGAGGCGGATTTTGACAAGTTCTGCATGGTGGTTTGGGGCATGGGTGACGGCAAGCACAAAAAACCGCTCAAGGTGATTTGTGAAGAAGTGGCTGAGCATTCCAACACCGCAGGCAAGGCAACCGGCTACCACGGCAAGATTCTGAGGCTAGGGCGCAAATTCGGTCTGCACTCCATCAACATGTTCCAACGCGGGCAGGAAGTCTCGAAAACCATTATCGACAACTGCCAGTTCGCCTGCGTGATGATGCAGAAAGCGGAAGATAGTGCGTATTACCTGCAACGCAAGACAGGGATTCCAGCGGAAGTGATCACGGAATTGGAGATACTGGAGTATGTGTTGCAGGATGGGAAAGCGTGGAAAAAAGGAGAAATACGTTGGTAATAACACTGGATGAATAAACATATAAACTTGATTTGTACCCCCTAGGGGCTTATATCTTATTGTGCAGTTCTGTTGTCTTATTGAAGGGGATTAATATGTACTCAAATACAAATATCAAAAGCATCGTTGCGAAGGCTGAAGCATCAGGTCAGTTAGGCAGTAGCTCAACATTTAACCTGCTAGTCAATGAATTATCTAAAGTCTGTAATGAATCAAACTTATCTGATGTAAGTACTTTCTTGAAAAAATTTGATTGCGCGAAAAATGTCACTAACGTTGAAAGCATCCTACGCCAAAAAGCGGGATTAAATTAAGCTTCTATTCGTCACTCAGCTTAGAGGAGCGGCTTATTTTAAGATAGTTTTCTCAAATCCTAAACTGACAGCCAAATTACCCCCAAAGGATAGCCTTGCTGACTACAATAAAAGTGTCCTCGAAGTATCCTTTGTTCATTCGATGTTCCTAATAAGTGTGACAAGTTGCACATAGTCAACAGCCCGCAAACCTATAGGTTTAGCGGGCTTTTTTGTGTTTGCCTAAAAACCAAATCGCTTGCTTTTCTGTTGGGGCATTTCAACGAATCAGATGATTCATCAACCAACAGAGAGCAAACGATATGAGTGCAAAAACCAAAGGCTATGTGATCACCGGAGTGATTGCGTTACTGGTCGCCGCTGGCGTGGTCTGGGCGTCAAACAACGTTGACGCCGTCGAAGACGCAATCGGCTAAGGGGGCGAGAGCATGGAATTACTCGCCACTCCGTTCGCACCGCGTCCGAAAGAGCTAGACCCTGTCGAGGGCGTGGGCTGGGGCAACCGTGCCTCACTGCGCCTGATTTCCGGTCCTACTTATCACAGCATTGAGCTGGTCACAGACATTACCGACCCGAAAGACATTGAACGTGTTGAAGTGTCGCTGAACGGTTCGCCAAAGGTAAACGTGACCGCCGAAACGCTGGTGAAGCTGCAAGCCCACCGCAAAAACTACGCCCAGCCTGGGCGCTATGTGATTTCATTTGGTGATCCCACGCTGCGCACCAAAGTCGGTGTGCGCCAGACTGACCTTGTCACCTTGCAGGGTGAAATCTGGTTCGTCTACATCACCCTGAAAGCCAAACCGGCGGGCACGGCCACGCCGTCCATCCGTGCCCGTGCGCATGTGTTGCCAGCCCAATCAACACGCTACTACATGCCGCGCATTTATGAGCTGACCTGGTTTGCCTCAGCCACTGGCCGCACGCCGTTCGACTTTGCTGAACGCAGTCCGGCGCTGAACCTCAAGCGCATTCACTTCCTTGATGACTCGGTGGAGCGTGTCCGCGTGCTGCGTGACACCTTCGAAGAAATGAACATCACCAAAGCGGATAACGCGTTCGACCTGGCGCAATCGAAGAAAGAGCAGAACCAGGGCTGGTTCAGCCTCGACTTCATCCGTTACGGCTTCGGTGCCGATGGCATGCTGAACACGGCAGCCCGTAGCCAGCTGGCGTTTGAGCTGGACAAATCTCAGGTCGGCAGCGTGCCGGTCATTGTTGAAGCCGTGGAGCAGGTGAACCCGCTACCAACCAAGGCATAAGGGGACGGCATGAATGATTTACTGGACAACCTGGGGGAATCCCTCGGGGGTATCTGGGATTCAGCCGTGGAAGGTGGCAACAGCTGGGTGAATGCCTGGTTTAACAACGAGGCCGATAAGGTCTCGTCTGCCGCGCCGGAGGAAAACCGGGTGCCTGACCGTCAGCAACCTGCCCAGCAACCGAACGGCCAGCCAATCTGGCCGGGCATGACCAACAACCAGACGTTGATGGTCGCGGGCGGCGGGGTGCTGGTTCTGATGCTGTTTATGTTTCTGATGTTGCGAGGGAAATAAGGATGGGACGACGTTCACGACGCGGTATTCGGTCACTGCCTGCCTTTTCCCATATGCCGAAGGAAGTGCGGTCTGACCCGTTGCGCGTCCAGCATTACCGGCTGCAACAACAGACCAAACAGTTGAAGCGCCAACCGGCCTTTCGCGACAACCGCCGCGAAGGCCTGGGTGAAATTCGACAGACTGGCGCAGCGGGTTTCGTGCCGCGCATCAGTAAGCGCTAAGGGGGAAACATGCCGTTATTGTTTTGGCCGTTGCTGGCCGGAACCGTTGGTTATGTCAGCGGGCTGTTTACTGGTGAGAAAGTGGGGCAAACGCTCCGCATTCTTATCGCTGTGGTCATGGGGCTGTGGCTGTTCGATATCGTCTGGGGGAAAAACAAGTGATTAGTATTCCAGGCTTAACCAACAGCGGCTCGATGCCTATCAATGCCGGAGCGGGGCCCAGTTCGGTCGGCGGCAATGAAGAAGTCAATTTTCGCGGTGGCAACGTGTCTTTCGGGGCGGGTATGCCGAGCTGGTTTCTGATGCTGATGGTCGCCGGGCTGGTCTGGCTCTTACTGAAAGGAAAATAGGGCTATGCAATTTCTCGTAATCAGTCCGCAGCATCCCGACTACGCCCACCATATCCGGCGGCTTGCCGCGGCGTTCTCGGCCATTGATACGCCGAAGGACGATTATCAGGACATGTGCCGCCAGTTATCGGCGGGCACATTGAGCCTGTATCACGCTACCGGTGACGGGGCGGATTTGTCGATTGTCGGTGAGATAGACGGGCACAGCTACTACGTGTGGGCGATTGCCGGTAAAGGCTTTCGTCCTGGTGTGGCCGAACTGCTTAAACGCATCAAGCAGGCCGGGCTGAAATCCATCACCTACGCCACGGCCAAAACGGGCATGCGCCGGTTGAGCCGTTTTTTTGGGGAGGTTCGCGAAACCCAGAACGAGTGGCAGGAAAACGGGCGGCTCTGCACCTGGCATGAGTTGGAGGTGTAAATGGGACGTTCAAAATCCAAAAAGAGTTCGAATACCACCAATGTATCGGGCACCAACGGGATTGACGGCGATAACCTTGGCGTCGCCATTTCCGGTGTTAACGGCTCCAACATCAACGTCAATATGACCGACCACGGCGCGATTGCGCGGGCGTCGGAAATGGGCGAGCTGGCAATTACCGCCAACACCCAGATGGCACGGGATGCGCTCGACAGTAACACCGATGTGTCGAAGGCGGCGCTACGGATGGGGAGCGAAACCGTTGACCGGGCGCTGGATTTCGGCTCGGAGGCGTTGAGCTTCGGCAACGATGCCATGGACCAGGCGTTTGCTTTCGGGGAATCGGCACTGGACTACAACAGCCAGGTGTCGATGCAGGCCATCAATGATGTGAGCAATGCGCACCATGAAAACCTGCAAATGATCGCGGGACTGGCCGGAAACCAGGCATCACAGAACAGTGAAAATCTGGCGGCGCTGAAAGACCTGGCAGCCATGAACAGCGACGGCGGGCAGGTGGCAACCACCAAGCAGATGACCATCATGGTCGGCCTGGTGTTCTTCTTCCTTGCCATGATGACCATCTTCAAGAAGGGGAAATAATGTTTCATCAAATCATGCAGCCCCGCCAGCGCCAGCAGTTTCAGGCGGTCGGTGAGTTCCTGTATATCGAAGCCTGTCCCGATGCGGTGCAGATTTCCACCGAGCGCGGCGATTACCGTTTAAAGCAGGGCGCACAGATTATCGACCCGCGCCTGACCGGTCGTGTCACGGTGGAGAACATGGGCGAGGCGGGCACCGTTTCAATTGTGTGTGGCTATGGGCGCTATATCCCGCCGTCTGACGGCCAGCAGGTCGCCGTCACGCAAATGCCGACCGTGACCCTGTCACCGAACCAGCAGGTCAATATCGGTCTGTTGCCGAAGGTGGCACTGGTTGACGGCCAACCCGTCGTTATCAGCAAGCTGCCGAAGGTACAACTGGACGCTGACCAGGCGGTAACGGTGGCGCAGCTACCGGCCATCGAGTTGGCTGCCGGTCAAAAGCTGGCGGTGTCCAGCCTGCCGGAAATCACCCTGGCACCGGAGCAGGCAGTGCGGGTGTCCAGTGACCAGCCATTGGAAACCGCGCCGGTTGTCGCGGCCTCACTGGCGGGCAGCCTGCTGACCATTGCCACCGGTACGGCGCAGCAGGCGGCGAACCCATTACGTTGTCACGTTTTGCTGAAAGCCAGTCCGGCCAATACCCAGCCGGTCACACTGGCTGACGGCTGGGAGCTGGCCGCCGGTGAACAACTGAAACTTGAAACCACCGCCGCGCTGGCGTTTGCCGGTGCCGACGGTGACACCATTCAGATTATCGAGGTACTTCGATGACAGGAAAGACACTGCGCGATTTGCTGCCCGCAGGCAGCCCCCGCAACAAGATTGAGTTTCTGGCCGACGAACTGCAACACGGCCTTGAACTGCTCGGCCAGCTGGGCAAAGCCCGCATGACCAACTACGTGAAAAATCCGGCGTTCCTCGACAGTGCCAGCAACAAGGCACAGGAAACCAAGTTCACTGGCGTCTATCTGCCAGGCTCACGCGTCGGCAGTCCCAACCAGAACGCGGGCACCTTTGCTGATGGCTGGCACTTCGAGCAAAGCGGCACGCCGTTAGACCAGGCGATAAACGCCGCGTTCGGGGTTCACCGCAACCTACATTTCGCGCCGTTTTTAGCGTCGGTGCCGTTCAAAGCCCATGACATCTGGGTGGCGGCCAAAAACTGCAAGGGCACCATTTACCAGCAGTTGAACTTGCCGAAAACAGACAGCTACTACAAGGCGCACGCCATTTTTGCCGCAGTGGACGGCATGACGGTGACACTCGGTTTTCGCAGTGCCGATACGTCCACCATGGGCGGTATGCGCAGTGATACCAGCCAGGTCACAACGGGCGGCATGTATGGACCGGCACCAAGCACCGGCTACAACGTGAAAGTGTTGGAGTCCGAGGTTTTCAGGCATCACGGCTCTGACCAGCGCGACACGTTTGTGTGCCTTGAAATCATGTCCAACCCAGGCGAAAGCAACAGCCTGATGCTGCTGGGGATGCAGGTGATTGAAGTGGACAAGGACGGCAAGCCAGTCGAAAACGGGATCATCAATATGGACTCGGACGGTTACGGCCATCTGCGTTTCAACGAACTGATTGAGTTTGTCTGTAATGACACCGCCGTGGCCGGAAACCGCTTTACCTTCAAGCCGAAAAAGCCCGGTTCGCCATTGCATTGCCCGCTGGGTATCCATCAGCACGCGACCTACACCAATTTGTATTTCTGGGGCGGCGTCAATGGCGTGACAAGCGGGGATGTAGACTCAACCGGCAAACTGGATGAGGGTATTACCGTGACAGATTTCAACGGTGACGCCGTCACAATTGAGCTATCTCAGGCCAATGCAGACCTGGTGCGCAACTGCGGCGGGATGCAGGTTTATCTGCGTTACACCCAAACGCCGATGCGACGGGGGCTGTACACATGAAAATCGCCGTGTTTGCAGGAGCAACAGCCACGCTGGGCGCTGCGGCATGGCTGATTTATCGCGGGCTTTCCCAACCGCCCGCCGTTACCAACATTCCCAACCAGGGCACAACCGATTCAGGTGCCATCAACACCGGCACGGATTCGGGCATGTCATGGACTGGCATTATTGAAGGAGCAACAGACGTGATTGATACCAGTCAGCCACGCGGTATCCGCAACAAAAACCCGCTGAATATCGAGTACAGCACCCGCAACAAATGGCGCGGCCAGGTCGGCAGCGACGGACGATTTTCCATTTTCGAGCATGACAAGTGGGGATTCCGCGCCGCCGCCCGTATTCTGCGCAGCTACCAGAAGCGCGGCATCAACACGATTCACAGCATCGTCCACACGTTCGCGCCGAGCCACGAAAACAACAGCAACCATTACGCCAACATGGTCGCCAAGTGGACGGGCTACGGCAAAAATGACCGGCTGGACATGAACGACGACCACACGGCAACGGAGATCATCAAAGCAATGGCACGGATGGAAGTCGGCAAGAAATACAGCTATCACGAAGTCATGGAAGGAGTCGCATTGGCATGACCAAGAAAAGCATCGCCATTCAAATCGGCATCAGCGTCGCGGGCATGGTCGCAGGCGCATACACCATCAAGTTTTTGCGTAAACAGGGATTACTATGATTAATCTGAAAGAAACCAGCACCAAAACTGGATTGCTACTGCTGGGTAGCGTGGCCGCCGGTCTTATCACCGGCAACAGCGAGTTAGTCCAGGTCACCATCGGTGAGAACGGCGCGCAAATCGGCGGCCTGATTCCGACCATCGCGGCGGCACTGATTGGTCTGTTCGACACGGTTCGCAAAGAGCAAGGCTAGGAGGTTTATGGACGTTTACCAGACTGTGCTGGTCGCTGCGGCGACCGGCTTTTTCTCAGCCTTCGGGACGGGTATCGCAATGAAGACGGATATTGCTTGGATTAAAAAGATAATCGAAGCACATGAAAATAGAATCAAGGCTATAGAGCATAAATTTTGAGAGATGGTAAATAGGAATATATACACTATTTGTTTAAAATCCATAACTTGCCGTTATTTTTAAGATGAGTGATAGGTTATGGATATAACACTTAACTACGATGATGCTTACGATTTCTACAGAAGATACATTTATCAACCGGATCTTTTTGAGGAGTTAAGACTATATAACTTTAATGTTTCAGGAACTGTTCACCCTACTTATTGGGAAATGTTCTGTTCAAAGCTAACGGGTAGAAGAGGTAGGGATGGTTACGGTGCCGATTTAGACGGGTTTGAGGTAAAGTCAGCCAAAGAGGGCTCTAACTTTGAATACCAATATCATTTAAATACCGGCTTAGACAAGCTTTACGATGACTGTAAAATTAGTCATTTATATTGTTCTTACTCACAAGATTATAGCCGAGTGACAGTATTCAAACTAGAACCAAGTCAAGTCAGTGACACTTTTATGACTTGGATGCCACTGTATCAAGAAAATTACTCAATAAAGGATCCCAAACAAAGGAAACAACGGTTTAGGCGCTCAATGAGCTATAGGTTTGTCGTGAGCAATGGAACACTGATACTAGAAATTGTTGACGGTGAGTTGCAGTATACTTCTGGTTGATACTTGTTTATAATCCACTGTATTTTTATACAGCACAACAACGCACAACACCAATGAATAAAACTGCATATAACAAGCACTTTATAGAATTTTTCGCTGGGACTGGCCTCGTCAGGGAAGGGCTTGAAAAAGATGGTTGGAAATGTCTATGGGCAAATGACATATGCCCTGATAAGCAAAGCGCTTACGTCGACAATTTTGGTGCTGGCGATTTTTTGTTAGGAGATATTTGGGAATTAACCAAAAGAACCGAACAGCTACCATCTGAGGCATTTTTAGCTACAGCTTCTTTTCCTTGCACAGATTTATCTGTCGCTGGCTCTCGAAAAGGTTTAAAAGGAGAAGCATCTGGGACACTAATTGCCTTCCTTCAGATAATAGAGAAGTTAAATGATAAGCCTCCAGTTCTGTTGCTTGAGAATGTTCAAGGCTTTTTGACCTCTCATAAAGGAGCAGACGTATCTTTCACAATAAATGAACTGAATAAGCTTGGATATGTGGTCAGTATTGTAGAGTTAGATGCACGGTATTTCACCCCACAATCAAGGCCCAGAGTATTCGTTGTCGCAGTACTATCACAACTTGCTCCTAGTGTTATGGTTACTAATCAGCACTCAGCCAATGAGCATTTTAGTGCCAAGTTGCTTGATAACGCCCAGTTCTACACGAAAAAAGTTCAGAGTGTTTACATCCAAAACAGCAAGTGTTCTCTAGGGGTGTTTGATTTGCCCTCACTAGAAGACACTAAACTGAAACTTCATGATATTGTTGAGGATTTAGACCATAACAATAAATACTGGTGGTCTAATGATAGAGTTGAGAAACTATGCGCTCAGATGAGTGCTAACCACTCTAAAACTCTTAACCATATGATGAACCAGAATAAAGTTACTTATGGTACCGTTTATCGTCGAGTTCGAAACTCTATATCTATGGCAGAATTAAGAACGGACGGTATAGCTGGATGTCTGCGAACCCCTAAAGGGGGGTCATCTAAGCAAATTTTAGTGGCGGCGGGTAACGGAAAAGTTAGGGTGAGATTCTTGACCCCGAGAGAATATGCAAGATTACAGGGGGTGGACGATAGTTTTATCCTTTCGAAAAATGATACAAAAGCATATTTCGCCATGGGTGACGCAGTTTGCGTGCCAGCTTTAACATGGTTATCCAAAAACATTCTGTCAATTTGTTATGAGCGGTGGTTGTCATTACTTTCTTCTGAAAATGCAGCTTAGCCAAATCATTTAAGCCCGCAATCGCGGGCTTTTTCATATTAGGATGCACTTGTCCGGTTCGCACGTTTAGCCTGAACTTTCCTGACTTCCTTTTTCTTATCCTTGGTCACGGTCTGCTGTTGAGGCTCCGTCATCCGGCGACCACCACGAAACGGCAACGGTGTGACCACGTTGGAGCGTACCGGCACATAGTCCAGTTCATACAGCCGCTTTAACGCGTGGTATTCATCAAAACGGAGTGCCCACGAATCCAGCTCCTTTGGACTGAACACGCGACCTTCGGGGGTGATGATAATGCAGCGTTCTTCATCAACCCGGAATCCCATCCAGCGGGTGTCGTCAGGCAGGTAGCCACGGGCACGGATAATCAGTAGTTTTTCGGCCATTGGGTTTACGTCGATTTCACCATCCAGCCAACGCTTGATGGTGATAGGCCGAACATGAAACCACGCGGCAGCCTGGTTAATTGAGTCGAAGTGGCGCCAAAACAGCTTCACGAACGATTCATGCAGCATGATGAACCTCACAATTTCTAATCTTGATTGTTTGTTTATTCCGATTGATAACGCGGGGTTCAATCGTCGATAGCTATCAAAAAGCGCAAAACAGCAAAATCTGACATCATGACCAAAACATCGTTGTTATCGAGCGCTGGAATCTACTGAGAATTGGGCGCTAAGAAAACCGTGATGATTTGAATTAACTAACTGTTTCCAAAGCTTATTTTTGTGATTTCGCGGGACGTTTCCTTACTGACACATCAAATGTTAAAATACGTTACGCCAGTGCGCATTATGACCATGTTATGGTAAATAACAGATAAGTCATGAAACCGTTCAAGCCGCTATATTCATGCCGTTACTATGCAAATCCTTGTGTAACAAGGAATGCAAAAAGTGACACCATGTCCAAAAAAATAACGAACAACTACATTTTTCGGAAATTCACTTGTGGCTTGAGCAGAGAAGAGACCGCTGAATTATGTTTCAAAACTGTGAGAACGGTCACGCGTTGGGATGAGGGGCAGGAGATACCGCCCGTGTGTAGAAGATTAATGAAATTGTACAGTTGCCGTGATTTGGAAGCCATAAACGAGAATTGGAGAGGCTGGAAGATAAAACACGGTGAACTGGTTACGCCGAACGGCTGGTCACTGACACCAGATAGGATAGTGACGGGTAATGCGCTACTCGAAATCAATGCGGAAGATGACAGAAAGACAAAGGCGGCCATCATGAAGGCCGCCAGACTGTTAAGGAAGGTATCTCGATAAATTAGCCTGGAGGTTGTGGACAGTCCGAAAGGGTACTCGCTGACAGTCTGCAATCCTCCAAAACCTTTCACCCCGTATTACTAGGCGGGGTGTTCTAGAAGATATCAAAATTAAGAACTGTGCCTACGTTCATGAAAGTAGAATTACTAAAAGTTGCATTACCCGCGACTAATTTACTTTTATCTCCAATTACGTTAATACCTAAAGGTTGTAAATTAACGTAATCAACAACAGCTCGAGTACGAGTTCTATTATTTACACGTAAAATAAGGATATCCTTTACATAAAACTCTGTAATTTTATTTTTATTTTTAACGTCAACAAAAGGATGCATTGATTTAGAATTATCAACGATAGTAACGAATGATTCCCTAGTCTTATTTTGCATCGCCTGTAACCAAACCTTAGGCTTCCTTCCGGCTCCAATTAGAATCGGCAGAACATCACCAATAGAAATCAAGTTACCACCACCAATCAACTTATTGCTACATATTTCAAGTTCATCCAATGGCTTATACAATGGAGGGAAATTACTTGTTGTAATCATTAGCTTTTCCTCACATGCTTTGATTTTTCTGCATTTTTAAAATGTGTTTCTATAGATTTCATCACAGTTTTTCTATCGTTTGGCATTGTTAAACCAATTAAATATAGAATTACGGCAAGACTACAACCAGCCACCAATGTGTATATTTCCCCATCCGTTATTTTACTTTGTACTGCTGGGTCCTTAAAAGTTGGGAACCACTTTGACAATATATTAAAACCCCAACCAATAGAAGTTAATAGAATACTATTAGCCCAGTTAAATGTTACAGGTTTACCAGATTTTAACCTTACAAAGTCAGCTTCAGACAAATTAAAGTCCTCCTGCCAAGTACCCACAGTAGGTGCCGTAAGCAACCCTTCTGCCTGTACCGACTCCGTCAAAGTCTCATTGTTATAAATTGATTGAGTCATACAGCAACCAAGTAAGTTATTTGCACATATTTGTACATATTACGCCCATTACGTTATACAGCCGATTTCAGTAACCAAAACCTCGACCTTGGCTTGATAACGTACACAGGCGAAGATTATTGCACATAAATGTACATTGATGCATAGAAATTAGTGGCAGTTTTGGCGGGAATTTGGCGGTAACAGCAAGCTTATTTAACGGGAGCTGTGCAGGGGCTGAAACCGCAAAAAATGAATGTTGAGAGTAGGCTAGCAGCCTTGTTTATAGATACATAGCCTACAAAGGCCATGTTACGAGACAAACCACGCACTTAGGTGCTTGTTACAAAGCACAGTCATCAGCAACAGAATCCATTTCACTCTTTTTAACTGATTTGTCAGCATCTTTCAGGTAGGTAGATAAACGCTCAGACACATCGCTAATGCTATACGACTTCTTTGCTGAAAATTCAGTAAAAGAAACGCCCGCAGACTCCAGAGATTTGCTAACAAACGCATCTCTTTTGGCACGAGTTGCCTTTTCATGACTAGAATCATTAAGCTCAACAGCGCATAAAATTGATAAATCCTTCTTATCGCAGATAACAAAATCAAGGTGCTTACTAGATATCTTATTAAATGCGCGCTGCCACTCCGACCGATTCAGACCAGAAACTGGCTTAATTACATCGGCAATTCTTACTTTGCAAAAAATTAAATAATCATCCTTTAAACAGGTGGACAGGACACCATAAAACGAACGTTCCGCAGGAGTTAGAAGTCGTTTGATGGGCTGGTATTGAGTATCAGTGGTGTCATCCGTAGTGCCTTTAGAACGAATGAGTAAACCCACAACAGCTGATACAACGATAAAGCCCACAGCAACAAATAATGCAGTCTGTATAGATAATTCCATTTCTATCACTCAATGCTAATTAATAACGGCCAGAGATCTATACACTTGAGAGCATAATGGTGCAAGCTATTGATTCATAGTGTCTCCGACGATCGATAACCGTTCGCGCCGTTAAGGGAGCGCAACCCAGTATTCAGGCTTAGCAGTATGGAGGCTTTTTATGATTCCATCGGCGGGAGCTGGGCTCGGGCATATCAGGTGTGAGGAAAGTAAAGGCTAGGGTGCTGATGCCCTTAGCATCCCTGCGGGATAAGAGCGATAGAGAGTGCGGCGGTAACGAGCCCCTCCCCGCAAGGCGGGGAACCCCTCCCGTTCCGCGCACTTATATTGGCATTAGTTGAGGGACAGTTTCGTCCGGGCGGTATTGGTCATTGCTGGTACATACCACAAGGCTTGAAAATGCCTCGAACTCAAGACTGTAGATGCAATCGCCCAAACGCCGGAAGGTGTACCCCAAACGCTGCAAATCACCGGAATCGAGCGCGAACTGACGAACGTTATTCTGGAAGGCAACCAGATAAACCCGGTCAAACGACAAATCCAAATCAAAACGGCTATCCGTCCGGATTGCGATTTGCTTAGCAAAGCCTGTCACAAACAATGAATAATCCGATAGGGGATGTTTGGTTTTCGGTTTGGCCGGAGCAGCTGGCGTTACAGGCACCGCCGTATTTTCATTTGCACCTGGAGGATGTGATTTAACTTGCTGGTCAGCCTTATTGGCTGGCTCAGATACAGCCAACGGATTTTTTACCGCACCAGTGGCGAACATGAATACCACAAACACCAAACACAACGCCGCACCGATAAAACTCCAGTGCTGCCAGAGTGGTTTAACGTCATTGGCCATTGCCTCTTTAACCGCAGCATTAGACGCCGTATGAGACTGATAGAACGGGAAATAAGAACTTTTATAGCGCCGGATATTGGTATTTACAATTTCCCCGCGCACACCATCCTTGACCTTTTGGGTGTAACTGTCATTGCTGCCGAGTGCCGTATTCTTAGAGCAGCGATAAAGCAGCTGAACCATATCCCGCACATCACGATGTAATTTCCGGTCAGACTGAGTAATCAGAATGATATCTATCCCGTAGTGGCGATGTAAGCTCAGAAACTCCAGCACCTCCTTAGAGGTGCCAGAGCAGGGTAAAACCATATGTGCCTCATCCACGACAACCAGCACACCTTGCCCTTTGTCGTTTTTCCAGTCGTCCTGATAATCCTCCGGCTTGCTGAAAGCGCGGTTCATGTTACCGAAGTCATCCAGCTTGGTATCAATGGTGCGAATCAGTGACCGGGCATCTTCACCAAACACCTTGACGAAATGGTCAATATTCAAGGGGAGGTTAGTCACCACCTTGCGCCCGTTCTGAATGGCCGGAATGATATGGAAAACCACCGCTTCATAGCTTTTGCCGCCACCGGGACGACCAACAATCAGGTTAATCATATCAAGACCCCAAACGGACGAACGGTATCAACTGGAGAATCAGGCGAATAGTGATAGCAACAACAATAATGCCCAACGCTTGCGGCAGACCAATTTGACCCAAGACCCACGACACACCGGGCGGGAAGCCCGTCATATACTGCGACAAATCCACCGGAGCGAGCATAGACGACACCAACGCAATCAGACCCTTGCCAGCCTGAAGCAGTTGCTCGAAGATAGCGAACCACATATCTTTCATCATCTCGACCAACGACAAGACCAGCCGATACAGGAAGTCGAGCAGGGTATTGAACAACTCAACAATCCAATCGTACATATTAACCCCCAAACACTAACGCACGCGCCAGAATGGCCGCGCCAAACATGATACAAAGCCGGATAAACAGCCACACATCCGGACTGATATTGAAACTATGGGTGCCGAAATTACCCATTTTTCCCAGATTGAAATTCATTTCAAAATCCGGTGCAGCCGCATTACCAATATCCACATTAAATTGGTCAAGGAAGGCAAACGAATCGCCGGCACGTAAATCATTGGTGAAGGCCGTCATAATGCCGCTAATCCCGTCAGGGTACTTGGAGGTGTAGAAGCCATGACAATCATTGGATTGAAAACACGGCACCACACCCGCACCGGACACATCCAGATTAGCAAGGGCATCCTGATTTGCGGCTATGCCATCGAGCGTGTCACCAATGTCAGCCACATCATCACCAATCGCATCAACGCTATTGCGAAGCCCCTCTAACTCACCTTGCGGTAATGCCGAATCACGAATGGCATCAATCATTTCTTGCGCTCTAGCCGATTCCTGCTGTTCATTGGCAAGCAAAGTATCATTGACCTGATTAACAGCATCTTTGACACCATCCAGCTTGTCATTGGTTTGCACCTGGCTGTCGCCAAGCCCCTTGGTTAAGTCTGCAATGTTGGCGAGTTCATCCGCCGATTGCCGGGCAGTGTTATTGAGTGATTCCAGTTGCTTAAATTCATCAACGGCCTGATTAATCATTGTCAGATTGTCGTCACTAATGGACTGCGCCATATCACCAACCGCTGAATGAATCCCCGCCAACTGGTCATACTGGCGGTCGAAATTCGTCATGAACTGACCTTGCATTTCACGCAAAACCGCTAATTCCTCCTCCGTAAATTGCGCCATATGCTCAAGAGAGCTTCTGGACTGTTCAGCCGTTTCCATATACTTGTTGTATAGCGCTAATTGCTCTTCCAACGTGGCGTTAATTTTCTTATCAGCATCAAGGATTTTATTCAGGTCAACACTTAACTTGTTACCTGCATCCGTGGTCGCTTGCTCAACACCTGCTAACGCATTTCGGTTTGATTCCGCCAGATTGTTAACCCGAGTTGCGGTAGAGGCCGTGCTATCAGCAATATCAGACAAGTCACCACCAAGGCCGCGAGTAGCTGATTCAATGCCAGCAAGGTCAGACCCAAGGCCGCGAGTAGCCGATTCAATATCTGCCAAAGCCGAAGTATTCGCACTTTGCGCATCCTTCAAAGCTGCCTTGATAGTTGACGCGTTTTGGTCAACGGTAGATTGCAAGCTGCCCAATTTATTGAGGACAGGGGACAAATCCACACTACCCGAACCCTGACCATCCGAACCGTCACCACCAGAGCCGGAACCATCACCGCCAGAGCCGGAACCATCACCGCCAGAGCCTGAACCGCCACCACCGGAGCCTGAACCGCCACCACCGGAGCCTGAACCATCACCACCAGAACCTGAACCATCACCACCAGAACCTGAACCATCACCACCGGAGCCTGAACCATCACCACCGGAACCTGAACCATCACCACCGGAACCTGAACCATCACCACCGGAACCTGAACCATCGCCACCGGAGCCTGAACCATCACCACCATCACCACCTTCACCGCCCTCACCAGAGCCATCACCTCCACAGGCATCACCAGTACATTCACCCTCAATTGGCGTATAAGTACATGAACCAAGGATAGTAACCGCATCCTCACTACAATAATAATTGTGTGATGCTTCATTATTTAACGGAGTATTATCAAAACACTCATTTATTTTATTATTTAAATCCGAACGAGCAGACGAAGTAGAACAATAATCCTCTTTAATCCACCAAGTGAATGAATGTTTCATATAATATGAATAACTTTCATAAGGCTTATAATAAATATAAACTGAGCCATGATTTTTAATGGCCGTACTTTCCTTAACTTCCACCTCACCAACAATCTCATTAAAGCCTTGCAAATAGGCTTTTTCTTTAGAAATAGCTTGGTCTAAACTCGAATAATTACCACTGGCCGACGAAGCGACAACGTAATAGTAGGCTGAATAAGAATAACTAGAATAAAAAACCAAGAGGAATAAAAGAAATATTCTTTTCATTTTCTCACCAATAAAAAAGGCGACCGAAGCCGCCTTATTCATATGCCGTTATTTACCGCCAACCTTGCAAGACGGCATACCCCGTTATAGCCCCAATCAATGACCAGACGGTAATAATTAAATCATGCAATAGGGCGGTCATTAATTAAGCCTTGTTAACGGCGCGTTTAGCAAGGGAAATCCCTTTAAACGCCATTGCGATACCGATGATAATAACGCCAGTTGTACCAACGAAAGTCGCAACGTCACCCAGTTCAACAGCAGCAAAAATATCAGTCATTTCTTTTTCTCCAATTAATTACATTACACTTTGCGAATCAATTTTTTCGCAATTCCGACAGGATACGCAGCAAAATAGCCAAACACGATGACGGCAGCAAAACCATAGGTAAACGCCTCTGTAAGCTGCTCACCCGTCACCGACATATCAGCAATAAAGCTGTCATAGGTGGAGCGGCTCACCATCACATAGCTGGCACACTCCGAAATTGGCTGAGAGGTGGCATACAGAAAACCTTGTTCGTTTACCGTTACACAAACATTGTCAGTTGCCATGATGCCACCCTAAACCGTTATTGCTTTTTCTACAGGCCGAAACGATGTTGACCTGGAGGAATTTAAACGGCAGTTCCTTTGCGAATCTGCCAACGTTTCTAACGATAAATACCCGTAACTATTTACCGCTTTAAGAACCGCAGTGAAAAACTGCGATTCAAATAAATCATCATTTCGCCACATCGGAAAAGTCCGTCACAATATTGCGCGAAGGGTTTTCAGGGTCAGATTCCATAATCAATTGCAGATTGCATGGGAACTGAACAGAGCCGAACTGATTAAATAAAGACTGGTCATCTTTCATCGAAATGGTTTTTTCTTCATAGCCCAGCTTTTGAATATTATTGTCATCATTCACAAAGCCCTTTGCAGGCACCAGATAATGAACCTGCGCAAAAGAATAAGGCTTAGGTGCGCCAGATTTTTTAGAGATACCAGCACCTTTAGTTACCGCAGTAACAAATACATTCAGAGTAGACATGACACTTTTCCTTTTTAAAAACGCCTATGTTTGGCGGGAGAATAAATTAAGCAATGGAATATATATCGTGATTATCCGGCTCTATTAACCGCATACATCGTAATTTAATTTCACTTGAATCAGCCGTATCTTGATACACAGGCTGATTTAATCTGCTTGGTATTTCGAAATCTTCTAAATGACTGGTCAGCATATTCACAATTTGCGAATCGCTTAAATCCAGACATTGACGCATGAAATTAACCAGTTTGCCGCATTGGGTCGCACCGTTACGCACGGCATTATCGACACTGGTGAACCACTTGCGCTTGTGAGTAGCAATAACACATTGCTCAGCCGAACCAACAAAGGCTAGGGCAGGGTAAGCACCTGTCAGGTACTTATCCGGCGAAATCAACACATCAAACGGCAGCACTCTATCCTTAGAGCGTAATTCCAGTTCCCAGCGCACCCAATCCTTATGATGTGATTTCAGTTGTTTGCCTTTTTCGTACACGCGCAGCATTTTTCCTGCATCACGCGAGCCGACATAAAACGATTTCCCTTTGTCCGCCACGAAGCCATAACGGCTTTTCAGAGACTCCGATTTACCGGATTCTTTCTGATAACTGACCACTTTGGACAAATGACCTGACTCGATATAACAATATGAAGCCGGACGACCACGCGTAACAAACTGACCTTGCTCAGCCATTTTGCGAGCAGTCTTAATGTCATATTTGCCGTCCAACGAATCAAAGGCGATATCCACACGGGTAATTTTCGCACCTGGCAATTCGTGTAGAACCTTGTGCATTTCCTGTAAATCCAATACCGCCGTACCCGTACCGGAGAACGAGACATAACAGCCGTGGTTCTTTGCGCCCCAAGCACACAGGCCAGCTTGCTGACCGTTAACTAAAATGTTGGCGGAATGCTTATAGCCAGAGAAGCCACCCGGACGCATTTCAAATGACCATTCATTACCAAACAGACCCAAACCGTGATTAAGACGGTTGATAAAGCGGGTCACTTCACCACGACACAAACAATCCAACGTATTCAGGCCGAAGTGGTCGAACAGGTCGCGCTTGACCTCATGAAACTTGCGAGAGTCAGACCCAATCGCAAACTCAGTATCTCGAAACTGCGCACGGACAGCCGCCGCATAATCAATCGCACCCGTATCTAGTGCATCGTGCTTTAGGGCGTCACCGTATTCGTTAAACTCAAAACCACGAATGGCCTTGATAGAAGCGCCCATTTTTGCCAGTTCAACAATCTGGCTTAATTCTTCTGGCGACCAAGACAGGGACAAATAATCAATAATCGCACTCATTATCAAACGCCCCCATGTCATACAGTTCTTGCCAGTTATCCGCCGTTACAAGGTGCAGTTCATATCCGGCAGGGTAAAATTCGCGACCAATTTCGTGCAGCTCGTTCCAATTTCGGAAGTATTCAGGCTCGCCACTGATAAAGGCGAATCCCGTTCCGTCATCATTGATTTCGTAATAGAGCTGATGAGTCATAACTACTTGCCCTGAGCCATAGCCTCAACGACACCAAGCGTCATTCGACAATCCGCCAAAGCCCGGTGAGCTTGTCCATCAACGACAACGCCTTGCTGGTCAGCCGCATTGGTCAAACGCTGCCAGCGGTAATTATCACGGTAGTCATCCCAATCACCGTAGAATTCGGCATAGGTCAGCATGGCACATTGAGCATTGCCCTCAATCCCCTTAAGAAGGCGAGCAACGTCATCAATATCCAAACCCGAACTCACATCAACACCAGCACGCAAAGTGCATCGAGCAATGAGCCTTAAATCATATGCCGCGTTATAAATAACCACGCAACGACCAGCCAGCAGAGCTAACACATCCTGATAGATTTCAGCCCACGCTGGCGCATCGGCCACCATGTCATTGGTAATGCCATGAATCGCGATAGCCTCAGCAGGAATTGGGCGGACCGGCTTAACCAACGTATCAAACAGGACAGCACCAGAGGCATCAATGATAGAGATTTCACAGATTTCAGCTTGGTTATCCAAGCCCGTGGTTTCGGTATCCAGAATGACGCAATCATTTACCAGCCAATCAGCCGCTAATTGTGCAGGGGTCTTCATTGTCATGTGTGCCTCAGCGCCTATTAATCCCGAATTCCGTATAGCCTAGATGACGATAATCGGGATTGTAAATAGCCTATTTTCGGGATTAACGCGCTAGAATAGATAAAACGGAGGAAAAATTATGTATGCAAACACACTGTTAGATGCTTATAAAACAGCGAAAAACTACATCCAAGACAAACAAATCGCCCATGATTTGGCAATTAGCCCACAGAAGATTAGTAAAATTCGAAAAGGTGAACGCTATCTAACTGATGCAGAAGCAATTTTTCTAGCTGAAAATTCAAATATCGACCCGCACGAAGCATTAATCTTTTTGGCGGCGGACAAGGCCAAAAATTACAAGGCACAACAGATTTGGAATGACATCACGGCAAAGTTAAGCCGCCAAGGGTTTAAGGGTTTAGCCCTTGGTATGACTGGGCTGCTGGTATTTAACAACCCGAAGCTTCAGTGCGCATTATGTATGTTAAATACGCTTCTAGGGATTAGTATCACATGCTATGTGGCAGCAATGTCCTTCTCAGTTCGCCTCACCTCTCTCATTCGTTGACGATGAGTAATTGGTATGGGGCTGGGATTTAACAGTATTGGCTGATTTACCATAAAGTATATAATTTGCAATTAAGCGAACTCGGCTAATCACTTCGTTTACGGTTCGCTCCATTGAACAAATTATCTTAGAAAAGAACCCCAAACTAAACTTGGGGTTCTCAGATGCTTGTTCGTTTGCGCTGATATTAACCGCCAGCCAATTTGACCGTGTGGCCTTTTTTCTCTAGCGTTGCTTTGATGACATCACGCTTATCACCTTGGATTTCGATGGTGCCATCTTTTACTGAACCTCCGCAACCACATACTTTTTTTAGTTCCGCAGCCAGAAGCTTGAGTTGGGCGTCTTCCATATCCAAACCTGTGACAATACACACGCCTTTGCCTTTACGTCCTTTCGTTTGACGTTGGATACGAACAATGCCGTCACCTTTAGGACGTTCTGGAGCTTGCTTTTCTTCTTTGATGCGGCCGGTTTCTGTCGAAAACACCAAGCGGCTGTTGTCATTCATGGGGAAAATCTCGTCATTTGTTGGATCTGTGAACCAGGTAATATCTTCAATGATCCCATTTGCGCATTACCCGTTCGCGAATATTATCAGTATTAGACACTGTAACGGAAACAGTTATGATCAGAAACGTTATTTTCGACTTTGGTGCCGTATTGTTTGAGTGGAATCCGCGCAAAATTGTGGCCACTTTTACGGACGATACGGACGAACAAGAACGTCTGTTAAACCATGTTATCCATCACCCTGACTGGTTAGCGTTAGACCGTGGCACTATGCTCATGGCCGAAGCTCAACATAAGTTTGCTTCACGTTCCGGATTGGATGAGTCAAGAATTGAAGACTTCATTGAACATATACAGACCAGCCTGACCTTGATTGATGAGTCTTATCAGTTGGTCCAGCAAGTGATTACTATGGGTTTTAACGCCTATTTTCTTACCAATATGTGCAGTGCGTTTTTTGAAAAATTGAATGAAAAACATGGCCTGTATGCTCTATTTGATGGTGGTCTCGTATCCGGTAAAGAGCTTTTAATCAAGCCCGAACCTGAGATTTTCGAGTTGCTTGTCCAACGTTTTAATCTTGAACCCTCCGAATCATTGTTTATCGATGATCACCCTGCAAATTTAACGTCCGCTAGTCAATTAGGTTTTCAGGTCTATCAGTTTAAAAATCCATCAGAGAGCTGCGCTGAAATTCGAAATTTGCTGAAAATTAACTAAGATTCCTAGATAGTTGGCCGTTATTCATATAACGTTCATTCTTGTTTTGTAAGAATACTTGTTTTGAACCAAGCGCTTAGGAGTTTTCGTGAAGAAACTGTTTATCCCTGTTGTTTTGTTAGCGTCGCTGGTTGGTGTGGGCAGCAGCCTGTCTGTTGTAGAAGCCAAAAGTGTCAAAGACAAATCTGTTGTGGGGCAAGTAGAAACGATTAAAGTGCACGGATTGGACTTAGATTATCTTGCTCGTATCGATACTGGTGCTGCAACCACTTCCATTCACGCTAAAGACATTAAAGTGATTGGTGAAGAGAGTGAGAGCGACAGAATGCGTGATCACCTAGGCCACACGGTTGAATTCACCTCAATAAACGAAAAAGGTGAAGAAGCAAAGTACCGTGGAAAAATTGTTAAAGTCAGCAAAATCAGAAATGCTCAGGGTGTGGAACGTCGATACGCGGTAAAAATGGATTTGGGCTGGAACGGCCAACACAAAGAGGTTGCGGTTAACCTGCGAGATCGCAGTAAGCTGGAATATAAATTGTTGATAGGTAGAAACTGGTTAAGTGGCGACTACTTGGTAGATGTCGATAAATCAGATAGCGATGATTAACCTCTACTTTACACGCAGACCGTTTGCAAAAAACGCCCCGATCAGGGCGTTTTTTGTTAACAGTCATTTGTTCTGAGCTTGCAGTTGCTGGCGTTTCTGTATCACGATATCCAAGTGCTGTTTTATTGCAGCCGGGGTGCCTTTCAACAACCGGCTACCAATAATGACGTACCATTGATTATTCTCTCCGGAATCGTTCATTAGCTTGAAGCCCTTGTACTCTTCAACTTTGGTCTGAGTGAGTCGAGCCGGATTATTCTGCCCTGCTACCAGTTTGTTAGGTGGCATAAAGGTCTTTGTTTCACACCACCAATCGATACTCTTCTTTATTAATGTCAGCTTCGAAGAAACTGACTGCCCCCCAATGATGCATTTCCAATCATCCGGATGGCCAGACGCATTTTCAATAGTGTGGCCGCGATGGAATACTCTTTTTTTCATTATTGCCTCATCACTCGGAGCCTAACAAACATTCCGGCATCACAGCGAGTTACTGCACTCATATTCAACCAGAATGAAAACACCAACAAACTACGTGGTGTGTCATTGATAGACGAATAATTGTTATCTGGAATTAATTATATAGTAGATAGCGCGAGACATAAATCCGAATGATATACTCTTAAAATTATGGTGCGCTAGCTAAGGTGAAATAATGGCAAAACAGATAACCCCAATTTCTGATGAACTCACCTCACAACACAGTCAGGCTATATTTCGCCAGCCTCTCGAAAGTGTTGAACCTTTGAACGAACTGACTCGGGGCCAATATGCAAAAAATACCCTAGTATCGTTTAAAAATGACTGGAACAGCTTTCTTGCTTTCTGTATTGAGCATAAGGTTCCAGCTTTGCCAGCAAAAGCAGATACAGTTCATCGCTACATCGAGCAAATGGCGAAGACGCGTAAACTCGCCAGTCTCAAACGTTACCTTGTCACACTTTCATTAGTGCACCGTTGTCACACACTACCCGACCCTTGTGCACAAACTGAAATTCGGCTTGAAATGAAAAAGCAGCAGTTAGAGAAACACGATGATTATCAAAACGCATCGGCATTTCGAGATGAGCATTTGCAGTCTCTGTTGTTACGCTTTGAACTATCGACCAAGCCTAAAGATATTCGAGATTTGGCAATTTGGGCTGTGATGTTTGAGGCTATGTTAAAGCGTAGCGAACTGGCGAATCTCTCCGTTGAAAATTTGTCAATTCATCCAAACGGGATGATTGATTTGTGCATCAAAAATGACGTGATTGCGCTGAGTTCTGTCGCGTCAAAAGCTCTGCAACGGTGGTTAGTGACCGGAATGATAGACAATGGTTTTGTTTTTCGCCGGATAGACCGCCATGGAAACATTGGAGATTCCCCTTTGGATCACTCCTCGATTTATCGTGTTTTTCGTCGAGCCAGTGACGAATTAGGACAACCAGAGTCTTCTCTGTTTTCCGGCCAGTCTCCTCGGGTTGGAGCCTCACAAGATCTCGCTGAATCCGGATGCTCAATAAAAGATATTCAAGAACAAGGCCGCTGGAAAAGCCCGGCAATGCCGGCTCAGTATGTCGGTAACAAAGACAGGCATGACAAAGAAATCGCGAAGTATATTAAGCCCAAGCCCTGGGAACGCTAGTTGTTATTAGCTGGCTTTTTACAATGTGGGGATATATTAGATTCATAAACAGATAAAAAGTTATAGTGCATTAGACATAGTGACTAAACATGGTTCGCAACGTTTTTCCCAGTTACTCTTCCTTCGGTGCATCCGTCCAGTGTTCTTGGTAACCAACTTGTCGATCAATAGGCACAGTAATTCGTGCAAAAAGGCCTTTCAACTGAGTAAGGTTACCAAAATAACCGGCTTGGTTAGCATCAACCCATTCCGACAAGTTGATTCCTTCCCAACATAATTCATAGCCAGCATTGATCGCTAATATCTCGAAAAATATCCGCTGCACTCGCCCATTCCCTTCCCGGAAAGGATGTATAACGTTGAGTTCACAGTAATAATGGGCAATGCGTTCAATAAACTCATCCAGAGGTAGTCGGCAGAGATAACCTTCTTCAGCCAAAGACTGCAACAACTTGTTGGTTTCTCTTATAATGTTTTGCCAGTGACAGAAACGCGTTTCACCTTTGGTAATGTCGACCTGGCGGGGTTGTCCTGCCCAGCGGTACAAATCCTGAAACAGAATTCGGTGGATTTTTTGGAGGTAATCGAGAGTGAAGTTATTGAATTCAGGCTCAAAGTGTTCCGCCCGAACTCGTGTGAAGTCACGTTCAGCGGCTTCAAGTTCATCTTCATCTTTAATGGATAACAGGTTGATTAAGACGCTGGAACCAGGATAACAATCAGGGTCATGATCAACATCATATTTATCTCGCATACCGTAACGTCAAGTCTGCAATCTGTTCTGATTCACTCTTTAATACGCATTCGGGGTCATGGGTTTCCCCTTCCAGATGAATCCCTTCTAAGCGCAAACTGGCCCGGTAATTCTTGTTTTGTAAACGCTTAAAATGCGCCTTTTTTTCTTCTTCTGTTAGCATGGCTTTATAATCCGATAGGCATCCATGTACCACTCAGGTTGCTAACCAGTTTAACTGATTATAACCAATGCAATCCGGAGCTGATGCAGCTGTTGCCCGTTTCGCTCACAATTCTCACGATTAAAAATGAGCAAAAGCCGGGAATTCCCCCGGCTCTGACTGATTATTGCACCGCGTTCTTAATTGCCTGTTCCAGAAATGCCTTAAAGTCATGTCCATAATGCTGAAGCATTTTGGGGAACATTGAGATAGGCGTCATCCCTGGGAATGTGTTGATTTCGTTAAGCAGAATCTCGTTATCTTCACTCAGGAAAAAATCAATACGCGACAAATCTTTCAGCTTCATGTGGATGAACGCTTTACGAGCATACTCACGAATCTGATCCAGCTGTTCATCATTCAGATTAGCGGCTTCTACTGTCGTACTGGAATGACTGTCTGCGCTGTACTTTTCTTCGTAGCTATAGAATTGATCTTCCGGACAAGTGACTTCACCCGGCTTTGTAATAATCAGTTCGTCGCCGTATTGGTACGCAGCAACTTCCAATTCACGAGGCTTAATTGCTTTTTCAATCAGTACTTGTTTAGAGAAGGTGAAAGCATTTTTGATCGCCTGCCCCAATTCATCGCGATTCGTTACACGGTAACAGCCAACTGATGACCCCTGGCTCGCGGCTTTGACAAACAGTTTGTCCCACTTATCCAACGCCTGCTCAGCCTGATGGTAGGCATCATCGTTATTCTCACTGAGAAAAATATACGGCGTGTTCGGGATACCCAACGTGTCAAACCACAGTTTGGTGGTAATTTTATTGAAGCAATTCGTACTCGCTTCCGGACCACAGCCCAGGTATGGCAATTTTGCCATTTCCAGGAAAGACTGGATATCCCCCGTTTCCCCCGGGAAGCCATGAATACAAGGAATGACATAATCCACTTTACGGCTGACTTCACCCTCAACCAATGTCTGATCAAGATTCAAACGGCACAATACGCCTTCAGCGTTGTACCAGCCATCATTTTTCATTTCGACACGGGTGTAGGTAATGGCGTCAATCTGCTGGAGTTGCTGCTCAATGAAGTTAGCAGATACGAGAGAGACTTCATGTTCGGAGCTTCCGCCACCGCACAGGAGTAATACGTGGATTGAACTCATTATCATCCCTTGTTGTTATCGCTGGCCACAGGTGCCAGTTTTAAATCACGAATAGCACTTCTCACTCAGTCGCTGAGTGGTGCATTTTTTCAATTAGTTCTAATAGTAATAAAAAAAAGGCGGCTATTGCACCTTCTATCGGTAACTAGCGCCATATCTTTCACGGAAATGACATTCATCAGCTCAATTTACCAGCAATCATGCTCGGTTTAACCACTCATGGGAAGTTCAACGCTATAATTCCCCTGTTTAAATCGAGCAATGCCCAAAACCCAAAGTCCAAAACCTCATAAAAAAAGCATCGCCCCATATGCTCTCCAGTAGCATAATAGATGCGATGCTTCTCGCTGTTCAACGGATTGGTGGGTCTGCTGGGTCTGGGTGTTAGCCAGCTTTACACTGCAGCAAACTGGCCTCGGGTCTTGTTTGCATAGGCAACCAGAGATAGCATCACCGGCACTTCAACAAGAACCCCAACAATCGTGGCCAGTGCTGCCCCTGAATGTACCCCAAATAAACTGATAGCGACGGCAACAGCCAGTTCAAAGAAATTTGATGCACCGATCATTGCCCCCGGCGCTGCTACGTCATGCGGTTGTTTCCACTTTCTCATCCAGATATAGGCGATTGCAAATATCAGATACGTCTGCAGCAGCAAAGGAATCGCAATTAAAACAATATCAACCGGGTTCGCCAGAATGGTTTTAGCTTGAAACCCAAAGAGCAGAATCACAGTACCGACCAATCCCGCAATTGAAAACGGTTTCAACCCGGCAGACAGACGATTTAATGTTTCCTGCTGACGTACAACACGACGTGTCAACGCGCCAGCTAACAGCGGGACGACCACAAACAGTGAAACGGATAGAATCAACGTGTCCCACGGCACTGTTATATCTGTCACACCCAGCAAAAGCGCGGCAAGCGGAGCAAAGGCAACCACCATTATCAAGTCATTAATTGCCACCTGAACCAAGGTGTAATTGGCATCGCCTTTAGTCAGCTGACTCCAGACAAACACCATTGCCGTACATGGCGCGACTCCCAACAGAATCATACCGGCAATGTAATCTTCACCGATCTCGGGCGAAATCCAGTCCCCAAAAACATGTCTGATAAAAAACACGGCCAATAGCGCCATAGTGAACGGTTTAATCAACCAGTTCACTGTCAGAGTGATAATCAACCCCTTGGGACGCTGATGCACCTTTTTAACCGCAGAGAAATCGACCTGCATCATCATGGGGTAAATCATTAGCCAGATCAGTACCGCAATAACCAGGTTAATTTGCGCGTACTGCATATCACCCAGCAGCGAAAATACGTCAGGAAACAGCATACCCCCTGCCAGCCCCGCCAGCATACCCAAGCCGACCCACACGCTCAGAAAGCGTTCAAAAATGCCCATTGTCATCCTCTCGTTATATCTTTTTCATTCGGTTGTTAGTTGCCCTTAGGCATTGGCTTCACTTGAACCCACGTTGTAACAAACGTCTTTCTATTCCAAAGACCTAAGATCTTGTTCCCAAGTCAGTGCGCCTCAGTTACGTTTTGAACGATTGTCAGGGCAGCAGGCTGATAGCTTGTCAGGATGACATTCCGTGTCAGTTTCTCCGGCACAACAGTTTTCCGTCAGATACGCAATAAGATCCATCATCACCGGAATATTGGCACGATATCGCTGAAATCGCCCCTGCTGTTCAACGGATACCAGCCCAGCATGTAACATCGCTTTAAGGTGAAACGACAATGCATTCGGAGCGATGTCCATTTCACGGGCCATCTCTCCCGCCACTTTGCCTTCAAAACCAGCTTTAACCAGTAAACGCCAGGCATCAAGGCGTACGCCTGATGACAGAGAATCAAAAAGGGTGGTTGCTTGTTCAGTATTCATAACTTCAATATTACAAGAACTATTGAAACAATAGTCATAAGTATACACCATCGCTTAGGTGACGGAAGCTGCCTTTTATAAATAATTGTTTTAATGAATGAGGGCTTATAAATCTGATTTGTTGCGAGACAGTCCAGTGGAGGTGCTTATAGGCTACCAGGCCGCTGAAACAACAAAAAAGCCGCTAAAGCGGCTTTAAAAAATAAATTAATTCAGGCGTGTCATCGTTGATGAAGCAGCGGAATCTTCAATGCTATCAAGCTGGCGAATGAAGGGGCCAAAAGTCTGAAGTGAATCAGGCAAAGAAGATAACGCTTTATGCGCAGCTTCTTTACTTGCGTAACGGCCGTAAAGCAACGTAAACCAAGGAGCACCATCGAGCTGCTTTTGATTTAACCAAACAGGCTGCCCAGATGGCAATTTACTGGCGTAATCAGGTAGTCCATCGTCCTTCCTTAGTGCCAATATTTGAATGGTATATCCTGATAAGGCAGTGCTGCTAGTACGTTCCTGTTCTGCCGCCTGCTCAATGACACCCGCCGCTTTGCTTAATTGAACCGCACGATGAACAACAAGATCCTCTTTTCTAATCGGAGTGGTTTGCTGTGTTTCGGCAGTTAAATCATAACGGGTATCTTCGATAACCGACGATACAACAATCTGGGTGGATTGATTCTCAGATGCACAACCGGTAAGAACAACGGCTGCAGCGAATACGGCGATTTTTTTCATGTTATATGGCCAGAGTCTGTGGAATTTCACTATTCTGCCGCTGTATTTTGCCCCATTCAACCCTAACTTTAAGATAGATCAATAAGTAACGTTAAATTCCACTGCAGCATACGGACTTTTGACTGCACGTGATACGTATCAGGACCACTTTTCTAGGAGCTTTTACCATGGCTGACCCACAAATTCAGTGCCAACTGGATGCGATTGATAAGCTTACCGTTATTTTATATCGTTCGGCGCTGACAGCCGGTAGCGGATTAATGTCAGTTGCCGCCTGGGAAAACGATTTTGCAGCAACCGGCCTGATTATGGCGGCTTTAATAGCAACCACCACCGTCCATATTTATGACAAACGTTTCCGCTGGCTTATCCTCGGCAGTGCCTTGTTTGCCACCTTGTGGCAATTATCTGGCTTGTGGGCTCCGCTGGGACTGGGAGCGGCCTTGTTTGCCTTCAGCGCCTTAGCGGTCAAAGAGTATTACTGCTTCAAGCTGAAAGTGCTGCTGATCACCCCATTGGTTCTGGCCGGATTCTGGGCCGGCTTAGTGCTAAGCATTCCCCAATTGATGATTGCCTGCAGCATGGCTGGAGCTATCTTACTGGCTGTCGCGGCTTTTTCGAAATGGCGTATGCCCCTGCACTACGACATTGGGGACAAATCCCGCTATGAAGTGTAATCCTGCTCTCTTGCGTATCTAAGACGTTTTATCGAGAGGTTTTATTGGCAGATATTATTGATAGGTGTTTTCCAGAGAAGCGAGTCAATTTTCAGCTTGGCGACCAAATATACATTAGCAGTTTGATCCTGTTTTATTGTGCATATTCATAGATATGAGAGGCTGACAGTACCCAGATATCTTGCCGTTGATCACAGCTCCTGCACTTTAGTCAGACACTCCTGACGGCATTCGTTACACTCATCTGAAATTGTCTGGAGAGTGGTGCCATGGAAGGAATCGATAAGCTTCTCAAACCGAAATCAATCACCGTTATCGGCGCTTCTGATAATCCCAATCGCGCCGGTAATGTCGTCATCCGAAACTTATTATCAGGCTCATTTCATGGCCCCATCATGCCCGTCACTCCAAAGTACGAAGCGGTTGCTGGTGTTTTGGCCTACCCGACCATAGACAGCCTGCCTCGGGTGCCAGACCTTGCCATTGTTTGTACCAATGCTCATCGTAACGTAGAAATCATCAGGCAGCTCGGAGAAAAAGGCGTAAAAGCTGCCATCGTGCTGGCCGCAGGAATGAATCAAATCCTCCATGATGGTGAAACCGATGAAGAACGTATGTACGCGGTTGCTAGACAATACAACATGCGCCTTGTCGGCCCGAACAGCATGGGGCTTATTTTACCCTGGCTGAATCTGAATGCGTCTTTCTCTCCGATCTCAGCCCATAAGGGTAATATTGCGTTTATTTCACAATCGGCGGCGGTTTGCACCACCATTCTCGATTGGGCTAAAAACAAAAATATCGGCTTTTCGACTTTCCTCTCTCTGGGCGACGCTTGCGATGTGAATTTCGCTGAATTGCTGGATTACTTGTGTCGCGACAGCAAAACAGAAGCCATTCTGCTGTATATCGACTCGGTTAAAGATGCCCGCCGTTTTATGTCTGCAGCACGAGCCGCCGCCCGTAACCGCCGTATTCTGGTCGTAAAAAGCGGTCGTACCCGAGCTGGTAGCGCAGCGGCACAATTGCATACCGGTGGGCCAGCGGGATTAGATGCCGTTTACGATGCAGCAATTCGACGCTCCGGTATGCTCCGGGTAAACAACACTCATGAGCTGTTTGCTGCGGTCGAAACCCTTGCCCACTCCGTGCCATTACGTGGTGAGCGTCTGGCCATTCTGACCAATGGTGGTGGCCCTGCCATCCTTGCTGTTGATGCGCTGGCCGACCGCGGCGGTAAACTGGCGCAGCTGAGCGAACAAACCATCGCGAAATTATCTGAAGTCCTGCCCTCAACCTGGTCAAAGGCCAACCCAATAGACATTATTGGTGACGCAGACATTCAGCGCTACGAGAAAGCCATTAACATCCTGCTGGACAGCGATGACTTCGATGCCCTGCTGATCATGCACTCACCATCCGCCATTGCCCGCGGAAACAATACCGCCAAAAGACTGGTTGAGGTGATTAATCAGCACCCAAGAAAACGGAAATTTAATATTCTGACTAACTGGTCTGGGGAAGACGAAGCGATAGAGTCTCGCCGGATTTTTACCGATGCCGGTTTTCCTGCTTATCGGACACCGGAAAGTGCCGTTTCAGCCTTCATGCACCTGGTGGAATACCGTCGAAACCAGAAACAACTGATGGAAACCCCGGTTTCCTTCGGTGAAATTCAAGCCAACCCGAAACACGTAAGGGATGTTGTTAACCACCTGCTGGCGCAGGGTATCCACCAGCTGGAAACACATGAAATACGTCCGGTGCTGGAAAGTTACGGCTTCCAGACACTCCCGACGTGGATTGCCGATGACCCGGCTGAAGCTGCTTACATCGCGGAACAAATTGGTTATCCGGTCGCGGTAAAACTTCGCTCACCGGACATTCGTCATAAATCCGAAGTACATGGCGTATTACTGCATTTGCGTACCGCCGCTGAAGTGGCTAACGGTGCGCAGGCCATACTGGATCGCGTCTCTCTCGAATACCCTAATGCACGTATTGATGGCCTGCTGGTACAACGTATGGCTCGCCGTGCGGGCGCACAGGAACTGCGAATCTCTGTCTACGATGACCCTATCTTCGGGCCTGTCATTTTACTGGGTGAAGATGCCGCTGAATGGGACATCCACAAGGATGCCGCTGTTGGGATTCCGCCACTCAACATGGCGCTGGCGCGCTATATGGTGATAAATGCCATTAAAACCGGCAAGATTCGTCAACGTAACCTACCGGAACGCATAGATATACCAGCGTTGTGCAAGCTACTGGTGAAAATTTCACAATTGATTATCGACTGTCCGGAAATTCAGGATCTGGATATTCACCCACTGCTGGCTGCCGGAGAAGAAATGACGGTTATCGACGCTTCCATGACCCTGCGTGAATTTGAAGGGGATCGCCAGCGTCGACTCGCCATTAGGCCGTATCCAAAAGAATACGAGGAACAGGTTGCCCTCAAAGATGGCAGCATGATCCTTCTGCGCCCGATTCTGCCTGAAGATGAACCTATGCATGCCGAGTTCATTTCGCGGGTCTCTATGGACGATTTATACAAGCGCTTTTTCTCTGACGTCGGTGAGTTCAATCACGAAGCGCTGGCCAATTTCACCCAGATTGATTACGACCGGGAAATGGCTTTTGTCGCGGTTCGCGAAGAGATCAATAAAAACGGTGAAGCCGTGCCGTCGATCATCGGTGTGACTCGTGCATTATCCGACCCTGACAACATTGAAGCCGAGTTTGCCATTCTGGTTCGTTCAGATCTGAAGGGGATCGGATTGGGAAGCATTTTAATGAATAAGATCATTCGTTACAGTCGTGAGCGAGGCTTAAAGCGAATGACTGGTATTACGATGCCTTCAAACCGGGGAATGATCATGCTGGCACAGAAAGTGGGTTTTGAGATCGACGTGCAAATGGAAGACGGGATTGTTGAGATGCTGTTACCGCTGGAGTAAATCATGCTCTCCTATTGGTGATTTAAGCTTCTTTTGATCATTTGACCTACCTGTCGATACATCAAGATCGTACAGAAACACAGAAACTCGATACTTCGTTGCTCATCAAGGATCGGCATGGTTTTCCCTGCCGATCCGAGCCAGCTAAGCACTGGATATAAGGCAAACCGGAGTTATCACCCCGACAAAAACTAGTGCTGTTGCTTCTTCCACATTGATTCAATGTACTGGATACACCAACTCTTCGCTTTACCCATCCGGCTACGGTTCCAGGCCAGTACAATATCCAGCTCAAACACCGGGTTATCACCTATCACCATTAGCTCGCCTTTATCTATGGCTTCTTGCGCGTAACTATATGTCATGGTTGCAATACCCAGGCCCGCTTTGAGTGCCTGAAGTTTGTCATGCATCGAAGTAACTGTAAGCAGCGGCTGATCATCCAAAATATTGTGGGTCAACGGCGGCAAGTGACGGGCCGTATCTGCAACGGCAATCCCGCGATATTGTTTGCGAACAGCAGGATCCAAAGGATTATCATGTTTATGGATTGGATGATCCGGGTGCGCAACCCACACGGCGTCCATTTTCCCCAATGGCTGAATTTTCACATCATGCGGTGCCACACTCGGGTTAGGTGAGATCAACAGATCTGCACGATCCTGCGCCAATGCCTCCCATGCGCCGGCCAGAATTTCTTCACGAAAACGGATCTTTGTTTTACTTCGTTCAGCCAGCGCTTCGACAATTGGAAACAAGGTATCGACTTTAATCACACCATCATATGCGATAGTCAGTTCCAGCTCCCAGCCATGGGCCAGTGCGCTGGCATCAGAAATCATCTCGTCTGCAGCCGTCAGAAGTAAACGCCCTCTTTCAAGCAATAACTTACCGGCTTTGGTAAACACCGCTTTGTGGCCGGAACGGTCAAAGATAACCAAATCCAGATCTTGTTCCAGTTTCTGAACCTGATAACTGAGTGATGAAGGCGCTCTACCCAGCTCTTCCGATGCTGCTGCAAAGCTACCACGTCGATCAATCGCGTCCAGCACCATCAAAGCTTCAAATGATAATAGTTTGTTCACGCATTCTCCCAGTAAATGCTTGATATTCTTTCTCTTGATATTAAACCGTTGCTGGCGATGAAAGCTAGCTGTTCCTTGTGTCTGTCTGTTTCTAATATCCGGCTGATTCTTCTATCTGACCGTTCAAGGCTGGCAACCACTTAAACATAACATCATTATTAACCATTCAGTCAAAAGAATATGTATTCAAAATCATGTGTTATATCCCCGAGAAATTTCATACCAAAGTGATGCATTAATCAAAATTATGACTAAGCATTTGAATGTCATCCAAATTAAACGCCAAAAATTGATCTGAGCTAATAACACAGTCCAAACAATACTCTACATTGCTTCACATTCAGCCAAGCTTATTCATGTCTGAGTTTAATGTCTGATTCAGGTTGATGTTTTTAATCACTGACTGACAGCTTACGGTATCTGAAACATAGTCCGTCCCCCTGGCCACCAGCCAGAGTAGGTCATCCAGTCAGCGGATGCAGCTATTTACTGGATACAGGAACGGATATCTATTTATGCGATTGCTGTGGATCACGTCAGTAAACCGGTTCAGTCAGTAGCAGGCGTTAGAGAACGTACCAGGCAAGGTACGGCAAGCAATGCTAATTGGGGATATCTGAAGTGCACTGCAATCTCTGGCTTCGGCGATTCATGCAGTGAACCATCAGGCAGCACGCCCATGCCATATAAATGCACTTTATAGGTAGAGGAAGAAAAATCTGAACTCAGCAGCCCGACGGTGTTCGGGTAACCCATACGATTTCAAGTACGCAGTTTCACATTAACGGTGATTTGCCGGATACACAGACAGATTTCATCAGTCATCTTGTTGGTATCCGGCCTTTTTCTGTTGCTACTTAATCAAATTGTTTCTTAAACAAAGGGTTGCTTAAATAAATGTCATCAATAAATAACTATCGCAAGCTTACATCAGCCATTTCCACCAGATGAATACCGCCAGGAAGCCAAACAAGTAAGTCAGGCCAATCCAAGACAGTACCTTCATACTGCGACTCCATTGCAGTATTTTTGGCAAATCCGTTTTAGACACTAACCGGTAGTTCAGCAGGGCAAAAATCGGCGTGGTCATAAAGGCCAGAATCATGGCGAAGTCCAGAAGCGGCATCAATGCAGAGCTGAAGAACAGAATAATCCCCATTGCCGCCACAGCCATAATGACCATCCAGGCATTGTGATATTTACGCTGTCCAACCGGTTTCCCCTGCAACAATAACTGAGCTTCGGCAACAGAGCGCGCATAACCATCAATAACGGTAATAGTACTGCCGTAAATACAGAAGAAAGCGACCAGTGCAATCAGGTAACGAGACCACTCACCGATTGTTGAGGCATACATACTCACCAACTGATGGGAAAAGCCAATCCCTGAGGTTTTCAGTTCCGTCCCTGTGCCATGCAATACCAATGCACCTAGTGATAAGAAGACAACAGCCAGAATCGCCGTTCCGATATAGCCAACATTAAAATCGAACAAAGCAGACTGCGCTGTCACCTGCTGCTCTTTGCACTGACTTTTCAGCCACAGTGAGGTCAGACAGGAAATCTCAATCGGTGCTGGCATCCAGCCCATCATCACCACAATAAAGCCGATAGAAGCGATGCTCCATGCAGATGGCGCCTGAAAATCTGCTGGTGCGGCACTGCCTTTACCCGCTGCGATAACAACCGCAGACAAGGTGGCAATGACCAGCACACTCATGATAATTTTCGAAAGCCCATCCAACGCCTTATAGTGCCCGGCGGCCAGAATGATCAGGCACGAAGTCACCACGATACCTGATAACACAGGAAGTGACAGCGTCACCGGAAGAAAGTACCCCAGCAGACTGGAACTGAAAAGTAACAGGGCTGCGGTGTTGACGATACCGGAGATAACACTCAGACCGGTAAACACCCAAAGATAACCCCGCCCCATGGTGTCATAACCCTGAATCAGACTGTTGCCCGTTCCCATTGTGTACTGAACACCTGCACGGAAAAATGGGTATTTTAATAAGTTTACCAGCAGGATAAGTCCGGCGAGCTGCCAGCCATAAATGGCGCCGGCTTTGGTTGAGGCAACCAGATGGGATCCCCCCACAGCTGCCGTCGCCATCATGATACCCGGCCCTAAAGATTTGATAAGTTGTGTATAGGATTTTCTGCTGTTTTCAGCCACTGGCTGTACTGGCACGCTATCTGACATAATCACTTCCTGATGATTTTTATGTTTGTTGTGTTTACTGTGGTTGTTTATTCACCTTTCTCTCAGTTTTACGACCAATAATCAATATGGCCTGACAGCATGTTTAGTTGATTAAACCAACCACCTTACACATCAAGGAGGAATGTTCCATTTCCAACCACTGCAACTATCCAGATCTGCAGAAAACCAGTAGAAAAAAACAATAAAAAAATCATGCTATTTCATAAACTTCGAGAGATCACAAAATTTTACTCTACCAATTAAAGCCTTTTGTGATCAGGAGAAAATTGTGCAATATCGATTTCAGCAAAGTGTTTGATTCAAGCGATAAATTTCCAACTTGCTGAGCACGGATTATGCTTAGTAAAGATAGTTAAAGTCTGGAAGCTGCGCGAATCGGTTAATGGAAAAGATCCCAAAGAAAGCGATGCCTAAGCCTGGAAGGCGACGTAATGGGCGCTATCGCAAGGTACGCCTGTTTGCGTATGGGATTTTTTTAATGCTCTGTATCATAGTGATACCAGCCATTCTTATCCCTCCCTGGCTGGCATCCCGCGGGGTCGAAATAAACGCCATATCCGGTATCTCACTGGGCAAGACCATCGTTATTAAGAAACTGAGTCTGTCCATCAACAAAACATTGCTGACAATAGAAAAGCTGACGCTGGAGCATTTTGTCGATGATGAGAGCCCAATCGCCGATTCGTCATGGCGCCTGTTCTCGCCCAACCTCACCATTCGACTTGCACCCGAGATCCAGGCGGCACTGGCGCAACAAAATCTGTCTTTTGGTCCAATAACGCTGAAGGATACGGCATTCGTTCTGACCGACCTCACCCAGCCGTATGTGTTCAGTGCTCAGGCCGAAACCGCCGATATGTTGCTGACTATCAATGGGGACAATGAAGTGCCTCAGCATCTGGAGGGCGTGAGCCTGGTTCTCACAACCTCTCCCTATGTGGCTCTGACAGGCATGGTAAACCAGGCAAATCTAACGCTGATTCACCCACATGATATCCGACACTATCCTTATCCGCTGGTGTTACAACAGGGACATTTTTCGCTCAATTGGCAACCATTTAAAACACCACTGACGGTGCATCTGGCGAAAGTCCTGCCTGGCTGGGAAACCGTTGATGCCGACGTCTTGCAATCCGGCAGTGATATTTCGGTGATGATGAACCTGCAGCAGCCCACCACCAGTATTCAGATACTGGCCGATAAGCTCATGCTGGCCCCCCCAAAACAATTACCGGAATTTATTAAGCCTCCCGAACAGGTTCATGAAGGGTTGCATCTGGGACAACTGATTTCAGGTTTGTCTCAATTGCCTCTGCAGACACTGAAAGTGAACCAGCTTACCTACGGCTCATTGATTCTCGATGCCCGGCTGGACCTTGAAACACCGCGTTATCTGATGAATGAACCCGCGCATAAAGCCACATTCCAGTTAAACGGTAAAGCGCTGGCGCCCGATCCATATGATCTCGGTATTCAGATCAAGCATACCGGCCCCAATGATGCCCATCTGACAGGCGAAATGACGTCGCCAGAGGGCCATCGGCTTTCGTGTCAGGGAGATATTTCATTTATCAGCCCACTACCGAAGTCGCTGTTCTGCGAAGCCAATGTCAAACAGACCGCGGCGTTGACCAAGAAGCTCAAGCTGTTTGATCTTCCTGACGCCACATTGGATCAACCCATCACCCTATCTGCCGTCCAGACGGATCTTCAGCTACGCAAAAAGATCCCCCCAGCATCTGACCAGGATCCGGACAACACACCAGATGAGAACCCTTCAGATCCTATTCAATCGAACAGATCCGGCATTCAACTGTTCCGAGAAGTCGAAAAGGCCAGTTATCGACTCTCTCTGACACTACCGAAAGCCATTCGCGTGAATCTGGGCGCGCTGGCGCTTAAGCATTCTCTCCTGACGAAAGTCAGACAAAAACCGCTACAGTCACTGTTACTCAATACTGATGGCCGACTACTGTTTGATGTCAACTATCAAAGCGATACGCTCTCTCTGAGCCTGGCTCCGCAAAATGAATCTCTGTCCTTCAGCAACACAGAGTTTGGCCATAAACTCGATCTTGTCTTTGATCAGCTAATCTGCGCGGTCACTCTCCGCACACAAGGCGAATCGTCTAAGCCACTTCATACGACAACCTCTTTGGTTTCATCAGCTATCCGGGAGACACCCATTTCGCCAACTCAGCAAAAACAACCACATCAGCCAAGCCAACTCAGTCAACCTGGCACGTTACAATGTCACTCAATCAGCCAGCTAGCGGCTGAAATAAAGGCCTTATATCCGACAGAAGATGTTACGGTAGAAAACGTGACCTTCAAGTCGACACTCGAAAGCCGATGGAGTGACAACGCCCTGACAATGGTGCTGAAACAGCCGACTTTGCAGGCTAAACACATACTGTTGCCGCGTAAGCAAGTCTGGCTGGAAAATCAGCTGGACAATGTGGTGGCACAGGCAGACGCCCTTACACTAAGTCAGCGTTTTCGTGATGATGAAACCCAGCAACTCACACTTTCTTCCGCAGAGACTTCTCCGCTGACAGTATCTGCCCGCTGGATCGGTCAGCAAATCATTGCCGAGGACACGGCCAGTAATGCTTCCGAAGTTTCCGGAAGCGGTACATCCGATAATCTGACCAACGCCACGACTTCCACAATTTTCACCAAGCCTTCTCAACGTCAGCAACGACGTAAACCTGATGACAAAAGCCAGCTACCGGTCCAGAAGTACGACGGTGAGTTTAATGCCGAGTTCAATGCAGTACAGCTTGCCTACCGACCCAAAGGCACACACCCGTCAAAGCCAAAAGGACAGCCCCGCGGATCCAATGCGAAATCGACTCTCCGGGCTGACGATCAAAAACCAGTCAGTTTGACATCCCAGTACAAAGCCGGAATCACGCTGAGCCAAAATGGCCAGCGTCTTCCCATGATTCGCAGTGAAGGAAACGTATCGTTTGTTCCCGATACAGTGAATATCTCAGCCAATCTCCTTAATGGTAGGCATGCTGAGCTGGCGCGCTTTCTCATCCAGCATGACTTTCCGACGCACAACACAGACATCACGTTACAGCGTCACTCAATCCATTTCAGCCCTAAGATGACTCTGAAAAAACATTACCTGCCCGGTCTGCCAATCGATTATGACCTGCATTCCGGTACGCTGAGTTTTGATGCCCATTTTTCGAATCACGCACACCTGAACAACAGAAGCCGACCGCCCAAAGGCGCACAGGCATATCAGTGGCAAGGACGATTTGGTCTTTATGCCAGTGAACTCGGCGGTTACGTCGGTAATACTCATTTTGCCGATCTGAGCGTGTCCCTGCTCGCGGAGCTTACGCCGAACGGATTCCGCTCTTTGCAACCTATTAGCCTGCACGCCAGTTACCTCAACATGGGAGTATTGCTGGAAAACCTCTATGCCGTTTTTGAGCTGGACACTGAAAAATCTTTCTACCGACTAGATAGAGCCAATGCCAATACACTCGGCGGCTCTGTCAGCACCCACCAGATTACCAGTAACAGCCTGAAAACAATTCCCGCTATCCCTATCCTGATTCATGGCATCAGGCTGAATCAGCTGATAGATGCCGTGGATGGAAAAGATATTGTCATGACAGGCATTCTCGACGGCACTTTGCCCCTCAGTTTTTCAAATGGCAAACCCGTTATCGAGCATGGCAAGCTGCATGCACGCTATCCGGGGGGGTACTGAAATACAAGGAAGGCTCAAATATAGACAGGAATGTAGAAAACGCAGGCGAAAATAGTCTCTTGGTCGTGAGTAAGATTCTCAAAAATTATAACTACCACAATCTCACCATTCTTCTAGACTATTCTAAAGAAGGAAATCTGGATGTAAGTGCGATGTTCAAAGGGCATAATCCGGACGTGCTGTCCGGCCAACCCGTTAATTTGAACCTCAACATTCAGGAAAACATTCCGGCACTACTCAAGACACTCAGTGTCATTAATTCTTCTAAGCTGGAAAGTTTGTTTTTAAAGCAGATTGGTGTGGATAACTAGCGTTTTATGTTGCGCTGTTTTTGTATTCAAATTTGGGCTGCGCTATCACTTAACTCTTTCACTGAATTGAGGAAGTTGTATCGCCCGATTGAAGGTTGTAGCCAATGGACATCCAATTGAAGCTTTCTTACATACCTTTGTTTGTGGTCGTTTTCGGACTCATCCTGCTTATCAGCCTTCCCGGCTGTACCCCAACCGTTCAGGTTGCCGCGTCAGATAAACCTATCGAAGTGAATTTGAATGTTAAAATCGAACACGAAATCCGTATTAAAGTCGATAAGGAAATTGATGAGTTATTCAAAGATGATAAGGTTTTCTGAGTGGGCAGGGATTTGGCCATGAGAAACATACTGATTTTTATCATTTCGATGTTTTTCGCGCTGAGTGCCTACGCGCTTGACCTGCAACAGGCAAAAGATCAGGGACTCATTGGTGAGGCCAATACAGGTTTTGTCGCGCCTGTTACGTCACGACCGTCACCCGCCATCAGGGATCTGGTCAATGCGGTTAACCGTGTTCGACAGGAACAATACCAGAAAATCGCCGTCACTCACGGGCTCACGGTGCGTGAGGTCGGCCATTTGGCGCATAAAAAAGCGATGGAAAAAACAGAACCGGGACATTACTATCAGGACCCTTCAGGAATGTGGGTCAAAAAATAAACTTTTGCTCCAGGCAATAACTTTAAGTAAAAAGCAATCAAAAGCCAATGTTCAGATTCCCTTAACCCTGGCATCAGATTTTTATAATTCTTCTTAACACCAAATCTCCTTATACTGTGCGCTTTATTACCCTACGCATTGACTAAGCTATGATAACAGTTCGCACTTTTCTCTCGCAGTCGAACAAATCTGACGCCATTTTCTATATTGTTGCCTTACTCTGTCTGCTGCCCATCATCAGTTCCCCCATTGCCCTTGTACTCGGGTTTACACTGGCAACATTTGGATTAGTGCCTCACCGGTTTAATGTTGCTGCTTTTACCAAAAAACTGCTTTCTTACTCCATTATCGGGCTGGGATTCGGGATTCACCTAAATCAAGCCATCGAAGCCAGTCAGAATGGTTTGGGCCTGATCGTTACTTCGATTTTTGCCACGTTATTACTCGGTTATCTGCTGACCCGTACTATGCGCCTGGAAGCTAAAACCGGCCACTTGATTGCGTCAGGAACAGCCATTTGCGGCGGCAGCGCTATAGCCGCTGTCGCGCCGGCCATCAATGCTAAAGATGATCAAACCTCGCTGGCGCTGGCTACGGTCTTTGTTCTTAATGCGATCGCCCTGTTTTTGTTCCCGGTTATCGGCCATGCGTTGGATATGAGTCAGCAGGCTTTCGGCACCTGGGCCGCCATTGCCATTCATGACACCTCATCCGTGGTTGGAGCAGCTGGCGCCTATGGTGATGAAGCGCTAAAGACCGCGACGACACTGAAGCTGGCCCGAGCCTTGTGGATCATTCCAGTAGCCCTGCTCAGTGCGATGCTGTTCAAAGGTAACCGCAAGAAAATTGGCGTGCCTTATTTTATTCTGTTTTACTGTGCCGCGATTGTGTTCGCGCATTTTGTGCCGAGCCTGCAACCAATTTATGACGGGATATTCTCAGCGTCAAAAAGACTGCTTGTGGTTTGCTTGTTCCTGATTGGCTCTGGTATCACTATTCAGAAATTGCGCGCGGCAGGATTAAAACCGCTGCTTTTAGGTGTATTGCTTTGGGTGGGTATAGGTGTCGGCTCCCTCTGTTACATCCAGTTCGCCGTGTAGTTTCTGAGCATAAAATGGGGGGCTTACCTTCAAGGCCTATATCTTTAGCGGGCCATGTGTCTTCTGATACCTATCCTCTGATAAAACGGGCTATTTTTGATCTTCAGTAGCCCGTTTTTTTGAAGGCAATCTTCTTCGTCCTCTCGCGTTTTTCCTCGCGTTTTTCACTTTCTTACGTTAGCCATCAGCCGCTTTACATATTAAGAAAAAGATTCACTTGCCAGTTATTTTTCAGACTATTTTCCTGATGATCTTGCCCTGTCTCCGAGCGCTGCGATCAATATCACGATGAAGAAAGCCAGCATGACACAAACCGCACTGATCACACCTGTCGTCGCCACCGACATAGCCAATAATCCGAAAACAATACTTAACCAAACGTGTATCACGATATTGTGCGCCTTTCTCTGCGTTATCTCTGATGGAAATTATGTGCAAAGACAACGCATTGAGAAATTCGCTTTCACTCTATCAAAGAGGTTTTAGTTATATGAGAAAAAGAAAGACATACATTTTTATATAAGCATCCTTGACATACAAGTATCCTTGCCGACTCTCGCTTTAATCATGTCCTTGTGGATCCCTGTCCTCTCGTCTTTCCTTGGCCTCTGGTATCCCTTTATCATCATGCCGTCTCTTAAAACACGCTCAATGCCAAGAGAGGCGAGAAGAAACCCAATCCACACGTGGCAAACAGAACGGTTCACATACAAAACAGCGCAAACGATCAATTCACTGTATCCGGTGTATTTTCCCAGCCATGCTTTCTCACAAACTGGGTGTAAGCCGCTAATGCATCATCCGAGTGCAACAACGCATGCTCATCAGTATTTTCAATCACGGCGACTGATTTTTTCCAGGAACGCTGCGCGGCAAAAAATCGTGCAGACAACTCAGCCGGTACCTGCGTATCCTCTCCAGCAATCAGCACCAATAAAGGGCCGTCAAATTCGGCCAGTGTCTGATAGTTATCCAAAGACGCCAGATCTTCAGCAACCTGCTTTTCTCTCAACCATGCCCATTTGTCGCCGTCCATCGCCAGCTCATTAACTGTCGTCACCGGCGCTTCCACCACCAATGCCTGCTGAACACCCGCTTCTCTATTTTGCTGTGCGGCAATCTCTGCCACCCAGAATGTGCTCATTGCAGCGCCATGCAGGATCAAATATTCATGCTCATATCTCTGTTTAATGCTCTGGTACAACGTATCGGCATCAGTTTTTAACTGAGCCAATGTTGGCCAGTAACCATGTTCATCGATACCACGCTGACGAAACGTCACCACATTCAGGCCAAGAAACGCCAACTGTCCCAGAATATCAGCATCATCCTGCTGATCGCGATACGGGGCTCCCCCCAGATAGAACACAGTATTATCACTGTCTTTTACGGACAAACGAACACCGCGGCTGAGATAACCGTCTGGCTGAATAACCCGAATTTCTTCGATTTCATGCTTATCTGGTCGGTACCAGTTGGACTGATAATATTGCTGGAGATTGAGCGGATGGCTGACCTTGTAGGCCAACACATCATCGCGCTCTAAAGAAGAGGTACAACCGCTGGTGAATGCGACCACCGGCAACAGCAGCCATTTAAAGCAGGTGGCAATCACGCGCATGACTTATTTCCCTGTCTTATGAGTTTCCTGAGTAGATGGCGCGAACCATATGCCAGTTTATGGCATAACTCACCCGCATTCAGACATATTCTGGAGTGAGTACAACATCTTTCTGATAGAAAAAGCAACGTCAGCATTTCGCAACTTGAAGCTCGTCAAGCCTTGTCGTCCACCGATTTGATCGAAATGCCTGTCGCATGTGCCAGTTACTGGTACTGATCACCGACGCTGGCTTGATGCCATTTTTAAACCGGGCATTCATCTGATCCGTCAGTGCCATCAGATCCCGGCGCTTCATTTCCGCCAGAGCACTGGAATCAAACATATCCAGCTGAAATTGATCATTGTTGGCATCTGTTAATTCATCCAGGATCACGCCAATTTTTTGATATTCGTAACCGGGACGGTATATCTGTTCAAGTTGCTCAAGTGCACTGCTGAGAAACTGGCCGTTATCCTGACTCGGACAAAGCAGCGGTCTTGCACTGCTTCTGTTGTGCTGGGGTAAGTCTTTATAGCGATTCGTACGTAAGAATACCCCGACTATTGCAGCCTGACTTCCTTGCCGACGCAACTTTTCACCGGCTCGCTGACAGTGGAAAGCCAGCGCAGAACGCAACGATTCCAGATCGCTGATACCGACACCAAAGCTACGACTCGACAAGATCTGCTTACGTTTCTCATCAATATCACCCGGCGCAATGCATGAGACCCCTTGCAACTCCAGCACGGTTCTCGCGAGCCCCACATTCCAGAGTCGGCGCATATCGGCAGCACTTTTTTCCGATAATTCCAGCGCATTCTGAATCCCGGAGGTACGCAGCCGGGCCGCCGTTCTGGCTCCTATGCCCCAGATATCCTGAATATCAGTGCGCTCCAGTAACCAGCGTCGACGATGATCAGTATCAATTTGGATCACCCCATTTACCCGCTTCTCATACCGCTTAACAGCCTGATTACCCAGTTTGGCTAAAGTCGGGGTCGAGCCAATACCGACTCTGACAGGTAACCCAATGTGCCGTTCAATTGTTTTCCGGATGTCATTACCGTAGCGGGTTAATCCGTCCAGCCTGAACCCATCCAGCCGGACAAACGCTTCATCGATGGAATACTGCTCCACGTGGGGTGAAAAACGGTGTAGTTCTTCAATAAACCGCCGACTCATATCGGCATACAGTGTGTAATTCGAACTTCGCACTTCAACGCCTTTGCGTCTGGCCTCACACTCGATTTTGAACCAGGGCGCACCACGCTGAATCCCTAGGGCTTTGGCTTCCTCAGAGATTGCCACGCAGCAACCGTCATTATTGGAAAGCACCACCACGGGTTTATTTGCCAGCTTGGGGTCGAAGAGCTTTTCACAGGAACAATAAAAGCTTTTGGCATCAACCAACGCCCATACCTGATCCCGATAGCCGTCCAATTCCGCCATCACCGTCACCCCATCAGGTTATGAATACTGCGCGTCACGACACCAAAAATCTCTGCATCTTCTGGTAACGGAAACGGTCGGTATGACGGATTTTCTGCCACAAGCCACCAGGCGTCGTCATGCCTGATCAATCGCTTACAGGTAAACTCATCATAAATTCGCGCCACCACGATCCGTCCCGGTACGATAGTTTCAGCCCGATCAACAATCAGCAAATCGCCGTCATAAATACCGGCCCCCATCATGGAATCGCCTGACGCCCGCAGCAGAAATGTCGCATTTGGATGGCGAATCAGATAGCTGTCTAAGTCCAACTCCTCCTGGTGTCCATCCGCCGGAGAAGGAAAGCCGCATTTCACCGATTCGATAAACAGAGGCACTGCACCCATCATTTACACTCTCAAAAGATACTGTATTTATATACAGTATAATCAGAATGGGATAGACTCGTCACCTGTGAAATGCGTTATGACAAGAACAACGTATAAACCTTAATCAAAACAAGGTGTTTTATGCTGGTTAATTGTTCGGTAAGTCACGAGATATCACAACACGGTTTATCAGACCGGTAAAAATTGACGCCTAATAATGTCAGATCATGTCATCAACGATGACACCTTTCAGGTATGAAGACAGAACAATAACAACACAGAGACTTTTCAGGAGAAGTTTGTAATGCGAAAGTTTTTTGCGCTTTTGGCGGTTTTAGTGCTGTCAGGCTGTTCCACTTTTGAAACCACTCATACGCAGAGCCAGTGCATTGGCGCAATGACCACTCAGGAAGCCTATGGTCACCTCAACCCGAACCGGTTTACGATCCAGGTTCTCGCGTTAACAGAAGAACGTCAGGGCGATGTGAAAAAATATATCCGCCATATCCCAGGTCAGCAGCCGGTTTGGGTTAACTGGAAACACAGCCAGGGATACCGCTGGTATGCCGTGATTTATGGTGACTTTACCACGAAAGAAGAAGCAAAAGAGATGATTGCCCGTTTACCGGCAGAAGTTCGACAGCATGGCCCGTTCATTCGCAGTTTTGCTGATGTACAAAGAGACAAGCAAACCGATGTGTTTCGTCTGCGTTAACAGCACGTTCTGAATAATTCCACAGTCAGAAGACCGATGGCCATAAAAAAGCCGGTACCTCGTGTACCGGCTTTTTTATGTTTGATATCAGCACTCAGCTAAAAAGCTGACCAACGGTTTTCATCGGAATAAACATTCGGGTTCGGCCATTGTGATCACACAACACCTGAAAACCGTACTTAGTGTAAAACGCTTCCGCCGCAGGCGTCAGGCAATCCACCACTATCGCATAAGCCCGCATATGGGCATTCACTTCCCACAGGTATTTCAACGCCCGAATCAGGCTAACTTTACCCAAACCATGGCCGTGATATTCCCGGTGAACCGCCAATTGCGCAAGCAGGAAAACCGGAATGGGATAATTAGGTAGCTTTTTAGCCAATGATACTGGCAAGGTCTCACGCCGAATAGAACTCGGGGCGACACTATAGAAGGCGCAAATTGGCCATTTTTGATTGAGCAACGGCAGGCTGGCAGGTAACACCATGGTACGGCTGATACCTGCCTGCATATGTTTTGATGCCTGAGTCTGAATGAATGTGTTTAACTCAGCTTCACCGCAGTCAAATGAAGCTCGATCGTGAACATGCTTGTCCAGTTCAACAAATGTTTTTGACCAGCTCACTTGAATCCATTCTCTTCCGTGAATGCCGCGGCATCGCGCAGAGCCTGATTAGGCGCTTCTGCTTTATCACAGGCGTCCATAAAGCGATCAAATACATCATTTTGTACCGTCATGCTTTCATGTTGAGCAATAACCTGCGTTGCATCTTCATCCATCAGCCGGACAACATATTCGGTCAGACTCTTCAACCCCAGCAAAGCGGATGCTTTTTCTGCTTTGGCTTTAATCTCTTCGTCTAACCGCAGGTCTAAACGCGCTGTTGCCATGGTTACCTCCGCTATCATGCGTACGGAAGCTCTCCGTACAGAATAAGTATAAAGGGGATCAACCATCATCGCAATCTGTACAGAATATGTCCGTACAACCATTTGGCCACGCAGTGTCAAAAAACAGACCTTTAGCCCAGCAGTACCGACGCTTTTTTCTTTTCGGCTGATTCAGGCAAATCCGACTCCAGCGCATTTTCTACGAGAGAGAGCTCAACATGAGCCACATCTGAATGAGAAAGGTAAGCCGAATGCTTTGAAGTCAGCTTACGTAGCTCACGTAACAGAATAACCATCAGCATCAAGCCAGTGGCCGCCAGTCCAATCCCAAGACCGGCCCAAATTCCGCGAAGTCCCATGAAATTCATTAGTAACCATGCAGAAGGCAGACCAATGAACCAGTATCCGATCGCCGATGAGACGGTGGGTGCCTTCACGACTGCCATTCCACGCAGGATACTGATTGCTGCCAGTTGCCATGCGTCGACCACAAAGCACATGGCAACCATGATCATCACTCCCGGTAGTGCCGCAACCAGTTCAGATGCCATTGAATCCCCTTCGATGCTGAAAATCAGCGTCAGAAATTCCGGCTTCACGCTCACCAACAGGCCAATGACGGCACTGGTCAATGTCACCAGAATCATCCCCTGCTTGGCGTAGTATTTCACCATTGCTGGCTCCTGACGCCCGACATGCTGACTGACCAAAATAGACGCCGCCTGCGAAAGACCGAAGGCAATGTTCCACGACAGGTTCAGACATTGTAGTGCAATCTGGTGAATCGCCAACGATACCGCCCCGAGTGTACCGGCCAGCAACGCCGCACCGGAAAACAGCGCGTGCTCCAGCATGGTAGCGATCATAATAGGAATACCGATTGCTAGCAGCGGCACCATGATCCCAGGCTTGTATTCTTCCAGCAAAGTAAACGGGTTGTAGTGGCGATATTTGTTACGCGTAAATACCCAATAGCCGTAACCCAGCATGACCAGAAATGCCGCCAGCGCCGTGCCGTAACCTAAACCAGCCAGTCCCATATCCAGCGAGAAGGCAAACAGGTAACTAATTGGCACATTCAGGATGACGGTCGCCAACGACATCACCATCACTGAACGGGTATCACCAAATGCACTCACCAGGCTACGCAGTACCAGCAGCATCAGGGTTGGCAACATTGACCATTTCAACGCATCAAGATAATCGACAGCCAGCACAACTGCATCAGGGTCCTGTTTGGCGGCAAGCAACAAATCGTGCATCAGGAAGAAGAGCGGCTGAAGCGCAAGTGTCAGAAGCAGTGACAGTAAAATTCCGCTTTTCAGTGCGACCCGGATGTCTCTTTCGCCTTTCTCCGACGATTTAAGCTTTTTACCATAGGCAATGGCAATCAGGTTCGCGACACACCCGACAGTACTGCCCGCCACAGTAAAAACAATGGAATACACCGCAGCACCCAAGCCACCACCGGCAATCGCCATGATGCTCAACTGTGCCATCATCCAGACATCGGTAAAAACCAGCAATTGCGCTACCAGCTGCGAGATAATGAGCGGTATCGCCAGGCTGATTAATTTCTTCATTCTATACCTACAAAGGGGAAAACAGGCTGACAAAGCCTCAAAAGTGATAATTAACCGCTAATGTAGAGTGTTATGAATTGTGTTTCAAACGACATTTATAGTACGTTAGCATTCTAAAAACTCATGCAAACCGACATTGGCACCCGAGATGCAACCCAATAACAAGAGATTGACGATGAAGCGCCGACACACACTGTTACCTCCTTCGCTGAATGGCCTGAAAGTTTTTGAATCAGCGGCGCGGCATCTGAGTTTTACGCTGGCAGCAGAAGAGCTGAATGTTACCCAGAGCGCGGTCAGCCGTCAGATCAGACAGCTGGAAGAACACATTGGTTTTTCTCTCTTTATTCGTCATCACCGGGCATTGGAACTAACAAAAGAAGGCAAGGAAATCGCTCAGGTTCTGACCCGTCAGTACAGCGAACTGAATCGCGTACTGAAGCAACTGAAAATGAAGGAAAGCAGCACACTTCGGGTGAAAGTTGCAATGAGTTTCGCCGTGCGTTGGCTGATACCACGTTTGCATTCCTTTAAAGCACGCTATCCGGATTTAGATATTGTCCTTTCATCCAGCCTGGCACATAGCAGTGAAGAGATGAATCTGGATGAAGATGATTACGATATCGCTATCTTTAACGTGCAAAAAACGCCGAACAGCCAACATTCTTATCATTTCATCCGCAAAGAGTATCTGGCTCCGGTTTATTCCGGGCTGCTGACACACTCAGATACCCCATTAACCGTTAAAGAAATGCTGCGCTATCCCCGCCTCCACCCGACCTCCGATCAGAGTGACTGGAAAATTTGGCTGGCAAGAAATCATCTGAAAAACGCCGTGAACCATGCCGGCATAACATTCAACACCCTTGATATGGCACTGACATCATGTCTGGCCGGACAAGGTGTGGCTATCACGGATTTAATGCTGGTGGTCAACGAACTGCAGCAAGGCTTTCTGAAGCTTCCGCAGTCTGCCGTGATTGTCGCCAACAGCGACTGGGAATATTACTACCAGACCCATGCAATGCAGACCAGCGCAGAAAGTGACGCGGTCACAAACTTCATAAACTGGCTGGTGAGTGAGCAGGAAAAAGAAAAAACCGTACTGTTTTCTATGGCAGAACAGTACGGTTGGCAAGTTTTAACGGATTAGCCTTCCCAGGTGTCCGCTTCAGTTATCCGCAGTCGTTTGGGGATCAGACTGCATCAATCAATTGCGGCAAAATCTCAAACAAATCGCCGACCAGTCCATAGTCAGCAATGTCGAAAATTGGCGCTTCAGGATCACTGTTGATGGCCACAATGACTTTTGAATCTTTCATCCCGGCCAGATGCTGAATAGCGCCAGAGATCCCAACTGCAATATACAGATCCGGCGCAACAATTTTACCGGTTTGTCCAACCTGAAGATCATTCGATACAAAACCGGCATCCACCGCCGCACGGGAGGCACCGATCGCCGCGCCCAGCTTATCCGCCAGTTTCTCGATCAACGCAAAATTCTCTTTATTCCCCAAGCCGCGGCCTCCCGACACCACAATACGGGCTGCGGACAATTCCGGACGTGCACTGTTGGCAGACTCACGGCCGGCAAAACGGGACACATCATTGGCAATTTCAATATCCAGACTGGCGATTTCCGCCATGCCTTCAGATCGTTCAGAAGCCGTATCAAATGCGGAACCACGCACCGTAAGTATCTTGACGGCGTCGTTAGATTTCACTCGAGCCAGCGCATTACCGGCATAAATCGGGCGCACAACGGTATCATCAGATTCAATGGCAATAACATCTGACAACATGCCGACATCCAGCAACGCTGCGACACGTGGCAACAGATTTTTACCGAAAGTCGTAGAAGCTGCCACGATGTGGGTGTATTTCCCGCCAATTTCAGCCACCAGCGCCGACAGGTTTTCAGCCAACTGATGTTCATAAACGGTGCTGTCCGCCACTAGCACACGCTGCACCCCCGCAATACGGGAAGCTTGCTCTGCCACTTTCTGACAATGGACACCGGCAACCAGCACATCAATACCACCAGAAAGACTGCCTGCAGCCCCCATCGCTTTCAGTGTGTCATGCCCCAGGACTTGATTATCATGCTCTGCAATTAATAACACTGCCATTAGATCACCTTCGCGCTGTTTTTCAGTTTATCGACCAGTTCTGTTACTGATTGGACTTTCTCGCCCCCCGAACGCTGAGGCGGCGCAAAGACATCCAACACTTCATGGTGCTGTGTAACAGCCACACCCAACTCATCCGGTTTCACGACTTCAAGCGGCTTCTTCTTCGCTTTCATGATATTAGGCAGAGAGGCGTAGCGAGGTTCATTAAGACGTAAGTCAGTGCTGATAATGGCAGGCAGAGACAGATTGAGCGTTTCAAGACCACCATCCACCTCTCGGGTAACCGTGACAGCGTCACCGTCAACAACAACTTTTGAAGCGAATGTCCCCTGCGGGTAATGGGTCAGCGCCGATAGCATTTGCGCGACCTGATTGTTATCAGTATCAATGGATTGTTTACCTAGCAATACAAGCTGTGGTTGCTCTTTTGCGATAACGGCATTGAGTAATTTCGCCACGCATAGCGGTTCCAGATTGGCCGTTGCTTCAATATGGACTGCTCTGTCAGCCCCGAGCGCCAATGCAGTCCGAAGCTGCTCCTGACATACTGCCTCACCGGCAGATACCACTACCACCTCGCTCACATGGCCTGCCTCACGAAGTCTGATCGCTTCCTCAACGGCAATTTCACAGAAAGGATTCATCGCCATTTTGACATTCGCAGTTTCAACCCCTGATCCATCAGATTTCAGCCTTACCTTTACGTAAGGGTCAATCACGCGTTTTATCGCAACAAGTACTTTCACACGTTCTTCCTTTTTCAAAGTGGTAAAACGATACGGAGCTTCTTCTACAACTACTTACACAAGAAAACGGGTTGCCTGTTGTCGGCTATCTATTTCGCTGACCCGACTCCGCTGTCACCAGAGTTACACCAAAAAGTTATTACTCTTTGAGACTAGCTTAGTTTACGTTTACGTCAACTGGACTATATTTTATTCATACCACTAAGACTCAAATACACCGGATACGCAAAGGATGTCGTTTATGAGTTCAGAGAATACTCGTGAAAAAATGGAATTTGATGTTGTCATCGTTGGTGCAGGCCCGGCAGGACTGGCCGCAGCCTGTCGGCTGATGCAACTGGCGAATGAGAATGAGCAGGATCTTTCCGTCTGTGTCGTAGAGAAAGGGGCAGAGGTCGGCGCCCATATATTGTCCGGTGCCGTCTTTGAGCACAAAGCGCTAGACGAACTGTTTCCGGATTGGGAACGAATGGATGCCCCCTTACATACCGCAGTAACAGACGATAAACTCTGTTATCTAACCAATAAATTCAACCATTTAACAATGGACGAATCATTCATGCCGGATAGCATGAAGAATATTGGCAATTTTGTGATCAGCCTTGGTAATTTCTGTCGCTGGCTGGGACAGCAGGCCGAGCAACTGGGCGTGGAGATTTATCCCGGCTTTCCCGCTAGTGAAATCTTATACAACGAGCAAGGCATGGTTTGTGGTGTGGCCACTCAGGACATGGGACGTGACAAAAACGGTGAGCCCAAAGCCACGTTTGAGCCAGGCATCGAGCTGCACGCCAAATACACGCTGTTCGCTGAGGGCGCGCGAGGTCATCTGGGAAAAGAGCTGATAAAGCAATTTCATCTTGATCACGGGAAACAGCCACAGCACTACGCTTTGGGGATTAAAGAGTTATGGGAAATCCCTGCCGAAAATCATCAGCCTGGGCTAGTCATTCATGGCGTCGGCTGGCCACTCAGTGAAAGTCATTCCCATGGCGGTAGCTTTCTGTATCACATGGAAAACAATCAGGTTGTCGTCGGTCTGATTACAGATTTGAATTATAAAAACCCCTACCTCAGCCCATACGATGAGTTTCAGCGAATGAAACATCATCCGGTATTCAGCCGGTATCTTGTGGGCGGAAACCGGATCGCTTACGGTGCCCGTGCAATTGCCAAAGGCGGCCTTTCATCGCTACCTCGTCAGCAATTCCCCGGCGGTGTGTTACTGGGCTGTGATGCCGGAACGCTGAACATGGCCAAGATAAAAGGCAGCCACACCGCCATGAAATCCGGCATGCTGGCCGCCGAGGCGGTATTTGAAGAACTGAAACAAGGGTTGTCCCACACAACACCAGGCTATGATCGCCTGTTTCTGGATTCCTGGCTTTACCAGGAGCTGCATGAATCACGCAACTTTGGCGCTGAAGTCCACAAGTTTGGTACGCTGGTTGGCGGCGCACTGGCAACTATCGAACAAAAGTGGCTGAAAAAACTGTTCAAATGGACCCTGAAAGATAAAAGAGCCGATCATGAATGCCTGGAACCTCTGGCTAAACACACCCCGATCCCCTATCCGAAACCCGACGGCATTCTGAGTTTTGACAAGCCCTCTTCCGTGTATTTGTCAGGCACACAGCACGAGGAAAATCAGCCATGTCACCTCAAGCTGGCTGACAGTGACATTCCGATCAAAGTTCATCTGGAAACGTTTGGTGAACCCAGCCAGCGATACTGTCCGGCAGGTGTTTACGAGGTTATTGAATTAGAAGGAAAACCGGCATTCCAGATTAATGCTGCAAACTGTGTGCACTGCAAAACTTGTGACATTAAAGATCCGTCGCAAAACATCACCTGGACCACACCAGAAGGCGGAGGCGGCCCGAGTTACCCGAACATGTAAACAGGCCTGTAAAACTGCATATACAGGTGCTGTTTACCTCTTGGATTTACACCAACTCGCTCCGTAATAAAAGACAAAGGCCGGATTCAAATCCGGCCTCATAGTGTTTACACCATAAAAGTGTTTACATCATAAAAGTATTTACGCCATAAATAAGTTGCTTGCTCAATCTCACCGAAATTGAGCTATCCCCTTTATTTCGACCAACGGGTCTGACGCCAACTGGCTTGCTGCTCAGGCGTTAGAAACGTCCATGCCACCACACGAGTCACTTTTTGTCCCTGAGACATGTCGATGGTTTTCACTTCAACGGCCCCGACTTTTTTCAACTGCTGATAAATGCTCGGTAAATTGTCTTTTTTCGAAACCAGCGTGGTAAACCAAAAGCATTGAGATGCAACATCTACGCTCTGAGTGATCATTCTACGAATGAATGCTGCTTCTCCCCCCGGACACCACAACTCTGCCTTCTGTCCCCCAAAGTTCAGCACAGGTTGCTGACCGGACGCAGACTGCATCGCAGCTGCTTTAGGTGGCGTCCCTTTTTTACGGGCATTTGCTGACAAGTTTTTAACTTTTCGCGCACTGCCTGCCGTCGCTTCTTCCTGTGACGCATGGAACGGCGGGTTACACATAGTGAAATCAAACCCGTCTTTCTCATTGATCATACCGGTAAAGATATTATCCGGGTTCTTTTGCAGACGACACTGAATGCCCCCCGCCAGAGAACGGTTAGATTCCACGATGAAACGAGCCGATTTCACTGAAAGTGGGTCAATGTCAGCGGCCACGAAATGCCAGCCGTAAACGCGATGCCCGACCATGGGATAGACACAGTTCGCACCGGTTCCAATATCCAAACCACGAACCTGTTTGCCTTTCGGGATTGTTCCATCGTTATATGCAGCCAGCAAATCTGCAATGTAGTGGAGATAATCGGCTCGTCCCGGAATGGGTGGACACAGATACCCCTGAGGGATATCCCAATGCTCGACTTGATAAAAGTGCTTCAACAGTGCTTTATTCAGCACCTTTACGGCTTCCGGATGAGAAAAATCAATCGAGAGATCACCAAACGGATTTTCCGATACGAAGGGAGTAAGTGCCGGACAGGCTTGCATCAGCGCCGGAAAATCATAGCGCTCACGATGTGGGTTTCGAGGATGAAGACCTTTTTTGACAGCCTTACCTTTTTCCCCTGCGTGGCCATTTTTCCCTTTACTCCCTTTGCTTTCCGGCGACGAACCTGAGGCAGTCTTGGCGAACTTACGATGACCAGACAGTGGTTTACCCTGACTTTTTGAAGCCGGTTTTACACTGTTTTTGCGTCGCTCTGCCGTTTTGCCGAGTTGCGTGTCGCCCGACTTTACCGCTGAAGTTTTAGGTTTGCTAACCGAAGAGTGACGTGATGCTCGACGTTTCGACGATGAGCCGACGTCATCGTATGTATGGCGTTCATCGCGTTCATCGCGAGTATTGTTACGGCTATTTGCCGATCGAGATCCCGACCCATTGTGACGTGGTAACTTATCCACAGGTGATTCTGAATCAGTCGATGAAGATGGTTTGCCCTGATGCGCCTTGGGGCGACGTGGTTGTTTAAACGTTTTGCGCTGAGTTGTCTGTCCAGGCTTATCCGCCTGACTGTAGAAATTTTTCGTCATATTACTATCAATATTCGGGCTAAATGCCGGTAACTGTCCCAAGGCAAAGGACATTGTCCACTATCATCAGGCCGTTCTTAAAAGAGCGCCCCGAAAAACCAGTTATTCTACCTTAAATCAGCCACCAGTATTCATGCTCGTGCAAATTAGTCGTTTTTATTTCATGATTTCTGAACAGTAAAAAGACATTGCGGGAAACTTGCTCATTGCATTATCGGTTTGGGCAATCAAACATCATAAAGAAAATAATCGCAAAGAACATGACACCGGTAGACCCATTTCTGACATCACGCTCAAAACAGTGACACCGTCACCTTCTGGGCATTAATCCATTTGATTGCTGCTATCTAAGATATCTGAGTCGGTCTTAGTATCCCCACCACCACTCTGGCATTCAGGTGACTTTTTCATCATCCTCGCGGCTTTGTCCAGTAAATCAATCGGCATAGGGAAAACAATAGTCGTGGTGCGATCATTGGATATTTCCGTTAACGTCTGCATATAGCGAAGCTGTACTGCATTGGGGGCCTGATTAAGCACTTCTGCAGCTTCTTTCAGCTTGGCAGATGCTTCCAACTCACCGGTCGCATGAATCACTTTGGCACGACGTGAACGCTCTGCTTCTGCCTGACGCGCTAATGCTCTGACCATACTTTCATCCAGATCCACATGTTTAATTTCCACATTGGCCACTTTAATGCCCCAATTGTCAGTATGCTGATCCAAAATTGACTGGAGATCCTTGTTCAGCTCATCACGTGCAGATAACAGCTCATCCAGCTCATGCTGCCCCAGCACAGAACGCAGTGTGGTCTGCGACAGCTGGCTGGTCGCTTCGAGGTAATTTTCAACATTGTTGATCGCCATTTTCGGCTCGACGACGCGAAAATAAACGACGGCATTCACTTTAACTGACACGTTATCGCGGGTAATCAAATCCTGTGTCGGCACATCCAGCACAATCGTACGTAAATCAACACGTACCATTTGCTGAATGATTGGAATGATGATGATAAGCCCTGGTCCCTTCACCTGATAAAAGCGCCCCAACAGAAACACGACGGCACGCTCATATTCCCGCAAGACTTTGAACATACTGATAATCAGAACCAGAATCAGCACTATAACGGTTGCAAACGAGTAAGTAATCATAGCCGTTTATTCCTTCTCAACATGTTGTTCCGGTGGCAGCCGAGTCACCTCAAGGTGCAGCCCATCAATACGTTTTACTGTCACTTTCTGACCTTTCTCTAAACGCTCATCACAGTTTGCCTGCCAGATTTCTCCGTCCACCAGCACCCTGCCGACACCGGGAAAGCCACTGACCACCACACCTTGCTCACCTATCATGCATTCCACGCCAGTTGTCACCGGTTTTCGTCGGGTTCGGAGTAACAGAGTCAGGACCACAAAGGTCATCAAGGCAGACACAACAGTCAACCCGACAATCAGTGGAACCGCAATCTGGTACCCGGGCGTTTCAGTATCCATCAGCATCACAGAGCCGAGCGCAAACGCGACAATCCCGCCCAATCCCAAAATACCGAAACTGGGGCTGAACGCTTCAGCCACCATTAAGGCGATACCGAGCAACAGAAGCCCGAGACCGGCATAGCTGACCGGCAACATTTGCAGCGAATACATCGCGAGCAACAGGCAGATCCCACCCAGAACACCGGGCAACCCGACTCCGGGGTTGTAGAATTCCAGCAACAAACCATAGATACCAATCAGCATCAGAATGTAAGCCACATTCGGATTGGTGATGACCGAGAGCAGCTCAAAGCGCCAATCCGGATGCCGCTCAACATAGGCCACATTTTCGAGTTCAAGTTTGGCGGGCAATCCGTTAACGGTAACGGTACGCCCATTGGCCTGTTTGATCAGGCTATCAAGATCAGTGGCAAGAAAGTCAATCACGTTTTGCTCCAGAGCGCTTTCAGCATCCAGGCTGGCCGCCTCCGAAACGGCTTTTTCCGCCCACTCTTCGTTTCTGCCGTGCAATTTTGCCAAACCACGAATATAGGCTCTGGCATCATTGATCACTTTCTTCTCCATTGCGGTTTTAGCTGAAACCTTGTTGTCTTCCTGGGGTTCAGCCGCCGATTCATCTTTTCCGTCTTCCGGCTTTTTATCTTCTTTTTTCGGCGAGAATGGATTGTTATCAGAATCGTCACCGCCACCGGGGCCAGTCAGTGACACCGGGGTCGCCGCCCCAAGGTTAGTTCCGGGTGCCATCGCGGCAATATGGCTTGCTAACAGAATATATGTACCGGCACTGGCCGCACGGGCCCCTGCCGGGCCAACCCAGGTGGCAATAGGAACCGGAGAAGTGGTAATGGCGCGGATAATGTCGCGCATTGAGGTGTCCAGCCCGCCGGGAGTATCCATCTTCAGAATGATGAAGGCGGCCTGCTCTTCTCGGGCATGCTCAATTTCCCGGGTGACATAATCACTGGTCGCAGGCCCTATACCGCCTGAGATCTCGATGATCCAGACATTTTGTGCCGTTGCTGCATGGCTCATCAGCCAAAGACACAACGCGGCGCAGAAAGCGATGACTCTCATACACCCTCCCAAACCGGATTCGTACCCAGACTAGTCCCGCTTATGGAGCGAGAGAACTTAACCTCAGGCAAGTTACAGGGTACCGGTACTTATCACAGTCAGATTTCAGATAGTTACCAATTGGCTATAAGCATAGTCCATTGGTAACCAGCACTCAGTGTCAGCTGCGATACCCCGCACCAAAAAGCCGCAATTCACAAAAAGATGACGAATGAGTGAATTTTCAATGATGCTTATACTGATGGCATGTGAGGTGTACATCGCCATCAGTGAGAAGATAAGAAAGTGAAAAAATGAGAAGGGATAGAATATGAATAAGCCCCAACACTCATGGCTCAACCGACTGATCTTGAATGCACTATTGACATTATTGTGTCTGGGCAGCTCACCAGTCACTCTGGCTGCATCGAATCAAGGTGTTTTAGAGCAAGAGACTTTAGGCCAAGGAAATCTAGATCAACGAGCTTTAGAGCAACCTAGTGATTTTAGTCAGATCGTATTGAAAAAAGTGAAAGTGGGGAGCTATGACTGTCCGCCATTTGTGATCATCAATAAAGACAGGACGTTTAGCGGGCTTAGCATACTGCTATGGGAGAAGATTGCGGAAGAACTGAAAATTGACTATGAAATCACTCGTCATAACCTGCCCGATATATTAAAAAGTGTCGCCAGAGGTGAACTGAATGTAGGCGTTTCCTGCATTTCAATTACGCCTGAACGCGAAGAGCTGATCGATTTTTCGCATTCCTTTTATGAAACCCACCTCGCCATTGCGGTCAAAAAACAAGGCTACGCCGCGACCATGAAAAACTTGTTAACGAATACCAAATTGTTAATCGTTCTGGGTTTCTTGTTTGTCGCCGCCTGCATTGTCGGCGGCATCTATTATCTGCTGGAAAACAGAGTCAACGACAAGCTTTATTCAATGAATACCAAACGGGCTAAACTCATCGAAGGTTTTATCCTTGGCCTATTGTTTATTACAAAAGGCCCGTTCAATTATTTCGAGTTTAGAACCTTACCCGGGCGTGTCCTGACTGTTTTTCTGGCCATTTTCACCACATTCTTTATTGCCAGTATTACCGCCATGCTTGCCAGTACATTTACCCTCGGATTGCTGAGCAGCGATATCAATGGACCCAACGACTTGGCCAATCTGAAAGTCGGAGCCAAACAGGCATCCACCTCATCGTTTTACCTGACCAACCAAAGCATTGTTCACCGCGCTTACCCCGATATTGAAAGTATGCTGATGGCACTGAACAACAACGAGGTCAATGCCATCGTGGCTGATGCCGCCGTCTTAAAGTATCTGATTAAAAAACATAAAGAAGAAGGCAAATACGAAGAGCTGACCGTTTTACCCTATCAGTTTGAAAAGCAAAACTACGGACTGGTTATTGAAAACAACAGCCCTTACAGAGAACAACTCAACCGGGCACTGCTCAAAATTCGTAAAAGTCAGGAATGGCGACAGGCGTTGAATACCTACTTTGCTGAGCAGTAAAGCGCCCGGAGGATGTAAAAGAACCCAAGGATACCCCATATAACAGGCAAAAAAATGGCGACCAAATGGTCGCCAAAGCCAAGACAACTAGTAAACAACTAAGGAGAGTGTTAGTGATGCCACCTAATCGGGCATGAATCCTGAGAAGGTGACGGTGGAACATGGTTACATGTGGGTGCCTTAATACATGCCTGTATTGAGTACTGATTTACCCAACTGGCTTATCGCCACTTCAGAAGGCGCCCAAGTTTCGACGGATGGTAAGACCAGCAATGGTCAAAAATCGTCATTAATTCCGGGTTGCCGTATTTCGAAAAATTCACGGCATGGAATCGGTTTCGGTTATCTTTCAGTTTCTGGATTCGCTTCATCATCGCTTCAGGTTGCGAAGGGGCAATAAAGTCAGACAGTACAATCAAGTCTGCATTCTGGTATTTTTCAGACAGCATAAGCTCGATTGACTGATCCAGTACCGGCCCTAAATCTGTGCCGCCGTGGAACGAGTAAGATAAAAAGTTAAGCACTTCACTAAGCCCGTCCTGACGGGTCAGTTCATAAGTGATTTGCTGAGTCGAAAACATAATGACATAACAGTCTCGATCCTCTGCCAGTGCAATCTGCATTAGGCCATACGCCAGCGCTTTTGCGCACTGTTCCGGGAAACCGTTCATCGAGCCGGACGCATCAATGCAGACAATGAAAGGCCCTTTTTCCTGCTCAACTTGTTTGGTCTGCCGCTTGTAAGCCTTCACCCGACGAAGCTTACGTTGCGCCCCTTGCACCCGGTAATTCATCAGACGTTTATCGACCAGATGCTTATAGAAAACAACTTCCAGTTCCGGATAAGCCAGGAACATGGCTTCGTTGGGTAGCAATTTCGAAAGATCATCACTTTCGTGAATACCGACAATGTCATCAGTGACATTGTCACTTCTCTCTTCGACCATTTTCAGGTCTTCTGAACGTACCCGCTCTTTGTTCGGGTCGTCCACTTCACTTGCCATACGCCCCAGCTTTTCAGCGATTTCACGCAGCCCACTGTTCTTTTTCAGAAACGCAGCCATTGCTTTCAGGGTCGAGACATCCGTTTTAGTGAGTTTGGCTTTAGCCATATCCCACAAACGCCCCGCTTTCTTCTCGTCACCTTCACCCGTCACTTCTTCCATGTGACGCATGGTTTCAATGCGTTGATACAGATCCGCCAGCAACTGCTCTTTGTGCTGCTCAAGTTCAGCCAATTGCGCCTCTGTCAGTGCCTGAGTCAAATGCTGATACCACTGGTTACAGAAATAGCTCTGAAACATCGGGTTGTGTTTCTGATACTCACGTTCCAGCAGTGTTTTCGCTTTGAAATAGAAAGCCGAATGTCCTTCAAGCTTCTTTACTACGTCTTTAACGTGTTCAGTGAAGTACTCGGCATCCCATTTACTGGCCGTCTGATACAGCTCGATTTCCTGATGGAAACGCTCTTCCACACTGACTTTGGTGATTCGTTGATGCACCTGCCCCCGCCACTTCATGATCTGACTTTTCATGGCAGCTTTGATGCCCGGATTCGATTCCGCAGCCATGATCAGCTGAGGGCGCATCATCAATTCATTAACTGCATTATCAATGATGCCGGACTCTGTCAGCATCATCGCAAGATTTAATCCTTCGGTTACCGGCATGGGCACTCCTTACCTTACGCGAAATACTCAGACAGGTGTGTCACCCGAAACGCGCTTTTCTCAATGACCAGTTTGAGTTCATGAACCGATTCTGTCGCCTGAGACAGACTTTGTTCAATCTGTGCAGGTAGCTGCGGGTCAATAAAACTGTGCGGCAGCGCACCATGGAAACTGCTCCGGGAAATTTTCAGGCTGTGCTCGGCATCAATCGCCTTGGCAGATGCCAGCTCAGCTTTGCTCAGCCACAACTGCTGTTGCTGCGAAGAAATCCCCTTCTCACCGGCAATACCGACCATCACTGCGCGGTTGGCGATGTCTTTGATGACCAGTCGCTGCTGCGCATCTACCTCAAACTGCAGGCGGCAAAGATGGGTATTTTTGTTCACAAACCCATAGATGTCACACTGACCGGTTTTGATCTTTTTCTCAAATTCATCCCCGTCAACATATACCCAGCGGCTGTCACCGTTTTCCTGCTCAGACACTGAAGGGTTTTGTTGCAGCATCACCAGTTTGATCATGCGCGGGTTGTTATTCACGTTGTACCGGCGAGCACCGCTAAAATCGTATTTAAACCACTCTTTACGCATCATGGTTTCACGACTGAACGTGACACACAGCTCACGCGCAATCTCATTGTGGACGTCATTAATCAGATTCTGCGCTTCTGTGGCATTGGTTTGGGCCGCTTCCTGATTGAAAGCTTTCTGAGTCGCAAAGTGACGAATAACCTCACGGATCACATGACGGGATTCCGGACTGTGCCACATGCAATCTTGCAACAGCAGCAAATCAAGCGGATTAATGGCATCACGACCATTAAAGAAAGCACTGGCTTTCAATAAGCGCACTGATTTTTTCCAGCGACGATCCGAAATATACAGTTCGCTGTCAGCCGCTTCACCGGCACTCTCTTCAGAGCGCTGTTCAATCATGGATTTCAGCTGGTAAATCTTTTCAAAGATTTCATCTGACAGCTTGATATCGTCGATATGCTGCTGCCAGTCTTCGTATTCCTGATCAGTGATAGCCAGACCTGGTTCCAGTTCCTGAATCGACGGACCTTCTCCCATCAGCATGGCTTTGAAATTTTGCTTTTCCTGAATGCGGTTAACAAACACACGAACCAGCATTCGGTCATATAACGCTTCCAGACCGCTGTCCTCTTCCGGCAGCTCATTGGACGCGGTAATCAACAAACGCATGGGGACAGGAAGAATATCCTGGCCGTTCTTAAAGGTCCGCTCATTCACAACTGTCAGCAATGTATTCAGAATGGCCGGACCGGCTTTCCAGATTTCATCCAGAAACACCACTTGCGCGGTAGGCAGGTAACCGTCAATCAAGCGAACATACTTGCCATTATCTTTCAGTTCCTGAATCGACAACGGGCCAAATACTTCTTCCGGCGTTGAGAAACGCGTCATCAGATAGTCGAAAAACTTGCTGTTATCGAAAGCCTGGATCAGACGCTTTGCAATCAAGCTTTTCGCAATACCAGGAGGACCCAGCAAAAAGACACTCTCGCCGGCTAAGGCAGCAAGAAGGCAGAGTTTGATCGTTTCTTCACGCTCATAGACCCCATTAGACAGCGCCTTGATTAGCTTCTGAATCCTTTCAGAAACCAGCGCTTTATTTGGTTGAGCACTTCTTGCCATTGTCAGCATATTTCGACCTCTACATCCGACTGTCCATGTGCTTTCACACTCACTGTTAGAATAGACACAAACACCCCGATGTTACAATATTGTTAACTGAAATATTTTGTTACAAGCCTTATATATCAAAGAGATCCTCTCAGCTCCAGACCACAATCTATGATTGCATTAATGAGATTTTGATAACACATTTGTGAAAAAATTAATGAGTAAATAGTGATTAGCAACCAAAAAGCTGCTAAAGGTCTCAAAAATACGCAAAATGCACGGTATTGAAAAATGAGATTTTCTCCTCAAAAATAGCGTTTAATGGGTCAATAACCACTCAAAACAATGATTAAATGAAGCTCATTCATCCAGTTGCATTGAGATTTCGTAGGATAAGTATGTGAATGGCTTGTATCTTCCGAATGGCTTTGTAACTATACCCCGGTCCATCAAAGAGATGTTTTAAACGCATGAGTACACTCTCTCAACTGCCAACCCGCTTAACCATGTATGTCTGTGTCGGAATACTGAGTTCGGCACTGATTCTGGCAAATGCACAGCTGGAAATTGTGATTTCCATTTTGACACTGGTACTCATTATTTTGCTGCTGCGGGAAGATTTCGGCAGTGAAATGCGTCCGTGGATGATGCTGGCGCTGGGTACCTATGCGACAGGTGTGGTGTCTGATCTGCTGGATGAAATACCGGAACTGAAAAGTCACTGGTTTATTGTCTCCACTGACAATGTGTTTATGCATATTGGGACGTTTCTGATCTGTTTCTGCTTCATCAAACTGATCAATCAGAGGAAGGAACTGATTATCAAGCTGAATAAGCAAATTCAGATTGCCCGACAGCTGGAAGGCGAACTCAGCCAACTGGCCTTAGAAGATGATCTGACCGGCCTGATGAACCGACGTGCCCTGTTCCGCTGCTTCGACAGAATGGCGATTGAAAACAGACGCGGTGTTCTGGCTTATATTGATATTGATAATTTCAAGCAGGTCAATGACCGCCTTGGCCACAAGCCAGGGGATGAATTGCTGTGCACCATTTCTCGGGCACTGATACAAACTGCTCCCGCCGGCAGCAAAATTTACCGGATTGGTGGTGATGAGTTTGTGGTTTTACTCCCTGAAGATTCTAAGGACAGTCCGCAAGACTGGCTGAATCAACTTTATGACCACACTCAGGCAACACGCGTAACATTTAACATTGGATTAAGTGTTGGTTTATCGCCGTATTATCCAGGCAACCTTTCCGATCCTGACGCCATTCTGGCGAAGGCTGACAGGGCCATGTATCAGGAAAAGGAACACAAAAAATACCTTTGAAATCAAAAACAAGCCGATTATGTAATCGGCTTGTTTTTTGTCTTTTTTCGCTGACCATCAACGTTTTTCACATAATTGTCATATTTTCGTAATAGCATTGGCGGCCATATTCTTCTGGTGTAAATGTGGAGATCAGAAATGTTAACCAGAACTACCCTTTGTGCGCTCTTCGCCGCCTTAGCATTTGGCGCACAAGCCAAAGAGACTATCACCGTTACCGGCTCAACCTCTGTCAGTCATGTCATTGAAGTGCTGGCTGAAACGTATTCTTCTGAGCATACAGATACCTTGATTGCTGTTCAGGGCATCGGCTCGTCAGCCGGTATCAACGCAGTAAAGAAAAATGCGGCAGATCTGGGGATGAGTTCGCGTTACCTGCAAACAGAAGAAATCAATCCGGATATTGAAACCGTCACTATTGCCCATGACGGCATTGCGCTGGTAGTGAATAAAGACAATCCGGTGAACAATCTGACCAAAACGCAAATCGAAAAAATTTATCACGGTGAAATTACCAATTGGAAAGATGTGGGTGGTCCCGACCTGAAAATGGCGGTTGTCAGCCGTGAAAATGCCTCGGGTTCTCGTTTTTCCTTTGAAGATTTTATGGGGCTGACTCAGGAGATCGGTGGTCAAACCGTGTCTGATATCAATCCTCAGGTGCTGGTGGTTAACACCAACGGTACCGTGAAAAGCCTCGTATCACGAAACAAACATGCCATTGGTTATGTTTCACTGGGCTCTGTTGACGACTCAGTGAAAGCACTTTCATTTGAAGGTGTACCACCAACACTCGCTAATCTGGAAAACGGACAATATAAAATCTCTCGCCCGTTTCTTATGCTGTACAAACCAGCAAAAGTGAAAAAGTCAGCTAAGGCGTTTGTTGATTACCTGGTTTCAGCACCGGGACAAACAATTCTTGAACAACGTGGTTACGTGCCGGTTACTCACACGTCAGCTGTGAACTGATTTCCTTGCCGTATTGGTTCTCATACCAAACGCAGTCACTGTATAGTCACTGAAAAAACGGCACAGAGACAATAAAGGCACTCAACAGAGTGCCTTCTTTTTTGATGAAGAAGCGCTTCAGACCTCAACAGGATACTTATTGTTACTCCCCCATTCGCTCCAGGAGCCGTCATAGACTGTCAGCTTTTTCCGGCCACTCAACTCCGCTCCAAGCGCCAAAATACATGCTGTCACCCCTGAGCCACAGCTGAAAATCAGATGCTGCTCTGGCTCACAAAGCACATCAAACCGCTTCATTAATTGCTCTTTTGGCAAAAACTGCCCATTTTCAAGGAGCTGCGAAAACGGAAGACTTTTAGCATTTGGCATGTGGCCACTTCTGATCCCTGCCCGTGGTTCAGGCTGTAGCGCATAAAAACGGGCTGCGGGTCTGGCATCGAAAACCTGTGTGCTGGTATCACTCAAACGGGCATGCAAACTGTCGGCATCAATCACCCATTGAGGCTGAAATACAGCCAGGTATTCAGCGGGTTCAGCATACTCCGGTGGACAAGTCTGCAACGCATACCCAGCCTGTTCCCAGACCGGTAAACCACCGTCAAGCACCGCCACTGACTGATGCCCCATAGCGCGGAACATCCACCACACTCTTGGCGAGGAAAAAATGCCGTGAGTATCGTAAACAACCACAATGCTGTCTGGCGTAATACCCAGTTTACCGACCTCTTCAGCAAATAATGCAGGTGAAGGCAACATATGCGGTAAGTGAGAATCCGGATCAGCAATTTGTTTATCAAAATCAAAAAAACGTGCCCCCGGAATCCGTTTCTGCTGCCATTCAGCCATCGCATTTCGCTCTGTACCCGGCAGAAACCAGCTGGCGTCCAACACTACAACATCGGGGTGGTCCAAATGTTCTGCCAGCCATGATACGGGGACGACAGGAGAAGTCAAAAGAGGTGCTGACATGTCATTTTCCTTATGATAATCAATGAGAGGCGATTGCTCAGATGAGTAATAAATCTTAATCGATAATTACTTGAAATGAATAGCAGCTTTCAGTTTCACTTCACTGCTGCTTTTTAAGTGTTGTATCAGAGGATCAGAAAAGACACAAATCTAGCCCGTATAATCCGTACTTGCATTGTCTGGATGACGGACTCTTATCCTCTACAGACTGTTACCCACTATAGACTGTTATCCACTGTTAATGAGTCTGCAATCACGCATAAAAAAGCCCCCGAAACCAAGACCTCGGGGGCAGATTATTATCATTGGCACAATAGCTATGAATACCGCGCTATTGTAGACCGTTATGGTTAAGGACTATCACAAAGGCAGTGATAAACCCGTTTACGTATAACAATATTACTTCAGTGATAAGCGCAGAAGTTAGCGACGCTGACGACGTAAAAAGCCCAGCAGACCTAAACCAGCCAACACTGAAAGTGGCATGCTGCCACCACTTGAACCCGAACTTTTCGGTGTCAGTTTTGATTGCCCTTCACTGATTTTTTCAAATGGGTTCACGGCAAATTCAGGTGTCGGCTCCAGATCAAAATCAACGCCGGTCACGACTTCAATATCCGCATAATATGAGGCCAACTCAGTGTACAAGCCATTCAATTGGGCATCAGGATGACCAGAGTTTTTCAAATCGCAATAGGCTCCATTACTGGTGACACCGATAACACGCAACCCGAAATCACTGTCACCGGCACGTTCTGGGTTTTGCCAGATCAACGGGCCACCGGAGTCACCGGCACAGACATCTTTTTTCACCGCAGGATCATTGCTGTCGGCACAGACAAAGTGTGAGTCCGAGCTAAACGGATAAGAGGTATCACACTGTTCAGCCGGAATTCCGCCTAAAGTCACAACCATCAGCTCATCAGGCTGGTTGTAATCGGGTTCTGTCCGTCCCCAACCAGAGGCAATCAAGTTCGCTTCAGACCAACCGGTCGCATTCCAGGTGTTAGCAAATTGCGCATTTGCAACGGCCTGCTCGGCAGGCGTCGCGATTTTTATCGGCTTGGCGACGGATGCCATTGAACGATCAACCTGTAATACCGCCACGTCGTGATCGTAATTAATACTTGGGTCATAAGAAGGATGAACCCAACCACCAATCACAGTGAACTTATATTTTGAATCAATCTGATCAGCAGCACCTACAGAATTGGGAAGTTGTTCAGTACCAGCAACCACTGTTGTACTCATCATAGGATCAATACAGTGAGCTGCAGTCACTAATAAGCGATCACTGATCACCACTGCACCACAGCCTGATAATACCTGCGATGAGCTACCATCCTCAGAATATAAAGGCACCGTAATCATTGCGGCCTGCCAAGGAAGCAATAATCCTTCAGCCAGTTGGCTGGCAGGTTGACCATTCAAAATTTTAGCTTCTACAGACGCGGTATCAGCTTGGGCTTGAAAAGAGACTGCTGAGGCAACAGCAAGCACAATAGGTAGAAGTGTTGTTTTTATATTATCCATAATGGGTCATCTTCTTTAACAGTATTTAATTTCTGCGGTAAATAACTGGCAAAAGATATTACCAAGTAAATTACTGCTTTATTGTGAAGCCCGCATGATATTTCCGACAAAGATCAACCCGCTGATTATTAATAAAAATATGATTTACAACACTAATAGATACCGCTCAACGCTATTCCGTTTATCATCCATCCCAGATAACATTTCCCCCTTAAACAAAAGGCCAATCAGGTATTCTGATTGGCCTTTTCAGTATATTTCACAAGATAAATATCAGGGACTTGTCAGGCTATAATTCATAGCTCAGGATTTATCGCCTCCGTATTCGGCGTGTATCTCAAACCTTACCTGACCCTTTTCGTCTCAAGCTTTTTTCACCGATTGTTTAATCACTCATCCTCCAGCGGAGCAATGCGCGTTGACCCACCGTGGAATTTTTCACGGCGACGCTGAACCAGCGCGAAGAAACCCGGGATCAGGAACGTACCCGCCAGCAGCACACACAGCAACCCGCCAGTCAATGAGATCCCCAGTGAGTTCTGACTGATATGTCCGGCTCCGGAAGCAAAAATCAGCGGTAAAATCCCCAGAATAAATGACCAGGAAGTCATGTTTACCGCACGGAAACGCAATTTACCGCCGCGAACCGATGCTTGCTCAATATCCAGTTCTTTCTCTTCCCGCTCAATCTTGGCAAATTCTACGATCAAGATGGCGTTTTTCGCCGCCAGAGCGATCAGCAGTACCAGACCAATTTGAGCATACAGATTGAGCGGTGTGCCGGTTAATGCCAACGCCAGGAAAGAGCCTAACGTTGCCACAGGCACAACCAGAATAATTGCCAGCGGAATACTCCAGCTTTCATACTGCGCGACCATAAACAGGTAAATAAATATCAGTGCCAGAGCAAACGCGTAAATCGCCTGATTACCAGCCTGTACTTCCTGATAGGCCATCCCCGTCCACTCATACTGATAGCCCTGAGGCAGTACCTCAGCCGCTACCCGTTCCATTGCCGCAATCGCATCGCCGCTTGAGTAACCCGGTGCCGGACTACCCTGAATGACCGCTGCGCGGTACATGTTATAACGCCATGCCACATCAGGCTCAAATACCTGTTCAACCGACGTAAGGGTACTGAGTGGAATCATCTCGCCGGATGATGAACGGACATGAAAACGTTCCAAAGTATCCAGACTGTCACGGTAATCGCTGTCAGCCTGTACCGTTACCCGGAAATTCTTTCCGTACAGGGTAAAATCGTTCACATACATTGAACCAAGGTTACCTTGTAACGTCTGGAAAATATCCGTCAATGGGATGCCCAGCTGTTTAGCTTTCACCCGGTCTATGTCAATGTAGAAATGCGGTACATTGGCCCGGAACGTACTGAAGGTGTACTGAATTTCAGGTTGTGCATTGGCCTGCTGAATCAGCTCTCCCATTACTTTTGCCAGATCAGTACGACTGCGACCCAATGTGTCTTCCAGGACAAACTCGAATCCCGATGCAGCGCCCATTCCCGGCACCGCTGGCGCTCCCATAGCAAACACCACCGCTTCAGGAACATCTGATACTGCGCGGCCGTTGATCCGGTTTGAAATCGCAAATGATGAGTGATCACCGCTCATTGCCAAGCGCTCTTCCCAGCTTTTCAGTTTAATAAACAGTGAAGCGCCATTTGATGCGGCAGCACCGGTGAGGAACGCATAGCCATTGGCCACGGTGATCCCTTCAATACCCGGTTCCTGATCCAAAATAGCCTGAAGCTTTTCGGTCACCTCTTCGGTACGCGATAGCGAAGCGGCATCCGGCAGCTGTACGTTGACCAGCAGAATGCCTTTATCTTCCGTTGGTACAAACGCTGTTGAGGTGGTGTTGGACAAGTAAGTCACTGCGCCAACCGCCAACACAAAGAACGCCACCAATACCGCCGTTTTCCTGACAAGGAATCCGGCAATAACACCGTATTTATGTGTGATACGATCCAGCCCACGGTTAAACACCGTAAACCAGCGAGCGTTATTTTCTCCCCCTTGCTTAAGGACCAGCGCACACAAAGCCGGTGACAGAGTCAGGGCATTGATGGAGGAAATAACAACCGAAATACAGATTGTCAGCGCAAACTGGCGATACATGATACCGGTGATCCCCGGTAACATTGCGACCGGCAGGAACACGGCTAACAACACCAACGTGGACGTAATGATCGGCCCGGTCACTTCTTTCATCGCAATCAACGTTGCTTTGCGGGGCGTCAGGCTTGGATCATGCTTCATATTGGTATCGACGTTCTCGATCACCAGAATGGCATCATCCACAACGATACCAATCGCCAGAATCAGACCAAACAACGTGACAGTATTGATGGTAAAGCCTGTCGCCAGCATGATGGCAAAAGTACCAATAAGCGAAACCGGAATGGCCACGACAGGAATCAGCGTTGAACGCATGCTCCCCAGAAACAGGTAGGTAACCGCAATAACCAGCAGAATCGCTTCAATCAGGGTTTTGACAACCCCTTTGATCGATTCAGATACAAACAAAGTGGTATCGTAGCTGGTCTCATAATCCATTCCTTCCGGAAAATCTGCGCTCATCCGATCCAACAGTTCCATCACCGCTTTGCCACTGTCCAGTGCGTTGGCATCGGATTGCAGATTCAGCGCAACAATAGACGCCGGTTGATTACGGAATTTACCATTGCCGTCGTAGAACTTCTTACCCAGTTCAATACGTGCGATATCTTTGAGATACACCATTGAACCATCATTGTTGGCGCGCAGAACGACGTCCTCAAATTCAGCAACGCTTTCCAGTCGTCCTTTCGTCACCAGGTTGAACTGCACTTCCTGGGTATTGTTGTATGGCGGCGCGCCCACTTTACCGGCAGCAACCTGTACGTTCTGCTCGGCCAGCGCAGCATTCACATCCGCAGTCGTGATGCCCAGGTTGGCCATTTTTTCCGGATTCAGCCAGACCCGCATTGAGTATTCGCCACCACCGATGACGTTAACTTCACTGATACCTTTAACACGAGCCAGCTGATCTTTCACATTCAGGTTGATGTAGTTAATCAGGAACTGGTCATCGTATTTTCCATCAGGCGAATAAAAGTTCAGCACCATCAACAAATCCGGTGACCGTTTTTTTACGGTAACCCCGACCATTCGCACTTCAGCCGGAAGCTTGGATTCAATCTGAGAAACCCGGTTTTGCACGTTCACCTGCGCCATATCGGGATCGGTACCGATATCAAATGTCACGTTCAGGTTGTACGAGCCATCATTGGCACTTTTTGAGGACATGTAGATCATGTTCTCTACGCCGTTCACAGACGCTTCAATCGGGTCGGCAATCGCTTCTTCAACAACCTCTGCACTGGCACCAGAATAGTACGCCGTAACAGACACCGATGGCGGGCTGATTTTCGGGTATTCCGCCACTGGCAGATTCAGCAGTGAAATCAGGCCGGCCAGAGTCAGAATGATGGAGATGACCAACGCAAACTTAGGTCGTTGAATAAAAAATCGACTTAGCATGATTATTCCTGCGCCTCATCGTTTTCCAGTCGAACTGTCATGCCGTTTCTGACACGCTGCAAACCTTTAGTCAGAACCACATCACTGTCCGCAAGGCCGTCGGTAATGATCACACCATGTTCAGTTTGAGGTCCCAGCACAACATTCCGGCGTTCAGCGATATTCCCTTCTGCCAGTACCATGACGAAATCCCCTTCCAGATCGCTTTGCACCGCTCGGCGAGGGATGACCATGCGCTTAACCGGCTCTTTTTCACGCAAAAATACCTGAACATGCTGACCGGGTAACAATTCCTGATCCGGGTTGGCAAAATTGGCGCGCATTGCAATGGTGCCTGTTTTAAGGTCAATACGGTTTCCGATAAAGTCCACCACACCCAGTTCACTGTATGTTTCGCCATTTGTCAGAGTCAGTACCACTTCCACATCGTTCTGTCCCCGACCCGCCCCATCAAGGCTGTCAATCCCCAACTCCAGACGCTGACGCTCACTGACATTAAATGATGCCTGTATCGGATCCAGGCTGACCAACGTAGTTAAAATACCGGAGCCCGGTGAAACCAGATCGCCGATACTCACTTTGCTGTCACTGATTCGGCCGGTAAAAGGCGCAGAAATTCGGGTATAAGACAAGTCCACCTCCGCCGCTTTTACCTGTGCATTGGCCGCTTTCAATTGCGCTTCTGCATGCAGCTTTTCTGCCGTCAGACGATCATACTCCGCTTTGCTGATACTTCCTTTGGGCAACAAGTTCTCTGCTCGCTGCCAATCGAGATTTGCGCGTTTCAATGAGGCTTCCGCCTGAGCGATGGCTGCCTTGGCACTGGCCAGTTTAGCTTCATAGGCTGCCGGTTCAATTTCAAACAGTACCTGACCTTTGTGTACGATCTCCCCTTCTTTAAAAGAGCGTGACTTCAAATAGCCGGATACCTGCGCAGAGATGGCCACATCTTCAATGGCTTCCGTTCTGCCCACAAACTGTTTACCCTGTTGATAGTCAATCACCGTCACCGGCTGCGCCACAACCAGTGGGCTAGCTGCTGGTGCTTGACCTGTAGATTGCTCACCACAACCAACAAGCAAGGCTGAGCTGATTAGTGTTGCAATCACTAATTTTTTATTCATATTGCCGACCATATATAATTGATAAAATAAACATAAATCCAGAGAAGTGACCGAGGCTTTGCACTACTCAGGCGAAAATGCCCATATTCAGGGGAGAATAAAAATCGTGCGGAAACACTAACAATTGAGGGTTTAATAGAAGCTGAATGTCTTCAGCTCAGAGACAGGTTTAAATTTTAATTTGTTTCCAAATGTTTCCGTAAGCCATATTTTCACCAATTTATACTGGCTAACAGAAAAAGCCTCCTTAATAATCAGCAAATTAATAACATCCACCATTCAATGAGGAATCAACTTAATGGACTACTTTCCCATTTTTCTCTCACTTAAAGGCAGAAAAATCAGTGTTATTGGTGGTGGCGAAGTGGCATGCCGGAAAGTCGACTTATTGCTCAAGGCTGACGCCGATATCACAGTGACGTCCCCCGAACTGCACCCGCATCTGGAACGACTGGAACAAGCTGGAAAAATTCACTGGAATAATGACGTATACCAACCTTCAGTACTCGACCACGCCGATCAGGTTTGGGTAACCACCAACAACCGTGCTCTCAACCAATCCATTTATTCCGATGCGGAAGCCCGGGGGATCTGGGCCAATGTGGTTGATGACCGCCAGTACTGCCATTTTATTACCCCATCGATCATTGACCGAAGCCCGATCCAAGTTGCGGTATCCAGCGGCGGTGCATCCCCGGTTCTGGTTCGGTTTTTGAGGGAAAAGCTGGAAACACAACTGCCACAGAATCTCAGTCTATTGGCTGACTATGCGGGTAAACAGCGTGACAGAATCAAGGAACACTTCAAGACGGTAGATGAACGGCGGAAATTCTGGGAGAGCTTTTTTCGTCACCCCCAAGTTGAGCTGGCCAACTGTGAACATGAACTCGACGAGGTATTTACAACCCTGCTATGTGCAACCGCCCCTTCTGGCGGCGCTTTGTATCTTATTGAAACCGGCGACGATCCCGAACTCCTGACTCTCAAGGCCCTACGTCTGATGCAGCAATCGGAATTTGTCCTATTTCCCGGAGAAGCAGAAGATATCTTTGTTGATTTATGTCGCCGTGATGCCGACCGCGCCCCTTATGACGAACAAAGCCTGTTTAATCAAGTTGAAAAACATCTCAGCGACGGGTTCAGGGTTTGTGTTCTGGCAAATAAGGTGGACGCTGAAAAAGTATTCAGGCCGCTTAAGACACTCACTGTCGCACAGCATATTCCTTGCCTCTGACATTCCGGCAAACACTTATCCTGATAGTGATTATCCTGAAATAAAAATGCCGCCCATTTCGGGGCGGCATTATTAAATCGTTTTAACTCTATTTCTTTATTTCTATATTTTTTATTTCTTTGTGAGAGTCAGTTTTGCTCTGCCGTAGCCAGGTTCGTTTTGGGTGCCAACCGCTGCTGCAACCATAGACCAGAGGTTTTCATGGTATAGCCGAATACGGCCCCCAAGATCAGTGAAGGTACTACCAGCTTCCAGTCACCAGAGGCGGCAAATGTGGCGCAAGAACCAATAAACGTCCCCGGAATAAAGCTCAACCACGATTTCTTTGCCTGCACACACATCAAAAACGCGACAAAAGCAGTGACAACGTAACCAATAATTTCAAGGCTTGCCAGCTGTGACAGATAGATGATCATCATAGCCCAGAATACGCCGCTCATATTGGTAGCAATGCTCAGGCCAAGCCCTTTGATTCCGTCTTTAGGGGACGCGAAATACGTTGTGCAGCCCAAAAAGCCCGCCCAGCTCAGAAGCCCTAAAGAAACAGCAACCCAGCCCCACACACCAGATAAGATTCCGGTTGTAATTGCAATCGCCACTAGTACAGACATATCCCACTCTCTCAATGTTTGCTAAGGGTGCAGTGTAATGAATTCACCCGCCCTCAACATCAATACAGATCACATTTTTACTTAATTGTTATCATTAGTTTTCATTTAAAAGTGACCGGCATCACTTAAAGTTAATCAAAGCAGCCATCGCCTTTATCATCGCCACTATGTTTACCACGTTCCATTTAAGGCATAATGGGAACCATTAATGGCCTTACCTGAGGAGACCTTATGGGTCCTTTAATGCTTGATGTTTCAGGCTATGAACTTGATGCAGAAGATCGTGAAATTATCCAGCACCCGACTGTCGGCGGGATCATTTTCTTTGCACGCAACTACCACGACCGTCAGCAACTCAGAGCGCTGACCAAAGAGATCCGCAAAACAGCAAATCGACCTTTTCTGATTGCTGTCGATCAGGAAGGTGGCCGAGTACAACGCTTCCGTGATGAATTTACCTTGCTTCCTCCTGCCAAAGCATTTGCGTCTCACGCACAGGGGTTGGAATTGGCACAGGACGGTGGCTGGCTGATGGCAGCCGAACTACTGGCTATGGATATTGATCTGAGTCTGGCTCCGGTACTGGATCTTGGTTTTGACTGTAAAGCAATTGGTGATCGCGCATTCTCGGATCAGCCTCAGCAAGTGATTCGCTATGCCAGCCAATTTATCAAAGGAATGAAACAGGCAGGCATGGCAGCCACCGGCAAACACTTCCCGGGCCATGGCGGTGTGATCGCCGATTCTCATCTGGAAACGCCTGTTGATTCTCGCGATTCAATCAAATCTCACGATATGACGGTTTTTAAAGCGCTGATTGAACAAAATCTGCTGGATGCAATGATGCCAGCACATGTCGTTTTCGACCACTTCGATAGCGCGCCAGCCAGCGGTTCTGAATACTGGCTTAAACAAGTACTGCGTCATGACCTGAAGTTCAATGGTGTCATTTTTTCTGATGACCTGAACATGAAGGGTGCAGACGTACTGGGTAGTTATGGTGACCGGGCTATCGCGGCACAGCAAGCAGGCTGCGATATGGTCATGCTTTGCAATAACCGCGAAGGCGCCATCCAGGCTCTGGATGGGCTGCCGCAAACGCAGGTACCGAGCCTAGAGACACTGTGTAAAAAATCGACCGGAGAATACAGCGAACTCACCGCATCGCGCATGTGGCAGGAAACGCAACAACGTATTTCTCGCTTAACAGAAGAATGGCGCGAAAAAAACGCCTGATCAATCTGTGATGAGCGGCGCTCTGGGTGCTGATCATTTCGAAGGGCTTAGCAGTGTTTTATTACAAGACACCGAGCGCTTCAACCATTTGAATGGCCGCATGATGCGGCCATTCACTAACAAAAACTATAATCAAAATCTTTAATCAAAATTTTTAATGTAGACGACTGTTATTAGCCTATTGGCTTAACCCATTTCCACCGGATCATCCCCTGTCCGCCGGTTTGCCGCCATCGACTTACAGAAATACGCGAAATCCTGAAAATTCATTGGCTTACCAAAGTAGAAACCTTGTTGTAAATTAACTCCCCGCTGAGCCAGATACATTGACTGCTCCAGCGTTTCAACGCCTTCTGCAATCATTTCCATTCCAGCCTCCCGGCCAAAAGCAATGATGGAATCAAGGAGTGACAGTTTGATATCACTGGTCCCAATGGTCTCAACGAACATCTTGTCGATTTTCAGACTCCGGATGTTCAGTTGCTGAATGTAACTAAACCCTCCATACCCTGTCCCCACGTCATCCAGCTTGACGTCTACCCCTTTACTTCTGAGCAAATCAATCACATCTGACGCCATTGCCAAATCCGTAAACTGCTTTCGCTCTGTGACTTCAAATGCGATTTGCCGTGGTGATATCTGAGAACGGTACAAAAGCGCCAGTGACTTTTCCATGATTTCATGGCTTTCCAGATGGTCTGGAATCACATTAATGCTGAGTACCTGTTGTGTTTGCTGCCAGTTCAGTTTACTGATTTCGTTCACCGCTTTGGTGATGAGCTGATCGGTAATAGGGAATATCTGACCACTTTTCTCGACGTAAGGGATAAATTCCATCGGAGAAATCATTTCATTATCAGGGCGCTGCCAACGCGCCAACATTTCACAGCCGTACAGGGTGTTTGATGCCACATCGACAATAGGCTGGTAAAAAGGAATAAATTCCTGCTTCGCCAGACCTTCATCCACCAGTGCATGTAGCGAGAGCTTACGACTTTGAATGAGTCGGTGACCAGCAAGAATCGCTCCCCCCAGAAAAACACCCATTAAAAACAGCGGCAACCAGAAAGCCTGGCGATAGCTATCCATTAAAGCGGACTGAACATAGACTTTTACAGTCAGTCTATCGATCAACGGGAAACTCATCAGTGGCGGGGTCTGTAACAGGCTGATATCGCCCCGCATCAGCACCACAGTCGGATTCAATTCAGCGGACACCGCCACCAGCAAACAACTGGTACAGTACTTATCTCGGAGTGAATCTGAGATCAGCGGTTCGAGATATACCAACAACTTGCCTTTCTCAACGTGCTTCTCTACGACCAGCAACTGTTCGTTACTGTGGGCTTCGTTCGCCACCCACAACCCAACGCCCTCTCTGAGCGGAGACACCAAAGGAAGTAGTTGTCTTTCCGGTTCAATACTTTCCATGCTGTTGCAATGACGGCCATCCGGCAACTGTAAACGCATCCGGCGAATCAAATAATCGTGATAGGTTAATTGCTGAAGTTGGCGACGATCCTGCTCAAGGCAATTAAATTCAAAGACGGAGGCTAATTGACTGAGCTTTTCAGGATAGTGAGTAATCTGGCTGGAATAATAACTTAAGGTCTGTTCCACATCAGAAGCAACTAAATATCGAACATATTGCCTTGAGGCATAACCATTAAACAAGGAACAGGCAAACGCGATACTCAGAACAAAAATAAGGGAAACGTAATGGTATTGCGTCATCCACGTTCCAAATCGACGACTGATACCGTCATCAAGATGGCAGAAATCTTTCAATTGCATATTTACCGCAAACTCAAACCAAACAATCCTGACGACAGGGTCAGAATCATCAACTAATCGATTCGCTCGGTATCTGTTTTTTCATCGGATTACATCAGGATTGAACAACCCGGTGACATTTACGAAGCAGGCAAATAACAATATTCATTAAAGAGCATATTAACAAGAGTGCATTTAACAATTTGTCGAGATATAGGTCACAACCGTGAGTGATAACCGATTGATAGAAAAGGTGTAAACTTAAAACTTTTCTTGCTGCCCAGATTTTTTAACGCCAGATGATTTTGCCTGCTTCACCACAATGGCTAATACAAAATCATCTATCGTGTCTAACAGCTTTCAGCTATGTACGGCAAAGACGTAAACCACACATGCTCGTTACAAAGCAATATAAAAACAAAAAGCGCCCTCAGGCGCTTTAACGGTTAACTGCAATGTCGAGCGTGTTCGATTACAGGGAGTCCCGAGAGTAATCCAAATCTTTGGTGCAACGTTTTTCTTTCAAAATGATGAATACTGCACCGACGATGAATGCTACAACTAACAGGGTTTCCATGAGAATACCTTAAACCTTTGAGATTATGCTCTTAATAGAGCTGCCAACACATCAAACCAAAGGTCTAAAAATTGCCTCTCCCACACATCAAAGCCAATTTTTAGACGTGAAATAAGATACCTGAACCGAACAAAAGATCTACTGAATTGTTATCGCACTGTGACACAATGAACAATAATTTTACGTTATTGCACAATTTCCAGAATAGCGATAAAAGCACTTGGTATGCGTACCAAAATAACGTGTCACAAGGCACAAAACAGCATGTAAAAATGGGTAACTGTCAGGCAGATAACTTACCTATATATTCTGTTCTGATTGAGAAAAAATAACCAGATAAGAATGAGTGATTATTCTTAGTGTCTCAAATTAGATAATCTAATTTTACGAAAATTGCCGTCATTTCAACCACCGTTTCCGCCCGGCAACAGCAACGGACAGTAAGCAATCAAGAGGAAATCCTCTCACCGTGTTCGAGAGACGCTTTAGCAGCTGAATACATACCCAAGAAAATACACAATAATAGGAACTAAATCAAAGCCGATTCATTCCCCCTATGATAGTTTCTCTGCCTGAACTGACTCTATGCGCCAAATATGAGTAAAACTGACATTCAAAGCGTCGTTGCTAATTTTACGTCTATCGAGCAAGCCCTCGATTACTTTGACATTGGCTACGATAGCAAGTTTATCAATGAGTACCGAATCCAATTGGTGAAGTCATTTAATGGCTATCTGATACTGGAAAAACCTAAAGACTGGTTTGCTGCGCGTCGTGCCCTGAAAAATGCCTACTGCAAAATTCAGCGATCTCGGTTGGACAAACATACACGGCAGGCATGTCGGGGATGTACATCTTGCCAACGACGCTGATTAAGCATTGGGTTTCGCCCATCCCCTTCATTAGCAGATGTTTGCTTCAGTAATATGTGTTGTCCACTTAACACGTACCGTTAAATCGACATAACGCACATAATGCAAGCGCATTAAAAAAGGGCGTTTCCGCCCTTTTTATCACTACCAATCACTGACTATATGAGACAAGTTAGTTTTAGAGCCAACGAGCCTGTCCCGTAAAGGTCACAGATAACCAGGTGTCTCCGAGTTGATCATGCAGAGCATCCCAAAGCACTTGACGAACCTGATCCTGTCTTGTGGTTGTCCAATATTTTTCATCTTTAACCAAGATATTCACTTCCAGATCGTACTGACGACCTGTCTTGGCAAAGTGATGCGTGTAATCTTCGAAATGGTAGTCTTCCGCCAGTTTTTCGATCACACGGTCAACTTTCTTCTGGACACCGTCTTGCGGGGCAACCAGAAGCACTTCTTTCAGGTTACGACGTAAAACAGTAATTGGCAGTACTGCAGCCGCCAGAGACAGCGCAGATACCAGAATGGGGTCCACATAGCGGTTCCATTGAGAATATCCCAACGAATCCAGGGCCATTACAAGTAAGAAGCCGACTAAAATTGCCGCACTGAGTATACCGTCAATCAGCCATTCCTGTGAGTCTACTCGCACCAACTCAGATTGCACTTTTTTGGCAATATGCGTTTCAGCAAAGTAGATACCAAAACAACAGAAAGTCGACATAACCGCATAAATCAACGCATGTTCGAGGACAATATCATGTCCTCCGCTGACAATGGTTTGCACACCATTAATAAACGCGAACAAACAGGTCACTAAGATGAGCAAGCCATTGACGACGTTAATAAGCGGTTCAATATGAGCATAACCAAACTGAAAGTGATGATCGTCAGGCTTTGCAACGAGATAGGCGGTATACAGGCTAAGGCCTGTCATCCCCATACTCATAAGTGAAAACATGCCGTCGAGAAGAATGGCATTGGATCCGACATACAATCCATACCCCACCCCGAGACTGGCTAAAACAACAGTACCAGCCAGGGACATTTTAAGCGCCAGACGCTCCTTACTAAATTTACGGCTAGTAGCCATAATCTCCTCCTCATTTATCTTGATTGGGCCGGATAAGCCCTGGGTTAATGATGAATAATTCATTGAATTTCTTTGATGTAAGTATCCGAAAGGATTGTTACATTAATACTATTAGCACAATGGCTTACATGCCATCAAGCAGGGATCGCATCCTTCAGCCAGCGAATAAATTCATTTTTTCGCAACGCGGTGTGTAATGCGGCCTGCTGTTTACCTTTCTTAAATATCAGAATAGTCGGTACACCACGAATTCGGTACTTTTGTGCCAACACTTTGTTTTTATTTAAATTAACACGAACAAAGCGGTAATGATTACGATGTTGAGCCGCGACCTGATCAACAATGGGTTTAAATGTCTGACACGGGGTGCATTGATTCCCCCAGAAAACAACCACAACCGGTTTGGGCGATTGGATTAAACGCGTTAACTGGTTTGCATCAGCCTCAACGGGTTTACCATCAAGAAGTGGTTTCTGACAGCCCTGACAATCAGGTGTGTTTGACAAAGAGTTCGGCATTAATGCCGCAGAGCGCCCGCAATGCGGACAGGTTACCGAGAATGAAGACATAAAAGATGAAACTGACCAAAGACGCCTGATTGTACCAGAAATACCAATAAAGCAACACTGCCCAAGGTTGTTGGCTGTGTTTTGCCTTCACCGTCTCGACGGCCTGTCCTAAGCCCTGACTGAACACCCACAATTTTCGCTTAATTTGCGTTTTTGCGCCCGTCTAACGTCATCCCAACGCTTTGTTACGCTTCTTCTGTAAGAAGTTTTCTGAATGCCGTAATTCTGTATAGTGCATTCAGTAAGCCTGCAGTCTGTAGCCCGGCTTTGCTGTAACCCGGCTTTGCCGGGACCAATCTGACCCGGAATGCACGTCGTTACAGCCAAATCCAGAGACCGATTTACCCGAGAGCGTGACCAGATAACGGTAATTTACGGCACGGCTTTTTCAAGTTGCAGCCTTTCGATGTCATTAAAGAAATTAATCAGCTTCGCTCTGCTGACACTGTATTCAAAATCTGTCCCGTCACAAAAATCATTGTCACGCTGTAAATCCGGACTTTTTAGCCAGACAAACTGACAGGTGGCATGCAGCTCGCAAGCCTGATTACGCTCCTGCTCCAACTGATGCCAATAGTTAACAAAGTGTTTCAGCGCATAATCCAGCTGTTCATAATTTTCTGCGCTTAATTCAGGCTGAAGCGATTTCAGCTCACTATTTCGCTCATCCATATACTGATCAAAGGATGCGGTTAATGATTGCATCGCACCGGTATGGTAACACTCTCCGTTAACATATTGTGCTTTCTGATTTGCAACATCACCTATATTATCCTGAGAAGTACAGGCTGCAACCAGGAATAACAACCCAAAACAACTGAACCCTTTCATAGCACACCTAAACGACTGATTTCAGGTAATCAAGGCACACCTGTCACCCTTTTTTATCGACTTTCAACATCCTGTCTTACCCTGTCCGAAATGTGCCCACATTTTACCTAGACTGCCAGTAATTATGCGCCATCCGGACGGATACCGCCGGGTAACAACGCTAAGTCTCAAGAGTCAGACAACTGTCGCATGGCTTATTCAATTCTGCTGCCAAAAAGCAAAGTGTACAGAATTATTTACTCATTTTAATTTAACAACTGAAAGCAGGCGTTAACATTTTGATTACAATTACTACTATCGAGTGCGCCATGCAGTGCCCAAACTAATTATTGTCTACCCCGGCGCGCTCTTTGCATTGCTGTCCGCCTCTTTGAGGCAGCTACAGAAGGAGCTAACAATGAATGTCCAGGCTATGCCTATGCATCGCTTTATTGACCATGAGGGTCAACTGGTAAATCCCCTGCCAGCGTGGGCTGATATTGCCACATTGAAAGGATTCTATTGTGATATGGTGCTGGCGCGCACCTATGACAACAAAGCTGTTGCTTTGCAACGCACCGGGAAATTGGGTACTTACCCATCAGGTCTGGGTGCGGAGGCGATCGGTATTGCGGTAGGTCGCGCACTGAAATCCACCGACGTTTTCATTCCTTACTATCGTGACTTGCCTGCTATGTGGGCACGCGGCATTGGTATGGAAAAAAACCTTCAATATTGGGGCGGCGATGAACGCGGCAGCGACTTCTCTCCCAACGATCAACATTGCCGGGATCTGCCATACTGCGTTCCAATTGCAACCCAATGTACACATGCTGTCGGCGTTGCCGCTGCCCTGAAAATTCAGGGTCAACATCATGCTGCACTTGTTACCTGTGGTGACGGCGCAACGTCCAAAGGGGATTTTCTGGAATCTTTAAACTGTGCGGGCGCATGGAACATCCCTCTGGTATTTGTCATCAACAACAACCAATGGGCCATTTCCGTTCCCCGTACTATTCAGTGCGGTGCTGAATTCCTGTCTGATAAAGCCAAAGGTGCAGGTATTGAAGGGATCACCGTCGATGGTAACGACATTGTTGCCATGTATGACGTGTTGCTGAAAAAACTGGACAAAGCTCGGAAAGGAAAAGGAGCCACTCTGGTTGAAGCGGTCAGTTACCGCCTCAGTGATCACACCACGGCTGATGATGCCACCCGCTATCGCAGTGAAGATGAACTCCAGCAAGCCTGGCAGTACGAACCTATCTCCCGTCTGAGAAAGTACCTGGTTTCGCAATCAGCGTGGTCAGATGAAGAAGACAAACAATGGCAACAGCATTGCAAGGATGTCATCGAAAATGTTGTCGAAAAATACCTGGCGATTATCCCTCAGCCGCCTGAGTCTGCCTTTGATTTCCTTTACGAATCGTTAGACTCAGAACTTCTCAAACAACGGGATCTCATCATTAATAAAGCAATGCGCATGCAGGGAGGCCAGCATGGCTGAAATTACTCTACTGGAAGCGGTCAACCTCGCGCTCCATCATGAAATGACACACGACCCGAATGTTGTTGTGCTTGGGGAAGACGTGGGCGATAACGGTGGGGTATTCCGAGCTACCGTTGGCCTGAAAGATAAGTTTGGCGTGAAACGCGTCATTGATACACCGTTAGCCGAAGCCCTGATTGGCGGCGTAGCTGTCGGTATGGCCACACAAGGGCTACGCCCGGTCGCTGAGTTTCAGTTCCAGGGTTTTGTTTTTCCGGCAATGGAACATCTGATTTGCCATGCGGCGCGAATGCGTAACCGTACCCGTGGTCGTCTGACTTGCCCGGCAGTTTTTCGTGCCCCTTATGGTGGGGGCATTCATGCACCGGAGCATCACTCTGAGAGCGTGGAAACTATATTTGCTCATACTCCCGGCATGAGTGTGGTTATCCCCTCTTCACCTCAGCGTGCTTACGGGTTATTGCTGGCGGCAATTCGCAGTAACGATCCAATCATGTTCTTTGAGCCAAAACGTATCTATCGCACGGTGAAATCCGAAGTGATCGATAACGGTCAGGCTTTACCACTCAATACCTGTTTTACGCTGCGTAAAGGCCGCGATTTGACACTGGTGACCTGGGGGGCCTGCGTAGTGGAATCACTGAAAGCTGCCAGTGCCTTGTCCAATGTAGGCATTGAAGCTGAAGTGATTGATGTAGCCACAATTAAACCTCTCGATATGGCAACCATTACGGCGTCACTGGCGCGGACTGGACGCTTACTGGTTGTGCATGAGGCCTGCCAGACATGTGGTGTCGGCGCTGAGATCCTCGCCCGTATTGCAGAACATGACATGTGCCTGCTGAAAGCCCCACCTAAGCGGGTGACCGGGCCGGATACCATCATGCCTTATTACCGAAACGAAGATTATTTCATGATTCAGGAAGAAGATATTGTTGCAGCGGCGCGCGAGCTGGTGGAGGGTTGGAAATGAAAACATTTATGCTCCCTGACTTAGGGGAAGGTCTGGCAGAGTCTGAAATTGTTGAATGGCACGTCAAAGTCGGTGACATCGTCGAAGTTGATCAAATCGTGCTAACCGTTGAAACCGCTAAAGCCACCGTTGATGTCCCTGCCCCATACAGCGGCAAAATTGTCAACCGTCACGGGGAAGAAGGTGATGTGATCAATATCGGCAGTCTGTTGCTGGAAATTGATGATGCAACAGCAGCTTCCGCAACTGTGAAACAGAAAGCCAGCCAGGCTGCTACACACGCAACTGCGAAAAAAGCGGATGCCGCTACCGTTGTCGGCAGTGTCGCCAGTCATGCACACGCGGTGAATGTCGATGAGTTCTGGGTTGGTAATGAGCGTGAATCGGCTGCTGTTCACCAGCTTACAGCTATGCCTTCTGCACGTTTACTGGCACAAAAGCTGGGCGTGGATCTGAATGCCATTAAAGGAACAGGCCCTTCGGGTGTGATTATTGATGCTGACGTGTATAACGCCTGCGACAAACAATTGCCTGGTACTGAAGTCCTCAAAGGTGCCCGTCGCACAATGGTGGGCGCCATGGCGGAATCGCACAAGCAGATTGCAGCGGTAACCATTACTGAAGATGCCACGCTGGAACAATGGAAGCCGGGAGAAGATATTACAGCTCGTCTGGTATTAGCCATTGTTGATGCCTGTCAGCAAGAGCCGGCACTCAATGCCTGGTTCGATGCTGAAACCATGACCCGTTGTGTACATCAGACCGTCAACATTGGTGTAGCCGTTGACAGCAAACACGGCTTATATGTACCCGTGCTGAGAAATGCGGATGAGTACAAGGCTAACGCTATTCGTCAGTGGGTGGACGAAACCGTCAAAGGTATTCGTGAGCGCAAGATTGGCCGTGATCAACTTCAACATGCGACAATCACCCTGTCGAATTTTGGCGCTATCGCCGGTATTTATGCCACACCGGTTGTGACGCCACCTCAGGTCGCCATTGTTGGTGCCGGACGCATTATTGAACGCGTCGCATTGAAAAACGGCAAACCGGTCATGGTGAAAGTCTTGCCGCTGTCGATGACCTTCGATCACCGAGCCTGTACCGGCGGTGAAGCAGCGCGCTTTATGAGGGCGCTGGCTAAACACCTTGAGCAACCATACGCTTAACCGAGACACTCAAGCAAAACACAAAAAAATGCCAGTCACTTGACTGGCATTTTTCATTGAGTGGTCTTTGATTGACGCTGTATTACTCTTCGTCAGCAGACGGTGTTTCAGGCTTGCGCTTTTTAGGCACAAACACGTTATCACCCACAGCCATGTTGTCGTAGAAGCGCTTATCCATCTTCTTCTTCGGTTTGTCAGCAGCTGGTTTGTCGCTCTTAGGTGCCTGAACTTTTGGTCCCGGCTTCTTCTTCACAAACTTCTTCTTCGGTGCCGGTTTCAAGCCTTTGAACTTGCCTTCCAGACCTTCCAGTGTTGTGAATTCAATCGATTGCTGCAGGAAAGCTTCTACATTTTTAAAGCTCTTCCAGTCTTTCGGACCAACCAGAGAAATCGCATCACCTTTGTTACCGGCGCGGCCCGTACGACCAATTCGGTGAACATACTCTTCAGCATGTTTAGGCATGTCAAAGTTGATAACGTGTGAAACCTTGCTGATGTCCAAGCCACGTGATGCAACATCCGTCGTCACCAGAATTTTATGACAGTCACGCTCAAACTGGCTCATGATGTTGTTACGCTGAGTCTGGTTCATCTCACCACTCAACGCTACCGCTTTAAGTTTGCGCTCGTTCAGCAGTGTTGTCAGACGATCAGTATCTGCTCGTGTCGCCGTGAAGATGATCATCTGATCGTAATCTTCTGTTTCCAGCAACTTATCTAACAGCGCTTGCTTGTGATCAAGGTGATCACACAGCATGAAACGCTGAGCAATGTCGGTATGCGCTTCGGCAGAGTGGCCGACAGAAATGCGTTTTGGTGCATTCAGCATATCACTCGCGATGCTGACCACATCGGCATGATCCAGTGTCGCGGAGAACATCAGTGTCTGACGGCGACGGTGATTTGCAGCTTCGTGAATACGACGCAACTGCGCTTCAAAACCCAGATCAAGCATACGGTCCGCTTCATCCAGAATCAGCATTTCCAGGCCATCCAGATGTGTGCTGCGGTGCTCAAGGTGGTCAGCCAGACGACCCGGGGTGGCAATAACAAACATCGGGTCTTTACGCAGAGCTTTAACCTGATCATTGAAGTTTTCACCCCCAACAATCAAAGCACCGTCATACGGTGTACCAGCGTTTAGCGTTTTCAGCTGAGCAAAAACCTGCTTCGCCAGTTCACGGGTTGGCGTCAGAACCAGCACTCGAGGATCACGACGAGTGAATGGCTTACAGCGGTACATACGCTGCATAGCTGGCAACAAGAATGCCAGGGTTTTACCGGAGCCCGTTTTAGACGAAGCCAGCACGTCCTTGCCGAGGATACCGACAGGAATCGCAGCTTGTTGAATTTCAGTTGGTTTATAGAACGCCAGGTGGTTCAGTTTTGAAATCAGGCGCTGGTCTAATCCAAGATCGTTAAATTGCAAAATGGTGCTCCGGTTAAGATGCTCTCAGATGAACAAAAACAATACAGTGATGCAAGACGTGATAACAATCACGCCAGAGTAAATTTATTAAGCAGGGAATTATACCATAATTCTGATGTGAGACACGAAAAACGTCCATATCTAGCGGGATTTCATGAACATAACCTGACAAGGGCTATTTTATACCCAGAGTCAGTAACAGAGGGCTGTCCGGAGATCTCCACTTTCGTTTTGATTGGGTCTGATTTCCTTGACCAGCCCTGCTCTCTGCATCCGATTCTGGCAAATTTTTTATTAGGAATCAGTTTCTGACCATCATTTTCTGACAAAGCAATGCCAGCGTATATGCACTCAACCTCATATTGCGATTCATTTAAAAACCCTGAAAGCGCTTATAGTAAAATCAGATTGAGGGTTGAACAACGAATAAAACACTGTATTATTTATTCATCTTACGAAGAACAGGATGTCTTATATGACAACAAAAACAATGACCTCTGAAAGTATCGGATTCCCTTTGCTTCTGGCATTGCTGATTACCTCAACCATTATTTGGTCTGGTATCAATCCCGTCTTTCCGCAAGTATGGATCGCGGAAATTATTCCGGTCTTACTCATTTTTATTCCACTGGTACTGACCTACCGCCGTTTTTCTTTTTCGCATACTGCGTATTGTTTTATGTCGATCTGGCTCATTATGCATACCATTGGAGCCCACTACACGTTTGCTAACGTGCCATTCGACTGGTTTAACAACCTGGTTGGTTCCGAGCGCAATCACTTCGACCGTATAGCCCACTTTTCTATTGGTTTTTATGCATTTCCTATTGCTGAATTTCTGACCCGTAAAGAACATTGCAAACCCTGGCTGGCCGGTTTGTTTGGCCTGACTGCCATTATGGCTGTTGCTGCAGGATATGAAATCATCGAATGGTGGTACGCCATTCTGGCCGGTGGTGACGCAGGGATTGAATTTCTTGGCAGTCAGGGCGATATCTGGGATGCTCAGCAAGATATGCTGGCTGATACATTAGGCGCCCTTACCAGCCTGATCGCTTTTGCACTTATCAAGCCTTACCAGAAGTGAGCTCAGTGCCTCTCCTTTCGCTTATCGGAAAGAAGAGCATCTTTATAAAGATGCATTAATTCAGGCCACGCTGGTTTATAAAATCTGAGAGCAAAATAAAGCAAAAAAGCCCGCGCAAAACTGCGCGGGCTTTTTCAATATAAACACTGATACATTTAGCTGTATCAACCCATTTCAGAGCAGAAGAAACGGGGTTACAAATCCGGATAGCCGGTCGGGTTCGCTGACTGCCAGCGCCAGGTATCCGCTGTCATATCATCAATCGTACGGGTCGCTTCCCAGTGCAGCTCTGCTTTGGCTTTGGTTGGGTCAGCCCAGCATTCTGCAATGTCGCCCGGGCGACGTGGTGCAATTTTATAGGCGACATCAACGCCAGATGCTTTCGAGAAAGCTTCGACCATCTGCAACACACTGTAACCGTTACCGGTTCCCAGGTTATACACATGTAGCCCAGGCTCACGGCCTTTGTATTTCAGTGCGGCTAAGTGGCCATCGGCCAGATCCAGTACATGAATGTAATCACGCACACCTGTACCGTCCACCGTTGGGTAATCATCACCGAAGACAGACAGAAACTCACGACGACCAACAGCAACCTGCGAAATAAATGGCATCAGATTATTAGGAATACCCTGCGGATCTTCGCCCATTTCACCCGACTGATGAGAACCCACCGGGTTGAAATAACGCAGCAGCGTAATGCTCATTTCCGGGTGGGCTTTCTGAATATCAGTCAGGCACTCTTCCACCATGAGCTTACTGCGGCCGTAAGGATTGGTTGCGCTGGTCGGAAAGTTTTCCATGATAGGTACGGACGCCGGATCACCGTAAACCGTGGCAGAAGAACTGAAGATCAGACTGTTCACGCCTGCCGCTCGCATTGCTTCAACCAGTACCAGTGTACCGTGAACGTTGTTGTCGTAATATTCCAGTGGTTTTTCCACCGATTCGCCAACCGCTTTCAGACCGGCAAAATGAATAACCGCTTCAATTTGGTTTTCAGCAAAGACGCTATCAAGAAAAGCACGGTCCCGGATATCGCCTTCAAAAAAGGCCGGTGATACGCCTGTCAGCTTTTCGATACGAGCCAGTACCGACTTCTTACTGTTGTAGAGATTATCAACAATAATTGGGGTCAGGCCCGCTTCAATCATTTGTACGCAAGTGTGGCTACCAATGTAACCCATACCACCCGTTACCAAAACATGCATGTATCTCTCCCTGTCATCTTTTCATTACTCAAACAATTGTATAAGTGGGTTTGAGAAAACGTAAAACTATCATATGACAAGGCAAAATACAGGCCTAATATGAACATTCGTATAATTTCAAGCCACAATATCTCATTAGTTATAAATAGCTGCAGGAAAAAATCGAACGCCGTATAATAGTTAACTCATCGGAGGAGCTATTATGACTACCACGCGACCTTTTCACTTTGTCCTTATCGCTATTTTTCTGTTGTTGAGTCTTACCGGTTGCGAGCTGGTTGACTGGAAAGCACGTCAGGATCACGACACTTTAACGGATGCCGGTTTTGAAGAACATTACCTGACACTGCAGGAAGGCGGACGAATCAAATACTGGGTTGGCGGTAAAGGTAAGCCGCTTCTGCTGCTGCACGGTTTCGGGGGCACCGCCATCTCCACATGGAAACGTGAAATGCTGGCACTGAATCAGGATTATCAGGTCATTGCTCCGGACTTAGCGTGGTTTGGTGATTCGTTCAGTGAAGGCACTCCAAACCTCACCACGCAGACAAACGCTGTCTGGCAAATTCTGGACGCCATGAATATTGAGAAAGTCGCTGTTGCCGGTATTTCCTACGGTGGTTTTATTACTTACAACATGATGCTTAACCCCGAACGCATTGATAAAAGCATTATCATCGCCAGTCCCGGTCCCCTGTTCAGTGATGCAGATCTTCAGGCGCTTTGCCTGCGCGCAGGAGTGGAACATCCCGAGCAACTGTTTGTTCCGCAAAACGGGAATGAGGTCAGACGCTTGTTTGATCATGTTTTCTTTGAGCCGAAATCCATGCCGGATTTCGTTGCTACAGACATTTACAACAGCTATTTTTCGCCATATCGACAGGAAAAAGCGGACTTGATTCGCTCGCTGGTTCATGACAGGACGCGTATTGCAAATTTGCCGACGGATAACCTACCACCAAGCCTGTTAATATGGGGCGACAGCGATCAGATCTTCCCGCTACGTAATGGGATTGCCCTCAGCCACTACCTGTCGACGACCCTGGTTGTTCTTCCTGATACCGGTCACGGTGTCACGAATGAGCAACCACAGACTGTCGTTCGCTTACTCAAGAGTTTTCTTGGATAACCGGCTCTGATCACGGGCAAATGTAAAATCACTTAACGCACAACGGGTGAACCACTTATGAACACCAAAACACTCTGCCAATGGAAGTGCTTCTCAGTTGAACAGTCTCCGCATACATTACCGGATGGGCGTAAAATCGAATTCACCACAGTGCGCCACCCTGGCGCTGTTATTATTGTTCCGGTTAATCAGCACGGAGAGCTCGTCATGATCCGCCAGTATCGCCCTGCCATTGGAGACTGGATCTTTGAGTTTCCTGCCGGAACACTTGAAGATAAGGAAAACATTCTGGAATGCGCAAAGCGCGAATTGGCGGAGGAGGTACAGTTGTCCGCCGACCATTGGCAGAGCTTAGGTGAATTGTTTCCGGTGCCGGGTTTTTGCGATGAGATCCAGCATCTGTTTTTGGCAAAAGACCTAACGTCTTGTTCCGGGGAGCAGGATGACGATGAAATCATTGATGTTGTAACTATGACACAATCCGAATTCCTGGCAAAAGTTGCCAACGACGAAATTAAAGATGCCAAAACACTGGCTTCATTTCTGAAAATTCAGGCGAAAGATCTCTTGTAACTTTGTTTTGCGTACTGCTCATCAAGTTATGTATGCTCCTCACGTCTCTAAGTCTGCGACAACCGGTTAGCGCAGAGAGTTTCTTGAGCAAATGAAACCAGAGTTGTAAGTAAACGTGAAATAGGCGGGCATCGGGTTCGCCTTTTGACTAAAACTGTGGCATCGTTCCGCTCGATGACTGAAATGGCGATGTGAACATCGTGCCCCGAAATAACATCACCGTTAATACGGGCAAGATGCTGTCTTTGCAGCCCTTTCAGGCTCTCATTATCATTGATACCAAGAGTAACTCAGATATTAACTATGGATACCTTGTTTACCATTCTCAATAAAATTGCCGCTTTCGTTGCCATGCTGATGTTTGTTATCGGTGGCGGATTGGCTCTGTATGCCATGGTATATGGCCAATAACCCTCAGGTTATCGGCCATCGCCGGGTTACATTCGCATCCCCCCGTCCACTTCCAGTACACGACCGGTAAAGTACTCATTTTCAAAAATGTATTTTACCGCGTGGGCAATTTCTGCAGGTTCTGCAATACGGCCAACCGGAATCATAGTTTTCAGCCGCTCAATGGCTTCCGGCTTAATTTGGCTGGCCATAGCCGTTTCCACCACGCCAGGTGCCACAGCCGCAGCCCGAATACCGTAACGTGACAGTTCTTTTGCCCAGCATACCGCCATGGTCGCAACCGCTGCCTTCGAGGCCGCATAGTTGGTTTGCCCCATATTCCCGGCTCGTGCAACGCTGGAAATATTGATGATGACGCCTTTGCTTCCGGTTTGAATCATGCTCGCGGCGGCCTCTCGGCCACACAAGAACGTGCCGGTCGTATTTACCGTCATGACAGAGCTAAATTGTTCCAGTGACATTTTGCTCATCCCTTCCGAGCCCGGCTTGACCAACAGCCCGTCACGGATAATTCCGGCATTGTTCACCAGCCCATTCAGTTTTCCAAAATCAGCCACAATGGCTGAGAACGTCTCTTCAACCTGAGCTTCATTGGTCACATCAGCCGCATAAATTTGTGCTTTTGCACTGAGCATATGGCACTGGCGCTGGGTCTCTTTAAGAGCATCCACATTCAGGTCAATCAAGGCTAACTCTGCACCGGCTTTGGCCAAAGTGACTGCCATCATCTGACCCAGACCTTGCCCGGCACCGGTAATCGCAATTGTCGCGTTTGTTAAATCCATTTGTTATCTCCTTTGCACTGAGTCATAACGAATTACTGGTTCTTTTTGCGGTAGAACTGGAACAAGCTTGAAAAGTCCTGTTGGTCATGACCAGCAGCGTTATGGAAAGCGTAAAGGTTACGGGCGAGCATCCCCATAGGTATCGCAGACTGGCTCCGGGTTGCCGCTTCCAGCCCCAATCCGAGGTCTTTGAGCATCAGCTTAGTCATGAAGCCAGGTTTGTAGTCATTGGATGACGGCACAGACGCCATGATACCCGGGCATGGGTTATACAATTCCAAAGCCCAGTTGCGACCGGAACTCTGCATCATGATGTCTGACAGTACTTTCGGATCCAGGCCATTATCGATGCCGAGGCTCAGAGCCTCACAAGTACCAGACATTAAAATCCCCAGCATCAGGTTGTTACAGATTTTAGCCATCTGGCCATCACCGGCTTTACCTGCATGGAAAATATTTTTCCCCATGTGCTGAAGCACACTCCGGGCTTTCTCGAATGCGCTGTCTGAACCGCCGACAATGAATGTCAGTGTACCGGCCTGCGCACCGGCAACCCCACCCGATACCGGCGCATCCACAAATTCGAATCCTAGTTTTTCTGCTTCTGCCGCCACGATTCGTGCAGAATCAGGATCAATTGTGGATGAATCAATCAGGAAGGTGCCCGGCGCAATCATTTTTAGCAAACCACTGCCTCCCTGATGATCCCCCAGATACACAGCGCGAACATGCTGACCGGCCGGCAACATAGTCACAACGGTATCCACACCGGAAACCGCTTCTTCTAACGAACGTGCCGCGGTCGCCCCCTGCGATTCCAGCGCTTTGGTATGTGTCGGGTCGATATCAAACACCGTGACTTCACAGCCTGCTTTCAGCAAATTGGCAGCCATGGGTGAGCCCATATTTCCTAAACCGATAAATGCAATTTTCATGACTTTCTCCTTTAGTTGTAATGGGCTGAGGCTGGTTGCCCCTTGCTGATGAGTCCCAGTTGCTGCAAAGGATGCTCGTTATCCGCCCAAAGCGGGGTGAACAATTGCTCGATGACTGCAATATCAACACTGTCAACGTCTTTAAATCGCCAGTTTGGTTGTCCGGTTTTCTCAATCAGGCGCGCTTTCACCCCTTCATAAAACTCGCCAAGCAACCCGCAACGTACCGAAAGGGTCAGCTCCATACGGAAACAGTCCGCCAGAGACTCCTCATGGAACTGCGTGATCTGGCGATAACAAATGTGCGCCGTAATCGGACTCCCGGCAGCGAGCGAGGATTTCGCCTGCTGCAACCATTTATCCGGTTCGGCATGATTGCTGACAATCTCAGGCATTGCCTGAATATTGCGGCAGATTTCACTTAGAGAGCCATACTGACAAGCTGCCTGAATCGCAGGTAAGTGAGGTATCAGCTGACTGTCCGGGTGGGAGGATGTGGCCGCACTCCCCAAAGTATCCAGTACTTCTGTCACGCCGGCATAGACTTCCGACTCATCCCAGTCATAGTGTTGCAAACCGCTCAGTAGCTGAGACTTCTGCTCTGGCAGCAACACATGCTCAGTCATTGACAGTGCCAAAGCATCGGTTGCATTCACCTGTGCGCCCGTCAGCCCAAGGAACAATCCCACGCCTTGCGGCAACCGATTGAGGAACCAGGTCCCTCCGACATCCGGATACAGGCCGATGGTGATTTCCGGCATTGCAAGACGGGTTGATGGTGTCGAAATACGATGGCTGGCACCAATGTAGAGGCCGATACCGCCTCCCATTACAATCCCTTGCCCCCACACAACCACTGGCTTGGGATAGGTATGAATCATGTAATCCGTGGTGTATTCCAGTGCGAAGTAATCGGTTAAAAAACCTGTGGTTCGACAGCCTGGATGCGGTTTGTCGCTGTGCATAGAGTGACAAGTTGCAACATCACCTAAGAATTGGCTGCTCGCACCATTCTGGCCAGATTTTGCTTTGCCGCCATCTGTGACACCGTCACTCTGATGTCGAGCTTCATCCATCACCTGATACATGGATCGGACATCGCCACCAGCGCAAAACGCTTTTTCACCCACGCCATGAAGAAATACGCAAACCACATCGTCATCATCCTGCCAATGCAGCAGTGCCTCATGCAGCTGAACCAGCATGTCATAGCTCAGCGCATTCAGTGACGATGGATTATCCAGCTCCGCGATGCCAATTTTACGGCCGTTCTTACAAGGCAACTCTTGAATATTTACTTGTCCCGCCATGCGGTTCGCTCCTTATTCTGCTTGCTGCGCGGCTTACTGGTTTTTCCATTCCGGACGTCGTTTCTCAAGAAACGCCGTGACCCCTTCCGTCTGATCAGCGGTATCGAACAGTTTGACAAACAGCTCACGCTCACGCATCAAACCATGGTTGTGCGGCTCTGAACGGCAGTTTTGAATCAGGATCTTGCACGCTGCTACTGATGACGGAGATTGGTTAGCCACGGACTGCGCCATTGACATTGCCGCTTCCAGGCTTTGTCCGGTCGCCACCACCTCTTCAACCAATCCAATTTCCAATGCACGTGACGCGGTCACGCGCTCACCGCACAGGATCATCCGCTTCGCCCAGCCTTCACCCACCAACCAGGTCAGGTTCTGGGTACCCCCCGCACAAGGCAGTAGGCCCACTTTTGCTTCGGGCAGTGCCAGTTCGGCATGCGCTTCAGCAATTCGAATATCACATGCCAGTGCAACTTCAAGGCCGCCACCCATGGCGTACCCATTAATTGCCGCAATCGACACCCCACGAAAGGCAGATAAAGTTTCGAACGCTTCGCCAAATGCCTGTGCCATGCTGACCGCCACGCCTTTGTCACCGCTGGCAAACAGATTAAGATCCGCGCCGGCTGAGAAAAATTTCTCACCCTGTCCGGTCAGCACCAACGCATAGATAGAAGGATTTTTGTTCAGCGCTTCCACCGTTTCTTTCAACTGGTGAAGACTTTCCGCTGTCCAGGTGTTGGCTGGCGGGTTATTCATGGTCAGTACGGCAATATGACCTTCAATCGTGAGCAAAATCGCACTTTCATTCGACATGGAATCTCTCCCTATGCTGCCGGTGAGTTTCACTCACATTCCGACAGCGTTTTTCGAAGCCTTGTGTTTAGTGATTGCTTCGTTGTTTGATTAGTCCAGCCTTACTGCTTGGCTGTAGTGATGTTGATGCTGCAGAGATCACAGAGGTGATCACAGCAATTCAGCCCCTTCAGCCAGAACGCGGCGAGAGATGATCAGACGCATGATCTCGTTAGTGCCTTCCAGGATCTGGTGCACGCGTACGTCACGGAAATGGCGTTCCATGGGGTATTCTTTGATGTAGCCGTAGCCGCCATACAACTGCAGTGCTTCATCACACACTTTGAAGCCCACATCGGTCGCAAAGCGTTTAGCCATGGCACAATACGCCGTTGCATCCGTATCGCCGTTATCCAGTTTAAACGCGGCATAACGCACTAACTGACGCGCTGCCACCAGCTCAGTCACCATATCTGCCAACTTAAACTGCACGGACTGGAACTGAGACAGTGATTGTCCGAACTGACGACGCTCGGCGACATATTGTTTGGCATTGTTGATCGCCTGCTGGGCCGTTCCCAGTGAACAGGACGCAATATTCAGACGTCCGCCATCAAGCCCTTTCATGGCGAATTTGAATCCTTCACCTTCCTCACCCAGCCGGTAACTGACCGGAACCCTGACATCATCAAAGGTGACGGAACGGGTCGGCTGGCTGTTCCAGCCCATTTTTGGTTCGCGGCGACCATAACTGACGCCGGGCGCATTGGCCGGTACCACGAAAGCACTCACGCCCTGTGCTTTATTGGCCGTGGCAGATGTTCGGGCCATCACCACCAGCACATCTGTATCACCGGCACCGGAAATAAAGGCTTTCGCCCCATTGATGACATAGTGTTCGCCCTGAAGCACAGCCGACGTCGTCAATGATGCCGCATCAGACCCCGCATTGGGCTCTGTCAGGCAGTAAGACCCCAGCATCTCACCCGTCACCAATGACGGACAAAAAGCCTGCTTCACGTCATCTGTACCGAATGAGGCAATCATCCAGCTCACCATATTGTGAATCGTCATAAAGGCTGTGGTTGAGGTACATCCCATTGACAGCTGCTCGAACACAATTGACGCATCCAGACGTGGTAAACCCAGGCCACCCTGCTCTTCCGGTACATACAAGCTGAGAAACCCCATTTCTCCGGCTTCTTTCAGCACGTCTTTCGGGAAAATATGTTTTTCATCCCATTCGGCGGCATTGGGTGCCAGACGCTCTTCAGCAAACTGGCGAGCGGCATCTGCAAACGCCCGCTGATCTTCATTCAGTGAAAAATCCATTCATTACTCCTTCAATTGTTCCGCATCCCTGATGACGAAAGCCGCCTGCGTAACCATGACTCGCAGACCGCTTTCGTCTTTCGTCTTTCGTCTTTCGTCTTTCGTCTTTCGTTATTGCCCACTTACCACGTTCTATTTCAACTACGTTTTAGCGCAGGTGAATAGTCATGTTCGGGCCATCAGGGATATCGTCGTAGAACCAACGCGAAGTGACTGTCTTCGTTTCGGTATAGAAACGAATGGCTTGTTTCCCGTAAGCATGCAGATCGCCATAGAAGCTGCCACGCCAGCCGGTGAAAGAGAAGAATGGCAGAGGCACAGGAATCGGTACGTTAATACCTACCTGACCCACCTGAATGTGATGCTGGAATTTGCGAGCCGCCGCACCGCAGGCCGTGAAAATAGACGTACCGTTACCGTACGGGTTGTTATTGATCAGTTCGATCGCTTCATCCAGTGTATCTACTTCCAGACAGATCAATACCGGACCAAAAATTTCCTGCTGATAAATCGACATCTCAGTCGTTACGCCGCTAAACAGCGTCGGACCGACCCAGTTCCCTTCCGGATATCCGTCAACGGTGCACTCGGAACCATCCAGTTCACAGCGGGCACCTTCGTCTTTCCCTTCCTGAATTAGCGAAAGAACACGGGCTTTGGCCTGCGGGCTGATCAATGGGCCATAGCCTGCATTGCTGTCATTCCAGATGCCCGGCTTCACTTTGCTCATGGCTTCTTTCAGTTCAGGCAGGATCTCTTTCGCTGAGCCCACCAGCACCGCCACCGAAATAGCCATACAACGCTGACCGGCAGCCCCCACTGATGCCCCGACCAGATTATTGACGACCTGATCTTTATTGGCGTCAGGCATCACCACCATGTGGTTTTTCGCGCCGGCAAACGCCTGAACACGTTTCAGGTTGTGGGTCCCGGTCTGGTAGATGTAGCGGGCAACCGGCACAGAGCCGACAAACGAAATCGCGCGGATTTCCGGATGATGCAACAGGAAATCAACCTGTGGCTTACCGCCATGCACTATTTGCAGCACGCCTTTGGGCGCACCAGCCTGCTCAAACAGTTCCACCAAGCGGATCGCTGTCAACGGCACTTGCTCAGAAGGCTTAAGCACAAACGTGTTACCCGCCGCAATCGCCATCGGGAACATCCACAGTGGAATCATGGCCGGGAAGTTAAATGGCGTGATACCGCAACACACGCCGAGCGGTTGCGTCATGGAGTAACAGTCAATGTCCGTGGCGACGTTCTCAACAATTTCGCCCATCATCATGCTGGAAATGTTGGCAGCCTGCTCAACCACTTCGATACCGCGCCAGACGTCGCCTTTGGCATCCGCAAAGTTTTTACCGGTTTCACTCGACAGCAACTCTGCCAGTTCATCGTGATGCGCTTTTAGCAGGTGCTGGTATTCCAGCATCAGACGCGCACGCTCCGGCACCGCTACCTCTTTCCAGCGCTGGAAAGTGTCGGCGGCACTGGCAATTGCCGCGGCCATTTCATCATCTGTCGCCATTGGCACGCGGGCGATTGGCTGGTTGGTAGCCGGATTCGTAACATCAATCCACTGTTCAGACGTCGATTTTGTCCATTCACCGTCGATATACAGTGGTACGTGTGGCATTGAATCAATCATTGCTTGCTCCCTGGGATCCTACCCTGATTTGTTGCGGCTTTTCCGTGCACATCCAAACTACCTATCACGGTCCGTGCCGCCCGATTTCATGTATATGTTCTGTGCGCTTCACTCAGTCAGCGGGCTGAGGTGACACTTCCACAGCAATGGCTGTCGCTTCACCGCCGCCGATACAACAGGTGGCAATCCCTTTTACCGTTCTGCCATCGTTTTTGCTCTGCCGCAGAAGACGATGGATCAGAGTAACCAGAATACGTGCACCACTGGCACCAATCGGGTGCCCCAGCGCACAGGCGCCGCCATCCGGATTAACCCGCTCCGGTGCCAGTGACAGTTCATTCACGGCAATCTGAGTGACGACCGCAAACGCTTCATTGATTTCCCAGCTGTCGACTTCACCAGCAGACCATTTCAAATCAGTCAGAAGCTGCTTCACCGCATCAACTGGCGCAATGGTAAATTCCGCAGGTGAACGCGCCGAGGTACTGTGACCTTTAATAACCGCCAGCGGTCGGAAACCCTGTTGCTTAGCAGCTTCGCTGTCCATCAGAATCAGTGCTGCAGCGCCGTCAGAAATAGAGCTGGAATTAGCCGCCGTCACTGTACCTTGCGGATCAAACGCCGGCTTAAGCTGAGAAATTTTTTCGACATTGATTTCATTAGGGTGCTCGTCCGTACTGACCTGATGACTGCCCTGACGCGTCTCAATGGTTACCGGCACAATTTCTTCGTCGAACCAGCCCATTTCCTGCGCGACCAACGCGCGCTCCACCGATTTCAGCGCCCACTTATCCATACTGGCGCGACTGTAATGCAGTTCGTCGGCAACACGCTGGGCATAGACACCCATCAGCTTGCCTTCATAAGCATCCTGCAAACCATCCAGAAACATGTGGTCGTGTAACGTCGCATGACCAAGGCGAAGTCCGGTGCGGGCCTTAGTCTGAAGATAAGGTGCATTCGACATGCTCTCCATGCCACCTGCGACGACCGTCTGATTACGGCCCAACAAGATAGAGTCTGCCCCCAGCATGACGGCCTTCATGCCCGAACCGCAGACTTTGTTAATCGTGGTACAACCTACGGACTGAGGAATACCGGCGCCCAGTGAGGCCTGCCTTGCCGGCGCCTGACCACACCCTGCCGTCAGCACATTTCCCATGATCACTTCATTGACACCATCAGCCGTCATTTCGGCCTTGTTCAGCGCGCCGGCAATGGCATCGCTACCTAGTTGAGTTGCTGTTTTTCCCGACAGTACACCCTGAAAACTGCCTATGGGTGTTCGAGTTGCAGCAATCACCCAGACTTCTCTATCCATCAGTTTTGCCCTCAAATCCTATAGCGGTTGGTTTGCTACTGAATCAGCAGCTGTTTTCTTGACGTTTACGTAAGCATAGCACTAACATTTACGTAAACGTTAAGAAACAAATTAGATACATGCATTGGGTTTTGTCAAAGCTGTACTGATTTCTTTCCTCTGACTTTGATGTTCCAACTATCGAATCAGCACGATGTCACGGCTCGCCATAGCAACTCTAAGGCTTTGATATTCAGGCTGTTCGTCGAAATCTGACGCAGGGAGGTAAGCCAGTGGAGACGTTCAAAATAAGTGAACTTGCCAAAGAGTTTGATATCACGACCCGCAGCATTCGGTTCTATGAGGATGTCGGGCTGCTTCAACCACAGCGGCAAGGCAGTATTCGGGTTTACCAACGAAGAGACAAAACTCGCCTCAAGCTGATTCTTCGGGGAAAACGCCTGGGTTTTTCCCTGGCCGAAATCAAAGAGTTGTTTGAGTTGTATGACACCAAACAGAGTCAGACCCAGCTGAACAAGATGCTGAGTATCATTGATGACAAGGAAGCCGTTCTGAAACGCCAGCTTGAAGACATCAGTGTCGTTATGAATGAACTGCAAACCGCACGTGAGCGCTGTGTTCAGGCCTTAAACGAGCACCGTGAGCGCAAGGCGCTGTAGTGGGTTCATTACAAGAGATTCAACAAAGCAAAGAATTAAGACCAACACCTTGAAACGCATCGTGTAATTAACCAAACAGTTATCTATCGGCAGAAGTTTGTTGTTGCCGCAATACCTAATCGGGAGTGGCTATGAAAGACAGGTTTACACCGCTGAATTTTGGCTTAGGCGAAACAATTGACATGCTGCGGGAGCAAATAAACGGCTTTGCCGAACAGACGATTGCCCCACTGGCTGAACAAATTGACCGCGACAATCAGTTTCCGAATCACCTGTGGCCAATACTGGGTGAAATGGGTCTGCTTGGTGTCACCGTCAGCGAAGAATACGGTGGTGCCGATATGGGTTATCTGGCCCATGTGATTGCCATGGAAGAGATCAGCCGTGCCTCCGCGTCGGTTGCCCTGAGTTACGGTGCGCATTCCAATCTGTGTGTTAATCAGATTCACCGTCATGGTACAGATGCCCAGAAAGCACGCTATCTGCCAAAACTGGTCAGCGGCGAGCATATTGGTGCGTTGGCCATGAGTGAGCCCAATGCAGGATCCGATGTCGTCAGCATGCAGCTACGAGCAGAACGACGCGGTGATCACTACATTCTGAACGGCAACAAAATGTGGATCACCAACGGGCCTGATGCCGACACTCTGGTGGTGTACGCCAAGACGGAGCCCAGCGCCGGTTCCCGCGGAATCACCGCGTTCATCATAGAGAAAGGCTTTAAGGGGTTCAGCACCGCCCAGAAACTCGACAAGCTTGGCATGCGTGGGTCAAACACCTGTGAGCTGGTGTTCGAGCACTGCGAAGTACCGGTTGAAAACGTGCTTGGCCCGCTGAATGAAGGCGTCAAGGTGCTGATGAGTGGCCTGGACTATGAACGCGTCGTGCTGGCCGGTGGGCCTTTGGGCATCATGCGTGCCTGTATGGATTTGGTTCTGCCGTATATTCACGATCGCCATCAATTTGGGAAATCCATCGGTGAATTCCAGCTGGTACAGGCCAAAGTGGCCGACATGTACACCCGTACCAATGCGGCACGTGCGTACGTGTATGCGGTAGCGGCAGCCTGTGATCGCGGTGAAACCACCCGTAAAGATGCGGCTGGGGTCATTCTGTATGCGGCTGAACTCGCTACCCAACTGGCACTCGATGCCATCCAATTGCTGGGCGGTAACGGCTACATCAATGAATTCCCTGCCGGCCGCTTATTGCGTGATGCCAAGCTGTATGAAATTGGTGCAGGAACATCGGAAATCAGACGGATGCTGATTGGCCGTGAGTTGTTTGAAGAATCTAAGTAAGGACAGACCATGGCGACTATTCAAACTGCCATCAATCGCGATGACAAATACTTTACCGATAACTATCGGGATATGGCGGCGTTGATCGATCAGCTGGACACCCATATTGCCACTATTAAACAAGGCGGTGGCCCTGCACTGATTGAGAAACAACGTAAGAAAGGAAAGCTCCCGGTCCGAACCCGTATCGAGATGCTGATCGACCAGGATTCTCGTTTCCTCGAGATCGGCCAGTTTGCGGCCTGGAAAGTGTACGATGACAACATTCCCTGTGCCGGTGTGGTTGCCGGTATCGGACGCGTACATGGCATAGATTGCATGATCGTCGCCAACGACCCGTCGGTAAAAGGCGGAACCTATTACCCCCTGACGGTGAAGAAACACCTTAGAGCGCAGGAAATTGCTGAGCGCTGTCACCTGCCGTGTATTTATCTGGTGGACTCCGGCGGGGCGAACCTGCCCCATCAGGCAGACGTTTTTCCAGACAGGGATCACTTCGGCCGTATTTTCTTTAATCAAGCTCGTATGTCAGCCAAGGGCATTCCGCAAATCGCGGTCGTGATGGGCTCCTGTACTGCTGGCGGGGCTTATGTACCGGCGATGGCCGATGTATCAATCATTATCAAAGAACAAGGCACCATTTTCCTCGCCGGCCCCCCTTTGGTGAAAGCCGCGACAGGTGAGATTGTTACAGCAGAAGAGCTGGGCGGGGCGTATGTCCACTGTAAAACGTCCGGAGTCGCTGACTATTTTGCTGAAGACGAAAAGCACGCGATCAGCCTGGCTCGTCAGGCTGTGAGTAACTGCGGCATGTCGCCGATTCCGACGATCCCGCCGAAGAGAACATCCATGGCGAACAGTCCATCGGGGTTGCACGATGCTGACTACAAAACGCCGGATTACTCGCACTTTGATTTCCAACCGCTTGAGTACAAAGAACCGCTGTACCCAATCGATGATCTGCTCGGCATAGTCGGTACCGATCTGCGCAAGCCTATTAAGATTCGGGAAGTGATCGCCCGCCTCGTCGACGATTCGGAATTTGATGAATTCAAAGCAATGTACGGTGCCTCACTGGTTTGTGGCTTTGCCCGGTTGTACGGACAAACCATAGGTATTGTCGCCAATAACGGCATTTTGTTTTCTGAATCTGCTCAGAAAGGGGCGCATTTCATTGAGCTATGCTGCAAACGTAAGATCCCGCTTCTGTTTTTACAGAACATCACCGGATTTATGGTCGGCAAAAAATACGAGTCAGAAGGTATTGCCAAACACGGTGCCAAAATGGTGATGGCTGTGGCCTGTGCCGATGTGCCGAAATTTACCGTCATCATCGGGGGGTCTTACGGCGCCGGTAACTATGGCATGTGTGGTCGCGCCTACAGCCCGACGATGATGTGGATGTGGCCGAATGCCCGTATTTCGGTCATGGGCGGCGAGCAGGCGGCGGGGGTTCTGGCACAGGTGAACCGTGATAATAAGCGTCGTAACGGTGAAACCTGGACGAAGTACGAAGAAGAAGCCTTCAAGCAACCCATCCGCGAGCTCTACGACAATCAGGGGTCACCCTACTATGCCAGTGCCCGACTGTGGGACGACGGCATTTTGGATCCGCGCAAGACCCGCGAAGTGGTGGGTCAGGCGCTGCTGGCCAGTTTGCGCGCCCCGATAGAAGAAAGCACCTTCGGTATTTTCAGGATGTAAAGGAGAGTCAAATGACAGTCGAAACACATCCGGCGCCGAGCGCTGAACAGATTTTCCACCATCAAGATGACGATCCTGTTCTTTGTACTCTGGCGACCAATGGAGTCGCCACCCTTACGTTGAATCGTCCTCACAAACACAATGCCTTTGACGATCGCTGTATTGCTGATCTGCTTCGCTACCTGACTCAGTTACGCGAGTCAGGTGACGTTCGCATGTTGACCCTCACTGCAAACGGGCAACATTTCAGCGCCGGGGCGGATCTGAACTGGATGCAGTCGATGGTTAACCTCAGCCAGGAGGAAAACGAACAGGATGCCGCCAAACTGGCTGAATTACTTCATCAACTTGATACTTTCCCGACGCCAACGCTGGCACTGGTACAGGGCAGTGCATTCGGCGGCGCAGTGGGTCTGGTATGTTGCTGCGATATCGTTATTGCGATGAAGGAGAGCTCGTTCTGCCTGAGCGAAGTCAAACTGGGGCTGATCCCTGCCACTATTGGTCCTTATGTCTGCCGGACTCTGGGACAACGTCAGGCCCGGCGTTTTATGCTGACCGCTGAGCGATTCTCCGGCTATCAGGCCCAAACCATGGGACTGGTTCATCAGTTGGTGGTCACGGCAGAAGAACGGGACGAGTTGCTGGCGCAATTAACCGGGCAGATTCTGGCAAACGGCCCGGCCGCACTGCAGGCTGCAAAAGCCCTGTGTAAAACCTGCGAACTGATGCCACTCGACGACGAGCTGAGACAACATACCAGTCAGCTGATTGCAGAGATACGCACCTCGTCTGAAGGTCAGGAAGGTCTGCACGCCTTCTTCGAGAAGCGACGGCCAGTATGGAGCGTGCCACATGAGTAATTTCATGATGACCGCTGACGCCCTGGCAAAGGATCTACCAAAGCAAGTGAAAATTGTCGAGGTGGGTGCCCGTGATGGCCTTCAAAATGAAAAACAGGTCAGTACAGAAGCCAAAATTGCGTTTATCAATTCACTTTCTGCCTGCGGTGTTCGCCATATTGAAGCGGGGTCGTTTGTTTCAGCTAAACGTGTTCCTCAAATGGCCGATTCCATGTCGGTCATGCAAGGCATTGAACGTCACTCGGGGGTAACCTACTCCGCCCTGACCCCGAACATTCAGGGCTTTGAAATGGCGCTTGCCGCTGAAGCCAGCGAAGTTGCCATCTTTGGTTCGGCTTCAGAAGGCTTCAGTCAGCACAACATCAACTGCTCAATCAGTGGAAGCCTGCAACGCTTTGAATCTGTTATGGCGCTGGCCAAGCTTCATGAGATACCGGTTCGGGGCTATCTATCGTGTGTGATTGACTGTCCATATGACGGTGAAACCGATCCCAACAAAGTCGCCCTGATTGCTCAAACGCTGCTGGAAATGGGCTGCCATGAAATTTCACTGGGAGATACCGTAGGCACAGGCACCCCTTTGCGGGTAGCGCGTATGCTGGAAGCCGTGAGCAGGCTTGTGCCCCCTTCCCTGCTGGCTGTTCATTTCCACAATACCTGGGGTCAGGCACTCCCCAATATCTACCAGGCTCTGCAAATGGGCATCAGCACCATTGACAGCAGTACCGCTGGATTAGGTGGCTGCCCGTATGCTCCGGGTGCCAGCGGCAACGTCGCCACAGAAGATGTTGTTTATCTGTGCCAGCAGATGGGGATCAATACAGGCATCGACCTCAACAAGTTGGCCGAAGCCGGATGGATGATCTGTCAGTCGCTGGGGATTGCACCACGCTCCAATGTGTCACTGGCGCTTCGCAGTGCTCAGGAGCGTAATCAGTGTATGTAATAATTTTATAGTTTGTCTTTACGAATCAGCTAACTATACCGGAACAAAAATAAACGAAGGGAATCTCGCGATTTCCTTCGTTTTTGTCTGTGAGTGTGTACCAGAAAAACACGTGGTCTTCACAAAGCGTATTGACACTCGTTATCAGCTGTCAGAGCGCAAGCACCGTTGTTCAGCCTCCAGTTCATTTACTGCACGCCAAAGCTTCTGTTCTCTTTCGAGGAATCGTTCATATTTCGCTCCTCCCTGTTCTACGGTCAGTTTATCTAATGGCCCGATATACTGTTCTGCCTGACTATCAAATAAAGCCCTGAATTCTTCCATGGTAGGTAAACGGCTGTTGCTTTCTTCGAAGTTTTCAAAAATCGAGGAAACTTTATCAGAAATATCACGCTTGATTCCGTCAAAATCTACAGTGTCCATAGGCGTACTCCAATTAGCCATACTTGCATGTCACATTTTGCATACAAGTAAAGGATAGTCGAAGAGCCAGTAACGCCCAGTAAATTGGCCTGTCAGAGTGTAATGAAATATGACGGAAATAAACTCTTGTTTAGGCTATATTTATCCAATAATCCTGAGTGATACACCGGAATGTTGCAGAAGTCTCTTTTTAAAAGTTGGAATAAGATCTCATTTTATAACTCCAGATTTGATTAACTATCAGGTGTGGCACAAAAACTATAATTAAACAGATTGTTTGGTTAACGTGAGAATAATAACAGGAGGGAAAATGAACAAACGGTTCCAACCCTTATTTTTGTTCTCGTTTAATTGTTGGCGGTGTGTGATTCCAGCCGTTACGTTAACCTTTTCACTGCCTTCTAACGCGGCTGATAGTCTTTATACTGAGACTGGCAATAAAGCGTTAAACGAGGAGAAAACCGACACCCACCTAAATCCTTATACAACCTCCGCGAACCCATATACAACCTCCGTCAATCACGCCAGCCTTACTGCTGTTGCTGAAACGGATGAAGATGCGGAGGACGATTCGGATTTGGAAGACTGGTTAAACGAAACTCAGGACTCCATATCAGATAGCATCCATGACTACAGCACTGCATTCGACCATTACCTTTCGAAAAAGGACGGTGAAGAGCCGATGGAAAACCGTAGCTATCTGAAAATTCGCTTCAAGCCCCGTTACAGCCACCGCGAGTACTTTGACGGTGATGCCAGTGTTCGACTGAAGCTGGATCTCCCCCACACAGAAAAAAACTGGAAGCTGATTTTTGACACAGACCCGGATGATTTTGACCGCCTTGAAGACAAACAACGCGGTATCAGTAATGGCGACAGCAGCAATGGGGCGATTGGCGGCTTTCGTGCACAAGGTCGTAATTGGGGAAACTGGAAAACAAACCTTGATTTAGGTCTGAAGATCAAACTTCCCCTTGATCCCTTTACCCGGGCAGAGATTTGGCGCGTTGATCAGGTTAGTGATAACTGGACGACCCGAATCAAGCAGGAACTCTTTTACTACCATTCAAAAGGGCCGGGATCATTAACGTCGCTGAACTTCTATTTCGCCAGTCCCACAGATCCCACCACTATTTTGAAACTGAGCACCAGCGCCCAGTTTCTGGATGACGATGATAATTGGGAGTTTGTTAATCAGGCAGAGATCTTCGACCGAATCAACGAAAGTAACCTGATGCAATATTCGCTTGGCGTTAGTGCAGACTCTCGCCCCAACTACTCTATCACCAACTCCTGGGTTTCCATGTCCTGGAAACATCGGCTGTATAAAGACTGGCTCTATCTGGCAGTAACACCGGAATTAAATTTTCAGGATGAGTTTGATTACAAACTCAATCCCGGCATCATGATGGAATTGGAACTGTTCTTTACCACCATTGGCGGTATTGACCGCTTATCACGCAAAATTCCCACCCCGGATTAAAACGGAACGGGCTTAAAATCATCCTCTCTGGTTGGGTTTATTTTTTATTGCTGGGAGTGGGTAGCGAGTAGTAAATGATTATGGTGGCTATAGCTCTCGCCAATACTGACATTGATAAAATGTCTTAAGCTGAACATCGAGATGAAAGAACACTAGAAAGAGTGAGAAAAATAAAAAGGAATGAGAACAAACAATCAAAAAAGTGGACACTCTGCCGTTAGCGTCCCTGCTAACGAAGAAGTGCTATCTGATGAGTGATAACAGGTTCAGCGAGCCGCCTGCAAAAGCTGTGAAGCAAGGTCATCTCGGCATTGGTCGAGCCATTCATAGCGCTCACGATACATTTTACGCTTCGGTCGTTTAATCTCTTCCAGCTGACGGCGCTCAGCCACTACCGGCAGTTCATAGTACCATCGGTTATGTTCTGTACCGCCCAGCTCTGCCCATAATGCATCGTAGTCCATCATAACCGGCTTCTTGCGATAACGCTTAGACGAATAAGCATGAGCGTCATTCTTTACCGCAAACAACTGCTTAATCCCTAACAGCTCTAATACCATGCGCAGGGCTTCAACCACAAACGACTTCGGTCTCTGGCCGTATAACCCTTTGGTAAACATGCGACTGAAATCCTGCATGTCTCTACCACCCTGAAGCCCACCAATATAGGCTTTGTTTCCGACAACAATAAACGTCACCATGTAATATTTGGTGCCTTGTTCATCACAAAGAACAAGTGTCAGTTCCCCTTCGCGATGAAATTTGCTGTCGTGAATTAACCGAAGCTGAAGAGTGGACGCTTCCAGTGGAATGGATTTGAGGACAAAACCGTCCTGATACACGGCACGACGCACTGAGTGTGAAAATGTGGATTCAAACCAGCCATAATGCTGCAAAATCACATCAACTGTCTGCTGTTTTGACAGACCGTCACGCAAGTATGGTCGCATACACTTTAAGAAGAATTCAGGCTGCTTCTCCAGCAACATTTGCCTTTCGCCAAATGAAAACTGGTCATACAGGCTTTGTAACTGACGGTAAGCCAGCATACCGCGAACAATATATTTGCCGATATACGCCGACTTTTTCTGCCAGGTTGCATTCTTTATATTTTTAACTACGACACGCTTGGCATAGGTGTCTTGGGCTGCCGTCCACAAGTTCATAGATTGCACCAATGATACAGTGTTCAAATTTGGTGCTAGGCTAGTCGTCGTCATACGAGTTAGCAATCTGGACTTTGTACTTTATTGTATGCAATTGTCAGAACAACATTCATCACACTTGCAATTCTCAGAATTGATTAAAAACCTCATTATAAGTGCTCTAATTTCATACCGTTTTGTTATTTTTAGACGCTGGGTTTCCGCAATTCACCTACACGCCACTATCTGCTTAAGTGAGACACCGCTCTTTCATTACTCAGATGCACATAATGCGCATTAGATTGATAAGTATTTCATCACATAATCAAACAATATTGTGATGCGGTACATTCATCGAAATTGGAACCAAGGTTAACATTGGCAATGATGAAATCGTTATCGTGACCAGATTAAAATACTGAGTATATACACAGGTTAACGGTATAGTCAGTTTTGGGAAGACTATCGGGCAAACATCCGGAATATATGCAGTTAAGCGAACTATCCCTGCCCTGTCACATTGATTTGTCATGGATTGAACGTCAGTCGTTCTGGAACTAAACGGCAGCCTAGAAACGGACTAAACAGGCGCAGAGCCTTATAATAAATTGTTAGGCGATTTGAGGAAAGCATGGAAGTACTAATATACCAAGAAAGGCTCAGCGACTTTAAAGAGATCGAAAAGCTTTTGATTGAGTCAAAAATCTTGTTGAATCCTTATGGAATTGACACTGACCATGCGTATAAACTTGAAAATTATTTGTTGAACAGTAACCAACAGGTTAGCTGTTTGCTTGATAGAAACATCGTCTCATATCTTATTGACTTGGTTAAAGGTGTTGATCTATCGCCAGAGTTTGAAGTGAGCCGTTGCCATAGGCTGACCGCAGCTCTTCAAGCCTTTTTTAATGCTTCAAGTATCAAATCGGAACCGGGTCTTTCATACCATGAATACATTGAAAACTCTTCTGTTGAACGTGCAGATGAAGAGCTGAGTTATTTCCGTTCAGCGGATAATTTGGACGCAAATATATATTTGGATATAGCATTAAATAACATTAATTCTATCCCCTTTGAAGTTGTCCCTCGTTATCAAGCAGGCGAGTTAATTAACTTTGACACGGAATACCGTGTCAAAGCCTTCGAGTTTAATATAGTTGTCATCAAAAAAGGGTTGAGCATTCGCTCCAAGTGTAACAACGATTACGAAGCTGTGAAGTCGTTATTAGAGTGGATGTTTGAGGAGTATGTTTTTTGTGCTCCTGCATTTTACTTCATGGCGATTTACTTTAGTGGCGAGAAAATACCTAAAATGCTCAAGTCTAGCTCAATGAAAAGCGTCAGGAATGCGGGGTGGGATTTGGCATTACTTCAGCACTGGCTAACATTAGCTAACAAAGACACTGACCAATTGTGGCTACTGGCTAGTATGGACAAAGCCATTGCCAAAATAGCAGATATGATGCTTCCTAGATCTACTGAAGAGCCAGAAGAGTACTTTGGTAGGCTTGAGCATACATTCTCTACTATGTGGGGGAAGAAGTATGGTTATGGTAGTAAACTTTTCCAAAGGCTTCGTTACTGGCAGGAAAACGCAGACAGCCCAAAAAGAAAAACTAATCTTCCTGAAAATAGGACATCTGAGTATATGTTGGCTTTGAGGGAGTCAGTGCACGAGGAGTATATGCGAGCAACAATCGCCTAACAAACTGTTCAAGAGGGATTCGCAACGCGTGGCATTTTAACTATGCGTTGGTTTTAGTGTTTAAGGTGGTATGCGGCGGCTTAGGTATTGCGTTGCTCACCCCTTAACAGAGCGTTAGGTGCACAGAAGGATCGGAGTATGTTCAAAAGCCTTGTTGCTATCATAGGGATATTCATTTCCTTTTCTACGTTCGCAGACGTAATGAACGTTTATATTGAAAAGGAAATAGATGATGACAATATTATCGTTGTAACAGCTAAGGGAGATAGGCTGTTACTCGAAAAGTGGACTATGAAGTTATCGCCGCTCTTATTCGAAGGCAAAATATTTCCCGCAGATATCAGCCCTCTTTGGGTAAAAATGTATATAGAAGGCAAAGGTGAAATAAAGTGGTCTGTAGAAGACCATTTAGGAACTGTAGACCTTAATGCTAAAACTGATACTACTAAACCCAAAGCTCCTAGCGTTCAAGGCTATCCAATCGAAATTGCTAATAATGACGAGTTATTTATCATTAATGGCGAAACCTTTAAGGCACAAACTTATTGTCTCGGTTGGGAAACAGGTGAGCAAGTAAAATTTATAGAAGGTAGTCCATATGGTGCATGTGCTAGCGCGAAGCTATTAAACTTAAATAGAGGCGAAACTTGTGATGTTTGGTGTGAATAATGCACCTAACAAGGCCATTAAGAGGGACGTCCAACACTCCGTTGCTTTGGTGGAAATGAATATGGAAATTACAATTAGGCGTATCGAAACAGAAAGCATTGAGGATAAAGGTATATTCGAGACTTTGTTCAGAGAGTACCTATCTGGATTCTCGGTTGAACTAGATCCCTCTGTTATTGCTCAGCTGTTTGCGCTGCCTTATTTCCACGGATTTATCAGTTTTGTCGACAACAAGCCTGCCGGTTTTGCGGTTTGTTTTGAATCGTTCTCAACTTATCGTGCGCAAAGAGTGATGAATATCCATGACTTTATGGTGTCGGATAGCTTTCGCAGTAAAGGTGTTGGCAGGGCGCAACTGAATGGTATCGAACAGTATTGTCGTGATAATGATTACCTCAAAATCACACTAGAAGTCGGTGATGATAATGTTGCAGCTAAAAAGCTCTACTGTTCATTGGACTACGAAGATTACAGAGTAGTTTTGAAAGGTCAGCAACATTGGCAAAAGTACCTCAATTAGCACGCACATAACAAACTGTTCAAGAGGGATTCGGCACGCGTGGCATTTTTACTATGCGTTAGTTTTAGTGGTTACGGTGTTATGCGGAAGCTTCGGTATTGCGTGCCTCACACCTTAATTGGGCGTTAGTTGCTTGGGGAAAATTAGCTTACAGGGAGTAATCAGATTGGTAAAAATGTACGGTTCTGAAGAGACAAGGGCGTTTTGTTGTAATTGTAAAGAAGTTACGCTGCATAGGTACGTAAGTTTCTCTAAGCCAAAGGAAGTAACTGAGAAAAAAGCTAAAGGTTTCTTCTCGGGTCTATTTGCTGCAATAGTTGGTGCATTAATGGAAGGTGAAGCAACTGGTGATTACAAATGTACAGTATGCGGTACCAATCTTCATACACCAGATAATTTAGATTGAGGTTCAGTATCTCTATTACTCTGCCAGTGGCAAGCTACGCAACTAACAAGCTGTTTAAGAGTGATGACTTTAAACGCTCGATAGAAAATTTGGACATAATGCACCATACCATTGGGATAGCGCATATTGACAAGCGCATAGTTAAAGGCAAACTTTGAATGAGTACTCAACCGTGTTCTAAACACCTTTCTGATTGGAAGCTTGATGCCAAATACTGGATCGAGAATACACTTAAACAACTAAATTACAAGAAAGTTGATGAATTAATCATTGTCGAAGATTGGTTTTTAGGTGATGTGTGGCGCATTCCAACAGAAAAAGGAAATGTATATTTTAAAGCAACAGCATCATTGCCACTGTTCTCTAATGAAGCGGGTGTCTGTAACCTTCTTGCTCATATTTTCAAGGATAAAGTGCCGGATGTTTTAGCTATTGATAAAGATCGACGTTGGCAACTAACTAGTGATTTTGGGGAGCCGCTGGATGAAGATGTAGATTTGACGGTGTGGAATGACGCATACCAGATATGGGGGGAGGCACAGAGTTTATCTGTTGAGCATGTTAATAAGTTACAACAATCAGGGTGCCAATCACGAAGTATCGAAAATTTAGCAACACAACTCATTTGGCATTTTAGCCAACCCAAAATTGCAGCGATTTTAAACGATAAAAATATTGTTTTTGATAGTAACCTTTTGTCGAAATTAGAAATAGCAGTTCACAATCTTAAAGAATATTCTTTGCCAGATTGTCTTGTTCATGGCGATTTACATGAAGGTAACATGGCAAGAACTGCCGAATCTTATTTGTTTTTTGATTGGAGCGATGCTTGCATTACTCATCCATTTATGGACGGTAATTTCATTTATCAGTTTTCAGAAACGAGTTTGAAGCAGAAGCTAATCAAGAATTATTTGTCAAATTGGCGCCATTATTTACCTGAATCAGAATTGCAAAGAGCTTGGGAAACTGCAGAACCAGTTTGCTATGCACATCATACTTTAAGTTATGCATCTATTGTTCTGAATGCTATAGACGGTAATGAAGATGACGTAGGTGATTTTACAGAATCATTTACAAGATATTTGTCATGTTTAACCAATTCAATTCGACACAAGAAATAGAACTTAATTATTCACAAAAACTCTAAAGTGCACATAACAAACGACTATGGCGTCAATAGCTAATTTCTGGCTATGTTTTCGTTCCACATGACGCCATCTCGAAGCATCGAATTTAAGATCACAACCATCTTCCTTACACACGCAATAATGGCGACTTTTTTCGGTTTCCCTGCATCTAAAAGTCGCTGGTAAGTATCTTTAAAAACAGAGTTACACTGCATTGCAGACATCATAGCCATGTAGAGCACGGTGCGTACTTGTGCTCGTCCCCCCTGAATGACTCGCTTGCCTTTATAGCGTCCACTTTCTCGATTGATGGGGGCAACACCAATGAGTGCAGCGGCTTGTTTGTTGGTAATAAGCCCAAGCTCAGGAACGTTGCTAATGATGGATGCAGCTGCGACTTTTCCGATGCCGGGAACGCTCTGCAGAAGACGATTTTTGTTTTGATACTCGGGGCATGATTCAATGAGAGATAGGATTTTTTACTCAGTTTTTTCTATCTGATTTTTAAAGGTCGTGAGCACGGGTTTGATGGTGCCAGCCAGATGTTTTGGTAATGATTGTAATCGGTTTTTCTCCATGGTTTGCATGGCCAGCAGTTGATGACGGCGAGCGACTAAATCACTCATTAAACGCATATTTTCAGGTTTCAGTTGCGTCAGATTAGGTTGAATGGCCTCGCTATAGTGAGCAATGAGTCTAGCATCTAATTTGTCTGTTTTAGCTCGTTGACCAATGGCTCCGGCGAACCGTTTTATATGTATGGGGTTGGCAATAACAAAGGGAAGTTTTGCTTCTGAACAAGCAATGATGAACGGCATTTCTAGACGTCCAGTTGCTTCGACAACAACACGCTGTGGGACATGTTGTTTGATTGTTTTGATGGCCTCTTTGATACCTTTCTCGTCGTTGTTAACAGTAAAAAAGATATCAATTGGGCGAATAAAAATGTCTAGTTGTGACTTACCTGTATCAACACCTACATGAATGTTTTGATGTGTGCTTGTATTCATAATAAGCTAACTCTTGCTTGCGAAATGCGGGTTCGAGACCCAGTCGACTATTCGAGGTTGATGCTTGGAGTCCTATGCGGCGTTCATGTTTGTTATCGGTCTCTCGACAGAGGAGCCAGCGTTTAAACGAACTACCGCATAAGAAGCTTTAGTTGCAGCTAAAGCTTGGGTCTCACATTACCCAAATGACAAGCTTATTATCCATACAAGCGTTTAATAGGGAGTTAATATGAAAATTTCTGAAGTATCAGAAAAAACAAATATTTCAATTCATACGCTACGGTACTATGAAAAAGAAGGACTATTACTGAATATTCGTAGAAATGTTTCTGGACAACGCATATTCGATCAAACAGATATCGAATGGTTGACTTGGATTAAGCGATTAAAATCTACAGGCATGCCACTAGCGGAAATCAAAACGTTTGCGAAACTACGCTTAGCCGGCACTAATACATTGCATGATAGAAAATTATTACTTTTAACTCATAAGGTCAATTTAGAACGCGAGATAGAACGACTGAATGATGAGTTAGAAATAGTACGCTACAAAATAAACGCGTATGACGAAAAAATACTTGACCTAGAGTGAACTCTAGGAGTTAGTGTACTGACTTCACTAAAAAGGAGTCATTCATGTTTAACAAAGGTTATTACATTACAGCAGAGTTAAAAGTCAAAGAATCTGTGGACATCAATATAGCATTTCAACACCTTAAGAAACTTTGCGATGAGACATTAAAAGAGCCAGGATGCTCAATTTTTACACTTCATCAATGCATCAATGATAAGAGTCGCTTTTTATTGTGGGAAAGGTTTGATAGTGAGGAAGATTTCAAATTTCATTTCGTTCAACCTCACACATTAGAATATTTGAAGCATGATTTGACTGAGGTGGTACAGTATTTTGCCAGTGATGTAGCTAAAAACGCTTAACAAGAGCCTATGGCGTCAATAGTGTTAATGTTTGGCGCTGTTTTCATCACACCTCACGCCATCTTGGGGCATGGAATTGAGTATCACGCCCCCCATTTACGGCCAAGGCAACCTACACCAAGAGCAACTGACACCAAGGGCAACGCTTCGCCACCCTTTCGGTGTATGCACCCTACTTTGATCGTACAAAGAACGACATTGCGAGGAACCAAGATTCTTCACTACTTCTTATAATTTTCAACGAATGAGCCAGATGCCATACCCAAAGTCATGTCAGACGTCGTCTCTGAATCGATGTCAGCCTTCAGACCCTGTTGGCCGCCCACTTGTTTTTACACATCCAAATGACCGGCAATATGTGCAATACCAATAAACGAATCACATGACTCAGCATCACAAAAGCCGGTTCCAACCCCAACATCAACGCAGTTGCCGTCATGGCTTCGACACTTCCCGGCACCCAGGACATCACCAGCACAAGAAACGATTTTTCGGTCAGCGAGCTGAACACCAATGCCACCAACAGGGTCACCAACAGTCCCAGTGACATTACCGCCACGCCTGCAGCCATATAGCTGAGCATCTGCCGAAATGTGACCGTCTGAATTCGCACAGCAACCAGCCCCCCGAGCAGTACCATGGCTATCATCCCGGTTGCCTCCGGCAGCCTTACATTTGCGTCCGGCCACCAGTAACGAGCACCAGCTGTGACAACCAGGCTGGTGACCATATAAGCTGCGGGCAACCCCCATTTCCCCAGTCCGAATCCAGCCACGTAGGACACCAGCATTACTGCGCCCAATATCACCATGTCCACAGGTGGCGCGACATCAACGACCTCCGCCGCCTGAGCGGCCTGCGTGACCTCGGGTAAACCGTACATAGCAATGGCCGTGGCCAACAACATCAGGGTAACGAGCCGGACAGTATGGGTGAAAACTACACGCTGTGACGGCGCTTTCTGGCTGTCGGCAATGGCCAGTACCGCGCCCATTGCACCGGGAAAACAGCCGAGCAAACTTTCGTCTTTGCCCCAATTAGCCATTTTTCTCAGCCACCAATACCCTGTCAGCATTTGTAATGACAAGCAAAACACTAGCCCGACACCTAACTCAAAAGTGAACGTTTCCTGCCACTGCTTCACTTCAAGCAGGCTGCCGACACTAACACCCAGTACAATCTGGATAATTATTAATGTTACATTTGGCAATATCATTGGCCGATGTAGTTTGCCGCCCATTAATACAGCAATCATTGCACCAAACATCCCGCCCATAGGGACCCCGCTCAAGGTGCCTAGCCATGCGCCACCAAACATATAGCCAAATGTCATTAACATCTTGTTGTCCTGAGTATTTTTGTTGAAAACATTGGAACACAACAATTTCATAACAACAAGTTTTCATCAGACAAATAACGTCTAACTTTCTTTACACTCATGTGCATTCTTTACGAACCGTATGCATGATTTAAAAAGATGACAGAGGTCTGATTCTTAAAAGTAATTAACGTTTAAAATGCGATTACCCTTGAATTTTTGGAATCAACATCACATATTAATGATATTGATACCTGTGTTATTAATGATGCCGTAGAGGCATAAAAAACGATTCTCAGACAGGCCACGAAAAGTAGTACAATTGATGGCGAAATACCCACGATTACAACAAGATCAGGATAATGCGTTTGCGTCGACATTCGGGATTTTGATTCATGACCATTTCAACATTGAGTATGTTGACGACAACTTATGCCGAATTTTTGGTGCCGAAAATCCAGACACCCTGCTTAACTTACCCGACCTGCTCAGCGTTCTGTGTGATTGTGACCCTCAAGCCGAACGGGCATTTTACGCTGAACTGATGAGTGGCCAGGCATCACCACGTATTATGACCTTCCGCCTGACCAAACCTTCTGGAGAAGTCGTTCATGTTCTGATTGCCGAGTCTATCATTCACTGGAAAGACAAGATGGCGGTCCAACTTTCGGTCATCGACATTACCGAAAAATACAACGACTTTAGTTCATTAGAGAAAAAAGCCTACATTGATTCATTGTCAGGGCTGACAAACCGGCATGGATTTGAGCGCATTCTGGAATGTGAAATCAGCCGTGCCCGCAAGTATGGTTATCCGATTTCCTGTCTGTTTATTGACATCGACAATTTTAAAACCATCAATGACACCTATGGCCATCATGTCGGCGATGATGTCATTACGTTGTTTGCCCAAAGCTGTAAAAACAGTTTCCGACAGACAGATTTCATCGGGCGCTGGGGCGGCGAGGAATTTCTGATCCTGTTACCCAATACGCCGCAACAATACTGCCACATGCTGGCTGAGCGCTTGCGTCAGGATGTGGCGCATCATTCTGTCACGGTTCAGGATGACAAATGCCTGTCCTTTACCATCAGTATCGGCACACAAACGCAGCAGGACGGCAATTACCATGCTCAGCAATTAGTCCGTCAGGCAGACATTGCGCTGAATCACGCCAAAAAACATGGTAAGAACCAAGTCGTCGCTTTTCACGACATTTGCAGGCAAAAGGCCGATAAGTAACTCCCCTAACCTAAATGAAAGCCGATTATTAAAAAGCCCCCTGACCTGTCATGCACATCCCGCTGTTACGATCATTAATGAACACAGTGACTTTAGTGCCATGATTCTCTGGTGTTTTTCTGCAAGGCTTCAGGGCTTTATCCTTATAACTCCCCGACCTTTAAACGACTTAGATTTCCTCACTGTTTTACTGTCATAACGACAACAACCGTTCAATCACAAAAGGGAGCCAAAGCTCCCTTTTGAATGAACACCCTGCAATGATGTTTAGTGGTTAATCATCACAGAGCACCTGTTTTTCACGGATTGAATCTTGTGTTCGGGCAGCCAGCATGCGCACTTCGTCAGCAACAACTGCAAATCCCCCGCCACGACATGGACTCGTTACTGACCATGATGAATACTGTCACGTGTCGAAGCCAACAAACTATCAAAAAATCCGACAACATCTTTCCTGTTCAGCCAATCTGGCTTAAACCGAAAGTCACTCCAATGAGAAAGTGTCTGCCAGGTTTTCTCCAGCGGTGGACTATGCACATACAGTGCCGCAATTAACAGGCACTGTAAGGCACTCAGGAACGGATTTCGTGGCGAAAAAATCTTCAACGCAGATCCGAATGACATTTTTAGCCGCCGGTTGGCTAAATCTACGCTGTAGATTTCATCCAATAGCAGGTGAACGGCTCCGCCACTGAAAATAAACAGTCCGGATAACCACGCCGTTACCTCCTGATAGCCCAGCAAGTGCAGTAGCCAGACGACAAACAGTCCGGCCAGCATGATAAAAGCGACCGAATGGCAGCAACCACGGTGCACGGTCAGCTTCTCAAGAGTTGCTTTAAAGTTGTAACGAATGGTGAAGTAACAGAAGGTGCCGTAAATAATCAGCTCAAGCATCGACACCATTTGATAGATGTGACCGACCACACTGAATGTGATTAACCCTCCAAACAACCGAAACAGAGTCGCCATGGATGTGGAATTGTCAGAATCAATATCGGGCAGTAATCCGCCGATGGTGCCGAGCAACATCAGCCAAAGTGCGGTGATCGGCACAACATGCCCTGCAGAAAGCAGAGCGGTGGCCGCCAAACTACTGGTTAGCGCGGCCGTTCCAAGGTGTGTTTTGAAATTAGCCACTGTAATCACATACCAGGCTGTACCAGTTACCGGCGTACACGCAGATGGAATTTGTACCTTCCGCGTATGACCAGACCGGACAGCCTCGTCTCATAAACTGGATATATGAACAGTATTATGTATCAATTAACCAGGACTTCAATAAAAAACAGGGTTTTAGTGTTTATCGTCGCATAATTGATCAGATTTTCGTCATAATTGACCATCACCTGACGTTAACAGACAAGAGATCACTCCGTTAACAACAACTGGTAAAAGGCCAGATCAAGCCAGCGATCAAACTTATAACCAGACTGCGTGATTAGCCCTGCGGCGTTAAATCCCAGTTTTTCATGCAGACGAATGCTGGCGCTATTCTCGGCATCAATGGCGCCAACCATCACGTGATAGCCCTGCTCTTTAGCCTGTCTGATAATCTCTTCCATCAGTAGCGCAGCAATACCCTGCCCGAAATAATCAGGGTTAAGGTATACGCTGTGCTCTACCGTGTACTGAAAAGCGGGCTGAGGACGGAATCGACCATAGGTAGCGAACCCCATCAGGGTGCCATCTGGGGTAAACGCGCCGATCACCGGGTAATTTTGCTCTGTTTTTCCCTCGAACCAGGCTTTGATAACCGCATCCGTTCTGGGCTCGTATTCATATAATGCCGTTGTATGTTCAATGGCATAGTTGAAAATCGTAAGGATTTCATCGCCGTGTTCGCAATAGGTGCAGTTCTTCATCAAAGTCACTGTCATTTCCTTCTAACAGGTTGAATTTAAAGCAAGTTGATGCGGTTTCATGTATACTGGTTAGCAACACTCAAGCAACACAGGCCATACCATGGAAGCCGAACAAATCGAAATACTGAATTTCATCAGTCAGTATCCGCCATTTAACCAGCTCCCAGAGGAGAGCCTTCGGGACGTTGCCCTGAACGTCGAGGTCGCATACTACCGTGCAGATACCATGATCGTGAATTTTGGCGATGACATTCACGACTTATATATGATCCGCAGCGGTGCCGTAGAGATTTATCGTCGAAAAGGTGAGCTTTACAACCGCATTGATGAGGGGGCCCTGTTTGGACAAATGGGCCTTCTGATGAATAACCGTGTCCGCATGCCCGCCCGCGCTATTGAAGATACACTGGTTTATTGCATTCCAGAAGCTGTATTTAATTCGCTGTGCGAATCGTATGATTCCTTTGCTGACTTTGTCGAAGTGGAAGACAGTGCCCGCCTGCGGAATGCCATTTCCAACCAGTCTGAGGAAAATGATCTCACCACATCGAAAGTCCGCACACTCCTCGCCCGTGAACCCGTGAAGGTTGGTGCCGATACTACTATCCAGGCAGCCGCCATGACCATGGCAGAAGAAAATGTCTCTGCCATTCTGGTCGTTAACCCCATGCCTGCCGGTGAGGACGATGACATTGAGCCGCTGGTTGGCATACTGACTGACCGCGACTTATGCTCACGTGTGCTGGCAAAGGGACTTGATCCAACCAGCCCGATTGAAGATGTGATGAGCACCGATGTGATCACTCTTGATCACAACGCTTATGTGTTCGAAGCCATGCTGACCATGCTGCGCTACAACGTGCACCATCTGCCAGTGATTCGCAAAGGCGATCCCATTGGTATTATTGGCATGACAGACATTGTCCGCTACGAATCCCAGAACAGCCTGCTCTTAGTCAGCTCGATTTATCAGCAGAAAACCGTTCATGACCTGCGGGTGTTATCTGAGCAGGTCAAAGATTGCTTTGTGCGTATGGTTAACGAAGACGCCAACGCTCACATGGTCGGCAGCGCCATGTCAGTAATAGGTCGCAGTTTCAAACAGCGCCTGGCTGAACTGGCTGAGGAGGAGTTTGGCCCGCCACCAGTGCCCTACTGCCTGTTGGCTCTGGGTTCGATGGCCCGTGACGAGCAGCTGATTGTGACCGATCAGGACAACGCACTGATCCTCGATGATCGTTATGACGAAGCCAAACACGGTGCTTACTTCGAAAAACTGGCTACCTTCATTTGTGACGGTCTGGCCGCCTGTGGTTACAGCTACTGTGACGGCGATATCATGGCAACCAATGCTGAATGGCGTAAAACCCGCTCGCAGTGGGAAGCCTGTTTTGCAGAATGGATTGATAATCCTAAACCCCAGGCTTTGCTGAACAGCTCCATTTTCTTCGATCTGGACGGTATATACGGCCGGGTCAAATGGGCAGAGCAACTCAATAGCTTCATTGTTCGTCGGGCACGAAAAAATAACCGTTTTCTGGCCTGTCTGGCACGAAATGCCATCAGCCGTACCCCGCCACTGGGTTTCTTTAAAGATTTTGTGATGGAAAAAGATGGCCGACACAACAATTCCATCAACCTTAAACGGCGTGGGACTGCTCCGCTGGCGGATTTGATTCGGGTGCATGCGCTGGCCGTTGGTTCACGTTCGCAAAACTCGTTTGAACGTCTTGATGACATCATTGACGCCGGCATTTTACCTAAAGGCCGGGGACAGGATTTACGTGATGCGATGGAGTTCATCTACATGGTCCGAATCCGCCATCAGGCGCTGGACATTGAAGCCGGCATTGAGGCGGATAACAGCATTGAGCCGGAAAACATGTCTGATTTCGAACGTCGAAACCTGAAAGACGCGTTTCAGATTCTGAGCAACGCCCAGAACTTTATTAAATTCCGTTATCAGGGTAATCGTCGCTAATGAGCATTTTTACCTTCACCCGCGAACAAATGCGTCGCCCGCTGCTCAACACCCGAGCCACCCCTGACTGGCCGACCTTTTTCAGAACCCTGCAAGAAAATGCGCAGGATGAACGACTGAAAGCGTATTACGCTGCGCCGATGGTGAGTGGCGATACTCCACTCTGTGATGTTCCTTTTGTCGCGCTGGATTTTGAAACTACCGGCTTAGATCCGAAGAAACATGAAATCATCAGTATCGGGCTGGTGCCATTCACGTTACAGCGTATTCGCTGCCGGGAATCGGCAGAATGGTTTGTTAACCCGAAGCGCCCGCTCAACGAAGAATCCGTGGTCATTCATGGCATCACCCACTCCACTCTGGAAAATGCACCGGATTTATTGAAAATACTGGAAGAAGTGCTCAACGCGTTGGCCGGAAAAGTGGTCGTGGTCCACTACCATAAGATTGAACGCGAATTCATGGCTGCAGCATTGCAATCCCGGCTGGGCGAACGCATTCATTTTCCGGTGGTCGATACCATGGCGATTGAGTCCGCGATTCAACAACGGGATCACGGCGGTTTCCTGAAACGTATGCGGGGCATCCGCCCCAACTCGGTTCGTTTGGGACGAAGCCGAACGCGTTATGGGTTGCCGGCCTATCATCCCCATCACGCACTGACCGATGCACTGGCCACTGCGGAATTGCTGCAAGCGCAAATTGCCTATCACTTTTCGCCGGATACACCGTTGTCAGAAATCTGGCTATAGTCACAATTCATCTATATCCATAAAAACAGACCATAAAAACAGCCCATAAAAAAACGCCGTCATAACTGACGGCGTTTTTGTTGAAAAGCTTGTCGAATGAATCAGTCGCGGAAGCGCTCAGTGCGGAAGCCCATAACCAGACTGACGCACATCAGCAGCAGGATGAAGACAAATGGTAAGGCAGTGGATATTGCACCGGCCTGCAGTGCTTCAATCGCTTCGGTACCACCGACATACAACAGTACAGCAGCAACAGCCCCTTCCATACTTGCCCAGAAAATACGCTGCGGCATAGGAGAGTCCATCTTACCGCCTGCGGTAATGTTATCAATAACCAACGAGCCGGAATCTGAAGAGGTAATAAAGAACACCATCACCAGAATAATAGCGATAACCGACAGCAGCGTGCTCATTGGCAATGACTCAAACATCTCAAACATCGCCAGCGGTACCGCTGTCAAACCTTTCTCACCCAGAACACCAATTCCATTCATGACCTGATCAATCGCTTGACCGCCAAAAACGGACATCCACAGTGTTGTTACCAGTGTAGGAACAATCAGCACCGCGATCATGAACTCGCGAATAGTACGGCCTTTCGACACTCGTGCGATAAACATCCCCACAAATGGTGACCATGACACCCACCAAGCCCAGTAAAACACCGTCCAGCCGTGCATCCAAGCCTGATCTTCACGGCCATGAGGGTTACTCAACGCTACAAAGTTTTTCACATAACCAGCAACCGTCGTCGGCACTGTGCTCATCGAAACAGAAAAGCCCACCAGCGCAACAAACACTAACAGTGCCAGTGCAACCAGCATATTGATGTTACTCAGCAGTTTCACACCACCATCGATCCCGCGAGCAACGGAAAAGATAGCCAGCAAGGTCACAACCGTAATCACTGCCACCTGAAGACCAATGCCGCCATCAATACCGAACACATGTTCGATACCGCTTGCCGCCTGTTGAGCCCCCAGACCGAGCGACGTAGCCAGACCAAACATCGTGGCAAGCACCGCGAAGATATCAATGATATGACCCGGCCAGCCCCAAACGCGATCCCCCAGCATCGGGTAAAAAATCGAGCGAATAGAAAGTGGCAAGCCTTTATTGAAAGCAAAAAATGCCAGGGATAATGCCACCACGCCATAAATTGCCCACGGGTGCAGACCCCAGTGGTACATAGTTGCGCCCATTGCCACTTCAAAAGCTTCAGGCGTGTTCGGCGTGACATTCAATGGGGTTTCATACCAGCCGGTGTAGTAAGCAACTGGCTCAGCCACACTCCAGAACATCAAACCGATACCCATACCGGCCGCAAACAACATTGCCAGCCATGAAGTACGGGAATAATCCGCTTCGGCATCTTTACCACCGATACGGATCTTACCGTATGGCGACACAATCAAGGCCAGGCAAAAGAGCACAAAAATGTTACCAGCCCAGATAAACAATGCGTCGAACCCATTGATAATGCTGTTTTTAACACCATTCAGTACCGACTTAGCTGCTGCCGGGTCACTGACCAGCACTGCAACCAGGAACAGCAGGATCAGACCAGCACTGGTTCCAAACACAGGGTTATGGACATCAAATCCCCATTTCTGGATGTTGTCCTGCCCTACGGTGTAATCGGTATTGTCGATACTGTATTTGTCTATACGTTTACTCATACTGTCATCCAACTTACAGAAGGGATGTTCTACAGAAGCATTATTTGACCAGTGAGCGAGTTTTTCCACCCGTTAAAAAGTCAGATGATGATCCTGACAAACACTCTCAGCAAGAATATTTAGCCCTGTAATAATCAACACGATGAAAATATATAACCATTTTTAGACAATAAAAGTCAAGATCAATGTAATTTAGGCAAAAAATGATCATTTAATCTTAAGTTAATCCTACAACATCAAGATTCAATGAAATTAAGTCACACAAAAAATAGTTTGCACACTAATCAATAGCCAATTTATCTTCAAATGAATGCTTTGAGTCGTTGCCTTAATATCCACGTTTAACCGCCATTAATAAGCATACGTTGAAATCCGCAGTCGTGATCTCTCAGCAGTGATTAAGCGGGCTTGTATTAATTATTATTGGTCATTCAGCGCGTTGCTGGCCGAGTCTTAGAGCAAATCTCTAAGTCACATTGGCGATGGGTCACAATCTCTTTGAGTCACATTCAAAACAAAATGCCTTTCATGTCTGTTTTATCGGCACATTTGTAAGATTTCTGTCACACACCAGTCACTTAAGTGCCATAGTTGGCATATAGCATGTGGCCGCATCAAATAAACATAACAATCTTCAAATCAGATTTTCGAAAGGAAGACAGTATGAGCAGTGTTGAGCGCCACGATGAACCAAGATTTAATCAAATTATCAGCAAGGGGCTGAACCGCAGGCAGTTCCTGCAGGCGACGACGGCCGCCGGTACTGTGGCATTTTTTGCAGCGACACCGGTTGCAACGGCTGTTGCTGCTGAAAGCAACAGTAAGCTTCTGGGTTTTAAAGGCATTCCAGCCTCAACATCAGATACGATTATCGTTCCGGAAGGCTATCAGGCTGACGTACTCATCTCATGGGGCGACCCACTATTTAAAGGTGCTCCGGCCTTTAGTCAGGGGGCAGACAGTCAGGCGCAGGAACAACAGTTTGGCGATAACAATGACGGCATGACCTTCTTCCAGATCAGCGACGATCGTGCAGTCATGGCGATAAACAACGAATACACCAATCACGAATACCTGTTTGCTCATCAGGGCAAAAACATGTCTGCTGATGACGTGAAAAAATCTCAGGCTGCACACGGAATCTCGGTGATCGAACTGATGAAAAAAGACGGTCAGTGGGTGTTCAATCAATCAGGCCGCCTAAACCGCCGTATCACCGCCAACACAGAGATGATGATGACAGGCCCTGCCGCCGGTCACGACCTGTTGAAAACAGAGGCAGATCCAACTGGCAAAAAAGCACTGGGGACATTCAATAACTGCGCAAACGGCCAGACGCCATGGGGAACTTACCTGACCTGTGAAGAAAACTTCAACAGCGTTTTTGGTGCCAACTCGTCTGTTGCCCTGAGCAGTACCTATGCCCGTTACGGCCTGTCTGAGCAGGATGCCGGCTACGAATGGTACAAGCATGATCCACGCTTTGATTTAGCAAAGACGCCAAACGAACCACATCGCCATGGCTGGGTTGTTGAAATTGACCCGATGAATCCGAACGCCACGCCTAAAAAACGCACTGCGCTGGGCCGTTTCAAACATGAAAATGCGGCACTGACAATCAATAACGACGGTCATGTCGTGGTTTACATGGGTGATGATGAACGAGGCGAGCACCTGTACCGTTTTGTGTCTAAGAACAAATACAACGCTTCCAATCCAGCCGCTAACCGTGATCTGCTAGATGAAGGTACACTGTTCGTTGCTAAGTTCGATGCGAAAGACGGAGAGCTGAAAGGCGATGGTGAGTGGGTTGAGCTGACATTCGGTAAAAATGGTCTGACACCTGAGAACGGTTTTGCCAGCCAAGCAGACATACTGATTTTTGCCCGTCAGGCAGCAACTCAAGTTGGCGCGACAACAATGGACCGTCCTGAATGGGTCGCGGTTAATCCAAAGAGCCAGCACGTATTCTGTACCCTGACCAACAACAAAAACCGTGGTGTGAAAGACAATCAGCCGGTTGACGGTGTTAACCCGCGCGCCAAAAAACCCCTATGGCCACATCGTTCGCTGGGCACCTTCTGGCAAAGATCATACGGCAAAACGCTTCAGCTGGGATCTGTACCTGATTGCCGGTAACCCGACTGTCCATACAGGACTGATGGGCGGTAGCGACAACATCAATAAAGACAATATGTTTAACAGCCCTGACGGTATCGGCTTCGACAATGCTGGTCGCCTTTGGATCCAAACCGACGGTAAATACACCAACGAAGGGGATTTCTCTGGCATGGGCAACAACCAGATGCTGTGTGGCGATCCGGAAAGCGGTGAAGTGCGACGCTTCCTGACTGGCCCTGTCGCCTGTGAGATCACTGGCCTGACATTCAGTCCGGATCAGAAAACCATGTTCATCGGGGTTCAGCATCCGGGCGAAGAACTGGCACCGTCACACTTCCCTGACGGCGGCAACACCATTCCTCGCTCATCCGTTATCCGCATTACCCGTAAAGACGGCGGTATTATCGGCGCCTAACGTGGCCGATATCTGAACCTTAACGCTCCTTGCACTCTTTTGACGGGCCATTTGGCCCGTCTTTTTTCATGCCTTTTCAATTCATTTATTTTTTGGGGTTTTTAATGGCTTGCTGTGCAGCAATCACAGTTTGCTTATCATCGGGCACCAACTCCCGATAGTGCGTTAGTAACCGGGAAAGTTTGGGTGTGATGTAAGCATTGCAAAAGGGGCGATCCGGGTTGGCATAATAATAATCGTGCATACCCGGGTCACTGGAGGTGAATCGACGAATCATCAAGATTTGTGTCATCGAAAGCATTCGAGCTGGAGAAGCCATTCGAGTTGGAGAAACCATTCGAGTCGAAGAAGCTATCTGCGGTGAATGCGTGACTGGCGCTGAAATAGCCGTAGGCTGGGATAGCGAGGCCTGTCGATGTTGCAAAGCCTGAACGTGATTACGATTATCGTTCTGCAACGCTAACTCATTCAGCGCCTTCTCAACCGCACAGTATTGTTCTCCGTGATAGACATACACTGCTGATGGATAACGGGAACGCCGGACATGGGAGGAAGAGCTGTTATGTGTAAGCTGGTGAATGGCAACCAGACTTTCAATCGGAATCACATCGGGGTCAAACCAGACCAACACACTCTCGGTCAAAACACCATTAACCAAGACACTATCAACCATTACACGGTCACGTGGCGTAATCCAGCCCGGTAAGACTTTCATCACACCCCGTAATGACCGAAATACTGCCTCCACACACCAGTAACAGCCACCTGAAAAGCCCAGAATTTCAGTTCGCATTGTGGCTATCCTCACATCGCGCAACAGAATATGTTAAAGTCAGCACCCCGACCCCACTATCAAGCCACATTTTCAAACCACATTTTCAAACATGATGCGGTACTTTCAAACATGATGCGGTCAGGCTCAATACTAGATGCCTGCGGCTACCAGACCTTGCTGATAGCCCGTCTCCAACTTTTTCTTGTCTGTTGTCAGGCGACCAACGAGAAAATCCGCAGGCGGTGCAATCACTGTCATGTTACAGTCTTCGGGTGGATTATCGATAAAATCAATGGCCTGATTATAGCTCTCTGCCCTGTTCAATATGGCATCCGCTAATTTAGGAGTCTGAGCCAGCGTATGGCGCACCAGCCAGGGGCTGCGTGACGGCGTTTTGCGGTATCCACGGGGACGTGACAGGATCACGGTAATATCTCTGGCACCCATTTCATACGCCTTTTTCACCGGGATAGAATCCGCTACGCCACCATCGGTCATCGCAATGCCGTTAATTTCAGGATAGTCGCGGTACGCAATCGGCACAGAACAGGAGGCTTTGAGCAATTGATTAAGGTTTTCCGCCGTTGCCTTAATATAGGCAGCTTCACCCGTTTCAATCACTGTCGTCACAATATAGAAAGGAATATGCTGGCTAAACAACGTTTCGGTATCGAGCGCAATTTCTCTCAATGTAATGTCCCACAGCCAATCCAAATCCAGCCAGTGGCCACCTTTCACAAACCGCAGTAAGTCAATGAACTCAGGCCGACAGGAGTAATCGGTAATCACCCGATAGGAACGTCCGGACTGATTGGCCAGCCAGGCCGCAATATTGGTTGAACCGGCAGAAACGCCCAGACAAAAATCAAACGGGCGGTAGTTGGCCGCCAGATACTGATCCAGTACACCTGCAGCAAAAATTCCCCGCATGGCACCGCCTTCCACAATCAATGCCGACTTTCTTTCCTGCTGCGTGCTATCCTGTGTTGTCTTTTCCATGTTGGTCATCCTGTGAGTCCTGTTTTGTCAGTATGTTAGGAAATAAAGGTAAGACCATCCTGAACATTTCCTGAACAGACAAGGAATACTCCCATCAGCACATCCATTGACGGAGCCAGACTCAACTAAAGCTAATTGCTGCTCGCTGGAATCGGCTGTCTGCATCCTGATAGCACTGCGCATCCGGGCGATAATAATCAGCAGGCATCGCCGTCAGCAGCCCCTTGTCTTTTAATCGCTTCCATTCTTCTCGGGTGATACGTACATAAGCTAACTCTTGCTCCAATAAATGCTGAATGGCCGCGACGGACAATTCATCATCCCTGACCAGCGTTTTCAGCTTCCCGACCATGACTTCCAGCGGCAATTTTAACTCGCTGACACACAGCTTTAGATAGCCTGTTGCTCTGGCGGCTTTTGAAGGCATCGCATGAGGTAAAATCTGCGCCCAGTCAGGTTTATTCTGTCGGGTAACCAGACCGTGCCGGTAGCAGTAATACGCTTCAAAATACTGCCGCAGTGAGTGATACCGCTCGGCATACACTTCCAGATAGATATGCTGAAGCTCAATGCCTGCGTAGTAATCCAGTAACTCACGGTGTTGACTCTGGATGTCATGCGTACAACCAGTCGTTTCCTCACTCATGACTGGTCGACGATCTGAAATGTCATGTTGGTAGGCTCCAATACCTTGGCTGTTACAACTGGAACCTTGGCGATTAATACTGATGTTTGGGGAGGCTGGCTTAGGCTTTTTCATGTTGTTCTTATGGATACGACGGATGCCCGCAACAGTATCGCCTTTCCTGTTAATTTCAAGTCCATATTCTGACAAGTTCTGCTTCAACGATAGGTTGTCTGGAAACGCTCTGCAATGTTACGGCTTAATCGCCACGATTTATTTGAAATTTTTTCTGCGCTGCTCAGGTCTTATCAATCAGACTGATGGAACCGTATTTTTCATTGCCCATTACCCAATGCTACTGAGCAGAGCACTTCTTGTTCTTTTGGCAGTGGAGATCTGGTTCGTCACCTCACTTATCAGCCACGGAGATGAGCCTGCATGGCTCAACGTAACGACGGGAAAAGGACACTATGTTAATCAAAAAATCCAACCGCTGGTCACTCAGTGAAAATGAAGCTACACCGGAAACCGTCTACCGGCAACGCCGCGATATCCTGAAAAAGCTGGGGATCACTATGGTTGGTCTTCCATTAGCGAGTCAGGCTCAAGCCGGTCTGTTCGACCTGTTCGAAGGCGATAAAAAACCCGCGCCGGATAACCGCAGGGCTCTGGCCACCCGCTCGTCTTCATATTCTAACCGGCAGCTGGCACTGACGCCCGAAGATAAGATTCTGAAGTACAACAATTTCTACGAATTCGGCACAGACAAATCTGACCCGGCAGCCAATTCACAGCAATTTCGCACCAATCCGTGGAATATTCAGGTTGGAGGCATGGTTCGGAACCCAACGACACTGGGTTATGAAGACCTTTATAAGCACTTCCCTCTTGAAGAGCGTATCTACCGCCTGCGTTGTGTTGAGGCATGGTCGATGAACGTTCCCTGGATAGGCTTTCCACTGGCTTCACTGCTGAAAAAAGCCTCACCAACCAGTGGCGCCAAATACGTTGCCTTTCAGACCCTCTATGACCCGAAACAAATGCCGGGCCAAGCCTCACGCCGCCTCGGCGGTGGAATTGACTACCCGTATGTGGAAGGACTTCGTCTTGACGAAGCCATGCACCCGCTGACGCTGCTCGCAGTTGGCCTGTATGGCAAAACGCTGGCACCCCAGAATGGCGCCCCAATCCGCCTTGTTGTGCCTTGGAAATACGGGTTTAAAAGTATCAAGTCTGTCGTCAATATTACCCTGACAGACAAACAGCCGCCGACCACCTGGAACCTGCTGGCACCTAATGAATACGGTTTCTACGCCAATGTTAATCCTAAGGTGGATCACCCTCGATGGAGCCAGGCCAGCGAGCGCTTTATCGGCGAAGGCAGCTTATTCAGCAGCCGTCGCCAGCCAACGCAAATGTTTAATGGTTACGCCAGTGAGGTGGCCGGATTGTATAAAGGTATGGATTTGAAAAGGAACTACTGATGCCGATGCCGCACCGTCTCAAATTGTCTCCCCGACATATTACCGTGCTGAAAACGCTGATTCATGTTGTGTCTCTGCTCTTTGTGGCGCAATTGGTTTTACTGACGCTAACCGGTGGATTCGGGGCCGACCCGGTTCAAGGCATCAGCCATTTTACCGGCAAAGCCGCGCTCAATACCCTGCTTTTAACCCTGTGTGTATCGCCGGTTGCCCGTTGGCTGAAGCAAGGGTTATTAGTACGGGTACGGCGACTGCTCGGGTTATACAGTTTTTCGTGGGCGGTTCTGCATCTGACCGCTTACCTTGTTCTCGATTTGGGGTTGGACTGGTCACTGCTGCTCTCTGAAATCACAGAACGTCCATACCTGACTGTAGGCGCGGCGTGCTGGCTGATTCTGTGCGCACTTGCTGCAACGTCACCCCAACGTATGCAGCGACGCTTGGGGACTCGCTGGCAAAAACTGCACAACTGGGTGTATCTTGCTGTTGTACTGGCTCCGGTGCACTATTACTGGTCAGTCAAATCTGGTGTCGTCGAGCCCCTGCTCTACCTGCTGTTTGCTTTCGTACTTCTGGCTTGCCGTTATCGCACTTTTAAGCGCTGGCTACCCGCCGGAGCGACACCGTAAAACGAGAAGCCTCTGGTCGACAGCAATGGTTATCGCCTGATCATTAAGCTCTGTTTCCGATTTTTCCGTCGTACGCCCCGGAACTAAAAATGCGAAGGCTGTTCCTCAGGTTGTGTAAGCGTAGAGAAGATAGTGATTCTGCAACATTCATCCCGTCTAACCACCTGAAATAACATAGAAGATACGATTTTTTCTGATACGATAAACTGAAGATTCAGAGCCGGCTCCTCATCCCGGAGCCGGTTCTCTTTGTACCATGGTTTTTATCGGCGGAATTTCATTTGGTTTCTGACTACCTTTCAACCAGCATTCAACGCTTTCAGTCTGATTGTCTGCAGTTGTGTGAACAGCACTATCCCACTGTTCACAACCGCGGTATGCGTGAAAATCACCTCGGAAAAGCGCTGTGTCGTCGAATCATCGCTACCCTGAAAGAAGCCGGATTCTCTGCCGAGTTGATTCAGCGGCAAAATGAAGAGCAATTATCGCAGCCGGTATTCTGCATTCAGTCTGATGAATTTGCGGTTTGGGTAATTGCACACCGTCTGCTCAGTGCAAACCTTGCCCGTCGTCAGGCGCTCATCAAAGCGATTGTGCAGACAAGAGACATTTCTCAGGCCAATGCAGATTCAGAAACACACTCAGCATCTGAGCAACACACAGAAGCACAGGCAGGCAGCAGTACGGCTGCCACAACAACCAATCTCGGCACACAACCGGATACCCATCTGCCACAACATCTGGTATTAGTAGCAGACCACTGGTTTGATCGCAGTAAAGCCAGTAAGGAAATCCCTGCCTGGTGGCTGGGGCAACTGCCAGAAAACACAGAAGCATATTTGAAAGATGGTGTTCGACTATTGGTACCTGAAACGTCCTTACCGGCGCAATTGCAGCAACTGGGCCTTCAGCCCGGTCAGCATACCATCCATCATCCCCTCACAAGGGATCACGGTTCACGCACTGTCTACAAATACCTGCTTCTGACGGCTCATTACACATTGACGTGAAAGACCCTATGGAAAAGGATTCCCCGAGCGCATATTTGCCGCTCAAGCACGATTCAGTTTATCGCCTGTTTATCCGCTACACGTTGCCGACCATTGCCGCCATGCTGGTCACCGGTGTTTATGTGGCAATTGACGGCATGTTTGTCGGCCATTTCATCGGTGAAAACGGCCTTGCCGGTATTATGCTTGGCTACCCGATAGGATCCATTTTGTATGCGCTGGGTGCCATGATAGGCATGGGAGCCTCTGCACTGGTCTCCATCAAGCTGGGTCAGGAACAAAAAGCACAAGCCCGACAAATTGTTGGCAATGCCTTCACGCTGTGTCTTATTGTCTCTGTCCTGACCTGTAGCCTTGGCATGATGTTCAGCAAACCGATACTCATCTGGCTGGGTGCCGAAGGGGAAATTCTGCAAATGGCGCAGGATTACCTGTTCTGGTATTTCGCCATGGGAGCCTTTGCCATTCTGTCGATGGCCTTCTCCGCACTATTACGAAACGACGGCCAGCCAAACCGGGTTACGCTGATCATGATTTTTGGCGGGGTACTGAATGTCATACTCGACTGGTTGTTCATTGTCGTGATCCCCTGGGCGCTGACCGGTGCTGCCATCGCGACCATGCTCTCGCAGTTGGCTACTGCCTGGTTGTGCTTACAACATTTCTTTTCTGAAAAAAGCGAACTGCGAATTGGCTGGGATACCCTGCGTTTGCGCTGGCAACATTGTACGCAGATTGTACGACTGGGTTTTTCCAGCCTTCTGATGTACCTCTATCTGTCCGTGGTCCTGACCCTTCATAACAAAGCACTGCTCTGGGTTGGGAAACCCATCCATGTGGCCGCTTACGGGGTGATCAGTTACACCGAAGCATTCTTTTACCTGATTTTTGAAGGGATTGCGCTCGGCACTCAGCCAATTACCAGCTACAACACCGGGGCCGGACTGCATGATCGCGTCACAAAAACCCGTAATCTGGCTTTTGGTACGACCATCACTTTTGCTTTGCTGGGAGTCATCTTCCTGTACAGCATGCCGGAATGGGTGGTTTACCTGTTTGCCGGTGATAACGCTGCCCTGCAACCAGTCGCTATCGAAGGCATGCAACTCTATTTCTGGGGGTTACCAATGGAAGGCATGTTGCTGGTCGGCGCGACTTACTTCCAGTCAATCAATCAGGCTAAAACGGCCACAATGTTGACTGGCGGAAAACTCATCCTGATCACTTTGTTTATTTTCGCATTGGCCGGAGTCTGGGGAGTCAATGGTGTCTGGATAGCCCTGCCACTGTGCAGTACCACACTGGCTGTCTGGATGCTTTTTCAGCTAAGGCAACAGGCTCGCCCTCAACCGGCTTTGTCGATGGGTTAAAAGCAATTATTGACGGCTTAACCACAGGTAAACGTTTGCCATGTTGAAAATGGTGGTCTGTAGTTTAACTATTGACCACCTTCTTAATATCCAGTGACCTCAATCACAGAATGACTTGCCTTTACTGAATACTGATTTTCAAGTTAGTGACATCAGGTATCATGCTGCGCAAGCTAATCAATGTCTGGAAAGTCATTCATGTTCAAGAAAACCCTGCTTGCTGTTTCTCTCGCCGCGACATCCCTGTCTAGTGCCTCTGCTTTCGCCGTCGAACAAGTCGATCTTCTGATTAAAAACGCCACGGTACTTACCATGGATCAGAAGAAGAACGTCTTTGAACATGGTCTGGTTGCCGTAAAAGACAATAAGATCGTAGCCGTTACCGACGGTAGTGATCTCAAAGAGTATGAAGCCAGCCAAACGATTGATGCCGATGGCGATATTGTCATGCCCGGCCTGATCAATACTCACACCCATGTATCAATGACCGTTTTCCGTTCAATGGCGGATGATGTGCCAGATCGCCTGCACCGTTATATTTTCCCGCTGGAAAGCAAACTGGTGTCACGTGATATGGTGCGAATCGGTGCTCAATTAGGCAACGTGGAAATGGTCAAAGGTGGTGTCACCACTTACGCCGACATGTACTATTTCGAGGATGAGGTTGCCAAGACTGTCGACAAGATTGGCATGCGGGCAGTTCTCGGTGAAACGGTGATTAAATTCCCGGTTGCTGATGCCGCCAATGCAGATGAAGGCATTCAGTACGCGGTCAATTTTATTGAGTCCTACAAAGATCACCCGCGTATTACACCGGCGTTTGCTCCTCACGCACCCTACACTAACACCACAGAAACGCTGAAGAAAATCACTGAGCTGTCGAAAAAATATGACGTGCCAGTGCTGATCCACCTGGCAGAGTCTGAGCGTGAAAATCAGGTGATTGCAGAGCGCAGCGGCGGCAAATCACCGGTTGAGTACATGGCTGACATTGGCGCACTGACACCTAACCTGGTGGGTGCGCATGTTATCAACGTCAGCGACAGCGATATTGCTCTGCTTAAACAGCATGATGTTGGCGTGGCTCACAATATGAGTGCCAATATTAAATCTGCCAAAGGTGTTTCACCAGCACTGAAGATGTTTGATGATGGACTGCGTATTGGTCTGGGGACGGATGGGCCAATGTCCGGAAATACAATCAGCACCATTGACGAATTTAACCAAGTGGCAAAAGTCCACAAGCTGGTAAACAAAGATCGGGCAGCCATGCCGCCGGTAAAAGTCATTGAGATGGCAACCATAGGCGCAGCACGTGCACTGCACATGGAAGACAAGATTGGCTCTCTGGAGCCAGGCAAACTGGCTGACATCATTGTGGTGGACACCAAAGCACCGAACATGGTGCCGGTTTACAACCCGTATTCTGCACTGGTGTATTCCGCCTACGCGACGAATGTTAAACACACCATCGTTGACGGGAAAGTACTGATGCAGGATCGCCAGTTGCTGACAGCAGATGAAAAAGCGATTCGCGATGAAGCACTTAAGTTTGCAGATACCGTACGTAAAACTGTGATTGAAAGCGGCGAAGTCGTTCAGTAATTCGCAGCCCTCAGGCTAGCCGTCTGTCTATATAGGTAAAAAATATAAAAAGACAGGTAAAAATCATAAAAAGCAGCAATCTGATTGCTGCTTTTTTTGTTTTTCATTCCTCTCCTTTTCATTGGAGTTGGCTTCTAGTCTCATCATCGAATTATCGTACAAAAAACATGGTTGATAATGATATTAATTCTCATTAACATGTGGGGATAATAAACCAAGAGAGTACGATCATGACATATCAATTTACCCCGCTACCTTATCGCTATGATGCTCTGGAACCGTACATCGATGCAAAGACCATGGAAATCCACTATGACCGTCATCACAGTACCTATTTCACGAAATTCATGGAGGCGATCGCCGGTACAGAACTGGAAGATATGACACTGGAATCCATGTTTGCCAATGTGTCTTCCCTTGCACCAGCCATCCGGAATCACGGCGGGGGTTACTATAACCACAACCTGTATTGGGCCTGTATGTCTCCCCATGGTGGTGGCCAGCCGGGCGGTTTGCTGGCAGAAGCCCTGCATTGTCATTTTGGCAGTTTCGAGGATTTCAAAGAGGCGTTTTCCACACTGGCTGCCACACACTTTGGTTCCGGCTTTATCTGGTTGTCCGTAGTGGGCGGTCGTCTGGAAATTTCTTCCACCAGCAACCAGGATAACCCGTTGATGAACATTGCCGAGGTACAGGGAACCCCTATCCTTGCACTGGATGTCTGGGAACACGCCTACTACCTGAACTACCAGAACAAACGCCCTGACTACATTGACGCCTGGTGGCAGGTTGTTGACTGGGATCAGGTACAACAACATTACCTTGACGCGCTGCAATCTGTTTAGTTTGAAATACCCAAGGTCGAGAGGCACTAAAGAGAAACTCTTGGGTTAAGAGGCTCTTGGGCTAAAAGGTTTATTGAGGAAAGGACATCATGGACGTATCACGCTGGGAACAACTGACACTACGCGCACTTCATTCTGAGCGGGAAGACAATCCTTCTATCGCGGTCGTCCATTATCAGCTTGCGCTGGCGGAGTCTCAACAGCTTACGCCGATGAAAGGCACCCGGGATGAACTGGAAGAATTGCTCACCATTAAAGTGATGTCCTGCCATAATCTGGCTAACTTCTGGCGCAATCAGGGCGATGATGAATTTGAGCTGAAGTATCTTCAGCTTGCCTCAGAGCAGGTCATGGCAATGGTTCCGCAATGTCCACGACGCAACTGTGAAAGTTTTATCGCCTCGTTGGGCTGTTGTAAAAGCGCGCTGATTGAATTTCTGAAACGCCATCCGAACCCAATTGTCGCCAGACAGGTTGAGAACATCAATGTCAGCAATCAGTGTGAATTAATCGCACGGTTCCGGCTGCACTAGCAGACACTCAATTTTTCATAGCAAGCAGTAGACTGTCGCTTGGCGTCATCACTACCCGCCAGATACACCAGATACAAATAAGGCTCAGACTGATGTCTGAGCCTTATTTACCTGAGGGCTTTGTTTACCAGAGCCATCGGCTTAACCGGTAAAGAAACGCCACCACACAAATTGAGACAACGGAAATAGCCTTTCCAAGAGCCCTATTCAATCACCGCGAATTACGCAGCCATTGGATAGGACTCTCGTCCCGCATGTTTTGCTTTGCGGTTGAAGCTGCCTTTTCCTTTTTTCGCTTTTTCAACGCGAGAGCGGAACAGCTGGCTGGTAACCACTGCCTTCAACGCGTTATCACGGATGGTACCACGGCCGAATTCAGTGTCATTGACACGAAGTTCATGACCAATCTCGGTGTCTTTTACCGATGATTTTGCTTTACGATGTTTCGCCATATTTCACCTCAATGGGATGGAATAGTTAAATAACCAGTCATGTGTCTATACAAGCAAGAAACACAAGGAAGTAACGGTTCAGTTTCACGCCAGCTCCCCTGTTTTTCGTGAGTGAGCATAGCGCTGCTGACACAGGAATACAAGCGGTGAACCGGGTAAAAGTACACTATTTTTTTGTGTCCGCACCAGCCAATTGTACGCCGTATCTTTCTTGGTAAAGTTGCAGGAAAAACAATACGATATCTCTCGCCACCCGGTTGTTTTCACAATTTGCCAGAAACACCATTCCGGTCTGGGTATTGCGGTTAAAAACCATTTCCGTACGAAACCCTTTCACCCATCCTCCATGGTGCACAAAACCAGTCAGCCCACGGTAATCAAACAGTCGCCATCCTAACCCGTAGGTCACATTGCTCATTCTGGCGCGATAACGGTATTGATTCGCCCTGACATGTGGCTTATGCATAATCTCCAGCAGAGACGGCTCTAATACTGTCGGCTGCTGCCCCATCTGAGCCAGCATCCATTTCGCGAGATCCTGCGCACTTGCATTAATTCCGGCAGCGGCAGGCACCCGATAGTAGAACGGAGTGGGCTGCACAGCCCCACAGCCCGACTTCACCTTAACATGTGGCGAAGCCCGATTATCGGCCTGTTTGTAGCCCTCCATGCCAAAGGAGGCATTGTCCATCCTGAGCGGAATAAAGACCTGCTCTTTAACAAACGTCGGGTAATCCACTCCGGCGGCCAAGGCCAGCATGTCTGCCGATAAGTTATAAACTACATTCTGATAGCTGTAACAGTTACCCGGTTCGCAGACGAATTTTACCCTGTTAAGAATCTGAAGAATTTTAGGATAAGACACATTGTCTTCCAGCAAATCAGAATAGGCCTGCGCGACCAACCCTGTCGATTGTGACAAGACATGGCGTAGAGTCACTTCTTTACCCAGATCAGCGTCACTGAAGGTAATGTTTTCGAGGTATGGCACGACATGGGTATCCCATTCCAGCAAACCACGTTCGACCAGAATCGACACCGCCGCTGAAGCGAATGTCTTAGATATAGAAGCCAGCGGGAATACAGTGGCTGAGTTAACCTTTTTATTCGAACCGTTTTTGACGACGCCATAGCCCCGTAACAATCTGATGTCACCGTTAATCACGACAGCCAGAGCGGCACCCGGAAGACCTTGCTTTACTTCTTTTTTTACATATTGATCGAGCTTAACGGCAATGTCGTCAAACTGGGCAGAGAACACAGAGCCGGAGGCCACCAGACAAGTGGCAAGTACCAGCGTCCTACAACTGTTCATAAATGTATGTACCTAGCCTAAAGCTCACTTATCGTATTAGTCAGACACCCAGATGGAGTCAGATTTTAAGCGTAGCTCTGGTGGCAGTACTTCCTACTTCTCTGTATTGAGATTTTGAGAACAAAGTGCTGTCCTAGTACGCCTGCCGTTTGGAGCAGGCGATCGCACAGTGGCTAGAAGGAAGGGTGCGACAGACAGGAAGAAACAAGCTGGATCAAACCGAATCGAAGAGACGGAAAACAAGAAGCGAGCTGAACTCTGTTGCTGTGTATGCCAGCCAGAAAGTCAGGACGATGTAAAGTCGTACCCCACAAACAAAAATATTTGGTGTTGAGCCAAGAAAAATACCATTTTATCCACTATTATATTTTTGTTCGTGCCAAAAAAATTTTAAATACTGTTCATTTGTAATTTTATAAATTCAATCCATTTATATACACGAACAAGTGTTAGCTGAAAAATAAAATACAAGTGTACGCTCAAAGTAACAAACACAGAGTACAACTGTTCGCTTAAATTTGTTTTTTGATTAATTTTGGTGCAAACACTCAGTGAGAAAAATTCGCAATTAGATTTTTTGCACTATTCTTACATGCAGTGTAACTAATTGTTTTAATTTAAGTTAAACTCATCTGACCAGCACCAAACTGAGACCTGGAACACATTTTAACTTCCCATCTTCTAATTTAACGTTACAATACATCGCCTTGTTCTTGTGGCGAACAGAAGTATTAAAAGGTTTCGAATCATGAAAGTTGCCGATTTTATCAAGCAGAAGCGTGAAAGCATTTTTCCTCATTCATTTGAGTTGAAAGATTTGCTGTCACCCTCACTTCGTGAGCACTGGCTTGATTTTGTGAATAAAACAAATAAATCACAGCTTGGCGCGTTAATTTCCGGAAAAACGTCTGCGTCAAATGACGACAATGTTGTTCATGCTGTCGAAACCCTTGAGAAGCCGGTTTTTGAAAAGCCATCTTTTGAAAAGACTGAAGCTGAAAAACCTGCGCCGGCTCCTGTTGTCATGAAACCGGAAGCGGAGCAGTTGTACAAAGAACTGACGGCATCTCTGGGGGAAGTACTTCACACGGGTGAATGGCTAATGGTGGATCAAGACCGCATCAACAAATTTGCGGACGTTACAGAAGATCACCAGTGGATTCACACCGACCCTGAACGTGCTGCTCAGGAGTCACCATTCAAAACCACAATTGCACACGGTTTTCTGACTTTGTCATTACTTTCTGCCCTGACTGACAGTGTGGACCCGAACAAACAGAAGTTTCCGACCGCTAAAATGACCGTTAACCTGGGCTTTAACAAGGTACGCTTCCCTTACCCCGTCAAGTCCGGCAACCGCGTGCGTGCAACAACCCGTATTCAGTCAGTTACACCAATCAAACGTGGCCTGGAAATTGTTCAGGAGCTGACAGTCGAAATTGAAGGCGTTCGTCGTCCGGGCTGTGTGGCTGAATCGGTTATTCAGCTGCACTTCTGATAGCGGCCTTACCGCTATTCGATATTACCGCTATTCGATACAGGTTAAACACCGTCCTCTCATAAAAATAAAGCGCCACTGGCGCTTTATTTTTTTCTGACGCCGCTTTTATTTCAGAATTGCGGACTCTCTGAGTTTTGGCTCGCTGCAATCGCTCTTACTGTTTTCCGCTCTACCTGCTGAACCGAAAGAAACCCCTCAGTTTTTAATGGCGAGATGAACCAAAGTGTCTTTCGCTTCCAGGTCATCCACGCTCCATCCCCTTCCCATTGCCGCACGTCGTAACGCAGCCAGATCCCCCATATAAGGTTCAGCATCATGCTTATTCAGGCTGATGTACTGATACTCTTCATGGCCTTTCCCGCACAACAACAGCACGTCATTAGGCATCAGCTGGTTCACGGCCTGCTCAATGGCCAGTGCCCGATCAGGCACTATTACAGCTTTCGCCATCAGCGATGCGTCCAGATCGCGGGTCAACGCACTAAACATATCCGACTGATCCACACCCAGCGGATTATCGGTCGTAAAGACGACATGATCCGATTTTCCGGCACACAACCGCCCTATCTCAGGCGCATCTTCCAGCCGCTCTCCCGTCACACCAATGACGGTCAGCACTCTGCCAGCGCCATTTTCCTGCGACATGAGGGCTGACGAACCGGTGACTTGCAACTCAGGGACTGGCGAATCACCCCGAACGTTCTGATATAAGTTCAGTAAACTGTCGTAGTTATGGGCATAATCGAGAATGACGGTTGCGCCATTGGCTAAGGTATACACTTCACTGCGACCCGGTGCCGGTTGCAGTGCGCCCAGTCGGTTGACCGCGTCTGACATATTCAGCCCTGAAGCAACCAGCAACGCCAGCATCACCAGTGTGTTTTCAATGTTGAAATCGAATGGCAGAACTGTCGCCACAGGATACGTTTCCCCACCATAATGCAGAACAAACGTTGCGCCTTTGCACGTGGCCGTAATGTTCTGTGCGTACAAGTCAGCATCCGGGTCATAACGGCTGAACGTTAGCATGGCGTATTTGCTTCGGCACCGATCAAGCACCGACACCACTTGCTCATCATCCAGATTCACGACCGCCGTACCTCCCGGCTTTAATCGGTCAATCAAGCGCAACTTGGCCTGAATGTAATCTTCTCGGTTACGGTGATAATCCAGATGATCCGAACCAATATTGGTGATAACAACGGCATCAAAATCAATATGTGTTACACGATCCTGCGATAGCGCATGGCTACTGACTTCCATCACATGGTGTGTAACCCCGGCTTGCTGCATCGCATGAAACAGGTTCAGCAACGTAATCGCATCGGGCGTGGTGTTATCCAGCGGGTAAAAAACATTGGCAAAGGCACTGCCCAACGTACCTGTGTACGCCGACATACCATCAATGTTCAGTAGCTGGCTCAAACAATACGCCACCGTTGTTTTTCCATTGGTGCCTGTTACGCCGATATGTTTCAGCTTATCCTGCGGGTACTGATAATACTGGTTGATCAAACTGATACTGGTACTGTGGCTCGGGCTTACAAGGCAGGGTACCGAAATTTCCAGCTGACGATTTGCAATAACGGCAATCGCCCCACGGTTTACAGCGTCAGTTGCAGACAAGTGACTGTCCCAGGTCAGCCCCTGACGACAGACAAACACATCTCCGGGCTGGATTTTCTGACTGTGAGTTTTGAACGCTTTCACATCGAGCGCATTGAGTGTGGCAAGTAAGGAATGATGACTGGAATTCATTGGTGGTTCTCAAACTACACGAACAAGCACCACGAAAAATCGAAACGTGATGAAAATACTGGTATTTTACTGCTTTTAAGGACATTCGCGAAACAATAGAAGGGATTTATCGTGATTCATATTGAACCTTACGCCCCGCACCATACCAGCCAGATCATTTCTCTAAAGATAGCAGATGGTCAGGAGCGATTTACCCTCCTGCCGGAGGGCTTCATTAGCGAGTCTCCCCCTCACCTTCACCGGCATGTCATTCTGCTTGAGGGGACTGTCATTGGCTACTTCCGAATTGATACCGCCTACCCGGAAAACTACCCGTTTTGCCCTCAGACCTCACTCGGATTACGGGCGCTTCTGATCGATTCCCGTCAGCAGGGTAAAGGCTATGGTCAGGCTGCCATGGCGGCACTCCCGATGTATCTTCGGGACGTGTACCCAGATCATCACGCGGTTTACTTAACAGTTAACTGCCAGAACCCGGTTGCCCACCGCTGTTACATAAAAGCAGGCTTTGACGATACCAAAGAACTTTACCTAGGCGGCCCCGCCGGACCTCAGCACATTATGCGTATGGATCTCATCAACCGTTAAGTGTCGACACAATATACTGAGGAAACAGCAGAGCATGGCAGGTCGCGATCAATCCTCTGACCGAATCGTACCTGCCCTCTCATCCAAACACCAGCTCACCCCATACGTTGTCATTGAGTTTAATACAATCAAGACCATACCCTAAAGACGAAACCATTAAGCCCAACCCATAAGCCCCTATAACAAGATAGATACGAACGACATCCACTGACTTCGGCCCAAATGGCTTTTCCACATATTACGTATACACTTTTTACTTGGGCATATTTGCATCGCAACTAGTCTTCATCGCCTGAATCGAGTGAAGGTTCTCACCTGATACCGCCAGTTTCCAGGAGTCTAGGCATGACACACCATTACGCCACAGCTACCTCTTTCCCCATTCAGAAACTCAATATGTTAAGTGCAGTCGTCGCCGCCTGTTGTACTGTCATGACGCTTCCTTCTTATGCTGAAAGTGTCACTACCGATGCGGGCTCGATTGATTCGAAACAAGTTGCACGTTTTTTCCAACAAAAAGGTTATTCACCTTACGCCGGACGAGCCTATTCGACTCGTCCTCTCTGGGGGGAGTTACATCTGCATACTTCCTGGTCTGCTGATGCGATTGCAGCGGGTACGCGTGTCGGACCAGATGAAGCACTTCGTTACGCGGAAGGCAAAGAAATCACATCCAGTACCGGCCAGGCCGTCAGGCTGTCGAGACCGTATGACTGGATGATGGTTGCCGACCATTCCGATGCAATGGGCGTAATGAGCGCGGTATTGGAGGGCAAAAGCTCATTCATGACTGATCCAACCCTGAAACGCTGGCATGAAGGTATGCAAGCCGGAGGGGAGGATGCCAGTAAAGTGGTGATGGAAATCATTACTTTACAAGGACAAGGTAAATTACCTGAAGCCATGACAGATACAAAAGTACAAATGGACACATGGAAAGACATGACGGAAATTGTGGAAAGCCACAATAAACCAGGTACTTTTACCGCTTTGATTGGTTACGAGTGGACATCCAATTATGGTGGCGGGAATAACTTGCACCGTAATATCGTATACAGAGATGGAAAGGCACTAGCGGACCAAGTGCGACCGCTTACGACGTTTGATACGGAGATCCCAAACCAGTTATGGGATTGGATGCAAGGGTACGAAGAGAAAACCGGTGGGCAGGTTTTAGCCGTGCCACACAATGGTAACTTGTCGAACGGCCTGATGTTTTCCACCGAAACGCCAGACGGTAAGCCAATTGATGCAAAATGGGCCGAAGCGCGTGCACGATGGGAACCGTTGTACGAAGTCACGCAAAGCAAAGGGACATCAGAGCAACACCCTTCTCTCGCACCCGCCGATGAATTTGCCAATTTCGAAATCTGGGATAAAGGAAACTTAAATGTCGTGCCAAAAGAGCCAGGCATGATTGAGCGGGAATACGCACGTGAAGCGTTAAAAAATGGTCTAAAACTTGAGGAAGAATTTGGCACCAACCCGTTTAAATTTGGCTTGGTTGGTTCAACCGATGACCACACAGGCATTTCTTCAGCGGAAGAAAACAATTTCTTTGGCAAGTTCCCAGCGAGCGAACCAAGCGCTGAACGTTCGACTGGCAACGCATTCGATTTTGAAGGTCGTACGGTGAAAGACTGGCAGTTAGGCGCATCCGGCCTGACTGCGGTATGGGCTGAAGAAAATACCCGCGCGTCAATTTGGGATGCGATGAAACGGAAAGAGGTCTACGCCACCACCGGTACGCGTATATTGGTACGATTCTTTGGCGGTTGGGACTTCAAGCCAGAAGATGTCCTCAGTCGCAACCCCGGCGCGGTCGGTTACGGTAAAGGCGTACCGATGGGCGGTGACCTCACCACACCGGACAATGGCGCTAAAGCACCGAGCTTCCTTGTCGCGGCACTGAAAGACTCATTCTCCAGCAACCTAGACCGTATTCAAATCATTAAAGGCTGGCTTGATAAAGCGGGAAAACCACAAGAAAAAGTTTACAATGTCGTGTGGTCTGGTGACCGTAAGTTAGATAAAGACGGTAACTTGCCATCGATTGGCAATACCGTGGATGTGGCTAACGCGACGTGGACAAACACCATCGGCTCATCAGAACTAATAACCGTATGGCAAGATCCCGACTTTGACCCGAGCTTAAAAGCGTTCTATTACGCTCGTGTTATCGAAATACCCACCCCACGCTGGACAGCTTACGACAAAGCATATTTTGCTGATGCGAAGTTTTCAGACGAGGTACCGATGACAGTAACCGAGCGCGCGTATACCTCTCCAATTTGGTATACCCCGTCTAAACAATAACCTTTACCCCTTCATTTCTTACCGTAATGAAGGGGTAATTTCATCTGACTTTTGGCGGTTTATGGAAAAACTCATTCGGGAACCTCTGATTCATTTTTTACTGATAGGTGCCTTGTTGTTTGTCGCTTTCGATTATATAAACGACGAACCTGAACAAGGACAGCTGAAGATCATCAATGTCACCCGGGCCGACATTGAAAATATCATCAACAACTTTCACAACACTTGGCAGCGTCCCCCCAGTGAACAAGAACTCACTCAGTTAATTGAAGAAAAAATAAGAGACGATATTACTTACCAAGAAGCCTTGTCTTTAGGGCTGCAAAACGAGGATCTCTATATTAAACGCAGATTGCGCATGAAGTTAGAGTCGCTCTATATCGATCTTTCTGCCGGAAAAGCCCCCACTCAAAGCGAGTTAGAAAGCTACCTGAAGCGCCATGCGGATGACTTTGTGATTGACAGTCAACTCGCCTTCTCACAAATTTATTTTTCCCCTCAACATACTCAAGAAGAACTTGATACACAGATTCAGTCGCTAAAAAAGCAGCTTAACCAGCACCATTCACAAGCGAATATCGAGCAGTTAGGCGACTCAACGTTACTGGCAAACCATTATCCATTGATGTCTATCAGAACGATTCATAACCAATTCGGAAAAGCTTTTGCAGACTCAATAGATACTTTGGAGCAGGGAAAATGGGCAGGCCCTATTCGCTCACAATATGGCTATCACCTAGTCAAAGTTGAGCATCGCATCCCGAGTTACATACCAGAGTTAAGAGAAGTAAAAGCCACCGTGGAGCGAGGTGTACTTTCAGAGCGTCGCCAGCAATTTCTGGATATCCATTATCAGCGTTTGCGCCAGCAATACACAGTAAAGATTGATAACAGCGGCAGCCAAAAGGCGATGCCATGAAGAAGCCATATTGCCGTTCATCAACATGGCTTGGCCTAATATTGCTGCTAATCACCCTCAGCAACATCGCCAATGCCCATGAAAGCCAGCCCGGTGTTGTGGATATCACCCAGCTGGATGAACAGCGTTATCAGGTCGTCTGGAAAGCCCCGATTTATTACGGCAAACCTCATCCTGCTCAACTGGAGTTGCCAGATGCATGGGAGGAAATAGCACCCGCCTCAACCTTCGCCAGCAAAGATGCACACATCACCACAAAAATTGTCGCCGTCGATAAAACACAATTTAACGGCGCGACCTTACGCTTTCCCAGACTAGAAAAAACCATCACCGATGTTTTGGTACGAACTGTATTCACTGACGGCAGTGAGTTTACCTATATCGCCAGCCCCACTCGCCCATCGGTCACCTTGAGAGGCGAGCGAAGCTGGCATCAGGCTGGCGCGGAATATGTGGCGCTGGGATTGCACCACATATTGCTGGGAATAGATCATTTGTTGTTTGTCCTTGGCTTAATGCTGATCGTCAAAACAAAACTAGCATTACTTAAAACCATCACTTCATTTACGCTGGCTCACTCCATCACGCTTGGGCTGGCAACACTAGGACTTGCGTCCGTACCACTGCCGCCGTTGAACGCCACGATTGCCCTGTCCATTCTGTTTTTAGGCCCGGAAATCATAAAAGCACGCCGAGGACAACCAAGCTGGACAATTCACTATCCATGGATAGTGGCATTCGGATTTGGACTACTACACGGATTTGGTTTTGCCAGCGGATTGACCACCACTGGCATGCCGAAAGCAGAGCTTCCGCTGGCACTCCTGTCATTCAATATTGGCGTCGAACTCGGTCAAATCGGTTTTGTCGGCTTGGCGCTTGCCATGCTCTGGGCATTTAACACGCTCAACGTTCGCTGGCCTGAATGGGTTTCGTGGATTCCCGGCTATCTCGTCGGAAGCCTGGGCGCTTACTGGACGATTCAAAGAACAGTCATACTGGCTGGAGGATTATAAACATGAGGCAGGCGTATCACCGTCAGCTGCTGCTATCAGGCATCGCATTAAGTGTGTTGATATCACCGATTGCCCAAGCCCACGTTCAAGGAAACCCCGCAGCCGGATTCGTCACTGGTTTGGGGCATCCTTGGTCTGGCCTTGATCATATCTTAGTCATGATTGCGGTGGGCATCTGGGGGGCTCAGTTAGGTCGACCAGCCGTTTGGCTTTTACCCGTTGCGTTTCCTATGATGATGGCATTTGGCGGTTTTATCGGCTTACTCGGATTACCTTTTCCCAGCGTCGAAGTTGGTATCTCCCTTTCGGCTATCGTGCTGGGTTTTATGGTGCTGATGGAAGCCAAAGCAAACATGAAATTTATCGTTGCCTTAGTTGGATTTTTCGCCCTTTTTCATGGCTATGCACACGGCACAGAATTACCTAAAGGACAAAATGGACTGCTGTATTCGATAGGTTTTGTGGTTGGCACTGGCACACTTCACTGTGTGGGTATCAGTTTAGGTCTGTTACATCGCTTTAATTCTGGGAAACTGATTTTGCGAGGTGCTGGTTCCGTTGTCATGGTGATGGGAGGCGTCTTTTTGTGGCAGGCTCTGCTGTAACTCTCAAACGCTTCACTCGCTTGAAAAGATGGAATGCCGGCGTCGCAATAATGCTTGCGCTTCTGCCTTGCTTTGCACACGCTCACCTTGTGAACACCGGTTTGGGCCCTGTTTATGATGGCATTACGCATTTATTCATCACGCCTGAAGACCTACTCACTGTCATCGCATTAGCACTCTACTGCGGGCTATCAGGAGCATCGGCCAGCCGTTTAGGTATGTTTGCATTCCCCATTGCTTGGTGTATTGGCGGTCTCATTGGCCTGACTACGACCATCGACTCATCCTCCCTGCCCATTGCCGCCATTTCTTTTGTACTGCTGGGCGTATTAGTCGCAGCGGATGTCGTCATACCCAAACGCCATTTGGTTATAGTCATTGCTTTTGTCGGGTTTGCACATGGTGTTTTTAACGGTCAGGCCCTTCAAGCAGGCCCGGCAGCAGCAGGACTAATTGGCACCATCGGCGCTTTATTTGTACTTATGACATTAGTCAGCGCGAGTGTGGTTGCCCTGAAATCTGCATGGACACGGATTGCAGTGCGCGTGTTAGGTAGCTGGGTATCAGCCAGCGGAATATTGCTCTTTGGTTGGTATCTGAAGACGGTTATTTGATGATCTTATGTGACGGTCAGAGGTGTTTGAAGCAGCCTCAAAATGAGGCTGAAAGCTAACAAGGATACTAGGGGCAGGTCACGATGGTTAGTCGATGAAGAATGCTTTTGGAAGGTGTTTCGCCTGACCCAATTCAACCCGACGTTCTGCATCCTTTCTTTTTGGATGACGTTCAAAAAATAAAACATTGATTTGTTGTTCAACCAATAGATTACTTTGCTATGAAGTTTAGACGTTCTCTCTATTTATGCATGAGGTAATAGCTGAGTTATAACGATATTAACTTGAGCCTTCTGATTGAATAGCTTCTGGTGTTTTTTACAAAAACCTTAGATTACTTGATATAAGAGGAAGTATAAAAAATTGACTAATGAGAACCGCGACTAACCTAATACGTTAACGCGATTGGGAAAAACGAGTCAGAGAAATTCACCCTGACTCATTATTGTATTAGGGTAATAACAGTAATTAAACGTAAAATTCCGCCTTGCTTATTAAGGCTGACATTTCGGTGTAACGACTAGAGGGACAAAATACCATATTAACAACATCTCTATAGAAGGCGTTGACGAGGATGAGTTAATGTAGCCATTACGGATTCACCATCCAGAGAATTTTCCAGAACCAGATAGTACCAGTCGAAATTCTTCCCGGTCTTTTTCACATTGGTAAATAAACCAAAATGTTGAAAACCAAATTTAATAAGGTTTTGTGTCGATGCTACGTTACCTTCTTTAATCACCGCATAAAGTAACGCCAAACCATGTTTCAGCGCATATTCGATGCGTAAATGGGTAAGTTGTTTCGCAATACCTTGCCTTAAATAAGTGGGAAGAACGTAAAGGTGACCAATTTCACCAATATCTGCCTGCTTAAGTGCTTTTATAGTAGCAACCCCCACCACTTTTTCGCCATCAATGGCAACCACCACACAAAAATCGTTGGCCAAATTTATAGGAGTCACTAAATGCTTCGCATTAGGCTGTGTAGCGAGAATTGCGGTGGCATCTTGTAACTGATCCTTAGTTGGATGAATCTGATAACGAATCACATCCGACATGAAAAAGACTCCAAAGGGTTTTTATAGACAATAATGACATCAGAAAAGTGTTTGGCAACGTTAATATGCACTCGCGCTCAACGTAGCCGAAGTTGGTTTCGCATGCTGCATATTTGAAAGGATTAGATTTGAATGTGTCCGACTTTAGTGTGTCCTGCTTGAATGAGCCTAGATTGAATGAGATAAGGATATGTTAGTGATGGCAGGCATACAGGAGGACCGTTCGAATATACCCTGCCATCTTGTCGACACTGTCTCGAACAGTGCCAATACAGGTTTTACCCTTATGTACGGTAAAGCACCTTAATAATATGGTATCCGAATTTTGTTTTTACCGGACCAATTGGCTCCAGCACCTTGCCGCTGAATACCGCTTTATCAAACGCCGGCACCATCGCTCCGCGGCGAAATTCACCGAGGTCACCGCCACGCTTACCTGACGGACACGTTGAATATTTTTTTGCAAGCGTCTGAAACTTAGCGCCTTTTTTGAGTTGCATCAAAATATCGTCGGCCTGTTCTTTGTGTTTGACCAGAATATGCAGAGCTGCTGCAGTGGATGCCATAATGAAAACCTATTGTCACAGTAAAAAACGCCCGAAGTGTGCGATAAATCACTCAAAGTAGCAAGAGTCAGAACGGGTTACGCGTAAAATTCCGTTCAAAAATCAGATTCAACAGCTTATACGACAGCATCCTAACAACAGTATCCGACAACGACATCCACTGGCATTTGCAGGCTTCCCTGCCTAACGCCCTACCTCGTTTCACCGGTTATCCCCAGCCTAACTGTCTGAGGCTGATAGTATCGTTCCAGATTTTGGTCATGTGCCGAATTCGATTGTCCTCAAACTGCATCACATACACGTAATCTGCCGCGATGGTTTTTCCGGTAGGAACATCCGGGCCACCCGGACCGGTGTTGGTGCCATGAAACACGGCGTAAGCTGCTACAGCGTCTCGCGATTCGTCTTCGGCAAAGAACCGTAATTCATAGTGCCCATCAGGTATAGGCGTTAATATTCCTTTGGTCCATTCGGTGTATTGTTGCAGCGTATCTATCTCAGTCAAAGCATCGGCCTGGGCTGAGAAGGTGGCATCGGGATGGCAATAAGCACTGCATATCTCCCACCCCTGACCAGTTTCACAGGCTTCAAAAAATAGTTTTGCTTGCTCAAGTAAAATACTCATAGATGGTTACCTCGCAATAACGGGCCCCATTTACGTAACCATTCAATCGTGGATTTAAAATCGGTGACTTAAACGCGCATACCACCGTTGAAAAAGCAGTGCCAGATGCCAAATTGGCAGCGTCGACAGGCCGCCCTTCAAGTGTGGACTATTTAAAATAAAGCGAATAGTTAAAAGCGAATAATTGACTAAAAGCCGCAAAAACAACAGCAAAGAAGAAACACCCTAAAGCCCTTCCGTTCAGGGCGATTCTTAATCAGCCAATGGTTAACCAGTTAATGTTAAGCCGCAAGTGCCAAAAACCGGGCAGAGATAATATTGGTTCAGAGAGTCGGCTATCCGGCTGTCAGTGCCCCGACCCACGCTTAAACCAGAGAACTCAAACCTTTTAGCTTTTCCAGCAAAACCTCTTTTTTGAACGGCTTCGCAACATAGTCATCCATGCCGGCATCAAAGCATTTGGTAATGTCTTCGTCCAGCACACTGGCTGTCAGCGCAATGATTGGGGTACGGGTAATAATGTCGGACTGATCGTTTTCCCAGCGGCGGATCTCTCGGGTCGCTGAAAAGCCATCCATTATCGGCATCATGCAATCCATCAACACCGCATAGTAAGGTGATCCCAGCTTAAACGCTTCGACAGCTTCTTGCCCGTTACTGGCAATGTCGTATTGGTATCCTGCTTTTTTCAGCAAAACAGATGCCACTCGCTGATTAACGATGTTATCTTCCACGATCAGGACTTTTTCGGTTTCCTCGGTATGTACGGTGTCACTTCCCAGCGTACTGGCTTCTGTTTTACCCGAGCTAATCGCTGACTTCAGTGTTCTGACGAAACGTCGCCCAAGCAATGGCAAGGTAATGACCCCATCAACGCTGTTGCCAAAATCGTACTTATCATCCAGATGACGGCAACTCAGCACCACCGGCAATCCCGGTAACAACTGACGAATCTCAGACAGGTGAAGTTTTGATTCTGTCAGCGAGTTCTGGCAGTAAATGACTAAGTCATAGCTGTCCGTTTCAACGCGCTGCGCTTTGCCGAGAAAATGCTCCACAGTCAGGGCTTCAGCATGCACGCCATTTTTGCGGCATTCATGGTGAATCCATTCCCGGTGATCAGAGCTATCACCGACGATCAGCACATGGTTACCTCGCAGAGGCTCAACATCCGAAGGGAATTGCTGATAAACAGGTGCTTCGATACTGAACGTGAAACGGCTGCCGATTCCCTTCTCTGACTGCAACTGAATTTCGCCATCCATTAACTCCACCAGCTGGCGGCAGATTGCCAGTCCCAGCCCGGTGCCACCAAACTGGCGGGTGATTGACCCGTCTTCCTGAGTAAAAGGAGCGAAAATCTGCTGTTGCTTATCTTTTTCGATACCTATCCCTGTATCCGTGACCGAGAACGACAGCCTGACATGTTTCTCATTCACACGCTCATTCGTTATTTCAAGGGTAATGGAACCACTGTGAGTAAACTTCACCGCATTAGAGAGTAAATTGATCAGTACCTGACGCAGCCGGTATTCATCCAGCATGACCAGAGCCGGTAAAGCCGGGTCAAGTTTAATTTGCAGATCAAGTCCGTGTGTCGCGGCGCGCGCAAGAATGATCGTGATAGTGTCATAGGCGACCTCCTGAACGTCACACTCCGTTGGTGCCAGCACGAGATTCCCTGACTCAATCTTCGAGAGATCCAGAATGTCATTTATCAGCAGCAACAAGGTCTGTGAGGAGGTTTCAATGGTTTGCAGATACTCCACCTGTGATGGAGTCAGTTCCGTATCAGCCAGAATCCCCGACATGCCAATGATACCATTTAGCGGCGTACGGATTTCATGAGACATATTCGCGAGGAAGGAGCTTTTCGCCTTGTTGGCTTTTTCCGCCTCTTCTTTAGCTCGGATAAGGTTGATCCGGTTCTGGATTCTCTCATCAATCAGGCGGTTCAGTTTATGGCTGAACTGCGTCAGCTCATCATTGCCATCAGCCTCGACTTTGGCTTCGTGACCACCGGTTTTTTCCAGACTGGCCATTGATTTCAGTATCCGGTTTAAATACGAACCAAAACGATGGAACAGATTCATGCCCAGAATCAGGGTCACGACCAATGAAAACACAATACCGGCAATATAAAACCAGATCAGGGTGCGGGCTGACTGAATGGAGTCATCAATATTTCGGTGCAACTCACTGCTGAGTGTGTGAACAACATACTGAATCAGGGCATAACGCTCGTTCAGCGTTTTCACCATTTCTGTCATTCCGACGGTGACCTGATTGTCATCAAAAATCTGGTTACGATAACTGTGGCTGGTCGCAAACACCGGATTGGCAAAGGTATTGCTGAGCAATTCAATTTGCGCTGGCGTGGCATTGATCGTCAGGTAGCGCTCGATGATCAACTGCTGTCGTTCAATCAGGGTATCAAGTTGTTCTTTATAAACGGGAGCGTTTTGCGGTATTTGATGAATCAGCTGGATATACCAGTTTTCCTGCTGTGCCCAAAGTTGAAGCCATTGTAACTGAAAGAGAATATCGACCTTTTGTTCAATCGCCGCTTCACCGATGGCCAGTTTGTGCTTTTCCAGCAGCACCAGGTTTTGCGTCACCAGATCAATACCCCAGTCTGACCAGTCATTCACTTCTTCTGGTGAAACTCGCTCATACTCTTCCAACAGCTCTTTCATTTCTAACGTTTGAGTCTGTACCTGCGGTAAGGTAGTAAGTGAGAATGCACTGGCCAGTTGCGACTCGAAACGAGAAAGCGATTCATAGGCAGGGATGGATAAATGCGGATTGCCGATATTGGCCAGTTTGTCTGTTTTCAGGGTATGTACAGCCTGTGAAAAATCGGAATTAGCATCAAGCAGTTCGATTCGGGACTGCAACATTCCCAGTGATTTCACCTTATCCAACAATTTTGTGACTTCTTCTCCGGTAAATACCCCCGCGAATGCCATCGGCAGGATAACCAGCGTTAATATACGCAGTTTGATTGAAAGCCTGTTAAGAAGGCCCATATTTGCTCCTTGCTTTGCATTCCTGAAATGTCTATTTGTAGTCACATCAATGTCTACTAGTATTTATAGCAGGATATAAGCAGTACGATGGAACTTTATCGATGTTCAAAGGATTGAGTTTTACACATTTTTTCCTCGCTACGCTGATCGTATTTTCACTACTCACCACCAGCAAAATGACGCTCGCAAGGGAAGGAAACGACGTTGAATTTGCTGTCTTTACGCTCAATAGCGATCTTCCCCCGCTAAGTAAGAGTAAAGCCCGCATGCTTTACAAAGGGAAAACCAAGAAACTGAACGGCAGCATTAAGATCGTCCTGGTTGATTTATCTGAAAACTCCATTCACCGCGAAGAGTTTTACAACATGTTACTTGGCAAGTCGGTATCTCAAATGAATGGCTACTGGGCCAGTCTGTCATTTTCCGGCAAAGGGACACCGCCGGAAGAACTGTCTAGTGACGACATTAAAGACATTCTGGAGTGGCTGAACAACAATCCGAACGGCATCGCGTATGCGCCCATTCGCGATGTGCCCGAAAATGCCAATATTCTGATCACGGTGTTACAAGGAGAGTAACGGAATGACCAAATACATTACCTTATTACTTCCACTGCTTGTCGCCGCCCCTTTCAGTGAGGCCGCCATTCCGCTTTCTGACTCATTATCCGTCAGCGGGTTCGGGTCAACATCGGTGACTCGTACCGATAACGCCGCACCGCTGTTTGTACATCGTGAAATTGTCGATGACACCTGTTTTGACTGTGATACGACATTTGGCTTGCAGGCTGACTGGCAGTTATCTGATGCTTTCAGGGCATCGTTACAGGTTGTTAAACGCCCTCAGGATCACTGGTCTGATCCTGAAATGGAATGGGGTTATCTCAGCTATCAGTTCGGCGGGCTCAACCTGAAAGGCGGACGTCTGCGCATCCCCTTATTTCTGATGTCGGAGTACTACTACGTCGGCCAGACCTACCCATGGGCACGTCCCCCTCAGGAGGTTTATGACAGTATTTTAGGGTTTACCTATTTTGACGGTATCTCTGCCCTGTGGCTGAAAGAGCTGAATGATGAAGCCATTGTGACACTGTCACCCTATTATGGCTTTGAACGCAATAATACTACGCGCCTCGGCGATGAAACCCTGACATTCGATACCAATCATATGGCGGGTTTATCTGTCGAACTCAGCGGTTTTAATTACCGCATTCACTTCGGCTATATGAATACTCAGTACACCTTGACCTCGGATCCGAATCCATATCAGGAAACGCTGAATATCTATACTCTGGGTGCTGAATATTCCTGGGATGGCTGGCAGCTGATTGCTGAAGCTCAGACGGATAAATTGCAAAGTAACTGGTATTTGTCCGGTGCTTATACCATAGATAAATTCACACCATATCTGGTATACGGCGAAAGTCATCATCGCAGAAAATCTCAGAGTCTGACGGCGGGTGTTCGATACGATTTAACGTACACAATTTCACTGAATGCTGAATGGCAAGGCGTTTACATGGCACGCTCGGATTATGATGCATTAAACCCCGGCCAGTTTACGGTGCCAAGCAAACGTCTCGGGGAAGATAAAGATGCCCAGTTATTTACTCTGATGCTGAGCTTTATTTTCTGAGGCTTTATCGGAACGGTGTTAAGTCTCTGCGGGATTTTGGTTACCAATTGGCCTATCTTCAATTTACCAAGTACCTATCGATATGGCCGATATGGTCTACATGGCACCTGTTTATCAGGAGTTAGGTGCCTGATTCCGTTACAAGGTGCCGCTACTGGATGCAAGCTACAAGGTGCCAATTCCAGAAACCTTAGCACCTTGCCGTATTGGGGTTGATTGGGTTTATCTACCAACAGGGTTTATCTGCCAATAGGTTTTGTCACAACGTCACGAAAACATCCGTTACCCGTTATTTAAACTGTGGAAAGAAAGGCACATCGGTAAATACCCAGTCACGATCTTTAACTGGCGTGTGACATGCCACGCACACGCCAGCGCCTTCATTAAAAGGCTTTTGTTCAGGCCCAACCCAACGCGCCCAGCCCCAGCCATACGTTTCTGTAAAACGTTTAGAGTCTTTGAACATAAACTCAGCATGGACAAACTCACCCGGCACAGTAGCTGCTTTCCAATTTTCCAGCTCGGTATCTTTCCACACGACTTTGGCTAATATCGCCCCGTCCGGCCAGGGATTGGTTTGGCCTTCCCGCGCGGCCTTCACCGCCAATTCATTGCCTAAGATTAAGCGGATTGTGTTGTTATCCGTACGGTGCGAAACAGCGACTGCAGACCATTGATCCCATCCTGCCGGATAATCTATTCCGTGCGAGGGTTGCGGCAGGTCCGTGGCAGCAATACTGCCAGAAGACCCAAGCGTGAATAGCAACACTAAAGGCAGTTTTACCTGAAGACGCTTTACCTGAGACAAGTCAGCTTTCATCATTACTCTCCTATCAGGGAATGTGGGCATGGAATTTGGGCATGAAATCTGAGTCTGGCCGGCAGTTACCTGCCCGCTTAACCGTTATCACATTGCCAGAAGTATAGCTTCCTCAGGAGAATCTCTTTTCCGCAGACACAGTTAGTCCATTGACACACTCAGGCGAGTCAACAGCCAACAGACTAGCTGGGTTTACATTCACTCACAGCTGCCACTTAATTCGGTTTAACTAACATCGCTGCACCGAAAACCCCGGCGCTGTCACCCAGCTTGGGTTTGACAATTCGGGTATTGAGCACCGGATTAAACAAATGCGGTAAAATGGCCTGCTCAGCATGCTCGTAAAGGCTGTCAATATTGCCCACTCCGCCGCCAACCACAATGACATCCGGATCCAGAATATTGATCACCTGAGCAACCGCCTTTCCAAAGTACGAGTAAAGCCGCTCCAATGTTTTCTGCGCTGCCGGTTCTCCCTGCGCTGACATGGCAACAATTTGCTGAAGTGGCACCGGCGCACTGACCTTTGCCTGTTGCTGAAAATATTGTTCAAGTCCTTTTCCGGAGATCACGGTTTCCACACATCCGGCTTTTCCGCAGTAGCAGGCAACCCCACCAGCTTCAATAACGTTATGTCCCCACTCACCGGCGATACCATGACAGCCGTACAGAGCCTGGTTGTGCACCACAATGCCACTGCCGACACCGGTTCCCATAATGATGCCGAAAACAACCTGTGCATCGGGGCAAATATCTTTTACTACACCTAAACGGGTTTCTGCCAAGGCAAAGCAATTTGCATCATTGGCCAGCACCACAGGCACACCCAATTCAGCTTCCAGATCACGATCAAGCGTTCGTCCGTTTAAAAACGTGGAGTTGCAGTTTTTCATCACCCCCGTTGCCGGGTCCAGCGTACCCGGCGTACCGAAACCCACTCGCGCCGGAAATACACCAAGTTCGTTGGCACAAGTGTTAACCAGCAGACCAATCCGGCCAATAACGTGCTCGTACCCCTGCTCACCTTCAGTATCAATTCGGTGTCGCAGGACGCACTGATCTTCCGTATTCATCACCGCACACTCAATTTTGGTGCCGCCAAGGTCCACACCCCAATAAAACTGACTCATTTAATATCCTTGTTGATGCGTATAGCTGCGTAGCTGAAGCTTATCTGGTGGTTAGGTTGGCGCGCGTATCGTTTGAACATAACCGGTCGCTAGAATCACACTATCCACCGAATACCATACGCTGCACACGCTTTACAGCAGGCTGATCGACACCAAAAGCAAAGCGCGCAAAATCAGCCATAATTAAACCAAAACGATAACCAACAGTGATCGATGTTTGCTTGGCTAACTTTAGCCAAGATTCGGTTTGTATTCTCAGTCACATAGCAAACTATGGAGAGAGAAATGTTTTTGAAAGAGTCCCGTACCGGCGATCTGGTGGATGTCATCGACATGGCATCCCTGATCAACCCATTCTCCAATGAAGTTACTGTGCAGTATCAGTCTGGTGAGGATCTGGCTGACCCGGTCAGTGTTGATAAACAATATCTTGCGTTCCCCTCTGGCGAATCCTTACCAGAGTGCTGGGTCAACGGATATTACCGAAAATGCCATCGCTGAGCGGCAGTAAGAGAACGGTACCAAAGTGCATGTAGCCGTAACGAAGATACAGGTAACCCACTTGAGGACAATGTATCAGGGTCCCTATGTCAGGATCCCTATATTCAACATGAGCACAGCGCGGTACATTCAGGCAAGCGATACCCTAACTGGCTACTAAGCTAACTGACGGTAAAGGTATTCTGGCCGCGACCATTTCCTTGTAGCGACATCAGAGGATCAGTCAGCGCCGAGTTTGCCGCGACAAAAAAGAGAGCCTTCGGGCTCTCTTTTTTTGCTATTTTTCACTGGTCTGTTAACGAGTTGGCAGACCAGCGTGTTCGGTTCACGTTACAGCGTCAGCTGACTGATACTCTGACTAATCTGTGTAGTCAGGCGAGAGACCCCTTCTGACAACGCCAGAACCTGAGCATCGTATCCACCGGATTCAAGCGGTACCTGAATCGAAAATGGTTGCCTGGAGACCGCTCTGCCTTCCGCATCGGTCAAAATCCACTGTCCGCTCAGTTGTGCCAGTCCCGTGAAATGCCCGTTAAAACGGTCAAATTTCACCTGCAGTTTCGGCACATTCGCATTACTGACGACCGGTGAGAGCTCGTCAAACCAATAGCGAGACTGTTTCTGACGCAGTTCCTGCGTAATGATGCGGGTCAGCTGTTTAGACAAACTCTCTGCCCACAGATTCTGGCGCGCCTGAACAACTTCCGTTTCACTGGTCTGATAAACCAGACCTGTACCGGACAAGTGCTCCGCAACCTGAACCGGTCTTACCACAACAACCGGCTGATGTTTATTGGCGAACGAGGTCGCCAAATTCGTTTCGGTGGTTGGCAGCAAATACGTTTTGCTGGTGGTCGGTTCCGATGAACTGCACCCGGCCAGAAGCAGTGCCAGTAAGACGACTCTTTTCATTATTGTTTTCCTCCAACCGGAATCGGATCAGCCGGTGCTTCATCTGAGAAGATTAGTGAATTAGGTTTATCATTCAACTGGCGTAAAACAGGCTGCAGGTCAGCCATTACCTGCTCAAACTGCTGCAGTGCAGATTCCAGATTCTGATATGGCACGCCGTCTGGCCCGTAACCATTCAGGGTATTCTGAATCTGTTGCAGGCTCTTACGAATCTCGCCCGGCAGCGCCTGTGTCTCTTGCTGCGCTAACAGATTGTTAAGCTGACTAGCCACTTTTTCAGTTGCTCGCAATGTCTGCTGCGACGTTTCCATGGTTCGAGTCAGTGTTGTCAGCGTATCTTCAATCGGCAGATTGTTGACTTTCTTCAATACAGCCATCACTTCACGCTGAATTTGAGCAAAGCCACCCGCCTTGGTCGGGAAGATCGTATATTCACCATATTGCCGCGGTACAAACGGCTTCTCATCTTTATAGATTTCCAGATCAACCAACAACGCACCAGTCAGCAGACTGCCTGTTTTCAGGGTCCCGCGAAGTCCGTTACCAAATTCCTTCTCCAGATTGACCTTTAACGATTCCAGCGTCTCGTTGCTGACATGCTCAGCGACACGTCCCAGCTCGATACGTACTAATACCGGAATTGGACGGTTGCTAAAGCCTTCACGTACACCAATCGCCATATTCAACGGCACTTTTTGAACCGTACCGATGCGAATACCACGGTATTCCACTGGCGCCCCCGCTTTCAGGCCGCGAACGGACTCATCAAACAACATGACATATTCCAGATATTCGTCGAAGAAACGTTCACGTACATCTTTGATACTGTCATACAAGCGGAACACAGATTTGTCTTTCGTGATCAGCTCACCCGGATCGTAACCATTAGGCACGCGGAAGCTTACCCCGCCAGTCAATAAGGATTCAATTGAGCCGATTTTCAGGTTAAAGCCCTCTGCCGAAATCTGCATATCAACACCAGACGTCAGCCAGAAACGGGTACGCTTACGAATTAGTCCGTTGTAAGGCTCGAAAATAAACAGCTGGTAGTGTGCTTTCTTGGTGTTGGTGTCAAACATGACTTTCTCAACACGGCCAACCGTAAAGCCCTCATACAAAACAGGATCGCCCACCCCCAGTTTACCGGCTTCATTGTGGGTCAGAATCAAACGCAGCCCTTTTGCATCAGGTGGCGCGACCGGTGGAATATCGAGCACATCGAAATGACGTTTTTCTTTGTCTGCATGGCCCGGCTGCAACTGAATATACGCACCAGAGAGCAACGTATCCAGCCCCGAGACACCCGACTTACCAATGCGCGGTTTCACGACCCAAAATAAGGTATCTTCCATCAGCATACGCTCGGCGTCTTTATCCATCTGGGCAGTGACTTCAATCGCACTGTAATCATCGTTCAGGACCACATCGGTCACGACACCCACTTTTACATTCAGAGCGCGGATCTCGGTTTTACCGACTTCGATCCCCTCTGCGGTATCGAGACGCAGGGTAATAACCGGGCCCTGACTGGTAATGTACTGAACAAGCATCCAGATACCGATACCAACGGCAATCAGGGGTACCAGCCAGATGGACGATACCTGCTTAATCACATGGGTTTTAGCCCTTGATGAGGGTTGTTCACTCATAGATTTCTTTCTCTTAATGGTTCACAGCGTTTTGTGAGGAATTCGTGTCACTTTCTTGTTTGGTCCAGAACACGCGCGGATCGAATGACATCGCAGACAGCATGGTCAGTAATACCACGCCTGCAAATGAAAGTGCCGCCGGACCCGGGTAGATCGCCATCAGGTTTTGCAGTTGTACCAGCGCAACCAGAATCGCCACGACAAAAATGTCGATCATTGACCAGCGACCAATAAATTCGGTCATCCGATAGAGCTTCAGCTTCTTGATAGCTTTCATATCATCCATCGACGTGGCCTTCTGGGCATGTGAATACAGCCAGATAAGGGCAAAAATTTTCGCCAACGGAATCAGAATACTGGCAAAGAAAATCACCGCCGCAATCGGATAAGACTTCAGTTGCCATAGCAGCACCACCCCTTCCAGAATGGTGGAGCCTTCACTATTACCCAAGCTCACGGTGTACATCATCGGGTACAGGTTTGCCGGAATAAAAAAGATGGTGGCAGCAATAAGCAGCGCCCAGGAACGTTGCAGCATCGCTTGCGGATGATAACCATGCAATTTACCGTGGCAGCGCACACATCGCTTTCCGTCCTGATCAATGGCATTCAGCTGACCGCAATAATGGCAACTGATGTGATTGTCAGACAGGTGGGAGTCACCGGCTTTGACCTGCGGCAGTCGTTCCATCGGCAAGAACTGCATCCATAACCAGGTAGGGTCAACCATCGACACGCATTTCACCACCAGCACGGTGTAAATACAGAACGCCCAGAATGACATACCCAACCCGATATCAGCCAATGAAGCGATCTTGATCAGGCTGACCAGCACCCCAATCAGAAATACATCCACCATCAACCAGGGTTCAATACGCAGCATCAACCGGCACAGACGTTTTTCCGTTGCACTGATCGCATTACTGCTTCTGCCCATCACCAGTGTCCAGGCCCGAAAATAAAAATAGAGTAAAGAAATAAGGTAGGTTGCCGGCAGAATCAGCACCGTCAGCAGAAGCAAAAGCGCCAGTAAACTGTTCTGAAACACACTCAGCATTTCTGCTGCGTGCATAAGCGTGATTTCCTGTTTGATCCCCTTCACACTAAATGACATGAAAGGAAAGCTGATGCTTGCCACCAGCATAACCAGACTGGCAACGCCATAAGACAGCGGACGCTGAAAGGGCAAAGCTATTCTTTTCGCCAAAGTGTGATCGCAACGGGGACACGTTGCTTTTTCACCATCTTTTAATGTCGGCAGTTCAACCACCAACCCACACTCTTCACAGCCAACCAGCGTGTCAGGCTCTTGTGGTTTGCCCATATGTAACCTCTAAATCCCTTATCTATTATCAGTATAGATAAGGCTCACGTATGATTTTTCGCAATCATAACGCAAATATATTTCATTCCATAAGCAATAAAATACTGTTTTTACCTTAACGTAACATGAAAAAACCCTAAGTTTATTAAACTTAGGGTTTTATGAAAGCTCGGCTAACCGTAAAGATTGCCGCGATTTTTTATGTCATTATTCTGCCAGCAACTGATCGGTTTTTGCTGCGCAAATGAAATCATTTTTATGTAGCCCTTTGATGGAGTGGCTCCACCAGCAAACCGTTACTTTGCCCCATTCCAGAGTAATCGTCGGATGGTGGAACTCTTCTTCCGCCATTTCGGCCACTTTGTCGGCAAAGGCCCATGCCTGCTTAAAGTTCTTAAAGCTGAATACACGCTCTAGCTGCTTAATGCCATCACGATCCAATACGTCCCATTCCGGAATATCTTTCACCAGCTCTGTTGTTTCCAGTTCCGTCACCATTGGCGCATCAATCTGGCAAGCTTCACATTTCAGTTCATGTAATTCAGACATAGTTCCCCACTTTTTTGTCTTCGTCCTTGTTTTTCGGTGGAAACAGCGGTTCATGAAGGCCCATTGCCTTCGCCTGCTCCACCATACTCATAATATCCTGCTGAGCCAGCTCAAAAAGCTGTTGAATGTCATCCAGGATGAAATAGACAGGTTGCATGATATCAATGCGATATGGTGTTCGCATGATATCAATCGGGTCAAATGGCCGGTAAATCGGTTTGACCTCACGTTGTGATAATTCAATCTGTTCGGTGTTCTGTTGGTTTAAGCCCGATTCAGGATCGTTGACCGAATCATTGGCACTTTCGAAATCACCTGTCAGCGCAAATCGCGTTTCACCCGGCGATGACAAAATACCGCCCCCGTAAATTCGGATGCCGTTGGTTTCCTGCAGCAAACCGAACTCTACGGTAAACCAGTACAAACGTGCCAGATATACCCGATCTTTCGGTGAAGCACTGAATCCCAGCTTCCCGTAGGTATGCGTAAATTCAGCAAACGCCGGATTCGTCAGCATGGCGCAGTGACCGAAGATTTCATGGAAAAAATCCGGCTCTTGCAGATAATCAAACTCTTCGCGGCTGCGCAGGAAGGTGGCAACCGGAAATTGCTTGTTTGCCAGCAATTCGAAGAACCTGTCAAAGTTAATCAGGGCGGGTACTGCGACACACTCCCAGCCTGTTTGTGCTTTCAGCACCCGGTTGACATCCCCCAGTTGCGGCGCTTTGTCGATTGGTAAATTCAACATTTTCAGGCCGTCAATGTAGGCCTGGCAGGCACGTCCGCTCACGCAACTAAGCTGACGAGTCACCAAATCATGCCAAATCTGATTTTCAGACTGATCCCAGTCCACAAAGCCTCGTTCATCGGGCTTTTTTGATACATATTTAGTCGCACTACCCATAATCGTCCTACTTCATCTGTTTCTGCCTCACCTTGGCAAATTTGGTTGGTCCTAATCATTCAGTTCAGCTTTCGGATTCACTTCCCCGGAATAGGAAAGTGATTGTCCTCGCTGGTTATTAATTAGATTAGGAGGGTTCAGGTGGACAAAGGAAGCCCTTCTCAAGAATCAGAAAAACCCCACCTGTAACATTTCATTTACACACCATTTTCAACCCTGAAAAACCCCTCCAGAGCCCTTGTAAACACTGGGGGTTGCCATTACTCATTGAATTTACTTGGATATGTAAAGCAAACCGAACATCTGACAAAAAGCTAAATTTCGGCAACAGTTGCCTGTTAGCACGCTCTGGGCCAGAGTTAAGCTATGAATTAACAAAACGTTAACCACGGATTTAACGTCAAATTTTACCCACCGATAACCAGAGGGACAGGCAATGCGTCAATGGTTTCAGTTTCCTATTTCTGAAGGGAAAGTCTCCCGGCAGGCACACTGTGATCTACCGGAAGGCACGTATGAGCGCGAGTGTGGCAAGGAAGGTTTTTTTGGTCCGGCCAGTCATATGTACCACAGCCACCCGCCAACAGGCTGGACGGAATGGGAAGGGCCTTTGCGTCCGCGAGCGATTGATACCAACCTGATTGAAACTCAAGGCAATTCGCCCTGGGATGCCGCCCTGTTATTGTTCAACAACAATGTCCGTCTGCGTTCATGGCGCTGCGACAAAGAGATGGACCACCTGGCCCGCAATGGTGATGGAGATGAAGTTCTGTTTATCCATAACGGCAGCGGTGAATTGTTCTGTGACTACGGCCACCTGAGTTTCCGTGACGGTGATTACATTGTGTTGCCACGCGCCACCAGCTGGCGTATTGAGCCGCACGAGCCGGTTGAAATGTTGCTGATCGAAGCCACCAACAGCGGCTACAAAATGGCAGAACGCGGTATTGTCGGTAAACATGCGGTGTTTGACCCGGGCGTGCTGGAATATGCACGAATCAACGACACCTTCCTGGCGCAGCAAAGTGACAACCAGACCTGGAAAGTGAAGCTGAAAGCACGCAGCCAGTTAAACACTATCACTTACCCGTACAACCCGCTGGATGCACAGGGCTGGAAGGGGGATCTGACCGTGTTCAAACTGAACTGGCGTGATATCCGCCCGCTGATGAGCCACCGCTATCACCTGCCGCCATCGGCACACACTACCTTTGTGGCAGATGGTTTTGTGATATGCACGTTTGTACCACGCCCAATTGAAAGTGACCCGAATGCACTGAAAGTGCCGTTCTATCACAACAATGATGATTATGACGAAGTGCTGTTCTACCACCGCGGTAATTTCTTCAGCCGTGACAACATCGAAGCCGGCATGATCACGCACCACCCATGCGGCTTTTCACACGGCCCGCATCCGAAAGCGCTGGCAGCCAGTATGTCATCACCGAAGAAAGAAACCGACGAGGTCGCCGTCATGATTGATACCCGCTGGCCACTCGAAGTGAGTGAACAAGCGGAAAGTGCTGAAAATAAAGACTATGTTTATTCTTGGAAAAGTCGACCTAAGACCAACGAATAACGCAGCAGGCCGCACTTATTTCACGTTGCGGCCCACCCAAGGATTAACATTGAAACAAGGAGTATTACGTGAAACTAGCTTCTCTTAACCATGGTCGTGACGGCCAGCTGATTGTTGTTTCCCGCGACCTGAAAACGGCCGTTCATGCCCACGACATCGCCCCTACTCTCCAGTTTGCACTGGATAACTGGGATCAGGTCGAGGCCGATCTGCAGCATTTGTACCGTAACCTTAATGACGGTATTGCACCGGATACCTTTCCGTTCAATCCGGCGTTGTGTGCCTCTCCTCTGCCACGCGCATACCAGTGGGCAGACGGCAGTGCTTACGTTAACCATGTTGAACTGGTTCGCAAAGCCCGCGGTGCCGAAATGCCGGAAAGCTTCTGGACCGATCCGCTGATGTATCAGGGAATGTCTGACGGTTTCCTTGGCCCGATGGACGACATCCTAGCGGTAGACGAAAACTGGGGCATCGACTTCGAAGGAGAAATCGCAGTCATTACTGATGATGTCGACATGGGTACCCGCACCGAAGAAGTTCACGGCCATATTAAACTGCTGATGCTGGTAAATGATGTTTCGCTGCGTAACCTGATTCCTGGCGAGCTGGCCAAGGGTTTTGGTTTCTTCCAGTCCAAGCCTGCTTCTGCTTTTTCTCCGGTCGCCGTGACCCCGGACGAACTGGGTGATAACTGGCATGACTACAAAGTTCACCACCCTCTGACGGTGCATCTCAATGGCGAGCTGTTTGGTAATCCGCATGCAGGTACAGACATGACGTTCAACTTTGCGGAACTGGTGCAGCATGTTGCGAAAAGCCGTGCTATCTCTGCCGGTACCATCATAGGTTCAGGTACAGTTTCAAACAAAGATCGCAGCAGCGGCTCATGCTGTCTGGCAGAACGCCGCATGCTAGAAATTATCGATCAGGGTGAAGCGAAAACACCGTTCATGCGCTTTGGTGACAAAGTCCGTATCGAAATGTTTGATGACAACGGGCACTCCATTTTTGGCGCCATCGATCAGACGGTTGTGCGTTACGAGCACAAATATCACGATGAAGATCTGAACCACCACGATCCGCATCACGTGTAAAAACGGTACTTATTGCGCTTTGATTCAGTGCTGACACCCAGGTGTCAGCACTGTGCTTAGAGCGAAACAGGTTTAGCGCATAAAAGGATTGTTATCATGAAACTGTACGATTATTACCGTTCTTCCGCGTCTTATCGGGTCAGAATCGCCCTTAACCTCAAAGGGCTGGAGTATGCACAACAGCCAGTATCACTACTGGACAACGAACAAAACAGCACAACATATACCGCGCTTAATCCAAGCGGACTGGTGCCGGGCTTCATTCCCGATCCGGCGGCAGGATCCGAAAATGACGGCGAACTTCTCAGTCAGTCACTGGCCATTATTGAGTATCTGGATGAACGTTATCCGGAGCCACCACTGCTGCCTTCCGAACCATGGCAAAAAGCCAAATGCCGAGAAATCGCGTTCGCGATTGCCTGCGATATTCATCCCCTGAACAACTTACGGGTGCTGAAATACTTGACCGGTCCACTGGCCATTGACGAGAGCGAAAAAATGGCCTGGTATCACCACTGGCTGAAGCAAGGCCTGCAAAGCCTGGAAGTCATGGTAAGTCGCCATTCTCACCCTTTTTGCTGCGGAGATGAACCCTCACTGGCTGATATTTGCCTGATTCCTCAACTCTATAACGCGAAACGTTTTGGTTTCGATCTCAGCCATTACCCTCGCCTACTGGATATTGAAGCACGCTGCCAGGCGCTACCGGCATTTATTGCCGCCCACCCTGACAACCAGCAACCTTGAGGTAACAGATTATGACCACAACTGCCTCAACAACGGCAACCCCATCAGGCGCACAATCAGCCCTGCTTTGGATGCCGGAAAAAGACCGGATACATGACAGCCTGATGTACCAGTTCATGGTTGCAGTCAGCGCAAAAAAAGACACCCTATTTCACGACTACAACCAGCTACATCAGTGGAGTGTCAACCACAGTGAAGAATTCTGGGATTTGCTCTGGGACTTTTGCGGTGTTGAAGGCGCGAAAAAACCGCCAGTCAGCTACTGCCCGCCAGCAAGCCAAGCCCCAGCCAAAGACACCCAGTGGTTCCCGCACGCAAAACTGAACTATGCAGAAAACCTGCTCAAGAACTGGCACCAGCGAGCAAAAGAAGACGCGCTCGTCTTCCACAGTGAAGGCGACAGCTCACGGATTCAACGACTGAGCTGGGAACAGCTCTATCACCAAACCGCTCAGATTGCCGGATTCCTGCACCAGGCTGGCGTCACGAAAGGCGATGTGGTGGCGGGCTATTTACCAAACCTGCCGCAGACCATTGTTGCCATGCTGGCCACCACCGCACTAGGCGCAACCTGGACTTCAACCTCTCCGGATTTTGGTGCCGACAGCGTCATTGAGCGCTTCGGTCAGACTAAACCTAAAGTCCTGTTTTTTGCCGATGGCTATTTTTATAACGGTAAAACGCACACCTACCGCCAGAAAGTAGCCGATATTGCCGCTGAACTGGAAGGCCTGACCCACGTGGTCACAATCCCATACGTTGGCCTCTCCGCCAATAGTGACAACGTCACTAATGTAACCGATACAACAAACGCAATAACCATTCCGGGTGTCAGCGAACATCACTGGACGCAGATTCTGTCATCGACGGAACCCTGCGAACTCGGTTTTACCCCAGTGAGTTTTGATCACCCGCTGTATATCCTTTACTCCTCCGGCACAACCGGCAAACCCAAGTGCATTGTTCACAGTGTGGGCGGCACGCTGCTAAATCACCTGAAAGAGCATCAGTTACACAGTGATGTAAAACCGGGCGACCGGCTGTTTTACTTCACTACCTGCGGCTGGATGATGTGGAACTGGATGGTCACCGGACTGGCATCAGGAGCTACGCTGATCCTGTATGATGGCTCGCCTTTCTACCCCAACGGAAATGTATTGTGGGACATGGCTGAACTAGAAAACGTTACTTTGTTCGGCACCTCGGCCAAGTATCTTGAAGCACTGGAGAAACAGGTAATCCAGCCGATTCAAACTCACAAGCTGAATAAGCTGCGTACCTTGTGCTCGACCGGTTCGGTGCTTTCTCCTGAGCAGTTTGACTACGTCTACCAGTCCATTCATCAGGATGTTCAACTCGCGTCTATTGCCGGCGGTACGGATATATGCGGCTGCTTTGCGATCGGCAACCCCATCAGCCCGGTATATCGTGGCGAATGCCAGGGACGTGGATTGGGGATGGATGTTCAGGTGTTTGATGGCGAAGGACATCCGTTGTATGAACGTCAAGGCGAACTGGTGTGCTGCAACAGCTTCCCCAACCAACCTTGCGGTTTCTGGAATGACACGGACGGCAGCCGTTATCACAGTGCCTACTGGGACACTTTCCCCGGTGTCTGGCATCACGGTGACTACGTCTCACTAACCAAACACGGTGGTCTGATTTTCTATGGCCGTTCCGACGCAGTTCTGAATCCAGGTGGCGTACGTATCGGTACAGCGGAAATTTACCGCCAGGTTAACCGCCTGGATGAGATAAAAGATTCACTGGTTATCGGTCAGAACAAGGCCAATGATGTTCGGGTGGTACTGTTTGTTCAACTCAATGAGGGCGTCTCTCTTAGTGAGGAACTGGAAAAAACCATTCGGGATCGGATTCGTACCCATTGCTCACCCCGGCATCTCCCGGAAGTGATTCTGAGTGTCAGTGATATTCCTCGAACCAAATCCGGCAAGCTGGTTGAACTGGCAGTCCGAAACGTGGTTCACAACGAGCCCGTCAAAAATCTGGGTGCGCTGGCCAACCCTGAAGCTCTGGAAGAGTTTAAAAATCGTCCGGAGCTGAAGCTTCCCTGAGACTTTTGAGGGTTAGACGGCTACAAGCGCCTGAAAACCCTCTTTTCGCTTCCGGCTGGGATGTTATGATGATGCCATTATCAAGCATGATGAGCGGCCAAAATTTATGAAGCGCATCCCAACCAATATCATTACCGGCTTCCTTGGAGCCGGTAAAACCACTGCAATTCTCTCTTTGCTTGCCCGTAAACCGGAAAATGAAAAATGGGCCATTCTGATCAATGAATTTGGCAATGTCGGCGTAGACGGCGCGATTCTGGATCAGCAAGGTGCCATCGTAAAAGAAGTTCCGGGTGGCTGCATGTGCTGTGTCGCAGGTTTACCGATGTCTGTCGGTATCAATGCCCTGCTGGCACAAAAGCCAGATCGCCTGCTTCTGGAACCGACCGGCCTTGGGCATCCGAAAGAGATCATCAATAAACTAACGTCTGATACTTACCGCGACTACATCGACCTGAAAGCAACCATCACGCTGGTTGATCCGCGTCAGTTTTCCGATTCAATCTACACTGACAATCAAAATTTCCAGGATCAAATCGCGCTGGCAGATATTCTGGTCGCCAACAAAGTTGATCAGAGTCAGCCGGATGACCTGCGCGCTTTTGAACAGTATGCCGATACCTTAACACCGGCCAAAGCCGTATTAGGTCATGTTGAGCAAGGTGAACTTGCGCTTGAATGGCTGGAAGTTGAACGTCTTGAGCGTCAGGCAAGCCACAGCCATCACCATCACGGCCATGAGGAAGACGCTGCGCCACTCCCGGGGCTGGAACTGGCACCGGGACAACAGTTTATCCGCCGTGAAAATAGCGGTCAGGGTTATCGCAGTTGCGGCTGGTTTTTTGCGACAGATCTGGTGTTTGACTTTTCTAAGCTGTTTACCCTGTTTTCAAACCTGAATGCCCAGCGAGTCAAGGCCGTCGTGAATACCGAACGTGGCTGTTTTGCCTTCAACGTTGTTAACCGGGTGGTTTCGGTCAACGAACTGTCCCTGGAAAACTTCGAATCCCGCATCGAGGTTATTGATAAAGAAAGACTTCCTTACGATGAACTGGAAACTATCCTGTGTTCATTAACGAGTGAAAAGTGACCCAAACCTTGTAACTGAACTGTTAAAAATCATTTTGACTGCTAATAATGAAACTGACATCACCCATCGGTGAAGCAGGATTGTTATAAAAACAGTTCAGGACTTCACCACAGCCCGCATCGACTCATTCGCTGTTGTGGGCTGAGTGTCTATTACCCAATCCGGGCACTGCTCGGATGGCGATTAAGCAAGGAGCAACCATGCTAAACCCTTCAACTGCACAAGCGGTGATTGACCATGCCCTGTTTCTGGGTGCGGACTTTGCTGAATTGTTCGTTGAACACCATCAGTCAAGTGCCGTAGAACTGATTTCCGGTGACATCGATCAAATCAGCTCAGGTATTGATTTCGGCATCGGCATACGCTTGTTCTTCGGCAATAAAATTCTGTATGGCTACACCAACAGCACAGACGAAGAAGAACTGAAGCGCGTCACCAGCCTGCTGGCGGCAAAAGACAAGCGTGATCAGATCGCTCAAGCCGGTTCACTGAATCTCAGCAGACACAATAACCTTCATACCTGCCAGCAGCCTCTCAGCCAGAACGGCTACCTGGAAGCGAAAATTGCGTTCCTTCGCCAGTGCAACGACGCAGCGCGTGCCGAGCATGAAAAAATCAATCAGTTCATTGGTCGCATCATGCAACGTGAGCAGCAGGTTGAAATTTTTAACTCTACGGGTCTTCACATTGGCGATACCCGTCACTATACCCGTATTGCCGCAACCGCTATTGCTAAAAACGGCAGTGAGCAGTCTACAGGGTTTGAATCCCCAGGCGCACTGACTGGTTGGGAGTTCAGCAACAGCCTGAACGCGCAGGCTCTGGGACAAACGGTCGCACAGCAGGCGATGGTGAAGCTGTTCGCAGAAACCTGCCCGACCGGCGAAATGCCAGTCATTATCGGTAACGGTTTCGGTGGCGTCATTTTCCACGAAGCATGCGGCCATTTGCTGGAAACAACCTCAGTGGCGAAAAAAGCCTCCGTTTTCCACGACAAAATGGGTGAACTGATTGCAAACCCGGTCGTGAATGCGGTCGATGACGGTACCCTCACCAATGAATGGGGTTCCATCAACATTGATGATGAAGGGATGGAAACCCAGCGAACCCAGTTGATCAAAGACGGGAAGCTAACCAGCTTTATGGTTGATCACATGGGCTCTCTGAAAACCGGTTATGCCCGTACCGGCTCGGGCCGTCGTGAATCCTATAAATTTGCCCCGGCATCCCGGATGCGTAACACCTTTATTGAACCGGGCAGTAGCTCGCTTGATGACATGGTTAGCAGTGTAGAACGCGGCATTTATGCCAAGAAAATGGGGGGCGGTTCCGTTCAGCCGGGGACCGGCGAATTCAACTTCGCCGTGCAGGAAGCCTACCTGATTGAGGACGGTAAAATCACGCGTCCACTCAAAACTGCCACCCTGATCAGCACCGGCCCGAAAGTATTGAAAGAAATTTCAATGGTCGGCGAAGACTTTGCCATGGCGGCAGGAATGTGTGGGTCGGTCAGTGGGTCGGTTCCGACAACGGTCGGCCAACCCGCACTGAAGGTCGACAACATTCTGGTAGGAGGAGGGAACTAATGGCCGATCAACAACAACTCCAGCAAGCCATTGACCAAGTGCTGGACCGCGTGCGTACTGCTGGCGCAGAGGCTGATGTTATTGCCAGTGCCGGTCACCATTTTTCGCTAAAAGCCGACAAAGGTGAGCTTGATGAGTACAAAGTGACGTCCGGACAAGTTATCGGTGTGCGCATTATCAAAGATCAACGTATCGCCACCAGCTACTCCGAGTCACTCGAGCCAAACAGCCTTGATCTGATGGTCGAACAGGCGCTGACCAATGCCCGTTACACAAAACAGGATGAGCATCAGACAATCAGCTGTGCTGATAGCCAACTGACAACCAACTGTCCTGAAATCTATCAGGCTGACACCGCAACTGTCGATGACAAAATTGTCCTGGCGCTGACACTGGAAAGCGGTGTAGTTGCTAAACCCCACGCCAGCTCAGCGCCGTACAACGGCTATAGTGAATCAGATAGCCAGATCATTCTGGCGAACACGCTGGGCACCCGCTGTTTCCACCAGGAGCGTTCAGCCTACTGCTACGCCTACACCCTGTATGAGAAAGACGGTAAGCAGTCTATGCATGGCGGCATGTCTTCCGGTCGGCGTTTTGACGAACTGGATAGCGAGTACGCAATCAACCATGGTTACGATATAGCTCAGGCTCTGCTTGAAGGGGCGCCGGTAAATACCGGCAGCTACAGCGTCATTTTTGACCTGAGTTGCCTGAGCAACCTGTTCAGTGCGTTCAGTCTGTGCTTTTCAGGCCCATCGGCCATGAAAGGCATCAATCCATGGCGCGACTCACTGAATCAACAGGTCGCCAGCCCGCTATTAACTATGACTGATACGGCTTACGTGCAGGGCGGCTCGTCCATAAAGGCATTCGACAGTGAAGGCTTTGCAACCCGAGATACCGTATTGCTCGGTGAGGGACAACTGCATAGCCTGCTTCACAACAGCCATACCGCCAACTACTTCGGTATTGCAAACACCGCGAATGCCGCCCGGTCGGCAAAAGGTGGGCTGGGAATTTCGCCACGCCACACGGTTATCGCAACCGGTAAGAGTTCTGAGGCTGAGCTAACCGCCGGTGAATACCTGGAACTGGTTGAGCTTCAGGGCGTCCATTCCGGCGCCGATGCCGTCAGTGGTGATTTCTCGTTTGGTGCCAGCGGCTTCCTGTGCCGTGACGGTCAGCGTATTCAACCGGTCCGCGGGATTACCGTCGCAGGCAATTTCTATCAAATGTTAAAAGAAATTGATGCGGTAGGTAGTGATCTGATTACTGACTATGCACGTCAATTCTACGCGCCGAAAATGCGATTCAGCCGTCTGAGTATTGGCGGAAAATAAACGTCTATTTTTCATCCAGACTCATCCAAGCAGCGGGTACGTCCCGCTGTTTTTTCACCATCGCCTAATTTCCCCCATCCTTTTATTTTCTTTCGAGCCTTTCTTCTTCCGTCAATCTTTCTTGTATACGGCAACATTCCACACTATTTTCAATTAGGAGGATCCCCTCTTACCATTCTGGTCAGCCGTATTTATTGGTCACAAGGAAGCGTCATGCAAATACCTCAATACATGCAAGCCAATTTGGAAAAAGTCATCAATCAACCTGAGTCGGATACAAATCTCCCAGGGATGTTCAGTGATAAAGACCGCTTGTTAAAGCGGCTCGGTAATGCCAATTGGCGCGCCTTTCAGGCGCTGAACATGCAGTTTGATACTCACCTTCACTGGGAAACTTTACTTAAGGCCGCTGACGACTGGAAAGCAGCCTTAGACGGGGTCGAGTTCCCCTGGTTAGTCTGGAGTGTTGATGAAGACTGGGCCTATGTGCAGCAGAAAATGGTATCCGATGCAGGCTGGACACCTGTTGTCGGTTTTGACCCTAGAGCCGGGGCTCCCAAAAAGCTGACTCCGGATGCCATTCTCATCGATTTTAATAAGCATCTTCAGCTCCCGATTGTATACATGCACCTTCCCATCGATTTCATTTTTCATTTCGCACCTCGAATGGCATTTTTCCATTCAGATTTGATTATTCGACCAGACAAAATGCGCTGGTTATCAGAACTGTTTAAAGATCTTCCTGATGGCGAAATAGCCATGACCAACCTGACAAAAATCAAAAATCCTTTCCTGCAAAAACTGCTTGTCAGGCCTTTTAAATTGTTTGAACTTGCCGGCTGCATTACTCGTGGGGCCAGCCAGGATATTTTCGACAAAGGCTGCAGTATGTGGCAAGGCTGGGCTTTTCATCCCAACTGCCCTGATGAAGCAGAATTTAACAAACGATTAAAGAAACATTGGGATCATGGTGCCGGTTTGCTCTACTGGCAAAAACGTTATGGTGGAAAAGTCACCATTATTCAGGAGCACTTTTTGGACGAGGGGCATTTCAGCCGAACAAGCAAGGATAACTTTAAAGTCATTTCCGATAACAATGAGAACCGCAATACCGGGTTAGATCTTCGTTCCAATTACAACGTGTACGAACTTGCACAGGCGTTTGGTATTAAGAGTGACTAACCTCCTATTGAGATTTATTCTGTAGTTACTGCTTAGCAAACTTGGGGGACATTCCCCCATCCTCTTTCGCTGAATTTTTTATTAATGATTTAAAAAACGCACTCTTTCTCACAGAAATCTGACATAACTGTTCAGTTTTTATCAAGCCTCTGATAATACTCTGAAAAAGCGTCACTATACTTAGCAATCGCAGTGACATTGAAAACAAGTGACAATAAGAGGTGACGATCAGTAACCTGATCGTGTTGATGGTTGTCAGGGGAAGCAAAGATCCAAATGAGACGGATCTTCACTTTTAATCTGACAGAGCCACTCATGCATTCAAAAAAATGACATCATGCTAGTTGTTCTTGTCAACGAAAAAAAACCAACACAATGGAGAAACACATGAAACGTTCACTAACTATGATCTCTGGCCTTATCCTAAGTGCAACTCTGATGGGCTGTTCAAGCACTGATGAAGTAGATCAAATGACTCAACTGACTAACAAAGTTGACGCGCTGTCTGAGCAAGTATCTTCTCTGCAATCTCAGCAAGACTCTATGGCTGGCGCAATCAACGAAACTCGCGCTGCTTCTGACGCTGCATACCAGGAAGCAATGCGTGCTAACCAGCGCATCGACAACATCGCTGGTTCTTACAAGAAGTAAGCATTTTGAAGTGGCGCTCCGGCGCCACTTTTTCATTGAATAACGTTTAATGAGTGGTTTTACCGGCAGTCGGTAACAGGCGTATCATCTCAAAGCCAACTCAGCCGAATTCCCTTCATAGCACCCAACCCGACATTTATTTCGCTCAATGCTTCCGCTGTAGAACCTTACTCCAGAAAGCCAAAAACTACCTAGCTACTGAATGAAAATTGCTGAACCCAGCAACCTGACAGTATGTATCAACCAATTGCCCTGTCCGGATCCACCAATCCATAAGTCATGACACTGGCTTCGCCTAATTCAGGTTCCAAAAAGTCTCTGACCACGTCAATAGATTCAGCTTCCCACATGCACTGACAAAGCTTGTTCCTTTCAACAACCATAGTGCTGTGCAACCTCATTCCCACCGGCGGATGTGTCAGCGTTCCACTCGCCTTCTGCCAGAACAGTTCCGGATCGGTTATCTCATGCTGAGTCACAATGTACATACGGCTTTACTCCTGCCTGTAAGATGAAAATGGTGAAAAAAGATTGGGTTACTAGGAGTATAGAAGGAATTAAAGGTCGTTTGTGCATCGGAGCCGCAACAACATTGCCGCAATGGCATACAGCTCTGATTATCCAGTAATACGATGATAAAGTGACAATTTATACTATCAGTTACGGCTCGTCTTTAGTCAGTTCCGGCTGAAGTGTAAAAATATGTGAGGCAAGTGACGGAGTGATTTCCGCTTTGCCATTTTTAGAGAAATCAAACATCACGACTTCGGCTTTGCCAAGGGTCGTCACTTTCCCCAATCGCTTGCTGACAATTTGGTATTCCATCGTGAATCGGTCTTGCTTCACTACAGACACTCGACTACCAACAAGCAGAGTATCAGGATAAGTAACCGGTAATTTATAGCGACTGGATGTTTCGCTCAGTACCGGCCCGATATTGGTTTTCTTCATCTCTTCCATGATGTTGATTTTGGAAAAGTAGTCCAATCGGGCTGTTTCAAAATATCTGAAATACACCACATTATTTACGTGATTCAGGGCATCCATCTCCCCCCATGCGACTGGAATTTCGGTAATGACGGGGTAATCCTTCAACAATGCTTCCATGACCAAATCCTTATTAAGCAAAAAATAAACGATTAATTTAAACAGACGTTAGAATCATTAAAGTAATTTCTTACCAACATTTTTGCAACAACCATCGAAGAGTTATGCTTTTGGCATCACTTTATCTGGCACATTTTTAACCAGCCACAATTATGCTTGGACAAGATTTCTTCAGTTATGAAAGGTGAGTGTAAAAAATGGCCGAGAAAACAGCAGAGACCTGAATTTATAAAGGATTAGCGAAGTATTTACGGTATCCTAAGCCACCATTTTTAGAGCCTGTCGGTATGCAGTTAACATTTTATTGGCAGGTTCCGTCAGACAACTCAGTTTTGTCCAACAGTTAGACGCATATGCTTTACAACGATAACCTCCCAGTTCGATACCCTAAGGGTAATTTTGCAATGGTCACGGTATACAGTTTTACCGGAGCCTCGATTCTTGCATCAATCATTTTTTCTCTTCTTCTGTTTTTATCGATTGATGAAGATCCCGTCATGCAGCTGTTGTTTGGTGGACTAGCGGTCATTTTTGAGCTGGGTAAATTCTTTGCCTGGTACGAATTTGGCGAGCGCCGTTCACGTCGCAACTATGCAGGCGCCTTCTCTGCTTTCGCTTTCTACTCAGTACTGGCAGCCATTTCCATTGGTGGTTCCATTGGTGGTATCAACAGTGCGACCAACAAAGCCCAAAGCCATATCAACGTCCAGCAAAGTAAGGTTAATAGCTACAATATGCAGATTGAGGCGATCGAAAAACAGATCGAACTCAATAATATCGCTGCAGAAAAATATATTCAGATGGAGCGTATCGCTACCGGTGTAGCGCGTATCCAGGAACAAAATGACAAGCTTCGTGAGCAACAAATGCAGCTCGCGGCAGAACGTGACAGTCTGCCTGTTGTAACGCAGGGATCTGTGATCGGCCTTATCGACAGCTTGGCCAAATCATTGGGAATCGAAACCCAGACCGCACAGCTAGGTCTGGTTGTTTTCTTGTCTGTGCTGCTCGATTTCTTCGCGGCCTTCTTCGTTGGCCTGATCGGCGAAGAGCTGCGTTTCAGAAATCAATTCCGTCAGGGAGGTGGGTTTACTATTGACAGTTTTGCCTGCTCACCGGCGGAGCCTGAATTGCTGAGCCATCAGCCATCAGTTCAAACCGCACAAGGCGATTCAGACGATCCGGCATCACAGGCAGACACTGATGCCTCACCGCCTAAGGAGCCAGCGAAGCCGAAAACGCTTTACGAACAAGCGATAGAAGCCCTGAGTACGAACAAGGTTAACTGCACCAAGCGTGCTGTCACACGTCACCTGAAAGTGAGTACCGAAGAAGTTGATGAGCTGTTCAAACGCTTTATGGAAGAAGGGATTGTCAGCAAAAAACCTAACAACCACTATCAGTGGCATGGTGTAACCGAAAGCTAATCGCCGTTGGCTCGCTATCGACTAAGACTAAGACGAATATTAAGGCTTAGCCCTAGCATTAACTGCCACTGTAGCAACATGAAAGAAACGGCATAAAATCAGCGACAATTTGATACAAATGAAAAACCGGCAAGGTCAGCTAACCTGCCGGTTTTTTTATTGTTTGTGATTCTAATAAATAGCACCGATGAGCAGAAATTCACTGCTATACCCCACCATGAGATACCACAGCCGTCAGTCGACACACTGCTGCTTAAGCCACCGACCTAAGGTGATTATCTCTGGCTGGCGAGCTCGGGATTGTTTGTACACAAAATACATGTTGTCACCCGTCGGTAACTCATGCATTGGTATTCGTACCAGATGCTGTAGCCGATCTTGATCAGTCAGGAAATAATCATTCAAAAATGCGATCCCCTGATGATACTTGGCCGCCTCAGCCGCGAGGACCATATGACTAAAATGATTCATCTTAATCGATTCAGGCAATTCGAATCCGCCCAGTTGACACCACACTTTCCAGTCATATCCCTCCTCTCCCCGCTTAAAGATAGATGTCACCGACAGCAGAGGGTGTTGCCAGAGGGCATCAGGTAACGGCTGGTCCTGCATCTGCTGCCACAGTCTGTGACTACAAAACGGATAGAGCAGCTCCTTATATAGAAACTCACTGACATAGTTTTTCTTCGGTGGATACGCCGTAATAAAACAATCGGCGACATCGTCGGTAAAGTCTGGCTCTTCGGTCACCATATTCAATGTTAAATCGATTTCGGGATGCATCTGTCTCAGGTTTTCCAGGCGAGGAACCAGCCATTTTACAGCCAGAGAGCTATACAGTGACAACCGGATACGACCACTCTCACCTTCCCGTATTTTGCGACTGGCCTGCGATATTCCCTGTAAAGCATGCGTCACCTCCGTAAAGTAATTTTCACCTGTTACAGTCAGCGATAACCGCCTCCCCTGCCTGATAAACAAGTCTTCGCCCAGATACTCTTCCAACAATCGCACCTGATGGCTGACAGCGCTTTGCGTCACATTCAGAGCATCTGCTGCCTTCGAAAAACTGTTCATACGCGCTACAGCTTCAAAACATTGAACAGCCCTCAGCGGTGGTAACCTCATTATTATCTCAGCTCATACTGAATCAATTTTTATCATTTTATACGATAGTAAAGTCTGACATAAGCTTATGGCATGACAGATTGAGGCACAGCGCACGCCCGATCGACTCAATAAGACTCAAACAAATTAATGCCAGTAATGTCAGGAGAGCAGTTATGCCCAACATCTCTGTCGGACTGGCGATGGGATTACTGGTATTCGGTAACCTTATCGCCATTCTTTCCGATGCTCTGATCAAAACACTCGGTGGAGATATTGCCATCTTCCAATTTGTCTTTTTTCGCCAAATCACCGCAGTGATCATTCTGCTACCTTTCTGCTTAAATGCCGGAAAAGCCAGCTTTATGGATGGATTGAAATGGCACGCACTCAGAGCTCATATTTGGCTACTAGGTGCCGTATTTATGGTGATAGCCATCAACGCCATGCCATTGGCAACCGCTAACGCCATTTTCTACGCAGCGCCATTATTGATGCTGCCAATGGCATTAGTTCTGTTCAAAGAACAGCTTTCACGTTATTCGATCATTGCCGGCGTTTTTGGTTTCCTAGGTGTATTGGTCATTATTCGTCCAACCGAAATTAACTGGGGGGCGATCGCTGCCTTGGTGGTTGCGTTGACCATTGCCGGAAATAACCTGTTGATTCGAAAATTACCCAAACACCAGAGCGTTCCTCAGACACTGCTCCTGACTAACCTGGTTGGGATTCCGGCATCATTAGGCCTGGCAATATGGGAAGGGCGAGCCTGGGACTTTGAACCGCTACTAACAGCTGCGGGCTCAAGCAGTTTTATTCTTATTTATGCTGGTACTTGTGTTGTCGCTTACCGCGCAGCAGACAGTAACAAGATCGCCAGCGCTGAATACAGTGGCCTGATTGCGGCCGTTATTGCCGGGCTGATATGGTTTGATGAAATGCCTGATCTCATTATGGCTTTGGGAACAGCAATGATCATTTTCCCGCTTATTCTGCTGGCAAAATACGAGAAATCCCGTGAAACGTTGTAGATCTCTGCAGTTCAAAACCATCACAAAGGCATGATAGAACCATGCAGGAAAATTTCACTGATGCTATGAGGTGGATGTTATTAGCTGGATCATTTGAAGCTGATATTGCGAGACTCATGCTGCAAAGCTGACTATTGCAAAGCTGGTTGTAGCTAGGCTGATGCTGCAAGACGATTGGCCGAAGAAGTCGACTCGATAAAGGTGTCTTAGCACAAAAAACGTATGGAAAAGTGGATTAGGAAACAGGCTTAGAAAAAATCAAAGTGTAAGATTAGGTGCAAGATAACGGTGCAATGAGAATCTTTCATTGCTTTTCAGCATAAGAAAAGTGCCCGCCAGCACTTTTCTTATCAGTACGATTAAACACCTTGATTTAAGGCTGGTCAGTCGGTGACGCAGACAGTGCCATTGCTCCTGCTGCAGTACCGGCTGCTTTCTTGATCCACTTTCCTTGCTGCTCGGCAAGGGTCTTCAGAAAAACAGAGATTGGAACTATTGGCCCCATCATGTTCACGCGAAGTTGCTCAGCACCAGATGCGTAGTGCATTTCTGAAGAATCAGACGAGGAGTAATTGTACTTGTAATTAAACTTATCGGTCGCGATGTGAAGCAAATCAAAGTCTTTACGATGGCAGGAAACATATGCCCGCCAATACATCGCATCCAGAATCTCGCCCGGATGTTCTGCTCGAATGATGAACCGCCAACTTCCCTCTTCACCGTAAAAATCGAGCGGAAAAAATTTATTTGTTCTTTTTGTATTAAACAAGGTCAATGAATCCAGTTAATCGCCCAGTTTTAGGAATTATGCAGTGATTATCGAAGAATGGAAGTCTTGAAGGAGGAAATCGGTAAATTTTGACATAACTGTACGTTTTTCGACGTACTATCTTCGGAAGGATAACACAAAAAAAATTACATTATCAGACTTGTTTATTAACTTTCTCTGCCTATAATGCTGAAAACCGGAGCGTCTGCCAACGCTCCGGTTTTTTTGTGCCTGCTAACTGGTGATCTAACTGCTATCTGCCAATAGCTGAAAGCCAGGAAGCAAAATTCGATAGATTAAGGAAAAACTAATGCGTATCGAACAAGACTTGAAATTGGGTTTCAAAGATGTACTGTTTCGTCCAAAACGTTCAACTCTAAAAAGCCGCTCTCAAGTTGATTTAACCCGCAATTTTACATTCAAGCACAGTGGCCGTCAATGGTCTGGTGTACCTGTTATTGCCGCTAATATGGATTCCGTGGGTAGCTTTGACATGGCGAAAGCCCTGGCGCGACACAAAGTCATGACCGCAGTCCACAAGCACTACACCGTTGAAGACTGGGCAGGCTTTATCCGCGACAACGATGCTAGCGTGCTAAACAATGTCATGGTGTCGACCGGTACGTCTGATGCCGACTTCCAGAAAACCAAAGACATCATGGCCTTGAGCGATGATCTTATCTTCATTTGCATCGATATTGCCAACGGTTACTCAGAGCACCTGGTCGAGTATGTTGAGCGAGTACGCGCAGCCTTCCCTGACAAAGTGATCAGTGCCGGAAACGTAGTGACCGGTGATATGTGTGAAGAGCTGATTCTCGCCGGTGCCGATATCGTTAAAGTGGGCATTGGTCCAGGCTCGGTCTGTACCACCCGCGTAAAAACCGGTGTTGGATACCCACAGCTGTCTGCAATCATCGAATGTGGTGATGCCGCACATGGCCTTGGCGGCCAGATCATCGGTGACGGCGGCTGTACTTGTGCCGGTGACGTTTCTAAAGCCTTCGGTGGCGGTGCCGACTTCGTGATGCTGGGCGGCATGCTGGCCGGTCACGAGGAAAGCAACGGTGAAGTGATCGAGCAAGACGGCGAGATGTTCATGAAGTTCTATGGCATGTCATCCCAGAGCGCGATGGACAAGCACTCCGGCGGCGTAGCCAACTACCGTGCTGCTGAAGGAAAAACCGTACTATTGCCATTCCGTGGCCCGGTAGAAAACACCATTCAGGACATCATGGGCGGTGTGCGCTCAACCTGCACCTACGTTGGCGCGGCGAAGCTGAAAGAGCTGACCAAACGCACCACGTTCATCCGCGTTCGCGAGCAGGAAAACAACGTTTACGGGAAAGAGTAAACTCGGTTTTTCCGCAGTTTTTAGGGCCGCTTTTAAGCGGCCTTGTTCGTTGCCAGAAACGCCTAGTGGCGACAAAGTGGCGACAGCTATAAAAAGCCGCCAATAAAAGCACAGCTATTTCGTGACTCGAAAACTTTTCAATATCACAGCCCAATCCCCACCAAACCCTGTGATCAAAATTGAAATTCTGATCTTTACATCACATCACCACAACCCAATAAATATGAATCACTTAAACGCCACCACTCAACCCAATGAGATCAACACGGGATCATTGAGATCGTGACGAAATCTATTCCCTACCCTGTGATATCAAGTGCTTACCTATGCATGCATCCATGTTTTCGTGTCGGAAAATTTCAGAAAACCTGATAGAATTTCATTTTTTGAAATTTTTAAAAACTCGCTGTAAGCCATTCTTAGGGGCTTTGAATCTCTGAATACCCCGCGCCAGCTAAGGCTTCGAGCGTTGAACCCTGTATGTGGCTGGCATGCTATTTTCGCAAAAAATAATTTCGTAAAACCGCACAAGGCAAAGCGCGCGGGAGGGGAGGAGGAGTGCGGATTCCGTCACGTGAGTGCGCGATTCCGTGGCGTAATCGATAGGTACAAAAAAAGCGCCATTCATTAACGGCGCTTACTCAATCGATGTCGTTGCTAGAGTATCAAACAGTGTGAGACGCTGTTGGATATGTACTAATGCTTACGTCAGTCCAGCCATTATCTGCAATCAGCTTTTTAGCTAATACCTTAGCTTCGCTTTGACTCTCTGACTTAACCGACACCACAAAGAAATTTTCAATGCCATCTCTCGCTACCGTCGCCGACCAAGCACTGTAGTTTTCATTCTTGGGGTTTGGGCTACAACAAGCCTCATAAAGTGCTTGCCGAATGTTTTCAGGCGTTGGCGTTCCTAACTTGCTTTCGTATTTACTGTTCCCAGTTGGATACGCATACCAAGTCTTCGTGTTAATACAAACATTATAAGTAAACAACATTTGGGTTCCTTCTTTCTGTCATCCATTGCCAATTCAACAGACAGAATAAGTCCTTGCATGCATATGATTCAACTCCCTTACGCATAAACAAGAAAGCGCCCTATTGGGCGCTGTTAATGTGGAAGGCTGATTACTTGGTGATGGGGTCTAACCTGGCTTTAAGTTTGGATGCTTGAGTTCCCGGGCCTTTGATATCTGCTGATTGCTCTGGCGGTGAGGTTGGTGCTCCCGTCTCTGGGCTCTTGTGTGTGTGGCTGGAACAAGCACTGGATAGGTCACTAACCACTTGCATCAGATCGCTGACCAACTTCAACAGGTTCTCGCTATCTGAGCCAAACCAACTCTTAGGGCTGCGGTAATCCTGCGATGCTTTAGCCTTCACTTCACGCAATTCACATTGCAGTTTGGCCAGCTTGTCGGTGACATCGTAGAAGTTACCGCTCTGGTCGACGTGCTTATACACGCCTTTGCGTTGCTGGTAGCGATACTCCCCTGCTTTGATGGCCGGCAGTCTCCAGCCCAGCGGTAACACAGTGCGGATGAATGGTTTATCCGCCTGGCCAAACATCCACCCAATCTCCACAATACTGCCAATCGCAGGCGGTGCCAGCATTCCGGCAAACTCTCCGATTCCACTCACCGGAAGCGACACGGCCTGTAGCGGCGGAGTATCTTTCAGGGTATTGCCCTGTTCATCAAGCAACTGGATATCGGCCGCATAATGGGGATAGAAGCGGTCTGATTTATCGCCTTCTTCCGGCAGCTCTGGCAGATCAACCACCTTGCCCCATTTTGGCAGATGGGCCTTGGCCGTCAGCTCGGGGAACAGGCGTAAAATGATACGCTTGAGGGAATCTACATCCATGTCAGTTTGCTCTCCGTGCCGGAAAACTCAACGGCTTTAAGTCGGATACCGTTCACTAGCGCGCCCGGTTTAAGTTTCGGGATACAAGGAACGGTCACTGTTTTATTGGCGGTGTGTCCGGTCATGAATTCATTAGGCAGCGTGGTTGGCTTATCGCCCCAGTAGGAATCCTTCCAACTGCCTACATACACCTGGCCATTGCCCTGCTGCTGCCAAAACAAGTCTGGTATGTTGAAGGCTTGTGCCAGCTCATCCATCACCCGGTAACCATTACCGTCACTGTAGAAACAAGGAATTGCGGTTTTGCTGTAGGCCCGCTCTGGTACCACAAACTGCAGGCCAGTCTTGGCGGTCACATAGCTCAGCAGCTGCATCAGGGTCGGGTGGCGGATCACAACAGGCAGCGGGTGGTATAGTACGGCGGCCAGCTCACGGCAGAACAGTTTGGAATATCCCTTTTCAGCCGGCAGCACCCGTTCAATAAAACCGGTGAACACCCGGCTTACTCTATCCCCCCAACCGAGGTCGACGGCCACTACGCTGTTTTTGTCTGGGGTAGTTTTAACCGTCAGCTGCGCCCTGCCCGGCGTGTTGATATCAAAGACCAGGCGATGGTCGCTGACGGGCACTTTCTGCGCCCCGATATACATTTGGATTGTGAAGCGGGAATTGTTCATGCCAGCCAATTATCAAAATCCTTCAGTGTCTTTTGCCAGCCGGTCAGCTCAACTTCCGTCCCCGGTGGGACATTCGGCTGCTCAGCCGATGCCGTCACCGGTGTGGTAATACCCTGCGCTTGTTGCTGGGCGGCAGGTTTATCCGGCTGGCGCTGTTCAACCCGCTCTGGCACCGACAAGTGCTCGACCAACTCAAAGGACACAGACCACTGGCGCAGGGAATCCTGCTCATCGGCTCGTATCGCCCCCTGAAACTTGACCTGTCTGATTTTGAGGGTTTCCGCTGTCCGGTTGCTGATGCGGTAAACATGGCGGGCACCGTTGTCCTGCTGCTCAGCCAAAGTGAAAATCCGGCTCAGCAAGCCCGCGCTGCTGAACGGCACCACACCGGAGACAGCCAGGGTTTTCCCTTTGCTGCCAGTTTCCGCCTGGTCTGTCGCCGAGGTCTGGCCGGACATATCTTTTCCGGCCAGTTGCTGACGCACGCTGATGCGCAGGTTTTTGAGTAGGAGTTGAGTGCCGTCGAGAGTGAGCATTGTTTTCTCATCTTCAAGAAACATCTTCAAGAAACATCTTCAAATCGTTCATTCACTTGAACATATCCATGAAATAAATCGATGGGACTTACAAAATCATACGTGGCGCCTTTTTCCACCAATGTTCCTTTTGAGCTTAAACATTTTGTCGGAATATATTGGGTAGCTGTTTTTACTATTGTACAATCACGTAGATGATGGTGAGAAAAGTCTGCATTACCAGACGTTCGGCTTGGTAATGGTATGATCTGTGACCCATAAAACCATGCCTCGCCTTCTGAAACTAAACCTCCAGAATTGGCGTCATATGATATGCATGACCCGCCGTGAACTTCTATAAGATGGTCAACAGTAACTTCCACGTCAAACATTGTGCAATCTGTAATAATTACCCTTAATTTGATTTTGTCTGAATTAATGTTTCTATCATCGGGTATCGGATCATACTGAATTAACGTTTCTGCCCCTGGTATACCATCATCATGAAACGGATTTCGATTAGCATTAAAAATTCTCGATATACACCAAACTGAATTATGAGCACCGGATAGAACCGATGCAGATTCAACCGGCATTTTTACATGCTTATCATTAGGTCCATTGACCGCTGATATATATGCATTTGCATTTTCCTTTGAATAATTAACGTTATCGACAACAATTCGTGCTGGTAGTCTAACGCCAGTAGTAATAGCGTATTTATTGTAATCGACACAGACCACACCGAACTCATGGCGATTTAAATGGCTGTCTGGTGCATTGATGACAACATTATGAATGTTAATGTTTCTCCCCCATTCAGTTATTTGTTGAGCGCCATAATCACCACTGGAAACAAAATCAACAATTTTGATTTTGTCCGTGACTGGCATTTTAGAATCTATAACCAGTGTCAACCCATCAATGTCAATATTACCACGCCATTCAGCGCCATAATCTGGACGGAACTGAACTACAGATTTATACCCATACTGAGAAGCATTAAGCTTGGTTGACTTACCAAAAAATCTAGAACAGTTCTTTAATTTTAAATAACCACCACCACTACCGACCATTACTCCCCATTCCTTGAAGTGAGTATCCTCTGCATAAAAGTCCCACAGGCCAAAATGACAGTCGATACGGTTTATTTTTGATGATTTTAATGACAGCCCATTAATATTATTAAACCCAGAAAAACCCCAGCCACAATAACCATTAATGTTTTCCATTTGAAGGTCAACAATACCGTTGCCACTTAAACCATACGTCCCTTCCGTACCTTCCAATCTTGTTGGTGCTTCTCCATTAACATTAATCAGACGAATATCCGCTGCATGAGTAATTTTCATCGTAGCTCGAATATTTAGCTCATCTGACTGAGTTTTATCTTTAAAACCAATCAATTCCCAAATCGTGTTATTTCTTGCTATATCAAGAAACACATGGCTCGGGCTTCTGTTTAAGTCAATAAACCCACCCTTGATTGTGATATAGCTTTCCTCTAAGTTTCTATATTTTACTGACAGGCTTGTTGCTCCGGAATAATCAAATCTAAGCGGCTTATTCAACTCTCCGTTCTTAACAACACGATTAGGTTCTTTCTTGTAAATAAACGTCGTGCTTTCAGGTTTTCTTTTTATATGCTCAAGATCGGACTCAATGAACACATAAGCATTGTGTAACGATGAGAGGCTAGCAACATGACTAGATGTTTCATAAAAATCAGCATGATTGAGCACGCCCTGAAAATCAGAGAGAGGATTACCTTCAGCACGGAACAAAACCGGAAAATCCCATGTCGCAGGACGGCCAACATCTTCATGTATGACAAACTCTGTCATTCCCCAATCAACATTGGTATTGATGACTGCCAAATAACTATCATCAATTAACGCGATCCCATCTTCATTGACAACTGGAAGTTTCTTTAAGTTCGCACAATCATGACAATCTTTAATTTGACGCATAACGGTCGATTGACCATCTAGAACAGCTCCAAATTGCCGATAGTTTAATGGGCTGCTAATTATCTCAAATTCACGCCCGTTAGCATCATAAACCAACCCAATATTTAGGTAGCTCTTACCTGCCTCATTCACTATCTCGTTACCAGTAAAGGCAAATTCTGCATTGCCCTTATCACCTGGCATATAAAAACCACGTGTTACGATATGACCGCAGTTCATTGGCTGTTTAGAGATACTAACAAAACTAGATGTAACTTTCGTTGTTGCTTCTTGCCCACCCTCAGGCCGCAAATCCGCCACCGTTCCATCCGCCATCACCTGCGCGATTTTCACCACGTAGTGAGGCAGCCCCTGAGCGTCCAGGTAGTCGTCTTTCTCATCGGCAGATACAACAAAATTGAATGTTGTTACCCACTCACCGGTTGGGGTGCCTTCGCGATACGCATCGATATAAATGAATGACGGCTTGACCGGCACCTGCAGGAAGCGCTCAAACTCAAGCGTGACACGGTGACCGGATACATAGCCTGCGCCCGGCGCTACCTTAAAAGCCGTCGACTGTGGAGTTACCAGGAAACCGTCCTCAATAAACCAGTCCTTGCCGTTCTGGTCGACAATGGCCTGCGCCGAATCACTGTCCATCTTCTTCATTCGTGGGTCGGCGTTGTACTGCCAGCTGGATGCATCCACCGTGATATTGGTGATGTCAGCCACACCGGTGTACTGCAGCACCTGCGAACGAACCAGTGTGTTTCCGGCAACCCCCGGCTGATCGGCAGTCTTCGGAGTACGCTGTGGATAATGGATGGTGACCAGCACATCATGTTCGCTGCAGTACAACCCTGACCAGTTGAAGTGAAACGGGCCAACATCGCTGGCCAGCGTGGACGAGTAGATCACCGAGTTGGGATTCAGGCGGCCTTTCTCATGGATGATTGACTCATGCACCACATAGTCGGTCGGCACTCCGTCTTCGCGCTGCGGGAAATCAGGGCGCTCCGGCACATCTGCGAAAACATACTTATCAATCACCAGCTCTTTTTCTTCAGCAGCCAGGCGCGCCAGCAGCTCTTCACCCGCTTTGGTCAGGATCTGGACAGAGGTTGTATTGGTCATGCGGTTTCCTTCATCGGGTGTGTGATCACCACACACTCTAATTCCATGTCAATGTTCTGCAGACTGGGCAGCAGTGCCACTTCCATTGGCTGGGTCACTGTGGCCATGTCATATTCAGCTTCAAAGGTCTGCGGTCTGGCCTGCAATGGCAGGTCGATATAAGTGGTGTACTGATAGCGCCGACAGGTACGGCCATACTGCTGAATCACGGTATCGAGCAATTGGGGTACTTCGGTCAGGTCGCCGTCCTGAATTTTCAGGCTAATCACATCCCAGTCGACGTGGCTAAGCCGTTCGTCCTGGGTAATATGCGGATAGCCCAGCTTGGAAAACATGTCTTCCCAGCCCGCGATACTGCCGCCATCGCGGGCAAAGCTGTAGGCATGGGCCACCCGGATACGAAACAGCGCTTCCGGCTCCTGCCCCAACCGGCTGACATCACGCTGCCACGCCATCAGTTCAACCAGGCCTATGGGGGCCGTCAGCGGGTCATGCTGCTGCAGCGGCATCTTGAGTGCGGCTTCAACATGACCCCAGTAGTGCTGCAGGGCTCGGGCGAACTTGGTCAGCTCGCCCCGTCCCATCCACCACTTGAACCTAATCTCAGGAAGCTGCAAGGGCGACCTCCAGATTTCGCAGGCGCGGGATGGTCAGGTTGTTCACGATATCCGGCTGACCAAACTCCAGTGACGCAACCCCCGGAAACTGGTCATGCAGCTCCTGCCCCAGCCGGGAGAAACTGAACCGTGCAATCGGGTTTGTCCGGGTCGGGCTGTAATCGGTGTTCTCGCGAAAGGCCGCCCGGATAAAGTGCTCGACCTGACTCACCAGCGTGTCACGCTCTTCCAGTGTCAGTGTCAGCGCTGGCCACACTTGTACCGAGACATCCTGCTCAACCCCCGGCATCGCCATCACCTTCAGGTCATCGCCATGGCCATGCTGGCCGTTGTCACGAATATGGTTGTTGAGCATCTCTATCATTTCAGCGGCTGGCTCACCGGTATCCAGCAAAATCAACGCATTCGCCGTACCCGGCCCTCGCGGAGCGTTATGCTCGAAATGGATGTTGTCATTCTGGATGCCAGCCTTTTCCATCAACAGCGAACGGTACGCCGCATCAATGTGCCACTTGGCCACGGCTGACCACTGATTTCGCACCCGCAGTCGCAGGTCATCGTCACTTTCCTTATCTGCCCCGGCTTCCGTCAGCCAGTCGTCCGTATTGGTCGCAGCAGCAATACCGGGGATCGCCTGTGGCAAAATATGGTAATAGCCGCCGCCAAGGTTATAGGCCGCTCCGGCTTCTTCCGCTTCCACGGTGGCCACCACGCTGGTTTCGTCTTCGGGCAACGTGGTGTCTTCCGTTACCCGCACCCGGTAGATATGGCCATTGATAGCCTCGGTTTGCACCCAGGTATCTTTAGGGATAATCAGTGCTGGGCCCTTCACTGCCGAGCGTTGAAAGGCCACCTGACCTTTCGCCTTGCTGTGCGGCTTCCGGTCGACCCGACAGGCCCACGCCAGCAAGTCCAAATAATGGTCTTGGGCGGTCGCAAGAAACATGTTCGGCAAGATATGCTTGACCAGCAGGATGTTGATGAGCCAGGTGGTGCAGTTGATCACGGCCGCTTCAATCATTCGCCAGAACGGGGAGAATCGGCTGTCGTTGTTGATAACAGAGCCTGCTTTCTCCATTTCGGCTTTGAGCACGGCTTTCCAGCTCTCTTTGTCCGTTGGAATGCCAGCGTCTTTAACAATCTGCTCGTAATCAGGTTGGGGGATATCAGCCACGGCTTTGCTCCACATCGACAAACAACGACAGTTCGCCAAAATCCAGGGTGGCGGCGAACACATAAATCACCCCTTCGGTCTGCTCTTCCAGTCGCACCGTACCTGGCACCAGCCGGACATCTTCCTCAACCAGCAGCTCCAGCTTCATGCGCAGGTCAGCCCGTTTACTCCGGCTGCGCTCGGCCACCATCTCCACGGCCAGCCCGCTTTCAATAATGGCGTGCTTAATGTCCTGGGCGATCACCGCCCGGTCCTGAATCAGCACAGGGTTACGCCCGGCATCCAGCACCACATCACCGTTTTCAATCAGGATGTCTTGATACTTCATCCGGCGAACATCTCCATTTCGTTGGCAAAGTCCTGCGGGCTGTTCATCTGTTGGGCGTAGATACTCACGCCGCCGTAGTTCGTTGAGCTGGTCTGGTAGCTGGCTATACTGCGCGCCGCCCCACCTGGGGGGATTGTTGATCTCGGCAGTGCCTGCTGCACAGCGGCCGACTTGACTTCCGTCTCATCACCACCGAATCCCGGCAACCATTCCATCACGCCTTTGGCCATGTCCCACAGGCCAGACAGCTGTTCGGTAATCCAGCCAAACACTGAACCAAACACATTGCGCAGGCTGTCAGCTACTGCAAACAGGCCATCAAATCCAGAGGTGTCAGTGAAACCACTCATCACCCACTGCCAGCCCCCTTTCACGATATTGAACGCCGCCACGAAAGGCGCGGAAAACAAGGTTACTGCGCCTGCCAAAATCTGGAACCAGGTGGTGTCGCCAAAGCTGGCTTTGAGATCGTCCCAGTAGTAAATCAGCGCACCGACCGATACCACTGCGGCAGTGATAGCCGCCACCATGAGAAATACCGGGTTAGCCAACAGCGCCATACTGAACTTCACCACGGCAAACGCGGCCGTCGTGAATCCCTTCGTGAGCATCCAGACCGCTCCGCTGGCACCTTTGATGAGCCCGACACCCAGTGACAGCGTGGTCCACGCCATTTGCATGGCGCCGGACAGCATGGTGATCACGCCGCCGGCAGCAACCAGGCCAAAGAACCCGATTGTCGCGTAGCCGATATAACGGGTGATATTGGGGAACAACTTCGTCCAGAGCAGGATTTCTTTGGCACCATCGGCAAACATCTGAACGACTGGCAGCACAACTGGCAGCAGAGCCTGACCAAAGGCGGCTTTAACCGCAAACACCCCTTGCTCTAACCGCTCCCACTGGTCAGTCATGGTTCCGGCCATTTGCTCGGCCACGTCCAGTCCTTTGACTTGGCCCAGGGTTTCAATCGAGTCAGCCAGCCCTTCGGTGTTTTGCATCAGCAACTGCACCATGGCGACGGCTTCCTGCGTACCAAAGGCTTTTGACAGCTCCGCCGCCTCCGCAACGGAAATGGTTTCACCGTACCGACCCTTGATGTTGCGCAGGATGTCGACAATCGGCAGCATTTGCCCTTGCGCATCGGTGAACCGCATATTCAGAGCGTCCTGTGCCTTAGCCGCACCGGCCAGAAATGCCCGGTATTTGGTCCCGGCTTCACTGCCTGACATGGTTGCCTGCAAGGTACCGAGAATCGCCATCTGCTCTGTCATGCCCACCCCAACGGAAGTGGCAGAAGCCCCCACAGAGGTGAAGGCCGCCGACATCTGATCACCGGTGGTTTTGAACATCTGCACGGCTTTAGCGGTTTGCCCACCCAGCATGTTGACCCAGTTCGCCTTCCCCATGCCGTGGGCGGCATTCTGAAAAATCCCATACATGGTGCCGACATAGTTGGTAATTGTGCCGGTATCAGCTTTTGTTGCCGCCGCCAGTACCCCCGACGCCTTGGTAAACTCGGCCAGCTCGTTACCCGCCAAACCGGCAATCGCGGATTGGATATCGTAAGAGGCTGCCACAAACTCGGTGGCCGACTTGCCGTACTCGACAGAGAACCGCAGGGCCGTGTCGCTCAGTTGCTGCAACTGTGCATCCGCCACGCCTAACGACTTCACCTCACCCAGCACCCGGTCCATTTCAATGGCTGGCATCAGCGCAGCCTGCAGGGCGAACCCTGCACCAGCCACGCCTGCAGCCCCTGCCACCATGGTGTGGGTACCGTCGCGATAGGTTCGGGTCATATCACCGAACTGCCGCTGGATATCGCCAAGCGGTTTGCTGATTTGGTCAATCAGACCAACGGTAAATCGCAGCGGTTCAGGTAGGCTCATGGGTCATACATCCTTTATGGGCTGAATGCTTTGGCGACACCATTGGCTGTCTCCATTCGCATGTTTTCCCAGTAGTTCTTCTCTAACCAGACAGCCCTTGCCAGGTTGGCTTCGGTATCTTGCTCACCCGGCAACCACTTTCTGCGCCAGGCGAGCATTTTGCTCAGGTCACTTAGTTCTATGGCCGTGACAAGGTCATCTATTTTTTTACGCTAATCGCCACCTTCGGCGAGTATTCCTTAATCAACGCACCTGCAACCTGCATCGGTGCGCCGGGGTTATCGTCAAACAGCTCACGCAGTGCTGGCTTGCAGTCTTCAGAGGCTGACTGCATCACAAAGTTATGCGCGGCATCGACCAGATCTCCTTGGGCCATCTGCCCCATGTATTCGCCGTACAGTTCCGGGGTCGGGTCAAAGCTGATATCCGTTCCTGCAATGGTCAGAATGATGGTTTTCTTGCTCATGCTGCGTCTCTCTCTTTATCCAGCTTGTCTTCCAGGCGATCGAATCGCCCATTAATTGAGGTTTTTAAATCGTCTACTGCTTCACGCAGTTCGTGTTTGGTTGCGTATTTTTCCGCCACATCCCCACGAAGTCGCTCAGTAGCCAATTCGTTTTGGTGAATCCGTTTGGCGTGTTCATTGGAGGTCGCCTGCCCTTTATCGGAACGACCAAAGATGAGCGCCAACAGGCTGATCACTACAGCAATGGCCGCGATAATGACTGAGACCCACGTTGCACTCATCTAGCCCCCTTTAACGGCTTGTCTCATCCCAGCAAACAGGCCCAACGGCATTTGTCCGGCGGCAATTTGTTTGTCTAGCGAACGTTTGTGAATATTCACGCCCAACACGCCAAGAGCGACAGTAACCAGCGGTGACAACGCCACGATGGCGTTCACAACATTCGCCGCCTCTGCGGGGTGAAAAATCATCACAAAAAACAGTCCAAAGAACATGAGCGCCCAGCTCAGACATAAGGTGTAACCCCACGTCGGCCGCCAGCGGCGCACAAAGGGGTCTGCACTGGCCATTTCAGCCTGAACGGTGGCCGTTTGCTGTGTCACCTGCAGTCTTCGTTCTTCGCTTTCCAGCTCCGCATGTCGAAATGCCAGTTCACGCAACTGCACCTCATGTGCCATTTCCAGCTGCTTCAGTTTCAGCAAGGCATCCGGATTAGTGCGCAGCTCCGCTTCAATGGCACCCGGTGAGTTTTCCACGCCTAACGCAGAGGCCACCAAACTGCCGATCGCGCCCCCTGCCGGACCGCCAATCAAAGAGCCAATCAACGGGGCGGTATTTCCAATCAGTTGCTTTACGTTGTCCCACATCGTTATCTGTCCTTTACCGTCAGTCTTTTACAATGGTGAGCGAAGCCGGTTCACCGCCAAGCTCACGCATCAGGGCGTTAAATGCAGCCGTGGAATTCACCACCGCCCACTCATCGCCGACGAATCCGAAATCCACACCTGGCGCTAGACACCCCTGCAGTTGGCTCGGGTAATTCGCTTTATGGATCAGAATGTGGCTGCGCAGGCTCGGGCCGTACCGGGTAACCCCCAACGCCTTGGCTTCCAGCGCATAGCACTCACCAAATTTGGGCGATTTGTGCGGGTACATCGTGTATGTCCCTTCCGTAATACACGATTCCCCCTGAGCGTTGTTTTTCCATGCCCGCTCGACCATCACACACACCTGGCTGCCGTCTTCGCGGTGCAGCGTGCTGTACGTCCCATGCGGGAAATAACGGCGTTTCAATTCAAATCGCTTCACAGTCGTCCCTTTTCGTTGAGTGCCTGACAGCCGGTGCAGTACTGGCATCCCGGTACGTGCTCGCGGCGTTTTTGCGGGATTTCATCACCGCATTCTGTGCAGTTCTCTGCGCTGAGCGGGTGACCACTTTTCGTTTTAGCTGCGGCTGCCAGTTGTCTGGCCACCGCCATTTCCGTGAATTGGGCTTCGACACGGCTGCCCTCGTCGATAACATCGGTCATTCCGCCCCCTACTGCACCAGGTCTTCAGTTTCATCATCACGCAGGTAAGGTGTCCCGTTGATGCGAATAAAGTCCGGGCTGGTGATATCGAACGGGATTTTATGCACCAGTGCGCTACCACCGTTCGCGTCCACATCCAGCAGATCAGAAATTTTGATTTTGACGCCGAACATCTCAACCTTGAGTTCATCTTTGTCCGTCTTGCCGTAGCCCATGGCATCAAAGGCTGGCAGGTTGCGCCATGCGCCTGCGTTTTTGGCCGCTTTCGACAGCAGGTTGAACTGGGAGGTCGTCAGTTCCATTTCACCGGAGGCTTCCACATCACCATCCACCCAGCCATCCGGCACGCCGTTGGTTTTACTGACGGCGCTGTTATCGGTAATCGACAGGGTGAATTTCTGAGCACTGATTTTCAGGTCACCCAGGTTAAAGCGCATATTCTTGCCAGAAATACGACTCATGGTTACGCCTCCGCAGGGTTAGAAAGGTCAAGCGCAATATTGACCACAATGTGTTTGGGGCAGTTGTGCGGGCGTACCATCAGGCCGATAATGACCTTTGTTTTGGTCATCCACTGAATGGTCACATCCTGCTCACGCGGCGGCATGATTTCACCAGGGAACGTAATACCGCCAATTTCGGTGGTCTTCGACATCAGGCGCATGTCACCGCTGAAGTACTGGCGGTTCATTTCAATTGATGCCGGGGTGGAGTTCAGAATCTTGTCACCAATACGGCGAATCGCTTTTACCCGAACCCGGCGGTTCAGCTTGTGAACCGGGCGAACATACTCAATGAACTGGTAATCGCCCCCTTTGGCTTCCAGTGTCATGGCATCAGCCCAGTACACGCCTTCATAATCGGCATACCATTGCGGTACCGAATATCGCGCATTGGCCAGCGTGCCAAGGGTCGACATTTCCAGCTCTTTCCCGGCGCTATCAACTGGCGGCTCGCCCAACCCCAGCACGGCACCCGTCGCCACCCGCATTGGCGTATCTGCCACTGTGACACTGCGGTCACACAGGCGGCCAGCCAGTACCCCGACGTTATTTCCGTGCAACTGCGGTACCGGCACCACCATGTTGGCAGCCACATCTTTCACCAGTGCCAGCATGGCCGTTTCATAGGCTGACCAGGTTTGTGCCTGCACGTCGATGCCCGGCACGGCGGCAAGGAAAAACACCCAGCGCCCCAGCTTGCTGACCAGTTCAGAGTGCTTGGCCTGCATGTCGTTGAACCCATTCGCACTGATGGTTTCATCGATAATCACAATGCCTTCGAACGAGTCGGTTTTGTTGGCGGTATCAACCGCCTGCGCCCAGGTTTCTTCGCCTGTCAGGCCGTAAATCGCTGCCGTCCAGTTTTGTTTACCGTTGAGCTGCGCCGCTTTCAGGTTAATCCCCAGCGCATCATCACCCACCACTTCATCCAAGTTGGTCATGGACGAAACACGGGTCACCTTACCCTGCAGCTCGGCTTTTTCCGTGGTACCGATAAAGAGCAGGTGGCGTTCAATTTCAGGAATTCCGCCCTGCCCTAAATTCAAGTTGTTGACTTCAACCTTACCGATTGCCATTGCTATTCCTTATCCTGTCTTTATCGGCGCTGTCTGGCCTTTTCAATGTTTTGAAGCAGCCGGTTACGAACTCTCTCTTTGTCCGTTCCCAAAAACTGGCGCTGCGGGTTCTCAATGGTCCAATTCTGCTTACCTTTGCGTGAACCGGTACGCATCATCCTGATAATTAAGCCTGCCTGGCCAAGCGTCATTCGCTTTGCGATATTTCGCTTGCTCAGGCGGTTATATCCCCCACCTTTACGGCGCATCTTGTAACCGAGCCGCCGCAACGCAACGGCCTGATTGTCTGTCGCCGGTGCCTGGTAGTCAGGTTCACCGAACCTTTTATTCATCTTTTTCACGTGGCTTGCTGCGGTATGCTGCTCGACATTTCCAAGCTGGTTTGCCGCCGCCTTCCTCGCTTTCCCTTTGCTCTTCCAGGTAAGGTTGAGCCGCAGCCTGTCCTCAACATAAGGCTCCATGCCATCAGCAAAGCTGCTGAGCACAGGGTCTTCACCACGTTTTCGCTTTTCAAACGGCCTGCCTTCAGTGTCCTTTTGTCGCCTCAGGCGGCTTTTTGTCTGACGTATTTCCCAGCGGCCTAAGTCTTTAAGCAACCAAAACCGCTGTTTTGGTGATAACGTCAGTGCCTCTAAGGCTTTTCTGGCCGATACCGCATCACTGGCGTTAAGCGTAATTACCGGCGTCATTGGTAATCTCTGCCTCTTCTGCAACCCAGATATCAACTGGATTCAGCTTGTACCGAATGTCATTCCAAACAATTGGGCCATTTTCATCAGGTACGATTTCAATCTGCTCTGCGAAGGTAATTCGAATGAGCACATCAGCAGTGGCCTCGTTGTTTTCATCCACTTCAATTTCCGGATCACTCAAATCATCCAGAACATCACGATCACCATCGAATTGACTGATCCAGCACGCCAGCATGGCAAACAGAGTTTTAGGGTCCATTTTCAGGTGAGGAAAACTTTCAATCAGCACTCCGGCATCGTATTGCCAGTAAGCTATTCGGTATCCTTCGTTCCCTCTGTCTTCGCCATCCACAATGACTTTGCCACCGGCCTGCGAAGCATGAATTTTCCCTGGGTGGACCAACCCTTTCAGGCTATCGACCAGAAATCCGTGCAGGTGCTGCAGCTTGGTTTCCATCAAATGATCTCCGCCCTGTTCACGCTACGACCAAGAAGCAGGCAAATATCCCTTGTTGCCTGTGCACGGAAACGGTCTGCCTGCTCTGGCGTATCCTCTGCTGCGTTTTCTGCGACTTCCCTGCGGTCTTGTGTTGCAAACTCAGGCAGCAGATCAGCGTGAGCCATTCCATATACAGCCCGCCGATACACAGCGGCTTTTTGCCTTGGTAATTCCGGTGGCTGGCTGTTAATAAACAAGGCATCTAACTGCCCTTGCACCAATAACGATGCCGCCTCAATCGCAACCACAATCGAACTCTCATCAAACACTGAGGGCACGCGGCGCATTTTCCGAAACTCTGCTGTGCTCAAATCTGGCCAACCATCACCCGGTAACTGCGTGTCAGTGTCTGTATCAATTCGTCCGCCAAAGCTCATGGTTACTCTCTCAATAGTTGCGCCTCTGCCCACTGGGTCGACGGTATCGGATTAGCCGTGGCTATCCTTACCTCGCCAGCCGAGGCGCGAGGGGTAGGGAGACTTACAAATTCTTCCCGGTTTCCAGCGCGCTCAGGCGCATGTCGATTTTGCTGATCATCGTGCCCACACCGATTTTGCTGTGGTATTCATTCGCCTGTTGCAGAAAAGCTTTGGCTTGCTCCAACGTCGCTTTATCAGCAATCGCCGATGGACGCGGCTTGCCTTCGTCATCACGCAGCAGGAAATAACCGGCGAATTTGTACCACTTGGCGTTCACTTCTTCGTGCAGACGCCAGTCATCACGAATTTTCGCGAATACCTGGCTGAAATACGGTTCGATGCTGTGGCCATGCTCAGCCTGTGTTTCGGCCCATTTCAGTACCGAATCAGCACAGAAGGTCGGCCAGTCGCGGCGAATAAATTCCGGTGTGGGTAATTCCAACTCAATGGCTTTCAAACACCAGTCAATCGCGGTACTCAGATCACCGATATCGAACAGCCAGACAATCAAGGTGCTGAATATCGGGTTTTCGTACTTTTCACCGGCGGCCAGATAGGTTTCAGCCAGTGGCTTGTATTTCGGGATCAGCACATTGCGTTTATGGTCGGTGCGATCAGCACGGGCGTTGAACTGAGCACGCATGCGTTTGCGGTCTTCTTCTAACTCAATCAGCTTAATGTGCAGACTGTCGGTGTTAACGGTGCCAGCTTGCGGCATTGCCGCCGCAAGCTGATTGGCAAGAATCGCATCACGTTGTCGTTTTAATGGACTCACCATGTGCTATCCCCTACGCCGCCGGGGCTGGGTCAGCCACCGTGACGTCTTCGATAGCGGCAAACTTATTCAGGTTACCCACCGCGTAGCCTTCCATGCGGATGTGGCTACTCTCGAAACGCAACTTGTCTTCGTTGTTTTTCTGGCTACGCCACTGGGTGCCTTCCTGTGTCAGCACTTGCAGGTTCTTCAGGTTCGTTACCCAGACACCCTTTTTCGGGAAGAACGGCGGTTTGTAGGCTTGCTTACCCGCAATGGTTTTCGCCAGAGACTGCGCCGCTTTGTGCTCAGTCGGCGTTGCCGCGGCTTCCAGCAAACGGTGCTGCTCAGCAGCCACCAGGTCAGAGCCCACCAGAACAACCAGATCAGGGTCTTCCTGGTGCTCTGGCGCAATGGTGGTGTTGATCAGGTCTTGCACCAGTGAATCGAGGTTTTTATATGAACCTGCAGTGGCTCCTGTCGGGTCAAGTGTGGCGGCAGGCAGTACCTGCGCGGCTTGCTTTTCTTTCACGATAGTCAGCCAGCCCTTGTTCACATCCTGACCCAACGGGTTAGCAACGGGGTCTGTCGCAGCGGCAATGGAAGTACCGTTGAAGCCAACGCGCAACATGTCCAGCGCGAAGCGGCGGGCAATCGAGTTTTGCATCAACTTCAGCCATTCACCTTTCTGGCCAGAGTTAGCCCACTGCGTCATGGTTTCCCAATTAATATGGGCCCCGGAGTCTGTTTTCGTCAGCTCGTAGGTATTGCCACTCTGGCCGGTTTCCACGCTGAAACGGCCATCCGATGAACGACCTGTTGAAAGGCCATCGTTACCGACATCAACCACCTGGCCTTTGATTTGCTGAACAGGCAACAGCGCAATCATTCCTAGGAAGGCATGAGACTGCATAATTGCCTGGCGCAACTTGGTTTCCATTGGCGCCGAGATGTTAAACAGCGTTGCACCAGATGTCGCTCCGGCAGCGGTTACCGTCGCGGCAGTGAACTCCAGGAGGTATTTCGTTGAAATAGCGTTAAGCATTAATACACCTCCATTGTGTCATTGCTGGTGCCTGAGTTACCCGGCGTTTGCCCCGGCACTTCCTGCTTCAGTTCGGCGAACTGGGCTTCAAGGCCAGTCAGTTTTTCTGCCAGCGGGTTAAGCTGCTTGGCCAGTTCAGCGGCTAATTGCTGGCTGAATTTTTTAGAGGCGTCATCGCCCTCGTCATCCTTTGGCTTTCCGCTCTGGCCATCTTCCGGTGGCGTTTCCGGATTGCCCGCAGAGAAGGTATTAAACTTCTCTTGCAGCGAGTCCAGCTGATCGCTGAACGGCTTAAAATGCTCAGCCAGCGCGGCTTTGAGTTGTTCTTCGGTCACGTCTGTGTCCTCGTCGTGCGGTGTTGCGGTTGAATGTGGAAATGGCGGTTGCCCGCCCTTGGAAAACCACTCAGCAATGGTGCTGAAGGCTTTCGCCAGTGCGCTGCGGTCATCACTTTCAACCGCGAAAAAATCGGAAGGGTTCAGTTCCTCAAGTTGGCTGTATTCACGTTCATGTGTTTGTTCGCCAATAGAGAACTTAAGACGAGCCGTTCCGGTGCTGGCCGGGGAGTCAGTCACTGCCAGCCCCATCAGGTAACAACGGCCTTCGCCTTTGTAATCAGGGTTAGGTTCAATGGAAGTGAATAGCTTCTGCCCGTCTTTGTTGGCTTCCAGCAGGTAGTCGTTGGCGGTCAGTTTGGCGAACAAGCGCAGTTTTCCTTTAAATTTTGCTGCCTTTACTTCGTCAACTGTTCCCCAGTTTTTCCCTTCAAACGGTGCCCATGACGAGCGGAAATGCTCAGGCCATATCAATGCGGTGTATTCATCTGTCGAATACAATGCGGCCATGTCATTAATCCAATTAGCCGTAATCGTGCGACCGTCTACGGTTGCCCCTTCCGTTGCTACGATTACCCAGCCCGTTTGCTTACTCATCGAATCCCAATTCCGTCGTTAGTCAGTCATTTTCCTATCAGTCACGACGAAGGTTACGCCTTTGAGAGCAAGCATTCATTCAATTGAATTCCTTGAAATTCGGATATAAGCCTCATCCGAAATTAGTGGAATTTCAGTGAGTCATACGCCTTATTCAGAAGCGTATGATTGCGGCATGGCATATTCACCTGAAGTTAGACAAGCCGCGAAAGCGCTTTATTTAAAGGCGTGGACGCCACAAGAGATCGCTGCCGAACTTGGCCTCACTAATGAACGCATTGTTTATTACTGGGCTGACAAATTCGGCTGGCGGGATATGTTGCGTGAATTCACTGTTGATGAAGCAATCGCAACCCGTATTCAAACCCTGCTGGATACCCCGGACCCAACGACGCGCCAGCTGGACATGCTCGACCGGCTGATAAAGCACCACACCAACCTGAAAAAGCTTCGGACACAGGAGAAAAACAGACAGGAACCCGGATCGAACAACAGCAATAACCGTTCGAATTCAGCCAGCAAAGAAAGCACTTCCGGCAGCCGCGACAACCTGAAAAAACGCAAAGGGAAAGGAAAGAAAAACGACATCAGCGAAATAACCGCTGATCACTTTAAAGACTGGCATGCCTCGCTGTTCAAGTACCAGCTGGTTATGCGTGAAAACCTCAAACAGCGGATCAGGAATATCCTGAAGTCTCGCCAAATTGGGGCGACCTACTATTTCAGTGGTGAAGCACTGGAAGATGCCATTCTGACCGGCGACAACCAGATATTCCTGTCCGCCTCCCGCGCTCAGGCTGAAGTATTCCGCAGCTACATTGTGTCAATCGCCAAAGAGTTCCTGGGCGTTGAGCTGACTGGCAACCCGATCATTCTCTCAAACGGGGCCGAGCTGCGTTTTCTGTCGACCAACAGCAAAACCGCCCAGAGTTACCATGGCCACGTTTATGTTGACGAATATTTCTGGATCCCAAAGTTTGATGAACTGAACAAACTGGCCTCCGCCATGGCTACCCATAAAAAGTGGCGGAAAACCTATTTCAGTACCCCATCAGCCAAAACCCATCAGGCGTATCCGTTCTGGACCGGGGACAGCTGGAAGAAAGGCAAGGAAGCACGGGAAAGACTGGATTTCCCAACCTTTGATGAATACCGGGACGGCGGCCGCCTGTGCCCCGACAGGCAATGGCGTTACGTGGTCACGATTGAAGATGCCGCTAACGGTGGTTGTGGCCTGTTCGATATTGATGAACTGCGCGACGAATACAGCGAAGACGACTTCAATAACCTGTTCATGTGTGTGTTTGTGGATGGCTCAATGTCCGTCTTCAAGTTCAGCCACATGGAACGCTGCATGGTCGATACCTCCCATTGGCAGGACTTCAAACCCGGCACGCCTCGCCCCTTTGAAAACCGTGAGGTCTGGCTGGGGTATGACCCGTCACGAACACGGGATAACGCCTGCCTGGTTGTGGTCGCCCCGCCCATTGTGGCACCCGAGAAATTCCGGGTACTAGAAAAGCACTACTGGCGCGGGCTTAACTTCCAATACCAGGCCGAGCAAATTGACAAAGTCTTCGAGCGATACAACGTCACCTACATCGGCATTGATACCACGGGCATTGGTAGCGGCGTATGGGATTTGATTAGCGCGACCCACCCACGGGAAGCGGTGGCCATTCACTATAACCCCGAAAGCAAAACCCGGATGGTGCTGAAAATGGCAGATGTGATAGAAGCCAACCGCCTGCAGTACGACGCCGAGCACAAAGACATTTCCATGGCCTTCATGGCCATTAAGCGGGTAACCACCAACAGTGGCAATGGCATTACCTATAAAGCAGAACGCAGTGAAATGACCGGCCATGCCGATGCCTTCTGGGCACTGGCTCACGCCCTGATCAATGAACCGCTTAACCATACCAAACAACGAAAATCGACATGGGCCACAGCAGCATGACAGAAGCACAACACCCAGAGCAGCAGACAGAAACCGAACTGCCGGCAGCATCCTGCTACAGCGTTGACAGCTACGCCGAACCGGTAGACGCCGGACGCTGGCTAACCGAATACAGCGAACTGTTTTACAACGACATGGACGACTACTGGGAACCGCCCATTTCCCCCAGTGGTCTGGCGCAAATTGCCCGAGCCAACGCTTACCACGGCAGCGCTCTGATTGCCCGCGCTAACCATGTTACAGGACGATTCATTAATGGCGGCGAGATGCGTAAGCGCCAGTTTCAGGGGTTCAGCCGTGATTACTTCACCTTCGGCCACGGTGCGCTGCTGAAAATTCGCGATCACTTCCGCCGCGTTGTGCGGTTAGAGCACATTTCGTCAATGTACTTACGGCGCCGTAAGAACGGCAGCTGGCGATTCCTTCTACGCGATAACCAATTCAAAGACTACAACGAGAACGACATTATCTGGCTAGGCCAGTATGACCCGCAGCAGCAAATCTATGGCATGCCGGACTACCTTGGCAGCATTCAAAGCAGCCTGCTCAATGAAGATGCCACCCTGTTCCGCCGCCGGTACTACAAAAACGGTGCCCACATGGGCTTTATCTTCTATGCGACAGACCCGAACCTTAGCCCGGAAGATGAAGAAATGATGAAGCGAACCATCGCCAGCAGTAAGGGCGTGGGCAACTTCCGCAGCATGTTTGTGAATGTGCCCAACGGCAAAGAGAAAGGCATTCAGCTGATCCCCGTTGGCGACATTGCCACCAAAGACGAGTTCGAGCGCATCAAAAATATTACCGCGCAGGACATTCTGGTGGGCCACCGTTACCCACCCGGTAAAAGCGGAATGATTCCACAAGGCATGGCCAGTTTTGGCGACGCTGAGAAGGTAGGTCGTGAATACGCGAGGGACGAAATTATTCCGGTTTGCGAACTGATTATGGATGAAGTGAACAACGACCGGGAAATTCCCAAATCGCTGCATTTGGAATTCAACTTGGATTTAGAATAAGGCCGCAAATGCGGCCTTTATTGTTTATTTCCTGCGGGAAAGAGCGCCTATTAGAAGTAGAACGACACCGATAACCATCGCGACCATAGGAAAGCTGATACAAAAGAGTAAAAACAATAAGACAAATATGAGTTTAATCGCATCCATTACCATTCCTCCCTAGGAAGTCCACATTTCTCATTAAACTCCTGCAACTGGTCATATCGAATTAAACTATCAGGGCCTAGCTCTTCTCTATATGCACGAATAAGTCCGTCAACACAGTCTTCCGCTGTTGCATATAGAGGTCGTGATTCGCTGATTTTCATGGTTTTGCTGAAGGCGTTTTGACCAGCTAGTATCAAGCCATCAAAATCCAATCCATCAAGCCGTTCAGCAACACTTTGCTTTACTTGCTCTTTCACAGTGATCAACGATGCAAACTTATCCATACGAGATAAATCTACCAACTTTTTCACTTCAGGTTTCGTAAGGTTAGGGTCGGATTCAACATAGGCATGAAGGAGAACTTGGTTAGCAGCGATAGCTCCTAAATAACGATCATGGTCTGTATCCCTTGATTCAAGAAGTTCGCTCAAAGATTCGACCAATGAATCATACGAGCCACCATCTATTTCAGGTTCAAAAACATAATTAAACAACCCCACAGGCCACATCAACCCTTCCGTGAAGTGATCTTTCCCGAAGCTGTCTCGCTCGCTTGTCGTAAAAATGGAGTACCCCGTAACAACAAATGATACAAAAATGTATAAACCTAATAACTGTTTCATAAATCAGTCCGTACAATATGAGTTAAATTATGATTATTCGAAGTTTTTAGGGGGTTAGTGTATATCTACAATCTCCTTATTTATATAACTAGCAGCACATATCAGTTATTTGATATGCCACAAAAACTATTGAGGCAGGGGATTTCAGAAACACTCAACTGTACATAAATACAGGCATACCTTACCATTGAAGCAGTCAGTCAACAGGTTAAGTCAGTTATGCGAGTTCTCTGCAAATGCGGTTCTCGCGCCATTATCAGTCGCAGTGAAGCAGTAACGGATGATTGCGCGAACCTTCTGTGTTCATGTACCGACCCGGAATGCGGTCATACCTTTGTCAGCCCCTTGGGCTATAAACATTCCTTAGTACAATCGAAGATGAGTACGGCGGCTACGGTTCCCCATGTGAACGGTAGCCGCGTGACTTGTGGGTGTGGTGATCGTGCGGTGATTACAAAAACGAATCGTTTAACAAATGATTGCGCAGACCTCTACTACCTATGCAAAAATCCGGCATGCGGCCATAGATTCGTGATGTCTTTATACTACAGCCACAGCCTTAGCCCCTCTTCGAGAGCATCAGAACAATTAGCTGTCGCGCTGGTAAAAACTTTATCTGTAAAAGGCGCTAAGCAATTACGCGAACAACTAGCCATGTTTTAACAAAATCAACATAGCGTCACTGTAAAAATCAGCTCTGGCCAATAAAAGGGATTAAGCAGATAAAGACAAGATTCTGTTATTACGGTGGATTTAAGTTTTTGCCATTTCACTTGTTGTTTTTACAAACGTCCGAAGCCTCTGAAAGCATTGCTTTTACCATCTTCATTTGAGCCGCATCGAGCGGCTTTTTTCTGTCCTTCATTACCAGTTCCACCAGGTATACACCAACCTCGGTTCTGTCTTCGCCGTAAGTTTTTGCGGCTAAGGCCTCAACTATAAAATCAATCGCCTGCCAACTGATTGAATGCGCCATGTACAGTACTCCTTGCCTCAAGCACTGTATGAATATACAGTAATATTAATCAATGTGCAGCACGTGTAGTTAAAAAAGTGACTCAACCAACTGATTTTGATGATGGTTTAATCAAAAAGCCCAGATTAGAAATTTGCGATGGCTGCAAGCGTCATCGGTACTGTATTCAAATTAACCTTCCGCCTCTTCCGTGGGCGCTAGCGGATCAAGCACAAAATCAGATTGAGTGGTCTTGTGAGCAGTGTACACCTTGGCCTGAACGTCAGCCTTTTCATGATCTTGAGAAGCAGCGCGCTCGGCGTTCTCCCTAATTTGTTGACGAAGAACCTTCAGCCCTAATCCATCAAAACACATAAATACTCCTCCGAATGTATAGCAGATAGCAGTTTGTCCTGATCTTCTTCAGGGCAATCCTGCTCATAGCGATTAAAGAACGCAGCCCAATAGTCATTACTGGTTCTTTGTGATGCTAAATTACTGACAAAACCACGCCAGTAGCTCCGTTGCTGCTGCAGCGTATTTGCCATTTGTAAACGCAACATACGCTGATAGTTAATATCAGACTCGACTTCTTCCAACCGGTTATGAACATACTCAAGCCTGGCAAGTTGCTCATCAGTTAAATCAAGATCATCCCGCAGCGCTTTATGCTCTACCCTTAACTGCCGAACCAGCTCGTCTTTGGCCCGCTCCAGCTCATCTTTTATGGCTTCATTTCTACTATTCGCCTGCCATTGACGACAGTTAAACGCCCAACCTAAGAAATTATCGAAATTCTCAGTCGAGTTACTTCCGGAGAAAGTGATTTGGTAATGACCCACAGCTCTGACACCACGGTCACGGCGTTCCTCCCTGACCTGCTCAATTTCAGCATCAAGCGCAAGCATCCTGCTTTTATACTTCTCGATACGTGAAAAGCGCTGCTCTTCAGAAAGCTTTTTGTTATTACGCGTGATTTGATGGATTCGCTTTGTCTCTTTCAGCTTGATACGAGCACGACGTTCGAGTTCTTCATAGTGGGCATTCTTTCTTGCCAGTTTTTCTTCACACTCAGCAATAATCGCCGCCATATTATCGGCCTGGAAACTTGCCACATTTTCCCAGTCAACCGCCCTAGCAGATGCCCCAATTCCATAACGGTTGCCACGAATCATGCCTTGATTCCCATTTTTACCTTTTGTGGTGTAGCCGACAGCTTTAACCAGATACCCTGCCCCTGCTTTGGCGTACCGAATTCGTTCTAGCTTCGCAAAGCCATTACCCCATAGTCGCTCCAGTCGGCCGGCCCAAGCATAGAAATGAGTTTCCGGCACTTTCCAACGCATCAGTAAATGGACATGAGGGTTGGGCAATCCATCTTCATTGGCTGGCATTTCAGCCACCCAACAGTAATCCAACGGAACAGACCGTTTTTTAAAAACATTCTTTTTCACTTCCTTCCAGCGTGGATTCTGAAAGATCTTGTCCTTAGCGTCACCGCGACGAATAGGTGTGAATGGACCATCGGCAATTACTTTCCCGCACTTTTCCCCCGCCTCCCGAACCGGACTCCGGCCTCTTTTAACGCGAGCCGGCATAAAATCAGGAACCCAACCGCGCTGATATGTTTTTTGCGCCAAGTCGATAAACCGGCTGACTTCGTTGCCAATTGATGAATCGGGATGATAGTCACGAATTTTCGTCCATGGGCCTTCAGCCCGGATGCTGGGCGCACCAAGTTCAAAAACTTCCTGACCCGTAAAGTCTGTTTCTCCGGTTGATTTCATCGCCCCCATATTGATGGCAGCCAGTTCTCCAGCTTTGCCCATGTCATCTAACCAGGTGAAATTGCCACTGGCTTTCAAACGATAAGGTTCTCGGCCATGAGGACCCATCACCACGATAGTGCCGCAGACACCCGGCTTGATACGATTTTTGGTTTGAGGCTTGCTGGTAAGAATGCGTTCCCGTTGCTCATCATCAAACGTTAACGTCGTGAATGTTGTATACCCTCCGCGCAGTACCTGCAAATAAGCACCGGATTCAAAAATTTTCCGGACTGCACGCTCAGTTAGCTGTTCAGTGAACCGATCACCTGCCTGAGGTGGCGGAGCTTCTGACGTGCGAGCCTGGGCCTCAACACGAATACGCCATTCATTCGACCAATCGCGATGCTGCAACCTGGCCATTACTGGCGCATTCTCAACAAACCCATGGGCCTGCAAACATTTCACCGGTTTTTTCTGCCAATCCAGATGGATCGGAGTAAACGTCAGTGGCTTCACAACCTCTAATGGCTTGGGTTTCCCGTTTAAGTGCCGAGGCAAACGAGACAGCAAGTTTGCCCACTTCGTTAGCCGGTTACGCTTGGCTTGAGTGGTGACTGTCGCCCTCTTAGCGGCTAATTCCTCCCTTGTCGGACTTTTGCGCCACTGGACAAGGCTATTATCCCCAGCCGCTTCGCGACTGCCCTGCGGGGCTGATTCCGGTGGAAGTTTTGGATCGAAGTAGCCGAGTGCACGTTTTAAAATTTTGTCGTCAGAATGATCGGCAAGGAAGAATTCAGCTTTGCTAATGGCTGCCGGTTGGGCAGATGTGAATTGTCGGATTTCTTTAGGTGCAAAAAAACCGAGAGTCTTCTCGGTATGTTCAATTACATTCAAGCTCACGATGAATGCCTCCCAGCTAACCAAAAAATTTAATTTGTAAAACTTTTCACACTATTTTTATTTATGTGATTTATTTTTCCATTTCCTTCGTTTATCCCCAATAAGCACCAATATCCCCCAATAGTCACAAACAAACTAATCGTCGGATAAGTTCCCCGTAACGTGGGGAAGACGGCCCACTGTCGCAGCTGGCACGCGTTAGCTAAGATGCTTTTGTCATCAACCACCCAGCTAAAGGAGAGCCAAATGTCTGGTTTTACTGATAAACGTTCAAACAATGATTCAGATAAGTTCCATGTGCCACAACGCGAAATCCCACCACCACCACCAACCAAAAATAAGGATTAAATATGTCGAGGCATGACACCCAATTTAAAATTCGTTACTCCAATCGGTTAGAGCAAATGAATGCTTGTTTCTATTCTCGATTAGATTCAGCAATGTCTATCCTACAAATTTTTCTAGGGTCTGCCGTTGTATCCAGTACTCAATTCAACACTGTAATTGGGCTGTTCATTGCTTTGATTGCCGCAATCACACATACCGTTAAACCAGCAATAAAAGCTATTCATTCTGAGTATCAACATAAAAAATATGTTGAGCTTCTAACACAAGAGCCAACATGTGATGATGCATTACTTGCTCAGTACAAAACGATCCAGAGTCAAGATAACGCTGTACTACAAATCTTTGACTCAGCTGCTTATGTGAGAGCAGGTATCGAGCTTGGTTGTGATGTTTCTAACATCACACTAACGAGACTCGAAATTGTTATGTCTTTTCTTGCTGGTGAATCCCTCTCAAGAACAAATAACAAGTAATCTCACGCCCCTTTTGGGGCGTTACTTTTATCTCCCGCCAAGACAATCACCCACTCATAACTCAGCGAACTCATGTGTATCGCAAATCAAAAAACCGCCGCTATTTTCGCCTTTCAGCAACACGCCATTTTTTGCATGAGTACATTCCAGCACTTCGCAGGCGTTTTGAATGGCCAGTTCGAGAGATTCAAACTCACCCAGCTGCAGGTTCATTACTTCTTCGGTTGTTGCGTTACGTGTAATACCACCATCGGCACCAAGAAAAACAGCGAGGTAATTCATGCCACTACCTCGCTCAACGAATTGTTGTGATGAACATCGTTGGTTTCCTGCCACCAAGTTTCAATAACGGAAGGAACGGTGATTTGGCGATTATGGGCAGCCGTGAAAAACAAACCGCGAATAGCGCCCAATGCCTGAACTTCTAACTCAGAACCTGATTCCGCGTGATTAAACACACACATCCAGAACGCAAACCACCCGGCAAAAATCTTGTTTGGCTGAATTAACGTTGCATCATGAGCAACATGGAAAGACTGTACCTTCACCGTATCAAGCGCGAACCATTCACCAGAGACATCATGGATGTATTGAAAGATATTCACGAAAACATCCACTTCGGCAGAGGTTAAACCAACAGAATCCAGCGATTCGGTCAGTTCATTAGCTGCTACCATAATGTGGGATTGGCTCATGCTTCACCCCCTGCGACAAAACCACGAATCAGTTCAGGGGTAGCCAGCCCAACCATGCCGTAGGTTTCGTTTTCCAGCGCTTCAGCCAAACGTTCAACCTCTGGGATATTTTGAGTATTCACATGACGGATTTCATAAAAATTCAGCATTTGAGTGCCAGAGAACGGATGGGTTTCAGCGAATGTCGCCAGGTCATCCAGCGATTGAATGTTCAATACCGGCTTGGCTGGCTGCGCTTTGGCTTCAGCAACCAGTTCAATCAAATCGTCTTCAATATCGAGTAGCTGTTGTAGTGGCGTCGCATTGTCTTTAATACGGTTGCGATTCAGATAGAACTTGGCTTCATAAGCGTCCCCCGATACCACTTGTGATTGCCAGTTAATATCAAACGCTCTCACAGAAAATTGAGCCGTATACGGCAGAAACTCAACCAAAATTTTAATGATTTGGTGATGGGAAATAGCCAACCCCATGATCTCTTGAATCACATCCAAACATTCACGGTGTTGTTTATCTTGTTCGGTAAAACACTCAAGAGATTGAGTGGATGCCTGACATGTAACGGTTCCCTGATTCATGATGCTCTCCTGACCAACTGATGCCCTGAGGGGCTGTTATCGAAATTCTTTTAAAGAGTGATGAGCCAATGGTTTCAAGGCATCGGCCAAAAGATTGATTGCCCGGTGAAGTGCCTTGCGTTCGTGCATGGTCATTTCATGCAGCTTCAAGGTGATATGACGCTGCTTTAACCCCGCAGAAAAACACAATGTACGTTTTACCGACTCTTCCAAATTGTCGTAACTCAGGCCAAGCCGGGTTTCGCAATTAAACAGTGCGTGACACTTTGCAATAGAGTCTGACGCGGGGCGAACTGGTGAAGAATGAAAGCGTTGCATTGCGACCTCCTAAGAAAGACCAGGAATAGGCATAACACCCAATGCATCGACAGCGCATGAAAGTACCGGTACCGCTTGAAACTTGCCCTCGACTTCATTCATGAGCATCACGAGTTCACGTACCGCACTTTGCGCGCGTTTAACCACTTGTTCTTTGGTGCGACGGTTAACTCGGTTAGTGGCGTTGATTTGAAGCGTATGAGCACTTAGCTCACCGGTTGCCGCGTTAATTTCGAGCATTCGTTCAGGAAGCGTTCGCTTCAGGCTTTCAACCTGCCCAGCAGGCAGCGGTACCGCTGTAAGCCCCAGCTCTAGCAACAGGCCATCAACCATTTGCAAGTCCATTGCCCCTGTTTGGGGGTTCAGGGTGGCTTTGGTCAGTAACAGCAGCTCTTCTACGAACAGCTTATGAGGTTTGTTGGCATCGAGCTTGTTGCACTGCATTTGAGCATCTAGGCCGAACTTTGCAGCCAGATGCTTAATGACATGATCTTTACTGAAAGTGGTGCATGCGTTGAGGAACGCAGTATGTTTAGGGCATTCATTTGCAGACATAGTGGACTCCCATCCCCATTGCTATATTCAAATGACTTAGTTAGAACACCTGCGAATCCGCTTCTTTGACTAGCGCCAGCATGTTAATGAGCGGTTTTTCTTTTGGCTTACCGGGTGTTTTAGGGCGGATTGGGAGACGGCCTTCATGGAGCATTTTGTTAACCTGACCAATCGCTATACCTGTGATATCAGAGAACTTTTGAACTGTGACGTACGGTGAAAGAGGTGCACTAAAGACTATTGAAGTTGAGTTCATGATGGTATCCTTTCTTGTTAACTGTTGTTCAAATCAATCCCCATTGATTCGACTTACCACTTAGTCACCTGACTAGGTTTTGATAATAGGTGATCAAATGACTAACCGTCAAGACCAATTACAGCCTTATGACTATATAGGAGGCAAAGATCTCACTTCAAGATTCGTCAAAGCACTGGGTCTTTCACAATTCAAAGAACTAACTGACAAGCTTGGAATTGGTCATGGGACTGTGTCAACTTGGCATACGAGAAACCAGACACCTTTCGAAATCGCCGTACGTATACACTTATCGACAGGGGTATCCCTAAAATGGTTACTACTTGGTGAGGGTGAGATGTATGAGGGTGGTAAACCATCCAACTCGACAGACAAGGTTGAGCTCCCCTACTTCGAACTCAAGAACGGCGACCTTATCGATAAAGGTAAGATGTTCTTCGATCCAATGTTCCTCGAAGGAATGCCTAACGCAGAGCACCTGATGCTGGTTGAGCATGAGGGGAAAAAGCTGTTTGTGGATAAAAGTAAAACCAAAGCAATCAGCGGACAGTACCTGATCAACATCGACGGTGATGTATCACTCAACTCAATGCAGAAGTTACCAGGAAATATGGTGGCGATAGAGTTCTCTCAGTCCACGGTTCAGTTGGATGAGGGAGATGTTGAGGTTATTGGAAAGGCTATATGAGACAAAATAGCCTTTAGCTATTATATATTTTGGTGTAAGTCTTAGCGGAAACACCGCTAAGACTTATTATTACCTACTATGTAATCGTAGCCATTCGTTTGTATCTAGACCAACTCTTAATAATTGTGAAGCTACACTATTAGATAAAGACTGAGAAACGCTACTTTTTAATTCACCAAGCCATTTGAATTTCATTACCTCTGGTACGCCTTCATGGCAATGATACGCTGAAGAGGTGAAAAAATGATTATTTTCAATAAACTCACTCAATACCTCACCTCTTCCTTTGTCTGGATAAAAACTAAATGATTTAACAATGAAATTGGGGACAAATAACATTTTCAAAAATCCATTATCTGATTCAATAACAGAATTAAATTTTTTACTGCCATCTTCATATGTGGATTTTATAAAAATGAAATCAGTTTCAACCTTTAACCTCAGGCTATCACATAACGGTTGTACACAAACATATAAATCATTACCACATTCAACAACGGTACCTTGCTTTAATGAAACAGGTAACTGAGAGTTATATAATTTTACATTTCTACGGGTTTGTTCTAGCGAAGATAAGTTCATCATGAAATTATCTTGTTCTTCACCTAAACGAAGAGAGATAGCACCTTTTTTAAATTTACTTGGAGTTATTCCCAAGTCAGTTAATGTTTGATCGTAATTATGATGTGAGTTTAGTGCTAAAAGTTCACTCAACTCGTCATTATCTAATTCTTTATTATCATTACCAAAATTAATTTTGAACTTATCATCATTTCCAGAATTAATATGTTTGGGCCATTCTGTAAGATTTCGTTCAGAAATAGAATCTTTGAGTTTTTCACTTGTTTGCAATATAGCTCTAATTTCTTCTGATATCAAATCTACAGTATAATCAAAAGCTACATTGTGAGTATTAGGTCTAGACTCAGGAAGTGACATTACACCTAAAACATGAGAGATAAATGCAAAGTCTAATTTTTTATTATATTTAAAGAGTAAATTATGAGTTTTATCTCTTATTTCCGCCACACAAGTAAGTGCCGAATTCGATAACATTCCTGAAGTTAGCTCAACGAACTCATTTACAACTCGCTCTGGCAATTTATCTGGTTCAATACTATTCTTACTTAATACAACAACTCTCCAACCGCATGAATTACCATTTTTAACAAGATCAATTTCATTCAATTTAACATTTATAGAAAAGTCATCAAATTGTGCTATGGAGTCCTTCAAGTTATTAGCAAGGACATCAACTATATCCTTATTAAAATGAACTTCTGGGACACCTGTATATATGACAACCAAACGCAACCGCCCTCCTTCTTTACAGTCTGACTTTGCTAATTCATTTATTACAGCTCGAGCGGCACTACCATCTTTTTGTTTTTCCATCTCCCAATCAAGAATTGCTAAATCAGCATTTTTTGCAGTTTTATAAATATTATAAATACATTTATCATAATCATCTGAAAAATCAGGTTTCAAGCCACTACAAATTAACCCCATCTCTGAGAATGAATTAGCTAACATCTGATAGTCTAAATAATGACTAAATTCTACTTTTGGGGGAGTGTTATCAGTAGCATCTTGGTTACCAAATCCATCACCTGGATCAGAAGCAGACGAATCCATATCGTCACTAGGAATCTCATCATCAGGAAAATTATTTATTTGTCCGAATCCAAGTTGGTCATCAACCGCAAGAACAGTTTGTAAATAGCTTGTAGCTACTATTAATGAGCTAGTTTTAAAATTTTCTTCATTAGCCATTTTGTTTTCCTAATTCTAGGTTCTTGATTAAGAACGTTGCACCTTCATCTGATGAATAGTCTCCGAGTTCTAAATCTAAACCAACTTGATTCAGTGTTTGCTTCGTAACGTATAACCCCATTCCTCGTCCATGAGGCTTTCTAGTAAAACCAAATTCAAAAATATTAAGTCTATCTCTTATGGGTATTCCTGGTCCTGAATCAGTTATATAGAATCCATCTTCAATAGCGCCGAGTTTAATGTATCTTCTATTCTCTGAACGGCTCAACCAGTAAATTGAGTTATCAATGATATTAACAAAGGCTGGTAATAAAGAAGATGTGTATGTAAACATACTAGATTCTTTAAAAGATGAATCAAAAATCAATTCGATATCATTTTCTTCAAGTTTTTCTTCAAATAAATCTCTGACAAAAGAATAGATTACACTACCACTAACATATACTTTCTTTCGCGTTAGTCGTCGCCCTAATGGAGTGAACAACTTCAAGTAGCCATCTAGATGGTCAAAGCTAGCACGAATATTATTCAAATAATGAGTCGCTTTCTGACTTCTTGCCAATAAAGGTTGAAGTTCCTTAATACCTCTCCTAACACTTCTGATATGACTTTCAAATTCATGATGAATCACACCGATGGCCATTCCGAGTTGAGCCAACTCCATATTATTATTATGTTCTTCTTTAATGAGCTCAAGTTGTGATTCTAAAGATGCAATCAAAGAACTAGAAGAAATGGAATCATCGAAATTACCAAACTTTGAACTATTTAACTGATTTGTTAAATCATCAAGCTTAGTAGTAATTTGGCTTGTTGTTTGCTCTAATTTACTTTCTACAGTTTCTTTAATAACAGCCAACTCTGCATGTGATTTAGAATAGACATCCGTCGATAGAAAATCAGAGAAAGTTCGGCTGAATTCAGACTTCGCATTTTCACGGCTTGTCTTAATATCATTAGAAACCAACTTTTGTAAATCATTTAGTAAATTATTTAAGTTACTAACTTTATTTCTAATTTCTTTATCATAACTTTCAATAATTTGCTCAATAGAATTACTCAGCCTATTTTTAATTTCAATTGGCGATTTTGTTATACCTTCAAAGTCTAACAACATTGTTTCCAATTTTCTTTTGGCTGGTTTAATAATGTTGGCATATATTTCTTGCTTATTGACTTGATATGAATCCCAGTCATCACCGAGAGATTTAGTTAATCCAAGCCCTGCTGGCTTTGAAATTTCTAACTCTTCAATGAGTTTTTTAAAATCAATATGGATTTTATTTTCTAGACCAAAAACGAAATCTTCTAAATGATCGTCAAAATTATTTTCATTTTCAATTTTCTGTTGAACCCACTTAACTGTTTTTTCGACTTCTATTTCCCAATATTTTTCATGTGACTTTTTAAAGAATTCATTCAAACTTTCTAAAAGTTTTTTTCTTTGATGTGAAACCGTTTTACTTCTTTTCTTTAAGTTTTCATGATCTTTATTTAATCTATCCTTTTTTTCGAGAAAGAAATCTGAATAATCACCACTCTTGTTGAAGATATCTATAGCTACTTGTATAAAAAGGTTTTCTAAGATAGATTTAAACTCTCTGAAAGCTTTATTTTCAATAAATCCTTCTCTACCTGCCTTTTCTTGTAAGAAACTATTATTATCTTTAGTTAGCTCAATAAACCCTATCATTCTTCGGTAAGAGAAAAATGCAGTGGAGGCTTTTAATGTCCTCCTTTTTTCAATTTGAAGAAAGTCATAATCAACATCACCATAAGGTAGAATTCTAATACCATCCCTATAAACGTAAAGACCACCTATTCTCTCAGTTTTAAGAGTTAGATCTTTCCATATATCATAAGGGAGTTTTGAGTCCTTAGCACTACCTTGGACGTATGCTAAATTAAATCTAAATGGACCACATTTTGTAAATCTATTCCCTCCTTCAGTCCAAGAGAGGGTGTAATCTTTAGATTCTTCACCATAAATAGTGATCTTTCCATTAAACTGACCAAATTCATTAAACTCACCCACTATATGATGGTCAGCTTTCAAATATTCTTCAGAGGTAAAAAATGCATTTTCCCCGATCAACTCACGAACTTCATTTGACAGAGTATGATATCGAAACTTTGCCAATATTGGAGGCCTTACATCAACATGCATTGTATTTGTAAAACCTAGCAATCCCTTCTCTAGTCTAGATGCATCATTTTTTACAGAAGATGCAAAATCACCAATATCATCAATTAAAGCTTCGTCAATTGGAGATATAATGAAATGAGTTCCATGCCCCTCACCAACTAGACTTGGACCAACACCAATCCTATTAATCATACTCGGATCAATTGTCGAGAATGAATCCAACTGACTTTTGATCGTTTGTAATCCAAACAAATCATCAGGCACTGTTGTTTCTTTAGGATTATTTTTTAAATACTCTGAATTTAATTTATCTTCAATCTTTAAAACATTTTCAAGAGATTCGTTAATCAAACTATGAAATTGCTCTGTTGATAAGTACTCACCGCCAGGTACCTCTAACATTGGAATGTCAATTTCTTCTAAGTCAAGCCCAGGCAATTCGAATAATGACCAATTAACAAACGCTACAGTCAAATTTGACAGTTCATAATTATGCTTTACATTTTGATTATCATCTGAGTGTTTATTACTATTAGTATCATCGATATACTTTTTTGACCGGGTAAGAACTAGTACTTGAGGACCTATTGCCGCAATAGCTAATCGACCTATCCCTTTTTCACCCATAACGACTCTTCGGGATTTATTCAAGTCAACACTCGGCATACCCATACTACCAGCATGAGAATATTTACTATCCGTACCAATTGTTAACCAGCGACTTTCAAACTCTTCACGAGTCATTCCTAAGCCATCATCACGAAGTATCAATAAATTTCGTTTTCTAACAAAATCGACTTCAACATTATCCGCATAAGCATCATGAGCATTTTTAAATAATTCATTCAATGCAGTAGGGATACCAGCAATTTGCTGCCTACCTAGCATGTCCAAAGCTCTAGCTCTAGTTCTTATTTTCGCCATTTTTTGCCTTTAGTTCTTAAATTTACGCAAAAAAAAAGTGCCTAACATTGTAGGCACTTTTTTTAATTCAATCTACTGCATATCTCTGTTATGAGATGCCTACCAAGTTCTATTGGTACAGCATTTCCTATCTGCCGGGCTTGCGCTGTGGCGTTACCGTGGAAGATGTAATCATCAGGGAACGTCTGGAAGCGGGCTGCGTGACGAAGTGTAATACCATGGTTATGCCAAAGGTGTACAAACCGTCCCTTTGAAGGGTTATAGCAGCCTGTTGTCATTGTCGGACCTGGTATATGGTATCGAACACGACCATACACATCTTTGTGACCTGAATGTCCATTACTGTGACATGGTAACTGCTCGTCAAATTCATCACGACTTCCATTCGGCCCCAGTTTGGCAAATCGTTGAATCAGCTCTGGCGTATGATTCATATGAAAGGCACAAGGGTCTTCCTCTGGCGACGGAATCGGCTTTCCAAATTGTAAGGAATCTATAAGACTCCATGCTTGTTCATGCTCCATACCGTCTTTCGTTACAAATCGGGCAAACAGACGATCAAGCTCTTCTTGTGGTGGCCTTTCGAACACTGTAGAAGCCGTTAACCAAGCTGGTTGTCGTGTTCCTGGTTTGAAATGCGTCGCGCGTGGTGGCCATTGAATGTCATCAAGTTGAATGTCTTCCCTTACGCCAAGAATAAAAACCCGCAGACGGTTTTGTGGCACGCCATAGTCTTTAGCATTGATTCGTTCTGGTTGATAAACGTTGTAACCATTCTCGCTGGCTAAATCTAAGAACTTATTAAGGTGCTGTTCATGGCGTTTCCATAGCAAACCAGGCACGTTTTCCACTAAGAAAACTTTTGGTTTTATTGCATGAACGAAATCAAAATATTTAATCAATAGTTGATTTCTTGGATCATTAACTGAACTGTCGCCCAGCCGGTGCCCAGAAAAACCCTGACAAGGCGGACCACCTAACAATAGGTCTAGTTCTCCTTCCTCTATGCCGAGGTCGGCCATAAATTGAGGAATATCTATGGCGTTAATATCCTTAGCGTGTACCTGCGTTGGTACATTCAACCGCTCAACTAAGTTGTTTTGATATGTTGTTGCAGCGCTTTGATCAAACTCAACAGCTGCAATAACGTCAACACCTGCCTTATGCGCGGCTAACGAAAAACCACCTGCCCCTGCGAATAAATCAATTGCTCTCATGAACCAACAACACCAAAAAAAAGACTATAAAAACAGGCCGATTATACAGTTGAACTTCAATTACACCACAAGGAAAAAGTCAACTGCCGAATATGTGTTCAATCATATGTTTGCTATATGCATCAATAAACATTGAAAACAAAGGAAACGGCCCTAGAATAACTGTATATAAAAACAGTATATATGATTATGTCCGTTAGAAAACAAAAAGATGGTACCTGGATTTGCGAATGCTACCCTCAGGGCCGCGAAGGTTTGCGTGTTAGAAAGAAGTTCGCAACCAAAGGCGAAGCTACGGCCTTTGAACGCTTCACGATGCGTGAGATAGACGACAAGCCCTGGTTAGGAAAGTCGGCGGATAGACGTCACTTAACTGACTTATTGGAAGTCTGGTACTCGCTCTATGGGATCAGTTTGGGCAATGGGGCATTCATTAAGAGCAAGATGCTCAAAATGGCTGAAGCAATGGGCAACCCTTTAGCGCCCAAGTTTAGCAGCAAGGTGTACTCTAATTTTCGCCAACTTCGCTTATCTGGTGATATCAATTTTGTTGACCAGCGATGGCAAAAGGGAAAACCCAGCATTGCTACCATCAATTCTGAGCTTGCACGATTCAAAGCTGTGTTCAGTAAGCTGAAGGAACTGGGTGAATGGGATGGCCCTAACCCACTCGAAGACATCAAGCCACTGAAAGTTCACGAACGTGAAATGGCATTCTTGAGTGAGGATGAAATTCGCTTACTTCTGGAGCATGTTTCGGCACACTCGCGTAAGGACATGCTCAAAATCGTGAAGCTATGTTTGTCTACCGGTGCACGATGGAATGAAGCCGCTCAATTACGTGGTAGTCAGCTCAGCAAATACAAGGTCACGTTCACCAACACCAAGAACAAGAAAAATCGCTCGGTACCCATCAGCCAGGAACTCTACGACGAGATCTATAAACCCACATCGGGTAAGCTGTTCGAAGAATGCTATACCCCTTTTTGCTACCTTTTAAAAAACAAGGTATGTGATGGTCTTCCTGCCGGCCAGGCTACCCATGTTCTTCGCCATACATTTGCCAGCCACTTTATGATGAACGGTGGCAATATCCTCGTGTTGAAAGAAATTCTCGGCCATGCTGATATTGGGATGACGATGCGTTACGCACACTTCTCTCCCGATCACCTCACTGATGCACTCACAAAGAACCCACTTTCAAGCCTTTAGCACCCTGCCGCCAGTGGCGACAAAATGGCGGCAGACATGAAAAACATAGCAAAAAACCGCCCTAAATAGCTGTATATCCATACAGAAAAACAAACCAAGATAAAAATAAGTTATTGAAATATAATGAAATGAGTGATTTTTATGAAATTCTATGGCATGTCATCCCAGAGCGCGATGGACAAGCACTCCGGCGGCGTAGCCAACTACCGTGCTGCTGAAGGAAAGACCGTACTCTTGCCATTCCGTGGCCCAGTAGAAAACACCATTCAGGACATCATGGGCGGTGTGCGCTCAACCTGCACCTACGTTGGCGCGGCGAAGCTGAAAGAGCTAACAAAACGCACCACGTTCATCCGCGTCCGCGAGCAGGAAAACAACGTTTACGGTAAAGAGTAAACTCGGTTTTTCCGCAGTTTTTAGGGCCGCTTTTAAGCGGCCTTTTTCGTTGCCAGAATCGCCTAGTGGCGACACCTGCGACTTTATTGTTGAAACAACCATAAAGTGATATTTACCACCATAACTTGATATTGTAGTGGTTAACATAAAGTCTGGCATCAACTACAACTGTTGCAGCGTCGGACCGAGCTTTCTGGAACGCCCATGGACAGAAATGTGTTAGTGCTCTAGCACTAACACAGCAACGATAGATTAGAAAAATTATCTAAAGCCGTTAAACACTTCTATAAAAGTTATAATTAAACGCAGAGCTTATCTATTGATTCAACAATGCTTCTAGCCTATTACTAGTGCACTCCTCAGATTGACAATGAACAGCGGCTCTCTGTGACAAACCAAGTCTAACCCTAACAATCCGAAGCAAATATAAGGCTAGCTATTCAAAGTCGCCATATCAATTACAAACCTATATTTTACGTCTGCATTCAATAGTCTTGAAAACGCGTCATTAATATCTTGGATATCGATCATCTCAATATCTGCCACCACATTGTGCTCACCACAAAAATCGAGCATCTCCTGAGTTTCTTCTAGGCCTCCGATAAGAGACCCGGTCAAACTTTTTCCACGGGCAATTAATGGACCGGACTGAACCGCTGGCTCTAACGGACCAAAATAACCAACCAGCACCAATGCACCATCTGGCGCTAGCGTGTTGATATATGGGTTGACATCGTGATTGTAAGGAACGGTGTCGATGATCAAATCAAACGTACTTTTCACGGTTTGCATCTGGGTGTCATCAGTAGAAATAATGACGTTATCCGCACCAAGGCGATACGCATCTTCTTCTTTGCCTTTTGAGCGGCTAAACAAGGTGACCTCTGCGCCCATTGCTTTTGCCAGTTTGATCGCTATGTGGCCTAGTCCACCCAGCCCCACGATTGCAACTTTTTTCCCCTCTCCAATCTTCCAACGTCGTAAAGGTGAATAAACCGTGATGCCCGCGCAAAGCAAAGGAGCAGAGCCAGCTAAATCGATGTTTTCAGGGATATCCAGTACAAAGTTTTCTGAGACCACAATTCTTTCAGAGTAACCGCCGTAGGTTATTGAGCCATCGAAACGGTCCCGCCCGCCATAAGTAGTGACTAGATTGTCGCAGTACTGCTCCTGGTGATCTGTGCACGAAGAGCATGTTTGACAAGAGTCCACCAAGCAACCCACGCCAACAGCCTGCCCAACTTTGAACTTTGTTACGTCCTTTCCAACTTGTTTCACCCGTCCGACAATTTCATGGCCGGGCACCATTGGGTATTCTTCCTTTCCCCAATCACTGCGCACATGGTGAATGTCAGTGTGGCAGATACCACAATACAAAATGTCAATTTCAACATCATCAGCTCTAAGCTCTCGACGCTCAAACGAGTACGGTACTAGGTCTGCCTCAGATGAGTGCGCGGCATATCCCTTTACTTTTGAATTCATTGTTTACTACCTATTTGGTGAGTATATTTATGTCTTGGTTCTCAACCACAACAGAAGTTTGTCCTTGTCTCAGTAAGTTCAAAATGGCTGTTCCTACTTTTTCGCTGTCGGTAATCATCGACGGGAAAGCGCTTCGTACTAAACGCATTAACCAGCCTGTGTAGCGATACAGTAGTCGGTATGTGGTTTCCTTAGACTCTTCACCGTTCATCGGAATAATTAACGCTGGTCTAAGCAAGTAAACGGCTTTAAAGCGCATTCTCAGCAAATCGTTTTCAGTTTTTCCTTTTATACGTGCCCAAGCCACTTTTCCCGTTTCACTTGAATCCGTACCCTTACCGGAGATATAAACAAAACTCATATCAGGGTTCGCCTCAGACATTGCTTTTGCGACCGCCAAAGGTAGCGTCTGATTCAGGTTTAAATATTCTTTTTCAGTGCTACTTCCTATTGAAGTACCTACGCAGAATAGACATGCATCAAACTGAGAAAGCTTGTTCGTCAACCCTTCATAATTAAACATATCGTCCAGGATTAGACTTTTTAACTTAGGGTGCTCTACCATTAGCTTACTGCGACCAATGGCCAGAACTTCAGTTACATCATTCGCGTTTAGGCACTCCCTAAGGGTCGCACGACCCACCATGCCAGACGCCCCGAATATTATTAGCTTCATATTGTTTCCAGTAAGAGAAGGATCAGCGACCGCGTCCGCAGCACTGCGCGTTAACACAGTGCTGCTTTTCGACTATAGGTTTTCTTTGTAGAACGGGATCAGCTTTTCTAGCGCCATGCCTACTGGCTCCGGTTTGTCATAAAGATCATAGTGAGACCAACCTTGCAACTCTACTAACTTTTTATTCTTTGAAGCCGCTCGGCCTATGATTTCACAACCGTCTCGATACGCGCCGAACGCACCTACTTTGTCGCCGACAACAACCAGAAGAGGTTGAGTTAAAAGTACTTCGGCCAAATGGAATGCATCCCAACCCACTGCTGCTGCTTGGTGAGAAAACATAGAACGATTGACGCCGTTTGGTTTACGACCACGATCTGAACGGTAATATTCAGTTGCACCCATTAAATCTGTTTCTACGAGGCCTAAACTTCTCGCTTCTTCTGGAGATGAAGGCAATAAATCATCAACTCGAAGCTGCTCTCCGCGCACTTCGGCGGTGCGTTGAGCTGCCATAGCTTCCATTGCACTGATAGGGTCAAAACCGCTAAAACCTTCTCTCATTAATCGACCATAGTTTGCGCCCGTGATGGTACCAACGGCTTTTATACGTCGTTCTGTCATTGAAGCGTTAATAGCGTAACCGCCACCGCCACATATCCCCAACACACCGATTCTGTTTTCATCAACATATGGCAGTGTCATTAAGTAATCAGTAACAACTCTAAAGTCTTCAACTCGTTGTGTTGGGTCTTCGATATAGCGAGGCTCACCACCGCTTGCACCTTGATAACTTGCGTCAAATGCGATTACTACAAATCCCGCTTCAGCTAGAGCCGCACCGTATACTTCACCTGAGGTTTGCTCTTTACAGCTACCTATTGGATGGGCACTGATAATGGCTGCATACTTTTTATCTTCACTGAAGCCTGGCGGATAGTAAATGTCAGCGGCAATATCCCAGTATTTGTTTTTTATCATTACACTTTTCACAATAAATTCCTCATTAACAATCTGTTTTACGAGGAAATTTACAGGCAAACGTTATTGCGATTGTTTTGTAAATCACCTCTGTAGGTTTCATTCCCGTTAACTAATCACCTAAGGAGATTGCTCAACTCTAGAAGCTTGTCGTCAGGCTTAGGTAACCGGAAACTGAGTTAAATATAGATTTGTTATTTGGATACAACAAGCACATAATAATGACTACAGAATTAAGCAACACTTAACAATTGGGTTATATTTATGGAACCATCACTACTCCCAGCGCTTTTGTGGTTTGTTCGCATTGCACATCTAAAAAGTTTTACTAAAGTAGCTAGAGAGTTCAGGGTTACTAGGGCTGCCCTGTCTCAAAACCTAAAATCTCTGGAACAGAAATTAGGCGTCACGTTGATCTATAGAACGACCAGAGATATGTCCCTTACCGAAGAGGGACGATTATTGTATGAAACTCTGCAACCAGCGCTTGGGTCAATTGAAGAAGCATTACGAAATATTGGTCAAATCAATGTCGAGCCTACAGGGCTGTTAAGAATTAATACTTCCAGAGTCGTAGCAAAGTATATTTTAGAACCCCATCTCGCGGAATTTTTGACCCGATATCCGAAGTTAAAAATCGAGCTAATTATGGACGACGGATTAGCCAATATAATCGCGGATGGGTGCGATGCTGGTATAAGATTGGGGGAATCTCTGGCAGAGCATGTCGTAGCGATCCCTATCACTCCAATGTTGGAAATGGCGGTAGTTGGGTCACCTCAATATTTTGAAACATATGGCACCCCGGCCAAACCTTCAGATCTCGTTAATCACAACTGTTTAGGCTTTAGAAACTCAACAAGCCACTCTTTGTATTCCTGGGAATTCACGGATCCGAATGGCGGAGATTTTGAGGTTCAACCTAACGGCAAACTTATTACAAATGATGATGAAGGGATGATTAGGGCTGCGGTAAACGGTATTGGGTTAATACAACATATAAATTTCGCTGTCAGAGAGCATATAGAGAGCGGTAAATTAGTCAGAGTGCTAAATGAATGGTGTTCACCATTCACTGGTTTTTTCCTCTACGTCCCATCACGCGAAAATATGCCAGCCAAAACTCGTATTCTCATTCATTTTCTAAAGGAGAAAAGAGATCTCTGGTAAAGCACTATTAGATAAACACCTCATCACATTAGGAAAAGTAGGTCAAAACATAGTAATCAGAAATCATAGTTTATCTGGTTCCATCAAGGAGTGGGGCAAATATGAGTTAAAGAAAACCGTTCCTAAAAAACGACACACTCAATTGGAATGTCATTGATTTACGCAATTGAGTAACTATCTCAGCTTCTACTGCAATTTATGTTGAAAATTGGGGAAGATATGTCATAAGCAGACATAAATGCGAGCATCATATCAGAGGCTTATCGAACCAATCTCACCATAATATGACATAGAAATGAAGCATAAGGTGACATAACCTTCCCTTGATTAAGCAGCTGCAACGGAAAGTGTAAGATTTTTTCTTTCATACTGTCACGATGACACAACCAGACTCATCTCTATGATATTTTCAATGCAGTTCTGGGCAAAAAAATAAAGCAATCTATCGCTTTACTTCAAAATCCTGAGCAACCCGTTTGGCCATCAATACCACGCCACAAGCTGACCAAAGCAAAAGCTGTTTCGCTATTGAAGCCAGCTTACTGAATCGGTTCTATGCCATGATGTTGCTGAAAGCCTGAGATCAGTGTACATATTTGGTGCAAAACTGGAATCTGACGTGCCCCAACTGAGCCTCCTCTCATGGTTCTATGACTTCCGCTGACACAGAACAATAATCCCCCTTATCAAAAGGGTCAGCACCACAGACAAATATTAATATTCATTCTTTTTAAAACGTCTAATTTTGACGCAGACGTTGAATGTCTTTTTGTGGTGGAAGCCCAAACAAACGACTGTATTCACGGCTAAATTGCGACGCACTTTCATAGCCAACCAGATTACTTGCCTGAGTCGCATCCAAGCCATTTATCAGCATTTGTTCTCTCGCCTCTTGGAGGCGTAAGTTTTTCAAATATTGTAACGGACTACTTCCAGTCAATGCTTTGAAATGCAACCTAAAGCTAGAGGCGCTCATGTGTGCTTGATCAGCCAATTCATTCATCCCCACTGTCTCGGTGAAGTTTTTCTTCATCCAGGTCACAATTTTAAGTATGTGATTGCTGGGAGAGCCCACGGAGGCGATATGACGTAATTGCATACCATGCGGCCCATGTAAAAGTCGAATAATGAGTTCCTTTTTAATCAACGGGATTAAGCTGTTAAGATACTCAGGTTCTTGCTCTAACTCCAAAAGACGGCTCATGGTTCGGTATATCCCATTGTCCATTTTCTGGATGGAAATGGGCTGGTAATCAAAGTTACGGTCTGGTTTATCGAGTTTCAGCTCAGCACACGTCTGCATGATCAGTTCGTAATCCAGTTTTAATACGATCGCTAGAAAAGGCTGATGCCGCGTCGCCTCAGTGACATGTGACACAATCGGCGTATCAAATGTTGTCAGCATCGATTGGCCAGCTTCCACGGGCACTTGCATATCATTAATCGCCAATTTCTTACTGCCTTGGAGGATCAACGAGAATCCGAGGCTATAAATACAATGCAGTGGTGCCGTGGGGGTATTTCGGATATGAACTTCTAATCCCGGTATTTCCGTCGTATAGCTACCTTCTTTACTGCTATACGCTTGCACTTGCTCCACCAGAATCTGACTTGCCTTACTGTTGTTCATCACTATCACCCACTATTTCGCTTACACTTTCATTATCGTATTTTTCATCGAACCGTTGTGTTAGTTCCTGCGATGAAATCTGTCCTCCCATTCGTCCACGTTTAACGTATTGATGAGTGAAATTTATCGCACCATTTGAGCGTACTAATGCCTCGAATTCATCGATAAAATGTTGCTCAAATTTGCTGTTAAACGTATTAAAAAGAACCACGTTCTTGTTGGTAAAATCATTATTTTCAACGAATTGCCATAGGGGTGGTGCCGGGCTATACAACCAAATAGGCGAACCCAAATACACGGTATCATATTGCGTAAGATCGATCTGAGCCGGTGAGATTTCTGCAACATTACCCCTCGCGTCATTTAATGCGCTGATCAAACCTGGAATTCCAAGCTGGTATTTTTCAGCCAAAATCTCATAGACATCGCCATCGGTTTTAGTCGCAATATGATCAGCCAATACCCCGGTATTCCCAGAGCGTGAAAATACGACAATCGCCGTCGTTGTTTCTCGTAGTTCCGCCCCTGACCACTTATCCTTGTACGACTTGTTTTCAGCATATTGTGAATTCTCAATACGCGTAACCACAAAGGCCACAACAAACAACAAGATGGCCAGAGCAAACAGAAAAATCATTATCCAGCGAACCATAGCTGCCATCCCATGAGTATTAAAAAGAACAATCGTTTGATTGCGACCAATGAAAATCATGCGCTCCTCGAACATTCGAAGAACGCATTTGGGTCATTTATTTGAGATATTCAGCCAGGAACGGCGCCACTTTATCCATCGCCTGTCCCACCGCTTCAGGGTGGTCATACAGTTCGTAATGTGACCAGTTCTCCAGATCGACCAGTTTGCGATCTTTCGACGCTACGGCTCTGCCATAGATCTCCTGCCCATCACGAAATGCTCCGAACGCCCCAACTTTCTGCCCAACCACTGCCATCATTGGTTGCGTCATCAAGGTTTCCGCAAAAGCGAATGCATCCCAACTTAACGTTTTTTGTGCATGAGAGAACAACATACGTGTTGCGCCACCTTCAGCCTGGCCTCGCGGTGTTTTATAGTAATCAGTTGCTTCAAAAACATCGCGTTCAGTCAAACCATTTTCTTTGGCAAATTCAAGGCTTGGCGGTAAAAGTTCATTCACTTGCAACTCAGCACCACGGGCTTCTGCAGTGCGTTGCGCCGCCATGGCTTCAAGAGCGCCGATTGGGTAATACAAACTAAACCCTTCACGGAACAAACGTCCAACGTTAACTGGCGTAATACCAACCACGGCTTTTAAACGTTTTTCTGTCAGTGCCGAGTTTAGAATATAACCACCACCGCCACAGATCCCCAGTCCACCGATTCGGGTTTCATCGACATAAGGTAATGTTATCGCATAGTCGATCACGCGGCTGATGTCCTCAACTCGCTGAGTTGGGTCTTCCACGTACCGAGGCAAACCACCCGACTCACCTTGGAAACTGGCGTCAAAGGCGATGACGACATAACCCAACTCCGCCAGAGCTTTGCCATAAACAGCACTGGATGTTTGCTCTTTACAACTGCCAAATGGATGGACACTGATCATAGTCGGATAACGTTTTGAATCGTCAAAGCCGTCCGGAAGCAGAACTAACGCAGCCATATCCCAGGCCATATCAGCATTTCGGAAGGTCACTTTTTTGATGTTCATCATTCAACTCCTGACATGAAGGCTCATGACATTGAGCCTTCATAATTGATTGGCTTGTGGTTACAGCGTGCGCTGAAAGAATGGTGCCAGCACACCGATTGCTTCAGCAATCGGAGACTCTCCGTCGTAGAGATCCATGTGATTAGCTCCATCAACGACATACATTTGCTTATCGTTGCTCGCGGCACGAACCATCAGGTCATCACTCATCCATTTACTGCCTGCATTACTACCAACAACTGTAAGTAAAGGTTGAGTTAAGAAAGCTTCTGCTTTGAAGAACGCATCATAGGCAATGATTTGTGTCAGACTACGAGCGGTCGCGAAGCCAGGCGCAGTGCAATAGGCCGCGCGATCGGTATGGTAATACTCCCAGGCCTGACGCAATTCTTCGTTAGGTGCATCTTCTTCTTTCATTGGAGCCATTGGGATTGTCGCAGGCTCGGAACCACTCGCATCTGCGGTTCTCGCACCAGAACCAGCTTCAAGAAAAGGAATGGCATCGCTGTCTTTGACATTATTGTCCCAACCGTTTCGGAACATTTGCCCAATGTTAACCATGCTCACGGTACCCACCGCTTTGATACGACGATCATTAATCGCTGCGTTTGCAGTATAACCAGCACCGGCACAGATACCCATCGCACCAATGCGATCGCTGTCGACATATTCCAGAGTCGTTAGGTAATCAATAACCGCACTTACATCTTCAGTACGTACATGAGGGTTTTCCAGTTGACGAGGACTCCCCGTACTTTCACCTTGATAAGAAGCGTCATATGCGAGCGCGATAAACCCCTGTTCAGCAAGCTTTTTAGCGTACGTGCCCGCTGTTTGTTCTTTGACACCCCCACCTGGGTGCGAAACAACAATCGCTGGGTAGCGTTTGTTCTCATCGAAGTTTGTAGGGAAGTTAATCAGTCCGGCTAGCGTAATATCCAGACCGTTTGTGTTTGGGAAGTAGACTTTATTCATTTGGATTGCTCCTAACTAGAGTTCGTCGTTATCAGGAGGAATTGATGTACCAACGATTGTCGTCTGCTCCTGACATAGAGCTATTATAGGTAGGTGGCAATTCGTATGTTTGCCTAAAATGACGAGCTACTTGCCTGATTTGTTTTTTATGCCTGAAATAACGAAGCCGGACGCTTTGCTTGAGTAAGCCTCAGCAAAATATAATCATAACACAATGATAAATTTATATTTTTCATGAAAACTCAAAAACACCACCCTGTCGAATTCAACAAATTCTTAGTGCTGCCACCGGGTTTACTCCATCGATTTATGCCAGTTATGCCAGTCCAAAAACGCAAAACAGGCAAGCACAAGCCCTATGATAAAAATGACAAAATACGGCGAAAGAATAAGAATCCATAAGCCCGACAACCCCGTCAGAATCCCTCCGAACCAATGCAATTTCGACTTGATGTTTAGCATGCTCTTAAGAAATAGACCTTGCATGAGTAGAAAGACTCCAGGCCCAAGCGAAATCATTAACCCAGTGGATAAAGCTGCATGACCGACGGGATGATGGACAACGTTTTCGTTTCCGACCGCCAACACAATTAGGCAGGCTACCATTATCGTCATGATATTCATGGCATAGTGACTAATTCTAACTGGATTTATCGTAACGATAGCGTGCGCTTCAGCATGCTTTTGGATGGAACCAAATGCCAATGCCCAAAGTGAAATCGTAATCAATAAAGCGCACGAACCCGTAAATATTGTCATCAAGTCTGTAGGGGCTTTTGCTATGGATGCTCCCGTCATCAAGATTGTTTCACCAAGCGCAATAATAATGAAAAGGTTATATCGCTCAAGCATATGTTCCGCGTCAAAAGGAAGTTGTTCAAAGTTCAAACGATATCCTGGGATTGGGTGAGCGAGATAAGAGCCCAGTAAATCCATTAAGACCGCGGCGCCCCACCAAAAAAGCCTCGTATCCGAATCAGCCTGTGCACCTAAAATCCACAACGGCGAGGCAAATAGAAGCCAGATCAATAATGCCTTGAAGTGCCGTTTATAATCTTTGGTTGGGGCATTGATAATCGTCCAGATTGTGCGGCCAATCTGAATGCATAACATGGGGAGAACAAAACTCCAGGGGGCAACACTAAAGGCAGAACCGATGGCGGCGTTCATGATCAATCCAAGCATAGTGACCAATAACAACATCATGGTACACGTTGCTCTGGACACCGGAATCATTGTGGCCGCCCAACTGGTATAAGACCAGACTGAGAGCACAGCAACGAGCAGGGTCGCTGTTTCGGCAAAACCTCGCCAGCTTAGATGCTCAGCAAGATGATGTGATAACTGTATTAGGGCAAAAACAAAAATGAGGTCAAAAAACAGCTCCAAAGGCGCAATTTCATAGTCTTCTTGTTTTTGCATCGCGAAATCCCTACGGGCTTTTAAATGGCCTCGGTCACTGAACCCTTATTTCGAATTTCATCATACAGAGCTTGGTTTGAATACGTTAAATCATAGGCGGTCACGTAAGGACTTTCCAAACGAAAATGGCCCTAATCAATAGGGCCATTGGACGAAAGTCAATGATGTATACTCGACATTATGACTGAACAGGAAACCACCCCGGCGTCGACTTTATGACTTCCCATAACTTCGCTGGGACTTGCAGCCCTTCGGCGCTATCAGCCAGATCTAACGCCTTACGAATATCCGGGTCACGTCCATCTTGCGCCATTTCGACCCACGTTGGGTTCATCACCAAGCTGCGTCCTACCACAACAAGTGGCATCCCGATGTTAAGCACGTTGCGAGCCTCATCAGGAGTACGTACCTCACCAGCAGCCATCAATGGAACTCGATCAGCCACACGCTCGATAAAACGTTGAGCCGTCGTTTTACCACTGGTGTCATCCTGCGACTGACCAGAAATAATGTTGTACAGCGAAGTGTGCAAGTAATCGATATTACCTTCTTCGGCCAATCTTTCCGACAGCACTAACGCATCATCAATCCGCAACGATCCCTCGCCCGGCTCTTCCGGTGAAATACGATAGCCAAGCAAGAAAGGACGGCTTGCATGTTCAGATATCACTCTGCGAACTTCACGCACTACTTCCAGAGGGAAACGCATACGGTTTTCAAGAGAACCGCCCCATTGGTCATTGCGTTGATTAAAGAGTGGCGACAAGAAGTTCTGAATCAGAAATCCATGCGCACCATGTAGTTCTACCCCATCAAAACCCGCTTCAATCGCTCGACGCGTGGCTTGGCCAAAATCACGAATCAATTCCAGAATTTCTGCTTCTGTTAACTCACGACTTGCCAATTTACCATCGTTAAATGGCCCTTTCGGTGCCGCTACGGCACTGGCACTGGCACTGGCACTGACTAATTCACCATTGGGGATTAAATCCGGCACTGCTTTATTACCCGCATGGAACAGCTGTAACACCGCGACCGCACCGCCACTTTTGGAAGCATCCGCAAGTTTGCTCAGGCTGGGAATAAAGCGATCGTCATACGCGGCAAATTCATCGGTGAATCCAATCCCGCTGGGTTGAACATGACTGCATCCTGTTAGCATCAAACCCACGCCCTGGGCACGAGCGCGGTAGTACATGAGTTCTTCATCGGAGATGGTTTCGTCCGGATTGGATGACCAAGTCGTCATTGGTGCCATCACGACTCTGTTGCGCAATGTCACGCCATTGTCGAACTTAAAGGATTGAAATAATGCATCTTTCATTTCTGTTTATAACCTCTAAAAACACTATCTATTGGTGTAACCCATTCATAATCACGGGATTGAGTTTCACTCAGCTGCCACTAACGTGTGCTATAAATCGGTCGATTGCGTAAGGCTTGCGAACTCGTGAGTTTCTGCAATTCGTGCCTCTAACGAAGGCATCACGAAATCAATTGCGTCATTGCCTATCAACAGTTGCCGTGGCTGCTTTTCTAAATTAGCGACTTGAACGATCACTTGGGCCAACTTGGCTGGATCTCCTTGCTGCTGGCCGTCGGCTGCAGCAAGCCGGTCGCGTGTATTGCCATAAGGCTCGTAATCGTCAATGTGGTTTTGACCGTACTCCGCCGACTGATCATTGAGGAACTCGGTCCGGAAAAAGCCCGGCTCAATCGCCGTCACTTGAATGCCCAACGGCGCGACCTCATCAGCTAAAGCCAGAGTCATCCCTTCAACGGCATATTTTGAAGCGGAATAGAAAGTCGCATTGGCAACCGCTTTGACGCCAGCAATCGAAGACGTATTAAAAATCCGCCCACTGGCCTGACGCCTCATCACTGGCAGCACCGCACGTAATACGTTGGCCATGCCAAATAGATTGGTCGCAAACTGGGCTTCAATTTGCTGTGCCGTTGCTTCCTCAAAACGCCCCAATAAGCAATAACCAGCATTGTTGACCAACACATCGATACGACCAAAACACTTTACGGCTTCGTTGACTGCAGACTGAGCCTGTGGCTCACTCGCGAAATCCAACTCTAAAAATTCGATGCGATCTGTGGGTACGTTAGCGAAGAGCTTCCGAAGACGCGCTATATTGCGGCCAGTCGCCACGACTTTATCACCCTGATCCAAAGCGGCTTTAACGATGGCTGTTCCCATACCTCGGGTCGTGCCCGTGACAAACCAAATACGAGTCATAATTTCTCCTCAGTAAAATAAGGGTAAAAATGTACCGTCATTCAGAAATATCTTCGTTAACAAAAACGGAAGACATTAGCGCTCCAGTACACGCCCCAAAAGACGTGCACATATAAATAACAGTGAGAATGAACGCGCTGACCAGAAAGGTATTTCGTCAACGCAGAGCGTGCTTACTCTTACATGAAATAGGGCTGATCGCCGTCGGTATTCGGTTTATTGACACCGAGGTTTGCACCCACATAAGTCGCTGGGTTTAGAATGACTTGCGTAATAAGATCACCGACACTTTTTCGTGACACGACCGTACCTTTGAATGCTTCATTCTTCGCTGTGATTTCATAGTCCACTTCGTCTTCATCAGTCAGCAAAGCCGGACGCAGAATGGTGTAATCCAAACCCGACGCTTCGATTGCATCAGCCGCTCGCCGATAGTACTTTAGCGACTCACCAATAATGGCATCGTTCCATTCGCCAAATTTGCCAGGGATTTCATCGTAGATCCCCAGAGACAACACGAAGATCAGACGCTTCACGCCAGTTTCCTGCATTGCATCGATCACAGCGGCTGTCTGGGCATAGAGATCATCACCGGCTAAGTTGGCATAAACAATATCCTGCCCGTCCATCGCGGATTTAAGCAGTGCTCGGTCTAACACATCTCCCACAACAACTTTCGCCTTCGCAGAAGCAATGTCGACGAGTTTTTGGGGGTTACGCAGCAGTAACGTTTGATTTAGGGTTGTTTGCTCATTCAATGATTTCACAACCCACTGCGCAATTTGCCCGCTGGCACCAAGTACAAGAACATTACTCATATCACTTTTCCTCATCACAATCGTTTAGATGTATCCCCTGCTTTAATAGAGAAACTTAGTTTCCATCAACCATAAGCGCTCGGTACTTAGCCCCTTTAAAGCGGTATTGCACAACCTGTTGGTAGGCTGGACTGTCATACCAAGCACGTGCTGCGGCTTTCGTTGGAAATTCCACAATGATCACACCCTCAGGTTCTTCACCTTCTAATGTTTCCAATGCTCCGTAAGACGAGAGCACGTTAACTGTATGCCCTTCAAGGGTTGGGCGACCAAATTCATATAGGTATCCAACGCCTCTTGGTCTTGCGTGCTTTCCCGAGTAAAAACAATGAACGTTGACATTTAATATTCCTCAAAATGCATTTGGCTTGGGTATCAACGGCTTATCAGTCCAATTTGCGTGCCGCTATATGACCAATAGTGGACAGTGGCACCGATAATTGAGCCACTGCCCGATCTCTGTTACCGATTACTTCAGCGTCTCTTTAAAGAACGGAGCCAACTGCGCTACCGCTTCATCGACATACGGTAGTACGTCGTAAAGAGACATATGATTAGCACCGTCAACAACATAGAGCGTTTTATTCTTGCTGGCCGCACGAGCAATAAGGTCATCACTCATCCATTTGCTGCCAGCTTCGCTACCTGCAATCGCAAAAATTGGTTGAGTCAGGAAAGCTTCCGCCTTGTGATAAGCGTCATAGGTGATGATCTGATTCAGGTTACGTGTCAGTGCGAAACCCGGTGCGTTTGGATGTTCACAACGGGGTGTATGGTAGTATTCCCATGCTTCGCGTAGCTCCGCATTGGGAGCATCTTCTTCACGCATCGGAGCCAGTGGAATGATCGCATACTCACCGCTACTTACATCTGTCGTACGTGCATTAGAACCGAACTCCAGATAACCCACTGCGTCAGCATCTGCCACAGTATTGTCCCAGCCATTGCGGAACATTTGACCAATGTTAACGGCACTCACCATGCCCAAAGCTTTAATACGACGATCATTTATTGCCGCATTTGCGCTGTAACCCGCGCCGGCACAGATACCCATTGCACCAATCTTATCGCTGTCGACATAAGGCAGTACGGTTAGGTAATCCACCACAGCGCTGACATCTTCAGTGCTTACGTAAGGGTTTTCCAATTGGCGCGGTTCTCCAGTGCTTTCACCTTGATACGAGCGGTCAAACGCAATGGTAATGAGGCCATGTTCTGAAAGTTTTCGGGCATACAGACCCGCCGTTTGCTCCTTCACGCCACCACCAGGGTGGGAAACAACGATGGCTGGATATTGTTTGCTTTCGTCAAAATTGCGTGGGAAGTTGATCTCAGCAGAAATCTCGATGCCTTGACCATTTAGGTTTTTGAAAGTGACTTTAGACATATCTCATTGCTCCTGTAGCGATTCACCGTTCGTCTTAGGATGACGTAAACTTGAAGCAATCTTAGTGAACGAACTGTATATGATAAATATCGTTTCACACACATGAGTGTTAAGTTAAACTAAACAAATGCCTATTGAACCTTCTCTTATCTCTTCACTGACGTGGTTAGCTCACATTGCTCGCCACCGAAGCTTTACGAAAGCCGCCTCAGAAATGGGGGTAACGCGTGCTGCATTGTCGCAGCATCTAAAAGCGCTGGAACAGCAACTCCAGGTGCGATTGTTGAATCGCACCACTCGTAATATGTCACTGACAGACGAGGGGCAACGTCTACTGGATATTATGCATCCTTCTCTGACAAGCATTGAGCAAGTCGTTAACGAGTTAAATGATTCCCACATTGAACCGTCTGGACTGATACGTATCAGTTCATCCAGGACTGCCGCCAGACTTCTTATCGAGCCACATATTGGTGAGTTTTTGTCACGTTATCCAAAGATACGGTTGGAGTTAATGATGGACGACGGATTCACAAATATCGTGGCAGATGGGTTGGACGCGGGTATTCGCTTGGGGGTAAGTTTGGATGAACATATGGTCGCCGTTCCCATCACTCCCCCTTTGACGACGGCAATCGTGGGCTCCCCACAGTACCTGAAAAAAAATGGGATTCCGCAAAGCCCCAAAGATCTGGAGATGCACAACTGCCTCGCCTATCGATTTACTTCCAGTAGCACACTCGATCATTGGGCGTTGACGGCGCCAGGCTCTGACAGTCATACCGTTGTCTTTGAACCTAAAGGCAATGCGGTGTTCAATGATGACAACAGTATGCTCCAAGCCGCAATTCAGGGGGTAGGATTAGTTAAGCACATTGATTTATGGGTACAAGAGCCCATAAAAGATGGAAGACTGACGCGAGTTCTTACCCCATGGTGCAAACCTTTCCCAGGCTTTTACCTCTATGTTCCTTCACGCGAACAGATGCCGAAAAAAATCAGAGTTCTCATGGACTTTCTGATAGAAAAGCGGGAACTTTTCACGCCATAAAAATGTAGCCCCAAAATACTGGGGCTATTTTTTTATCCTCAACCCTGCCTGTCCATACAGAATTAGATTGCCTTCAAAGTAATTGCTAAAGCAACGATAATTTCCTATCATCCGCTCCACGCCACCACGAACGGCATACAGAAAGCTTGATATGAGGCATGACTATGCAAGAAAAAATCGCACTTCTTCACGAACTCACGAATAGTCTTCAACCAGTAAGACGCGCCTGGAAACGAGCGGTATCTGAAGTCATCGCGGACTACGGCATCTCGATGTCTCTGGCAAGCGCTGTTGTTCTTGTGTATCGAAATCCACAAGGTTTAAATCAGAAATTATTAGCTGAGGAAATTGGCATCAATCCTGGCGCTTTAGTTCGCCTATTGGATCAAGCTAGCAATGAACAATTGCTAGAGCGCCGCGAAGACACTGCCGATCGACGAATCAAAACTCTGCATATCTTGCCCAAGGGAACCGAAATCGCGGTAAGCATAGAGCGGGCTGCCGACGCGTTGCGTCTTGAACTGATGAATGACGTTGATTTGGCAGCGATTGAACAAGCAACTCAAGTATTACGGTTGTTTGAAAAGCGGGCCAACGAGTTTGTGCTGCAATCTAAGTCAAAGAAATGAACATCACGCGTCAACAATGGCTATTCGCTGCCAAAATTTATGTATCGGCCATGCTCGCCTATTTCGTCGCGGTAGAGATTGGATTGACGAACCCTTACTGGGCGATGGTGACGTGCTGTGTGTTAAGTAACCCTTTGTCCGGCGCTGTCCGAGCCCGAGCCACATACCGGTTTGCAGGAACATTATTTGCTGGCCTCATCTCACTGCTACTCTCAGCCTGGCTAGCGAGTGAACCTTTCATTTTGGTGATCGTAACAGGTTTGGTTGCCTCTACAATCCTTGCTTTGTCTTTTGCCGACCGAACACCAAGAGCTTACAGCCTGCAATTGGCTGGTGTCACCATTATGTTAGTGCTGGTTGCGTACATCGGTCAGCCTGAACATATGTTTACGATGGTTGTGACGAGAGTTGTCGAAATTTGCATTGGTATATTATCGGTCACCTTCGTCGATACGCTGTTTTTTCCGGGAACCACGCAACCCATGATTCAATCTCGAGTGGATAACTGGGTTCGTGACCTTAAAACATGGCGTGATGATTGCCTCGCTGGCATTACCGATCATTCGACAGACGCAGACAGGCTGGCAGTTCTCAACGACGTTTCATCATTGTCTCTGCTGGTTTCAACCATCAAGCGTGACCACGCTGTTAATCGACAGACACGCCAAGCCGTCATCGCACTGCAAAGTCAAATCATGAAGATGATTCCGACGATTTCTGCACTGGGTCATGCAATACACAATTTATCTTCTGAAACACGTGAACGCCTGTTACCAAGTTTGGAAAGCCTGAAAACCCATAGCGGTGCATTGGAAGTTCAACCGATTAAGATACCTAGCGAGGTTTATCATCAATCCTCCCCATGGGAAAAACTGGTGCTCAATCGAATTCAGTTATTGCTCAACCAGCACATTCAGGACTGGGAATATGTGACTGCGTTTCAACGTCTTATGGAAGACAAACCCATTCACGGTTTCATGCGCTACGCGGCGATGAAAGCCAAAGCATTTCCGCTCCCGCCAGACACGGGCTTGATGTCACGCATGTTCGTCGGGATATTACTGACGTATTCGTTGCTCAGTGCCGTCTGGTATCTGACAGGATGGACTCAGGGCCCCAACTTAGTCTTGCTGGGTGTGGTGGCGATTAGCTTTTTTGGCGCCAGCGATGAACCCGGTATCGCTATAACTCAGTTTGGACGCTTTGCATTTATCTCCACCTTTACCGCGTTTATTTTGGGATACCTGTTGCTACCAATGGCAAATAACCAAACCAGCTTTCTGGTGATCATGGCTGCTTTTATGTTGCCAATGGGAATTTGGGCATCAAGAAGCCCCCTGGCGGTGTTGGTTCTGGCATTGAGTCTGAGTAACATCAACTTCCAAAATCATTATTCACCTTTCGACATTGGCTTCTTTTTGGAAAGCTCTGTAGCAACGTTAACAGGCATCTTTGTAGCTTTCGTTGCCGTCGCATTATGCCGCCGCTGGGGAGCACAACATGCACTACACCAACTATTGAAGCGCGAGCAAAAAGATCAACAGGCACTGACTCACAGATTTGATGACGTAGCGATCGAAAACTATGTGATTCGTTCCTTGGACAGAATGGCTTTACAGTTATCGAGACTAGACGCAACACTCGGCAAAGACAGCCTCATCCTTCTGACTCAACTCAGAGCCAACATCATAACGGCCAAATTGAGACAGTTGATGAGCAGCGAACACTCAATGCCCTCAACATTGCAACCACTGCTGCAAAACCTCAGCCAGCACCGTGACAGTCAATCTCAATTGACGGACGAATTGCTCAGACAAATCGATCTCAACATTCAGCGTGCGAACCATGAAAACCAAACTGACGTTTTACATCTATTAACCGGATTGCGAATCGCCCTCTATCCAACAGCACCACACTGGAAACCATCTTATGCTTAACGAACTCGATATTTTGGGGATTTACGTTTCACCATTGCTGTTATGTATAGTGCTCGCTTATTGCCTCAGAATCTTACTCTCCTATTTACTTTTAAGGACAGGTTTCTATCGACTCATCGCGCAAAGACCCATTTTTGACTCAGCCCTATTAATTTCTCTTACCGGCTTGGTCTTTCACGTATTTGCGATCATCACAACACCAACAGGTCATTCACTATCATGATTAAAAACAAAGTTGTATCGAGCTTTAAAGTTCTAATAACAACAGGTTCAGTGCTGCTAGCAGGCGTCGTTGTTTGGAATTTATACAGTTACTATCACTATGCGCCGCAAACTCGAGATGGAAAGATTCGTGCCGATATCGTTCCGCTTGCCACCGATATTTCAGGAAATGTAGAAGCCGTCTACGTTCACGATAATCAGGTCGTTAACAAAGGCACACTGCTGTTTAGTTTGGATAAAAAGCGCCTGAACAATGAAGTTACGCAAGCCAAAGCAATGGTGAAACAAGCCAACGCCACACTTCACGCAGCTGATCGGGAATACAAACGCTATCAGCGATTAAATAACGCAGTCTCGGCGCAGCAACGTGACGATAAACGCGATGCACTAATTTTGGCTCAGGCCAGCGTGGATAAATCTTTAGCAGACCTAGAACTGGCTGAAATTAACCTGAGCAGAGCCGACATCTACTCGCCGGTTAATGGTGTGATAACGAACTTCTCTCTCAGACCAGGTACATTCGCCTCTGCTGGCGTACCAGTCATGGCACTTGTTGATCAAAATAGTTTTTATGTCTCCGGATATTTTGAAGAGACAAAACTAAGCCGTATACAGAATGGTGCACTCGCCACCATCTTTGTGATGGGCGAAACCAAAACGATATATGGGCATGTTGAAGGGTTATCTGCGGGAATTAACGACAGTGAAAGAACAACAGCTTCAGGAACATTACTGGCAAATGTGAATCCGACATTCAGTTGGATACGCCTCGCTCAGCGCATTCCAGTTCGGATCAAAATAGATACGATTCCAAAGGACTTCACGTTAATTGCAGGACGAACCGTTTCTGTTTCGCTAGAAGAATTTAATTAATTGAAGGGCTGCAACTTGGTCGTCCGTTAAGATGATACCGTTCTCAGAAACCTTTTTCTCAAGTGCTATAAGGCGTTTCTTGAAGTTTTCTAGATCATTACGAAGCCAGATTGAGCGAACGCCACTTGGAGAAATAAACACCTCCAGTGTGCGTAGTTCATTGCTTGTTCGGGCTTGTCCATGAGCTGGAAAATCAATGACGTACTTTAGAACCACTTGTTCAGTTTCATTATCGACACGATTCTTCATATTTGGTGTTATAAGACTATGATTAATAAGGGCATCGATACCACCAGTTTTAACCAACTCTTGATAACGATATAACGTGTCTCTTGATACGCCCATGACCTTACAGGCTTTGATACATTGCTAATGCACCGCTTGGTTCTACGTACCACAATTTCCCTGGAGGAAAGCAGCAAATTGTGACCAAGGCCATTTTTTGGGCGGGAGGAAAAGCGGCCGCACAATTACAAGCCTGTCTTGATGTGGATAATAAAAATGGAATTAGCTTGTTCCTGTCGCAGTGGCGTGAGCGCCTAAGAAAATCGGATTTTCGTGCTGGTTGCCCAATTGTGGATGCGGCCATTGAAGCTCCGCAGGAGCCGGAAGGAGAAAAGGTCAAAAACGCGGTACCACAAGTATTTAATAACTGGCAATCGCTTATCGCTGATCACCTAATTTCTCAAGGTCACTCGGTATCTAATGCGCAAACACTTGCGTTGGGAATCATTGCGAGTATCGAAGGAGCCGTTGTGTTGTGTCGAGCGCATCAAAATATCCAACCTTTAGATGCAATTTTAAAATGCGTGCCTAAGTTAATGGAATATAACGCCTAATAGTGAGTGTGCTACATAACTAGTTTGAGATATCGAGTTAAGCGACTTTGCCATATCTGGTTTAATTCATGGAATGCTAATATTCTGTTTTCCGAAACACACTTCTGTCTAATATTGAGCCATTATTGCAAGGAAAATATGCACTAACCCGCCTCACTTATTATTGGTCTTTGAAGTGTTTTTGAAAGAAAGTTTCCTTTATAAGGCACCTCAGTACAAACAATAAATCACAATAATTTCAACTTATGGTTGTATTACTCGATATCAGCACATGGTTGTTTTTCTTTTAACCAATTGATTATATTTAGAGTGTGATTATCACTTTATGGTTGCATCAACACTATTTGAGGCCGCTTTTTAGCGGCCTTTTTACTACCTCAAAACACCAACTGTCTACACCTGCGAATTTATTGTTGAAACAACCATAAAGTGATATTTACCACCATAACTTGATAATTGTCACAACGATAACTTGAAAACGCCTCTTTCTGTACCACGCTTTTGTAGGTTTACAACGAACGGTATTAAGAGGCGTTTTTTATGGCAGTACCATAAAGTGGTTCTCACGTTCTAGAATCCGCCTTTGAATCCCAGCCCGAAAACCTACAAAATCTCGGAGCAAGAATATTCATCGATATATCAATGTCAAAATGCTTACACATAACTGACCTGCCCCAAAACAGTACGACATTTTAACAGCGTGAGTAACCGTGAGGAGGCGTTGCTAAACCGAGGTTTTCTCGAAACGTGTTACCCTCATACTGCAATCTTAACAACCCCCGCCTTTGTAATTCAGGAACCACTTGCTCTACGAACTCAGATACGCCTCCGGGTAAATGAGAGAACATGATATTGAACCCGTCCGCAGCTCCGTTTTCGAACCAATGCTGCATTTGCTCAACGACCATCGTTGCCGTTCCAACCATTTCCAGACCCTGATATCCACAAATGCGCCTTGCCAATGCAATAATGCTCAGTTCCTCTTTTTTTGCCAGTTCGATGACTCGATCACGGCCACTTTTGCTCGCATTACTTTCAGGAATATCAGGAAGAGGAGCTGTTTCATCATATTGCGAGACATCATGTCCCAGTGCAATTGACAAGGTTGCCAAACTACTCGCGTCATCGACCAGTTGATCTAATTGGCGTCTTTTTTCCTGCGCCTGCTCCAAGCTATCGCCCAGCACAACGAAAACTGCTGGAATTATTTTCAGTTTATGTGGCCGCCCGGCAGCCTGTGCTCGGGACTGCATGTCAGTATAAAAGCGCTGAGCCCCGTCGAGATCAGTCTGATAAGTGAAGATAACTTCTGCAGTTTCAGCCGCAATTTGTCGCCCAGCCTCCGACGCGCCGGCCTGGACAATGACAGGGCGAGACTGAATAGGTCGCTCAACATTCAAGGGGCCTCGCACAGAAAAGTGTGGGCCTTTGTGATCGAGGATATGCATTTTTTCAGGATCGAAATAGCAACCAGTTTGTACATCCCTGCAGAATGCATCTTCTTCCCAACTCTCCCACAGTCCGTCCATAACGGAACTGAATTCTCTGGCTCTTAAGTATCTTGCACTGTGCTCCATATGCTGTTCAGCACCAAAATTTGCCGCTTCGTTTGGATTACTTGAAGTCACGAGATTCCAGCCTGCCCTGCCGTTGCTGATGACATCAAGCGAAGCCAGACGACGAGCAAGCGTATAGGGTTCATTGTAGGTGGTGCTCGCCGTAGCGATAAGGCCGATATGCTGCGTCACGGCTGCTAGTGCAGGAAGCAAGGTCAACGGGTCTAGGGTAGATACGCTATGCCCTTTCATCAGAGCTTCGAGCGGTGCTGCTCTTATCGCCAAGGTATCTGGCAAAAACAGCCCATCAAAACACCCTTGCTCCAGAGTCTGGGCAAACCATTTCATCTGCTCAAAATTGGCATGAAAATCAGGCCGAGCTCCGGGGTAACGCCAAGCACCCGCGTGGATACTGGGCATTGCCAAGAGGGTTAACTGACCACGAGATATGCTCATACCGTCTCCTTCGTTATTGTAGGTAATATCGAACTGTTTCTGACTGAATAATCCACTAAAAGATATAGATATCCCTGTAAACACCGTTCCACTCGAGCCTGACCACCATATATTTTTTCCAATAGACTCGGCGTCAATACATCAACCGGCGAATCAGAAACTTCCACTTCACCGTCACGAAGAACGACCACATTATCTGTAAATCGCAAGGCATGATTTATGTTGTGCACTGCCATGACGACGCACATTGGTCGAACTCGCGATAACTGACACAGCAACCCAAGCACTACGAGCTGATGCTGTAAATTGAGGGAACTTGTAGGCTGATCGAGTAACTGGGCCTGAGGGGTCAAAATTAACGCTTGGGCCTTCGAAACCAGTTGCCTCTGGCCACCATTGAGAGAAGACAGTACATAAGCTAAAGCCCCATCGCCCAACAGAAGACACTTGATAGGTCGGTCGAGATGTATCCTGCGCGCGGCAATATTGGTGATAACCATCGAAGCAGAAATCCCTGCGTACAAACGAGACATCGCGACAACCGTGCATCCCATCAGCAACTGGCCCAGTACATCGCGGCGAGAATATAGACAATTGGTCACAGAATTCACCAACGGTAGCTCAATGTTGCGATCATCGACCGTTCTTGCCCAACAAAGCAATAAAGTCGCGATGTACAGCTAGCGACATACTGTTTGTCCGTCAGGTTACTCACATTGAATGCGAGTGTCGCCCCACTCAGTTCCGAAGAAAGAGAATCAAGCTGGTACGTGGCAGCCAAATCGATCACAGTGGCGGAAGGCACTTCGAAATCATTGCTCGGGTCTCCAAACGACTTACCGAGGTAGCGCACGCCTCCACCAAGCTTCAAGCCGGAAAAGGCATCATAGTTAATCAAATAGTCCATCCAAATCGAAGCGCTGTGCTTTGGTGTTTGTGCCAGGCTTTTCCCTTGGTAGGAGGTATCTTTGACGAGCTCATTGTCTAAATATGTATAGTTTGCAATCAAGTTGAGATTACTTACTATTTCTGTTGTCGCCTGTAAATCAAGCCCTCGCGTTCGTACCTTCCCGGCCTGTGTATTAAATCCCAGGTGGTCCGCGTCACTTGTCTTCACGTTTGTCTGTTCAAGCTGAAATACTGCTGCTGTTAAAAGCGTACTAGAGTTCGCAGGGTGGAATTTGATGCCGACTTCAGTTTGCTCAGACTCAACCGGCACAAAGGGTTCTCCCTGATAGTCCGTTCCCAACAAAGGATCAAAGGACGTTGCATAGCTAATATATGGCGCTAAGCCTATATCGAATTGATAACTCAATCCCGCTCTGCCACTCCACTTTGTATCGTCCTGCTTGCTCACTCGGGACGTCGGTGAATAACTGTGAGTCTCATCATCTATTTGCGACCAGTCATGCCTTGCGCTGAGTACCAATCGCCAGCGATCGTAAGCCATTTGATCCTGAAGATACGCACCGACACGAGTGAATTCTTGCTTTACTTTCCAGGGTGCCAGACGACTTGCGGTGAAATCCGGAACAATGTTCGGGCGGTACTGAGAACCATAAGGATCCAACAAAATAGGGCCGACACTATACAGCTCATTTTTCAGGGTTCCTTTTGCGTAATCAACGCCCATCAGGATGGTATGGGTCATATCGCCCCATTCGACATTGCCGATCAAGTGGTTATCCATGGAGAATGTATTCACCTTGGCGGGTGTCAGTTCATAATAACCCTTTAATTGTGGGGAGCCGTTTACTTCCTGGTATCCATAAACAACACCACGCTGTATGTCGGATTTGACATACATATATCGTGCATTGCTAACCAATCGCCAACTGTTTTCAAAATCATACTCAAATAATGAACTCAGAAAACTCTGCTGGCGTGAAGAGTTTTCAAAATTCATATCCGTAAAGTTTCTTCGCCGGTTTATCTGCGGATACAGGCTGCCATCCAACCCCAATACCGCGGCCGGGAGACTGTTATAGTTAGGAAGCTCGGGCTCCTGAGAGTACATCGCGATAACCGTCCACGATGTTTGTAAATTTGGCTGCCAGGTGAGTGAAGGCACCACATAAAGCCGTTTATGACGGGTATCTTCAACTTGGCCTTCAGTATCTAAGCCACTTGCCGTAAAACGATAGAGAAAAGTACCATCATCATTAATCGGCCCTGTGCTATCAAAACCTATTTGCTTGCGATTGAAGCTGCCGTACTGAAGATTCAATTCGTGCAGGGCAACATCTTGCGGCTTGCGGCTGATCTGATTTACGATACCGCCCCCCGTCCCTTGGCCATAAATGGCTGAAGCAGGGCCGCGCAGTACTTCAATCCGCTCGAGCGAATAGGGATCAATTTGTGGCAGCCAACTCCCTGGGTTGCTGATAATTCTTAATCCATCCAGATAATAATCTGCGTCAACACCACGGATCCTAGTAATATCGAGGTAGCCACCATATCCTCCATATTTCTCACTTGTCGCACCCGCTGTATAACGCAGTGCAGAGCTACTGCTAACTGGCTGCTGAGTATCCATTTGCTCACGAGTAATTACAGAAACCGATTGCGGGGTTTCCAGAATTGAGGTGTTAGTTTTTGTCCCGACCCTTGATTGCTCTGCAACATAGCCTCGAACCGGGCCATTTCCCTCATCCGACATTTTGCCAGCAGTTACGGTCACAGTATAAGTGTCATTCAATCTGGCTTTTCCTGTCTCCTGAACTCCCCCTTTTGACGTCTCCTCAGCATAAACTGAAGCACCGCTAACAAGCAGCAGCGATGCGGTAATTGAAGCTAATGGGTCAGAAAAGCGAGAAAATACTGAATTCGTAGATGTCTGGAAACGTAACGCATGAAAGTAAAACATCTTGGCCTCAAAGGTTAAAGATTGAACGAGTTGCGGAGATTTTAATTAAAGACTGACCGTCAGTCAATTCGAATGATAATTAATTGCATTTAACCATATTGATGCAGAACTGTTAGTTAATTGGCCGGTTATTTACAACTTTTTGTTTCTTGTATAAATAACGTTCTGACAAACCCACACGGTCGATGATAAAGACTTTCTCTACCCCTTTACGGGCGAATTGCTCAGGCGAATTGTTCAATTGTTCATTAGTTATACCGACACACAAAATACGACTGGCATTAACTCCTCGCTAGAATCGCTCCTTTTAGTAAATAGGCGGCAAAAGTTTTGATCTCTAGAAAAATATGATGGTAGGTAGCTACCAGGGAGGGTATTTCCATACTCCAGCTTCTGGTTAATACTCTTGAGCGATAGTACCAACCATCAAGCTTTCCAATCCGTTACTCCAACAATACGTAAGCAGTCTGCAATCATCACACAGAGAGAGATTTGGCGATCCATCTCCGGAGAAACCATGTCATGAGGCGGTAACTCTCTGTATAGGCTTCAATATTTCCCTAAATCCAGGCACACAACTTGCCAAGCCAGTCATCCGGTTGGCAGCGGTCGATTTTCTCCTCTAGCTGTTTTAGGAAATGCACGCAGAGCTTCGTCTTAACGTAAACAGTCTGTTCACCTCACTACGAAGATTCAAGCGTTTTGCATCTACCACATGGCGGCGCTGGCGATGATCATAATAAGTAGACATTGCAACACCGAACACACCGCAGCCCCCATTCGACAAGCCCTTGTTCAAGATGTGTAACCAACGCCTAAGAACCCTTTATCCAACATTTAATGAACGGCTCGCTGCTGGCATTTAGTAACCTTTGTCAAAAACCAAACAAGCGGCTTCAAGATTGAATTCGGCGGAAAATGAACGACGCTGTCTTGTCATGGAGCACCTCTTTCTTTGGTAGCGACTTACCACCTAATATGGTGCCCGGATTCATTAAACCACTAAACCACAGGCCGCATAGAGGAAAGTACTTCTTGCCCTAGACACTATGCAAACCAATGATTTCAGGCAGACTTGTTGTAGGTATGTTTATGTGCCTTCCTATGGTTGCTGGCTGTACTGCCAGCATGTGAATGAACATGCGAGGTATGGCTGTCATCCGTGAAAACGACCAGCAGCACCGCAGTCAGCACACTGAGCAAGCCCGTACAGAACATGACCATTCCAAACCCGGCCGCCATCGAGGCACGATAAGCCGAGAGCAACCTTTCTTGACCAGGAGGAAGTTCATTGCTGACTATTGCGCGCTGGGCAATCTCCACAGCATTTTGCATATTGTTGGAACTGACTACCTCAGCCATCTGCTGGATCGCATAGATGCTCATGATACTGCCCAGTACCGCAATACCCAGTGTCATGCCTATCTGCCGCAGCGCGTTCATGGTTGCCGATGCGATCCCGGCACGCTCAGCGGGCGCATAGCTCATGACCATCATCCCGGTCGCTGGAACGGAGAGCCCCATCCCAAGCCCAAGAATCGCCAGGATACTACCGACAATAAGGTAAGGCGTATTGGCGGTAAACAGTGACATTGAGCATAGGGATACCCCAATCAAGGCGTATCCACCAACCATTAGTTTTTTTAGCGAAATATTTTGTGCCATACGGCCGAACAGCAACGATGCCCCCCCCATTACCATAAATTGAGGCATCAGGTGCCACCCAGCAGTAAGTGGTGTGTCGCCTTGCGCTTGTTGCAGATACAGTGACAGAAAGAAAAGGCTTGCATAGGCCGAAAATCCCAACGCAAAAGAAGCCAGATTTGCCACGGCCAGAGAAATATTGCGAAAAAGAAGAATAGGGAATAGTGGCCTCTTGACTGTCAATTCAATCCAGACAAAGGCCACAAAAGCCACTGCGGCACATGAAAGCGGAAGCAGGACTTTCTCCGTGGAAGCCCCATGCTCGCCAACTTCAATCAGCGCATAACTGAGCATTCCAAGCCAAATCATGCTCAATATCTGGCCAACCGGATCAAACGCTGCATGTTCAGGGTGTTTGCGCTCGACAATTCCCCAGGCCCCAAGCAAGGCAGCAATGATACCAATTGGGACATTGACCAGAAAGATACTTGACCAGCCAATATGCTCAATCAACAAGCCGCCGATCAAAGGGCCTGAAACCAATGACAAGGCACTACAAGCCGACCACCCACCGATTGCACGTGCACGCTGACGGGGATCGGGAAATGCGTGGGTCAGGATAGGCATGGCTCCGGGGATTAACAGCGCACCGGCAACCCCTTGAACCCCTCGCCCCCACAGCAGAGTGTTCAGATCGGAGGCGAAGGCACAAATCACGGAGCCAATTACAAACAGGGCAACGCTGCCCAGCCACACCCGCTTGTGACCATATTTATCGCCCAGTGGGCCTGCGGACAACATCACTGCAGAGAGCGCGATGGCGTAAATGTTAATAATCCACTGAAGCCCTGCCATATCTGCATGAAGGGCCTCCTGAAGCGTCGGCAACGCGACGTTGACAATACTGATGTCCAGTGTCGACAGAAAGGTCCCGAGATAGGCCGCGATGACAAGAGCATGAGTTCGGTATCGTTGCATGATCACCCACCAATTGAATAATAACTATTCTCAATAATATACAACGACCGACCGTCGGTCAATATGTGATAAACTTCGTGACGTTGATGGAAGGAATTATAATTTCAGGATTTGGCCGGTAGTTTTTGATATGCTTACGAAAATTTTTCGATACGTGGATCTAAGGTGACTTTGGTCGTATCACTTTGAATCCGTTGTTTGGTATTCGCGGTTACGTCTAAGTACACACTCCACGAATGCACAAGCGATCTTGCTCCTGCTCATTGCGGGAACAAGCGACACAGATTGAAATGGAAAACACTGATTACGATGAGATATAAAAAGAACCGTCCGGAGTTTACTCCTCCGAAAGCCAGATGTGTCAAGCCCGCAGAAGTTCGCCTGAACGAGTTGATGTCAGCCGCCGAACAACTGTTCCTTGCCAAAGGGGTCGACTCGACGACCATCAACGAGATTGTCGAACTGGCACAGGTAGCCAAAGGTACTTTTTACCATTATTTCGCTTCTAAGAATGAGTTGCTTGCAGCCATGGGGGAGCGCTATACCGCCCAGTTTTTGAAGCGGCTTGAGGATAAAATCGACACCTGCAAAGCAGATGACTGGCAGGGCCGGCTTTGCGCTTGGATTCAAGAAAGTATTGAGGCTTACGCAGACACGTACCGCCTGCATGATATTGTTTATACCAATCATCACCACCATAACCGCACAAACCGGGAAAAGAATGCGATTCTCGAACAACTGCAGGTTATTCTCGAAAACGGTACCCGCGTAGGTGTGTGGCAGATTGCTGAGCCACGCATTACCTCGCTCCTGATTTATGCCGGTGTACACGGTGCGACCGACGATATCATTGCTTACCCAGAAACAGATCGTGAGCATTTTATCCGCGTGGTCCTTGCGAATTGCCTGCGGATGGTCGGGGTCTCGGAGCATCAAGCCTGACAAGCCGTCGGGAACCTTGTCTCTCATTCCGCGCTTGTTGCACAAACGCGGGTTCCGAGTACGACCACATAGGGGTATCCCTGCGCACTTTGTTCGATACTGGCCTCAATACCATAAATCTGACGGAGCAATGCTGGCGTAATCACAGTGCGTGGTTCGCCGGATGCCACTATCTGCCCGCAGTGCAACACATCCACATGATCCGCGAATCTGAGCACATGATTGATGTCATGACAAGTCATCAGAACACATAACCCATGCTGATGAGCCAGTTGGCGAAGCAGCGTCAGCAGTTCAAACTGACGCTGCAAATCAAGCGCACTGGTCGGTTCATCCAATAGCAATACTTTGGGGTTCCGGACCAGTGCCTGAGCAACTGAAACAAGCTGACGCTGCCCGCCGCTGAGTGTGTGCAGCTCGCTGCCCGCGAGGGCAGTTAGTTGTAATTGCTCGACCAAACGAGTCACTGCGTTAAGCTCATGCTCCCGAACTCGCCAGCCACTGCCCTGCTTGGCCGACAACAAGATCGCCTCCATAACACTCAGGCCTGTGCCGGTAAAAATATCCTGCGGCACTAATGCTGGTCGGCTCGGATGCTGTTCAGGCCAATCACAAACTGGCTGGCCATCCACCCTTACCTGTCCCTGACCTTGAAGCTGACCGGCGATCCGCCGCAGCAGTGTAGACTTCCCTGCCGCATTGGCGCCCAAAAGCACACTCAGCTTTCCCGAATGCAGCGGACCCATAGTGACATCATGCAGCACAGTCTTACGGCCAAACCTGACACTGACCCCTTCAATGGTTAACGTTATCATCACACCCTCCTCCGGCGCAGAATCAGAACAAGAAACATCGGTACGCCGACCAGAGAAGTCACAATACCAATTGGCAGAACCTGACCAGGCACCGCGATTTTCCCGGCAATGGAAGCCGCAGATAACAGTGCAGCACCACATAACGCCGATGCCGGAATCAAAAATCGCTGATCCTCACCAACGATAATCCGGGCCATGTGCGGGGCGACCAGTCCCACAAACCCGATCGTCCCAACAAAAGAGACACAGAGCGATGCCAGCACGCTGCTCAGCAGAATGGTCTGCAATCGTAAGCGTGCGACCGGAATCCCCATCGCACTGGCTCGCTCTTCCCCCAGACGCATAGCTGTCAGTTGCCAGGCGCTGCGCATGAAGCACACCATCACCAAGAATAAAATGGCCGCGATCAGAACAAGCTGAGTGCTGCTGACCCTTGACAGATTTCCCATAGTCCAGAAAACAACGGCTTCCAGCGCTCTATCTGGGACGGCATACTGAAGCCCCTGCAACAGCGCCGTGAAGGTGAAAACCAGAGTCGTACCCAGTAAGATGATCAGTTCATTATTCATACCCCGCCACCGGGTCAGTCGCTCAATCAGCAGAACAGCCATCGTCGACATGAAAAAAGCACTCGCAGGCACGACCCAATTGCCCAGAGATACGGGAAGCGTTGTTGCACCAAACACCAATCCTAATGCGGCCCCGAAACTGGCTGCGGCTGAAACCCCCAAAGTAAATGGGCTGGCCAAAGGGTTGTGAAGCACCGTTTGCATTTGAGTACCGGCAACGGACAACCCTGCACCAATGACAAGTGCAGCCAAAACTGCAGGCAGCCGGATGTCGTAGACAATCACCTCCAGAGCAATCGGTGACTCTGAATCCCAAAGCAGACGAGCAATATCCGTGAGGCTGTAGCTGGACGGTCCCGTGCTTAAATCAATCATTGCCAGAAGCAGAACCACAGTCGCCATGGCTGTAAGCAGCCACAAGCGACGCCTGACAAGCGACAAATAAGCAGGTTTAGCTCCAGCCGACACAGTGCTCCCCTCTGTTAACACTTCAAGCTGCGAGGGACTGACAGCGTGATTCCTGAATTCTGGAGATGGAATATCCGGCGAGATCTGTTTCATTTCAACACCTGTAAGTCTGGGCTACTGTCGCATAGCGCCCTCATCCAATAAAAAAGTACATATCTGACCTGCAGTTAGCTGTGTATTGCTTGTCGGCAAGGTTGCTCACATTCATCGGAACAGTTACTTCGGTACCTGTCAGGCCATATAGGTCATAGCTCACCGCCAGATCATCGAGAGCAACTGATGGCTCTTTAAATATGTTATGCGGGTTGCCCCCAGATGAGCCCGAATAACGCATACCGGCACCTCTGGAGCAAGTCTCCCCGGTTTGTGTCCAGAAGCCCAGATGCTGGGTGTCGGCGGATTTCACGTATTCCTGATTGAGTTGAAAAACCGCGGCGGTCAGCATTGTTGCGCTGCCCTCAGGATGATATTTCATGCCCGCTTCTGTCTGGGCATGGACTCCAAAGCACGAAATGCCCGCCGACAAGACAACGAAACACGGTAGTCCTTTGCCTAACGAACGAGGAAATGGCTTAGGGGGATCTCCCGGTTTAACTGCCACTGGCAGTTCGCGATGACGTGGTTTCATATCTCTCCGATGTACTGTTCAAAATGGCCTCGACCAAAAGCACTCAGCTAAGGGTGCGCACTCACCTGATCCGGAGCAATTCATCTCCGTTTTCTGATACCCAGTCATATGCACCCACATTGACCGACCAATGGTCGGCATGTAATGATATTCAATATCATTTTCATTGCAACTTATTTTTTTATTTAAAACAAATAATTATAAATTGACTGACCGACGGTTCATTTGATAATAATAATCATTCTTATTAAACGAGACGCATAATGAGGTACAGATGACAGGAACACGAGTCATAAATTTGCTGGTCAAGATTGGGCTTCCGCCAGATCTATTGCATTCGGCTGAGAGTGATTGGCAACTTAGGACCGATTTGGGATTGAGTTCGGCAGAAACTCTGCATCTTCAGGTACAACTCGAACAGCTGGGATGCACAGGATTCAATTTGTGGGATACACACGACTATTCCCTTCAGGAACTGGAAACCATGATCACTGCCCCTGAAGAAAACGCCCATTCCGCCCTCGGCCGGTCAGAGGTGAATCATGGCTGACACTTCTTTTTGCCTGAACCGACAAATCGCAGCATCACTGCGTCATCACGCTGATACCCCTGCTTTGGTGTCTCAGGGTGAAGTCATCACCTATCGTCAATTAAACAATCGTGTTTTCAGTACGGTCGCCCGGCTTCAGGCCGCGCAGATTCAGAAAGGAGATCGAGTTGCGTATCAGTTGCCCAATGCTGCCGAAGCCATTGTACTGATGCTTGCATCCACGATGCTCGGCGCCATCCCGGTGCCGGTTCTGCACGCCTACCGAGAGCGTGAGCTTGAGCATCTTCTGAACAAAACACGTCCCGCCGTGGTCGCTGTAACGCGGGGAAACCGTCGTTTCAGTTCTGCTCAGTTCATTGAGCGCTATCTCAATGAGAACCACACAGGGATCAAGTTAAAGCTAATTGACGGGATCCCTGCACCAACCTGGCAGGAATGGCAGCAACTCTCAGATTTCTGTGCACCATCCGCAGACGCCCCTGCTGCGCCGTATCTGGCTGAGATGGGCAATGACGATCCCGCGATGATGCTGCTGTCGAGCGGAACCACTGGCTTACCCAAGCCCATTGCCCGGCTGAACAGTGGCTACAGCAATATGATCGCAGCCGCCAGTGAAGTCTTTGGATTGAGCGCGGAATCAGTATATCTCGCGGTTCTACCAGTCTCTCATGGCTTTGTGATCAACTGTCCGGGCATACTCGGAACACTTTCCTGTGGGGGTACCGTTGTCCTGGCACCGGACACCTCTGCACGAACAGCGCTGGCACTGATTTCAGCGCATCAGGTCACCCATACCACGCTGGTTCCGGCGCTGTTGGATCAGTGGATGGATAAAATCGGTGATCACTATGCCTCTTTGGACTCGCTGCGATACATCCAGGTTGGCGGATCACGGATTTCTCCTGAACTTGCCGCGCAGGCTGAATCGAGGCTCAATATCCTAATCCAGCAGTGCTATGGCATGAGCGAGGGACTGCTGTGCTTTACGCATTACACGGACGATGCGGAGATACGGCACCATTCCCAGGGAAGGCCATTATTGCCAGACGACGAGATACGGATTGTCGACCCGGAAGGAGAACCGGTTCCCGTCGGGGAGTCTGGGGAGATCATTACCCGTGGCCCCTACACCATCACAACCTATTTCAATGATCCCGTGGCGACCTCCCGGTCATTCACACCCGAAGGGTTCTACCGAACCGGGGATCTTGCGCATCTGGACGCGGCTGGCAACGTCTACATCGACGGTCGGGTGAGAGACGCTATCAACCGCGGGGGCGAAAAATTCAGTCCGGAAGAAATTGAGGAGCTGATTAAATCCCATCCCAGTGTGCATGATGCCGCCTGTGTCGGAATGCCGGATCGCCAGTTTGGCGAGGTCTCGTGCTTATTTGTCGTTCTCAACGACCACCAGCAACTGCAATTGCCGGAATGCCGCCAGTATCTTGAAAAGAAAGGTGCCGCACAGTTCAAACTCCCAGAAAAGCTCGTCATTACTCATGCGATTCCCCGCAAAGGGATCGGAAAAGTGGATCGGGTGTCGCTGAGTGCCAGCGTACGTCAGCTCTCCGGCGCCCCCGTCACTGAAATGATTACGGGGTAACCATGAAGCTCATTGAAACCTATACCCCGGCTGCTGTCCGACTCAGCCTGGCTTCGTCCGCCCCCGTCAGCCACCAGCTGGTGATCTTTCCCCATGCCGGCGGCGATCTCAGCTTTTACCGGGCATGGCGCAGTGCGCTGCCACCCGAGGTGGATTTGATCATCATGCAGTATCCGCACTCGCTGCAGGACGCAGACCAAGAGAAATGGCGCGCTCCGGAAACAGCAATCCGACATTGTGAGCGAAGCCTGAACCGCCTGCTGGGTATCGCGCCTGTTACCCTGTTTGGCCATAGCATGGGGGCGATCCTTGCTCTGCATCTTGCCAAAGCACTGGCCGGATCCAGATTTCAAATCGGGCAGCTCATTGTCTCCTCGCAATGTCCCCCGCCAACACTGTCTCAGATGCTGAAATCGGAGCAAGAGATAGAATCTCTCAAGGAGCAAGCCTTGTCTCTAGGTGAGGTCGATGGGATCAGCACGCTGGATGAGACCGCTCACCAGTATCTGGGCGAGCAGATCCTCAGCGATCTCAGACTGCTGCAGCAACTGTCTGCCCTGCCAGTCGGCAATCTGCCCCCGACAAGGGTCTTTGGCGGCCAAAATGATCCCCTCGTGGACAGACATAAACTCAACGCGTGGTCCGGTTTCCTGCCGCAAAGCGCTGAACCAATGCTTTTCCCGGGCGGGCATTTTTACCTGTCCGATGGATTGAATTCGGTGATCGACGCCATATTGCAGCCGTATCCAGCCTTATCGCTCAAACCACATTCATGCAACTTTTGACATTCATTCGCCATAGGAGTTTTTACATGGACTTTTCACTGTTTAACGCGCAAACACATGCGCCATCCCCAGACAAAGCGATTCAGATGTTTCCCCAATTGCTCAGCTACAGCGAAGCCTTGGGCAACACCCCACTGATTGAAGTCCCTAGTCCGAAACATGGAGCCCGTATATTTGCCAAGCTGGAGTCAGGCAACCCGTCCGGCTCAATCAAAGATCGGGTGGCCTTCGGCCTGTTTTGTGACGCAGTAAACCGTCACGACTTCGAAAAAGGCCCCCTGAAATTAATCGATTCGTCAGGGGGCAACATGGCCAGAGCACTTGCCCATCTGGGACATCTTTGTGATGTGCCGGTTCATGTCGTCATTCCGGATACTGCCCCCGAAGCCCTGCTTCGATCTTTGGCCGAGAGCCATGCCACGATTACCAAAGTTGACCGGAGATACTTTCTGCTAGGGATCATTGCGAAAAGCCAGCAGATTGCCCGGGAGAACCCAGACTGGACGCTGTTGTCCCAGCACCTGAACTTAGTCAATACCGCCGTTCACCAGCATCATACCGGTGCCGAGATCTGCCGGCAGCTGAAAGGCAAGACGGCGGATGTCTGGGTTGCAGCCGTAGGAACGGGAGGCACAATCGCAGGCGTCTACAAAGCGCTTTCCGAGCAAAATCCCAATCTCAAGGTCATAGGCTGTACGCCGAGCGAGATGCCTTTCGGCACGATGGATCCCCCCAATGGCGACCCACGATTCGCCGGTGCTGGCGGCCTGGGTTACGGCTTCGAGCAACCGTTCGTGTCTTTGATTCCTGCACCAGTCACTTTCCAGCACGTCTCCCATGAAACGTCGCTGAAAGCCATGTACCAGTTTTTCGAAAATACAGGCATTGAGATTGGCGGTTCCGCTGCAGCCAACTGGGTCGCAGCACAACGGGCTGCCGAGCACCTTGATCAAAATGCCAATGTCGTCACTGTATTCGCCGATGCAGGGAGCGATGCGGACCGGGAGCGCGGCAAAAACATTCTGGAAAAAGAACAACACACGCACGGAGATGCTTCATATGAAAATTGCTAACAATGAAATGATGTCCTCGCTGGTCAAGCTGGCTAACCTCGCCAGAGAAGAGCTGTCTGCCACCGGAAGTGAGCAGCAGGCTCGCGATGTCGTAACAAAGATTATTGGTCATGACCACTTCGTGATGCTGAATCTGCTTGAGCTGAGCGAAATCAAATACCAGGCAGAGAAAGACGACCAGCCGAGTGTCGGTGATGTCAATTCGCACACAGATCGTTGGCTCGACGATTCGGGACGGGAAATTGGCACAATCAGCGGTGAAGGTTGGAAAATCGCCCAGTTTGGAGAAGACATCATCTCGTACTATAGAGAGACCGCCGAAACCGCTCTGGGACGGATCGAAGTCGCAGGACTGTGGAACTCCAGCGCAATTTGGCAAAAACAGTGGCAGTCGCTCCCGGCGACCGGTGTCTCTGGTGATGTGACCGGCATGTTTGGGGTCAGGCAACTTTTTCAGGAAACTCCACGCAAACGTTACCGCGCTTTTATCCTGCTGCTCCCACTCGAGCGTACTGACGAATCGCTGCAGACTGCAATCCGCAATGGCTACATAACCGATTAAGGCAAATGTGATATGAACCATCCGTTCACTCATCATGATATTGCGATCATCGGAATGTCCTGCCGTTTTCCGGGCGCTGATGATCCAGATGAATACTGGCATAATCTGCTAAATGGGGTTGAGTCGATTGTCGAGTTCGATCCGGGATCGGACGATCAGCAATCCGTCTCCTTCGCGGCTCCCCTGAGCGACAATGTTCTCGCCTTCGACGCGGCTTTCTTTGGCATCTCCCCGCGAGATGCCGCTCTGATGGATCCGCAACATCGCATCTTTCTGGAATGTGCCTGGCACGCGCTGGAATCAGCAGGTATTCAGCCCGGCCAGCTTGTAGATACCGGACTGTTCGGCGGCTGCAGCAGCTCTGCATACCTGCCGTACCTGATGACATCCGAGCTGATAGACAAGTATCGTCCTTCAGCGTTCGATTTACAGATAGCCAACGACAAGGATTATCTGGTTTCCCGCACAGCCTGGCATCTCGGCCTTGAAGGACCGGTTATGGGAATCCAAGCCGCGTGCGCCACCTCTCTGGTTGCCGTTGCGGAGGCTGTCGAAGCGCTCCGCGCCGGTCGCTGCCGGCAGGCACTGGCTGGCGGCTGCACCATTCGCTATCCCCAATATGCGCCCTACCAAGCGCAAGAAGGTATGATTTACTCGCACAACGGTCATTGTATGCCGTTTACCGCTGGGGCCAGCGGGACAATTTTTGGCAGCGGCGCAGCCCTGGTCGTTCTCAAGCCTGCAATAGATGCGGCCAGAGATGGCGATCATATCCTTGCCATCATTAAAGGATGCGCGGTGAACAACGATGGTGCCCGCAAAGTCGGATTCACCACAACCAGCGCTGATGGTCAGCGTCGGCTGGTGAACCGGGCGCTGGCGGATGCGGCACTTACCGCAGCAGACCTTCGGGCATTCGAAGCCCATGGCACGGGTACGGCCGCCGGGGATCCAATTGAATTCGGGGTGCTGGACGCAATAACGTCCAGCGCGGGCCTGTCCCCAGACTGCTGCGCGCTTGGTGCGGTGAAGGCCAATCTCGGACATCTGGAAACCTCGGCGGGTATGGCTGGCCTCATCAAAGCCGTGCTGCAGATTCAGCATGGGTGGATTGCGCCGCAGCTCCATATGACAGCGGTAAATCCCTCCATTGATACAGAGTCCAGTCCGCTCTACTTCCCGCTAACTGCCGAAGTCTGGCCGGCAAAGGATCCCCGGTCCGCCATCGGTGTGAGCGCTTTTGGGATCGGTGGTACCAATGCCCACATTATTTTGGCTCGCCCTGATATGATTGAGGCTCGTGAACCGGCACCGTCCGGAACTTATCCTGCTGCTATTCCGATTTCGGCACAGAGCATGGGCGCCTGTCATCGGCTGATTCGATCTTACCAGCAAAGCCTAACTAAAATATCACCGCGAGCGCTGGCATGGAGCGCCCAGTCCACGCGAAAACCCTTGCGCTACCGAGCCATAATGGCACTGGACGACAGCGGGCGCCCGCAGATTACGGGGCAGATCACAGACGCTGGAAAACGCCGCCCCCAGGTCGTCTTCCTGTTTCCCGGTCAAGGCAGTCAGTTCGTTGGAATGAGCGCAGCGCTGGCTAGATCTACCCCTGCTTTCGCAACGATTCTTCAGGTCTTGATTCACGAGCTCAAAGAGGCGACTGAGATTGACCTGAGTTTCCTGCTGGATGGCAGAGGGACTGCTGCAGGGATCACAAACACCTCAATGGCCCAGCCAGCCCTGACTGCCGTTGAGATTGCTATGGCACGTTTCCTGATGCAACACGGGATCATGCCGGATGCAGTCATCGGCCACAGTCTCGGAGAAATCGCCGCAGCCTGTATTTCGGGTTCTCTCACCAGCAAACAGGCACTGGTATTCGCTGCACAGCGAGGCGACCTGATGTCAGCTCTGGATAGCGGCGCGATGCTGGCGGTGAATATGAGTGAGGACGACTGCGCACCCTGGCTGTCCGACGAGATTTCGCTGGCAGCCGTCAACGGGCCAGACGCTTGCGTGCTTTCTGGTACTTCAGTGGCGATTCAGCGAGTTCAGACAGAAATGTCCGGACAGCAAACACGCTGCCGTGAGTTATCCGTTTCTCATGCATTCCACTCAGCCATGATGACGCCGATCCTTGCCCCTCTCACGGCAGTGGCTCCGGCGGCCAAGGCGCATAGTTCTGGCATCCGTTTCCACTCAACGCTCTACGGCACAAAACTGAATGCACTGACCGAACTGACACCCCGTTACTGGTCCAGACACGCGAGGGAACCGGTCCGCTTCCTAGAGGCAGTCAACTCCCTGCCAACCAGACACAACACCCTCTTTATCGAGGTGGGGCCAGGGGCAACGCTCTCGGCTCTGGTCAAAGCAATCCGGCCAGAAGGCACCACCATCCGGACTCTGGGCGGTATCAAAGACCGCTCAAGTGACACTGAAATCTGGCACAGCGCGCTGCAGTCATTATGGCTGGCAGGGATAAACCTGAACTGGCATCCCTCATGGGCTCAAGCTGGCGTTCGGGTGCAATTACCGCACTACCCCTTTGAACGGCAGCACCACGGCCCCGGCACGCCGGCGTTTGGCGGACACAGTGAACAGGCAGATGACCGTGAACCACCTCTATTCACAAGTCATTACGCAACGCTTGACGAGGCTGTAACCGGGATCTGGGAACGGACAACCGGAATGACGCCGTCCGGCATCCACAATTCGCTTCTGGATGAAAGCTGCGACTCGCTCGCCGTCATTCAGCTCGCCGTTCTGGCAGAGCAGACACTTGGAGTGAAAATCAGCGTATCCGACTTGATGAATGACCCCACACCCTTTGGCCTGAGCACCTGCCTGACCGCGGCCGGTGCAGACAAAGCTATCCAACAACAAACAGCGAAGGAAATTTGATCATGGCAATAATCGATCACCCGGCATATGGCACCTACGAAGTAGAAACCATTGTCGTGGATGACACCACATCCTTTACCCTTGCCTGCTCCCCAAGAAGAAATACCTTACCGGGCAACGGCGGTATTCGATGGCTCTCGTACGACTCCCGTGCAGCACAGGAGGAAGAAGCCATCATGCTGGCACACGCAATGGATCGAAAACACGGCCTGTACCAGACGGGGTTCAGCGGCGGAAAAATTGTGGTGAACAGCACAGCGAAGCCTGAAAATGCAATGCATGTCTTTGATGCTATCGCTCAACTGCTGAATCGTTACAACGGCTCGATGTACACCGGCTGCGATATTAATACCAGCAGCACACATATGCAGTACCTGCGGCTGTCCTCTCCCTGGATTCTGGATGCGCTGGAAAGCCCGCAAATTAACACATCGATCGCCACAGGGTATGGCGTATGGAGTGCTCTGCAAACCGTCATTGAACATGCGCCCGGTACAGGTGCCCGCCCCCAGATTGCCATTCACGGCATGGGCAAAGTTGGCTGTGAAATCGCCCGCCAGTGCCTGAAACACGGATACGATGTTGTCGGCTTTGATGTCCGTCCCACACCGGCAATTCCTGCCGAAGTGCGTATGCTGGACAAAGAGGCGTTCTGGGCCTTCCCGTCAGATATTCTCTGTATCGCTTCTCTGTCCGGCATTCTCGACGCTTCCACCGTGGAGAAAGTGGCTGCCCGCTGGGTCATCAGCAGTTCCAACTCGCCCTTCTCCAGCCCAGAAACACAGAACCGCCTGCTTGAAAGAGGCATCAACTATCTCCCTGATTACGTGAGTAATGCAGGCGCCGTGCTGTGTGACAGCATTGAAAAGATGTACCCGGATCGTTACCGGAACATGTCTCAGGATCAGGCCAACGAGTATGTCGCCGCCCTGATCAGCAACCGAACCAGAGAGCTGATCGGGCGCTCACAGGTATTGGGCTTCGATGTCCATATGCTGCTGACCGCGTAATGCTTCACCGTCATCCGTGTCCGGTAATGCCTGAAATAACAGGCATTACCGGCGCATGTAACATGAGAAAAGCCATGAACAGAATTTCTTCCCGCCAGTTCCGCCTGCTGCGGTGCCTTATTATTTTCGTTTGGTGCATACCGCTGTATTTAGGAAAGGCAATTGCCAGCGAACCCGTCACGATCACCGATCTGGCAGGGCGGCAAGTCACGGTGACCCGCCCGGTTTCACGATTGATTCTGGCCGACGGGACATTAGCGTACACGCTGCCTTTGCTGCTGCCTGAGGATCCCTTTGGCAAAGTCGTCGGCTGGGGAGAAAACTTCCGAGCGGCGGATCTCGACGGATATCAAAGCTATCTTGCACGCTTTCCCGAACTGGCGGCGATTCCGACCTTTCCGGCCAACACGACAGACTCGCTCAATGCAGAAAAAGTGATCGGACTGGAACCGGATCTGGTCTTAATGAACTTGAGCTCACTTGCGGCAGTACAGTCCTCAGGCTTACTGGCACATTTGAACAAAATCGGTATCGCGGTGGTTTTTGTCGACTTCCGCACGCACATTTTCAGCAGTGTGGAAAAGAGCATACAGACGATAGGCACCCTGCTGGACGCTAATGAAAGGGCTAGCCAATTCCTGCAATTTCGTGAAGAACAGATTACCCGGGTGCTTTCCCGTCTTTCCGACGTGCACTATTCCCCGAGCGTCATGATTGAACGTTCGGCTGGCCTTTATCAGGACTGCTGCATGAGTTATGGGCCGGGAAATTTTGGCGCGTTAATCCAGGCTGCTGGTGGCCGGAACCTTGGTTCAGATTTCATTGGGGTTAACTTCGGGACACTACACCCGGAGCAAGTGATTCACTCACAACCCGACGTCGTGCTGGTCACCGGGGCAAACTGGTCACTTTATTCGCCTTCAGGCGATTGGATTCGGCTGGGACCGGGGGCCGACCTGAACGTTGCCCACCAGCATCTCACCCGTCTGATGGAACGGCCTGCGTACCAGACACTGCCAGCTGTACGCAAGAAGCAGGTATATGCCATCTGGCACGCATTCTATGACAACCCTTACAACTTTATCGCGTTGCAGCAAATAGCCAAATGGCTGCACCCGGAAAAGTTTGAAGATTTAGATCCGGAAGCAACCTTCAGGGAACTTCACCAGCGGTTTCTGCCAACTCCCTACCGGCCTGGCTATTGGCTGAGCCTGTAGGCATTGGCAGTCCAAAGTCCTTGTTCTGCCCATCAAACTCAATTTCATCAAAGGAAAACACATGCAATCAATCAAACCAGGAAGCGAATACGATGTCGTGATCATCGGCGGCGGGATTGTCGGGCTTGCTAGTGCCTATTATGCAACGGCAAGAGGCCTTCGCACTCTAGTCGTCGATCAGTATGGCATCCGAAACAACGTCAACAGCTCCAAAGGAAACGAAAGAATGTTCAGGCTGATGCAGGACAACACATCCGAAGCCCGCCTTGCTGAAACATCTCTGGCACTCTGGATGGAACTTCAGATGGCCACTGGTACACCACTGCTGGCCATGGATGATTTGATTTTCTTCGGACACAAAGACGCACCGTTGACCACAGAAGGCAACGTCAGTCAGGTGAAGAAAACCATGGATCGCATGGCCATGCCTTATGAGTATCTGGACTCACCAGACGCGATCCACAAACGGTTTCCGGTGTTCAATCGCGAAGCCCTGCCGAGCGATTACGTTGGTCTGGTTCAGGCTTCAAGCGCCTCAATCAATGTCCAGGCTGCTGCAAGCGCTTTCTTCAGTGCCGCAATGAAAACAGGCCGACTATCTGTGCTGGAGAAATATGCAGTGTCCGGCCTTGAACCCAGCGGCGTCCCCCATCAGAACCAGACCTATGCCATCTATGCACAATCCGAGCAGGATGCACTTTGCATAAGGGGACGTCACCTGATCCTGTCTCCTGGTGTATGGGCGGATAGTGTCTTGAACCCGCTGGGACTTCATCAAACACGGGACTGGAAAATCTGGCAGATGAACTATGCCTACTGGCCAGTAAAAAGTCATGACGTCAAAATCCCGATCTGGTTTGAGTTCGGCAATCTGGACGCGAACGACCATGGCACATTCTATGGTTTTCCGCCGCTCAATTTTGACCCTTCAATGGCAAACCGCGTCAAGATGAGTGCGGACTACACCTATGATGTTTTCGATCATCCCGCACAGATTCATCATAAGGTGAGTCAGAGACTGATGAAGGAACTCTCCGGACATTTATCATCGCTGCTAAACCCGCAAGCCATTCATCTAGAGCAAATGGAAGATGCGGGCACCTGCCTTTATTCGATGAGCCCGGACGGCAAGCTGGTGATTGGCCGTATTCCCACGCAACCATGCTCAGAGACGTTTTATCATGGCGCTTCCATGTGCATCATGGAGTCTGGGCGCGCTTTCAAATACGCCCCGCTCTTTGGCCGAGTGTTGGTGGAACTGGCTATTGATGGGAAATCCCCCTATCAGTCCGATCTGGATATTTTCTCACCTCTGCGGGAGGGGCTCTTTAACTGATCGTCGATTTGATAGTTCAAAGCAAGCACTCTTGCAATGGTGAAATGCTTTGCATCTTTGATGAAAATTCTTCAATTCATAACACGCTGCAGACCTTTTCCATCAATTCAATTGAATAGCCACCACTGTTCTTTCGCACTACAGTGATTAATCATATTTGGACAAACCTATTTGTACCTGATGCAAAAGAGCCTTTGCTGCTTTTCGTGTTCGCATAATTTAAGGCCACTCTTACAGTGGCCTTTTAACTATTCAAACATTCCAAGTTTGTCGATATTTATTGGGGCTGCCTAAACGACAGAAAGTGATTTCAGCTTTCCTACCGAATCAACTGCCTCAATTTAGCCGAAAAAATATCTGTCAGAAAAACCAGCGATAGAATCACTATCACGCAAGATGCGGTATCGCCGTATTCGAACATTTTCATTGAGGTAATGAGCTCAAAACCGATTCCACCAGCACCGATCATGCCCAATACTGCAGAAATACGGATATTGGCTTCCAGACGGTACAGTATAATGCTGATCCAATTAGGGAAAACCTGTGGAAGCACAGCAAATATTATCGTCTGCAACGTTGTACAGCCGGACGCTTTCATGGCTTCCATTGACCCCTGATCCATTTCTTCGATTGCTTCAGCAAAGAACTTTCCAACCATACCCGCGCCGTGTAAAGCGAGAGCCAACACACCAGCGAAAGGCCCCAGCCCGACCGCAGCCACAAAGATCAACGCCAATATCAGTTCATTAATTCCCCTGAGTACATTCAATATCTGCCGGCAGATATGGTAAATACCCGTATGAGGGGTGATATTTTTCGCAGCCAGAAAGCTGATAGGAATAGCAATAACAACAGACAAAACGGTGCCCCACAAGGCTATTTGCAATGTCTGGATAGCAGGTTCAATTAAACTTTCACCGATATAAGGCAAATTGGGTGGCATCATCCGTGAGACGAAATCTGCGATCCACGGCAAACCAGCGACTAAATCAGACACGCTCATGCGTGCTCCCTCTGCAGACCAATGTAATAGTCCGCAACTCACCAGAATGATCGGAAACACAATCCACCAGCCCTGTTTTGGCGGATTCATCACAAGCTTTAACGGGTATAACGTCATCTCAGGCCACCCTCATTTCACTTAAACGGGTTGCCCGTCGTTCACTTGCCATACGCGTTACTAATTGGCTGATGCTGTCATCTTCCAGGCCCGAGTATATTTGGCTGACAACCTCAGGGGTCAGAGACTCTGGCAGCCCATCGAAAATGACCTTGCCATTAGAAAGACCAACAATACGTTCAGCGAACTCCATGGCGTAATCAATTTGGTGGAGGTTGCACAGCACGGCAATTTTGCTTTGTTTACAGCTGTTACGGATGTAGCTGAGAACTTTACGGGATGATTTAGGGTCCAGACTGGCTACCGGTTCATCAGCCAGCATCAGTTGTGGCTGCTGGGCCAGTGCCCGGGCGATGCCCACACGTTGCTGCTGACCTCCACTCAAGCTGTCTGCACGTTGATTCACTTTATCTGCCAACCCAACCTGCTCCAGACATTCATGGGCAATGGTGATATCAGACTGAGGAAACAGCTGCAGCGCACAACTCCAGAAAGGTAGCTCTGACATTCTGCCAACCAGCACATTCTTCAGTACAGAAAGTCGTTTGGTCAAATTGTGATGCTGAAAAATCATACCCACATTACGTCGTAGGTAAATCAGCTCCTTCCCCTGCACATGGGCAATGTTTTTACCGTTCAGAAAAATGTCCCCGTTGGTCGCTTCTGTCAGGCGGTTAATACAGCGTAGTAATGTCGATTTACCCGCACCGGAAGGACCGAGAATCACAACAAATTCACCTTCGTTAATGGTTAAGTCAACCCCTTTCAGGACTTGATTATCGCCATAAGACTTTTGTAGATCTTTAATAACTAACATAATGATTTCCACAGATGCCCTGTATTATCTGTTCATTGGATTACTTATATTTCGCCGCTTCGCGTACCGGGTTATAGGCTGCATCGTTGGTTTCCACATAGCGATTCACAATACCCTGGTCACCAAACTGTACGGACTCAATAGAAAGAAATGCCTGCTTAATCTTCTGTTTGTCTTGCTCAGGCAGCGCTTTACGCCAAACCATCGGCGATTCAGGAATCGCTTCAGAACGCCAGATCACCTTATAGTCGTTTTTGCCGATTATTCCTTTTTCCACCGCGGCATTCAGAATTCGGTCAGCAACCGTCGCAGCATCAACCCGACCATTTTTGACAGCCAGGATATTGGCATCATGCGCACCGGTATAAACAACATTGGCGAAATACTCACGAGGCTCAATGTTGGCTTTTTTGAGCGCAACACTGGGGAACAGGTAACCAGACGTTGAGGTCGGCGAAACAAAAGCAAAATTTTTGCCTTTCAGATCAGCTAACGTCTGAATCTCCGTCGCAGATGCCGGCGCAATAATCTGGCTGTGATAGGCAACATCGCCCGCTTTTGCGGTTTCGGCAACCACAAAGGCTTCAACATCAGCTACTTCACTGGCTTTCACATACGAAAACGGCCCCAGATAAGCAATGTCTACATGCCCGGCACGCAGTGCCTCAATCACGCCGTTATAATCTGTCGCCACATAGCCTTCGACGTTCACTCCCAACTTTTTGCTCAGTGTCTCTATCAACACTTTGCTCTGTTTGAGCATGGCTCGTGAATCTTCAGAAGGAATCAGCGCCATTTTCAGATCATCCATTGCCTGTGCTGGTAAAGCCCCTGCCAGTAAAACGGCCAGTAAACCAGATACCGCTGCATGTTTCTTCCATGTATTGTTCATTAGGATTTCCTCATCTGTTTCAAAATGATTGAAGTAAAGTGGTTGAATTGCCCGCGAAATTTTTTCCCCGTTCGCCGCTTAGCGCATCATTGACGAGTATTTGCCAGCGCTCTTCGCTATAGCCGTAGCATTGTGGTTCTGTTGCTACCCCCAACGCTGCCAACCAGCCTTCCAGCTCACAGGCTGCATCAGTCAGATCAGTTCCAAACAATGAGCGCAGCGAATCAGCAATATCACTGTCATCGTTCGCAAAGCTCCGTACAATCGCCGGCAAAGTGAATGAGCAGGCAATGCCATGAGCCAGTCCGGTCTCTATCGTGATGGCATAGGAAATATTGTGGGCAATGGAGGTTTTGGTGTTAGAGAACGCCAACCCGGCCAGTAGTGACGCCGTCATCATCTGCTCTCGTAACAACGAGTCTGTTGGTTCACACTTAAGCTTCGGCAGCACCTTCAGAATGAGACGGATAGCCCGCTTGGCATACTGAGTCGACAGAGGGTTTCGGTGTTTATTCCAAAGACTTTCCAGCGCATGAGACAACGCGTCCAACCCGGTCTGGATAGTCAGCGAAACCGGAAGCTGGTACGTCAGTTGCGGGTCGCAAATTGCGACTTCCGGGTATAAATGGGGGTGAACAAGTGAATACTTGCGACCTGCGGAGGTATCCCAGATTGTGGCCCAAGATGTCACTTCACTGCCTGTGCCGGTAGTGGTTGGCACCGCGATGATAGGCAGGGGCGTGCCAATGATCTTTTCGCCCTGCGTCAACACAGCCCTAATGTGATTGGGTTCAGTTTTCGCCACCGCCAGTGCTTTGGTTGCATCAATCACCGACCCGCCCCCCAATGCCACCAGCACCTCGACTTCCGCCGCATAAGGGGAAAACGCCGCACAAATCGTCGCCATATCTGAGATATCCGGATTTTCACTCACCTGATTGAGTACAACTCGACAGCCTGAATGCGACTCCCTGATACCAACAGCCAGTGATGCAAAATAAGGATGGTCGTAGGTCACCAACGCAAACGAACGTCCGTTTATCTGCTCAGTCAGAGCAGTAATCGCCCCCTGGCCGAAGATGACGTTGACCGGATTATGAAACTGCCACATATCGCATTACCTTTCTGATTCTGTTCTGAATGAACACAAGGTAAGCGTGCGAAATGACAGTAATATGGAGTGAAAATACTAATTAAATAGGATTGTCATAGAAAAAATCTATGCTGCTAGGATTCTATTTGGTTGGATGATGCCAGTGCGACATACTCAGTTACGTTCTTTTCATATGGTTGCTAAATTTGGCAGCTTTTCAAAAGCCGCAGATGAACTCAACATTACGCAACCGACAATTACGGCTCAAATTCGGGAGCTGGAATCACAGTACAACGTAAGATTGTTTTACCGACAAAGAAACAATAATCGACTGACGGAAACCGGTCAGCAGCTGTACCAGCAAACACTGATCATGTTTTCACTCGAGCAACGTGCCAAACAGCTACTCCAGTCAAACGGCGCACTACGTTCGGGCAAGCTCCATCTGGGTGCGGTCAGTCCCGGCGCAGTGATGCCTTTGGTTGATGCATTCAACACCCACTACCCCGGCATCGATATCACGATACATACCGGGGGCTCAGAACATATCAAAAACGGTGTGCTCAACGGCGAACTGGATATGGGCATGCTCGCCTACCGCGAACCGAATCCGGACCTGGTGTCCCTTGAGATAACCCAGCAACCGGTTGTGTTAGCGGTTCCCAATTCCCACCCACTGTCACGCCGTCGTGCGATTCCCATAGCGGCGCTGGAAGATGTGCCTCTGGTACACCGTGAAGTTGGCTCGACCACCCGAAAAATCATTGAAGATGCGCTGCAGGTACAACGTATCAGTCCGAAATGCATTTTGGAGGTCAATAGCCGAGAAGGCGTTCGGGAAGCCAGTATTTATGGCATCGGCATCAGCTATGTGGGACAACATGAGTTTCAGCCTCATCCCAACATTTCACTGGTTCATCTGAATGACTTGGATACCTTGTCAAAGTCCTATTTGATTTACTCTAAAGAGCTGGAAAACCTGCCCATGATACAGGCCATCATCGCGATACTGGCTTCCATTAAAACCAGCCATACCGTAGCTATTACCGTGTAATCACGATGGAAAGAATTAGATATTAAAAAAGCGACACCCATTAATGGGTGTCGCTTTTTTATCAATAAGATCAATGTGGTATCAGATGTTTTTCCTGAATCACAAAACGCGAAAACAACTGGTTACGCCCGGGCTCTGAAACGCCTGAAGATCAAATGGCCACCCCGGAACATGAGCAGAGACAGGAGAATCATCATACAGCCCATCACCTTATGCGGTGGCATTTGCTCTCCATACCAAATCACACTGAGAATCACCGTCCAGACCGGTTCCAGAATCATGATGATGGCAGCATTGGTTGGGTTGGCATATTTCTGACCTGTCGTTTGCATCACATATCGCAGGCTGGTTGCGACTAACGTACTCAGTGCAAACCATCCCCAGATTGAACCTGGTACACTTTCGGGCCAGGTTTCAGTGAAAATGGCAACACTCAGTGCCATGCATCCCGTCACAAATAGCTGCAAGCAGGTCAGCAGCAGAGTTGGAATACGGCTGGCATATTTGCTATTGAAGTTAAAGTGCACTGCGAGCGTCAAAGCTGCAATCAGAAACCAAAGCTGACTGACAGACAATTGCCACGCCTGCCCGCCGCCAAGCGCCAGGAGCAATAACCCCCCCACCGCAACGGGCAATGAAAACCAGAAATTCCGCGACGGCTTTAACTTGAAGACTCCCCACGCGACAATTGGCACAAACAGCATGGACAAGCTCATGATAAACGCTCCCTCACCTAACGTCTGAGAGTGAGAGATCGCATAAACCCAACACATCAGGGAGATACCCAATAACACCCCGACCCCCATTGCCTTGAAAATATCAGAGCGATGTACCTGTCGAAAAGCACGCAGACAAAATGGCAGCAAACAGATTGAAGCCAGCACGAAGCGGAATCCGATAAACCCAAATGGTGGCAAGCCCTGAATAGTCTCTTTGGAAAAAATCCAGCCCGATGCCGCGAGCATGGTGGTGGCGACCAAGATTAAATCAGCACGACGTGATGACGACATAGCAACCTGTTATGTTATTTGTATGATAATTTTGTACCGATATTGTAACGTCATTTACTACAAGGAATGAAGTACTAACTGATTAATTACCTGAGGGTATAGACGGAAATTAGCGGAGTGTCCCCAAGAGCCGCCAGAAGCGGCAGCTCAGGGGGATAGTTTTTCTGCCTGTACGTGTGATGGTATTCTGGGCGTGTTATTCAGACGACACCACCGAGTTCCCATAATCTGGCAGCTAGCTTGTATCAGTCACTTTCACCTGTCAGTAGTCTGAGGCAGTAGCCGCCTTACACACTTCCATCTGAACCTGAGCCGGTGCAGGCTCATAATGGCTCATCGACATACTGAAACTGCCCTCTCCGCCGGTCATGGCTTTCAGTCGCTGGGCATATTCAATCAACTCTTTTTGCGGCATGCGGGCCTGAATATGAGTGAAATGGCTGTCTTCTGCATTGGTGCCTAATATCATTCCGCGATTGGCCGCTAAATCCCCGGTGATATCCCCGACGGCTTCGGTTGGAATAGTCAGTGCCATCTCTACAATCGGCTCCAGCACAATCGGGTTGGCGTTACGCACCGCGTCTAAAAACGCTTTCTTACCGGCAATCACAAAAGCAATTTCTTTCGAATCCACCGAGTGATACTTACCGTCATACACTGTCACTTCGATATCGCGAATCGGATTACCAGAGATAGCGCCTTCAGCCAACGCCTGCCGAATCCCTTTTTCAACCGCAGGGATCAGTGACGTCGGAATGGCTCCGCCAACCACCTTGTTGACAAAAACAAATCCCTCACCGCGTTCAAGCGGCCTGACCCGCAGCTGGACTTCACCAAACTGTCCCGCACCGCCACTCTGCTTTTTATGCCGGTAATGGCCTTCTGCAGGCTGCGTGATCGTTTCAAAATACTCGATGCTGGGCACGGTGGCTTCCACATCGAGCTTATAGAGTGATGACATTTTTTCGAGCGCAATCTTGAGGTGGAACTCTCCCTGTCCGCTGAGTACGGTTTCATTTGTCCGCGCCCGATGTTCAAGCCGCAAAGACGGATCTTCCGCCACGATCTTATTCAGGATCTCAGACAGCTTTTGTTCATCGCCCCGCTTGATCGGACTGATCGACAAACCATACATAGGTTCAGGAAAATCCAGCGTACGCATGGTGATGCCGTCTTCATCATGTGAATCATGGATCACCGAGTCAAACTGAAGCTCATCAACCTTTGCCAGCACGCAGATATCACCACACCGTGCAGCGCTGATTTCATTGCGCTTTTTGCCCTGAAGCTGGTAGAGATGACCGACTTTAAACGCTTTATTGTTTTCTCCGATGTACAGCTGAGAACCAGCGTTTATTGCCCCCTGAAACAACCGGATGTAAGCCAGTTTACCGAGATATGGATCCACGCTGATCTTAAACACATGCCCGACAGCATGATCCAGTTGCTCACTGTTGACGGGAACCTGCTTACCCTTCTTCTCAAGCATTGGCGGGTTGCCTTCTTCCGGCATAGGCATGATTTCAGCCAGTGTCTGCAACAGCAGGTCACAGCCAGCACCGGTTTCAGCAGAAACAAAACAAACAGGAATAACATGCCCGGTACGAAGTGCCTCCTCAAAAGGCGCATGCAGTTGAACCGGGCTGAGTTCCGAGCCCTGTTCCAGATACAACGCCATCAGATCTTCATCCACTTCGATGATTTGATCGATTAGCTGTTCATGGGCTTCACTGACAGAGCTGAACAAGGTCGAAGCAGATTCCTCCGGTGTAAAGAAACAATCAATCACCTGGCTGGCATCTTCTGATGGCAGATTCAATGGCAAACACTCCGCACCAAACTGCGCCTGAATCTGTGTCAGGCATGCGCTTAACTTAGAAGGATTGAGGTCAATCTTGTTGATGACAACCATCTGGCATTTCTGCTGATCGCGGGCAAACTGATAGAGTCTGTCAGAGACCTGATTCAAAGGCGTGTTAGCATCAATGACCAACACTGAGGATTCTACCGCCGGAAATACACTGAGTGCTCTGCCAATCAACTCAGGCAGTCCCGGCGTATCGAGAATGTTCATCCGGTGAGATTGCCAGCTCAAGGCAACCGGAGTAGCTTCGATACTGTGTTGATAGTGGATGGATTGATCATCAAAATCGGTGACGGTATCCCCCCCTTTTACTGTCCCGAGGTGAGTTGTTGCCTGAGCGTCAAACAGCAACCGCTCAATAAGCGACGTTTTCCCTACGCCACTCTGGCCGACAAAGACGATATTGCGGATTTCATTAACAGACATACCTTGCTCCCATTACACGCAGAAAACGAAAAGACAGGCTGAGGTAGGCGGGATTTCCGCCTCATCGTCTTCCAGGTCATTTTCCGGATGGGAACATTCATACGCGTACCCTATTGGTTGCCCGTCGTCAGGAACAAGATGTCAGTAGCTCTGAGTCAGTAACTCTAAGTCAGGAGCTATGCATTAAGGATAGGAAAGTTGACAGACTTCATCAGCTTGCCTTTCAGACAGACACAATACTGTGAAGCAATTCATGACCAGAAGAATGGGCAACGTGGCAGAGAAAGAAAAGGCTGCAAATGTGACAAAGGTCTAACACGATAATCGTATACCTTGTCGTTTGCAGCCTTTAATAAAAAGGGATGGTTCAGGAATCCATCTTACGCATTTGATTCAAATAACGAATCCAGCTTTGTGACGTCGAAGTCGACTGAATATTATCGGCACGCTTGGCGTGGATAATCGCTTTATCAAAGTCGGTCAACTTGTAGTACGCCCTTACTTTGGCCAGTTCAACATCTGCCGCACGGCGTTTATCCGTCACTTTTTGCAACTGAGTCAATGCCTGCCGGTAATGCCCTTCCTGAAGCAATAGCTGAGCTAATTGCCAACGGTATTTATTGTCGCGGTTGGCTGCCAGTTCCCAGACTTTCACCGCCTGCTCCCACTCTCTTGCCATCTGCCAGTACTGGGCCTGAATCGCCAGCAATTCACTGTCGGACTCGGCTCCTTCCAGTTCAGCAATTTGCTGTGCCGCTCGCTCAGGAATGCCTCTCTGGGCATATAATTGCGCAAGACTTCGCAGATCCCGCTGCGTTAGTGCGACCCCCTGCCTTTTCGCCAGCGCCATGGTATTGAGGGCATCATGCGAACGACCGAGTCGGAGTTGAATACCGGTCAGTTGCTGCCACCAGGCCACATGGTTCGGTTCCAGCGCAATCAATGCTTCCAGAGTGGGTACCGCCCCTTTCCACTGTTGAAGCTGCAGTTGTGCTCCCAGCTTCATGTTTAGTGAATGCTTATCCGTTTTCTTTAAAAAACGATCGCGTTTGGCAACAGCCTTCAACACGTCATTCCATTGTTCCAGTTGATAATGGCTTTGCGCAATACGCAGCCACAGTTCGGCAGCGTTCTGATTTTCCGGAACCGATTTTGAAAGCGTGTAATAGTGCGGCAAAGCCTGCCGGAATTTCTCGCTGGACAGCAGAATGTCAGCCAACATTCGGCGAGTTACCCAGGCTTGCTCGTCTTGCAGCAAACCCGACTCAACCGCATTCTGCAAGTTAGTAATGGCTTGATTTTTGTTACCGCTCTGCCAATAGAACACCCCCAGCATACGTTGTACGTAAGCTTTGTCGTACTCCCTTGAAGGGTTCAGCCCCTTCAGCAGATTAATGGCTTCGCCCAGCTTTTCATTCTGCTGCAACGTATTCGCCCGCTGCACCTTGTTCGCGATACCCTGCGACAAATCTGCGGCATGAACAGAAGCAACACTGAGTGGTATTGCCAGCAAAGCAACCAGAGTGAACTTCTTCATCATTTCTCCATCTTGAACACAATTTTCGCGGTCTGGACGTAAGGCACAGCTCGGCCATCCACTACTTTAGGCTGATACTTCCATTTTTTCAGCGCCCGCATCGCTTCCCGATCAAAGATACGTTTAGGATTCGCATCGGTTATCTGAATATCCGTCGGGCGTCCTTGTGCATCCACGGTAAACGAAAACACCACATAACCTTCAATGCCCCTCTGCTGCGCTTTAGGGGGATAAACCGGATCCTGTTTATAAAGCGGCATCGCCTGCTGATTAACGCTTGTCCCAAAATCAGAAAACGTCGGGACATTAATCGCCAGCCCGGAAATTGCGGTATCCAGACTCAGGCTCGGCATGGTCGGAGTAACCGTATTGGTTGTCACTGACTGCGATGTTTTCGGCATTACCTGTGGCGGCGGCTCCGGTGTCTCCGGCGGTTCAGGTACCGCGCGCTGACGGCGGGATACGTCCCGTTCCTGCTCAACCATAACCATGTCAAACGCCAGAACCTGTTTTTCCTCCTGGGCTCGAGGATGGCCGTTATCCACCATCCATGCCATGAAAGTAAACAGTCCCAAGGCGACAGAAAAAGCCACGGGCAGAGCGATTAACAATCGAAACATCAGCGTTTCTCCGCGGCCAAAGCAATATTCTTCACTCCGGCCCCTTTGGCCGCATCCATAACTTTGACCACGGTACCGTTGTAAGCATGTTCATCAGCCTGAATAACCAGGGAGGCATCCGGTTGATCTAGCAACAAGTGTTCCAACGTCGCCTGCACACGCTCCACATCCACAACACGCTTATCAATATAGACATCGTTAGCTGACGTGATGGCCACAAAAATCCCGGCGTCTTTTTGGCTGACAACATTACTGGCCTGCGGACGATTCACTTCAACACCGGACTCACGGACAAATGAACTGGTGACGATGAAGAAGATCAACATAATAAAGACGATATCCAGCATTGAGGTCAGATCAACCTGGGCATCTTCACGGGCAGAAGACGGACGATTAAGTCTCATCACTGGCTCCTTAATAATTTTTCAAGTTTCATTTCCCGTAAATGACAGGCTTTAGCCAGACGGGAATGGACAAACATACCAGACAGCGCTGCAACCATACCGGCCATTGTCGGTAAGGTCGCAAGGGAAATCCCAGACGCCATCAGACGAGGCTGGCTACTGCCCTGCGTGGCCATGACATCAAACACAGAAATCATCCCGGTGACTGTGCCAAGCAGTCCCAGCATCGGGCATATTGCAACCAGCACTTTGATCAGGTTCAGATTCTGATTCAGCGCCAGATGAGCCTGATTCAGCCAGCCACTACGAACCGCGTGGGCATACCAGGACGTTTGATCATCTCTGGCCTGCCACAACGTCAGCCATTGCTGCTTCTGCTTCGGATATGTCACAGACAGATACACAACCCGCTCAACAACCAGTACCCAGCACAGCATTACCACGGCGGCCAGCCACCATAGGATCTGGCCTCCCTGATTCATAAACTGCTCCAGTGAGTACCACCAGCTTTCCAGTGCTGAGTTGTGGATCAATGGGATGTCGTAAAGACTGTTTTCCATTATGCGGCAGTTCCTGCTTTTTCAGCCTGTTCTGCGACCAGGCTTATTCCCTGTTTCTCTAGAATGGTGCGAATATTTTCTGCCTGTGAACTCAGGATATTATGAGCAAGCAACAACGGCATGGCTGAAACCAGACCAAGAACCGTCGTAACCAATGCAGTAGAAATACCACCAGCCATAATGGTTGGGTCACCATTGCCGAACTGAGTAATAACCTGGAAGGTTTCAATCATACCCGTTACAGTACCCAACAGACCCAGCATTGGCGCCAAGGCCGCCAGCAGTTTCAGCATCGACAGGCCTTTTTCCAATCCCTGCTGTTCATCGACAATGGTTTCCAGTAAGCGCAGTTCCAGTGCTTCCACGCTGCGCTTCTGTTCTTTGTTATAAACTGACAGCACGCGTCCCAGTGGGTTATCGCCCGGTTGAGTCGGCGACTTCAGCTGCTTGTTGATTTGCTGGCGCACCAGGGTCAGCTTGATACCGCGGAACAAAGAAATTCCCAGACCAATCGCCAGCAAACCAAGAATAATTTTTCCGACGATGCCGCCGTGCTCGAGACGGTCAGACAACTCTGGAGAGTTTGCCAGTTGTTCCAACATGATACCGCGTGATGGATCCACCACGGCTGCCTGCATCCCAGTTTCCGTCAACCCCGTAAGGGTGTTAAGTACCGGGCCATTTTCAGGCTGCTTCAGATAAGGTTTCGCTACAGCACGCTTGCCGTCCCAATTGATGTACCCGTATTCAGCCACCAGGCCGATGCTGCCCAGTCGGTAAGCATCCACATTATTGGTCTGCCCTTCGCCGTTAATAAAAGGCACCTGCACCAGACGCATTTCTCGGCTGGCCGAAATTTGGTCTTCCATTCCCTGCCACAGCGCAGTCAGCTGCTTTAATGAAGGCAGCGCTTTGGCTTCAACAATTGAGTCGACCACCGGACGGAATGTTTTGCGGTCGACCCCGGTCACGGAATAAGCCAATTCGTTATCCAGCTCTTTGGCGGCCTGACGAACAACCCCAAACAGTTCACCAAGACTACCGGTTTCCAAACGCAGCTGTTCTTCCAGGCGGGCCAGGTCGTTTTCATTTTTACTGAATGTGGCGCTCAGCTCATCGGTTTCGGCTTGTAGCTGATCCCGCTGCTTGACCAACGCATTGTACTGAGCACGAATTTCCTGCTCAGTCAGACGAAAATCCTGCTCACGATCGGCGTCATGCGCTTTCTGAACACGTTGTTCCTGACGTGTTTGATCGGCCAGCGAAGTTTGGGCTGACACCAGCATTGGCATGGAAACAAGGCACAGCGCAGTTGCTAACGCTTTGAATTTCATCTTAGTTATTCTCCACGTTAACGGAAACCGGCAGGGTGATCAGGCTTGGCGCAGCTTGCTTGGAAGCAATCGCAAATGCTTTATTGATGTCTTTGGCATAGCCGTTTTCCAGCGATTGCCAGCCGGACGTTTTATCATTCCAGGCCCAGAAACGCTTGCCATCAAGGCTGCGGGCAACCAGCGAAATGCGTCCCAGGTACAGCATATCCGCTTCAATCTTCGTGTTATCCAGCGCCAGTTGGCCCTGATAGATCCCCATCTTGGTGCCGTAATCCATTTCAATCTGGTAGGCTTCCAGAATACGGCGGAATTTCTCCGCGTCGCTGACATCCGCCATTGCCATCATGTCTTCCAGCTTGCTGATACGATCCAGGCGCTGTTCATGGCGAATCGGTTTATCGTTTTCCACTGTTGTCTTCAGGCCAGCAAGCATACGGTACATCAGAGGCACAACCCCCTGACGAGTATCTTTGATTCCCTCGATCTGATGCTGAAGGCTTTCAGCTTCCTGCTGCTGACTGGCCACCAGGTTTGAAAGGTGATCGCGGTAAATGCCGAGGTTGTTCACTTCTTCCTTCAGCTGTTCCATTTCCGCTTTCATGCTGAGCACAGAGTCAGCACTGCGATCGATTTTCTTCTGGCTGTTAGCCGAGGCGGCGTTCATGGAGTTCTCGATGGAACGTGCGTCACCCAGCGTACTGGCGTTGGCTCCGCTAATCATGCCCAGCATCAACAGTGCCAGGCTGGTTTTTGCTACTTTCATTGTTAATAAATCAGTCGGTTAAGAAAAATAAAAGGCTTCAATCAATGAAGATATAAAAACAAACATAAACCGCTATCGTCATAGCTGGTAATGGTTATAGATTCTAATTGTAAACGAATCTCATTTAAACCATTTTCATACAAAAAACCGTAATAGCACCTCTGACTACGATCTGAATCATGTGTTTACCTGCCCTGTTGTACGGTTTGCATGCAATCCCCTGATAAATGCGATAACAGTCGCGAGTCTGTACGCGATCTAATAACAAGCATGAGCATCACCCTGTTCATAAGTTGTCGCAGTGTGGTACCAACACGACGTGTGTATATAACTATATCTACACACCCAGACTTCACCCCAGACTTCTAGCCCGATACGCGCCGTCTATTTTACATGATTACGTCTACACACCTCAGCCAACGTGTATGTATGCCTGTCTCTATTTCCAATAACTAAGTGACAATGTCACCAATGCCACTTATCCCCTCTATATCTTTCTTTGAATAAGACCTAATTTAAAAGCTCAAGGACACCAGTCATGTCACAGCGTTGACCTTCAAACGACTTCGCAATAACATCCTGTCGATAAACGCATAAAGTGTGCGTTTTTTCTGATCCCTCATGTATAATGCCGCGCTCAAAATGAACTTTCCGGTACTTTGAAGTGAATGAAGTAAACCTTGATGACGTACGTCATCAACTTGCTGCGCTGAATTTTAAAGCAGACAAGATGCGTATTGTAACTGTTTCGGCCATGGATGCTGACTTACTGGAGTCTTGCACCACCACCGCAGGTGAATGCTTTTACAACAGCTACATGAATGTGATCTACGGGAAAGGCGATCGCTATGTCCTGGGTTACCGCTGTGAAGAGACCGTGATTGACCACGCGATTATTCGTAAAGGCGACAAGTACTACGACCCTACTCTGCAGTCAGAGGGCGAGTTTTCTGAATATCAGTTTGCAGTCCTGACCGAGTTTACTGTGTTCGATATGATGAAACACGCGAAGTCTAACAAGGATTTCCCGCCGGATGTTGATTACGTACTGAGTAAGGCTGAAAAATTTAAAAACGTCATTGACGTTGATAAAATAAAACGAAAATAATGCCTTCAAGCCTCTGTATTTTACAGGGGCTTTTCGTTTTCTCTCTGTCTTTCGATTTGAGTAATATTTTCTGCGTCTCTATCATCTGCGCTAGCAAGATCTCCCCGGCTAAAATAATCTTTCCCTTTAATACCAACTAGCTGCATATAAAATCACCAATCACCAATCACCAATCACCAATCACCAATCAGCGATCAGCGATCAGCGATCAGCGATCAGTCAAAATCAACTGATCATCGTGTCTTGCTGCACTGAATTTGTGATCCGTCTACTTTTCCTCGTGAAATTGAGAAAAGCAGTAGATTTTTTTTGGCGGCTCGCTATTTTAAGAGGTCAGAGTTGTCTATATTCAACCATTGGCACTTGTTAAATTAGTGTTTTCATTGGTTGTGACATTGGAAACTTGTGGTATCAGCTTTAAAACGAAGCGTTAACCGTTTGCTAGGATGCAATATGAAACTTTTTATTTCTCTGTTCTTATTAGTTTTGCTATCCGGGTGCAGTAACGGCATCAACATTTCCGTCCCAGACAGACTGGCTCAGTCTGAATCGAACAACGGATATGTTACCGGTAGTTTGGGGGTGACCACAGAATGGCCATCAACGGGGGAAGGACTTGTCACAACGCTGTATCTCAGACAGCAAGGCAGTGCAGATCCAATCACGGTCACCAGTTCTAAATCCGACTTTGATTACAATAACGGCCTGCAAAAAGGTCAGCTGTTCACTATTGCGCTGCCGCCTGGGCAGTATGAGCTATACAGTATCAGCTTCAGGGGAAGTAACGGGATTCAGAGTGTTGAATCAAAAACGAAAGATAACCTGAATATCGCGTTTACCGTCCGACCGGCTCAGGTCACCTATATTGGCCAGTTCCTCACTTCTAGCCTGGTCGCCAAAAGTACCTTGTGGAACACACTTTTCCCAAGCGGATACGGCGTTGTCACACACAGTGATGCCAGCCAACGGGACAAATCGCTATTTGACAAACACAACCCGAATTTACGCACAATGTCCTTCGTCATCTCTCCTCTGACAGGGTTAACCGACAGCCGCATTCCTTCGACGGTCACCAACTGATCGAATGAGCTGACTTCGGGTTAGCATCAGCTAACCCAAAACAAAACGGCAACCCGAAGGTTGCCGTTTTTCATTCAAAGCTTTTCGTGTTCAAGCGGTAATAATGGCGTTTTACTGTGCCCTGTTCATAAGGCTCACCAATGTTCCCAACAGCCAAAAAACCATGAGGGAACACCACACGATAAATGTGTCGGTCAACGTATAAAATCACAGTTAGCATCATGAAAAAATACGCCATAAACAGAACCGTTATGAAACAATAGCGCCATGAAAACGAGTTAATCAGCGAAGCTGCACCGGTAGGCCAACCTGGTTCATCAGGGCTTCATCCAGTAACTGACGAGCTCGAACATCACCAGCAACTTCCGCCAACAGCTGATCTGGGGCAGAAACACGTTTATGCTCGCCCATCTGATCTTCATCGCGTGACAGCGGTTCGTGAACTTCAACGTATACTGAACCATCTGCTTCTATCGCCTGTTTAACAGGCTGGTTGATAATACGCACTTTAGTACCTCGTGACACTTGGTGGAAAAGCCACTCTACATCCCAAGGGTTCATGCGAATACAACCTGAACTTACACGCATACCGATACCGAAATCTTTATTGGTACCATGGATAAGGTACTGACCAGAACCATGGGAAAGACGCATCGCGTAATCACCCAGAGGGTTTTCCGGACCAGCAGGGACTACTGCAGGCAAGATCACATTGTGCTTTTCACGATATTCACGACGAATATTTGCCGTCGGCGTCCACGTCGGGTTCTTGATCATCTGACTGATCGAAGTGGTCATCTTAGGCGTTTCACGTCCAACACGACCAATCCCAATCGGGAACACGTACATCTTGTCGCTGTTCGATGGGAAGTAGTACAAACGCAGCTCAGCCAGGTTGATGACAATCCCTTCACGTTTTACATCCGGCAGAATCAGTTGCATCGGAATCTTCAGCAGAGATCCCGGAGTCGGCAGAAACGGATCCACCCCTGGATTTGACGCCATCAGCAGCAGCAAACCAACATCATAACGGTTGGCGATATCCAGAAGGCTGTCACCTTTGTTAACCTGGTAGTACTCCATCGTACCAATCAGCTTAGTGCTGGAATCCGGCCGATCATACTCTACCGCCTGCGCCGACATTGACATGAAACAAGCAAACATTAAGAGTAAAATTCGTCTCAAAACAGTGCCTCCATCTTTTATCCCCTCAATTATGGCAAATGAGCGCATTGCGCTGTTGCTCTTGTGTGCTTTTCTCTGAATCGAGACAGCAATATCGCCGATTGTATCGGATTTCTCCGCGGAAGTACGTCATCATTCCGTCAAGCTTTTGCCATCGCAGTATTAACAGTATGCATAACAAAGCGGGGCTAAATGCCCCGCTTTGGTTGTTTCTGTCTCATCTGTAAGACCGTCAGGCCGCTCGTTCATGCCCTATCAGGCATACTGAGCCGTCAACTGCTTCCAGACTTTTCTTTGCATTTCCAGACGATACTTCATTTCACGGTATTGTTGAAGAAATTCAAAGCTCTCATACTGTTTCAGTAAATCATTTTTCTTCAGTTCCAGCATACGCTTCTTGGCACCGTAGTAGTCAGCAATTTTATGTAACAGAATTTCATATTCCTGATTCAGCATCTCAAGGCAGGCGTGACTATTCGGCACCGCTTCCAATTTCTGCTGCAGGCGCTGTAACTGCATGGTGGCTTTGGCCTTTTCAATTCGATCTTCCGGACAAACTTTGAGGTTCTTTGCCATTCCCATCCAAGCACAGGATTTGATCAGCCACTTCGTCGGATCGAACTGCCACCAACGAATGCCATTACGGTAATCGTATTCAAAAATATGATGGTAGTTGTGATAGCCCTCGCCAAACGTCAGCAACGCCAGAAAACCGTTGTCTCGGGCAGTATTTTTATCGGTATACGGCTGACTTCCCCAGATATGCGCCAGGGAGTTAATGAAGAAAGTGGTATGATGACTCAGCACAAGTCGGACTATACCCACCAGTAACAAAGCCCCCCAGATATCGCCATGCCATAAACCAAACAGCAGAGGAATACCAAAGTTCGTCGCGACAGCCAGAGGCACGTAGTACTTGTGTTGCCACATAACGATTTTATCTTTCTGCAGATCACGGCAGTTGCTGTAATCGGAGTAGCGGTTCGCCTGGTATTCACGCAACATCCAGCCAATATGGCTGTAGAAAAAGCCCATTTTGGCAGAGTACGGATCTTTCTCGTTGTTATCGACATGACGATGGTGAATTCGGTGATCTGAAGACCAGTGAAGGATGCTGTTTTGCAATGCAAAGGCACCACCAACGGCAAAAATGAAGCGCATCACTGCGTTGGCTTCATAAGCTTTGTGCGACCACAAGCGATGGTAACCCGCCGTGATAGACATGCCGCAATAAGAAAAAGCCGCCAATAACATGGCCCATTGCGTCCAGTCGAAACCGACGAAGTAAGCATATAACGGGGCGCCAATCACAGCGATCAGCAAGGTTGATGTAAAGATAAAAATATTCAGCCAAATCAGTGGCGGCTTTGAGGATGTCATCCTGAAACCTATAGTCGTTGAGCGTACAAGTGTACGCCAAGACTAACTGCATACCGATTAACCGTCAATATGCTTTAGTTAAAGTTGCACAATGACATCCCATTCCTGATCTGACGGACTAACTAAGAATCTGTGCTCAACAACAGCTTCATCGCAACGCTAGCAGAGCTTCACTCCCTGAACTGCGTTGCTTGCTCTTATCTTCGAGGCAAGGGCTTACTTGATAAACTTAACGTGAGCTTCCATTTCTTCGCCGATCTCTTTTCGCATGTTCATCAGTTTAATGGCCGATTCCCGCAGGGCTTTATCTTCCGCGTTTTCCGGCTGCCACTCAGGAACTTCCGTCGGCTGACCCGCTTCATCCACAGCCACCATGACCATAATACAGTGCGTAGTCAGCTGATTTTCCAGTTCTTTCGGATCACATGCCTGCACATCAATCGCGATATGCATTGAGGTTTTCCCGGTATAAATGACTCTTGCCGTTACTTCTACCAGGTTCCCGACATGGATCGGCTTAACGAAACGGATACCGCCTGCGTAAGCTGTAATACAGTATTTGCCACTCCACCCGGCGGAACAGGCGTAAGCCGCAAGGTCGATCCATTTCATCACGGCACCACCGTGCACTTTACCGCCAAAATTGACATCTCCCGGCTCGGCCAGAAAACGTAATGTCACTTCCCGTTGTTGCTTGCTCATTGACCACTACTCCTTTTTGCAACGGCTTCGATTGTGTTAACAACAGTGATAACAAAACACTCTGAATATTCCTATTAATAGTGAACGAGACAAATAAGGATGCTGACGGCATCACATTTTTCTGTCTGCTTTCTCATGGCTAACTGAGCATCATCGTTCAAGCCATGCTTTGCCCTGACTTATTAGCCAAAACGAAAAAAAGCGCCGCAGTGGGCGCTTTTTTATTTTGGCTATAGAGACTTACTTGAAATCAGGCACCTGCGTTTTGTGCCTGTTTCACCTTCAGTGTTGCCAGTTCGGCGTTTAAGACTTCCAGGCGTTTTTCCAAATCAACCTGTTTGGTTTTAAGCTGGTTATTCTCTTGTTGGACTTCTGCTAGGCTCGCATCCTTGGTTTTAATATCCTCATACAGAGTTTTACATTGCGCTTCAAACTCTTCACGTTCCGTTTTGACTTTACGCGCATTGCGTTGTGCCGTTGCTTTAGCTTTAACCGCCTTATCAATATCGGCCAAGGCGATTTCCAACGTGTCATCACGCTCAGACAGCAGCTTTTCCATTTCAGCGAGCTGCGCTTTTAACGCTTCCTCTGCTTGCTTCTGCTCCTGACCAGAAACACCGGTGACGCGATTCCACTGCTCATGCGCCTGACGAGTCATCTGATCCAACACATCAAAAGGAAAATGCAACGATGGCTGTTCTTCCTTCTGCTGATAAAATTTTCGATCCATTTCTTCAAGAATTTTGAGTGTCTGCTGATAGCTCTGGTCCATCATCTGACGGGCATTCGACACCGCCGCAGCTTCCATAGCCTTACCAGCCACCATCATCCCCTGAAACTGTCTGAAGAGTTCTTCCGGTTGCGCTGCCTGTGTGAGTTTTACGAACGGGTGAGACTTAAAATCATATTCCATCATGTTACCTGCCATGCATTTCCTAACAATTGCCAAAAAGAATAAGCCCAAACACATCTATTCTTATATCAAATCATTCAAGCTTTACGCATTATCTTTCATAAAATTTGAACCCAATTCGATGTATGTTCAGGTTAACCGCATAGCATGACATTTTTTATGTCACCTCAAACAGATTCAAAGTGGGTGTCATCTGTTTGAGATAAATCACCTTTAAGTTGGGAGGAGTCTGTTACATAGCAAGTTCTGCACCCACATCAGGAAATGAATGAAACCTCTTAAACGTTATCAATATGAGCGTTACGCCATCTTGTGTCAGCTTGCCTACCCCACCACCTTTAATCACACGCAATACGGTTTTTCCCCGGAAGGACGCCATGAAATCACTGACCGCTGGGGGCGTACAATCATTCGAGTGCTTTGGGGGGAACACCCGGAGATTGTGGTGGTCTTTAAAGGTTCTCAAAGTATCTGGGACTGGCTAGTTAACCTGGCATTTTTACCCAAGCAATTACCCTATGGGCAGAAACGCTGCCATGTTCACTGGGGCTACTACAAATTGCTGGAGCAAAAAAGTCAGCTACCGCCAGCTGCTGCTGACCCGTTTGTCACTGACAGTATGAATGTGGAATTCCAGCAATCTCAGGAAAGGCAACGCGATTTTGCCAGCAAAACCATTTATGAGCAGATTGAGTCTGTGCTTGAACCTCTGCTGGCACAGGGAAAACGAGTGGCATTTACCGGACATTCTTCCGGTGGCGCGATGGCCATTCTGGTTGCGCACCGCCTGTATCAGCGTTACCCGCACGCCATTAAGCGCATTGTGACATTTGGTCAACCCGCTGCTGGCTTCTGGAATTTCAGAAAGCACTACCCGCTGGAGCAGAGAACATACCGTATTTGCTGCGATTTAGACGTTGTTACCTTTCTGCCACCCGTGCCACTGATGTTCTGGCATGTTGGTAAATTACTGTGGCTTCATAATGGCAAAATTTATGAGGATACGCCGACGTATCAACGATTATACCGCTCTTTGGTCAGCTGGATTTTGCGCCCCATCACCTACCACTACATGAACAAATACATCAGAAACAAAGACTTTTTTGATAAACATTAAACTCCGGGGCTAGCAGTTTGATTTCCCCCCCCGATACCTTTCACCAAGTAAGAAAGTCATTGGTAGCAACGCTTATTTTTGAGTTTTCACACCGTTTCGGGTTTGCCGCCAGGTATCCGTCATCAGACAAAAACGGTATAGTGCCTCCCCCTTAATTTCACGGCTCTTAACCTTGCTATGTCTGCTGAACACCACACTTTTGCCGATATCATCCGCTCCCGCCGCTCAGTTCGTAAATACGATGAGGCCGCAGAATTTGACCATGATGTGGTCACGCGATCGTTGGAGCTTGCTACACTGTCACCTAACAGTTCCAATATGCAGTTATGGGAATTCCACAGAGTCATTAATGCGGATAAAAAGGCAAAACTGGCGCATTATTGTATGGGGCAGAATGCTGCGAAAACAGCCAACGAGTTGGTCCTCTTTGTGGTCACCCCTTACAAATGGAAGCAGCAAGCGGAAATAAACGCGGCTACTATCCGGGAAGCCTTCTCCGACCGTGAAGATGAAACGGCAAAACGCGCACTACGCTACTATGAGAAACTCATCCCGTTTCTGTACAACAATGATCGATTCGGGCTGTTCGGACTGGGTCGAAAAGTTCTGAGCTGTTACATGGGCTTGAGAAAACCGATGGTAAGAGAGGTCAGTAAAGCGGATTTACGGGTTTGCCTGCACAAGAGCACTTCGCTGGCAGCGATGACTTTTATGACAGCCATGCGTGCAGAAGGTTATGACACCTGTCCGATGGAAGGGTTTGATTCTAAGCGCATAAAAGCGCTGTTAGGGCTGCCAAAACAAGCAGAAATCACCATGATCGTCAGCTGTGGCAAGCGTGCTGAAGATGGGATTTATAGTGAAAGACACCGGGTAAACAACAATGACGTCATTTTTAGTCATTAATTGAGCAATTAACCCCATTCCCATACCTTAACCGGATTAATTACGGTAAGGTGTGGGGAAATAAGTAAAAACACAGGGGCAGAAATACTGATGGAAGCACTCATCGCAAAGAAAAATCACTGGATGGACAGCCACATCACCGAAGCCGAATTTCCCACGCCGGAAAGTGAACAGGGTCTCGCGTTGTATCAGGCAAAGCAAACCAGTTTGACCGCAACTTCCGCTTCACATGCCAGTTACGAACCGTCTGCCCTGTCAATCTATCCTGTTGACTGCCACCCTCTCACCATCCGCTATGCCGTCGTATACGCCAGCCAATGGGATGATCAGGATGAACATAGCGCCGTTGTGGAATATCTTACGCAAATCATGTTTGAACCGGACTCTCCCGCCCAGTTATTTGTCGGATTTTTTAAAGGTAAGCCCGCTGCATGCGGAATGTTGTACCACGATCCTGAACTCGGTACCCTGGTCAGCGACATTGCAGCGTTGCCGGTTCCGGCGCAGGACGCTTTATGCCAGGAAATGCGTGACGCTTTGATCGCCAGAGCCGAGGCTGACTCCCCACTGTTCGAGATGCAATAATCCCAACCGCTTTCTTTCACATTTTCATTGCATAAATCTACCCCATTCGGGTAAGTCTTCATCATCAACGCGATGCGACAAAGGTTTGTAATCACTTAGAAATTTTTGACCATCGCTCGTTCCTTTCCCATACTTCAGACAGGAGTATTATGTCTGTCAGGGGTAAAATGAAAGGAATCATTTTTACTGAATTTCTGGATATTGTTGAGCATCAGTTTGGCCTTCAGGTCTGTCAGCAAATGCTGGACGATGCCGGCGATCAGGGAAGTTATACCAGTGTCGGTAGTTATGACCACCGGGAACTGGTCAGGCTAATAAGCAGCCTGAGTGCCATCACCGGACACTCAGTAGCTTCATTACAGGAGCGGTTTGGCGAAGCCGTTTTTCCTCGCCTGCTCAGTAATCTGCCAGAAATGCCCGCCGAACAATACCACACCCTCAGTTTCATCAACCGGGTTGAGGCCCACATCCACACCGAAGTCAAAAAACTCTATCCTGATGCTAATCCGCCAAAGTTTGATTTTCTGTCTCAGACAGAATCGACCCTCATCATGGACTACAAGTCAGCGCGTTGCATGGGCCACGTCTGTCTCGGGCTGATTAAAGGCTGTGCCGTTCATTTTGGTGACCGCATCGCTATCGAGATGATGCCGGTATCAGGGCAGCAGGATCATGTCCGTTTCAAAGTGGAGCGGCTCACGGAGTGACTATGGATTTGCACCAACACATTGCCCTCCTTGAAAAGAAAGTGGAGCGAGAGCGTGAAGCCAGACGAACCGCCGAGAAGTTACTGGAAGCAAAAAGTCGGGAGCTGTTTAACGCCAATTTACTCGTTCAAAAGAGTCTGGACAAACTCGAAGCCCGGGCGGAAAGTGATTCGGAACTCCTGGCTTATCAAATGCGGATTGAAAAGCAGCTGCTGGAATTTGGCCGCAAGTTTCTCAAGCATCCCCCGAATGAAGCCCTGTTTCAGGCGCTGGCTGATGCGTTAGTCGATAATCATACTATTCGCGCCTGCGGGTTATACCTCCGCTGTGAGTTGGATAAGGGACTCAATGTCAGTTATACCTCCGGACGACAACAGAAATGGACCAGCCCTGACACCCTGCACCTGAATGGCGATTACTGGGATGCCAAAGACGGCACGTTATGGTTGTCCTTGTCTAACCACGCGGTCGACGGTTTTTTTGTCACCCGCATCAATACCCTGCCGGAATGGTCTCAAACCATTCAGCAACATATGCACCTTTTTGGGGAGATGCTTCGTTCATCGATTGACCGTCAACTCAAGCTGGAGGAAGCCATACGTGCCAGACAACAGGCAGAAGCATCCGAGAAATCCACCCGAGATTTTCTTGCCATGATCAACCATGAACTGCGAACGCCGCTCAATGGCCTGCTCGGCTCTGCTGAATTGCTTGCCGACACCTCGCTCGATCAGCACCAGCACCGTTTGCTCAGTACACTGAACCATTCCGGGGAGCTGTTACGAGCCATCATCAATGACCTGCTGGATTACAGTAAGATCAACGCCGGTATGCTGGAACTCGCCAACAAGCCATTTGATAGTCACAATCTGGCAACGGTGTTAAACGATATTTTTCAGCACCGAGCCAATGAAAAACAACTGGCCCTGAACATACACTGTCAACCAGACACCCCCCGATGGCTGATCGGGGACGAAGACAGGATTAAGCAGATTTACGTCAATCTTATCGGCAACGCGATTAAGTTTACCCAGAAAGGAGCTGTCAACGCTGAGCTATGCTGGCGAGATAACGCCTTGTCATTCTCAGTAACAGATACCGGTTGCGGCATTCCTGTGGCCAGCCAGCAGGATTTGTTTGAGCCGTTTACTCAGGTCGATAATTCAAGTCAGCGAAATCATGAAGGGACAGGACTGGGGCTGGCAATCTGCAAAAAACTCACGGAACAGATGAACGGCGCTATTGGGGTGAACAGTCAGGAGAACGCCGGAGCCACATTCACAGTTGCCCTCCCCCTGGAACCACATCATGCCGATAATACCACCAATCTAATTTCTCCGGATTTGCCAGGGCCAATTGATGCGCTTCGGGTACTGGTTGTCGAAGATCTGAAAACCAACCAAATGATTATTACACTCATGATGAGTAAATTTGGCATTCAGCCAGTCATTGCTGAGAATGGTCAGCAAGCGCTGGACATACTGAAGAACTCTGAATTTGACATCATTCTGATGGATTGCCGAATGCCCATCATGGATGGATACACCACAACAGAAAAACTACGAAAATCCGGTTACCGAAAACCGATTGTCGCGTTGACCGCCGGCACAACCACAGCGGAACGAGAAGACTGTTTTGCCTGTGGCATGGACGATATTCTGTGCAAGCCCTATCAGGCTTCAGAACTCAGAGAAATGCTGGAAAAATGGGGCGCCTGATGTGCGCCCCATGTGATTAGCTATCGTGTCTGACCGTGCTCAACGGTCGGTACTACCGTTTTCAGGCAGAAACCGTCAGCAAAGCTTTCGCCACGTAATCAAGCTGATTTTCCTGCAAGCCCGCGATGTTTATACGGCCATCGCCTACAGCATAAATGGCAAACTCATCCCGCAGTCGACCAATCTGCTCCGGGCTTAGCCCTGTCACAGAGAACATCCCTTTATGCAGACAGATAAAATCAAACTGCTCCGAGCCCTGCGCCCGTACGGCTTCAACCAGACCATGACGCAGTGATACTAAACGCTGTTGCATTTCAGACAGTTCCTGCTTCCAGACTTTCGTCAGTGCGGCATCATTAAGAACGGTTGCCACCAACGCAGCACCATGATCCGGTGGCATAGTGTAAGAAGAGCGAGCAAGGTTCAAAATACGGCCTTTCGCTTTGTTGGCTTGTTGCAAGGAATCGCTGACCACAATCGCTGCACCAGTACGCTCACGGTACAAACCGAAGTTTTTAGAACAGGACGTTGCGATCACCATTTCTTCAACGTTATTAGCCAGATGCTGCAGACCTGCAGCATCCTGCTCCAACCCGTCACCGAACCCCTGATACGCGATATCGACAAATGGCAGGAAACCATTCTTATTCGCCAGATCGGTAATAGCCTGCCAGTCCGCGAAGGATATATCTGCGCCGGTCGGGTTGTGGCAACAGCCATGCAACAGAACGACATCTTTCGGACCAGCTTTAGCCAGCTCAGCCAGCATTGCGTCACTGTCCACCTGTTTAGTTTCAGGATTAAAATACGGATAAAAACGTACTTTCAGGCCAGCAGCTTCCATCACAGGCTTGTGGTTAACGTAACTTGGATTCGTGATCCAGACCGTTGTATCAGGCTGCGCCAGATGCATCAGATCCGCCAGCATACGCAGTGCGCCGCTGGCACCCGGCGTTTGAACTGCAGCTGAACGCGAATGTGCCGATGTACCAGTTAACAACAAATCCATCATTGACTGGTTAAAAGGTTCACTGCCAGCCAGCCCAACATAGGCTTTGGTTGTCTGGTTTGCGACAACCTGTTGCTGCGCCAATTGCACAGCTTGCATGATAGGGGTCTGCCCCTGATTATTTCGGTAAACCCCAATACCCAAATCGACTTTTTCTTCACGCGGGTCTTCACGAAAAGCCAGTGTCAGGGAAAGTATCGGGTCCGGTTGTGCTTCGGCTAGCTGCTTAAACATAATAAAAATTCCGTTTTATGGTGATTTCATTCTTCGTACTATCAAGCTACCACTTCATTTGCCTGCCGTCACCTTGAAATGAAGAGGAAAATCAACATCAAACGCAATTAAAAAAGTTGATCTGGAATAAGGATTTGACAGGTTGTCTTGCAGCCCATACAGCAGAATCTAAATTTAAAAGTAGGAATAGAAAATTCTGCGATATTTGCTACCCGCTATCGGCCCTGAATGTACCTGCATTCATCGACAGCAGAGATGGAGGCTATTATGAAAAACAGCGTTGATGTACGTACCCTTTTGAGTGTCTACGAAAAAATAAAAACCCAGGGAAAACCCATAGAATTCGGCAGTCAGCTGGAAGATATTAAATGCACTGAAAGTCATGATGGCTACTCTGTCAGCCTGTCGGATGAGCATGTCAGCCTGGATATCAACTTCCACAATACATATCACTTCCATACCATGAACGAAGACCCTGAATCAGTGATCAATCAAACGACCACAGAGTTTCACAATAACAACGAGACTCAAATTCAGGCATTCCTGAAAAAACTGGAAGAAATTGACAAGAACTATTGAGCTAAACATCTGATCTCAACATCGGTGCCGATGACATGGGTGGTCACGGCACCGACTGAGTCACTTTCCCACTCACTTTCATCGCTTGAACATCATACTGCTTATCATAACTCGCTGGCTTATGCTCACAGCATAAACCACGCATAATTTTGCCACTATGATTATGGGTAACTACCCACAAATTTTATAAAAACACGTATTATTGCAGTATAAATTCGCACCAAAATCGCAAATCCATTCCTTTTTGACATCGCTCTAACATTATTCTGACAGTTCCCCTACTTTCCTTGATTACTCTTATTGATAACTTACAGTTTTAAAGAAGCAATCATAGAAAAACGCGTGAGTCCATTCAGAGATGGTTCATGACAAACACTGTAAGTTAACACTGAGACTTTTCATCCAAGCAATGATTGTAATCGGCATAACACCTCGCCTGTATGCCCCCATCAAGCGGCCAGGTCAATGCCTTATTAAGGAAAAAGCAATGTTTGCAAAACAGTTAAAATCGAATGAAGCAGATACTGTGATCCGTGCGCTTGACGAATGCTACCGCCGCCTTAAAGCCGCTGACATTTCCGCTAAAGAGCTGACCCAGGATGGTTTCACGCTGATGTTCAAATCAGCCTATCAAACCGTCGCAACCAAACGACACCACTAGCAGTTAACATCGCATACGGCTGATTCTTTACTGGTTCAGGTCCCGACCTGATGTGATCGGTATCGATAGATACAAACAAAAAAGCTCAAGGATATCCTTGAGCTTTACTTCACATTCCCGGTCTGCAATCACTTATCCCAGTCGCGGTTTTGAAGCACAACACGGTAACCGTCAATGTCTTCAAAAGTCTTACCGACCTGTTCCCAGTATGGATTGCTTGATTCAACGACGCTAAAGCCTGCATCAATCATGCTGCGACAAGCGCGCTCCCAAGCTTGGCTGCAATCAACATAAAACACCAGCAGATGCTCCTGAGTCGGGGCTTTACCTACTTTTGTTCCAATCTGATGCACAAATTCCAGGTGATAAGGGTGCTTTTTGTGTCCGAGCACAACACCGTCAAAGCCTTCGTGATCTTTGAATTGCTTTAGCATTTCAAAACCCAGCGCTTTGCTGTACATGATGGCAATATCATTGACATTGTCGGTTGGTCTGACAACGCGAAGTGTCGAATCTGTCGGTATCATATTGAACTCAAACTCCATTTTCTTTGGAATGCATTATTTTATGCTTCTAGTTGAGTCTATTCAACTAAGTTGATAATACCTTCTGTACATTCCTTGAATTTAGTCACACAAATATTGGGTTCTAATGATTTTTCCCGGGATTTATACTGTTTTGGCTCAGGAAGTCCAGTTATCCCTATGAACAATTTACCGCGCCGAGCCAGACATCTGACAACCTCTTAACATGAAAAACCCGACCAATTCTTTATTAAACAGGTATAATACCTCCAGTTTTTTATTATTGATTCGATTACAGAAAAGCATGAGTAAAGTTCTTACGTTTTTGAAAGGAATGGCAATGGGGGCAGCAGACGTTGTTCCTGGTGTGTCTGGCGGCACCATCGCCTTCATTACGGGCATATATGACACCCTGCTTGAGAGTATCCGCCGTGTTAACCCGAGTCTGATTGGGCTTTGGCGACGCGAAGGCTTTAAAGCCGCATTTGCCCATATTAACGGTACATTTCTGATCCTGTTGCTGACAGGTATTCTGACTAGCATCTTCACGCTTGCCCGTGTCATTACTTGGATGCTGCATACCCACCCAATCCCATTGTGGTCATTCTTCTTCGGACTGATCATTATTTCCGTAATTCACATGTTCAAGCAGGTCAGCCAGTGGGGTTTCAGCCGCCTCGTTGCTGTCGCACTAGGCGCCTTGTTTGCCTTCGGCATTACGGTGTTGCACCCGCTGAACCTGGAGCCGACCTCGCTCAATATTCTCCTTGCCGGCTCTATCGCCATTTGTGCCATGATTCTGCCGGGGATTTCAGGTAGCTTCATCCTGTTACTGCTTGGCATGTATACCCCGATTCTTGGAGCTGCTAAAACGCTGGATATCACCACCCTGGGACTGTTTGCTACTGGCTGTGTCATTGGCCTGCTGACGTTTTCCCATGTTCTATCCTGGGTACTACGCAACTATCGGGACATTGCCCTGACATTTCTGACTGGCCTGATGATAGGTACTCTCAGCAAAATCTGGCCGTGGAAACAAACACTGACTTGGCGTACAAACTCCAGCGGTGAACAAGTGCCCCTGATTGAACAGAACCTGTCCCCTCTCAGCTTTGAACAGCTAACCGGCCAGCCTGCACTGCTGGGCTATGCTGTTCTGGCAATGATTGTCGGTATTGCCCTGGTATGGGGGCTTGAAAAGCTCGCAGAAGATTAAGGTATACCTTTAATCATTCACCAAAATACAAAAAGCCCGGACTATGCCGGGCTTTTCTGTACCTGAACTGTGCTTACTGAAAACTGTACTTACTGATACTCACTACAGCCTGAACAAAGCACTCGCAATCGTTCACACTGAAATCAGTAATACTGGAACATCTTCTGCACTTCACGATAGTCCTGAGTTTGTGTCAGAGACAGCAAAAGCAAGATTCTGGCTTTCTGCGGGTTTAGCGTACCGGACGCAACAAAGCCATATTTCTTATCGTCCACTTCTGCATCCAATGTTGTGGAACCCGCCCCCGATCTGGCACTGCGTACCACCATCACGCCATCTTTACTGGCTTTTGCCAGTTCATCAAATACCGTGTGGTACATATTACCGTTACCGACACCGGCGCTCACAATTCCGTCGAAGTTAGCTTCAACCATGGCTTTAACTGGCAACGCCGAGGCATTCGCATAGTTATAAACGATACCGACTTTCGGCAGTTTATCGAGTTTAGTCACATCGAAAACCGTTTCCGATGTGTGCTTACGTTCCGGGCTACGCTGGTAGCTAACGTCGCTGTTGTGGATATACCCCAACGCCCCCATGTTTGGTGAGCGGAAAGTATCAACGGCAGTGGTATTTGTCTTAGTGACGTCACGTGCATCAAACACCGTATCATTCATGGCAACCAGTACACCGCGTCCGGCAGAGTCTTTATCAGCCGCAGTCACAACTGCATTGTATAAGTTGACCGGGCCATCCGCGCTCATTGCGGTTGACGGGCGCATTGCACCAACCAACACAACAGGCTTATTACTTTTGATTGTCAGATCCAGGAAGTATGCTGTCTCTTCCATAGTGTCTGTGCCATGGGTGATCACCACGCCATCAACATCATCTCGCGCCAGCAATTCATTTACATGTTTGGCCAGTTTCAGCCAAACCTCATCGTTCATATCCTGCGAGCCAATGTTCACAACTTGCTCGCCGCTGACATCCGCAATTTTGGTCATTTCGGGTACAGCTTGGATCAGTGACTCAACACCAACCTGTCCTGAGGTATAGCTGGATTCTGTCGCTGACTGTCCTGCACCGGCGATAGTCCCACCAGTTGCCAGAATTTTGATGTTAGGTAAGTCGTTAGCTGCGAAACTGAGGGAACTGAAGCACAGACCTGCAACCATTATTCCCAGAGACACTTTATTCTTCTTCATCGGAATTATCCTGTAGCAATTTATGTATTTGATTGGAATCGGATCAGGATATTATTCCTATTGCGTAATACTTTTGAGGTAGAGGTCACTTTTCGTATTCTTCTTAAAGTGATCCTGCTAGCATTTTCCTGAACACAGCTCAGAACACCAACAAGGTGATAACACGGATGTTATTAACGTCAAAAAGGCATTACAGACATCCAGTCACAGCAACAATTCCCCCTTTTTATCAAAAGCCTCCTCACAAATTGCACATATCAGCACCGTGACTCGCCTGCTCAGTGATATGATTCGCGCACTGTTTTCTGTTAGGTCTTTGAAATGAAGCGACATCTGAATCATCCCGTACTCCTTGCCGGCGCATGTGTACTGGGGTTTGGCTTAACATACTGGATGGGGAAAAATGTCCTGTCCGGCTCGCTTGGGGATAGCATGTCCTCTCATGCACAGCAAACCTCGACGGCAACACTGATAGCAGGTGTACCTGATGAGGAGATTTGTGCGCTATCGACAACCCCCTGTCACACAACCTCAGCACAGCTTGAGTTGGACACAGATATTGTTCGCCCGATGGCACCAGCCAACCTCTCTGTTACCTGGCCAAAACTTGATAACGATATTCAAGAACTCATAGTGGAACTCGAAGGGCATGAGATGATGATGGGTGTTTATAAGGCCAAGTTGACCCGAGAATCTGACAGCCCACTTTTTCGAGGTGAGCTGATGCTGCCTTTCTGTGTGTCAGATGCAATGACATGGAAAGGGCGGATTATACCCACTACGATCAATAATGATTATCAGCCGCAATATATTTCAGTAAGGATGAAACAATGAAATACCAATGGATAATTCTGGCTTTGGCGCTCGCTGCCGGCCTTATTACCAGCATTATTGTTGATAAGCAAAATCAGACCGCTGCAAAGCCTGAATATCCTATGAATATTCTGGAAAGCGGTAAAGAAGCTATCGATTTATATAACAATGAAGATTCACGTATCCGTGTCGTTTATTTCGGATATACCCATTGTCCGGATGTCTGCCCTACTTCTCTAGCTGTACTTTCGGCAGCATTGCAACAATTAAATGACGATCAACTTCAACGTGTCTGGCCTGTCTTTATTACTCTTGATCCAGAACGTGACACAGCTGAAAAAAGTGCTCAATATGCGCAATATTTCCACAAAAATATTACTGGGATGACGGGGACAGATGAGCAGATTAAAGCCCTAGCGCAAAAATACGGCGTGTTATATATGCGAACAGAACTGGAAGGATCGGCCCTTGAATACGCTGTCGATCACAGCTCTTACTTCTATTTCCTGAAACCTGACGGTTCGCTAATCGAAAAAGTGCAACACACACTCAACCCGAAACGCCTGGTTGATACCATCGAACAAGTCTTACAAGGCAAAAGCTCGTAACACCGCAGACCGCATTTTTACGCTTGTTTAGGCGATGATTCTCACATTTGAGAGAAAAAAAATCGCGTTAAATTGATGTTCAAGCAGCAAATTTCACAAGTTCTGCCATACTAATTCTGCCGACTGAATCTTTTAACACTCGGTCTGTAGTGGCAAACAAAGGAGAATTAAGAAAAATGAACCGTTCATTATCTATCCTTACCGGAATCATCCTGAGTGCGACGCTAATTGGCTGCTCAAGCTCAGACGAAGTAGATCAAATGCAGCAACTCACCAACAAAGTCGATATGCTTTCTGATCAGGTTGGTGCGCTACAAAGCCAGCAAGATCAGATGGCTGGCGCTGTAAACGATGCACGCGCAGCGGCTGATGCTGCTTATCAAGAAGCTATGCGTGCCAACCAGCGTATTGATAATATCGCTAGTTCTTACAGAAAATAACTAAACAGTGGCGCTCTGGCGCCACTTTTTTTGCCTCCACCCTGCCACTCTCCTCTTTTCAAGCCTCAGTTAAATTCAACTAACCGATAAACCTTAATACACAAAAAATTACGTCATATCTATTTTTACTCATTTTTGTATGCCGCCTCAGATGTATTATTTGTCTACTGGTTCACAATAACCACGTAAAAATTATCACCACTTTTGTTCAGTTCCCAAATATCATTCAGGGTGAACTTACATGTACACTCTTGCCGTTTCAAAGCCGTCATTCCCCAGAGCTAAATGAAAATTGGTCCTCTGAAAAAATATTAGGTATAGAAAATCATCAGACAGAGCCATTAACCGAAAAATACTTCACTCGGCACGTAGAAACCCAATGACTCGATGCCAGGAGCCTGGCTAGCCCAAAGCCTGCACATTAATGCACGGCCCTCCATCCCGTTGCAGTCGATAACCTGACGAAATCAACACGTGTAAAAACAAACAATATAAACAAGTGAGCCATTTCCGAGCACCACTTACCTGAGTGTGTTGGTCTCCGAGGCACATCATCTTTCGTTCAGTACCATTTAGATATCTAACAAATTGGACACCAAACCCGAAAAAATCATCACTTTGTGAAATTTCCACTCAAGATGTCGATTAATTGAACTGCATCAAGGGTGTTGAATTTACATCATTTTTCATTATTCAAAGGTATTGACTTTGCGGAAAGCAGCATGGCTATTAGCACCGGAGCATTTCCCACAGAGTTACTCACAACTTTTGTGGATAAGAGAGTTATCCACAGGTAGAGAGCTCACAGTTTACCCCCAGAGCATTAAGCCAGTATTGCATTCTGTACTTTCCTGTTTGGCCAATAACACGCGGCCGTAAAAACACTTCAATGCCCTCCGTTACAATCAACAGAGCCCACTATCACCTTGTTGGGCGCACATCAAACATTTTTCCTTCCTCTTCTCCCCATTTTCATTCCGGCATCACAAGCAAAGAGGTCGTAAAAAAGATGGATGAGATACCATATTCAGCCCCTTTTTGTGTTGGATTAATAAGGTGTAAGCGATACTGAAAAGATACGGCCAGCAGTCTGGAAATACTCAGAAACCGGAATTACACATAGGGACGATGAATGATGCTTAAAGCCAACCTGTTGATAACCAATGTCAGCCTACGTGGAATCAGCGGCTTACACCAAATTCTTATAGAACAGGGAGTGATCAGCCGCATTACTTCCATGGATACCAAGCTTAACTATTCAGGCACGATACTGGATGGCGAAGGCGGCATGGCAATGCCCCCGTTTTGTGAACCTCACATTCATCTCGATACGACACAAACGGCGGGAGAGCCCAACTGGAACCAGACCGGGACATTGTTTGAAGGTATTGAACGCTGGGCTGAGCGCAAAGCACTCCTCACCGAAGAGGACGTAAAACAACGCGCCCTGAAAACCCTAAAGTGGCAGATAGCAAATGGTGTTCAGCATGTTCGCACCCATGTGGACGTCTCTGACCCGACTCTGACTGCCCTAAAAGGGATGCTATCACTGAAAGAAGATCTAAAAGAGTGGGTTGACCTTCAAATAGTGGCTTTTCCGCAAGAAGGGATTCTCTCGTACCCTAATGGAAAAGCACTGCTGAAAGAAGCCGTTGAAATGGGGGCTGATGTAATTGGCGCAATTCCGCACTTCGAATTTACCCGCGAGTACGGTGTTGAATCTCTTCACTATGTGTTCGAGCTTGCCCAAAAATACAATACGCTTATTGACGTACACTGTGATGAAATTGATGACGAACAATCACGCTTTGTGGAAACCGTTGCTGCCTTGGCCCACAGGGACCAAATCGGTCATCGGGTCACTGCCAGTCACACCACCGCCATGCACTCGTATAATGGCGCCTACACTTCACGACTGTTCAGACTCCTCAAACTCTCCGGCATCCATTTTGTGGCCAATCCACTGGTAAACATCCACCTCCAAGGAAGATTTGACGATTATCCGAAACGACGAGGCGTCACCCGTGTCAAAGAAATGCTGGCCGCCGGAATCAATGTCTGCTTTGGCCATGATGATGTTTTTGACCCCTGGTATCCACTGGGAACCGGAAACATGCTCCAGGTACTGCACATGGGGCTTCACATCTGTCAAATCATGGGCTACGAGCAATTAAATCAATCTCTTGATTTAATCAGCACCCATTCTGCACGCACCATGAACTTACAGGATAACTATGGCCTGGATGATGGTAAACCCGGCAATCTGATCATACTACCGGCTGAAAATGACTTTGATGCCCTGCGTCGGCAGGTTCCGGTTCGTTACTCTGTCCGACACGGAAAGATACTTGCACAGACAACGCCGGCGTCGACCAGCATCTGTTTGAACGGAAAGGATGAAATGGTCAGTTTTCAACGCTGAGAATCTGTACGGCAAAACACTCAGCCAGGCTATTCAGTAGTCACTGAGAATATCGAGAAAGGATTAAGGCGTAATCTATTAAAAATGTCACTTCCTGCCGTTCAGAATAGCCAACTAAAAAAGCGTTCTGGGGAAATTTATATAGAAATAGCTCTGAGCCATTGAGAATAGCTCAGAGCTATTTATAGTGATCATGCAGTCATAGTGGCGATGCAGATAGCTACCTTACAGATAGCTACCTTGCAGATGGCTACCTTACAGCTAACACCTTATGACAAATAGATACGTCTTAAACCAATAGATCCCTCACAGGCAGCCGACATCAAGGTTTAGGCCCTATCGATTTCCTATGATTGTTTGCTTGCTGTTAACGATGACGAAATCGTCGCCAGCCTGCGACCACCAGCAATGAAAACAAGGCTCCCCATGAAGCAGTACCGCCACCACCCGATGAGATATTACAGTTGCTAGGACTGATGCCTTCGACACTCGGATTACATTCGCCAGTGATTTCCTCGTCTTTGCCGCCCGGCGTCCCCCCCGTACCACTATCACTGCCACCGCCTGTGCTGCTGTCATTGTTCTGATCAACAATAAAATCAGGTTCCGTGATGATTTGATCCGGGATCTTTCCGACGTTTTGCTCGATCCATTCAAAGTAGGTTCCTACACGGGTGTAGAATCCTGGGCGGGAATACGATCCACATACTGGTGTTCCGGCGGGACCTCCGCTAACGATGCCCAGCTGTAACCAGTTACCGTTAGCATCCTTTGCTCTCAACGGTCCACCACTGTCCCCTTTACAGGAATCAGCACCATGCCCAAGGGGTTTTCCTTCATCATCAAACAATGCCTCTGGTGGCATAGTACAAATCTTGGTCCGGTTTAGCGGACTATCGATAATGTAGTGAGCTTGGTTGCCTAGTTCCAGGCGCTCGAAACACTCATCAATCGGCAGGTATGCAAGCTCTGCTTCCATGAGCCGCTCAGCGATACCGGTGCCATCAGGCTTGATCGAACCCCAACCTGACACTTTAGTATTTTTCGGACGTTTAGAATCTTCCCATTCATCGGCCAAGCGTCTGTCCAGCTCATCTGCCATAAGACCATTGGTCAACTGAATCGGCGTCGCTTTATACTCAGGTACACTTTGTTCCAGCCGGAGCAGAGCAATATCATTATCAAGCGCCAACGACAGGACTTCAGTGACGACTGAACCATCCGTCTGGGAAGTCACTTTCACCGTTGGCACTGGCGAATAAGCCGGATGGACAACCACATGCGTGATGGCATAAAGGTTGGATGTATCTTCAACATCCACACTTTTTGAACCGATCATCACATTCAGCTGATTTGGCGCCAAGACGAAAAAACCTTTATCCCCCGAATGAACCAAGCAGTGCGCGGCGGTCAGCACCCAATCTTTGTTGATAAGGCTGCCGCCACAGATATGGCTGGTATCTGCCTGGGTGAGCCGAATCGAGGCCATCCAGTTCTGATCATCTGTTGCCACTACTGGCTCGCCACCAACCACATAGCTAGTCACATCAGAAGCCAGCGAGTATGGCGTGTTCAAGGCAGCCCCGATCGCCAGTAATAAAACAGGTAATTTCATGAGATTGATTTCCAAGACAATTTAAGCTCGGGGCAATGTATCAATCTTTCAAAGCAAATTACTGATATTAAGTAAGGCCTGCGACTGAGTAGCTGAATTTTATTGAAGTCCGGAAGTGACGTTTCCAAGAAGCGTTATATGTCTCGCAACTTGAGGAGCCGCCTCATAATGAGGCTGAAAAGAACAAGTATGCAGGGGCTAATTCGCAGGCCAATGCTACGTTAGCATCAGTAACATTAGCATCAACTACGTCAAGATCGGTGACAAAAAAAGAGGTCACATCAACATACATTGCTTGGACAAGATGAGAGCATAAGAACAATTTGCCGTGGCGGTGCCTGTTTCAAAGTTCCAAGGGAAGACGCCAGCACGGCAAATTCAAATCAAAGCTAAGCTAAGCTATTGCCCAATAACTGAGCAAGCCACCTCGTCGATATCAAATGACGCATAGGTATTGCCTAACAGTTCCGCGGCGAGTTTGGGATAAAAACCATTGTCATACGCTAATTTCACATCACCGATACTGATTTTGTAAATGGTCAGTCCTACCGTTTGAACTTCCGGCGGAACACAGGTTTTATTGCCTTCTTCGCCAAAACAGACGTCGCCATTACTGGTATCGATGGCACCGCAGGATGTCTCTTCAACGTCAATGCCCAGAGATGCAAGTCGTTGAGCCAGCTCATCCGGTGTTCCAGCCGGAAAATCATCAGGAACCGTAGTGCCTGTCTCATTTTCCAGTGTTGCCAGATCCTTGAAACGGTCTTCACCATCAAGTTTGGCCGACGTAACAGCATAAACATCAGCTTTTCCTGTCAGCGTATCTTTAACATCATCGTCATTACATCCAGTAAGTCCCAGAATACAAAGCAGTACAGCCAGCTTTCTCATAGCATCCCCTGATAGTCTGTTACCTAAATGACAGTTCATTTCTTGTCATAGAAAGCTTAGCTGTTACCACAAATTTATCCCAGTTTAACGCAGGATTTTACTGATTCCGACTGCCGGTGTTACGCCCGATACGCACTTTACTGTTGTGATCTTGATCTGGATTCCTTCCCTTTCTGGGATTTAATGGCATAATATTAAACCGAACAACACACTGTATGTGAAATTACCATTACACAATAACGGACAATTTTCCTATGAGTATCGAATCTATTGTTAAGCAGCGTTCTGGTGAACAATGTGAGCTTTGTACCTCCACTGAAGGCCTGAGCGTTTACGAAGTACCAGCGTCTCCAGATGCAACAGCTGGTAGCTGTGTAATGGTTTGTGAGAAATGCCGTTCAGAAATCGAAGATGCGGAAACATTGGATCAAAACCACTGGCGCTGCCTGAACGACAGCATGTGGAGCCAAGAACCAGCCGTTCAGGTTATGGCTTACCGTATGCTTAACCGCCTGGCTTCTGAAACCTGGGCACAAGATCTGCTGGATATGATGTACCTGGAAGAAGACACTCGTCAGTGGGCTGAAAAAGGTATGTTGTCTGACGAAGACAAGCCTCGCGACGTTAATGGCGTTGAGCTGAAAAAAGGTGACGATGTCACTATCATCAAAGATCTGCCGGTTAAAGGCAGCAGCATGGTCATCAAACAAGGCACTGCGGTTCGTGGTATCAGCGTGACAGATGATCCTAAACACATTCAGGGCAAAGTTAACGGTCAGACAATGTTCATCATTGCTGAATACTGCCGTAAGAAATAAGCTATTTTTCTTGATTTAAAAACAGGCACCTAAAGTGCCTGTTTTTTCTTCTGCTTAAGGGAAAGACTCACGTCATCATATTTTCGGATCAATATGAATGTGAAGACTGCCAATTTTTTATCAGCAAACCATACAATGCAGAATCTGATACTTTGCCGTCAATAATCCATCTTTCAGGCAGGTACCCTTCCTTTATAAAGCCCAAACGTTCCAGCAATCGAGCGGAACCGAAATTCGCAGGATCAATTTCCGCTTCCAATCTGTTCAGGGCCATGGTTGTGAAAGCGTATGTCACAAGAGCCGATGTCGCCTCCAGCGCAATGCCTTTTCCCCAACTTGACTTTGCGATTCCAAATCCTAATTCAGCCCGCTTCGATTCCTCATGTATTTTAAACAACATACATTTCCCATGCAGCTCACCTGAATCACGCGCAAAGATACCCAACGTCAGGCTTTCCCTGCGCTCATTTTCCAAATGGGCATCATGGATAAATGCATGTGCTTGATCGATAGTGCGCCACGGTGAACCATCCCAATATTCCATAACTACAGGGTCAGAAAATATATCTAATAAGGAGTCACTGTCTGTGTGTACTAATGGACGTAATACGAGTCGTTCTGTTTCTATATTTAACACCGTTCTTCCCTCAGCTATTTAGCAACATTCTCAAACGCATTTAAAACAACCACTATTGAAGATGGATAATAATGGTATTCATACTGTGGATAAAAATGACTGAATTTCTTGCGTTTGGACGAATAACGCCTTACATCACACTAGTGAAATCGTAGAAAAGATCATCTTCGCTGAGAATCTGTAAACCCAATGACTGATATAACGCAATAGCAGGAAGATTATTTTTAAACGCACTCAGTGACAATACCTTATTTTTTCTATACGCTTCTTCTGATAACCGAATTAAAACCTTTCGCCCAATGCCTTTTCGTTGATACTCAGGAAAAAGAATCAACAAATGTACATGCAGGTGAGTGTCAGTGTATTTATAACAGACATAACCACATCGCTGGCCATTTTGCGTTAGCCAGTAAAACCAATCTGAGTGAAGCCTGTTTTGGTATCTCTCTTGCTGAAAGTCTTCGTCCCATCCAATTGCTTCAGAAATAATTGGCATCATACCTTGTTTATAAAAAACGAAGGTAGATCTGACATCCTCTTGGTCCATCGTTTCAAAATGCACTTCCACCAGACATCCACTCCTTTTGCTGAAGATAAATAAAACAGATATTGTCAACGCCGCACATATCCAGTACGACTTACCATTAACGTCAAAACGTCGAGGGTACAATTAGCATCAGAAACTTATCCATTTCCGGTTCACTGACACATATCGCCCTTTCCATCCTGTTTCATTTACTTATTGGTTATTCTTTTCTGCGCTCTATATGCATTTAAGCCATTTCATCCAGAGCCCTGACAGCCTCTTCGATCGTTGCAAAGTTGGATTTCGCCGCACAACAGAAACCCGAGCATGATTGATGCAGCTGCACATAACTCAACATTTCCGTCAACGTTAGTTGACGCCCGGTCGGTATCAATGCCGCCTGCTGGCTAGCCAATGCTTGCGGTACAAAGAGCATTCCTTTGGAATCAATCAGAACATCTTCTTCCTGATAACCCAGCGCATGCAAGTCAGTGTCTTCGGCCCATGCTTGCTCACCAGAAACATATACCAGCTCAGAATCACCGGCATATTTGAGCACCGCAGGCCAATTAACGTTTGTCATGTCGCATACCTTGAACATGTTTTAACAACTTTATTAATCTCACGATCTGCATAAAAAGACTAAATCACAACGCCTTATCCCTGTTAAAAACAGAAGCAACACGCCTGATGGCTGGCAGTATAGCGAATTTTCTTCGCCGCTGATGTCCTACACTACTAATGTTCTACACTGCTAAGGTTCTACACTGAAAATGTTTTACACCACGAATAGTCCGCACTGCTAAACGGTCAAGTCGACTCTCCAGATGCTGACCGTTTGACACTTTACCCACAACGTGATTTCTCTACTAACACCGCATGACGAAGACGGTAGAGGTTCATCGCGGGCAGCACAATAACAGCTTCCATCGGGGTAAAGAGCAAACATGATAGCAGCGTTTCCTTAAATCCGATGGTATTGACACACAGACCTCCTTGTTTGGCTCTTTGATATAATCGAACATTCGCCCAAAACAGCACCAAAGCAAGATCCCCTAACACCAAAAGATAGCCCAACAGCCATTTCGGGCTATCAAAACTATATAAAATCAAGAGGGTAATACTGATAGCAAGCAGAATCCAAAGGCCGTATAACCCCAATACCAAACGATAGAGGTTCCGCATCCTCACTGTTCCAACCACGGTCCCCGCAGCGATACCGTTTCGGCATCAAAATCAATATCAGCTTTGACACCCAATGGCGTCACTAACATCGGATGTGTATGACAACTGTCAAAGCCATTGAGAATGGGCATTTCCTGATCGTTCAACACTTCCTGCAATACTGCCAGAGGGGTACGTCCGGTTCCTCGATGATTAAAAAGCTCATGTTTACCCAAAATAATGGCGGAAACACGATCAAAAACGCCGCAAAGCTTCAAATGACAAAATGATCGCTCAACGGTTTCAATTCCTTTCAGTGAGTCTTCCAGCAAAAGAATGTCACCTTCCCTAACCTCTGGCATAAACTCACTGCCCCAAATCCCTGTCATGGTATTCAGGTTACCGCCAATGATTCTACCGGACACCGTTCCTGTACCCAGAAACTCCCACCGATTGTCATGGGTTGACTTCGGCGCAGTCTGTTTTTCCCAGTCAATCATTTCCTCGCTCCACTGTGCAGGCACACTGTAGGTAAAGGATTGCTGACGTTCAGCACATAGCAAATCACGAAAGGATGCAAATGTTTCATCCACCAAAGGGGGAAGCTCACCCATCGAGGCCACCAAAGCCGGACCATAGAAGGTAATCAGGCCAGTTTTGGCATAAATACCGAGCAGTAACGCGGTGACATCGGAGTAACCGATGATGATTTTGGGATCGCGTTTCAGCGCCTCATAGTCAATATACGGCAATAACGCATTACTGTTACTTCCCCCAATTGTCGACATAATGCAGCGTATACTCGGGTCACGAATCAATGTGTTCAGTTCACTTACCCGCTCCGCAATCGTCCCCGACCGATAATGATCGCTGCATCCGGTTAATTGTCCGGCTTTGAGCACAAACCCTTGCTGTTCAAGATAGGCTTTTGCGCGCATAAAACGTGTTGGGGCAAACGCGGTGGCTGGGGATGAAGGTGAAAAGAAACCAATCGTATCTCCAGCTTTCAATGGCTTAGGTAAAATAACGTCCATGTTTTCTCCGTACTACGTGGATATTGAATAGACTCGATATCAGGCACCAGGTTGTTTATCAAATGTCGGCATCCCTTCCGGAATCTGGTACCAGCTCAGTTTTTCACTGACCCAGACGTGCATGGTCGGCGCAAAAACCGTATCGTCAATCATACCAACCGGTTTCAACTTCAGCTTGATAACGTCCGGTTCTTCCGGATTGAAATGAAAAATCCGATTTCCACAGCCGGAACAAAATTTAGCGTTGTTTCTGTTGCCACTCTCAGCCAAGCGTCCCCACTCATGCATCGTCCCGGAAAATTCAATGTCTGCGGCGGACACAATTGCTGTCACACTAAAAGGGCTGGTTGCCAGTTTCTGGCACTCACGACAGTGGCAGGCAATCACTTTCTTCGGTGGCGCTGATAATTTGTAAGTGACCTGACCACACTGACAACTTGCTTCGATCGGATAGCCCATTTTCATTCTCCTTCATGACGGGATATACAGATATGTCATTTTGCAACCAAATATTCATCACGATGAATATTCCTTTGCACTATGCCTGAGTCGCCGGTTCTTGAAAAGGTGAGGACACATTTAATTCCCAGCAAGTTCGCCCCCAGATTCTGAGAGCAATGACGCCCCCCCCATCAGAAGGAAACATTCATACACAGGCAGCTCCCCTATTAAGGTTGCAGGTAAGGTTACAGGTAAGATTGCAGGCTTATCTCCCGGCAGCAGAGAAAACGGGTGAAAACAGAGCAAAACCAATAGAACGTTTTTATCGCAACAGATCGCAAAAATGGAATACCGCACTGCAGCTAATACTTTGAAAGGTTGAGGTTGATCGAGCGACAGGCAACTAACAATAGACATGTTGAAACACAGAATTTTCATCTGTTGTTATTGCTGATTGTTCTAAAAGGTGTTTAAATCAATTTACTTCAGGCGTAAGTCTGAAAAACAATTTAATATTTTCCGGTTTTCGTTTATCTACCGGAAAATCGAAGACTGTTAGTCGGGGAGCCTTGTGCTGAGACCACTCTGTGGGACCCGTTGAACCTGATCCATTTAGCAATGGCGTAGGGAACTAGCTGAATATCAGATCCCACTCTCCCTCACCGGAATCACTGGGCATATCTCTGGCATTAGCTACCTACGCAAGACTGAGGTAGTTATGGCCAATATTTCCAACACTCCAATTACACTCACTATCGCAGGCTCAGACAGCGGTGGTGGCGCAGGCATTCAGGCCGACATTAAGGCTATTTCAGCCACAGGCGGCTACGCCTGCTCCGTTATCACCGCCCTGACGGCACAAAACACCAAAGGTGTGACCGGCATTCTGGGTATCGAGCCGGCATTCGTCGAGCAACAACTTGATGCCGTATTCAGTGACCTTCACATCAAAGCCGTAAAAATCGGCATGCTCAGCGACACGAACATTATCCGTGCCGTCGCGCGGAAACTGCGCGAATTTCAACCTGAATTCCTGGTCATTGATCCGGTCATGGTTGCCACCAGCGGGGATCTTCTGCTGCAGGAAGATGCCATTACCACGCTGAAAACGGAATTGCTTCCTTTAGCCACAGTGATCACCCCCAACCTGCCGGAAGCCGCGGCACTGACGCAATTACCGATCCCAGAAAATGAATCGGATATGGAAGCGATGATAGGTGCGCTTCGCACATTAGGGGCACAATCTGTGCTGCTCAAAGGGGGACACCTGGAGAGTGACAAGAACAGTACCGACCTGCTAATCACGGACACCGATGTTCTCCGCTTTAGCCAACCTCGAGTTGCAACACGTAACACCCATGGCACAGGGTGTACTCTGTCAGCCGCCATTGCTTCGTTTCTGGCTCAAGGCTACCCACTGGCGAAAGCTGTGGGGCACGCCAAGCAGTACATCACACTAGCCATTCAGCATGCAGATGCGCTGACTATCGGTGAAGGACATGGCCCGGTTCACCATTTTTTTGCCGGTCATTATCAACCTGAGTGATCCCGTATGAGTCAATTGTCAACTGGGTGTTCCGTAGACATCCGGCAACTCACCCTGCGGTATCGGGATGCCAACCAACCGCTCTTCTCGTCTCTGGATCTGTCTCTACCGGCGGGTGAGTGGACCTGCCTGCTCGGCAGAAGTGGCTGTGGCAAAACAACCCTCCTCAGATATCTGGCCGGGTTATTGGAAGATCAGGTTGAATGGACGGGCAAGCTGACACCGCACAACCACCAGCCGACAGCGAATAATATTGCTTACATGGCACAGCAGGATTTACTGCTGCCTTGGCTCAACGTACTGGATAACGTCTGCCTGAGTGCCCGTTTTAATCAGCCACATAAACCTGACTATGACAAAGCGCGGCAACTTCTCGCGGCTGTTGGACTGGCTGAGCATGCATCTGCCATGCCGGATCAATTATCCGGCGGTATGCGTCAGCGCGTTGCGCTGGCGCGAACACTGATGCAGGACAAACCACTGGTACTGATGGATGAACCCTTCTCCGCTTTGGATGCGGTTACCCGCCATAAGCTTCAGACGCTTTCCGCTACTTTGCTGAAAGGCAAAACCGTTTTGTTGATCACGCATGATCCGCAGGAAGCATTGCGGCTCGGTCATCACATTCATGTGATGTCCGGTTCTCCAGCCCGTTTGGAGACGCTGACTGTACCCCATACGCGGCCGCCAAGAACCTTTGATGCAGAAATGGCTGAGCATCAACAGATGATTATCACTCAGTTGGAGAATGATTATGGCTGACGGTTTCTCGCCTTCACTCAGCAATGAAGCTGTACAAAGCAAAAAGCCCGGTACAGAGACGCTACAGAATCCGCTGATGCTACAACGCCATAGTGCCGATTCTACGCGTAAGAACCTTACAGGTCGTCAAACTGCCGGGCTTGGGATGCAGCTGATGCGTTTCGGGATCAGTGTGGCTGTCATTCTTGGTCTCTGGCAGTCTTGCGTCACCCTGTTTGAGCTACCGCCTTTTATTTTGCCAGGTCCTCTCGCCGTGTTTACCAAGCTGGTAGAGCGCTTTGATGTGCTGTGGCAGCACACACTGGTGACCGGCAGCGAAGTGATTCTTGGCCTGATGCTGGGCCTGACCATGGGACTGTTTTTCGCGCTGCAGATGCTGTTGTTTGCACCGCTGCGCCGTTGGTTATTGCCGATTTTGATCACCAGTCAGGCAATTCCGGTGTTCGCAATCGCGCCTATTCTGATGCTCTGGCTGGGGTATGGTATTGCATCAAAAGTCGTCATGGCAGCACTGATTATCTTTTTCCCAGTCACAACCTGCTGTTACGACGGGTTACGGCACACACCTCACGGTTACCTGGATCTTGCCAAAACCATGGGAGCAACGCGCTGGCAACTGTTGTGGCGAATCCGACTACCTGCTGCCCTGCCTGCCTTAGCGTCCGGTATTCGGGTTGCTGTCGTGGTCGCGCCGATTGGCGCAGTGATCGGAGAATGGGTCGGCTCCAGTGAGGGACTGGGCTACATCATGCTCCAGGCCAATGCCCGAATGTTTGTTGATGAGATGTTTGCCGCCCTGTTCATTCTGGCTTTCTTCTCGGTCACCCTTTACTTCGCAGCCGATATGCTGCTGAAAAAAGCCATTCCATGGCAAAAACAATAACGTCATTTCGCTTGCACAATCAAAAGGAATACACAATGAAATCCCCGATTAAACCGTCTCACCTGTTAGCGACGCTGCTGTCCCTGACAGCCTTCAATGCGGCCGCTGCCGAAAAAGTGACCCTAATGCTGGACTGGTTCGTAAACCCGAACCACGGCCCAATTATTCTGGCAAAAGAAAAAGGCTGGTTTGCCGAACAAGGTCTGGAGGTCGAGATTCAGGAACCCGCCGATCCGAGTGTGCCGGACAAGCTGGTTGCCGCCGGTAAAATTGATCTGGCCGTGTCGTACCAGAGCACGCTGATTTCATCAACAGCTGCCAAGCTGCCGCTGGTTCGCTCTGCCACACTGATTTCCGGCCCGCTGAACTCACTGATTGTGCTGAATAAGTCGGGAATTCACTCTCTGGCCGATCTGAAAGGTAAAAAGATTGGTGTCGCCATTGGCGGAAATGAAGATGCCACCATCGGCACCATGCTGCGCTCTGCCGGTGCCGAGATGGATAACGTCCAGATTATCAACGTAGGCTGGGCACTGTCTTCATCTCTGGCTTCTGGCAAAGTAGATGCCATCTGGGGCGGATTACGCAACTTCGAACTGAACCAGCTTGAGCTGGAAGGCTACGAGGCGACGGCCTTTTATCCGGAAGAGCACGGCGTTCCTCCTTACGATGAACTGATCTTTGTCGCGAACAAGAACAAATACGATCCTGAAGTTATCGCCAAATTCAACCAGGCGCTGGAAAAAGCCACGGTTTACCTGATCAACCACCCGGAGCAAGCCTGGAAAGAGTTTGTAGCTTACTCTCCAGACACACTGAACAATGATCTAAACCGCCACGCCTGGGAAGATACCCTGACCCGCTTTGCGCTGCGTCCGGGGGCCGTCGAGCTGAAACGCTACGATGACTATGCCGCCTTCATGAAAAAGTTCGACATTATCAAGAGCGTACCGGCCGCTAAAGACTATGTACTGACGTTCTGATTCACCTCGCAGCCCGGCGCAAAACCAGCAAAAACCGCAAACAGCAATTTGCCTGAGTTTAGTGTGATAAGCCGGCACCGGGCTGCGTGCCTTGGCGATAACAAAACACAACCAAGAGAGAATACTGATGGACCATAAAGAGCTGATTCAATACTGCCAACAGGACTGGGCAGAATACACCGAGCACGAATTCGTTATTCAGCTTGCGCATGGTGAGCTGAACAAACACGCCTATCTGCATTACCTGAAACAAGACTTCCTGTTCCTTAAGCACTATTCACGGGCGTATGCGCTGGCCATTTACAAGTCAGTCACGCTGGAGGAAATGCGAGAGCCCCTACCTAGCCTGACAGCTCTGCTGCAAACCGAAATGTCACACCACGTGGCATATTGCGGCACCTGGGGGCTGACAGAGCGTGATATGGAAGCCGAGCCGGAAGATTTTGGTACGGTCAGCTACACCCGCTATGTACTGGATACTGGTATGGCGGGAGACAGAACCGATCTGTTTGTAGCTTTAGCGCCTTGTGCTATCGGCTACGGGGTGATTGGCCAGCAACTACTGGCTAACAACGAAACCGTATTGGAAGGTAATGCTTACCGGAGCTGGATTGAGCTTTATGGCGGCGAAGAATTTCAGGCAGGGATGGCAACAACAATTGAACGCCTGGATGCGATGCTGAAAGAAATTCCGCTTAACAGCCAGCGCGGGCAGCGTTTGTGTGAGATATTTAAAACCGCAACCCGCATGGAAGTCGCCTTCTGGCAACAGGGCATGAATGCCGCCCAGCCGATTTAACGGCAGTATCCTGGGTGTGTCTGTTCAGATCAGAGGGGGCTATTCAGCCCCCTCTCTCAAACGCCCTGTCTATACGGATTCCGACCTTATCGTCGCAGCATTTATCTAGCCTTTAGTGGCGGCGATAAGGTGTCTGAAGCGACAAGGTTTCTGAAGCAACAAGGCAATTCAGCCGATATGTTAACTGGCTTGTTGGCCTCACTGGGCTCTGGCGTCGCTTAACTGGTGCTCTCTTCTGGCTCTTTTGCCACTAGATGACCGTCAAACCCCAGCTTCACCAGTTCATTAAAAGCTGCCCACACATCGTCAGGAATGTCCTGTTCAATGGCAAAACCATATTGTGGGTACACTTTAATCCGTTCCAAATCCCCCACCATCACGTTCACAACGTCACAAAAGGACAAGTGGTCATCCGGGTAGTTGTCAAAGCTGATTGGCGGAGAGGCAACCATCACCTCTTTGCCCGGCCACTGACACATGAAGGTCGCATAGCTGCGGCGTTCCATAAATGGCTTTTGCACCAAAATAAAACGCTGTGGTGCCAAGCCTTTGGCTTCAAGTAAGGCGCGGGTAAACTGGATATTTTCTCCGGTGTTGGTCGACTGTGGCTCAATCAGAATATCGGAAGCAGGTACGCCCATATCCGTTGCGATAGCAGCGAACGCTTCAGCTTCTGATGCGTCAAACAGTCCTTGGGTCAGTTCACCAACACCGCCGGAGAAAACCAGATAAGGAGCAAAGCCATCAAGGTAAAGTTGTGCTGCATATTCAGCGACCCGAAGGTCATTACTACATAGCACGACAATGCAATCGGCGGGAGACAAGGTGTGATTGAGCTGGTGATAATTCCATACCTTGGTGGCCAGGGCATGAACCGTTGATGACATAGCATTACTCCTTATCAGTGGGATATTTCCATCGAATGTCATCACCATACATCACGGTATGTGTAAGAAGGTAACAAGCAGGTCATTGCCTCGAATTCAGAATGAGGCAATGTGAACCGTGATTCGCAGGTGAGTTCACGACATTCTTTTGCGCGATCTCAATCAGATGCTTTCAGTATACAGTGGCGAAATCAAATGACGGCTTGATGACAATCATTGCAAGCCGTCTTCTGAGCATTTTTCACCCGAATAACCTGACAGGGAAGAAATTATAACGCTGACCTGAAAACTGACTGGTAATCAGGCGCGGTGCCACCACTCAGGATTGATCGTGCAGCTCTTTTCACCGGCACTCAGCCACCCCTGCTCACCTTCAATGGTCAGCTGCAACTGCATTGAACGCTCAGTCAAGTCTTCCAGTTCTGCCAATGTCTGATCATTAACAAACATCACGGAAATATTGCCATACTGCTGAATTTTGGTTTTGTTCTGCTGCCACCAAATTGGCGCGGCATTATCACCATAAGCCACAATCAGCGCTTTCTTTGCACGGTGTGCCGCTTTCTTCAGTCGTTTCTCATCGGGTAAACCAAGATCAATCCATAGTTCGATCTCATCACTCAGGTTTTTAATCCAGAGATCCGGCTCATCAGTATCGCACAGCCCCTTGGTGAACAGCAGATCTTCATCCGCATTCAGTCCCCAGGTAATCAGTCTGAGCATTAGACGCTGAACAGTTTCAGAAGGGTGACACGCCAAGGTGTGAGACTTGTCGATGTATACATGACGATCAAGATCCGCCACATTGATGTGTGCTTTGTAAATAGTGGCTTTAAGCGCCATAACAGTGTTCCCTAAACATTCCCCTTTTGGGGTAAATACGCGACCGAAAGCAGTTTAGTGTCAACTGACTGACGGTTCAATTTCCAAAAGATACCTTTTAACGATACCTGAAGGTTTAATGAGAGGAATATCAACCAATAACGGAAAGGATTACATTCAGTCTCAATCCAGCAGTGACCACAGCAGTTGTGAGTCTTTATCACTCTGCAGGATAAGTTGCTCCTTTCGCGCTTTTGTCAGCCGTTTTATCCGATATTCCAACTGCATCGCTGTCCGTTTATCACCAACACTATGCGACCAGACAAGAGACAGCGGACCTTTTCCTTTCAGATACTTTGCCCCTCGGGGCGAGGACTGATGCTCCTCAAAACGGCGATTGACGTCTGTCGTCACACCACAATAAAGCTGGTCTCGGGCCGTTCTGATTAAATAGACCGACCAGATAGCCTGTTTCTTGCAAGTCTGTTTCTGAAGAGCCTGATCTGTGAAATCCTGTGTGGAGAGGATCGGTTCACTGGCGGTTGGCAATTCCATCGAAAGTCCTGACACTCTCAACTCTACTCTTTTAACCACTCATCAATGATGTGGATAACCAAAGAGTAGATAACTTGATTGGCAAAGTGTTAAGAAAGACGCAGCCTAACACAAAAAAGCCCGGCACTGCCGGGCTTTGTGTAAAAACAGAATTAAGAGGTTAAAGATTCGACCAAGGCTTTCAATTCCGCCACTTCCTGCTTCAGGGCTTCAACCTCACTCTCAAGCGCTTCAATACGTTCAGACGCAGCAGATGAAACCGGTGCAGCTGAAGCGGCAGCCTGTTGCAAAGCGTCCAGATCCACTTCTCCGCTGAACAGATGCATATAGCGGGAGTCACGTTTACCCGGCTCTTTAGGCAGTTTTACGACAAACGGCCCCTTCGGGTGTTCAGCCAGATCATTGAGAACCTGTTCCGCTTCCCTGACATCTTTAAAATCACAAAGACGATTGGTACGAGTACGAATTTCACCGGCAGTCTGAGGACCACGCAGTAATAACACACAAATGACCGCTTTTTCCTGCTGGCTGAACTGGAACGTGCTGAACTCTGTATTACAGAATCGGTGCTGATACTTTGACACGCGACTGCCAAAGCCTGCGGTCACTTCCTGAATAATACGCTTTACTTTCAACGCTTCGACCGTATCCTGCACATCCGCTTCTTCCAGCGCCATCACAGGATCACGATTACTTTTCTGATTACAGGCAGTCGTCAGACTGTTTAATGTTAATGGGTATTGATCAGGTGTGGTTACCTCTTTCTCTAGTAAGCAACCGACAACACGCGCTTCTGTTTGTGAAAAGCAAATATCCATGATCTTCCCTCACCCTTTTTTCAACAATACAAATTCAACTGGGCACCTGCCAGCACTGACAAATCAACCGGTTAGAACCTGTGATTAAGAGAGAAAGATACCCACTGGAATACGCACTGGTTTGAAGGAGATTAGCACGCTCTGCCGGAACGGCAAGCATCTTGGGTGTCGATTGGTGCTAAAAACGCCAAATCGTCGTCATTGAGGAAAATAATGTTAGCGCTGTCATAGAAAAAGCGGCCGCACAATTTATTTTATTGCAGCCACTTCAATACGCTGATTGTTTATCGGTTCATTTATAGACGGAATGTTGCTGTCGAGGAAACCAGACACTTCAGAGACCAAGTACTCGATATTTGTGTACCAGACATCAGGTGAACTCTGCCGCCACAAAGCGGTTACGCCCCTGCTCCTTGGCTTTATACAAAACTTTATCCACGATTTCGTACATGTTCTCAGCCGTCTCCAGCCCTGTAGGCACCCATGACACCATCCCCTGACTAACAGTGACAATATCTGACGTCAGGGACTTAGAATGTGGAATTTCCAGCCGTTGAATGCCGTCTTTGAGGCGTTCACATTCGCGAACAGCTCGGGTTTTATCGCAATTACTCAGCAGCACCACAAACTCTTCACCGCCGTAACGCGCGGCCAGTTCTCCGGCTCGACTGAAGTTTTTCCGCAGTTCATCCGCAACGGCCTGCAGGCAACGATCGCCTTCCAGGTGGCCGTAATGATCGTTAAAGAGCTTAAAGTGATCCACGTCGATCATAATCATGGTCATCGGGAAATTATTGCGACCATGCCATGCCAGCAACTCTGTCAGCTTCTGATCCAGATAGCGACGGTTTGCCAACTGAGTCAGGCCGTCTTCATTGACCTGCTGTGACAACAGCTCATTGGCCTGCTCCAGTTTCTCTGAGGTTTCTTTAAGCTGGTGACGCATATGCGCTATACGCTGCATGGCTTTGAGCTTGGCCGCGAGCACAATTTTGTTGACCGGCTTCACCAGATAGTCATCGCCGCCCATATCAATAGCCGTCGCGATCATTTCAGGTTCATCATGACCACTGAGGAAGATAATGGGGATCCAGTCCGGGTGTTTAATGCGGATTTTCTCCGCCACTTCAGTGCCGCTCATGTCAGGCATACTGACATCAAGCAGGATTAAGTCAGGGTCAAATAAGGGATATTTGTCAATAGCCTCCTGCCCGGAAGCAACGGCTTCGACAATATGCCCCAGACGCTGCAGGCGCATCGCCAACTGCATCCTTTCCAGATGCACATCGTCTACCAGTAGTATCCGCATTGCTTCCATGTCGGCATCCCTTTGATTTAGAGTCTTTTCCTTTAGATAAGTTATAGCACAGGTTGCTTATTTCCCCAGCATTGCCTCAATACTAACCACAGCAAATGCATTGAACGTGATTCTGATAACAAGTTTGATGTGTACGCGAGAAGTCTTTGCGAGAATCTATCGCAAATTACGCTATGCTAATCCTGCTTCATCCTGCGGTTCGCTGTTGACATTTTGTCACAGGACTATAGGATTCCGACCCTCAATCTTTACATGCTGTAGGAACTAGCGATGTCTGATATCGTAAACACTGAAGAACAACTAGAAGAAACGCTGACACTGGATGATTGCTCCCCTGAGCTTCGTCAGGTTGTTGAGTTTGAGCAAGTACCGGAAGAACTGCTGGGCATGCTGGTAAGTGTGTATAAAGCTTCTGAATCAACAACACGTGAAGCGTGGGATCAGCTACCAGGCAGCGCACAAAACGTTCTGGATAACTTCGAACAGTTCCACGCTCTGGTTGCTCTGAGCCAAAGCTACTCTGGCATTGATTTCCTGGGTGAAATGCAGGAAACAGAAAAACCATCAGACATGACTGATGAAGAATTCGCTGAATACAAAGCAGTAATGCTGGATAAAGTGCTGCACAACTGCGTTAAAGACATGTGTAAGCAGCTGAAGAAAGCGCGCCGTCACCCACCAATGAAGCGTGAGTTTTTGGAAATCTTCAAAAAATAATCATGCGCTTACGGGGAGGTCAGCCTCCCCGTTCACGGTTCCACATCAGTTGTTAGTCATCAGTGATTAGTAAAAGCCTGCCAATCCAAGGTAATGGCCTGATAGATTCTTATCAAAAAAATTTTTTATTGATAATTTAATGACTCTCTACCCGCTCCGAACAGGTATATTGGCCTGACAGTCGACAGCATCTCATTACACCATGAACACACACTTGCATTTACCACAGGATTCTTCCGACGTGTCTGAATCCGGCTCTGTGACGGCGTCACTAACAGCTCAAACGTCGCTTTGCCGATATGTGTTTAAGAATGAGTGCGAGTTTATTCCTCATCAGAGCCTGGTTCGCTCACAGCATCGCTCTTACCCGCTCAACTATTCTGAACACAACATTCTGAGCTACCTACTGGCGCACAAGGCACATCCGGTCAGTAAAACGGATCTCCTGAAAGCAGGCTGGCCAGACCGGGTCGTTTCCGAAGCCTCTTTGTTTCAGGTCATCAGAAGCCTCAGGGTCAAGCTGGAAGAATCAGTGAAGGGCGAAGTTATCAAAACCGTCCCACGGGTTGGTTATCAGATTCCGGAAATCCGCATTGAACCGATAGTAACGCAATCGCCGCAGGATCTTAAATCGCCCCCTCAGCATGAAAAAATAGGTGTCAAAGCATGGGTGATAGGGTCACTAATCGCAACTGGTGTTGTGGGTACGTTGCTCTCGTTTGCGGTATCTCGAAACGCAGAATCTGAGCCTCAATTTCCGTTCGTCACCCATCAATATTTGCTGGATGCCAGCCAGATCACCGTGATTGCTGGCACGCAGCCGGAAATCGAAGATCTTATCGCCAAATTAAATCAGCTTTATCACGACTATCAGCAGGTATCTGGATCTACTTTGAAGGTGCGCGTTTTCGCCTTTAAAGATGAACAGGCCTATTCTGTCTCATGGTGTCAGCTGAGTGATGATCGTAGCTGTCTTTCGGACACCGATTTTTCATTTGTGATTGCGCAAAACAACTGGGATGTATTTCATCAGTCAGCCCTGTCCCAACTGCCACAGAAACGCGCAACGCCGATCATTCAGACGGACATGGCACGCGAGCCCACCTCGCAAATCTATATTCAGTATGTCGACGATTCCGGCATCGATTCCAAAGTGGTTTATCAGTATGCTTCCCAGACCGCTGATGCCTCGTGGAGTTATTCGAATATGAGCTTTATCTCCGAAGCCGTATCGGATTACCACCATGTTTTGTCAATCAGTGCCACTGTTCTGCAAATGACGCCTAATCAATCGGCCACACTAGCAACAGCTCAAGTGACACCAGAAATGTACCACTGGGCATATCAGTCAAATACGATCATTCAGGAAAATGCCTCAATGGCCATTCAGGCCGAAAATGCCCTGCGTCAGCACTACGAATCGCATGCACCTATGAATCAATTCCTGCTTTACCAGCAGCCCTATCTGGATTTGGTCTTTAACGAGTATCTGGGCATTTACTGGGTGCATAACAGCGAGAAAAACACGCTTTTCAGACCTACCGCGCCTTTGAAACAACGCACAGAGGCACAAGAAAATAGCGGCAATCATTTACAGCAATAACAACGGATAGCATCGCAGGTTATTCGTTCTGCTATTTCTTCATAGTAGTATCAGTCATCTGCTCGTTACCGATGGCAGATAGCGAGAAAAGAATAACGCATTCCCTCCCAGCCTGCCCTGATAGTCAGCCAGTTCAATACCGGAAGCCTGGGCATTTCGCCGACAGCTCAGGTACAATTCATGCTTTCTCTCGATTTTGGGCAAACGCTGCGCCAAGTTTGCTTCATTTGGGATTAGTCTTAAATTGATAAAGGTTATGCCCTTTGTCTATCGGAAGCAGTTTTGCATTCACTTTTTGCCGGTTTATTCATTCATGCTAACAATAACAAAATCAATAAAACGAATAGCGCTCGTTGCCGTAACACTCCTCTTCTCTGGTTGTGCCATTTATGCCGGTATCAACTTCGACCAGATTTATGGCAAAGCCGCTCCCCAGCAACGTATCGCTCCCCCCGCATCCCTTCAGGCCAATATGTATCTGACGGAAGTAAAGCCGATCATTGAAAACCGCTGCGTTGTCTGCCATGCCTGCTATGACGCGCCCTGCCAGCTGAAGTTTTCTTCTGCGGAGGGGATTGATCGTGGTGCCAACAAAGAAAAAGTGTACGAAGGGACGCGACTGCTTGCGGCCAACACCACTCGCATGTTCATCGATGCCCAGAATACGGCTGAATGGCGCGACCTTGGCTTTAATGCCATTTTAAATGAACGCGCTCAGACGCCGGATGCGAACACTCAGGCGGGCGTAATGGCGCGTATGCTGAAACTCAAGCAAGCGCACCCACTCCCTCAGCAAGCAATACTGACACCCGATGAGTGGGATTTTTCGCTCGATCGCAATCAACAGTGCCCAACCATTGAAGAAATGTCAGGCTTTGAGCTCAACTATCCACAATGGGGAATGCCATATGGTTTACCTCAAATCAGTGATGCTGAACACGAAGTACTGATGAACTGGTTGTCTTTAGGCGCGCCGATGAGCAGTGTTTCGCCACCCGACGCGGCAAACCTTGCTCTGCTAGAAAAATGGGAAAGCTTCCTTAACGGTGACAGCCTGAAGCAGCAACTGGTCAGCCGTTACATTTACGAGCACCTGTTTGTCTCGCACCTGTATTTTAGCGAAGTCAAACAACCAGTGTTTTTTAATCTGGTTCGCTCACGTACCGCACCCGGTAAGCCTATCGATCTGATTGCAACGCGCCGCCCGTTTGATGATCCTGATGTTGATCGCGTGTATTACCGCTTCCAGCAGGTTCGGGAAACCATTGTCGACAAAACGCATATGCCTTATGCACTGAACGCCGACAAAATGGCACGTATTCGTGCGTTATTTTTTGAACCTGAGTACGAGATTGATACCCTGCCGGGGTACGAACCGGAACTGGCGGCCAACCCGCTGAGTGCCTTCCGTCAATTACCGGTAAATGCCCGTTATCGCTTCATGCTGGATAATGCGCAGAATACGATCATGGGGTTCATCAAAGGCCCGGTATGCCGGGGCCAGCTTGCTCTTAATGTGATCAACGACAGATTCTGGGTGTTCTTCGTGAATCCGGAAATGTCAGACAGCCCGAAAGTCAGTGCCTTTTATGATGAGCAGGCTGCCAATCTGCGTATGCCAGCAGAACATGAAAGTAACACCCTGCCAATCAGCAACTGGATTGGCTATGCCAAACAGCAAGGACGGTTCCTGCGCGCAAAAAATGCATTTCTTGCTGATACCTTTAAAGGCGGTGAGCACCTGACAACGGCGGTAATCTGGGATGGTGACGGCCACAATGATAACGCTACACTCACAGTATTACGCCACTTTGACAGTGCGACTGTCACCAAAGGACTGGTAGGTACGCATCCTAAAACCGCATGGGTACTCGACTATTCCCTGTTTGAGCGGATTCATTATTTGCTGGTCGCCGGTTTTGATGTTTACGGCAACTTCGGCCACCAGCTTGTCACCCGGATGTACATGGACTTCTTGCGGATGGAAGGTGAATCCAACTTCCTGTCTCTGCTTCCGGCTGATATACGTCATCAGGAATTGGCTAACTGGTATCAGGATGCCGATCAAAATCTGAGCAAATTTATTCAGGGTGATATCAATCAGTTTTCGCAACCTACCGGCATTACCTTCAAAACCGATGACCCAAAATCGGAGTTGCTGAATATGCTGGAAAATAAACTGAAGCCAGTCAGTTCGCCGCGTTACGATTATCGTCAGGCAACACTGCAACCTGAAAGTCTTGCGCTGCTCGAGCAGATCGATGCACTTAAAGGCACGCAGGCCACCCTTTTTCCTGAGCTGACATTTATCATGGTCGAACCGGCCGCCGCCAAAAGCAGGCCACAACTGTTTACCCTGATCCGAAACAGCGCACACAAAAACGTTTCCAGCCTGTTTGATGAAGAATCGAACCGTCTGTACGAACAGGATGACATGACTTTAGTGAAAGGGCTGCTGGGCAGTTACCCTGGCGCTTTCTGGCAAGTCAAAGAAGCGGTTTTGCCTGAACTGGTTAAGCAACTTTCTCAGACCACCGATGAGAAAAGCTATCAGGCTTTCATGACCCGGTTTGGTGTTCGCCGTACTGACCCGAACTTCTGGTCGTTCAGCGATGCGATTAATACCCTGTATCGTGAGAACTACCCTATTGAAGCTGGTTTGCTGGATTACAACAGGTTAGAAAACAGATAAGCCTGATTAAACTGTTCGTCTTTGTGTCTACCTGGCTATTTTTATTCCGCTAGTTGTCTAAATAGTCATTTGTTAAGCCGCTAATTTTTAGATAGCTATTTCTTAAGTAGCCATTTCATAAGTAGCTATTTCATAAGTAGCGGTTTTCCTTCATGACAGCCGGCCCGCCGCAACGCGGGCCGCTTCAATATCCATCAGACTCTTCTATTGACTCTTTCTCACAGCCAGCAGCGAAGGCATAGACGAAGAACGCATTTCGCTTGATGATAAATGTAAATAATTGAAAATATTTAGCGTCCTGTGTAGCCACACTGTTTTCAGAAGGTAAAATAGGTGCATATTGAATGCACACGTTCAGACATCACGGAGACTCCTCGCATGACATCCACCACCCACTATCCGGTTTGGGACAGTTTTATTCGCGGCTATCACTGGCTTCAGGTGATGTCTGTTGCAGGGCTTTGGTATACAGGCACAGAAGGGTTAATGGACTGGCATTTTGCTATTGCCTATTTCCTGTTGGCGTTGCTTTTAACGCGTCTTATCTGGGGCGTGATCGGCAGTGAAACCGCTCAGTTTCGCCACTTCGTCCGTTCTCCGTCAACAGCACTCCAATATCTGACAGCAATACGTCGCGGTGGCGAATCATCCAATGTTGGTCATAATCCTGCCGGGGCATACATGGTCGTTGCTTTCATGTTGCTGCTCGCCACTCAGCTGACAACGGGCTTATTTGCCAACGATGATATTATTTCTGAAGGCCCGCTGGCGCAATATGTCAGTGGGGAACTGAGCAGTTTGATGACATCTATTCACGCCATTAATTTCAATCTTATTCTTGGTGCCATCGCGTTGCATGTCATTGCGATTACCGTTTATCTGCTGCGTAAAGACAACCTGATCACTCCAATGATTACGGGTAAAAAAGCGCTGAAAGCCAACCCACCCAAAATGCATAATGGTCTGGTGGCATGGGGAATTACCGCCGCAATCGGCAGCCTGATTTATTTTACCTGGGCTGAAGAAGTTGTCGCCTACTTGTGGTAGTCCTTGTTTGATAACTGACCTCTGTGTTGACGTCATCGCGGGGATTTTGCTGGCGATTATGCGCTTATAAAACGGTTTAAATCATTACGTTCATATTCTAAAAAAAGCCAGGTTTCATACCTGGCTTTTCTGTTTCAGTGTCATGACAACAATTAGCGATATTTGTAATCACTGTGGCACGATTTACAGTTTTTCGCAGCCTGAGCAAACGCACGCTTGGTTGCTTTTTCATCGCCATCACGGGCAACGTTTGCCAGATTGGCCATATCCTGTTGGAAGGTAGTTAGTTTGGCACTGAAACCATTCCAGTCAGACCAGATTTCAGGGCGTGCTTTCGTTTCGCCTTTGTCTGAACCTTCGTATTTAAAGCCTTCTTCAGGCATATAAGTCAACTGAGAAACAAACTGGGCACGCTGGCTGAACAGCTTCTGATCCCATTCTTTGCTTCCTTTAACCATTGCAGCCATGTCGCCAAAGTTGGCAGCAATCAGAGTAAACGCAGACTGACGGTATTTGATAGCTTCAGCAGGTTTTTCAAACGGGCTGGCGACAGCCCCGGCAGCAAGAAACATGCACCCAGCGATCATTATTTTTTTCATTGGTTCACTTCCCTATTTTGATATTGTGGCCTGAAGATAAAACCATGTAATTAAGACAAAATGATTTTATTCAGGATAATTGGGCATAGCAGTAAAAATGATACCAAGATGCAAATAGCTGTAAACACATGCCTTGATTAACTTACAAATATTTACAATATCCGAACACAATTGCCTTATATATCACAGTCTTCCTATATGATTAGGGCATAATAATCTCTGTAATTAATACGTCAGGCTATATCAGCAGGAAATATTAGATTCATCAGCAAAGACAGTGCACTACACTTGCATTTCACCTTGGTGAAAAAATAGTTTTCTGCGGTTTATTCCTAATTCTATTTTGAGAAAATCACAAAGAGATAAATTGTCAGCAGGTTAGCTATGTTTGAGCATGTTAAAAATGACATCCTTCCCTTTAACCGTTTCTTGTTCAGGCTGTTCAAATTTTACTGTCTGGCCTGTGCACTGCTGCTTTTAGGCATTCTGCCAGGTGTGATTGGCTTTATGGTGCTGGATGATTTAACCCTTTTCCAGTCCTTCATGAATGCGATTTCATTGCTGGGTAGTATTGAACTGCCCCATCCACCGCAAACTGCCCACTCTCATGTGTTTACTGCACTCTACAGCTTATTCATTGAAACCGTTTTTTTTCTGGCCGTTGCTACCTTGCTCGCGCCGGTTGTCCACCGTATTTTTCATAAAATGCATTTACAGACCGATTAAACGTCATTTCCCTGTAATTACAGCGCCGACAGCACAAAGAGCCAGCAACCTGCCATATCATCGGCATCAAAATTTCGTTACCCTATCCTTATACTTATCAGGCGATATTCGGCCCACTCTTCATTGCCCTCTTTATATCGAAGACTGGCAACGGGTTGAAGAAAACGCCGCACTATTACAACTATAATGATTTTAGCAATATCAAGAGGATGCAATGTTAGGCACACTGAATAAAATGAAATCGACCTTAGGTGAGGTGGTGGAGTACCACCTGCCGGTCGGCGACGAGTTGCTGGCGCTGAACCCACTGATTGGTCAGCACCTGAAAATGACGTTTACCGGTAATATTTTTTGTGATGCCTGTGGCCGTAAAACCAAAAAGAGTTATTCACAGGGACACTGTTTCCCTTGCATGAAAAAACTGGCCCGCTGTGACATGTGCGTCATGAAGCCTGAGACCTGTCACTATGCTGAAGGCACATGCCGTGAGCCTGAGTGGGGCGATGACCATTGTATGGTGCCTCACTTTGTCTATCTGTCGAATACATCAGGGCTGAAAGTCGGTATCACTCGCCATACCCAACTGCCAACCCGCTGGATTGATCAGGGTGCCACCCAGGCCCTGGCCGTTCTGAAGGTCAAAACACGCCAGATTTCCGGTTTTGCCGAAGTGGCACTGGCCGAACTCGTTGCTGATAAAACCAACTGGCGCGCCATGTTGAAAGGCAGTCAAGATCCAATGGATCTGAAAGCCGAAGCCGAAAAACTGCTGCCACAAATTGAAGCCCGACTCAGCGATTTAGCCTTACAATTTGGTGCTGATGCCATTGAAAAGCTGGATGAGGAGATCGTTGATATTCATTACCCGGTTTCTCAATATCCAAGCAAAATTGCCTCACACAACTTTGATAAAAACCCGGTTGTGGAAGGTACACTTCTGGGTATCAAAGGCCAGTATCTGATCTTTGATACCGGGGTAATTAACATTCGTAAATTCACCAGTTACGAAGTCAGTGTTGAAACCGCCTGATATTGATAATGCAACAAAAAACGGCTGTCTCTCAGCCGTTTTTTGTTCGTTCTAAACGTTTTTTAGCTTCAGTTAGGGTTCTCGCAGACAGCTCTTATAACAAAGCGCATAAACAGCTCTCTTAAACAGTTTCCGTACATTGCTCCGAAAACCTGTTTCCACACTCGACGCCAATATTGGACGCTTTAGCTTAAATCTCACTACCTGCAAAGCCTACTGTGCTGCCTTCTGGATTTGCTGGACTGCAAGCAGGGGGCACAAGATTACTAACCTACTTTACTTTCGGCTGAACAAATTTCCGTTTTCCATCAACAACAGCCACATCGCGGATGAAGTTCACCCCGAGCACAATTCCCTGACCAGCAGTAAGAGCAAATTCAGTCAGCTCATTCAAATCACCCAGCTTAGCCCGCAGTTTAACCACAGCCTGTTTACTGTCGTTCTCTTTTGATTTCAACCAACGCTCTACGGGTAACTCGACACTCTTACCGCCAGAGCTGAATTTCACCCAGTCATTGCCATCACGCTCAAAGGCCTGAATATTGCTCACGCCTAGTGTTGATAGTTGCGCCTGAGAGTCCACCTTAGCCCGGATATGCTGTTTGGGTTGAGTTAACCAAACCCATTCTTCACTACCCAGAATTAACTTGCCATCGTCCGTCTTTGTAACCGCAGGTTTTTGAACCGGAATTGGCTGCGGTTTAGGCTTTGGTTTGGCTTCCGGCTTAACCACAGGTTTTGGCTGCGGCACAGGTGCAATGACCACCGCGGGTGCTGGCTCTTTAATGTCCGTTTCCTTCGTCGTTTGATCAGGTGTTGCTGTCTCAGGCTTGGTCACCTCAGGATTAGCTGTCGCTTCTCGGGAAGTCGTTGTCTGCTGCGCACAACCAGCCAGCAATGCCAGTGCAAAAAAGGCAGTCACTTTATTCATTTTTTTCATCCGGCAGTGTCCACTTATCCCTTATTACTAATACTTACCAATACATTGGCTTCTATGATAATAAATCATCCGCCTAATAAAAGTGTACTCTGTTAGATTGTCGTCAAATATGTGGCAAGCCCAGTCTGGCGCGCAAGCTTTTTACTTTGTCGTTGATAGACAGTACTTACAACTCAATCGCGCGGAACACATCCACTTTCTTCTGCAACCAGGCTTCGTCATACCAGCCCATGTTACGGCTATGCTTGGCATCATCCCACAAGCTGAAAAATGCCCGTCGCAGTTCAAACCCATCCGGTAATTCAACCGCCTGACGATATAAAGTACTCAACTCCAGTTCAGGGCGCACATCATCCAGATGGAAAATATCCAACTCGCGATGTTTATACCCTACATCACAAGGATCAAGGATCGCACTGACCTGAAATGTTGTGGCATCGAACATCACGTTCCCGATATGACAGTCGTCATGGGTCAACGACGGCGTTGAAGAGATACCGCTTAAAGTAACATGGCGATGTTGCCAGATATCATGAAGTGCTGATTTTAAAGAAGGGGAAAAAGGAGAGACTTCACTCATTACATAACGATACACCGGCTCCATCCAGTGGTCATAAGCTGGAGCAAAGTCAGATTCGTAGTGTTGCTGAGCCACTTCGAAACCCGATGCCGATGTGTATTCGTGAAGGTTCAGCATCACATCGATGAAACTGTGAGAAAATGCTTTTGTTGCTGCGGGCGTGTCAGGTAATTGATGGCCCGGGATACCCTCTACCCACTCAAGCATCAGGTACTCATGGCCTTCCTCCCGGCCAAAGAAAAAAACCTGAGGGACCTTACAAGGCAAGGCTTTTCTCAGGCGCTCCAAGCCCTCAATCTCTTTTGCCAGGCGTCCAACCTCACGAGAGAATTTCACGACCACTTTTCCTTTCGGAGAAGCCAGAAACACCAGCCAGCCGTAAAAGGTCTGCTCTTGTTTACAAAAATCCGGGGCCTGCCGAAACATCATTTTATAGGCGGATAACGCTATTTGCTCTAGCCCGTACTTACTCATCCGGCAATCCCTTACACGTCGAGAAACGCGCACATACAAAAATCAAACATTTTGCTGTACGTCTTTAATAAAACAACTGAATATTTAATCGCTTATACATTAACGTTTCATTAACCTCGAATGGAATTCGCGACGCAAAAAATGTGGCATCCCTCTCATATTAAATACCGAAAAAGTGAGCTTTCCCTATTAGCAGAGAAAAACCATTTCTCATTACATAAATAAAATAGAGATAAGTAGAGTTCCTGGCACCAAAATTTGACCTTTGTATGCCGAAAAGCGTAGAAGTGGCTTAACTTAAATGCGCAACCTGAATAATTAACGCATTGAATAGAAACAAGTTGATAGTAAGAACTGAAAATACGCCCTGGCAGAACAGGGCATAAGTAAAGCAGCGGATAATATCAGCTAATTGCAATGCCGAGGGCATCTGCCAACAGGATTAGTTGCTCTTCACTATCCAGGCGTACGGACCAGTTCACCCCAGTTCCCATCGCAGTGACAACATTGACCCCTTTACCACGTAAGGAGACATCTTCAGCCATCGCCTGAAGCGTAATGCGGGCGTCGCCATCAAGCCGAATAACCAGTTCGTACTGGTTAGCAATCACTCTGCCTTGTGAAAACACAATATTCATGCTGGCTTCTTATGCTTCATAACGGCAATGGTTAACCGGCTAGTACATACCAGTCGTCCCCGCTCATCAGTGATCTCAATTTGCCACACTTGCGTGGTTGCGCCTAAATGAATCGGACTTGTTTTACCGATAACCATCCCTGAACGCATCGCACGGATATGATTCGCATTGATATCCAGACCCACGCAATACTTGCTTTCATCCACACACATGTTGGCAGCAATCGAGCCGAGTGTTTCGGCCAACACTACCGATGCACCACCATGCAACATACCAAGAGGTTGATGCGTTCTGGATTCCACCGGCATTACCGCAGTAATACTGTTGTCGTCGAAACTGGTATATTCAATTCCCAAATGTTCAACCAGGGTATTTACCGAGGTTTTGTTCAGGCTTTCCAGCGTGAACGGTTTTTTCCATATACTCATCACGTTATCCGAATAATGAAAGTTAGGCACCATAATACGCGATATGTATAATTTCGCTATTGTCTCGCTATATTTGTTTTATGTCGTAACGCAATGAAGTACAGAAAGGAGTCTCTCATGAAACGCTTACTGCCGGCCTGTGTTTTAGCAGTGGCCGCGCTGCTTTCAGCTTGTACCAGTTCCCCAACCGGACGCCAGCAGGTACTGTTATTCTCAGAGCAGGATATGTCGCAGCTAGGCGCTCAGTCATTTGACGCACTGAAACAAGAGGAAAAAATTTACACCGACCGGAAAACCAATCAGTACGTACAGTGTGTCACGAATGCTCTGACCGCAAAATTGCCGGGTACCCAGGCATACAGTCAATGGGAAGTGGTCGTTTTTGACAGTGACCAAATTAACGCCTTTGCGCTGCCAGGAGGCAAAATTGGAGTTTACACTGGTCTGCTGAAAGTCGCCGTTAACCAAGACCAGTTGGCTACCGTCATTGGCCACGAAATTGGCCACGTGATGGCCCAACACAGTAACGAACGCCTGTCCCGCTCACAATTGGCCAATATGGGCATGCAGATTTCAAGCATGGCGATGAGCGGCACACAGTATCATGATATGGCCATGGCTGGCTTAGGGCTGGGCATGCAATACGGGGTGTTAATGCCGTATGGACGATCGCAGGAATCGGAATCGGACATTATCGGCCTGCGACTGATGGCAGAAGCCGGGTTTGATCCGAACGAGAGTATCCGTTTATGGCAGAACATGGCTAAAGCCTCAGGGGGTAATCAGCCACCGGAACTGCTATCGACCCACCCGTCGCATTCAACCCGTATTGATGATTTGAGAAAAGAGATCGGCAAACTACCGACTTACAACACGCCCCACCCTCAATGCCGTTTATAACGGTTAGCTGCAAAGCCTTGCAATATACTGCATGCACAGAAAATCTCGGTGCTCAAAAACAGCAATCAGACAAATACAAAAAAGAAAGACCGGCTTAAGCCGGTCTCTCGGTATATGCAAACACGCAGTTCGTAATCAGGTCGCTACTTGCTCAGCTCTTCAAATTTCTTGCTGAGCTCGTCTGCGGTGTCTGACGCTTTATCTGACATATCTTCCATGGCATCACGCACATCTTCCATAGAACGGCTGTCGGTCAAATCTTCGATTTCGTCTTTGTAGGTCACCCCGATATAGATACCCAAACCGACCAGCGCCAATACAATATATTTCAACATGAACTTTCTCTTAAAATCATAGCGTCTAATAAGTATAACGCTTAACTTAACGCGCCAGTGTTGTCAGTGACTTGCCCAACAACCACTCCAGCTCTTTTTCACCCTCAGCACCAAAGCGTTCCTGGCACAGCACATAGAGTCTTTCTATGCCGCGTTGCGAAAACCCGCTATCTGACTGGGCCGATGCAATATGGTGAAACAGTAAGCGCAGGGTGGCGCAGAACTTCTCGTCACTCAGAGCCGTCAGCCAACTGTCTGCAAAGCCTTCAACCCCTTTTTCAAGTTCAAGTTTCTCAACAAACATGCTGAATATGCGCTGATCCAACGCATTGGCAAAATCTTGCTTTTTGGGAAAATGGTGACTGATTCCGGTACGGGAAATGCCTGTCTGCTTGCTCAGGGTGGTGTATGACATTTTGTCATAACCCAGGGTCAAAATCTGTTCGACCACTGCATCCATAATTGTCTGGATAGTGATTTCAGTATCTTCTTTACTACGCTTTGGCATAATCCGTTGACTCTGTCTTCATCTTTATCAACAAGCCCGTCAACTACTCACGGTTTTAAGTTAACCCATCAGCAGCTCACTAAAGTCTGGCAAGTATAATAGAAACAAAATTTTATGAATAGGCGATAGCTGCAATAAAAATTGTACACCTGTTTGAATTTTGTTCTATTTTAATCAGTGAAACACTCTGCTTTTCTTTTACCCGTCAGGCGGCATGAATTTCAGGAAACGCGCGCTGACAGCGTTTTAACACCTTGACCAATAGTATAAAATTGCTTTAATTTTACAAAATAATAACATTTCAAAGGATCGAAGTATGAATCTACCTCTGCAATCGGAACGCTTAAGGGACTCACTCATGACACAACCGCTGCCAACTGACATGATCTTAAAATGGGCAGAAGAGCGACCCAATGATGTCTATCTTCGCCAGATTATGAACCGGCAATTTGTCGATTTCACTTATGCAGAGGTGGCCGATAAGGCACTACGCCTGGTAAGCGCCCTCCGAGCTCAGGGTTTCATGCCCGGTGACCGCATCGCGCTGATGTCAAAAAACTGTGCAGAATGGTTTATTACCGATTTGGCGTTAATGCTGGGAAGCTATATCAGTGTGCCGGTTTTCCCAACGGCCGGGGCTGATACAATTGAGCACTGCCTGACCCACAGTGAATCAAAAGCTATCCTGATCGGGAAACTGGATAATTCTCAAGCCATCGAATCTGTCATGGCGAAATATCCTGACCTGCTGTCAATTGCGTTTAATTACCCTAGCGCGCCGAAATGTCATTTTGATTTCAATGACTTTATTAATGAGCATGCGCCAAGTGAAGAACGGCCAGAGCACCAGCAGGGCGACATCATGTCCATTGTTTACACCTCCGGCACATCAGGCCTGCCTAAAGGCGCCATGCTGAGTTACGGCGGTTTTGCCTGGTCAGCGCAACGACTGATTGATCATATCGGCATGCAGGACGGTGAACGTCTGTTCTCTTACCTGCCGCTGGCGCACATTACCGAACGCGTTTACATTTTTGGCTCGTCCGTCATGGCCGGGATCCAGGTTGCCTTTCCGGAGTCGCTGGATACTTTCATTGATGATGTCAAAATGTATCGCCCGACTCTGTTCATTTCGGTACCTCGTCTGTGGACACTGTTCCAGCAACGTATTCTGGAAAAGCTGCCGCAATCAAAACTCAATATTTTGCTGAAGATCCCGTTTATCTCTGGCGTGATTAAACGCAAACTGGCACAGGGGCTCGGGCTGGATAAAGCGCGCGTTCTGGGTTGTGGTTCGGCACCGGTTTCACCAGCATTGCTTCGCTGGTATGAAACCATTGGTCTCAATATCACCGAAGCCTGGGGCATGACAGAGTCCTTTGCATACAGCACCCTGAACTACCCGTTCCGCAGCGATAAGATTGGTACTGTTGGGAATGCAGGGCCGGGTATCGAGCTGAAAATCGCAGCCGATGAAGAAATCATGGTTCGCGGTAATGGGTTGTTCACCGGTTATTACAAAAATGAAGAAGCTAGCCAGGCTATGTTTGACCATGAGGGCTGGCTGCATACCGGCGATATCGGTGCCATCGATGAAGAAGGTTACCTGACGATACAAGGACGTAAAAATGACACCTTCAAAACCGCCAAAGGGAAATTTGTATCACCGGTTCCTATTGAAAAACGGATTTTTGAGATCGCTAGTATTGAAATGATGTGTCTGGTCGGCTCAGGGATGCCCGCTCCTATTCTCCTTGCCGTTCCACATGATTTTCCGAACTTCGACCGCCAACGTTATGAAAAAACTGCGCAGCGGGTCATTGAAACGATCAACAAAGAGCTGGAATCACATGCTAAAATCAAAGGCGTTCTGATGATTAAAGAGCCATGGAGTGTGGAAAATGGCTTCTTGACACCAACACTGAAAATTAAGCGTCATTTATTAGAGAAAAAATACCACAATATTGGGGCGGACTGGCCAAAAGATCGTTTGATTCAGTGGGAAGAATAAACGGGTAAACTATTAAGCAGTCACTCCATAGTGACTGCTTAATTCATAAAACAATCACTTGCCAGTCAAATCTGCACCTAATCATCATTTCTCAATGAAAACATCTGCATCACAATATTAAAAACGATGCATACCTCCATTTTTGCGCCTTTAGTTATTCTCTGCGTGACAGATTATTAGCCCACCAAATCTGCCGATGTTACTTTCAAAGAAATCCCGAGTTCTTTTTAAAGGCTTTTCTTTTCAAAATGATGCGCACCCGATTTTTTAGCTTTTTTCCACTGCTACTTACTGCAGCACTGACTTCACAGGCGGCAGCTGAAACACAACATGATGCATTGAATGTTCAGGTAGATCAGTATCTCTCGCATCAGAATCAATACGGACGTTTCAGCGGCAATATTTTGATTGCCAAAGAAAATAAGCTTATCTATGAAAGTAGTTTCGGGATGGCTGATGTGAAAATGAAGCGCCCTGTTACCCCTGACAGCCTGTTTAAAGTCGGCTCATTAACCCAGCCTCTGACCGCTGCGGCCATTCTGCGATTGCACGAGCAGGGGAAACTGAATCTCGATGAACCTGTTTCTAAGTACTACCCGAAGCTGAAGAAAGCAGACAATATTACGATCGCAATGTTACTGAACCACACATCCGGGCTGTTTCGGGATAACTCATGGCGTGAATATGACAGCAGCTGTAAATCAGACCAATTGATCAGAAACACAATCAACACCTCCGCAGACTATCCCCCTCATCTGATTTTTAACTACAGTAATGCCAATTACTATCTGTTGGGCGGCATCATCGAAAAAGTCACCCAATCAACCTTTGAAAAGTTTGTGACATCGGAAGTGCTACGCCCATTAGGCATGAAAGACTCCAGCTTAAAGCTGACTTTGTCCTTTCAGTTGGCAAAATCCTATGAACTATCCGGACTGGTTGATGCTTACATTACGCCTAGTGGTTGTGCCTGGGCCGCGGGCGAGCTCATTACGTCTGCCCGCGATTTAATGACATTCAGCCAAGCGCTGCAAAACGGTGAACTGCTTTCTCCTGCCTCCTACACTATGATGCTGACCAACGAGTACGGTTTGTTTAACGAAGAAATTGAGGGACGGCAATATTATCTCCATCAGGGCCAAATTGACGGATTTAAAGCACTTTTTCTCCAGCATCCGGAAACAAAAACCACCATTGTTGCGTTAAGTAACTTGCACAATACGAACATAGACTTACTGACTGTGGACTTGCTCCGTTTAGTAGATGGCAGAGACCCACTTCATACACTGAAGCTACCTGAAAGCAAGTTTGCCACCTGGCGAAAAGATGTGGATATCATAGGTAACTATCTCGACAACAGCGGTGTGCCTCTACAGGTTGTGTTTGAAGGCGGAATTCTGAAAGCCAAAGTAAACCAATTTGATATTCCGTTACAGATTCAAAGCAAAAACAGCTTGTTTGCATTAGGTATCGATAATCAAATCCGTATTTATCGCAACGAAAACGACACCACCAAAGAGATCATTTTCTTTTCAAGGGACGGTCGCTATCTGTCGAGATTTACCCGAATCTAGCGATTCTCTGGCCTAGCCTGATTCAGTATCAGGCTAATTTACGCACTTTTTATACCTTTTCTGATATTGGCAGGGGTTAGATATAGGCAGTATGTTGAAACAGTGACTAAACTTGCTTTTAGTTTTGAATAACGAGAGGTAATCAAATGATGAAAACCTTTCGGACACGCAACATGCTCGACACTATGCTATTGAATATCCGATTAAAGTAGGAAAGGGAAAAGCATTCAGGCGACACGAATGTAAGAAAAAACAACGAAAAAATTGGCACTGTTTACCGTCCTACACGAAAGTACAAGTCAATATCAGACCACTCATCTCCCGCTACTGAGAAAAGTGAAGATACAAAATTGCGCCAACGACTCGGTAAACAGTGCCACAACGTCAAATGACAACGTGATTATGTACCCATAGCCGCAACTCACAGAGCACAGCGTGAGGCCCAGCAAGTTGCAATGTGTATACTGCATCATACGTGCCAACCTTTAACTCAAATAAAATCAAATGATTACCACTTAAATTCACTCAGACCTGCCCTGTTATGGTGATAATCTGCACCATGACTCAACATTCTTTTCTGGCTTCCCATAGTTCGATAACATGCGCCCAGCTCCTGCCCACCGACAGACAACATATTTTATAAGCAGTCCTGAAAAGTCATAAAGAAAACCTGAGCACTAACTAACTTCACAGCTCAATCCGAAACTTGAAACTTGAAACTTGAAACATTTAGCTGACAGCAAACTGAGCTTCGTTTAAAAACAAAAAATCTCCGCCAGAGCCTGCATTACAGCGACTGAGAAATACAAACAGGGGCTCCTGACAAACTCACATGCCATCATGAATTTCAGTAATACTTTTTTTCAAGGTTTTCGCGACTAACCAAAGAATTTAAGCCGCCAAAAATACATTACAGCTCTAACATAAGAACGTGCATTCTTGCGATTAACAAAGAGAAAACAAAAGTAAAAACCACCGTTTTTACTGGATATTTAAGACTGAAAGTACCAATTACATTCTACTCAAATCATTAGAGAGCAAGTTAAGTTTTTTCTAATAGTAATGAGATAAATCAAATTCAGTATTGACATTAGTTTTACTCATTTTACGTAACAGTAATTTAGGTTCATATTCCACCCAGATTGAGTCCTCAATCACAATTTTCATCACACGTATTCTGGCTTTATTCGAGTCAAATGGTGCCATAACGTCCTGTTGTGGCTGTGAGTTTTTCTATCAATCTGGAGTTACCCGTAGTGAACACACACGCTACTCAGGCACCACGTAACAGTGTCTGGGTTCCTGTTTCTGGCCTTACCATTTTTGCCATTGCCTCAGGTTATTTGATGAGCCTGCTGCCTTTAACGCTGGAAAGTCACCAATTGCCAACAAACGCGGCGAGTTGGCTGGCAAGTGTGTATTACCTGGGACTGCTTTTCGGGGCCATGCTGATTGAACCCGTGATAAATAAAATTGGTCACCGACTATCATTTGTTAGCTTTATTACTGTACTGACAGTCTCTGTCGCTCTAATGATGGTCAACCATACCCTAACGTCTTGGTTATTAAGCCGCTTTGTTGCAGGTGTCGCGGTCGCCGGGGTATTTGTGGTTATTGAGTCCTGGCTTTTGATTGGTGACAGCAAAGAAGAGCGGGCGAAGAATCTTGGCCTTTACATGACTTCGCTGTACGGCGGTACGACTCTGGGACAATTCGGTATTGGCCTGATTGGCACCACTGGTGCACTACCCTTTATAGTCATCATCTGTCTTTTAGCGATGGCTACCCTGCCGGCAATGGCAGGAAAAGGCGCCCAACCTAAAGTTGAGCACCACGTGAGTCTGTCTCTACGTCAGATTTTGGGGTTGAGTAAACCGGCGATGGTTGGCTGTATGGTATCCGGCGTTGTCATGGGCTCTATTTACGGTCTGCTGCCTCTTGCTTTGCAAGGCAATACAACCAATGACGATCGTATCGGAGTATTGATGGCTGTTACTGTTTTGGGCGGCATGGTTATCCAACCAATCATCGGTAAAGTATCTTGCCGCATATCAAAATCCGTTCTGCTGGCACTGATGAGCCTGCTGGGTGTGTTTGCGATGGGAATCTACCTGATTGATCAAAGTTACAGTATTCAGATTGTCAGCCTGGCACTGCTGGGAATGTCAGCCTTTGCCCTCTACCCGATTGCAATTACTCTGGCTTGTGATGGCTTAGCATCAGCATCCATCGTGTCAGCAACTCAGGTTATGCTATTTTGTTACAGCGTTGGCTCAGCATTGGGACCTCTGGCCGCAAACCGCTTTATGGAAAGCCAATACGGACTGATGGGATTTTTCTTTGCAGTTCTGCTGAGCACCTCAGTATATATGCTGATTGCCAGCCTCAGAACAAAGTCTACCGTAGTGGCGCAGTAACCACATACCGACAACGGCAGAGCAACGAACGAATAAAAGTAGTGCGGCTCAACGTGAAGTGAAACGTCAGAGAATCGCCAAAACCCAAAAAGCCAGCTTCTGCTGGCTTTTTTCATTCGAGATTGGGTATCAGAAGGCAACGCCTTTCTTTGTGACACTATTTTTGAGCCTATCTGTACGGCTCTTTGTTTGTGAACATAATTCAGGAACATGGCGCTGACTGGGGCATAGTGCTGAAAATGGCCACAATTTGAGGTCGACAAGTATTTCTAACTCGTTGATTCATCTCTTTCGTATTATCACGCAGCTTAATCTAAAAAAGAGTGCTTCTGATAAGATTGGCCCTTTACTTTGAATGAAAGGCCCAAAAAGAGCGGGCGCGACATAAGTCGCGCCCTTGGTCTTTTTTGCAGCAATCCCGCTACGATGGTGCTCCCTGCATCATTCCTTGATTAAGCTGTTTCCTTCAGCGCAGTCCCTTATCTATCCGTCCTGGATATGTCCTGTTGGTCTCGCCTTGACCCGTCGAAGCATCCTGTTTCGACTCTCTTCTCCATCCTGGAGGTGTCCCTTACTTCATCCTGAAGTGGTCCATTTTGTCTTCCTGACCCGTAAGCATCCTACTTACGTTATCGACTCCTTTCGATTATCCCTTCACAGTCCTTGTCCGATATATCATCCTGATACACCGACCTCTTCCTGAGGTTGCCAACATCCCTGGCCGCTTTCCTGTTCCGTTCCGTCAGTTCCTTCCGACGGGGTACAGATTAAAAGATCTGAGTTTTTGAGCAAGCAACAGAGATCACATTTTTCTTTGATAAAAAATTTCGAGTTAACAATAAAACCTCAAGCATTTGATTTTAATGCTTTTATTTAAATCACGTATTATTGACTTACATGACATTTCGTTAAAATCTTACTCCTTTGTGAGAGATCTCTTACACGCATCCCTACCAAATTCATCACCTGCTGACTGATTGTATTCCAATACGATCGGCTAATTGGAAACCAACCACAATACGAAACCGACTATGGGACACAATACCAATAAAAAAAAACCGCCACATTGCGAGAGCAAAATGACGGTTTCGGGTTTGTTCACCATGGCAGTGAATAGTAATGACAACGTTTACTTACTACTCTGGCAGCCGCTCTTAAAACGAAATCAGCAAGAGTAGCTTTTCACCCATGCTTCTGAACAACGCATCCAGGTAGAGTCATCACTGCTGATTCGATGGAGACAGATTAGTCTTCGTGTTTTTTAAAACGGTAAAACACTGTCGCTAACGGTGGCAAATCAATCTGAACGGACTGTGCTAATCCGTGACTTGGTTCCTCTGTCACTTCCAGTACCGCTTTCACTGGTGCTTGTCCGCCCCAGTATTTCTGATCATCGGTATTCAACAGCAAATCATAATGACCAGTCAGCGGTACACCCAAACGATAACCTTGTCGTGGAACCGGTGTAAAGTTGGTCACGACCAGCACTTTTTCGCCGTTCTGTGCCAATCGTTCATGAGCAAGAATACTGTTTTCCGCATCATCATGTACACGCCATTCAAACCCTGCTGGGTCGCAATCCAGTTCATAAAGCGCGGGTTCTGAGGTGTATAAATGGTTCAGATCTTTAACCAGTTGCTGTACCCCACTATGGCGTGGGTACTGCAGCCAGTGCCACTCTAACTGCCCTTCGTGTGCCCACTCTGCACTTTGTGCCAGTTCTGCCCCCATGAAGTTCAGTTTCTTACCCGGCTGACCATACATGAAGCCCAAATAGGCCCGCAGGTTTGCCGTTTGCTGCCATTCATCACCCGGCATTTTATTCAGCAACGACCCCTTGCCGTAGACCACCTCATCATGGGACAGAGATAATACATAGTTTTCACTGAAGGCATACACCATCGGGAAAGTGATGGTGTTATGGTGATACTTGCGATGCACCGGATCTTCTTTCATGTAAGTCAGACTGTCATGCATCCAGCCCATGTTCCATTTGAAACCGAATCCAAGCCCCCCCATACTGGTAGGTTTGGTTACACCAGGAAACGCCGTTGACTCTTCCGCGATAGTCATCGCATTCGGATACAAACGGTACACTTCTTCATTGACCCAACGCAGCAGGCTGACGGCATCAAAGTTGACGTTGCCGCCTTCGTGGTTAGGAATCCACTGATCGTGCTCCCGGGAGTAATCCAGATACAACATAGAAGCCACGGCATCTACGCGCAGGCCGTCAACATGGTAGTGCTCAAACCAGAACAGAGCGTTGGCTACCAGAAAGCGACGGACATGCTCACGACCGTAATCATAAATGTAGCTCTGCCAGTCCTGGTGCCAGCCACGACGCGGATCCGGATCGTTATACAGAGCTGTGCCATCAAAATTGGCCAGACCGTGATCATCGGAAGGAAAGTGTGCCGGTACCCAGTCCAGCACTACGCCAATGTTGGCCTGGTGACAACGGTCAACAAAGTATTTGAAATCATCCGGCGTGCCATAACGGCTGGACGGCGCAAACAAGCCAATCGGCTGATAACCCCATGAACCATAGAACGGGTGCTCGGCAATCGGCATCAGCTCGACATGGGTATACCCCATATCAGTCAGGTAAGGGATCAGCGCGTCAGCTAATTCACGGTAATTAAGAAATTCACCTTGCTCGTTTTTACGCCACGAACCGGCATGCAGCTCATAGAAAGACAGTGCTTGCTGATGTTTTGCTGTGACCGGGCGTCTCTGCCAGGTTTTGTCCTGCCACTGGTAGTTCGACTGCTGATAAACAACCGAAGCAAATGATGGATATTGCTCTGCCTGATAACCCCAAGGGTCGGCTTTATGAGGCAGACCGTTCCCCTGGCTGTCTTTCAATTCAAACTTATACCGTGTCCCGGCATCCAATCCCGGTACAAATAGTCCCCACAGCCCGTCATCCAGTCGCTGCATTGGGTGACGACGCCCATCCCAACCATTAAAGTCACCAACAACACTGGCGGCAGACGCATTAGGAGCAAAAACCAGGAAACGTACTCCTGATACAGGCTTATTGCCACGGTTCAGGGTGATCAGCTGCGCCCCCATTTCACCATGCATTTGTGATGGGTCAGAAAGTGCAGAAGATGAAGAGATAAGATTGTGAAACTGGTAAGGATCATACAGAGTCTGAGGACCATCTGACCAATGAATAACCAGCTGGTACAAGGCTTTTGAAAAATCAAAGTGACCCCGTAACACAAAGCCACTGTCAGCTTCGCGCTGAAGCGAGTAACGATCACCACGTTCGGTGAGTACTTCAACCTTGTCTGCACCCGGCATAAAGACCCGGAGTGCCAAGTCCTCAGTCTGGTATTGAGGCCCTAAAAATGAAAACGGATCTGAAAATGCAGCTCTCTCGAGCTGCATGTATTCCTTTTCACTGCGTGTCACGTTTGATGTGTCCAACGCATTACTCCTGATTACTGTTTTTGTGAGGCTTTTTCTCGCGTCTCAGTTAGTCGGCGCGTCAAATCAATGATGTTCTGACGGGTAAAGATGTCATCCAGTGTCGTGGACAACTTACGACGCCAGTTTGGATACTCATCTACCGTGCCAGGAATGTTCACAGGCTTGTCCATTTCAAGCCAGTCTTCCAACTGCAGGCTCAGTAAAGCACTGGAACCTGCGGCCAGATGCAATTGCATGGCTTCACTAAGGTGCTGATCCATAGGAATATATGACGCATCATGGCCAATACCTTCTGGAAGATAACCATGCCATGCCAAACTATCAAGGATTTTTTGTTTACTTTCTGCACGGCTATTGAACAAACCTTTGAGCTGTTCTGCATCCGGGTAAAGTCCTAACTCTTCACCCATTTTCAGGTCATCACAGTGCCAGAAACCCCGTAGCGTCGGCATATCGTGTGTACACAACGCGGACATCGACTGATCGGCATAGTGCGCCGGAGAGTAGTAACCACCGTCCTCTGCAGTTTCAAAGAAGAAAACCTTGTACGAGTGAATACCTGCCGTTGCCAACTTATCCACGATTTCATCCGGTACGGTTCCCAAATCTTCACCGATAACCGTGCACTGGTAGCGATGACTTTCCAGCGCCAGAATGGCCATCAGGTCATCGACCGGATAGTACATATACGCACCGTTTTTCGCAGAGTCACCTTTTGGAATCCACCAAAGGCGCAGCAGGCCCAGTACGTGGTCAATACGCAGCGCGCCACAGTTACGCATGTTGGCACGCAGCAGCTGAATATACGGATCGTAAGCCATCTCTTTCAGCGTCTCTGGGTTTAGTGGCGGCAGACCCCAGTTTTGACCAAGCGGACCAAGAATATCCGGCGGCGCACCTACGCTGACATCCTGGCAAAGTGCGCCGTGATCGGCCCAGGTTTCAGAGCCAGAGTCACACACGCCCACCGCCAGATCGCGGTACAGGCCGATGACCATGCCTTTTTCCTGTGCCAGTTCATGCACTTCTGCCAACTGACTGTCTGCGACCCATTGCAGATACATGTAAAGCTGAACCTGTTTGTAGTTCGACTTAATGAACTGCTGAACAGCGGCGTTATCAAAATGACGGTACTGTTCAGGGAATACCGGCCAGCCCCAGACGTTGTCATCTTCCTGTTTCAGCTGTGCATGCAGGGCATCAAACGCGGCCTGATGCAACAGACTTTCTCCCCCCTTCTCCACAAAGGCCAGGAACTGTTGCGCACGGGCGGTATTGTTAGTCAGATGACGCTCGCAGAACGTTTCGAACAACAGTGGCAATACGGCCATCTTCAGGCATGACACTTCACTGTAGTTAACCCAGTTAGTGTCTCGGGCATCGCTCAGACGCTTCTGGAATTCCGGACTGCCAACCAGTTGCTGCGCTTCATCACACTGAGCAAACTCACTGACTGAGCTGACATCAATGTACATGAGATTGAGCCAGCGACGAGACGACGGGCTGTAAGGACTCGCGCCTTCCGGGTTTGCCGGAAACAGCGAGTGAATCGGGTTAAGCCCGACAAAGTCACCGCCACGGGCAGCAATATCCGCTACCAGTTGTTTCAGATCCCCGAAGTCACCAATACCCCAGTTGTGATTCGTACGGACGGAGTAAAGCTGAACGCTGGTGCCCCACAATTTCTTGTTATTGAGCAGTGGCTCCTGCTTGTAACAAGATTGCGGAGTGATGATCAAAGTCATTTCAAACGGAGATTTGCGACGCTTACGGAAGATCTGCAGTTTGTGATAGCCCCACGCCAAATCACTTGGCAGTGAGAACACCAGTGTCCCGCCGTTTTCGCGGTCATCGGCGACCAACTGAGACTGCAGCCAGCCCTCCAGTACTTCACCCTGCTCGGTTTCCAGACGCCAGCTGAAATCGCTGACACGGGCGCTCTGCCCCAGATACATATCAACATGAACAGGCTGGCCACTTCGCACCACTTTAACCGGAGCCAGTACATCCGGACGTAGCTTTTTGGTGGCCGATTCGAGCAGCGCTTCGTCGCTTTTTGTGTCATAACCCAGTGCAGCCAGCAATCGACGAATCGTATCGCTGTCTACATGAGCTTCTTCTCCCCAAGCACTGACATAGTTGTCGGCGATACCGACCATGTCAGCAACTTGTTTTAAAACTTGATCATCTTTCATCGTTCTCTCCGTTAGCGGCCTTGCGGCCGCTACGATGTTTGGGTGTTGCTGATATCAATTCGGTTTCGTTATATCTGGACTCGCTCAGCACTTCACTGGCTTGAGGTTCCAGATATTATTGGCGTAGTCACGAATACTGCGGTCAGAACTGAATTTACTCATCAGTGCGGTATTGAGAATCGCTTTATGGGCCCAGGTTTTCTGATCGCGGTAAGCCGCATCAATTTTCTCATGGGTTTTTACGTAATCGGCAAAGTCTGCCAGCACCAGGTAAGGATCACCGCCTTCCAGCAGGTTCTGACGAATAGCGGACAGCAGACCCGGCTGACCTGGCGTGAATTCGTCAGAATCCAGCAGATCCATCGCCGCGCGAAGCATGCTGTCGGCGTTGTAGTAACGGTAAGGATCGTACCCTTCCTGTTTCAGCTTCTGCACTTCATCAACCAGCAAGCCAAAAATAAAGATGTTGTCATCGCCTACTTCTTCACGCATTTCTACGTTAGCGCCGTCCATGGTGCCGATTGTCAATGCACCGTTCATGGCGAACTTCATGTTACCGGTACCGGATGCTTCTTTACCGGCGGTTGAAATTTGCTCTGACACATCTGCCGCCGGGAACAGGATTTCCGCCAGGCTGACACGGTAGTCTGGTACAAAGACCACTTTTAGCTTGCCACCCAGACGCGGATCATTGTTCACCTTCTCGGCAACTTTGTTGATCGCAAAAATGATATCTTTTGCCAGCGCATAACCTGGTGCAGCTTTCGCCCCGAAGAAGAACACCCGTGGATGCATATCAAACGTCGGATCATTCAGCAGACGGTGGTAAAGCGCCAGAATGTGCAGCAGGTTCAGGTGTTGACGCTTGTATTCGTGCAGACGCTTAATCTGAATATCGAAAATGGCATTTGTATCCAGATCGATATCCATGTTGGTTTTCACCCAGTCAGCCAGACGTTGCTTGTTCTGTTTTTTCACGGCCATGAAGCGTTGCTGGAACGCCTCGTCATCAGCAAATTCCGCCAAACCGGCGATTTTTTCCAGATGAACCGGCCAGTCGCTGCCCACTTTTTCACTGATCAACTCAGACAGACCCGGGTTACAGTATTTGATCCAGCGACGAGGTGTGACGCCATTGGTCACGTTAGTCAAACGTCCCGGATACAGTTCGTTGAACTCAGGGAACAAGTCACGCTTCACCAATTCTGAGTGCAGCGCCGCCACTCCGTTTACGGCGTAGGTGCTGACCACACAGAGGTTAGCCATGCGAACCATGCGCTGCGGGCCTTCCTGAATAATAGACAACTTACGTTTGACATCATTATTCCCCGGCCAAGCCGCTTCTACTTCTTTCAGGAAACGGTGGTTGATCTCGAAGATGATTTCCATGTGACGAGGCAGCATTTGCTGAATCAGGGCTTCACTCCATGTCTCCAGCGCTTCCGGAAGTAATGTATGGTTAGTGTAGGCAAAAGTCTGCGAGCAGATCGCCCATGCGGCTTCCCACCCCATTTTGTATTCATCAATCAGAACACGCATCAGCTCAGGAATGGCGATGGTCGGGTGCGTATCGTTCAGCTGGATCGTTTCCAGTTTCGCCAGATCCTCAATCTCATTACCGGCGGCATGGTGACGACGCAGAATATCCGCAATGGAACAGGCACAGTGGAAATACTGCTGCATCAGACGCAGCGCTTTACCCTGATCGTGGTTGTCATTCGGGTACAACACTTTGGTCACGTTACCCGCTTCCAGTGCCGGGTATTGTGCACCCACGTAGTCACCGTCGTTGAAACGGGCCAGGTTAAACGGTGCCGGTGAACGGCACTCCCACAAGCGGAGCGGATAAACGGAGTTGTTGTCATAGCCAACAATCGGCAAATCCCACGCAATACCGTCAACCGTCATACCCGGAACCCAGCGACGATAGTTGTTGCCGTCTTCGTCCAGATAACTTTCAACATACCCGTACAGGCTGACAGTTTGGGTCAGTTCAGGACGAACCACTTCCCAAGGGTAGCCTTCAACACCACGCCAGCCGTCCGGTGTTTCAACCTGGCGTCCTTGTTCAAATGACTGACGGAACAAACCGTACTCATAGTGCAAGCCGTAACCGACCGCAGGGTATTCCTGCGCAGCCAGCGAATCCATAAAGCAAGCAGCCAGACGCCCCAGACCACCGTTACCCAGAGCCGGATCACGCTCTTCTTCGAGTAAATCAGTCAGGTTCTGGCCCAGTTCTTCCATTGCTGAAGCTACGTTTTCATACAAGCCAAGGCTAATCAGGTTGTTACCTGTCAGCCGGCCAATCAGGAATTCAAGAGACAGGTAATTCACGCTGCGGGCTTTTTCTTTTGCGAGTTTTTGTTCGGTCGCCAGCAGATTACCCGTGCTGATTTCAGCCAGTGCACGAGCCATAGCCAGATACCAGGCATGAGGCGTGGCACTCTCGGTCGTGTACGCATAAGTCGTGGTGAGATGTTTTTCTACAGCGGCTTTAAATGCTGCTTTATCAAACTGTTGTGTCTGACCATTCTTAATCATGGTTCAATCTCGCTCTAGGATTATTTCCAACTGATACCTATGTTGCCTGCCTTAGTCCGGCAAAACATCCTCCCGTGTAGGGAGGGATGAGGGAGGAGTATTAGGGGCGTAGTCCGTTTTCTCCCCATCATTGTGTGACAGCCTGCAAAAAATCGAGGTGGAGAAGCACTAATCAGCCGCCCCAAGTGCAATTAGGCTCACATAATCATCCTAAATTTTAATGTGCAAAGCCATGATGATTTCTCTGTGAAAGTTTTTAATTGTGTGATTTGGTTCATAAATATGGGGATGAGAGCACGAGATTTGCTGATCTCGCCATTTTGGGAGGTAAAGTTATGGGACAGATCAAAAGTTGCGTGAAACATTTCATGCAAGATGTCGGTCGCCCGAGAGCCTCTCCATGCTGATCACGCGCAGGAATAAGCGTGTTTCTATCATCAGTATGCAGAGTACAACGGAACTGTAACCTTAGAGTAAGATAGCAAGACTATGTGGATACCATCGAAATTAACCCGTCCGGCACGCCTTCATAACGCCATCATGCGTCCCCGTTTGCTGGATGCCCTTAATCAGGCCCCTTACTATCGTCTTGTTCTTTTTCGATCTCCTGCCGGCTATGGCAAAACCACCATGGCAGCGCAATGGCTGAACGAACACCCTCACACCGGCTGGTTTAATATCGACGAAAACGATAATGACTCGTTCCGTTTTGCCAACTATTTCCTGCAAGCGCTGAACAAAGCCTCGCAACTGGCCTGCCCGAAAACACAGGCGATGGCTGAACGTCGTCAGTTTGCCTGTCTGTCTACCCTGTTTGGCGAACTGTTTGCCGAATTGGTGGATTACCATGAACAAACTTATCTTGTGCTGGACGACTACCATCTCATTACTAACGATGACATTCACGACGGGATGCGCTTTTTCCTGAAAAACATGCCGGATAACCTGACTCTGGTGGTTACCAGCCGTACCATGCCGCCGCTGGGCACGGCCAATTTGCGCGTCCGGGATCTGCTGATTGAAGTGGATAACGATTTGTTGGCCTTCGATGAAGAGGAAACAACCCGCTTCTTCAAAAAACGGCTGTCTGAACAAGTCGAAGTGGACATTCTCCGCTCGCTTCACCAGCAGGTTGAAGGCTGGCCTTCTGCCTTACAGCTGATTGCCCTTCACGCTCAGCAAAGACCGATGCATCTGGTTGAGTCAGCTGAGTCCATGGCCAGTTTTAACCGGGGCCACTTGTGGGACTATCTGGCCGAAGAGGTGTTTGATTTGCTGGATCAGGAAACCCAGAAGTTTCTGTTGCAGTGTTCAGTGCTCGATATGTTCAACGCCCAGCTGGTAACCGACCTGACCGGTCGGAGTGACGCACTGGCGATGCTGGAGTCCCTCAACCGCTTTGGTCTGTTCCTCAATACGCTGGAAGGCGACAACAACTGGTATCGATTCCACAATCTGTTTGCTGAATTTCTGCGCCACCAGCGTTACGCGCAAATTCCCCAGCAACGTGGCGAATTACACGCACTGGCGGCAAAAGCCTGGCTCAAACAACGCTCACCACAGCAGGCCTTGTTGCACGCCCAGAAAGCAGACGATCCATCACTGGTCATCGATATCCTTTGCAGCTACGGCTGGGAAATGTTCCATCACGGTGAAATGACACTGCTGGAAGATGCCATTGCCGCACTGGACAGTGATCACCTGTATACCCAGCCGCGCCTGAGCCTGCTGCGCATGTGGCTTCTGCAAAGTCAGCATCGCTATAACGATGTCGGCGATATGATGACCCATACAGAGCAAGAACTGGCAAATCGACATATTGAGCTGGATGATGCGCTGCAGGGCGAATTCAATGCCCTGCGAGCCCAGGTGGCAATTAACCAGAGCAAGCCGGAAGATGCCCTGATTTTGTCGGAGCAGGCGCTCGGGCAATTGCCATCCACCACCTACCGTAGTCGTATCGTTGCTACATCCGTTGTTGGCGAAGTCCACCACTGCCTCGGCAACCTGAGCCGTGCGCTGCCAATGATGCAGCAAACGGAGAAAATGGCTCGTCAGTATCATGTTTACCATCAGGCGCTGTGGGCACTGCTTCAGCAGAGCGAAATTAATCTGGCACAAGGTTATGTCCAGACGGCATTTGAACTGCTGGATCAAGCCTTTAAACTGGTGCGAGAACAGCATCTGCAACAGGTGCCGCTGCACGAGTTCCTGTTGCGTCTGCGGGCGCAGATCCTATGGTGCTGGAACCGTCTGGACGAAGCTGAAGAATCGGCACTAAAAAGCCTGGAAGTGCTGGCTCCGTATGATGAAACCAAATTCTTGCATGCTTACTCCATGCTGGCGCGCATTGCCGTAACCCGTGGTGAACATGACAAAGCGGCCCGCTACCTGGAACTGTGTAACAGCCTGATGGATCGCTCCGTCTACCACATTGACTGGCGCGCCAATACCGACCTGGCCAATTTGCTCTACTGGCAAACCACCGGCGATACGGAGAGCATCCGACTGTGGCTGGAAAAGGCGGAAAAGCCAGATGGTGCATGTAACCACTTCCAACAGCTGCAATGGCGAAACATCGGGCGTGCCAGCGTCAACGTTGGTCAGTATGAACGGGCTGAACAAGTGTTTGCTATGCTTGAAGAAAGTTGTAACAAACATAATTTGGTCACAGACAAAAACCGAAATCTCGTGGTACAAGCTGTGCTGAGTAAAAAGCAAGGTAACCGTCTTCAGGCGCTGGCCCAGTTAAAAGAAGCGCTTAGCCTTGCCAACAGCACGGGAATGGTTGGAATATTCTTGTGTGACGGTAATGAAATTTGTGATTTACTGCAGGAACTGGCAGACACCAAAGCGTTGAATGAACTGGAACTTCATCGCGCACGCCAGCTGCTGAGAGAAATGACCAGCAAAGAGCGAAACCGTTCCGTCCATTTTGATGAGCAGTTTGTAGAAAAGCTGCTGAATCTACCGGATGTACCTGAACTGATTCGCACCAGTCCACTGACACAAAGGGAGTGGCAGGTACTGGGACTGATTTATGCCGGTTACAGCAATGAACAAATTGCGTCTGAGCTGGATGTGGCGTCAACCACGATCAAAACTCATATCCGCAATCTGTACCAAAAACTCAACATAGCCAATCGCCAGCAAGCGATTGAGACTGCTGAGAATCTGTTGAAACTGATGGGCTTCTGATCCTCAGGGCTTCATCTCGGGTTAAGGATGACCGATGAAAGAATGGAGCAAAGACAGGATCTGGTTTCAGGATATGCCGTTCAGGTTCCACGGCATACCTGTGGGTGCCAGAATGACCGTCATTAAGCTGGATAACGGGAAGTTGCTGATTCATTCCCCTATCCAGCTCACTACCCAAATGCAAATTGAGCTGACCAAACTGGGCAGTGTGTATGCCATTGTCAGCCCCAATATGAATCACCATCTCTATCTTTCGGAATGGTGGCTGGCCTATCCGAAAGCCTATTTTTTTGCCCCGCCGGGCTTACAAACCAAACGCACCGATCTGGTGTTTGATGATGCATTAAGTGCCAATAGTCCGTCTATCTGGCGCCATCAGCTTTATCAGACCCTGTTGCGTGGTAGTGACCAAATGGAAGAAGTGGTCTTCTGCGATCCGGAGTCCAACACCCTGATTGTGGGCGACACTCTGGCTTGGCTACGCCACGCCTGCCACCCGCTTACTGTTGCCTTAGGGGTGGCGAGCGGTTGTTACTGGCAACCGGCCATGCCTTATTACTGGCGGCATACCTTTAAAGACAAAACCCGGTTACGGCAGTCATTACAGGAAATTCTGACCTGGCCATTTGATCGCATCATTTTGTCTCACGGCGAAAATATTACCGAGAACGGCAAAGCCGTGTTTCACCATGCATTTCGATGGGCGTTTTAAGCCCTAAACCGAAACCTGAAACCGAAACTCTTGCCGATTTTCTCTTTTGCTGTCACGTTGTTCACCTCTGACGTGACAGCCGAATAGCTTATCAAGAGATAAGCCGACGAAATGAAAATAAGCAGTCCGTTGCCAAGCCGTTGATATCACCCATAGCGAAATTCCTCACAAGTCATTTCCCATTTTTAGGTGATATGGTTTACCGTTTGGTTCAAGAGCGCCTGATTTATTGTCTTTAATCAATGAATTATCGAGTTGTGGTTTCATCATGACCATATGTGATAAAACTCACACATTTACCCGAAAAGTGGCGTATATTCATATCGTATTTCTTGTGAGGAAATGGAAATGAATGCTTCTAAATGTTTTCTGAGGGACCTGCTTGGAATTGTTCTTGTCGTGAGTGCAATTTCGGTGATGATGGGCATTATTTTCAGTTGTTTAGCTGGTCTGAATTACCTTTCCCATGAAGAGGCGTTTGCCAGCACTTACCTCCATGAAGCGATACCGCTGTTATTTTGCATCATTCCATCACTGATTCTTGCGAAAATTATCAATCGTCCGAAATGGATTCATGATGTGGAGGAGTATGAACTACAAAGTGCCAAACGATTCAGTCAGACTCACTAACCTACAGGCCTTTAGCCAATAATATCCCTAACTCAGCCCCGCATAGGGGCTTTTTACGCCCATGAATATTAGACTCTCAGCCTTCGGCTCCCCGTACCCTCCCTTTCCTATCAGGCAAGTTCTCGCCTGCCGCTTGTACGATGCCCAGCCATTATCGGTTTTCTCTTCGTTTTCGGAGTGACATATTATTGTAAGGGGAACTGGCTAGTATGAGACACATGGCCTTCATAACCTTAAGCAGCGTTAGGGAGTTAAGCGTTTGAATAAGTATGATCTTTACCGGCGCTTGCCTGAAATGATGCAACTCGAAACGCTGGTTAACCATCAGGTCACACACCTTCAGAGTGTGCCTGTATCAGTCAACACACTGGCAGTGACCGAACTCGAAAACGTTCCACTTCCCATCTATAAAATTGCCCTCGGTAATCCCCATCCTGATACTCCCTGCCTGATGTTTATTGGTGGGGTACATGGCCTGGAGCGGATAGGCAGCCAGGTGGTGCTGTCGTTACTCAACAGTCTGTGCCAACGGCTCCATTGGGATGCAGCACTGCAAACCCGTCTCAAACGCCTGCGACTGGTTTTTATTCCACTGCTGAACCCTGTCGGCATGGCAAAACGGTATCGTTCGAATGGCAATCATGTGGATTTAATGAGGAATGCCCCGGTCGACAGTGCTGAACGCACAGCTTGGTTGGTTGGCGGTCACCGGATATCACGTTTTCTCCCTTGGTATCGCGGAGCCGAAGGTGCACCAATGGAACTGGAGTCGCGAGCATTGATCCAAGCCGTGCTCAGTGAAACTCGCCAAAGCCCGTTGACGATTGCGCTGGATTTTCATTCTGGATTCGGCAATAAAGACCGTCTCTGGTTTCCTTATGCCAAAAGCCGTCTCCAGCCAATTGCGGATATCGGTGCACTGTTTCACTTAAAAACACTGTTCTTCAATGCGTTTCCGCATCAGAACTACCTGTTTGAACCACAAACCAAACATTACACCTGTCACGGTGATCTCTGGGATCACCTTTATGATCTGGCTTCGGCCCGGCATCAGTCACTGCTGCCGCTGACCCTGGAAATGGGATCCTGGCGCTGGGTGAGAAAGAACCCGTTACAGTTGCTCGATCGGATTGGATTATTTCATCCTATGAAACCTCATCGAGTCGACAGAGTGCTGCGTACCCACCTGACCTTAACGGAATTTATGATGAGTGCAGCCTATTCTTACACCAGCTGGTTTTTAAGCGATGCCAATGCCGATTATGCCCGGCAAGCCATTTCGCTTTGGTACCCTCAATCGGATTTAACTGACAATGAGCATAGCCTTACCTGAGTCGTCATATTCAGAGACTGCGTCATCTGAAACAACCACTTCCTCCGCGACATCCGGAGCCAATGAAAGTGCTCGCCCCATTATTTTGTTGCGCGGGTTGCTTCGCGAGAGCCGACACTGGGGAGCGTTTACACAGATGCTAGAGCAACACTACCCTTCAAGGCCGGTAATCTGCCTCGATCTAGCCGGAAACGGCAAACGGTTTGAAGAAGCATCACCCTCGCAGTTACCTGAGATGGTTGAAGATTTACGCCAGCAACTAGCGTTATCACTAGCGACCCACCCGGCACACGAAACAACCACAACGCCCCCCGCAGGCACGGATGTTCAGGCTCAAGCTCAAGCTCAAGCTCAAGCTCAAAAGCAGGATCTGGAACATACACAACAGCCGGTTCAAACAAAGCCTCATCCAAGCCAGCAATCCCCCAAATTGGCAGCAGATATTATCGCCATCTCGATGGGGGGAATGATTGCAATGGAGTGGATGAACCGCTACCCGGAAGAGATTCATCAGTCAGTGCTCATTAATACCAGTGCCCGCCCCTATTCCCCCTTTTATCACCGGCTGCGTTGGCAAAACTATCCGGCCATTCTGCGTGGACTGTTTCAAACAGCCAATGACAGAGAGGCGACATTTTTCCGACTGACCACACGTCTGGCACCCGCTAAACATCTTGAACAATGGTGCCAGTGGAGGGCCCAATGCCCGGTTTCATCGCGAAATGCCCTACGCCAGTTATTTGCTGCAGCCCGCTTCACTCACCATGGCGTGCCCAGTGCTTTTACCCTTTTACTAGCCAGCAAGCAGGACAAACTGGTCGATGTTGCCTGCAGCAAAGCACTGGCAAAAGCCTGGGCCGTCCCGCTGTTGTTACATCCGGCTGCCGGTCACGACTTACCCTTGGATGATCCTGAGTGGGTACTCAACCGGGTCACCACATTTTTCCGGTTACATGAGCAATCCGAACCCGGGGCAAAACCGCGGTAGCCCGGTGTCATCACAGTCAGACGATTGAACAATTTCTGTTTAAACCACAAGCCATACTCGGGTAAAACGCAAAAAGGCCGCATGATAATCTGCGACCTTTTTCTTCATCTTTGCACACCGTTTGTATGCATGGCTTGTGACCTGATTCTGACTTATGCCCTAATCTGGTCCGGTTGCTAAGGCTCAGCGATTAACGCGGACGAGCAAAGACCTGAGTCCAGTAAATACCGTACTGCGTGTCCGGATTTTCTACAGCCGCTGAACCCATTTGCGTTACGTTACCGCTCATGATGTTCTTACAGTGACCCGGGCTGGCCATCCAGGAAGCCATAACGGCATCAATGTCTTTCTGACCTGCAGCCACGTTTTCAGCCCATGCACTAGATACATAACCTGTCGCATCGATACGGTCACCTGGCGAGCTACCGTCAGAGCCGGTATGACTCATGAAGTTGCCGTTAGCCATATCACTGGAGTGACCGTATGCCGCCGCTTCCAGGTCATAATCCCACGTTAGCGCTGACACCGCTGGCATAATTTCACCGCCACAGTTTTGCTGTTGAGAACGCGCCTGATTCACCGCGTATAGCATCAAGTCTGCAAACTCAGTGGAATCTGGTGGTGTAGTCGGTTCAGTGGTTCCACCGGTGTTGTTACCGTTATCCGGCGTTGTGGTACCCGTGTTACCGCCAGTGCTGCCGCTATCAGTACTTCCGCTGTCTGTGCTGCCACTGTTACTTCCGGTGTTATTTCCCGTATTAATCGCACTACCACTGTTACCAGTCCCGGTTGAGGTCGTTCCCGATGAATCAGAACCACCGCCTGAACCACCACATCCCGTAAGAATTAACGCCGACAATACGAACAAAGGAAGAACTTTCATAATATACCTAGCTGTAGAATACAATAGATATGTTTTATTAAGCTCAATGGTTCATGAGTTGCTATAAATAATTTAGCTTAATAAAACACGATTAATAATTTTGAATATCAAGAAGACGAGGCACACTATACTGACTTGGGACTGAACGATTCAATATGCAACGGTTATTTTTAAGCCATATTGACAGATAATTGACAAATAAATCTGGTTGAAATTTGACCAAACATGGTTGTTATTCATTGATTTTAAATGAAATTAAAAACATCTCAAACATGAGATAAAAATAAACAGAAAAACTAACAATAATGACTAATAAATAAGTCACACTCCATTGCCCTGTCGATATTAATAAGTCTAATCTTTGATTTTAATAAAATATCTCTGTCAAAATATTATTAATTGTTAAATATTTATTAATGAAAAAAGCCTATATGGACTCAATAAAAAAAATGCTGCGTAATTGCAGCATTTTTTAATTACCTCATAATGTTAATTACAGTGCCACTAAGTCATCCTGAGTAACACTCACCCCTTTAATCTGCGCATAAACCTGATCACCAACCTTCAGTTCCAACTCATCAGCTGCCCACAAGGTAATGTTGGCCCAAAGCTGAGCTTCGCCAATTCGTAACCGGACTTCCACCCGCTCTTCCTCATCAACCGAGTGAAGTTTATCAATTCGGGCAGCGAGCACATTTCGAATACTGGTTTGAGTTGGTCGCTCGCGGACAATAGAGACATCGTTAGAATGGATTCTTACTCGTACCCACTCGCCACGGGCACGTTCCAGCCGTTTGACCCACAGATAGGCATCATGATTCAGCATCACCTGTGTCAATGCATAGTCCGGATGCTGAAAGTTCACCCTGGCACTAAGCAATGAGCTTTGCTCTTTGCTTGGCAGCCAAGGGCGCATCGCCGGTGAGCCCCACACACTGTTTATATGGCCGGAGATCACCACCTTCCCTTGATTTATCATGACCATATGATCAGCAAGACGAAGAATTTCGTCCAGGCTGTGCGTCACATACACAATCGGAATTTTGATCTCTCTGGCCAGTTTTTCCAGATATGGCATTAATTCCTGCTTGCGGGGTAAATCCAGAGACGCCAACGGTTCATCCATCAGCAGCATGCTTGGGTTCGACAATAACGCCCGACCAATGGCGACACGTTGCTTCTCCCCTCCGGACAATGAGGCCGGATAGCGTTTCAATAAGTGCGCAATGCCCAGCAGATCAATAACATGCTGAAAATTATCAGGAGACTGATTCACACAGCCATAACGTAAATTGCCTTCCACACTGTAATGGGGAAACAGCCGGGCATCCTGAAAAACATAACCAATCTGACGCTTTTCGGGAGGGAGGTTAATCCCGCGCTGAGTGTCAACAATGGTTTTGTCCCCGATCTCGATCACCCCGTCATCAGGCCGGGTTAATCCGCTAAGGACGTTGATCAGTGACGTTTTACCGGCACCCGAACGACCAAACACCGCGGTGATGCCCTGCATAGGCAGCATCAAATCGACATCCAGCTTCAGCTGACCCAGTGTTTGTTTCACAGCAATCTTAATCATTGTGCCTCCAGACGTCGTCGGGCAAGTCGAGCCAGCCATTCAGAGGCCAGTAGTGATGCCAGTGCAATGGCAATCGCAATCACACATAACCGCGCTGCCTGACTTTCTGCACCCGGAGTTTCAATGAATGAGAACATGGCCAGTGGAATGGTCTGAGTTTCGCCGGGGATATTCGAGACAAACGTAATGGTGGCCCCAAACTCCCCCAGGGCGCGAGCAAAGGCAAGTACCGAGCCAGTCAAAATACCGGGGATAGTCAGCGGTAATGTAATCGTGAGAAAAACACGCAAAGGGCTCGCGCCAAGGGTCCTCGCTGCTTGCTCCAGTTTAGGATCGACATTCTCCAATGCCAGCCGAATAGCCCTGACCATCAGCGGGAAAGAGACCACGGCCACCGCCACCACAGCGCCGCGCCAGCTGAAACTGAAAGTCAGCCCAAACCAGTCATATAAGACTTTCCCGAGCCAACCCTGACGACCCAACATCACCAACAACAGATAGCCAATAACAACCGGCGGTAACACCAGAGGCAGGTGAATCAGCCCATCCAGTACCGATTTACCCATGAAATTTTTACGAGCCAGCAACCAGGCACACGCCATTCCCAGAGGTAAGCTCACTAACACAGCCACCCCGGAAATTTTCAGGCTCAACAGCAATGCCTGGATCTCGTAGTCGGATAACACTAGCGTGATTCTCCAAAGCCATATTTTTCAAAAATAGCTGCCGCTTCATCTGTCATCAGATAATCGTAGAACCCTTTTACCTGTGGATCTTCTGCTTTGCCTTTAATCATCGCCACCGGGTAAGTGATTGGTGTATGACTGTCCGCAGGTAACACCCCCACCATTTTCACTTTTTCTGACACCATGGCATCCGTTTTATAAACCAGACCCAGATTCGCTTCCTGCCGTTCCACCAGCAACAACGCTGAACGTACGTTATTCGCTGCCGCCAGTGCTTTCTCTGCCTGTGGCCACAAGCCCAGATTGCTTAAAGATTCCTTGGCATACATACCCGCCGGCACATGATTCGGATCGCCCATAGCCAAACGGGTCCCTTTCAAGGCTTCGGTCAGATTCCAGTTGGCGGTAATTTCAATGTTGTCAGCCGGATAACTGGTCGGCGCAATCATGACAAGGCTGTTTTCCAACAACGACTTACGGGATGAAGCGTCGATTGCTAGCTGCTCTGCCAGATAGTCCATCCATTTTTCGCTCGCTGACAGATAAATATCGACTGGAGCCCCCTGAGCAATCTGACGTGCCAACGTTGAAGAAGAAGCATAAGAAAGCGTTGTCGAGACGCCGGTTTTGTCCTCATAGGCTTTTGCCACATCATTCAACGCATTGGTCAGTGAGGCCGCCGCAAACACCGTGATCTTGTCTGCAGCAAAGCTGTTTGTACCCGCCAAGGCCAGCCCAAACAGGGCAATTCGGCTCCAGTTCATCTGTTCTCTCCATATCGTGACAATAAAAATACCGATATATACTATTGTACATATCGGTATCGAGCAATACTCCCTGCGAGGTGTAATAGCTTGCTGCGCCATTTATCACGACACTGGGTGAAGGTGATCTGAGCAACAACCTCAGATCACATGATGAAGGCGAGTTTAGAATGAAAAATGATATTGGTACTGATACGTCGGCACGATTAAAGCCTGCCTTTCCGAACGCAGCATTTTTTCTCTTTTACGCAGATACCTGGCTTCTTCGCTGTTGCCGTTCTGCTTCTTGTTCAACTGCTGCACCTGATAGGCAATGGTCGACAATTCTCTGTCTATTTCCTGAATCCGCTGTTCGACACGGTATTCCTGAATACCACGGTTGTACTGCTCAATGAACTGCGGGTTGTCGCAAACACCGTTGTACACACCGCCGTAACGGCCTACGCGATAGCCGTTGTCCGGCATGCAGTAATGGGTCAACCCCAGCTCATAACCATTCCCCCAGGAGAGGTGGTCAACCATGACATTGGCTTCCCGGCAGTCCTGCGCATAATCATTGATTCTTGTTGAGGGTACGCCATTCTGCCCGTCCTGAAGCCCGACAGAGTACCAGTCAGCAACCTGACACTCTTCCACCGACATGCTTGAACATCCGACAAGCTGCGCCAATAACAACATACAAAGGGAGCGCCTAAACATAAAACCTCATGTCAAAACAAAGCAAGCCGACATACTAAATCAAACAGCGTTCATTAAAAAGCAGAAAGTTACTCCCAACCTTTAGCTAACTTGCCCAATTTACAATCTGTTTGATAAAGAAGGTGATTGGTTTATCCGTGAAAGCAGTCATCAAAGCGTGGCTAAGCACAGTGTCTCAGGAACACGTTTCGAACAGCAAGTTCCCAGCATTAATTAGCTGGCCCTACTCGGTCAAAGCCATTAGAAGAATGGTTATATAAAAAGATCAAACAACAATAGAAAGTGCATTGGAAACGGCAATTCTCTGTTTGGTTGTGTAATATAACGTCAGCGTTAAACAGGACTTTTTGATTTCATGGAAAACAGCCTCAGCATTCGTTCCTACAATCGGCAGCGCCGTGGCCACACACATACCTATCATCAATTGGTATTACCCATACAGGGAACAATCAACATTGAATTATCGGGTTACACCGGAAAAGTCTCTGTAGGCGAATGTGTTGTGATTCAAGCAGGACAACAGCACTACTTCAGGGCCGATGAAGCCGCACGTTTTATCGTGGCCGACCTGAACGAGTTGCCTGCAAATCTGACCATAAATGGGTATGCTGTCTTTTGTGTGACGCCTCCGCTACTCAGTTTTCTCTTTTTTATTGAAAAACAGCTGGAATATCAGGTAGACGACAGACTTGAACAATCGGTTCTGGCGATCTTTTACCAATTGCTGGAGCAACAAGGCTTCACTCATCCGGTCGATCCGCGCATTCGCTCTGCTCAAAGCTATATCACCGAGCGACTTTGTGAACCGCTTGAGATCAACCTCCTGGCCGGAGTCGCCTGCCTGAGCCCGACACAATTTAAGAAGCTATTTAAAAAGCACATTGGTATCAGTGCTCACCAATACATTACGCAACAACGGATGGAAAAAGCCAAAGCTTTGCTAAGCCATACTGATTTGCCCGTCCAGTTAGTTGCCGAGCAGGTTGGCTATCGTGATCTGTCAGCATTCAGCCGCCGGTTTTCTCGTTACTTCGGATTATCGCCGCGTGAATTTGTGCACCAATCCCCCCAATAGCGCCCTATCAGCCAACCATTGCGTCCGTTCAGCACAATATCAACGGTAAGGTTCCATTATTCTTTATCACAATACTGTTCTGTTGAATGAGACCTTTGTGATATGACTGTTTATCCTACAACTGCTTCTTCTGCCCGTTACGGCATCTGGGCAATTCTGCTGGCATCCCTGCTGTGGGGGACAACCGGCACAGTCGCAAGCTTTGCCCCGGATGTCAGTCCTTTAGCCATTGGCGCTTTTGCTATGGGATTTGGCGGCCTGATTCAGGCGCTGTCTGCCAAAACCCGCCTCGTACAAGAGATTCCCCGGCTGCTTCAACAGAAACAACGGCTGCTGATCGGTGCTGTGGCCATCACCGTCTATCCACTGGCATTTTATACCTCTATGCGACTAGCCGGCGTCGCCATTGGCACTGTAATCTCCATTGCGTCTGCGCCTTTTGCCACGGCCATCCTAGAGTGTCTCATCAGCAAAAAGAATACACTGACGCAACGCTGGATGATCAGCTTTGGGTTGGGAATAACCGGAATGGCTTTATTGACCTATGCCGAGCCTGCCACATCGCAGTTGGATGAAAGCAGCACGTTAAAGATGACCGGTATTTTATTGGGATTGATAGCCGGCTGTGCTTACGCTGTGTATAGCTGGGTTGCTAAAGCGATGATTGAAACAGGCATTCAATCCTCAGCCGCAATGGGAAGCCTGTTTGGTTTAGGAGCTATCGGGTTATTGCCCACCTTATTCTTCACCGGCAATCAGATGTTTGCATCACTGTCCAATGCCATGGTGATGATTTACATGGCAGTGATTCCGATGTTTCTCGGCTACTTTCTGTTTGGCTATGGGTTACGACACATTAACGCCAGTAAAGCGACACTGTTAACTTTGTTCGAGCCTGTCGTCGCAGCCGTTTTTGCCGTCACTATCGTCGGCGAAGTTATTCCATATCAGGGATGGTTTGGCATGGTACTCATCATCCTGTGCCTCACCATACAAACCCGTGAAAGCCCCGCCGATAAACACAAGCTGTCCGTTAAATCACATCAGTAAACAGTGAATCCAATGCATGGCTCCCCCCACTTGTTCTGGGGGGAGTGGCCTGAGCAATCAGTATGACGAGCCCTCTATCGTTTTCAGTATTCTCGCCGGATTCCCGGCAATCACCACATTATTGCCGAAGCTCTTCGTCACCACAGCCCCCGAAGCAACAACCACATTGTCACCCAATGTCACCCCCGGATTAATGGTCGCGTGCCCGCCAATCCAGCAGTTATTACCAATCGAGACGGGTTTGGCGAACTCAACGCCCTTAGCCCTTTCAACAGGATCAATTGGATGCGCCGCGGTATAAATACCGACTTGCGGCGCAATAAAGCAATTATCGCCGATATGGACTTCAGCAACATCCAGAATCACGCAGCCAAAATTCGCAAAGAAGTTTTCTCCCACGTGAATGTTTTGGCCATAATCGCAATGAAAAGATGACTCGATGTTAATCTGCTCCCCGGTAGACCCAAATAGGGACTTGGCCATCGCCACCCGTTTTTCAGCCTCAACCGCACTGGTTTGATTCAGTTTCTCCGTCAACAGGCGAGCTCGTAAACGCAGCGCGACCAACTCCGGGTCAGCCGGGTTGTAATGCAGTCCTGCCAACATTTTTTCTTTTTCCGTCAATGTGTATTCCTTCATTGCTGAGACTGGAAAGAATTACTGCATCTTACTGTCTGCCTCAGTTAACTGATACCGCTAAGTTCGCTTGTTCATGAACATGAACAGCACGGGAACATGACTGATGTGTCCCATATCAGTCAGTTTTCAATACATGCGATACAAATAAAAAGAGGAAGCTTATTAAGCTTCCCCTCTTATATTCAGCAACGCCTATTCAGTAGCGTCGGCCTTAATGACTTACACAAGCTCTGCCAGCATAGTATCCGTATACTCCACCAAGGCTTCGCCGTTTTTGACCTTTGCAACATAGTCAGGGTTGGCAATCAATGGACGGCCAATCGCCAACAAATCAAACTGATTGTTTACAATGGCTGCACTGCCAGATTCAGCAGAATAACTCCCTACACCAACCAGTGTTTTACTGTAGCGCTGACGCACATAGGCCGAAGCGGTACCACCCAGATAGTCGAACTCCATGCTGTCATCGAAGATCCCTATGTGAAGGAAAGCCAGATCGCGTTGTTCCAGTTCTGCCAACAGATAATCTGACACATTGCGGTCACGGGCATCACCTTCCATATTGAAGTAAGCCCCCGGAGATAGTCGCAGACCTGTGCGATCCGCGCCAATACGATCGGCGATAGCATCAATCACCGCCAGCGGGAAACGCGCCATATTTTCCGGTGTACCACCAAATTCATCGTCACGTGTGTTGCTGCAGTAATGCAGAAATTGATCGATCAGATAGCCGTTAGCACCGTGGATTTCAACGCCATCGAAGCCAGCGTCAATCGCATTAGCCGCAGCCTGAGCGTAGTCTGCAACCAGTTGTTCAATCTCTGTTTTGGTCGCCGGTTTTGGTACGGTATAAACCAACTCGCGCATTCTCGGCACCGTTCCCTCTACGGCAATCGCTGAAGGCGCAAGCACATATTCACCACCAAAAAAATGCGGGTGAGCCACTCGGCCCGTGTGCCACAGTTGCGCAAAAATTTTACCGCCGTTGGCATGTACGGCATCTGTGACTTTGCGCCAGCCATCAATTTGCGCAGGCGTATACAGACCCGGAGTATTCGGATACCCCTGACCATCGGGACGAATGATGGTAGCTTCAGAAATGATTAACCCCGTCTCCGCACGACGGGCGTAATAGTCAACCATCGCCTGCGTCGGGACCAAATCATCGTCAGCCATACAACGAGTCAGCGGCGCCATTAGAATTCGATTTTTAAGCGTCAGCGTGCCATTCAGGGCGTACGGCTGGAACAGGATGTCCGTCATTTTTCTTACCTCTATCTTGAACGTATATTCAAGATAGGCATTCTTGAATAATTGTTCAAGAACTTTTTTGAATGAATGTTCAAACACTGGTAAAATCAAGGCAATTTCCATTCACCAGAGAGATGCTATGCGCAGTGCAGAGTTCGATCGTGAACAAGTTTTACGTTCTGCAATGGATGCCTTTATTGCTAAGGGATACAGCAAAACCAGTATGCAAGATCTGAAACAAGCTACCGGCCTGCATCCCGGGTCCATTTACTGTGCCTTCGAAAATAAACGCGGCCTGCTTCTGGCTTCACTTGAGCAATACCGCTCTGACAGCAAAGCGGATTTCCAACGTTTTTTTGATCAATCCCCTTCTGCATTAAAGGGACTAAGACTGTATCTCGATCATGTTGTTGAGGAATGTGAGTGTGAAACCATCAAAGATTGTCTGCTGCAAAAAGCTTTAAGCGAGCTTTCTCAGCAGGACGAAGAGGTCGAAGCGCTTATCGCCCACATGCTTAATCAATGGCAAGCGTCTATTGCAGCGAAATTACAGCAAGCTCAACAAGAAGGGGACATTCCGGCTGACAGAAATCCGCTTGAGCTGGCTCAGTTTCTGGTTATGGGGATATACGGTATCCGTACCTTCTCACACACACAGCCAGAAAAAGGCACATTGCGAAGATTGGCCGATCAACTGTTTGCTCATTTATCGCAGTAAATTCAGGCTATCTCTGTCCTTTGAGAATGCATACTCAGCCTGACAGACCTGGCTGAGTATGTATGTTTGCATTTTCCCAGCCAGGCACCGAGTTGGTTACGTCACCCAGTTCATGATTACCGTCACTCAGCTAACTGGTGCCGTGTTTGGGAGACAAAACAAACAAAGCAGTCATTAAAACCATCCCAACCAGAAATATCATAGAAGCCAAAGCCAGAATTTTGTCCAGGAGTTCCGGCGCAATAAACTGGCCATAAAGCAAAAATAATCCACTAATCAATATCAGTACGCTCAGGTGATGGACCCAGAACTGCACATGAGCCAAAGCACTGTTGCCATTTTTCAACCACAGCTTGTGGCAAAGCCCGTAAATGAACGAGACAACAAAGCCTGCCAGCATCGTGTGTGCATGCGTAACGAGCTGACCGTGGTTATGAGAGGCCGCCATGTAGATGCCCAGTAAAAGCCCTAAAATGGCGTATCCAAAACTGCACAATATGAATTTTCTGTCCATCCACTCCCTCCAACTGGCGACACTTCACCAACTTGATCGCTGAAATATTGAGCGCTGAAATATTGAGCGCTGAAATGTTAAGCTCTGTAATATTTGGCGCTGAATAGCCCTAAATCATGAGATAAAAACCAGCGTGAGCCTTAAAAGCCACTCCCGCCCTCAACGCAAACACGGATAAAGTAAAAGCAGTTTCTTACTGAAATAAATTGGCATTCACCTTCATAAGGCTAGGCTGGACAGATCAACTTTGCCATTCAGACCATAAAGCAACGTCACTCAAACCATGCAACAACAATGCGCCAGTTTAAACGGTGCGGCAGAGACCTGGCACATGAATGAGAACACATTAGGCAGCAACCAAAGACCAAATAAATCTCATGATTTGCTTCTGAGTACTGGAACTTCTGCTTGCTGGTTCTTCTGATTGCTATTAGCACAACTGGGATTTTACCGTCGCACTTTTAACGTATTTTGCTGCTGCAACGACGGCACAGCACGTTCTCACATGCTCAGCTGGCTATTCCTCTGTGTGTTGAAAAATCGTGTTGCATCTCAGTTCATTCAATGTAATATGGCCGTACAGCCATCTAAACACCCATACCACCCAATACCATTTTTCGCGTATGGAAATACATGATAGGGAAAGCATGATGAAAAAACGTAAAACAGTCAGTCAATGGATTCTCGGCACCCTGCTGTTTGCAGGCTTAACCGGCTGCGGACAGGAAAACAGCACTGTCATTAAAGTCGGGGCAACGGTAGGCCCTCATGCTCAGGTCGTTGAAGCCGTTGCACGAGAAGCAGAAAAGCAAGGGCTCAAAGTCGAAGTCGTTGAGTTTTCTGATTACATCACCCCGAATGGCGCATTGGCTGACGGCAGCCTGGACATTAACAGTTACCAACACCAGCCTTTCTTACAGAATTACAACAGCAATAATGGCTCGAAGTTGGTCTCGATTGGGGAGTCCATCCTGATGCGCATGGGGATTTACTCGAACAAATACGCCTCTCTGGCCGATCTGCCGGATAATGCGCAGGTTGCGATTCCTAATGATCCGACGAATGGTGGACGTGGTCTGCTTCTGCTGGAGGACGCCAAGCTTATCACACTTAAACCCGGTGTCGGTTTCAAGGCCAGCATTGAAGATGTGGTCGATAATCCGAAGAACCTGAAATTTATTGAAGTTGAAGCCGCGCAGCTGCCACGCAGTCTGGACGATGTCGATGTGGCAACGATTACGATGAACTATGTCATGTCTGCCGGTCTGGATCCGAAGAAACAGGGGATCTATCTGGAACCAAAAGATGCCCCCTTGGCAGTCATGGTGATTGCGACGCGTGAAGCAGATAAAAACAACCCGGCATACCAAAAGTTTGTTGATATCTATCAGTCACAACCGATTCGCGACTATCTGCAGCAAACATTCAACGGTACCATCGAACCGGCTTTCTAAGCCAAATCAGGACATGTATTGCAGCCACCCCCTTCATCAGCGTGTATTCCGTTTACTCCGGTGATTGTGGTGGCTGCAACACTCATACCGGGTAAGTGTTGCTAATGGCAGTTACTTTGAGTTTCAGACTCGTCGACATTAAGACGAATGGTGAAGGTACTACCCTGCTGTGGTACAGACTCAACCGTCAGGATACCACCCAGGTTGGTGACCATTGCAGAAGCCAGTGCCAGACCAAGTCCATAGCCCTCCGAATTACTCCGACTGCTATCCACCCGATATAAACGCTTAAACACTAAGTCCTGATGCTCCGGGGCAATCCCGATCCCTGTATCAGTCACATTGATGACTAGCTGGGCTGTTTTCTCCGGTTGGTTAACAGCGTGATGCTCAACCGGTGGCAAAGAGGGAGCAATCGTGGACGCAGATAACCGAACCGATCCTCCCGGCGGGGTGTATTTCAATGCGTTATCAACCAGATTAACCAATACCTGCGTCAGTTTGTCAGCATCAGACAGAATGATGATACCGGGAGAACAGGTGCAATGGAGCTCAATCCCCTTTTCTTCGGCAATATCTTCAAACCAGCTAGCCACGCGCTCCAGCGCCATTTTTACTTCCGTTGGAGCTAGCCTAACAATGCGCTTTCCGGCCAGTTCATCATTCAGTTTCATCAGTGCTGTCAGCATGTTACCGGCCTGCACCGCATACTCAGCACAGTCACTTAAGGCATGCTCCTGCAGATTCTGTTTCTCTGCTCCCTTCAAGGGAGACACCAATGCCCCTTCAGCGGCCAGCCGGATCCGTGACAACGGTGTTCGTAAATCATGGGCAATGGCATCCACTGTGGTATCCATTGTTGCAATGACCTGATGTAACCGTGAAACCGCCTGATACACGCTCTGGTTAATGGCGGCCAAGCCATCTTGTTGCATGGCGTCCGTTCTAGAAAACGTTCCTTTTCGTGGAGGTTCTATCTCGTTTTGCTCGGAAAATGAATCCAAAGCGTGATGGCTGAGCTTATCAAGCTGATTGCCCAAGGTTGCCAGTGGCGACATCGTGTTTTGGATTAAACGATGAATAAACACAGCAGTAAACAGCACCAGTACGCAGAAAGCCATAAAAGTCATCATCCATTGTCGCGTCGCCACTGCATAGCGCGCCCGGTTATCCAGCACCAGCCAAAAGATCTGTTTATCCCCCTCCATTTTCAACGTCATATACGGTTTCACAATGAAGGCATTCAACCAGTTTTGCTCACCCAACAGGTATTCCGTAAGCACCAGCTCAACCGGTAGCTGGTTATCACCGGCTATGTAACTGGCAGGTTTATCAGAGGATATTTGAGTGGCCATCGCCGCGATATTATTTTCGGTCAGGCGTTGGGGGTTTGCCTTAAGAACATGGATAAGTTTTTCATCAGACTCAAAACGAAGAATTCGCTGATATTCAGCAGACAGCGAGTGCAGGATTTTTCGCTCGGCCCGGTAAAGATCATAAAAAAACAGCGCACCGACCACCATTTCAATCAGCGTCAGGCAAACCAGTAAAATACCCATGAACCGATAAAACAGATGGCGCTGGGTACGTGTTAAGGCCTGATCAATACTCTGATTTGAGGACATAACCCACTCCTCTGATGGTATGAATCAGCGGCTCTTCAAAGTCTCTGTCCACTTTCACTCTTAACCGACAAACCAGCACATCAACAACATTAGTCTGCGGGTCAAATTGATACCCCCAGACCTGCTCCAGGATGGTCGTTTTTGACAGCACGGTTTCCGGTTGTTCCATCAACAGTTTCATCAGGCTGAATTCACGCTGATTCAGCTGAATCGATTGTCCGGCACGAAAAAGTGTTCGTTTCAGCACATCCAGCGTCAGATCCTGATAGCTCAGCTGATGTGACTGCAGAGATTTTGCCTGATCGCGGCGTGTTAAGATCTGACAGCGGACAGCGAGTTCCGTGAATGCAAACGGCTTGACCATATAATCATCGGCTCCGGATTTCAGGCCAAGAACACGTTCCTCAACAGAATGCCGGGCACTGAGAATGATAACGGGTGTGCGGTACCCCATGCCGCGTAATTCAGTCAACACTTCTAGCCCATCCTTCTGCGGCAGCATAATGTCGAGCACAATAAGATCAAACTGCTCAGTGGTTGCCAGATGTAAACCGTCAACGCCGTTGTCTGCTAATTCAACGGTATACCCTTCCTGACAAAACCCTTGGGCAATAAACCTGGCGATGTGGCGATCATCTTCAATCAGTAAAACGTTCACTTAACCCTGCCATCTTCTGCTCGTTACGCACCACTTTATCAGCTTTTCAGTGAGTCGATGATAAACATTACACCTTTGTAATGGTCCTGAAAGCATCCGGCAATTGCCAGTGCGCTAAAGTGTTATACACAAATCCAAATCATAAACGTTGAAAACCCTATAACGGAGCATGACATGAAATCATTCACACAATGCGCAACATCGCTAATACTTTCAGGCCTGATGGCTGCGACCTTCAGTACATCTGCAGCCACTGAAAATCAGAACAAAACCATTTCAGTGACTCAGATTTCATCACATACAGCCTTTGAACTTGCCAAAGAAACGGTTCTGCAGTGTGAAGCCAAAGGCTACCGCGTCACAGCAACCGTTGTGGACGTTACCGGTAATGTCATCGCCCAGTTACGTTCTGATCTGGCCGGACGCCACACGCTGGAAAGCTCTCGCCAGAAAGCGTTTACTGCTGTCAGTCTGAAACAACCTACGGCCGACCTGATGAAAACCATCGCGGACAAACCGATCCTGCAACCGCTGAAAGATATGGATGACAATCTGTTGTTACTGGCGGGAGGATTGCCACTCAGCGTGAATGACACGATTATTGGGGGAATTGGTGTTGGCGGTGCACCGGGTGGCCATCTGGATCAGCAATGTGCTGAAGCAGCCATCGCGAAAGTACTGGAACAGTAAATACCAGCCTAAATGAAAAAGGTGCAGGAGACTGAGTCTTCCGCACCTTTCAAATATCAGCGTTTCGCTCTCGTAATACTGGTGTCTGCATTCCGGTAAAGTGGCAGGTCACTTGCGAAGGAAATTAAGATGAACGGCCAGTTTCCAGCCAGGCTTCGGCCTCTTCTTTCTGATCACGGCCAAACCCTTTAATTTCCAGCCCCGGAATCAGCTTTCCTTCAAATTCACTGACAGTTTTAATCCAGTCTTTGTCGGTTAATACCACCGCCCGATCAAACTGCCGAATGAAATGAATCATTTTGGGAAACCGGCCCAACTCTACACCAATAGCGCCGAGAGAGGGTAAGTGGTAATCCACCACATCAAATAACATGACACCATTCTCAATGCCGTCGGCTTGCTCGGTTAGAGCATCCAATGCTTTGCCCATTTGCTCTGCATCCAGTTTGCCACTCATTTCAATGTCTAATCGGTTGTCGCCTACCCGTTTCACTTCAAACATGGCTGACTCCTTAGTGGGAGTGGTGGTATACCGTTTCAAGGCAAATTGACAGCTCGCCGTTCAACAGTATATTCCGGTCATTGACCAGCTGTATTACTAAGTATTTGCGATAGAAGTGTAGTACGCCATACCCTTAACTGTCTTTGCTGAGTGCAATTTTCCCCGCCAAACCAATCAGCAGTACGCCAGACACACCTTCAATGACGCGGGTATAACGCGCCACTTTCGGATTGTTGAACAGCCAACTGCCCAATAGGGCATAAACGACATTACACCCTGTCGCTAACGCACTGAAAAGCAAGCCAAACATCAGCAACTGCATCGATGTTGACCCCTGCCCTACTTCAATAAATTGGGGCAAGAAAGACAAAAAGAACAACGCCACTTTCGGGTTAAGTACGCTCACCACCACACCTTGGCGGAATATACTTTCATTAGCCGATGAAGAGGCCGCAGTCATCGTCAGTGAAGATTGCCCGCGCAGCATGTTGCGCAGAGATGAAATCCCCAGATAAAGCAGATAAGCCGCACCCAGGTATTTCACAACACTGAATGCAACAGCGGAACTCAGAATAAGTGCTGACAGTCCAAACACGGCCGCTAGTGTGTGCAGGAAGTAACCGACACCCAGCCCCATTGCGGCTTTTAAGCCAGCCTGCATACGGCCTTTCATGGTATTTGACACAATATAGACGACGTCCGGCCCTGGGATCAGGTTGATAGACAGTGACGCGATGGTAAATAAAAGTAAGGTTTGGAATTCCATTTCAGCAGCTCCTTGTGGTGTAAAAAGAAAAAATTATTGCGTCAGCAACTCCGGCGTAGCCAACAGTTCTGCTGTAGAAACACAGCGAATCGGCATGCCAAAATTCGACATGGTCGACAACGTGCTGTTTTCGTGTGCACGAATCACTGCCGCGTTTGCATGTGGCTTATCCTGTGTGGTGTGAGCATCTGATACCAACTCAACCGGATAACCCAGCCCGGCCGCGCGGCGTACCGTGGTATCCACACAAAATTCCGAGGCATAGCCGCACACAATCAACTTTTCGATACCCAGCTCCTCCAGCAGCTCTTTCAGGTTGGTGTTCAAAAAAGAATCAGGAGTGGACTTTCGGGTATACAAATCGCCTTCACAAGTGACTAACTCACGATACAGTTGCCAACCTTCACTTTGATAAGCAATCGGTGTATCCGGCTGATCATGCTGAACAAAGATCACCGGTTTTTGCTGTTTTCTCGCCCAGGCGGTAATGGTGTTGATTCTGGAAATAACGTGTTGTGTTTCAAAAGGCTGAGGATCGACATCAAATACGATGGTCTGAACATCAATCACTAATACGGCTGATTTCATGGATTCCCTCCCAAGGAAGTAACTAGGTGTCCTGAATGCAGTACTACAGACGCTTGTCTGACTCTCTTCACGCGATAAGTCTGCATTTCGAATGGGGAACAATATATGACACCACACACTTATCATAAAGACATTATTGCCGAGCAGACCTGACGGCATCTTTACCGCCCTTATAATCTAATCCGTAATAAAGAGCCAATCAGTACTCAAAATCCGATCCCTCAGAGGAGCAGTGCGGGGACACTACCATTCCCCGCACTGTTGCCGTTTTCTGCATTTTTTTCTTGCTGGTGTTATGTCCTGCTATCAGTCACCCGCTTGAGGCTGACTGACAGGTAATGCTCATCAATTGAAAATTGCCAACCGTGCTCTTCAACGTTGTCCGTTTCAACCTCGAACTCTTTAGCCTCACTTTCTTCAAAACGCAGTGCTAACGTTTCCTGCTCAATGAATGTACGGTGTTCAAGCAGCCAGCTTTTCAGCTTTGGGGTGGCCTGAAAGCGCACTTCAATGCGATCGCTGACCTTAAATGCCGATTGTTTGCGTGATTTCTGAATGAACCCCACGACCTCCCTGACAACCCCTTCACCGATCAACGCCTCGGTCAGTTGGCAGTCCAAATCCACCGAAATACTGGCATTAGACACCACATTGCTCCCCGGCTTCGGTTTGCGAAATAGCTGGATATCCTGTTCACCAAACACTTCACCAGCCAGAGTCACGCAGCCCTCATCCTGAAATCGATAAAGCTGTTGATGATCCAGAGCTTCAATTAACGCCTGATATTGCTTAAATGACTTTCCAAACCGCTTACCGAGCACAGGAAAATTGGGTTTGGCGTAAAAGTCCACACTGTCCGCTTCGTCAGTACTGTAAATGACATCTTTAACATTTAGCTCGGTACGAATATAGTGATCAAACCGGGCCAAATCATGCAAAACCTGCGAATCACCATGTAAGACAATCAGCTTGGGTAAGGGAGTTTTCATTTTAATACCGGCCTGGTTTCGCTTTTGTCTGCCAAGCAAAATGATCCCCTGCAAGCGATTAACAGAACGTTCAAGAGCCGCATTCGTCAAAGCGTTGTCCACATCAGGGTAAGCACATAAATGGACGGATTCAGGTGAGGAGTCAGCCTGCTGTCGTAACGGCTGCATGGACTGGTACAAATACTCAGCCAAGAAAGGAGCAAATGGTGCCATCAGTTTCCCGAACTCGTCCAGCACAATGAACAGAGTACGGTATGCCGAGGACTTATCCGGAGTCATTTGCTCTCCCCAAAACCGTGAGCGGTTGAGGCGGATATACCAGTTTGTCAACGATTCCATGAACTCAAACAAGGGCGGAACAACGTTATACAGTTGATAACACTCCATCTGTTCACTGACTGTCTGCTTTAAGGTTTGTAGCCGAGCTAAAATCCACTGATCAAACGGGTTCTGGCTCCCTGCTGACGATGCGTCATATTGCCAGCGATCAATTGCGCAGTATGTATTCAGAAACTTGAACGCATTAAGCCAAGGCAACAGCATACGCCTAACCATTTCCTGAACACCCGAGTCCGAAAATCGTTGCTCTTCTGCCTTCACCAGACCGGAGTTCAGCAAATACAGCCGCAAAGCATCAGCACCGTATGTATCCATGATAATGTCAGGAGCCGTATAGTTTTTCAGGCGCTTAGACATTTTTTTGCCGTCTTCCGCCATCACGATCCCGTTTACAATCACATTTTTAAATGCCGGCTGTTTGAAAAGACAGTGGCTGATCACCTGTAAGGTATAGAACCACCCCCGGGTCTGGTCTACCCCTTCCGCGATAAACTCAGCAGGAAAACCGGCCCCAAAACTGTCTTGATTTTCAAAGGGGTAATGCACCTGCGCATAAGGCATTGAACCCGACTCAAACCAACAGTCGAACACTTCATCGATACGCTGGTATACCCCCTCTTCTTCCGGCAAACTAAAGCGGATATCGTCGACATAATCACGATGCAGATCATCCAGCCAGACGCCACTGTATGTCTGTAATTCTTCACGTGATCCGATGCAGAGGATGTTACCGGTGACATCATTCACCCATAACGGTAGCGGTGTTCCCCAGTATCGGTTACGTGACACAGCCCAGTCTCTTGCTCCTTCAAGCCATTTCCCCATTCTGCCGTCACGCAGATGATCCGGCACCCACCGAATACGCTGATTGTTTTTCACCAATTCATCACGAATCTGCTCAACACCGATATACCAGGAAGGCACTGCACGGTAGATGATAGGCGTATCAGAACGTGGGCAAAACGGATAACTGTGAACCAGAGTGTCATGCCGGTATAACTGGCCCTGCTGTCGCAACATAGCAATAATGGATTTGTCTGCATCCTTGACATACTGCCCTGTCAGATCCGGTACTTGATCAGTAAACCGACCCCGTTCATCAAGCGGGCAAGGCATTGCCGTGATCCCTTTTGACTTCATGATCCTATGGTCATCCTCACCAAAAGCCGGTGCCATATGAACGATTCCCGTTCCGCTATCCCCTGAAACAAAATCATCTGCAACGACACAAAATGCGCCTTCTGCTGCCAGCTCACTAAAGTAAGAAAAAAGCGGTAAATAGGTTTTTCCAACCAGATCATCACCTTTACAGGTCGCAAGTTCGCGATAAGGCTGACCTTTCAGAACATGGTCAAGTCGTTCACGGGCTACCCACAAAGCAAGATTGCGGGTTTCGTCCAGCACTTTGACATACTCGGCCTGACCATTAACACAAAGAGCTAGGTTAGACGGTAGTGTCCAAGGGGTTGTCGTCCAGGCGCTCAGATACGCATTTTCATCCTCAAGCTTGAACAGCACTGTAATGGCCGGGTCTTGTACATCTTTATAGTTTGAGGTCGCCTCAAAGTTTGACAGCACTGTGGAAAGCTCAGTTGAATAAGCCACCACTTTTTCACCCTGATAGACCAGTCCTTGTTCCCAAATCTGCTTGAATACCCACCAGACAGTTTCCATATACCAGGGCTCCATGGTGCGGTAATCATTGTCAAAATCAACCCACCGACCAATTCGCGTGATGGTTTTCTCCCATTCCTGCGTATACCGCTGCACAATGCCTCTGCACGCATCGTTATAGCCAGCAATCCCGATTTTTGCGACCGTTTCCTGCGCAGACATCCCCAGCGATTTATCAATTTCATGCTCGATGGGTAATCCATGGCAATCCCAGCCAAAGCGGCGTTCAATGTAATGCCCTTTCATCGTGAAGTAACGGGGCACTACATCTTTAATGGTGGATGCGACCAAGTGGCCATGATGAGGTAAACCTGTTGCAAACGGCGGCCCATCGTAAAACACATAAGGCGGTAAATCTCGTGTTTGCTGCAGTGATTTTTGAAAGATTTCCCTTTCTTTCCAGAAGCTGAGCATCTCATGTTCAGCTTCCACAAAAGAAAAAGGCGATGATTGTTCGCTGGTGACATTAGCCATACACTTTCTCCGCTTTCTTGGTAGGCCAAGGAAGCAGAAAGAAGAAACCCGCCTCCTGGGCGGGTTTCTTACTTTTCGACAAACAGCCCAAAACCCACCATTCCTATGGAATGATGGTAATAATTCGTGCTGGCTGAAGAAGTAAATACATAGTCATATACTCAATGTTGCACAACGTTATGAATTGGTCAACATCTAATCAGCCTGTAATTTCGGATCACGGCCTGGTTTCAGGTTTGACTCTGGCTTAATGACAGGGTTAGTTTTCGGCTTGGCTCCCGATTGACTATGGTCTGGGGGCTGACTTGGTGTAAGTGAAAAGTTCCTGACGAAAACGTGTAAACATTGGCACTCGGTACAACCAGGCAGCAGGATGTGTCGTTTTACACAATAATGTATCGGTCTGCTTATAGGCTTGATGAAGCTGAAACATAACTAAACCGGATAAATCGATAGTGTTCATGAACCTCAGGCTGTCAGTGTCATCGTCTTCCGGTGGGGTTACTACAGCACACTCCCCTCCTGACTGCCCTCTTGTCTGGGTTAGCTCTTGCTGATAACCAAACTCTTGCTCTAACAAGCGATTAAATTGCGGGTTGAAACCGGCATCAAACGCTTTTGTTCGGATAAGCTGTCCGGCTTCATCTCGGATATAAAAGTCCCCTTTGGTACAAGCATTGATCGCAATGACCGGATCAAGCATTCGCAGACGCTGAGTTAAATCATCAACGCGCGCCGGCCAGTGTTCAATGAATCGTCGGGTACGGTAAAGGCAGGTGTCCTCCCCCTGTGAGCATTGCAACTGAATAGCGTTAACCACTACAACCGGATAGTGTCCCTGAGCCAGAACCTGAGGTAATGTCGCGAGTAATGCAGCAAAATGCGTACAAATATTCTCTCCGGTCGCCCCATTGGCCGGACGAGCATAAACCGGTAACCCATTCAGCGCATTAGTGACATGACGGACCTGAAACTCTTTGATGTGTGGACTTTCAATCACCAATACGATCGGGCGGTTAAATCTCTCCCGATGTCTGATAAACATTTCAACAGGCCAGTAGGTCTGCGTATGGTTTTTGGTGCGACGAAACTTGTAACCCGCCTGTGAAACAGTCAGTACTCCAAACACTTCATCGTGACAAATCTGCACTCAATACTCCCTATGATTCAGATTGTTACTCCTTCCGGCGAATACTTTATCGAGTGATTAAAGGCAATACCAGTCCAACTCCACGTTGCATATTGCGGCAACACTGCCCGTTATCAGCATTCTTTCGGAGCCTACAACTGAAAAGGGAATGAGAGAACCGTCGATGGAGTAACTTCAATAGATACTTTTTTGAAACGCTTTTCAGAACAGTTTTTGCCGTTCATGATCGCCAAGACTCCTACTGAGATCAAAGTTTGACGTGTTGGCACCACGTGATGCGCCTCCTCGGCTAACCTTAAATTAAGCGAAGCAATGGAGATCACGCCATGTACTTTACCGAAAAGCTGAAATTGCGCGGCAAAGCCGAAGAAGACCTCTATTTTGCGAAACAGGAAAAAGCCTTAATTGATGCCCTGCACGAAAAGCGCGATAACGGCGAGCTCGAGCACTGGCACGATGAGTGCCCACCACAAAAAGACCTGCGAAGTGATAATGACTGATGTCGAAGCTGATTGTATCAAACAGATCTGCGCGCCTTTCATCAACTCATCAGCGTTTAAGTCATACCACTAAAAATTCAGCGGGCTCACACGAGCCCGCTGAGAGTAGCATATTGCTATTTACCTAATACTTGATTAACTGAGCAGACTGCTCTTTGAAAAAGGCTATCGGGCCAGTTTCAACTGGACCAGAGCAGGTGCATTAGCGTTCCTCTTTGTCTGCAACGTGATCGGTGACCATAGCTTCGGTGGTGATCATTAACCCCGCCACAGAGGCCGCGAACTGCAGTGCTGAACGAGTGACTTTTGCAGGATCAAGAATACCCATCTCAATCATATTGCCGTATTCACCCGTTGCCGCGTTATAGCCGTAATGGACATCGCCCGCTTTTACGGCATTCGCCACAACAGATGCTTCATCACCCGCGTTGGTGGCAATTTGACGCAGTGGTTCTTCCATGGCACGCAGGGCAACACGAATACCCACATTCTGGTCATCGTTATCACCTTTCAGTTCCGCCAGTTCCTTAGCAATCTTGGTCAATGCAACACCACCACCGGCAACAATACCTTCCTCAACCGCAGCACGGGTTGCATGAAGTGCATCATCTACGCGGTCTTTCTTCTCTTTCATCTCGACTTCTGTCGCAGCCCCGATTTTAATCACGGCGACGCCGCCAGACAGTTTGGCAATCCGCTGTTGCAGTTTTTCTTTGTCGTATTGAGAAGTGGTGTTTTCCAACGCTTTCTCAATCGAGGCAACACGATCTTTGATGGCATCTTCATCTGCGGCACCACCAACGATGGTTGTGGTGTCTTTCGTGATGGTGACTTTCGTTGCGCTACCCAATTGCTCCAGCGTTGCTTTTTCCAGCTCGAGGCCAATTTCCTCTGAAATTACCGTACCGGCAGTCAGAGTAGCGATATCACCCAGCATCGCTTTACGGTTGTCACCAAAGCCAGGCGCTTTCACCGCAGTCGCACGAACAATACCGCGCATGTTGTTCACCACCAGCGTTGCCAGTGCTTCGCCTTCAATATCTTCGGCAATAATCAACAGTGAACGGCCAGATTTAGCTACGGCTTCTAGTACTGGCAACAATTCCCTAATATTGCTGACTTTTTTGTCCACCAGCAGGATGTACGGATTGTCCAACTCAACAGAACCGGCATCCTGATTGGTAATGAAATATGGCGATAAATAGCCACGGTCGAACTGCATACCTTCAACAACAGACAGTTCATTCTTCAGCCCCTGACCTTCTTCAACGGTAATTACACCGTTGCGCCCCACTTTTTCCATGGCCTCAGCAATGATTTCACCAATTTCACGGTCACTGTTTGCAGAAATGCTACCGACCTGAGTGATAGACTCTTTATCGCTGCACGGTTGTGACATTTCACGCAGCTTTTCAACCGCCGCATCAACTGCTTTGTCGATACCGCGTTTCAGGTCCATTGGGTTCATACCAGACGCCACCGCTTTCAAACCTTCGTTAATGAAAGACTGAGCCAGTACGGTTGCGGTGGTAGTACCGTCACCTGCTTCGTCGTTGGCTTTGGAGGCGACTTGTTTCACCATTTGTGCGCCCATGTTCTCGAACTTGTCTCGCAGTTCGATCTCTTTCGCAACAGAGACGCCATCTTTTGTAATGGTCGGCGCACCGTAGGATTTGTCCAGTATGACATTACGTCCTTTAGGACCCAGAGTAACCTTCACTGCATCCGCCAGCAAATTCACCCCTTTCAGCATTTTTTGACGTGCGTCATCAGCAAATAAAACGTCTTTTGCAGTCATAAAAAACTCCTCTGAAAATCACTACAAAATAGATTATTCGACAATCGCTAACACATCAGACTCAGACAAAATCAGGTATTCTGAGCCATCAATTTTTTCAGTTTTTACACCGTAGCCGTCATTGAATATAACCACGTCGCCCACTTTCACTTCCATGACCGCGTGTTCACCGTTTTCCAGCCGTTTCCCCTTACCAACCGCAAGCACTTTTCCTCGATTAGATTTCTTGACCGATTGAGAGGTTAAAACGATTCCTCCTTCAGATTTATTTTCCACCTCTTGTCTTTCAACAATCAGCTTGTCATTTAAAGGACGAATGTTCATTAAGGTGCCTCCTACTTAAATACCGAAAAATAAAAGACAGATTGAATAGTGATTAGTAAGAGCCAGTCCGATGCTCTCGATGAAAGAAAATAAGGTCATTTAAAACAAGTTCAAGGGGTATTTTTAATAAAAAATTTTTATCACCTTGAGCAATTTCATTGTTAACCAACAGAACGGGCTGACCAGCGGCGTATCAGGCATGGGTCCACTGCGGGTAAAGTGGACATGAAGTGGTCACGTTACCTTCAATCTCGCAAAAGCGTTTATGTATTTCGCACGGTACGTTAAACTTGGCACAAGTTATTCATAATCCGTTGGTCAGCTGCGATGCCATAACTGGCCGTGGCTTACTGACATAGCCTGTCTCTGCCGCTTTGGCTTAAGGCAGTGTAATGACAGCACAATAAGAGTTTTCCCAATGAGCAACACTATTCAGTGGTTTCCGGGCCACATGCACAAAGCACGTAAAGAGATTGAAGAAGTTCTGCCAAAAGTCGATGTGATCATCGAAGTACTGGACGCCCGCATTCCATTCAGCAGTGAAAACCCGTTAATAAAAACTTTCCGCGAAAAATCGAATAAGCCAGTGGTGAAAGTACTGAACAAACGTGACCTGGCTGATCCGGAGATGACCCAGTTATGGATTGCGCATCTAGAAAAAGAGCAAGGCGTAAAAGCCATTGCCATCACGACGGAAAACGTGAATGAAGTGCACCAGATTATGGAGCTTTGCCGTAAACTGGCGCCAAACCGTGAAGATATGGGCAAAAACATTCGCACTATGATCATGGGTATTCCGAATGTGGGCAAATCAACCATCATCAATACGCTGGCAGGTCGAAGTGTCGCCGTCACCGGTAACCAACCTGCGGTGACACGTCAACAACAGCGTATTAACCTGCAAAACGGTATTGTGCTGTCTGATACACCGGGAATCCTGTGGCCAAAAGTGGAAAACCCGCACAGTGGTTTTCGTCTGGCTGCTACCGGTGCCGTTAAAGACACTGCGATGGATTATGTGGATGTGGCGTTTTTTACCATTGAGTATCTGGCACAAGCCTACCCTGAGCTGATTAAAGCACGTTACGATCTGGATGACGACCTGCCGGAATCAGATATCGAAATGATGGAAGCCATTGGTCGTAAGCGTGGTTGCCTGAAGGCTGGTGGCCGTGTTGATCTGCACAAAGCCTCTGAGATCCTGATCAATGAGCTTCGCAACGGTACGCTGGGACGCATCACAATGGAGCGTCCGGAGATGATCACTCAGGAATTGATCGACGTAGCCGTTGAAGCTGAGCGTAAAGCAGAAGAAAAAGCCAAACAGAAAGAAGAGCGCCGTAAACGTTACCTGCGTAATAAACGATAAGTTTCTGACATTTGTTAATTGATTCGGCTGCCTGAAACCTGACACGAAGTTGCTCTGTCTTTCAGCTAACAATGATATGTCAGCACTATGCTTGCCGTTTTACCTGCCCCCGGTTTTCATCGGGGGTTGTTATATCAGGCCCAATCAAAGAAAATGCCTGTGACACGGAAACTTATCCTGAGTAATCCGGTCTGATTGTTCTGCCCTATCGGGTAATGATGAGCGTAATCCGCTGATTTCTATTGGCCATTAACAGGACCCATGCATGCGTAGCCACACCAGCCGTTACCAACATGCCAGAGTAGCATTGTGTCTGGTCATGATCGTGCTCTTCATCTGCTCCGGGCAGAGAATGGGGCTGGTAACGTCGTGCCCGGCAAAGCAAGCGGCTGGCCACCCGTCTGAAAATCTGGTGAGTGAGCTTTCAGCAAAGGCTGCCATTTCCGTCCAGACCGCCATTCAGGCAACATCGGATCATGAGCCCCATGAACCTTGCTCGCTAGCCGATCACCTGTTGCAGCTTCATCAGCACCAACTGGATTTTGCCATTCTGCAATCCTTTGTAATTTTTCTGGCTTTTGCAATCCTGGCAGGGCCCAGCCTGATCACGCCGGTATTGACGGAGCCGATTCCGCCAACACGAAGGCGCCACCTGACATTATGTGTATTCCGGGAATGACACCGGCTTGAGTTACTCCGGCACCCGCCGGCACTTTTGTTGTGTTTATCCTTGGAGATTGATTGTGAAAAAAGCACCTTATTCCCTGTTTACTACGCTGATGAGCCTGCTGGTGCTTATCGGTTTTTTGTTCACCTTTCCAGCCCGGGCTGTTGACTATTCAACCGGCTGGCTGACAAACCCTGATCATCCCCCAGTCGAACTACGGTTTATGCTGACGGGCCAGACTGATGCTGATGCCAAAACGGTAGAAGCGCTACTGGAAGTCAAACTTGCTGAAGACTGGAAAACGTACTGGAGAACGCCAGGCGAAGGCGGTGTTGCTCCGTCGCTCAAGTGGGATCTGGCTGACAATCTGACAGCAACAGACTGGCACTGGCCTCTGCCTCAACGCTATGAGTTTCTGGGGGTAGAAACTCTGGGGTACAAACACCATATTCTGTTCCCGATGACGCTTCATGTCGAAGACATGGACAAAGCGGTCTTTCTGGCTGGCACGCTAACAATGTCCTCCTGCACCAATATTTGTGTACTGACCGATTATGATGTATCGCTGAGTTTTACCCCTTCCCAGCTGGTCGCGTCCGAAGAAGCTATGCACCTGTATAACCAGGGCATGAGCCATGTTCCACGGAATCAGGAAGCCGTTTCAATTAACAACGTCTCATGGGACCCGGATAAACAAACGCTGTCTCTGGTCGCGACAAATACACTAGGTTGGCAGCAACCTGATGTTTTTGTTGATGGTCAGTCACAAAATGTCCAGGATGCATCATTCCTTCAACCTACCGTACAAGTTGATGGTCAAACCCTGATCGCAACAATGAAGGTAAATAGCTGGTTCGGGGTACCGAAACTGCTTGGTGAAACAGTCAATATCACGCTGACAGACAAGGATTTTGCCAGCGAAGAAACCGCTATTGTGAGCGACCAGCCATTGGCCATTACCATCGCAGGCAGCAAAAACCTGCCGGAGATCATTGCTATCGCTCTGCTTGGGGGCCTGATCCTCAACGTGATGCCTTGTGTATTACCCGTACTGGGAATGAAACTGAGCAGTGTAATCACCGCTCAGGGCCTGGCTCGCCGCCAGATCCGTGCCCAGTTTATGGCTTCGGCACTAGGAATTCTGGTCTCTTTCTGGCTACTGGCAGGATTCCTGATTGCCCTGAAACTGTCCGGACAGGCTTTAGGATGGGGGGTACAGTTCCAGAGTCCGTATTTTATCGGCGCCATGGTAGTTATCACCGGACTGTTTGCCGCAAACATGCTGGGCTTGTTTGAGATTCGTTTGTCCAGCGACACCAACACCTGGATGGCGACCAAAGGGGATGACTCTTATCTGGGACATTTTGTTCAGGGGATGTTTGCAACCCTGCTTGCGACACCTTGCAGTGCACCGTTTCTGGGCACGGCTGTTGCCTTTGCGCTGGGCGCGGATTTTCTTACCCTGATCGCCATCTTTACTGCGCTGGCGGTAGGTATGGCAGCGCCTTGGCTACTGATTGCGGCCTTCCCCCACCTAGCCGGCTTGTTTCCGAAACCTGGCATGTGGATGAACAAGGTCAAAACCCTGTTTGGCCTGATGATGCTTGCCACCAGTCTTTGGCTTATCAGCCTGATGACCAGCTTCTTCAGCCCAGCCATGGTGGCTGCATTCGCGGCCGCCCTATTGCTTACCCTGCTATGGCAACTTGGACGGGTAAAAGGCCGTAAACCGGTAATTTATACACTGGCATTTCTGGTGCTCGCCTCGGGCGGCGGATTAATCGCCGGAAGTATGACCGCTGATCGCTGGTCAACACCACTTGCGACCGATCATCACTGGCAGCCACTCAATACCGATGCCATCAGCAAGGCAGTCAGCAATGGACAGACTGTCTTTGTCGATGTCACGGCGGAATGGTGTATCACCTGTAAAGTCAACAAAGTCAGCGTCATATTGCGAGAGCCTGCTTACAGTGCGCTGGATGCCGAGAATATCGTTCTGATGCGTGGCGACTGGACCAAACCATCTGAATACGTCACCGGGTATCTGCGTTCACATGGCCGTTATGGTGTGCCGTTTAATATTGTCTATGGCCCGGCAGCACCACAGGGCATTGCCCTGCCTGTTATTCTGACCAGCGACGAGGTGTTACAGGCGATCCAGAAAGCCAGTGGAGAGCGTTCGTAATGCCGAAGCAACCGGAAAAAACGGCCAAGCCCAAGGTTCGCCGCTGGCTGAAAGAGATACTGTGGATGACGGCAATAGTGATTGCCGTCAGCGTGGCGATGGATGTCTGGAGAAGCCGCACGATACCCTCCGATCCTGTACCGGCTGTCCCGCTACAGTCGACACTCGGAGAAAGTATTGATCTGGTAAACCTCAGTTCAGAAAAGCCTGTACTGGTCTACTTCTGGGGCAGTTGGTGTCAGGTCTGTCGCTTTGTGAGCCCATCCATTAACTGGCTAAACAACAGCCATGATGTGGTTTCGGTCGCGGTAAGTTCGGGTGATGACCGACGGATAAACGGCTACATGAATCATCATGGCTACCGTTTTCCTGTTATCAATGACAACCGCGGCCAGTTGATGCAGGCATGGGGGATCACTGCGTTACCGACCGTAGCCATCATCAAAAACGGCAAGGTACAAACAGTCACAACCGGTTTCAGTTCACCGCCGGGATTGTGGCTGAGAATGGCGGTGAATAAATCAAAGCAGTAGCCGTTCCCACTGCATAGGGCTTTGATCCCTATGTAAACCAGTGATATAAAACCAGTAAGCCCATCAATCTTGATGGGCTTACTGGTTTATGAGCTTACTAAATCGATTAACTTCAGCAGATGAGCTGACGTCCGGCTCATTGTTGACTGGTTTAATCCGTGCCGATTACTTCGTATATCTCGATATCCCCACTTTACTCGCTATTCCCATTCCCAGTGACGGCCTTCATGCCCTTGTGCAAACATCATGCGATAGCCGCTGATGTTCTGATGGGGAATGTCGTGCATGATTTTACCGAACTGTTTTTTATCCAGATGAATCAGGTTTTCATGGTCACCGGACTCAATATACAGCTCGTTTTGGTCAAGCAGCATATCATCCACCAGCATGTTCACACCGTATGCCTGTCCGATACTCGGCACCGCACCCGGTTCACAATCCTGGAAGAGTTTGGAGAGTTCATGTTCACCGATGAGGAAGAACTGTCGTCCCATCATCCGATTGATTTTATCAATCATCACACGTCGGTTAGACGGTACAACCGCCATTAACAAATCACCATTCTGATCTTTGAGCATAACGGCTTTTGCGACTTGCGCTGTAGGCACATGCGCCGAGATGGCAGAGCTGAATGATGTATCGGTATGTCTGTGTCGGGTCAGACTGAAGTCGATATTGTGACTATTCAGGAATTGCCCGACTCGAGTTGCCATAGCCATGGGTCACCTCCCGTGTCGAACGCCACCAGACAGAAGGTATATCCGGTGGCTAGCTATAGCCTCATTATGGGAGGGGATGGGTCATTTCGCGACTTAAAACACAGTAAAAATACCGTAAACTTTATGTCACACATTATTAGGTGCGGTATGGGCCGTTCGTCGGAATTCGTCTGGCCTGCCAGTAGACGCTGCGCCAGTAAGGGTTATTCAGGTTAGAAATGGTAACACCCTGCGAGGTAGAGGCGTGTAGAAAGCGAGACTCGCCCAGGTAGATACCAACATGACGCAAACGGCGACCTGTCTTAAAGAACACCAGATCCCCTTTCTTTAAGTCAGAAATATCAACCCATTTTCCCCGGCGCACCTGCTCTTCCGTTGTTCGCGGCAGATTCACTTTCATGACATTGGCAAAACCAACCTGAACAAAGGCAGAGCAGTCGATTCCTCGGCGGGTGGAGCCACCGAGACGATAAGGCGTTCCCCGCCACTCGCGGTATACAGCGTCAAACGACGGATCGTTATTGAGCGGTACGTTCATCGGGACGAAATCATACCCGTTTTGTGATTGGCTGACTTCTGTTTCGGCTTCTGCGGTTGTCTCAGGTGTTGATGAGCAGCCTGACGCGATTAGAGCCACCAATATAGGGAATACAGCATATTTCACGAACCAATGTCCTCAACTGGCTATCAGTCAGTAATGACTATTTTATTGCATTTTTTTGTTGGTCAAAGTGAATAATAGCAATTCAGGCGGCCGGCAACCATGATTTAGGGGAAGATTTGACATTCAGTGCGCAGAATACGACCAAAAAAAGAGGCCGACGTCAGTCAGCCTTAAAATTCCACACAACAGAAGAGAAAGATAGCATCATCAATGCATGTGTCTGAGAAGACAAATTATCCCTCCCGCTCTTTATCGCTGTTATAACTTTTCATATCCAGTTGTTTATTAACGCTTATCTAACAACTGCGATTGGCTTCACGAGAAAAACGTCCAATTATCTCTCAAATCGGTCAAAATACGTCTCAACTGTTATTTTTCAATGCAGCGACTTTATTAGGCTCATCGGTTTTATCTCTCTTCACCGATTTATGTAACCCTGCTGTTTGATTTGAAGCACCAGCGTTACCGCGTTCAAATGTCACCTGCCCCTGTAAAACCGTCATCATGACTTTTGCCTGAGCAATTTTTTCCGCCGGAATCGCCGTCAAATCCTGATTGATGATCACCAGATCAGCCGATTTTCCGACCACGAGGCTACCAGTGATCGATTCAATCCCAAGCGCCTTAGCGGGTTCAATAGTATAGCTGTCGATAGCCTGATAAATATCGTCAATCCCAATCTCTGGCTTCTGCAATGATTCACTGATCCTGGCTAATGGAACAACTTTGTTGGTGTATAACCCGGCACTGCCCAGTGCCACGCTCACTTTGTGTTTGAGTAACTCGGAGATCGAAACTGCTTCTTTTTTATCCAAAATGTGTGATGGTGGTTGCTGGCGAGAAAACTCCGGATTCAGCAGATAAAAATTGGCGGTCACATCCAGATCATGCAGCAATTTATATAGCGGCTCATGGATGAACCGCATATTGCTTAACGTAAAGCGACTGTCATCATTTTCACGACGAACGTTCTGAATGGAGTAAAGCGCAGCCTTGATGGCTTCATCCCCCTGTGCGTGAATATATGCTCCATATCCGATTTCATTCAACCTCATCAGCCAGGTATTCAATTCCGTCGGCGAAAAGAAAAATAACCCGTAAGGCTCACTGTCTATGGACGGTTCACTGTATGGCACCGATAACCGAGCAGTGCCCAGATGGTATTGTCCGTCAACATGTAGCTTGACCTGGTTGATCAGCAACCGGTCACTCAAATCGTTCCGATACAGTTCCTTCAGTCCTTCCAGTTGCGCATTGACACCTTTATAGGGTGACAGTTTTGGCCGCACCGACACCCTAACATTCAGCCGGTTATCACGAGCCAGTTGTTGCCAGAAATCGATGCCGCCATAAAACCAAAGGCTTCCTGCATCGCCTAAGCTGGTCACTCCGTGCCGCTCAAAACAGGAAGCGGTTTTTGCGACCTGACTGTATAACTGAGTCAGCGTGGCACGGTGAGACTCCAGCGCTTTTTCCATCACAACTTCAGCGACAGATCCCAGAATCACGCCTGTGGGTTGCTGATCGCCACCACGAAGAATTTTACCACCAATAGGATCCAGCCCGTGGCGTGTCACCAGCATTTCATCCAGTCCTTTACTGTTGACCCATACCAGTGACGCATGAGGCTCAATCACCACAGTTGGGACGTTCGGAAAATGTGTATCCAGCCATTCGCGTGGGGATTGCTGTTTCAATGGTTTATCAAACAGCCCAGCGCTGAAACCTACCAGCCACTGGTTGGATTTCAGTCGGCGCGCGACTTTCTTACACGCCTGAGTACCGGCATCACCAGCTTCCGGATTGATTTCACAGGCAATATGAGTGAAGGCAACGGTATCAAGGTAGTGGGTATGTAACTCGATAAAACCGGGATAGACACCCGATTTTTCCGCATCCACGATACGGGTCTGTTTGGTCACCATTGGCTCAGCGCCAATCATGGGACCAAGGTAACTGATTTTTCCGTCGCTGATGCCAACCACTGTACCGGGTGCCTGTTTGTACACCTTGCCGCCGGTGATCAACATATCCAACGTTTCTCTGGCTTGTGTTGCACCACTGACACCCCAGAAACAACTGGCGGCCAGTGCCAACACGGTTATCCAGCGCGAACCTTTTGATTCCATTCGTAACTCGTCCATGACTTTCCTCACTCTAGGGTAATGAAAAACCCCGTTTTTTACACAGCTTGCCAAAAGTCCGGATTCTCAAATTGAGACATTCATGCATATTTTCTGCAAGGCTTCACGCAAAGCGGTCAATAACTGACACTTCAGCTATGAAAACAATAAATCAAAACGTTAGCAACTGGTCTTATGAGTTAAATGATCCCATAATGAACAAAGTTTTGTATTTTCCGTCAAGGAGTCAGTGTGCTTTCTATTGTCCGCATTTTCCTCGCCGCCTGCTTTATTATCGTTACAACGCTGTGTGCCTTGCCTTATTGCTGCCTGTTTACACCCCGCAATCCTCGTCATGTGTACACCTTCAGTCGTTGGTTTGCCCAGTTGCATAACATCATCGGCCTGAGGCTGATTCACCGCGGCAAAGAACAAGTCGCCGATGTACCGCGAGCGGTCTATATTTCCAACCACCAGAATATTTTCGACTTCGTCACATCGCCGGGTATGATCATGCCGCGCACGGTATCCATAGGTAAGAAAAGCCTGCTCTGGATCCCCTTTTTTGGTCAGCTGTACTGGATCACCGGCAATATACTTATCGATCGGGAAAACAAATCGAAAGCCCGGAGTACCATCCAGCAAGTGGTCGAAGCCATCCACCAGCGTAATCTCTCTGTCTGGATGTATCCGGAAGGCACGCGCAGTAAAGGTCGCGGTCTGCTGCCTTTTAAAACCGGAGCATTTCGCATGGCCATTGAAGCCGGCGTACCCATTGTGCCGGTCTGTGTCAGCTCCACACACAACAAAATTGCGCTCTCTAACCGCGACAACGGCACAGTGATTGCCGAAATGATGGCGCCGATTGATGTTTCCGGGTACACCCTGCAGGATGCCCGTCAGTTGGCCGATATGTGCCATGCAATGATGGAAGCTAAAATTGCTGAGCTAGATAAAGAAGTCGAGAAGATTGAGCAGGCACGTAACCGAGAAGAAGTTCGGGTCAGCTAACAGGGCTGCCTAACTTATCCTTGATGAGCGTGAGATAGGATCCACGCCCTAGTGTGGTGTCGGGCGCAGCAACACAAAGTCTATCAATAACACGAGGCATGCCCTGTTCGAGCATGCCTCGTGTTTTTTACAAATGGCGCTTGGCTGATTCATCTTAACTGGCGCTTTGCACCTGGTGTTTATTACCTGACGTTTAGTGAAGCCTTGCTAATCAAGATCCTGTATCCAGATATCACTTTGTTACACAGCGGGGTCGGTAGAAAAGTCAAGGACTTATGCGGCTCGGGAAGCCTCCGTGAGTGCCACCAGATGATCAAAACCACGTTTAAGCTGGTCGCTTTGCAAAATACGGCCATGTCCTAGGCCATCGGTCGGAAACAAAGTAACATGCTCCAACTCGCCGATCTTTTCGGAATGGCTGAATGACGCGAACCGGTCTTTACGATCATGAACAATCACCACATCAGCCAGACGTTGTTCCAGACGAGCCGCTGGGTTAATACGATCCAGTGGGTACTGGTAAGCCTGTGCAATGTCGTCGACCACCGAATTAAACAATTTCATTGAATACCCGGAGCGCTCCACAGTGCTAAACAGGTTCTCGGTATAGTTGAGTACAGGAGCGACCAGCAACACTGGTTTATCTTCCAATAACGGATGACGGCTTTCCAGCACCATTGCTCCTCCCATACTGTGAGCGATCACCCCAACAATGGCTTCCTGCTGGGCCAGAATATCATTCAGAGCAGCCACAAAACCTGGCAGGTGGCCATACTGCCCTTCACTCTCACCATGTGCCGGATTATCAAACGCCAGAGCAGTAAAACCGGATGCGGCAATGTGTTCCATCAGACTGAAGAACTGGCTGGATGACCCTGACCACCCATGGCCCAGTACCCAGGTCGGTCCCGTACCCAGGCTATATGTCATCATGTTACCTTCTGAGGTTTTTACTTTACGGCGGATAAGCCCTGCTGGCTCATCCACTTTACGTTTACTGCGATCCGGGGTCAGTAACACTTTTTTGGCCACTTTACATGCATGACCGGGAGCCAGCGTGTGGTGAAGCCGTGTCGTCAGGTTGATCAACTGACGGCGAAAACTGAAAGCCTGACGCTGACTGAAATAGATTTTGCTGCTCATCGCATTGTCTCCTCACAACCGAAATAAAACGAACGGTCGTGCTTTTTAAATCCATGAAATTACCCGTTGATGATTAATAGTTGATGCTTAATAAACGGGCATTGAAAAACATTACATCGCGATCTATCAGATCACTCGTTGCGATCGGCACGCCATTGTACGAACAGATCATCAATTCCCTGCCAGAAGCGTAAATGTTCCGCGGTTTCCAGCCCCATAGAACGGAATAAATGGCTGCTCAGATAAACGCCATACAAGCGATAGACACACTGCCAGCTATCCAACGTCGAGACAAACTCTCCCTCTGCTTTAGCCCGTTCAATCTGACGGTGAAGATAATCGAGCCAGCGGCGGGTCACTTGAGTCAGCGCCGCCTGTACGGCGTTGTCGTCATCCCCCCGCTCCTTCCAGGCATCAAGGAACATGCAACTGCCCTGAAACGACTGATTCCATTCCAGCCACAGGCGGAGCAGAAAGCGTAGCTTCTTCTCAATGCCCATAGGTACGGCTTGTCGGGCTGGTTGAATAACGCGCTCGGCAAAAAGCTGCCCAGCATATTCCAATACCGCGATTTGCAAATTCTCTTTGGAATTAAAATGTGCGAACAACCCGCTTTTTGACATTCCTGATGCTTTGGCCAGTTGTCCGATAGTCAGACTATCCAGACCATCTGTACTCGCCAACTCAAAGGCTGTCTGTAAGATATGTTCGCGTGTTGCTTGCTTCTTGTTCATTATCATTCGCGGCAGAAATAACTTAGCATCTTTTAGCACGATCGTACTTTTTAACTCAAGAAAAATCTTCACTGTGTCGATAATCATTCTCTGGATGCTCTTCCCGTCGCTGTCCGCTTTTCCGTGGCATTGCGATTACAAAAAGAGACATTTCCAATGTCGTTACATTTCTCCGGCACAGTGAAGATGCTCTCTACCCTTTCGCTTCTTTGTCTGGAATCTCTTCCACCGTTTTCTTTAGCTACGAACGTTTTGGATTAGCGTTCGGCAAACCGGAACAGGCTGTCAATACGAACAGGACATTCACCAACCTGATTTACCTGATCTTCAGCCTGTTTCAGCGAATCAAAACTGCATGGAATACCGTAAGTATCAGTCAGCGGGACATCATTCCCTTCATAATCAATGAAATGGATGCTCCACCCCGCACTCAGAAAATCATGCACCAGACGTGCTTCAACAAATGAATGCTGAGACATAAGCTGACGACATTCTGAAAGAACCATAGTCACCTCCAAATGACAAACTAGTCATTACTAGTGTAGTCAGATCAATTATAGCAATGGTCTGTTCCTCACTAGTTGAAGTCAGCCTTCATAGCGATAAAAAATTCACTCTCCGCCGCAAACAAAAGAGGCTACCTTTCGGTAGCCTCTTGCAGAATGCATGCATTCGGAAATACGTATGCCTCAGATACCTTACAGGTACATCTTCGCTACGTCTGATGGCTCATGCTCACTACCTTCCAGCTGAGCAGTCCAATTCAGGCCAACCAGTACACCATCTTCAGCCAGAGTGATCATCCAGTCTTCAACAAATACATCCAGTGGGATCATTACCGCAGTAAATTCTGTCCACTCATCTACACAATGCACCGCAGCGTCCGCTTCGTTTGACCAGAACGGCATCACTTCAGATTCCTCGAACTCGCTTGAGTCAACAGACAGCCAGTCACCTTCTTCATTACAAAGGCCCCACACCTGCTGAGTCTCTTTCGTTTCAGTCACAAACAGTTCATCGTTTGCTTTCAGATCTGCGGTTAGCTTAGTCATTCTCTTCTCTCTTGATAATCTATAGGCATCAACAGCCTGATGCGGTGTAAGTTTATCAGACTTTCCTGTTCAACATGTACAACACTCTTTGTTGTTTATAGTAATCGCGCAGGAAATCAGCGTTGCAGACTGCCAATTCGCTATACTTGATTTGGCAACATCATTTCACAGCAATTTCAGGCCGTGCTGGAGTAGTAAGTCTATGGCAACCATTGATTGGCTAACAAACCTGAACAATCAAACGCTGTTAACACCTCGGTCGCATCTGGTTGAAGCACTCGAGTTCATAGGCGGGAATGGCGATGGCCAGGTAGCAGTGGATTGTGGTTGTGGATCCGGGCGCGATACAGTCTACCTGCTTGAAAAAGGATACCGGGTTTTTGCCTTTGACAATGATATCCCTCGGTTGGAAACATTATCTGAGCACCCACTCACCGGCGCCAATCCGAATCTGGATATTCAAATCAGCAGTTTTGCCGAATACCGCTTTCCTAAAGCCCATCTGATCAATGCCAGCGCCTGCCTGTTTTTCAGTACACAGGCCGACTTTGACATTCTGTGGCGCAACATCTGTAAAAGCCTTCATAAAGACGGGATTTTCTGCGGTCATTTCCTGGGTAGTGATACATTGGAAGAAAACGAGAAACTGCCTATCCTGACCCACAGTACCAAAGAGCTGGAACGGATATTGTCTGATTTCTATATCATTTCGTGGAAGAAAAAACAGGAATACTCAGCCAACCTGACCGGTAAACGACGTTTGTGGCTTGTTCATACTATCATTGCCATGAAAAAGTGATTTCACCTGACCAGAAAACTTGCCAGCTCTGGCGTTTTCGTTCTGGGCGTACAGCTTTGTCTCTGACTTTTTTCATGTCAGAATAACGCCACTTTCCTCCCCCTGTTCTGTTTGGTTCACCGTTTATGCGTACTCAACGTGTCGGCAATGCGCTGGCCGCTTTTTCGTTTGTGCTATGGGGCATTCTTCCCCTTTACTACCAGTTTTTACCGGAAGCAGATATCAATGATCTGCTGGCGCTGCGTATCCTGTTTTCCGTTCCCTTTATGTTACTGGTAATGGGGATGCTAAAGCGCCCGTTCCCAAGCCTCCATACTTTATGGCAGGACAAACGTTCACTGGCGGTTTCCGGCCTTGCCGGTCTTATCATGTGCATATCATGGTATGCCTTCACCTGGTCATTGACCCACGGACAGGTTCTGGCCGCCAGCCTGGGTTTCTTTATCAACCCACTCTTTGCCGTCACTCTGGGTGTCATCTTCCTCAAGGAACGGTTATCAGCCGCCCAGTTCGTTGCGGTACTGCTGGCTATTGCGGGCATCGGCTATCAGGTCTGGTACTACGGTGAGCTGCCATGGCTGTCACTCATCATGGGTAGTTTTTTTGCCCTGTACGGGCTATGCAAGAAATTCATCCGGTACGATGCGCTGACATCCGTTACCCTGGAATCCGCGCTGCTATCACCGTTTGCGTTGTTGTTTCTGCTGTTCTCCGGGTTCCAGGGAACCAGCACAGCGCTGTCGTCTGACACCACAACCTTGCTGCTATACATAGGCTCTGCACCTGTCACTTTGCTGCCGCTGATCTTTTTTGCCCTGGCCATTCAGCGAACCAGCCTGACCATGGTCGGACTGATGCAGTACATTGAGCCATCGTTGCAGTTTATGCTGGCAGTCTGGCTTTTTGGTGAAATGTTTGAACCCGCAAAGGCGATCAGTTTCGGTTTGATCTGGCTGGGGCTTGTGATTTGCAGCCTGGAAGCTTTAGGTGGCCACCTCCACCACAAACTCCGCGCCAGCTAAAAACCTGCCAATTGGGCGTATTACTTAAGCCTTCCCACTCCGGCCTTAAGGCCGGAGCTGGCTCACTCTTTTCGGTTCATTTCGCTGTTAGAATAAAACTTGTTCAGTTGCACGCAGTGAATTCAGTTGCACCAAATAGATTCAGTTGCACTAAGTGGATTCAGTTGCATATCGTTATTGCATTGCCATACTCATAGCATGGGCTGACGCTTTCCCAGGGAGTGAAAGTGCATTCTCACCAAATTTTTAATGACAGCTACCGCCGCTGCCTCAAGCACGAGCGTTTTTTTGACGTGTTCTATAACATTTTCTGGTGCCGGGATGAGAGGTTCCGGAAGATGTTCAAAGGCGTGGACATGGCAAGGCAAATCAAAATGCTGAAATTCTCCATTTCCATGCTCATGCTCTGCGCCACCTCGGCCAATGCCAGAGAAGCGATTCGCTTATACGGCTGCCGTCACGGTTCAAGTGGCCCGGGCGGTATTGGTGCGACCGCCGCCGATTATGATATCTGGCTCGACTGCCTGATTGACACGGTGGAACTGTGTGATCCCAAATTTGATGAATCGGTCGCTGCAGCCTGGAGACATTGTTTTGCGTCGGGTATCGCTATAATGAAGGAAGAATGTGAAACGGTAAGCCGTCGTGCCGATGAACAAACTTCCACCAGCGAAATCCACCCAGATTTATGACTGGCGCTACGGCCTGCTGGTCTCTGTTGCCGTTATTCTGGGATTGCTCACGCTGCTTTTCTCTCCTGTGTATCAACCCGCTGATTTTTATGACTATGCAGACCAACGCACGTTTGCTGGCATCCCCAATTTCCTGAACGTACTCACTAATCTCGGGTTTGCCCTGGTGGCCTTGACGGGGTTATGGCACCTGTACACAAGCCACCTCACAATTATTCCTACCTTCGGACAAGCCTATCAGTTGTTTTTTATCGGGTTATTACTCACATCACTGGGGTCTGCGGTTTACCATTATCAACCTGGTCCTCTCACGTTGGTCCTTGACCGTATCCCTATTGCGATCAGTTTCATCAGCCTCTATGGCATTGTTGTGGCTGAACACCTTTCCCTCCAATTGGCTAAAGCGATGATCTGGCCGCTGCTTGGCTACGGTGTCCTGTCTGTCAATTACTGGTACATGACAGACATTCCTGCAGGGCAAGGCAACCTGGCGCCGTACATTCTGGTCCAACTATTACCCATTATTCATATACCGATGATTTTATGGTTTTACCCGAGTGCTGAACCTGCAACCACACGATATTACTTCATGGCACTGGGACTATATCTGCTGGCCAAACTGGCAGAGGTAGCCGACCGGGAAATCTACGATCTATTGGGATTTAGTGGCCACAGTCTGAAACATCTTCTTGCGGCTGGGGCGGGCTATCTGGTGTATGTTGGCTGGCGAATAAGAGCCCGGCGAACACACTGATAAAGGAAAGAGATATGCTGGCAGCAGTTATAAAACAGCGGATTAAAAACGCTAAATTAAAAGAGCAAATTAAAGCAGATAACAAAAAGTCCCGTCAATAAGGACAGGACTTTTCTCATGCACTGCCGACTGAAAATGTCACTCGGGCAATAACATAGTCATAAATAATAGAAAAAGTATAGAAAGCAGGGAGCCAGGTTCCCAGGCCCTTACTTGTGGCCAACACCACGATTTTCTTTCTGAGCCAATGCGATTTTGCCAAAGCCCAGCTTCCGGAAATGGCTGTCGCGATAATCACGCGCCGCCTTCTGGGTCGAAACAGCTTCCACCTGCTGCTCCATTTTTAGAAATTCCTTCAGATCAATGCCTTCTGCTGCAGCAACGGCTTCATGAATTGTGCGGTATTGTGAGTAGGAAAACGACAGTGTCTTCTCTTGGTTCTTATAGGTGTAGATAATAGTGCGCGACATAACGCCTCCGACTGCAGAATGAAGAGGGCGAATTTACCCTGTTTCTTCTCAAGATGAAAGTGCCACTTCGCCAGCATCCCATGTCTTCAATGCCGACAATGCCTGAACCGGCATCGGTTGAAAGAAATAATAGCCCTGCACGCAGCCGGCACCCTGCTCCCTGGCCAACATAAGCTGTTCAGCTTTTTCAATGCCTTCCACCACCACTTCTGCTTCACTCATTGCCCCCAGCTGAACCGCGACAGAAAAAAGGCTCTTTCCTTTGTCACTGCCACTGTTGCCAATCAACGAGCGATCAATCTTGATGCGATCAAAGGTAAAATGGGATAAATGCGCCAGAGAGGCATAGCCTGAGCCAAAATTATCCAGCGCAATCGCAATGCCCCTCGCCCGCAATTTAGCAATCATTTTCGCCGTTTCACGCGGATCCTGTACTAAGCCTTCTTCGCGAATTTCCAGACAGAGATCGGAAAAGATCAGTCCGTTTTCAACCACCGTCTGACAGACCCGATCAGCAAACGCCGGTTGAGCAAGACTGGCAGAAGAAACATTAATACAAAGACGACAACCGGATGGCCGCCCTAATTTCACAAAATCAGCTATTGCGTGTTTCAGTACCCAGTCATCAACCTCGGCCATCAACCCCAGCCGCTCATACGAGGATAAGAAGGACGGAGGCGTCACAGCACCATCCGCCCCTATATGCCTGAGCAATGCTTCCACAGCCACAATCCTGCCGCTGTGACTATCCACCTGAGGCTGATAATACAGTGCAAATTGTCCCTGCTTTCTGAGCATGTCTATCTCGCGCTGCGCCATCATGTGCAACTGCATCGACGGAAAGTGCCCGGTTACCCGATTAAGACTATCGACGCCATCATTTTTCATCATCCGGTTTGTCATCAGTACTGTGATGCTGTGTCCGGCCGCCTGATTGTCCATGATTCTAAAAAATGGGTAGTAAAACAGCATACTCAGGCCAATCAGCCCCAGTTGAAACAAAGCAACAGACCACTCTCCGCCGCTGGCAAAATAACCACTCAGTACCGGTGGCGTGATCCAGGGTTGCACTTCGGTGAGTGGAGCAATCAGACCAGAAGAAATCGCGCTATACGCCAACAGATAACTCAATAAAGGTGTCAGCATGAAAGGAATCAGCATGATCGGGTTGAGGATGACCGGGATCCCAAACAGAATTGGCTCATTAATATTAAACAAGCTAAAGATCAGTACGATTTTTGCCAGCAGCCGATACCCTTCACAACGTCCAAACAGCAAAATACACAATACCAGCCCAAGGGTATTGCCAGCTCCACCAATTCCGGTGAAAAAGTCATAAAAGTTGGTGCTGATGATATTGAGTTCATCACCCAGATTCCGCCAATCTGCCATATTAGCAACACTCAGATCATATAATCCTGATTGATAAGATTGCAGGAAATCATGACCATGAATGCCCATTCCCCACAAGAAACCGCGTACCAACTCGTAGATCAACCCGTCATGAAATGACAACGGATTCAGTAACGGCAAGTTGAGTGAGGGGGAGATGACGCTCGATAGCACCAGAGAAAGAGCGGTACTGCCAAGGAGCAGGGCTGTCAGAGTGCTAGCCGCCAGTATTACAAATCGGTACAACTGCTGGCCATCCTCATTCAGCCAAATATCGCACATGCCGGTCAGCCGTTGAAACTGAGCGCATCGCTTGAACCGATGCAATATCAGACAGGACGCATACGCCGTCAACAATGCCACAACCAAACTGTTGGGTATCGGCACTTTAATGGCCAGCAGTCCCCACTGATATGAGACGAACATGTATCCAAGCAGCGCACAAAAAATGGCGCACCCTTTGTGGATTCTGTGCATGGAGGCGTAGTAACTGGCCAAGTAGAAATTGACCAGTATAGGGAAAAGATAACTGGTCACTTCCCCCATATAATTAAGAATAACACTGGCCGACTGCCACCCGAATACACCCGCCAGTTCTGCCATCAGAAACAGGCAGGCTGCCAGCATAGTAATGGGTAAAGCCAGAATAAAGACATGACTGACCGCAACGGTGTACGGATTCTCTGAAAGCAGAGACACTATTTTTTTTAACATTCCCTGTCCATAAGGCGTTATTTTTATACGACTTTGCTTATTCCGATGGCGTTGTAACGGACGGCCGACGTGCTAGTGAATCATAACAAAATCCATTTTTATTATGGGGTTTTATCCCGAACATTCACTGACTCTGCGAGTCATATAACACATATTCGCAACGCTTCTAGTGTTTTTACAGCATAAAAAATACCTCTGAAAATGTAGCCACAAATTTCAAATTTGATTAGCTAATTATCTTATTATCCATAGCGATAGGTTATATCAGTACAATATAAGCGCTGCCTTAATCAGTATCCGAGTATTAAAGACACCGACCTGAATCAAACAACAATGCGATGGAACAGCAATGTGAAAAAATGAAGGGAATGACAATCGCGAAAAAGTGGAAAAGTGGAAAAGTGGAAAAGTGGAAAAGTGGAAAAGTGGAAAAGTAAGTACGTCAGAAAATGAGAAAGGAAAAAGCCGCTTTCTGGAAAAAGGCGCTGTGTTTACAGCTTGAAGCTTGCATAAACGCTACGCTCAATAACCCGGAATTAAAAGCCAGCACCGTTTCAGAGCCAAAGCACATTCTACTTTCAGCTGTACCGTCACAATAGCCAATGACGATATCACTGTACTAGGATTTTCGCCGTTAGTTCGTCAATGGCTCTTCTGGGGTTTTGGGGGCGATTTGACCGCGACTTTAGCTCTTTGACCAAGCGGATTCTGGCTCATTCAAATAGTGGATAACCTGATTAGCACTTCCGCGCCATAACAACGATGGATCGTAGTGTTCCTGTTCGAATTTCCCGTCAATCACAACATCAACATGACGGATAACGGCTTGCTGCGCGTCATTAAGTTTAGCCAGTGTATACCCAGTCCAGAGCCAGATATCCTTGTCCGGACATTCTCGTCTTACACGTTCAACCAGGCGTTGTATCGCGGCAACGTTCACCGGATGCAAAGGATCCCCGCCTGAAAGTGACAAGCCACGACGTTTAATTCGGGAATCATTCAGATCCTTAATAACCTGATCTTCCATCGCCTGCGTAAACAAATGGCCCGAGTCCGTCCGCCAGGTGCTCTGGTTATAACACCCTTTACACTGATGCTCACAGCCGGAAACAAACAGGGTACACCGCGTTCCCGGCCCATTCACCACATCTACCGGGTAATATTTTTGATAATGCATGACTTTACTCTACCCATCCGTCTGTCACCCCTGCCTGCTACTACTGAGCCAAAACAACGAACGTGTAAAAACCAGATATTAACAAAACGGGTTTAAAACTAAGCTACTAAGCTACTAAGCTACTAAGCTACTAAGCTACTAAGCTACTAAGCAAAATAACAAAGCGCCGAAAAACAGCGCTTTCAAAATTTCAGGGTACCCAAGAACTGCCGTGATTCGGCCTATTCTGCCATATCGCCATCACGACACCACAGCACCACAGCACCACAGCACCACAGTAAAAGTCGCTACATATGCTTAACGCGGCGTTTCACTTCTTCCTGTTTACCAAAGTTGAACGGGCGCGCATCCGGGCTCCCCAGATAACCACAGACCCTACGTGTAACCGACACCTTGGCCGGATTATGGTTACCGCATTTCGGGCAGGTAAACCCTTTACTGGTACAGGCAAATTCGCCGGTAAAGCCACACTCATAACACTCATCAATTGGGGTGTTGGTGCCGTAGTACGGGACGCGGCTGTAACTGTAATCCCAGACGTTTTCGAGTGCTTCAAGGTTATGCTGGATATTCGGGTATTCCCCGTAACAGATAAACCCACCATTAGCGATTTCCGGATACGGCATTTCAAAATCAATCTTATCGTAAGGATTGACCTGCTTTTCTACATCCAGATGGAAACTGTTGGTGTAATAACCTTTGTCGGTTACACCTTCAACGACGCCGAACTCTTTCGTGTCAATTGCACAGAAACGGCTACACAGGTTTTCACTCGGTGTGCTGTACAGGCTAAAGCCATAACCGGTTTCTGCCTTCCAGCGATCCGTTGCCGCTCTCAGGTGCTGCACTATCGCAATGGCTTTCTGGCGCAACTCATCGCTATCGTAGACATGACGCTCAGCCCCATACAGCGCGTTCATTGTTTCATGAATACCAATATAACCCAGCGAAATAGAAGCACGGCCATGCTTAAAGATTTCCGCCACGTTATCATCAGCTTTCAGACGCACGCCACACGCCCCTTCCATATAGAGAATCGGAGCTACCCGTGCCTTCACCCCTTCGAGACGACTAATGCGGGTTTCAAGTGCGCGGCGGGCCAAGTCCAGTTTTTCATCCAGAAGACGATAAAAACGGGTTTCATCCCCTTTCGCCTGCAACGCAATGCGAGGCAAGTTAAGGCTGACCACTCCCAGGTTGTTACGCCCTTCATGAACCAGCTCGCCTTTTTCTTCATACGGCCCAAGAAAGCTACGACAGCCCATTGGGGTTTTGAAAGAACCGGTGACTTCCACCACTTTGTCGTAGTTCAGAATATCCGGATACATACGTTTTGACGCACATTCCAGCGCCAACTGCTTGATGTCGTAATTCGGATCCCCTTGCTTGTGGTTCAACCCGTCTTTTATCGCAAACACCAATTTCGGGAAAACCGCCGTTTTACGATTTTTGCCCAGTCCGGCGATACGGTTTTTCAGGATAGACGACTGAATCAGGCGCGATTCCCATGAGGTGCCTAAACCAAATCCAAAAGTAACAAACGGTGTTTGCCCATTCGCAGTGTGCAGCGTGTTGACTTCATATTCCAAGGACTGGAACGCGTCGTAACACTCTTTTTCCGTTCGTGCGCGGGCAAATTTCTCTGGTTCAGGAATATCCCACTCACGGGCAATCTTGAGTTGCTTTTCATAGCTGACCGTTACATAAGGTGCCAGCACCTCATCAATTCGGTTTATGGTTGTGCCGCCGTAAATATGGCTCGCCACCTGCGCAATGATCTGTGCCGTAACAGCTGTTGCGGTTGAAATCGACTTCGGAGTATCAATTTCGGCGTTACCCATTTTGAAACCATGGGTCAGCATGCCATTAAGATCAATCAACATGCAGTTGAACATAGGGAAAAAGGGTGAGTAGTCCAAATCGTGAAAGTGCAAATCCCCTCGCTCATGCGCCGTGACGATGTCACGTGGCAACATATGCTGCTTCGCATAATGTTTAGCCACAATACCCGCCAATAAGTCGCGCTGTGTTGGAATCACTTTGCTGTCTTTGTTGGCGTTTTCGTTCAGCAGCGAGGCATTACTCTGCTCTATCAGACCACGTATCTCATTGTTCAGGTGACTTTTTTTCTCGCGAGCAATGTCCCGATCGTGACGATATTCAATATACGCGCGCGCAACTTCTTTGTGAGGGCCCATCATCAGGTGATTTTCAACGGCGTCCTGAATCTGATGAATATCGACCAGTGCTTGCTCTGAAAACTGGGCCAGCACGGCTTCAGAGACATCCTGTGCATACGCTTCGTCCATGGCTTCTACAGACTCAGCTGCACTGAGTACAGCTTCCTTAATACGCTGAGTATTAAATGGTACGCGGCATCCGTCACGCTTAATCACAACCGGGTTCACACAAGGCTCCTAAAAATGACACTGTCACGAAAAACACAAAATGTAGTGGATTCAATAACAAGCGGAATACAAGATGTGGGGTATTAAGCGAGAATTCAGTTTTGAATACATTGATCTGAGTCAGGGTTTTACCATGACCGTACAGGTTGCAACCGATGTTTCCTACAGGCTCTCAAAATTCTGCTTTTGATTCCTACCTGGCTCACAAAGTCAACATTAAACATTCATCAAATCTGAATATTTACAAAAATTCGGCGGGAATTCTTGCGCAATCAGGTAGACTTATTAACCGGATAAAAAACGGTATTTTTATGTCTACGCTCTCTCGAGAAGCCTTTCAGGAAGAGGCTTTATATCAACTACTGACCCGTGGCTGGCGCTGGGTATGCACCTTGTCACTGATCTTGTTGTTCATTATTGTCGCGACATTTTTAGGCAATGCACTACGAGATCCTACCGTGCTGCTGCACCCTGCACTCAGTCTCTACGGTATACAATCACTGTGTTACATGACGGGACTGATCATTTTTCGTCCCGGTAGTCGCCCTTTTCCCTACTGGCATCTGCTCTTTTGCGTACTTTCGCTGCTGTTTAGCATGAGCTGGATGATGTCAGTGTTTCACCTGATCCACTATGCCCGGCTCTATACCAGCGCGGAAGTGCTGTCTGAGTTGGTCATCATGTTGTGTCTGCTTGGATTTTTCGCCTCGGTAAAGGCCACGTCGTTTGCCATTGTGCCTATGCTCCTTTTGAGCACTTACATCAACTATCTTAGTGTTCATGAGAGCTTACAAATTCCCCTCCTCAAGCTGCTGGCCATGCTGCTGATTATTTATACAGGGCGACAAACCCTGATGCATTGGTTCAACAGCAGTGTGAGCAAGGAGTACGACAAAGAACAACTGGTCAAACAACTCAACCAGATGGTGTCGCAAGACCAACTAACCGGGCTCAACAACCGCCGGTTCTTCGAATATGAGTTGGAAAAACAGTTTCACCAGTGTCGACGGGAACAGCAGCCCTTGTCACTGATTATGATTGACATTGATTATTTCAAGCCCCTGAATGATGCCCTTGGCCATCCGGCGGGCGATGAATGCCTGAAACGGGTAGCCCAAGTACTGAAAACCAGCCTGAAGAGACCAACTGACAGTGTGTCGCGATTCGGCGGCGAGGAGTTCATCGCAATATTACCTGCGACATCGGCAGACGGCGCCAAGGTTGTCTCCGCCAGAATATGCAAAAGCCTGGCGGATGCAAAAATTCTTCATCCCGCTTCAGATGTCAGCCCGTATGTCACTGTCAGCCAGGGTATTGCCACTGTGGGGAACGAACAAATTACCCACCAATTACTGCAACGAGCCGACAGTAATCTGTATCAAGCCAAAGCCCGAGGGAGAAACCAGGCCTGCTCGTAGTAATGCAGCATAGCCATTTCTGTTTATCCCCTTTCCTTATCATCCCCCCGTCACCCGCCCTTTTCCCGGCCGTTCAGACCGGGAAAAGCCTATACTCAATGCAATACGCTGTTGAGTATGGGCCATGAAAACAGTACTGCGGTTGTGCTGCTGTCTGAGCATCGTCCTGTCTTCATTCGGTTTTACGTTTGAAATCACCCCGATTCCCAGCACCAAATACACCGGCGATTTACCTGTTTTACTCGAAAAAGGCGTCATTCGCGTTCTGGTTTCAGCGGATCTTGGCTTCTATTACCTAGATCAGGGTAAGCCCCGCGGTTTAACTTCTGAACTCTTGGAGCTGTTTGAAGCTTACATTGCAGAAGCCACCGGCCAGAAATACCGCCTCCAGATCATTCCGATCGATCGGGATCAGCTCTTTCCGTCTCTGATTGCCGGAGTTGGCGACATCGCTGCCGCAAATCTGACCATTACTCCACAGCGATTGCAAAAAGTGGATTTCAGTGACCCCTTCCTGACTGAGGTCAGCGAACTGTTTGTGACCGAGAAAAAGCGCCGCCGGATTACCCGGCTTCGGCAGCTATCTGAAAAGAGTGTCTGGGTTCGGGCCAGTTCCAGTTATTACCAGAGCATCCGAAAAATCAATGAACAACTGGCCAAAAAGCATCTTGAGCCCATGTACGTGCATTTTCTAGAAGAAACACTGGAAGACTATGAGTTGGTACAGATGATTCAGGAAGGGTTGATCCAAATGACCGTACTGGATTCTCACAAAGCTGAGTTCTGGTCATTGGTTACTGGTAATCTGCGGCTTCATACCCGTTATCCGATCCGCGAACATGGTTCGATTGGTTGGGCTTTTCGCAAAAACAGTCCGAAACTGAGCAAACTCATCAACAGCTTTATTGAAAAGAACCGACGCGGCACCCTGAACGGCAACGTGATCTTCAACCGCTACCTTAACAGCAAAGAATGGTTCAAACAGGTGATCAGCCCAAGCAGCATCAAGCAATTTAAGAATTTACAGGACAAATTCATTCGCTACGGCAACATGTATGACATTAACTGGCTGATCATTGCAGCGCAGGCATACCAGGAATCGCAGTTTGATCAGTCGAAACGTTCACATGCCGGTGCAATCGGCATCATGCAGGTTCTTCCCCAGACCGCCAATGAGCCATATATCAACATCCGCCATATTCAGAATATTGAAAACAACATCCACGCGGGGGTGAAATACATGGACTACATTCGTAATAATTACTTCCAGGATGAGGAAACGGATGAGCTGAACCAGCTGTATTTTACCCTCGCCAGCTACAATGCCGGTCCCAACCGGATTAACCGCCTACGGGGAGTCGCAAAGGAACAAGGCTATGATCCGACCAAATGGTTTAACAATGTCGAGAAAGTGGTAAAAGAAGAGGTCGGTATGGAGCCTGTCACTTATGTGGGTAATATCAACCGTTACTTCACCATCTACAAACAACTGATGTCGATGCAAACTGCCGCGCAAAGCGAAACGGCGCGCATTCACCGCCTTCATTACAAACTCAGTCGATAAGCCTGCTGATGTGTATCGTTGAATAATTCAGCGATTAATACGCAAAATTTTGCAGGGCTGAGATCGTGATCCCGCTTTCATCATAATGTCATTTATCAAGGCTAGTGTTGCTACTACAACTTAAACACCGATGAGTTTGCTCTGGCACTCGGAGAAACAAGAAAAGCATTGAGACGACAGTATGGATACATTACACCTCACAACCTTTGTTGTCCCGACAGAAGAAGATTTGTTGGCCAGTTGCCCGGATGATCTGTTTCTGAATGACGGTGATGACGAATTCGCGAATGATGTTATCGTGCTTTAAGCGCAACGACAGACAATGACAGCCAACAATGACAAATTGGCATCGAACGACAGCAAAAAAGCGATAACAAAATCCGGTAACAAGTGCTGATTAAATCCCCCTTGCTGAATCGAGCTTGTCGAACAGAGTCCGTTTTTCGCTGAGAACGTGGGTTGCCCAATACCACCGGTTATCAGCACTTTCTTCCGTTCTTCACGTACCCATAGAAAAAGCCCTCATCATGAGGGCTTTTTGTTTTCAACTCATTTCAGTTCAAGCTGGCATGCTGGCTGGCCAGTCAGACCGTTTCAGGATGGTGCTTTTTTACGGCAGTGATATGCTCCTGACCGTTATACATCTGAACGTAGAGTTCAGCCGCTTCATCCCATTCAAACCGACAAGCCATCGCATTTTGCTGCAGACGTTTAAACTCCTGCGGGCGCTGGCAGTACAGCAGTAAGCTTCGCTGCAGCTTGATCAGCAAAGCTTCCGGTGTCGGAGCTTTAAAAATAAAGCCTGTTGCCACCTGCGGTGTCTGATCATAGTCAATCACAGTATCAATCAGCCCACCCACTGCCCTAACAATCGGTAATGTCCCATAAACCAGGCTGTAAAGCTGGTTCAAGCCACATGGCTCAAACTCGGACGGCATCATGAAGAAATCGGCCCCCGCTTCGACACAATGTGCCAGCGGATTATTGTAAGCTTCCACGAACGCCAATTTTTCAGGATGTGCGTCACTGATTGATCGCAGTTTTGCCGCCAGAACCGGATCACCGCTCCCGACAATCACCACCTGTACATCATGAACCAGAAAATCAGCCAGAATCGGCAGCAGATAATGGATGCCTTTCTGCTCCGTCAGACGACAAACCATGCCATAGACCGGCACATCTTTAACCGGCAGATTCACCTGCTGTTGCAGATCCCGCTTACAGGCCTTCTTGCCACGGGTGACACTGACTTTATTGGCTTTGTAATTCTGGGCGATGTACGGATCAGTTTCCGGGTTCCAGTCGCCGTAATCACACCCGTTGACGATACCGTAGAGATCATCTGACCGGTTGCGAAAATCGGCTGCCATACCATGTGAACCCAGCTCAGTCAGTAACTCAGCCGCGTAGTTAGGACTAACTGCATTGATTTTATCGGCAAAAGCCACGCCTGCTTTCAGCATACTGATATGGGCACTGTCCATTTCAGCCTGAACGTAGCGCTTTTGGATCAGTTCAGGAATTAAACGGAACTGCTCATAATCGAAATTGCCTTTGAAGACGGCGTTATGAATCGTGATAACACTTTTCGTGTTGGCAAAAAAAGCGTCATCTGCTGCATAGCGGGTACGCAGCAAAAACGGAACCAGACCGGTATGCCAGTCATTACAGTGCACAATATCCGGCTGAAAGCCGAGCTTTTCGCATATATCCAGCGTAGCTGCACTGAAAAAAGCAAAGCGCTCGCCGTTATCGGCATAGCCTTCGTTATTTTCCGCATAGAGTTCAGCACGGTCAAAATACTGTGGCGCGTCTAATGCGTACACAGGAACTTCACCGCTGTACAGCCGCTTCACCGCATACCCCACCGGTTCAGGCTGTGTTGGTACATAGAGTACCGTTTCCAGCAGGGTGTCACCCTGCTCACGTTCTGCCACTTTGCGATAGTACGGCATGGCAATACGCACATCATGCCCCATCGCTTTCAGTGAAGCCGGCAGCGACTTGGCCACATCCGCCAGGCCACCGGTTTTAACAAGTCCCTCAACCTCAGAAGCCACAAACAGAATTTTCAGAGGCTGAGAAGAAGGTGTAGTCTTAGTAGCCAATTTTCGCTCCTTTCGGTATCACGACAATCCCTTCGTCTGATACATGGTACTTTTTACGATCCTCTTCAGGATTCTCACCAATGACAGTTCCCGGTGCGATTTGCACGTTTTTATCGATAATAGCACGGCGAATGGAGCAGTTAGCGCCGATTTTCACATCCCCCAGGATGATTGATTCGCTGATTGTCGTGCAATGATCCACATTAGTACGGAACCCCAGTACTGACTTGTAAACCCGCGCACCGCGAATGTAACTACCAGCCGAAATCATGCAGTTATTGATATCAACCTTGCAGTTGTCACCGTCCAGAACGGTGGCCGGAGGCAGTGGCGGGTAATAGGTATGCAATTGCCACTGGCGGTTATACAGTGAGAACGGCGCATCTTCAGACAATAAATCCATGTGCGCCTGCCAGTAAGATTCAATCGTGCCGACATCACGCCAGTAACCTGCTGTTTTCTCACCCGGGATAATATTCGTTGTAAAATCGTAAACGTACACTTTCCCTTGCGGGAACAGTTTTGGAATGATGTCCTTACCGAAATCATGGCTGGACGATTCATTCATCGCATCTTCTTCCAGTTCTTTACACAGCACACCGGTTTCGAAGATGTAGTTACCCATCGACACCAGAGCATGCTCAGGATCCCCGGGGATCGCCTTTGGATTTGCCGGTTTCTCTTCAAAACCTATCATCCGCCCGTTCTGATCCACTTCGATCACGCCAAAGGCAGACGCTTCGCTGATCGGCATACGCAGTGCTGATACCGTTAAATCCGCTTCGTGAGCATGGTGGAAATCCAGCATCTGCTTCACATCCATTTTGTAGATGTGGTCACTGCCGAAGATACACACCTGATCTGGTGATTCCAGCTCAATAAAGCGAATATTCTGGTAGATGGCGTCAGCTGTCCCGTCATACCAACGCTTACCCATCCGCATTTGCGCTGGGATAGGATCAATAAAACGCCCTGTGATCCCAGAAACATTCCACCCTTTTTTCATGTGCACATACAGCGACTGAGACTTAAACTGAGTCAACACGAAAATCCGCATCAAATCCGCATTCAGAAAGTTATTCAGTGCAAAGTCGATCAAACGGTAACTGCCACCAAAAGGCACTGCCGGTTTGCTGCGTGAATCCGTGAGTGGCCTGAGACGAGAACCTTCACCACCAGCCAAAATCATTCCTAAGACACCTGCCATGGTGTACCTCCTTGTGAGTAAGCAACTTGTGCCATATATAACACACGGCCATACCTGAGGAGAATGGCTATGCAGTATAAATTGATAGGTATTTTCAAAAATATTGTTTTCTTTCAAACCCAGCGATGTGGGTTACATCTTTTTTCGTCAGACTTTTTGAACACGCGCATCATTCGAAACATAAAACTGCGAGCAAGTACAAAAAATAACCGATACAAAATTTTATAATTTTGTCACTTTCGTCTGTTTGCCACGTATTTTCTTGCTTGCAATCCCTACTCCCCCAGCCTCCTCCCCCTTGAACCATTGCAAAAGCTGAATACTTTCGCAAACTGAGTGGGTAGACTGCGCTCAGTTCATCAGAAGGACATATAGAATGAGCAACCCTGTTTCACATATGGACAATACCTGCGCCAGTAATGTCATCCTGCACGCATTTGACTGGCCATACGCCCGGATTGCACACTATGCCGAAGCTATTGCAAATGCCGGATTTAAAAGCGTTCTTGTCTCCCCACCGATGAAATCCCTCCACCACCGGAACGGGTCTCCCTGGTGGCAGAGATACCAGCCTCAGGATTACCGGGTGATAGACAATCAATTAGGCAACACCCATGATTTCATCCTAATGACAGAGGCATTAAAAAAGCATGATCTGCACATTTATGTCGATGTGGTCTTTAATCACATGGCTAACGAGTCAGACCATCGGACAGACCTGAACTACCCTTCAGAAAAAATCCTTAATCAATATAAGGATGAAGAAGAGTATTTTGAAAAAATCCGTTTATTTGGTGATTTATCAAAAGCCTTATTTACCGAACAAGACTTCGTTAACGCCTTCCCAATTAAGGATTGGCACAATCCCTGGGAAGTTCAGCACGGAAGAATCAGTGGTGATAGCAATGATCCCGGTCTTCCAACGCTAAAATGCGCAGAAAATGTAGTAAAGCAACAACAGAAATACCTGCGCGCGCTAAAACAATTAGGCATAAAAGGGTTCAGAATTGATGCTGCTAAGCATTTAACTTTAGAACATATTCAGCGAGTGTGGGACGAAGACGTCAGTAAAGGCATGCATATTTTTGGTGAAATCATCACCGATGGCGGAGCCAGCCGTGACGAGTATGAATTATTTCTGGAGCCGTATCTGAAAAGCACTTCGCTCGGGGCATATGACTTCCCACTGTTCCATTCAGTCTTCAATGTGCTGGAGAAAAGCCGTCCAATGACAGAATTAATCAACCCCTATTCAGTGGGGCAAGCACTGGCATATGACCGGGCAATCACTTTTGCCATTACCCATGATATTCCCAATAACGATGTCTTCCTGGATCAGGTCATGTCCCCTGTCAGCGAGCGGCTGGCCTACTGTTACCTACTAGGGAGAGACGGTGGTGTACCGCTGGTATACAGCGATCTGAACACCAGTGGCATAACTGATGAGTCGGGACAACCACGCTGGCTGGATTGCTGGCAGGATCCGATACTAAGCCGCATGATTACTTTCCATCACCAGATGCACAGCCTGCCTATGCAAATCCTGGAAGCCGGAGATGATCACTTGGTTTTCTCCAGGGGAAACGAAGGCATCGTCGCCATAAACCGGGGACAACAACCCGTTTGCGTTGAGTTACCGGAAGGCAACTATCTGGATTGCCTCTCATTGCCCGGAGTCGAAATGACAACGTCGCAGGATCGACAAGCACAACTGACCAATGAAGATAATTTACCCATAAAAACTGAAAGGTTTCTACAATCAACTGATAGTAAAAACGTTTTACTGCTTCCCGGTGGAAGCTGTGCGATGATGATGAAAAAGCAGTGAAACGCTATCTTCAGCACTGAATGCGGAGCGCCTGCGACCACAAAACCGGCTGGCCAACATAAAAGCTAAAGGCGAAAAAAAGCTGCGCCAAAGCGCAGCTTTTCAAAAGACTCAACGATCACGGACTTATACCAAATCCAAAGCCGTGAATAGGAATACCGGAATACGCCCAGCACAACGTCATCATCGTTGCAGGCTAGTCGCTTTCTACAGCCAGAATTTTTCCGCTAAATAAATCCATCTCTATTTCAACACGTTTTCCCTCAGGGTTTCGTGCTTCGACCTCAATTTCATGGTCATCCCGCTCGATTTTGATCGAGCGAAAATCATGGTATCCCTGATTTTGTAGCAGTCTCATCGCTTTGGGTACCGTCAGCTCTGGTGCGACTGAAGGCTCAATCGGATCCGCCATGGCCGGTACCGCTACTATGCATGCAGAAATCAGGACGGGCATTACAACGTTCTTCATAGTCATGTTCCACCTGCATCCGTACTTCATGTCGCTTCATCATATCAAAATGAAAGCCAAATGTTGCTAAGCACGCGCTTTCTTTGATTCGTATCACATCCATGTCCACTAAAAGGTTAATCCTTGACCCTTTATCCCTTTCATTCCCCCTCACCTTTTCTTCAGCAGCTCCCTGCTGCAGAGGTATATTGATACAAAGCAGACAGTAATAGCATGGCTCGCATTGGTAAGGACCAGTGATTTATTTCTTAGAACATGCATAAATAAACATGAACTCACTAAAATCGCTGTCAATAAAGCCAATTACTAAGACAAGCTTCTCTATTCCGGGCGAATTCCACTAAGCTCATGACAACCACAACAACATTGCCAAAGCGTTCACTTTGGCGGGGAGGCAACATGACATCCGGCTTTCGTACAGAAACTGACAGCATGGGTGATGTTCAGGTTCCGGAAAATGCCTTGTATAAAGCGCAAACTCAGCGTGCCATCAATAACTTCCCTGTCAGCGGCATTCCCATGCCCGCCCGTTTTATTCAGGCATTGGCTTTTATCAAGCAGGCAGCCGCGCGTAGTAACCTGGAGTTGGCCCAATTACCCCACGACACCGCGCACGCCATCATTGACAGTTGTCAGGAAATCATTGACGGACAATACGCAGATCAGTTCCCTATCGATGTCTTCCAAACCGGCTCGGGAACCAGCTCCAACATGAACATGAATGAAGTCGTCGCCACTCTGGCCGCTGAAAAACTCAACGCGCCGGTTAGCGCCAATGACGATGTCAACATGGGACAAAGCAGTAATGATGTGATTCCTACGGCCATTCAAGTCAGTGCGGCACTCGCTTGCCACCACCACCTGTTCCCGGCGTTTGAACACATCATTGCAACACTGGATAAAAAAATCTCGGACGTGGGCCATGTGGTCAAAACCGGACGAACCCATTTAATGGATGCTATGCCGGTAACGTTGGGGCAAGAACTGGAAGGCTGGAAAACGCAGCTGGAAAAAGCGCAATACGGCATTTGCCAATCATTGGAATCGGTAAAGGCTCTTGCTCAGGGAGGCACCGCAGTGGGTACAGGAATCAATACCGCCCCGGAATTTGCCGCGGTTTTTGCCAACAATATTTCAGTTTCAACCGAAGTTGATTTCACGGTCAGTGACAACTTCTTTTATAACCTGAGCAGCCAGGATGCCATCGTCAGTCTTTCTGGCCAGCTGAAAACAACGGCTACAGCTTTAATGAAAATTTCCAATGACTTACGCTGGATGAATTCTGGCCCTCTGGCCGGATTAGGAGAAATTGAACTGGAATCGTTACAACCTGGTTCATCCATTATGCCAGGTAAGGTCAACCCTGTTGTTCCCGAAGCATCAGCCATGGTTGCAGCACAAGTGATTGGTAACGACATGACGATCACCATTGCTGGCCAGTCCGGTAACTTTCAGCTGAACGTGATGCTGCCGGTTATTGTGATGAACCTGCTGCAAAGCATTGAGTTACTGACCAGCGCACTGCATTTGCTGGCAGACAAAGCCATTGCCAGCTTTCGGGTTCGGGACGATAACCTGCAACGTGCCCTGGCGAAAAATCCGATTCTGGTGACGGCTCTGAATCCGTTAATCGGCTACCTGAAAGCGGCAGAGATTGCGAAAAAAGCCTACAAGGAACAACGGGATATTCTGGATGTGGCGGTTGAAGAGACCGAGTATTCACGGGAAGAACTTGAGCAGTGGCTGAATCCAACATTACTGACGCAAGGCGGGGTGAAAGACGGTAAGCATTAGCCATACAGATGCCAATTTGACACCTAAAAGAAACCTCGGCATGTCGTCAGTTTCAGTGGCTTCGGTGACAGTATTAACATCAACACCATCAAATAACTTCATTAACAGGCAGCGCGTAAGCTGCCTGTCTCATACGTCTATTATCTGCTTCTATTGGCACCTGCTCGTCACCATATGTACCAAACAGCGCGGCGATCCTCAGCACAACGCGGGTATCCGGGTACTCGGGCTGCCTGGGTGACAGGAATCCATAAAAGCATCTGTCAGCAAGGATAGAACGGAGATTTTGGTACCGTTAACGACGAAACCGATCCCGTAACAGCCCCTCCTGAAACTGATCCCGACGGCAAAAGTTTGCAGTCAGTTTGCGGACGATACGCCGGTATCGAGCACGGACGGCCGGTAAAATACCCTTGTAATAAATCGGCTCCCAATGCTTTCGCTAACTCACACGACGGTTGGTCTTCAATCCCTTCAATCAGTACTTGAGCCGATATCGCAGCCGCCACACTCAGGGCTTCGATCATCGGTTGCGTGTCTCCTGCCACGTAGCTATCAAGCAAAGGCTTACTGATTTTCAGCACATCCGGACGCATCGCTGTGGTTCGTGACATTGAGGAAGCGCCCATTCCATAATCATCCACCGCGACTTTCACACCATGACGGCGCAGTGAATGCAATGTGCGAGTAAGGCAGTGTTCGTCATCACACGGATGTTCCAGAACCTCAAGGTAAATACACGACGGGTTAAGATTCATCGCAGACAATGTTGTCAGAAGAAGGGATTCGGTATCCTGCCTGGCTGCACTGTCGAGCAGCGCGATAGGCGTGACATTAATGAACAAATTGGTTGGCAGGCCAAGGCGGGCAAAGTTTCGGAGATGCACATTCCGTGACAGACGGTCAACGTTAATGAGATCAACGGTGTGCTCCAGATAGCTTTCAATCACGCTGCCGGTATCCAGACAAAAACCAGAAGCATGCTCAACGCGCAACAGTGCTTCGAAGGCAAAAATTTCACCATCAGGCGTTACGATTGGCTGAAACGCACTTTTTAACACAAAATCCTTGTAAGTGGCGAAAAAAGCACCGTCTTCGGAGCGCCGGATATAGGGGTCCAGTTCCTGACCGGCTCTTAGTATGTTATTCACTAAACATTCATTCCATGAACATAGTTAATCTAACCATAAACGCTACACCACACATAGGAAGTCTCACTCATCAACAGTATAGGACAGGTCACAATTTTTTGTGCCAAGGCCAACATTCCAACTGAATAGAAGCAGGATTTTCCATTATTTTATCTATTTATCAATAAAAAAGCAGAGTGTTTCGCTAATGTCTCACAAATGAGACACCTGTATTGTCCTCTGAGACATTAAAAATCTTTTGGTCATTTGGTGCCAATTTCTCATCTAAGCGGTAGAATGTGCACCTTTTAGTGCCTCACTCGCGGCTTTACGTCTCAGAATTCAGAAATCCTATGCATTCTCCGGAAAAACTGTTTACCCGATTTAAAACTTCCATTGCAGATTACCCCCTGCCTGAACGTTTTACCTTTCCGTTTTATTATCAGCCTCACCCTCTATGTGTGCTGGCTGCGGAAGAACTTCAGGCACATCTGGCCAACCAGACAAACTGGCAGCATAACTTTGGGCTGACGGGCGATACTGACACAGCCATCGGCAAAATGTTTGGGGTACTGCTGGTTGAAAATCAGGACGGAGAAATCGGCTATCTATCCGCCTTTTCCGGGAAAATGGCAGATCAGAATCTGTTGCCGGGTTTTGTCCCGCCGGTGTTCGACATGCTGGCCGAAGACAGTTTTTTCCTGACGGGTCAGAAGGAAATCAACCAACTGACGACGGAAATAAAAGCGCTGGAAGCAGACCCGGCGTTAGCGGAATGCAAAGCTCTACTTACTTCGGAAACGCAAGCTGCGGAGCAAGCTTTGCAGGCACATCGCAGCAACATGGTAGAAGGCAGAAAAGTCCGTAAAGCCAAACGCGCCGCCTCGGCGGAGATGACACCTGACGAACGCAATGCACTGAAAAAACAGTTGAGCCAGGAAAGTGTGATTGAAAAACTGCAACTGCGGGATCTCAAACTGTACTGGGAATCTCGACTGGCTGAGCTTCAGGCTGCATTGGATGCACATCTTGCTGTCATTTCCCCTCTGAAAGAGAAACGCAAGGCGATGTCTTCAGCCTTACAGCAGCAGCTGTTCGAGCAATACCGTTTTTCCAACATTAAAGGTGAAAGCAAAGGGCTGGGCACTCTTTTTGCACCCACGACGCAGGGCATACCGCCTGCGGGTGCCGGTGAATGTGCAGCACCAAAACTGCTGCAATATGCGTTTCTGAACAGGATGAAACCGCTGGCACTGGCAGAGTTCTGGTGGGGACAGTCACCGAAATCCGAAATTCGCCGCCACCAGCATTACTACCCGGCGTGCCAGGGTAAATGCCAGCCGATTCTGACTCACATGCTTGACGGCATGGAGGTGGATGACAATCCCCTGCTAAACAATCCGGCAGAAGGTAAATCCATAGACATTATCTATCAGGACGAGCATATGGCGGTGGTAAATAAGCCTGCCGAATTTCTGTCGGTACCGGGGAAAACCATTGATGACTCGGTCTTCACCAGAATGCAGCTGGCCTTTCCACACGCAACCGGTCCGCTTATCGTGCATCGGCTGGATATGTCGACCTCAGGGCTGATGGTGATTGCGCTGACCAAGCGTGCTAACAAGAGCCTACAGAAACAATTCATTCAGCGTACCGTTCAAAAGCGCTACACCGCGTTGATTGATGGGGTACTGACCGCCGACGAAGGTATGATAAACCTGCCAATGCGAGGTGATTTGCACGATCGCCCGCGCCAACTGGTCTGCTTCGAACACGGAAAACCGGCTGAAACAAAATGGGAAGTTATTGCTCGTACTGACCGCCATACTAAAGTTCATCTTTATCCAAAAACCGGCCGTACTCACCAGTTACGAGTACATTGTGCCCACAACCTGGGCTTGAATATGCCGATTATCGGCGATGATCTGTATGGCGTGAAAGCAAACCGCTTACACCTGCATGCGGAAACGCTGGAACTGGATCACCCAATCACCCACGATCGTATGCGATTTCAGGTAGAAGCGGATTTTTAAAAGGCTAGATTAATCACCCTTTCTTTTCTATCCGCCCCCTCTACGCTCAGACGCTTTCCCATGCCATCTCTGGCCAGCGGGAAGGCGTCTGACAGCTAACGTCAAATAGCTGATGGTTAACAATCGATGGTTAACAGCCGATAGTTAACAGCCGACACCTAGCACCTAGCACCTAGAATCAGTCATCCGAGTTGGCTCGCTGGCGATTCATTCGCTTACATTGACTTTAGCGCCTGATTTCAGACAAGCACTTCGGAATTAGCAATGTTTTCAGGGTGTCCATTCGCAAAGGCAATGACATTCTCAAACGCCTTACGGAAATACAGCTCGTAGCTATTTTGTTCAACGTATCCCAAATGAGGTGTACACAACACATTTGGCAACGCCAGCAGTTGTTCATTCGAAGGCAGGGCCGGTTCCTGCTCAAAAACATCAACCGCGGCACGACGTGAAGGATGGGCAGACAGCACGTTATGCAAGGCTCCGGGCTGAATCAGTTCGGCCCGAGATGTGTTCACCAGTAACGAGTCCGGTTTCATGGCCAACAAATCCTCTTCTGTAACAATCCCACACGTTGCCGCATTGAGTCGTAAGTGCAATGACACAATATCAGAGGAAGCAAAGAACACCTTTTTCGAGTCTGCCGCTTTAAAACCGTCCTGTATCGCTCGGATACGCGATGACTCACTGCCCCATATCTGCACGTCCATCCCGAATACCTGTGCATAACGAGCAATGCGCTGGCCAATCTTTCCATAACCCCAAATCCCCATCACTTGGCCATGGAGGGTGCGACCTAATCCTAGCGTGCCAGATTGCTGCCATTGCCCAAGCTGCTGGTTGGCACTGTATTGCGGAATATAGCGCGACGCAGCCATCATCAGTCCCCAACATAATTCCGCAGGAGCCACCGGCGATCCAATCCCTTCTGCTACTGCCACACCGTGACGGGTACAAGCTTCCAGATCAAGATGATGACTGATCTTGCCCGTCTGGCTGATCAATTTCAGGTTTGGCAAGCGTGACAACAAAGCCTCATTGATTAGGGTACGTTCTCTGATTAACACCAGAGCATCAACATCAACCAGTAACGGAGCCAGTGACGCAGGATCAGCAATAGTACTGTTAAGCACTTTCACCTGATGTCCTTCAAGCATCGCAAAACAGGACAATCCTTTCACTGCATTCTGGTAATCATCAAGCACTGCAACTTTCATCTATCCCTATCCTTGCATCATCCTATTGTGATGAGCTGAAGGTAGCGTTGAAGCCGGATAAAATCCACCTAACCCGTTAAAAACTAAAACATATCGCCCAATAAACATCGCTTACTCCATGTTCGGCCTGTCAATTCAACGGATTGTCAGCACAAACAAAAACGCCCCGGGAAAACCGGGGCGTCATAGTAAGCAAACCGTCAATTACGCTTGAGTCGTCTCAGCAGGCGCAGACTGTGATTCTTCAGGATTTTTGATCAACTTGTATGACATGATGCCAATCACCATCGCTTTGATGATCATCATTTGCGGATTACCGTAATATCCCACCATACCGACAAACCCGGAAATCAACATCAGCACCCGGTATTTACGCAGGGTCGTCATGTAAATCGCAGCCAGAATGACCGCCAGATCTGCGAACTGGAAGGCAACCGCCAACGATGGCTCCGCGATGAACGCCGTGACCGCAAAGTACAAGATGTAACCAATGCCGGCAGCCATGGCGGCTCCCAATGCAGCCAACCAAGACTTTGGCACATTCATAAAGTCTTTAGCGTAACGGTAGGCATTAATACTGGCGACAGACAAATTCAGGATCACCTTGGCATGCCAGCCCATCAGAACCGACCAGATGATGTCATTCGCTGCTGAAGCAAACGCGGCAAACCGCGTGGCTTTCATGCTGTTGAAAATAGTCAATGAGATATAGAAGGCAACACTGGTCCAGCCCAGCACTTCAGCAAGTACTTCCATTAAATTCACCCAGGAAAGAATTTTGTGCCAGATGGTAATGAGGATACGGTAAAAGCACAACCTAAAACCGTATTCCTATATATAAAAACCACCAAAAAGGAAGGGTAAAGCAGATAATTATCATTTATCGCTATAGTTAAGTGCCTTCGTCGGCCGTGACTTGTCCTGGAGTGACTCAGAATAATGAGGCTCACAGCTTTGAGTATAGAAAGGGCGAGCAAGACTCGTGCTTTTCTACGTCTTGCTGCAAAAAGAGATCGCGGAGAGCAAAGCGTGAGAACAAAGCACGAGAGCTAAACCAGTGTGCGATGACAAACCAACCATCCCTTTTAACCATCGTGTTAAAGATTGGATGGAATGCCGAATTTCGTTTTACTCACACGCTTTTTACGATAGGCAATTAGCGGTTATATTTGGCTTTGTTTAAGACTTCTTTTAACTCGTGCGTCTTTTCCAAATTCACGTCATAGATATTGGCAAGCGCACAAACATAATAAAGAACATCATACAGTTCTTCAGCAATCGTTCCTTTTAATGCGGCCAAATCTGGCTGCCCACCCTTTCCGGCACGAATAGACTCAGCCAGTTCGCCCACTTCCTCGATTAACTTCAGAAAATAATGCTCAGAGTGCTCTGGGGCGTAATCGAATTCCTTAATGTGACTTTGTAGCTCAGATAGCTTCATAACATCCTTTTGTCTTTCAGCAGATTAAATAACCCGTACCTGGACACTATATCTGCCAAATCAGAATATATTCAATCAATTAACACTAAAAAGTGCAGCTGTTATGAAGATAGAACAGAGGTGGCCAGACTTTCGCTCTCTCTGTTTTAGCTTCCCCCTGAAGCGATAGATAAAAAGTAACTGGCACAACGCTCTGCACACATAAACTACAGGCGCAAAATATCCCAGTACCCCGCTACGCTGACATTAAATTTCGTATGCTCCTGCAAATACACCCGCAGGCTTTCAAGCGCTTCATGGTCACCATGAATCAACTTAATTTGCGTTTTCTTCGCCATAGAGGATTCCTGCAGCCATTTGGTAAGCTCCAGGTAATCAGCATGGCCGGACAAACTGGATATCGCAGTGACCGAGGCTCGAAGCGGAATCCACTCGCCGTGAATTTTTACTGATTCCACCCCTTCAAGCATTTTCGCGCCGCGGGTCCCCCCCACCTGATACCCAGTGAACAGGACCGTACATTTCGGACTCGACAGCCAGCGCTTGAAGTGGTGTAAAATGCGCCCCCCTGTCGCCATGCCACTGCCGGCAATAATAATATGAGGAAACGCCTGCCCTTCGATTGCTTTCGACTCATCCACTGTGCGGGTATAAATAATGGAATGGCTCATACGGTGACATTCATTATGACTCAGCTTGTGTTGATCGCTGAAGCGGCAAAATATATCTGACACTTCGATGGCCATCGGGCTGTCGAGATAGATCGGCATTCTGGGAATTTCCCCGTTATCCATCAGTTTTGCCAGCAAATGCTGAAAGGCCTGCGCCCTTCCCACGGCAAAAACGGGCACCAGTAACACTCCCCCGTTTTTAGCGACACGGTTTACCACCGCAGCAAGTTGCTCGGCAGGGTCCTGATTGTCGTGCAGGCGATTACCATAGGTGGACTCCATCAATAACAAATCCAGCTCCGGTAACGGCCGGGGGGGTCGCATCAACACATCGTTGTAACGCCCAACATCGCCGGAAAAGCCGACGCGCTTTCCCTCTGCTTCCAGAATAATACTTGCCGCGCCAAGGATATGCCCGGCCGGTTGCAGATGAAATCGGATATCGCCGACTTCCACCTGCTCATCGAAATCCACTGGCTGAAAGAGTGTCATACACTCTTCGGCAGTTTGACGGTCGTAAAGCGGTTCAGGGTGTTCGTGTTTACCGAGCTTGTGCTTGCTTAAATAACGGGCGTCTTCTTCCTGAATATGGCCGCTGTCAACCAGCAAGATTTGGCACAGTGCTTGTGTCGCATGATGAGTAAACACCGGACCACGAAAACCACGTTTATAGAGCACCGGAATATAGCCTGAATGATCCAGGTGCGCGTGCGTGAGGATGACGGCATCCAGCGAATTGATATCCATCGGCAGCGTTTGCCAGTTTCTTTCCCGTAACCATTTGTACCCCTGAAAAAGTCCACAATCGACCAGTACGCTCGTATTTTTGGTTTCGACAAGAAACTTGGATCCGGTAACGGTTTCAGTACCACCAAGAAACGTAATTCTCATCAGGTCTTCCCCATTTTTCGTCACACTTGATTTGTCTGACAGTCAGCACCACCAGCATTTTTCATCCGCGATGATATACTCCGCGTTTCACCCACCTGCAGATTTAACCTCTTATACATTCAGACTTTCAGGCTTTCAGGCTTTCAGGCTTTAGGCCAATTCAGGTTCACCATTTCATAATACAAGCCTAACAACTGTCTGTTGTTTGTTCAGGGCTGCGAACTCAGGATCTGTTTCCAAAGTGATACCATCGATTTTCCCATCAAATAAAAATAGATTTGCAGATGACTGTACGCCTCACGACGACAGACGGAGAATGCCACTTCAGCGGCTTCATCGTGAGGATAACCATACACACCACAAGAAATCGCGGGAAAGGCGATGGTCTGGCACTGATGCTCCAGAGCCAGTTGAAGGCTGTGCTCGTAGGCGGCTCCCAGTAGCGCTGCAGGATTGGAGACACGATCATAGACCGGGCCAACGGTGTGAATCACGTACTTGGCAGATAAATTGCCGGCACTGGTAATGCGCGCCTCCCCGGTCGGGCATCGGACACCCCCATAGGCGGGTACTTGCAAGCAGGCTTGCCGCAATGCAGAGCCTGCAGCCTGATGAATCGCGCCATCAACTCCGCCTCCTCCCAACATAACTGGATTCGCGGCATTGACGATGGCATCCACCTTCGCTTTGGTGATGTCTCCCTCAATGATCATGATTTGGCTCATCCACTCACCTTTCTCTGCCCTGCTTTCATTGTTATCCTGAATGTTTTGACATTAGCAGAAGCGACTCGCTGACAATGTCGGCAAGTTGGGAATCAGCTGGCATTTCCATCTACAAACACTTACTCAACCAATTAAATCAACTGGTTAACTTATCAGATCATCGGCCATCCCTCACTTTCATTCCGACGCTGCATATTTTGGCGTTAAAACCCAGTAAATACCGATATCTTGCATACAAAAGCGATTAAGTTCCTCTTAATACATATTTGATTGCCATATGGTATTTGTGGCGTATAATCCGGCCACTGATTTTTTGTATGATATAAACCCGAATGAAAGCTAAAGGTTTCACATTAATAGAACTGGTCACTGTTGTTGTGATTCTCGGTATTGTTGCCGTAGTTGCCGCACCTAAATTTTTGGACGCACAAGACGATGCCAGAAACGCGGTACTTGCAAGCATGGCAGGAACCATCAAATCGACCGCTGAAACGACTTACGGAAAAATGGCTATCGAAGGGCTGGAAAATCACCCTTATGTCACAACCCATGACAATGCCGGGCATGAGAACGCATTGGTTACAGACCTACCTTTCAGCCTCTGCAAAATGACATCCAACACCTACTGTGTGTTCCGGTTTGGTTACCCTGATTCCGACCCAGTGTCCTTATCGAACCTGGTGAAAGGGATTCGCGATTACCGTTCAGACGATTATGATTTCGTCGCGATCTACGGCGACAGCCAAGATATAGAATCCGCCTACATTACCTTCCGTCATAATGTAGAAACAGATTCAAGTAACCAGGAAGTACTGAAAGAAAAGCGCTGTTACATCAAATACACCCGAGCAATGAAGGTGGGTGACCGCCCAACAACAGAAGTCATTCCTTGCGTGTAATACCGTTGAAAACTTTCTGATCCCCCCCTCTTTTCTATCACAACAGCCATCGATTGATGGCTGTTTGTTTTTACCTATCAAATCAATAAACACGACCAATTTTTCCTGCCCGCAGTTCGTGCGTATTCTTCTCGCATTACAAGAATATGAGGTCAGTATGCAGTTTGAAAACAGCCGAGCGCTTATTGTCGAAGGTGGCGCAATGCGGGGAATTTTTGCCAGCGGCGTCCTGGATGCCTTTATGTCAGAAGGGCATCGACCCTATGATTTTGCGATTGGTGTTTCAGCCGGGGCATCTAATCTGTTGGGCTATGTCGCCGATGCGCCTCAGCGCAGTTATCAGGTTATTACTGAACTGGCTACCAGCCGACGGTTCTACAATCCGCGTCGTTTTCTGAAAGGCGGCGATCTGGTGGACGTGGAATGGCTGTGGACAGAGTCTAATCGCCGCTTTCCACTCGACAAGCAGCAACTGTTTAGCGCAATTCCATTCTGGGCAACCATGACAGATGTGAATACCGGTAAGGCCAACTACTACCGTATTACCGAGCACAACATGCATCAAGCCATGGTGGCGACAGCAGCGCTACCGATTGCTTTTAAAACGACACCCTGTTTTTCAGGGGGGTGTTTTACCGATGGGGGTGTCGCTGATTCTATTCCGGTTAAAGAAGCCTACCGACGCGGAGCACGAGATATCACCGTGGTGTTATCTCATCCGCTCAGTTATCACATGCCGCCGAACCGCCACCCGTGGGTCATGAAAACGCTGCTATCCCGGTATCCGGGTGTAGCGGAGGCTATGGCACACCGTGCTGAACGCTACAATGCATCACTGGAGTTTATTCGGACCCCGCCGCAAGACGCGACAGTCAGAGTCATTGCCCCACCGGAAAACTTCGCCGTCAAACGCCTCACTATGAAACGTGAGCGACTCGATGAAGGCTACCAGATGGGAATAAAAGCCGGGCAGGATCACATCACGAACTTACGGGGAAAATACGGGCTGACCCGTGAAAACTGTCACTTTTGCTTTTAACAGCAGCAAAACAGTGCGACAAAAAAGCCACCTTTGCTTACTGAGGCATAAGGTGGCTTTCATACTGACAAGAGATGGCTCAGTCATTTATCTGACCAAGCCCGTGAAACGTTTATTGCGGGCTCTTGAGTGCCAGTCCTTCCAGCGGCAGCCAGTCAATCGCAACACCCGCTTGCTGGAACATTTCTTCGCTGACTTTGATTTTCTCACCCCAGCGAGACAGGAAATCGTCCGTCTGCTCAGGACAATGCACCGTTGAAATCCCCGTCTGGATAATTTTGGCGGCGCAGTTCGGGCAAGGGAAATGCGTCACCCAGATATCACAACCGGCCAAATCACGTTTCGCAAACAGAATTGCGTTCTCTTCGGCGTGCAGGGTTTTCAGGTACTTCATTTCGCGCTCATCGGTGTCGGCACTGTCTGAAATACCGTGCGGATAACCGTTGAAGCCAACAGAAACAATGCGATTTCCCTGGGTGATCACTGCACCAACCTGCGTCGAGGGATCTTTACTCCATGAACCAACCAGCTCGGCCATCTGAAAAAAGCGCACAGCCCACTTAGAAATCATGCTCGTTACCTTAATCATTCACTATGAGGGTATAAACTGGCTTTATTTTGCAAGACTTGCCCTTTCTTCTCAAGCATATCCTGATGATAAAGGTAAGTATTTACTTGCGTGATGTTCACAGAGTTGTCCTTCAAAGTAACGAACCCAGCCGTGATCAACTAAGCTTTCGCTGTATCTCACTCGAAGAAGGGATGTCAAACATGAAAAAAGCACTGATAGTCCTTACTAGCCATGCTCACATGGGCGATACCGGTACACAGACCGGCTTCTGGCTTTCTGAACTGACCCACCCTTACTATGCCATGGCCGATCAGGGGATTCGGGTCGATGTGGTCTCGATTGACGGCGGCGAAACACCGGTTGATCCCAAAAGCTGGGATGAAGAGGATCACGCCAATGCACGTTTTCTCGCCACGCCTGAACTGGTCGAACACCTGAAGAACAGCGACTCTCTTGCCAGTGTGGATATCGGCGAATATCAGGCGATTGTGTTCGCCGGTGGCCACGGCACCATGTGGGACTTTCCTGACAGCAGCACCGTCCAGCAAGCGGCGGTAAATATGGCTCAGCAAGGCGGCGTAGTCGCAGCCATCTGTCACGGGCCCGCCGCATTGGTGAATGTGACCCTCCCTGACGGAACGTACCTGATTGCCAACAAACGCGTGACCGGATTTACTAACGAGGAAGAAAAAGAGGTGGAACTGACCGATGTGGTGCCTTTCCTCCTTGAAGATCAGCTGAAAGCAGCCAGCGCCGTGTTTGTCAAAACCAGCCCCTGGACCAAGAACGTGGTCGTGGATGGCAAACTGGTCACCGGCCAGAACCCACAGTCCGCTTTCGGAGTAGGTGAAGCAGTCGCCGAAATACTGTTAGAATAGACATCAAAACCATTTGGATAACCACAGGAAATACAATGGAATATCTACACACTATGGTGCGCGTCAGCGACCTTGACGCTTCTCTGGACTTTTACTGCAACAAGCTGGGATTGGTTGAAGTTAACCGAAAAGAGAGTGAGAAAGGCCGCTTTACGCTGGTGTTTTTGGCTGCACCGGGTGACGCAGACTACGCAAAAGCACATCATGCGCCGCTACTTGAGCTGACCTATAACTGGGATCCTGAAGCGTACACCGGTGGCCGTAACTTTGGCCACCTGGCTTTCCGTGTCGATAATATTTACGACCTGTGCGCCCATCTTCAGGACAACGGTGTGACAATCAACCGTCCTCCGCGTGATGGCTACATGGCATTTGTCCGCTCTCCGGATGGCATTTCCATTGAGCTACTGCAAAAAGGCGAAGCACTGGCACCGGCTGAACCATGGGCATCCATGGAAAACACCGGCGAGTGGTGATCTGAGCGTTAATCAGGTTTTCCTGAGTCAGCTACAGTGACTTAAAGGCGTGTTTACAGGCCTCGAGCGTCTGGCCTTGAAACTCTGGCCTGGAAGTTCGGTTTAGCAAGACGATTTAGTCACCAAGACGCTCTTGCGCGTCAGAAACTTCAGGTCAAACTCCAAACTGAGTACGCCTTACCCGGTACGGTACATGCCCGATGCGCCTGTCATTAGGCTGCTATCAGACTGGATCTATCAAGCACCCGCCATCAGGCAGCTTTTAATACGTATTTTATTGAAGCTGCCTGTCATCTCTCTGCCTGCTGTTTCATCTCTCTGTTTTCTTTGAACCGTTTTGCATAAACTGTTTTGCTTGAACCATTTTGTTTAAACTGCTGTTTTCTTGCTATCCACTTTTCGACTCGTTATGTTCCGTGGCTTTCGAGCTCCCCTCTCTCTACTGATTCAAATGTCAGTATCTTTTACACTTTCTGTCATCAACGTGTTCAGCATTAAGAAAAATTCTCATAAATCAGTCGGCTAGTCAGGATTGAAAATATGGTGGCGTTCTTGCATAGCCCCGTTCAGGAGCATCAAGGAGGCACTTATGAGTTTACGCAGTATCCTTGGCATTGTTGTTGGGGCGCTCAGTCTGACCGGGTGTCAGCTGACTCAGTCCCAGACAGTCAGTCATACGTTCAATGATCCCGTCACAATCCATGACTATCAGCTACCTGTCTATCCAGAAGGGCAAAAACTGCTGACCAATTACCGGCAGCGCAGAAACGAAGAGCTATGGTTCTGGTCTGAGCTGGACAATACAACTTTTCAGCGCGGTGAAAACCTGATCGTACAGGTGGTGTCGAAAAAACCACTGGAACAGCCTCCCTCGCTTTTCGCCTTTGCCATGCCGTCAAACCCCGGTGAGCGTAAGTACAACGCAGTCGGCCCCTACCAGCGTTGGGTCAACGTCATGCCCAACGGTGACCGCTGCGTTTATGCCCAACAGCACACCCGCAAGATGGAGCAGTGGTTATCCATCTTTATCCATTATTGCGCCCCTGAAAACCGTCACAGTCTCACCTGGCTGGATGAGCTGAAACCCAGTTTCTATCTGGAGGACTTTCCGTCATGAAAACCCCGAATGCACTGTCCGGAATGAAGTGGTTCGCTGCCATTCTGCTGTTTGTCGCGATTACCGGCCTGGCAACCGTGAACGTCTCAACGGAAACTCACCTCTGGCTGTCAGCCTCTACGTTTGTCATTGTGATGCTGGGGATGAACCGCAGCGACAGAAACATGCTGAACCTGATCATGTTGATCACAGGCGCGCTGATTTCGCTGCGCTATATCTGGTGGCGCTACGACCAAACTCTGCCATGGGAAAGCAGCATTGATATGCCTTTTGCGCTGGCGCTATTCATCACCGAAATTTACGGCATCACCATCTACCTGCTAGGTATGTTCGTGAACGTACGCCAGCGTGAGCGGGACATCGTACCAATTGACGAAAGCAAGCCTCTTCCCGTCATTGATGTATTCATTCCAACCTACAACGAATCGCCTCGCGTGGTACGGCCAACAATCTCGGCAGCGATGCAGCTTCGCTATCCGGGGACGGTTAATGTCTGGGTGTTGGACGATGGCGGCACGGCGCAAAAGCTGAACGACCCGAATCTTCAGCGTGCCAATGCGGCTCGTCAGCGGACCAATGACCTAAAACAACTGTGCCTGGAATTGGGAGCCAACTACCTGACCAGACCGGCTAACCTGAACGCCAAAGCCGGGAATATCAATCACGCGCTCAAACACAGCTCCGGAGAGCTGATTCTGATTCTGGACGCTGACCATGTGCCCACCCGTGATTTTCTGGTCAATACTGTCGGCATGTTTCAGCAGCAACCCCGTTTAGGATTTCTCCAGACACCGCATTTTTTTGTCACCCCAAACCCCATTGAGCGCAATCTGGGCATAGAGAACAAGGTGCCGGCAGAAAACGAAATGTTCTATAACCGCATTCTGAAAGGTATGGACTTCTGGAATGCCAGTTTTTTCTGTGGTTCAGCCGCCATCATTCGCCGCAAGGCACTGGTTGAAGCTGGGGGGATCTCAAGCAAAACCATCACTGAAGATGCCGATACCGCGATTAATATTCACGCCAACGGATGGGACAGCGCCTATATCAACAAGGCCATGATCGCAGGCCTCTCGCCTGACACATTCGGGGCGTATGTGACCCAGCGTACCCGCTGGGCACAAGGCATGCTGCAAATTTTCATGCGCAACAATCCCCTGCTGAAGCGTGGGCTGAGCCTGCCGCAGAAGCTCTGCTACCTGAACTCAACCCTATTCTGGTTTTTCCCGCTATTCAGGGTCATTTACCTACTGGCCCCCTTGTGCTACCTGCTGTTTGACCTGCAAATTTTCGTGGGTAACGCGAACGACTTTATCGCTTACGCCATCCCTCATCTGATCATCAGCATGGCTATCAACCAGCACTTATTCGGCAACTCGCGTAACGCCTTTTTCTCCGAGCTGTACGAGACCATACTGGCGCTTTTCCTGCTGTTACCAGTGCTGTCGGTACTGGTGAACCCGAGAAAACCAAGCTTTACCGTAACTCCGAAAGGCGAAACCACTGACCATACCCACTTTTCGTCATTAACTCCTGTGGTACTGGCACTGATCGCGATCATCGGTACCGCAGAAGCCTGGGGGATTTATCGGATCTACCAGTACCCGGTCGAGCAAGGGCAACTCACAGTCGTACTGGTCTTCAACACCTTCAACCTGCTGATGTGCCTGGTCTGCCTTGGTGCCATGGTGGAAAAACGTCAGCGTCGTTTTGAACCCCGGACTCGCTGTGAAACCCGGGCATCGGTCAGCATCAACGGAGAATCATCCGATGCACTGATTGAAGACGCATCGATCAGCGGTGCCCGGCTGACCATTCCTTCGCTGAGTCAGCCGCTGCAACCGAACGATGTAATCCAGCTAGTTTGTCTGGCTGAGCAGCCGAGGTCTTTACCTCAGCCGAAATCTTCACCCCAGCCTAAGTCTTCACCTCAACCTGATACCGAGAGCTATCCGATAAGTGACAACATTCACGGCAACACCGCCGGTAAAAGCTCAGACAAAATGCACCTGAAACCGCATCGCCTGACACTACGGGTGCATCGAGTTCAAGCCCTGGCAACCGGACAAACCGTCAATTGCGAGTTGATGGATGCCGATGCCAAAGCCGCGCAGATTTTTACCAGCATGACCTTCGGCCACAGCCAACGCTGGGAGAAACGCCGCGAGTTTGAAGCTCAACAGCGCAAAAGTCTGCCCCATGCATTTGCCAGTTTCTGCAAGCTGGCCTTCCTCGGGCTCACCCAGGCCATCACTTCAGCGGGCAATCGTCAGGACTCTTCCGGCTCAGCAGTTCACCACGACAACCCAACACAGGATGTACGCCAATGAAACGCATATTGCTTTTTCTTGTCTGTTTCCTGATCACTGCCGCCAGTCAGGCTGAAACCATTCGGGTGCCGTTTCAATATCTGTTACCGGATGGCCGGGATCCGATGCTGCGCGGGCAATGGGATAAGATCAGTTTCCCGATCACGGTGCTGGATCACCAGCAAGCAAACGCCATTCAGCTATCGCTGACCCTCAGTCATTCGGGCAATATTGATCTGGCTAATTTATGGCTCAATCTTGGTGAGAAGCCACTTGCCAATATTCAGTTGCACCCCAGCGGCGAGCCACAGCAAATTAAGGTGACACTGCCACCCGAACTGCTGAGTCGGTATGGCAACATGATGACTATTTCGGTGCGCCACCAGCTACCTGCGTCACTGACAATGACCGAGCAGCGAATTGATGCATCAGAAGCTGTAACCGAAATTCTGGCATCGCAGTCATTCTATGAACTGGATTACCGCGACACGAATAGCTCACCGACACTGGCCACGTTGGCCGGGCTGATAAAAAGCGGCCAGCTGCATGGTCAGACACTGACGATCGTCAATCTGCTGGAGGATAACCCGCAGGCCGCGCTTACTGTCGCTTCTCACTTGGTTCAGGGTTGGACACTACGCAGCGGTAGCGACCAGTACCAGTATGCCTACGACAACCTGATCGGCTCAGACTCTGGCCTGTCGAACAACAGTTCAGCACTGTCAGACAGCGATAAAGTCCAGTTGGTCTTCGGGTTACCAGAAAACCTGCGACATCAGCATGCCATCCCGGATACCATGACTGACAGTATCCACGGGCCATTTCTGGCGGTTTTCCGCCAGCCTGAAACCCGCCAATGGCGGCTGATAATCTCTGGCCGCAATGCAGCGGAGCTGTTACAGGCATCACGGTATTTCGCGACCCCTGACTACATCCTGCCCCCTCAGGCATTCACTCAGATCAGTGAACAGCCGCTGGTCCGCCCAATGCAAATGGCAAGTCAGGATCATTTCCGCATCGGCATGTTTACTCAGCAAAAACAGTTTGGGGACGAACCTTTAATGCTGCCCCTGATGATGCCGGCCAACATGCTGGTCAATCAGGACGAAAACGCGCAGATCAATCTGGTGCTGCGCCATCCGAAAGTTGATCCCGGTGAAGCCGCCATGATCATCCGAGTCAATGGTGAATATGCTAACAGCATGCCTATCCGAGCCAGTTTCTGGCGCCACACTCAGCACTATCGCCTGACGTTCCCAATGCGCCAGCTGCGTCCGGGACTCAACACTGTCAGCGTCGAGCTGTACGGCCCCGAACAACGGGTCACATACAATCAGGGCTCAAGCTATACGCCGTTTATCGCGCAGATTGACAGCCATTCCACCCTGAAATTGGGTGCCTGGGTAAATTATCTGGCGGAATATGAACATCAGCTGCCGCCGGAACAACTGCTGTTCCTCAGTGCCAACAACGGTCGTGATGCACAATTCACTCTCCACTATGAACAAGACAGCACCCTGTCAGCGGTGTGGCAACTGCTGAGTCACCTGACCCATCAGGCACGGCAACCAATGACAGACTTGCTGCTGACCACCACGTTGCAACAAGTCCGGCCAGTGAACCTGACGTTTGATGTGGGCAGGGAAAACCGGGGCACTGAATCATCCGTTACAGATCAAACCGGTGTGTTCAGTCGTCTGCGCCAGTTCCTACTTCACACCATGAATGCAGATAGCACAGGGGAAGCCGACAGCGTTGATGCAGGCAGCGTTGATGCAGACAATCGGGTTCAGCCTGCGGCCTTCTACCAGTTTTCACAGTCGCAGCCAGCACTGAGTATGCAGGGACAAGCGGATTCCATGGCTCGTCTTACCACCGACATCAACGGCTGGCGCAACATTTTCTTCAGCGCAATGAATGAAGCCGCACTGAATGAAGAAATGGCGCTATATCTCAGCCAGGAACATCCGGCTTCATCTGGCAGTATTGAACTGGCCGTTCACCGCTATCAGGACGATCTGCAACTGGCGCGGGCCGGTTTCATTGCTTATCCGTACATGCTGCCACTGCTGTTGCTGCTGCTTATCCTGCCACTGGCATTGCTGATGCACCGTAGCCTGGAGAAGACGCGATGAAATGGTTTCCGCTTGTGCTGGCCACGTTACCAATGCTGACGCACTCATCGGTTGAAGCGAAGGTGCACGGTTGTAACATTCAGGGCGATCAAAAGCTCTGGACGTATTATAAGCAACGTTACATCACGCCTCAGGGACGAGTCGTGGACAACGGCAATGACAGTATCAGCCACAGCGAAAGCCAGGGATACGGCATGTTAATGGCCGCCTTCTTCCACGATCACGACACCTTTAAACAGCTCTGGCAGTGGACTCGTTCTACCTTGCAGCGTGATGAGGATGCCCTGTTTGCCTGGAAGTGGCAGCCTCAACCACCCCATATCCCCGATCCGAACAATGCCAGTGATGGCGACATTTTTATCGCATGGGCATTGCTGAAAGCCGATGAAGCCTGGCCGGACTATCAATATCGGGAACAGGCCAAAGCCATCATTGATGCTCTGGCGAAAAGCCATATTGTGACACTGGATAATGAACTGGCTTTACTGCCGGCAAGCTACGGGTTTGCTCACCCGACCTCAACAGTGGTCAATCCGTCATACTGGATTTTCCCGGCATTTAATGCGTTCAGACAATTCAGCCCGCGCTGGTCCGCACTCAGCGAAGGTGGGTTGGCATTACTGGATAAAAATCAGTTCGGGAAGTATCACCTGCCGGCAGACTGGCTCGAATTTCAGAATGACAGCTGGCAACCGGCACAGCAGTTCCCTTCCCGGTTCAGCTATTCCAGCTATCGAATCCCCCTTTATCTCATTTGGGGCGGCTACGACAGCGCGATTAACGACCATTACCGCAGCTGGTTGCAACAAAATAACCGCGCCTGGGTAGATGTTAACTCCGCTCAGATGGCCGACTACAAAGCCCCTAACGGGGCCAATGCCATTGCAACACTGGTGCAAATCAGCCAGGAGAAATACAAGCATCGCAACGCACTCCCCCATCCGGACGCGAATGACGATTATTACTCTGCCAGCCTGATCATTTTTTCTCATATCGCTTTTCACGAGAGGTATTGCCAATGAAACCTTTGACTCTCGCGTTGCTCGCGGCCACTCCGGTAATGGCCGCCGAGCAAGCTCAGGTCCAACTGCTGGAACGCCAGGTGTCGGTGGAAGTCGCCCCGCAGCGTACTCAATCCCAGTTTGATGAAACACCTATCTGGAAAATTCTGGAAAAAGAAGGTTGGCAGGCCGCACAGCAGGCAGCGGCAAACAATAAAACATCTGAAAAGCTGAACACTGAAATCAGCTATCAGGAGGCGCTTAACCAACTGACTCAGGCCGTCAAAACTCATCAGAATGAGCAAGCCCGCCAACTGCTGGCTGCCCATCCTGACTGGGCCAGCTGCCAGCGAATCCAATGGGCGTGGCTGGATCTGCAGCAGGAGGTCGCAACCGGATATGGCCCGAAAGCCAAACAGAAGTTCACCCAAATTCTGACGGCCTGCCCGGATCACGGCCTGAGTACCACACAAAAATTGCTCGGCTGGACCCGCAATACCAATGGCAGTGATATTCTGGCCCGCTACCGCCAAAGTGCTGGCTATCAACCCGAGGCGTACAACAAACTGGCCTATCAGTTGCATTTAACGCAACTCGGGCAGGCCAGACTCAGCACCGCAGATGCCGACGCGGCCGGAAAACAGATCACACAGCTCCGTGATGCAAAAGGCGCAGAAATGCTGGGCTGGCAGTATTACCGTCAGAAACAATACAGTCAGGCGCTGATGTGGTTTGACCAATCCATACAATGGACCCGGTCGGGTTCAGCGGGGACGGGACAACCCAACAAAAAGCAGATTGAAGGGAAAATTCTGACCCTGCAACAGCTGGGTCGCAGCGAAGACGCGTCCCGGTTGCAGCAACAATGGGCCAGCCGGTATCCGGCGTTGAAAAAGCTCAATGCCGGCGAGGGCTCACCACAACTCACCAAAGTGTGCAAAAGTGAACCTCAGGCTTGTCTGGAACTGCTGTATCAGCAACCGTCAATGACCGCCAGTCAGTACGCACTGGCCGGTTGGCAGTGGTACAAGCTCGATCGCCCGTTGACAGCCAAACGTGCTTTTGAACAAGCCCTTGAAGCGATGCCGGGCAGCGACAAACAGTTTCAAGATACACAATACGGCTACACGCTTGCCCTCAACAAAGCTGGCTTTGAGCAACATGCTGAGTTCCTTGCGAACAAACTGGCAGATCCGCAGCGCAAGATGCTGTATGCCAAGCAGCGTGAATCCAAGGCCATTCTTAACGCGTACGAGCAGCAGAATTATCAGTTCGTAATAGAACACAGTGAAGCCTTTGAGGACAGTTTTGGCAAAGAAGTAGGACTGACTGAGATTAAAGGCTGGGCATATTACAACCAGAAGCAAAACACCAAAGCTGTAGAGACCTTCCGCAAACTGGTTGAGGCCTACCCTTACGATGAACGATTCCAGGATGCGTTAAAAACTGCTGAATGTGCGCAGAAGAAGAGTTACAAACTGTGTTATTGATGCTGCCACGAACACGCTGAAACCGCTCTCTTTGATTGACATAAATAAAAAGGGCCTGCTGGCCCTTTTCTTTGTCCGGTCAGTTACCGGCATACTTAGACATCGGATTGGCCAACCGCCATGAATCAGGCTTAAGGCACACCATGGCCTTTAGAGGCCGCCCAGACGCGGAACCATTGCTCGCGGGTCAGCTCAATGTCGAGCGCATCCACGGCAGCCTGAACACGTTCAATTTTGCCCGAACCAATGATCGGTAACGGACGAGACGGCAGTCGACGTACCCAGGCAAAAATCACCTGATCGATACTGGCCGCACCGGTTTCTTCACGAATGGCTTCCAGTTCGTCACGCACCCGAATTTGTTGCTCAGTCTGGCCGGAGAAAATCGCACCGCCCCCCAGACAAGACCAGGCCATCGGTTTGATGCGCTTCATTTGCAATTGATCCAGCGTTCCGTCGTGGCACACCTCAAAATTCAGCGGATTAATTTCAACCTGATTAGTCACCAGAGGTGCATCCCAGCGTGATTGCAGCAGGTCAAACTGAGCGGGCGTAAAGTTAGACACACCAAAGTGGCTGACTTTCCCCTGCTGCTTCAGTTCAGCAAACGCCTCAGCAACTTCATCCGCATCCATCAGCACATCCGGTCGATGAATAAGCAGCACATCGATGTGATCAACATTCAGACGGGATAACGAATTATCGACAGATGCCAGAATGTGCGCCTTGCTGGTGTCATAGTGATTAATTTTGCGCTCCGGAAACGCAGCACTGCACAGCTTGATATCGCATTTAGTCACGATCTCAATCTGATCACGCACTGACGGCTCTAACGCCAGCGCCTCACCAAACAGACGCTCACAGCTGTAGTCACCATAGATATCCGCATGATCAACAGTCGTAATGCCCAGCTCAATGTGTTGTTTTAAGAATGTCAGTCGCTCCTGAGGCGACATTCCCCATTCCGCCGTACGCCAGTAACCCTGCACCAGTTCAGAAAATTGCGGCCCCTGAGGCGCAATCTCAACCTTTGCTACCATGTTGGTAAACTCCTTGTCAGTGAGTCCACACCCGACCCTCTCGGGATGAACTCGCAGATAAATCTTGCCCTCATCCTAGGCTTGTTTCGGCCGTGTCGCAATGCTATAACCCTTCAGCTTCGAACCGGAGTACGAATTATGTCTTTTGCCGAACGCCTTAAATCCCTCATTGGTGAAGAAAGTGTCAGTGGCTTTGCCCGACGTGTGGATATCAGCGAAGCGCTGATCCGAAAATACCTAAAGGGCAGTGAGCCAAGCCTCGCCAAAGCCAACCAGATTGCAATGAAAGCCAATTGCTCCCTGGAGTGGCTGGCAACCGGCTGCGGGTATCTTTATCGTCAGGCTGAAGTGGTAGATAAAATCGCGCTGTATGCTGCCTTTTCGCACTTGTATGGCCGAGAGCCCAGCGAAACAGAAGCCGAAAAGATAATAAAAATGGTGACCGGCTATCAGTATTTACGCACCCACAAGAAAGCCGATGGCTATCTCGATATTCAGGGCATGGCAACGTTTCTGCAACTGGCCAAACAGGACGAACCCGAGTGAGCCCGAGATCACACATCAAACATTATCATTGAAGTAAAGGTAAACGTTCGTTTTGTTCCAATTTGTACCGCAGGTCTTCTAACCGGCGCCCCATTGGGTATAAGATAATGGCGCATAATGCAATTTTGGAAGAAGGATATTCTGATGACACCCGCCCCGGTCAAACCCCTTGTTACCATCAATGACCTCGACAAGCTGGATATCCGCGTCGGTACAATCACCGCCGTCGCCGACGTTGCCAAATCAGACAAGCTGATGAAATTGACTGTCGATTTCGGCGATCACACCCGTTCGATTCTAGCCGGAATCAAACAAGAACGCGCCAATCCGGCAGAAATCACCGGTAAACAGGCATTGTTTGTGGTTAACCTACCGGAACGCAAAATGGCGGGGGAATTATCGCAGGGCATGCTTTTTGACATTGGGTATGCCGACGGTGTCATCCCTTGTCTGGCCATGCCGGAATCCTCCCTGCCAAACGGAACCCGGGCTGGTTGAATTATCCTTCTCCCCCTATTCAGAGATAAGCCGCTGATAAGTTTTGCCAAATTGGCGACATCTAAAAACACAAAAGGAAGTTCCCATGAAGATTCACCGTATTAACCCTTCAAAACGCTGGTCAGATATCACAGTCTATAACGGCATTGCTCACTTTGTAGAAGTGGCGGACTCTGACACCAGTGCCGACGTAAGCGGTCAGGCACAGCAAATTTTCCAGCAAGCAGAAGCAATGCTGGCCAAAATCGGCAGTGATAAATCTCGTATCCTGTCAGTTACTATTTACCTGACTGACTTTGCTAACTTTGATGCACTAAACGAAGCATGGGAAGCCTGGTTGCCGGAAGGCTGTGCGCCAAGCCGCGCTTGTGTGAAAGCCGAGCTGGCTGATCCGAACTATCTAGTAGAAATTGCTTTTGTTGCTGCAGCCGGTGAAGAATACCTGGCCGACTAAGTGCTGGTAACTAGCTGAAATATAAAAGAAAGAGAGAAAACACACGATGAGTAAACTGATTGATAAACTGGCCTGGATCATTATTCAGGACGGTAAATTACTGACAGTGCGATCAAAGGGCAAAACCCTCTTTTATCTGCCAGGCGGTAAACGCGAGCCAGGTGAAAGCGATGAGCAGGCGCTAATCCGTGAAATTCGCGAAGAACTGTCTGTTGAGTTGCTCCCAGACAGTATCCGTTATGCCGATACCTTTGTCGGTCCGGCCGACGGAAAAGCCGACGATGTTTCTGTTCAGCTGACCTGTTACTTTGCCAATTTCAGCGGCGAACTCAAGCCTGATGCTGAAATTGAAGAATTACGTTATCTGAGCTCTGCCGACGAAGCTGTCTTTTCCAAAGCAGCCTGGATTGCCGCTGAGTGGCTCAAAGAGAAATCATTGATTCACTGAGCGCGTTGTGCCTTTTCGCACAGCGCCAATATGGTGGTCTGATCCTGTTTTAGCGCTACCTTTCAGCCCCTGTTCGCCACTTAAACAGGGGTTGTCTCCGCTTGGTGGCATCTCCCTTTATTTACAATTAGCGTAATAATTAAATTGGGGGACTGCCTCGATATAAGGAAATACGCCGACTAAGACTTACCGACTTATACCAGCAGGCTGATACCTACTGGCCATCTAAAACGCCTGACTCTCCTCTCCCATTTCAATGCTATATAAATGCGTGGCTCCGCAGATGATTAATTGATCTAAACCGAAACTTCTCAGAGGTTTTATTGGCAACAGGTCAAGTTAATCACTATTTTTTGAAGTGGCTCTGCAAAGGTCTTTTTTATAATGACCAGCATCCGTTATTCCTGTATTACTGCTTACTGCCACACAAAAATTTAAATTATCGCCGATGGTCAGGCATCATTTTATGACAGGCGAATCGAGTGCAGTCGTCTAACCCATTTTATCTGTTCTTAAGGAGAGCATATGGCGTTTTCAGATACCGAAAGAGAGGCACTATTAGCGGTCAAGGGCGTTGGCCCTACCGTATTGAAAAGATTTGAAGAAATTGGAATAGATACTCTTTCTGACTTAGCTACTTATCAGGCTGATGAAATTACAGAAAGAGTGGCGTCCATGTTGAGAACAACGTGTTGGAAAAATAGTCCACAAGCTAAAGCAGCAATTGAAGCCGCTATTTCTCGGGCAAAAGAAGGGATGTAGCCACTCTTGGCTGGCATATCTACCTCAAAGCCATTGAATACGGCCCCTGCTCCGGGAAGGAACAAATGGACATCGAAAAACAGAACATCAAAGAAATAAACATCGATGATACAAACATCGAGGCAGCAAAAATCTCAGATTTAGATTCAATCGTTGAGCTTGTCGAGCGGGTATCTAACTCAAACATCCTCCCGCATTTTAGTGAAGAAGGACGACTGTTTTTTACATCAAAAGTGCTCCCTGACATCAAAACGACTTTTGACGATACTCGATTTCAACGCTTCAAACTCACTGAACATAATCAACTAATCGGCTATGGGGCAATGAGAGACCATGACTATATTACGCATTTGTTCATTGATGATGATTATCAGGGAACCGGGTTAGGTAAACGACTGCTTCACCACCTATTGAAACAGTCACCGTCCGGTGAAGTGCGGTTAAGGGCTTCCGTGAACGCCGTCAATTTTTATCAAGCTCAAGGTTTCGAAGCAACGGCTCCTGAATCTGAAGTTAATGGCATCAGGTTTGTGCCAATGCGATGGACACGCTCATAACGACAATAATGTCATGGTTAACTCAGGAATGTATTAACATGGATGAACATAGAGATAAATGACGAAAGTTCTACGAAAAAGCTTTAAACCGTCCTCATTCAAAAAGAACTGAACAAGCGGTTAAATTGAATATGTCATCACAAAAGGTTGCCGTTGACTGCGGCTGTGGAACCGGCAGTGATATAGAATATTTGAACAGTCAGGGATATCTGGTTCATGGATTTGACCTCAATCCGGATTCAATAGCCATTTGTCGAGAACGCTTCGAGGGTAATTCACAAGTTCATCTTTATGAGTCATCATTCGATCGCTTCAACTACCCAAAGTCCGGAGCGGTAATCGCAAATGCCAGTCTGTTTTTCGTAGAGAAAGTGCATTTTCAAACTACTTGGAAAAAGATAACCTCTTGTCTAGAAATAGGCGGTGTATTTGTCGGTGATTTTATGGGTAAAAATGACTCATGGTCTTCTCATTACAACCAGGCTATCACGTCACTCACTAAAGAAGATATCGCTGCACTCTTCACAAACTTTGACATTATTCAACTTCACGAACGCGATGAGGACGGAACAACAATGTTAGGCGAATCAAAACATTGGCACATTTATTCCGTTGTCGCGATAAAACGTGCTTAATACGTTTCTAATAGACATAAAACTCCACATTCAGGTAGATAAAACGTCCAAATCACTCCAGACTGTTTTAAAAAAATAAATAAGCGCGTTAAAAATGTCTCTCTAACGCGCTTAATTACAATATCGGTTCAGGATTTACTTAGTCGCATCCACCCACATCACCCCCACCTCTTTTTTGATGACGGTGACCTGCGTTCCCGCTTTCAGAGGAGAGCGGCTTTTCAGTTGCCAGTTAATGCCAGAGTAGGCGTAATGGCTCAGCCCTTTATCATCAACATCACTTTCCAGTGTAAAGGTCAACTCAGCAAAATCCGTTTGAATATCTTGTGTCCCCCGGTTCTCTTGCAGCCGTTTTAACGGTTTCCACAGAATCACAGCCAACACGGCGGTGATCACGGAATTGCTCCAGAGCGCTGTAGTCAATGAACTGTCTAGTACAGAGAAGTTCATCAGCAACCCGGATATAAGCAACGAGAGCCCGAGGAAAAGTAAGATAAAGGTCGACATACCCAGCACCGCTACCTCAATGATTAAGGCGATCACGCCCAAGATCATTAATACTTCGGGTAAATTGTTGGTTATGAATTCCATCGCTTACTCCAGAGACTTACTGTTTCTGTTTCTGATTAATCGAGTTAATAATCGACATACCTTGTGCCACTAGTGCACTGGCGTCTGTGCCGCTATCTGGCAGCAGAACAACGGAAGACTCTTTGGCAATCGCTTCTTTCGCCGCAATCGCTTTGGTCGCGAGATCCAACTGAATCGCTTTCTGGCCTTCCTCTGTGTTAGCCGCTTCACCTACTTTTCGCAACGCATCCGCCTGAGCTTCAGCAACCGCAAGAATAGCTTTGGCTTCACCTTCTGCCCGCAGAATTTGCTCTGCTTTATCAGCCTCTGCCGCTAGCACTTGCGCCTGTTTCTTACCTTCAGCGACGTTAATAGCTGCTTGTCTGTCACCTTCTGATTCAAGAATTTGGGCACGTTTGACCCGCTCAGCTTTCATTTGCGCTTCCATGGCTTCCATAACTGAGTTTGGCGGCACTATATCTTTGATTTCATAACGCAATACCTGAATCCCCCAAGGCTCAGAGGCTGAGTTTATTGCTGTCACAATGTTGGTATTCAACATGTCACGTTCTTCAAAGGTTTTATCCAGTTCCATCTTACCCAACTCAGAACGCATCGTCGTTTGCGCCAGTTGCGTAACGGCAAACACATAATCGTCGACACCGTAAGTCGCTTTGTATGGGTCAAGCACTCGGAAATAGAGCACGCCATCGACGATCAGTGAAATGTTGTCTTTGGTGATTGCTGATTGCGACGGCACGTCCTGCGCCTGCTCTTTCAGGCTGCGGTCTGCGGCAACCCGGTCGATAAACGGTACAATGAAGTTTAGTCCGGCTTCCTTGGTCGACTGATACTTCCCGAAACGTTCGATTAACCATGCCCGGTTCTGTGGCACAAACTTAACGCTATTTTTTAGTAGAACTAAAACAAAAATTAATAGGAACACCTCAACATTCAGAACAACGTCGAGAATTTGGAATACTGGATCCATATTACCTTCCTCAGTAACGACTAACCATCTTACTTTAGTAACGGTTAGTGCCTGTTATCATTGATATTTAATCATCTCACACCATACCACTAAGACACTGTGTACACTATAGAAAATGACAAAATACAGCGAAATTATGCTTCCCAGAAACAGCGAATATGTATTAATAAAGCTTTAAATTAATTAGAGCTCATCCTTTTATTACCGATTATTTTATTCATAAAAGACAAAAACAAAAATCAGATAAATTAATTTCATCACCGTGATAAATACATTGATTAGATAAGAAATATAACTTCTGATTAAATGCGCGAATAGATACTTCATATAATCTATTTTCTTAATCAAGGTGATAAAATGTTTTCTATTGATGAAGTTGTTGTTGCAACTAAAGGCGTTGATCTTGGTAAAATGGTTGTTGCTGGCCTGAGCAGTGGCGGCTACTACGTGCATGTTAATGTTGAAGGCATGACGCTGACTTATCCTGCAAAAGATCTACAGAAAGCATAATTTCATTACCTGCTTTATTTATTAAAGGTAGCCAAATGGCTGCCTTTTTTTATTTTCAAACAAAGCAATATAATCATCGAAATTAACCAAACTCTGATCACACTTTATTTTTCATTTGAAAATTTGTGAGTAACATCTAAAAAAGCATGCCTAGACGTCGCTTTCTGCAATAGCTTTCTAATACTTATTTATCATGGGTGTTTAGACAGGAGGCAATTTGGTTCGTATAGCATATAAAGGTTCCTGTTTGTGCGGCGATGTGCAATTTGAAATAACGGGTAGCTTTCAGTCATTTTATCTTTGCTACTGTCAACATTGCCGGAAAGACACAGGCTCAGGGCATGCATCCAACTTATTTTCCAATACTGCCACGTTGAACTGGTTGCAAGGTGCTGACTCAACAACGACCTTTCAACTGCCAGATACGCAACATATAAAGTGCTTTTGCCGTAGATGTGGCTCAGCGTTACCCTATCAATCTGAAACATTGGGCATTGTGGTTCCGGCGGGGTGCCTTGACACAAATGTTGAGCTTCGGCCCACAGCGGCTATTTTTACCAGCAGAAAACCTGGCTGGGCGGCACATCTTGATGATTTACCGAGTTTTGACCTGTTTCCGTCTTAGAAATCTGAGCATAAAAGCTCATCATTTAACACTATTCAATTAACGCTATTCATAAATAGCCTTAGCTATTTGGCGGAAAGAAACATTAAAAAAGGTTCCGGAGCAGCTCCAGAACCTTTTCGTTTCATCTCACTCAGAGAAAGTCAGTGACGTACCAAAGGATCAACGTCTCAGAGCATTCAGTTTCATCTGTGCCTGCCCCAACACCGACTCGACCGGATAGGTGCCATCCAACGATGCCTGCCCCGCCTGTTTCCCGGTCATGATTTCGATAGCGTCAGTCACATGGCTGATTGCCCAAATATGGAACTCGCCTTTCTCTACAGCCTCAACCACATCCTTACGCAGCATTAAATTGTGCGCGTTCGACTGTGGAATAATGACGCCTTGTGCGGCATGTCGCCCTTTAATGGTACAAACATCAAAGAAGCCCTCAATCTTCTCATTCACGCCGCCAATTGGCTGAGCCTGACCAAACTGGTTCATCGAGCCGGTAATCGCCACATCCTGACGAAGCGGGATTTGCGAGTATGCTGACACAATTGCACACAATTCTGCCATTGAGGCACTGTCACCGTCTACCCCACCATAAGACTGCTCAAACGTAAGGTGAGTCGTCAACGGCACCCGGCTGCTGCGGCCAAAAATAGAGGCCAGGTAAGCAGAGAGAATCATGACGCCTTTGGAGTGGATCCGCCCGCCAAGATCGACACTGCGTTCAATATCAAACACCCCGCCTTCACCGTAGGAGGTTGTTGCCGTGATCCGATTCGGTGCACCAAACTGATAGTCAGAGGTAGAAATAACAGACAAACCATTAATTTGCCCGACAACTGCCCCTTCCGTGTCAATCAAGGTGGTACCGTTGGTAAACGTCTGCATTACATGATCTTTAAGACGACTTACCCGCTTTTCCTGACTGTGCAACGCCTGTTCAACATGGTTCGCACGAATCATGGTGGCATTCGACGACTTCGCCGCATAGTTAGATTCGCGCAGCAGATTAGCAATATCTGCAGAATGCAGTGAGAGTTTATTCTGATCATCCGCCTGACGAGAGCTGTACTCGATGATTCGGGCAATCGCTTTACGATCACAATGCAGCATGTTGTTGTCATTCACAATGCTGGAAATGAACTTCGCATATTGCGCTTCGGACTCATCAGTACGACACATCTCATCTTCAAAATCCGCCGTGACCCGAAACAGTTCACTGAATTCCGGATCATAATGTTGCAGCAACTGGTAAGTCTGATAATCGCCGAACAGAATAATTTTTACCGACAGTGGAATAGGCTCAGGATCCAGCGAGATTGTACCGGACAATGTCACCTCTTTTTCCAACGAACTGACACTCAATTTACGCGAACGCAGCGCCCGTTTCAGGCCATCCCACACATACGGACGCTCCAGTACTTTTACCGCGTCCATCAACAATACCCCACCATTTGCGCGGTGCAGACTGCCAGAGCGAATCAATGAAAAGTCCGTAAAAATGGTGCCTTTGTATGTCGCATTTTCCACATAACCAAAAATCGAGTGATAGTTCGGACTCTCTTCCACCACAATCGGGAATTTGGTTTCTGTATCATTCGCCACCAGCACATTCACCTGATAGCGCCGCGGCATTTTCTTATCCAGCGTTGCATACGCCAGTGCCACATCTTCCTCACTTTCTTCCAGGAAGATATCGAGGTTTTCCAGAATATCCTTACGCATCGCCTTAAGGTAGTTTTTCACCTCCGGTAAGGATTTGTATTCAATCAGCAAATCATGAATAAAATGCGACACCACTTCCAGTGCGATTTCTTCATTTAGCTTTTGCATTTTCTCAGAGAAATCTTCTTCCAGTTCCGTCAGCTCTCGAACAATACTGCGCAGCTTTTTCTCCAGCGCGTTGATCGTGTCTTCAAACACCTTTTGCTCTTTATCTGACAGCTGGGCAAATGATTCTTCGGTATGCGGCTCTTCACCGTTCAGCGCAACCAGCTGGTATTCACCGGCCATAGTCACGGTCAGGCTGATACTGTGTTCCTTGGCTTCCTGAGTCAGGGCCAGCAATGCACCTTGTTGTTTCTGATCAAGCTGGTTTTTCAGCTTTTCAGAACGGCTATAGTACACCTCATTGTCGAATGCGAGCGGCAAAGCTTTTACCAGCTTGGTCATCATTTTTTCGACATCTTTTTTGAACTGCGTACCACGGCCAGCCGGCATCTTCAGGACTTTAGGATTGCGTGATTCTTCAAAGTTGGCGACATAACACCAATCATGCTGCGGATGACCGCTGCCATTAGGATCGTGGCGATTGAGGTAACGCAGCACCATCGTACGCTTGCCCAGACCATTGCGCCCAATCGCGTAAATGTTGTAGCCCTTCTCCTTAATGGACATGGCAAACTCAACCGCTTGCTGCGCACGTTCCTGCCCGACTATCTCGTCCAACGGCGTTAAATTCTTGGTCGACTTACAATCTTCAGGTAAGCCATGTAATTCTGATACCCGATACAGTTTGTCACTGCTCAGTGTTTTAATTGTCATATGGCTCCCTCCATTACATTCTTTTCGATCAGTGTAGACAGCTAATTATTATTTTTTAGTGACTTAAACGACGTTTAGCAGGCAAAAATGCATCCCCGACCATCTAACCGCTGAAAAAACAACCAATAATTATGCAGTTCCCCTCTCTTTTATGATTGTTTTTTCAACTTACAGATGCCCGATAACTGATCGGAACCTGACTGTCTGTATGACCATTCTTTAAATAAGGTTTCATACACAACAATCATCGAGACACAAATTTAACGCCAAGATCAGAGACAAAGTCTTACTTTATTCCTGTCATTCGCTATGATAAATCCGCCTGGCGATTTCGCCATTTTGTTTCTGTGAATTAACTTTCGTGAAGAGGGAATCGATGCGCTTAGATGAGTTTACTGAACAGAATTTTGACCAACTCATTCAATGGATCAATTCAGAAGAATTAAATTATTTATGGGGCGGTCCAAACTATACATTCCCGCTGACCCATCAAAAGATCCGCCAGCATTGTAGCAAACAAGATGTTTTTCCTTTTCTGTGTACGTTCAAAGGGCAAAACGTTGGCTTTGTGGAATTAATCAAAAAGACTGATCACCATTTTCGTATCTGCCGGGTATTCATCGCTCATCAATACCGTGGGCAAGGATTGTCGGCAAAAATGCTTAACCAGCTCATAGCAAAGGCCAGAACAGAATTCAAAGCAACGCACCTGAGTCTGGCTGTCTTTGAACATAATATAGCCGCCAAACATTGTTATGAATCCTTGGGATTCAAAACCGTATCCATTGAAATAGGAACCCGATCATTTCGAGGTAAAAATTGGGATCTTGTCTTGATGGATAAGGCGCTGACGCAGAAAACATCTAAAGAAAATGCCTTAAAAGAAGCATGACGTCAGAGTTGATTATAATAACGGATTTTAAAAGCGGGTAAGTTATGAGTGAGCGGCATCACCCCGAAAATAACGCAGGGTTCAATATAAACGTTGTCATACAACTGACATCCCTTCGTTACATTAAGCAGGTATAAATAAGTCCCAATTTACGAATGAATAAAACGCTCTGGACTAGTCCACACACGCTTTTCTGCAGACACATTCGATTCCACGGTCTTTACAGCCGCACCACGGCTTCCTTTATGCGATGACCTTCCTGACTAAAGACAAAACCTTACCCTGAGCCACGCACGGAGACATGATGAAAAAAAACGGCACGTCACAACTGGCCACGATTCGGGATACCTTAACGCAGCAAATCGACAGTGGTTTCTTCGCGGCAAGTGCTAAGCTGCCTTCGGAACGAGAGCTCAGCGATATATTCGAAACCAGCCGTATCACCGTCAAAGATGCACTGATGGCGCTTGAAGCCGAGGGTCGCATTTACCGGGAGGAACGACGCGGCTGGTTTGTGGCATCGTCAGAACGTCTTCGCTATAACCCGCTTAGCCGTTCTCACTTTCATAAGATGGTAACGGAACAAAACCGGGATGCCCGAACCGAGTTGCTTTCTGTCAGTTCATCCCCTGCTAACCAAGAGCTGATGACCGCGATGGAACTGCACGGGCTGACAAAAATTCACCATGTCCACCGGCTCCGTTTCCTCGACAATAGGCCGGTGCTGTATGTTGAAAACTGCCTGATTGCCAGCCACTTTCCCGATGTTCTGAATGAAGACCTGACCCGCTCACTGACTGAACTCTATCGGGAGCGATATGGCTATACGACCTGCCGTTCGCGATTTGACGTCTTCCCCACGGCCGCCAAAGGTATTGTTGCCAAAAAGCTGAACCTGGCCGAAGGGCAAATGGTACTGAAGATACGCCGTATCAACTACAACCAGCATGGCACAATCATTGACTGTGAATATGAGCATTGGCGCCATGACGCGGTCGCGATTTATATAGATAGCGAGTTGTACAGATAACAAATCACAAATGAAAACGCCCGGCTGATACCGGGCGTTGTTCATGCTGACGTTGTCTGTAGAGGCTGTCTGAAAAGACTGTTTCTAAAGAGCGATTTAAATAAGCTGTCTTTAAGAGATACCTTAAAAGAACGAGCTAAAAAATTATCTTGGGCGGTTTACGTACTCGTAATTATCGCCACGTTTTTTGTAATAATGATTATCAATAATTGCGTAAGTGGCTCCGGCTATAATTGCAAATGTCGCAATTTCCGGTAAACGACTACGGTGATAGTGATAATGTCGTGGACGCTCTTTTACCACAATAACATCACGATGACGGTAGTGATCATGGTGACTATGATGGTAATTATGGTGGTGTTTTTTATGGTGCTTGTGGTGATGATTTCCTTTCGCCATCGCCTCACCAGGAACCGCCAAACCGAATGTCAGAATCATTGTGGCCAGCATACCGCCTTTCAGCACTGAGCGACCTGCAGAGCTGGATTTGCTCGGGTCATGCTGGCTCCGGTTGATAGTAAACCAAGGTTTCATACGACTACTCCTAACGTTATAACGATAGGATAGCGGCCCTAGTGAAAAACAATGTTTGCCCAATGTAAAACTACGTCAGGATTCTGCAAAATTTCCCTTAATTCGGGGCGAACTTGGCGAAAACTTCGGCTTCCGTCATGACCTCAGTTTCATTGCTAAATGTGTAATATTGCGGTTTTTTGTCGATGAAGATCTGATGATCCATGACAAGTTCCGGCTCTTGGTCTAATAACCCGGCAGACAAAATATGCTGACCATTTGCCTTCAATTTGTAAAAAAGGTGGGTACCACACTCCTTACAAAAAGCACGTTCTGCCCACTCTGACGAGGAATAACGGGTGATATACTCTTCTCCGGTGAAAGAAACATTCTGCCCGCCATCAACCGCCAGTAACGGACCACCGCCCCACTTACGGCACATACCACAATGGCAAGCACCAACATGCAGTGTACCACTGCGCGTTGCAACCCCGACTTTTCCACACAAACAGTGGCCGCTCAGGTGTGTTTTTCCTTCCATTATCCTTTCTCCATCTGGTTCAACGGAGTTGGCTAGCTCCGAGAAAAAACGGGTGAATAGACAGTTAGCCTTGTCTTCCTATTCAGACATTTTAGCAGCATTTACTAATCAACTCGTGCCCACAAACCCTGTTTTGCAAATCCAGTTTTACAACAATGGCTAACATGTGTTGCCAGTATTCTGTTGCTCGCCAATATGAGTACGACTGTCTATTTACTCATACGTTCCCAGTTTTTGACTTGCCGCTACTTCCTTCCCGCGGATTAAAATCTGGTGCTTCTGCTACCCGACTCACTCTGCCTATCATTCGGTACAACATTACACAAAAAAGCCGGAAGAACACTTCCGGCTTTTTTCAAAATTTACAGACAGCTGAGGTACATTATCATAATTGACATTGCGTCGGAGATGACAGGTCACGCGGCCAGCGTGTTGTTCCGTCGGTAATGTTCAGCGGCAAAAACTCCAGGTCTGCGCTCATCCCTGCCGATGGCAGATCGGTTTCCAGCACGTACATTCCCGGTGTGACCGCTCCAGATTTCGCATTCAACGCAACCTGTGAGGCCGCCAGACTGCTGTAGCGCAAGCCGAACATGTCAAAATATGGCCGCCAATCCTGATCGGTCAGTTGACTCAGGGCCACCAGCATGAAGTCATTACCCGGTATCTCCTGCACCGTCTTATTACCGTAGGTCAGATGCCCCGAATACGGGAACAGACTGAATCCGAGGCGTTCACGGTTGGCCAGCCAGTCATTTTCGTTACCGGCAAACTGACCAAAAATACGGCTGTGCTGGTAGAGCAAAGTAAAGACATGGAAGCCGTTATCCAGACGGGCACCGCCTGTCAGCAATTGCTTATCAAGCCGCAGTGCCATCTGAATGTAGAAAGCCATCCGGTAGCCATTGTGAACGGCATAATCATTGCTTTGCCAAGGTACAGTGAACCGATCCGCTCCACTGTCCATGACTTGACAACGGCTATCCACAACCACTCGCTCACCCTGGGTATTCGTGACACCAGCAGCATCAGACATGAACACATAAAACAGGTCTTTATGATTCATGTGGCCATCAGTGATTGTCGTACTTTGCCCATCACGCTCGTAATGCGTTTTCCACTTCACGAAATAAGGAAAAATGTTGTTGGAGTTTTCACCGGCACGGGAACCATACTCCGACCAGGTATCACGATTTCCCTCAGTCACATAGTGCACATTGAGACGCTTGGTTTGCAGATTATGGCCGAGTTCATGGTTGTCACCCCAGCCGGTCGGATCAATCTCCCAAGCAGCATCCCACGGGTTGCCGCTACACCCACTGCCACAGTGCGCGTTCTGATCGTAGTTGGCATGCTGAATAATGGTGCGAGTATGCATTTTGGTGTCATAGCAATCATCGCGGCCAAACAGGGCTTCACAGTTCATACGTACGTCAACAGGTAACGACTGCTCCAATGTTTTCCCCTGTACCTTGTACCCTGCCAGTGTATAAACGGCATTGAGGTGATCTTCTTCAATCGCTTTGAGTAAGTCATCAACGGTTGGCATCTGGCCGCCCAAGGCATCAAGAAAACGATCTCGACGTAAATGCTGCTCTGCACCATCGGTACGCAGATCAACGTGCGGCAGTTCAGTCGTGTTCAGCGTGTCATTGAAGCGGGCAATTTCGTGCGGATCACTGAAATCCATGATCGTCGGATGCTTTGCGACACCTTGCGCTGCAATTGTGACACTGACCGGAGAAGCCGAGCCTTCCAGATACAGGTAGACCGGACCACCGTAAGGTGTAGAAAAGGTGACAGTTTCACCAGAAGCAATGGACAAACGCTGCTGTGCCAGTTCTAGCGGACCACGGTACACTTTCTGCTGGTAAGCACGGTTTGTATTGCTGCGGTGATAATTCAGCTTAATGCTGGCAGTAGCAGAAGAATTGTCCTGACGGGTCAGAGTAATTGTCTGCCCCGGCAGCGCGTACCAGCCTGTGGTTGTCCACTGTTTCGTATAAGGTACCGAAAAAGTTTGTTGGGTATTCACGACTGCAGGGTAGCGGTAATGAGCATTTGCACCTTTTACAACCTGACTTTTATCGGTGACAAACTCTCCCAGATCCGGTTGCGCCAGGTTATGAGCCCGTTTGTAGCTGACCACCCAGTCAGCGAACATTGCCTGTTGCCAGGCTCCCTGCTCTGACTGGTCAATCGGGTAATCAATCGATGCACGGTACTTATCGGCCAACAACAGCCCGGCACTGATCAACCGAAACTCGTCTTTGGTAAATGCATCCAAGCCATAGCTGTCCATGGCAGAGACAGACTGACGGTACCAGTCTGCTGCAGTTTTAAATGCCTGATTGAAGGCCACGTCATCACAATACAGGAAGTTTTTGTTACAGCTATCCAGTACCGAGATATCAAACGCGCCCTGCTCCAGTCGCGGTAACAGTTCAGAGACTGCGCGAAGAGTTGCCGGCAGTGATTTTTGCTCTTCAACTGACGCGTTGGCAGCATGGTGCTCGCTCCAGTAATTCCCTTCCCCGGCAAGGCCCATGTAGCTGTATAGCGGCGAAGCCATCGGGCTAGCAAAGCGTTCATGGTTCACCACGATAATCGGGATCTGCCGCTGCTTGGCCTTTTCTATCGCCGCAGCCACGCCTGCGTAACCCCTGCCGTCCCGATCAATATCGCTGAAAATGATCATATCCGGTTGCTGGGTATCAATGCAGGCTGACAGCGCTTCATATTCGCAGCTGTTAGACGTATTTATCGTGTGATTATTCGGGTAAAACTCATTCAGCCATTTACGGATGTTCTCATTGTGCGGAAAGTACCAGCTGTCAGCACGGCTCGAAACGTGGCTGGTTATCACTTTCAACGGTTCGGTAGTCATTTCATTGCGATGAGTCAGCCAAACGACCAAATTATTCAGTAACGTATCGGTTTGCGCATTCCGGTCGACCGAAAACATGTTGCCAGCCATTGCCATATAGCGATGACCATTTTGCTCACCCGCATAAATCAGCCCTTTCGCTGAGGGCTTACCGGCTTCATTCTGCGTTGATCGCAATACTTCGACGTTAGACTCCGGCAGGAAAGAAGTGAAAGTAATACTGTCATGGGTCGGATGCCAGGAGATGGTGTCGCCGACACCTTGGTAAAACTGTGGAATCAGTGACGCCTGACGAGCCGTCGCAAGCTTTAGCTGGTCAAGGCTGTATTCAATCAATGCATCTGCCGATGCCAGCGTATGATCTTCCTGGGAAATCGCCTGTTCAACCAGCGATGTCAGTGAAGGGGTGATTTCACAATCACCGGCAATTGCACCGGTCACATACTGCTGGCTATCCGGTTGCCACTGACCGTTGCAGCCTGCAATACCATTCAGTTTGTAGCCTTCATCAACAGCAACATCAAACGTGTAGCGTTCTCCCGCTTTCGCCTTTACTGATTCCGGCGTGATAGTGACCTTATCAGACACCTTTACCGAGATCAGATAAGAGGGCTCTGGAGTGGTATCCGGATCAGGTGTAGTCTCAGGTTCTGATGGCGTTTCCGGCTGATTATCGCCCTGATTTTCTGACTCGTTACCGTTCTGAACAATTCCACCCGTTTCTTTATCCGTTGTCACCGGCTCGTCTCCACCCCCGCCACCACATGCGGCCAGAGGAGTCAGCGCCCCGAGAAGTAACAACTGCTTTATTGCCAACCTCAGTTGCATATTTGCTCCTGTATTTATTGTTATTTACTGTTTGATTAATATCGCTGCTAATAGTGATGATTAGCCGTAATAAGTCAAAAAATTCAGGAGATTACTGGCTTAAGATAACAATTTTATGCTTTAACTAGACTGCCATTTAATTTGTCAGGCCCTCATGCCGCGTCTTGCCCTTTCATTCCTTGAAAGGCAATGGTAGATTATCCGCAATGATATGAAACTTATTTCAATTTTATTATCTGATTGGGAATCGGTTCAGGAGAGCAATATGCTAAAACCAATACGGTTAATAAAGCGGTCGAAACTTGCAACTGCTGCCTTGCTGGCCAATGGGATACTGGCATCAGGTACCATCATAACGTCGGTTGCCATAATGGCTTCAAGCGCCGTGCAGGCCAATGAAATTACCCAAACACAGCAACTTTTTGAACGTCAGATTCAAGCTCTTATGACCAGTGACTACCAGCAATTTACTGACCAGACCACGCCTGAATTTAAAAAAGCGTTGGCAGAGTCCCGCTTCAACATGCTGACTAAAATCTACGGAAAAAAACTGACCGGCGGTTATCAGGTGGAATACCAAGGTGTGACTGAACAAAAAGGTTACGACGTATATTCCTGGAAAGTTTCTTATTTTCAAGGTGGTGCGAGCAATCAGTACCGCATGGTATTGGAAGGAGAAACACTGGCCGGATTCTGGATTCAGTAGCAGCCTGGTGAACCGGGTTGATTCCAGCCGGTTGCACAATCAGGCTGGGGCACGCCGAATCTGAATTAACATTATTCAGCTCATACCCATGAGCTGTATCGGTTTTACTTCTCTGTTTTATCTCTTACTCCCCATGCAATTCCCCGATGTTTATCTTCGTCTTCCGTGTTAAACCATTAAGAAATGATTTTGCTAACCTGCTGTTATATGGTTAATTACGCAAATATATGGTTAATTACAAAAAGTCCGGTTTGATAACAACCTGAAGCCACAAACAATAATCCATCAAATATACCAAGCCATGTTGACCGTCAGTCATTGCGCCGCCACACTGCAAGGGAAGAACTATGAAAGACTTTATCATTGCGAGCTGGGACTTTACCCAATCGACACCCTCCCCGAATCAGGATGATTCCCCACAGCTCAAGCCCGGTATCTGGTTTCACTGTCAGCGTGACCACCCCGATTTGCCCGCCTGGCTGACCAGCTTACAAATTCCCGTGCCTCTTGTGCATACTTTGCTGGCCAATGACACCCGCCCTCGTTTTGAGAAAATCGACGAGGACGTCTTCTTAATCATCGTACGTGGTATCAATTTAAATCAGGATGCCAAACCCGACGATATGCTGAGCCTGCGCTTTTTATGGTACAAAGGCATGCTGATCAGCACCCGAAAAGTCTCATCCCGTGCAGTTTCTATGGTATTGGATCTGCTGAAAGCCGGCAGCGGACCGAAGACCTTACCGGCCATTCTGAGCACCTTGCTGCTGGAAGTGCACCAGCTGATTGCCAACTTTCTGGATCCGATTGAAGACACAATTGATGAACTGGATGTTCTGAACATCGGCAATGCGAAAAAGGAAGCCGAAAACCTGAACCACAATTTACACCGTTTGCAACGGATCCGACGCTACCTGAAACCTCAGCAGTACGCGCTGCAGGATCTGCTCAATGCCAAGCTACCCTGCTTGCATGAACAGCGGTTGATCATGAAAAACTGCAACGACGTGGCTCAGCGTACCCTGGAATCGGTGGAGTTTTACATTGAGCAAATCAACGGATTCTTTATCGCCCTGTCACAGCACCAATCAGAGCGCATGAACAAAAACACCTACCTGTTTTCAGTCGTCGCCGGGATTTTCCTACCTGCGGGTTTCCTGACCGGATTACTGGGGGTCAACATTGCCGGTATGCCTGGCACTGAAAATCCTTATGCCTTCCTGTGGTTCACATTAGGTCTTATGGGCACTATTGCGCTTGAGGTACTCGTGCTGCGAATGCTGAAATTTATCTGAAACCGTCTGTTTCAGATTGTGATAGTCCGCCTGTGATAAACCGTAGTACAGGCGGTCATCAAACCCGTTTTCCAGCTTGTAATACGCCGGAGAACAGCCTTCCTTAAGATACCCGCATTTTTCCAGAGTTTTATAGGAGCCGACATTTCGGCTGTAACAATCAGCTGCCAGCTTGTGTGCACCGAGTGCTTCAAAGCCCAGCGTAGTTAGAAAATGACACAGCGCGGTCGCAATCCCTTTCCCCCAGGCGTATTCCGGCAGTTGATAACCAACGTCATAATTGCCCTCCAGCATCAGGACTTGTGCCAGACCGCCCATACCCATGAACCGCCCTTGCTGATCGCGCACAATCACTGTCGGGCTTTCCGGCCAGGTTGCCGTTGCAATGGATTCCTCGGTATCCGTAATCATCGATTCAAAATAAGCCCGGTAGACTTCTTCTGGTGCCGGTGCGAAAAACAGATACTCCGCAACGTTCGGGTTATCCAACATCGCAATCAGGTCATTCACGTCATCACTACGGATAAGACGGGCTGTATATTCAGTACCGAGGGGAATTGTTCTTCCCTGTTTGAGCAAAGTAAAGGGGCTCATAGTCTACACTTCCATCCTGACCCGCCTTCAGTAAAAACGGGCTATTTCCATCCAATTAACCACTGGCTGCTGTCTTTCAGTTCCCGCCAGTTGATTTCACACATACGGTGGTTCATCACAGCCTGAATTACACAGCGCGTCACCTTTTGGTGCTCATCAAATTCCACGTCAATCACCATGAAGTGGCGCTCTTTGTCACTGACTTCCACCTTGGTCCATTTGCTGCCGTACAAGGCTTTAGGGTGAATACGGTTCATCGCTGTTTCCTCTCATCACTGACATCGCCATACACATCAATACAAAAACGACAATGCCGAGCCATTACAATCCACCTCAATTGCTAGGTGTTTTTTAAATCTCTGTTGCAATCGCTCATCCTATTCTTATACGCATATTTTTCAGAGCAATGTCATGAACAAAACCGTTATCGCACTTTCTCTTGCTATTTCACTTACAGCCTGCGGCGGCGGGGGCTCCGGTCAGCCGTCTGAGCCGGGAAAAATCACACCCCCGCCTCCAGTCAAACCGGAAGCCACCATCGATGTCGCCTTTAAGGGCGCCGCCTTCGACGCGGCGACACTGGCTTCTTTACAGTACCGGGTGAGCGAGTACAGTTCGGCGTTTCCACCGCAGTCCACTGACACTACAAAGCCAGATAATACCATATTTTTCAAAGAGGTATATCGCAAGCTAGCGGCTGATGAGGTAGCAGGCATTGGCGTGTTAAACGAGCTGGAAAACCAGGGGCTCGGGACCGATTTGTTTGAAGTGACCAGCATCGATTACAACAACGCCGAACTGACACAAGAAAAGGAACGTGACACTCATTTTGGGGCCCGAATTGAAAATGGTCGCTTCCTGACATTCCTGGACAATACCTCTTTATTCCGCCAGCCTTGGGCCCTGCCGGAGTTTCCTGCCACCAGCGAAGCCGCAAAACAACTGGCTGAAAGTGGTCGCGAAGTGTTCCACATGGATCTCAGCGCAATGACCCGAGCAGAAGTTATTGATTTTATGGAAGATAAAGAGATTGATAACAGTGAAACCGCCGCTATTAATACTTGTTCAACGCTCGATGTGACCCGCACTCTGCAAGTTGAGAACAACAGCACAGAGGTCGTGATGGTGAATGGTAAAGGCATCGAGACGATGAAAATGCATGTTATCGACCGGATTGAAGGCAAATGTCGACTTTTTGATGGCGATGAGATCGAATTTGGTCAGTTTGCCAATGACAATCTCGAAGGCATGGCCATCTGGGTCCACCCAGCCATCGGAATTGTTAAAGCCGTAGAAACTAACGCCAGCCGTCAGCAATCGGCAGTACTGGAACTCACTGGTTATACTCTTAACAACGCATTCTAAGATTCTGATTTCAATATTGTTTGAATTCTATCTTCGCATAACCTGAAGGGCCTCCGGGCCCTTTTTCGTGCGTCATAATAACTTGTTCCGTTCACACTTCACTCTTAAGCACATCATCTCTGAGCGTCTTCTCAGTGCTTCTCCTGTGCTCCATTTCGGGTTCCCTCTCAGTGTTTACGGCGCAATTTGTACAGTACCATCAGTAATACCGAGGCAACGGCAACCGTGGCAACCACAAAGATATACAGCAACATCTCTCCGTACTGACTGTTATGAAACAGAAGGTAACCGCTATAAAACAACACAAAATACAGTGAAATCACAATGAACAGCTTGTACAGATGACTATCGTTCAGATTTCTTAACATGGCCGCATTCCCCCATACCGGATAATCCTTAGCGGGCTATTTTGAGTATGTGCGGCCTTGGTGTGACCTGCCATGATGCTGTAACAATTTATGTCTGGACATACATTTTCCGGACAATGACCAAGCACCCACCACATGCTGAGCTAAGCCCATAACCTGATATCCCCGTATTGCAATACGACCATAGTCACAGACTGATCCCAGTCTATTTATTCAACTATCGGCTGTTAGATTTCTCACAGTTTCCTCATCGTTTTCCACGCTTTACCGCCTGACTCATCACAATAAAAAAACTCACGGAAAAGACCTTCAGTAAAGTCTAAGCAGCAGAATATATTAAGGATTTTAGAGAGTTTCAGGGAGACCGCAACATGTCGACCACAGCGTTACTACTGATCGGAATCGGGCTGGTGATCAGAATCGCCTGAGTTGCTGTCTTTATCACACTATTTTTTATCACCCGACGGCATGATGCCTCACAGGTTTCGGCAGTATCTAAAGCAAATTCATAATGTTATGTCTTACAACTACTGCTGACAAAGAAGGATAACTATGGAACAGATTTACGATTACATCATTATCGGCGGCGGGATCGTCGGTATCTCCACCGCGTGGCAACTGCAGCAACGCTGCCCGGATAAACGTATTCTGGTGGTCGAAAAAGAGGATACTCTCGCCCGCCATCAGACCGGACATAACAGCGGAGTCATCCATGCCGGGGTCTATTATGCGCCCGGCAGCCTGAAAGCCACATTCTGTAAAGAAGGCGAGCAAGCAACCAAAGCTTTTTGCCGACAGCATAACATCCCGGTAGAGGTGTGCGGCAAGTTACTGGTTGCGACCAATACCGACGAGTTGGCAAGGATGGATGCTCTGTACGAACGCTGCCTGGAAAACGGCATTGACGTAGAAAAATTGGATGAGGCGACGCTCAAGTCCCGCGAACCAAACATTACCGGATTAGGCGCAATTTTTGTAGCGGCGACCGGTATTGTCGACTACCGTCTGGTCACTCAAAAAATGGCTGAAGCATTCGTAAGCCTTGGCGGGCGTATCGCCCGGCGGAGTGAAGTGATATCGCTGCACGAATCTCCGGAAACGATTCAGGTTGGCTGTAAAAGCGATGGGCAGCCATTTATGCTACGTACCCGCTTTCTCATCAGCTGTGCCGGATTAATGGCAGATCGAATCACCCGGATGCTGGGGCTGGATACTGATTTTCAGATTATCCCCTATCGCGGTGAGTACTACCGCCTGGCACCACAACACAACAAGATTGTGAACCACCTGATTTACCCTATCCCGGATCCTGAACTGCCGTTTTTAGGCGTCCACTTAACCCGCATGATTGATGGCTCCGTCACTGTCGGGCCGAATGCCGTTCAAGGCTGGAAACGGGAAGGGTATGGGACGTTGAACGTAAGCGCGCGGGATATTATTGACATGGTGCGTTTCAAAGGTTTCTGGAAGGTCACGGCGAAACACCTGAAAACCGGTCTGACAGAAACCAAAAATTCCTGGTGGAAACCGGGTTACCTCAAACTGGTCAATAAATACTGCCCGCAACTGACGACGAAAGATTTACAACCCTATCCGGCGGGTATCCGTGCTCAGGCAGTATTGAGTGACGGTACTCTGGTGCATGATTTTCTGTTCGCCGAGAGCCCTCGTAGCTTGCATGTCTGTAACGCTCCCTCTCCGGCTGCAACGTCAGCCATCCCGATTGGTCGCTATTTGTGCGATAAGATTTTAACTGTGCAGCAGCCCGATACCACGTCTCACACACAGCAGGCAGGTTCAAAACCTGATTCAGACAGTACAACTGATCCGTATGCTAAACACAATCAACACCGCAGTTCCGCCTCTGACCCTGACCAAAGCCAAGAGCAAAGCCAAAAGCAAAACGCTTTGGAATCCCAGGAAGACACTCAGAAAAAGTCGGCGTCAGTCCCTGCGTCATCGTAACCCTTAACGATTATTGACCACGGCTTCTCGGCTCGGCTCGGCTCGGCTCGGCTCGGCTCGGCTCGGCTCGGCTCGGCAGATAAATGACACAGCCCACACCGTCACCAACAGAGGCCCAAAGAGATAGCCCGATCGGCTGTCTTTTCAAGGCCAATAACATGACAAAAGCACATTGCGCACAATCGTAGGGATGAGGGCTGAAGAGAAATCAGGCTAGAACGCGGCGTTGGAACGAGCTTATCTGCTGAGAAAAAAATCGAAACATAGTTCTTTGACCCAGAAAGGATTTAACAAAATATCAGCAAGTTTTACAAAAGTGATCGTTGCGCATTTTTTGATCGAAACGTATGATTCGCGTGCTTCAAATATGTTGTTCCTTAATCGATTTATTGCTGCGCCTGTCTGGGAATTGACAGGCGTTTTTTTTATGTGCCGCATCCCAGGATAAACATCATTAAGGAACAAACACGGGTTTTACTCAGTCCCACTGATCCCGCATCATCCAGGCACCGACAAAGAACAGAATTCCACCCGCAGAGACAATCATCTGATACTTGCTTTTCATTTCTGCAACGGTTTGTTCCGGTGAGACCTGCGCCAGCGCATCGGCGCCGCCTTTCATCATCACATCACCGACTTCCACGATCACATGGCTGCTGCCCAGTAATCCGGCAAACGCGACGCCACCACACATCAGTGACACCAATCCCAGCAACAAAGAAATATATCCCCATGTCCGTTTGAAATTCATTTCAGGCTCCTTTTTACATCTTGGAGAAGTCGTGCGTCGAACAGACTAATGGCAGCGAGAAAATATAAAGAAGGCAAGGTGACTTCAGCCATTAATCCGACAGACGCGGCTACCACAACAGCAATTGATAAAATTATGAAGAACACTCTATATGGATGTAACGACTAATGCAGGCAGGGATTAAATTTTTCGGAAGAATTTTGACATTGTCCTCATTTTTTTGAGGAGGAATATCTGTACCGCGCCAAGATGGGTACAGATATTCAGACAGGAAAGAAAAGACTAACAGACGCGTGTTTTATTACATCAGGGTTTCATCAACCCAATAGCGCGATCCGGAAATACTGGCGTTCAGCAGTAACCCTTTTTCACCGATTTGATAAATGGCCATACCACCGTTGTATTTCGCGGTCATCCCTTTACTCTCATCCCCCGCTACGGCACTCACTTCAGAGGTCGCTTCCCAGCCATCTTTCACGAAATTTTCAAACGTCGCTTTATCTTCGAACAAAATGACTTGCTGATAAAACTTGCCGCCCAGCCCGGCAGCGAGACCGGCTCCAAACATTTTCATGTACGTACGTTCATCAGTTTCGCGATTAACCGCGACCCCTGCCCCTTGGTCGGTATGAAGCAAGAGTGAAAACTTACGAGAATCAAACACGGCGTAACCATAAGCCTGATCAAACAACAATTTTGCTGACGGTTGCTCGTTAAACAGCCTGACCAGCGCAGTATCAGACATCGTATCTAACGCCAGGCGTGCTTCTTCCGGCGTTTCCGGTTCCAACATGTCATCAAGTTTGGCATCTGCAACATCCAGCCACTCTTTACTCTTCTTCACCGATTCATCTGTCCACTCACCCGCGGTGTTGTAGGCATCTTTTCCCCACTCAGACACAGAATCCCAGGTCTCTTTTGAGAAATCGGCCACATTATCCCAGGCTTTTTTGGAGCCTTCGCTGACTTTTTCTCCCAGCTCAGACGCCGATTTTTTGATTTCTTCCCAACTGGCATAAGCCGGAGCCGTCGCCAGAATCACCGTTAATGCGATAGGTATCATTTTCATGTTTCCTCCCCAGGGCGAAGATAAAGAATGCGTACACCCGGCCAGAATTTCACGGATACCCAAAGTGTTTTTGGGGATCCAGACAAAAAAGCCAGGCATTACGCCTGGCTTTCGGGAAACCTTGTTACTTTTGTTTCGGACGGAAAGGCTTGATGACCTCTTCGTTACATTCCAGGCATGGCCCTTCCATCAGGTCAATACAGTAAGGAATAGCCGGGAATACGGCATCCAGGCACTCACGAATCGACTTTGGTTTACCCGGCAGGTTGACGATCAGGCTGTCGCCACGCAGTCCCGCAGTCTGGCGGGACAAAATTGCCGTCGGTACGAATTTCAGCGACTCAGCTCGCATCAGTTCACCGAAACCAGGCATCATTCGGTCACACACCGCTTCGGTCGCTTCCGGTGTCACGTCACGTTTCGCAGGGCCAGTACCACCAGTAGTCACGATTAAACTACAGTCTAGTTCATCAGCCATCTTGATCAACGTGGCTTCAATAACGTCCTGCTCGTCTGGAATCACTTCGTAAACCGGTTCCCATTCAGAGACAAGATACTCACTCAGCGTATCAATGATTGCCTTGCCCGAAATGTCCTCGTAAACGCCCGCACTGGCTCGGTCACTTACCGTTACAATACCGATTTTTGCTTTTGTCATGCGTGATTCCTCAGGCTGTGCCTATTCAGTTTCCTGTAAAAACGGCCAGCAAGCACTGACCGTAATATCAAACAATTCCTAAGTGTAAGGAATATTGGCAGAGGGATAAACACTTTCCCTCTGCAAATGGCGACTTTAATACCAATGAGTTACAGGCCACCCATCAGGGTGTATTTGGTATCCATAAAGTCTTCAAGCCCCTGACGTGCGCCCTCACGGCCCAGCCCGGATTCCTTTATGCCGCCAAACGGTGCTACTTCGGTCGAGATTAGCCCTTCGTTGATGCCAACCATGCCGTATTCCAGCCGTTCACTGAATGTAAACGCGCGGGACAGTGACTGAGTATAAGCGTACGAGGCCAACCCTGAGTCGGTATGGTTGGCACGGCGAATCACCTCGTCATCATCGCTGAAACGGAACAATGCAGCGACCGGGCCGAAGGTCTCTTCACTGGCAATGCGCATATCATCTGTCGCATCCGTTATGACCTGGGGCGGGAAGAAATTGGTGCCTTCCGGCTGCGGCTCACCAAAGGCCAATGTGGCGCCTTTTGCCAACGCATCATCAATATGGCTCTGCACTTTTTCGACAGCAGCCTGATTAATCAGTGGGCCAATTTTCGCATCCGGATCAAAACCATCCGCCACTTTCAAGGCTTTGACTTTTTCCACCAGCTTCTGGGTAAATGCGTCATAAACGCGATCCTGCACATAGATCCGGTTAGCACAGACACAGGTTTGCCCCGCGTTGCGGAATTTGGCAATCATCACCCCTTCAACTGCCGCATCCAGATCCGCATCGTCACACACAATAAACGGTGCGTTACCACCAAGCTCAAGAGCCATTTTTTTCACCGTCGCGGCAGATTGCTCCATCAGCAATTTACCAACAGCCGTCGACCCGGTGAACGATATCTTCTTCACGACTTTGCTCTCAGTCAGTGCGCCACCGATGGCTTTCGCATCACCGGTCAACACGCTGAACAACCCGGCAGGAATACCTGCGCGCGAGGCAAGCTCAGCCAGTGCCAGCGCGGTCAGAGGGGTATCCGGCGCCGGTTTCAGAACCACGGCACAACCTGCCGCAAAAGCCGGGCCGCATTTACGGGTGATCATTGCGGCCGGAAAGTTCCAAGGAGTGATCGCCCCGACAACCCCGACAGGCTCTTTGCTGACGAGAATTCGGGAATTAGGCTTGTGACTTGGAACGATCTCACCATAGGCACGCTTAGCTTCTTCCGCAAACCACTCAATAAAGCTAGCGGCATAGGCGATTTCACCCTTAGCTTCATTGAACGGTTTACCTTGCTCTGCAGTCAGAATCGTGGCCAGATCATCGGTATTTTCGACGATCAGATCGAACCATTTACGCAAAACGGCAGTGCGCTCTTTGGCTAATGTTTTTTTCCAGGTTACCATCGCTTTTTCAGCAGCATGAATGGCCGACAGGGTTTCATCCTTGCCCAGCACCGGAACGTGGGCTATGACCTTGCCGGTTGACGGGTTAATCACTGGCATAGTGGCTTCATCCAGAGCCGTCACCCAGTTGCCTGCCACCAGGCAGGCTTGTTTTAGCAAGCTGGTATCATTGAGTTTCACGATATATACCTTCATGGTTTGAAAAATCGTTATACGACAAGCATAAAAGGAATTTCTCGGAGTTTGAACCGGATTATTCTCAGGGATTATGTAAACCGAACCACGGTTACAAAAATTGGTTCAACCTTAAGCAATTTACAAACAATAACGCCGACGATTTACCCAGCCACATACCATTCCATACAATCCCGTACACATCCTCTTTGGCAGCTCACCTCTGCCGTTCTTTCAGTCAAATCTTGTCATTGAATGTTGCTCTGCTCGGTTATAACGGATTAGCCTGTTTTTCCATACCAAACCGATCGGCATCCACACCGCGTTTCCAGTAACCCACCGCAAACATCTGATGCCGGGGAACACCAATCTCGTCCTGAAACAGATTCCGTAGCGGTCGTATTTCTCGCGCTTCGAGCCCCATGAACACAACCGTGTCGGTTGTTAAAGATTCCCGGAAACCTCTTACCGTCTCCACAAGTACATTTTCCTGGTTTTCCAATACCCAATGTAACCGGGTATTCGCCGACACTTCTAATGCCACCTTGTCTTCTTCATGCGGCACGATGATCACGGCATCAATGCTTGCTAACGGCGAAATACGCTGACTGTAAGCAGCCACTGCATTCAGGGAGGTAAGATCACCCAGTAACACGTAGCGAGGCGCGTCCCAGATATCCAGCTTTTTCGGTCCCGGTCCGGCAATGCCGACTTTATCTCCCGGCTTTGCCGTCTTGGCCCAGTTCGTTGCCGGTCCCTGATGGCGGTTAACGACAAAATCGAGCACCAACTCAGTGGTTTCAGGATCAAACGCCTGAATCGTGTAAGAGCGCATGGTCGGACGCGGTGTACGGCCAAGATCCAGCTCCAGTTCATCACAACCGGGATCAGGTAAAATCACTTTCACATACCCGCCTTCTTCACCGGCCGGGAGCGTGTGCAATGCCTCGCCCGCCACCGTGATGCGCTGCAAGTGGGGAGACAATGATTCCACGTTAACCACTTCGGCCAGTCGTGCACGAGGGCGGCGCGGAGTGGCGGCGGGTTGTCCTGAATCAGAAACTTGTGATGTATACGTAGCTTGCTTCATTTTCTCTCCTGAGGAACCTGTCGAGCATTCTGAGTATGCTGTGTCATGTTGCGCTTAAGCTGCCCCCACTATGTTCAGCAAACCTACCCTCTGGAACCGCTAAGCTCTTATATATGAGCTCTTATGTATGAGCTCTTATATATGAGCTCTTGTATGTGAGATCTTATAAACAAGCTCTTAGTCACAAGCTCTGATATATCCGCTCTGATGAACGTCGCTGCTGTAAAGACCTGTCTATAAAATTCGCAGTATGCTTTTGGGTGGAGAAAGCAATTTAGTGGTTTAAACAACACGGAAACGGGCAGTATGAATTCAGTCACCTTTGTCATCATTCACAGAGAACGCCCCCATCAGGCATCCATTTCTGACAAATCGCCCTGGAAGACTGTTGTCCCGTCGGCACTTGGTTGATAAAATCAACTATATTGACTTTTGGTTGATATTGTCAACCATATTATGTGTTCACATTACTCAGGAGCCCCTATGAGCAATCAGTCCCTGCCTGATGTCGTCATGGCCCTCTCCCGTGGATATCGACTGAATATCCGCCAGGCAATAAATGCAAAAGCCTTAGGTTTGAACGGCATGCATGCCCAGTGCCTCAGGATCATTGCCACGATACCAGACTGTACGGCCAACCACATAGTCAGCATCATGCATCGAGACAAAGGGCAAATTGCCCGGCTAGTCAAAGAACTGATCACTATGTCACTGATTGAGAAGCACCCGAATCCAGCCGACAAACGCAGCCAGATTCTGACGTTTACCGATGATGGACATGCGCTGATGAACAAGATCCACCTCGCCGAAAAACAATTGGATAAACAAATGTGCGAAGGGCTGAGTACGCAAGACATCGACGCTTTCAAGCGAATATCTGCGCGAATGGTTGAGAACTTGCAGCGAGACGACGGATAATTCAGCAGGCGTGCAGGCGTAGGTTACACGTCCGGTTGTCTCTAGCGCCACATATGCACATACACTCACACAACAGGAAGGAATCGAGTATACTGGGCAGTATTTTCGTCACGCCGTTTTTGAATACCTGACAGCATGAGCGAATATTCGGTGCATGCTGCCTGAGGGATGATACACAGATGAGAGACAACAAATGGCTTCAGGACATCGAACTTGAGTCCGAGACAGTCAAACTGATACCACTGCAACCTGAGCATGCCGATGCACTTGTCTCGGCCGCCTCTGATGGCGAGTTGTGGACGTTATGGTACACCAGCGTACCGAATCAAGTGTCGGTCAACCAGTACATAGATAAAGCGCTTACAGACAAACAAAACGGCGTGGCCCTGCCCTTCGTCGTGATTGAAAAGTCGACAAATCAGATCATTGGTTCGACCCGTTTCTGCAATGCCGATTTAATCAATCACCGGGTCGAGATCGGCTACACCTGGTATGCAAAGCGTTTCCAACGTTCTTCTGTCAATACTGAATGTAAATTGTTACTGCTGAAACACGCTTTTGAGCAGCTTGAGGCAATCTCCGTTGTCTTTTGCACACACTGGCATAATCAGCAGTCCCGAACCGCGATTGCCCGTTTAGGTGCCAAGCAAGACGGTGTACTGCGTAATCACCAGAAAATGAAAGACGGTTCCTATCGCGATACGGTTATCTTTTCCATCATCGATCAAGAATGGCCAGGCGTTCGTAACCACCTGACGCACAAACTGTCTTCTCACCGCTGAGTACAGGCTATTTCCTCTGGCTAAAGGTTGCAGCAAGTCGCTGATACTCAGACAGCGCGATTCTGTCAGCATCAATACTGACAGGCGCGTTGTCTATGGCATACCAGTTCACTTCATCCGCTTCCAGTGCCTTCATGTCGCCCGACCAGGCATCAACAACGTAGTAGTGAATCAGTTGAAGTTCTGATGTCGGGTGGTACAGCGAACACAAATACCGGTACGATTCCGGCTTCACCGCCAACTCTTCTTCCAGTTCTCGAAACAGAGTGTCGAGTTGCTTCTCCCCGCTTTCCATATGGCCGCCGGGAATACAAATCAATCCCGGATCACAAGCTTTCTCCATCGAGCGGGTTTCCAGCAAAACCTGCTGCTGATCAATCAGCAGAAAAGACACACATTCATGAACGTTCAATAGCTACACTCCTTGTTCGGGATAAGATATCAGTATGAAATCAGTGATGTTTCAGCTGAATCATGTCTGAGTTTTCCTCACAAAATAATGAGTGTAACGGGCAGAGTCAAAAAAGATTCCACAATCGCGACAATCGGATACCGGTCAGTGTTAAACGAAAGATCGCAGACTGTTACGGCTATGGGTAAAGTTTGCTTCCGATATCTTAGTCAATTATCCTGTGCTCAAAGGATCAACCCACACAAGATAAGGCCAATAATGAAAAGTTCGCATTCATACCCTATCGGCACACCAGGGCAGCCATGGGGCGACAAGGAAAAACAACAATGGTTTGAGCAGGTCACCATCAAACGCTCATATCAGGAAGAAGTCGTAAGCAAAATTCATGCGCTGGAAAAGCGTTTCGATCTTTTCCAATATGGCGCCCTCAGTTACAACCCGGAAAAATATCCGCTGTTTGCCCTTAAAACCCGTCAATGGGATGAAAGCAAACCGACGGTTTTAGTGACTGGCGGTGTTCACGGGTATGAAACCAGCGGTGTACACGGTGCCCTGCAGTTTCTGGCTCAAGAAGCCGAGAACTACACCCAGCATTTCAACATTGTTGTAGCGCCTTGTGTCAGTCCTTGGGGCTACGAGACCATCAATCGCTGGAACCCGAAAGCCATTGATCCCAACCGTTCGTTCTACGAAGACAGCCCGGCAGAAGAATCTGCATCATTGATGAAGATGGTGAAAGAGCTGGGGACCGAGATTCTTGTTCACATCGATCTGCACGAAACCACAGATACCGATGAAGAAGAATTCCGCCCTGCACTGGCTGCCCGTGATGGTAAAGCATACATTGAAGACAGCGTGCCAGACGGTTTTTATACTGTAGGTGATACTGAAAACCCGCAGCCTGACTTCCAGCAAGCCATCATTGACTCGGTGCGTCAGGTTACGCATATCGCACCGCCAGATCAGGACGGCAACATTATTGGCAGCCCTGTGGTCCAGGAAGGGGTGATTAACTACCCGCTGAAAGCACTGAGTCTCTGTAACGGTCTGTCTGACTGCACGTACGGCACCACAACCGAGGTGTATCCGGACAGTGAGAAAGTCACACCGCAAGAGTGTAATGATGCTCAGGTTGCAGCCATTGTCGGCGGCCTGAACTACGTCATCGCGCAAATGAAGTAACTCGCGGTATAACCTGACGGCTCAGTTTTAATCTTGATTGTCGGCATGATGATCGGATTGAAGATACTCTGATTTAGCATTATCTGCTGAGCCGTTTTGCTGCTGTCCAATAAACCCGTACAATAAACCCGTAATGTCACGAAGCTGCGAACTTGCAGTCACTCATCTTGTTCTAAGATTTATCTGCAAATAGACCTTGTTATCACCTGACCGCGTTGCCACGACAAACCAGAGAACAACACAGACCGGATGACAAACCATGCGCTCGCTGATTTCTGCCATTTTGCTGTTTAGCCTGCTTGCCTGTGCGACCCAGTCTCCGGTTGAACGGCTTAGCGACCTTGGCGAACCCAAGCTGGTCAGCTGTCATCACTTGCTGAGCGATTTCAAACGCGAAGTACGGCGCCAAAAGGTGCAGGATGCCCAAGTGGTGACGACTGACGCCATCCCATTTCTGGCTTTCGATCGCTTCAGCCAGTCCGTATTACTGGACGTCAAAACGCAAAAAGACAAAGAACAGTGGCTGACCTATACCGCACGGCTCTCGAAAGAACAACGACATGCGGAGTTCCGTAATCTGGTCGCGAATCATTCATTCACGAATCTCTTTACCGCAAAGGCTAAGCACACCTTTGATCTCAACCAACTAGATAGCTGCGCTGATTCGCTTACCCAAGCGGCGATAAACTTATCATTACGCGCATCGAAAAAGGACGAATTTTGGGATCACATTCGCTCATCCGCACCTCCCATCCCCTCAGATTACGAGCCCTGGCTGCGTATTCTTGGGGTTTATCCGGTGGCGGCCCGATTCGCCCATTCCAGCATCCTCAAAGAGCAGGCCCGTATCAAAGCCGGTTTCGATACGGCTTACGCTAGGGAGACAGACCACTCCCCCGCCTCAAACAGACCTCCGGGGGAAGAAAAAGTCATCATCTATCAACTACTTGATGACAATGATAACCGCTTGAATCATGCGACCATCCAACAATGGTTTGCCGAGGCCCAGACCACGTCCTCCCTGAACTGGCCGCAACTTAGTCAGCAACAAATTCAGCGCTTGACCCACTATTATGCGCCGGACATTCGTATCGACACCCTGTCGGATGATGATCGCCCCGGCACCGTTGGCTATTTCACTACCCCGCAACCCGAAGTCGCCACCAACCGACCTGCGGTTTACCTGGGACACAGTTACACCCGTTTCCACCAGCAGATTCTCCTACAACTGCATTACAGCCTCTGGTTTCCTCGTCGTACCCCCCGACGCCCGGTGGATCCTTACGCCGGACCATTTGACGCAATACTGCTCAGGCTGACACTTAATCAACAGGGGGAACCCTTAGTGCTAGACAGCATTCACCATTGCGGCTGTTACCATATGGTCTTTAACCTTAACGACGCTCTCACCTTTGTTGAGACTCAACCCGGTACAGAAGTTCCTATCAGGCGTTCGGTGCTGCTCTCCGAGACATTACCTAAAGATACGCAGCACTTATCAGTGACACTGTCACATAGTGAGCACATGATCAAACATGTAGACTGGCAGTACCGGCAGACTAACCCAGACGTCGAGCACCTTTCGGCACCCGCTCCAGTCCACCTAGCCCCCCTTGCCTATCATCAGCTACGCAATTTGCCCGTTCCGGACTCTCTGATTCAAACAGGCTCTCATAAAAGCTTGTTTGATGAAAATGGCTGGCTGCTGGCCAGCGAACGACTGGAAAAAAGCTATTTATGGCCGTTTGGTATTCCCTCTCCCGGCATGATGCGCCAATGGGGTCACCATGCTACGGCTTTCATCGGGATGCGCCACTTTGATGACGCCCGGATGTTTGAATCGCTGCTTTCCTACCGCCATGGAAATCCTACTGCTTTTCAGACCGGGTTGCGGTAGGATAGCCGTCATTCAACACACAATCAGCCTGTTGTTTTCACAAGTAAAAGGAGAAACGCGTGCAAACTTCCTTCATTGATGGTGATTTACTCTATCGCCAGCACACTTTTGAGCTTCCACTCGATTACAATCAGCCACAAGGCCGCCGTATCTCAGTCTTTGCACGCGAGGTGGTTGATTTAGCGCGGCAGGATGCGGATTTACCATGGCTGGTGTATTTGCAAGGTGGTCCGGGTTTTCCGTCTCCACGTCCTGACAGCCGATCAGGCTGGCTGAAACGTGCCCTGCAGGAATACCGGGTGCTGCTGTTAGATCAACGAGGTACCGGCAACAGTAGGGTCATCAGCCACCAAACCCTGGCCCATCTGTCTGCACCAGATCAGGCTGAGTATTTGTCGCATTTTCGTGCTGACAATATTGTGCGCGACGCAGAAGCAATCCGTGAATCGCTGGGCGTGAAACAGTGGGCGATTCTGGGACAAAGTTTTGGCGGATTCTGTTCACTGACCTATCTGTCATTTTATCCGCACAGCCTGAGCCGCGCGTACCTGACCGGTGGCGTGCCGTCTCTGAGCCGCCATGCTGATGATGTGTATCAGGCAACCTACCAACGTGTTCTGGATAAAAACAATGCCTTCTTCGCCCAGTTCCCACAGGCACAGGAGCAGTGCCGAAAAATTGCCGATTTTCTGCTAAATAATGATGTTCGACTTCCTAACGGCCAGCGATTTACTGTTGAGCAGTTCCAGATGATTGGCATTAACCTTGGCCGCAGCCACGCCAATCTGCCCATGTACTACCTGCTGGAAGACGCGTTTGTCACAGCAAGCGGGCAAGAGACACTCAGCTATAGCTTCCTCAATGCTATGCTGGCAGAGCAGTCGTATCAGACCAATCCGATTTACGCGATTTTGCATGAGTCCATATATTGTCAGCAGAGCGCCTCAAACTGGTCTGCACACCGTGTCCGGGACAGCTATCCGCAGTTCCATTACGCGTCAGGCAAACCTTTCCTGTTTACCGGTGAGATGGTCTTTCCGTGGATGTTTGATCAGTTTGCCTGCCTGACACCGCTTAAAGATGCCGCCGCTATTCTGGCCACTAAGCAAGACTGGCCGGCTCTATATGATATTGAGGCTCTGGCAGAGAATACCGTCCCTGTCACCTGTGCGGTCTACGCTGAAGATATGTATGTAGAGATGGATTACTCGCTGGAAACCCTGCGCGGCATTCCAAACAGCAAAGCTTGGATCACCAACGAGTATGAGCACAACGGCCTGCGCCAGGACGGTGAAACCATTCTGAACAAGCTGATTGAAATGGGTAACGCTATCGCGAATCTGCCGCGCGAGTAAGCATCGCCAGGCTGAAAAATGCCCATATCTGTTCGATATGATCACTGACCTGATTCAGCTTAGGACTCGATTTCGAACGGTTCAGTGACATGAAAAAGGCCACCAACGTGGCCTTTTCTTTATTATAAGTTCTTCAATAGATCTTTCACCGGCTGTAGCCCGTTTCGATCAACGTGACTCCAGCGGGTAAGAACGATAACTCCACATACCGTAGGTACGAAGCGCATCTCGGTAGATGCCCAACAATTCACTGTCACTGGCTTTCGCCAACTCTTTCAGCGGCTTGTCCGGATAAGCAACGGTATCAAATGTGATTCCCTGAGGGCCCGTTTGCCAGCTTGCGATCTCAAACAGCGCCTGGCCACGACGCACATGGCTGGCTGAGCTGATGATAGTTGCGTGCTTAATACCATGCCGTGCCAGTGCATAGCTGCTAAACAGGGCATTATCCACTGTGCTGGTGGCGTAGTTTTCCTCGATTAGACGGTCTTTGCTAACGCCTTTAGCAATCAGCCAATCTGCCATCAACTTACCTTCGGTTTTATGATTTTTCGGTACCCCGCCCGTCAGCACAATCAGCGCGTCCGGGTTAGCTTTTGCCATCGCTAAAGTCGTTTCCAGACGTTCAATCAGAATTTGATGCATTGAACCGTCAGGGTTCAGCGCATAGCCTAAAGTCACAATGGCACCTTTATCTTTAAGTACGCCACTTTCAGCCTTCTCTTTAAGCGGTGTATCCAGAATGCGGTCAACCGTTGAAAAAATACGCTCAATGTCCGCTGCTCTGCCAGCATTCAGTTTGGTCAACGTTTTCATGTGCGCTTTCGTTGCTGCATCGTTGCCTTTGTATCGCTGCCATACCGCTAAGTACGCATGTAAATCAACATCATCCGGCGCAACCGTCAGTGCTTGTTCAAACAACTCAATCGCTCTGTCGACATTTTTGTTATAGATCTGAGCATTTGCCGCTGAGATCAACAGGTCGGTGCGGTACGGCTCTAAGGCATATGCCTCCAACAAACGGTCTGTGACTATTTCCATGTTACTTGGCATTTTTGCGGTAAAACCCGCATGAGAAATCCGCGCCGGAGATTTAAACGCCGTTACCGCGTCTTCCAGTAACTGATCAACAACCTGCCGTTTCGTTACAAACTGGGCATGCTCAACAGTAGCTTGAACGGCTGAAGAATTCTCTGCCAGTACAACTGGGGCGGCGCTTAATGCGATGACACTACCAAGGGCCAGGGCGATAATGTTCTTTTTCATGAAGAAATCCTACGGGGGAGAAAAATACGACTTATGTCTCTTGTTTTTTTGCAGTCTATATTTAGAAAACGAAAAAAACTGTGACAAAGAGCAAATGCCACCGTATCGCCACCCATTAATTATTAAAAATATCAATTTTCATCACAAAATAAGAGTGCAGACACATCGTAGAACAACAGTAAATTAACGATGAGAAATAACGGTCAACCTCCTTTTTAACGACCTTCACACCATACCTTGCAATAAAAAACGGCCACCAGGGCCGTTAGATTTTTTAATTTATAAGGTTGAGCAGAACAGGCTGCCGGTTTAAGCGAATCAGAACCGCTAGCTTAAACTCGCCAAACGTGCAGCAAATCCGACAAACAACAGTCCCAGCAGGCTATTACCCAGTTTCGACAACGACTGATTATTACGAAACACCTGAGTCAGTGATGAACCGAGGAAAATCAAAAAGCTCAGATAAACAATGCTGAAAACTTGTAAAATAGCCGCAAGGATAAGGTAAGAAATCCACGTGTGTTCATAGGTGTAGTCAATGAACTGAATAAAAAACGACACATAGAAAAGAATCGCCTTGGGATTGGTCAAACTCAATGTCAGTGCTTTACCAAACACATTTTCCCGTTTTACCGGCAGCGCTTCCCCTTGTTGCGCAACATTTCGGTTAAACCAATAGTGATGGATTAATTTGATTCCCAAATACAGCAGGTATGCGGCACCCAAATAACGAATAACGGTGAAAAGAACGGGTGATGCCTGAATCAGCGAGGCAATGCCAAGATAAGAAAGAAGAATCAGTATTGCATCACCAACAAGCACAGCCGAAGCCGCCTTATAACCGGATTTTACGCCATACGTTGAGCTCGATTTCAACACATACAAAGAGTTTGGGCCGGGGGCGAGAATAATCATGGTCAATCCCGCTAAATAAGTCCAAATATTGATAACGCCAAACGCTTCTAACATGCTCCCTCACCCACAAAAAACAAACAATCCGATAACGGATTTGTATCGCAAATGCTGCTTAAAGTCTATCCATTATATGGACAAGGTATTCTTTCTTGATGGGCAAGCCAGTCAAGCTTGCTTGAGCGCTTTTTCGAATCTCGTGATCGTTGCTATGCCGAGCATCACACTGAAACTGTGATCATATTCCGGTCTTCACTCTTTCGGACTTCATAATATTGAATTGCTGTTGCAACCCGTTTTAAAAAAGTTAGATTGGTATCTCTATTCTCATTTGTGGTTAGCATTCAAACAAATGGATATTAAGCGCCTGCAGTACTTTGTTGCCCTGGTAAAAAACGGTAACTTCACCAAAACGGCGGCTCAACTGGATATTGCTCAGTCGGCACTCAGTGTCAGCATGCAAAAACTGGAGAAAGAGACCGGCCTGAAACTGATCAACCGAAACAAACGGCAGGTTCAGTTAACCTCCGATGGTCGTCGTTTGCTGTTTCATGCCCGTCGAATTCTGGAAGATGTTGAACAGGCAGAGTTGGAAATTGAAGAACTGAAAGGGTTGGAACGCGGAGAAATCCATTTTGGCGTTTCGGCAATGCTGGGCTCTTATTTCCTGCCGGCAGCTTTGTCTGCCTTTAGTCAGAAATACCCCAACATTCGCATTCATGTGCAAGAGCATGGTACCGCCACGCTCGAAACGATGCTGCTGGACGGTGAACTGGATCTTGCGTTTGTCCGGACCGACAAACCCGTAGAACAACTCAGGTATGTCGCACTGTGTCCAGAAGAGATTATGGCCTGTGTGAACGAAGACCACCCGTTTGCCCAACTCTCGAGTATTACGCTGGGGCAATTCTGCCAGCAGCCACTGATATTGTTCCGGGAAGGATATTTTCTGCGTGAAGCCGTCAGCCGTTACTGTCGCAAATATCATGTTAAGCCTGACCTTCGCTTTGAAACCAACCTGATTGAACTTGCCAAAGATCTGGTCAGAAACTCTGTTGGAATCAGCACTTGCCTGAATCTGATCATCAGTGACAACGACCCGTTAGTCTGTGTCCCCTTCAATCCCGCCATCAAAGTCGAGTTTGGTATCGGCTGGAAAAGTAGCCATTATTTATCGCAGGCCGCCCGTACCTTTATGGCATTCATGGAAGAGTGGTATCACAAACACCCTTCTCGTCCTGCGGCAATCAGGGCATAACCCTCACCATTAAAAATGCCCCGCAGCATTACCTGTCCGGGGCGCTCTCATTACACATTTAGGCACACACCGCCATTCAACGTGACCGCTTACCCCTAACTCACTTTCAAAGCCTGACGACGTGGCAGAATCTGATTGAGTAGCGTCAGAACCGCAATGCCCACGCAGGCCACGATGTTGACCAGGTCGTAATCGAGAAATGCTAAGGCTAATGCACAAACAAACAGAATGCCGCGCGACAACCATGACAGCGGATTGAACAGGCGTCCCTCAATACTCCCGGCAAACGCAACGATCAACCCCAGTGTATAAACCACCGAAAGAACAAAGGCTCCTGTGGAAAAATCGTTGAACCAGACAAGATGCCCGTGTGCCATCATCACCGGAATCAAAAAGAATCCCTGCGCCAGTTTCATGGCTTGCACGGCTGATTTCATCGGGGAAGCATTAGCGATACCCGCACCAGCAAAAGCGGCAAGGGCAATAGGCGGCGTGATATTGGATGTCTGAGACAACCAGAACACAATCATATGTGCGGCAAGCAAACTCACACCCAAGTCCATCAGCGCCGGGACAGCCATCACTGACAGCACGATATAGGCCGCCGTCACAGGAAGTCCCATCCCCAGAATCAACGCCGCCAGCGCGATAAGCCCCATCACAGACCACAGTTGGTTACCGGACATCGCCAGTAAGAACTGGGTAAACTGCAGACCAATCCCCGTCTGGCCAATCACACCAACAATAATCCCCGCACAGGCACAGGCTACCGAAATCGGCAAAGCCATCAGCGCCCCTTCCTTCATCCCCTGGAGGATCAGCGGAAGCGTGACTCGGGTGGATTTACGTACCATCGCTGCAGCCAGGATCGACGCACATCCGGCAATCCCCACTAACACAGGCGAGTAGCTCATCATCAGCAAAATAGTGATAAAAATCAGCGGTGCCAGGAAGTGCCAGCCACGCACCAGTACCGTTTTGATCTTTTCGGTCTGTGTCATGCCCTGCAGCCCAAGCTTACACGCCATCAGGTGGATGTAGAGCAAAGATGACAAGAAATACAGGGCTGCCGGTACGATGGAAACCAGCAAAATGTCCGAGTAAGCGATACCGGTAAACTGGGCCATCACAAATGCCCCGGCGCCCATCACAGGCGGCATAATCTGCCCGCCCGTTGAGGCGGCGGCTTCAATACCGGCGGCCTGCTCTGGCTTGTATCCCAGCTTTTTCATCATCGGGATGGTAAGCGAACCGGTTGTCACCGTATTGGCAATGGCAGAACCGGAAATTGATCCCAGTGCAGCGGAAGCCAGCACGCTGGCTTTGGCGGGACCACCCCGGTATTTACCGGCCAGAGCAAAGGCACAATCAATAAAAAACTGACCCGCGCCCGATACCTGTAAAAATGCCCCAAACAATACAAACGTGAACACTACGCCGGCAGCAATACCGAGCGGTGCACCGTAAACACCATTCGTGGAAAAGATATGAAAACGAATCATCTCTTCAATGCTGAAGCTTTTACTGGCAATGGCGTCCGGCAGCAAGGAACCAAATAGCGCATACAGAATGAACAAGATTGCCAGGCAGGACATGACCGCACCAACTGTACGCCGGGTCGCTTCCAGCAGGGCAAGCAGGATAATGACTCCGGCCACTTTGTCACTGGACGATAAACCATCCAGCAAAAAGCTCATGTCGTCATAATCAAACACACTAATATGCCAGGTCGCCCAGATGGTCAGCACAATACAGGCCAAATCCGCCAGTCGACCAGACAGATACAGGCCCGTGTGGTGCCGTTGATGAAAAGCCGGTTTAACCAGAAAAATCAAAACCAGCACCCAACTGATATGAATTGGGCGAAATATCGGTGCCGCCAGTGTAGCAGTTACACCCTGCCAGATTTGGAAAGCCGACAATGCCACGGCAGCGACGGCGGCTAACCCAATTAGCCGCTCAGTCACCAGAACATTCCAGTTTCTACTCTTACTCATTCCCTGCTCTGCCTTTTATTCGTTGTGCTGCAACTGCTCTTGAAAATATTTCTTCGAGCCGGGATGCAATGGAACCTGGCTTAACTGATTCATATTTTCGACTGTGGTGAATTTGGCAACACTCAGGGCGTTGTTGAGCGCTTTTGAGTTTTCAAAGATAACTTTAGTCATGTCATAGGCCAACTTATCATCCATACGCTGATTCACCACCAGCACGTTCCACACCGCAGGAGCTGTAAACTCGCCGACCCCGTTATACACACCCGGTTGAATCGTTACGGACTGATAAGCAGGCAGGGATTTGGAAATGGTGGCCATATCCTGATCCGTGAAATTCAGAATTCGGATATCCCGGGTTAACGCCAATTCCGTGATCGCTCCTAAACCGGAACTGCCGACAAAAACACCCGCATCAATCTGGCCATTCGCAAGCGCTTCTGTGGTCGCAGAAAAGTTCAGTGACTGCACCGTCATACTGGATTCATCAACTCCCAACGCCGCCAAAATGCTTCTTGCGCTCACTCGGGTGCCCGAACCCGGTGCGCCCAGAGAAACTTTTTTCCCTTTCAGATCGGCAAGGGTATGAATGTCCGAATCTGCCGGAACAACAAACTGAACCACATTCGGGTACAGGGCTGTTAAAACCGCGACGTCCAGTTTTCTCGGAAATGGCTTTTCACCGTTCTGGGCCTGAATAACGACATCTCCCATGGCGAAGCCCACCAGTTGCTTGTCCTGCACCACTTTAATGGTGTTTTCCACTGAAGCAGCCGTGACCTCTACCCGCATATTAAAATCCGGCAGATTTTCACTCCACAGTTTTGCCAGTAGGCCACCATAAGGGTAATACGTACCGCTCTGGCTACCGGTTCCAATCGTGAAATTTTCAGCATGAGCCATGTTCATTACGCCACACAGGCCCAGTGCCACCAGCGTTTTTATTGTTTTTTTCATTCTATCCTCACGTTATTGATCTGCATCAAACCCCAAATTCTTTACACATTATTAACCAACGTGCAATCTATCATCATGGCTTTTGAGAACCCTCTTAATAAACTCGGTGCAATAAAATCTGCAAAACGCCTCTTTCAATACGCTAAACAGATAATAAAAATCGATTTTGTGGATAATCCGGCTCAAAATGGCATGCAAGAAAATACCGAATTCACACCACTCACCTTTATACCAGGTAAACATTTTCACAACTTGTCGCCCCCCTGAGCACCATCAGCGATTGGTTATTAATAACTCAGCGCAAACCTCAGTCATATATAGATCCAGCGGAGAAAATGTGTCGTGTATGAAAAAATCAGGGAAAATAAAGAGGGAAATAGTCTTTGTGGAAAAATACTGTTCGGGGATAAAAATATATCGAGGAAAAAAGCGGAATGAATAACAATACGGAAAATGTTTAATCGACTGACAAAAGCAAAAAAGCAAAAAACAAAGCGAGACTTTCCCGTTTAAAAGTCCGTCTCGTCATGACTAAGTGGGAAGTGAAAGTATTCCCTAAGCTATTCCCCCTGCGTTACTCAATCACCAACCTGCCGTCTTCATGAAACTGCCAGAAATCGGCGTAAGCGACTTCCCAAATATGACCATCGGGATCAGAAAAATAACCACTGTAGCCACCCCAAAATACGTCCTGAGCCGACTTGATGATTGCACCGCCAGCTTGTTTTACTTGCTCCAGAACAGCATCAACCTCTTCTCTGCTGCGAGTATTGTGTGCGAGAGTCACGCCACTAAAACTGCCTGCAGGGTGCTGTAACACCAGATTTTCCGAAACATCCTCAGCCAGTTTATCGAAGGGGTAGAGCGCCAGACAAACGCCCCCCGTCTGAAAAAATATAATGCCTTTCTCTGGCTGGCCAGATGTCGGAAAACCTAAACCATCATGGTAGAAACGGTAGGATCGCTCCAGATCCTCCACTCCCAGCGTGACGATACTGATCCTTGGCTCCATCCTAATGCTTGATTCCATCATCGACTCCTGGCAGCTGCGTAAAAAGTGCTCTCAAAGTGAGCGATAAAGCGCCCCATAAAATTAGCCTTAGAAGCGTCTTTACAGTGTAAAACCCTATTTGGGCTCTTGCTTGTTTTCCTCTTTCTCGTTTTGATTGACCTAACGCCTGCTCGTGTGCAGCCAGCTCAAAAACCTCTGATAAGCTGATGTTTTTTGCGGCTATGACTTTTTCCGTGTCAGATAAATACCAGCTAACACAAGCACTACCCCAGCGATTTTCATACCGCCCGGCATCTGTTGAGCTGAAACCCAGTCCAGCATCACCGCTGAAATCATTTGTCCGCCAATAACCAGAATCGCGGCATTCATCGCGCCCAATTTAGGGAAAATATAGCTACTCACAGCCACAAACAACGCGCCAAATACGCCACCTAAAAAAGCATGCGGAGGCAAATCAGCCACTGTCCACTGCGCCCACTGCCATCCGGCCAGCACTGTCAGAAAAACAGTCAGGACACTGAATCCGATCACATGATTCCAGAGTGAGGCTTTAAAAGCGCCTGTTGATACACTCAGCTGACCATTAATAGTACGTGCGGTACCAATCAGGATGCCGTTCAATAATGCAATAACCACAAGACTTAACATGTCTGTCACCCAAATAAAATCAAGATACTGCCCAGCAAAACAAGGGCCACAATCAGTAAATCCGACCCGCTAATTTGTCTTTGCCGCGTTCTGAGTAATCCAAAGTGATCGGCGACCATACCAAACACAATCTGCCCAACCAAACCCAGAGAAATTGTCGCTGATAACGTCAGTCCCCCATTGATAGCGGTTGCCGCCAATATGACCGTAAACGCCCCCGGAATACCGCCGAGGTAAAACCAAATCGGTACTTTAGCCGTTTGCGATGTATGGGCTTGGTTTTCTTCACTCTGTCGCGGCGTTTTGCTGCGCTGCAGTACCAACCACATCATCACAAGCGCAACGGCAGCACCGACGCCATGTGCCACCCAAGATGCAAACATCGGGCTGCTGGTTTGCGCGAGTTGGCTGTTGGTTTCTATCATCAACGTCAGCAATCCCCCTCCGATCAGCGCTAAGGCGATTGTGCCGACTGATTTCGCCAGTTTGGTATCGGCTGCCTGATTTATCTGTTCCATACTTTTTCCGCACGCTTCATGTAAAAACACCTTTAAACCAATCATCTACCTATGACACCACTTCCGAAGATACCCTTACAGTAAGTATCTCCAATTAGATGTATCTTTCAAAAAAGATATCTGCATGTTAGGTTTCAGTCTTAAATTCATCAAGTATCTTTTTAGAAAAGTACTTTTTCTTGAGAGAAATAATGGTGCTGATAATAAAAATGGGGTGTTGAGAGCAAAAAGGCGTGAGGGCTGATAACCATTTGACCACCTGCGTGGCGCAACCTCTCAACATCGAAAGCGGTGCTGGCGTTTAGCTCATCAATTAAGTATCTTTCTAATGAGTAATTACTGTGTGAGACGATAAATTGAATAACGATCATGTAGATAGAGTGCTACAGCAGTGGCAGGCCTGTCGTCCGGATCTCGATTGTTCACCAATGGGCATCATTGGTCGCATGAGCCGCATGCAGCGCCTGATAGAAAAGCAGCTGATAGCGGTTTTCAAACAACACAACCTGAATTCAATTGAGTTTGATATTCTGGCGACCCTAAGAAGAAGCCAGGTTCCGCTGACCCCTACCGATTTGTACCAGACATTAATGCTGTCTTCGGGAGCCATGAGTACCCGCATTGAACATCTGGTTCAGCGAGGTCTCATCCATCGTCAGGCCAGCGATCAGGATCGTCGCAGTTGTACCATCACCCTGACAGATGAAGGGATGGATGTGATCAATAAAGCGGTCGAAGCGCACGTCGCCAATGAGCATGCGTTGCTTAAGCCATTGAGCAAAGAAGAGCAAGATCAGCTGGCAGACCTGATGCGCCGCTGGTTGTTGAGCAACGAAAACGGGTTATAAATTTACTGAAGAAACGGAGCTGAGAGCTCCGTTTTTGTTTGTCCGAGAGATAGCCCACTGCCTGCATATTTCCTCTGACTCGGCTTGCTTAAGCTCGACTTGAAAAACGATGCGTGGGCTCAATAAACTTTTCCAGTCCGGCATGGATATTTTCCACAAACGCTTGCGCAAGGCGGGACAAGGGCTTGTGCGACGGTGTAATGATCGCATGCTCGAAAATAACCTCCGGAATAAAAGGCCTGAACACCACATCTCCATGACCAGATTTGCTGATGGTATAACTGGCAGCACTCATCGGATCACAAATGGAACAACATAACTGGTGTTCCACAAACTCAAACCCTGAGATGTAATTCTGTAGTTCAAAACGGGGATAGTAACGAGCCCCGTTTTCATCAAACAAGAAGCGCACCAGTTCGCTGGTCGGATGCTGAGAGAAAAGCGTCGCCAGCGGCACATTATCGAGATCTTTGGGTGTGATGACCTTTTTCTGCGCCAGCGGATCATTTTTGTGTATCGCGCACACCCCTTTGAGCCGAATAGGCTCAACATTGATGGAATCCCGCTCCTTCGGCATTTCCGCATAACCGATATCATACTGCTGCGAAGCGACCCAATCGTGCACGATCATCGAGCTTCGCATCATCATGGAGACATTGACATGAGGCCGGTCTTTGACGAAATCAGCAATCACATGCGGCATGAAATACAGTGATGCTGCCGGCATACAAGCAACCCGCAGGCTTCCCCGCGACAGATTTTTCACCTCTGCCATCAACTGCGATGCGCGCGTCAGGCGTTCCAGAATCGCTTCGGTCTCTTCCAGCAGGAAATAGGCTTCCGGTTTGGGAATCAGCCGCCCCTTGTTACGCTCGAATAGCTTAAAACCCAGCTCATTCTCCAGACTCACCAACATGGCGCTGACAGCAGGCTGCGTCCGGCACAATGCGCGAGCGGCGACCGACACAGACCCCGAGCGCATGACAGTTCTGAATGTTTCCAATTGCTTAACGGACAAATTGGTATCCATACCTCACCCTATAAGAAAAAATTATGGAATCAGAGAAATTTTAAATTTGTTTCTATTGGTTGTCAGCATTAAATTAACAACGTATTCACAAAAGCAACAATAAGGAAATGTGCTGTGGAGCGATTGTTCAGATACCTGCTAACCGGACTAATGGGCATTGTAGCCCTCTCTCAGTTCGTTCAGGTGGTAACCCGATACATCTTCGAAGTGCCAATCATGGGACTGGAAGAAACCATCATCATCCCCACCCTGTGGCTTTACATGCTGGGGGCCGTGAATGCCTCGCGGGAAGATACCCAGATCCGAGCCAATGTGCTGGAGATCTTTATCAAAACCGAGCGAGGCCACACCATTCTGGCTCTGATCGGCGAAGTGATCAGCTTTGTGATTTCTCTCTGGCTCACTTACTGGGCGTGGGATTATTTCAAATATGCCCTGCGAGTGTGGAAGGAAAGCCCGACCCTTTATATCCCAACGTTTTTCCATGAGTGCTCGTTGTTTCTTGGCCTACTGCTGATTTCCGGCTTTATCGGGCTTCACATTATCAGACTGGTTCGTCAGTTGACGTCCCCTCACTATTCCGTGGAGAAAGCATAACAATGGTTGAAGTTGCACTGTTTGCAGTAGGAGCACTGGTACTCCTGCTCACTATTGGCGTTCCATTGCCGTTCTGCTTCGGCGGCGCCCTGATGATCATGACCTATTTCGGCGATATCTCGATGAAAGGCAACATGATGTGGGGAACCGGCCAGCTTACCAACCCTATCCTACTGGCTATCCCGTTATTCGTGCTGGCTGGTACGATCATGAGTCAAAGTGGTATCGCGGCCAGTTTGTTACGGTTTGTAAATGTGTTTGTCGGGCACATCCGAGGCGGTCTGGGTATTGTCGCCTCAGTCAGCTGTGCCATCATCGGTGCCATTTCCGGCAGTGGCCTGACCGGGGTTGCCGCGATCGGCCCGCTGCTGATTCCTGAGATGGAAAAACGCGGCTACCCTCGCGCTTATGCGACTGCGCTAATCGCGAACTCGTCGATTCTTGGCCTGCTGATCCCTCCCAGCGTCACCATGATTGTGTACGGCTGGGTTACCGATACGTCCATCCTGGCCTGCTTTCTGGCCACGCTGGGACCGGGCCTGCTGGTGACGTTCAACTTTGCGGTGATCAACCTCCTGATGGCGCGCAAGTTCCCGCTGGTTCTGGAAGAGAAGCTACCTTTCGGCGACATGCTTAAAGAAGCATCATCGCGCACGGTTCACGCTATCCCGGCGTTGCTGATGCCGGTCATCATTCTGGGTGGTATTTACGGCGGGATCATGACACCAACAGAAGCCGCGGCCGTGGCAGTAATTTACGCGGTACCCGTCGGTTTCATGATCTACAAAGGGCTGAACTGGAAATCGCTGCTGGCATCGGGCAAAGAATCGGCCACGGCAGTCGGTTCCATCATGTTCATGATTCTGTTCAGCCTGATCCTGAGCCAGATGTTTGTTGTGGAAAATGTGCCTCAGGAGCTGGTTGATACCATCTTCGGTATCACAGAAAACAAAGCACTGCTGCTGATTTTCATTAACATCCTGCTGTTTTTGGTCGGCATGGTCGTCAATGACATCACCGCCATCATTTTGATTGCGCCTCTGCTGCTTCCGCTGATGACTGCGATTGGCATCAGCCCGATTCAGTTCGCAGCCATCATGGGTGTTAATACCGCGATGGGCGGCGTGACACCGCCTTATGCTTCGATTCTGTACCTTGGTGCCCGCATCGGTAATGTGAAATTCGCCGAAGTGGTTGGCCCGGCAATGATGCTGATTCTATTCGGCTACTTACCAGTGGTGGTCCTGACTTCCTTCTGGTCTGACTTATCACTCTTCCTGCCAACCCTGTTTGGCTACTGATAATAAGGAAATTGATTATGAAATTGACAGGCAAGTTTACTCACAACATGAAACTGAAGAAGACCGCCCAGGCTCTGCTGCTGGCTGCTGCTACGCTGAGCGTCCTACCGGCAACGGCTGCCACATTAAAAATCAGCCATGTCCGTCCGCAAGGGACCGTCATCGATAACGACATCAAACGCATGGGCGAAGAAATTAACACCACCACTGACGGCGACGTGAAACTGCGCATCTATGCGGCCAACGCGCTGGGTGATTACACCCTGGTGCAGGAGCGCATTTCGGTCGGGGCAATCGACATGGCTGTTCAACCGGCATCCACAGCAACAGACCGTCGCATGCAGCTGGGTTTACTGCCATATCTGGCCACCAACTGGGAAGAAGCACAGAAAATTTATGGCAATGGTGCGCCGGTTCGTGAAGCGATGGAAGAGCTGTTTACCCATCAGGACATCACTCTGCTGGCTGCCTACCCGGTCTATTTTGGTGGTATCTCACTCAACCGTGATGCCGTCGAACCGGGCCAGCCGGATGTCAGCAAAGGCATTAAACTACGCGTTCCGCCAATCAAGAGCTTTCAGCTGCTGGCTGACAATGTCGGCTACATCGGCTCGCCACTCCCCTTTTCGGAAGCCTTTACCGCGGTTCAGACCGGTGTAGTGGATGGCGTAATTGGCTCCGGTGCGGAAGGGTATTACGCATCATTCCGCGATGTCACGAAGACCTATATTCCGCTCAACACCCACTTTGAAATCTGGTATCTGATGATCAACAGCGAGCGATTCCATGATCTGTCTGACAAAGAGCAGGCGGCACTGAAAGCAGCCGCGGCCAATTTCGAGCAGCGTCGCTGGCAGCAGGCGGAGCAAGATCAAATCGCTAATGAGAAAAAACTGGCAGATAACGGCGCGCAAATCATTCAGGTGACACCACAACAGCTTGCTCAGACGTCAGACAAAGTACGTCGTACCGTCTGGCCTGAGATCCTGAACGATATCGGTGCCGAGTGGAGTCAGGCCATCGTTGATAAAGCCCTGAACTAATCCCTCCCTGGTTGCGGAGGGCCTCTCCTCCGCAACACTCAGACATAAGAGATATTTCATGAAACCGGAATATACCATTATCGGCGGCGGTATCGTGGGCTGTGCGGTGGCTTTTGGCTTGCTGAAAGCCGGTCATCAGGTCACCGTTCTGGACGGAGGCGACAGCGATCACCGGGCTTCCCGCGGCAATTTTGGCCTGGTGTGGCTCTCCTGCAAAGGGCTGGATGCGCCACATTATGCCGCCTGGACCCGTCGCTCGGTCGGCATGTGGAAAAATCTGGCTGCCGAGCTGGCAGACATCAGCGGTATCGACGTCAAGCTGGTACAGAACGGCGGTTACGACTTCCACTTCAGTGAAGCTGAAATGCTGGCGCGCGCCGCCCAGTACGAGAACATCCGCGCGGCCCTTGGGTCCGACCATCCTTACGAAGTGTGGGATCGTGGGCGGTTGATTCAAGAGGAGCCGGAAATCGGTCCAGACGTCATTGGTGCCATTTTTGGTGCAGAAGACGGCCACGTAAATCCGCTCAAACTCCTGCGTGCTTATACCCAGACGATCCTGACATTAGGCGGCAGGCTCATCACCAAGGTGCAGGTGGAGCACATCACACAGAATGCCGATGGCCGTTACGTGGCGCAGCTCACTGACGGTCGCGAATACCTGAGTGACAAACTGGTGCTCTGCGCAGGTTTAGGGGCAGCCACGCTTGGCCCGCAACTTGGCTTTCAGGCACCGGTTACCCCGCAAAAAGGCCAGGTTCTGATCACCGAAAAACTGCCGCCACGGCTCAAACGGGCGTCAGGACTGATCAGGCAGGTTGACGAAGGTGGGATTCAGATTGGGGACTCCAAAGAGAACGTCGGCTTCGACGAGGAAGACACTCTGGATATCACGGCCGCCATCGCGGAGCGTGCGATCGCCATTTATCCGTTTCTGGCCCAAACCAAGCTGATCCGCAGCTGGGGGGCGTTAAGGATTATTTCTCCGGATGGGCTGCCGATTTATGAGCAGTCAACATCCCATCCCGGTGCTTACCTGGTGAGCTGCCACAGTGGCATTACCCTCGCCGCAGCCCACAGTTACCTCTTACCACAGTGGCTGGAAAATGAAGCCAGCCACCCTGACCTGGAGCTATTCAGTGAAAAACGATTCCAGCTTTGTGAGGCTTGATGGTGCCTCCAACTCCTCTTCTAAGGTAGTTTTTTACTGGGAAGGCGAGGAAATTCGAGCGAACAAGGGCGATACCATTGCTGCGGCGTTGCTGGTCGCAGGGATACGCTCAACCCGCACCACACCGGCAACCCAGTCAGCCAGAGCCCCCTTCTGCATGATGGGGAGCTGCTTTGAATGCCGTGTTGAGGTGGATGGCGAGCAAAACGTTCAGGGATGTATGCGTCTGGTTGAGCCCGGCATTCAGGTAAAACGCCAGCGGTACTAGGCCAAAAGGGAAAAATTATGCGTAATGTCGATGTTTGTATTATTGGCGCAGGCCCGGCCGGCATGGTCGCCGCAACGGAGTGCGCGAAAGCAGGTGCCAGCGTAGTGTTGCTGGATGAGCAGCCCCGTCCGGGCGGGCAGATTTACCGGGCGATTTCAACCCAAGGACACCCGATGGGAAATGTTCTGGGGCCGGACTATCTGCATGGCAGCACGCTGCTACAAGCATTCAGTGAAGTACAACTGGACTACATCAATGAGGCGACTATCTGGCGCGTTGATCCGAACAGAACGGTGTACTGGAGCCGTCGGGGAAAAAGTGAAAAGCTCCACGCCAAGCGAATTATTATCGCTACCGGGGCAATCGAACGCAGCTTTGCATTCCCCGGCTGGACACTACCCGGGGTGATGACAGCCGGAGCCAGCCAGATTCTGCTCAAAACGTCAGGAATCGCCCCTAAAAATGCCGTATTGGTCGGTACCGGACCGTTGCTGTATTTGCTTGCAGGGCAGTTGATTAATGCCGGTGCCACCCCCGCGGCCATTGTCGATACTCAATTGCCGACCAGCTATCTGAAGGCCAGCCGCTATCTGGCCAACGCGTTGTTTGGTCACCAGTATATCGTGAAAGGTCTTAAACTCCTTAAGCAGATCAAACAAGCCGAGATACCGCATTATACGCAAGCGACCGATATCCGGGCTGGCGGCGGTGAGCAGCTGGAACAACTGACATTTAACATCAAGGGCAAAGCACATACCCTAACGACATCAACAGTGCTGAGCCATATCGGCGTCATTCCGAATGTCCAACTGACCCGCTCTATGGGAATCGACCACGAGTGGGATTCTCAGCAACGCTGCTGGAAGCCGACTCTCGACGAAACCTTGAATACTTCCCTGGCGGGCATTGCCGTTGCGGGTGATGGCTGTGGGATAGGTGGGGCAAAAGTGGCTGAAAAACAAGGCCATTTGGTTGCAATCGACGCCTTGCATGCGCTAGGCTACCTCCCTTCTGAACGGTGGCAGCAAGAAACGCAGCGCCTTATTTTGGCAATTCGAAAAGAACTGGCCATTCGTCCTTTCCTGGATACGTTATATTCGCCTCCTCAACAGGCAATGACGCCAGAAGACAGCACAATTATCTGTCGGTGTGAGGAAGTGACAGCCGGGGACATTCGTAAGATGGCCAGAAATCACTGCAACGGCATCAATCAGGTCAAAGCCTTAACCCGCTGCGGAATGGGCCCCTGTCAGGGACGCTACTGTGGCTCAACAGTGGCGGAAATCATGGCGGCAGAAACCGGTAAAGAGCCTGCTCAGGTAGGATATTACCGGATTCGCCATCCGATAAAGCCCCTGAAACTTAGCGAATTAGCCAGTCTGGCACCATCAGAAAGATCTTATATTCAGCCCTACAGAAAAGTGAAGGAACAACATAATGACAATTATTCAACGAAAGCACACGAATCAGCGCATGAGTAAGATCGTGATCCACAATGACACTGTCTACTTGTGTGGCCAGGTAGGTGTTGCGGGTACCAGTGTTGCCGAGCAAACTGCAGAAGCACTACGCCGGGTTGAAGCGCTGCTGATTGAAGCCGGCTCTGACCGCAAACATGTGCTGCAAACAACCGTATGGCTGGCCGATATGAATGACTTCGCCGAAATGAATGCAGTGTGGGATGAGTGGTTCGAAGAAGGCTACCAGCCGGCTAGAGCTTGTGGCGAAGCCAAACTGGCACGCCCTGAGCTGAAAGTTGAACTGCTGGTTACAGCCGCCGTCATCAAATAAGACCGCCTTTTGCGTTCAGAATCGCAGGGTTAAACGCCAAGGCGTTTTCTTACAGCACCCAAATAGGGCCAGATGGCCCTATTTTCTTACTTTTCCTACCACTTTAAGAACGGGCCCATACGATACGGATCGTCTTAGTCGTGAATCCGGCAGCCTTACAATTTCGACTACTAATGGTGTCCGGCATAACATCGGTGAGTAAATGCGTGATTTTAGCCGCTTTGGCATCCTGAATGCGAGCATGCAGTAATGCGGTTTGACATCCCTTGCCCCGATAAGCTTCCTGCGTATACGCATTCGCGAAAATCGCGACACGGCGATCACTCCCCTTCCGAGTGTTCGGAGCCATATCTGATGCAGCCTCAGCACCTGTCTCTCGCGCAATAATGACAGTATCATCCACTTTATCACTGACTAGAGAACAACGACTCATGCCATTATCGACCAGGTATGACGTTGCCCAGGCACAGGGCTGGTCATCATAAAAGGCGACAAAGCAACGAAATTGCTCAGTACAGTAGTACCGCCGTTTTTCTTCCCAGACAGTCTCGCTGCATTCCACACCGGCTGTTTGCAATAAAGCCAGAAAATCATCCACTTTTTCACACTCCCACCGCTCAACTCTGATTTCCTGTTTTATTGGCGAAGCCTGGTAACTCTCTGCCCTCATTGCGAGAAACTCATGCGAGTAGGCTGGCACAAAATGGTGTTTCATGAGGCATTGAGAAAGAGAAAAATCCGTTGCCGCGGGTTCAATACTGATTTCAGGCGAAAGATGGTCAGGATACAACCCAAGCACCTCTTCAATATCTGATTCAGCGCATTTCTGATGAATAACCACGTGATTATCGTAGCGGCGGGTCGAATCAATATAAGCCGTCATTCCCGGTTTTCGTACCAGTGTCAACTGGCTGGGCCGGCTCGTAGATAAGGTGCGTGTATTGTTGAAACAAAAATATGAGGTCAATGCGTGATTAAACCATCCATGGGTATCTGTAGCCGTCATTCCTTCTCCAATAGAATCTTCACATACTATTTATACCTTTCAGCGAACCGCATGATGGCACAATAAGCAACTTAATGGGTATGGTTTTTGTTCCAAGGCAGCCAACATTGATTCAGTGACAGGCATTATTCCGCCACTTAACGACTGCTCAAAGCTCAAATTTCAAGTTGGTATAAAGATCACACTGAAGAGTCAATAATCGTGCCTAAAACGCATACTATTGAGCAACAATGTAATCCTTTGCATTTCAAATCAAACATTAAGCACAAATTATTGATAGATCACATCAATAACAGAGAGTTATGACCGACATATATCACAATAAAAAGAGAAACGATGTAACAAATGCGCGTTTTTTTACTTGCTCGCCTGTTGATTGCAATTTTTCGCAAATATGCAGTTAACTGCTTATAAAAAGATACCTATATTTCCTCTCTGATTTTTCAGTCATACCTATATCAGAGGAAGATAACGTGAAGCACCCCTACCTGTTACCCTTGAGCTTGTTCATTGCTCCGGCAACGATGGCTCAGGTTGAATACTTATCGCCAACTTACCTTGAAGCTGTATCCAAAGATCTGGCAGCTATGAATCAGACCCCCATAGCGAAAAGTATCGCTGTCAGCCGCAGTGCAGGCATCGCTACACCAAGTCAGGTAACGATCACCGAGATCAATGCTCACTCTTTCCCAACAGTAAGCGGCTTCTTCAGTGTACGAGACAGTGAGGGTGAACATGTATCAGGCCTAACTTCCTCTGACTTAGCATTGGCAATTACTCACCCAGCACTGACAGAGCGGCAGACTCCTTTAGACATTTTTGTCAGCGAAATCGGTTCCACCTCGACGAAAGCTGACATTGCTTTTGTCATCGATTCGACGGGTTCCATGAGTGGTGAAATTAATACAGTAATTGCCAATATCCGTGAATTTGTGGATGCACTGGCCGCTGCCGATATTGATTACCGACTGGCCGGGTTCTCGTTTGGTGATGAAGTTCCTTACCGCAAGAAAATCAGCTTTACCAACAATGCCGATGCATTTAAAAACTGGGTATCGTCCCTTGTCGCTCATGGTGGTTCAGACTGGCCGGAAAACCCGCTGGACTCGATTATCTCAGCCGGTTCAGAGTTAAGCTGGCGGGCTGATGCGCAGCAAATAATCATGCTCATAACCGATGCCCCGGCTCATGTGGCGGGTGACGGCGGCGACAGTGATACAACGGCAACATTTTCACTGGCGGCCCTCTCAACCCAGCAACAAGCCGTTTACTACTCATCCCCTGAGTCACAATATCTCTCTCTTGGCACCAGTCTGAACTGGCCTTTCAATGGCGATGTTCTGCTGTCACAACTCGGTGATGCCGTTCGCAGCAGCTATCAATTCAGCTTTACCGATCCTGTTGGTCTGCACGATGGACTGACCCGCCAAATGATTGTTCATCCTAATGGTCAACCTCTGATCCGCGATCAGGCTCCTTATACCCCGGATCTGAAAACAGGGCGATTTTCGTTAGTTGTGATGAATAATGATCCGGAACCTCGGGCAATTGCATCGGCTCAAGTCACCGTGACGGACAAAGATGGTAACAGCACCACTTACATCAGCGATGGTACCGGAACTGTGGATATTGAATTGACCGGGGATCAGACCTATCAAATCACCGCTGGATTGACCGGTTTTTACGCACCGCAGGAAATGACCGTCACAACCACAGTCAACGACAGTGGTGACATTGATATCAGCGTTGAGGAACTCTCATTCAACCTGGCTCTGTTAACTGTGGCTGAAATCAAAGCCAGCGTGAGTAAACGACTCAATCAAATAAAAGCTTTTGGACCCACGCTTATCAGCAATGCGCCATTTGAGGCTGAAGCCAATACGGCTTTAAACTGGATTTCAACCATTCCGGATTCCTCCGACGAGCTTGGTGATGGCCCTTCCGATGCCCAGCAAGAAGGGTTAAAACGCATGGATATTGCAACCCAAGCCGTTCATAAATCGAACCAGTACATTGAAAATGATGTCAAGATTATCGGTGGCAGCCTGGCGAAAATCGTCATGACCTTCCTTGACCTCAACTCTACTTTCACAAAAATTGAAGAGCAGCTCAGAACTGTGGCCGGCAAGCTGGATCCTGCCGCAGCAGACTGGGCTATCATTCGCTGGACTTATAGCCAGGTCAAAGAGTTACTCGAGATTACAGCATCCAGTCTGGGACAACTCACGAAAAATCTCAGTAACTTACTACTTGATGTTGTGAAAATGAACCTTGAAGAACAACATCATGGCCTGGTGACGGAGCTGAAAACCTTACTGGCTGTCGCAACCACCAATCCTAATTTACCTCTGATTGAAAACATGGCACAGCAAGCCGCACTCGACTTACTGATTCCTATCTACGCCAATGGTGCAGACACGAAGTTTGAGAAATCAATCGGGGTTCACTCGAACATCACGACATCCCTGACGGCAGACGCACTGGCTTACCGACTCAATCAGGCTAACCAGTCGCTGAATCAGATGCTTAAGCAAGCGGAAGCCGTCAAATCCACCTTAGCGAATACCAGTAAACTCAGTGATATTATTGGCGTTATTGGTGGAGCTGTCAGTTCCATCGACAGCACGCTGGATATCCTGCCAGCCAGCATCGCAAATACCATTCCTGCTTTGGCTACCGTGAAAACAGCCCTCAGCGCCTTGGATAAAGGTTTGAAGGTGGGTGATATCACGGTTTCCGCGACTAACTCTGCTGTCGCGTCTTCACATTTCCTTGTGCTGGATTCACAGATTGAGAATGTCATTGAGCGAACTTCCGACGGCGCAGACTCTTCGATCAGCCCTTACCGTGCGATGAGCCGCACATCGTTCGCTTTTGCTGACAAAAAACTTGAGCAGTTAAACACTCAGCTCACAACGAAATCGATCCCGGTAACCAGTGCCACACTCGATGAACACTTCATTCAGGCTAATCAGTTGCTGAGCGATGGCAAGCTAGACGCATTCTTTGATTACTACATCAATAGCCTCACGCCGGCGGTCGACAATGACCAACAAAATATTTCTGCCATGATGGCATACATCATCAGTGCCGATCAGCTGGAAAGGCAGTATGGCAGACCGGGTAACTGGGATGCACTACGCACGGATGCACTCACTGCTGCCATTAATCTGAAAATACAAGCGATCAGTAATAAACTGGCTATCGCTGCCACCTTGCTGGAGTTAGGTACCTCTGATTCGGCTCAGGAAAAAGCACTGACCGCTCAACTGTCAGAAGCACTGACTCACTGGCAAACAGAGAGCACCATTTTGACCGCTAAAGTGGCAGAAGCTCGTTTAAGAGCCGATGGCTTTACCTCTAATGAAGGGCTGTTCACCATTGATAAAGTCAACGTCAGTAGCCAGCCTGAAAATGGGCATACCCTGTTTACTGTTACTGTCTCCTTGGAAAACATCGGGGACACTAATGCCAACGCGGTAACCCCAAGCATTGTGGCGAATACACTGACTTTCATCAGCCATTCAGCCCAAGACAGCAGTACTGACTACGCAAACGGTGAGAGCTATCAACACACCTTCGTTTATTCGAATGAGAACAATCCGGAGCTGGATAAACACAGCCTGGATATCACACTCACGCAAAACTTTACCAACGAAGTGGTCACCGACAACAAAGTGGTATTTGCCTATTTGCCGACGATCGACAGTGACAAAGATGGGATCCCTGATCATATCGAAAATCAGTACGGCTTCGATCCTCAAGACGCGACCGATGGTTACAAAGATCATGACAATGACGGTGTGAACAGCTCTACAGAATACCAGCTAGGTCTGGACCCTCTAAAAGACTTCTCAACCGGCTCAGACAAAGCGGATTTTGACGTTTATCTATCGATGCTTATTCCTGGAAATGGCCTGGCCGGGGATGTTAACCAGGACGCTACAGTCGACACCCTAGACTATGACCATTTAATTGAGATGTATGGTCAGAGTACTCAGGCAAATCCGAAGCTGATTCTTGGTGACTTTAACCGGAATGGAAAAATTGATCTGTTCGATCTGACTATTGTTAAAAAATCGATGTAATTTAAGGGGATACTACAATGAGAAAAAGTCTGCTAATTCTTGCTACATTGCTGCTCTCGGCGTGTAACTCCGATGACAATAGCAACAGCAATAATGACAACAGCACGCCAGATACCGGTGGCGTTGGAAAACAATATGCGAGCAAAGCACTGGGACCGACTCAGTTGAACAATACTGTTTCTATGGCGTTGATTGTCAGCCCGAATAACCCCAACGAAACAGTTTCGGGTCAGCCTGCAGTGACTTTCAACCAGCAGAACGGTCAGTTGACCATTACTCAGGGGCAAGGAATACGGGCCGCAGAAGCAACGTTCTTGCTGATGAATGAGCAAACCTTAGCAAGTAAGAGTTGTGGATATCTGGAAGCGATTGAACAACCAGCCTCTGGATGCATCATGACAATTTCAGCTGATGACCTGAGTAAAATCCATCTCAGTGCAATACAACTGTTTGACCCACAAGGAAATCTGATCACTACGTCTATTCAGTAGTTGATGACGTAAAAAACAGTAAAGCGTTTCATCTTGCGCTAGGAGAGCTTAGGCTCTCTTAGCGCACATTAGCGTAGAAGATTCGTGTGAAAAGGGCCAAGCTAAATAAGCGAAAATAATAAAGTCCAAACAAGATAAACATGACAAGTGACTTATGAAAAAAACCTTTGTAATCATAGCGATCAGTTTTTCAGTTATTGCAGTCAGCCTGTATTTTACGTTCAGACCCAACGTAATGACACTGACCAACACACTGTTACCAGCACAGATTGAGCTGATCTCGCCGCTGACATCAAGCCCATCAGCGTCAAATTCTTCGGCGTCAAATACGTCAGCGTCGAGCCGTGTCATTGACACCGAACTAAGAAGCTACCAGATCAATCACCACTACTATGCCTTGAGCCAGCAGCAGGTTAATATGGTCAATCAAGCACTTGAAGCATTTGATCACTTCCTGGCGACCTGTAAAAGTGTGACTCGTCTTCCCTCTGAGCGACACAATCAACTGAGACTGAATATTGAAAATAATGAGCGGATTGTGACCTATCAATTTTCCCTAAGCGATGATCAGCATCATTGGCTCGAAACCACGAATATGGTCAAAGAGACAGTGATGAGCTCGCCAAGAGCCAGGCATTACCGGTGTCCGGACAATCCGGCCATTTTTCAGATCTTGCACGCACTGCCAGGGGCAAACATTGAGTAATGAGGCCGTTAGCACTGGCACCTGCGGCTTTGCAGTTGTGCCAGTCCAGTGTGACTAACCCAATTGTGCTTTTATCAGTTCTGCAAGCCGGACGATCGCCTGCTCATGGGCATCGTTTAGCGGAAATGACGCGTTGAATCGGAAACAATGATTAAACTGCTCGCCAGTCGCAAACATCCGGCCCGGCGCAATACTGATATTTTCAGACAGTGCAGCCTGGTAAAGTTCTGTCGCATCCATGGATGGTGGCAGTTCTAGCCATAAAAAGTAACCGCCGTCTGAACGGTGTATTTTCACCGTATCAGGCAAGTGAGCTTTCAGACACACATAGTTTGCTTGCTTGCGCTGGCTGAGAGTACGGCGTAGTTGGCGTAAGTGACTGCCGTAGTTGCGGGTGGTTAGAAAATGAGCCAGCGCCAGCTGTATTGGCACACTGGTGGCAAGAGTGCTCATCAATTGCAATTTCTGAATTTTCAGCGCTTGTTTTCCTGCGGCAACCCAGCCGATACGAAACCCTTCCACCAGCGTTTTGGAAAACGAAGAGCAATGCATGAATTGCCCCTGTTCATCGAAAGCCTTGGCGGGCAACGGTTTACTGTCACCGATATACAGCTCGCTGTATACATCATCTTCAATCAGATGTACCTGATACTTTTTCAGCAACGCGGCCAACTGCTGCTTTTTCTCAAGCGACAACGTATAACCCAACGGGTTTTGATGATTGGTCATCAACCAACATGCTTTCGCAGAGTGGGTTTGCAGTGCCCGCTCCAGGGAGCCCAGATCAATGCCTTCCTGCGGGTGAGTACGCACCGAGATAGCTTTCAGCCCAAGGTTTTCAAGCGCTTGCAGCGCACCGTAAAACGTGGGTGATTCAACAACCACCCAGTCACCGGGTCTGGTCACTGCACGCAGACTCAGATTCAGTGCCTCTAGCCCTCCAGCGGTAATCACGATTTCATCCGGAGAGATATTCATTCCCTGCGCGGCATAACGCTGGGCAATCAGCTGTCGCAGTTCCTCGTTGCCAGGTGGCAGGTTGTCGACCACGCTGGTCAGCGGCATGGAGCGCACCGCTGCCGTCAGTGAGCGATTGGCTTGCTGGCGGGGAGCCAGAGCCGGATCCAGGTAGGCATGACCAAAACTAGCCATGCGCGGATTGCGGATAGCCTGCAGCACATCGAAGATAAAATCGTTCACGTCGACCGACTCAGTCGACAGCACGGCAGCAGCTTCCTGTACTTCAGCAACCGGCCTGATTTCAGGCGCGACCCGGTAGCCCGAGCGAGGATACGAGACGATCCACCCCTGACTTTCCAGTACCTGGTACGCCTGCAGTACGGTCATCAGGCTCATATTGCCATGTTCCGCCTGTTTACGCAGCGATGGAAGTTTGTCCCCGGCCTGCCAGACACCAGTATGAATCTGCCTTTGGATCTGTTGCACCAGTTGTTCATATTTCGCCATAACCGCACCTGTTCGTATTTCTTCCTGCTGGGGCTAACTTTTGTGGTTGGGCTAAGTACTCGCCTGCCTGCTTTGCTTTGATCTGCTTTACCTGGCCTTACTTGCTTTACTTACCCTGGTTTGAACTCACTCAGCCTGAGAACAACTATAACACTATGATGGAAAAATCTGTTATAGATTAACAATCCTGTTCTGTATCTATGCGGGAAATGTGCCACCGCCTACCATGCCACCACCTTCCATTTTTAAGCACAGGTAGTACATGTTAGGTTTAGATGCTTACATGTTGGCACGAATCCAGTTTGCCTTTACGGTTTCGTTCCACATTATTTTCCCAGCCATCACCATTGGCCTCGCCAGTTATCTGGCCGTCCTTGAAGGGTTATGGCTGAAAACCCGCCACCCGGATTACAAAACTCTTTACCATTTTTGGTCCAAAATTTTTGCGGTTAATTTCGGAATGGGTGTTGTGTCCGGGCTGGTCATGGCTTACCAGTTCGGCACCAACTGGAGTGGATTTTCCGAATTTGCCGGCAGTATCACCGGTCCTCTGCTGACCTATGAGGTACTGACAGCCTTTTTCCTTGAAGCCGGATTTCTCGGGGTCATGCTGTTTGGCTGGAATCGGGTCGGCGACAAACTCCATTTCTTCGCCACCTGCATGGTGGCGCTGGGCACGCTGATTTCCACATTCTGGATTCTGGCGTCAAACAGCTGGATGCACACTCCACAGGGCTTTGAGATTCAAAATGGTCAGGTCATTCCGGTCGACTGGCTGGCGGTGATTTTCAACCCATCTTTCCCATACCGTCTGGCGCACATGGTAATTGCGGCCTTCCTGAGCAGCGCACTGTTTGTCGGTGCGTCTGCCGCCTGGCACTTGCTCAAAGGTAACCGCTCCTCTGCAATCAAACGGATGTTTTCGATGTCATTGTGGATGCTGTTATTGACGGCGCCTATTCAGGCATTTGTCGGTGATTTGCACGGTCTGAATACCCTGCAATACCAGCCTGCCAAAATCGCGGCCATTGAAGGGCACTGGGACAACAGTAATGGTGAACCTACCCCACTGATCCTGTTTGGCATGCCGAACATGAAAACAGAACAAACCGATTACAAAATCGAGATCCCCTACCTTGCCAGTTTGATCCTGACGCACAGCCTCGAACAGCAGGTTCCGGCACTGAAAGAGTTTGCACCGGAGGATCGACCGAACTCCCCCATCGTCTTCTGGTCGTTCCGCATCATGGTTGCCCTTGGCCTACTGATGATGCTGCAAGGAGGCATCAGCCTGTGGTTACGGAAAAAGGGCACCCTCTACTGCAGTCCCCGCTTCCACCGTTTTGTCCTGATGATGGGACCAGCCGGACTCATTGCGATTCTGGCCGGATGGGTAACCACCGAGGTAGGCCGCCAGCCCTGGGTCGTTCATGGCCTGCTCAGAACACAACATGCGGTGTCCGCCCATGGTGATTTGCACATGAGTATCAGCCTGCTCACTTTCTTTGTGGTCTATTCCCTAGTGTTCGGGGTCGGGTATTTCTACATGATCAATCAGATCAAACAAGGCCCTGACGATCCTGACACCAGCCTGTCTGATACTGGCACAAACGCAAAACCAAACACGACACATGAACCGCTGTCCCTGTCAGGTCGGCTTTAGCCGCTCGGGATCACTAAAGGAGCACAACGATGGGAATTGAACTTGCCGTGATTTGGTTCGGCATCATCATTTTCGCCACCCTGATGTATATCACAATGGATGGCTTTGACTTAGGTATCGGGATACTGATGCCATTAGTAAAAAACCGTGACGAACGCGATCTGATGGTCAACACCGTCGCCCCGGTTTGGGACGGTAACGAAACCTGGCTGGTGTTGGGTGGCGCGGCGCTGTTTGGCGCTTTCCCACTGGCTTATGCCGTCATCATTGATGCGCTGACCATTCCACTGACCATCATGCTGATTGCCCTGATTTTTCGTGGTGTTGCGTTCGAGTTTCGCTTTAAGGCGTTACCGGAACATCAGGCTTTCTGGGATAAAGCCTTTATTATCGGTTCCATTGTCGCCACTTTCTGTCAGGGCATCGCGGTCGGTGCGGTCATTGAAGGCTTCCCTGTTGCAGGCAGAACCTTTGCTGGTGGTGGTTTCGACTGGCTGGCTCCCTTCCCGTTATTCTGCGGGCTGGGCCTGGTGGTGACCTACGCGCTATTGGGCTCGACGTGGCTGATCATGAAAACCGAGTCAGCACTTCAACAGCAGATGTATCAGGCAACACGATATTTACTGATCGCATTTCTTATTGCCATGATCGTTGTGAGCTTGTGGACACCGTTGGCCTATCCATCGATTGCCGAGCGTTGGTTCAGTATGCCAAACCTGTTTTTCCTCGCACCCGTACCGTTGCTGACCGGTTATTGCCTGTGGCGGATTCATACCGCCATACAACAACAAGGGCAAACCAGCCCATTTGTTATGGCACTGCTACTCACCTTTCTGGGCTTTAGCGGGCTTGGCATCAGCTTATGGCCAAACATCATTCCACCGGAAATCAGTATCTGGGAAGCGGCGGCACCTCCGGAAAGTCTGGGCTTTATGCTGGTTGGGGCGCTGTTCATTATTCCATTTATCCTGGGATATACCTTCTGGACCTATCACGTGTTCAGCGGCAAAGTAAAAGCCGGCGAAGCCTATCACTGATGCCGAGAGAGACTTTTGAACTCGCATTCAGGATTCGGGAAATTGACGAGTTTGAACGTTAAGATCATCTTCAACCGAAGAATATGAACAGATAAGGATTGAGGGCCGTTCGCTTCCGCTTGCTGAAAGGCAACGACAGAACGGCACTCAACAAGGTTCTCTTTCATAACGGAGAGATAATATGAGCAAAATCGATGCCCGCATGCACCAAGAATTGCCAGACATAACCGGGACAGGCCAACCCACTGCCGCTGCCACTTTCGAGACCAAGGCCCTAAGAACGGCCAATGCCAGTCGCCTCCAAAAGGTCAGGCATCCGGTAATCCGGCAAACAGCGTGGCTGGTATTGATTTGGGTATGTAGTGTCACTGCACTGGGCATGGTGTCAATGGGGTTTCGTTACCTGATGAACGCCGCAGGTTTTCAGTCGTAATACGCTCACCCTATATCAGTCACGACTCAGGCTTTGAGTCTCCTCAAAGCCTGAGTCGTTTTTTCGGCGTAAGTGTAGCGCTGCGCTGATGCTCGCAAAAGCCGTGAACTATCAATGTTGATCGTCAGTCCTGATAAACCGGATAATCGGTGTAACCTTGTTCATTGCCACCAAACAAGGTACCGGCGTCACTGATCTCACTCAGTGTCAGATTATGCTCAAGGCGGTAAGGCAAATCCGGGTTGGCGATGAACTTGCGGCCAAACGCCACAAAGTCTATCAGCCCCTTTTCAAGCAACGCTTCCCCTGCGGCTTTGCTGTAGTTGCCAGCCACCACAATTGCACCCTCAAACAGTTCTCGCAGTGCATACCGAAACGTTTCAGGCACTACCGGTGCATCTTCCCAGTCGGCTTCTGCCAGATGAATATACGCCAGCCCTAACTGATTAAATGACTCCGCAGCCAGTAAAATGGTATCTGTGGCTTCACTGTCGTTCATCCCACGCTGCGTGATATAAGGCGCCAGGCGAATACCAACCCTATCAGCTCCGATAGCCTCACTGATAGCTTGAGCGACCTCAACCGCAAAGCGAATCCTGTTTTCCATCGAACCTCCGTATTCATCAGTACGATGATTCGAGGTGCGACGCAGAAACTGATCGATCAAATAGCCATTGGCACCATGAATCTCCACCCCGTCAAATCCCGCCTCCATGGCGTTAATTGCCGCCTGACGATAGTCTTCGATAATGTCTTCAATCTCTTCTTTTTCCAACGCCCGGGGAACCGGACAGTCCAGCATCCGACCCACACCATCATCACCGACAACCCAGACCTGCGCATCAGGCGCAATCGCCGAGGGTGCCACTGGCTTACCATCCGGATGAAACGACGGATGCGACATTCTGCCCACATGCCAGAGCTGAAGGAAAATCTTACCACCTGCCTGATGCACCGCGTCAGTAACCAGACGCCAGCCGACGATCTGCGCTTGCGAATAAATTCCCGGCGTGAATGAGTACCCTTTCCCCTGCGGTGTAATTTGCGTGGCTTCCGTCACAATGAATCCGGCACTGGCACGCTGCGCGTAATACTGCGCCATCATCGGCGTCGGAATATCGCCCGGTTGCGCAGTGCGAGACCGAGTCATCGGAGCCATTACAATACGATTTGCCGTGGTTGTGGAGCCAAGAGCCTGTTGAGTAAATAACGTGTTGTAGGTCATAACCTTTCCTGAATAACTGATGGGTCTTTGATTCAGTCTATCTATTCAGTTAAATTTGATAATACCCTAAGATATGAAAACACTATTCACAAAATCTAAATAGTATTCGTTAAAGCTGAACACGCTTTGTTTAAATTGAATGCCCTTCGTTGAAAATGACCAGCAAGAGCCATTCTCAGAAAATCACTGAAAAAACAGTCAGATGATAACGATCTTATGAGAAAAACCCCATGAGCAAAGTCGACGACATGACCCTGTTTGTACAGGTGGTTAAAGCGAACGGATTAGCCGCCGCCGGACGGCAACTCGGCTTGTCCCCGGCCAGTATGACCGCCCGAATAAACCGGCTTGAACAGCGCTATCAGACGCGCTTGCTCAATCGCAATACACGCAGTATCACCCTCACCCATGCCGGAGAACGTTTTTATCAGGGCTGCCTGCGCGTCTTGGATGAAGTGGCCGCGACAGAAGCCAGCCTGTCAGAAACAGAGGCGGTATTATCCGGCACACTGCGGATCTCTGCCCCTTCAGATTTCGGACTGCAATATGTGGCACCGGCACTGGCCGCGTTTGTTGCTCAACACCCGCAGGTGATTCCCCATCTCTATCTCACTGACGGGGTGGTAAAGCTGGTGGAAGATGGGTTAGATATGGCAATCCGCTACGGCAACCTGCCTGACAGTAACCTGATTGCTAAACCACTGGCAGACAACCGACGGGTACTGTGTGCGTCACCAGCCTATTTGCGTGCCTATGGTATGCCCATCCATCCTAACGATCTCCTTGAACACCGCTGTCTGGTGATGGAGCGCCACGGCGAGCTACTTAACGAATGGTATTTCCGTCATAATAACCAATTGTTGTCACTCAAAGTGACACCGGCAATGGTTTCCGGTGATGGCGGATTGATCCGGGCTTGGGCGCTGGCAGGATGTGGCATTGCACTGAAATCACTCGTGGATGTTCAGGCTGATATCAATGTCGGTAATCTGCAATTGCTGTTCGAAGGCCAGGTGAAAGGGTTTAGCTACATTGATTCAGAAAAAATAGATTTAGAAAAAACAGATTCAGACAGCATAGGCTTGCAGGCAATTTTTCCAAGCCGAAAATTTCAGCCCCGACAAGTACGCGCATTCACTGAGTTTTTTGAGTCATGGCTGCAGTCATATTCTCCGGCAGAGCGCTCTCAATAAGGCTCACTCCTTTGCTGGGAATAATGTCGTCGGGCTTACCGTTAAGCGAGTCGAAAAACGCGTTGAAGGCATTGCGCACATAAAAAAACGGAAGCCTTGGCTTCCGTTTTTCGTAATGGTGCTTAAAAGCAAATACTGAATTACAGGCTCGCCAGAATAGTTTCTGCTTTGCTCGCTTCAAATTCTTTTGGCGCTTCAACGTTCAGCAGCGTCACCACACCGTCTTCAATCACCATCGCATAGCGCTGCGAACGGACACCACCAAATGACTCAGTATCCATCTCCAGGCCCAGAGCTTTGGTGAAGCTGGCATCGCCGTCAGCCAGCATCATGATTTCAGAGGCATTTTGTGCTTCGCCCCATGCTTTCATCACAAATGCATCGTTGACAGAAACACAGGCAATCAGATCCACGCCTTTATCCTTAAGCTGGTCAGCCAGTACGACATAACCCGGCAGATGCGCTTCTGAACACGTTGGTGTGAATGCACCTGGTACAGCAAACAGTACCACTTTCTTACCGGCAAACAGCTCGGTAACTTCGTGGTTGACCATACCGTCTTTGGTCAGTTGGCTCAGGGTCGCTGCCGGTAGTTTTTGGCCTTGCTCGATCATTGTTATTTCCTTCATTGGATAAGCATTTCTACAGTCTAGTCTTTAATTAACACGATAAACACTGAGAGACATTACGGTTTTTATTCGAACCCGACACCATGTGTAAGCTTTCTGCACATCTTCTCAGATAACCGAATCAGTGAAGATAGAGAAAAATCGCCCCGTGATGGCGAAATTACCCCGTTATCAGGCTCTTTTTCACCCTCATTGATATCTCTCAATAAGTTTTTCAAAGGCAAGTTGTCACAGCATTTCTGATGCAGTTTTCAGTCATTCTTTTACCTGATCTTAAATTCCGCTCTTCATATCTTGTTGATGACGCTTAATCCTGGTCACCACTGAAAACCCGATCAAAGCTGTGCAGTGGTGCAATGATCGCGTTTGCTTTACGCTGCCATTTTGTTCTGTTGGCCACCAGCCATGTTTGCTGTGAGCCCGATAGAATCGCCTGGCTAACCTTTGCCTCTCGAAGCTCATACTCCATAGCAAACGCCGTGCTGACTGAAGCTATTTCGACATCACCCGCTGGCAAATTATCGGTGCATAAACATTTGGCTGTGCCTAAAACTGTCTCTGAGCCTGAAGCTTTAGCCGGGTCAGGGGCCAGCAACTTTGACGCCGAAATGTGGCTCACTGCGGCGCAACCGATGATACCGATATCGGCATAAAACTGGCCGAAAAACGACGCGACCGTATCTCCGACAATATCCCGGTCATTGCACCGTATTCGTCCGCCGGGCATCCAGGTTTCGATCTGGGGAAACCGGGTCAGAATTTGTGCGGCTTCAAAATTATTAGTGATCACCCGCAAACTTTGTAAATGCCCCAAATGTTCAGCAATGGCCGCGATTGTGGTGCCAATCCCCAGAAAGATTGTACTGCCATCCGGAATTTCCCGCACAACCGCTTGAGCGATACGTTGCTTCTCCGCCTGATGCGTTACTTGTCGGGTCACGTAACTGCGGTTGCTCAGGGAACCCGGCAAACCAACCCCTCCATGGTGCCGCCTTGCCATCCCCAAATCGCACAGCGCATTGATATCCCGCCGAATGGTTTGCGTCGTCACACTAAACGCTGAGGCCAGATCGTCAATCGAGCAATATTCCTGTTGATTCAGCAGCTCAACAATGTGCTGTTGGCGAATATTCAATGGTTCCATCTCGTGTCTTGTGTCCTTACCCACTCCCCATGCGTTCAGGATGAATGGCCTGAAGCGATCGCATGCAGAAGAAAATGACTGGCAGGCTGACAGAGTTTTGTGACAGCAGGATTGCATCAAACGAACCGATAACACGTTCATATATGTTCATTTTACTGTCATTGAAGCGTCATCAGAGTTCTTTAGGTTTCATATGAACATTTTCAGGAATGTGCTTCTGCCCGCCTGTTTTCAAACGACTGGCTGTACGTCAGCCCGGTTCAGGAACGAAGCGCATTCCACACTTTTCATCAGCGTCTAAACGTTAAGGGAATACACAATGTCGGGGAAAAAAATGTCTATGAAGCACCTCGTGGGACTGGCGGTCACCGCTGCGCTGGCCAGCGCCAGTGTTCAGGCCAAAACAGAAGTTGAATGGTGGCACGCCATGGGCGGCGCGCTAGGGCAGAAAGTCAATGCAATCGCAGCCGACTTTAATGCCAGCCAGTCTGACTATGTGATAAAGCCAGTCTACAAAGGCAGCTACGCCGAGACCATGACCAGTGCAATCGCCGCATTTCGCGCTAAAGAACAACCAGCTATTGTCCAGGTGTTTGAAGTAGGTACTGCCACCATGATGGGTGCCGAAAAAGCGATTTACCCGGTTTATCAGCTGATGGAAGACACCAAAGAACCTTTCACTCCGGATAACTACCTGGCTGCGGTGACCGGATACTACACCACCAATGACGGCAAGATGCTGTCGATGCCGTTTAACAGCTCAACACCGGTACTGTATTACAACAAAGATATGTTCCAGAAAGCCGGTATCACTCAGCCACCGGCAACCTGGAAAGAGATGGATGCCATTTCTCGCAAACTGATTGAATCCGGTGCGAAATGTGGCTTTACCACCACCTGGCAGTCCTGGACTCAGATTGAAAACTTTGGAGCCCGCAACAACCTGCCACTGGCCACTAATAACAACGGCTTCAAAGGCAATGACACCGAGTTTACCTTCAACTCTGAGCCATTCATCAAGCATATCGCCCAGATTGGAGAATGGTCGAAAGAAGGTATCTTTAAATACGGTGGTCGTCAGTCGGACGGTATGCCACTGTTCTACACGCAAGAATGTGCAATGACCATGGGCTCATCAGCGGGTCTGGCGGGTATTAAAGAAAACATGAAAGGCATCAACGTTGGCGTTGCACAGTTACCTTACGACGATACCGTTATCGACAAACCTCAAAATACCATCATCGGCGGGGCTTCGCTGTGGGTACTGCAGGGCCATACGAAAGACGAATATAAAGGCGTTGCCAAGTTTTTCTCTTACCTGTCGAGCCCTGAAGTTCAGGCCGATTGGCACCAGTTCTCCGGTTACCTGCCTATCACTAAACAGGCTTATGAGCTGACTCAGAAACAAGGCTTTTATCAGTCGAACCCGGGGACTGACACCGCGGTCTTGCAGATGACGTCTTCTGCACCGACAGCCAACTCAAAAGGGCTACGTTTCGGTAACTTCCTGCAAACCCGTGACATTATCAACGAAGAGTTGGAAGCCGTCTGGGCGGGCAAGCAATCGGCAAAAACTGCACTCAACAACGCCGTCCGCCGGGGCGATGAGCAACTTCGTCGCTTCGAACGTACCCAGTAAGTGAATCCCGGGCTCTGATACATTGCTGGCTGCAATCGCGGTCAGCAATGTTTCCAGATGCCTGACTAAGACTGCTGGCTTTATGAATCGGCAGCTTTACTAACCGCTGGCTGTATGAACAAGTGACCAGCAGCCACCGGAACACTTCTTACCAGCCCCTGCCCCTTGCGTCTGAAGCTAAGACTAAGGCTGAAGCTAAAGCTGGTCATACGTTTTTGATTTTACCTTTTTTGGTATCCGTTATGTCTTCACAAGTCATTTTTAAACACAAATGGCTGCCCGTTGCGCTTATTACGCCTCAGCTCATCATTACTGTGGTGTTCTTTATCTGGCCAGCCGGGCAAGCGGTGTTTCAATCTTCACAATTAGAAGATGCCTTTGGGATGAGCCGCGAATTTGTCGGCTTGGAGAATTTTATCAAGCTGTTCAGCGACAGCTATTATCTCGGCTCTCTGCTCACCACGCTTCAGTTCAGTATCAGTGTTGCGGTGCTGGCCCTTGTTGCTGCGCTGATCCTGTCTGCCGTTGCGGAGCAAATCGTGCGTGGAGCCATGCTCTATCGTACTTTTCTGATCTGGCCCTATGCGGTTGCTCCCGTGGTTGCCAGCTCACTGTGGCTGTTCCTGTTTGATCCGACCATCGGAATCATTACCGCCATGCTTGAGGCTATAGGTATCGACTGGAATCCGACCCTGAACGGCACTCACGCCATGTGGATGGTGATCATCACCGCGACCTGGAAACAGGTCAGCTATAACTTCCTGTTCTTTCTTGCCGCGCTGCAATCAGTGCCTAAATCCCTGCTTGAGGCCGCTGCGATTGACGGCAGTGGCCCGCTAAAGCGCTTCTGGACTATCAGCTTTCCGTTGATTTCCCCGACCAGCTTTTTCCTGCTTGTCGTTAACTTTGTCTATGCCTTTTTCGATACTTTCCCAATCATTCACGGGATGACGCAGGGCGGACCGGGTAACAGCACCTCCACTCTGGTGTACAAGGTGTACAACGACGGCTTCATTGGTTTGGATCTGGGCTCGTCAGCGGCGCAATCGGTCATCCTGATGGCACTGGTTGGCGTGCTGACTGTGTTCCAGTTTAAATATGTTGAGAAGAAGGTAGCGTACTGATGGTAGAGCGAAGACCCCTGTTTACATTTTTCTGCCATCTGTTACTGATACTTGGCATTGTCAGTATCGCCTTACCGGTTTGGCTGGCTCTGGTGGCGACCACCCACGAAAACACGGCTTTTGCTACCGGCACCCCCCTCTGGTTCGGGGATCTGGGCTTTTCTGTCTTTGGTGAGTTGTTTCGCAACGAAAGTGCATTTAACAACAGTGAACTGCCTATTACGCTGATGCTGGTTAATTCCCTGATCATGGCACTCTGCATTACCGTCGGCAAACTGAGCATCTCCATTTTATCGGCATATGCTGTGGTATTTTTCCGCTTTCCCGGTCGTATGCTGGCATTCTGGATGATCTTCTTCACGCTGATGCTGCCGGTTGAGGTACGAATCATGCCAACCTTTGAAGTGATCGCTAACCTCAACATGCTGAACTCGTTTTACGGCCTGACCATCCCGTTAATTGCCAGTGCAACCGCCACTTTCCTGTTCCGTCAGTTTTTCCTTACTGTGCCTGCCGAACTGGTCGAAGCGGCACGTATCGATGGCGCCGGTCCCATTAAGTTCTTTTTTGACATTCTGTTGCCGCTGTCGCGCACCAATATAGCCGCGCTGTTTGTGATCACCTTCATTTACGGCTGGAACCAGTATCTCTGGCCACTGCTGATCACCACCGATAGCGACTACTACACCGTCGTCATGGGAATCAAACAGATGCTAGGCGTCGTCGATGGTGTGATTGAATGGAACAAGATTATGGCAACGACCCTGATTGCGATGCTGCCCCCGGTCATTGTGGTCATCGTGATGCAAAAGGCATTTGTCAAAGGTTTAGTGGATTCGGAGAAATAAATGGCAACGTTAACCCTCACAGACATCGCAAAAAGTTACCCGAACGGCTATCAGGCGATCAAACAACTCAACCTGACTATCGCTGACGGCGAGATGGTCGTGCTGGTCGGCCCGAGCGGCTGCGGGAAATCCACCCTGCTCCGGATGATTGCCGGGCTGGAGGAAATCACCAACGGCAGCCTGAAAATCGACAGCCGGGAAGTCAACCATCTGGAACCGGGCGAACGTGACATCGCCATGGTCTTTCAAAACTATGCGCTTTATCCGCACATGTCGGTGTACGACAACATGGCTTATGGCCTGAAAAACCGTAAAACACCCAAAGCGGAAATCAAGCGGCTGGTCACCGAGGCGGCGACTATGCTGGAGCTGTCTCACCTGTTGGATCGCAAACCGAAGCAATTGTCTGGCGGCCAACGTCAGCGTGTCGCCATGGGTCGGGCCATTGTCCGCGAGCCGAAGGTGTTCCTGTTCGATGAGCCTTTATCCAACCTTGATGCCAAGCTGCGGGTACAGATGCGCCTTGAAATCAAAAAGCTGCAACGTCGTCTGGGAACAACGTCGGTCTATGTCACTCACGATCAGGTTGAAGCCATGACCCTTGCCGACAAATTGGTGGTACTCAACAAAGGGAACGTTGAGCAGGTCGGCACACCACTGGACCTTTACGATAATCCAGCATCAGTGTTTGTGGCCACTTTCATCGGCTCTCCCTCCATGAATATCCTTGACGCGGAAATCACCTCACAAGGAATCCGGCTGTCTGACAGTGCCATTTTGCCAATCGATACAGGTGCCCTACCGCAAGGAGCCGTGACTCTCGGCCTGCGCCCTGAACACCTGGTTATGAATCCGCAACATCCTTGGTTCCATGTTGATGTCGAGTTGATTGAGTCGCTTGGTGCTGACCTGCTCCTTTATTGCCAGGTGACTGACAGCGGAAACCAGAATCCTGCTCTGATAAATCAATCAGACCACACCCCGCAAAAACTGGTTATGCGAGTGGAAGGCCATACAAAAGTCGTTATTGGTGATAAGTTTGGCGTTGGGGTTGCACATAAACACCTGCACGTATTCGATAAACACACTGAGCAACGCATCCACTGGGATCCGGCCTGCTCTGACATCAAAGAGGTGATGAATGCCTGAACCGCTAACGGCATTACCGTCCGACACAGCACGGCACATAAAGTGGGTATTCACTGACGTCGACGATACACTGACCTGGGAAGGACGCCTGCCTTCCCAAACACTGATAGCGCTTGAACAACTGCAGCAGGCTGGTATCCATGTCGTTGCGGTGACCGGAGCCTGTGCCGGATGGTGTGATCATATCGCCAAACTTTGGCCTGTTCATACGGTGATCGGCGAAAATGGTGCTTTCTGGATGTCTAAGCGTGACGGGCAGTTCATCACCCGTTTTGCCTCCTCACAGGCTATTATGCAAGCCAATCAGAATGCGCTAAAAAGGCAGATTCAGGAATTACTGAACCAGTATCCGGACATCGAACTGGCAGCGGATCAGCCACTGCGATTCTGCGACGTGGCTGTGAATATCGGTCAGGATCGGCCTGCGGTCGACCCGGCAATTTGTGCTGACATACTGAAAAATATCCATGCGATGCGGGTTAATGGCCAAACCGTGCATGCCACCCAAAGCTCCATTCATATCAATGCCTGGGTGGGCGAACACAGTAAACGGGTAAGCAGCGAAGCCTTGTTGGGGACATTATCGGTGGCATTGCCGAGTACTGTATCAGATCGCTTATCGGCTGACTTATCGGCGGCGCAGCCGCCTCTAAAAGCGAATAGCACACCGCTCGTTTATCTCGGCGATTCACTCAATGATGAAGCCATGTTTGAATGGCTGCCACTGACCATAGGCGTCGCCAATATTCGTCAGTCATTGCCCAACCTGACGCACAAACCGACGTATATCACTCGCCAACCCGGAGGATTAGGGTTCGCCGAGTTTGCCGACTATTTGCTTCAGGCTCGGCAAAACTCGGATAAATGAGAGCGCTAAGTCTATGCACAAGGCGGCCTCAGCCCAATACCTATGAAAGGGAGTTTATGCTGGCGGGCCGCCTTTTTTGTTCTGCATAGTTAAATCGGGTTTGGATTTGGGCAGTCTGTGTTGAGGCTATATCTGTATCCTGAGAGAGGATATAACGCCGAATGAACTCATCGATACTGACTGGCGCTCCAAGCAGGAAGCCTTGCAGATAATCCACCCCTTTTCGGCTAAGGTAATCCGCCTGTTCCTGCGTTTCGACACCTTCAGCCACCACTTTCAGGTTCATCCGCAATGCCAAGTCCAGCACATTCTCGACAATATGCCGGGTAATCGCGTTACTGCCAATCAACGAGACAAAGCTCTTATCCACTTTCAGAAAATCGACATGGTAATTTTTCAGTGTTGTCAGACTGGAATAACCGGTGCCAAAATCATCGACCGCAATTTTGACATCGCAATCCGAGAGCGCCTGAAAAAACAACTTGGCTTGCTTTTCATCCTGAATAACCGAACGTTCGGTCAGTTCAATAACCAATTCAATCTGCCGCTCAGCGAATGTGCTCAGAAATTGCTCACAGCGCCGCACAAACGACATATCTTCACAATGGGCTGCACAGATATTAAAGCCAATATGAAATCCTGATGGCAGCAGCTCGCCAAGGCCAAGAAAATCACGTTCAACCTGATCCATCAGCTGCAGGGTCATGGGCTTAACTAACCCGGTTTCTTCCGCCAATGGAATAAAGTTATCCGGCCTGATTGCTCCGAGTTCCGGGTGGTTCCAGCGCGCCAGCACCTCGCCGCCAATCAATGTCCCTTGCGGTGAAAAGATGGGCTGTAAAAAAGGAACAAACTCCTTTTTCTCCAACCCCCTGCGAAGTTCAGCCACCGGAGAGGTCGACTGGCTCAGACGCCAATAAGCCAGGAAAGAAAAAACCGCGCTCACCACCAGATACCAAAAGGCACTGAGGCGGTAATTCCCCAGAGCATAACCAAGAATATAATTATCAGGGATGTAAGCATTTACCTTGTACTCGTACGTTTCAGACGCCAGTGTATCTGATGCTTGAATCGCGCCCCCCCGAGTAATCTCGCCTGACTCAGTCAGCCATTGTCCACCCACTTCAAAGCTCATCAGAATATCCCGGCTGCTGGTATAGCGAAGTATGTTTTCAATGTAATAAATGCTTATGCCAATCAGCACTTCACCTTCGGTCAAGCGATGACGGTAACCCAGAACAGATGCGTTAGGAATGCCTGAATTCACAGGTAATAATTGCAGTGTGTGCTCAGTAAACTGAGCGCTAGTGACTTCGACAGTATTATTGGTGCCAGTCGCGAGTGCCGTATCTCCCCCTTCATACAATGAACTACACATCTGCTGGCCGTCTGTAACCAGATTGATCGTTCTGACATCAGGCACCGTGGCAACCAGGTTTCGCAATATCGGAAGTGCCCGACTACATTCTGCTCCTAGAAGAGGTGCCGCGCTTTCCGCGGCAAATTCAGCATTGGCGATAGTTTTATCAAACACGTAGGTAGCAAGTGACAGATCGACATGCACTTGCTGCCGAACAACTCTTTCAGCCTGTCGAAGCAATTGAAAAATACCCAGCGAGAAACACAGTAACCCGATAAGCAGTGCACAGCCTACACGTGCACATCTGTTTTTAATCAGCGGCTGACAAAGCGTTTTCATTTGTAATAGAAATAGTGATAGAGGTTCGAATCATAACCACATATACCAAATTGGAATACGTCGAGGTTCATTGTTTTAAATGAAACGAAAAGAAACTTACGCCGAATATGAACACCGATTAACAGTGGCATTTAATTGCTAAATATCTTTCACTCCCCAAAACAGCCACAATTAGCATTACGTGTTTTACATTAGCCACTTTAAACAACTCTATTAGATCAGAGGGATATATAATAAATGTTGCTTTTAATTTGATATATGCAGATGTACATCTCAACGTTATCACTTCTGCATCACTCTGATTCCAATGGATACCCTCGAGTTATTGCGATCCGCTGCCACCCGAATATTTCATTGGGGGATAGATAAACTTGCTTTCACCGCCCGCTCAGGCTCATTTCGAAATGGCATTCACATATACGGAAAATTCTGAAATATAACAAAATGATCAAGCTCAACTACCTGTTTACTGTTATTTTCAGTTCACAATCTATTAACCGTGTACTGTTTTTCCATTAGCTATCTGTTTTCTTATTGGCTATGAGATTTTTCATCTGCTATTCAGTGCCATGAGTTATTGAGGCTCTATTGTCCAGCTTATTGTTATTTACTGATCTGGTTAACAAATAAATAGTTTTCAATGCAATCTGGAGTCTGAGATTTGTCTTTCCTACGATTATTACGGTTACAATTTGACACAATTATTTCTCTTGCTAAAAATTCGGTGTGGTGATTTACTCATGCTTCCTAAGCAACAGAGGTATTAAAACTCCATGGACGATCCCCTTAGTCGATCGTGTTACTCCCCTGCTTCCACTTTCCTGGAGGCAACAACATGTTAGAACTCTTCATGCAACCCGAAACCTGGGTGGTGTTCGCAACTTTATTTGCTCTTGAACTTGTGCTCGGCGTAGATAACGTTGTTTTTATTTCCGTTTTGTGTGAGCGTTTGCCACTCCATCAACGAAAGATGGCACGTAACCTGGGTATTGCCCTGGCCGTGGCGGCACGAATTGGTCTGGTCTTTTCGATCAGCTGGGTCATGTCGTTAACTCAACCACTCCTGACAGTCGGTGATCTCTCACTAACCGGTCGTGCTTTAATCATGATTGGTGGTGGTGCTTTCCTGCTGGCAAAAAGTGGTAAAGAGCTGTGGTCATGGCTGACACAAGTCGAAACTCACCATTCAACTCATGCGCGAACCGGTATCGTGGTGGTTCTGCTCCAGATCCTCGCCATTGATGCAGTGTTCTCGATGGACTCGGTGATTACCGCCGTCGGTCTGACCAAAGAAGTTCCTATCATGGTGGCAGCCATTGTTTCCTCCGCGATAGTAATGGTCTTGATCGTTGAAAAGGTGAATAAGGTTGTCAACGAGTACCCTGGGTTTAAAACACTGGCACTGATGTTCCTGGTATTGCTGGGTGGCTTGTTAATGGCGGAAGGCTTTAATCTTCATATCAACAAAGGCTATGTCTACTTTGCCATGGCGTTTGGTATGGTGATGGAACTGTGTCATATCCAGCTGAGAAAAAAACAGCTGCAACATGCTAAAGCAATGAGCCAGCACGTTGTTTTGCCAGAAATCAGCCAGAACCGCTTGCTTAATCAATCGTAAGCGGACACGGGGCATAAGAGAAAGGTCTGGTTTGAAACCAGACCTTTTTTAATGGGTATAAACTTCGTCAATTCACTGATGACGTCAGCAGCACAGCTTTATGACGGCTCAAGCTCCCGACTAGGTTGCTTCATTTGCTGCCAGGCAAAACCTTCAGGGTCATGAAGAATCGCCCGCCCGACGGCGGCTAAGTCGAGCCATTGTTGTTCAATCGCGTGATCAATGAAATCGCCCTCTTCGATACCACCCACACCAATCACAGGCACTCCCAAGTCAGCCGCTTTGATGTATGCTGACTCTTCAACCAGATACCCCTGTCCTCGACGTTGTTTAGGTCGGTTCCAGCCGCCAATACCTGAAGACACATCCAGTACATCGAGCCCGGCTTCAATGAAATAACGGCAAGTTTCCAGCATCTGGTTTGGGGTGAGCCCTTCTGGGTATAGATCCTGACCCGGAATACGCGCCATGATTGTCAGGTTAGTGTGTTGTGTGATTCCCTGAATGATTTCCACCATTAATCGGGAGCGATTGCGCTGGTCACCACCGTACTCATCCTCACGTTGATTGGTAATCGGCGAAAGAAACTGATTCAGACCGTAACCATGCGCACAGTGGATTTCGACAAAATCAAACCCCGCTTTTTCTGCACGTATTGCGGCCTCAATGAATCGCGTTTTCCACAGCTCCACATCTTCACGAGTCATCGCTCTCGGCTTTTCCAGCACCCGATCATACGCAGGCACTGTGATGCCGGATGGCCCCATCAGATCGCTGCAAATGACTCTGGGTGCTTTCCCGCCACAGTGGGTTAACTGCAACCCCACCAGCGTACCCTGCTGTTTAATAACATTGGCAATCTCACTCAGCCCTGGCAGGCAGGCATCACTGTGTGCGCCAAGCTGATTGGTTTCACTGCGGCCTGAGAGGTCCACAAACGAGTATTCCACCATCAACAAGCCAGGATTTGCCTTGGCCAGATTCGCATAATGGCGAAGCGTCTGCTCGGTTGCCAACCCTTCCACATTGGCGGTTTGCGATGCCATAGGAGGCACGACAAGTCTGTTTTTCAGGTGCTTACCTGACACTGTTAACGGCGTAAATCGGTTCACTTCTGCTGCCCTGATTGTGTCTTTGGGTTTTTATTGTATATTGACCTTTGACTACAATTAAGAAACACAAAACCAACAAGTGTTTCCACTTTGGAATCATTATGAAAATTGAAGACTTGCACCTGTTTGTCGAAGTCGCGAAAGAAGCCAGCTTACGAAATGCCGCAGTTCGGCTTTCCATGCAACCGGGGACACTGTCAAAAGCCATTAAAAGAATCGAAGACTATTATCAACATGAACTGTTTGACCGCACAGGTCATGGCTGGCAACTTACCCCAGCCGGAAAGTTACTGCGTGAACGCGCTGTCGAGCTACTGGGAATCCATGAAAAAATCGAATTTGAACTGGGTAACCCGAGGCGCTGTCACGTCAGAGTATCTGGGCCGGCGGGAGTGCTCGCCCATTATCTGCCGACAGTGGTAAACCGGTTAAGCACACATCAGGCCGATCACAGCCTCGACATAAAAATTGCGCCCGATCTGTCACCCTTACTGAAACATCAGGTGGACATTGCCCTGACAACAACACTGGCGGGCCAATCTGTTGTGCTACCCTCCATCTACAGCGAGAAAATCTGTGACGTCCCCTTTGTGATTGTTGCCAGCAAACATCACCCTCTCGCCATTCATGTTGCCACTCACTCTCAGCCGATTGATATCCAAACAGTCTTAACCCATCCGTTTATTGTTCCTTCCCATCCGGTGTACGGACATACTGTCGAAAACAGCAGTGAAGACGGGTGGTTTGATTCAGAATTTAAGCGCAAAATTACCGCAAGAGTGGATGATATATCGACGCTGATCGCCCTGGTGAACACTCAACCCTGGTTAGCATATATGCCGCAATATTTAGCGGAGCATGAACAACTCCCGATTATTACGACCCGAGGCTGTCCGTACGCTTGCGTACAGTCAATTTGGTTGTGCCGCCAGAAGAATGTGCAGTATCACTGGATTCACCAGCTCTTTCAGGAAGAGGATTAAGAAGGCAGCATGGATATAACCTGTCTGTACTAAAAAGAAACCCCTTTGCAGGGGCTGCTCATATTGTCTTCCAGTGATACATCGAGCAAAGGCTAGGTTAGGTCAGGTAGAACACGGCATGTTGCTGAGTGCTGTTTTAAATCACGGCCTTTGAAAAAGGCCAGCTCAATCGCATTGATTGACTAAACAATATTTATCTATTTTTTCATAACGTTAACGGTAAAAAGAGTATCTTTCCTATGCCACCACATGCAATACCCATTTAGAACTAGAAGGCGTGTACCAGATCATAAAACATGCGTATTCAGAATAGTGGTGAGACTTAGGCCACTCAACGGATCCTTCCCTCAACCCAAGCCATCAAAAAGCCTATTTGCAATAACCGTTAAGAGTGTCACGCCAGCAATATAACGCTATGCATGGTCATATAATAAATGGTTATATCAATAGCTGGATTTATACCTAAACAAAGAGAATAATCCTCTCCTTCACTCACACCTACTCACTAGCGTACCCGCTCGTTAATCGCTTTAGTTATTTTTGGTTATCACTATGAACAAAAAACAGGCACTGCTTGCCAGTCTCATCACCCTCAGTTCGCTCACCCTTGGCGCGGTTTTCCTTGAAAATACATCGCTGTTTTTACGTCTGTTGTTCGGTCTGAGTCTTGGATTTGCGTTAACCAAAGGTTCCATTGGCTTTGCCGGCAGTGTGAACCGCGCTTACCGACGTGGCTCGACACAACTCCTGCAAACCCTGATGTTCATGTTCGTCGTCACTGCAATTATCAATGCCGGTTTGTTGTTCAATGCAAACGTCGCGGATTACGATTTATGGGTGAACCCTATCAACCTGGGGCTGATGCTGGGTGGCGTCATGTTTGGTGCCGGTATGAGCTTCTCGAGCTGCTGTGCAACCGGTGTGATGGTTGAGATGGTGAGCGATGTGCCAAGGGCGTTAACCACCCTGATCTTTTTCGCTGCCGGGGTGTTTCTGGGCTTTCCGTTGCAAGCGACTCAGTCGTGGATCACCACAACGGCCATCTCGACACCTAGCTTTGCCGGGAAAGGGGTATATATGCCGGATCTGTTCACCTGGGGACCGTTAAACGGCTACTTCATGTCAGTGATAACCACCATTGTTCTGGCCTCTGTCGTTGGTTACTTAGCGAAAATGTACCAGAACTACCGCCATGCTAACGGTACCTTCCTGGGTGTTGACGGCGAAATTGCCCGCCAAAACCTGGCCAACAACGATAAACCCCAGCATTTTTCGCTGTTTAGCGCAGAGACATATCGCCGCTGGTTCGGCAACATCTGGGAAATGAAAACCGCAGCACTGGTGATTGCGCTGATCTTCGGCATCATGATGGTTTCGACCGGGGCCGGTTGGGGAGCCTCTACCCCCTTTGGAATCTGGTTTGGTAAAGGCTTGATGGCACTGGGAGTGAGCGCAGAGACAATCGCCGACTTTACCCACCGCCCAGCTGAGATGTTTACCACGCCTTTTTTCAGCCACAGTATTTCTGTTCAGAACCTGGCCATTATGCTGGGCACTTTAATCGCGGTGCTGTTTCTGGGCAATTTCTCTTTCTCGTTCCAGCTCAACCATTCTGCGAAACAATTTGCCCTGTTCGCGCTGGGCGGTCTACTGATGGGACTGGGCACTCGCCTTGCCAACGGCTGTAATGTCGGTGCTTTGTTTACACCGATCGCGAACTTCTCACTCTCTGGCTGGGTGTACCTGCCGTTTTTGATTCTTGGCGGTATTCTGGGGAACACGTTTCACCGAGTGGTCATCCGATAACTGGCGAAACAGCAAAATGCAGTAAGACGAGAAAGAAGAAAAAGGCAGTGAAAACTGCCTTTATCCGTCAATGATGATGATCGCTTTCTGGCACAGCGCCATCGGTGCTTCTACACCACGGTTAGACGCACATCGACATTGTTGCGTGTTGCATTTGAGTATGGGCAAACGATGTGCGCCTTATCGACCAACTCCCGCACCAACGCTTTATCCATACCGGGGACATTGACCCGTAATTCCACCTCAATACAGAACCCCTGAGGGATCGGGCCGATTCCCACTAACCCTTCAATGGAGGTGGATGCTGGCAGACTGACTTTCTGATTAGCCGCTACCAGCTTCAGCGCACCGGTAAAACAGGCGGCGTAACCTGCCGCAAATAACTGCTCAGGATTGGTGCCCTCACCACCCGCGCCCCCCAACTCCTTCGGGGTGGATAAATGCAGATCAATCTTGTTATCAGCGGACGTCGCATGGCCATCACGGCCACCAGTGACTGACGCTTGTGCGGTGTACAGAACTTTATCCAATGACATGCTTCACACTCCTTGATCGAAGAAACCAACGGGGATAACTGGTTCCAAGTATAGGCAACAATCTCACTGCAACCATTTCCTGGTCAATTTTCCCGCTTCCCTTGCATGACTGCGTGACTGCATAACGCCATGACTGCATGACTGGCCGGTTACAACGCCTTTGGCCTGCCCATGTCGCCAAGTCGGTAATCACACACGCCGTCTGGGAAGATTTGTTGCAGTTCATCCATTTTTGCCGAAACATCCCAGTCGCCGTACATCCCCTGCGCTGCCGCAACGTCAACCGGAATGGTATAACACTTAAAAATGCTTCCTTCCCACGGCGCACCGGCCTTTATCCGGCTGTTGCTGTACATAGGATAATGTTGTGTGCAGCTTCCTTTTTCCTTCTGATTCCATTCCCCATCAAAGACGCCGTTTCCGGCAGCCATGATGTTCCCCTCCTGATCAAAACAGGTATCCTGGGCAACATTGGGCCGGGCGATACTGACCCTGTCTTCATAAGGCAGATTCTCCGGCAACTTATGCATATTCGTCAGCCATTGATCCATCACCTCATACGCTTTTTCTGTCGGGTTGTAATGTTTATCGGCAATCCAGATCACATGATTACGATAGGTTTTCTGGTCGTTGAGTATACGCAGCCGGCTGACAAACGAAGCGGATGTATGATGCATATTGAGTTCATCTTCCAGATAATGCCGGACATCCAGAATCGGCAGATTAATGCGGCCAATAAATACCTGACCATATTCATACGCTTTGTTCATAGCGACCAAAGACCCCGCCTGACGTTTAGCCAGCGCCCCGTCAAGCTTCGTGATGTTCTGGTTTCCCCAGATTGACAGCCAGAGAGGCGGAATACTGGAGCCAAGGCTGAGCATGCGCTCCGGCTCCATCTGGGAAGGCGCTTTCCAGGCTCCGATCCGCTTGTTGAGATCAATAAAATCATCCAGCGAAATCTGGTGACTGAGCAGCGCCTGTAGCCCGTACTGCACGCCAACGTTATCCCAGGTGGTTTGCCCGAAACCGTGCTCATCCTGGCCATACACGTTCACCATGTCCTGCCAGTAGCTCCAGTTGACCTTGCCGACCACAGAGTGGTGAAAGAAAGGCTTGATAAAACCTTGTCGCGGATTGTGAATATAGCTGCTCAACCCGAGATAACCGTTAATACACTCATTGTTCCCTTTCGGAAACTCTGGTAATTCCCCGCGCGCCAGCTGATTGACCGGCAACAGCCAGCCATATTTCTGCTCGGCTCCGCTGATAGCCCGCAGCCCCTCAATATTCTGGCGCTGATGCCAGTCCTGCCAGTGATCTTTGTTATAGGATCGGAACGTGAAATAGTTATTCAGCAGATCGCAATCCAGCGCATAAATTGAAACGCTGACCATATCCGGGTACGAATACAGCGGAATCAGACCGTCAAGAATACCCTGGCTGTTCTGCCCGATGAGGTACTGCGCCAGTCCGCCTCCCGACCCACCAATACCGACGGTATACAATGGCTCGCCAAACAGAGTGACGAACTGGGTTTTAACCCGTCTGGCCGTATCTTCTGCCAGCAGCATGTTATAGCCATAACTGGTTTTATTACCGCTTGAGCTGACAACCGCGTACCCTTTTCTTAATTGCTCCAGCTCTTTGTTCACCAGACGGTGAAACTTAATTCGCCCCTGCCGGAAACCGATTCCCGAGCCCCCTTCGAAGTGATAAATCAGCCGGTTATTCCACAATGACGCACCATTCTGCACACCAATTTCTTCCGGTGAAATCGGCATTGCAATTGCGTAGACATAGCGATTGATAGTGCCCTGCTCTACCCGTACCAACAACGCATCATCGGCGATCGGCGCTTGTCTGAGCTCTTCTTCCGTCATGGGTTGAATGTCGTTATCCGCATCAACCAGAAAGTAAAGCAGCTGAGTTTTGGCCGCACAATCTTTCGAGTAGCCCACCAGCTTAGTGCCATCCTGACTGTCATACACCGGGACACCCAGCCCTTTCTGATTATCCACCAGCGGCTGTCCCATCCCGGAGTCCAGCGTCATGCAGAAAAAGGGGTACTGATTGGGCCCGGAATACAGCGACGTAACAGGGCCAACCTCACCGATTTTAATAGGGAATGGATAGGTTTCGGCCGGTCTTGGCGTTTCACTGATATGGTGTTTCACATCAAGCAGATAGCTTTTTTCCGGCGTAGCGATGGCTTTCACCTGCCGGGCAATCAGGTTGTCTTGTCCGGACATTTGCCCAACAACAATGATCGCGGCTAACAGACAAGCCAGTACAATAATGATTCTCTTCATAAGAACATGCCTATTTCGACACCTTATCAAAGAGTGTAGCGAAACTGGGCATTCATATTCCTAAGACTTGAGCACGCAGATATGACTGAATAAACAGAGAGAACTGGTTTTTTATCAGGAGGAAATAACAATTCGACGATTTATAACGTCCAGTTATTCAGTCAGGCAAGATGCCAGAAACTAACCCTATGAACGGAAAGAGTTTATTGAATAGATCATCAATTGCAGCCCGGAGATATTGGCATTACTCTTATTTTTGATATGTGCCGGTTGTTTGCAGGATGCAAGGCAGTGAGCACACTCGTTAAGTCAGGTTCAGGGAATGAACCGTTACATCCACAGGAAGGAAACATTGAAAATATTCGGATTTGATCTTCGCGCCCTTGAGGTTTTTGTCACCACCGCCCAGACCGGCAACATGACCCTGGCTGCCAACCAGCTACGGCTGACTCAGTCTTCCGTATCACAAACTATCTCGACTTTAGAGAGCAACCTGAATGTCGAATTGCTGGATCGCACCGTGCGCCCGATTGAGCTAACCGTAGCCGGTCGCTACTTTTATGATCAATCCTGCCATTTACTCTCTCAGGCAGAAAAAACCCACCATGTAATGTCCAAAGGTGACTTTCAGAAATTGCATCTGCTTCGGATCGCTATGGTCGATTCGCTGGCCACCTCGCTGGGCGCCCCGTTGGTGGATGTGATTAAGCGCCACACCGAAAGCTGGACAATCAGCACCGGACGCTCTCACATGCACGCTCAGGCCTTATTGTCCCGGAATGTCGATATCATTATTTCTGATGATGCGCTGGAGGATAACGAATTTCTCAGCCGCCACCGGATTTTACGGGAACCCTTTATTCTGGTTATCCCCCGCCGAGAAACCCGCCGGTTTGCCTCTTTCCAGCAACTGATCCGTGAACTCGACTTTGTCCGTTACACCAGTGATTCCCTGATTGGAACAACCATCGAACGGTACCTGCGCAGGCAAGGCGTGTCGGCACCAATCCGCATGCAGCTGGACAATACCTTCGCACTCCTTTCTAGTGTCGCTGCCGGTCTGGGCTGGACTATCACTACCCCGCTCTGCCTGTTTCAGAGCGGCTTATTCCGCGATCAACTCACCTGCCTGCCTTTGCCCTCAGATGAACCCTTACAACGAAATCTGACTCTGGTCAGCCGTCATAACGAGCTGGGTAATCTGCCACAGATTCTGGCCGCTGACAGTCGCCAAGTTATGCATGACAAATTCCTGCCGAATGTGCTGCGTGAACTGCCCTGGCTCGAAAAAGACTTACACGTCGGCTAAACCCAACAAGTTTGCGTGGGAGAAGCCGTCCACGCCGTACTATTAGAGAAACTTATACTCTACTGTTAGCGGAACTGATTCTTGTTGCGGACTGATAAAAATCGCCACTATGTTAATAACATGTAACAAAAAGTACGAATGACTTTATCAACCCGTTCATAAGGAAATGTTATGTCTGACAGCAACCATCAAGCAGTCAAGAGTAATGCCGTTTCTGACGATTACCTGAGTAAGCGTCAACTGAAGAAAGGGGTCGCAGGCTGGATTTTATTAGCCAGCCTGGGCGTGTCATATGTGATCTCCGGAGACTTCGCCGGGTGGAACTTTGGCCTTGAACAAGCCGGCTTCGGGGGCATGTTCATTGCGACCCTGATCATGGGCCTGATGTACATCTGCCTGGTACTGAGCCTGGCCGAACTGTCCTCCTCCATTCCGACGGCCGGTGGTGGTTACAGCTTCGCCCGCCGCGCTTTAGGTCCGCTGGGCGGCTTTCTGACCGGCACCGCGATCTTGCTGGAATATGCCATCGCCCCTGCGGCTATCGCGATTTTCATCGGTGGGTACGTTAACGAGCTAATTGGTATCGACGGCCCTGTCGTTTATGCCGCTTTCTACTGCGTGTTCGTCGGCATCCACCTCTGGGGAGCCGGAGAAGCCTTGCGCATTATGATGGTGATCACCGCGCTTGCTGTCGTTGCAGTGATTGTTTTTGCTGTGGGTATGCTGCCTCATTTTGATGTTAATAACCTTTTCACTATCGCAGCAAACCCGGAAGCAGCAGGGGCGAGCAGCTTCCTGCCGGAAGGCTATGTCGGCATCTGGGCGGCATTGCCATTTGCCATGTGGCTATTCCTGGCGGTCGAAGGGGTTCCCCTTGCCGCAGAAGAAGCGACCAACCCGGCGAAAGACATGCCACGCGGTATTATCGCCTCCATGCTGGTACTGCTGGTGTTCGCTGCGCTGGTCTTGTTCCTGGTACCGGGTGGTGCCGGTGCTGAAGCCATGAAATCACACAGCGCACCTTTGGTTGGGGCTCTGCTGGCTGTTCACGGCACCGATTCACTGGCCGCCAAGTTCGTCAACATCGTCGGCCTGTTTGGTTTAATTGCCAGTTTCTTCTCCATTATTTACGCCTATTCCCGCCAGGTGTTTGCCTTGTCTCGCGCTGGCTACCTGCCCCGCTTCCTGTCCTTGTCCGGTGAACGAAAAGTACCGGTTTACGCTCTGATAGTACCGGGCGTGCTGGGTTTCCTGCTGTCATTATCCGGCGAAGGGGATCTGATGATCACCATGGCGGTTTTTGGCGCTACGGTTTCCTACGCCCTGATGAGCTTGTCTCACATCATCCTGCGCCAAAAAGAACCGCAATTGGAGCGCCCTTACAAAACACCAGGCGGCACCCTGACTTCCGGCATTGCGCTGGTACTGTCTCTGGTCGCACTGGCATCGACGTTCGTGGTCAGTACCCAAGCCGCCTTGTGGTCAGCCCTGTTCTACGTCGTGATGCTCACGTACTTCCTGCTTTACAGCCGACACCGCATTGTTGCCAATGCCCCTGAAGAAGAATTTGCCCTGATTTCAAGCGCAGAGTCTGAACTCAGCTAATACTTTTCTTATAACAATCAAACTGATAAGGACGGATATCACAAAACACACCGTGCTGCCGTCCTTGCAAACACAACATAACCTACAGGCTCAGGAAAGAGCCCTCCGGATGAGAGGTATACATGGAACCAAGAAATGTTAAAACAATCGCTGATGCAATGGCTATCGTGGAAGAGCGTTCGCTGACGCACATTAAGGTTGGGCTGTTTGATAATGACGGCATCATGCGCGGCAAATACATGTCGAAATCGAAATTCTTTTCCTCCCTTGAAAACGGATTTGCTTTTTGTGACGTCGTACTAGGTTGGGATTCCAAAGATCAGCTGTACGACAACACTCGCTACACCGGTTGGCACACCGGCTATCCCGATGCCCCAGTGCGCATCCTGCCCCACACCTGCCGGGAAGTGCATGGCGAAGAGGGAATGCTGCTGTTTATTGCCGAGTTTGACGGTGAAGCAGAAAAAGTCTGCCCGCGTGGGGCGTTGCGCCGAACACTGCAAAAAGCCGACGCAATGGGGTTCGATGTGTTTGCGGCTCTGGAATACGAATTCTTTATGTTCAACGAAACCCCACATTCCGCCCGAGAGAAAGGATTTAGAAACCTGGAAACCATTACTCCAGACTGGTTCGGCTATTCGATGATCCGCAATTCGGTACACTCCGGGTTGTATCAGGACATCTTGCAGATGAGTGAGCAGATGGATTTCCCAATTGAGGGCATCCACTCTGAAACCGGACCGGGCGTGCTGGAAGCCGCGATGGCGGTGGATGCGGCGGAAGCCGCCGCAGATAAAGCAGCCCTGTTCAAAACCTTTATGAAAGTGCTGGCACAAAAGCGCGACCTGCTGGCAACGTTTATGGCCAAATGGTCGGGCGACTACCCGGGACAAAGCGGTCACATCCATGTCTCGCTGAAAAATAAAGATGGCTCATCTGCGTTTTTTGACAGCAGCCAGACCCACTCCATGAGCAAAATTCAGCGTCATTTTCTGGCCGGTCAGCAACGCCTGATGCCAGAGTTTCTCTGCCTCATTGCCCCGACAATTAACAGCTATACTCGAATGATTCCCGGGTTCTGGGCCCCCACCCACGCCACCTGGGGGGTGGAAAACCGCACCACAGCGCTACGCGTGATCCCTGGATCTGAGAAATCACAACGCATCGAGCACCGCCTGGGCGCCGCCGATGCCAATCCTTACCTGTCGCTGGCCGCGGCTGTCGCTTCCGGTTTATACGGCATCATGCAGGAGTGGGAACCGTATGAGCAAGTAAAAGGCAACGCTTATGATCAGCAGCATGCACCGGAGCTTGAGCTTCCCCGCACCCTGTGGGATGCCGCCCAGCGCTTCAAGCAATCGGAAGCCGCCCGCACCATGTTCGGTGATGAGTTTGTCGATCACTTCGCTGCCAGCCGCGAATGGGAAGAGCGTGAATTCAGAAAACACGTGACCGACTGGGAAATGGATCGCTACTTTGAAATCATCTAGGGAAGACACCATGACTACGATGCAACACACGATTTCACCGATTGACGGCAGTGTTTATGTCAGTCGCCCGCTGGCCACTCAGGCCGATATTGAAACCAGCCTGAAACAAGCAAGCGATGCCCGCCCCCACTGGGCACAGACGGCACTCAAAGAACGACAGGCTATTTGCAGTAAAGCCATTGACTGGCTTGAGCAGCACAAGCCAGTCATTAGCGATGAAATTTGCTGGCAGATGGGACGCCCGGTTCGTTACGCACAGGGGGAAGTAAATGGTCTGGCAGAGCGTGCCCGCTACATGATTGAAGTCAGTGAAAACGCGCTGGCGCCGCTGACACTTCCGGAAAAAACCGGTTTCACCCGCTATATTACCCGCGAACCGGTTGGCGTTGTTTTTGTGATAGCCCCGTGGAATTACCCGTACCTGACCGCCATTAACAGCATTGTACCGGCACTGCTGGCCGGAAACTGCGTTATCCTGAAGCATTCCGCCCAAACCCCTCTGTGCGCGGAACGTCTGGTCGAGGCGTTTCAGGCGGCCGGACTGCCCGACGGCGTTTTTCAGTACCTGCACTTGAGCCATCAGGACACCCAATCGATCATTCAGTCCAATCGCATCAACCACATCGCCTTTACCGGTTCGGTACAAGGTGGCGCACAGGTTGAGCAGGCTGCGGCAGGCCACTTTATCGGTGTCGGGCTTGAACTGGGCGGCAAAGATCCGGCCTATATCCGGGAAGATGCCGACCTCGATCAGGCGGTCGAAACGACCATTGACGGCGCCTTTTTCAACTCCGGTCAGTCCTGCTGCGGGATAGAACGCATTTATGTCCATCACAGCCAATACGATGAATTCGTCCGGAAGGCGGTTGCACTGGTCAAAAGCTACCAGCTGGGACGTTCAGATGAGCCGGACACCACTCTGGGGCCACTGGTACGCACCAGCGCGGCGGATTTCGTACGCAGCCAGATTCAGGACGCGGTCGCGCAGGGTGCCATTGCCCACATTGACGAAGCCCTGTTCCCGGCCAGTCAAACGGGCACTCCTTATCTGGCGCCGCAACTGCTCACGCAGGTTGACCATTCAATGCGGGTGATGAATGAGGAGTCATTCGGTCCGGTGGTCGGAGTCATGAAAGTCAACAGCGACGAGGAAGCTATCGCGCTGATGAATGATAGCCAGTTCGGCCTGACCGCCAGCATTTTCACCCGCGATATTCCTACCGGTATTGCCCTTGGCGAGCAACTGGACACCGGCACATTTTTTATCAATCGCTGTGATTATCTCGATCCGGCTCTGGCCTGGACCGGCGTCAAGCATTCCGGCCGCGGCTGTACGCTGTCTGAACTGGGTTTTGACGCGCTGACGCGACCTAAATCCTTCCATATCAAACATGCCTGATAACACCGGCAATTCGCTAACGTTATCACTTTCAGTTACAAGTCGACAGCCGCTTTCCGGACGGAAGGCGGCGACAAGGAGAGCACCATGCAACTACAAGGAAACTGGAACTATCCCACTTCGATTACAGTCGGTGAAGGATGCCTGGCTCAAGTGGGGCAAGCCTGCCAGCAGGCTGGCATTACTAAAGCACTGCTTGTGACCGACCCCGGCCTGGCCGACCTTCCGATGGTCGCCGCCACACTCGATTACTGCCGCCAAGCGGGGATCGAGTGTGATATTTTCAGCCGTATTCAGGGGAACCCGACCGGCGAGAATGTCGAAGATGGTCTGCAAGTGTATCGGCTGGGGCGTTTTAATGGTGTGATTGCCTTTGGCGGCGGTTCCAGCCTGGATGCTGCAAAAGCCATTGCCCTTATGGCAGGCCAGACGCTGCCGCTCTGGGCGTTTGAAGATATTGGTGATAACTGGCTTCAGGCCGATGCTTCGGCGATTGCGCCCGTGATCGCGATTCCGACTACCGCCGGCACCGGCTCTGAAGTCGGGCGGGCCTCGGTGATTACCGATACCCAACATCACGTCAAAAAAATCATCTTCCACCCGAAAATGCTGCCGGTAAAAGTCCTGTTGGATCCTGCCGTTACTGTCGGCCTGCCGCCGCATATTACCGCAGCAACGGGGATGGACGCCCTTTCACACAATCTGGAAGCCTTTTGCGCCACCAGCTACCACCCGATGGCGGAAGGAATTGCTCTGGAAGGGATCCGCCTGATCAAGCACTACCTGCCTGAAGCCGTTGTAAACGGCGGGAACATTGAAGCACGCACCCAGATGCTGGTTGCCTCCAGCATGGGGGCAACAGCGTTCCAGCGAGGTCTGGGAGGCATGCACGCTATTGCGCACACCCTTGGGGCGCTGTATGACAAACACCACGGCCTGCTCAATGCCATTCTGATGCCTTATGTCCTTCAGGCTAACCGGGTCGCTATTGAAGATAAAATCACAAACCTCGCCCGCTATCTGGATCTGCCTGAACCGGGTTTCGATGCCTTTATGACCTGGATACTGGATTTCCGTCAGGCGATGAATATTCCGCATACTCTGGCAGACATTGATATCACGCTGGAAGATGCCCAGCGGGTCGGTGAAATGGCCGTGGCCGACCCTTCCGCCGGAGGCAACCCCATCGCCTTTTCCGCAGACGTTTACAGCCGGATTTTTACCGATGCGGTCATCGGCCGACTGAGTGAGTCCTAGTTCAAGCCAATAAAAGGAAACGTAATGAAGATCGGAATACTGCAATGCGATGATGTCACTCCTGAGTTACAACAGCTACATGGCAATTATCCGGCAATGTTTGAAGCTTTATTGCATGAACAGGATGATTCACTGGAGTTAATTTTTTACCGTGCGCTCGACGGGGAACTGCCGTCAGACATTGATGAGTGCGATGCGTACATGACGACCGGCAGTCGCCACAGCGTGAATGACCCGTTTCCCTGGATAGCCAATTTGCTCGACTTCGTACGGCGTTTACATGATCAGGAAAAAAAGCTGGTCGGGATCTGCTTTGGTCACCAGCTTATCGCCAAGGCGCTGGGCGGCGATGTAATCCAGGCGCCTCAGGGCTGGGGAGTCGGGGTAGCTACCCACAGCCTGCTGCAGTCGCCAGACTGGCTGGATGAAGAGCAATGCCTTCCTGAAACCCTGTCACTGGTTGTCAGTCATCAGGATCAGGTCGTCGGGTTACCAGAAAACAGTGAAGTGCTGGCAGGCAGTACGTTCTGCCCCAATTACATGATTCAGGTTGGCACCCACTTTTTAGGTGTACAGGGTCATCCGGAATTCAGCAAAGCGTATTCCCGGGATTTGATGCTCTATCGGGAAAACATTTTGCCCAAGCCGGTGTTAGATAATGGATTAACTTCACTGGAAAAACCGGTCGACAGCCAGCAGGTCACCCGTTGGTTACTGGATTTTCTACGCCGTTAACGGAAGACGTTGATTCAGTCTGCAGGCAGACAGTGAATCTAATCCGATCAGGGCAACAGATACGATCATTGTAAAAACACAAAGCCGGTGCGAGTTGCACCGGCTTTTTTTGGGGCTTTTTTTGGCTTGTAGCGCGATTGATTGGCTGTTCATTACTTGCAACTTGTCATGACTTACAACTTTTCATACAGCGCTGCTTGCCTGTTAACTGCCTATTCAGACCAGAGTGGGCATATCAGTGTAGACAGGCCAGCAGCACTTATTTGCTGGAAAATTGAACCAAAACACTCAGGCGAGAAGCGCTTGATTCGCTTTCCCGTGCTGGCGACGGGTGCGGCGCCAGCCAATAAAGCCCAGACCCGATGCCATCAGCAGCAGACTCGCTGGTTCTGGGACAGGATTAGGGTAGCCGCCGTACGAGTAGTCCAGCCCTGCGAGACGGAAGTCAGACAACCCTACCCCGGACAGTACAATATGTTTGACGTAGTCTTCGCCCTCAAAATCCCAGTACTGGTTATCGAAGTTAAACGCATCCGGAGTCAGCTTATCCAGTAACGTATCCAGATGAAGCAGATCCGTATTCACATTCAATTCAAATTCCGGATGTCGGTCATCAATGATAAAGGCCGTTGCCGCTTCAAACAGAAGATTAAGATTATTGATATACAGACCATTCACCGTTGACGGGTGGTTGAAGCTCAATACTAAAAACTCCCAGCCATCGACTTTATCGTTATCATCAAAGACACTCTCTACAATATTTGTCGGAATGGTATCTACCCCAATTCCCCGATTGCCGGAAGAAAGCTGTACTAATGACTGATCGCCCGTGATGAAGGAATGGTTAGCAATGTTCCCCACACCATCAATGAAATAACGGTAGGATGAAAAAGTAATATCACCGACAGTCGCTGACTGTTGCCCATTCAGACTTGCGTAAGAGCCATCCGTGAAATCCAAATACGTAGCCGATGCGTTCATTGAAGTACCGGCAAGTGCAAGAGTGAAAAGACCAGATTTAATATATGAGTTCATGGTGTTGCTCCTTTATTGGTATTTATATTGTTTTTGCGTTTTGGTAAGTCTTAAAAGCATTATGCGTACCAATATGCAACCCACTGAAATCATTATGTATTAATTTTCAGGCAGTGTAGTATGTAAACTTTACATACAATACGATCTCTCTTTTCTTTCCTTTTTAAATCCATGAGTTATGTAAGGTCTCCGTCCTGAAACGCTTGTCTCATGCGGAAGAAACGGTGCCAGCAGCAAGACCAAACGTCAATTTATCCAGACAGTGATGCTGTAAAACATTCCGACACCACAGGAAACCTCTGCCGTAAAAGAGTTTCTCGTCAGAGCTTCACCTAAACAAATAATGACATTTCCTCTACACATAGCTATTCCACGCACACAGTTAGCCCATGCACACAGCTATCCCAGCCACAGGCCTGGCAATCAGAGGAGATAAAAATCAAATAAAAACTTAGTGTCGGAGAAAGGCGCTAACAATAAATGAATAATTAAAACAGGCCATTATAAATCAGTTTTAATCCTGAAAAGAACAGGAAGAAATAACACGTTTTATACAGCACTTCCTGATTAATTTTATCCAGTAACATCACGCCAAGTTTGACGCCTAATAATGCAAAAGGCACTAATACTAGCGACGACATAATATTCTGCATATTAATTAACCCAAGGCTGACATAGGCCGTAAGCTTAAAGTAGTTAAGGATTGCAAAAAACCAGACAATGGTGCCTATCAGTTTCTTTTTGTCTAATGTCTGTGGTAACAGATAAATACTGACCGGGCCACCACCAGCATGGATTGCTGTACTAGAAAAGCCGCCGACTGAACTCCAGAGAAAAGCGGATACGGTACCACCCGGTTTACTCTGTTCCTTTTTAAAGACATACAACAAAACAAATACAATAGAAATGGCACCAACCAGAAGCTGCAGCCCCGCACTGGATAAACTGGAGAGCAAAAGTGCCGCCATAAAGACACCAGCGATACCCCCAACCAACATCTTTCTCAGATGTGGCCAGCTGGCATTGTGAAAATGATAGCGAATCGCAGAAGCATCCATCACCATCAGAATTGGCAGTAATATCGCTGCGGCTAAGCTGGTTGATATCGTCAGTGCCATCATAGGCACCACGATATCTCCTAACGCGCCACCTAATCCCCCTTTACCAATGCCGTACAATATGACGGCAGGTATTGAGATCAGATAAAAAAGCGGATCATCAATCAACATCGGAACTTATCCTTTTCGAGAATATAGATTCAAAATCCACGTTTTCGGCATCAAACTCTTTAAGATCAAGATTGCTGTTAAGAGACTCAAGATGAAGCCGCATTGACTCTCTCGCGCCCTGATGATCCTTTTTTCTTAAAAGGTTTAAAATATCGGTGTGCTCTTTACAATGGCAGCTGCCTTCACGCTTGATACTGTACATGTTAAATACCAGCGAGGAACGCCCCAGCATTTCTTGTAAAGATTTCACCAAAAACTGATTCCCGCAGACTTTGGCTAATTTAAGGTGGAAATTTAACGAGCAATCCAGTGACTTCGCATATTCATCATTATCAATTGCTGCCTGTTCATCAGCGATGTACTTCTCAAGCTCTGCAATATCTTCCGCCGTTATTTTCTGTGCCGCCTGGCTGGTTGATTCTTGCTCAAGAATAAATCGCATATCCATTATGTCGCGCGCTTCATCACGGGTTGGCGAAGCAACCACGGCCCCCTTATTGGGCTGTATTTCAACGAGCCCGACCAGAGACAACTCACGTAGCACATCACGAACCGTTGCACGGCTGGTTGATAAAGCCTGAGCCAGACGGGTTTCTACCATTCGAGTTGATGGAGGCAGTTTTAAAGTAACAATGGCGGTATAAATGTCAGAATATACACGTTGCTTTTCGTCTGTCTGGCGCACGTTAACTCCTCGCATGGTAATGTCCATGATTGCTTTTATTGGCGGCGATGAACGGGCAGTGAAGGAGGAAAAATTTCATCCAATGACTGAGAGCCAAATGCCCGTTCCGGGTAGGTCGATTTAAAGTAATCAAACTGATGCTGAGCTTGCTGGTGCAGTAAGGCCATGTCCCATTCCTGATGGGTTAATTTGCCATCCCACACTCGGCGCACACCGTTGACTATGACTCCCTTAATATCTCGCCCATTCCCGTTGATCACCATGGTTGTGATTGGGTCAAAATTTTGACCAGTATATATGTTATTGAAGTCAAAGATAATCATGTCGGCGGCACTCCCTTCACAGAGCCGTCCCAGATCATCCCGCCCCAGCGCCTTCGCTCCGCCCAAGGTGGCCATATTGTAATAATCGAGGGCCGAAGCCTCAGTAATGTTGCTCTCATTAACCCGGCTGAGAATACAGCCAATGTGCATGTTCTGGATCATATCGACCGGGAAAGTGTCCGTTCCGAGCGATAAATTAATGCCGTGTTGCTTAAAGCGGGAAACACCTGAAAAGTATTTACCATGACGCCCTGCAACCAGCGGACAAATCACTGCACTGGCACCACTTTCACCAATCAGCGCCAGCTCATCATTGACCCTTGCGTCTGTCGGTGTCAGCCCCCCCAGAAATTGCAGGTGAGGCAATAAAAGATGCCTGCTGAGCAAGCCCGCTTCTGCCATATATTCAATGGATGATTTCCCCTGATGGAGACGATCAATCATTTTCAGTTCGAACTCGCCCTGACAGCTATGTAACCGCACCGGGCACTGTAAATCTCGCATGGCACGGGCCGTTTCCTGCAAAAGCGCAGGCGTACAGCCTTCAATTCTATCCGGCGCTAACACCCCCTCAATTGTCTCCGGGTAATCGGCACGCAGACGCTCGATATAGTGAATTGCCTGACGCAGGCCGGAGAGCCCCTTCGCTTCGTCAAACACCATGCTGACGCTTTCGTCCGGGTTGACCACCCCATAACCGGACATATACGCTGGGCCGAGAAAGGCACGGATGCCGGCCTCAACGGCAATATCCGCCGTACGCACAAACTCGTCATACGTCTCTGCCCATTCCCGGTACAAAATCGAAGTGATCGGCATTACGGTCGTAATGCCGTTGAGCAGCAACATGTTGAACGCGTACCGCTTATTAAAATCCAGCTGCGCATTACTGTAGGTTTCGCGCCGCTGCCAGGCAGACGAAGGCAAACGTCCCTTCTTCCAGCCGGGTTGGTGGTCAAAAGCCAGCACCGTGGAGTCAAGGTCGACAATGGCATCCAGATCGATAAACCCGGGGCCAATCAAGACATTGCCCAAATCGATAGAGTCATCCACGACGCCCGGATAGTCATGACCCACGAACAGAACTTTGCCGCCCTGCTCATAGACAATCTGAGCATCTTCGTAGAGACAATGGGCACCGTTCTGATAACCGACAATCCATTTCGCACTCAGCCGGGTGATCATAGTGCCCCTCCTACCCACTCGCCATTATTGACAACACAGCGTCCTTTTCTGAAGACGGTTCGCTGTGCTGGCTGGGAAACAATTGCTTCGACAAAGTTCTGACCTTTAACCAAGACAAAATCGGCATCAGCCCCTGGGCGCAGACCGTAATTTTCCAGACCCATTAATTGAGCACCACCCTCAGTGATGGCGTACAATGCCTGCTCCAGCTCCTTATCTTTTCGCCAGCGGTATTTCAGCCCCAGAAACATTGCCCGTTGTAATAAGTCGGCATTGCCATACGGGCTCCAGGTATCTCGAATGCCATCATTGCCCGCACTGATAATAACCCCATGCTCGCGCAGCAGCTCAAATGGCGGGACTGTTCGATTCGATGGTGCAGTGGTGGCAATACGAATATCGTTTTGCCCCAGCAACGCAGCAAGTTTTCGCTGATAACCGTCATCAACCTCGCCAAGGCAGAAAGCATGGCTGATCGTGACCATGCCCTGCATTCCCGTCGCCTGAACACGTTCTACCACCAGCTCCACAGAAAAGGCACCTAGCTCACCCGCTTCATGAAGGTGTAAGTCGATACCTTTGCCATGCTTCTGGGCTAACTCAAATAAACAATCAATATGGCGAACCGGATCGCGTTCAAAAGAGGAAGGATCAATCCCGCCTACCAAATCGCACCCCATCATCATGGCTTGGTCCATCACATCATAAGTGCCTGGTCGACCTAACATCCCGCTTTGAGGAAAGCACACGGTTTCTATCTCAACTAAACCACGCAGCTTTTTTTTGGTGGCCAGCACGCCTTCTACATGCCGGCACCCCATTTCCGTGTCCACGTCAATGTGGGTGCGGATATGGGTTGTTCCCAAACGCAGGTATTCTTTTGCAATGCGCTCCGACTGTTGCTGCGAGTCAAAGGGCGTTTCTGCTCTGAACCGCCGTTCATTTTCTACAATTGCCTGAAGATCTCGAGGAACATCGTTTTCATACCACTCCATTCCCCACAGCGTTTTATCAATATGTGCATGCCCGTCAATCAAGCCCGGCAGCATAACCAGCCCATCGGCATCCAGCACAGTGTCTGCTTCGACATTGATCAGTGATGCTATCTCAGCAATGCTGCCGTCTTTCACCAGCACATCACTTTTGTGCTTGGCCGTCCCTAGTTGTGCTTGTTTGAGTAGTAAAGTAGCCATCGAGATCCTTCCCTTCTTAATTGTTAACTTTTAATCATCATATTGCCAACAATCCTAGATAGTCAATCAAACAAAACAACAAAATAAAACGCATTGTTAACAATCAGGAAATCCATTGCATCTTAGAAGACATTAAACCAAAGAATACAAAAACAATATAAATCAATTAATTAAATAAAAACCAGATACCCAAAAAGAATCCGACATCTCTTATTGATATAAAAAATCATTATTTATTGTTGATTGTTACAGCATCCATTGCTAACAATATTATTACAAGCAAAAAACATTTCGTGTTGAGCTTGCTACAAAACATCCCGCTCAGAGGTAAGGGAACTCTCAGCTAACCAGCGCTATAAGGATATTGCGATGAAAAAAACGATGCTTACTCTTGGCCTTACTGCACTTTTCAGTCAGGCCGCAATGGCAGAAAATTCACTGGTCTGGACCCAGTCCATTGATATCCCGACCCTGGATCCCTACGCATTCGCGTCTACGTCAGCCTTAGCATTTCAAAACCACATCTATGAAGGGCTAGTGCAGTGGGATGACAACTTCAACATTGCCCCGGCACTGGCAACAGCCTGGACACAGGTGGATAACGAGACAATTCGCTTTACCCTGCGCAAGGGCGTCACGTTCCATAACGGCAACCCGTTTAATGCTGATGATGTCGTCGCGTCGATTGAACGCGTCACCCACCCTGATTCCGGGATCCGCGGGAATGCCTCATCTGTCGTCAGCGCCCGAAAACTTAGCGACTACGAAGTGGAAATCAAAACCACGCCTTCATCACCGATTGTGCTCAATGAACTCACCGGCGTGCTCATCATGGACAAAGAGTGGCTGACCGCCAATAACGCACTGATGCCAAGCAGCATGAGCCTCGGCACTGAGAGTTTCGCAACCAACAACGCCAATGGTACCGGGCCGTTCATTCTGGAAAGCCGTCGCCGCGATGCTCAGATGGTGTTGAAAGTGAACGAAAAATGGTGGAACAACGCTCAGAAGCAGCACAACATCGATAAGGTGGTGTTCAAACCCGTCTCTTCGGATGCCACCCGCCTGGCCGGATTAATGTCTGGCGAGTTCGATATCACCACCGATGTCCCTCTACAGGATCTTCCTCGGCTGGAAAAAGATCCGAAGCTGACCGTGAAAATTAAGCCGTCTTTGCGGGTGGATTACCTGAGTTTCAACATGGCAGATTCACTCAATGCAAAAAATGACTTTGACGCAAATCCACTGAAAGACATTCGCGTCAGACAGGCGTTGGTTCAGGCGGTTAATCGCGATGTGATCGTGAAGAAAATCATGCGAGATATGACAGAAGTCGCCAACACCTATGTCGCCCCCGGGATTGCCGGCTACGATGCCTCTTCTCAGCTTGAATTACCCTACGATCCGAACAAAGCGAAGCAACTATTAAAAGAAGCGGGATACCAGGATGGCTTCAATATTGCCTTCGATTGTGTTCAGGGGGCGTATATTAATGCTGAGCAATGGTGTCAGGCCGTGCAGCGCTATTGGGCAAAAGTGGGCATCAATGCCAGCCTGAACATGCACCCGCGCAGCACCTACTCCACCATCCGCGACCAGGGTAAAACGGACATTGCCGTGCTGGGATGGGCCAACCTTCCGTTAATTGATGCGTACAGTATCAACCAGCAACTCCTGCATTCAAAAGACAACGGCATCTATGGCGCTTTCAACATTCCGACTTACCGTAACGACGTAGTCGATACCTACATCGAGCAAGCCTCTACCGAGCTGGACAAAGACAAACGTGTAGCCCTGATGGCTGCGGCGCTGAAACAAGCACAAAACGATTTGCCTTATATGCCACTGCATTTTGAACCGGTTGCCTGGGTAACGTCGAAGAAACTGTCCATTACGCAGCAGTCGGACAACGTTGTTCGCCTGTGGAAAGCACAGATCCAATAATCTAGATAGGGTAATTGCTTATGATTGCTTTCCTGATCCAGCGTTTTTTACAGGCCTGCGGACTAATGATGTCCGTGGCACTGATTGCTTTCGTGATGTTCCAGTTTGTGGGCGATCCGGTAGACGGCATGCTGCCGGAAAACGCCACCCAGATTGAAAGGGACGAACTGAGAAACAAGCTGGGGCTAAATGACTCGGTGCTCACTCAGTACACCCGATTTGTCGGAAATATCGCCCAGGGTAACTTCGGGATTTCCTACTACAACCAGAGTGATGTGTTTTCACTGATTGCCGAGCGGCTGCCCGCCACACTGGAACTGGTGTTTGTCGCTGTGGTGATGTCACTGGCTATAGGTATCCCCTTGGGCGTGTGGGTCACTTTCTCGAAAAATCGCGTGATGACTTCGCTGGTGCAAACCTTATCACTGGTGGGTGTTTCATTACCCAGCTTTGTCGTTGGGATCCTGCTAATCATTGTCTTTTCTGTCTGGCTGGGCTGGTTCCCATCACATGGCCGCGGGGAAATTACCGAGATTGGCGGTTGGTCTACCGGACTTCTGACGGTCACCGGCTGGCAATCCATCATCCTGCCGGCAATGTCACTGGCTCTGTTTATGATAACCATGGTGATGCGCCTGCTGAAAAGTGAAATGCAGGAAACCCTCCGCGCCGATTACATCAAATTTGCCAAAGCCCGCGGCATTAAACAACGCAGCATCCGTTACAAGCATGTTCTGAAAAATTCTCTGCTGCCCGTCATTACTGTTGTCGGACTGCAGATTGGCGGTCTCATTGCCTTTGCCGTGGTGACAGAAACCATCTTTCAGTGGCCGGGAATGGGGCTGTTGTTTATCCAGGCGGTCAACTATGTCGACATTCCGGTGATCTCCGCCTATCTGGTTTTTATCTCGCTGATTTTTGTCACGATCAACACCGTTGTCGACATTATTTATCAGTTTGTTGACCCGCGAATGAGAGCGAAGTAAGGGAGCGTTATCATGGAAAAGATTCACTCTGGTACCGCGGCTGCAGAGCAACGCTCACCGCATTGGTTCAGCCGGTTCAAAACACAATGTCACACCTTTATGGACAGTGATTTTGTGTACAGCTTCACCCAATCCAAACTCACGATGTTTGCCGCCGCATTGCTGTTAGTGCTACTGCTGGCCGGGAGCTTTGCGACACAATTGTCACCTTACAATCCGTTTGATACGACAGCGTTTGATCTGCTGGATTCTGAGCTGCCGCCAGCCTGGGAAAGCGAAGGCGATCCGCGCTTCACTCTGGGCACGGATATTCAGGGGCGTGATGTGTTATCCCTGATCCTTTATGGGCTGAGAGTGTCCCTGATTGTGGGTGTGATCAGCGTCTTTTGTTCCATGCTGCTGGGCGTCAGCCTGGGGGTTATCAGTGGTTACGTCGGCGGAAAAACCGATGCCCTCATTATGCGGGTAGCCGATGCCATGCTGAGCTTTCCGACCATTATGTTTGCCCTGCTGGTCAGTGGTGCGGCACGCGGTATTTTTCCTCAGGACATGCATGGCGACATTGCGGTTTATATCATTATTTTCTCCATCACTCTGACGGGCTGGATGCAATACGCCCGTACCGTTCGGGGTTCAACCCTGCTCGAAGGCAACAAAGAGTATGTACAGGCTGCGAAAGTGATGGGCAGCAGCACCGCCCGCATCATGTTTCAGCACATCCTGCCGAATGTGGTCAGCCCGGTTCTGGTTATTGCGACACTGCATCTGGCACTTGCGGTCCTGACCGAAGCCACATTGTCATTTCTTGGGGTTGGTATGCCGCCGAACCAGCCTTCTCTGGGCACATTGATCAATGAGGGCAATCAATATCTCTTCTCCGGCCAATGGTGGGTTGTCGCGTTTCCTTCCCTCACTCTGGTGCTGATTGCCTTGTCCGTAAACTTAGTCGGCGACTGGTTGCGCGATGCACTAAACCCAAAATTGAGGTAAGCGTTATGGAAGACAGACAAACCATTTTATCGATCCGGAATTTAAGTATCGAGTTTGTGCACCGAAAAGGAAATTTGCAGGCCATTCGCGATGTGTCCTTTGATATGTACCAGGGGGAAATTTTAGGGGTAGTCGGCGAGTCCGGTGCCGGTAAATCGCTTACCGGTTCGGCGATTACCGGTCTTCTGGAGCACCCAGGCCGGATTAAATCCGGCTCTATCCATGCCAACGGGCGACGCATTGATAACCTTGATGAAGAAGCCCGCCGTCAGATGCGGGGAAAAGAAATCGCCGCGATTTTTCAGGATCCGCTCACCAGCCTGAATCCGGTGCTGACCATTGGCGAGCAGCTGATAGAAACGATACAGACTCACCTTCCGCTGAGTGAAAACGAAGCCAGAGAAAAAGCCGTCAACCTGATGAAAGAAGTTGGTATTCCTGCTGCCGAGCAGCGGATTGACCAATACCCGCATCAGTTTTCCGGAGGGATGCGTCAACGGATCGTTATTGCCCTTGCCTTATGCGTCGATCCTCAAATCATCATTGCCGATGAGCCGACCACCGCGCTGGATGTTTCGGTTCAGTCGCAAGTACTGCAACTGCTCAAACGTCTGTGTAAGCAACACGGTGCGACTGTCATGCTGGTCACCCATGACATGGGCGTGATCGCGGAAGTGTGCGATCGAGTGGCGGTAATGTATGCCGGAAAACTGGTTGAGTTAGGTTCAGTACGGGATGTGTTAAAACGGCCTCAGCATCCCTACACCATCGGGTTGATGAATTCTATTCCTCGAATTGGTGAGAAAAAACGCTGGCTGGAACAGATTCCCGGCGCAATGCCACGTTTGAATGCCTTACCTGACGGATGCAAGTTCCATCCGCGTTGTACGCATTGTCAGGCTGGATGCCTGTCCAGTGAGCCTGAGTTAAACCTCACTGGCGCGTCGGCTGTTGCCTGCCTGTTTCCACAAAACCAGCATGAGGCCGCATGATATGAGAAATGCTTTGATTGAAGTACAAGATCTGCAAATCAAATTCGATATTTCAGCGCCTCTTCTTACTCGCCTGTTGCAGAAGAAAAAGAAAACATACGTACACGCGGTGCGCGGCATTGATTTCGAAATCAACCCGGGCGAAACCTTCAGTCTGGTGGGTGAGTCCGGCTGTGGTAAATCCACCGTCGCACGGTTATTGTCGGGGTTGTATGAGCCATCCGGCGGCCGGATCCACTTCAAGGGCCATGACATGGCAAAAGTGGACAAACGGACAATGAAGGAGCTGAGAAAAAGCTTTCAAATGATCTTTCAGGACCCGTTCGCCAGCTTGAATCCTCGCTGGAAAGTTGAACGCATTATTGGCGAGCCCTTAGAGCTGTTTGGGCTCTTACCGGACAAGCAGGAACGCAAACAACGGGTTGGCGAACTGCTGCGCCAGGTGGGGCTGAGCGAAAATGACATGACTAAGTTTCCACATGAATTTTCAGGTGGCCAGCGCCAGCGGATCTCCATTGCACGCGCTTTGGCGAGTGAACCAGAGTTTTTGATCTGCGACGAGCCGACTTCCGCTCTCGACGTGTCTGTCCAGGCTCAAGTCCTGAACATCATGAAAGAGTTACAGGAAAAACTGGGGCTGACCTATTTATTCATCAGCCACGACATGTCGGTTGTCTCCCATTTTTCTGACCGTGTTGGGATCATGTATCTGGGACAGCTGGTTGAGGTCGGCAACGTCGACGAGATTTTCGAGCAGCCCAAACATCCGTATACCAAGATGCTGATGGATGCGATCCCGTCGATGGATGAAATCAACAAAGAGCGAACACCTGTCACTGGTGAAGTGCCCAACCCGTTAAATCCGCCGTCAGGGTGCGCATTCCACCCGCGCTGCCCGAATGCCACTGCGCAGTGTTCTCAGGAAGCGCCGGTGCTGGTCAAAAACACCAGCGGGCATGCCGTGTCCTGCTTTAATGTTTAATCTATAGCTGGATATAGCAAAATATAGCGGACGCGTCGTGAAACAATAAAAGCACTGAAGCAAACCACTTCAGTGCTTTTTTCTGCCCTATGACCGCATTCGAACTTTATAGCCATCGCTTTATGGCAGCAATTTTATGGCATCGGCTTTCTGACCGCCGACTAAAGCGTCAAGCTCTGCGGATTCGTGCCGGCAGCGCTTGTCGGGCGGCTGCACCAACCACCCAGTCAAGCAAGACACCCGGCCCTTCTCGGGTGGGATCGATCAACCCTATATCGTTGATATTCACGCCGTCCGCACTTTTCATTTTCACCGGTTGCTGCTTATCCCCGATCCAGTGCGCCCGTTGGCCCAGCTCGGTATGACCAAAACCATGCTCAAACCCCAGCGTTCCCCGGCCAATCCCATCCACTACCATCGCTAACGCTGTCGTGCTGGCTCCCGGTGTTTCAATCACGAAGGTATCTCCGGTCTGAATACCGGCCTGCTCAGCATCTGTCGGATGCAGGTAAACCGGATTAACACCTTTGATTGAATTCAGGCGTGGCGACAGGTTTGACACCGCACTGTGAATGTTCGATTTAAAGTTCGTCAGCCTGAACGGCCATTCAGAGGTCGGGTATTGCGCCTCCATTGGCGTGCCGTCGCTGAGCTTTTGCGGATACCAGGCCGGGCAACCACTATAGAACTCTCCAGTGAGGGTATTACGCGATGTACCGACTTTTTCGTTCCAGATCGCAACCGGATTCTGCCATTTGTGCTTCATGAGTGATTCATTGTAGGCTTGATCGGCATTTTCAAATCGCCCACCGCGTGACAGCACAAAGGCCACTTTTTTCAGCTCCTCCGGTTTGAGCGTGTTCTGCATTGCCGGCAGCAGGCGCTGCAGCCCTGACCAGAGCACATCTTCCGCGCTGACATCCGGCACCCCGCCCTTCACATACGCCAGATTGGCCGCGGAGCGCAAATAAAAATCTTCCGCATTGTGAATGTCATGCCACTCACCCCGTGCATCCACAATCGCCTTGTCACCAAACCCACCCAAAGCCATTTTTTTCGCCACATCAATGATGAAGTTTTCCAGATTGATAGGGCGGCCATCTGGTGTTTTGTCCGTTTTCGCATCAACAATCGGCCAGCGGGCCGTGACGGCTTTGGTCGGTACACCATGCCAAGGCACAGTCATCCCCCAGCTTTCGTAAGTCACCGTATCCGGCACGATGTAATCCGATAATGCAGTGGTTTCATTAATAAACGCATCGACAGAAACAATCAGGCCAAGCTGCTGCGGATCTTTGAGCTTCGCCTCCAGCAAGGTTTTCAAACCGGGCACCCCATAAATCGGGTTCGCCATATGGTTGATCCACGCCTTGGCTCGATACGGATACCCGTCGATAGCCGCCGATAAATGTTCGGTCAGCAACGGCGCTGAGATCGGGTACCAGGGCGCACGCGTGGGATAAGGGGACTCCCCTGCCGCGACCCGACGCTTGTACTCGCTGGTTTTGTGATACGGAAATTTACTGCGGGACAAAAACACCCCTTTAGGCGCGACTTTGCCGTCAAAGTGGGTGAAATCATAACGCGGCCCCGCCGCGGAAGTCGGATAGCCACCGGCTTTGGCCATCGCCCCGCCTTTGCAATTAATGTTACCGATCAGCGCGTTGAGCATGACGATGGTGAAGGCATTGTAAAACCCGTTGGTGTGCATGTTCCCGCCATGAGTATCGACGACGGCCTTCGTGCCATGACTGGTGAACCGTTCTGCCAGCTCGATAATTTGTGCTTTGGGAATGCCACATTGCTCACTATAAAAATCCAGATCGTATTTAAATGCCTCTTCTTTTAAACGCTGCAACGACGACTTCACCCGGACTTCGCCCTTGGTTGTCATGACTGTCTGATCGACAAACAGTGCCGCTTCTCCGTGTTGGGTATGAGCAGACAACGCACCAGAGTGTGCATCAACCACCACAAACGGATCGGCCTCCGAACGAGGCTCGCCGTCAAACGGTAGGCTCAGCGCGGGCGAAATCTTCAGGTCAGGCAACGTAGCCAGATCAGATACGCGCAGGAAATTGCCATGCCGAGGATGAGACTCATCGCTGATCACCAGGTGAGTTGCATTACACCAATGTGCGGTACCGGCCCGCTGCATGGCATTTTCCCCCGGCTGCGCCAGAAACTGATGGTTGTATCGGTTGTTGGCAATGATCCACTGCATCATCCCCAGCACCAGCGCCGAATCCGTGCCGGGTTTGATCGGAATCCAGTGGTTATTGTCCTCGGCCGCCAAACTCGATGATCCGGCAGGCAAGCTTGGCGTGATCACCGTGTATTCGAACTTACCGCTGGTGCGCGCCTGCGTCAGCTGACGTGCCTGCCGTTTGAACGGGTTCCCGGCCTGCGCCGGGGACATGCCAATAAACATCACATATTCCGCATGCTCCAAATCCGGTTTCAGGTGGGAAAACTTGTCGAGATCGTTCATAAACGCCCCTGAACCAGCGCGAAAGGCGTAGCCACAGTACGAGCCATGATGACCAAAATTTCGGGTGCCATAGCTGTTAAACGCAAAACGTTTCAGGATATCGTCACGTCCTTCGTTGCTGGCATTGGTCACCAGCAACTGGTTCGCCTTAGGACCGTATTCCGGGTTATCCGCATCCACTGGCGTGTCGAGGTCGCGAATGGCCCGCAGGCCGTCTACGTGCCCTTCCCCAAATAAATCCCCACCCTCAACAATTTCAGTGATCAACTGCTCGTAGCTGATCGGCACCCATTTTCCCTCGCCCCGTTTCCCGGCACGTTTCAGCGGCTGAGTGATCCGATAAGGACTGTTGCGGATTTCGATCATCCCGTTACCCCGGGCGCAGGCAGTAGAACGGCCTTCCAGCCCGGCTTCTCCTGCCAGTCCGAGATAGGCGTCTTTAACCGGTGTCTCAAACGGAATCTGCTGATGATGCGAAAGCGGGTGATACGGGTTCCCACCAATACGCAAAATCTCATCCGTGTGGTTATCGATCCTGACCCGCAACCCACATAGCGTCCAGCAGCCAAAACACATTGACGGTGCCACTCGCTGGTTAGGGTTCGCGATCAGATTGCCTTCTTTCGTGGTGTGGTATTCCGGCTCCAGTGAGTTACCGTGATGGTCATGATGGGTTTTCTGCCCTGCCGTACCTTCAATCGCCCCTTCCACCATGTGTTTGGCCGTGGTTGCGTAACCGGCAGCAAAAGTGCCTAGCCCACCGACCGCCAGGCCCGATTTCAATAACTGACGACGTTTGTTATCCATAATCACATCCTCTTACTTCTGATCCGGGGAGACGGACACGGGTTGACGTGGCTGAAGCAATTCAGAAGCCAGTAAAGCCAGGGCCAGCCACAGCCCGAACATACCGGCAATCCCCAACAGGCCATTCCCGTCCAGCGGTAAATGGTAGGGATAAGGGCCCACATCGGCTTTTGGGATCGTCTGCACCTGCATCATGGTTACCCAGCGGGTGAACCACCCGGCCAGCAAACACACCACAGCGACCAGCCATAGACGGCTTTTTCCTGGAAAACGACGGGGTTGTCGACACCCTTCCATTACCTGACTTGTTGCCGAGCTTGTTGCTGAAGCACCTGTTCGTAACACACCCAGCGCCAGAATCACACAAGCAAACAATGCGGCAGCCAGCACAATCAGGCTGGTGAGCCAGTGCGGGTCTGAATAGAGCGAAAAGGCGGGATTGTTCGATGCCCAAATAGGCACCAGTAACAACGCCAGCAGGCCACTTAGCATCATTGTCTGGCGGTAAAGACGCAGATCTGTACGGGTCAGTTCATCTCGTCCGGCGGAGGGAAACAGCAGCCAGATAATCAGCGAAAAACCGACCGCCCCCAAAAATGCCGTCACAAACCACAGTACCGGTGACGCCGGTTGGTGCCATAACGGCCGACTGGTCACCACGGCAATTTCAGCGCCGGTATACAAGGCAATAGACACCCCTGACAACACTGTACCGCCAGCACTGAACAGCATGACTGAGCGGGAAGTCTGCCACTGTCCCAAAGCTAACTTGCCACACTGAGCCAGAACCTTATTCGAGTTGCGTTGAAGGGCGATCAAATCCGGTCGCAGATATAGCCAGGTGGTGACAATGGCCAGTCCGGTAAACAGTGGAAGTAGTACCGCTCCCAACGACATCCACGACCAAGGGGTAAAATGGGGGTAGAAATGCCAGGCTCGCCCCGGCTGGTGCAAATCGCCGGTTAACGCAAGGGGACCAACAATCGCCCCGATAGCCATCGTCAGTGCCAGTGCGGCGCGCAGACGGTGACTGGTATGATTCTCAAAGGCCAGTGCAATCAAAAACATGATGGCGGCAGCATACGCCGAGCCGATATAGAAAAAATACTGCACCGCCCACGGCAACCAGGCAATGGCCTGTGGTGGCACCAAGATTTCGGTGATATTCATACCTGATCTCCTTGTGCTTGTTCTTGCGCTGCGTGTTCTTTCGCAGGCGCATTGTCATAAACCCGAGGCTCATAAATCGCCGCCCTGCCATGGATGTGACTGGTAAAGCGCTCATTCATCCCGAGATAGAACACATGCGGCTTGGTGTTTTCTTCTGGCTTGAGCACCTTAAGATCATCTTTATGGGAAGAAAGCAGGCGGCTGACGGTACTGTTGGGGTCGTTCATATCTCCGATGATCCGTGCACCACCTACACACGTTTCCACACAGGCGGGTAACAGCCCTTTTTCCAGACGATGAGCACAGAACGTGCATTTGTCCGCAGTCAGGGTCTCTTCATTGATAAAACGGGCATCGTAAGGGCAAGCCTGAACACAATACGCACAGGCTACACAGCGCTGGTTATCGACCATCACAATGCCGTCCTCTCGCTGAAACGTGGCCTGCACCGGACACACCGCGACACAAGGGGGATTGTCACAATGGTTGCAAAGACGAGGCAGCATGAACGACTTCACGTTTTGGGTGATGGTAGAGCCATCATCCAGCGTCACCTCATACTGTTTGACTGTGGTCCGGAACTGGCCAATGGGTGCCTGATTTTCAATACTGCACGCCACCGTACAAGCCTGACAGCCGACACATTTACGTAGATCAACCACCATTGCGTAGCGTTTCCCGACCATGCCTTTACGATCGGGCTGGTTGTTATTGCGAATAACAGTGGTGGCCGCCGAGGCCCCAGAGACCGGTATCAGTGCCGCCCCCGCAGTCAGAGCACTGAGAAAGCGTCGTTTGGTGGAATCCATACATCACCTGCCTGAAAATACGTAGAGAGTTCAGGGGTATTGTCGGCCTTCCATCACTGGGCTGATATTGTGGTTTTCCACATACCCGAAGCAAAGTTGATCCAAAACAAATGAGGTTTTCACGGTACTGCTGGTATCCTAACGCCAAGCCCAAAACATCCCGAAAAAGTGGGATGCAATAACAGGTTACCTGTTTAAAAAGCGATTGCAGCTCAAGATCATGGAGTGATGGATGACAGTCTGGAGGGCAAATGGTTTCTCTGCCAAAAGCCCGCATCAACAACCGGCTACGCGCTTTTCAGCCAGGCACATTCTTGCTTCGCTGTCGTTTGTGTCGGTCTTTTTATTCAGTTCTTTCTGTTCGCTTTTAGCCGTTGCGGATACCTCCGATGTTTCTGCCATTAGCTCATCAAAGCCAGAATATGAGTCAACAGCTGAGTTAAAGCGGATAATCGAAGTCGGCGTGCTGGCAATTCGCGGACACCTCTACGCCGAGCAGCGCTGGCAACCAACACTCGACTGGCTGGAATCGCAGATTCCTGACACCCGGTTTGTGCTACGCCCTCTGGATCTGCCGCAAATGGCTGCGGCCGTTGAAAGCCAGCACATCGACCTGGTACTGACCAACCCGGGACAAGCCGTCCGACTGGGCCGACAATATGCCCTGTCGTGGCTGGCGACCTTATCCAGCACGGCACCGGTGAGCCAGAACCACGGTATCGGCTCTACACTGGTGGTACGCAATGACTCCCCCTATCAACGTTGGGAAGACATTGCAGGTCACCCTGTTGCGGCCGTTGCTGAGAATGCTTTTGGCGGGTATCTGACCCTGCGTTACCAAATCACTCTGTCTGGCGGTAATCCGGATGAGTTCTTTGCCGACGTACATTTCCTTGGATTTCCCATTGATGCCAACCTTTACCAGCTTCGTGATCACACGGTCGAGGCCGCAGTGGTACCTGCTTGCCTGCTGGAAAACATGGTAAAAGAAGGGTTACTTGAGCCTGATGCTTTTCGGGTGATCAACAATCGCGCGCCCGATGGCTTCCCCTGCGAGGTTTCAACGGCACTTTACCCCAACTGGTCTTTTGCCAAAACAGAGCGCACTTCTGCCAGTCTGGCAAAACAAGTTTCCCGTGCTCTCTTGGCGATGCCTGCAGACAGCCACGCGGCGATTGCGGCCGGCGCTTCCGGGTGGACGTCCCCCGTCAGCCTGCTGGCTATCGACAAGCTCTATCAAGAGCTGGATATTCACCCACTTCAGCAGCCCTGGTGGCAGGAAGCCCTGCGCTGGCTAAAAGCACATCAGGAATGGGGATGGGGGCTGATCATGTTGATCGTGTTCCTGAACGCCTACCATTTCTGGCTGGAATACCGCTTCAGCCGCAGTCAGAAGTCGCTGGAAGCCGCCCAGCTTCGTCTGAAAGAAAAAAGTGATCTGCTGGAACATGCCCAGCGGGTCGCGATTGTCGGCGAGTTGGGTAGCAGTTTGGCCCACGAGATCAACCAGCCGCTGGCCGCTATTCGCAATTACAGCGAAGGGGGAATGCTGAGGCTGCAAAAACACAAGCCACATGAAGAAATTATTCCGGTGATGGAGAAAATTCAGGAGCAGGTAGATCGCGCCGATGCCATCATTCGCCGCCTGCGTACGTTGATCCAAAAACGCAGCGTCGATAAAACGTCCTGTGATATGGAATCGCTGATCCACGACACGGTTGCCCTGCTGGCATTCCGGTTGAAAAAACAAGGGGTGACCGTGTCACGCACCTGTCAGGGTGCTCCACACGCGCTGCTCATCGATGCGGTAGGCATTCAGCAGGTGCTGGTTAACCTACTCAACAATGCGATGGATGCCTGTGAAGAAGCGACGACAGAAACAATGATGACAAGCGATACCGTCACCTATACAAACATTAACACCAATATTGAACCATATATCGATGCAGTCATTGATAAGAAAAATGACACGAAAAAAGGCACAAATAACGGCGCAGTGCTTTCTGTCATCACTGAGGGCGTCCAATCAGGCGATGCTCTGTATTACAGAGCCCAAATCGAAGTATGCACTAACTATATGCCTACCGCACTACGCATTCAAATCATCGACAACGGCACAGGGTTACGGGCAGGAAGTCAAGAGAACATTAGTCGCGCCTTTAACAGCAGCAAGCCAGACGGACTGGGGCTGGGACTGGCTATTTGTCGTGACATTATTGAAGCACACGGTGGCGAACTGACACTGGCTAACCGCGAGCATCAAGCCCCCTCGACGTTTCAAGCAGAAAGGGCACCTCAAACAGATCAGGCGCCTCAAGGCTGTATCGCCACGATCACCCTACCCTATGACGGAATTGCTATGGCTGCCACCCATTCCACCTCACAAACAAGGAGTGTTTCATGACCACAACATCCTCCGTTTTGCCCGTGTACGTTGTCGATGACGATAAGTCAGTTCGGGATTCGCTGGCTTTCATGCTGGAAGAACACGAGTTCAAGGTCACGACCTTCAAAGACGGTCAGGCATTTCTGGATCGCGTTAACCTCGCTCTGCCAGGCTGCGTGATCCTCGACAGCCGCATGCCTAAGCTCAAAGGCCAGCAGGTCCACCAGCTGCTACGTGAGAAAAACAGCCCTTTGGCGGTGATCTACCTGACCGGTCACGGTGATGTGCCAATGGCCGTAGATGCCATGCAGGCTGGCGCGATTCACTTTTTCCAGAAACCGGTCAAAGGCAGTGAACTGGCACAGGCAATACGGCACGGCTTTAACGTTTCGCAAACCAGTCAGGATATGACCGACGCAAAATCGGCCTATCATTCCCTGACTGAACGCGAAAAAGATATCCTGCGGCTGATCATTGAGGGCAAGCGCAATCAGCGAATTGCCGATGAACTGTGTATTGCGGTCAGAACCGTGGAAGTCCATCGCGCCAGTTTGCTGAAAAAGTTCTCCGCCAAAACCGTCGCCGAGCTGGCTTACCTCTATGGCCAATTAGTGTGAATCTGCACGGTGAGATGGAAACATGAAGAGAGAGTTAGATCGTCACGTGCCGACAACCTTCGGAGTCAATAAACAGCACGTCAAAGATGCCGCCGACAACACAAGCTCTCAGTTGAGGGACATACTCTTTGACGTGTTCTGCTGCCAAGTGCTGGTTTAGGTGCGCTTGATCAAGCCAGCGCTCAATCGTGACAAACTGTTCACCGTCTATATAAGACTCATACTGTAAACAACCGGGTTCATCAGGTGCGTATTCATATTGCAAAATAGCCGCAACACGCCGAATGTCACCCATTTTTTCTTCAATAACTCGCGCTTTTACGATTGCTGTAATCATCTCGCCACCTTAATTAATTTATATAAAAACAACTCATTACGTAGCGACAATAACAACACGGGACACCTGTCATGAAAATCGAAAAAAAGATATAGTCGGTATTCCAGACCGGAATAGGCTGACACAATGAAACCTCAACTCCCCTCCACCTCAGCACTGCAAACTTTTGTCGTTGTGGCACAAAGCCTCAATATTTCGGCGGCGTCTAAAACATTGTTTCTCACGCAAGGAGCCGTCAGCAAACAGATCAAAAATCTGGAAACACAGCTCGATAAACCGTTATTTCACAGGGAGGCGCGTGGGCTTAGGCTTACGGCGGCAGGACATGAACTGTTACCCATCGCACAAGAGGTAATTAAAACGCTCACGGCATTCGTGGAACCTCCATCAACGACCATCAACCACATCAACCTGTGCGCGCCGGGGTGTACTACGTCCTGGGTTCTGTCAAAAATTGGTACGTTTAATACCGAACATGCTGATATCTGCGTGAATCTGACGTCTAGCTATCAACATGACGACAGTAAAAGCTTAGATGACTTTGACGCCAAAATTGTTTTCGGCAAAGCGTTATCATCAGAACTCTATGACTATCAATGTCTATTTGAAGAGTGCCTGATTCCGGTCGTAAGTCCCGTGTATTTAGCCGCCATGTCCAAACCGTCTCCGGCTCCCCGTGTATTCCTGCACGCCCACAGTAAAAAGGATGACTGGGCGCGTTGGCAGAAAAAATATGGTGATGGCATAACCGGCGCAAATACCTACTTCTCGACATTAGAACAAGTCACGTAGGCCGCGTTGAAAGGATTCGGGATTGGGTTATGCGATTGTCGGCTGATACAAGAGGAGCTGGAAAGCCAGCGCTTAGTGATTTATTCACCCGAGACACTTCTCACGGGCAACGAGTATTATCTGATGACGGAGAAAGTCACCTCCCAGCCAGACAAGAATCAAGCAATCCAGCAGCTGTGGAACATTTTAAAGACTCCTTCAGCGAACCAATGACGCTTCATGCCATCACCACAGCCGAAACCCCAACCACAACGACAACCGCATCAATGGCAGGCCATAAAGATGAACGGCTCATCACTGAGCCGTTCGCGGTAATACCAGTTGAAGCCTTATACTGGCCCTCTGGTTTTATACCGGCTCGCCGGCTTCATCCTCAACGACAATATCCGTCTCCAGGCTGGCTTCCGCTAACCAGCGCTGTATCGCCTGACTGTTGAGTACCCTTTGCTGATACGCTTTGGCCTGAGCAGACAACGGAATACCGTACGTTTGCATGCGCAATGCAACAGGGGCATACATCGCATCTGCGATAGACCACTCACCAAACAGCCAACCATCAGGATAGAGCGCCATTTGCTCTGACCAGATCGCATCAATGCGAGCGATGTCATTGAGTGCCTCTTGGCTCAGTTCAACTTTTCGGCTTGCCCGGCAGTTCATCGGTAATTCATTACGCAGACTGAAAAAGCCTGAATGCATTTCTGCTGAAACAGCACGCGCCTTGGCTCTGTCTTTGGGTGAACGTGGCCAGGCTTTGCCCTCCAGGTAGGCTTCATTAACGTATTCCAAAATGGCGAGTGAATCCCATACCACCACCTCAACGTCGATCAAGGCAGGGACTTTAGCGGTTGGCGTAACCTCGGCCAGTGATTGATAAAACCCCTCACTGAACAGTTTGAGCTTCACCACCTCTACGTTTAGATCATTCTGTGCAAAAATAAGCCAGGCACGTAACGACCAGGTTGAGTAATTTTGGTTTCCAATAAAAAGTTGCATCTGAGCTCCCTGCGTGTTGTCTGAGTGTTTGCAGAGTAAGGGATTGTTTTCATAAGCACTAACGGATAGTTTTAATAGCACATATTAATAAAAACGATGGATTGCCGCCTGAATGGACATTGATGCACTAAGAAGCTTTCTTGCTTTTGTTGAAACCGGCAGTTTTACTCGCGCAGCGAAGCAGATTCACCGCACCCAATCTGCATTCAGTGCACAAATGCGAAAACTGGAAGATGAGCTGAGCGTCAGCCTGTTTGTGAAAGAAGGCCGAAACCTCGTCTTAAGCGAAGCGGGTTTGGCGCTACGTACCCATGCCGAGCAGTTAGTCGCATTGCACAATAAAACCCTCAAGCAAGTAAAACGCTACGAGAACAAACGCTCGCTTCGGCTCGGTTGTCCGGAAGACTACAACGATATTATCCTGCCTAAAGTGATTCGTGTGCTTAAGCAAGCCGAACCCACCTGCTCTATTCAGGTTTACAGCCAGCCGAGTGTGACGCTGAGAGAATGGCTCGATGAAGGCAAAATCGACGCCGCGATTCTCACACGAGCACCCGGTAGCGAAGAAGGCCATTGGCTGATGCACGATCAGGGGGTCTGGATTGCAAGCAAAGAGTATGCATTGGATGACTCCCAGCCTGTGCCTCTGGCCTTGTTCCAGACAGACTGTAAGTATCACGCCGCCGCAATCGACGGCTTAACCAAGCGGGGCACGTCCTATTTGTTGCTTGCCTGCTGCAACACCGCATCCGCCCAACGGGCGATTGTCAGGGAAGGACTGGCCATTGGAGCCATGGGCAGGCTCAGCGTCACTGACGATTTGCGCATTCTCGACAACATGCCCCCTCTTCCTGCGGTGGACATTGCGCTGGTATCCGGCGTCTATCCCCATCCTTTGCTGGATAAAGAGTCTCTGGAAAGAATGACTTTAGACTTATCGTCATCTGTTATCTGAAAACAACATCGGAATTTAGCGCATGAAGGCAGTACATAAATGCTATGCTTAAACGCTGTGCATAAAGGCCGGGACAAGTTCAGCATGAAAACGGGTCAGCTAAGCGCAAAATCAATCACCAATAAAAAAGCCCTCACCAAGGTGAGAGCTTCTCTGGATTCGTTAGCCGATTAATCAGTCACAGCTCTGTAATCAGGCTGAGCAATAATCCGTTGCAATCAGTTATTGATTGACTCAGCCAATCATACGTTCGCTGTTCTCAGCATGCTCGTTCAGCAGTACTGTCTGCGCTCGTTTGAAGAAATTAAAATCGGTTGCTGTCGCACTGGTGTAAGCCCCCATCATACGACCAACCACCAAATCACCATTATCCAGTTTCGGCAGCATGATATTTTCAGCAATCACATCAATGCTGTCGCAGGTTGGTCCGGCCAGCACGCTTGGTACATACTCGCCTTCCTGTTTCAGCACCACCAGCGGGTACTGAGCATCATCAAACATCAGTCCGCTGAACGAGCCGTAAATACCGTCATCCAGGTAGTACCACATCTGACCTTCACGCTCGGCCTGTCCCATAACGGACGCCACACTGGTGACAGACTGCGCCACAATAAAACGTCCTGGTTCAGCCAGCACCTGAACAGTCTCAGGCAACTCGTTCAGCGCTTCGTTGATTGGCACGCAGAACTGATCAATAGGCATCACCTGCTTAGAGTAAGAAACAGGGAAACCGCCACCGATATCCAGCGTACTCAGTGCTGGCAGACCACGTGCAACCACTTGCTCCATCACCGTTTTACAGGTGCGAATGGCTTCAACATATTTTTGTGGATTCGTGGTTTGTGACCCGACATGGAATGACAGGCCTTTAATGCGAATATTCCATTCTTTCGCCATTTCGATAATGGTCAGCGCCTGTTCTGGTGAACAGCCAAACTTTTTCGACAAATCAGCAAACGATTCTGAGTTACGGAAGCTCAGGCGTACCAACAACTCAACGTCATTTTGATACGCTTTGAACTTCGCCAGTTCATTAAGGTTATCGACAACAAACACATTGCAGCCATAAGCCAGCGCATCACGAATATCAGCATCACGCTTAATAGGATGTGTGTGAATTGTGCGTTCGGCAGGTACACCTTCCTGCGCGACCAACTCAACTTCACCACTGGTTGCCAAATCAAAGCTTGCGCCTTCATCCAATAGCGTCCTGACTACTGCCGGATGCGGCAGAGGTTTTAACGCAAAGTGAAGAGTCACTCCCGGCAACGCATTGTGCAGCGCACGGTACTGCTGGCGAATCACGTCGCAATCAAGCAGAAGTAACGGTGCACCAAATTGCTCTACCGACGATGTAATTAATTGTGTTTCGTCAGCAGAAAGCGCCTGAGAAGAAAAAGATTGGAAATCCAGAACAGAATGAGCGTGAGCCATTGCAAGTCTCCAGTACATAAGCACTTTTCATTTACATAGTGATGAAAAGTGGAGCGTCAAAAAAAGCGCAGTTGCGCAGTCAAAGTCACTCTTGGATAGTTGCTCTATCGCCTTGCCACAAAACGTGATGTGATGTACTCGGATTGGCTATCATCAAGAAGCAGCGCGATAGTAAGGTCATAAAGTTACTGGTGCAATAAAAAATTAGGGCAATGAAATCAAATTTTTTTTGTTGTGAAGATTGGGTAATTTGATGGTAGTAGATGAAACATTGAGAACGTTCTAAGAATTTTTTTGCCTTGTTGAGCTAAAAACACTTTTCATAAATTAAATTTATTTGATTTTTTCAATTTAATTTCATACACACCAAAACATTAAAAACAATAATACTAAAAATAATAATAAATCCCAATATCACCTTAAATTACAATTTTAATTATAACTAAAATCATCATTAAAGATATTGTTATGATTATAGGAAACTCGTAATTATTCAGTCATATATTGCACCTATCATTTTATCGTTAAAGTGATTCATATATGTGAGAGACGTACACTTTTTTATCCATAGCTCTTTGACACATGCACATAACAAAATATAACCTAGCCATCGATGAATAAATTTCAATGCAGTAAACGGTGGTTATTATTAATTTACTAAGTAATGCTTTTTTAAGTTAAGAAATTTACGTGGACTTAAAAAGTATTTTATCTAAATTTTGAGGAAAAAAATGCGCATATTAGGAAGTATGGCAGTTTTGACTGCTTTTACGCTATTTGGTTGTGGTGGCGGAAACAGTGATGATCCAGAAACTAAATTAGGAAGCCGAACTCTAGTTAAGTCATCAATTATCCCTGCTTCTGAGCAATGTACCAGTGGCGGACTAGAAATAGTAATGGGAACAGACTTAAATGGCAATGGCTCTCTTGAACCAAATGAAATTACTGGTTACCAAACCATCTGTAATGGAAGCATTGGAAATGCGTCATTAATTGATATTAAATCAATTCCTTCTGGTGCTCACTGCGCTAACGGTGGCAGTGAGTTTACAATTGGAATGGATGTTAATGGCGATAGCAAACTCTCAGAAAGTGAGATTATAGAAACATCATTTATGTGTAACAGCAGTGGCCACAATGGAAATGATGACTACATTTTCTTAGTACGTATCCGTGGCGAAGGTCCCGGCGAAAGCTGTGATTTTGGCGGTAGTGTAGTATTAGTTGGTTCGGATAACAATCGCAATGGTGTACTGGACAATGATGAAGTGATAACCCAGCATTATACCTGTTATAACCAATCACCAGGAGAGAACGTTCCACCAACTGTTCCTGCATTAACTATACATAATACTGCCATCAATACTTCATTAACCAGTGTACTTTCTGCCTCAGATATTGAAAATGATCGTATAACCTATGCAGTAACTCAAAACCCTACCAATGGACAGATTATTACATTCAACTCACTCACTGGTGAATTCACTTACCAACCTAACAATGATTATTCTGGGGTTGATACCTTCTACTATGTTGCTGATGATGGTAAAAATCAGTCTACGGAAGGTGAAATTCGATTTAACATTTCAGATATAGCCCCTCCTAAAGGCCATTTTCTTATCAATACAAATAATATTCAATTTATAGATTACCCAGACGGTATTACCTCCCGCACTTTTTCTATTAGCGGAAAAAATATTGAAGCCAATATTGTTGCTGACCTTGCTTCACCAGCTGCGATTAGTGCACTCAACCTCAAGGCATTAGCGGATAAGGAAGATGGCGCCATTGCTCCTTCAGTAAGCTTAAATGTTGCTCAATTACCAAAAGCAAAAGGAACAACGACAATCGAAGTGACATTGGTTGATGGCTCTGATGTGGTTCGTTCAATCGGTGAACGTCAAGTAACATTCTCTTATGTGTACGATTGGATTTCTGATGGTACAACCTTAGAAATCAATCCAACCCAAAATGGTACCGCTACAGCCACCTACTACACAAAAGACGGAGAGTTAGCCGTAAGACTGAAGCTTGAAAACGATTCATCAATATTCAGTGTAGATGCAAATAATTCACTGTTATTTAATGTTGCTTCGCTTTTCGATGATGAGCAATTAGGTGTAGCTTTGAGCAATACAGGTATGAGGAATGGTTATTACTCATACAAAGTGAACTTTTCAAACTTCCCAGCAGTAGACTCCTATGGTGAAAACTTCACCTCTTTTAGTGGTGGTTTTAATGTCACTGATAAGCCAGTGCCATTAACTCAAAATGTCAATAAAACTCTATTGGTAAGGCAGGGGCAGCTAATTCAACAGTCAGTGAAATTAACTGGATATGGCGGTACCGGCCCTCTCGTATTTTCAAAAGTTAATCCAGCTATTACTGGAACTGCAACATTAACCGATCCCAATGAAGGAATGGTAGTTTATGCTCCATTAAGCCCTGACCTTTTGGTTGATGATGCCTTTAGTTATAAAGTTAATGACAGTTTCCTCGATTCAAATGTTTCTAAGGTTAGACTAAACATTACTGATGACACCGCAACAGAAACTGCATCACTTAAAGCAATTTATAACACTAAGACATCTTTGCTGGAATTAACCTGGCTAGACAAATGGCAGAACGAAATAGGATTTAAAGTTGAAAAGTATAGGGAAAGCTGTGACTGCTGGGAAACAGCTGAACTTTTAGCTTACTCACCAGAAAGCGGGTTACCATTGTCATGGAAACGAAATGTCAGTGAACGCACCTACTACCGAGTGTTTGCAATGCTACCTGATGGCGACGCGCTGCTTAAACCAGGAGTTGTAGTTGCAAATGCTGACTATCATCCAACTGTAGTTTACGACCAGTCATCCCCTGTTGTGGGATTACTGAATGCAACGATTAGTGATCCATCCACATTAATATCAAACATCACATGGTATGTTGACTTATCACATAAATGCACTGGGACAGAGCCATCTTGTCGGATAGACACAACACGAATGGCCGATGGAATCCATTCAGTAATAGTTCGGGCCATGCTGCAACAATCATCTTATATTGATGTTGAATCCAGCTTTTCAAGTAACAACCCAGCTCAGATTGTTAGCCCAAAAATCAGCCAACATATCCATACTGGATCTAGTAGCACAACTACGCCGGATATCGGAGATTATGAAATCCAAGTATCGGCTTCTGATGATACAGGGATCAGTTACCTAGAGTTGCAAATGGACGACATGGCTCCAATTCGACTCACTGCACCTAACTCAACATGGTATCGTTCACAAAACTACTGCAAAGTTTACCCTAATAATTGTAAAGACAAGAACGCATATACTTGGCCATTAAACAATCTGCTGCCTGGTTCCCACTTCTATACAATTCTTGCTGAGTCTAACAGAGGGGAGAAAAGAGAGATCCACTCAAAACTAAATGTGCCAATATCTATTGATCTATTGTCTCCATCAAACAGCGACGTTAAAGGCAATACACTTCGTGTTCTCGGGAACATAGGCACAACCAATAATCCAGTTAGAATCACTGTCACACTAGGAAGTATTAATGTGTTAGACACTACTGGTAAGAGCTTTGATACGAACATTGACATGCAAAATATCGCCGAAGGAACTTATTCATTAAGAATAACTGTTAAAGATGTTGTTGGTGGTGCATCAGCAACACTAACCAAAACTCTACACTATAGGAAATAGCCAGTTATGCGGTTTGCTATTTTCATTTTGCTTCTAGTATCGAGGGGTGCCTACCCCTCTATACTTGATTTACCTATTGATGCATCAAAAATCAATGAGTTTTGGGTAAACACTTCATATTCAACTGAGAAATTTGATGCTTTTAATTATTCAGAAAAAGTATCAAGCACAACTAAATTTGATAATGAGCTTTCTGTGAATTTAGGTTTTAATTATAATACTAATTATAAATTAAGTGATTATACAATAATTTCTCGGGGTAGCATATTCTACCGAACGTTATCAGTTGATAGAACGGTTGAGCCTAAAAGCTTAGAAGTTGATCAATATGGACTTGCCATAAAACTACAACTTATGGATGAAGATAACTCTAACGGCTTTGAATTTGGATTTTATCACAGTAAGTTCCCAAATAAAAAATTTCATAAGTACCAAATTGGAAATGTAATTTTTGGTGAGGATATTGTGTTATACGATCCGACAACTCTGAAACCATTGCCTTTACTCGAAATAGAAAACAAAGAGATAGGCACTTCATTTCACTATTTAACAAAGCTTACACCACACAAGCCATTACATTTTTCTATTGGATACCGATTGTCTGAAATTACACCAGAGGTTGACTCTCGACTGTTCCATATCAAAGATGAAAATTTTCTTGATATGGAAGTAAATGGATCTGCTATTCGAGATCATATAAGTACTTTGAAAAGAAAGTCCCCGCAAAATGATAAGTGGTATGAGCATATTTTTGATGTAAAGCTTATCTATCTTTTGTCATTTAATGAAAAATTGAAAGGGATTACTGCCTTAAGCGGATATTACGTAACTGAATCAAATTATGAGCAAGGCTACAAGGAGAAATTTAACGCCACCGTTGATGCAAGACTGATGTATAGTTTAACAAACAACACATCAATCTTTGCTAGTTGGCACGCGGCCTCTAATTATACTCTCGGTATTTATCCTGGAACTTATAACCAACAAACGGCCTCATTCTTTGGACATCCATATTCTTATTTATCTGCAGGAGTATCTGTTGATTTTTAACTATGAGTGATAAGCAGTCAGTATTTCCATAGTAAAAAGCCCGAACATATGTCCGGGCTATTTCGTTTCAACTAATCAAACGAACCTCAGTGCAGTTTCGCAATGCGGCTGCTGCGTTCACCAGATACAGTGCGAAGCCATACACGGCCAGTGACTGACGGTGGATTCTGGCTGCTGTAGGCTTGCCAGCTTGCTCCCTGATCCGTGGAGTACTGGATCGCCAGCCCTGGGAATGGGGAGTTGGCCAATAGCACGCCCTGCTCTAACTTCGCTCCCGGCACCGGCAGGTTAAAAGCAATACCGTCTTGCTCAAGCATCGGGAACAGACGTTGGCCCAGCAGGTTCGCAAAGCGGTTATAGTCCTGGTCACGATAAGTTACATCTGCCGCCTTGCCTGCACGATCATCCGCTTCCCAACCGGCTTCGTGCCAGGCACGCTCGGCCATCGCAATTAGGCGCGGGAAGACCATACCTTCATACTGAGATTCTGTGCGCACGGTTTCAGCCCACAGTGAGCTTTGGATTCCTACGACATTTTCCGGATGAACCAGCTTTTTCGCATCATCCGAGGCCGATGCCAGCACTTCTGCTTTACTGATCGCGACACCAGCGCGGGTGAAATCAGCATTGCCATACACGTCATCAGGCATATAACCGAATGTCTTACGAGTGTCGATAAAACGTGGTGCCCAGTAATAACCACGTTCCGCCGGATCCGGCTCATATGGATGGTCAAAGTACAGGTGAGTGGCGTGGTTGAGTATTACGTTAAAGCCGTTATTCGCCAGCTTGTAAGCGCGATCGGCCACACCCCATTCCCAGATATTCTGCCAGGCATTTCCGGTCACTTCCGCATTTACCATCGCGCTGCGTGGATACACTTCGCCATGCATCAGGCCATCTTCCCACCCACCTAAGTTGAGGCCGTATCCGGCGGTAATCGCAGAGATACGCTCAACAAAATACTGGCTTAACTGATCAGCGTTGGTGATTCCTTTGTCATTGCTGGCAAAGAAATCTGCACAGGCCGGGGAATTTTTCCATGCTCCGGCAATCTCATCGCCACCAAAATGGAACGTTTTTAACGGCTGGATACCGTCATGCAACGCAACCAGTTCTTTAACGACCACATCGGCAAAGTTAAAGCTGGATTCCAGACACACGTTGATGGCGTTATCGGTGAACATCTGAACAGACAAATACTGCGTGGTATCCTGCGGATCACTCAGCAGGAACTCAGCCGCTTCAGCGTGTTTATTTTCTGCCATCAGGCGATGATAACGAGCTTCCATCGCTTTGATTGCGGCGTGGGCGTGGCCCGGCATATCAATTTCCGGAATCACGGTAATATTGCGCGCTTTGGCGTAGGCGAGAATCTCACGATAGTCCGCTGCGGTGTAGAAACCGTCTGATTCTGGGGTGCCTTCCGGCCCTGCGCCAAGGAATGGCATCAGGCAGGTACGCTCATCCGGGTCGTGACAGCGTTTTGCGCCAATGTCCGTTAACTCCGGCAGTGCCGCAATCTCAATTCGCCAGCCTTCGTCATCGGCCAATCGTAAATGAAGCGTGTTCAGCTTAAACCGAGCCATTTGATCCAGCAGGCTCAGGATATTGTCTTTACTGCGGAAGTTACGCGAGGTATCAATCGAGAAGCCTCGGTAATCAAAACGCGGGGCATCGCTGATTTTCACGGCCGGAACGATCCGGTTATCAACCAACTGCAACAGTGATTGAGCGGCATAAAAGGCACCGGCGGCATCGACAGCATGGATCTGAATGTGATTTTGTGCCGCATTGACATTCAACTGATATGCTTCACGCCAGCGAAGTTTATGGTCTTGCAACACCTGCCCCCAGCCGACTTTAATGGTCTTGGCTGTTTGTGGTGACCAGGGCACTGCGTTGAGACCCAATTGTTTGGCAAGGTATTCCGCTTCCACTTCATAACCCGCGTCATAAACAACGCTCCAGCTGTCATCCAGGCTGACCTGTCCTTCTCCCAACACCAGCTCGTTCGGTGCGGGCACAATGCCTACCGGGTTAACCAGCGCCGTGAGTTCTGCGTTGCGTTCGAAACGTTGTGCTGGGGTAAAAGGATCATAGTGGTCAGTCAGACTCGCGGAGTCGTAACGTTTCCATTGCTTGGCACTGGTAAAATCCGCCACAAACGGTAATTCTTCATCCGGTTTCACCGGTACCGAACCGGCTACCGAGTTACTGGTGCTTTTAATCAGTGCCGTCACCTGTCCCCCCTGATGCTCAGAGGCAAAATACCAGTTTGGCATGACATCCGTTTTTGCTACTGCCCAGTCTGAGCCATCAAAAACGATATCCAGTGATTGTCCGACTGCCAATCCTTTAAATGCTGATGTAGGCGACAGTTTGAAGATATCGCCGTTAATATGACTGATAGTGAACTGGTCACTGTACACAGTCGGGATTTGGCGGATATGACTAAACCAGATAGACCAGCCAGAGGCCGGCAGTTCGGTTTGTCCGGTATTATTCAGCGTGATTTTACCGCGGAATGTACGCCATTCATCTTGCGTGTTATCCAGAACGTGATACGAAAGATCAACGGTGTCACCTAACTGATTGATTTGCTGTTGAGTCAAAGCAAAAGCATGGGAAGAGCACAACGCAGCCCCAACGGTGAGCGCGATAGCAGAAGCAGTCCAGTTCATCTTTTTTCCTTATTTATTTCACACAGTGAAATAAGAATATGACTCCATAGACATACATCAACTTCGACAAGCATACGCAATTTGTTTTTTATACAGCCTTCGAGTCGCTACAAGAAATGGCCTGCCATTTCTTGTGATGGTTACAATTCAGAGGACAAAAGATCACACTCTTCAGCTAAGCGAAGAATCCGATTCAGCACATATGGCAAACCTGCACCTAATAAAAAGGCGGCTGTCTTTGCAGAAAGCCGCCTTGGACGTTATCGGGTTATGGGTTCGCTCTGCTGTCGTTTATTCGGTGGCCGAGGTCTCCATTGGCCGCTCTGCCGGTTTCAATACAATAATGGCGACAGAAAACAGCACCGCAGACAAAGCGGCGACCCATCCGGCCCCTTGCGTGTAAGCAAAACCGGCAGTGCCCGACCACACGGCAACGCCAAGGTGCATCATACTCATGCCCAATGCCATCAGTGCACCTCGGTGGCATTCTGAAAGCTGCGAAATATGATTTTGCAGGGCCGGAGAGCCAACGCCTCCAGCCAGTGACCACGCCACCAGCAACAAGGTAATAGCCCACCAACTCGTCTGTTGCTCACTACTGAGTTCCCCGAGCGGACTAAACAGGCAAACACTGCTGAACATGCACACCATCAGCGCACTCCGCATCACAGCACGACCGCTCCCTAACCGCTTCATCGCATGAGATGTGCCCATGTTCCCCAGCACACTGACGACCCCAAGTCCCGCGTACATCATGCCTGTCCATCCGACAGTCAGCCCTTCTGTATCCCGCAAGTGTTGCCCTGCCAGATTAAAGATCCCGATGCCGCCGCCAAGGCCAAACCCCATGGCCAGCAATGCACCCAGTGCTCCTGGAATCAACAGAGGGCGGAAGCTGGCTTGCCTAGGCACTAACAGATCGGGTACTAACAGATCGTGTATTAACGGCTCGGGTATTAACGGATCAGATACTGGCGAATCCGGCACTAACAAATCAGGCTCAGAAGCCGTTGCAGATAACGCCGATGCGGGCGGTGTTGCTTTCCGACTGACCAACAACAGTAACAGCGTGACCAACCACGCCGCACAGCCCAGCGCAATGAACGCAAATCGCCAGGAATGAAACGCTGTCAGCAATGCGCCGATCCCCGGACTAGTGATCATTCCCAGCGTCAGCCCCGCCTGTACCAGCACGATCTGTTTCATTGATTTTGATCCCGGCTGATCCCCGGCCAATGCGAACGCAATCGGCAGCATGCCTGCACTGGCTAATCCGGTCATCACCCGTGTCGCCAGCGCCAGACCAAAGTGATCCGTCAATCCGGTCGCCACCGACGACAGGCCAAACAAAGCACAAGCCGGCAGGATTACCTGTATGCGGCCAATCTTGTCTGACAATCGACCAAAGAACGGTGCCGCAAAAACAATGGCCAGGCTGTAAGCCGTAATGAACAAGGTGATCCGCTCCGGTGCCACGCCGAGGTCGTCCCCGACAGGTGCCAGAATCGGCCCCAGCAGCAACTCGTCGGCCCCCACCAGAAACGCCACCATAAACAATACAAAAGGCATTATTTTTGGGTTGTGGTGACGATTAACCATGAGTGGTCTCCTGATGCTCACTGATCTGGTGCTTATGCCCCAGCCGCGAAATATCCAGCACCCTGTCCGGCCAGCCGCTGACAAACTCAGACTCGTGGGAGACAATAACCACAGTGCCTTGATAACGGATCAGTGCCTCTTTCAGCGCCGATTTCACATCCACATCCAAATGTGTGGTCGGCTCATCAAGAATCAGCACATTGGTGTTGGTCACGGCCAGGCAACACAGTTTGACTTTGGTCTGCTCCCCGCCGCTCAGCGTTGCCAGCGCTTGCTGTGCTTTGCGGCCAGAAATCCCGAACTGCGCCAGTTTCTGACGCGCCGTTTTATCATTCAGTGCCGAACATGCCGCCCGTACAACCTGCAGCGGTGTGCTCTCGGGATAACGCCAGTGCAAATCCTGGGCAAAATAGCCCCACTGGATCCCTTTGGCGGTTTCTACCTGTCCCGCCAGCGGTGTCACTTCCCCAATCAGGGTTTTCAATAATGTCGATTTTCCCAGGCCATTGAAGCCGGTGATCGCAATCTTCTCACCACGCTGAACATGCAGATTAATAGCGGGTAACAACGGATGCTGATATCCAATGTGCAGGTTGCGAGCCACAATAGCTTGCTGGGCATTGAGCGGCGCAGAGGCAAAGTTCAGCACCGGCGTCAGTTTGTGCTCCGGCCTGTCCAGACGCTCAATTTTCGCCAGTTGCTTCTTACGTCCGTTAGCCATTTTGGCATTCACCCCGGCACCATTTTTGGCAATATACTGCTCCAGTTTTTGGATCTCTCGTTGCTGCGCATCAAACTGTTTGGCCTGATTGCTCAGCTCATGTGCTTTCTGCGCCATCGCCTTGGCATAATGCCCCTTGTATTTGCGGATTTGCCTGAAGTCGATGTCGCAGATGCCATTTGCAATCTTGTCGAGAAACGCCGTATCGTGCGACACCACCATGAAAGCTCCCCGATACTGACTCAGAAACTCACCCAGCCAGGTGACGTGATCGGTATCGAGGTAATTGGTTGGTTCATCCAGCAGCAACACATCCGGTTGTTGCAGCAAGAGTTTCGCCAGCATCACCTTATGGCGCTGGCCACCGCTCAAATTTCCCATAAGTGTACTCAGACCGAAGCAGTCGATCCCGAGCCCATTTGCCACTTGTTCAATGCGGTGATCCAGACTGTAGAAATGCTCTTTCTCCAGCAAAGACTGCAACTGCGCCGCGCGGTTCAGCAAAGATGCCGAAGCATCCGTCGCCATATCGGCATATAAGGCCATCAGCGCCTTTTCAGCCTCAAATAACGTTACAAATGCCGAAGCCAGATAAGCGTGAATCGACAGGGTCAGATCAACCTGCGCATGCTGATCGAGATACCCGACGATCACGCCGGGTTGCCAGCTAATGTCGCCCTGATCCGGCAAATACTCCGCCTGCAGCAATTTCAGCAAGGTACTTTTTCCTACCCCATTGTTTCCGGTTACACCAAGGTGCTCACCAGGATGAAGCGAGAAATTTGCCTGCTGATACAACAGTTTGTCTGCCACCTGATAAGTCAGATATTTAATAGTTAATAAGCTCATGTTTTTAAACCATAAAAAAGGGGCCGGATGCATGGAATGCACCGGCCCCGAGGTTACTCTTTCGATTAAACCTTGTACCTGAATCGCTCACTGACGAATTTCAGATACAAAAAAGCCGGTGATGAAGCATCACCGGCCGACTCTCTCTACCTGTTTCTCTTACTGAAATCAGATGTTGTCCTACAGGTAACCGACAGGTGCTATAACACCTGCGCCCAATACGCACATGACATCTGATGAAGATTCAGGTTTATCAAGCTCCGAGCAACACTTCATCGTGTATCTGCGCGGAGCGACGTCTTCTAAGGAAGTTCTTAAAAAGAATGTACAACATGGTAGAGAGCTGTTTAAAAACAATTGGCGGCAAATTAGCCTAATGACGATAGTGATGTCAATACTTAAGGCGGTAATGATCAGTGGGTACAGAGGATTCACTGAAGATCATGAGTACATCACAAATCAAGCGTATACGTGCGGGTCAGCCCAGTTTGTCCGATTCAGAGGTTGATGACACAGGCAAATTGGGGAGGCAATCACTCAAAACCATTGCCCCTTACGGTGTTACTGCTTATAACTGACCCTTTATTGTGTTGCGGCCAAAGCTCGGCCGCTTTTGTGGCAAAGTATGAAGTTAGCTCAGCTCAATGCGTTTAAAGCCGTCGTGGAATGCCAGACCGTAACCGCCGCCGCAACGCGTCTTAATCTTAGTCAGCCCGCCGTCAGCAGATTGTTAGCCGCCCTGGAAGAAAGGCTGGGGTTCAAGCTGTTTATCCGCAAAGGTAACCGGCTTGAACTCAGTGATGAAGGGGAAGCGTTTTACCTGGAAGTTGCCAAAGTTTTCGACGCCGTATCCGGGCTGGACCATGCCGCAAATTCCATCCGCTCCCACCATTTCGGCAGCCTGAATATTGCAGCCATGCCGCTGCTGTCAAACGCGTTTCTGCCCCGTATTCTGGCGAAACTCCTGACCAATGCACCGCAATTAAAAGTTGGCTTTAAAACTTACCGCTCAGAGGAAGTCATTCGCCGGATACAAAGCCAGACGACCGATATCGGCTTTGCATTTGTGGATGAATCTCTTGCCGGTGTGAAAGCGCAGAGAGTGGAAAGTGAATGTGTTTGCCTGCTACCTGCCGATTCACCGCTGGCCTTGCTTCCGGTGGTCGACATTACCGACCTGGCCGGGCACATTCTTATCCGCCATGAAAAAGATGTTACCCAGCGTCGGATCGACGCCCTGCTCCGCCGGTACGATTTGACGACCAGAGAACAAATCGAAGTCTCGCTGGCCAGCACGGCGGCGGCACTGGTTCGTGAAGGCGTAGGAATTGCCATCACTGACCCCTTTACGGCCTACATGGAAGATGAGCATCCGCAAGTTGTGATGCGGCCGCTGGCTTTCAGCCTGCCGTTTGAGTTCGATATTCTTTACCCGGCGCTCAAGCCTATCCATCGCCATGCGGAGCAGTTTGTTGAGCAGTTCATGCTGCAGGCTGATCAAATGGACATTCGCCTGAAAATTGGTCCAATGCGTGATCTGAATGAATACCACCCCGGCTAGGTCTTAAACAGACCTTGGCCGCTTCACTTCACACTAACACGCCTGTTGGTGATAGCGGCCTAACTCAAAGCAATTACCAACAAATCAAACAGTTAATAACATATCACACACAGAGTATTACTTTTTTGCATAGTGGTCGCCACCTTGCTCATTGGCGGCTGAATACGGTTCTTCCCTAGTCTGGAACACGGATAAACCAGATAACAAAAAGGATGAACCTATGAACCCTCGTGTCTCCGTCATCGGCTCAGGTAATGCCGGTCTGACTGCGGCGTATCACTTCTCTCTGCAGGGTGCGAATGTGTGCCTGTATGGTGCGCCGGGCTTTGATCAGCCGCTACGGGACATCGAACAGCGGGGCGGCATCCGTGCGCTGTCCCGCTACAACGATGTGCCCCTGACCTATGCTGGCTTTCAGCCGATCCACACCATCAGCCGCGATCTGGCCGAAACTATCGCCTTCAGCGATTTGCTGATTTTACCCGTCCCTTCCTTTGCCCAGGAGCCCCTGTTCACTGAGATGCTGCCACACCTCAGGGATGGCCAGATTATCATGCTGATGCCGGGCAACTATGGCTCACTGGTCCTGAACCGCATTAAGCAGGAGCAAGGCTACGGCAGCCTCAACATCACGTTTGTCGATGCCATTTCAATTCCGTGGGCAACCCGAATTGTCGGCCCTGCTGACATCGCGATTCTCGGAATGAAAGAATTTCTGCCTGTGGCGGCTTTTCCTGCCACACAAACCGAAGCGGCGATAACCAAGCTGCAACCTGTTATGCCTCTGCCTTTGAAACCCTTGGGGAACGTGATAGAAGCCGGGTTAGAAAACATTAACTTTGGCGGCCACCCCCTGTTGACCACCCTCAACATGGGATTGCTGGAGAACTTTGACGGCCAGTTCAATTACTATAAGGACTGCTGCTCCGTCTCGACGGCAAAAGCGGCGGTAGTGATGGAAGCTGAACGGCAGGCCGTGGGCAAAGCACTTGGCCTGACGTTGCAACCGGAACTGGATGCCATGAACGCCCTGTACAACATGGCGTGTGAAAGTGTGTACGAAGTGAACCGCACGTCAGAGACCCACGGTAAACTCAACAGCGCGCCGAATTCCGCTAGCAACCGCTATATCACGGAAGATGCGGCTTATTTGCTGGTGCCGTGTTATGAGCTGGGACAGTTGGTAGGGATCGATACCCCCATGGTGACCTCATGCCTGCACATCGACAACGCCTATAACGAAACCAACTATTTCGAGACAGGCAGAACGCTGAAAAAAATGGGACTGGATAACCTGTCTGCACAGGAAATCATGGATTTCGTCGCGTAAACGCATCAACAACATGCGACGGATAAGATTGCACAACAAGAGGCGAACAACGCCCGCGTGATGGGGCTACGGCCCCATTGAAAGATAAGAGGACACCCTTATGACAAAACTCAAATTTCCCTCTGCCTACACCATTCTGATGATACTGACCGTCCTGATGGCGGTGCTGACCTGGGTCATTCCGGCCGGACAGTATCAGATGGAGAAAAACGAAACGCTCGGGCGCATGGTGCCGCAGGTTGGTACGTACCAGATCGTCGATGCGAATCCGCAAGGCATGGTCGAAGTACTGATGGCTCCGATTCAGGGTTTCTATGACCCGAGCAGCTATGCGGCACGGGCCGTCGACGTCGCCCTGTTTGTGCTGGTGATCGGCGGCTTTCTAGCGGTGGTTACCAAAACTGGCGCCATTGATGCCGGTATCTCAGGCACCATGAAACGACTGGCCGGGCGGGAAAAATGGATGATTCCGATTCTGATGGGGCTGTTTGCGCTCGGCGGCACCGTATATGGCATGGCAGAAGAAACCATTCCTTTTTATGCCCTTCTGATCCCGGTCATGATTGCAGCCGGGTACGACAGTATTGTCGGGGTCGCAATCATCATGGTGGGGGCCGGTATCGGCTGCCTGGGCTCAACAATCAACCCATTTGCGACGGTGATCGCTTCTAATGCCGCTGAAATCAATTTTATGGATGGCTTTGCCCTGCGTGCGCTTATCCTCGTGCTTGGCTGGCTGGTCTGTGTGATTTATGTCATGCGCTATGCCGAAAAAGTCAAACAAGATCCTGCACAGTCTATTGTCGCCCACCAGCGCGAAGACAACCTCAGTTACTTCCTGCACAGTAAGCAGCAACAAACACCAGAGCTGACGACAACCCGCAAAGCGATTCTGGCAATTTTCGGCCTGACGTTCGCCGTCATGATGTGGGGTGTCTCAGTTGCCGGTTGGTGGATGGCCGAACTGTCGGCGCTGTTTATCGGCGCGAGTATCGTAGTCGGCTTTGTCGGCCGGATGTCGGAAGTAGAAATCACGGACAGTTTCGTCAACGGCGCAAGGGATCTGCTGGGTGTGGCATTGATCATCGCAATTGCCCGGGGGCTGGTGGTCGTCATGGATAACGGGAATATCACCCATACCATTTTGCACTATGCCGAAGGTCTGTTGGGCGGGCTGAATGATATTGCGTTCATCAATGCGATTTACTGGGTGGAAGCGGTGCTTTGTCTGGTGGTGCCATCATCCTCCGGCCTGGCGGTACTGTCGATGCCGGTACTGGCCCCACTGGCCGATTTTGTCGGGGTCGGGCGTGAACTGGTAGTAACGGCTTATCAGTCTGCTTCCGGATTACCGAATCTGGTGACACCAACCTCCGGCGTCGTGATGGGTGGCCTGGCAATCGGGCGGGTGGCTTACTCTTCCTGGCTACGCTTTATTGGCCCACTGATTGGTATGCTGACCGCTATGGTGATGGTATTGCTCAGTATTGGGGTTGTTATTAGTTAGTCGCGACGAATAAATCGATTGTGGTTAATCGCTAGTGGTTAATCGCTAGTGGTTAATCGCTTTTGAAAAATCACGCTCGGTTAAAGCTCTTGGTCCAACATGCGCAGTTAACAGCGCGCGGTAACCTCAGTCCGGACGGTTTGATTCCAAGCTAAAACGTAAACGTTAATAAACAAAAAGCCTCCGTTATCTGAGTCGATAACGGAGGCTTTATCACAAAGTGCTTTACCAGCGCATTTGTTACGCTAAAGCACGCTGTAAGCGAACCGGCTCCAGTAAGAAACGGGTTTACGCTGCTGTGCCGGGTTCTGCTTTTGTCGGGGTAGCCGTTTCAAAAGTAGCCGTGGTTAAGATGGTTTGGCTGGGTTTCGCTTTCTCAATCTTGATTGCGATAAACTTCGAAGTAGGTGTAAAGGTACGATCCCCGTAACTTTCCAGTGGTACCAGTGGATTCGTTTCCGGATAGTAGGCCGCCGCCTGCCCTGCCGGGATATCGTAAGCCACCAGCACAAAATCAGACACTCGACGCTCACGCCCGTCGTCCCACAGCGAAACCAAATCTACTTTTTCGCCCGGCTCAAAACCTAAGCGGCGAATATCCTCTTCATTGACAAACACCACCTCACGCAGACCAAACACGCCACGGTATCGGTCATCCAACCCGTACAGTGTGGTGTTGTACTGATCATGCGAACGCATGGTTTGCAAGATCAGATCCGGCTTGTCGCCTTTTTCCAGTACACCTTCGTTGACCAGCTGTGTTGGCAGTGCCGCTGCACTGAACTGCGCCTTACCGCTCGGCGTGTTCCAGATCCGGTTAGCCGCCGCGTTACCCAAGTGAAAACCGCCCGGATGCTTTAATTTTTCATTAAAGTTATCAAAACCGGGGATAGTCTCCGCGATCAAATCACGGATACGGCTGTAATCGGCAATGGCCCAATCCCAGTCAATCGGATGGTTACCCAACGTCGCCTTGGCGATACCGGCTAAAATTGCCGTTTCAGAACGCAGCATCGGCGAACGCGGTTTTAGCTGACCAAAAGAGATATGAACCATGCTGAAGGTATCTTCGACTGTTACGCCCTGCGGCCCTTCCGCCTGCATGTCGATTTCAGTCCGTCCCAGACAAGGTAAAATCAGCGCATCGCGCCCGGTCACCAGGTGAGAGCGGTTCAGCTTGGTTGCAATATGGACCGTCAGTTCACAGCTGCGCAGCGCACGGTGCGTTCTTGTCGTATCCGGCGTGGCCTGTGCAAAGTTTCCGCCCAGTCCGATAAAGACCTTGGATCGTTGCTCTTCCATAGCCTGAATCGCCTGAACCGAATTGTGGCCATGCTCACGTGGCACGCTGAATTTGAAACGTTTTTCCAACGCATCCAGCAACGCTTTTGGCGGATGCTCATTAATGCCCATGGTACGGTCACCCTGCACATTACTGTGGCCTCGAACCGGCGACAAACCCGCGCCCGGTTTACCGACGTTACCGCGCAGCAGTTGCAAATTCACCACTTCCTGAATAGTCGGTACAGAGTGACGGTGCTGAGTCAGTCCCATCGCCCAGCACATCACCACTTTGTCCGCCCGGCGGTACATCCGAGCCAGCACCTCAATCTCTTCGATCGTTAAGCCTGATTGCTCAACAATGTGGCCCCAACTGGTTGCATCCACAGCGTTCAGGTATGCATCCAGCCCTGTGGTGTGCTTGTTAATAAAGGCGTGATCAAAAACCGCAGGTTCCCCGTTTTCCCGCGCTTCCCGATCCCAGTTAAGCAGGAATTTCGCCATACCACGGAAAACAGCCATGTCGCCGCCAAGCGCCGGACGGAAATACGCCGTATTGGTTGGCTCTGAGCCATTGCGCAGCATTTCAATCGGATGTTGTGGGTGCTGGAATCGCTCCAGGCCACGCTCTTTCAGCGGGTTCAGACAGATCACCTGAGCACCGCGTTTTACCGCTTCACGCAGCGGATCCAGCATTCGCGGATGGTTAGTACCCGGGTTCTGACCAATCACGAAAATGGCATCGGCCTCTTCGAGGTCTTTAAACACCACCGTGCCTTTACCTACCCCAATAGTCTCCGACATGCCAAGGCCACTGGCTTCGTGGCACATATTTGAACAATCAGGGAAGTTATTGGTGCCGAACGCACGGACGAATAGCTGATAAATAAAGGCGGCTTCATTGCTGGCTCGACCCGATGTATAGAACTCGGCTTGATCCGGAGAGTCAAGATTATTCAAGTGCTGAGCGATCAGTGCATAAGCCTCTTCCCATGACGTTTCTACATAGCGATCAGTTTCTGCGTTGTAGCGCATTGGGTGAGTAAGCCGTCCTTGATATTCCAGCCAGTAGTCGGTCTGGTTGGCAAGCTCGGACACACTGTATTTCGCAAAAAAGTCCGGGTCCACCAGACGGCCGGTGGCCTCCCAGTTCACCGCCTTGGCACCGTTTTCACAGAAGTTAACCATGCCATTTTCAGGCGATTCACCCCAGGCACAGCCCGGACAATCAAACCCGCCATTCTGGTTCGTTTTTAACATGGTTCTGAGGTTACGGAATGCGTTCTCACTGCCCAGCCAGCTTTTCGTGACACTTTTCAGGGCTCCCCAGCCACCAGCCGGTGCGTTATAATCCCTGATATGTTCTTTTTGACTCATGAAGTTGCTCCTCAGTGGGGAAGAACAATGAACGAGACAGCAAGTATTCTGAACCTGGTACAGACACCGGGCGTTTGAATAAAAACGGGTTATCAGAAAACGGGTTTTTCTCAAACGAGCTGTGAATCGCTCATTGATAGTTCGGTACAAGCAATTGCGACAAAAATGCAGACATGCAATTACATTGATCTGCATCAAAGATTATTGAGTTTGTGAATAACCGTCCAATTGAAAACATTTACCCCATCATAGATATCATCTATCACGACGTTTTAGTCCCTTTAAAATCCATACCCACACCGATTAATAACCTTATTATTTTCAATCAGATATATAAGACAGCCCCTTGGGCGGGCTAACGACTTACTCCATCTTCGCTCCCGCTTTGAACAGGACTCAAAATAGCGTCAGGCGCGTTTCCCCTTTTCATCATCGATATCGCTTATCACTTATCTAAAATTATTGATGTCTTACTAGAACAAGCGACTGATGGCCGCGGAGAAATCCCGCAAAACAGCCTGCCAGACCTGTAAATCAACGGACTTAAACATCAATAGATGATATCTATCACACCATAAAAATAACTGATTTGACCGAGGGTATAGCCATCCCTATTCTTGATTTAGATCAAAAACACAACGAGTTTTTCACCGACTCTACAAACGACGTGTAAGAAAGTATTTCAGCGCGGTCAAGAAAACATCGACCAGCTGCAAAGCTGCAAAGCTGCAAAGCTGCAAAGCTGCAAAAAAGCATACTCGATAATCCTACTTGGTACTTTCTTTCTCTGTGCACAGTGATAAACAGAATTTATCCAGAACACTTTTTATTTAGACACGACCTAAAAGAATAAATAACTGCCTGAAGCAAGAGTACAGCCGAGAACGAAACAGATATGATTGTTCATTCCAAACCCAACTTATTCAATATCCTGTTCTCTCTGAAAGGCTCGATTGCGAAACGTATTGCCCTGCGCAGTTTTATGGTAACGGTATTAGCCGCATTGATTGTGCTGGTTGAAGGCTTGCTACCGGCATTTTTTACCCATGTGAACGCAACACCGTTCACCTTATTGGGTATCTCACTCTCTATTTTTATGAGTTTTCGCAACAATGCCTGCTACGGGCGCTGGTGGGAAGGACGTCAGGCGTGGGGTCATGTGATCACCGAAGTTCGCTCCTTTTCGCGGGCCAGCGCCGTGATTCCAGACAAGGCATTACGTGAAACATTACTCAAAGAGCTGTGCGGTTACACCCATGCACTCAGCGCCAAGCTTCGCGGTGATGATGAATTTGAAGCAGCACGAAACTGGCTGTCGCAACCCCGGCAACGATACGGCCACAACCTGTGTGACGGCATTTTACGGGTGATCAGCGAGCGCTGTTCAAAACTGGCCACGGATCAGATTATCAGTGACTGGCGCTATGTCACGCTTGAAGAGCGACTGCAGAAGTTATCGGAAGCCCAGGCAAGCTGTGAGCGAATAAAAACAACCCCGTTGCCGTTTCCGTATACGCTGTTGTTTCATCGCACCAACTATATCTTTTGTATCTTGCTGCCGTTTGCCATGGCAGAGCCACTTGGCTGGATAGCCCCGATTTTTACCACCATCGTCAGCTATACCTTTTTTGGTCTGGACGCTATCGGGGATGAGCTTGAAGATCCGTTCGGCCGTGAAGAAAACGATCTGCCGCTGGATGCCATGGTGCGCACGATAGAACGCGATATTCTTGATGCCCTGGGTGCCACAGAGCTGCCACCTTCGCTTCAACCGGTGGACTATGTACTCAGCTGAACCTGAACCTGAACCTGAACACAGGTGTCATATGTACATGTACAGAAATAATAAAACGAATAAAGATCCGAAGTGATTTAAGTCAGCTCTCACAAGATTGAAGAAATAAAGCGCCTGAGCCTAAGCACAACAAGACGCTGAAAATAGGAAGTTTCATGGATATTAAACAGCTTAAGTATCTCATCGCGCTCGATAAGACCCGACACTTCGGGCAAGCCGCCGCATTGTGCCATATTACGCAGCCGACCCTGTCGATGCGCATCAGAAATCTGGAAGATGAGCTCAACCTGGTTCTGGTCGAACGCGGTCAGCGTTTTGAAGGTTTTACCGAGGCCGGTGAAAGAATCCTGGCCTGGGCTCGTACCGTACTGACAGCACATGACGGCCTTCAGGCAGAAGCGGCTAACTGCCGCGGTCAGTTGGTCGGTAGCCTTCGCCTGGGTATGGTTCCGCTGGCAAGCCAGAATCCGATGCAACTCCTGAAACCGCTGTCCCAACGCTATCCCGAGTTGCGTTTTCAACTGTTATCGATGACTTCAGAACAAGTGATAGATGGACTGAATCGCAACCAGCTGGACTTAGGGCTTTGCTATCTGGATCAGGTCGATACCACGCACTTTGACGTCATCAAACTCTCAGCCACCAGCATGGGGTTGCTGCATGACGTCCGACATTTTGCGTTTCCTGAGTCCGAGCTCACCTGGGACGGTCTTGACCAAATCCCTCTCGGCTTGCTGACCAAAGGGATGCATTACCGCCATTCCATTGATATCCGGTTCAGCAGTAAAGGGCTAACCCCCAATATCGTTGTCGAGGGTGATTCTACATTCCAGCTTATTCAAGCCGTTAGCGCGGGTATGTGCTGCGCCATTATGCCGCTGAACAGCGGGCTGGAGGATCTGAATGATTACCTGCGAATCGTGCCCATTGACGGTGCCATTGTGCAATCGCCCATCGGCTTGCTGATGCGGCGTTCTGAGCCTCGCTCAGCGTTGGCCGAAAAATGCTTTGCAGAAGCACAGGCCATTTTTGCCGCTGACAGCACGCTGTAACACTCAGGCGTTTCCCGTTACGACCAGGACTTAAGGAAAACATCATCATGACTGATTCTGCGATAAACCTCATCGATATTCCGGACGTCAATTCTGCCCCGCCCTCGCCAGATACGTTCAGCTATCAAACGCTGGGGGATGAAAGCAGCGTTGGCCATTTTGCGCTGGCGAGTGAATCAGCACTGTCTATCAGCTACAACGGTATCAATCAGGCCGTCATGATGGTGACGCCGGGAAATATCGAAGATTTTGTCAAAGGCTTCAGTTTAAGCACCGGTATCGTTAATTCTTTCAGTGAGATTTACGATATTCAGTTATCGGCCGCCTGCGAGTCACACCACGCCGCCGTTGAGATTTCCAATCGAGCCTTCTGGGCACTTAAGAGCCACCGTCGTCAGTTAGCCGGTACCAGCGGGTGTGGTATTTGCGGCGTAGAAGCGTTGGAGCAAGCCCTGCCGGATCTTGAACCCTTGCAGCCGGTCACTCCGCCGGATGCAACGTTGTTTGCCGGTTTGCGGGATCGTATCAGCGAAGCCCAAATTGTTGCGCGTAAAAGTGGCGCTTTGCATGCGGCCCTGTATGCCGATCGGAGCGGTGATATTGTGCTGTGCCGGGAAGATATCGGCCGTCACAATGCACTGGATAAACTCATTGGCGCCATGGCAACGGAGCGGATTAATCCCCGTGAAGGGTTTGCTGTGATGACCAGCCGGTGCAGCCTGGAGCTGATCCACAAGGCCGTTCGCGCCCGTATCGGGACGCTGGTCACCCTCTCAGCCCCTACGGCGCTGACCGTACAATGGGCACGCAGGAACCACCTGAACCTGATCCACCTGCCGCAACATACTGCGCCCCGGCTCTACAGTCCGGCGCCCGAAATGCTCAATCGAAATGTGGTGTCATTCAGGTAAGCGAGAGGGTTATTCAGGGTAGATGACTCAGCCAATACTGCGGCCAGAGTTATGCGTTTAATGCCGTGATTCTCTCTCAGGTACGCACATGAATGTTTCTTTTGAAAGTGCCAACGGTGACATAAAACAAAGATTAAATAAAACACTGGCTTTTTAATATTTTGAAAAAAGGCAGATATAAAAAAGGCGACAACTGCCGTTGCCGCCCGATGATCGTAAACCTTAAACTTTTAAAGCCTGACGTCAGTATTAGGCGTTTTTAGTCAGGGGTTGAGGCTCAGTGTTTAAGTGAACATCCATTTGTGGATATGGAATCTCGATACCGTTCGCTTCCAGTGCTTCCTTAACCGCCATATTCAAATCCCAGGTAACCGGCCAATAATCAGAGCGCTGTACCCAAGGACGTACCACCAGGTTCACTGACGAATTTGCCAACTCTGTTACCCCGATCACCACCTCAGGATCTTTCAAAACACGAGGATCGCTTTCCACTGTTTCTTTCAGAATCTGTTTCACCTTCTGCAGATCCGCTTTGTACGATACACGGAACACGAAGTTGATGCGGCGGGTGTCGTATTTAGACACATTGGTAATCGGCCCGCGCATGATAGAAGTGTTTGGCACCACTACCATTTTGTTGTCCGATGTTTTCAGTACTGTCTGAAACAGCTGAATCGATTGAACCGAGCCAGCAACACCACCCGCTTCAATGAAATCTCCGGATTTAAAAGGACGGAAAACAACAATAAGTACACCGGAAGCAAAATTAGACAGCGATCCTTTCAGTGCCAGACCAACCGCCAGGCCTGCGGCCGAAATAACAGCAATAATGGAGGCAGTCTGAATACCGACTCGGCTTAGTACCGCGACCAGCACCATGCTAAACAAAGCGTAACGAATAATGCTGCAAATAAAGGCGCTGACGGCATCATCAATTTTGTTTTTTTGCAAAATTTTAGCAACGTTATTCGAAATTACTTTCGTTACCATGTTGCCCAAAAACAAAATGATGATGGCAGAAACAATATTCACACCATATTGAATAAAAAAACCAGAATGCCCAATCAACCAGTCATTAACCTGATTAATATTGTCAGCAAGCGGAATATTTTTTGACTCGACAGTCATCCTATCTCTCCCGAATAAACCGGATAGTTGTTAATATTATGTTTATCTTTCACTGCGGTAATTACATTACAAATACATGTGTCAGATTTTTCGCACGATATAGTAGTTTTGATTAATGTCAAAGAGGTTAAATGTAACTTGCGATGAAAAATTGACACTCACCTGACAGAAGAGCCATCCGGATGGATACAGGCCGGCGTCCCCTGTTCCCGCAGTCTATCAGCTTGCATTTTTCCGCTGGCATATACCCGGATTTTTAACGTGTCTACTGACAAATCACTGGGGTGACACGGAGTATTTCAAGATTGTTAAAAACAAGCAAGAACCGCCTCAATTCATATATAAACATTGCTATATGATTTATTGGGTAAATATCTCAACTTTGAACATTATTTAATTTCACTTATTACATTCCATGCTCTCTATAAATAATGTCAGGGGTTGTGTCTGATATATACGCGTAGTAGTCTTTTCCCTAACATAAAATCAAACCTAAACGATTACTCTTATAATCTGGAGACAATTATGTTGCAGTCAATCGAAGACTGGTTCAGTCAATATAATATTCAAATGTCGCAGCTTACCCAACTTGCCGAAGCGTTGGGGTTGATTGTACTTATCGCGGTGATCATTCACCTTGTTCTGCACCGTGGTGTAGTGTCATGGCTTAAGCGACGCGCTGACAAATCACAGGCCATCTGGCACCACGCGTTATTTAGCGGCAACCTGTTCAGTCGTATTGCTTTGCTGATTCAGGGGATCGTGATTGGGATTCAGGCCAACCTGTGGTTGTCCCAAGACAGCGCCGTACGGGAAGTTCTCCTGACGTTAGTTAACCTCTGGGTGGTCATGTACACCTTGCTGACGTTGTATTCTTTGCTCAGTGTGCTGGAAACCCTGCTTGGGCGTACTCAGGTAGGCCGCAATCTGCCGTTGCGAGGCATTATTCAGAGCATCAAGATTGTCCTATTCGTTATTGCGGCCCTAATGTTCACCTCGATTTTAATCGGGAAATCACCGGTGATTCTGCTCAGTGGTTTAGGTGCAATGACCGCTGTCATCATGCTGGTGTTCAAAGATCCTATTCTGGGGCTGGTTGCCGGTATTCAGCTATCAGCCAATAAAATGCTGAGTGTTGGGGACTGGCTGGAAATGCCGAAATACGGTGCTGACGGTGACGTGATTGATATCAGCCTGACGACAGTGAAAGTCCAGAACTGGGATAAAACCATCACCACCATCCCTTCTTATGCGCTGATTTCAGATTCCTTCAAAAACTGGAAGGGCATGACCGAGTCCGGCGGACGACGCATTAAACGCCATGTACTGATTGATGCCACCAGCGTGCATTTCCTGAGCAAAGAGGAAATAAACCATTTAAACCGGGCACAGTTACTGGAACCTTATATCAAACACAAGGTGAAAGAGATCACTGACTACAATGCTCAACACCATGTGGACGAGAGCTGTTGTATCAATGGCCGCCGTCTGACGAACCTCGGCAGTTTCCGAGCTTATCTGGAACGTTACCTGCGCGCTCACCCTGAAATTCGCAAAGACATGACGTTAATGGTTCGCCAGCTTGCTCCTAGCCATGACGGTATCTCCATGGAGATTTACTGCTTCACTAACACTACGGCCTGGGTAGAATACGAACGCATTCAGGCCGATATTTTTGACCATTTATATGCGGTTATGTCGGAGTTTGATTTACGTGTGGCGCAAGCCCCTACCGGCAGCGATTTCCGCCACTGGCACCAGGAGAAAGCCCAGACCAGCACACTGGCCAAAGTCAGTAATGGCTAAAAATTTCATCACGGTCATCTACCGACTCAAAGATTAATATCTAAGCGGCTCACACATCCCTCTGCTCACCCCGAACAGAGGGATGTTTTTTTAAGCACTCAATGTTTGAATAACAGAGAAAAATTAAATCCAATGGATTATCCCAATAGAACCATAAAGCAAAGATATCGCAGAGTTATAACAGAGAGCATTTAGTTAAGTGAGTAAAGCATTGGCGTTTAAAATACTCTCTTTTTAATCATTAAATTTATTACGCTTTAAATTTAGTACGCTTTGAAACGCAACTGAATAGCCCCCTGATAACACGCAGTACGGCATTGCCCGCAACCATCACAAAGCGAGTCATCAACCCGAGGGATCTGGCCATAAGATATGCTAATCGCCTGCTGCGGACACTGCTCAGCACAGGCATGGCATGCACCAGACATGCGATTTGCGCACCCATCAGAAAAGTACGGTCTTACTCCGATATCCCGACAGGCAGAAGATAACGCGGGGGTCGGACACACTCGTTGGCAGGCACCACACTGACTACAGTCATTATATTCCAGGTTAAGCTGAGGAAATTCCTTCTCCTTCTCAATCACGCCATTAGGGCACGCTTGTTTGCACAGGTCACAAGACTCACAAAACTCAAGGAACAACACTTCATCGACCGCCCCGGGAGGGCGAGGTACCGTCCTGATCACCAGCGGCACCTCAATATGCTTTGATGCTTTGCGCGCACCGGCGATCAGCCCCCGAAACAAACCACGCCGGCTGACGGTGTAATGCTCAAGACACGCCTTGTAATACCGCTCGTCCCTGCCGGGATCAGGATGATTGCTCATCAGAAATACACCTTCAGGTTCTCCGCAGTAATACCCCGTTCTTCCTGAACCAGCTGTAACCACTGCCGGGCAATATCCGCTAACAAGCAATAAGTCTGAGTCCGGGCATGTTCCTGCACCAGCGTCAGATACCGGTAAGCCCAAGGTAACAGGTGGGTTTGCAGCAACCTATCCACCGACAGGCCATCCTGCTCATCAGCCAGCTTTGCCAGTGCCATCAGCATGAGTCCGAACTGGTCTTCCGGCTCTCGCATACCCGTATCCAACGCCAGTTGGTTATCTTTTAAAAAGTGGCGGAATCGGATGGTCGATTCCCCGAAAATTACCTGCTCTCGGTCCAGATACACAGAGCCCCATGGCGGTGCTGGCATCACGTCACAGCCTTCAAACAGCTGCTGAAAATCGTCGGCCAGTTGCGCTGCCGATTCCTGTTCAATAGCCACCAAGACGGGGGCAAAAGGACTCTCCTGCCATCCTTCACTCTGCCGTAACGTATGGCACATCAACTGATTATTTTTGTGTGTAACCGGATAATAAAACAGGCTGCCAAGCAGTTTTGCAATGGTGGCAATATGCTCCATAAATACAGGCTCTCCATCCCCAGGTTTGTGTCGCTGTGATTGTCACCCGGCCTTATCAGGCAGTGTAATCAAGCAAGTTATCAGCTAATAACTTAGCCTAAGAGACCCGACAGTAACTTGTTTTAGAACAAAGTTAGCCTTTTCACGCGACGACTTTCCTTTTCCCGATAACCTTCTTAAACAAGGAAGCAAACACGAACGGTTATCACTTATAACACATTGATGTAGAGGCACTATTTTTCTTCTATCAGTGATCGGTTTCACATTACTTATTGATACCTGCCCGGTATACGTACTTTCTGTATGGTTTATTGACAAACAACAAGGTTAAACGTTTTCCCTTAACGACAATCGATAACAGGAACTACCACCAAAGTGGTGTGTGTGCGTTGCAAAGAGTGTCGTGTCATGAAATCAAAACTAAAACAGCTATTGGCACCTAAGTTCACCCGGCGGGACTTCGTCAAATCAAGTTCAGCGCTGGGGAGCCTGGCCGCCGTAGCCGGCAGTATGAGCCTGCCATTCAAGTCCAACCCTGCCCTGGCCGCATCTGAGCCTGCCTCTCCTCAATCTGAAGAAAAAGTCGTTTGGAGTGCCTGTACGGTTAACTGTGGCAGCCGTTGCCCGCTACGTATGCATGTTGCGGACGGCGAAATCAAATGGGTCGAAACCGACAATACCGGGGATGATACCTACGGTAGCCACCAGATTCGGGCCTGCTTGCGAGGCCGGTCAATGCGCCGCCGTGTCTATAATCCTGACCGCCTTAAATACCCGATGAAACGGGTTGGCAAACGCGGAGAAGGAAAATTCAAGCGGATCACTTGGGAAGAAGCGTACGACGACATCGCGAACAGTCTGAACCGAATCCGCAAAGAATACGGCAGCGAAGCCATCTACCTGAACTACGGCACCGGCACGCTGGGCGGGACTGTGACCAAATCCTGGCCGCCGGGCGGCACCCTGATTGCCCGGCTAATGAACCTGACCGGTGGGTACCTTAACCACTATGGCGATTATTCCACGGCGCAAATTGCGGCTGGTCTGAACTACACCTACGGTGGTTGGGCAAACAACAACAGTTTTTCTGATTTAGAAAACACCAAACTGATTGTGCAGTTTGGTAACAATCCGGCTGAAACCCGCATGTCAGGTGGCGGGCTTATCCACCACCTGATGGAAAGCAAAGCGCGATCCAACGCCAGAATGATCATGATCGATCCGCGTTACACCGACACGGCTGGTGGCCGGGAAGATCAATGGATCCCAATTCGTCCCGGTACCGATGCCGCGCTGGTTGCAGCCATCGCACACGTGCTGATCACCGAAAATATGGTCGATCAGCCGTTTCTGGACACATACTGTGTCGGCTACGATGCGAAAACCCTGCCAGCTTCCGCCCCTGCCAATTCAGACTATAAATCGTACATTCTGGGTCAAGGTGAAGACGGCATTGAGAAAACGCCGCAATGGGCCTCGCCGATTACCGGTATTCCGGTCGACATCATTGTCAAACTGGCCCGCGAAATCGGTCAGGCTAAGCCATGTGCCATTTTCCAGGGCTGGGGACTGCAGCGTACCGCCAATGGCGAGCTGGCATCCCGCGCGATTGCCATGCTGGCACTGCTGACTGGTAACGTAGGCATCAATGGTGGCGGCACCGGTGCCCGAGAATCGGACTACAACATCCCGTTTGTCCGCTTCCCGATCCCGGAAAATCCGGTCAAAACGGCCATTTCTATGTTCCTGTGGACTGACGCCATCATTCGTGGCCCGGAAATGACGGCCACCCGAGATGGGGTTCGTGGTAAAGACAAACTCGATGTGCCAATCAAGTTTATCTGGAACTACGCCGGGAACTGCCTCGTTAACCAGCATTCAGACATCAACCGCACTCACGAAATCCTTCAGGACGACAAAGCCTGTGAAATGATTGTTGTGATCGATAACCACATGACGTCGTCCGCTAAGTACGCCGACATTGTGCTGCCGGATTTAACCACCTCCGAGCAGGCGGACTTCTGTATGGATGGAAAAGCCGCCAATATGCCTTACTTCATTTATGCCGATAAAGCCATTGAGCCGCAATTTGAATCCAAAGGAATTTACGAGATTTGTACCGAGCTGGCCAAGCGGCTTGGCGTAGAGCAGGCCTTTACTGAAGGGCGTGATCAGGAAGGTTGGCTACGTCATCTGTACCAGTTGACACGCGAAAAAGATCCGTCGCTACCTGACTTTGAGACTGTCCGTAAACAGGGCATCGTCAAACGTCGCGATCCGAACGGCCATTACGTCGCGTATAAAGCGTTCCGTGAAGACCCGCTGAATAACCCACTGAGCACACCGTCCGGGAAAATCGAAATCTATTCTGAGCGGCTGGCTGAAATTGCCAAAGAGTGGGAGTTACCGGAAGGTGATGTAATTCACCCGTTGCCGATTTATGCGTCAACCGCTGAAGGCTGGGATGATCCAGCGCGCAGCCAATTCCCGCTGCAGCTGACCGGTTTCCACTACAAATCACGCTGTCACTCAACCTACGGTAACGTCGATATCCTGAAAGAAGCCGCCCGGCAAGAGATGTGGATTAACCCGATGGATGCCGACTCCCGCGGGATCAAAAACGGCGATCTGATCCGTATTTTTAACGATCGCGGCGAAGTGCATATCAATGCCAAAGTTACCCCTCGGATGATGCCTGGCGTTGTCGCCCTGGGTGAAGGGGCATGGTATGCGCCGGATGGTAAGAAAGTGGATCACGGTGGTTGCATCAACGTTCTGACAACTCAGCGTCCTAGCCCGCTGGCAAAAGGCAATCCACAGCACACCAACCTGGTGGAAGTGCAACTGGTGCAGAAAGCATAAGGTTTAAGCCATGAAACAATACGGTTTTTATATTGATTCAAGTAAATGTACCGGCTGCAAAACCTGTCAGCTGTCGTGCAAAGACAACAAAGATCTCAATGTCGGCGTTAACTACCGCCGTGTTTATGAATACAACGGCGGCAACTGGGTCAAAGAGGGAGACACTTTCCGCCAGGATGTGTTCTCGTACTATTTATCAATTGCCTGTAACCACTGTGATGAGCCAGCCTGCACCAAGGTGTGTCCGTCCGGTGCCATGCACAAGCGGGAAGACGGCTTCGTGATCGTCGATGAAGATGTCTGCATCGGCTGTAAATACTGTTCAATGGCCTGCCCTTATGGTGCGCCACAGTATAACGAAGAAAAAGGCCACATGACCAAGTGTGACGGCTGCTACGAACGCGTGGCTGAAGGGTTGGAGCCGATTTGTGTCGGTTCATGCCCACTGCGAGCCCTGGAGTTTGGCCCTATCGCCGAACTGCGAGCCAAATATGGTTCCAATGCTGACGTGGCACCATTGCCGTCGTCACTGAAAACCAAACCGAATATTGTCATCAAACCGAACCGCCATGCGCGCCCGACCGGCGATCAAAGCGGCTTCCTGGTCAATCCGAAGGAGGTATAACATGGCTTGGCATGAATGGCCGTTGATTCTGTTCACGGTACTGGCACAAACCGCTGTTGGCGCATTTTTGCTGCTGGGGGCGGTGATTCTGGGCAACAAGCTCTGCGTCGGGGTTACTGACCGCCTGCACAAAGGCATGTTCTTTATTTGGGTATTAATGGGGCTGGGATTTATGGCCTCCACCATGCACCTTGGCAGTCCATTGCGTGCTTTTAATGCCCTGAATCAGGTCGGCAGTTCCTGGTTGTCGAATGAGATTTTCACCGGCAGCCTGTTCTTTGCCCTGGGGGGTGGCTACTGGCTGTTGGAAATCCTCGATAAGGGGGCACAAAGCCTGCGTAAAGTTCTGCTTCTCGCAGCAATGACCGTTGGTATCGCCTTCATGTATTCCATGATTAAGGTGTACCTGATTGATACCGTGCCTACCTGGAACACAGTGTACACCCCACTGGCTTTTGTGCTGACCACCATCATCTCGGGGCTGATTTTTGGTCACCTGATTCTGGCAGGCGCGCAGCACAAATTAGCAAGGCTGGATAACGCGCTTCCGCTGTTTGGGGCAATTGCCGTGGCAGTCAGTCTGGTGGCAATAATCAGTCAGATGCTGAGTCTGGGTGAAATTCACAGTGCCGTCGTCAGCGCTTCCGAGCTGATCCCGAATCTGGCTCAGTTACAGATCCTGCGGGTCGGCTTACTGATTGGAGCCCTCGCAGTGTGGTTTATTCCCCGCCTGATGAATAGCCGTCCGGGAGTTGCGATCATCGCGCTCAGCTTTATCTTGGTGCTGTGTTCAGAACTGATTGGCCGCGGGGTCTTTTATGGTCTGCATATGACGGTTGGCGTGTAAGATAAGTCGTCTGAGAGGAGTAAATTTTCCAGAAAAACGATTTATAAGCTGACAATAAAACCAAATGTTAAAAGCGGGATGACATTGCATTAAACGTCATCCCGCTTTTTTTTTCGTTTTAGGTATAAAAACAGAGTCACTTCTCTTGATGATAGATAACTCAGGAAATAGACATATGTGCAGGCCATCTCTATAATGCCGCCCTTTGCACGCTTTATGAATCACAACTCTATGAAAAAATTACTAATTGCTTTTATCACTTTATTCACGCTAAGTGGTTGCGCAGCAATGTTTAATGGCACAAGCCAGCAAGTTTCAATTCGCAGTAAAAATCCTGATGCCCGCATTTATGTTAATGAGGCCTATTTGGGTGATGGAAACGTCATCACTTCTTTTAAGAAGAAATACGATTACACGATCCGTGTCGAAGAAGACAACTGCACCTCTGTGACCATTCCCGTCTCTAAGTCATTCGATGCTACCACCCTATTAGGGGTATTTATTGATTTTGGTGTCGTTTCAATCTTGGTTGTTGATGGTATTGGAACCGGGGCTTGGACACAGTTTGATCAGACAAGTTACATTGTTAACGCTCAGTGTAAGAAGTGATTGATGACAGGCCCTTATAAATAGGGCCTGTTTTTAGAATAAATATGTGCGGGTATTTACGTATTTATCCTTCCAGACTTTGCCTTCATCTCTAATGCTTCTTCCTAACTCTTCATTCCTAATGCTTCATACATCACTTCTTTAATTGATATCCGTTGCAACATGCATCCTTTAAATTGAATGCTTATAAAACAGAAGATAAGGCGCAAATGACAGAAGTTTTATTGGGAATATCACCCCATCAATGATCACAGTCACCGGAGTGATTGATATTTTTCCTGCTTTCACTATTGCTGAATCTGGAACTACGTTCTTTATATTAACGACAATGGGTTTTTCCAACACGTCAAAGGGGAAATCGCCTTCAATCTCATATCGCTTAGCTTCAAAGTTGAAGCCTTTTGACTGATACTTTATTTCGCCTTTATCGTTGGTTTCCAGTACATTTAAATCTATATATCTATTGATAAGTTCTTTATCATAAAAATCTGAATAATGTGGCGTTGGGTAAGTAGAATACGGTTTAATTAAAAGCTTGCCTTTAACCAGACCGCCTTCGACCAGCTTTAAGTCAAAAATTTCAAGATTAATATCAATCTCTCTGCTTGCTTTCGCATAGTCACACAGCAAGTCATCACAATTAATCACATAGCTAAACTGTTCTCCCAGAATGAGCAACATTGACGCTTTCTCATCGACATAGAATCCCTTTATCTTCTCCTGATAGGATGACTGTTCCCATACAGATTCCGTAAGCGACTTAGATTCCAAAAATTCCCTGTGGGAACAACCCGCTATAAGAAATATGAAAACGCATACCATTACTTTACGAAACAATCCCACTTTTATTTTTCCTTTCAAAAACGACTTTTTAGAGTTAAGAGCGAAACAATCAAACCACGCACAATGCACAATGCACAATGCACAATGCACAATGCACAATGCACAATGCACAATGCACAATGCACAATGTTTCAGCAACAGAATGCCGAAGCAACCGAATGACAAAGAAAACACAAGCAAAACCGGTTACACGTACCAACCCTTTTAGGTAATTTGCTGAACTTGAGCGGCGTAAACCTCATGTCCGTTTATTGAACACATGACCAAACAGTGCTCTTTTGATGCAGAACTCAGCACAACGTCACCGCTAGCATTCCAAATGGTGTTGTTCCCACATGCAGACCAACCGCCTGTCGAAGATATATGATTGCTTAACAGCACCGGAAAACGGTGTTTTGATGCAATGTTGGACAATATTTTGGTATCAGCCTCAAAGCCCGAGTCCGAAATCAACGCACTGGCGATATAAGCATCGGCACCCAACATTCGAGCGTTGAGTGAATGCGCTGTTGATGAGAAATCAGCACATATGGCAAGCCCAATTCGATAACCTTCGACATTGAAGACATAGTCCTCGGAACCTGACGCGCAAAACGTCCCTTCCCCTTCATGCAAATATTGCTTTGAATAAAACTCAATGGTTCCGTCGGGAAAGCAAATAACCGCGCCAATTGTCGGTTTGGCTGAGTTTTTTATGTTAAGAGGGCAACCGGCAATCACTACGATGTCATTTTCAATTGAAGCTCGGGATAACGTAGAAAAATGCGGTGATTGCGGGCTAAAAGCCAGTTCTTGAGCCAACTCCAGTTCATATCCAGTTAATGATAATTCTGGAAATACGACGACATTCGCGCCGTACAATGAAGACTGCGCAATCATAGTTAGATGGTTGGAAAGATTTGCAACCACATTTCCTTTTACGACCGGAATCTGAGCCAAACTTATCCTGATGCCAGTTTTCAACATTTATCCTTACTTTGTTGCCGTGACCATTCAATGAAAACAGTGCATTCCCCGTCCACGGGTTCAAGTCTGTTAAACAGTAAAACAACATAAAAGCCGCCACATTACAGCGGAATAAAATACGAGGTAAAACAACCTCCGTGTATTTGCCTGATTTCCACTTTACTCGCCCGACGCACCAGACTTTCATACTTTGGACGCGTACTTAGCAGGTTCAACACCACTTCTTTGTGTCCCATACTTTTCGCCTTGTCGAGCAACACCCTGAAAACCGAAATACCGATCCCCCAATAACGCTGCCGCAATACAACGGCGACTTCGTAGTCATCACCGTCTGGCTGGATTCCACACCATCCGGCTAACTGACCGTCAACGTCAATAGCTTGGATATAACAGCCTTTGATGGCATTCATTTCAGCTTTACGGCTTACCCACTCGTAAGCCGTCTGAACCGTAAACAACTCATGTTTGATTAAATGCGCCCTGACCTCACACTCATTCAACATAGCGACAAGTTCTTTTGGCGGAACATCACACAGGTCAATAAATGTCACACATTGCCTCATACTCTGTTAACCACGATTCACCGACGCCAGTAAAGCACCCGCCCCGATAAACCCGCCTCCCGTAATACGGTTAAACAACCTCGCCTTACCTGAACCAAATACCCAGGACGATGACTTTGATCCCAGATAGGCATACGTCAGTAACCAAGAGAGTTCTAACGTCACGAAGGTCGCCGCAAAGACCAGATACTGAGTCAGCATCCCCGCAGAAGGATTAATAAATTGTGGAAACAATGCCGTAAAAAACAGGATAGCTTTGGGATTACTGGCACCGACAATAAAGCCACTGACGTAGTGCTGCGTAAATCGAGTTTGGCTGTCACCGCACATAGTGACCGGCTCATATCTGTCCTGGGATGATGTCAGTGCTTTCACTCCCAGATAAACGAGGTAAGCCGCCCCAGTCCATTTCACGATATTGAACACCAGTTCAGATGACGCAATCACCATCCCCAGCCCGGTAAAAGACAAAGTCATTATGGCTGTGATAGCAGTTAAGCTGCCCAAAGCGGTATATGCCCCCGCTTTCCAGCCCGAGGTCACGCCTTTGGTCATGCATAAAAGAGAACTGGGGCCGGGTGAAGCCGTTAAAACCAACACGGCTAATGCATAAACCATCCATATTTCAAGTGTCATCTGGAAACTCCTTTTCCATAGATAACCCACTAACCTGTGAGATATTCAATAACGTGATACTAAAGCCAATGAACCTCTGTTTACAGCCTTTAGCACTGACTTTTTTCATTTGTTAATTGTTCTCTTAAAAATGTCTTTTGAATAAGTCCTCTTATTCGCTCTTATTCAATAGCTTTTTGTGAATGGCCATCCCTGAATTGCCCGAAAGAACAACTGCTCTCTGATGAGCTGTGCTTCCGCTTCCGGGCTTAATTGCTCATGTTGAATATCATCGGGAATCATCTTCGTAATATCAGTGTGACCTATCCATTCCATTATTCTTGATATTGTGTCACTCATTTCACTGATCCTGAAACCACATGACACGGCCTTGTCGTGAGAGATATTCATGTAAGACGCTTCATTATTACCTCTGGGCCGAAACAGTGGCAGCTCCCTGAACGTTAAGCCTGCGTTCTTGATTATTTGATTGTTTACCCACACACCGTGTTGAATACCCAGCAACTGCGAAAACGCTCGCCAGCTTATTTTATGTCCCGCCAGATTAAATTCACCGAGATACCTGTTTTCACTGACTCGTACAATAAAGCTGGCGACATCGGTAACATCAACCACCTGAAGAAAATCATTGCCATCACCGGGCAACATCACTGGTTGATTCTTGGCACGTAACAACCAGTAGGTCATTCTTCCGGATAGATCGTTAGGACCAACCATCACCTGAGGACGAAGTATGGTATTTCGACCCTCAAATATTTCATTCACAATAGACTCGCAAGCCGCTTTCAACGGGCCATACGTTTCATTGTCGACACATGTGATATTTTCATCGATCGGTGAATATCTCTCACTGCTTTCATTAATCATGCGCTCAGGGGATGGCAAAAATGCACGAACGGCACTGATATAAATGTAATGCCGGACTCTGTCACGCAACCAAGTAGTGCTTTCCCGTACCTGTGGTGCGGTGTAGCCGCACAGATCAATACAGACATCCCAGCAGTCGTCTAACACCTTTAGAGCGTCAATGCCCTTATTCCGATCGCCATAAAAATGCTGCACATGCTTCAGGGTAGCCATGCCAGCAAGGCGATAGCCTGGTGATTCGACGAATAACCCGCGGCTAAAAACGCTCACATTATGGCCCCGAACAAGGCACTGCTGAGCGACTTGCGCACCTAAAAAACCGGTGCCGCCTAACACCAAAATGTTCAATTGACCTCCTTGTCTTGCTGACGTCTCATACCTGAGCCGCTTATGCATCGCACGTAAATAACTTGAATGAGTGGCTCAAATATCTGACTCGATATTCGGTTTTTCCATGAACCAAAGCAGGCCACAAACATAGCTAAGATTTAAGCGCCGCTCACTGATCCCATTTATTTTCTGATAACTCAGGAATTTCACCGAAAAATAGGCTGTTTTCTGAGGAGGATTTTGCATCGATAAAAGCTGTGTCCTCAATAAAAAGCTGTGCCATCGATAAATATCATGTCACCAATGAAAGCCATATCACCAATGAAAGGCATGTCATAATTAAAAGCCATTTTGCACACACTGCATAACCTACAGTGTGTGCTTACGCTTTAAAAATCACTTATCGCCGCAGACCGTCGTTTCTAATTGAACCTCATACTCTTCCAGCAGTTTACCGTACTCTCCGCTTTGGCACATCGCTTTGAGTTTACTGTTGAAAGATTTCATCGCAGATTCGTCTTTAAAACTGGCGGAGAAATTAGTTACAGCGGGAAACAAACTGTGGTGGACAACCTCACCGTCAGACGGTTTAAGGGCTTTAGTGAAATAAGCAAAGATATTTCGATCGATAATCGCTACCTGTTGGCTCTCTTTCCAAAAATGTGCCACCTGCTCCGCCTGATCGGAGAATTCATGGTAATTTTTCCGGTATTCAGACTCTGGTGAAAACAGCTTTTTAAATTCATCACCCAATTCAAGATAGGCGTTTTGCCAGGTCAACACCTGATATTTTTTTAGATCGTCCATGTTGTTTATATCAAGGTTGTCAGATTTTTTACTGATGGCAAAGTTTGCAAACGAGATGAGCGGGTCGGAATAAAACACATCACTGTTATCCGTGTTATCCGTGTTATCCGCAACCACGCCAATAGATACATCCGCCTTTTGCTTTTGCACCGCGTCTTGCAGTTGACTGTACGGCATCTGCACAAACTCAACGACATACCCATCAAGGGCTTTTTTGACGATATCAACTTCCAGCCCAGTCTTTGCACTGTCTGAGACATAAGGTGGCATATCCGTTGCGATAGCCACCGTCAGCTTGTGGTGATCAGCATAAGCATAGGAGGCAGAAAGCATGGCGAGAGCCGTCAGTGAACAGAGCAGAAGTGGTTGATTAGCATGTACCCGTCCGGCTGGTTTTGCTGTTCGAGTTTTCATTGTGAATAACCTCAAAACCTAAAAGGTACTTTCAAGTGTAACAGTTAGCAGTCAGCCTGCTGGATTTTGAGGCACCCTGCCAGCGATATGCCGGCAGGTCATTGATTATACGTCTATCTTGATTTTCTTTTGTACTTTTATTTATTTTTTATTACATGAAAACAGTATTGATATCCGATACGTATATTTTTAAATATACGTATCAATAAGAATCATTATTTTAATTTCACATTACAATTTTTTCTGTTTATATATATTCACACCACAATAAAAAACTGTAAACGAGAATATAGTTATCATGCTTTATTCAATCCATGGATATTTAATCGGAATAATTGGCTAAGTTATTCCTATTTTCATCTTGTTTAATTTGTGATCACCGCTGTGTTATTACAATTTGCAACATAATACTTTAAGTGAATAGGTTGAATGATTTTTTATCTAGCTATTCGGCTTAGAGGAAATTCTTATGCTGCTAACAAAAGAAAGAACCAGAACATTTCAATTCCCTACTGCATTCACCATTTTATTTGCGATCACGCTTTTTGCTATCGGTCTTACCTGGATTGTCCCGGCAGGATCCTATTCCAAACTGTCTTACGATGCTTCACAAAATACTTTGCTGGTAGAGAACCCTCAGGGCGACGTCACTATCGTACCGGCCAATCAGGAGGAACTAAAAAAACGACAAATCAATATCGGTATCGATCAATTCATTAACGGAACAATACGCAAGCCTATCGCTATTCCCGACACTTACGAAAAGCTGGAGCAATCCCCCAAAGGCCTCAGTGACATCGCTATCTCCATGGTGGAAGGGACGGTGGAAGGTGCCGATATTATTGTGTTTATTTTGATTCTCGGGGGCATGATAGGCGTCATCAACAGAACCGGGGCATTTAATGCCGGACTGGTCACCCTGTCAGAGAAAACCAAAGGCAGAGAGTTCCTGTTTGTCGCATTGGTTTGCATCGTCATGGCGCTCGGGGGCACGTCCTGTGGCCTGGAAGAAGAAGCCGTGGCTTTCTACCCCATTCTGGTTCCGATTTTCCTGACCTTAGGGTTTGATTCGATCGTGTGTGTCGGCGCCATTTTTCTGGCTGCCTCTATCGGTACGGCATTTTCAACCATCAACCCATTCAGCGTTGTTATCGCATCCAACGCCGCGGGGATTTCTTTCACCGAAGGGATTGGCGTACGGACGTTCGGCTTAGCCGTGGGTATGACCGTTGTCATTGGCTACTTGTACTGGTATTGCAAGAAAATCAAAGCGGATCCGTCATTTTCTTATACCTATGAAGACCGTGACGCTTTCAGAGAGCGTTTCCTCAAAGGCAAAGATCTCAACGAGAAAGTCCCTTTTACCCTGCGCCGCAAAATTATTTTAACCCTTTTCGCCATCGCCTTCCCGATGATGATTTGGGGCGTGTCAACACAGGGTTGGTGGTTTGGCCAAATGGCGGCTTCTTTCCTGGCGATTGCCATTGTGATCATCTTCATTTCCGGTTTGAGAGAGAAAGAAGCCGTTGAAGCCTTTACCCAGGGCGCTTCAGAACTGGTTGCAGTCTCCCTGATTATCGGGATGGCCCGCGGCGTTAACATCATTCTTGAGCAAGGCATGGTGTCCGATACCATCCTCGCCTGGGCATCTGAGCTGGTTGCGGGTATGCATGGCAGCGTGTTTGCCGTGTCTCAGATGTTTATTTTCTTCCTGCTGGGTCTGGTGGTTCCGTCATCATCCGGGCTGGCGGTACTGTCGATGCCGATCATGGCACCGTTAGCCGATACCGTGATGATTCCGCGTGACATCGTTGTCTCTGCTTATAACTGGGGGCAATATGCCATGTTGTTCCTGGCGCCAACCGGGTTGGTACTGGTGACCCTGCAAATGCTCGATATTCCCTTTAACAAGTGGGTGAAGTTCGTATTGCCTATCGTGATCTTCCTGCTTGGCTTTGGTTCATTGCTGCTTATCGCTCAGGTAATGATGCTGTAAAGCAGACTGCGACTTAGCTGCCAGATGCTTAGAAATAGCAAGCCGCAGGCAGCCCATCAAAAGCACTAAAAAAGCCCACGTTTAATGTGGGCTTTTTGCACGATTCAAAAAAATTGCACCTAAAATAAATGAGTCCCTGTCGACGAGTCCACGCCCCGGGTTATGTATGAGCGCCAGAGCGACCTGAAGGAGAGCAGCATGGCATCTGATCATCAAGCTTCTGAACATCAATCCCCAGAACAACAATCTCCAGAGCAACAAAATCCGGAGTCTCACGCTTCCGCCATTCAAAGTACCGCCCAATCAGCCATTTATTGGTATCACCAGTTGCGTACCACCGACATTCCTTATGTCGGCGGTAAAAATGCCAGCTTGGGCGAAATGATCAGTCAATTAAAAGACGCCGGTATCAGGGTTCCCATTGGCTTTGCCACCAGCGCCCAGCTGTATCGCGATTTCCTGGCACAAAATGGCCTCGATGAGCCCATCTCACGGCTTCTGGCTGATATGGATACGGGGAATGCAACGCTGGCAGAGACAGGGGCTAAAATCAGGATGCTGATCGCCGAGGGCACATTCAGCGACGAGCAACAACATGCCATTACTGAAGCCTATCAGCAGTTGTGCGAGCAATTGGAGATACCCGATGTCAGTGTTGCCGTCCGAAGCTCAGCTACCGCGGAAGATCTGCCTGACGCCAGCTTTGCCGGGCAACAGGAAAGCTATCTCAATATTCGCGGTCAGGCGGACGTTCTGTTGGCCTGTAAACACTGTTTTGCCTCGCTCTATACTGACAGAGCCATTGTCTATCGTCAGGAAAAAGGGTTTGCACACCAGCAAGTGGCACTCTCCGTCGGGGTGCAGCAAATGGTCGAATCCAAAGCTGCCGGGGTGATGTTCAGTTTAGATACCGAAAATGGTTTTCCTGACGTTGTGATGATTAACGGCGCATGGGGACTGGGCGAAACCATTGTACAGGGGAGCGTCACACCGGATCGGTTCATGGTGTACAAACCGCTGCTTGAGGTGGCAGGAAAACGCCCCATTATTGAAAAACAGCTGGGGGATAAGCTGCAGAAAATGGTGTATGCCCCTGAAAGCCATGCGGAACGCCACACTGAAAGCCAAGATAACAACCAAGCAATCAGTAAAGTGACTACTGAAACCTTCAGCAACATCACGGGTGCAACCCAAACACTAGCCACGACAGAACAAGAGCAAAACACGCTCGTGCTCACCGATGATGACGTACTGCAGTTGGCTCGCTGGGCGGTAATCATTGAACGCCATTACGGTTGTCCGATGGATATGGAATGGGCAAAAGGCAACCACGGACTGTATCTGGTTCAGGCCCGCCCCGAAACAGTGGAGTCACAAAAACGCCAGGCCGTGCTGGTGAACTACAGCCTGAAAGAAACATCGACCCTGTTGCTGGAAGGGGCCAGTGTGGGTAGTGCAATCGCCACCGGGAACGCATTTCTTATCACAGATCCGCGTGATGTCGACCAGTTTCCGGACGGAGCCATTCTTGTCACCGAACGCACCGATCCGGACTGGGTGCCCTTAATGCGAAAAGCCGCAGGGATTATTACCGATACCGGCGGCCCCACCAGTCATGCCGCCATTGTCAGCCGCGAGCTCAAAGTACCTGCAATTGTGGGAACGGGATGCGCGACCCAAACGCTGAAAACCGGTCAACCCGTCACACTGAGCTGTGCCGGTGGTGCCGTCGGAAAAGTGTATAACGGCATCCTGCGTTATGACACCCAACAGGTCAATCTGGATGACATCCCCCGTACCAACACCGCCGTCATGATTAACGCGGCAATGCCGGATGGCGTGTTTCGCTGGTGGCAGTTACCGGTTGCCGGCATCGGCCTGACCCGTATCGAGTTCATCATTTCAAGCCAGATCCGTGTTCACCCCATGGCCTTGATCCATCCTGAAAAAGTCACAGACCCAACCATCAGCCAGACAATTGCCCAGCTCACCCATGGTTACCCCCATCAGCCGGATTACTTTATCCATAATCTTGCCATGGGAGTCGGAAAAATCGCGGCCTCACAATACCCGCGCCCGGTCATTGTCAGAATGTCTGATTTTAAATCCAATGAATACCGAGGCCTGCTGGGGGGAGAGTTTTTCGAACTGAACGAAGAAAACCCGATGCTCGGCCTGCGCGGTGCCTCTCGCTATTACCATCCGCTTTACCGTGAAGCGTTCAAGCTCGAATGCCAGGCCATTGTCGAGGCCCGCGAAGTGATGGGCTTTGACAATATCATTGTGATGATTCCGTTTTGCCGAACCACAGGTGAAGCCGACAAAGTGCTGGAAGTCATGGCGGAAGCGGGGCTGAAACGCGGAAAAAATGGCCTGCAGGTGTATGTAATGTGCGAAATCCCTTCGAACGTCATTCTGGCTGACCGTTTCGCCCAGCGTTTCGACGGGTTTTCCATCGGCAGTAACGACCTCACTCAATTGGTCCTGGGCATTGACCGGGATTCCGCTGAGCTGAAACCTCTGTTTGATGCCAGAGACGATGCGGTCAAAGACATGATTGCTCAGGTCATCACCGTCGCGCACCAGTATGGCTGCAAAGTGGGCATCTGTGGGCAGGCACCGTCGGATCATCCTGAATTTGCGGAGTTTTTGGTAAACTGCGGCATTGATTCGATTTCCCTGAATCCCGATTCCGTCGCCAGAGGCTGCCAACAAATCGCCTTGGCGGAAAGCAAACGCCAAAACGTCAAACCACCAGAAAATTAAGCCACCACAAACATAATCACGGCAATAAACAAGACAATAGACAGGACAATAGACAGGACAATAGACAACACAATAAACAAAAAGCTGAGTCACAACATGATAGCGGTTATACACATCGGGTCACTTCGTGATAAAACCGCTATCATTGATTACTTGTTAGTTATTAGCTATTCGCTAATAGCTAATAACTGTCAGGCAGGTGCTGCTTCAACTGATCCCAGCGGAATGTAGGGCCATCCGTGCAGACGTACTTATCTTTCAGGTAACAGTGCCCGCAGGTCTGCAGGCCGCAGTGCATGCGACGCTCAATCGACAAATAGATCGCCGATTCCGCAATACCACCGGCAGTCAGCTGTTTAGCTACTGCGAACATCATCGCCTGGGGTCCTGCCAGCAGTACCACATCCGGCGTTTCATCAAACTGACTGAGCACCATCGGCAGAATATCAAGCGGAGTGCCAGCATACTCATTCTCACCGGTATCGATATCGCCGTCCTCAATGGTATTGAACACCTGAACAACCTGCTGCCAGTGTTTACGCTCCGGTGTCAGCATCTTCGCCTGACGGCTTCTGGCACCATACACCACCATCAGTTGGGTGTATTCCTGTTGCGCGATCAACTGATTCACCACGCCGACCAGCGGTGCGAGGCCACAGCCGCCTCCCACAACGAGTACCCTTTTATTTATCACCTCTGCCATCGGCCAGCCCTTGCCATAGGGCCCGCGGGCGCCCAGAATCTGCCCCGCTTCAAGTTGAAACAAGGCGGAGGTGACGCTGCCCATTTTTCTGACCAGCGCACGAAATGTCCCCTGCTGATCCGGAAGCTGAGTAAAAGTAAACGGCGCTTCGCCAACCGCAGGCAGACACAACATAAAAAATTGTCCTGTCTGGGCTTTCATCCAGTCACTTTGCCGCGCCGATACTGGAGATTCAGTTCCTGCTTCTTCAGATTCGGCTATTCCAGAAACCTGAGATTCAGGATTATCAGGCTCTGGATCTAACAGACGAAAAGTGAAATGGCGCGTGTGCTCGCCATCCTCATAGAAATCAAGCAGACGAATAGCCATTGGCGTTAGGTTATGCATCTTTGACGATCCTCTTCATGACCGAGTGAACCCCAATCACTCCCGGACAAGTTTGCTCGCAGCGTCCGCAACCGATACACCCATACCGCCCGAATTCCGGCACAAAATCATGACTGAATTTGTGATACCAGAAGCGTTTTACCCGATCACCCGCCTGTTCCGACGGGTTATGAAAACTGGCTTCGCGCTGAAACCCTTCGTACAGGCAGGAATCCCAGAATCGCACCGTTGAGGATTTCACCCCGTTGGGTTCCCCACCTTCAGTTCCCGTCTCAGGTGAGTTGATGGCGGCTGCCGGCACCATCACCTTTGTCTGGGTTCCGTAACAAGAGCATGTCGGGCACAAGGTCGTACATCCGGAACAGGCAATGCACTGCACCGCCACCTGCTGCCAGAATGCATCAGACGGCAAATCGCGGTTCAGTTTATCAATGCCTTCCAGAATATAGGAATGATCGCCAAACTGATGCTCGCACTGACTCAGGTTATCCCAGCGCTGCTTTTTGTCATCGCTCGAGGCGGGTGTCAGCGTCAGCCCATGCAGGGCAGCGTTCCCCCGCTCAGACACCACAATCAGTAACCATTGGCTGTTTTCAAGCGGGTGCAGAATCAGATCAGCGGTGGTATCCCTGACACCCGGCCCGGCATTCACCAGATAGCAAAAACCCCTGCTGGCAAGGTTGCACACAATCTATGCCCACCAGCAATGCCTGTTGCCGTCGAGCCTGATAGTAAGGGTCTTCTTCAAAAAAGATATCCTGATAGTGGATAGCCATCAGGTCGCAGCTTTGCACTCCGAACAACACAAAGGGTTCCGGTTGCGGAATGGTTTCGCGAAAATACTGCCCGTCGAAAACATACAGGGTTTCCTGCTCCGTAAAGAAAAAGCCCTTGGCTGAACTCTGCGGCAGCTTTGACACCAGTTCCCCGTAAGGTGCTTGCACCACATGCTGCCAGCTGGTATCACCGTCGTTGTCGATGACCTGATAAAGTTGGTAGGACTGAGCTAAATGCGCTTGCAGTTCATGAAGTGAGTCGAGCAAATACTGCTGCATATTATGGCTCCTCCAATAACCGATCGATGTCTTTGGGCTCCTGTCCCGGAGGCAGAGGCTCGACCGATACGGCACATGCTTTGAGTTCCGGCATCTTAGTGACAGGATCCTGAGCGGTGTTTGTCAGCTGATTCGATGGCGCTTCCCGAAAGTGGTATGGCATGGCCACCAAGCCAGGTGGTACATCGTCAGTGATCATCGCACGTGTCTCGATATAGCCACGACGCGAGCGCACGCCAACCGGCGAGTAGCGATGTATGAGCAGGTTTCGGGCATCTTGCGGATTGATAAACAAGAGACCGGCCGGGGTTTCCCGTTCCAGAAGTGGCGATTTTCGGGTCATGGATCCGCAGCCGTAGTGAAAATGCAGCCGGTTGGTGGTCAGAATAAGCGGATACTGGTCGTCAGGGGGCTCATCCACCGCAATCTGGTGTACCGGAATCAGTCGGGCTTTGCCAATCGGAAACGTAGTTTGATGCAAAATGGCCGTCCCTTCCGGCGCACTCTGATTGCAGGGCCACTGCAGACCGTGTGCCTGCTGAAGGTGCGAATAGCTCATGCCCTGATAGGACGGAGTCAACGAGGCCATTTCGTCAAACACCGCTTCACTGCAGCTCCAGCTCAGGGCCTGACTCCCCAGTTTTTCCGCCAGCGCTTTCAGCCATTGCCAGTCACCCATCGCAATTCCGGGAGGCGACAAGGCCGGAGCAATATGCTGAACCCGCCGTTCACAGTTGGTAAAAGTCCCCTCTTTTTCGGCAAAAGAGGCAGCCGGTAAAATATAATCGGCCAGTCTGGCGGTTTCGGTCATGGTCAGCTCTGCCACCACCAACAGCTCCATCTTTTTCATGGCGGCCCGGACATGGTTCTGATCCGGATCCGTTACCACCGGATCTTCACCAAAAATGATCAGACCACGAAATGCCCCCGCCAAGGTTGCTTTGGTCATTCCCAGTGATGTCAGACCGGGTTGTAGCGCAATTGGCTGGCCCCAGCCTTGTGCAAATTTACGCTGCGCCGTGGCATCGGTAACTGCCTGATAACCGGGGTATACATTCGGCAGACAGCCCATATCACACGCGCCCTGCACATTATTCTGTCCGCGGAGTGGATTGATCCCGGTGCCGGGGCGGCCAATCTGGCCACAGACCAACGCCAGATTAGACAGGGCAATCACATTCTGGGTCCCGCTGACAAACTGGGTAATGCCCATTCCATACAAAATCATGGCTGTTTTGGCCTGACCATAGAGTTCAGCCACGGCCCTGATCTGCCGGGCACTGACCCCGGTACTGTTTTCCACCGACTCCGGCGTAATGGTTTCCACGCTGGCCGCCAGCCCCTCAAAACCTTCACAGCGCTGATGAATGAAAGAGGTATCACACAGTTTCTGCTCAATAATCACATGCAGCATGGCATTAATGAGTGCGATATTACTGCCGGGTTTCAACTGCAGATGGATATCGGCCACTTTTGCCAACCGGGTTACCCGGGGATCAATCACCACCAGCTTTACTCCGCGCTGCCGGGCATCAAAAATTTGCCCGCCCAGCACACTGTGATTTTCTGTGGGATCGGCACCGATGACAACAATCAACTCCGTCTCGAAGATGTCTTTCGTGCTGTTGGTCATCGCCCCTGAGCCTAAAGTCTGTTTTAATCCGGCCACCGTCGGGCTGTGGCAAATGCGGGCGCAGTGATCGATGTTATTGGTGTTGAGGACGGCGCGGGCAAATTTCTGCGCGGCATAATTGTCTTCATTGGTGGCGCGGGCACTGCTGATGACACCCATGGCATCATTGCCCGATTCCGCCTGAATATCGCGGATCGCTTCGCTGATCTCACTCAGGGCCTGATCCCAGCTGATAGGATAAAAGCGATCCTTTATGCGTTTGAGCGGTTCCGTGATGCGGTTGTCCGGCCGGATAGCATAAGCCGTGCTCCAGCCTTTTTCACACAGTTTTCCGCGGCTGATGGGATGGCTCTGCTGGGGCTCAACCCCAACCAGATTGCCCCGCGCATCCACTTTCAGGTTGATCCCGCAACCGACGCCACAAAAGGGGCAAACGGTTTTCACTATGGAAGTGGCCGTCGTCGCACAAGCCATCGTTGAAGCCGCAGCCTCAGAGACAATCGCTTTAGGTGAAGCCGCTTTAGATGAAACCGCCTTAGAGGAAACCATGGTCGCTCACAATCAATCGGTGGATTCTGACATTGAGTATAGCCACACAGTTCTGAGGGAATTGCCGCCAATACCCGCGTTTACCCTGAAAACATTACGTCTTATCTGACGGTAATACCGGTTTTCTCAGGTAAATCACGTAATAAACCAGCCCCACCAGCACGCTTCCGCCAACCAGATTTCCCAGAATCACCGGAATAAGATTACCGATAAACCCCAGCCAGCCTACAGCGTCAGTAGCCGTTGCTGCCGCCGTACCAGAAAAAGCCTTGATACACATGGCCAGTGGAATGAAAAACATATTCGCGATACTGTGCTCAAACCCGGCAGCAACAAAAGCCGAAATCGGAAAAACAATGGCAACCGCCTTATCCACCACACTTCTGCCAGCCATGGCCATCCAAATCGCCATACAAACCAGAATGTTACACAGCACGCCGCGAAAAAAAGCGGTCCAGAAAGGTAAGCTGCATTTTGCCTGTGCGATTTGCAGATAACGCTCGGCAATCACGCCGTGGTTCAGCTCGGTGTGTCCCGACACATAAACCAGCACGGCCAGCCCTGCCGCCCCAATGAAATTTGAGCAAGCAACCACCAGCCAGTTCCTGAGCAACTCTGTGGTCGTGATTTTGTTATCGGCCCAAGCCATCGCAAGCAGGTTATTACCGGTAAATAACTCCGCACCGGCTACCACCACCAGCAACAGGCCCAGTGAAAACGCCAGCCCGCCGAGCATTTGACTGGTGCCAAACCCCAAATTAGCGTCCGACTTTATCAGCACAAAATACAGCGCCCCTAAGCCGATAAACGCCCCCGCCAGAACCCCCAGCATGACCATCGACAACAGCGGCAGACGCGCTTTAGTCACGCCTATGTTGTCAACCTTTTCAGCAATTTGCTTCGGAGAAAAAGCATCAAAGCCATAAATATCTGCCATCTTTCATTCTCGCTTCAGTCATAAGAAAGCGATTTACTGGTCGCTGTTCAGGTTGACTCTCCAGGTTGCAATGAGCAGCGGATACGCCTTCGCGTACAGAGTGTAGCCTCCCGGCAGGTAATGCCATGTCTTAACAAGAAAGCCGGCTCAATTCTCAACGAAAACATTCCAGATAAATCAATTGGTTGACCTGACCGATTATTTTCTGTCTCACCGAATCCACGTATTCTTGCGGCGAAACACACTATTCTTATACCCAGCAGTGAAAGTGACACCAGCAGCAACACCGATTGCCAGCGTGAGATCAGCATGTCGTGTACAGGGGGAAACTGGAATGGCGGTACCAATCATCAAAAAATCCGCTGATGCGGCCTCTGCCAATTTATCCGACTATTTATCCGACTATCAACGTGACTGCCTCGACACAGATTTCACCCTTGAGCCTGATGACTCAACAGGCGGCAAACCCACGCTGAAACACCTGCCGGATGGCGGGCTGAATATCTGTTTCCAGGCACTGGACAGCCATCTGACTACCCCTGTCGCAGACAAACTGGCACTCCGCTGGATCAGCAAAAATGATGAAATACTGGAATACAGCTATCGTGACCTGTGCCAGCTGACCAGTCGGTTCGCCAGCGTACTGCACCGTTTAGGTTTACCGCCCGGAGCACGTATTTTCAGCCTCTCCGGGCGACGGCCAGAGCTCTATATCGCCGCGCTGGGCACCTTAAAGGCAGGTTGTGTGTTTACCCCCTTGTTTTCCGCCTTTGGCCCCGAGCCTATCCGCTCAAGGATGGAAATCGGCGAAGCGCAGGTCCTGCTGACCACGCACAGCCTTTATCAAAAAAAAGTCAAAGCGTGGTGTCACGAACTGCCCCATCTCCAAGCCATCCTGTTAATTGATGGTGAATCAGAGCCCGACTCAGGCTGCTATCGCCTGTCCGACCTCATGCAACAGGCCGATCCCGCCTTCCCCTGCGTCAGCACGCAGCCGGAAGAGATGGCACTGCTGCATTTCACCAGTGGTACAACCGGCAAGCCCAAAGGGGTGATTCATGTCCATCAGGCGGTAGCCTATCACCAGCTGTCGGCGTACTGGGCGCTGGATCTGAAACCGTCCGATATCTACTGGTGTACAGCCGACCCGGGCTGGGTAACCGGCACCTCCTACGGCATTATCGCGCCGCTCTGCCTGGGGGTGACGATGATCATTGATGAAGCCGAATTTGACGTCGAACGCTGGTACCACATCCTGCAACACCATCAGGTTACAGTGTGGTATACCGCCCCGACCGCCATCCGTATGCTCATGAAAGCCGGGGCGGCGATTTGCCGGAATTACGACTTATCCGCCCTGCGGTTTATCGCCAGCGTGGGCGAACCGCTCAATCCTGAAGCCGTTTTATGGAGCCAGACAACGCTTCCGATCCCGTTCCACGATAACTGGTGGCAGACCGAAACCGGCGGCATCATGATCGCCAATACCGCCAGTCAGGACATCAAACCCGGCTCGATGGGCCGGCCGCTACCCGGCATTGAAGCGGCGATTCTGGGACAGAACGACGATGGTTCCCGGTCCGTCATCACCACGCCGATGGAAGTCGGCGAACTTGCACTGAAGCCGGGCTGGCCCTCCATGTTCCGCGGCTATCTGCATCAGGAAGACAAATACCGCAGCTGTTTCAGTAACGGCTGGTACATGAGCGGCGATCTGGCCATGTGCGATGCAGACGGCTACTTTTGGTTTGTCGGTCGCAAGGATGATCTCATTAAATCCTCAGGCCACTTAATCGGCCCATTTGAGGTTGAAAGCGCCCTGATGGAACACGAAGCGGTCGCCGAAGTCGGGGTCATCGGCAAACCTGATCCTGTCGCAGGTGAAATAGTTAAAGCCTTTGTCACCCTCAAAACCGGGTTTGAACCGGACGAGGGACTGCAAAAAACGTTGCTGGGTTTTGCCCGCAAACGGCTGGGAGCGGCAGTTGCACCAAAAGAAATCGTTTTTCGCCGCAGCCTGCCAAAAACCCGAAGCGGAAAAATCATGCGCCGGTTGCTCAAAGCCCGGGAACTGGGGCTGCCTGAAGGCGATACCTCTACACTGGAGTGCGATGAACAATGACCAGCAGACTCCATATCAACCGAGCCCATTTATTGCAGCAACTTAAGCAAATGCTGCGCATTCGCCGTTTTGAAGAAAAATGTGCCGAGCTTTACGCCCTGGAGAAAATTCGTGGTTTTCTTCACCTTTATATCGGCGAGGAGGCCATTGCTGTCGGCATTATGAGCGCACTCAGCCGCGATGATCAGGTCGTGGCCACCTATCGTGAACACGGGCACGCGCTCGCGCGGGGCGTCAGCATGGGCAGTATTCTGGCTGAAATGTACGGTCGCACCGCCGGATGCAGCCGCGGACGCGGAGGCTCCATGCATCTGTTTGATCGGGCAACCCACTTTTACGGCGGGAACGCCATTGTTGGTGGCGGCCTGCCGTTAGCAACCGGACTGGCCATGGCCAATAAACAAATGCAACGGACAGCGCTGACAGCCTGCTTCTTCGGTGAAGGTGCGGTAGCCGAAGGGGAATTTCATGAAAGTCTTAACCTGGCAGCGTTATGGCAACTGCCGGTACTGTTTATTTGTGAAAACAACCGCTATGCCATGGGAACCGCCCTTGCCCTGTCCGAATCTGAAACCAACATCGCTCAAAAAGCGCGTAGCTATGGTATCGCAGCCGCACAAGTGGATGGCATGAATGTGGTCAATGTAGAGGCAGCCGCCCTTGAAGCCTGCGACTACATTCACAAAGAACAGAAACCCTATTTTCTGGAATGCCAAACGTATCGCTTTCGCGGTCACTCCAGTTTTGACAGCCAGCTCTATCGCGAAAAAGAAGAAATCGCGCTATGGGAAGAAAAAGGGCCGGTGAAGCAACTGGTGCAATGGATGAGAAACAACAGCCACCTGCTGGATAACGAACTGGATGAGCTGGAAAAAGATGTGGAACAAGAAATTCAGGCCGCCGTCCAATTTGCTGAAGCCGGAGCCTGGGAGCCGATAGAAGACTTGGCTCGGGATGTCTATAGCCCACAAAGAAAGTGATGACAGGGCACCAGCAAATGCTCACAGCCCGTACAGAACGTGTTGATGAACGTGCTGACGAACTAGCTGCCGAGTTAAAGACCACAACAGCAGACCGGAATACAGGGGGTAAACCCATGCTCTCAGACACAAATCCAGAGACAAGCTCAGAAACCATGAGCTACCGTGAGGCATTGCGGGCCGGACTGGTCGAAGCACTCACACAGGATCGGCGGGTTTTCCTGATGGGTGAAGATGTCGGGCGCTATGGGGGCTGCTATGCGGTCAGCAAGGGGTTGCTTGCTCAGTTTGGTGCTGACCGCATCATCGATACTCCGCTGTGCGAATCCGGTTTCGTCGGGGTCGGCATTGGCGCGGCTCTCGGCGGGATGCGACCCATTGTCGAAGTCATGACCGTCAATTTCAGCCTGCTGGCGATGGATCAGATCGTCAATACCGCAGCCACCCTACGCCATATGTCAGGTGGTCAGTTTAATGTTCCTCTGGTTATCCGCATGGCTTGCGGTGCCGGCAGACAGCTTGCCGCCCAGCACTCACACAGCTGGGAAAATTTCTACGCCCATATTCCCGGCCTGAAAGTCCTGAGCCCGGCGACGCACGGTGATGCGCGGCATATGTTAGGGCAGGCGCTGGCTGATCCGGACCCAGTGCTGATTTTCGAGCATGTCATGCTGCTCAATGAACCCGGCGCCGTGCCGGATTCGCCGGATGCCCCGATGGAAAAAGCCCTTATTCGACGTCTGGGCTCCGACATCAGCCTCATCAGCTACGGCGGTAACCTGCACAAAGCCTTGACGGCCGCCGAGCAACTGGAACAGGATGGCATTTCAGCCGAAGTGGTGGATCTGCGCTGCCTGCGCCCGCTGGACAAATCAACACTGCTGGAAAGCGTTCGCAAAACGCACCGCGCTGTCATCATTGATGAAGGCTGGAAAACCGGCAGCCTGGCAGGCGAAATCAGTGCCATCATCATGGAGGACGGATTCTGGAGCCTGGATGCCCCGGTCAAAAGAATCTGTAGCGCGGAAGTCCCCATCCCCTATCCTCAGCATCTGGAGCAGGCGGCCCTGCCTCAGGTCGAACAGATTGTTGCCGCCGCCTTAGCGACGATGGATGGCCGCTGATGAGCAGCCAGTCATTTGATATTGTGATGCCTTCACTGGGTGCTGACATGCGAGACGGCACCCTGACGGAATGGATGGTGGCCGAAGGTGACCATGTCAACAAAGGTGACAGCATCGCCGTCATTGAAACCAGTAAAGGCGCTATTGAGATGGAAAGCTACCACAGCGGCACCATCAGCAAAATTCTGGTGCAGCCGGTCATCAGTCTGCCGGTCGGATCCATCCTGGCCAGCATAGAGGCTGACACGATAGAGGCTGACACACTGCCGACCGCCGAACAGGTTATGGCACCGCCCGATATACCTCAATCGGAGACGTCTCAACCGGAAATACCGGAACCGCTTTCACCGCAGGCTTACGTCTCTGAAGCCAGCATCTCTGGGCCCAACGTTTCTGAACCCAGCATCTCCGGGCCTATCATGGCACAACCTGCACCATCAGAGATCAGAATTTTGGCCTCCCCCGCAGCCAGAACACAGGCCCGTCAGCACGATCTGAATTTAGCAAGCATCGTCGGCAGCGGGCCGATGGGTGCCATCTTGCTGCGGGATCTCGACACCGCACATCAAGTGGTATCGGGCTACAACGTCGAACCAACCGCTTCTGCTCAGCAAACTGCCGTGCCTGCTGCGATGGCCACCGCAGCAGGCCCTTCAACCCAGAGTGTTGAAAACACCGCCTCCCGTGACAGCCGCGACAACCGGGATCCGGCCGCGATGCGAGCAGCAATCGCCGCAGCAATGGAAAAATCGAAACGGGAAATTCCCCATTATTACCTAAGCCTGGACGTGGATCTTACCCGCACTCAACAATGGCTAAATGAACAAAACGCCGGGCGTGATCCCGAACACCGTCTCCTATTGCCTGCTTTACTACTCAAAGCCATTGCAACGGTTCTGCCTAACTTCCCATCTTTAAACGGTTATTTTCAAAATGGTGAGTTCAAACCTGAGAAAGCGGTGCACATCGGGACGGTAATCAGCCTGCGTGAAGGTGGGCTTATGGTGCCGGCTATTCATGATGTTAGCCGGCTCTCGGTCGATGACACCATGCTGGCACTGCGCGATATCAGCAACCGGAGCCGTACTGGCCGCCTGCGCAGCTCTGAGTTGACCGACGCCACAATCACCCTGACCAGTATCGGTGAGAGAGGCTCTGACAGTGTGTTTGGTGTGATTTACCCACCGCAAGTCGCGATTCTGGGCGCGGGTCGTTTACGCCAGACGCTCCAGGTCAGAACCGATGACAAGGGTTACAACCAAATCGCTATCTGCGACACCATGACGGTCACGCTCAGTGCCGACCACAGGGTCAGTGACGGCATACAGGGGGCGAAGTTTTTACATGCCCTGTCGCAGCAATTACAAAAACCGGAGCAGCTATGACAACCAACGGCAATAACGACAACATCAGGGACCTGGTCATGCAGGCTATCCAAAACATTGCGCCGGAAATCACCGAAAGCGATATTGATCCTGATGAAGATCTGCGCGAGGAATGCGACCTCGATTCAATGGATTTCCTCAATCTGCTGGATGCCCTGAAACGAAGCTGCGGCGTCAGCATTCCGGAGTCTGACTACCCGCAAATCAGATCGTTCTCCGCTTTGGTGAATTATCTGAACGCGCGCACCTGAATACGATTCTCTGAAAAATGAGAGTTACAGGACGCAGCCAATCAAGATCTCGGCGGAAGCAAGCCGGTACGAATATCATGCAACAGCAAACGAAGTCGCTTTTCAATTTCGATGATTGCAAAAAACACCACTCCGACAACGACAATGATCACCCCGTCCCAGCACGGCACGGCCTCGGTGGCAAAGAGCGCCTGCAATGGCGGCAGATACGTCATGGCAAACTGTGCCGCCGTGACACACACGATTGTTGCCCAAACCACTTTGGTTCCGACAATCAACTCCCATTTCAATGACGTGCCATAAATATTTCGGATAAAGAACAGATGGAAGATTTCCATCACCACAAGCGTATTCAGGGCAATGGTACGCGCCAATTCGACGGAATACGCCTGCTCGACAGCATAGGCGTACATCCCGAACACCCCGCCAAGCAGCAAGAGTGACACAAAAATAATTCGCCATGCCAGCTCACCATTCAGAATGGGCTCATACCGCGGTCGCGGCGGTCGTTGCATGGTGTTCTTTTCTGTCGGTTCAAACGCCAGTGCAATCCCAAGGGTGATCGCAGTGATCAGGTTCACCCAGAGGATCTGGATCGGGGTAATCGGCAGCGTCATACCAAACAGGAGCGCAACCACGATCGTCAGCGCTTCACCGGCATTGGTAGGCAAGGTCCAACTGATGACCTTCTTGATGTTGTCATAGACCGTTCGCCCTTCACGCACAGCGGCAACGATTGAGGCAAAATTATCATCAGCCAACACCAGTTCCGCCGCTTCTTTCGCGGCTTCACTGCCTTTTCGCCCCATGGCGATCCCGGCATCGGCGCGCTTGAGTGCAGGTGCATCGTTGACGCCGTCGCCGGTCATCGCAATCGTCAGGCCATGCGACTGCAGTGCCATGACCAACCGCAATTTGTCTTCCGGACTGGTGCGGGCAAAAATGTCGGTTTCCATCACTGCCGCCGCCAGCGAGCTATCGTCCATGCCAGCCAGATCAGCACCGGTTAACACCTTGTCAGGGTTCTGCAGCCGGAGCTGTTTGGCAATGGCCGCCGCGGTTCCTTTGTGATCGCCGGTGATCATTTTTACGCGGATCCCGGCGGTATGGCATTCAGCGATCGCAGCAATGGCCTCTGGGCGCGGCGGATCAATCAGCCCGACCATACCAATGAAAACCAGATCCTGCTCAACATCGGTAAATTCCAGCACGGTATGCTCCGGCGGTACCGGTTTGACCGCAAAGGCAAGTACGCGCTGTCCCTGCGACGCAATATCCTCTGCCTTCTCATGCCAGTAGCCAGGGTCAAACACTTCACTGTCGCCCACTACCGTACGTTGCCGGGTACACATCACAAAAATCTGCTCCGGCGCTCCTTTCACTGCGATAAACGCGTGGTTCTCGTGGTCATGAATCAGGGTCGCCATAAAGCGGTGTTTGGCATCAAACGGAATCACATCAGTTCGCATCCATCCTGACAGCTCGTCGGTGAGATCAAGACCGAGCTTGCCACTCAGTGCCAGCAAAGCGCCTTCCATCGGGTCACCCAGCACCGCCCATGCACCGTCACTGCAATGCAGGGTCGCGTCATTACACAGCGCCGCCACTCTGCCAATCTCATCCAAAATAGCGTGCTCGCTCGCACTGACTGCCACCTCATTTAAGCGGATTTCTCCTTCCGGCTCGTATCCCACACCATCCAGGGAAAAGACGTGCGATTCCGTTACCACACTCACCGCCATCATCTCATTACAGGTCAGAGTGCCGGTCTTGTCCGTGCAGATCACCGATACTGCGCCTATGGTTTCAATCGCAGGCAAACGCCGGACAATCGCATTGCGACGCGCCATGGCCTGTACACCTACGGCCAGCGTGATAGTCAGTACCGCCGGAAGCCCTTCCGGGATAGCCGCAACGGACAAGCCAACCACAGCCATGAACATATCGGAAAATGCAAAGTTTTCGACAACATACCCAAAAACCAGCAGCACGGCGGCAAGCAGCAAAATGAGGGCGGTTAACCAACGAGCGAACACATCCATTTGCCGGAGCAGCGGGGTGGTTAAAGTTTCAACGGTGGAAAGCATACCGCTAATCCGGCCAAGCTCAGTGCTAGCACCGGTGGCCACCACCACTCCCCATCCTATCCCGCTGGTCACCAGTGTACCGCTGTATGCCATGCATACCCGATCACCAAGCGGCGTGCTGGGCGCAACGGCATCAGTGTCTTTTTTCACGGGAACAGACTCACCGGTCAGTATCGCTTCCTGAATTTGCAACCCGTTGACCTGCACAAGTCGCAAATCGGCAGATACCTTGTCACCGGCTTCCAACAGCACAATGTCACCCGGCACCAGTTCTTCCCCATCTATGGAACGGCGGATACCCTCCCGTCGCACCGAGGCTTTCAGTGCCAGCATATGGCGGATAGCATCCATTGCTTCTTCGGCCTTCCCCTCCTGAAAATACCCGATAACTGCGTTCACAATAACAACAGCCAGAATTACACAGGTATCGGCAATGTGGCCCAGCACCGCCGTCATCGCCGCAGAGCAAAGAAGCACGTAGATAAGAATATTGTGAAACTGACGCAAAAAGCGGAGAAAGGGATGCTGTCGAGGAGGAGCCGGTAAGCAATTGGGACCATAGGCATTGAGACGCTTCGCTGCTTCATCAGAAGACAGCCCGTCTCTGTTTGCGTTCAGGGTATCAATCGCATCTTCCGATGCCATCTCATGCCATAACTGGTCAGCTTTATTTTGCATCTCTTCAGTAATGATGTATTTCGGCGCTTAGCTCACCTAATAATCATGAACCAAATCGTGAAGTCACATCATTCCTTTCTTGATACGCCCGGCTATTGAGTCACTTTGCTGAGACACAACACAACTAAAAAACACCCAGCAAACACCCAGCAAACATTTGAAAAAACAGAAAAGAGGGTGTATTTCAAGAGAATCTAAAATTCACTGTCTCACCCCAATAACGGCAGGCACGGTTGAGCACTCAAGTGAAGTAACTGTAGTACTGAGATAGAGGCAGCAACACCGTGAGATCACAGATAAAGAAAGACAGCATCCTTTCCTCACTGCCGAGCCATACCACGAAGACTGCTTTTCATTGGACTGGTACGGTTTTATTGACTGACTTTCCTAAAATGACTTAATTGAAATCATTTTAATAAAAATGATAGATCACTAATTTATATTTATTTTTTAAAAACAAGCCCACTTTAAAAAAACAGGTATCAAGCCATATTAAATAACTGACTATTCTCATATTTATTTTATACCGTAAACATCTATCAAATTAGGAAGATAAATTAAAATCAATCTTCTTATTTCAGAGAATTAAATCTCCCATTTATGGGTTTGGTTCGATATTCTAATATATGTAAAAAGCTGCCCTCAATTCACAATTCTTGCCAGAGGATACAATGAATAACATCAAAAAAGTCCTGATGGGCATTGCCCTTACCCTAGGGACAGGAGCAATAATTAATACGGCTCAGGCCTGTACCCGGGTGATCTACAAAGGAACAGAGAACCTGGTCATGACAGGAAGAAACATGGATTTTAGCCTGCCTATTCCGGCCAATCTGTGGCTGTTTCCAAAAGGAATGGACAGAGACGGTAGTGTGGGTCCGCATTCCGTTCAATGGAAGTCAAAATATGGCAGTCTGATCGCCAGTTCTTGGGATATTGCCACAACAGACGGAATGAATGAGAAAGGGTTAGTCGCGAATTTGCTGTGGTTACTGGAAAGTCGCTATCCGGAGTCAGCACCTTCGTCAACTCATCCTGGTTTGGCTATTTCGATGTGGGCGCAATATGTGTTAGATAACTTTGCAACAGTTGCTGAGTCAGTAGAACAATTATCAAAAGAGTCATTTGTTGTCGTCACGGACATGATTCCGGGCACACAGAAAATGACTACGGTGCATATGTCTATCTCGGATGCTACGGGTGACAGTGCCATTTTGGAGTATATTGACGGGAAACTGGTGATTCATCACAACCCCGATTATCTCGTCATGACAAACGATCCGCCGTACCCTGAACAATTAGCAATTCAGAAGTACTGGCAAACCATTAGCGGCTCTGATTTTATGCCGGGTACGGTAAAATCATCCGATCGATTTGTCAGAGCGAATTACTTTATCAACAATACCCCAAAAACGGATGATGAACGCGTGGCGACAGCCGTTCTCATGAGCATCATGCGTCATACCTCAGTACCGTATGGCTATTCCATCGCGGGCCATCCGAATTTGTCCAGCACTCAATGGCGAGTCGTCGCCGATCAGACAAATTTACGATATACCTTTGAAACAGTTCTCTCACCCAACACTTTCTGGGTAGATTTGAAACAGTTGGATTTTTCCGAAAGCAGTTCGGCAAAAATGCTGGATGTCTCATCCGGCCAAATCTACGCGGGCGAAGTCTCAGCACATTTTCATGACGCCAAGCCCTTTAAATTCCAAGGACTAGCTCTCTAAGAGCTCAGAAAAATTGGATTTGTATGGGTTGGATGAGCCAAATTTCAGATACAAAAAAGCCGCTGTTAAACAGCGGCTTTTTTTAATGTGGCGGAGAGATAGGGATTTGAACCCTAGATACGCTATTAACGTATGCCGGTTTTCAAGACCGGTGCTTTCAACCACTCAGCCATCTCTCCGTAAGTGCAGGCATAGTAATGGAGTCCGTTCAGGTTGTAAAGGCACATAGAAACCAAGTGATTACTTAGCCGCCACCAAGGGGACATTTGTTGATTTTTGCTTCATTTTGTAAATAGACACTGGCAAACAGTGACCAACATAGCGCATATTAATTGAAACGAATCATGCTTGTTATGCCAAGATGACGGATAAATTCAATGATAAGGAGGAACAATGTCCCTCGTTCAAGCGACTCTGACGCTCCCTGCACATCTTTTGCCTGGCGGCATTGAACCGGAGGCGTCCGTATTTGGCTTCCGTGAAGTCAGCAGACACCATCTTGAAGCCGATATAAAGTCCGGTCTGACGCGATTTATTTTTATGCATCCCATTCCAGAGCTGGACGAAAAGCAATTTGATCAGGCCGCAGAGCAATTTATGTGGAGAATGGCGAAAGGCACGCCTTATCAGGTTGATAAATCATTTACCAAGCCAGCACGCCATGAATGCCGCAGTTTTTTCTACAAGAAAAATGCGCTGTTCATGGAAGAGGCGTCGCTGGAATCGATTCTGACGAAATAACCGGTAACTGGGTTAAAGCCTTTCTCCAGACACCCGCTCAGGCATTTTCTGCTTCTTTTATGCGGAGCAAATAAACAAGGCGCTCATTTTGAACGCCTTGTTTATTGGATAGAGGTTATTGAATCAGTTTTATTGTACTTATTTAGCCGCCACGAACGTCGATTTCAGACGGCTGAACATCTTAACAACCACCAACACAACAGCCCCACTAAACAGACCCACAGCCGCGTTAACAAACGCCGGTAACATCCAGCTACCGCCCGGCACCACCGATGCCCGCTCAGCCAGATGGTCCAGAATAATGTGCGAGTGTGGCATGCTGTGCACCACAATACCTCCCCCGACCAGGAACATGGCGATAGTGCCCACAACGGCCAGCGTCTTCATCAGATATGGTGCTGATTTTATCAGGCTGTTGCCGATCCCACGCTTAAACGTTCCCGGTTCACTCCGTTTTTCCAGATACAACCCGAGATCATCAAGCTTAACAATGCCGGCCACCAGCCCGTAAACTCCGATGGTCATAACGATAGCAATAGCACTGACCACAAGCACCTGGGTCAGAATAGGCACCTCCTGCACCGTCCCGAGGGCAATCACGATGATCTCAGCAGAAAGGATAAAATCCGTACGGATTGCCCCCTGGATCTTATTGCGTTCGAATTCAACCAGATCCTCAGCCGCATCCATCATCTCCAACTGATCAGACTCTTCAGGGCGAGCAGGGTGCAGCACTTTTTCGAGCACCTTTTCGAAGCCTTCAAAACACAAAAACAGCCCCCCCATGAGCAGCATCGGCATGATCAGCCAAGGCGCAAAGGCACTGATGAGCAAGGCTGCCGGCACCAGAATGAGCTTGTTCCGAAACGACCCTTTGGCCACTGCCCAGACGACAGGAATTTCTCGTTCAGCCCGGACACCAGCCACTTGCTGTGCGTTCAAGGCTAAGTCATCACCCAACACCCCTGCTGTTTTTCGCGCCGCGACCTTACTCATGACTGCGACATCATCCAGTACCGTTGCGATGTCATCTAACAGGGTTAATAAACTTGCTCCAGCCACCAGACACCTCAATATTTATCGATATTACTGTTTCTAACCATAGGGCCAGTTAGCCTTTCGTGGCGGAAAATCGTTCAGTAGAAAAGCATCCCGACAGGCCCTGATAAGCGCCATCCTGAAAGGCCAACACACCTTAGTGAACAATTTTATTTTTGCTGATTATCTCGCGATGACAGCAAACGCCCACTAAAATGTAACAGGATATTACCATTATTTGTTTATGTAGCTAGACATAAATTACCTGACTGCTCATTGGGTTATGTCACTTTAGGGGTTCCCGGTTAATCATAAGGCTCATTGCCAAGGACACAGCTGGCTTGTGCGAGGTTTTGTGCCTATGGCAATTGCCATTGCCCTGATTGTGATTGTCATAGCTTCAATCGCATTCCACTTCCTCAGCCCCTGGTGGTTAACGCCTGCTGCTTCAAACTGGGGGGAAATTGATGACGCCCTGACACTGACTATTGTCATTACCGGGGCGTTTTTTATCGGCATTAACCTGCTTATCGCCTGGTTAGTGATTCGCTTTCGCCATCGTAAAGGCCACACTTCCTCTTATCAGCCGGATAACAAACGCCTGGAACATTGGCTGATAGGACTGACTACCATAGGGATTATCGGCCTGCTGGCTCCGGGCCTGTTCGTTTACGCCAAATTTGTCAGTGTGCCGGACGACGCTAAAATCATTGAAGTTGTGGGGGAGCAATGGAAATGGAGCTTTCGTTTTCCCGGCGACGATGATCAACTGGGAAAATCCAGTATCAGTTTTGTCTCCCCCGGCAACCCGCTGGGGCTGGATCCGAATGATCCGGCTTCTGCCGATGACAAAATCATCGTCAGCCCTGAACTGCATTTACCCCTTTATACCCCGTATAAGGTGCTGCTCCGCTCCAAAGACGTGCTGCACGATTTCAACGTTCCTCAGTTTCGCGCCAAGATGGATCTGGTGCCCGGCACCGTGAGCCATTTCTGGTTTACCCCGACCCAACGCGGCACCTTTGACATCCTCTGTGCGGAGCTCTGTGGTGTCGGCCACTTCAACATGCGAGGCCGGGTCGTGGTTGAAGACGATGCGGCATTCGGCCGCTGGCTGGCACAACAACCAACCTTTGCCCAGACGCAGCAGCCTAAAGAGGCTGGCGAAGTAACCGATCTTGTGGCAATGGGCAAAACACTGTCTGAAGTGAACGGATGCATCGGCTGCCACAGTCTGGACGGTAAACCCGGCGTGGGACCAACCTGGCTAGGCTTATACGGCAAAACCGAAACGCTGTCGGACGACACGAACGTCAAGGTCGATGACGCCTATCTCAGAAAGTCGATCCTCAATGCCAGTGCCGAAATCGTCAAAGGGTTTCCGAGTATTATGCCGGTTTACCAGTTCTCCGATCAGGAAGTGGATGCCCTGATTGCCTATATCAAAGCGATTTCTGCTCCGCCGCCTTCCGGGGAACCGACAGGCAGTAACCAGTCAGAAGGAGCCGAGTAATGTTTGACACCAGTGACTATGCCCCCAAAGCTCATCCCCAGTCCTTCTGGACAAAATACGTCTGGAGTCAGGATCATAAAGTGATTGCGATTCAGTACTCGCTGACCGCAATCGCGATGGGTTTTATCGCATTGGTGCTGTCATGGCTGATGCGTCTGCAAATCGGCTTTCCCGGCCAATTTGATTTTATTGATGTACATACTTATTACCAGTCACTGACCCTGCACGGGATGATCATGGTGGTTTACCTGCTGACGGCCCTATTTTTAGGCGGATTTGGGAATTATCTGATACCACTCATGGTTGGCGCGCGAGACATGGTATTCCCGTTTCTCAACATGCTGAGCTACTGGTTCTATCTGGTTGCGTCACTGATTCTGGTTGCCAGCTTTTTTGTCTCTGGCGGCCCGACCGGCGCAGGCTGGACGCTTTACCCGCCTCAGGCCATTTTACCCGGTACACCCGGTACCGATTGGGGCATCGTGCTGATGCTGATTTCTCTGGCGGTCTTCATCGTTGCCGCGACGATGGGCGGCCTGAACTATGTCACGACGGTTTTGCAGGCGCGTACCCAGGGTATGACGCTGCTGCGCCTGCCGCTAACAGTATGGGGAATATTTACCGCATCTGTGATGGCTTTATTAGCGTTCCCTGCCCTGCTGGTCAGCGCCATCATGATGCTGTTCGATAAACTGCTGGGCTCCAGCTTTTTCATGCCCGCCGTCATTTCCATGGGACAACAGGCCGATTACGGCGGCGGCAGCCCGATTCTGTTCCAGCACCTTTTCTGGTTCTTCGGCCACCCTGAAGTTTACATCGTTGCCCTGCCCGCGTTCGGGATTGTGTCTGATCTCATCAGTATTCATGCCCGAAAAAACATTTTCGGCTATCGGATGATGGTGTGGGCCATTGTGGGTATTGCAGCGCTTAGTTTTATTGTGTGGGCGCACCATATGTATGTCAGCGGGATGAACCCGTATTTCGGTTTCTTTTTTGCGACCACAACGCTAGTGATCGCCGTTCCCACTGCAATCAAAGTCTATAACTGGCTGCTGACACTGTGGAACGGTGATATTCATCTCAGCCTGCCGATGCTGTTTGCCATTGCTTTTATGAGCACCTTTATTATCGGGGGGCTGACCGGACTGTTCCTGGGTAATGTGGTGGTCGATATTCCGCTGTCTGATACCTACTTTGTGGTGGCACATTTCCATATGGTCATGGGGGTTTCCCCGATTCTGGTGATTTACGGCGGTATCTATCACTGGTATCCCAAAGTCACCGGTCGCATGCTCAATCCGGCACTGGGACATATCCACTTCTGGATCACCTTTATTGGCACTTACGCCATTTACTTTCCGATGCACTACCTCGGCATCATGGGCATGCCCCGCCGGTATTACGCCTATGAGAATTACACCTTTATTCCGGAGTCTGCCCAAAGTCTGAATGCATTCATCACCATTGCGGCGCTGGTTGTCGGCGCGGGCCAGCTGATTTTTCTGTTTAACATGTTCTGGAGCCGAAAATACGGCAAAGTCGCTGACAGTAACCCGTGGAAAGCCACCTCACTGGAATGGTTCACACCACAAACCCCACCCGGCCACGGCAACTGGGGCGATTCTCTGCCAGTGGTGTATCGCTGGGCGTACGATTTCAGCGTGCCGGGTCATGACCGAGACTTCATTCCGCAGACAGAACCGCAACACCCCGTTACGGAAAGTCCTGAGCCAGAATCCCCCACTGCAGCTTCAAAAGGGGGTGGCCCGGATACCCCCGTCAAAGCAAATAAGGAGCGATGATGGCCAATCCCGATTCCAAACCGGCATCTTCACCGCAGTCTAAGCCCGAAGTAACAATGCGACTGGCGACGCTGACCACAGACCCGGATGCGCGGTACATCCCACGCGGCATCACACCTCCCGCATCCACCGGACTGTGGGTACTCATGATGGTCATAACCGTGATGTTTCTGCTGTTTACCGCCGCTTACCGGATACGCATGACCCTGCCTGACTGGCAGACGCTCAATGAACCGTGGCAGCTTGGCATCAGCACTGCCATGCTGGTGATGAGCTGTATCACCATGCATTTGTGCTACCGCCAATCAACCCTACTGCCTTCTCTTCGTGCGAGCATTACCCTGCTGAGGATGACCGTCCTGTTTACACTGGCATTTATCGCCTCACAGTTATGGGCCTGGCAGTCTCTGATAGACAGCGGACTGGGAGTCAGCAGCAATCCGGCCAGCAGTTTTTTTTATCTGTTAACCGGTATGCACGGACTGCATGTGCTGGGCGGCCTGCTCGCCCTTGGCTGGGTGGTCTGGCAAGCCTTTCGCGGTCAGCGTAACAAACTGAACCCGGCGCTTCGACTGTGTACCCGCTACTGGCATTTTCTGCTGTTCGTCTGGCTGTTTCTGCTCGGACTGCTGCGCTTTACCTGAGGATTCCCATTATGAATGAACCTGCCTCCCGTACGGTTACCACAGACACATTGCCCGACGACGGTCAGTGGGCATCCATTATTGAAGATTATGCCGGTGATAAGGCGGTATTTCACATCTCGCCCATGAAAGCCATGATGTGGATTTTCCTGCTCAGCGATATTTTCGTCTTCAGCTGTTTTCTGGTCGGGTATATGTCAGTACGGATGACCACCACAGATCCCTGGCCGTTGCCCAGTGAAGTATTCGCCCTGACCATTGGAGGACAGTCGATACCGCTGATCCTGATCGCCATCATGACCTTTATCCTGATCACCAGCAGCGGCACCATGGCGATGGCGGTGAATTTCGGGTATCAGAAACGGCGGGAAATGACTGCCCTGCTGATGGTGATCACTGCTCTGCTCGGCATGAGTTTTGTCGGCATGCAGGCCTTTGAATGGAGCAAACTGATTGCAGAAGGTTTCCGTCCCTGGGGGAATGAAAGCGGTGCAGCCCAGTTTGGTGCCAGTTTCTTTATGATCACTGGCTTTCATGGGTTACATGTCAGTGTCGGGGTCATTTATCTGCTAACCGTCGCCTTAAAAGTGTTACGGGGTGACTATGAGCGGCGGGGCAATTACGAAATCGTCGAAATTGCTGGTCTGTACTGGCACTTTGTAGATTTGGTCTGGGTATTCATCTTCGCGTTGTTCTATCTGTGGTGATACCCGCTTTCATCGAATGTTAAACCAGTCCGGCAGCAAGGAGGATGTATGTACAATACCACTTCGCCAACCGAAACAGGTTCCGGCCACACCGCTCAGGGGCAGCGACACCCGATTGGCATCTACCTGAAGGTCTGGCTGATGCTGTTTTTTCTCAGCACCATGTCCTACCTGGTGGATTATTTTCATCTGGAAGGGTTGTTGCGCTGGAGCCTGATCCTGCTGTTTATGGCACTGAAAGCCGGGCTGATCGCTGCAGTATTCATGCACATGCGCTGGGAAAGGCTGGCACTGGTTTATACGATCTTTCTGCCGCCGCTGGTATTGTTGGTATTAATCGGCCTCATGGCGACTGAAGCTGACTACATTTTCCAGCTCCGCGAGTTTTTCTTTACAACATTATCAGGCTGAACACTCTTAGCTGAATTCACTCTGACACTTAATATCAGAGGCATTGTCGATATCATCGCCGTCATCGATATTCGAGATGAAGTCGATATTAGAAGAAACGTCAGAAATCCGGAATGACCTCGCGGAACCCACAAAAAACTCCCCCAGCAAATAGCAGGGGGAGTTTCTATTTGTAAGCTCGTTGTACGTAATCTGGTTGATTCTAACAATCAACGGCTCCTAACAATTACTTCTATCTAACAATTAATTCTATCTAACAATTAATTCTAACTACGAATTACGTCTGGCTCACCAGTCACATCTACTTATCTACTTTACGGCATCACATGCAGAAACCTGTCCCAGCGGTTATGCAGTGAGACCAACCATCGCGGTGGCGATTTACCGGTACCGGCAGGCTGCAGCTTATTATGCGCCAGCGTTACGTTCGCCAGCGTCAACTCCTGCTCGGGCTCAACGTCCACCATCAGAACATGGCGACCGGATTTCAGCACCTGCTTGAATTTCCTGAACTGATAATGCAGCTCCTGAAAACCAAACAGCCCGCCTTCCCAGGTAATAAATCCCAGTACAACAATTGCCAACATAATAAACGGCAACCAACCTACGGTGTCGGTCACGCCTGACATATACGCAAAAAATAAAATCAGCCCGGAAGCGGCTACCCCAATAACAGCTCCAATTTCCGTTGAATGAATCACATCATTGCGCAAAAAAGATTTCACCGGATGCAGGTGATGATGGCTGGCAACCTCGGCATCATTGTCGGTAAGTACGTGGATTTGTGAAGAGCCTATCCCGCTCAGTTCTAATTCATATTCCACTAACTCAAGGTCGTCTAAGTCATCGCTAATGTAAAAGACCCGAATCATTTCGGCCTCCTGACATTTCGATATTGACGGGTGTGTTAATAATTTTACTACATTGACGTCAAAACGTATGGGCAATCTGCCTCTTACTGGTGCCGATTCACCCTGACATTTCCCTGACATTTCTGGCGAAGATCACCGTTTACAATATGTGCTGACAACATACTGAAACCAATGGCTCTTATCCATTACAGGTAATGACAATGAAAAAAATGGCGATGTTTGCAGCAATGCTGATGGTGCTGACAACCACAGGCTGCCAACTGACACATGTTGAAGGTGAAGTTGACGGCGTTAATATTCGCGCAACCACCAATGATCGTGATTACGGCGGTCCACACAGCCACGGTGGCGGCTTCTGCCCTCCGGGCCAAGCCAAGAAAGGCAATTGCTGATTCTTGCCTGCCAAAAAATAAAAAAACGCTGGTTAAGGTAACCAGCGTTTTTTTGTATGGTCGTTATCACGGACGAGATAGAAGCTACGATCAAAAGCTACTCAAAAGCTACTCAAAAGCTACTCAAAAGCTACTTTCATATGATGCATCAGCGAATACCACTGACGCATCACTGCAACATTAACCTCGTTAGCTTCTTAATACCCCGTCAGCTTAGTTAGCGTAACGAGATACATCCAGACCTGTTGAGTCGATATCCGTTTGCTTACCGCTCACGATGTCAGCCAGCAGACGAGCAGAACCACACGCCATCGTCCAGCCCAGAGTACCGTGACCTGTGTTGGTGTACAGGTTCTTGATGTGCGTTTTACCGATAATTGGGGTACCGTCCGGCGTCATTGGGCGCAGGCCAGTCCAGTATTCCGCTTTGCTGATATCGCCACCGTTCGGGAACAGGTCGCTGATAACCATCGCGATGGTTTCTTTACGCTTCTGTGGCAAGTTGTAGTTAAAACCAGCCAGCTCTGCAGTACCGGCAACACGAATACGGTCATCGAAACGTGTCATGGCCACTTTGTAAGTTTCATCCATTACCGTTGAAACCGGTGCTTCGCTTTCATTGGTAACAGGCATTGTCAGTGAGTAACCTTTAACAGGGTAAACCGGCAGTTTGATACCCATTGGTGACAGAAGCTGCGGTGAGAAGCTGCCCATTGCAACAACATAGTTGTCAGCTTTCAGCAGACCTTTGTCGGTGTGAACGCCACGGATCTGACCGTTTTCTTCCACCAGACGCTCAACTTGTGTGTTGAACAGGAATTTCACACCGGCTTTTTCAGCCATGTCAGTCAGTTGCTGACAGAACAGGTAGCAGTCACCCGTTTCATCGTCAGGCAAGCGAAGACCACCCACCAGCTTGTGCTTCACGCCTTCCAGACCTGGTTCCACAGCGATACAGCCCGCCACGTCCATTTCTTCGAAACGCGTGCCGCTTTCAGCCAGTACTTCGATGTCTTTCTTCACAGCTTCCAGCTGAGCTTCGGTACGGAACACCTGCAGCGTACCTTGCTGACGGCCTTCGTAATTCAGATCGTGTGATTTGCGCAGGTCAATCAGGCAGTCACGGCTGTAGTTCGCGATGCGCAGCATACGTGATTTGTTCACCTGATAGTGACGGTAGCTACAGTTCACCAACATTTGTGCCGCCCAACGGTACAGCTCAGGTGACGCTGAAGGTTGTACTTTAAACGGCGCGTGTTTTTGCATCAGCCATTTGATCGCTTTGGTCGGAATACCCGGAGCAGCCCACGGCGATGAGTAGCCGTAAGAAATCTGGCCGGCATTAGCAAAACTGGTTTCTTCTGCGCTGCGTGGCTGACGGTCGATCACAGTCACATCGTGACCTGCCTGACGTAAAAACCAGGCTGATGTCAGACCGACAACGCCACTACCTAATACGATAACTTCCATCCCTTTCCTCACTTATGGCTGATTCTTATTGGTATAAATGAAAACGAGTGAAGAATGCGGGATTTACATTTCCCTAACAATCGATATTATTTAACAGCAGTATTTAGTTTTTCTAAAACCTTTAAAATCCGGATTCTGTTTGTCTTACCGAGTCAGTCAAACAAACCCATAAAATCTATCAGGAATTCGTCTGACACATGAAAAGCGCCACATTCGCCGGACTGGCAACCTTCGAGGCCGTAGCCCGTCACGGAAGCCTGACTCAGGCTGCGAAACAGCTGCATTTGACAACCGGGGCATTAAGCCAGCAGATCAAGCTGTTAGAACAGCGGTTAGATTTAACTCTGTTTGAACGCCATTCGCGCGGCCTGACCCTGACGCCGGAGGGGAAACAGCTGTATATGGTGGTCAATAACAGCATTGAAGCCATCGAAAAAGTGCTGGAGCAGTTACAAGGGCCCTCGCAGAACAATGAAGTACGGCTCAAGCTCACACCGTCGTTTGCATTTAAATGGCTGGTGCCGCGATTACAGGATTTTTATCGCCTGCATCCTGACATCAAGGTACTGACCTTTGCCGATGGCGCGCTGGTTGATCACCGAGATTCCGGTGTCGATCTGATCATTGATTACTGCCAGTCTGCCAATGCACCGGCAAAGGCCAAACTGTTGATGGAAGAGTATCTGGTACCGGTGATGAGCCCGGATTATTTTTCCGGCGCTGACTGGCATCTGCCTAAAAGCTGGCAGAATGTCACCCTGCTGCACGATGCGATGCCGTGGCAGGGAGCCGATAAAGACGATGAATGGCGTTTCTGGTTTGACAGTCAGGGCTGGGCCTACGAAAACACCCAGGGGCACTATTTCAACCGAACCGATATGGCAATGGCTGCCGCAGAGGCCGGGCTGGGTATTGCCATGGCTCGACGGGCGTTGATCAGTCCATCCCAAGTCCAAACTCAGGTGAAAACACCAGAGCAAGCAACATCCGGAACACGCAGCTCATTGGTTTCTCCGTTTGAGCCGGTGCCTGCACAAGCCGGATACTATCTGTTTCAGCACCATACCAACCCGGCGATTGATGCCTTCTGCCACTGGCTGAAAGGGGTGGCATCCGACGCCGGTTTAAGCGACTAAGCCCCGTTTCCTCTGCAGAATTTCGGATTGTGTTGCCGAGCTATGCTGTCGGGTTGTACTGACATAGTAGTACTGAAATCGTAGTACTGACATAGTACTGCTCTGCAACCTGTGTCACAGGATAAAAAAATGGCTCCGTCTTACGGAGCCATTGTCTGTAACGTCACGACGTAAACACTTGACGTCGAGGTTTCAGATACAAGTTCAGGTGCAGGTTTCAAGGTAAAGCTTTCAGAAACCCAATCAGGTGTGGCTACGCCCCCGGATCAGCAGCAACAGGAAGTAACTGCCACCTATCACAGACACCAGTGTACCCGCAGCGATCTGCATAGGGTACAGCATCACTTGCCCCAACCAGTCAGCAAATACCATCAAGCAGCCTCCCACCAGCGCCGCCACCGTCAGTTGTGACTTCACCACTTTTGCCCCCAGCATCACTGCCATGTGAGGCGCCAGCAATCCGATGAAGGCCACCGGCCCCATTGTCGCCGTCACCGATCCGCACAGCAGCGCCACCACACCAAGCAGAATCACACTGGTCAGTTGCACATTCAGCCCTCGTGCAGCCGCAAACTGCCGCCCGGCGGAAATCAGCGTTAACCAGCGGGATGTCGCCAGCGTGAAGGCTGTAAGAGCAGCCACTACGGCCATCAACAGCAGGGCTTTCTCCGGCGTTACCCGGTAGGTTGACCCTGCCAGCCAGCTGATGATGCTGTAGCTGTCTTCCGTTCCCCGAGCCAGGGCAAACTGGACCAGTGCTTCAATCAGCGCACTGACGGCAATTCCAATCAGAATCATACTGGACGGGGCAAACTGATGGCGTCGTCCCAGCAGCAAAATCACAGCCAGTACCGCCATACTGCCAATAAATGCAGTCAGCGATCCGGCGGCAAAGATACTGTTGCCGAGAAAAATACTGCTGGCCACCAGGGCAAACGTCGCCCCTGCAGAGATCCCGAGAATATCCGGGCTGGCAAGCGGGTTATAAATCAGCCGCTGCAAAATGGTCCCGGCCAGGGCCAACCCGACACCAGCACACATTGCAGTCAGCAACCGCGGCCAGCGCAGTGCCCACTGATAGTCCCCCGGTAACGCAAAAGAAGCACCCGACTCGGCGGGATGGTATGTCAGGCTCAGCGCCGCCAGCCCGATAATCATCAGACCCAGCACAGGAAGCGTTGCGGTTGCCAGCCGATCACGGCTTGGCGGGAGTTTGATCGACAATTGATCCTGCGCTTTGAGTTTGCGCCGGGCAAACCAAATCAGCGCCGGTGCGCCGATAGCAGCAGCCGTTGTGCCACTTGGCAGAGCATCCGTTGTCCATTGGCTCAGCCAGAGGGCAGCGCTGTCAGTGAGCAGGAGCAGCAGGCTACCGAGAAACATACTCACCAACAGCTCAGTACGTGGAGTACGAGCCCCCACTGCGCGAGCTATGTTAGGGGTCAACAACCCGATAAAACTGATCACGCCTACCGCAGTGATTGAAGCCGCCACCAGCCACAATCCCAGCCCGATCAGCAGGATAAACATCGGGATCACGTTCAAGCCGCGGGCTGCTGCTCCCTGATGACCTAACCGCATCAACGTCAGTACCCGCGGTGCGAACAGCAGGATCAGCACCGACACTGTCAGCCGCGGCCATAGCCATTGCACCCACTCCCAGCCATTCTGGGTTAAATCACCGGCTCCCCAGATAAACACATTCTGCGCATATTGCTCGTTAAGCAGAATGATGGCTGTCGCCAAGGCACCCAACAGGATATTCACCACCATTCCGGCCAGTACCAGTGGTAAACCGGTCATATTACGCGGCCCGGCAATGGTAATGACCAACAACAGCGCCGACATCGCCCCGACCATCGCCGCCAGTGCCTGCAAATCGGCGGCATTATCAGGAAACCAGACATTCAGAATAATCAGCGCCAGCCAGGCACCGGAGGAGGTTCCCAGCGTCAGCGGCGAGGTCAGTGAATTCTGGGTCAGCTGCTGCATCAGGCTGCCCACCAGCCCCAACATCGCGCCCACCATCACTGCCATCACCATTCGCGGCAACTGAGCGTAAACAAAAGCAAAATCGGCAAATTCTTCCGCCGGTGTACCAAACAGCAAATCAATCTGTCGAGCCAGTGTTACATCATTGCCAATTTGCAGACTACCTGCAGCCAGCAGGCCCAGGCCCAGGCCCAGGCCCAGCGTCAGAAATGGCACATAAGTCATTGAACGAGACATTATTTCGGTGCGATCTCCAGCAGGCTTTGTGCCATTCCCTCGCCGATATAGCGAATCGACATCGCGCCGCCATAATTCCAGACCGATGGCACACTGTTAACATGATTCAGGCGTACAAACGGCATCGCTTTCCACAGTACAGATTTCTTCAATGCCTCGGCATCATTAAACGGCTCAAAATACAGTACATAACCATTGCCGACATGCTGCAAATCGGTAATCCGCTTTTGCACAATGCCCCATTCCGTCGCAGGCTGCGGCAAGGCCGTTTGCAAGCCCAGCTTCTGCAACGCGTATTCGGTGGTGGAGTTCTCACCGTAGATGTACACCGAGGTCTTGTTGGCAAAGCGCATCGCCGCCACTTTTGGCAACGGTTCACCAAATGCCGTGGTCAACTGGGTTTTCAGCTCTGCAAAACGGGCATCCATCGCGGCCAATTTTTGCTCCGCCAGCGTGGATTTACCCACCGCTTCTGCGATGTAGCGGTAGTTCTGAATCGCCATTTCGGCGCTGTTGGTCTCTTTACTGTAAGTGCTGTAATACAGCACTGGCGCGATGCTTTCCAGACGCGGGATCAGGTCTTTTTGCGGGGTCGCCGCCAGGATCAAATCCGGCTTCAGCGCGGCCAGCTTTTCCATATTCGGCTCAGCGCGGGTGCCAAGATCGTCCACCCCATCAGGCATCGCAGGCTTGACCACCCACTCGCCGTAATCTTTGATATTTGGCACGCCAACCGGCACAACATCCAGCTCCAGCAGCTGCTCTGCCAGATCCCAGTTCAGTGCAACAATGCGTTTGGGCGGAGTTTGCAGCTCATGCTGTCCCCGGCTGTCTGTCACAGTGATAGCAGCGACGCCCGGCAGGCTCATCAGACAGCCCGTACCGATCACCGCAGCCCTGATGTACCGGTTCAGCCAAATCCGTGACGGGAAAAACCGCGACACAGATAACCATGAAGAACGCGGTCCACCGGCTGATTTTGAGGCTGAATCCGAGCCTGCGAAGGAAAATAGAGAAGTAAGCATTAACATACCACGGCTACCTTATTGGATTGTGACGATGCCGCCGGAACAGGATGATCAATCAGTTTAATGTCAGTGCCGTACAGTTCAGACAGCTGCGCTTCACTCAGCATCTCGCGGCTCGGGCCGTTAAACACCACTCGGCCCTGCTTCAGCGCCACGATGTCCGTGGCATAACGCAGTGCCAGATTCAAATCGTGCAGGATCACGATAATTCCACAGCCAGTACGGGCATTGAGGTCGGCCAGTAATGCCATCAGCTGGTATTGATGACTGATGTCCAGCGCCGAGGTCGGCTCATCCAGAATTAATACCGGCGACTGCTGAGCGAGCAACATCGCGACCCATGCCCGCTGGCGCTCCCCGCCGGACAGCTGATCCGCGAGACTATCAGCAAAAGGCAATGTCCCGGTCTGTGCCATCGCCTCGTTGATAATGTCATTGTCCTGTTTCTGCCAGCGACCAAAGGTACCCCGCCACGGGAAACGCCCTAGCCGAACCAGCTCCCGGACGGTCAGTCCGGCTACTTCCGGCAGTTTCTGCGGCAAGAATGCGATTTCGCGGGCCAGTCCTTTAGCTGACAAATCAGTGAGAATGTGCCCGTTCAGGCTGACGGTACCGGCATCCGGAGCTACCTGACCCGACAGCAGATTCACCAGCGTCGATTTTCCGGAGCCATTGTGGCCAAGTACCACCGTCAAGGCATCACTTTTGATGTTCAGTGTCTCGATAGCCAGGATATCCCGGCCATCGCGATGCATACGTATATTATTCAGTTCAAACATGGTTCAGTCTTCCCCAAAAAGGCTGTTACTGAAATAGGCAAGCCGAGCCGGGCAAAACACCCGACTCGGCTTAGTCATTAACGCCAGATATGATCGGCGCGCTGAAGTGCATTACCAACGGTAATTCAGGCTGGCCACTACGCGGCGTGATTCACCGTAGTAGCAGTAGTAATCGCAGCTCGATACATACTCTTTATCGGTGATGTTGTTGATGTTCAGCTGTGCCTGCCATGCACGGTTGATGTTATACTGCGCCACCGCATCCCACAGGGTGTACGCTGCGACCTGACGATGACTGCTCGCCGGATTGTCCACCGTCGTGCCGACATAGCGAATGCCACTGCCCAGGCGGAAGCCTTCCAGACCTGCTGAGGTAAAATCATAGTCAAACCATGCCGAAGCCATATGACGAGGAATCATCCCGGCACGCTGTTTGCCTCTACCGTAGGTTTCATCAGTACGTGCATCGGTATAGGTGTAACTGGCGGTCAGTTTCAGGTCATCGGTAATGTACCCGACCCCTTCCAGCTCCACGCCTTTAGACTTCACTTCCCCGGTCTGGGTTTTCACCCAGGTGTTCGGGTTTGTCACCAGCGCATTTTCCTCTTCCAGATTAAACCAGGCCAGGTTGATGTAACCGTCAAACGCATCTGGCGTATATTTCACACCGACTTCGGTTTGCTTGCCTTTCAGCGGTTTATAGAGTTCGTTCGTGGCTGTGTCGATAGTGGTCAGCACTTCAAACGATTCTGAGTAGCTGACATAAGGCGACATACCATTCTCAGCCAGGTACATCAGACCGGCATTCGGCGAAAACTCGCTGTCGTAACGCGCTTCGCGGGTATCGGCCGTGCCGTTTTTGTTCTGTGTTTCGACGTAATCAAAACGGCCGCCAACAATACCTACCCACTGGTCATACAAACGCATCTGATACTGGGCATACAAACCCGCCTGCTGCTTACTGATGCGGCGATCAATCGCCGTATTCGGGTCAATCGGGGTAAAGTTGCCGTATTGCGGGTCAAACGCATCAATGGTGCCGAAACTGTAGCTGTCCAGCTCTTTGCCACTGTTGCGGTGCGATTGCAGATCGAGGCCAAGCAACAGAGTCTGCTCGGTATAATCGCTATACCAGCGCCCTACCGCTTTGTTGTCCACGGTGAAACTTTCGGTATCACCATCGCGGAAAACCAGACCGCGTTGCAGCGTAGTCGATGAATCGCTCGGGAAAGCATAAGTACTGCGCAGCAACAACTTGTTGTAACCGTATTTGGCGTTCTGAGCGAACTCCCAGGTATCGTTAATCTGGTGATCAAGCTGGTAGCCCAGAGAGACCTGAGTACGACGGTAGCGATCATAATCCGGCTCACCCAGATTAGTGCTTGGATCGATTTTCCCAAACGGCGTGTCAATCAAGGTACCGTACGCCGGGAAGAAACCGTTGGTCGGCACTCCGTCGTCATACAGCACGCTGGCCAGCAGGGTCAGCGTGGTATCGGCAGAAAGATCAATCACCAGGCTTGGCGCGAAGTAGTAACGGGTGTTCTCCGTGCCGTTCAGCTCACCGTCGCCGTCTTTGAACATACCCACGATACGAAAACGCATATCATCGCGGCCATTCACCGAATCGGAAACATCAATGCCAACCTGTTTGTGGTCTTTGTTGCCAGCCTGAACATTAATTTCCCCGCGCGGCTCGTACGTTGGCTTTTTGGTGACCGCATTAATCACCCCACCCGGAGGTGCCTCACCGTAAAGGATAGAGGCCGGGCCTTTGAGCAGCTCAACCCTGTCGAGACCATAAGGTTCAATCATCCAGCCGTAGTAACCGTCTTTGAACAGACGGCTGCCATCGAGATACGTTGCCGCATCAAAACCACGAACCTTCAACCAGTCTGTATCGTTATCTGCACCGTATGGCGCCGACAGCACACCCGCGTTATAGCGAAATGCTTCATCCAGCTTCTGAACCTGATGAATGTCCAGATCGTCCCGATTGACCACAGAGACTGAAGTCGGCGATTCTGCCATCGGCGTGGCCACTTTCAGCGCCGAGGCTGTTACCACGATGGTTTCATCAGGTGCCTGAGCCTGCTCACTGGCCTGCGCGACAACCGGTGTACACAACACAGCCAGCGAAAGGGGAAAAAGAGGTGCCTGGCAGGTTTGCTTGATCAGGCGGGCAAGTTTGCTTTGCATCGGAAGAATTGTCGGCGACATCCGTTTAAATACCTCGAAATACCACTCGTAATAAATATGGGAATTATTATCATTAGTATTATGTGGTTATTTTGCGGTAAAATAAATGCCTTAAATCAACTCTTTCATATTTAATTAATACTTATATTAATAACACTGCATAATGGCAATTTTTCGTATTTAGCACCAATATTTTGCCACTAAACCCTATTATAAAAGTGGACAAACTCCGGTTTTTATCTTTATTAATTATTTAAAAATAAAGACTTTTTTATCTTTGGTAATTGTCAGATAGAATACCCTCTTCAGGCTGAAAACCGAGCCTGTCTGAATGCTTTTCCAAACAATGGATAGATGAAAATATGTTCAAGTTTTTTGAAAACTTAACGGCGGCTTTTCCCCGGCAGGAACCGCAACAGCCACCCGGCAGCCTGTTTGCGTTCTGCCGTCATTACACGCGTGGGTTTGAGCTTCCCCTGCTGGCCATGTCGATACTCAGTGCGCTGGTTGCGATTGTCGAAGTTACCCTGCTGGGCTTCATGGGCCAGTTGGTTGATATGCTGGCCAACCACAACCCGGACACACTGTGGGCAGAAGAAGGCTCAACCATCATGATGATGGGCTTTCTGGTGATCGTGGTAATTCCGGTGCTGGCATTCTGCCACTCAATGATCATGCACCAGTCACTACTCGGTAATTATCCGATGTCGATCCGCTGGATGGCACATCGCTATCTGCTGCGTCAGAGCGTGTCTTTCTATCAGGACGACTTTGCTGGCCGTATTGCCACCAAAGTGATGCAAACAGCACTGGCAGTGCGTGAAACCGTGATGAAACTTGTCGATGTATTGGTGTATATCAGTGTGTATTTCACCTCGATGATCATCATGATGGGTAACTCCGATTTTTACCTGATGCTGCCTATCTTTGCCTGGCTGTTAGCTTATATCGGTATTCAGTTCTATTTCGTGCCGCGAATGAAAAAAGTCGCCACAGAACAAGCTGATGCCCGATCGTTAATGACAGGCCGTATCGTTGACAGCTACACCAATATCGCAACGGTCAAACTGTTTTCTCACACAAATCGTGAAATGGAATATGCCGAGCAGGGTATGCGTGGCTTTCTGAAAACAGTTTACGGCCAGATGCGTCTGGCGACCTGTTTTGTCCTGAGTGTTGATGCCATTAACTACCTGTTGCTGTTTACCGTGGCGGCAGTGTCGATTGGCCTGTGGATGAACGCGGCTGTGACCGTCGGCGTGATTGCTGTCGCCATCAGTATCGCTCTGCGTATTCAGGGGATGTCGAAGTGGATCATGTGGGAAATCGGGGCGCTGTTTGAAAACATCGGTACCGTTATTGATGGCATGAAGACACTGTCTAAACCTATCGCGATTGAGGACAAGCCCAATGCTCCGAAACTGAACGTCAATCATGGCAGCATTGAATTTGACAATGTCAGCTTCCACTACGGTGAAGAAGAAGGCGTTCTGGAGAAACTCAACCTATCCATCAAACCGGGTGAAAAAGTGGGCCTGGTGGGTCGCTCCGGTGCCGGTAAATCCACCCTGGTCAACCTGCTAATGCGTTTCCACGACGTCGAGTCCGGTGCCATTAAAATTGATGGTCAGAACATTTCCGACGTCAACCAGGACTCACTGCGCAGCCAGATTGGCATGGTAACGCAGGATACCTCACTACTGCACCGCTCGATCCGTGAAAACATTCTCTATGGTCGCCCGGATGCCACCGAAGACGATCTGCTACGTGCCACACGTCAGGCGCATGCTCATGAGTTTATTGAGAGATTGTCAGATCCACACGGCAACGTGGGGTATGACGCTCAGGTAGGTGAACGCGGGGTGAAACTCTCCGGCGGTCAGCGCCAACGCATTGCCATCTCGCGGGTGCTGCTGAAAGACGCACCGATTCTGGTGATGGATGAAGCAACGTCGGCCCTGGATTCGGAAGTCGAAGCGGCGATTCAGGAAAGTTTGTACAAGCTGATGGAAGGCAAAACAGTGATTGCAATTGCTCACCGCCTGTCGACCATTGCAGAGATGGATCGTCTGATCGTGCTGGATAAAGGCAAGATTGTCGAAGAAGGCAGCCACAAGGCACTGCTGGAGAAAAATGGCCTGTACGCTCAGCTGTGGGCACATCAGACCGGTGGCTTCATCGGCGACGTGCTGGAAGAAACAGCCTGAAAGCCCTTACGCCAGTATCGCGATGTTGAGGCTGAGTCTCACCAATCGAGCGCGCTAAGCTGACTCGCTAAAAAACCCACTGCCATGCAGTGGGTTTCTTTTTTTCATCTCACCACAAAAACACCCGGCAGATCATCAGGACCTTCTCTCGCTCCCTGCATTCAGGCTTTCCTTTATCCCTACCTGTTCCAAGCCCAGACGGGTCAGGTTTTCAGTATAAGGATTTATCTTCCAATGGCCGGGGCTCCAGCCTTTCACAAAGCGCTGAAAGTCAGCCCAGGCGACACTGTACAGCGGCCGCCAGGCCGCCTCTATCGCCTCGCCGTCTAACGCTGGTTGATGGCGTTCGACAGCTGCTTTCAGACAGGAGAAATAGTGTTCCAGATATTCCGCTATCTGGATGTCGTTTTCCTCAAAGGTCAGAACGCTACTCAGAAACAGGCACACATCCTTCATCCCGCAGCCTTTACCGACATATTGGAAATCAACCGCGGCAACTTTGCTGTGATCGGGTGTAAAGCAGAAATTTGCCAGTTTGGCATCGCCATGTACCAATGTCTGGTACGGGCAATCTGCCAGAGCACGATCAATACACTCAGCCGCCGCTTTTAATATTGGATCGTCCAACGCCTCCCATTCATCCGGACGCGTCGAGAGATGCCAGTAGGTCCCAGTCTGCCACAACCCGGCTGGCTCCTGCCCCATAAACCGGGCATGAAACTCGGCCAGCCAACGCAGGCAAGCAAAAATCGCCGGTCTATCTGCCTGTTTCAGCACTCTGGAATAACCAAGGGTATGTAAGTCTTCCAAGACCAGCAAGATTTCATCCCCCTGTTGTGAAACGTACAGGCACTGCGGAACCGGACTTTCGGGAGAGCACTGACTGGCATAGTGGCGATACCAGTTCACCTCAGCCTGATAAGAATCCAGCTTTCTCTGATGCGATACCGGTGTGTTCCAGCCTCGGGGATGAGATTCCGGCTGAGGCAATCGAATATGCTTCACAATCACGGATGGCCATGCCCCGCCTTGTAGGGTGGCTCGAAACAATTCCCCGTACCCGCCCCACAAAGACTGAATGATAGCTGTTTGTCTGATTGCCTCAGCGCCCAGCGCTGTCACCACATCAACGTTGACCGACTTTGGAATTTGCATGCTGTATCACTCTGTTTTTCCCGCTCGCCAGCTTACCATAAGCGACCACCATCTTGCCGTTCGACGTAGCGTCATGGGTTCGTCATGGGTTCATGGCATTGAATTTAATCGCATTCGCTTCACTGTTTTTGGTATCAAGACCTTGGGAATAAACAGACTCAACGATGTTAAATTCAAACCGTACCCAGCCAGCACCAGTCAGCGCGTATTCGGCACCGTCTTATCAAGAAATCGGCTAACTCAGGTAAACGCATTACGTTCCGCCACCCAATAAGTGACAGCGTCACCAAATCACTTATATATCTGGTATCAACATCGCTGTAGCTGTAGCAAAAGCCGCTAGGTAAATATTGGCGCGCAAAAAACCACATCCCCGACTTTATTTATATGGAGGGTAAATTAATCTGATTTGCGCTTATCTGGGAATATCCAACCGCGCAATCAGACTTTACGGTTGAGTATTCAATCTATTCTGAAGAACAATCAATCTATTCTAAAGAACCATCAATTTATAATATTGAGCAATTTTTTGTATTACGAAAATATAAAGCGTTGGATCTTGGTGAAAAAGCATTCGCGCCATTTATCTTTTTATCTGGTTATCTTTTTATTTCCAGAACACGGGCAGAAAATTGACAGACTGGAGTGCTCATGGATAAAACCGGTGCTTTGAAATTCTGGCGCCAGAATAGTCAGCCAGGTTATCGGCGACAGGCACACTCTAACAGAAGCAATAGACATTGTTCGGTGAATACATGTTATGGCTTTTGACGCTCAAGGCATCGACTCAACAATTTGCAATTTCGGCCACAGTGTTAGCCACCGTTTGTCCCTGACCCGTTGTGCAAAGAGTGCGTGAGAACGTTTGGGATTAGCCGTCAGTTGCAAATTGAACAAAGAATCCCACCCAAATGCGGTAATCAACTCATAGTCATGCTGATTGATTTTTCTGATGCCCACCGCTGTTTCTTTTTCCGGCCAATACGATAAAGCGTCAAGCGTACTGGTATAAGGTATATCACCGTTGCGACTGTGCATTTTCGCCTGATTACGTACTTGCCAGTTGACTTCAGGCATCATTTTCCGCAACCTGCTTTCAAAGTCTAAATAGGCAACGTCACACTCTTCGGTTGGGTCGAAATAAACAACATCCAGATCGTTCAGGGCGGTTGGATGCTCTTTCTGATGAAGATGATCCCACACCAAATTTCGAACAAAACCGGCAGCCAGATAACATTGCGGCAGACCCAGTTGCCAAACACAATCGAGCGCTTTGACCCGGAATGAATCGCGTTTGATCATAAACAGTAGCTGCTCCTGATAACCATGTTCAGAATTACCCATCAATACTTTTCCCCTTCCACTTCTTTGCACTAAAAGAATCATCGGCAGTTCTACTGATAAGCCAGCCAAACTCATACGAAACACATCGCAATTGATGATGCGCGACACTTCACGGCACAACACGACACGGCACAGTGCCGCACTTATGCGTGGCCGAGATAAGGCATCAGGAATTCTGAGACAGCTTCACCGCACAACCCGATATCCACTCTGATACCGGCGGTTCTGAGAATGTCGATGCCCTTCCCACTGTTTCTTGGATCGGGGTCGAGGATGGCTACCACAACATGCTTTATCCCGCTCTTTGCCAGCATATGAGCGCATGACGGTGTTCTGCCGACAAAGGCACAAGGCTCGAGCGTGACGTAAGCCGTTACGCCTTCCAGCGAACCAGTGTAAGCCGCACATGCCTCAACTTCAGCATGGTTACCGCCAATTGCCTGAGTATAGCCTTCAGCAACGATAACTCCCTGCTTCACCAGCACACAGCCAACCGGAGGATTGGGGCGACACAGCGGAAGTGCATTGCGTGACACTTCCAATGCGCGCAGCATAAATACGTCGTTCATATTCGTGGTGTTCTCTCTGTTAATGATAAAAAAATAGCTTCCTGTAAGCGAGACAGAAAGCTATTTTCCGGGTCGGAAGCATCAGGCCAGCACAGGTCACGATAGCGCAGGCGTTACCAGAGAAACCCCTGGCGATAAAAACCTTAGCAATAAATGCCTTAGCTATTCACACCTGGTCGTTTGTGCCAGAAGTTTATGCTCGGCTAGATTTTAAACGCGCCGACATGATGGTCAAGCACCTGAGACAGCTCTGCGAGCTGCTTGCTGGACACTTCCAGCTCCTGGCTGGCGCTGAGCCCGTCTTTGACCAAATGACTGACCGTATCCATGTTCATATTAATCTCATTGGCCACCGTGGATTGTTGTTCTGTTGCCGTCGCGACCTGAGTATTAATATCCAGAATAGTCATGACCTGACGGGAAATTTCTTCCAGCGCCTTACGTGCCAGCTCTGTTTCGCTCGCCCCTTCCTTAATCAGCGATTTACTGCTTTCCATCGACGTCACCGCATTTTGTGCTTCCGCCTGCAACTGATTAATCATCGCATTGATCTCATCCGTAGACTGTGCCGTTTTCGTAGCGAGATTGCGAACCTCATCAGCAACAACCGCAAAACCACGGCCAGCGTCACCGGCCCTTGCCGCTTCAATGGCAGCATTCAGAGCCAGCAGATTGGTCTGTTCTGAAATACCGCGGATAACCTCAAGGATAGAGCCAATCGATTGTGTTTTATCCGCCAGAGTCAAAATCACATTCGAGGTATTATTCATTTCGGTTTCAAGATTGCTGATCGCCGTAGTCGATTTTTGCAACGTTTGATAACCAGACTGAGTTTCGTTATTCGCATTGCTGGCTGCATCTGCGGCACCAGCCGCATTGGAAGCGATTTCGTTTACGGTCGCGATCATTTCATTCATCGAGGTCACCACCAGCATGGTTTGCTCGTTTTGTTCCTGACCTCGTTGCAGCGCATTTTGCGACTGTTGACGCAGCGCTAAGGCCGATCCGTTGAGCTCAACCCCGGTATTCACCACCTGCGAGATAATTTCATGGACTTTATTCACAAAGGTATTGAATGCAGAAGAAATTTGCGCCACTTCATCATTCCCTTTCACCGGCAGGCGCACCGTCAAATCACCATCACCTTTAGAAATGTCCTGCAGGGCATTTTTCAGCACTGAAAGTGGCTTAAGCAGTCGACCCAGTAATCCGGAAAGCACAACAACACACAGTAAGAAAATGGCAACAATAGAAATCAGCTGATACGTGATGATCCCGTTAGTCGCCTCGCTGACTTCCGTGATGGGAATACCGATATCTAACGTCCCGTACAGCTGTCCATTGACATAAATTGGCGACATGATGTCGAACACCCAGACTTTCTGAACATCGGCATACCATTTTGAATACTGCTGAACACCTTTGGTCGCGCCGTCTATGGTATAGCTGTCGTCATACACCTTATTGAGCTTTTGTTTGTCACTGTGTGCCACGGCTTTCACATGACTATCAATAACGATGGCATAGCTGATGTCAGAGCGCTGCTTCAGAGAATCAACCAATGCCTGCAAATCGGCTTGCGGGCGATCAGAATGCTCCAGAATGTATGCCGCATTTTCAGCCAGAAATTCAGCCTGAACCTGAGATTTATTTAATATGATTTCGTCGATTTTCTGGCTGGAAATAAAGTAAGTCGAAGCCATACTCGCTATGACGGCAATGCCGAACATAGCGCAGACTACCAGCAGGATTATTCTTTTCATTCTGAGTGTCCCAATGCAACTGAGTGGATTGATCATTTTTTGAGGAGCCCTCCTAACCGAGTGCTATCTCATTGATCTTATAAGTGACTAAGTGGTCACTATATCTGAACAATCTGCCGTAACTTTAATGCCAGTTTATAAATTTGTGTCATTGTCCCCTTTTCCATACAGTGCCTCAGATGAAAAGTGTGATCTTCCATACATCTGTTTGCGCACGAAATTTTTGATGGCTTAACGCCACTCCCCCACGCATCCATAGTTTTTGCCTATCGAAACAATAATTTCAATCGATTTCTCAAATAGACACATCCACCGTAATCTAATCCCATATCCGATACGGAATAAGCATTTACTGTCACATTCGATTGCAACAAGCCGGAGGACATATGGAAAAGAATCTGATTGGCCTGAACAAAACTGAAGCGAAGGCACTGACTGACGAACTGAACAAGCTACTGGCGGACTATCAGGTGCTCTACATGAACGTTCGCGGATACCACTGGAACATCAAGGGGCGCGATTTCTTCGAGCTGCACGCAAAATTTGAAGAGATGTATACCGATCTGGTGGTGAAGGTGGATGAGCTGGCTGAGCGTATTCTGACTCTGGGCTCGCAACCGGTTCACGGTTACTCAAAATACCTGGCATTGTCTGATATCAGTGAAACACTGGATGTCACTGAAGGGACTGCGGCGATTAAACATGTGCTGGCGGCTTACCAGACCCTGCTGGTGAAACAACGGCAGATTCTGACAACGGCCAGTGAACTGGGTGATGAGGGTACCGTCGGACTACTGAGCGATTACATCAGTCAGCAAGAGAAAGAAACCTGGATGCTGAACGCTTACCTGCAGTAAGCCTGACAGCTTGATAGCTTGATAGCTTGATGCGTCAACGTAACCACTTGACGAACTGCGGCTATAGCTGAACCTTTGGTACTGCTGAGCTATTGCGACTACTGAGCTCTGGCTACTACTGAACCATTTGAACCATTTGAACCAATGCAACAACTGTGTCACTGCAACATCTGAACCACTGCTTATTTGCACACAGCTTTCCTAGCAGCGATTTAGCGGCACTAAGTGCCACCATACTCATGCGCACCGGCACACCTGAGCCTTACGACATGCCAACCTGCTCAGGTGTCCTTTTGGGCTGACCCAGACCGTAATCAGGGGTCAGCCTTTTTTTTCTTTTTCTTTTTCTTTTTCTTTTTCTTTTTCTTTTTCTTTTTCTTTCAATAGATTTATCTCTATCCATTGCAACTGCGGGTGCAACTGTTTTTGCTGGCTGAGTTTGCTGTCAGCGATCCGGGCTCTTAATGAGGCCAGATGCAATATCTCAACAGAGCAATATCGCACAACCAAAGCCAATCGCCTCTCCTATTAGTCGGTTTAGCAAAGAAAACGGGCGCCCGTATTCGCACGAGAAGAGGCCATTAGTGCACCATCAGCTTACAGAGTGAAGCTGTTGCCAGGTCAGGGATTTTTCTGTACTGCGCCAGAAACAACTCCGCGCAGGCCAACGCATCAATGGCTGCTGAGTGCCCATGGTACGCGGGCAGTTTGTAGGTTTCGCGCAAATCGGATAGCTGGAAACTCGCATGGCCACCGGTCTTGCCTCGGTAGGTCCAGAGTTTCTCAATCAGCAGCGTATCGAGAATAACGCACGGTAAGGTGGTTGACTGATAACGGGTACGAAAGTAGTGCTCAAGAAAGCCCTTTTCAATGCAGGCACCATGAACGACAACAACTTTGCCCGCAATGGCACGAAATAAATCGCTCATCCCCTGATCCAGGCTCACCCCATTTTCCAGCAGTTTCGGGGTAATGTGGTTAACCTCGGCACTGACTGCTTTTACAAACTGTCCGTGCCGCACAAACAGCTCGGCAGATTGTTCAACCGCAATTTCGTTCAGCGTCAGCGGCACAAAGCCAATGCTCAGGATCTGGTCATTCCCCGGTTCGACACCGGTTGTTTCAAAATCCAGCGCCACAAAAGACACATCTTCCAGCCGACTGCGGATATCCGGTAACGGCGTTGACAGATAACGGTTCACCCCTTCCGGCCAGTGCGCATCAATATGAATCGATTGCCGATGTTGTTCCGGATTGGGTTTCTTGGCCAACGATGATTTTAGTTTGCGTAACATACAGCTTATCCTTTCAGGTAACGCAACTTGGCGACATCCTGCATCTCATTGATAATTTTGAACGCATCTTTCAAATGCTTGCGCTCAAAACTACTGAAGTTGTCCGGAGCAATATGATTATTCGGCTCTTTGCCGGCCTTGATAGCCTGCAACTGGTGTTTGAATCTGACCTGAGTGATAAACCGGTATGCTCCTATAATATTATCGCAGCTGTCCTGCGACATCGCGCCCTGCTCGGCAGCATATCGGAACCGCTCTTCAGTCCCGGTCATTGACCCACCGGCTGACAAGCTGAATATCCGAGCCAGATCAATAATAAGGTTAAGCGCATACTTCTTGATATTGAGGGTGTTACTGTTTTCTCCCCCTTTTTCCAGCACCAGATTATTGAAGATCCCCAGCGGCGGCTGCGTTTCAATGGCGTCTTTTACCAGTGCCGGAATGAAGTTATAACTGCTCTGGATCCGTTGATGCAGATAGTGCTGCATCTGCTCGACCAATTCGCCATTACCGTAAATCGCCCGAACCTCCAGAAACACACTGATACTGAGCAATTTGTTGTATTCAGGGCTGTTCACCCACTTCTGATAATACTCTTTCCAGCGTGACAATGGTTGGCACCACTTCGGTGAGGCGGCCATATACTTACCGTCACACAACGGGTAGCCACACGCGGCCAACCCGTTACAGACCCGCATCGCGAGATGCGTGAAATAGAGTTTATCTTCTTCTTTGACGGCATCGGACAGAACGATAGCACTGTCCTGATCTGACAGCATGTGGACTTCATTGCGGGCATGAGAACCCGCGACGACCCAGGCATAATCACAGGGTGGCGGGCCAAGCAGTTCTTCCGTCAGCTGGATGATCCGACGCGTGAAAGCGTCCATGATCATCGACATCACCCGACCTTGAATCTCGGCGCTGACGCCACTTTCGACCAGTGCTTCAAAAATCGATTGGCGTTCATCACGGAGTGAAGCCAACGCATTGACTGAGCTGGCATACTTGATTTTTTCAATCAGAAACAGAGCCTGTGTGCGGTGGTTATGTACCAGGTGCGAAGTGGTCAGCAGACCGGTGACCTCGTTGCCTTTCACCACCGGCAGACAACGGATGTTGTATTGCAGCATCAGGGATACCGCCTGAATGACTTTATCATCACTCTGAATCAGTACCGGCGACTGAGTCATCACGGTACTGATAGGCTGACGGGTATCAATGCCGGTCGCCACGACACTGCTTGTCATATCACGGTCGGTGACCAGCCCGACAATCTCATCGCCTTTTTTCACTACCGCGCAAGAGCTGCGCTCGCCGCAGCACATCCGACGCGCCACTTCCTGTATCGGAGTGTCTTCTGTCACGATAGTAATGTTTTCACTGGCGATTTCCCCGACCCGCCGAAAGAACAGACCTTTCTCTTCCTTGCGGCACACGTCATTCACTGCAGAATGCAGACGCACTTGTGCCTGACTGGCAAAATAATTTTCAAACTCGGGGTATTCGGAGCAAATCCGCTGTAATTCCTGATGCGGGATCAGGTACAACAGCGAATCTTCGATCGCTTGTGCCCGGTAGCCATCTTCAGCATTCGTCATCGGCTTGAGGAAAGTGAAACCAAACTGATCCTCGGCACCAAGACGTGCGCGAAGTTCGCCGTTTGAACGACGCTGCTCAATCGCGCCGGTTCGAATGATGTAAAGAAACCGCTGCGCACACTGCGCGCTGAATTCAATTTCTTCGCCATGAGCCAGGTATCGGACTTTCACAACCTTTGACAGTGCTCGCACCAGGGCTTCAGGCAGTTTATCGAACGGATCAATGGTGACCAGAAAGTCAAAAATATTGCAGGTCAGTGATGTTCCCATACTCTTATCTCACAAAATTGAAACAGCGTTTCGATGGTTTGATTAACGGCAAAAAAAGCAGCCTAGCGGCTGCTCCTCTTAGCTTATGCCGGGTAATCGTGGTAACCCAGTTGCTCTGAAATGTTTTTTCCGGCCTGTTGCAACATGCCAACATAGCTCGACAAACTATCCACATCAAAACGAATCGTCGGGAACGACATCGACAAACCAGCAATCACATTTCCGAACCGGTCATAAATCGGTGCCGCAATACAACGCAGACCCGGCTCCTGCTCTTCATTGTCTTCCGCGTAATGGCGCTCTTTCACCATCACCAGTTCTTCAAGCAACTGGTCCACATTTTCCAATGTTTTTTCCGTGTGCTTAATAAACTCAACACCGGCCAGCGTGTCTCGCACAAACTGCTCATCACGTTCTGCCAGCAGCACCTTACCAATAGCAGTACTGTAAAGCGGGTTACGGCGACCAATACGAGATTGCATGCGCAGGTTGTAGCCTGAGTCGATTTTGTGGATGTAAATAATGGCATTTTCATCCAGCGCACCCAGGTGCAATGCTTCATTCGTTTGCTGGGAAATAATGCGCATCTCTTTATCTGCCAGTGCGATAAGGTCGACGTATTCCAGCGACTTTGAGCCAAGTTCAAAGAGTTTCAGAGTTAGCGAGTACTTATCTGCCTCACCTTCCTGAGCAACATATCCCATTGACTTCATGGTCTGCAGGAAACGGTAGGTCGTGGCTTTTGACATCATCAGGCGCTGAGACAGTTCAGACACCCCAATCTCTTTTTGTTCACCCAAAGCCTGAAGGATATTAAAAACCTTGAGGACGGAAGAAACCGCTTCAGGCTGCGTTGACTTTTCCATTATTGATCCTTTCTGTGTCCGATTGCTGGTGATTATACCTCAAGATGCATCATGAACCAGATTTTTTAAAATCGCTTTTCAAAATTTTGAAACCGCTCACCCCTTAATAACCCTAAAAAGCAGATCTCCATCAATATTTTTAAAACGCTTTTTCAATTTTATTTGTGTGAGGTTTCTTTTTGTTGCTATGGTTACCTCAACAACAGTGATGGCTCCCAGCGAGAAAGTCACTACCGACGAAAATAGTGAGGAAAACCGTATGACTCTTGATTCATTTAATCTGCAGGGAAAAGTAGCAATCGTAACGGGTTGTGATACAGGTCTGGGCCAGGGTATGGCACTGGGACTGGCGCGTGCAGGCTGTGACATCGTGGGCGTAAACATCACCGAACCCACTGAAACAATGGCAAAAATTGCAGAGACTGGACGTAAGTTCGTTGATATCCGCGCTAACCTGATGAAACTCGATGACATTCCGTCAATTGTCGATCACGCGGTCACTGAGCTGGGTCGTATCGATATTCTGGTAAACAACGCCGGTATTATCCGCCGTAATGATGCCATCGAATTTTCTGAGCAAGACTGGGATGATGTCATGAACATCAACATCAAATCTGTGTTCTTTATGTCTCAGGCGGTAGCCAAGCAGTTCATCGCACAGGGTGAAGGCGGCAAAATCATCAACGTGGCTTCTATGCTTTCCTTCCAGGGTGGTATCCGTGTTCCTTCCTACACTGCATCAAAAAGTGGTGTGATGGGGATTACTCGTCTGATGGCCAACGAATGGGCGAAGCACAACATCAACGTGAATGCTATTGCACCGGGCTACATGGCAACAAACAACACCGCTGCGCTACGTGCTGATGCAGATCGTAACCAAGCGATTCTGGAGCGTATTCCTGCTGAGCGCTGGGGTACACCGGAAGACCTGCAGGGCCCATGTGTGTTCCTGGCGTCTAAGGCGTCTGATTACATTAACGGCTACACCATCGCGGTTGATGGCGGCTGGCTGGCACGATAAAACCGTAGCAAGTCTGGTAACAGGGATATAACGGTGGATATTTCATTCGCACAGGCACTGGGTTTTGTCAGCTTTGCTCTGGGTATTTCGACCTTCTACCAAAAGGATGATCGAAAACTGAAAATCGTCATGCTGATTTTCAACCTGAACCATCTGGTGCACTTCCTGTTACTGGGCTCGCTGGTGTCGGCGCTCAGTGCCCTGTTATCGGCACTGCGTACCGCGACAGCCATTTATGTTTCATCCATCAAAGTGGCTGCTCTGTTTATCAGCATCAGCCTGATCAGTGGCGTCTGGCTGGCTGACAACCTCTGGGAGCTCTGGCCAATATTGGGCACTGTCATCGGCACTTATTCTGTGTTTATGCTGAAAGGCATCGCGATGCGGTTGGGCTTTCTGGCTGGGGCAACTTGCTGGCTGATCAACAACCTGTCCATCGGTTCTATTGGTGGATCGCTGCTGGAGATGACTGTTATCAGCGTCAATATCATCACGATTTACCGGCTTCACCGAGATCGACAGCAACAACCGGCGCTGAACAACTAAATTGTAGGTAAGACATGTTTGTATTTAATGATCAGATTGAACTGGAAGACCTCGGCAACGGTATTACCCGTAAGGTTCTGGCTCACAGTGACAACATGATGGCCGTTGAAGTGCGCTTCGACAAAGGCGCTGTCGGCACTATGCACAGCCACCCGCACGAGCAACTGACCTATGTCCTTTCTGGTGTGTTCGAGTTCACCATCGGCGACGAAACGAAGATCGTCAAAGCCGGTGACACCATGTACAAAGAGCCGAATATTGAGCATGGCTGTGTGTGCCTGGAAGCGGGTGTGCTGATTGATAACTTCACACCAATGCGCAAAGACTTCTTATAAGACGTAATTGTGTAAAAAGACTTTTGTAAGAAAGCCGGTTGCAAGAATAGACAGTGAAAAACAACAGTGTCAGCAAGCACTGTTTACAACGCTCTCAATGAACGGTTTTCGGAAATAGCTATCAATAACCGAATATTGAATCGCAGTACGACTGCAGGAGAAACCATGAAAATTGCACTAATGATGGAAAACAGCCAGGCCGCGAAAAACGCCACTGTGCTGAATGAACTTCAAACCGTGGTAAAAGCGAATGAGTACCCGGTCTATAACGTTGGTATGAGTGACGAGAATGATCATCACCTGACTTACATCCACCTGGGTATCATGGCCAGCATCCTGCTGAATTCAAAAGCGGTTGATTTTGTGGTTACCGGCTGTGGTACCGGTCAGGGCGCAATGATGTCTCTGAACATCCACCCAGGCGTAGTGTGTGGTTACTGCCTAGATCCATCAGATGCATTCCTGTTTAACCAAATCAACAACGGTAATGCACTGTCTCTGGCCTTTGCCAAAGGCTATGGCTGGGGCGCGGAACTGAACGTTCGTTATATCTTTGAAAAAGCGTTCCTGACTGGTGAACGTGGTCAAGGCTATCCAATCGAGCGTGCTGAACCTCAGCAACGTAATGCAGGTATTCTGAACGAAGTGAAAGCCGCTGTGGTGAAAGAAAACTACTTGGATTCACTGCGTGCTATCGATCAGGAACTGGTGAAAACCGCCGTTTCCGGTGAGCGCTTCCAGCAATGCTTCTTTGAAAACTGCCAGGATGCAGAGATCGAAGCCTACGTTCGCGCTCTGCTGAACTAATTTATCGCATTCTATCCAGCGATACTGAACAACGGGAATAACGAACAAACCGGCCTTTACAGGCCGGTTTTTTTATTCTGCTCAGCCAATCGAATTAGGATTATCGCGTTTTCTGCGATCGCCAAATCGACCACTGTCTGATCCTAATTGTCTGCCGGGCAGCGATATACCGTTTAGTTGTTGGTCGGGCAACGGCGATGTCATGCTGCAAACAGATTTCGGCAAACAAAACGCTGCGAACCGATCACGCTCACAATTTTTTGAACCATTGTTTTATTTTTATTTTCACTAGTTTTCAAAACGGTCATAATAGCCTCAAGAAATGTTCAGGAGACATCCTATGAATCCAATTAGTCGAGTGGCCATCATCGGTGAGTGCATGGTCGAGCTGAAAAAAGTCGGTGATACCATCACTCAGGGCTTTGGCGGCGATACCCTCAATACTGCAGTTTACCTCTCACGCCTGACTCACCAACAGGGCATTACGACGTCTTACCTAACGGGGTTGGGGCAGGATCCTTTCAGTGCTGACATGCTGTCGGCGTGGCAAACCGAAGGGCTGGATACCTCAATGGTGTATCCATCCTCCGACAAGCTGCCGGGGATTTATGCCATTCAGACCCGTGATGACGGTGAGCGCAGTTTCTACTACTGGCGCAATGACTCTGCGGCTAAATACTGGCTGCGAGAGCAAGATCCCCAACATCTGCTGAGAGATTTATGTCAGCATCAAATGGTGTACCTGAGCGGGATCAGCCTGGCAATTTTGCCTGACGATGGCCGTCGCACCTTGTTTGAACTGTTGACGGCTTATCGCCAACAAGGTGGCATGATTGCGTTTGATAACAACTACCGTCCGGCTTTGTGGTCCTCAGCAGAGCACGCCCGGGCATGTTACGCCGAGATGCTCGCCCTGACAGATATCGCTTTCCTGACCTTCGACGACGAAGTCATGCTTTACGGCGATGAGCAGGAAGATCAAGCCATTGCGCGTACTCAGGCCTTTGGCGTAAAAGAAATTGTGGTGAAACGCGGCGGTGAAGATTGTTTGGTGATTAGCGGTCAGCTCTCTATCGCGGTCACGCCACCCCCTGTCGCCAATATCATCGATACCACAGCGGCGGGAGATTCATTCAGTGCCGGCTATCTGGCTAAGCGCCTGACTGGCGGCAGCGAGCAAGATGCCGCTCTGGCGGGACATATTGTTGCCGGTCGAGTCATCCAGCATCGCGGGGCGATTATTCCCAAAGACGCCATGCCCGAGATTTGAAGGTAGCAAGCCTTAAAAGGCACACTCTGACTCGAGAAAATTCTGGCAGCGACAGATTTGAGCCTATATCCCCAATACATAAAACGTAAAAACGCATGGTGAGATTAACAGGCTGACTTTTATCTTATTCCTGTTAATGAAATGCATTTTTACGAAGAACACGATTTCAGACGAGCACTATTTAAAACAAGTGCTTTTCAAAACAAGCACTATATGGAGAGGATTATGTCTAACCAAGACACTTCAGGATTAAACAGCCAACTACGTGACATCAAAGTTGTCCCTGTTATTGCCATCAAAGATGCCGGTAAAGCGGTGAAGCTGGCTCAGGTATTGATTGAAAATGGTCTGCCTTGTGCTGAGGTGACCTTCCGTACTGAACAAGCTGCAGCAGCCATCAGAAACATGCGCGATGCCTACCCGGACATGCTGATTGGTGCCGGTACTGTACTGACGACTGAACAGGTCGATCAGGCTATTGAAGCGGGCGTAGACTTTATCGTCAGCCCGGGCTTTAACCCGACAACAGTGAAATACTGTCAGCAGCGTAACATCACCATCGTACCCGGCGTAAACAACCCTAGCCTGGTTGAACAAGCAATGGAAATGGGCCTGCGCACTCTGAAATTCTTCCCGGCGGAACCATCTGGCGGCACGGCGATGCTAAAAGCCCTGACGGCTGTCTACCCGGTCAATTTCATGCCGACAGGCGGTGTCAGCCCGAAAAACGTCAAAGACTACCTGGCGATTCCATCGGTTCTGGCCTGTGGTGGCACCTGGATGGTTCCCAACGACCTGATCGACAATGAGCAGTGGGATGAACTGGCAACTTTGGTAAAAGAAGTCGCCCAGATTATTGACTGATCTCGGCTATACCGTTCACCAATGAGTGGCAAGTCGGCGACGAGAGGTCGACTTGCATACCTCCTTAAATTAACTCCTGATTTTTGGTTCCTGATTATTAGTACCTGTTTTGCGCCTGTGTTCATCTCCAGGCGCTTTTTTTTAAGTACGAAGATTAGCCAGATGTGAATTGCCCGCTTCAGGATATCATCGCTATATGGCCGGACGGCTTATCCACCGCGGTTTTTTCCTCCCCCTTTCCCATCGTCAGATTCCACGCTACAGGCTACCAGCCTTATCCCACTTTGCCACATTCGCATCCTTCTACGGAGTTGCTGCGCTTGGAAACGTCGCCGATGTGTCTTCTATTCGCCGCCTCTCCAGCGTGTTTTCGGTAGCCAGTGGCGTGTTCTTCTTCAATAAACGCCCTACGTCGAAAACAAATCAACACCACTCTCTGCCTTATTCTCAGCGCTGTGGTTATCACACTTTTCAGGTGAGGTGTTCACGAAAGTACTCACCGACAGTGAGGTATCACAATGGAGTAAAAAGCACTAATGAACACTGCTTTTTTATTGGAGTATGAATATTTCTCATGTTCAATATGAAGTAAAACCATTTTTATAAATTTAACCATCCAAGTATAAAAAACACATCGCTCATAACTCTAGATAATATTGACGTTAAATATCGAATCAGTCTTTTGAATCAAATTCTAAAAGACCAAAAACGTCGAAAAACTGAAAAAGTACAGAGAGAGCAAGAAAGTAACTCAGGTTTAAGCTCAGCCATTGGATGGATGATTACGATGAATAAAGACTTTACATTTACAATTAATAGTGTTGTTTTCGATGAGAATTATCATCCTTCAGATAGCACGCGTATCACCACCAATTTTGCGAACTTGGCGAGAGGTGAAAGTCGCCAATCGAATTTGCGTAACGCTTTAAAGATGATTGATAATCGCTTTAATGCTTTGGCGAACTGGGATAATGCCAACGGCGATCGTTATTCCGTTGAACTTGAAATTATTTCAGTAGATTTGGATATTGAAGGCAGTGGTCAAACTTTTCCATCGATTGAAATCTTGAAGACAAATATTTTTGATCGAAAAACTAACGAACGCATTGATGGCATCGTAGGCAATAACTTTTCTTCTTACGTGCGAGACTACGACTTCAGCGTTTTGCTGCTAGAGTATAATAAAAACCAACCTAAATTCAGCATTCCAGCAGGCTTTGGCGAACTGCATGGCAAATTATTTAAATGCTTCGTTGATTCAGACACTTATAAAGAGGCGTTTAGTAAGCCACCGGTTATCTGTCTAAGTGTGTCGGATAGTAAGATCTATCATCGCACTGAAAATCATCATCCTATTTTGGGTTTTGAGTACCAGCCTAATGAGTCGTCGTTGACTGAACAATATTTCAAAAAGATGGGCTTACAAGTTCGCTATTTTATGCCAGAAAACAGTGCCGCTCCTTTTGCCTTTTTCTTCTTTGGTGACTTATTGAATGATTACACCAATCTGGAGCTGATTAGCACGATCAGTACGATGGAGACATTCCAAAAAATTTACCGACCTGAGATTTACAATGCCAATTCTTCGGCTGGGAAATGCTACCAACCGAATTTAAAGAACCTTGACCATTCAATTACTCAAATTGTTTATGATCGCGCAGAGCGTAGCCAGTTAGCGGTTGAGCAAGGGAAATTTGCTGAGCAGCACTTTATCAAACCATACCAAACGATTCTTGAGCAGTGGTCTGCCAACTACCCTTTGTAATTAACTCAAATAGACAAAAGAATTTATTATGAAAAAACTATTACCGACTTCAACCTCTGGCAGCTTACCTAAACCGACTTGGCTTGCTCAACCAGAAACACTTTGGTCACCTTGGAAATTACAAGGTCAGGAATTAATTGACGGCAAACATGATGCGTTGCGCGTGTCATTACAAGAACAGCAACTGGCTGATATTGATATCGTGAGCGATGGCGAACAAACACGCCAACACTTTGTGACAACGTTTATTGAACACCTTAGCGGCGTTGATTTTGAAAATCGTAAGACGGTGACAATTCGTAATCGCTACGAAGCGAGTGTCCCGACGGTGGTTGGCCCGGTTTCGCGTCAGAAATCAGTATTTGTGGAAGATGCCAAGTTCTTGCGCCAGCAAACCGATAAACCGATTAAATGGGCCTTACCTGGGCCTATGACCATGATCGACACCTTGTACGATGATCACTACAAGAGCCGTGAAAAACTCGCTTGGGAATTTGCCAAAATTCTTAATGAAGAAGCGAAAGAGCTAGAAGCGGCGGGTGTGGATATCATCCAGTTCGATGAGCCAGCCTTTAACGTGTTTTTTGATGAGGTCAACGAGTGGGGTATCGCGGCGCTGGAACGCGCGATTGAAGGCCTGAAGTGTGAAACGGCTGTCCATATTTGTTACGGCTATGGCATCAAAGCCAATACCGATTGGAAAAAGACGTTAGGCTCTGAGTGGCGTCAATACGAAGAAGTGTTCCCTAAACTGCAAAAATCGAACATCGACATCATCTCACTGGAGTGCCACAACTCTCGTGTGCCAATCGAACTGCTTGAACTGGTTCGCGGCAAAAAAGTGATGGTCGGGGCGATTGATGTGGCAACAAACACCATCGAAACCCCGGAAGAAGTCGCCGACACGCTGCGCAAAGCCCTGCAATTTGTCGATGCTGATAAGCTTTACCCTTGCACCAACTGCGGTATGGCACCTTTGTCTCGCGAAGTCGCAAGAGGTAAGCTCAATGCGTTAAGTGCAGGAGCAGACATTATCCGCAAGGAACTCTCGGCGAAGTACTAACTCATATATTGAAATGTGGCTGGGTTACTATTTTGATGTGATTGGAATTGATTCCTACGGTCAAATCGGTAACCCATCTATCAATGACAATTATTCATACTGTTTGTTGATAGAACGTCTACTCAATGACAGCATCACAGTACTTACGCGTTTTGCTGTAAATATGAATGACAACGCCCCCTATGATGCCAAAGCATTTTACCCAACATGCTCAACGATCAATTGCGCCACCTCATTTTCCGATAAGTCGGTATTATCGATAGACAACGTATTTTTATGCTCAATCCCCTTGAACACCATTTTGGTAAGCACTTTTTCGAGTGAATGCTGACAAGACAATTTATGTGAGTCTGCTCTTTCTTCCGACATTACACGCTTGTATAAAGCCTTGTGAACTGGATTTAAGTGAATCGGATAAACGTCAATCCCCTGCTTGATGAAAAAGGCCAGGTACTTTTGTATTTCTTGTGCATCACTTTCTGAACATGTCATCGACGTCATTACCAAATGCGTGACGCCCAACGCTTGCGCTTTTGCCAGAACAATTCTTCTTATCTGATTTGTAAACTCACAAAAATCTTTTTCGCCAAATGCATCGTAAATGGAAAGGCTCAGATCAACCGTTAAATGGTTGTGGAAGAGTTTATAACCAAAATCCTCACTGAGTTTTTTCGCAACCGTTAACTTCCCTGCTGCGGGGGGACCATGTAACCACACCACTTTCATACTGCCATCCTTTGCTTTGCTTTGCTTTGCTTTGCTTTGCTTTGCTTTGCTTTGCTTTGCTTTGCTTAACAGAACTGTAAAATCACACAGCCATAAACGCAGACTAGCCAACGATAAAAGGCGCCAATGACTAAGTCTGTTGCAACCTGACGATGGTACCTAAGAAACTACTGGTAGGAACCCCTTCGTTAAGAGGAGTACCCATGGTGTGAAAAACCTTATTAACCGCTTCTGTTTTAACATCAATTACGAGATCACCTCAAAAAGTAACTGGCAAATAGTTTGGTAACGTTGGGGTAAATCTCGGTTACGTTTTTGCACAAGATATAGCGTTTCTTTCACTGTTTCAGTGGGTGTGGCGATATGCAGATGTGCTTTACCGGAGAAATTTTCCACCGCGGTTTCCGGCAATACCGTAAAACCCAGCCCTTTAGCGACGGGGAGCAATATCTGGCTGAGCTGATTAACGTAGCCAGCCTTGGGTAACTCATCCACATTGATTTTTCCAAGCTCTTTATCTCCGCATAAATCAAAGTACAGGGATAAATAATGTTTGGCGTCCGGATGACCGATTAACCCGCAATTAAACAGTAAATCAGGAGTGATATCTTCACCTTGATAGTGTTCCGGCAGTACCAGACAGAGGGCTTCATGACCAATAACCTGACTATGGTACAGATCATGATTTGGTATGTGAGTCACAATGCCTAAATCGATAACGCCGGACTGCACATCGTTCAATATTTTATGGTTGGGTGCCACTTCAAGATAAATACTTAATTCGGGATGCTGTTGCTGCAACGACAACAGCTGCGGATACAGCATTAGCGCTAACGCTCCCGAGCATGACAGCTTACATTGGCCCGAGTAAGGATTATCAAAGCTCAGGTTTTCCATCAGGTTTGCTTCTTCCTTGGCCACTTTCAGCGCGTACTCATAAACCAGCCTTCCCTGCTCGGTCAGCTCAAAGCTTTTATTTTCCCTTTTGATCAGTGAATGGCCACAGGCGGCTTCGAGTTTCTTGATCTGCTGACTGACCCCAGGCTGTGTCATGTGCAGCTTTTCCGCCGTTTGGGTGAAGTGGCCGACATCAATCAAGGTTTTGAATGTGTTTAACCAGAGTGGATTGAGCATGACAGACACTCACTTTGATAACAAAAAATTATTATAATTAGAATTAATGATAATTTCTAATTCTAGGCTACCGGGCATATATTTATCCCATCGAAAAGAGTGTCTTTTCTTAAACAGATTCTAATGAGGTGTTTATGTCTGCTCCAGCTACTATGCCATACCCAAGAACCTTCTCTCATATTGGTATCTCTGTCCCGGATCTTGAGGCGGCAGTTAAATTTTATACGGAAGTGCTGGGTTGGTACTTGATCATGGAACCAACTGAAATTGTTGAAGATGATTCCGCCATTGGTGAAATGTGTACCGATGTTTTTGGTGCCGGATGGGAAAAATTCCGCATTGCGCATTTATCGACGGGTGACCGTATTGGGGTTGAACTGTTTGAGTTCAAAAACCAGGAGAACCCGGAAGATAACTTCGAGTACTGGAAAACCGGTATCTTCCATTTCTGTGTGCAGGATCCGAACGTAGAGGAATTGGCGGAAAAAATCGTCGCGGCAGGTGGCAAGAAACGCATGAAAGCCCCACGTTACTACTACCCGGGCGAAAAGCCATATCGCATGATCTATATGGAAGACCCGTTTGGTAACATCCTTGAGATCTATAGCCACAGCTATGAACTGCATTACGCGAGCGGTGCGTATAGCGGCTAAGAAGCCGCAAAAACGGTTCTGACAGTCACGGAAGTGTTTGCCCCTGAATTCGTTCTCCCAACTTAGAAGGCGAACACTTCCGATGCTGCTACTTGCTCGTTTGGCTCAGTGCAAAACGGCCTTAGGGCGATTTTTCGCACTTAGCCCCCAGCCACACAGCATAATCAATCCCCCTATCCCCAGATAGATCAACCTCGCTGATACGACAGGCTGAATGAATGCGACACCCGCAACTATGACGCCAAGCGACAGTCCTATCCGACCAAGGTATTGCCCTTGCCGATGATCAACCATCGCCTGCTCAGACTTCGTCATAGGTCGGTTAAGGCGTGCCATTAGCGTGTCTGGCAATACAGATGCCTCAGCATGGTCTGGCTCACGGTAAAACAGCCGGGTACTGATAAAGAAGCCGCCGGTAATCAGCAGGTGAACCAATAATGTGCTGACAATCGTCAGATCTTTTTGCTCACGTATCGTAAACGGTGTATCACCAAATAAAGGCTGTAAGTGGTTCACGTCAAATACCAACATCATAAAGGCCGAAACCAGCATACCAACAAGAATAGTTGCCCAACCTGACCAGCCAGGTGTTCTGAGACAGACAAGGGCCAACAGCGAAGGAATCGACAGCGGCATCTGCACAAATGCACTGAACATCATCATAATGTCAAACAGGCTGTAAGCTTTGACATTGGCCAGCAACATCGCGGTTGCACAGGCAACCACCCCGCTCATCAGCGTCGACCATTTCCCGACGGCCAATTGCTGGGCATCTTGCGCCCCCGGACGTATCACAGAAAGGTAAACGTTTTTAACGATAATACCGGCATTGCGGTTTAAGGCCGCTGTCATTGGAGCAATGGTTGCAGCAATCATGGCTACCAGCACCATACCCAGCAGCCCCTGCGGCATGTATTTATCGATATAATACAGGTACGCGGCATTGTTAGCCTGCGCCCCCAGACTCGGGTAATTAGCCTGCAAATCCACCGCCTGTGCCGACACAAACCACGCCGGAGCAAACCACAGCAGAGGCGCGATCAGAAATAGCATGCCCGCCAAACGGGCAGCTTTTTCTGCTTCCCGCTCATTGACGGTCACCAGAAAGCGATAGCTGCTCAAGGCATTATTGGTGCTCATGGTTTGTTGAACTAACATGGCGCAAGCCCAGAAGGCGAACACCTGCCAGTACGTTATCCCCTCTCCCATCACAGCATTTCGGGTCATATGCTCACCCAGCGCTGCAAAGCCACCGTGGGCATCGATCAATTTGTCCGTCGCGGTCATCCCGACTACAACGGTAATCGCCACCAACAGGATCAGTTGGACGACATTGGTGGCTGACACAGTCCATGCGCCGCCACTAAGGGCTATCACCGTGACCACAGTACTGATACCGATAATGGTGACAGACAAGTCGAACTGAAAAGTGGCAGATACAAATGCACCCAGCCCGTTCAGCCAGATGGCACAGGCAATCAGGGTGATCGGAAAGCTCAGCCAGGTATAAACCTGCTCTGATACTTTGCCGAACCGCAGCTTGATCACCTCCATCGCAGTCTCGACCCGCAAACGGCGATAGCGACCGGCAAAAAATGCCGCCGAAACAAAAAATCCCAGGGCATTTCCCCAGAAAACAAACATGACACTCAGGCCGTCTTCGTAGGCTTTTGCGGCAGCTCCGGTAAACGTCCAGGCCGAGAACTGAGTCATGAAAGCGGTTGCACCTGCCATCCACCACACCATGCTTCCCCCGCCCTGGATGAAGCTACTGCTACTGGTTGCAAACTTTTTAAAGGCCATCGCGGCGATCAGAATGAATACGAAATAGCCAAACACGACACCCCAGTCTAACTGCGTCACACTCTTCTCCTAAAAAAATTAAAACACCATTTCAATGATCACATTTCCACGAAGAGACCCTTTTCCTCGGCGTCGCTTTCATTAAATTAAAACGCCATTAACCACAAAACAAAATGGTGTTTTAAAAATGAAGTTCAGAATCATTCCTCTTGCTGTCCTTTTTGCCCTGGGTACATCTTCTGCGTTTGCCGCCCAACTGAATTTGCGCCATGAATACGCACCGGATCGCGATGGTGACGAGCACCGCGATCGTATTGCGATTTCACATCGGTTCGAAAACCAGATCGGTTTCAGCGTTGAAGCCAAGTGGGGCTCCAAGGAAGGGGGATCATTTTTGGAAAACGATGATGTCGTTTCCAAAGGGCACGAAGTGGGTGTGAGTTACAACTACAAAGTGAACGACAAGTTCAGCCTTCAGCCAGCGTTTCAGATTGATTCCAACTCATCGTCTTCCACTTATAAATTCAATCTGCGCGGCGGCTATCAGGTAACCAAAGAGTGGGATGTCGCAGCGCGTTACCGTTACGGTTACAAAAATACCGACAACTCCCACTACAACCAGGTAAACCTTTACACCAACTACAAATTCGACTGGGGTAAGTTAGGGGTAGATCTTGAATACAAAGACCTGCAAGGCGATACCGGCGGATGGAAAGACAAAGGCACCGATCACCTGTTCAGCTTCGTGGGTGAATACACCAAGCTGCAAAGCGGCTGGGTCCCTTTTGGTGAGATAGCCTTCATTACTTACGACAAAGACAAAGACGGCTACAAGGATGATTACATTCCTCGTTACCGTGTCGGCCTGAAATACAACTTCTAAGCAGGGGCAACTTATGAAACCATCAACTTTAGCCCTGTGTCTGGCGGCCGCCTTATCTTCTCAGGCTTACGCACAGGTTCCAGACGCAAACCAGCTGGTGTGGAAAGCAACCACATTTGGCCAGTCGACGGATCTGAACTTCGGTTCGACAATTCTGCCGGATAAAGTCGGCGTCAATCAGGTCACGATCAACGGACAGGCCGTACAGCCTGGCCCGGTTGCAGACAGTGTGACCATTGAAAGCCGGGGCGGTAAACTGGCGAACTCCCACGAAGGACTGACGTTCTATTACACGGAACTGCCGACCGACGTGAACTTTACGTTGTCTGCCGATATTACTCTCGAGCAGCTTGGCCCGGAAACCGGCGCGACACCCAATCGCCAGGAAGGTGCCGGCATAATGGTTCGCGACATTCTCGGGGCTGAACGTCAGGTTCCACAACCGGAAGGCCATGAAGAATTCCCGTCAGCATCCAATATGGTCATGAACCTGCTGCGTTCCCATACCCGTGATAATGATGGCATGGTAAACATCAATGGATCATACCGGGAAGGCGTCTATCAGCCGTGGGGCACTGCTGGTAATCGCCTCAGCCGGGTGGACTATCTGGAAGGAGTGCCGTACGGGGCAGAACACACTTACCGAATGAGCCTGACACGCACCGACAATGGGTTTACCGTCAGCTATGGCCAAGGCGAGGAGGCACAGTCCTATGAAGTCAAAGGGGCCAACGCCAATATTGTTGAGATGCAAAACCCGGACAGCCAGTTCATCGGCTTCTTTGCCTCCCGCAACGCTAAAGTCACGGTGAGCAATGTTGATCTGGCGCTATCACCAGCCAACACCATTGATGCGCCAAAGTTTGCGGCCAAAGCCACACCACTGGTTTTTGAACTTGCCTCTTCCGCGCAGTCAGCCACCAGCTTGTACCCGGTGCAGGCGCGAGCCAATTACACCGGGGTTTTCACAGTCCAACACAACGGCAAAACCGTTGCCGAGCAGCAGGTCGCAGCGGGTGAACTATTCAGCCAGCCAGTGACTCTTGCTGATGGCGATAATACGTTTGCCGTTCAGTTTACTGCGCTGGAAGGGCCAAACCGCACGCCTAAAACAGAGCGTTTCAGCGTTACTCACGTTGCACTGGACAATCCGATGACGCTCTATGTCAGTCCGAAAGGTCAGCCGACCGGAAATGGCTCGGAATCGCAGCCGCTGGATTTAGCCACCGCGATCACGGTACTTCCGGCAGGCGGCACTATTGTACTGGCCGATGGCGATTACCCGGCCATTACCCTGCCGCTATCAGCCAGTGGCACGGCAGAGCAGCCAAAACATCTGGTTGCAGGTGGCGATAATGCCCGCTTCACGGGAGAAGTGCTGCACCAGGCCCACTACTGGCAGTTGAAAGGGATAGAAGTTGCCGGAGCCAGCCTGATTGTACACGGCAGCCATAACCGCTTTGATCATATCGTCACGCACAGTGCACCGGACACTGGTTTCCAGATCACCTCACCGGAGAATATCGGCCGCGCGCTCTGGGCCAGCTATAACACAGTGACTGACAGCGAAAGCTATAACAACATGGATGCCTCACAGATCAACGCCGACGGCTTTGCCGCAAAAATGCGAATCGGTGATGGCAACACCTTTGTAAGATGTCTGTCGCATCACAACGTGGATGATGGTTGGGATCTGTTTAATAAGGTCGAAGACGGCCCGAATGGCGTAGTCACGATTCTGGATTCCATTGCCTTTAACAACGGACAAACGCTGAGCGTGAAAGCCAAAGGCGGCACCCGGGGGAACGGCTTTAAGCTCGGGGGCGAAGGAATGCCTGTTGCGCATGTCATTCGTAACAGCCTGGCCTTCAACAACAGTATGGATGGTTTTACCGATAACTTTAACCCCGGCTCGCTTGAGGTCAGCAACAATACCGCCATTGATAATAAGCGGTTTAATTACCTGTTCCGCAAGAGTCCCTATGCCAGTGACATCCCGCAGGGGACATTTACTGAAAACAGCTCTTACCGCTTCCATGTGCCCAGCCAATATGATGATGTCATTCACAGCTACCTGGCAAAAGACAACGTCTTCATTGTTGACGGCCACTCCGCATCCGAAGAGCACTCATTACCGGTAGCACGGCTGAAAGCCCTGAAGCAGGCGTCGGCTGTTGATGATGATTCAGCGATACCGGGTAAAAAAGAAGCACTGGCCCTGAAAGCCCTGCTGCAATAACTAACCGGTTCTGCAAACCATTAATGATCTCTGCCTGTCTTACGGCGCCATCGTAAGACAGGCATTTTTCTATCGCAGGCTTTGCCTTGCGGCAGTTTTGATACGACTTTCGTTTTGATGAGGAGCTTTTGCTGTGGCTTTTGCTTTTGCTTTTGCTGTGGCTGTTGCTTTAACCGGCTTCCTGGCATCACCGCCTTGATCGCAGCTTTTCTGTGGTTTCTTAACTCTGCCTCATCTTTTCTGCTGTCTCAGATTCTCGGTCTTACACTCTGCTTTTATATGCGGAATTTCCAAGCCTCGCTTTTTAGGCGTCATACCTACCCCCTTTGATCTCATCCTGCGAACTCATCTTACAGGTTCATTCTGCTCATCTTGCTTACCGACACAGGTGTGCATGAACATGCACTTAACCCCGAACCTATGCAAAAACATCCACCTCCTGTTTGTTTAACAAATTGGCCACTTCATGCCAATAACTCAGGTTATTGTTCAAAACAACGATATTGATCAATATTTATAGTGCAAAAAGTAGCCAGAATTGAGTTTTCTCTTAATGAAGCAGGCAAGCGAGCCGGATATGACGATGAATAAAATCATCAAGTGATAACGATCACACTATTACACCAAAAAGACAAAATGAACCGTTGTTTCGATTTTTATCACAGAACGACGGAGTTTTTGAACCTATACTGCACGTAAATTAAAACGGCGTTTCGAGGTTCTAAGATGCAATATGATTATCTAGTCATAGCCGGCTATTTTGCCCTGATGGTGGCGATTAGTTTGCTATTCAAAAAGATGGCCAGTAACAGTACCAGTGATTACTTCCGGGGCGGAGGCAAGATGCTGTGGTGGATGGTAGGCGCAACCGCTTTCATGACCCAGTTTTCAGCCTGGACCTTCACCGGTGCGGCCGGTAAAGCCTTTAATGATGGCTTTGCTGTCCTGGCGGTATTTATCGGCAACATGGTGGCGTATGCGTTAGCTTACTTCTACTTTGCGCGTCGCTTCCGTCAAATGCGAGTAGATACCCCAACCGAAGGCGTCAAACGTCGTTTTGGTGGCGTAAACGAACAGTTCTTCACTTGGGTAATCATTCCTCTGAGCGTGATCAATGCCGGCGTGTGGCTGAACGGTCTGGGTGTATTTGCCTCTGCGGTATTTGATGCCGACATCGTAACGACCATTTGGATCACGGGTCTGGCTGTACTGGCTATCTCTCTGCTGAGTGGGGCATGGGGCGTGGTTGCTTCTGACTTCATCCAGACTCTGGTGGTCGCGGTTATTTCTGTCGCCTGTGCCGCCGTAGCACTGTACTTTGTGGGTGGCCCGAGCGAAATCATCGAGAACTTCCCTGGCGGCTTCATCATGGGTCCGGATATGAACTATCCGCTGCTGCTGGTTTGTACCTTTATCTTCTTTGTAGTGAAACAGCTGCAAAGTATCAACAACATGCAGGAATCTTACCGCTTCCTGAATGCAAAAGATTCAAAGAATGCAAGCAAGGCCGCGTTGCTGGCGCTGGGTATGATGATTGTTGGTGCCGTGATTTGGTTCATTCCACCTTGGGCTTCCGCCATTCTTTACCCTGATGCAGCAACGCAGTATTCAGCACTGGGTGCGAAAGCGGGTGATGCGGTTTACCTGGTGTTCGCTCGCGAAACCATGCCTCTGGGGACTGTGGGTCTGCTGATGGCCGGTCTGTTCGCCGCTACCATGTCTTCAATGGACTCTGCGCTGAACCGTAACTCAGGCATCTTTGTTCGCAGCTTCTACGCACCAATTATGCGCAAAGGCCAAGCAACCGATAAAGAACAGCTACGTGTGGGCCAGATCGCGTGTCTGGTTAACGGTCTGCTGGTTATCTTCATGGCACAGTTCTTCAACTCACTGAAACACCTGAGCCTGTTTGACCTGATGATGCAAGTAGCCACTCTGCTGCAGTCACCGATTCTGGTACCACTATTCTTGGGTGTATTGATTCGCAAGACACCCAAATGGGCACCATGGGCAACGGTTGTCTTCGGTATGCTGGTCTCTTGGTCTGTGGTTGAATTCTTCACCCCAGCGAACGTGGCAAGCTGGTTTGGTATCGATGAACTGACTCGTCGTGAAGCGGGTGAATTACGCACTATCATTACGATTGCTGCGCACCTGTTCCTGACAGCGGGTTTCTTCTGTCTGACCACACTGTTCTATAAAGAAGAGAAAGACACCAACAAAGCTCAAGCAGATGAATTCTTCAAAGATCTAGACACTGAATGTATTGCAGAAGAAGGCCAGGACATCGTTGACCGTATGCAACGCAACAAGCTTGGCGTGCTGGTGATGTATATGGCGGCTGGTTTGTCTCTGATGGTGCTGATTCCTAACCCACTGTGGGGTCGCCTGCTCTTCCTGGCCTGTGCTGCGGTTATCTTCGGTGTCGGTTACGCCCTGAAGAAAAGTGCCCGGCTAAACGAAGACGCTACTTCACCGGCAACAATCACCACAACCGTTCAATAATTCAGACATACGCAACATCAGGCTGCTGACTTCCGTCAGCAGCCGTTCACAGGAGATTTTACTATGGCCAAAGGTGACATCATTTCACTGGCGTTCGAATCATTCATTGACGACGACACTCAAGTGAAGGTAACCCGCCTGACCCCTACCGACATCACTTGCCACCGCAATTACTTCTACCAGAAGTGCTTCACCAAGGACGGTAAAAAGCTCTTGTTTGCCGGCGATTTTGACGGCAACCGCAACTACTACCTGCTGGACTTAGAGACCCAACAAGCGACTCAGCTGACCGAAGGGAAAGGCGACAACACATTCGGCGGCTTTATTTCGGATGATGACCAAACGTTCTTCTACGTCAAAAATGAGCTGAACCTGATGAAGGTCGACCTGACGACGCTGGAAGAAACCATTATTTACACCGTGGATGATGAGTGGAAAGGCTACGGCACCTGGGTAGCTAATTCAGAGTGTACTAAGCTGGTCGGGATCGAAATCCTGAAAAGCTGCTGGAAACCACTGACCGATTGGCAGAAATTTCACGATTTCTACCACACCAATCCAACCTGCCGTCTGATCAAGGTCGACATTGAAACCGGCGAGCTGGAGGTAGTACACCAGGATGATGCCTGGCTGGGTCACCCTATCTACCGCCCGTTTGATGATTCCACAGTTGGTTTCTGCCACGAAGGGCCGCACGATCTGGTGGATGCACGGATGTGGCTGGTCAACGAAGACGGCAGTAACGTACGCAAAATCAAAGAGCACGAAGAGGGCGAATCATGCACGCATGAGTTCTGGATTCCGGACGGCAGCGCCATGGCCTACGTATCTTATTTCAAAGGCCAGACCGAACGTGTGATTTACAAGGCCAACCCGGATACACTGGAAAACGAAGAAGTGATGGTGATGCCACCTTGTTCTCACCTGATGAGCAACTTTGACGGCTCACTGATGGTCGGTGACGGCTGCGATGCGCCGGTTGATGTGGCCGACGGTGACAGTTACGACATCGAAAATGATCCGTTCCTGTACATCCTGAACACCAAGAAAAAGACCTTTGCTAAACTGGCAAAACATAACTCTTCTTGGGAAGTACTGGATGGCGACCGTCAAATCACGCATCCACACCCATCATTTACCCCGGATGACAACGGCGTACTGTTCACCAGTGATTTTGAAGGTGTCCCGGCGGTGTATATTGCCGAGGTTCCTGAGGAGTTTAAACACTAAGACCGCACTTCCCCTTTACGCCTCTCCCTCTGGAGGCGTGGCGGTCAGCCTGTTTTCTGTTCCCGAAAAACAAAGCCTTTGCACTGCAAAGGCTTTTTTCATTTTCAGTGCCGCCACCTTGGCTCGCGCCGAATCAGGCCCAATCGCGATGAAAAGTCATCATCCGTGCTTCAACGACCTCAGCCCCTGAATGCAGGCAGCCATCCGAACATCGACAGGAAATGGAACAGTGCAGTGATAATGCCAAAGCCCATCACCAGAGCAATCATACCCTGTCCACCCGGCGCCCGGAATCCCGATGGCACGGCAACGCCAGTGACAGGCATTTCCCCCACTGCCACCCCGCAAACCTCCGCTTCACGGCATTTTTTCACCAGTAAAGCCGGAACAATGCAGGTCCAGACCGTTGCCGCCGCCCCGGCATACCCTATCGCAACGACAAAACCGAACGGAAACAACAGAGACATCACCAGCGGTGGCAGAAATGTCACGCCCCAGGTTTTTACGCGACCCATTCGGGTGTCATCAAAATTGAAAAAGTCGGCCAGAAAATCAAAGACCCCCAACCCTACGCCAATAAACGAAGACAGAATTGCAGCCATAGAGAAGGTATTTATGGCACGGGAAACATTGTCCGATTCAATCACAGATCCCAACGCCGACAGCAGTACATCTACGTTGCCTCCCTGCTCGATCACCGGACCAAATTCACTGCGTGGCAAGTTGCCAAAAATGCTGAACAACCAAAGGAAATACAAGCCAAGCGCAATCAGAGTGCCACCCAGAATGGCATTTTTCGCTTTACGTTCATCACCGTAATAGGCACGCATGGAAGAGACTGAATGATGGTAGCCAAATGAGGTAAGTGCCACCGGTAACATGGCCATGGCATACGGGGCGTACTGGGTTTCCGCACCAACGGAATCAAACAGCACAGTCAGATCAACCTTCAGGGCCAGACCTGACACGCCAAACACAAAACTCAGTACCATAAACATAATCAACAGCACAGAAATTCGGTCAACGGCCCGGGTCGAGTGCCAAACGAAAGCGGAAAACACCAGCACAAACAAGATTGAGGCCAGTTGGCTGCTGATCCCAAGCATGTCTTTGAGAATCAGGCCCGATGACGTAATGTAGGCATACAATAAAATCCCGCCGACAAAATACACCATCAGGTTATTAAACAGATTAACTCTGTCTCCCAAAATATCTTTCGTTACCGTATTAAATGATACTTTCAGATCATAGCGTTGAAAGGCTTCCAGCAGCATCCAGCCAGAAATGGTCATGACCAACATGGTGAGGGTAATCGCGAACACGGACCACAAGGTCCAGGCACCGGCGCCAGCACTTGGCAGCCCCAGCATACCTGCGCCGACACAAACACTGGCGATAATGCAGGATCCCCCCAGTATAGACGGACTCTTATTCATCTTATTGTCACTCTTAAATTACACGTTATGGATAACCGACACTGGTCGGCATTTATTGTTATTAGATTAAAAACAGAGATAAAAAAGAGCGCGATCCCACCGGGATACGCGCTCTTGTATGGACCAGTTAAACTTCTTCAAGCTCTCTGGCTGGAACCTGCTGGCTGACACCCACCGGCTCGACTTCTTTCAGCCGTGCGGTAAAGTGACGCAGTACCGGCGGTTCATATGTAAATTCCAGCCCTTTCACATTCGCGGCATTGGCTTTGACCTTTTCAAACGCTTCAATGATGAAATCCATGTGCGTTTGCGTGTAAGTGGCACGAGGAATGGTCAAACGTAACAGTTCGGCCGGGCACGGTAACTGCTTGCCGGTCGCCGGATCACGCCCTTGCAGCATTGAACCGATTTCAACCGCACGAATCCCCGCAACTTTATACAGTTCACACGCCAGTGCATGAGCCGGGAACTGCTCAGCCGGAATATGCGGCAGCAACTTACCGGCATCCACAAATGCCGCATGGCCACCTGCCTGTTGGCATACGACACCAATGGCTTCCAGGCCATCCACCAGATACTGCACCTGACCAATACGATATTCCAGCCAGTCCTGACGCATCGCATCATGCAGCCCTACAGCTAAGCGCTCCATCGCACCGCCTTCCAAACCGCCGTATGTCGGGAAGCCTTCCTGCACAACACAAAGGGTGCGGCATTCGTTGTACACATCCAGCATGGATTCATCTTTAAAACACAGCAGGCCGCCCATCGGCACCATGGCATCCTTCTTCGCCGACATCGCCAAACCGTCTGCATACTTGTAGCTTTCCAGGGTGATCGCTTCGATGCTCCAATCCTGATAGCCCGGCTCACGCTGCTGGATAAAATACGCATTCTCAGCAAAACGGGCAGAATCCATAATGACTGGAATATCGTATTTGCGAGCGATTTCGTACACGCCTTTCAGGTTGGCAATCGACACCGGTTGCCCCCCTGCAGAGTTACAGGTGATGGTGCTGACAATGTAAGGAACATTGTCTGCGCCTGCTTCCAGAATGGCCGCTTCCAGTTTCTCCAGATCAAAATTCCCTTTGAAATCTGCATTAACACCCGTATCAAAAGCTTCTTTGATGTAGACGTTTTTGGCAACACAGCAGTTAACCTGAGTATGCCCTTGGGTGGTATCGAAGAAGTAGTTCGACAGAGCAACCATTTTGGTGCGATCCAACCCTTTTTCTTTCTCACGTTTTTTTATCAGGACCGGGATATAAATCTGCTCAGCACCTCGTCCCTGGTGTGTAGGAATGGTCAGGTCATAACCGAAGATTTCCTGCACAGCATTAGCCAGCGCATAATAGCTACGGCTACCACTGTAAGCCTCATCACCACGCAGCATCGCCGCTTGCATATTTTGAGTGACGGAGCCAGTGCCACTGTCGGTCAACAGGTCAATAAATACATCTTCACTGTCCAGAAGGAACGGGTTCATACCGGCTTTTAATATAGCCTGATCACGATATTCACGTGTAGTACGCTTTACTGGTTCAACAACACGAATGCGAAATGGTTCAGGAAGATGTTTAAAGTTTTCCATGATGTTTTCCTATTTTAAATATACAGTGACCCTGTACTGAAAAATAAACAATCAGCACTGAGAAAATTTTCAATAAAATCTTAGGGTGATTACGAAAATAGATAGCGTAATACCCAATAGATGATTTGGTATGATTTCTGTTTATTTAATATCGGATGTAAAGTTTTCAAAAAATACATACTGATGCATATATTCATATTAGAAATGAACATCAGGCGCATCAGCCTCAATGCTGAAGCCTATAAAAACAGACACAACAATGAGTTACACAAAAGCCAAAGGCACTTTGACTTTACAACAGATATAGAACAAACAATCGCGTACAGGCCGTACGCTAAAGAGGCTTATTTAGCAGGAAAGAAGAAGGCAATTTTATGGTCGAGGGTAAACCAGTCACTCAGTATCATTAATGTATCCATAACAACACCTATTTGAAATAAACGATTTCAAATGAAAGAGAATCCAATTTTCTTATCAACCATTATGTACAAAATTATTAAAACGTCTTTACCAGTGTTATTAAATTGAGATATTGATAACAAAAAATCGGCAAAACGAATATTTATAAAATTTATCGCTGACAAAAACACTATCGGTTAGTTTCACGACTTTCCGATAATAAATAATGTTCACTATAAGCATGGAGTTATCACCACCCTGTGCCTATCACAGCGCGATCAACTGCTGGCTATTAACCACACGTCTTTAGGCACAAGCACAAGCAAAAACAATAGGCAAAGAGCCACAGTTAAGAAGATAGAGATAAATAGATGTATAACAAGAGAGATACAAAAAGAGGAACCGCCAGGCTCATGGCTACCTGAACTGAAACACCTGCACCAACTTCGCCCAGCACTAAGCAACAGCAGGTTTGCGCAGATAATACCGATAGTAACCTAGCAGGTTACTGCTGATAAAGAGGACTTCCATCACCACAGCTGTCGGTGAGCCAACTAAATAGTTATGTAGTAACCAAAAGCTGGTGCCAACAATCATCAACTCTCGCAGGCGTTTATCATCTTGACTAAAAGCCGCCACGGTCTGAAACACCGAACCCAGGCAGCTAACCACGCTGGTGATTCCGGAAAAAGTGAAGCCAGTTGCAAGCACTGACGCCAGACAGAATAAATATTTCAGTCCGGAGGAGGTAGTGAACATGCTGACCAAATAGCGAACCGTTGCAATCCCCATCAGGCAAGCGGCTGTCCATTGCTCAAGTAACACAAAATGGCTGGAAATCAAAACGCCGGCACAGAACAGGCACGCAACAATATGCTTTCTCTGCTTGAACTGAAATGACATCAGGTCAAAGACAATCGCAACCGCCACCAGAATCTGAGAAATAAGGAATAGCGACACACAGCCTCCTGCGACAGTTTCCCCGCGGGAAATGCCGCGTTACGTTGGATAGACACTCACAAAGACGCTACCGTATCTCATAACTTACGGTAAATGAAACCACTGACAGCATTATTTTGCGTGTCACCGATCACGAAACGGCAAGTACTGCCTTTATGCCCTGTTATTCAGCACACGACATAGTGGTCGATCAGGCATTCGATCGTGTTTTTGACAAAGGCGTACATCTCTGGAGAACGAGACTGGCTTGGCCCCGCAACGTTCAGCACCTTCACGTGATGACGAAGCGTAAAGGAGTGGAGTACCTTAGCCGCAGTGGCGGCCGAGACCAGCGACGTATCGATTAGCTTGTATGGCGTTTTGCTTTCTATACACAGATACAAGGTTAACTCACTGCCACCGAGGACATCCGAGTCGTAGAAAATCACCGTTGCATCAGAATGTTGAATATTGGCTTTGGTTCGTTGCCGATAGCCCCCATCCACTTCGATCAATGGATAGACCGTAGGATCCAAATTGATCTGTGACTCACGCCCCTGGGGGCAAAAACCGCCAACCGGAAACTGTTTGCCGATGGCCGCATCCAAAGCTCCGATATCTGCCCCCGACTGGCCACCACTTATTATTTTCTTCATTCACTACCTCGCAATGCAAACCATCCCTTGCACGGCTACCCAATACGGTGCTTCAGCACAAACACTGATGCGGTCAGTCGTCCACACTCAATACAGAATCAGATGCAAACTCAGTTAGAGCCTCAAAGCAGAACAACAGGAACCCGCATCGCCCACCCCTCATTTTTGAAAGTCCTGGTGTCACACCAACTTTCTCCAATACCACATCCTCATTAAGAAGAGCGTTAAAGAGGATATGTCGGCCAGAATATGCAACCGAATTAGATAAATCTTATCCGAATAACACAACCAGACTGCCCGTCCGCAACAAAAAGCCATCCTTTTAAGAGCCAGATATTCTCTTTTTAACAAGTACAGATTACTGGACAAAACTGTAAATCAATTAGGTAGTTAAACAAAACCACGCTTTTATCACATCTAAATACCAGATACGCAACCGGCTCTTTGCCTCGCATTACCCACCTGATAGACAGCGATTAAACATGGTTTATTAGCATCACCGCAAAATGAATAAATATTGAATAACATCACAGATCTCGTGTTTAGAAAAACTAAATACAGAATCAAGAAAAACTAAAATAAAACAACCAAATCACTGATTTATATGAACTTATATATAAAATAACCACAAAAATAACAATGATAATTTAGTCAAAGTAAAAAAAGGCGATATTGATATACTTAAAAAAATGCATTTTCAAGCGATTTTATAACTCTTTGGTAACCATCAGCCATCGATCACAGATAGCTCACCATATGCTGCCTTTTTACTAACAAGTATGATACTTGTTTCCCCGTTGTTTTAATTCTGTTTAAAACCTTAACAACTCTGAAACCCTAGAAACTACAAATAAGAATAAACACTGAGATTGGTTGATTAACGACCAACGAGGAGACAAGAAGGTCATGTGGAACATACTTAAAATCGCAAGTGCATTTATCGGCATTATTGTCGGAGCTGGATTTGCTTCAGGGCAGGAAGTATTACAGTACTTTACCAGCTTCGGTCACTGGGGAACGGCAGCAGCAGTCGTCGCGACAGCACTCTTTGCTTATCTTGGCATGATGCTGACAATGCTGGGATCCCGTACTCAAACAATGTCGCATAAGAAAGTGATTTATCAAATCAGCGGCCGCGTGGTGGGTATCATTGTCGACTACGTTATCATCTTCACTTTGTTTGGTGTGGGTGTGGTAATGATTGCAGGTGCCGGCTCACTTCTTAACCAACAATTTGGTTTACCCGCTTTTACCGGTAGCGTCGCACTGACCGTACTGGTCGCTTTGACGGCGATGATGAATGTCAACCGCGTCGTTGCGATTATTGGCAGTATCACCCCATTCCTGATTCTGGCACTGATTGTCATCTGTGTTTACAGCGTACTCACCATGGACAAATCCTTTGATGAGTTGGCACCAGTTGCAGAGAGTGTTCAGTCCACCCTGCCACACTGGTTTGTTTCAGCCATTAACTATGTTTCGTTCAACCTGGCCGTAGGTGCTGCAATGGCACTGGTCATGGGCGGTGCAGAAAAGAATGAAAAAATTGCTAAACTCGGTGGTCTGGTTGGTGGGGCCGGTGTAGGTGTACTGATTGTCCTGAGCCATCTGGCTCTATTCTCGAAAATTGATCTGATCGCTGACTACCCAATGCCACTACTGAAAATCATCGATATGATTTCCCCAGCACTGTCTACTTTCATGACATTCATCCTGTTTGGCATGATCTTTAATACCGCTGTCAGCATGTTCTACGCCTTCGCTGCCCGGTTTGTATCCATGAAAACCAAGAAGGCCAACCAGTTTATTTTTGCCACGCTGGCTGTCGGCTTTGTTGCCAGCTTCGCAGGCTTTACCCAGTTGGTTGCCATCTTCTACCCACTGATTGGTTACCTGGGGCTCTTCTTGGTCGGCGCCCTGATTTACGCGCCATTTAAACTACGAAAAGACGAAGCCAAACTGCAGCGTCCGGCGTTTATTACTGACTAATCTCAGCGCACTTTCGCTGCAACAACTCACTTCCCCCTACAAAAACCGCTGCATATGCAGCGGTTTTACCTCATTCATCTTCGATTAATCTTTGCCCTAAGGTGCAATAATGCTTGGACGCCCACAAAATTAACTGCGAAAATGACATCGTCATTCCTTAGTAGACATTAACATCATGAAACTTTTAGTTCGCAACCTATCACGTTCCACCACAGAGCAAGAAATTCGTGTTTTATTTTCAGAACATGGGAAAGTTACTTCATGTAATCTGGTGCTAGACCAAGTTACAGGCAAGTCAAAAGGATTCGCTTTCCTTGAAATGCCCAACCAAGATGAAGCTAAAGCCGCTATTGCCAAACTAAACCTTACCAGTTTTGCCAAAAGCACAATTCGGGTAAAAGTAGCGAATTAATAAACAAGGCCGTTTGGTGCAGAAAATCAGCGCCAAAAGCAACACCTATGAAAACCATCAGACTAGAAACGTAGACTCTAGTCTGTTTTGCCCTGTACGCTTAACGAACAGCAAAAGTATCTTTTTTTATTAAAAATCTCTATATGATAAAAAAGAAAATATAACTAGCTATTTTAAAATCTACCTGTATAGTGTGCTTTGGCTCTTAGATAAAGAGTTGTTAATGTCACATTTAGTGCAAGTTTCTTCTCAGATAACTTTCGATACCCTTCGTATAGACCTGCGTCAACTTTCTCTTCATAGATCATTCAATAGCTTATGCTATCAGCCGCATACTAATTTAATTATAAAAACTCAGAGGTATCTATGTCTGATAAATTGACTGGTTCAGTAAAATGGTTCGATGAAACTAAAGGTTTTGGTTTCATTACTCAAGACAATGGCGGCAAAGACGTATTTGTACACTTTAAAGCAATTGTTTCTGAAGGTTTCCGCTCTCTGCAGGAAGGCCAGAAGGTAAGCTACCAGGTTGAGCAAGGCCAAAAAGGTCTGCAAGCCGTTCAAGTTGTTGCTCTGTAAGCAACCAACTAATTAAAAATGGTTTAGCTTATTGTTTAGGCTAAACCATTAACTAAAAAAGGAAAACATGTCCAGACGTACAGGTCGACAACGGCACTGGTACCAGCTAACACGTACCAATAAAACACTTTTTAATCAGGAAATAAATCATTAAAGTAAACTTTCATCTACTCGCCGACAACAAATCTTGGTCCGCTGAATTAAATCAGCTCAATAGTGATATACTTCAAAGACATATCCACCCATTCATTGCTATCAGCGCTTATCTTCTCAACTTTGAATACTGCGAACAAACGCAATCCGGTTCGATTCTGTCTGAGAAAGGCTTAAAAGTAGGAATTTTTACCGTTTCCTAATCACACTCAATCACCCCTGTTAATGTTGGAAAATCCAAATGGCTAAAAAAACCAAAGCAAATGATAAACCAGAAAAAGCGCCCGACAATTCACAATCACAACGTCAAACACGCAGGCGTATTGAAGATATCCTGGAGCAACGTAAATTTGATAAACAATTTGAATTTTAAAATTCAAATCTGTTAAATATCATCAGTTTTTTATTCAACAGACTGAAACCACCAAGAAAGTAAAACTTATTACGTTTCAATATATTAATAAAATATCACTGGTTTTATTTTCAATAATATGTCGCTTTTAAAAGTCCCTTATCTATCTGGTATCAATATTTTAAATTCAATTTGAAGACAGCAAGCATACGGCTTCTCTCTTTTAAGGTGTTTTTTGAAATCGGACTGACTAATGATAAATAGTCATAAAAAAAACAGGGTTTTACTTTTGACGATGACAAGCACCGTCAAAAGTAAAACCCTGCCCAATTATTGAGGCTCAGTTCAGAGGTCAGCTACTGAGATTCTCTCAGCAGCGATCAAGTCCCCGTTATGCCTGAGGTGGGGTACCTTCACCGTTAGAAACCACGGCATCAATTTGTACCAACGCATCCATCGCAATTTCAGCGACACCAACAGTTGTTCTTGCTGGCAGTTCGCCCTCAAAGAACGTCGCGTAGATTTCATTTACCGCCTCAAGATCAGCGATATTCTTCAGCTGAATGTTAACTTTAACAATATCGTCCATAACGTGGTCAATACTTTCCACGATGGCTTTGATGTTGTTCAGGCACTGTTCTGCCTGCTCTTTAGCACCACCAGCAACAAATTCACCCGTTTTAGGATCAAGCGGTAATTGAGCAGCAATATGGTTGTAATGAGAGAACGCAACCGTCTGAGTATATAGTGCGCTTAGTGGCGCATTTTCAGTATTGTTTGCTTTGATAACGATACCATGTCGGTCTTCCACCTCTTGTGGTGGTGTGCCATCACCATGTGACACAACAACATCAATCTGGACCAGAGCATCCATTGGCAGTGCGGCAGCCGAGACGATGGTACGGGCAGGAACATAAGCCACTGTTCTCGCGATCGCCGAATCTGGGAAGAACGTTGTGTACACTTCGTTAACGGCATCGATATCAGCAAGGTTTTTCAGGAAAATAGTTGCTTTCACAATGTCGTCAAAAGGAACATCGATACTTTCTAAAATAGCCTTGATATTTCTCAGGCATTGAGCGGCTTGTTCTTTCACACCACCAGCAACAATCTCACCGGTTTTCGGATCGACAGGCAACTGAGCTGAGATATTGTTGTAATGAGAGAAAGCAACGGTATGTGTTGAAACTGCACTTTTTGGTGCATCATCTGAGTTTCTGGCAAGTTTGATAAGGTCACATGGCTCTTGCGGGGCAGTCCCTTCACCGTTAGAAATAAGTGCATCCATTTGCACTAATGCATCGCCCATTGGCAAAGCGGCAACAGCGACAGTGGTACGGGTTGGAAAATAATTCTGGAAGAAGGTGGCGTACACTTCATCGACTGCATCAATATCTGAGATATTTTTCAGGAAGACATTGATCTTAACAACATCGTCCATCACATGATCGATGCTTTCCACGATAGCTTTAATATTTTCCAGGCACTGCTTCGCCTGCTCTTTTACGCTGCCGACAACGATGTTACCCGTTTTTGGATCAACCGGTAGCTGCGCAGAAATATTATTATAATGAGAAAAAGCAACTGTTTGTGTAGATACAGCGCTTTTTGGCGCATTGTCAGTATTTCTTGATAGTTTAATGATACCGCCAGTCATATCGAAATTTATCCTTATTATTGGTTCAGAGATTCGTATCTATCTTTATTAGATTTATCTGATTAAATGTTTAAAGCGAGGCAATAGTAAGTGAATTAATTTCAGGCAAATGTGATAGACATCAAAGTATTTTCTCTCGACAATGCTCACTTAATCAGGATAAATAATCACTTTACGACTAATTATCCGCAAAAACTGAAATAATCTGGCTATAAAAAACATTTTTTTTCGAATGATTCGTCAAAGGTGAATATTATCTCAGTAAGCCAATTACGCTATCAGACCAATTTTGCCAAATTCTGATAATTTGTTCACACTACGACACTGAAAATTTATTGATCCCCTTTATCAATGTGTCTTTTCCTTCGTTTAAACTGCATAAAATCCCCGAACATTTTCCCTGATTTTTTAAAACAAAGAATGCAGTAATTTATAAATGAAATTATATGCTTATACCTTTAACCAGACGTTATCTTTTAACACCAACCTTATAACTTTTCCGTTACACTATAGATGACTGTATTGCAGACTGTCCCCACGATTCCCAAAATATTAGCCATGACATATTCCGGTATGAATAACATTTAAAATCTGAAGAGATAGGAATGTTTACGATAATAAAAATAAATAGATTGGTTATTCTCAATAGAGAGATCGTCTAGGAATAACTGATAGCGGCAAGAATGAGCACGCCATCACGGTTGAACATCGTGATGACTTTAAAACGGCAGATGCAAAAAAGCCGCTGTAAACAGCGGCTTTTTTAGAATGTGGCGGAGAGATAGGGATTTGAACCCTAGATACGCTATTAACGTATGCCGGTTTTCAAGACCGGTGCTTTCAACCACTCAGCCATCTCTCCGTAAGTGCGGCGTATACTAATCTCTCCTGGAATAGCTGTAAAGCCTTTATCTTTCCCATGCCTTCCAAGCGCCTGATTTTATATCAATCAGCCTCTTCCCCCATCACATTGCATACGCATAGAACAGTCTATTTTTCAATGCGTTAAGATAATCTATGCGACGCTTTTTCATCACAATTTACTGCTGCTAACGAATTCTGTTTATTTCGGAATCAATCTCTTAGTTTCATATTCACCAGAGTGCATTTTAACTTTCTACTGGTATAACACCCCGCTTCAAATTATTTAAAAATCATAACGTTATAAACATGAAAAAGAATTTATTCAGACATTCAACATTGGCTGTGTTGATCGCTTCAGGATTATTGGCCCAGCCGGTTCTCGCCGCACCGACCTGCCAGATAAACAAAATCAATACGGCCGAACAACCGTTTGCAGTTATTGAGCGGGCAGACAACGAATGTCGTAACGACTGGTTTTCAGCCCCGCCAGATACTCTGAACAGCTTGTTCAGTGAAGCCACCATTCAGCAAGCGCAACAGCAACTTCATCGCCATGTCCAAGGCTACCGAGGCGAAGATGTTCAGGCACTGGCGATCGAAAACCTGGGGGAGTTCATTCGTGCCGCCTACTATGTGCGTTACCAGCATCAGCGCCAATATGGCGACTATTCTGAGGCTCTGGACCTGTCTCTGGCTCATACCATCAATACGTTTCTGCTTTCCCCGTACGCCGCTCTGACCGGTGAGCAACAAATCGGCGCGCTGAAAAGCATGACAACCATGGTGGATAATATCCGTCAGTTACCATTAACCATGGCCAATCAGTTACCTTTACTCGACCACTTTACCCGTCAAACTGCAGATAATCTGCAGTTTGTCGAGGCTCTGAACAACCTGTTCCGGGCAATGAGCGGGCACATTAGCATCACCACGTTTTACGATGATCTGGCCGCGCACCCGAAATACCTGGCTCAGTTGCATCAGTTTATCCTGACCAATGATTGGGCGCTGGAGACTCGTGCTGATTTTATTGTGACCAATGCCGCCCGTGAAATGGGACGCTTGCTGGTTACACCTCATGCTGATACCCGTCAGCAAGTTCTGACTATTCTGGAAGACTTACTACACCGCTACCCACTGGGCGGAAAGAGCGACAAAATGTGGGTCGGCATCGCGGAAATGATTAACTACTTTGCCCCGGAAAAAGCCGCCGAGCTGGGTCTGACTAATGCTAAGCGCGATCTGGAAGCAAGCATGATGCCGCTGCGTTTTGCCTGCGACGGCCCGGCGATCATTCGCGCTCAGGCGATGACAGAAGCGCAGGCAGCAGAGGTTTGCCATATCCTGGCAGATAAAGAAGCGGATTTTCATCAGGTGGCAGCGACAGGCAATCAGCCGGTGGCTGATGATTTGAACAGCACGGTAGAGGTCGTGGTATTCGACAGCAATGCAGATTACGTCAGCTACTCCAATTTCCTGTTCGGTAACACCACCAACAATGGTGGTCAGTATCTGGAAGGAAACCCGGCAGAGGCCGACAATCAGGCCCGCTTTATTGCCTACCGCAACGAATACGCTGACGGTTACAGCATCCTTAACCTGGAGCATGAATATGTGCATTATCTGGATGGACGCTTTAACTTACACGGCGATTTCGGTGATGTCCTGCGCCACGGCCATACAGTCTGGTGGCTGGAAGGTTTTGCGGAGTACATGCACTACAAGCAAGGTTACAGCGATGCCATTGCTCTGGGTCGGTCCCAGAAATACAGCCTGACAGAAGTACTGGCTACCACTTACGATCACGATGTCAATCGTATCTATCGCTGGGGTTATCTGGCTGTCCGCTTTTTTATGGAAAACCACCCGGGTGAAGTTAACTCGCTCTTGGCTCTTTCCCGTCAGGGACAGTTCCGCCAATGGGCAGACACCGCAAAAGCGCTGGGTGAGCAATATAATGAAGAGTTCCGTCAATGGCTGCTCACGGTTGAAGATACAGGCTCGAACCCGGATAACCCAGGAGAACCAGAGCAGCCAGGTGGCAAGGACGTGTCAGCACTAGCGTTCAATACGCCAATCACCCTGGCAGGCGAACGATACAGCGAGCACCTGTTCTTTATTGACGTTCCACAGCACACCACCAGTATGAAACTGGCCATCTCCGGTGATGGCGATGCCGACCTGTTCGTCAGCTACAACCGTGTAGCCCACTATTATGATTACGATGAAACCGCCTTTGTTGATGGCAGTAATGAACTGCTATCTCTGACGGCAGAAGAAAATGGCTTTATCAAACCGGGTCGCTACTACGTGAGCGTCACTGGAAGGGAAGCATTCCATGCCGTTACCCTGACTGCGTCCGCAGAGATCAATGATCCGGCCGATCAAGGTAACCAGCAACTACCGCAGGGTGAAGACGATCTGACCCCAGTGGTATTGCAAGCCGATCAGCCGCAAACATTCAAGGTTCACGCCCAGCGTTACCTGGCCGTTCCTGTTTCAGAGGCAGGCCAAACCGTCCGCGTCTGGGTGACACCAGTCAATGCCACCGAATCGTCTTCACTAAGTGATGTTAATCTATACGCCGCTCAGGCTCACTGGCCGACCACCGAGACCCATGATCGGGCATCGGCTTACTCCGGCAGTCAGGAGTATCTTGAACTGACCGCAGACAAGGCTGGGTATATCCATCTGCTGATGACAAATCAGGGCCACACTGCCGAAGTCGAAGTATACGTCGCAGTGGAGTAAGTCTGTTGTTCACCTGGACTTGGCGCACAACCACAGTATTGAGCCAGATGCCTTCCTGCTCACAGGCATTGTTCACCCTCGCTGAAGGTAATTCGCGTCAAGCCACAAAAACAAAGGGCTGCCAGTCAGCCCTTTTATCCTCATCAGTGAGCAGGCAAAGCTCAAGAGCCAGTCATAACACTGCCGCGTAATCTGATGGAAAAAACAGCATCAAATGATGAAGAAACAACCAAAATCAAACTACGCATTCCGGCGTATTTTTCATTTCAGATATCCAGCACAAAAAAATCGAATTTTGGGCTGTCAGTCATTCCTTCAAAACCGCCTGGTTTCGTTGAAAATAGCCGCATTCCGCGATGATTATTTCTAGCCAATTCGCCTTTCTTACTGGTAAAATCCGCCATCCAACAGAAATCCCAATATTCTAGAAGAGAGTGATTCCTATGGGACGCAGTTTCGAAGTCCGTAAAGCCTCGATGGCGAAAACACAGGGCGCAAAAATCAAAGTTTATTCAAAGTACGGTAAAGAAATTTACGTCCTTGCGAAAAACGGCGGTATTGACCCAGACAGCAACCTTTCTCTACGTCGTCTGATCGAAAAAGCGAAAAAAGATCAGGTACCTGGTCACGTTATCGATAAAGCTATAGACAAAGCTAAAGGTGGCGGCGGTGAAGACTTCGCAACTGCTCGTTATGAAGGCTTTGGCCCAGGTAACTGCATGGTTATCGTTGACTGTCTGACAGACAACAACAACCGTACTTACATGGACGTTCGTCAGGCATTCGTGAAAAACAACGCGAAGATCGGTGCCCCAGGCGCTGTAGGCCACATGTTTGAACACCAGTGCGTATTCCAGTTTAAAGGCGACGACGAAGAAGTTGTGCTGGAAAACCTGATGATGGAAGACATTGACGTGTCTGACATTGAGTGTGAAGACGGTGTGATCACTGTTTTTGCTCCTCACACTGAATTCTTCAAAGTGAAGAATGCACTGGCAGCAAGCATGCCGGATATTACGCTGGATGTGGAAGAAATCTCTTTTGTTCCTCAGACCATGACACCACTGTCTGGTGATGATGTTGCAGCGTTTGAAAAATTCCTGGATGCGCTGAACGATTGTGACGACGTACAAAACGTTTACCACAACGCCGAAATCGAAGAATAATCAGTTGTTACACTGACCATATTCGCTGAGATCCCCCGCAAGGGGGATTTTTTATGCCTGTTTCCCGGCACCTCACTTTGCCTCTGATTTAATCCCCCCTCGCTTCCTCGTAGTTCTAACAGATTGAAATTTACATATATTTGGCTTCTCTATGACCTGAATCTGACTTAAATGGGGATAATTTTAATTTGTGTCTTCCACGATAGGTGCTATGCCTAGAGGAAGCTACAAAAAGAAAAAGCAATAATGAAATAGCCAACAACAAAAAGCAGCCAAGCCGGAGGAAACACCATGCAGCCTACCAACCGTAAAACCCTCGCTACGCTATTGGTACTGATCTTAAGTGCAGGTATTGTCGCTTGCGGCGAACAAAAAAGCGCCGAAGAAATGGGTAAAAAAGTCGACGAAACCATGACTGACGCGGGGAATGCTATCGAAGATACCGCTGAAGATGTCAGCAATAAAGTCGATGAAACCATGACTGACGCGGGGAATGTCATCGAAGATGCGGCTGAAGATGTCGGCGACAAAGTCGATGAAGCAGTGACCGATACCGGCAACGCCATCGAAGATAAATGTGAAGAGATGAAAGAGAGCATGAACGCAGAAGACCCAGACTGCTAACCCGTTCATCTGTTCTAATTCATGTCAGGCTCCCTGGCCACCTGCGCCAGGGAGCCTTTCTGTTACCTGCCTTTTCGGGTTCACAGTACAGTTGCTAACAGTACCGTGGTTAACACTATGGATAGCCCCCTGATGAACCCAAGGGTGAAAGAGTGAAACGGTAAACCAAGCGGCCGGCTTTTCGTAATATCTGTTGTCTTCGCTCGCTGCGACCCTTGCATGGTATTGCCAGAGGAGTTTCAGATGCCTATTGCGATGTACTACATGACAGGCTGTATCGTTGCATTATTTCTGGCGATGGTCTGTCCCTGGTGGTGGATAAGCCTGATTCTGATATGGGTGGCGCTGTCGCTGGGACTGGTGGCAATCGCCTATATCAAAAACAATGGCATGATATTCCACAAACGCAGCGATGGCCGGATCCCCTGGCCAGTCAGGGTACTTTTCTGGCCCTTTATGCTTGGGGTGTATCTGTATAATCGCTTGATCCGTACCCGCTCTTCCTCCCCAACCCTGCAAGAAATCGAACCTGGCCTGTACGTGGCCGCCAGACTGACTCCTATCGATATGGCCGCGTTACGCGAAGCCAATATTGGTGCCGTACTGGACGTCACGGCAGAGTTTGAAAGCCTCAACTGGTCAGCGATGGATGAAGGTATCAAATACCTTAACGTCCCTGTACTTGATCATGCCTATCCTGATTTTGCCTCTCTGCTGCAAGCCATCCGCTGGATAGATTCGCAACGCCGACAGCAACGACGTGTTGTCGTCCACTGCGCTCTGGGGCGTGGCCGGTCAGTGATGGTCATGGCCGCTTATCTTCTTGCCCGTACCCCCGGCAGCAGCCTGGACGACATCATAAACCATATTCAGTCAGTCCGACGGTATGCCCGCCTGAACCACAATCAGCGTCACGCGCTGGAAGCAGCAGCCAACCAGAAAGAATTCGGTCTGAGCAAACCAAGTGCCTGGCTGATCGCCAACCCGGTTTCCGGTGGGGGCAAATGGCCGCAATACCGGGGTGAGATTCTTGCCACTCTGGCCCCACACTTTGTACTGACCGTCCGTGAAACCACGGAGACCCTGAGCGCTACTGAGCTGGCAAAAGAAGCGCTCAATGCCAACCCTGAGATTGTTATTGCCGGCGGTGGCGACGGAACCGTGAACGAAGTGGCCGCCGTGTTAGTTGGCAATCAGGTACGATTTGGGATTTTACCGCTGGGCACAGCCAATGCCCTGTGTCATGCACTATGGGGGATACGGGCTAAACTGACTCCGGTCTCCCTGGCCTGCGATGCCATTGTTCGCGGCGAGGCCCATCATGTGGATGTCGCCACCTGTAATGATCGCATTGCGCTGTTGATTGTCGCCGTCGGCTTTGAGCAGCAGATGATCGAATTTGCCAACCGCGATGCCAAAAATGAGCAAGGACAAGTTGCTTATCTCAAAGGGTTCGTGAATGCGGTAACTCAAGGAACGCCTTTGACCCTGACGGTGCGTTTTGATGACGAAGATGAACAAGTACTGGAAACCAGCAGCATGGTCATCGCCAATGCCGCCCCTTTCAGTACGGTTCTGGCTCAGGGTTCCGGAGCACCGGATATCAACGATGGAAAGCTTGACGTCACCTGGATTCCCACCTCTGATAACCTGAGCACCCATGTCCTGTCGATCACCGAGTTAGTGCTTGCCGGTCTTACATCAGAAAAGCTTGGTGGGCTGACCCAACACCGCCAGGTCACTTCCCTGACGATTCATCATCCCGAAGGGCTGAACTACGTTATTGACGGCGAACTGTTTCAGGATGACGTCCTGCAGATTGCGGTACGTCCTGACGCCCTGCAAATTCTGTCACCCAAACCAGAACCTGGTGACGAGCTGCATCTGTAAGAAAAAACAAAAGGTCAGGAAATAAGAGGTGGATCGCACAAAAAGCAATCAACACCGTGAATACCCACGGAATATTATGCGCTTTCAGGCCAAATACGACACCGGGCAATAGCAGGAAAATTTTGATCTCAAGCGGAGAAATATTCGAGGGCGGGAACCATCAACACTACTCCTGTTCTCTCTAAACGAAAAGCAAGTTTTCATTGTTTTTGCACATTTTTGGGATGTATCACAAAGTCGATTTTATCGGCTTAACGCTGTGAAAAACCTTTGATAAAGATAACTCGATCCTGACGCAACGTTTCTTTAGGAGGTTATTGTGTCTATCAATTCTATCGACCACAGCGAAATGTCTGACGTGGCATCAAAATGGGATTTCAAAGATGAAACGGCTTCCCATATCTCTCAGACCAAGCGCCAGCAGGCTGAAGCACGTCGCCGAATTGAACTGCTACGTGATATTCGAGCAAGCGGCCTGACCATTGAAGAGGCAAAGGAACTCGGACTTATCCATTAACCTGAAACTACGTGCCATATACACCCGAATACAGAAACAGCCTGACCGGTCATAACAACGATAGAGATTTTCTATCACACTAATCTGTTATTTCAGCTTTTCTAATACCTGGGTAGTCGTTACATTAGGGCGCATAAACACCGAATGGAACGCAACTAATGACTACAATGACTACCCGTTGTCCTCATTGCAACGCAATGAATCGTATCCCAACTGAACGTGTCAATGACGTGGCCAACTGCGGCTCTTGCAAAGAACGCCTGCTTGACGGCAAACCGGTCGAAGGCACTACCGAGAACTTTCTGACTTTACTGCAAAGCGACAAGCCGGTAGTCGTAGATTTCTGGGCACCATGGTGTAACCCGTGTGTCGGCTTCGCGCCAATCTTTGAAGATGTGGCAAAAGAGCGGAATGGCGATGTGCGCTTTGTGAAAATCGATACGGAATCCCAGCAGGCGCTGGCAGCGCAATACCGTATTCGTAGTATTCCGACTATTATGGTTTTCAAAAACGGCCAATTAGCAGACACCATCAATGGTGCCTTACCTAAAGGCCAGTTTGATCAGTGGCTAAACCAGGCGCTGACCAAGTAACCAACCGGACAAGCCGCCATATATTTACCGTGCTGTACATCAAGAGAGCGGCAGATCTAAAGAGCTTTCCGTTTAAAGCGCTTTACACTCACTGAAAAGGTGCCTGATGGCACCTTTTTGTTATCTGCTCTCTATGCCACTGGTTGCCCTTTTGCTAGAGTGACGCTCATAGCCCCGCCTTTATCATTACAATTACAAGGACGAATCTGTGAGCAAATCAGCGTCGGCCGTACTCAGCCAGATCAATGTTTACCCTATCAAATCCATTCGTGGTCTGAGCCAGTCGCAAGCCTGGGTCGAGAAACAGGGAATCGCGTTTGACCGCCGTTTTATGGTCGCCAAAACCGATGGTGGCATGATTACCGCACGCAAATACCCGCAACTGGTCAAAGTCACCGCAGCCCTACAACCGGATGGTCTGATACTCAGTTACCCGGACACTGCCCCTCTGCGCCTCAGGTACGCCGAGTTCACGATGGTGGAAACCCCATCCACCGTATGGAAAGACACGTTTCCGGCCCACCAAACTACCTCAGAAGCGAATCGTTGGTTCAGTGAACTCATTGGCGAGCCAGTGCAACTGCTCTATACCGGAGAGCAATCCCAGCGCATCCGTCAGAAAGTCAGCCATAACGTGAGTTTTGCTGACGGCTATCCGCTGTTGATTATCAGCGAGGGATCTCTGGAGGCCCTGAATGCACGCAGCCCCCAGCGTCATACCATGGATCAGTTCCGCACCAATTTAGTCGTCTCCGGCACAGAGCCGTTTGCGGAAGATGGCTGGAAACGAATCCGAATCGGTGAGGTGGAATTTGAGGCCGTCAAGCCGTGTGCCCGCTGTATCCTGACCACAGTGAATCCGCAAACCGGACAATTAAATGCCCAGAAAGAGCCGCTCAACACGCTGCTGAAATTTCGCTCTGACGGCAGTGGTGACGTGTACTTCGGGCAAAATCTGGTGGCGCTGAATGAAGGTATCATTCATGCCGGTGATACCATTGAAGTTCTGGAGACCCAGGCCAGACCGCTTTACCCCGATAATTGCACGCCATCGCTGACACTCACTTGTGTTGAACGGGAAGACATTGCCCGGGATTTTTGTACCTTCTGGCTGGAGCCAACCAAGCAACAAACACTGCCCGCTTATCAGCCCGGCCAGCATCTGCCACTGCAGGTAGAGATCAATGGCGAATACGTTTCTCGCCGCTATACGCTGTCGTCCAGTCCGTCCCGCCTTGGCCGCTATGCCATCTCGGTTAAGCGGATCAACGATGGTCGGGTTTCAAACTGGTTACATGACAATCTGCAGGTTGGCGACACGCTGGTTGCCGAGTCACCGGACGGCAGTTTTCATCTTGGGCCCCATACCGACAAGCTTTTGTTGTTGTCTGCCGGGAGTGGCATCACTCCCATGATCGCGATGCTGCGTTATCTGGCCGATCATAATCAGATCAACGATGTGGTGTTTTATCATCAGTGCCGCAACGAAGCGGATATTCCGTATCAGGCCGAACTGGCAAAACTGCAGTCTGAACACCCTGCACTGAAAGTAACCATTGCATTAAGTCAGCCAAATAACAGCTGGCAGGGGATAACCGGGCGATTCAGTGCAATCCACCTGGATCATATCCCGCATCTTACAGAGCGTCAGGTGTTCGTTTGTGGTCCTAACCGTTTCATGGACGATGCCAAAGCCTTGCTGCTGAACGCCGGTCTGGCGGAAGAGCGCTACCATCAGGAATCCTTCGGTACGAGCCGTGGTGGCGACGAAGCGACCGCACAGAAACACACTGTGACAATCAGCATTGATGGCCATTTATTTCAGGGCCATAACCAGGCCACCTTGTTGGATCAGGCTGAATCTGCCGGGCTTGGGATCGCCAACAGCTGCCGGGCCGGGTTCTGTGGTTCATGCAAAATGACCCTGGAATCTGGCACGGTTGACCAGCCGGACGTCCCGGCCTTGCTGCCGGGTGAGAAGGAGGCCGGGAAAGTACTGGCCTGTTGTTGTATTCCGTTAAGTGATGTTGAATTGGTCAGCTAACACGCCAGCCGTTTCAGGTTCAGGTTCAAAAACCACATAAAAAAACAGCCACCCAAAAAGGTGGCTGTTTTTTCAGACTCCGTTAAAGCACTTTACTCGCTGATCTGCGCTTACTGCTTTTTCAGGATATAGTGGCTTTCCAGATCGCCGGTGATGCGGTTACCTTCCAGATCCAGGCGGAACAATTGATTTTCGCCGACAAAATACTGCACCGCAGAATCAGAAATTCCAGGCAGCGCGATAGTGTTACCCGCGGTGTTCCAGTTGAACGTACCTTCGTGTTCAAAAGCACCACCGTCTTTACCCAGGTACATTTCAGTCAGAGTAAATGTACCATCGTCTTTAATCACCAGCTCAGTCTTAATACCTTCACAATCTGCACATGGCAGAATACCGGTATACGTACCAGCCCAGTCCAGCGAGTTACGCGCGTTGTGTTCCATGTCCGCCACCGGTTCACTGCTTTCGCCGGCTTTCATTTCGTCCTGTTCGCCCTCGGCCATCACATCAGCCGGTTGCGCAGCTTCAGCTTCATTGCTTTCTGCCTTATTTTCAACCTGAGTCATGCCCTCGGTTTGAACTGCTTGCTCTTCAACCACGGTAGCGGTTTCGCTAGCAGGTTGAGCGGCGGATTCTGGTGAGGCTTTTTGATCACATCCCGCCAGTACAAAACCAGCCACTACCAGTGCAAGTAAGGTCTTATTCATTGTGTGTTCCTTATTAGCAATCTTTCTAAGATGGGTATCATTGTAGACTGCCCTCTGTGTGAATAACGTCATCCCAAGGTCAATGTTCAGTCAAAAAACACTATTCAATATTCACTCAAAATCACCTTGCTAATCACAAGATAGCACATTGTTATTCAGTCAGTTAGCGGTTTTAAGCGAGCAGTAAAATGCCGCAGGACCGGCGGTTCGTAGTCAAATTCCAGCCCGCGAATTGAGCTTGCCTGCTGACAGACTGCAATCAGTGCATCGGCGACATAGTCCATGTGGTCATTGGTATATACCCGGCGCGGAATGGTCAATCGTAACAATTCCAATGGCGACGGTTTCTGTTGGCCAGTGCTCGGATCTCGGCCCAGAAGCAATGACCCAATTTCAACAGCCCGCACCCCCGACTCAAGATACAGCGCATTGCACAAAGCCTGTGCCGGAAACTGCTCTGCCGGAATATGTGGGAGCACCTTTTTCGCATCCACAAACACGGCGTGCCCACCGGTCGGATACTGGATCGGCACGCCGCCCTCACGCAGCCTGTCGCCCAGGTATTTCACCTGGCTGATACGGTAATGCAGGAAGTCTTCGTCGGCAGCCTCATAGAGCCCGCGGGCCAGTGCCTCCATATCCCGCCCGGCCATGCCGCCGTAAGTCACAAACCCTTCCATCGGAACGCAGCGGGTACGGACAGCCTGAAACAACTCTTCATGATCCCGGATACAACAAAGCCCGCCGATATTCACCATCGGGTCTTTCTTGGCTGACATTGTGAGGATATCGCCATAACGATACATCTCACGGATAATCTCCAGCAAAGGCTTCTCGTCATACCCCTCTTCCCGCTGTTTGATGAAATAAGCGTTTTCACAGTAACGGGCGGAATCTATCACCACCGGAATATCGTAGTGCTGAGCCAATGCGTAAACGTTGCGCATATTGGCCATGGATACCGGCTGCCCGCCCGAACTGTTACAGGTCACTGTCGTAATAATGGCGGCGATATTCACAGAGCCGTAATGCTGAATGGCGGTTTCGAGTTTTTCGAGATCAAAGTTCCCCTTCCAGTCATCGTAGACTTCGGTGGAAAACGCTTTTTCAGTTACTAGGTTTATCGCTTTTCCGCCGCACATTTCAATATGTCCGGCCGTTGTATCAAAATGGTAATTGGACAGAAAAACCGCCTCTGTGCCTCCCCTGACTTTGCGCATCCGTTCAATCAGGCAGGGAAACAAAATCTGCTCGGCTCCCCGCCCCTGATGGGTCGGCACCACCAGCTTGTACTGAAAAAAGTGCTGAACGGCATCACACAAGTTAAAAAAGTTCCGGCTACCGGCATAGGCTTCATCCCCCAACATCAGCCCGGCCCACTGAGTATCACTCATTGCACCGGTACCGGAGTCGGTCAGCAGATCGATATACACATCTTCACTGCGCAGCATAAACGGATTATAACCCGCCGCTTCCAGGGCCAATTGGCGATCCGCTTCTGTGGTCATGCGAATTCGCTCTACCATTTTGATGCGAAAAGGTTCAGGGACACGCTTGCTCATAGTGGCTCTCCAGCTTTGGAAAACACGCAGACAATCCGGTGATCGGATCAAGGAAAAATAGGTGGTGAAAACATCGACGGTGCCGCAATCAGCCGACAGCAGGAAAGTTATTAGTCAGACGAAAATCAATATTGAACCAGGCAGAAAGCACCAGCCGTATCGCGGGCACCCTGGTACGTTGCAACAAGGTATTCTCAGCCATCCTGCAGCACCCTGCGGAAACAAAACTGACCTAAGTATAGTCAGCTGTTCATAACAAGCCTGATATCAACTGGCCTTGTTCTTCTGGCATAAATTTTTTCAAACAAGGCTTTACAGCCCGACAGATTACAGATAATGTGCTCGGGTCTGTTGCTCAGACCGAGACATAATTTTCGAAGAACACGCCTCACTTCTCGCCAAAGTAAGAAGCACCTCCAGAAGATTACACCACACATCCCACTACACACTGAGTTGCAAGTGTTTCGTAGTGATGAGTCAGCGAGTTAGGTGAGCTCCTGACGGGTGAAACCAAAGGTCGATGAGTAACTTAACCAGCGTGATGCTGAAAACTATTACCGCCGCTGAACCCTCTCGGTGTTCTCCATTTTGTTAAGGAGAACGCGAATTCAACAAGAAAACGAATTCAGGAAGAAAGTCAGCTCAGTCGGCGTTTACTCAACGTAATGACCACAAGCCAAAAGCAAGTGACCTGACCAGACGATTAACGTCTATGGCAAATAGTCCGAATGCAGTGCTTGGGTAGAAAGGACAACACCATGATTTCACAAACCGGCATTATCCGTAGCTACAACCCTTTTAACCAAACTGGCCTGATCACTTCAGATTTAGGTGGCGACATCCGCTTTAGCGCCGCTCAGGTATCTGAACAAGACAGTCCGGCATCTGGCAGTCTGGTATCATTCATCCTGGATGACTCAGAACATACTCTGCAAGCGGTAAAAATCCGCTTCATCTGACTCGCCCAGCTAACTGGACGAGGCCAATAAAAAGTGACAATACCGAGGCAAGGACTAATGACCTTGCCTTTTTCATTTTTGGCAACCGACAATTATCAATCCGATATCCCTTCATTCCCTCCCACCTTACCGATTTTTACATTACTGCCCGCAATCTCCTGCTCAGCTTGAGCGGATTCTTCTGACTGACTTTTCTGATAGTTATGCCTGTCTTTTTTCTGCTTTCTGTCAGCACTTTTTTGTATTTACTGGTTAACATTCATATCGTTATCCACTACGCATTACGCCGCCAACTGCTGCCACTTTCAAAAGTAATCCATTACAAAAAAGCCAACCAACAACCAAATCGCTCAATTTTCAACCAAACAAAGCGGATGTAATTCACAGAAAAACATGAAAAATGGAAACGCGTTTTTACTTATATCGTCAGCATAAAGTCAGCCAAATGTCAGCGCTGTGTCAGGCATGGCTTTTTAATGCTTTTATCAAGTTTTCAGAACAAAAGGCGGGAAAAGTGCAACATACCTCACACTTTAGGTATCTTTTACACTGTGAAACTGAATTTTATGTCATTAAGGAAACAATTTGACAATTTGCTTGTCTGTATATGGCAAACTAATACAAAAAATAAATGAATAAATAGTCAATACAGACAAAAGAGGGTGATTCATGCCAGGTATGGCGACTTCCATTTTTTCTTTTTCCCATACCTGCCGCATTAAAAGCCTGCCAACAAATAAAAACGACGAGTTCTAAGATATGCCAATACACAACGCGACATTGCCACGGAGATGGTTGTCGACCAAATACATCGGGATTGCCAGCCTGTCATTGATTACCATGGCGGTGTTCCTGAATAACAGTCAAACGACTAATCGTACAATTCCACTGAACCTTGTCAGTTCGTCCCCATGGACACCCAATGAAGATGCACTGACCACAACCACCATTGAACCACCCCGCTACGCTTACACCATTCAGAAAGGTGACACCCTAAGCGAAATCTTCTCCAGGCTGAACATCCCATTGAACACTGTTCAACAACTAATGGAAGCCGATTTAAACCACCTGAAAATCGACACCCTCAAACCAGGTAACAGCATGCGCTTCTGGCTGGCTGACGATCAACGGCAACTTAAACGCCTTGAACTCGAATTTACGCTGGCGCAAAAAGTCATTTATGAACGTCTGGATGATGAAAACTTCAATGTGGAAGAAATCGCTATTCCGGGTGACTGGAGCGATGTGATTGCCAATGGTGAAATCCACGGCAGTTTTGCTAACTCAGCCAAAAAAGCCGGTCTAAAAGCCACGGAAGTGCATGAAATCACCAGCTTGCTGAAAGATAAGCTCAATTTTTCTCGCGATCTTCGTGCCGGGGATAAATTTGAAGTGGTGGTGTCCCGTCAGTCGGTTAAAGAAAAACTGACCGGGCAGCATGAATTGCGGGCTATCCGTATCCATAGCCGTGGCCAGACCATTTCGGCTTATCTGCACAGTGATGGTAACTTCTACGACGCCAAAGGCGACAGCCTGCAACGTGCCTTCATGCGCTATCCATACGCCACCAACCAGCGCTGGCGAATCAGTTCCCAGTTTAATCCTAAGCGCCACCACCCGGTCACCGGACGCGTTGCGCCACACAATGGTGTCGACTTCGCCACCCCGCGTGGTACACCTGTACTGGCAACCGGTGACGGCGTTGTTGTCCAAACTGTTAGTCACCCGTACGCTGGTAAATATGTGGTCATCCAACATGGAACCAACTACAAAACCCGCTACTTGCATAACAGTAAGATACTGGTCAAGAAAGGACAGAAAGTCTCACGTGGCCAGCGTATCGCCCTGGCGGGCAGCACCGGTCGCGTTACCGGCCCTCACATTCATTATGAGTTCCTGATTCGTAACCGTCCGGTGAACCCATTGACTGCCAATATCCCTATGGCCTCTTCGGTGCCAAGCAAGGAGATGGGACAGTTTAAAGAAACGGTCGCGATGTATAACACCATGATGAAAGATGATCAGAAGGGAATACTTCGCCTGGCTAAAAACAACAACCAGCCCAAAGACTGATAACCAGAGCTTTATCGCGGTAACCAGGATCAAATAGCATCTACGGGGAGATCTCTTTTCCCCGTGGGTGTTTTTGCTTGTTTACTGCTCACGGATGATGGTCATCAGTGATAAATAGCGGGGGCAGATGGCGTGTTTGATCACGCACTTCAATGGCTTCTGTTGAGGTTGAGGTTGAGGTTGAGGTTGAGGTTGAGGTTGAGGTTGAGGTTGAGGTTGATAATGAGAACCTAAGCCCACAGCCAGAACAACATTTACCAAGCAAAAATCTAGACGGTAAATGGAGGTATTGCCGGAATAACACATTCCGACAATTTCCATACCAGACAACCCTATACAGCCGAGATGACAACGTCATAACGGCTTTTTGTCATGCCTGTTATTTCGTTATCCGTACCGTTTTGTGGACTGTCTGAGCTCTCTGATTTAACAATAAAGTCGACATAATTCCGGATGGCCGGTAGCCGATCTTCATCATGGTGGGATACGTACAATAACTGGCTAAGCTGATCGCGGGCAATCATATTCAGCACCTGATAGACCAGTTTACGATTAACGAAATCCAGCCCCTGATAAGGCTCGTCCAAAATCAGCAAGGCAGGCTGTTTGATGAGCGCCCGGCCAATCAGCAACAGTCGTTGCTGCCCATAGTCCAGTTCGCGGAAACCCGTGTGCGCATCATCTGACATTGCCAGAATTGCGAGCCAGTCATGGGCCTGCTGAATTTGTTTTTTCGATGGTGAATCATACAGCCCAATCGAATCGAAAAAGCCTGACAGTAGCACTTCCAACGCACTGCAGCTAACGCGATACTGCAGATGCAACGCTGAGGAGACTACCCCGATTCGCCGTTTGATATCCCAGATACTTTCGCCGCTGCCACGGCGATACCCCAGCACGCTCATATCATTGGCATAACACTGTGGATGGTCTCCCAGAATCAACGCCAGCAAAGTGCTTTTTCCGCAGCCATTCGGCCCCCTGATCTGCCAGTGCTGACCCGGTTCTATTCGCCAGTTCACCGCCTCGAAAATCTGCCGATCAAAGTATTCCACTTTTCCATTTCGCAGCTCCACCAGCGGCTCGTCTCTGGTAACAACCTGTTGTCTCTCCTGATGCCGTTGGCGAATCAGAGCCATGACCTCATCGCTACGTTGCGTAGACAATGCCTCAAGCTGACGCAGCACCGGATGATGGCTGAATTCTGCCACCGTCATCCCTTCACTTAAACTGACAGTACTCAGGGCACCAGCCGGACCACGCTTGCTGCTGCCTTGGACATTCATCGTTTGTTCAGTGAACATGGCAACATGGGTGATGCAATCAGGAAGGTGCATTTCGCGGGCACTGATCAAGACCAGCGTCATTTGCTCGGACAAGGTATTCAGCAACGCTGACAGCGCCGTCTGGTGAGCGGCATCCAGTCCGTCATAGGGGTCATCCAGCACCAGTAATTCGGGTTCAGTTGCCAGCGCCCGCGCCAACATCAGCCGACGGGTTTCCCCGGTCGATAACTGGCGAAAACCACTGTGGCGTAAATGCTGCAAATCCAGCTGTGCCAGCAAAGTCTCCAGTTGCTCCGGCGAATGGCAACAGTCAGCAATCAGATATTCTACAGTGTGGCCAAAGTCGATCTGATCAATGTAATCCGTCTCCTCTTGCGCCAACTCCTCTTCCAGCAATGCCTGCTGAGAAGCCAGCGACACCACGCCCACTCGCTGAGGTATACCAGTTACCGATCCGGAATCCGGCACACGTTCACCACTAAGAAGTTGCCCGAGTAACGAGCCGAACCGGGAATACGCTGAGAAAATCATCCAATGCTGACCAGGTTCTATACGCCAGTTATCAACCTGCAGCCGGCCATGTGGCACAGCCAACAGCAAATCTGTCACGGCTATCGACATCCTTCACTTCCTTATGAAAAAACGGTTTGGTATCCATTAATACCAAACCGTCTGACCAAGCTCTAGTTCTGCAACCAAATTGTCTTGGTTTGCAGATACTGATCAAAGGCCTCCAGCCCGTTGTCCCGGCCGCCGAACCCGGACTGCTTATACCCGCCGAACGGGGTCGCGATACTGCCTTCGCTGAAACAGTTCACCGAAACGGTCCCGGCTTTCAGCTGACGTGACACCCGATGCGCACGGCGGATATCCGCGGTATACAGCGACGCTGCCAACCCGTACTGACCATCATTGGCCAGGCGAACAGCCTCTTCCTCCGAATCAAACGTGGTGACGGCCAGAATCGGCCCGAACACTTCCTCCTGAAACAGGGCCATCTCCGGCGTGACATTATCGAAAATGGTCGGCTCGACAAACAATCCGGCACCGATGTCCGGCGTGCCACCACCATGAACCAGCGTCGCCCCTTCCGCTTTCGTCCGTGCCAGATAGCCACGCACTTTTTCAAAATGCGCCGGCTCAATCATGGGACCGATGCTGACCTGTGGATCTTGCGGGTCACCCAGTTTCCAGTTATCCAGACCAGCTTTAAGTTTCTCGACCAAAGCATCTTTAATGCTGGTATGAACCAGAAGACGAGAGCCACAACTGCAGTTCTCACTCATGTTCCAGAACGCAGCATTGAGCACATCACCGACAATCTCATCCAGACTGTAGACATCCGGGAATATGATCTGCGGACTTTTACCGCCGCACTCAAGCACAATCTCTTTCAGGTTGCTTTGAGCCGAGTATTGCAGGAACAACCGACCAACTTCTGTGCTGCCGGTAAACGACACCACATCCACATCCGGATGCAGCCCTAACGGCTGGCCGACTGCCTCCCCCAGACCGGTCACCAATGACAGTGTCCCTTTCGGAACACCCGCCTCATGCGCCAACTGGACCATACGATAAGCACTCAGGCTGGTTTGCTCGGCTGGTTTCACAATCACGGCATTGCCTGCCGCCAACGCCGGGGCAACTTTCCAGGCAAACATCTGCGCCGGGAAGTTCCACGGCAGCACAGCCCCAACCACACCAATCGGTTCTTTGACAATCAGTCCCAAGGTATCGCTATCCGTCGGCGCTATTCGGCCAAATACTTTGTCGATGGCTTCGGTGTACCAGGCAAAGGTGTGAATGGTCTCCGGTATATCGGTATTCAGGCACTCGCTGATCGGCTTACCGGCATCAACACAATCTAATGCTGCCAACTCTTCGCTGTGTTCAGTCATCAGCGCCACCCAGCGTTGCAAAATGGCCTTACGCTCGCCCAGTGGCAGCGCAGACCATTCACCGGATTCGAAACTGGTGCGGGCCGCTGTCGCTGCCGCGTTAACCACCTGTTCATTGCCCGCTTCGATCTTGCCGATTGTTTTACCGTCGTAGGGACTCAGAGTCGCAATGGTTGCCCGCTCACCCGACAAGCCGGACACCAGACAACCCGCAAACAACTCGCCACACTCTGCGGCGGCAAACACCTGCTCTTTGGTTAAAGGCACTGTAGATACAGACTTATTTGTTAATGGCATCGCGGAACCTCCTATTGCAGAGCGGCATCAAGCAGTTGAAGAAAGGCTTTTTGATCTTCATCGCTGATTGGCAGCAGAGGCGCACGGATCGCGCCGACGTCTTGGCCACGGTGAATCAGTGCCAATTTGGCTTTCTGGTTGTAGTCGGCCGATTCCTGGTTCTGAATCACCGGCAGCAGTTTCGTCATAATGGCACGCAGCGCGTTGTAATCACCGATTCGCGCGCATTCCAGCATCTGCACATGTGCTTCAGGTAAGTAGTTAGCCGCACCACCGATCCAGGAACGCACGCCCCAGAACAGATAATCCGCGCCCTGATCGTCAGAGCCACAAACTACGGAGAAATTATCCAGGTTGGCATTAATCAATGACAACGCACGGGTAAAATCACCGCTGCTTTCTTTGATCCCGACAATATTCGGATCACGGCTGAGTTCAATCACGGTGTCGACCTCAATCTCAACACCGGAGCGCGCCGGGAAGTTATACATAATGATCGGCAAGCCGACTTCCAGGCTCACTGTCTGGTAGTGAGTAACGATTTCGCGCTGCTGCGGCAAACAGTAAATCGGCGGTGCCAGCATCAGCGCCTGATAACCCAGGGCTTTCGCCTGCTCCGCTTTTCGCACAGAACCCTGGGTGTGGGTATCATTCACTCCGGCGATCAGCAGGGCGCGATCCCCGACATGTTCGGCGATAAAAGTGAGTACCTGCGTACGCTCCTCATCACTGAAAGCGTAGTATTCCCCGGTCGTCCCACAGGCTACAATCCCGGCTACACCGGCCTCCAGCTGCCAGTCCAGCAGCTTGCCCAGCGCATCAAAATTAACCTTATTCTCTTCCGTGAACGGGGTCACTACAGGAACAAAAATACCGTCGAGTTTCATAACTATCTCCTTGAAATGTCAGGCCGGACTCCTGGCCGGCCCCAGTAAAATGATGCAGAACATCAGTAATTTGGTTGCGTCTAAATCGTGTTTTGAACATTCAGAGTCTCACCTCAGCGCCTCACTCAGGGTCTCAAGCCGAGCCTCGTTCAACGTCTCAGGATGCGGGTTCAGCCTTGGCAGGCTGAGCCGCGGTGTTTGTAGCTTCACCAGTCGGTGTAGTCCGCCAGATGGCAATATTGGCGTACCCGTAGAACACAGAGATGGCGAGCACAAGGAAGTGGTACCAAAGGAATGGCAGGTAACCGAGTGTTGACACGCCGAGGGTGGTTGCCATGAACACCCCACCGTCTGACCATGGCACCATCGGTGTGGTCACCGTGCCGCCCGCTTCGGTATTGCGCGACAGCACGCGTCGGTCAATACCCTGTTGGTCATAGTTTTTCTCGGTGATGGTGCTGGCGGTAATCAGCGACACATACGCCGCGCCCCCGAAGAAGTTACCGAAGAAGCCACCCAGCAGGGTCGACAGCGTGAGACGTCCGGCATTGTTTGCCCAGGTCAGGAAACGGTTACAGATCACTTGCAGAACACCGATTTGCTCCATCAGACCACCCAGCCCAAGAGCAAACAGGATCAGGGCAATCACTTCCAGCATCGACAGAATCCCGCCACGGTTAAGCAGCGTATTCAGAAAGTCGACTTCTGAATGCATGGCATTGCCGACATACACCGTACGCACCGCATCCAGCGTCGGCATGCCCTGCGCCACGATGGCACAGACAATTCCTAGTACAGCGCCGAAGGTGATAACCGGAATCGACGGCATCCGGCGCGACAACAGCAGGATGACAACGGCGGCTGGCAGTAACAACCACGGAGAAATCGTAAAGTGCTGCTCCAGAGCGACCATTGCGGCGTCTGCGCGGCTGGTGTCAACATTGCCATCGATATAAAAGAAACCGACCAGAAGGAACAGAACGAAGGCAATCAGGCACGCCGGGCCGCTGACATACAGCATGGATTTGATGTGGTCGATCAGATCCACTTTACACAGCGAAGCGGTCATCACCGTGGTATCAGACAGCGGCGACATTTTATCCCCCACGTAGGCGCCACTGATGACAGCACCGGCGACCAGCGGTAAAGGTATCCCGAAGCTGTGGCCAATCCCCATCATCGCGATCCCAGCCGTGCCAGCGGTACCAAACGATGTCCCGGTCGACAGCGATGTCATCGCACAAATCACAAATGCCGCAGCCAGAAAAATATTCGGGCTCATGACACTCAGGCCGTAGTAAATGATGCTGGGAACAATGCCACCGGCAATCCACGAGCCAATCAACGCCCCGACAGTGATCAGAATCAGCACGGCTTCCATACCGTTATGGATCCCTTTAATCAGCCCGGTCTGCATCGCATGATAGGATTGCCCGAGCCGCAGGCCGAGCCCCATGACCAGGAACCAGGTTGCAAATAGCGCAAGCTGAATAGGCAGCGACAAGACGTTGAGGAACAGGAACATGACGGCAATAAATCCCACCATCAAACCGACCACCTCCATACTGGTCGGCAGCCGGATAGCACTAGAGTTGGAACGCATAACATTCTTCCTTTTGTTAGTCGTAGTAGTGTTTGCATGAGCCACTATTTCTTACTGCCGCTCAGTATCAGCCTGCAGAGAAATCAGGAGCTTCAGTTTTATCGTCGTACAGCGTGGTTTCGGCTTGCCTCATCCGGACGTGACTGCGTCACATTCAGATCAGGCTGTGCGAAATCGGCTCAACCGGTATGGGCTGAGATCCAAAGACGGAGGTTGGTTCAGAGCCAAGTCTCTGATTGCCTGCGCGGTGACAGCAGCCTGTGTCAGCCCCAGATGATGGTGCCCTAACGCCAGCATGACCTGCTGTTTGGGCCCGACAGCATCGATAATTGGCAGTGAATCTGGCAGTGACGGCCGAAACCCCATCCACGGCGTCGAACCGGCCAGATCCAGCGGGTGTTCAAACAAGCTGTCACCCAGTTCAGCCAAACGGTGAGCACGTTCCATGTTGGCAGGACGATCCAGTCCGGCAAACTCCACGGTGCCCGCCAGGCGCAAGCCGTCGGCCATGGGCGTCATAATGAAGCGGCGCTCCGCTGAGGTCACCGCCACCGGAATACGGTGCGATTCATTAGGCAGCATCAGGTGATAGCCGCGCTCGGTATCCAGCGGAATATCCGTATCAGTCAGCTGGAATACCAGCGAGCGGCTGTGCGCACCAGCGGCAATCAGTACCCGCGGAACGGTCACAGTGCCGCGAGAGGTATGCAGCTCAACGCCATCCTCAGTCAGGCAACCACCCTGAACGTCGAGCTGACGACATTCCGTGCCGAGCGCCACGGCAGCATCCACCAGTGACTCCACCAATTTCAGCGGATCAATTACATGGCTGGTTTCCGGAAATTCCAGCGCCCCCAGCACCGTTTTCGCCAGCCCCGGTACTTTTCGATGTACCTCAACCTGAGAAAGCGGCGTCACGACCACACCGTTTTGCGCCAACGTCTTCGCAAACTGGTGCAATGCCTGACCGGTTTTCTCCTGTTCAAAGACCAACAGTGATCCCTGATGATGCATCAGGTCAGCCGCGTCAATGTCACCAAGCAGCGCTTTCCACGCATCAAGGCTGGCTTGGTTAAGCTGTATCAGGCCATGCTGGCTACGAGCCTGAGCTCCGGCACGCATATTGCTGATTAGCCGGAGCATCCAGGGAAGCAGACGCGGCAGATAACGCCAGTCAATCCGGAGCGGGCCAACTGGGTCGAGTAACATGCTCGGGATCTGCGTCAGGATCGCCGGGTTCGCCAGCGGCATGATTTGCTCGGTCGCAATGTGCCCGGCATTACCATATGACGCCCCTTGTCCCGGCGCTTCTTTATCCAGCAGTAACACCTTCAGTCCGGCCTGCTGGAGGCGGTACGCGCAGGCACAACCGATAACGCCAGCCCCGATAATCGCAATGTCGTGATCCATCTTTTCCATTTGTGATCTCATTCCATTAATTTTTCGAGCATGTATATTGTATACAATATACACTAGAGAGGTGTTGTTAATTCAGCCAGCGCTTTAAAGCTGTTTTGTGATCGGGATCGATCCGGCGCTGAATCGCCGACTTTCGGCTACACTTGATAACTGCGTAATTTCAAGGAGATAGAAGTAATGCGTGAAGGAACGTTTTTTTGTATTGATGCACATACTTGCGGGAATCCGGTTCGCTTGGTGGCCGGTGGCTATCCGAGCCTGAACGGGAAAACAATGAGTGAGAAGCGGCAGGATTTTCTGGAACACCATGACTGGATTCGCCGCGCCCTGATGTTTGAACCACGCGGCCACTCAATGATGTCCGGCTCGATTCTCTACCCGCCGTGCAGCGACAATGCGGATGCGTCAGTCCTGTTCATTGAAACCAGCGGTTGCCTGCCAATGTGCGGACATGGCACGATCGGCACGGTCACCAGTGCGATCGAGCATGGCGTTATCCAACCCAAAAATCCGGGCACCTTGATCCTTGATGTACCGGCAGGACAAATCCGGATCGAGTATCAGCAAAACGGCAATAAAGTTGAGAAAGTACGGATCTTCAATATTGCGAGCTACCTCGCCCACCGTGATGTGGTGATCGAGGTCGAAGGACTGGGTGAGCTGACGGTGGATGTTTCCTACGGCGGTAATTACTACACAATTATTGAGCCGCAGAAAAACTTCCCTGGCCTGGAGCATTTCACTGCCGATCAGGTTCTGCACTACTCCCCCAAAGTGCGGGATGCCATTAATCAGGTTGTAGACTGTGTGCACCCGGATGATCCGACGGTGCGCGGTGCCAGCCATGTGCTGTGGACGGGGACGCCAACCCAGCCGGGTGCCCATGCCCGTAACGCAGTGTTCTACGGTGATCGCGCGATTGACCGTTCCCCTTGCGGTACCGGTACCAGTGCCCGTATGGCTCAATGGGTTGCTCGTGGCCGCCTGGGTGTCGGCGATGATTTCGTGCATGAGAGCATCATTGGCAGCCTGTTTGAGGGTCGTGTAGAATCCCTGACAAAGGTGGGGAATTACGATGCCATCATGCCAAGTATTCAGGGCTGGGCTAGAGTAACCGGCCATAACACGATCTGGGTCGATAGCGAAGATCCCTATGCGTATGGCTTTGAAGTAAAGTAAAATAAAACCGGCCGCTGTCATGGCGGCCGGTCTGAATAATGATAAAAGGAGTTACCTTGCAGCCCAAAACACGTACCCAATATGTTGCTGATGCGATCCGAGGCAAGATCCTGCGGGGTGAAATCAAAGGGGGCGATCCCCTGCGTCAGGACGCACTGGCAAAAGAATTTGATGTAAGCCGTATTCCTGTACGTGAAGCCCTGCTTACCCTGGAATCTGAAGGTCTTCTTGAGTTTCGTGCCCACAAAGGCGCTTTTGCGACTGAACTGTCAGCAGACAAGATTCGTGAACTGTTTGAACTGCGGGTGCTGCTGGAATGCCACATGCTGGCGCATGCGATCCCACTAATGACAGATGCAGATCTCGATGCCGCTGAAGCGATCTTGCAAGAATATGAAGAAATCTTAAATACCGGCAGCCGGGTTGATCACTGGAGCAACTACAACTTTGCTTTCCATAAAGCCCTGTACACCCCGGCAAACCGCCCGGAAACCTTGCAGCTGATTACTCAGCTTAATACCCAATCAGATCGCTATATCCGCATCCAGCTACTGCACACCGCCGGGGTGGCCAAAGCAGAATCAGAGCACCGCGAACTATTGACTCTGTGCCGCGAGCGCAACATTGCTGCCGCCTGCGATTTGCTAAAGCGTCACATTGATGTGTCTGCCGAAGACATCATCGGCCTGCTGTCCAAGCAAAAATAAACAATAACAAAGCCAGCAGATTTGCTGGCTTCATTACCTGATTCACAACCTGATTCACAACGCGCGCATTTCGTTGTCTGCCACCTTAACAACACCCATTCGTGACAGGCTCACCGCACGCGGGTTCAGGCTGACAACACTTGTGTCAGATACTGCTGCCAGTCTGCCGGACGCCGATAAAATTGGTTCAGCGGCAGCTTTTTCCAACGGCCGTGTTCACGTTCAATCATCAGAGTCGGGAATCCACCTACCTGGTGTGTCTGCATCAAGGAGTGGCTCTGGCTAATCGCGGAATTTAGGGCCTGATCGGCTCTGGCCATCTGCTGTAACCAACTGTCAGAGGGTGCCCCCATCGCAACGGCAATGGCCAGCAACGTTTCCAGTTCATTCACATTTCGACCCTGCTGATAATGGGCGCTCTGAATCGCTTTCAGCATCGCAAATGTGTCCAGTCCCATGTCTTTTGCCACCAGCAACGCTCGGGTCGGTAAGTAGGAATCCAGCACGACCGGCTCAGTACTTTGCAGACGATTTAAATAACGGTCACCAAAAACCTGCCCGGTTTCCTGACCAATACGCTGATCGCTTTGAATAATATGCTGGCGCATGCCGGTTTCTAATAGCCGGTTGCCGAGCATGCCACCGGGATGGTAGTGCAGTTCAATGCCCGGATGCGCCGCCACTACCTCCAGCAGTGGCGTGGCACCGTAACACCAGCCGCACATAGGGTCATAAAAATAATGTGCCTTTACCATTTCATCTCTCCCATGTGCACTTTGGCACCAATGCTCAGTGCCATCGGCAGCGCGGCATCCGGATACTGTGCTGTCATTTTACTGATCAGCGCGTCGCTGTTTTTGCTTGCCTGTTTTTCCGCTTTAAAAGCTTGTAAGTAACGCAGAGAAAAACCAATAGTATCGGCATTTAGCTTGGTGCCGGCTTTCATGTGACCCGGAATCACGATGTCCGGTTGCAGCGCCTGAATGTCTTGTAGCTGCTCAGCCCAGGCACGTTGCATGGCATCGGTCTGTGCATCAGCCATCCATAGGTGAACGTTGCCATAAACGGCCACATTGCCTAACACTGCCTTGCTGGATGGAATCCACAGGTATGGACGGTGGTCCAGTTCACCTTTCTGGCTGTGAATTTCCACTTTGTAGCCGTCTACCGTCAGGGTATTACCGGTAAACGCCGTCAGCGTCACCGGATGAACCGGCGCATTGGCTCCCATCTTCGGTCCCCAATAAGCCAGCTTTCCGGCCAGGTTTTCTTCAATCGCTTTTTTCACGCCCGGCGTGGTCAAGATTTTCGCTTCCGGAAACAGTTCATGCAGCACTTCAGCTCCGAAGTAATAATCCGGATCAGCCTGACTGATAAAAATCGTTTTCAGCTCTTTACCGGAATCCAGCACCTTGGCGGCAATACGCATTGCATCGGCTTTGGTAAACCCAGTGTCCACCACCATGGCTTCGTGCTCACCATAAACCAGGGTTGAGTTCACATGGAAACTGTTGCCATCTGCGTTATACACATCCAGCGTCAGTGGCGTGCTGGCATTCGCTGTAGAAGAAACCGCCAGTAGCAGTGAGGTAGCAAGTAGAGTGGGCTTGATCATGTCTGTCTCCGAAAAAGTCTGTCGATTGTTATTCGATAAAGGATGAAGATTGTCTTTAAGGTACGAAGGAGATAATAGAGATTTGATCTGTTCGGAAAAACGCCCAATAATGAGCAAGATTATTTCATAAAACGAGCAAATAAATGGACCGACTCACCGCCGCCAAAGTATTTGTCGACGTGGCTTATTCCGGCAGTTTTACCGCGACCGCTGACCGGCTGGAGATGTCACGTCCCATGGTGACGCGTTATATCGAAACCATGGAAGACTGGCTGCAGACCCGCTTGCTGCACCGTACAACCCGTAAGATTTCGCTCACGACCGCCGGGGAGCGCTGCCTGGCAGAGGTCGAGCAGTGGTTACAGGCTGCCGAGTCACTGACGTTCGTTTCCCGCGACGCTGGTGCACTGAGCGGGAAAATCCGGCTGGCAGCGAGTATGTCATTCAGCCATTCCCAGCTTATTCCGGCCATTACCGGCTTTATGGCCGAGCACCCGAAAGTGGAAATTGACATCGATTTGCAGGACACCACCTCGGATCTGATTGCCGAACGGATCGATCTGGCGATTCGAATTGCGGCCAACCCCGATCCGTCACTCATTGGCAAACCCATTGGCCGCTGTGCGTCAGTATTGGTTGCCTCTCCCGCTTATCTGGCGGCTTCACCAGCATTGGTCAGCCCGGAAGATCTCGCCCAACAGCGTTGCCTCGGCTATAAAAACTTTGAGCAGCATGTCTGGCATCTGAAGCGCGGCGATGAACACACTTCAGTAAATGTGCAGTGTCAGTTAACGGCCAATGAAGCGACGACCCTGCTGGAAGCCGCTCGGCACGGTGCAGGCATTGCCATGCAACCGACTTATCTGGCTAACAGTCTGATTCAACAAGGTCACCTGACGGCTGTGTTGCCCGAGTGGCAACCAAACAACATGGCCATCTATGCCTTGTACCCGTCCAGAAAACACCTGTCCCCCACAGTCCGTGCGTTGATTGATTATCTGGACGCCTATTTTCAAGTAAGTCGGTGGTAGAACATTTCGTTCATCATGAGGAGCCAGGAACCTGTAGCCTGGCGTCTATAGCTGAATTGGGCATTGTCAGCACGTCACTGGGCAGAACAACAAGACACAGAGCACGCAAAGCAGCCCGTCACGCATGAAGATGTGTTGATACAAGCATTATTAGCAGAAAGATTGGGCGGTGAGTGCCGCAGATTCGGCGGGCTGTGTGTCTGTAAACATCATTTTCAGCACATCATCGCTTATTGCCGACGGGTGCTATGATTTTCATTTTGCATATGAAATATTCCTTTGATTAGCAACGTTAAAGGAATAACCATGTTAGACAGAATTACCCAACTCTTTCCGGTCTGGGCCGTCGCGTTTTCAGCGCTGGCTTTCTTTCAGCCAACCTTGTTTGTTGATCTGAAAAGTCAGATCGTCCCGCTACTTACCATCATTATGCTGGCCATGGGGGTCACACTGGCACCCCGTGATTTTGCCAATGTCGTGAAGAAAAAAGCCGCCGTTGGTATTGGTGTTGTGTTGCAGTTTGTCATCATGCCGCTTGCAGCACTGCTGATCAGTTACTTGCTGGATCTGAGCACAGAATTGACCGTTGGTATGGTGCTGGTAGGCAGCGTTGCCGGCGGCACCGCGTCAAACGTTATGGCATTTCTGGCCAAAGGGGATGTGGCTCTGTCCATTTCCATGACAGCATTATCGACACTCATTGGCGTGGTACTGACTCCACTTCTGGTCGCGCTGCTGGTCGGCCAGACGGTCGACGTACCTGTAGGTGCCATGCTGCTGAGTCTGGTAAAAATTGTGCTGTTACCGGTTGCCATCGGGCTACTGATCAACACGCTCGCCCGCAAACAGGTCGAAAAAATTCACGCCGTCCTGCCGCTGATTTCCATGGTCGCGATTGTGCTGATTATCGCTACTGTGGTCGCACTGAATGCCGATAACCTGAGTAAAATTGGGCCGTTAGCCGCCGTTGCGGTTGTTTTACACAACAGTATTGGCCTCATTGCCGGTTACCTCTGCTGCTGTCTGATGCGTTTTGACCGTGCGGTATGTCGCACCGTCGCACTGGAAGTCGGACTACAGAACTCCGGCCTCGCCACTGCACTGGCAATGAAGTTCTTCACACCGGCTTCTGCGGTACCCGGAACGATTTTCTCTGTCTGGCACAATATCTCAGGCTCTTTGTTGGCTGGATACTGGGCAAAGCGTCAGGATACCCCTGAGAAACCGGCCCGCTCAGCGGCATAATAGTAAGCACGCCATTCAGCCAGCTTCCGGAAGTCACTCGCTGAAAGCAGAAAAACAGGGAACGCAAATTGCGTTCCCTGTTTGCTTTTTTGTTCGTCGCCCTATCCTCTCACGAACTGACCAGTGCGGGTCAGCGCCCACTTACCGCAGGCTGACTGCTCGCGTTCAGCTCTATGATCTAATCTAAGCTCTAAGCTCTAAGCTCTAAGCTCTAAGCATTAAGCATTAAGCATTAAGCATTAAGCATTAAGCATTAAGCATTAAGCATTAAGCGGATATTTGAAGTTAGCGAACCCGTCATCGGCAAACACTGTGGTGCCATTGATGCAGTTAGCCGCATCAGAAGCCAGAAAGGCAAAAACGTCAGCAATTTCTTCAGGTTGAGTGAATTCGTCGCGCATCTGTTCTTTGCGGATATGTTCCCACAGACCAAACTCTTTGTACTGACGTAACATTGGCGTATCCACTCGACCCGGCGCGACCGCAACAACCCGGATACCGTGTGGAGCCAGCTCCAGTGCCGCACATTTTGTCATCATATCAACGGCGGCTTTACTGACGTTGTAGGTGAACGTCATTTCCGCCGCCATAGTGCCATACACTGATGAGGTATTCAGAATAACACCTCGCTTCGATAACGCAGTAAATTTGCGCCCGCCAGCAAGGATCCCGTGGTAAACCCCTTTCTGATTCACCTGGGTGATCAAATCAAAATCTTTTTCCGGATCATGTTCCAACAGATTTTTTGCCATCCCGATACCGGCGTTATTGACCACCACATCCAGAGTGCCAAATTCGGCAACGGCAAAGTCCAGCATGGCTTCGACTTGTTGATAGTCCGTCACATCGGCGGCGAACCCTCTCACTGCCGCACCAAAATCACCGGCAACCTGATTGACCTTTTCCTGATCCATATCGACCAACACCACGTTGGCACCTTGCGCCACAAACTTTTGTACGATGGTGTAGCCAATACCGCCACAAGCGCCAGTAACGACCGCGACTTTTTCCTTCAAACTCATAATGATGTCCTTTCTATGTTCACGTCGGATGAATAGCTGCAACAATGTAATTTATTTGTTTTCACATTGTTAATACTCACCATAGAAAGCTGAACTTGCGCTGAACAGAAAAATATAAACAGGCGTTTAATTTATTGGCTGACAGCTAAATTACTCGCCAGATTTATCGGCAGGATGGCTATGTCAATACGCTGACGCATTGCAGTTTGTTTTGCAAAGTAGCAAGCATTGTTTGAAGTAATAACTCGGTATCCGACTCCGGTTCATTGAGCCCCATAATCAGAGTCATGAAATACAGCTCCATCATGACCTGAGCCCGGGTCTCATCATAACCCTCTTGTGTTTCAAACAGTCGTTGTTTGAATTCCTCAATTTGCGGATTGAGCTGCTCTTGATGCCAGATCACTTCTTTGAAAATTTCTCGGCTGAACTCACGATGACGGAGATAGTAGCCATAAAGGTAGCGGGCATAATGGAGTAATCGCTCTCCCGGTAACTGTTGTTCGTCGCTGGCGGCAGCCTCGGCGATCACCATGTCGACCTGCCGTTCAACCCCGGCTTTAAGCAGGTCGAACTTGGTCGGAAAATGGGAAAACACAGTTCCGGCCGCCACACCAGCGGAGGAGGCAATTTGCCGGGTTGTTGTCTCGGCATAACTTTGCTGTTCAAACAGTTGCCAGGCTTGGGACAAAATTTTATCGCGGGTTTGCTGTTTTTTCGTCGTCACGGTCAGATCCTCTGCTTTGCCATTATTGTACCTGATGACAGGCAGGACGAAACCCCGTCTGGTTCAAGCCTTGTCCCCTCTCATTTCATGAACTTACTCCTGATCAGTCACGACCATGCGGCCAGTATCCATAATTGCTCACAGACCTGTGCAACCCAATCGCTATTAACGCATAAACAGTTATCACCCCATAAACAGTTATCACCCCGTAAACGGTTATCCCCCCATAACATCTCGTTCCTCACAGAGATCACGCATGTCATAAACCTAACACACCTCACAGATGGCCCATTGAAAAATGAGCGTGCTCATTTTATATTAATTGAGCGCGCTCAATTATCAGTTAAAACCTGAACCTAAAAACTTACCTGCACCAGGAGAAAAAGCATGATTAACCTGTTAATGAACATCCGTCAGCCACTCAAATACCTGCTGCTTGCTGTCGGGCGCTACACTATTTACCTTCCGTTTCAAATGCTGTTCAGCTATGTCGTCGGGCCGATCCTTGCTGTGATTCTGATGGTGGGCGGGATAGCAGTGTTGATGTTGATTCTGGGATACGAAGACGGGATCAAGGTCTTTCGTCACGAGTGGCGCCAGTCAGGGGCGTTGATATAGGGGGCAGGCACTACAGCCTGAGACCTCAGGAAAAACCAAGGTCTCAGGTTCGCTGTTTATTTACGGACGATGTACCAGTTGTTTTGGATATCGTGCGCCAGTTCATTTTTCACCACCGAACTGAAACCAGCACGCTCCAGGTATTCCCTGGCTTTTTCTTCACCCCACATAGCGCCCAGACCTTCCCCCCCTTGCGCCAAAGAAACGGTCATGCAGTGCATGCAGGAAATGGTGTACAGGAAAGTGCCAATCGGGTGATCAAGGTTATTGTGCACATGGCTGGAGCCTTTAATGTCCTGCATCAGGTAAATGCCGTTAGGTTTCAATGTCCGGCAAATCCCCCGAAGCACATTCAGCGGTTTGGCCTGATCATGCACGGCATCAAAGGTAGTGACGAAATCAAACACGTCAGGTTGTGCGCGTTCATCGAAGTTACTCAGATCGCTGATTTCAAACTCAATATTGCTCAGATTCCTGGCTTTTGATTCCGCCCTTGCATAATCAATGGCTTCGCGGGAAAGATCGACCCCCAAAAACTGGCTGGCTGGATACAGCTCCGCTAACCGGTTCATGATCCGACCGCGACCACACCCGACATCCAGTACCTGAATACCCCCCGCTAACTGGTCAGCCAGCCCCGGTACCAATGGGACGATATGTGTTTCCAGGTTAGACAGCACCGACTGATTGCTGTCTTCAGCCATCACTTCATGAAAGCGCGGGTATTTTTCATAGGGGACACCGCCGCCTTGCTTGAAGCAGTCCACAATATTGTCTTCAACCCCTCCCAGTAATCCGATGTACTGTGCGAAGACGGCCAGATTATCAGCACCGGCGGCACGGGTGACCAATGAGGCATGTTCGGCTGGCAGCCAGAAACGGTTAGTCGCCGGATCGACCTCGACGACCCCGGCGGTTGTCATCGCTCCCAACCATTCCCGCACATAGCGTTCATTCAAACCGGCACGTTCCGCAATGGCCTGCGATGACGCGGGTTGATCCAGTTGACTCATCACATCGAACAGACCGGTTCGGTGACCAATGGAAACCATCAGGCACATTGCACCATTGTTGAGTGCATTCACAAACTGGTCGCCAAAGACTTCTGCTTTCTGGGGGTTAAAGGCAGCATTTGTATTGGTTGTCGCCATGATCGACACCTCCTTCAGCGTCTGATCTGACCGGATGCTTCATGCCTATCACTATTTCAAAGGCATGAAACGGGAACTTGAAATGCAGGGTAAAGCAGGCTCAGCCAATCAGGCGCATTTTGATGCTTCATTTAGCCTTCATAAAGCATAGGGGTGATGCCGTTCGTCCCTTCTAACAAAAAAGGATAAATACGATTTAGTTATTACCAGCCTTACTAACCCACGCAGATAACCACGTTGGGCTTCATGACACCAGATTCAGCGATGATGCAGGCAAAAACAGGACGAAGCGGACGAAATTATCCAGCAACGGCTTATTCAATAAAGACAAAACAACCTGCCGACAAGCAGGTTGTTTTGAAGGTAAATGACACTCAGCGCCGCTATGCACCCAACATCATCTTGCGCCAGCTAACTGACCCGATTTCATTCAATCCCAGTCAGGCGCAAAGTCCGGATTCGCCAGACGGTGGTCACGATCTAAGATCGCAATGCTGGCCATATCCTCCGCATCCAGTATCAGGTTTGCAGCAGCCAGATTGCTTTCCAGATTAGCCGCTTTGGTCGACGACGGAATCGTGACAAAGTCATTCTGACGCATCCAGGCCAGCACAACTTGCGCAGCGGTCGCTGTGTGTTTTGCCGCAATTCCCTGAATCACGGCATCTTTCAGTACGTCACCATAAGCAAACGGCATGTAGCCGGTCACCATCACACCATGCGTTCGGCAGCAGGCGACAACCTTACGGTTTTGCAGGTAAGGATGCACCTCAACCTGATTAGTCAGGATCTCCCCCTCCCCCAGAATGGCAATCGCCTGCTCCAACTGGGCATTGGTAAAGTTCGAGACACCAATATGTTTAACTAATCCCTTATCCTTTACCGCTTTCAGCTCAGCCAGATATTCTGCCATCGGCACCGCATCATTTTTCAACGGCCAGTGGATCAACAACAGGTCAATGTACTCTGTTTGCAGCTTTTCCAGGCTCTCTTCGACGCTGGCAGAAAATGTGGCTTTTGCCAGCTTGTCGATCCACACCTTCGTGGTCAGAAAAATAGCGTCACGGGAAACGCCGGAATCCTGAATCGCCTGCCCCACTTCTGCTTCATTGCCATAAATTTGCGCGGTATCGATATGGCGATAACCCAGCTCAAGCGCGGTCAGTACTGACTGATACGCCACATCATCTTTCAGACGAAATGTTCCGGCACCCAGCATTGGCATCTGTAACATGTTGTTCCCCTTAACTTCTTCTTTGTCGGTGTAATAATGTATGACTGAAACGGTTGTACGCCTGACGTTCTTCATCGTTAAAGGCATACGCAGCGCTACAAACGTCTTCAGCGTGAGCACTTACTCGGCGTCACAAACAGCAGGCTGGTAACGCGGATAATCGATGTATCCCTCTGCACCGCCGCCATAGAGGCTCAGCCTGGCATCTGCATCAAACTCCGCCAGCGGCCAGCTATAGCGGAAACGCGCCACCAGATCCGGGTTGGTGACAAACGGCGTCCCGAAGGCCACCAGATCAGCGTACTGCTTCACCAGCAACTGTTGCGCACTTTCTTTACTCAGTTTACCTGCCACCATCACCGGGTTCGGATAAACGGCACGCACTTGCTGCCGGTAGGACTCCGGCACATCGGTGTACCGCGAGATATTTTCCGAAAAGTGAACATACGCGAGATTCATTGGTGCCATTTTTTCCAGCGCTTTGAGGATGACATCGGCAATTTCCGGATCGTCATCACCGAAGCCTTCATAAACATGCGGAGACACCCGAACCGCCACATGCTGGCCGCCAATCGCATCACTTACCGCCTGCAGGGTATTAACCAAAAACCGCATCCGGTTGTCTTGGCTGCCACCGTACTCATCGGTTCGTTGGTTGCTGGCTATACGCAAGAACTGATCAAACAAATACCCGTGTGCAGCATGAATTTCTACACCATCAAAACCGGCCGCCATGGCGTTTTCTGCCGCCTGTACAAAGTCATCAATGGTCTGCTCGATATCTTCACGCGTCATCGCCCGTGGCTCGCTGGTTTCCACCATGCCAAAGCCACCTTCCGGTAATGGGCCGAAGACCTGATCCGGCTCTTTGATGGCCGATGCTGAAACCGGCTGCTCGCCTGCAATATCGTGATGACTACGGCGTCCTACGTGCCATAGCTGAATAAAGATTTTGCTGCCTGCGTCATGGACAGCCTGAGTCACTTTCCGCCAGCCGTCGATATGCGCCTGGGTGTAAATACCCGGCGTTAAGGAATAACCTCGGGCTACCGGCGAAATCGGCGCGCCTTCGGTAATGATCAGTCCGGCGTCGGCGCGCTGTTGATAGTAGGTGGCCATCATTTCGTTCGGCACGTCACCCGGCTGCGTAGTACGGGAGCGAGTCATCGGTGCCATCACAATACGGTTGCGCAGTGATAACCCGTTGCCATTAAAAGATTCAAATAGCATGTTGTTTTTCCTTTGTTCCCGTTTCACTCACTGACTGGCTGACTCACCATAAACCGGGTAATCAATCAGCCCTTTTTCACCACCGCCGAATAAGGTAGTCGGGTCATGCTCTGCCATCGGGTAGCCATGCAGCAGACGGGCGGGCAGATCCGGGTTCGCGACAAACGGGCGACCGAAACCAATCATGTCAGCCATCCCCTGTTCGATTGCGGTGTTGGCTTTTGCAGCCTGATCACGCGGGGTAAAGTAACGACCGGCATAAATCAGTACCCCGTCAAACACTTCACGTACTGCTTGTTTGAACGTTACCGGTGTATCCGGCGCATCGTCCCAGTCCACTTCTGCAATGTGCAGGTACACAATGCGATGACGATTCAACAGTGCCGCTGCGGCGGTATACGTCGTTTCGGGATCAGCATCCACAGTGCCATTGAGGGTTGTAAACGGCGCCAGACGCACCCCCACACGCTCAGCGCCAATGGCATCCACCAGCGCACCCAAGACTTCATCGAGAAAACGCAGGCGATTGTCCAGGCTGCCGCCGTATTCATCGGTGCGGTGGTTTGATTCAGAATCGATAAACTGATTGACCAGGTATCCGTTGGCCGCATGCAGTTCGATGCCATCAAAACCGGCTTCGATAGCATTGAGCGCCGCCTGACGGTATTCCGCAATGACCTGCGCAATATCAGCTTTCGTCATGGCTCGGGGCTCCACCACATCGACAAAGCCCGGAGCATCAGTGCCGTTATCGACAAACACTTTGACGTTCTCGGCTTTTACCGCCGAAGCAGAAATCGGCTGATGCCCACCAATGTTGTCTGGGTGCGTCACCCGACCGACATGCCAGAGCTGAGCAAAAATGACGCCGTCTTCACGATGAACTGCAGCCGTTACTTTTTGCCAGCCGGCAATCTGCGCCGGGCTATAAATACCCGGCGTCCAGGCGTAGCCTTTCCCCATGGGCGAAATCTGGGTGCCTTCTGAAACAATCAACCCGGCGCTGGCGCGCTGCGCGTAGTAAGTGGCCATCAGATCATTTGCGACATCGCCCGGCTGACTGGCGCGAGAGCGCGTCATTGGCGGCATCACGATGCGGTTTTTTAACGTCAGGTTACCGAGCGTAATAGGTTGGAAGAGTGATGTGCTCATTGATTCTGTCCTCAGTAGGAATTGAGGGCATAGTAACAAGTGGCACGCTGGATATTGAGCGCAGTTATCACAAATGATTTTTGTGATAAATGCAATAATCGCTACAGCGACAGACGTGGCTGAATGAACTCAATAAAGGCAGAGATGCGTCTCGCGACCGAGGAAGATTTGTAATAGACGGCATTGATTTGCTCGCGCCCGGTATTGCCGGTTTTGATCGATTCAAACAACGGGATCAGCCGCCCTTGCTCAATGTCTTTTTTCACCATAAACCCCGACAGACAGGCAATACCATTGCCTGCCAGTGTCAGTTGCCTTACCAGTTCACCGTTGCTGACAGCAATGGTCGGCTCAATTTCCACCCCACCCGACAGCGGCCATCGGTTCAGATTTTTCGGGCTATTAAAGCCAATTAAGTCATGCCCTTCCAGCTCATCGGGATGATGCAGGCAACCGCGGCGGGACACATATTCCGGTGAAGTGACGATATAGAGTTCGCTTTTACCAATAGGCCGGGCATGCAGGGTGGAATCAGTCAGCTGACCGATCCGAATTGCGACATCAGTTTGTTTTTCCAGCAGGTCAACAAACCCTTCATTCGAGGTCAGTTCAAGCTGAATATCCGGGTACGCTTCACGAAAAGGCTGAATCAGTGGAACCAGCTGGTGAAACAGAAACGGACTGGCGGCATCCACCCGCAACCGGCCTTTGGGCAGTTCACCACGGCTGACGATTTCTTCTTCCGCCTGTTGCAATTGTCGCAGCCCGGCACGCACCGTTTTGACAAACTGGCGGCCTTCATCGGTCAGCTCTACCCGCCGTGTAGTGCGGTTCAACAGTGATACCCCCAGCTGAGATTCAATTTTACTGACGGCCCGGGAAACCCGCGCAATCTGAATATCGAGCACTTCCGCCGCCGCAGAAAAACCGCCACTGTCGACCACCGCAAGAAAAATTTCCAGATCATCCGATCGGGTACGCATGAGAGCTCCAAAACAAAAACAGGATTTTCTCATTTATAGCAAAAGTCAGCCCGGATTCCATCCTTCGCAGCGATGACTAGCCCTAGCAGTGCCATCCGCTACAGCGGCTAAAGAAGTGGTTCGACCTTACGGTGATCTTAAGAAAAACACAGAAGTTTTATGACAATGTGTCACAATTTTATGGGGGAGCTGGAGTGATGTCATAATGTTTAAACGGGTTTGCGTTGCCGTACTGCTATCAACAACACCGTTATGGTCAACTGTCGCCTGGTCTTCAGACTATTTCACCGGGGCGCATGGCGACATTGGGGTTATTGCCATCAACGGTAATGGCTTTAAGACACACGGCATGGAACTCAATATCGGGTATGACTTTAATGCCTTCCTCTGCATGAACCTGTCTGTTGCCTATGCCAAAGACGATTTAGCGGTAGATTACCTGGGCACCGGAGCAAATCTCGAAGTCGGGCTGCCGTACCGTTTACACGATGAACTGACGATAAAGCCCTACGTAATGTTCGGCGGAGTGTACAGCGACACCAAACTGACCGAAGAAGTGTGTACTAACGGCGAATGTAGCCTGATTCGAGAAAACAAGACCGATACCCAAGGCGTATTCGGACTCGGTGGACGCTTCGTTTTCATCAACCACATCAATGTCAATTTCAGCTACCAGTTCTCACAGCTTGATCTTATCAGCCTACGGATCGGACTGAAGTTCTGATACGGTGCAGATAACATGCTGTTCATCCGCAAATTTCCCCCGAGACATATTCTCGCTCAACTTAACCTCGTTCAACTTAACTGGCTCAATGCAGCTGAGCTTATCTTGCTTAGCTGTAGACGCTCAGGCTCGATCTTACCCATTCGCAGTGAGTCACACTTGGCAGGTATCGTCACTCACAACCGGACACAACCGCGTTAGTTCTTTGGCGAAATTCGCCTTTCATGGGTTATCTCAGGTATAGGAGGTTGCGACAGGAAAAAAGCAACAACTGCCCTGTACTTGACGACAAACCGCAGAAACGAAAAAGACGTTAGCAAACCTTACTCTGCTAACGCCTTTCATAAAAAGAGCATCATGTTACGTATAACGCACATGTTTAAGTTTGATTATTACGCTTGGTTTAACTCTTAACCAACGTCGCAATCAGTACAATTTTGTAGTGCGATTTCGTGTTCAAAGACTGCTACATCGTTACCTTCAGCCAGCAGCTCAGCAATTTCATCCGCAACTTCTTGCTCATCATCCGCCTCAACTTGATCCGCTAGTTCTTCTTCCGAGTAACCGTAGAAATTCAGCAATAAGTACTCACGCGCTTCTTCTTTAGTCGTACACGTAACGTTCACCGAAAAATCTGCTTCAACGTTACCTTGCGCGAGAATCGCCGCCACTTGCGCTAAGACATCTTCTTTCATCGCAGGCGTTAACCAACCAAGATCAGTGCTAACCGTGGTTTTTTTACAGCTAAAACAAGGGAATTGATGAAAGTAATATTGAAAATCAGTCATAGATAATTTCTTCTTTGGGTGTTGAATAGCAAGATTATGCGCGTTTTCCAGCAAAATACTATCTTAATAGACATTGAAAGCTGGGTGACCGCGGCCAATATGATACTGAGCACATAGAGAAACAGAACTTACCAATCAGCGAATGCAAAAAGCATGGTTATAGGCTCAGCGCTCTCAAGCGAATCTGTAGTGGCCTAGAAGATTAATGGACATTTCTGAGTTAGTGAATACACGACTACAACTATTAAAGGAGTCGTATTGACCTCTTTAATAGATTCGAACTAATGATACAGATGTAATCAATTTTCCTTTCAATGATAAGACTAGGTCAATCATTAAAGTACACCAGATGAAGATCTCCATTTTCAATGGTAGATGATTAATCACTCCCCTACTAAATCCGCACTACTTATCGGGAATTGACCGTCATTTCATTTCCCGATAATCTCAATTGTACAAAAATTGATTATCAACAAATTTAATAATTATCTGAGCATTCGATCCTATGCCGACTTCCAAAATCGATCTGAACGACCTACACGACAAGAACATAAACTATTTGATTGGTGCAGGCGCATCAGCAGGTCTATTCCCTACTCTTGCGTTGAACATGCACACTGAGGGAAAATGGGAAACAATTGAAACTTTGGCTACTGAGTTCGATTCTATTGATGCTAAACACCTCAAAGCCTTGCTGTTCATGTATTACTACGAGGAATGCATCAAGCCTGTTAGTTCTGTTGACTTCACCAACTTAGAAGGTGGCAAGCAAGTCGTCATCGATAATTATAAGAAGTTCATGAAATTGAACCTCGAAATACTTCGTCGAAAGCGAAGTTACGATAGAAAGATCAACTTCTTCACCACGAACTACGATTCCTGCCTTGCCTATGCAGCAGATAAACTCTACGAAGAAAAATCCATTCGATTTAACATTAATGATGGCTCTCGTGGTTTCCATAAGAAAATCGTTGAGGCTCGTAACTTCGATTGCATGACTACTGAATCAGGTATTTTCGACAGAAACAAAGAAGTCCAACGACAGATTAATCTTATCCATCTTCATGGTTCGGCTTTTTGGCGTAAGCACAACGATTCTATCCTCGTTGATTATTCCTCTGCGGGTCAAATCGTTTCTGAATCATCAATCGACAGTATGTACTACGGTGATTTTAAAGAGATGCTAGAAAGTGGCTCTCACACTGTGGAGCAATTGTGTTCAATGACAATAGATGACGATAACGAAGCAGAATTTGAACGCATACAAGATAACTTCTACAGGGAATATAAAAAGTTACCTATCGTGAACCCTACAAAATGGAAGTTCCACGAAACAGTATTTGAAGAACACTATTACCAAATGCTGCGTCATCTCAGTTACGAGTTAGAGAAACCTAATAGCGTATTGATTGCCTTCGGGTTCTCTTTTGCAGATGAGCACATCAGGAACTTGATTAAGCGTTCCCTAACGAACCCTACTCTACAGGTATACATCTGTTGCTACAGAGAAACCATAATCCCTGAGTTACAGAAGTATTTTTCTGACTTCAATAACATCAAGTACGTTGTCCATGAAGAAGGCGAAGCATTAGATTTCACTTACTTCAATTCTCATGTCTTAACACTTGGTGAGGATGACGCATGAGCATCTTTATTGGTGAGGTTACAGCAGTAAATGGTATTCAAATTACGTTGACTGTTGATGAGACATCAAACAAAGACACAATTTTCTATGAAGGTCAGCGATACAAAGGTATCTCTATCAGAGAATACGTTTCAATTCAGCGTGGTTTCCGTGACATTGTGTGTATCGTTGAGGGTGAGTACTTAGATGAAAGACGCTTCCAAGAGAACACAGATAAAATCGAGTATGTCCGAAAAGTGCATGTTCGCCCTATTGGCTACATTGAAAATGGAAAGTTCTTCGAAGGTATCAAGTTCTTACCGTTAATCCGTGATCCTGCATTCCTGTTGCCTGAGCAAGTCTTAAAAACGGTTTACTCATCTAGTGCTGAATCAAATTTCTGCATTGGTTCATTGTTAAAAGAAGGAATTGAAATATCACTACCTTGGCAGAAACTCTTTAATACCCATATTGGTATTTTCGGTAACACTGGTAGCGGTAAATCGAATACTCTGACGAAACTATTCACTACCCTATTTGATGAAAAACATGATCAAATCAAACCTATCAGTAAGTTTGTTTTACTTGATTTCAACGGTGAGTACATCAAAGATCAAATCGTATCGTTGGATAAGAAAAACGCAATCGATCTGAATACGAATACAGCAGTCGATCAATTCCCGTTGGCAGAAGATGAATTCTGGAATGCAGAGACGCTTTCAATTCTTTTCCAAGCCACCACCAATACACAGAAACCTTTCATTAATCGAGTTCTGCAAGGGCGTTCAAAGTACGGTGCAGGTAAGGCGAGTGCTCTAAGTTACTTAAAGTACACTATTAAGTTCTGCTTTACTTCATCATCTCAAAAACCCGAAGTGCTCGACCTCATAAAAAGTGTCCTCAAAAACACCAACAATGCAAAATTACTCGATAAGGTATGTTGGCACGGAAGCAAATATAAACTCTTGTTAAACAACCGAAATGAAGTGTTTTTTAATGGTGAATCTGAATACGACATCCACCTAAAAAATACTGTTGATAGTATTCAGATTAATGTCCTTGATGCATTTCAGGAATTTAAAATCCTGTGCAAATTGAAGTTAATTAATGATTTGATGTACAACTTCGTTCAATTCGATCACATACAACCTCTATTAAAGCGTGCTGAATCCTCACTAGGAGGGTTGTCTAAGGTGATTAAAGTGGAAACAAGTGTTGCGACTGATGATAAAGCACTAACCGTCATTTCACTGCGTAATTGCAACCAAGACGTCAAGAAAATCATTCCCCTTCTTGTCACGAAGCACTATTACAATTCTCACAAAAAACAGGTTAAGCAAAGCCCACCAGAAAAGACGCTGCACCTAATCATCGATGAAGCACATAACATCCTTTCTCAGCAATCAGTGCGTGAACAGGCTAACTGGAAAGACTATCGTTTAGAGTTGTTTGAGGAATTGATTAAGGAAGGTCGTAAGTTCGGTATTTTCCTTACATTATCAAGCCAACGACCTGCGGATATATCAGCAACAATCATGTCTCAGTTGCACAATTTCTTTATCCATCGTTTAGTTAATGACCGTGACTTGTTCTTGCTGGATAACACCATCAGTACATTAGATTCTGTTTCTCGCTCATTGATTCCAAACCTATCAAGAGGCTCTTGTATTATCACTGGTACTTCGTTTGATTTGCCTATGCTGATCCAAGTGGATGAGTTAAGCGATAACAGCAAACCAGACAGTAATGACGTTCTCTTGGAGAACCTTTGGTCAGTTAAGACCGAGGAAGTGCCTACTTGGCTCTGAATTAGTCCAATATGGATTCCTTACTAGTTGCCAACACGTTTTGGGGTAAAAACTAATCTAGAGCGGCCTGCCAAATCTAGTCGCATCTTGGAAATAAAACGGACGAATTTCATACAGCTCTGCGCTTCTTTCTGAATTTTTTCACGTTTCTTTATAGCGGTGATGACTGACAAGTCAGTAGACAAGGGCGGACAGACACAGTGCTGTCCGCCCTTGGTTTTTCAGGAGGGTGTCATATTGAAGCGCTTCGCAGGCCAGCAGAAAACTGGCTTACAGAAGCTTGGATAAAAACTGCTGTAGGCGTGGGTGCTTAGGCGTATCAAAAATATGCTCCGGGGTATCCCCGACCAGCAGTTCGCCGTCTTCCATAAACAACACCCGATCAGCCACTTCACGGGCGAAGCCCATTTCATGGGTAACGACCACCATGGTCATCCCGTCTGAGGCCAGATCTTTCATCACATCCAGCACTTCACCGACCATTTCCGGGTCGAGTGCCGACGTTGGCTCATCAAACAACATCACATCCGGCTTCATTGCCAGCGCCCGGGCAATCGCTACCCGCTGCTGCTGACCACCGGAGAGTTGTGACGGAAATACATTCATTTTATCGCCCAGCCCCACTCGCTTCAGCAGCTTTTCTGCTTCAAGCTCAACCTCCGCCTTTTTTCGCCCCAGCACTTTTTCCGGCGCCAGCATGACGTTGCCTTTCACCGTTTTGTGAGGGAACAAATTGAACGACTGGAACACCATACCGACATTCGCACGCAGATCATTGATGTTGGTGGTTTTGGCATACATGTCCATCCCATCCACCTGAATCGCGCCGGACGAGATCACTTCCAGTTGGTTCAGTGTGCGCAAAAACGTTGATTTCCCTGAGCCGGATGGCCCGATAATGACCACGACTTCACCGCGCTTGATGGTCGCACTGACATCTTTCAGAGCATGGCACTGGTTGGGATAAATCTTGTTCACGTTCGTCGCGACGATCATGTCATCGCCTTGATAATTTCTAGTCACTGCTTGCCAGCCTCTTTTCAATCCGTTGAACACCCCACGACAAACTGGTTGTCAGCACCAGATACAGTCCCGCCACCACAAACCAGACTTCAAACGTGGCGAAGCTACCGCTGATCACTTCCCGCCCGGCTTTCGTCAGGTCGGTAATGGAGATCACCGACACCAGCGAGGAGTCCTTAATCAGCGTAATAAGCTGGCCGGCCATTGGTGGCAGAGTCCGCTTAAAAGCCTGTGGCAAAATCACATACAGCATCGCCTTGGGATAGCTCATCCCCAGCGAGCGGGCGGCTTCCATCTGCCCCGGCGGAATGGATTGGATCCCGGAGCGGATAATCTCGGCGATATAGGCGCCAGTGAAAATCGACAGGGCAACGACACCCGCGGTGAACCGCTCCAGCTCAAAGATGGTGCCAAGGAAAAAGTACACAATGAATATCTGCACCAGCAGCGGCGTACCCCGTATAATTTCGACGTACAGAAATGCCAGATTTTTGCTCACTGGATTATGAGAAATGCGCATTAGCCCGGCCACCAGCCCGAGAATAATGGCAAAAAACAGCGACAGCACCGATATTTTCAGCGTGACCCATAACCCCAGTGTGACCGGGCCAATCGTCCACTGGTCACTGCGTGCCAGCACGTCACCTTCAAAAACCAGATCCCCCTGCTGAACCAGCCGCTCATCATATTTTGCGATGTGCTGGGCATCGTCGCTGTAGTCAAAATTAATGGTGATGGAATTATCCGGGTTGATCACTGCGGTGCCGTCACCCTGTGCCCGATATTCCTGCGGGGTTGTATCGACAATGAACGGCAGCACCCGTTGCCATTGCCAGTTGTAATTTATGCTTTGTGATGCCTGGTAAATACCGAGCATCAGTGCACCGACGATGACTACTGAAACAAGGTGCCAGAGCCAGCGGTTGGTCGTCCTAATCATATACATCTTCCTTAGGCGTTGGGAGAACAGAACACTGACGGGGAGCGGCTGACCAAAGCCAGCCGCCGTGGTCTTACTGCACCTGGCTCAGCCAGCTGTCGTCTTTAAACCACTTGTCATAGATACGGTCGTAAGTACCGTCGCCTTTGATTTGACGCAGGAAGTTATTGAGGAAGTTGAGCATGTCAGAATCGCCCTGCGCAATTGCCCAGCCGAGAGGCTCATAAGTAAAAGGCTGCTCAAGGTGCACCACTTTGCCCTTATTCTGAGCCGCGTAAATGGCGTTAAACGGCATGTCATAAATCAGTGCATCGGCTTTACCGTTGGCCACTTCCAGCGCAGCATCGGCCTGCGTTTCAAACACATTCAGCTTGGCTTTGCTGAGCATACGTTTGGTCGCCTGCTCGCCTGTCGTCCCCAGTTTGGTCACCACGGTGTACTGGCCGTTATTCAAATCTTTATAGCTGGTCACTTTGCCTTCCAGCTTAGGATTCAGCAGGATGCTCTGACCAATCACGATGTACGGATCAGCAAAGTTCACCCGCATGTTACGCTGGGCGTTGATGGTCATCCCTGCGTTGATCATATGGCACTTGCCAGTCAGCAGCGTCGGAATAATTCCGTCCCACGCGGTGTTCACCGGTACATATTTCACTCCCATCTGACGAGCCATCATCTTGCCAAGATCGATATCAAACCCGACGTAAGAGCCATTTTTACTCTTCATTTCAAACGGCATATAACCGGCATCGAAACACACACGCAGCTCGCCTGATTTAGCAATATCATCCAGAATCGGGCCGGCCGAAACCGATGCAGAAGCGCTTATTAATGCACAAGTGGCAACCATACCATTTACAAATTTACGTACAGACATCCTTGTATCCTTCTTATGAGTCCAATTGCAATGTATCACGCTGATACTTGCTTGGTTATAACAAATAAAATCCCGTTAACTCAAACACAATCGAACAATAAACCACCAACTCGAACCCACCAAGCCAATACCAAATCAGCATATTGTGGTTAGTAATAAATCACATTCAGTACAAAATTTTCACATTAAAGACAAGACTAGCACACCAACCCATGAGAATAAAAATTCACAAAGTATGATTTTTTAGTTTAATTTGCAAAACCAGACACTGTTTGGGACAAATACAGGAAAAAATCGGGAGATCACCAGAGAAAGAACTCAACGCAGGAGCCATGAAACAGTCGAGCCATAAGACAGTCGAGACATAAACCAAGTCAGCGGGAGAGATCAAACACCCGTTAAGCTTTAGGTACAATGGACAAGATGGGTACTACGAGCACGATGAGCAGCACAGCCTAGCGAGAGTAACGCTGGCCATAAAGATCATGTGCTAACAGAGCACTCACAAAAAGAACACGGTCAAAAAGGCCGATGATGAACAGGGGACGGATGTTGAGGGAATTAATGAAAAGAGACGACTTAAAAGGGCATTACTGAAAAAGACATGCCGACAATACATAGGAAAATCAGCAGACTTAAAAAGCCCTAGTTTATAAAACACTAATTGATAGAAAACTGGTTGATAGATAACTGGTTGATAGAAAAGGGTTAATAAAACACTCACAACTGCTAAGGGCATGTGCCCTTAGCAGCAACACCCCTCAACATCAGGTTACCATTACACAATTTTCACACCGGCAGGCATAGCGCGCTCAGGGGTCAGCAAAACACTTTCCGATTCATCATCAGTTTCTGCACACAGCAGCATGCACTCAGACGTTTCGCCTCGCATCTTGGCTTTTTGCAGATTACACAGCACGACAACCTGTTTGCCCATTAACTCGTCCTCGGTGTAGTACGGTACCAGGCTGGTAACGGTCTGTAGGGTTTGCTCACCCACATCAATCTGGACTATATAGAGCTTGTCGGCATTGGCATGGCGGGCCACTTCAATGATCTTACCGACACGGATATCGAGTTTGGCAAAATCTGAATACGCAATCTTTTCCATTGGCTTGCTCCTGACAAAGTAAAACAAAAAGTAAAGTTTAGTAAAAGATAACGTTTACATTAGCAGAAACTGTAGATTTCATAAGTGGTAAAGATCGCATTTATACCAATTACTCTGATCCCTCATTGCCATAGTTACACATAGGGTGTTTAATTGCTGCCAACAGCATGGCAGAGGTAAAACATGGCAACGATCAAAGATGTTGCCCGCGAGGCCGGGGTTTCAGTCGCCACCGTCTCAAGGGTGATCAATCAGTCCCCTAAAGCGGGCAAATCATCCATTGAAGCGGTTACCAAGGCGATGAAAAAGCTGGGATATCGCCCGAATGCCACCGCCAGAGCCCTGGTCAGCCAAAGTAGCAATACCGTCGGCGTCCTGGTTGGTGATGTGTCCGATCCTTTTTTCGGCACTATGGTCAAAGCCGTGGACAATGTCGCCCGGCAAAACGGCAAACATATTCTGATTGGCCATGGCTATCACAACGCACAGGATGAATGTCAGGCTCTGGAGTTGCTGATCAACAACCGCTGTGATGCACTGGTCGTGCACGCCAAAGGCTTATCGGATGAAGAGCTGTGCAGCTATGCGCAGGAAGTGAAAGGGTTGGTACTGATCAACCGCCACATCGAGCAAATCGCCGATCGTTGTATTTCTCTGGATAACTTTAAAGGGGCGTATCTGGCCACGGAGTTTTTGATCCGCCACGGCCACCGCCACATCGCCTGCATCAGCTCTAACCATGATATTGAAGATGCCGATGCGCGCATTCAGGGCTACCGGGCAGCACTGCTCGCACATGATATCCATCTGCCTGAAACCTATATCGCACGCGGAACGCCGGACAGTGAAGGGGGTGAAGCGGCAATGACCGAGCTACTGACCAAGTCAGTCACAATGACGGGGCTGGTAACATACAACGACAACATGGCTGCCGGGGTCATTTCCGTCGCGCAGGAAAACGGAATACCGGTCCCCGACAAACTGTCTATTGTCGGGTTCGATGACGGTTTAATCGCCCGCTATCTCTCCCCTCGCCTGACCACCATCCGCTACCCGATTGAAATGATGGCCGAGCATGCCGCCACGCTGGCACTGCAACTGGCGAAAGACGCCCCTCAGCCCGCTGGCGCAACCATGCGGTTTACCCCGACCGTGGTACGGCGTGATTCAGTTACCCGGGTGGGGTAAGTCACCGCACCGGACTTCTCACAGGCCATACGATTAAGGCTTCGAAGATACCTCCCCAAAAATAGAAATAACCAAGACAGAAATCACCAAGACAGAAACAAGCCGCCCTGCTAAGCAGCGTTCATCGCAGGCTGGCTGGTTTATTTTTTTTGGGGGGGGTAATTTTATGTGCAAAGAACTCTTTGGCAATGAGCTTTGGGCGATAAAAAATACCGCGGTGTAAAACTCAGAGAAGCCTAGAGTCGCGAAGGGTGTGAGGACTAGTGAGGAATGACAAACAAGAAATAAACAGCAAATAATTAAACAACAAATCACTAAACAGTAAATCATTAAGCAGTAAATCATTAAACAGCAGGAAATAAGCCGCGTGGCAAAAACAGTGAGGAGAACATCATCGATATCCCCCTCACTCTGTGACTCAGGCGATCAGCTGGTCACTTCTTTCATCGGACGGGATTCAACCCTTACCCCTTCAGCAAATTCTCCGCGACTCAGCTTATCCCGCAAAATGGCATGCTGATCTTCTGTGAAGGTGTAACGCGACATGATAAAAATGCGTATCAGCGCGCCCAACGCCGGTAACAGCGCAATACAGAAGAACAAGCCGTTTAATGCCGTCTCCGTCTGCTGAGCATTGGGAACATAGTTAATCATCGTCAGCACAATACCGGTTAACCCGCCTGCTACCGCCACCGACAGCTTACCGGTGAAGGTTTGTCCCGAGAAAGTAATAGCCGCCGTGCGCTTCCCGCTGTGATAGTAAGAATATTCCACAGTGTCGGCAATCATGGCGGAGATCAGCGGGTTCGTCATCATGAAGATGGCGGTAATCACAGACAGCCAGACCATCACGACCGTTGGATTATCGTAGCCTGACAGATAGAAACCGATCCGCGCCACAATCTCCAGAACACACAAAGCGATAAAAATATCCCGCTTTCTGAAACGCTTGGTCAGCATCGGCGTCGCCAGACAGGCAATCGCGCTGACCAGAGTGATCGTACCTATCAGGGAAACCAGTCCGGCATCACCCAGGTTGTAGGTAAAGAAGAAGACATACAGCCCGTTGACCATGTTAAAGAACACGTTCATGAAGAAGGCGGCCAAAATGATAAACAACGGTTTGTTCTTGCGAACCGCCTGGAAAGTCTGCTTGAGGGTGACTTTTTCGCAACCGGATGTTTTGACCCTTTCTCGGGTATTGTAAAAACCGTTCAGCATAAACAGCAGCCCCGCCAGCATCAGGACAAGCACTGCCGGAAGATAGCCCTGATCAGTACGGCCATCGGCAAAATATGCACTCAGCTTAGGAAAAATCACCAGTGTCGCGCCAATCCCGGCATTCACCCCCAGCATGGCACAGGTCGCCGCTTTGGCACGCTCCTGCGGTTCATCGGTCATGACTGCGGACATTGACCAGAATGGCACATCCGAGATGGTGTATAAGGTTCCCCACAAAATATAGGTAATACCGGCATACATCACCTTGGTCGAGGTATCGGCATCAATATTGTAAAACGATGCGACCGTCACCAACACAATCAGGAAAGGCGTAAACAGCATGTAGGGGCGGAATTTGCCAAAGCGTGATTCCAGCGTATCCATGTAGCCAGCGATTAGCGGATCATTGACCGCATCCCACACCCGGGCAATCAGGAAAATGGTACTGGCGGCAATCGGCGATATACCGAGAATATCGGTGTAAAAATACAGAATAAAGGAGCCGACCAGGCCAAAGCTGAAGCATTGACCGACGCCATATCCAAAATAGGACATCAGCTCCCGGTGGGTCAGTGTATTGGGTACAGTTGTCATCTTCACGTCTCTGTTTTGTGCATTATATTTTGTCAGCCGACCCGTTACGCAGGACCGGCTCACACCCTGTTATTCCACTTCTGCGAGTGTTTTTATCAATGTCACTTCCGATTCGTCATAAGGCTGCCCGTTTTCGTCCAGTAAATCGTGGAACCAGCAACGGGCATAATTACTGTCATTACGCTTAATTTCAGGCCACGGCAGGTGCGTTTGTGTTTTCCCTTTCACCAGCCCCCACTGATAGCAGCCAATCCCCATGTCTTTGAAAAGCGGGAGCTGTTCATGCAGGTGAGACTCCGCATGACGCGCGAGCCACTCAGTGCACATCATCGGGCGCTGATACGCTTTCACGACATCGACCGCCCGATGGAACAGGTCCAGTGGCAGATAGGCATGAAACGTGATGATGTCTGACAGCTCCAAGGCACGGCGATCAGTCGGATGTTCGTAGACCGGCAGGTGACGATCCAAAATACTCGGGGCATGCCACGCACCGACGGTCAGCGGTTGAGTCGGGTTGATATCTCGTGCCCACTCGAAGGCTTTTTCCATCAGCGCATGGCTGAAGCGTTCCATTTCTTCATCGAATGCCACCTCACCGTCGGTGGTAAAAATCATCCGGTTGGTTGGCTCGTTATAGAGATCCCAAATGACGATGCGGGAATCGTTCTGGTAGACCGAAATAATGTCCCGGACGTAGTGCTCCACTTCATCCCAACGTGCCATATCCATCACAATATTCCGGCCAGGGCTGGCGGCCGCCTGACTGTTGTGCAACTCCGGTACCGGGGCTTTCTGTTCTCCCAGATACGGATGGTCTCCGGAAAAACCGCAGTCATCCATCAGGGTCAGCATCACTTTGATCTGGTTGCGTTCACAGATATCGAGGAAATGATCAATGCGCTGATGGAGTCCATCCTGGTCAACCTGCCAGACAATAAAAGGTAAATTGGTACGCAGTGTGTTGTAGCCCACATCCGATGCCCAACGCAGTTCCTGCTCCATAACAGCCGGGTCGAAACTCTCGGCTTGCCACATTTCCGTCCAGTTCACGGCCGTACGCGGCAAGTAATTAAATCCTCTCAGCCAACCATGCTGAGCCTGCCATTGCCATGCGCGTTCTTCAGACCACTTTTGCATTTCATTACCTCTTTCACGATGCGATCAAACGAATGAATCAACCAATAAATATATTAGCTAATATTATTAGCTAATATATTTATTAACCCGCTGACCACCAGTGTCAAAGAAGCGGCTTGTGCGATCAGTCACATTGATCAGCCACCATAAAGATCAATCTGTGATCCTTGTCGGACAGGATTCAGAACAGTAAGGAAGCAAGGCGGGGAGAGAGTGCAATCTGTACCACAATTAGCTAATATCTTTAGTCAAGATATTACCCAGTACCGTCATCATGAACAGAAACAAGAAAGTCACCATGAGTGACATTGCGACCGAGGCGGGCGTGTCTCAGTCAACCGTGTCGCTCGTACTCAATCATTCGCAGTCAGTCAAAATTGCAGAGGCCACCAAACAACGGGTGTTGCAGGCCGCGAAGACACTCGGTTACCAAAACAAGAAAGTTGCCCACGCAATGGGACGGCCGAAGAAAATTGCTTTTGTCCTCAACGGGCTCACCAGCTACGACCCTTTCATCGATGCCATTAATGGTGCACGGGAAGAAGCCTGGGAGAATGATTATGTACTGGTCACCTTTAACTACAGCCATGATGAAGTGCTGGCGTCTCAGATCGAATCCGAAGTGAACAGTGGCGATTATGCCGGGCTTATCTATGCCTCCAGTATGACCCGGCACCTTGAACACCAGCGGGTACAGGCCACGATTCCGACGGTCTTGCTGAACTGCGTGAGTGAGAATCATGACACCACACCGGCCATTCTGCCGGCCGATATGATCGGGGCTTACAAAGCCGTGCAACACCTGACCCATCAGGGTTACCGGAAAATCGCGATGCTGGCCGGTGAAAGTTGGATGCAGGCGGCGATACAGCGCATCGACGGCTACCGTCAGGCGCTGATTGATGCTGACATCATGCCCAACGCACGTTATATACGGGAAGCGAACTGGTCGTTGAAAGAAGCGTACGAGCAGACAATCGAGCTGCTTGAGCTGGATACCCCGCCTGAGGCTATTTTCTGCAGCAGTGATTACATGGCCATGGGGTGCTATCAGGCCATTGCAGAAAAAGGACTGAAAATTCCGACGGATATTGCAGTGGTGGGTTATGACAACCAGCAAATAGCTTCTGAGAGTTTTCCGGCGTTATCCACCGTCGAACTCCCTTATGCCGACATGGGCAAACAGGCGGTGGAAACGCTGCTGGCGCTGCTCAATCAGCAGCCCATTCTGTCGCATAGACGAAAAGTGGAAGGCGAGCTTATCATCCGCCGCTCTTCACAGCGGCCGACGGCCATGCCCTCAAAATCTGAGTAAAACAAACGCCCGGCGTAAGCGTTTACTTACACCGGGCGTTTCTGTATTTTGTAACGACTCACTATCGGCGGCTAAGCTTCGGCGACTAAGCTTCAGCGGCTCAACCGCAACGACTAATAGATAAATCGGTAAACGGTACGGTGCTGATAAGGTTCACCCGCAAGCAAAATACCGCTGCAACTGCCCCATTCCGGATGGTTAGGTCCGTCCGGCAGGTACTGCGTTTCCAGCGCCAACCCGTCATGTTGCTGATACTCATAATGCTGAACGGCCATTTTCTCTTTGTCAGTCTCAATATCGTCCTCTAAATCAGCTGCTGCAGCGTCATGCACCGCCGCGCTGTTCTGAGGAAGCGCTCCCGGCGTGCCCGCCAAAAAGTTGCCAGCGTAAAACTGCACAGCCGGTTTTGTCGTCGCCATCTGCATAGTCACTCGCTGATCCGGTGAAATCAGCGTAGCGACAACAGCCTGACCATCGCAGCGCGCGGCATCAAACAGCCAGGCATGATCATACCCGCCAGCGGTGACCTGATCCGGCTCTGAGAGAAAATCCCGCCCGATGGTTTTTCGCTGCGTGAAATCAAAACTGGTTCCCTGAACCGCCAGATGCGCTCCCGTCGGGATCAAATCAGGTCGTGTCGGCAGGTAATAGCTGGCGTGCAGTTGCAGTTCATGATCCAGACTTTTAGCCCCAGAGCCCGCTCCGGCCAAATTGAAATAAGCATGGTTGGTCAGGTTGACGGGACAATCCTGATCGCCTTCAGCCTGATAAGAAATCTCTACTGCATTGTCGTCGGTCAACCGGTAGGTAACGGCGACCTCAAGATTACCGGGATACCCCTGATCACCGTTTTCAGAATACAACCGGAACGTCACGGCTTGCGCGCTCTGCCCGGTAATATCCCAACGCCGCTTATCGAATCCGAGCTGCCCACCATGCAGTGAATTTCCCCCTTCATTGGCGCTGATCCTGAACAGCACACCGTTCAGACGAAACTGGCTGCCGCCGATACGGTTCGCATAACGGCCGACAATCGCACCAAAGTAGGCACTCTGCTGCAAGTGCGCCGCCATGTCCGGCGAGCGAAGCAGCACTTCTCGGCACTCGCCATTGACGGGCAGCGTGCAGCTCAGCCAAGTCGCCCCGATATCCATCAGTGATACGGTCATGCCGTTTGGGTTAGTGAGATGAACCACCCGGGCAGGTTGCCCGTCAGCAGCAGGCGAGCGGATCATCGCTTGCTCCACGGCAACCAGATAGCTTGAGGTCGTGGTGAATTCAGAGGCCGAGCCGGAAGTTGAGCCTGACGTCAATAAAGATGTTGATAATGAAACCTGCATCGCGTTACTCCTGTGCCGCTGCCACTGAATCAGAGGCGGATACACGCGCCGTATCAGCCGCGGATTCAAGGTTCACACATTCCCCTGCGCCATTTTTAGCCTGGCAGACATACACGGAAGCCTTCAGGCCGGTTTCTTGCGGGTAGCGAGTGCTAACTGCAGCTATCACATCATCCACCCGCGCCGGCGGCATCAACGCAACCACACAGCCGCCAAAACCGCCACCTGTCATACGCACACCGCCCTCTTCACCAATCACGGCTTTAACAATGTCGACCAAGGCGTCAATTTCCTTCACTGTGATCTCAAAATCATCACGCATAGACGCGTGAGACTCCGCCATCAGCTGCGCCATTCGAACTCGGTCGCCATGACTCAGAGCCTGCGCCGCTTCGAGCGTACGGGCATTTTCCGTGATCACGTGTCGCGCCCGTTTGACCACCAGTGGATCCACCTCTGCCTGCGCCGCTTTCTGAGACTCAAGCCACGCCTCAAACTGCGCAAGAGAAACATCGCGCAGGGCTTTCACTCCGAAAATCTTGGCGGCGGCCTCGCACTGTGCCCGGCGAGTGTTGTATTCACTGTCGACCAGTCCGCGTTGTTTGTTGGAGTTAATGATCACCACCGCCATGTCTTCCGGCATTGGAACCGGTGTGGTTTCCAGGCTGCGACAGTCAATCAGAAGGGCATAATTGTCCTGCCCTTCCGCCGAGATCAGCTGATCCATAATGCCGCAGTTACACCCCACAAATTCGTTTTCAGCCTGCTGGCCATTGAGCGCTATCTCAGCTTGGCTGATCTCAAGGTTATACAGCACTTTGAAGGTCTGGCCGATCACCACTTCGAGCGCCGCAGAGGAACTCAACCCGGCTCCTTGCGGCACATTTCCGCTGACCGCGATATCGACACCGCCAAGCTGAAAACCACGTCCCAGCAGGCATTTGACTACGCCACGGATATAGTTCGCCCACATTTTTTCAGGCTGAAAGGAAATATCCTGAGTCAGGTCAAATTCATCCGTGTCGTTTCCATAGTCAACCGCCACCACCCGAACCCGGTTGTCATCGCGTTTGGCGGCGGCCACAACGGTCTGGTAATTGATCGCGCAAGGAAGCACAAAACCGTCATTATAATCAGTATGCTCACCAATCAGGTTGACCCGCCCCGGCGCCTGCACCCAATGTGTAGGGGCATAACCCAGAACCTGAGAAAACGCGTTATTTACTGTGTGAATAAGATCAGTCATACAAAAGTTCTCTGCTACATCGTCGTAAAATCTGACGGGCTGAAATCAAAAAATGTGTTGAAACAACATTGCTTAAAAACAAAAGTGCTTTACATCAAAAGCATGAATAACAAGAGTGCGGTCGTTCAGCGGTTATCCGCGTCAACGGCCTTGTAATGCACATCGGACACATCTCGCAATCGCTGGGCGGCCTGCTCAGCCGTCAGATCGCGCTGAGTTTCAGCCAGCATCTCGTAGCCCACCATAAATTTTCTGATCGTTGCACTGCGTAGCAACGGCGGATAAAACAGGGCATGCAACTGCCAGTGGTCTGTGTTGTGCGTATTCGGCTTGCCTTCCGGGTCATTGGCTTCAAAAAACGGGGCATAATGCCACCCCATGGAATATGGAAAAGCACACTGAAATAAGTTGTCATAACGGCTGGTCAGTTTCTTGAGCGCCAGAGCCAGATCATCACGCTGTGCGGCATTCAGCTCACTCATGCGGCGAATGTGCGTTTTAGGCAGTAACAGGGTTTCAAATGGCCAGGCAGCCCAATACGGTACCACCGCCAGCCAGTGCTCCGTTTCGACCACAGTCCGGGCGCCGTCCTGCATTTCGGCCTGAACGTAATCAAGCAGCAGGTTGGTGCCGTGTGCCTGATAGTACGTTTTCAGGTTATGGTCTTTACGCTCAATTTCGTTCGGCAGAAAGCTGTTTGCCCAAATTTGACCGTGCGGGTGAGGTTGAGAGCAGCCCATCGCCTCCCCTTTATTTTCAAACGCCTGTACCCAAACATACTCTTTACCCAGCTCTTCAATCTGGGTATCCCAGGTATCAATCACGCCACGCAGGCTTTCCAGTGACAGTTCCGGCAGGGTTTTACTGTGATCGGGTGAAAAACAGATAACCCGGCTCAGGCCGCGTACCCCTTGTGTCTTAAACAGCGGATTGTCGGATGGCGGAGCATCCGGCGAGTCCGTCATCAGGGCGGCAAAGTCGTTGTTAAACACATAGGTTCCGGCATAGTCCGGATTCACATCCCCCGATACCCGGGTATTGGTCGGGCACAGAAAACAGCCGCTATCGTAAGCCGGTAGAGCTTCTGTGGACGGTTTTTCATCCTGGCCACTCCAGGGGCGTTTGGCCCGGTGAGGGGAGACCAGCACCCATTGCCCGGTCAGCGGGTTATAGCGACGATGCGGATGATCAACAGGGTTAAACTCAGTGTGTGTCATTTCGGGTTTCTCTCAGGCTAGGCGATTCAATAAAGAGCTGGGAAGCCAATTCATCAGGAAAAAACGGCAAAGAAATCGATCAGTACCCTTGTGGGTTTTGTGACTGCCAGTGCCAGGTATCTGCCGCCATCTGGGCTACCGTCCGGGTGGCCTTCCAGCCCAGTTCACGTTCGGCTTTGCCTGTATCTGCCCAGCACTCTGCGATATCCCCAGGACGACGCGGACAGATTTCGTAGGGAATCGGCTGCTGCGAAGCAAGGCGAAATGCCTTGACCATCTCCAGCACGCTGGATCCTTTCCCCGTGCCAAGGTTGTAGATATGCAAACCGGGTTGCTTGCCGACAACTCTGAGTGCGGCGAGATGACCATCAGCCAGATCCATCACATGGATGTAATCCCGCACTCCGGTTCCGTCTGGGGTCGGGTAGTCGTTGCCAAAAATTGAAAGGTGATCCCGACGCCCGACCGCCACCTGCGCAATAAACGGCATCAGGTTATTGGGGATACCCTGCGGATCTTCTCCCATCGTGCCAGAGGCGTGCGCGCCAACCGGGTTGAAATAGCGCAGCAATGTAATGCTCCAGTCATTTTCAGCGTCATACAGATCCGACAGGCACTGCTCGACCATATATTTACTGCGGCCATACGGGTTCGTGGTTGCGCCGGTCGGTGAATCTTCGGTGATCGGAACACAGTCAGGATCGCCGTATACCGTCGCTGATGAGCTGAAGACCAGCGATTTCACCCCGGCTTTTCGCATGCTGCGCGCCAGCACCAACGTGCCGTTTACATTGTTGTCGTAGTATTCCAGTGGCTTAACCACCGACTCTCCCACCGCTTTCAGTCCGGCAAAGTGAATCACCGCTTGAATGTCGTGAGCTGCAAACACCGAATCCAGAAAAGCCTCGTCCCGGATATCACCCAAATGAAAATCAGGTTGGATACCTGTCAGCGCTTCAATCCGTGCCAGCACCTCAGCTTTTGCATTACTCAGGTTATCGACGATCACTGGCGTTATCCCCGCTTCCGCTAACTGCACACATGTGTGGCTGCCGATATACCCCATGCCGCCGGTCACTAATACTTTCACGCCTCACCTCTTCCGATTGCCGTTTATTCGCGATATGACGAAAGTCTAGCAAGCCGTTATAGGATCGATCCGTGATCAAACACGCATAGTGTAAACGTTTCCACAAATTCAATCAAATGTCATCACTAAGCCATCAGAGATCATCGCTTTAGTGAAAGAGGTGCATTACCCCAGAACAGCCGTTCGCCTGAAGCGGTACGCTAACCACAAGGACTACCAGGCCATACCCGACGACAGGCAACGACCTCCGGCCACAAACAGCGGCATTTTGCGGTCAGTTTCCACCGGTTTACTAAAAAATCGTGCATCCGGGATCGGATTGTTTACAATGGGGACGGTAGATTCATGACGACTTCCGATAAGAAGCTTGCCAACAGGAAAGAGTAACAATGGCAACACTGAAAGATATTGCGACTGAGGCGGGGGTATCGCTGGCCACCGTTTCCAGGGTGCTCAATGACGATCCCACCCTGAATGTCAAAGCAGAAACCAAGCACCGTATTTTCGAAATTGCTGAAAAACTGGAATACAAAACCATCAGCGCCAAGAAAAATGTGCAAGGCAAACACCAGCAGCACCACTTTCTGGCCATTTACCATTACCCGCAAGCTGCGGAAGTGAATGATCCGTACTACCTGTCGATCCGCCACGGTATTGAAACCCAGTGCGACAAACTGGGGATCACCCTGACAAACTGTTATGACGGGGTAATGGATAACGCGCCGCACAAGGTGTCAGGCGTTCTCCTAATCGGCAGAAACAAACCTGCCGTCCTCAAACAAGCCAAGAAGCTAACCGACAATATCTGTTTTATTGATTGCACGGATCTCGACTGCATTTACGACTCCGTCGATATTGACCTGGCGCGTATCAGCAAAGAAATCACCGACTTTTTTATCGCACAAGGCTATGACCGAATTGGCTTTATTGGTGGCGAAGATGCGCCAAACACCCCAGATATCCGGGAAATAGCATTTGCTGAGTACGGTGTGCTGAAAGGGGTGGTCAGCCCAGACGATATTTATCGCGGTGATTTTTCCAGTGCCTCTGGTTACGATCTGGCAAAAACCATGCTGGAGAAAGGACACTGGCCGCAAGCGCTGTTTATCGCTTCCGACTCAATTGCCATCGGCGTGTTGCGTGCAATTCACGAGCACGGTCTGGCGATTCCCGACGATATTGCGCTGATTAGCGTCAATGATATCCCAACCGCCAAGTTTACCTACCCTTCCCTCTCAACAGTGCGTATCCACTCCGAGATGATGGGAATTCAGGGGGTCAATCTGCTTGTCGAGAAAAACCGTGATGGCCGGACATTACCCTTGCAGGTCTATGTGCCGAGCCAGCTGAAACTGCGCGATACAACACGTCAGTAAACCAATACGGTAAGTGATTAAGGCGTACCCTGTACGCCTTTAAACACGCCTGAACAAACCACAAAAACACCATGTAACGCATTGATAAAAATCGTACTTATACGCTTTCCCACGCCCTTTTAATGCCCCTTTTTCTGCTGACCTCACGGTACGTTACCTGACCGTTCGCCTTAACATTCAACTCTCCACTTACTGTTTGCTTATCTTGTCGCTCAACTTGTCGCCCAGCTCGTCACTCGGTTTATTGCACCAGCTGTTGTTGCGTTGAGCGCTTAGCCGCGCCTGTTTTTCGGTTTTTCAAGGGTCGTAAAACAAGGCGGCGTCTGCACAGTACCGAAGGACAACCGCACCAAAAAACCAGCAGCCCGGTTTTTCTTTAACCGGATCACACCCTCTCGATAAATCACTCATTAAATCGTGATCAAGTTAAAGTAAAACGTTTTCACCAATTCTATTTAGTAAAAGTTTTACTAATATATTTTCCAGGGTGCCTGATCAAAGCTCCCGGCAGGAATGCCTGTCTTTTAACAGCCCAATGACATCCATACCAATAACAACACCTAGCCATACCGTAGGCATAATAATCAGGAGGCCACGTGAACAACTGGGAAAACTTCCATTTACTGCATGAGAACCGAATAGCACCTCGCGCCTATTTCTTCTCGTATGATTCGCAGGACACTGCCCGTACCTTTCAGCGCGAGCTGAGTCAGCGCTTTATTTCATTAAGCGGTCAGTGGCAATTCCGCTATTTCTCCCACCCGCTGCTGATACCGGAAGATTTCTATTCTCAGGAGATGGAAAACTGGGGCCACATCACCGTTCCTAACATGTGGCAAATGGAAGGCCACGGACATCTGCAGTACACCGATGAAGGCTTCCCGTTTCCGATCGATGTCCCGTTCGTCCCGTCTGATAACCCGACCGGTGCCTACCAGCGTACTTTTACCCTCGATAGCAACTGGCAGGGCCAGCAGACCATTATCAAATTCGATGGGGTGGAAACCTACTTTGAAGTGTATGTAAACGGTCGCTATGTCGGCTTCAGTAAAGGCAGCCGCCTGACCGCCGAGTTTGATATTTCTGACTTTGTAACGATCGGTGACAACCTGCTGTCCGTGCGGGTCATGCAATGGGCAGACTCTACCTACATTGAAGATCAGGACATGTGGTGGACAGCCGGGATCTTCCGAGATGTCTACCTGATCGGTAAACATCCCGTCCATATTCAGGATTTTTTTGTTCGTACCGATTTTGCCGACGATTACCACAGTGCCACTCTCAGCTGTGCATTGACGCTTGAAAGTCTGCTCGCCGAACCAACGACCGGCTACACCCTGAATTATGCCCTGTTTGACCAGCAGCATTGCCTGGCTGAAGGCAACCTCAACAACGTGTGTCCGACACCTCATGGCCATGCTCAGTTTAAGATCGCAGTGGAAAACCCAACCCACTGGAGCGCTGAAACCCCTTACCTGTACCACCTGCTACTGACCCTGAAAGATCCTCAGGGCAATGTGCTGGAAATCGTGCCTCAACGCGTGGGCTTTCGAGATATCAAAGTGCGTGATGGCCTGTTTTACGTCAATAACCACTATGTGATGCTGCACGGGGTCAACCGACACGACAACGACCACCGCAAAGGCCGTGCTGTCGGCATGGACCGGGTCGAGAAAGATCTGATCCTGATGAAACAACACAACATCAATTCTGTCCGAACCGCGCACTACCCGAACGATCCCCGTTTCTATGAACTGTGTGATATTTACGGGCTGTTTGTGATGGCCGAAACCGATGTGGAAACGCACGGCTTTGCCAATATCGGCGATCTCAGCCGGATCACCGACGATCCCGAGTGGGAAGCTGTATTCGTGGATCGCGCCGTACGTCATGTTCATGCCCAAAAGAACCACCCGTCGATCATCATGTGGTCACTGGGCAATGAATCGGGCTATGGCTGTAATATCCGCGCCATGTACCATGCCACTAAAGCCATTGATGACACCCGTTTGGTGCATTACGAAGAAGACCGCGATGCCGAGGTCGTTGACGTGATTTCCACCATGTACTCCCGGGTTCAGCAAATGAACTACTTTGGCGAATACCCGCATCACAAACCGCGTATTATCTGCGAGTACGCCCATGCTATGGGCAACGGGCCTGGCGGACTGGCTGAATACCAAAACGTGTTTTACCGCCATGACCACATTCAAGGGCACTACGTTTGGGAATGGTGCGATCACGGCATTCTGGCCTGTGATGAAAATGGCAAAGAGTACTATCGCTACGGCGGTGACTATGGGGATTACCCTAACAACTACAACTTCTGCATGGACGGGCTGGTGTATCCGGATCAGACACCGGGGCCGGGTCTGAAAGAATACAAGCAGGTTATTGCGCCGGTTAAAATCCGCGTGAAAGACATTCGCCGGGGCATCTTTACGGTAGAGAACAAATTCTGGTTCTCAACTTTGGATGATCACACCATCACGGCCGAAATCCGCGCCGAAGGCGAGACGCTGAAAACGTTCAGTTTCAAAGTGGAAGCCTTGGCAGCGAATAGCAGCCGCGACATTACCCTGCCGGAACTGGCAGAAGATGCCATGGTTGTGCTCAATAGCCAGTCCCTGCTGATGACTGGCCAAGTAAGCAATTCGGCTGACAGCAGTTCGAATGACAGCACCGGGGAGAAGCCCTATTTACAGAATAGCTGGCTGGATGAGCGCGAAGCATTCATTAACTTCACTATTCGTAAAGACAGCCGCACCCGCTACAGCGAGCCCAACCATCCTGTCGCGGTTTACCAGTTCCCGCTGAAAGCCAGCACCGCGCCACGCAAAACACTCTGTCAGCCAGCGCAAACAGGGCTTCAGGTTACGCACAATCGCCTTACCGTCGAGATCACCGGTCAGCACTTTACACTGTGCTTCTCCAAGCTCAACGGCAAACTGACTTCATGGATTGTCAATGGGGAGCAGCTTATTGCTGCAGAGCCAAAACTGCATTTCTTCAAGCCGATGATCGATAACCACAAGCAGGAATACGAAGGGCTGTGGCACCCGGCACATCTGCAGATCATGCAGGAGCATTTCCGCACTCTGGATGTCGTTCAGCACGATGATAGCGTCATCGTGGCGGTCACCAGCATTATTGCCCCACCGGTCTTTGATTTCGGTATGCGCTGTACCTATCACTACCAAATCACGGCGGCAGGTCAGCTCAATCTCGAACTGAGTGGAGAAAAATACGGTGACTATCCGCATGTGATTCCAGCCATCGGTTTGGATCTGGGCATCAGTCGCCAGTTTGATCAGGTGCAGTATTACGGTCGCGGTCCGGAAGAAAACTATCCCGACAGCCGCCAGGCAAACCTGATTGATGTGTACCAGAGCACGGTTGCTGGTTTATTTGAGAACTACCCGTTCCCGCAAAACAACGGTAACCGTCAGGACGTGCGCTGGGCCGCGCTTACTGACCGCCATGGCAGCGGATTACTGGTTAAACCCCAACAGCCTATTCACCTCAGCGCCTGGCTGTATACCAGCGAGCAACTTCATCAGGCACAGCATACCCATGAATTGCAGGAAAGTGGCTTTATTACCCTGAATATTGACCACAAAGTGCTGGGTTTAGGCTCGAACTCCTGGGGCAGTGAGGTGCTGGACTCATACCGGGTCTACCTTGAGGATTTCCGGTTCGGTCTGACGCTTGCTCCTGTTAATACCGGCAATTGCCGTGCTCAAACCCTGGCGGCGTTCGACTTCGGCCGTGACTTTTTCACTGCCATCGATGTACCGCCGCAGGGTAAATCCGGCAGCGATACACGCTCAGTTCAGAAAGCGCAGCTCACTGCTGCCACCGTGGAGGCATAACCATGATCGTTTTAGACAACCTGACGCAATTTCAGGCCATCTACCACAAAGGCCGGAAATGGCAACGCTGCCTGGAAGCCATCGCCAACAGCCACCAGCTTCGTCCGGGCGTTATGCACTCGGTGGGCGATTCACTGGTGTACATGGTTCAGGAAAGTGCCGAGCCGGTATCAGACGCTTTTCTGGGTCACCGCCGCTATCTGGATGTGCATTACTACCTGAGCGGCAGTGAAACCTTTGAAGTTGCGGATAAATCAGCGTTAAGGACGCTTGAAGCCTATCAGGATGAAACCGATCGCGAATGGCTGGCTTGTGATGGAGAGAAAGGCGAAACAGATGAAAAACCTGAAATGCGCCATGTCAGCGCCGGACAAATCGCCATTTTCGATAACACCAAAGCTTACCGATTCTGTGGCGCATCTGAGGGGCATCCGGTACGGAAAGTCGTCCTCAAAGTCACCATTGAAGACGGCTATTTCCTGAATAAATAACAAGTTCTGAGATACCAGCAACACCGAAAGCTATCGCTACTGAATATCGCTACTGAATATCGCTACTGAAATATAGCTACCGAACTGTAGCCCCTGAACCGTAGCGATTTAACCGTAGTGATTTAACCGAAAAGCACCCGGCGCGGCATCTGCCTCGGTGGTCCGGGAACGAAACAAAAAAACAGAGAGGGACAGGTATCACAGTTACCCAGTCCCTCCTTCCCTACAATACCGACGTGATTCACTGGAGAACCCTATGTCTGAATCCAAACGTAATACGCTCGGCAAATTCGGCTTATTGTCGATGACTTTTGCCGCCGTTTTCAGCTTTAACAATGTCATTAACAACAACATCGAAATCGGTCTGGCTTCGGCGCCGATGTTCTTTCTGGCAACCATTTTTTACTTTATTCCGTTCTGCCTGATCGTGGCGGAGTTCGTTTCCCTGAACAAAAATTCGGAAGCCGGTGTGTATGCCTGGGTCAAAAGCTCTCTAGGCGGACGCTGGGCATTCATTTCCGCCTACACCTATTGGTTCGTGAACCTGTTCTTTTTTACCTCGCTGCTGCCGCGCGTTATTGCGTATGCCTCTTATGCGTTCCTTGGCTACGAGTACGTGCTTACCCCGTTTGCGACCACTTTCCTCAGCATGCTGCTTTTTGCCTTTGCCACCTATGTTTCAACCAACGGAGCCAAAATGCTGGGGCCGATTACGTCGGTCACTTCCTCACTCATGCTGCTACTGACACTGTCTTACATTCTGCTGTCCGGCGCAGCGCTGCTGGGTGGTGTCGAGCCTGCTGACCCTATTACGGTAGAGGCGATGATCCCTGATTTCAGCTGGGCATTTCTTGGCATTACAACCTGGATTTTTATGGCTGCCGGTGGCGCAGAATCTGTTGCCGTGTATGTCAATGACGTAAAAGGCGGCTCTAAATCTTTCGTCAAAGTGATCATTCTGGCCGGTATCTTTATCGGGGTGCTGTATTCGGTCGCTTCTGTGCTGATCAATGTGTTTGTGGTCAGTGACGACCTCAAATTCACGGGCGGCTCAGTTCAGGTATTTGAAGGCCTGGCAACCCATTTTGGCCTGCCTGAAATTCTGATGAACCGCTTTGTCGGACTGGTTTCTTTCACCGCCATGTTTGGCTCGCTATTAATGTGGACAGCTACACCCGTGAAAATTTTCTTCTCTGAAATCCCGTCCGGCATTTTTGGTGAGAAAACTGTCGCGCTGAACGAAAACGGCGTACCGGCTCGCGCAGCCTGGATCCAGTATCTGATTGTTCTGCCGCTAATGATTATCCCTAGTCTGGGTTCCAACACTGCACAGGATCTGATGAACACAGTGATCAACATGACTGCTGCGGCTTCTATGCTGCCACCACTGTTTATCATGCTGGCCTACCTGAACCTGCGTCTGAAGCTGGATCATTTGGAACGTGACTTCAAAATGGGCTCAAGAATGACCGGGATTGTGGCGGTCTCTATCCTGATTGGTATTTTCACCGTCGGTTTCCTGGCATCGACATTCCCGACCGGTGCCGACATCATGACCATCATCTTCTACAACGTCGGTGGGATTGTGATTTTCCTTGGCTACGCGTGGTGGAAATACAGCCAGTACGAGAAGACGTTATCGAAAGAAGAGCGCCTGGCGGAAGCCAGCCCAGCCGCTCTGGCTATCGATTAATGTCGCCGTCACTTCTGGCGAGTTAGTCATGCAGCCCCTTCCTAAGATGGAAGGGGCTGTTGCATTTTACCAAACCCAGTTATACCTATTCTGATGCCGTTGCTTTTAAAAACAAGACGTTGCATATTGTCATTCTATCCGCTTCAGAAAAACGTTCGCATCGCAGTAAAAACGACATGGATAAATCACCCATTAAACAGGCCACAACCAGAATTGCCTGACGGGAGCGAGACCGGAACCAAATCATATCTATCGTTGAGTAGCACCTCGTGCGCTGCAGCCTCAATGGATCCGACAATGACAGCTTCAGGGATAAGCATGACAGAGACAAACTTCATACCGCGCCACACGTTATACCCCCGCCCCTTAGCGGCTGGCAGCAAAATTGCCGTGACGGCTTTTTCCTCCGGCGTAGAAGCAGAGTGTCATCCGAGGTTGAACAAAGTGCTGGCGAACCTCAAAGCACAAGGATTTGACGTCATTGAAGGCCAGTGTCTGCGACAAAACATTAAGCACGCCAGCGCCAGCAAAGCACAACGCGCACAGGAGCTGATGCGGTTCCTGTGTGACGATTCCATTGATGCCGTGATGCCTCCCTGGGGCGGCGAGCTGGCAATGGATATCCTGCCCCTGCTTGATTACGACCGTCTCCGCACCGTGCGTCCCAAATGGCTGGTTGGGTTTTCCGATGTCAGCACCGTATTGACCGCCATGACCACCAAGCTGGGCTGGGCTACCATTCACACGGCCAACCTGATGGAGATGCATCCTGATGAGGGCTGCGCATTCGTAACCAGCGTGATCCCCTATTTGAAACAAGAAGCCGGGGCCAGCCTGCATCAGCAATCCTCCACCGCCTATCAGATTCATGGCGAATCGTTTGCTGTCAATCCGGATACGATCCTCAAGCCTTGCGAGCCGACCTATTGGAAACTGCTTGGCAAACAGCGTAGTGCCGCTTTTCGCGGGAGACTCATTGGAGGGTGCTTTGATATCCTGCACCACCTTGTCGGCACAGAATATTTGGATCTCAACGCATTGGATCGGCGCTTTCAAGGTGACGGTATTATTCTCTATCTCGAAAATGCAGAGATGTCACCAACCGATCTATACCGCGCCCTGCTTAGCCTGAAATACCGGGGGGTCTTCAGCAAAGTCAACGCCGTGATCTTTGGCCGCAACGCGTTTATCTCTGATTCTATGGCCGCCGACGCCAATGAGGCCATGACCTCAGAAGAAGCCCTGCTGTCAGCCCTTGACGATATCGATATTCCTGTAGTGTACGATGCAGATATCGGTCACTTGCCACCGAACCTGACCCTGTTTAACGGGGCACTTGCCGAAGTGGCTGTCGATAACGGACGGGCAACCGTCACCCAGTACCTGAAGTAAATCCGCAACCAGACTGGCAGACGCCCCCGACGCCAGCTGGTAGCAAGCATTAGATATTAGTCGGTCTTAGATTTTCGGTGATAGATATTCGGTGATAAATATTGGGTGATAGATATTGGGTAATAGTTTTTGGGTAATAGTTTTTGGGGATTCAGCGGGCTCTGGTTAGCCAATATCCAGCCAGCTTAAAAGCAGGGGCATGATACATGCACGAAGCCAGTGACACCGTTTTCGGGAATAGAACAAATTGGAACCGTTCCCAAAAAAGGGCAAAAAAGAAGTCAGGACAAGCCTGACTGCAATAATGACAGGGTGAAAACACCACATGTCTGAATTGTGATTGTTCGTTATACGCTCATGAATGAGCAACACGGATTCTATTACGTCCCCGCCTGATACCCAACCGGCTTTTTGGCATAAAAAGCGAGCGATCACGGAAATCAAACAACCCAGCGAAATTTCTGTGATCAACCGCTGATCATCCTTCGATACGGCCAGGTTCCGTGAGGTTGAACCAGTTTTGCGTTCATCTCTGCAACCAAGTTTGTTACAGTTTTTCCTATCTTTGACTCTGTTTATGCTAATCATCTGAAATGGAAGAAATCTTTTTTGCCGGTGGCTGTTTGTGGGGCGTTCAGGAGTTCATGAAGCACCTGCCCGGCGTCATAAGCACCGAAGCGGGCCGAGCCAACGGCACAACGAACACGACCCAAGGCGAGTATGACGGCTATGCCGAGTGTGTTCGCACCCAGTTCGACCCAAGCGTGATATCGGTTGAGCAGCTGATGGACTATTTTTTCGAGATCATCGATCCCTACAGCGTGAACAAACAAGGACAGGATGTGGGAGAAAAATACCGCACCGGTGTTTACAGTCGCCATCCGGCACACTTAGAAAAAGTGCAAAATTACATCCTTGCCCGAGATGATGCGCGTTTGATCGCTGTAGAGGTGTTACCGCTGCACAACTATGTCAAAAGTGACGATGAGCATCAGGACAGATTGACCCTTCACCCTGAAGATCACAGCTATTGCCACATCCCGTTTGATCTTTTGCATAAATACAAAAAAACCTAGCGGGCAGCACTTCGAAGAGCATGACTGCCGACCACAAAAGCCGGTATAAAAAAACCGCTGTCATCACAGCGGTTTTTTGTTTCTGTTACTGTCTGTCCGGCCCAAGCCCGTCAGGTAATGTTACGCCGACTGCGGACGCGGCTGACGACGCTTTGCTGCTTGCGGATTACCGCCTGGCTTTTTGCCCGCAGGTTTACCCGGTTTGGCAGCACCCGAACGCGATGAACCTGGTTTGGCACCAGCGGCATCTCGCGCTTGCCCTTTTGGTTTGCTATTGCCTTTAGCGGCACCGTTTTTCACTGGGCCTTTCGCAGCCCCTCGGCCAGCGCCACCATTGGTGCGACGTTTTGGTTGCTGTCCGGCTTTAGATTCCTTACCCTCAGCATTTGCAGCACCTGGCGTTTTTGGTTTTTTCGGCTTCTTCGGTTTAATTGGACGCGTATCCAGTTTCGATTCCGGTACGGTATTGGTTGCCTTATAGCCGTCCAGTTCAACACGCGGAAGCAGTTCCTGAATCAAACGCTCAATCGCGAACAGTTCTGGCGCTTCTATGGCAGAGACCAAAGAAATGGCCTTACCGGTTTCTCCCGCACGGCCGGTACGCCCGATACGGTGTACATAATCTTCCGCCACTTTTGGCAGTTCAAAGTTCACCACCTGAGGCAACTGAGGAATATCAATCCCGCGAGCAGCGATATCCGTCGCCACCAGCACCCGAAGCTCACCTGACTTAAAGTTGGCCAGTGCTTTGGTACGAGCCCCCTGGCTCTTGTTGCCGTGAATTGCTGCAGCCGCCAGACCTTCTTCAGTCAGGAATGCAGCCAGGCGGTTTGCGCCGTGCTTGGTACGGGTAAAGACCAACACCTGCTGCCAGTCACCGTCTTTAATCAGCTTAACCAGCATCGGCGCTTTCTTTTTCACGTCCGCCGGATAAATGCACTGCTCAACCGTTCTGGCTGTCGAGTTTGCCGGGTTAACCGAAATCTCAACCGGATTGTTCACCAGCCCCTTGGCCAGCGCTCGGATTTCATCAGAAAACGTGGCAGAGAACAGCAGGTTCTGGCGCTTCGCTGGCAGCAAATCAAGAATTTTCCGGATATCGCGAATAAAGCCCATATCCAGCATGCGGTCTGCTTCATCCAGAACCAGCACTTCCAGTTGATCAAACTTCACCGCTTTCTGCTGATACAGATCCATCAAACGACCCGGCGTAGCCACCAGTACATCAGCCCCTTTGCGCAGACGCAACATTTGCGGATTAATCTTCACGCCACCAAAAACCACCGCACTGTTCAGCGGCAGGTGACGGCTGTAGGTGTACACGTTTTCCTGTACCTGAGCCGCCAGTTCGCGGGTTGGCGTCAGGATAAGGGCACGGATGTGATTGCCCTTGACTCGCGGGCCATTAGCCAGGCGATCCAGAATCGGCAGCGTGAAGCCTGCGGTTTTACCTGTCCCAGTCTGAGCTGCAGCCATGACATCTTTGCCTTCCAGCACGGCAGGAATCGCCTGCGCCTGAATAGGTGAAGGGGTATCGTATCCTTTTTCCTGAACAGCTTTAAGGATTGGTGCAGAAAGACCTAACGAGGTAAAACCCATATTTGATTCTCAATTGTTGTTGATATAAACATTCGTCGCCAACGATAGTGACGAAAAGTCCGACATTCTGAGGTTTTCACGGCGGTGTAGCAACCAAAAATTGTCTTTTGCCCACCAGAAAGCAGGAAATCAGGGGGAAAGTGGGATGGACTGGAAGATTGCTTTAGGGAAATGAGCGGCACTGGCCTCTCTGGTTACATCCCAAGCAGTGGTTACCTGTCGCCAGATACGAAAAACCCCAGCATCTCTGCTGGGGTTTAGAATGTGGCGGAGAGATAGGGATTTGAACCCTAGATACGCTATTAACGTATGCCGGTTTTCAAGACCGGTGCTTTCAACCACTCAGCCATCTCTCCGTAAGTACGGTGAATATTACGAATCCCGCGGTAGCTTGTAAAGGCCAAAATTACCCACACCGAACCAAGTGATTAATGTTGCAGCGATAACATGGATTTTGTCGCCTTTCCGATCATTTTACCGGCGATTTTTCACGCATAATACCGTCAGATGTCAGGAATATTCAGTTAATCAGGAGACGTGATGCCTACCCTTACTCCCCAACCAACCATGAGTGACTTCCAGCACTATGTCGCGGAATTGGAAATCGAACGCAATTTTGCCCAGCAACCGGTGCTAGCAAAATGCCTGTTAATGGGTGAAGAAGTCGGCGAACTGTTTAAAGCCATTCGCAAAGCAGAAGGAATCGCCACCGATCCTCACTCAACAGTCGGCGACATTGGTGATGAGCTGGCTGATGTGTTTATTTACCTCTGCTCACTGGCAAACCGCTATGACATAAACCTTGAACATGCCTTTCGCCAGAAAGAAGAGAAAAATAAACAGCGCACCTGGTCAACCCGCTAAGACCAGGATGACCCACCAGAATTTCGGTGATCAGCTACGATGCTAGATTGAAGATATTGGAGCTATATACAGGAAAGGCTTGGCAATGTTGCCAGCCCTTACCCGATGAGCATCCAACTACCTTGTTGTAACACTTGCACTCGAAGAAAACAGGACGTTGTTTGAAATGCGAGCCGCTTACTGTGACTTGTTCGTACGGGGTTTCTCCACTCCCCTCTCTGTTTTCTTTTCTCTGCTTCTTTTCTCAATTGTTTTTCTCTACTGTCAGTCCTCTGTTCTCAGCTCGCCCCTTGAAGCACTCGTCATTTAACCCTGTATGCTAAATCGGGTAGCACACTGAGAGTCTCACTTTTTAATCCTGCCAGTCTCAAATAACGGCCCTTTGTTAATGAGATGTAACCTTTTGTTGTGAGCATTTTGTATACAATATACATTTTCTATCAGACCCACTCACACGGAAGTAAACGGATATGATGAAAGCCAAGAAGATCGTACAGCTCAGTACCCTGATAGCGAGTTTGCTTAGCCCGGCGGTAATGGCCGCCCCCTATCCGGCGGGAACCCAACTGGCCAATAAACAGGAAATTACCCTTAATAATGGCGCAGAAGTCACGTCCATCGATCCGGCCAAGCAAGCTGCTGAGCCGGCATTTAATCTGGGACGCGACTTATTTGAAGGGCTCACTACGCAGGATAAAACCGGTAAAACCATTCCGGGTATCGCGACCCGCTGGGAGGTTAACGACGACAATACGGTGTATACCTTTCATCTGCGCCCTTCCCGTTGGTCAAACGGTAAGCCACTGACTGCACAGGATTTCGTGTACAGCTGGCAACGTCTGATCAATCCTGAAACCGCCTCGCCGTATGCCTGGTTTGCCGCCATTCCCGGTATTGTTAATTCGAAGGCCATCATGAACGGCCAAGCTGATCCCGCCACCCTTGGCGTGAAAGCCATTGATGATCTGACGTTTGAGGTCACGCTGGAGAAGCCTGTGCCGTTTTTCGTCAAATTGCTGAGCCATCCGGTGCTGGCACCGGTGCCGCGTGAAATCGTTGAACAGCATGGCAGTGCCTGGACCCAACCTGCACATATCGTGACCAATGGCGCTTTCACCGTTGCCGAATGGAAGGTGAATGAAAAAATGGTGATGGTGAAAAATGCCCACTACTGGAACGCCGATGAGGTGGTGCTGGATAAAATCACTTGGCTGCCAATTGGGGATGCCAACGTGTCACTGAACCGCTTCCTGGCTGGTGAGATTGATGAAGCCCTGTCGATCCCGGCAGCACAAAAGAACCGCATTCTGAAACAGTTCCCGGAGAAGGTCGCCAATACCGGTGCGTCACTGGGTTCGACATTCTATTACCTGAACACGCAATCCGGTGCGACCCAGGATTTGCGCGTGCGTCAGGCTCTGGCCTACGCCATTGACCGCGACATCATGACCCAAGCTGTGGTGAAAAACGGCGGGGTGCCAATGTATACCCTGGTGCCGCCGCAAACAGACGGGTTCCAGAGTTTTATCCCGGACTTTGCCACCTGGACACAAAAAGTCCGCAACCAGAAAGCCAAGCAACTGCTGACGGACGCCGGTTACGGCGCAGCAAATCCTCTTAAGCTGACTTTCACCATTCCAACGTTCTCTACTGACGTCAAAATCGCCACGGCGATGGCCGGCATGTGGAAAAGCGTGCTGGGTGCTCAGGTGGAAATCAAACAGCTGGAACCCAAGGTGTTCTATGCGTTGAAAGAACCGGGCAACATCAGCCGCGGCGGCTGGACGGCTGATTACAACGAAGCCTCAACCTGGCTGGATATCTTTGTTTCCAACGGCGAGTACAACGATTCCCGCTACAACAACCCGCAATATGATGAATGGATGCAGGAGTCCAAGTCCCTTTCCGATCCCGCCGCAATCTACATGCAGGCTGAAAAACAGTTGATCGCCGATATGGCCGTCATTCCGATGTTCCGCCCGGGCGATGATCAGTACCTGCGCCAGCCTTATATCGGCGGCTATGAACGCACAAATCCAGAGTCGGCATTCTATCGCAAGAACGTCTACGTCAAGGCGCACTAATGCCTCTGCCGGCTTGAATTCCGGCACGTTTCTCGGTTTATAACCCGGTATTGAACTTGGCATGGCGACGCAGCCGGCACCCTGACCGCGCTGCCCGCTATGCCATTTTCTGCAAGCGTTATGGTCAGACTTCCACTGGCTGGGCTCTTCAGCTGGTTGAGAGGTTGATGTTGATTATGCGCTTCAAGGAAGCCGACATCGTTCAAATCGGTCAATAAGGTGACCTAATGTTTCTCTATATTTTTCGTCGTATGTTAATCGCCATTCCGACTCTGCTGTTTATCGCACTGGTGTCGTTCTGGCTTATGCACATTGCACCCGGTGGTCCATTTGATATGGAACGGCCAATGCCGGAGATCGTTCGCGCCAATATCGAGGCCAAGTTTCACCTGAACGAGCCTTTTTTAGTGCAGTTTTTCATCTATATCTCAAACTTTGTTCAGGGTGATCTGGGGCCGAGTTTTGTTTATCAGGACTTTACCGTCACCCAGTTGGTCGCCCAGTCCTGGCCGGTTTCCGCCATTCTGGGATTGCTGTCGTTTGTAATTGCTGTCCCGACCGGCATGTTTCTCGGCACGGTGGCGGCTCTGAATCGCAACAGCCGACTGGATTACCTGCTGATGTCCCTGTCGATGACAGGCATCGTGATTCCGGCATTCGTACTGGCTCCGGTGTTAGTAACGGTGTTTTCTGTACACCTGGGCTGGCTGCCTGCCGGTGGCTGGGAAGGCGGCAAACCCGCATTTCTGGTGCTGCCGGTACTGAGTCTGGCCATCGGCTCCATCGCCAGCATTGCCCGGGTCATGCGCGGGGCGATGATCGAAACCCTGAACCAGCCTTACATCCGTACCGCCAAGGCCAAGGGGCTCTCAACCCGCTATATCCTGATTCAACATGCGCTACGCCCCTCACTGATCCCCATCATTGCCATGCTGGGTCCCAGTTTTGTCGCCGTGGTTACGGGCTCAGTCATCATTGATATTTTCTTTGGTACCGGTGGTATGGGTCAGCACTTTGTCTCTGGCGCACTGAACCGGGATTACGGCCTGGTGATGGGAATTACCCTTATCGTGGCCACGCTCACCATCCTGTTTAACCTCGTGGTCGACATTCTCTATACCGTCATCGACCCTCGCATTCGTATGTAGGAACCCGAGCATGTTAACGAAAAAACTCGACACGCAGGCACTCACTGAATCACTGACCCAAACTCCCGATGCGGTAGAAGGCCGCAGTCTATGGCAGGACGCCTGGGGGCGATTCCGGCAGAACAAAGCAGCCATGGGTTCAGTAGGTGTACTACTGCTGATCGTCCTGTGCATCTCCTTTGGCCCATCTCTGTCATCGTTCGCCCACGATGAAATTGACTGGAGCGTAGTGGCAGAGCCCCATGAGCTGGGCCGTCCGTCCCTGAGCTCCGGCCACTATTTCGGCACCGACGATCTGGGACAGGATCTGTTTGCCCGCACCATGCAGGGCGGTCGGCTGTCGATCATGGTTGGCTTCCTCGGCGCACTGGTGGCCGTGGTAATCGGCACCCTATGGGGCAGCATATCCGGCTTTGTCGGAGGAGTCGTCGACAGCGCCATGATGCGGGTGATTGAGGTGCTGGACTCGGTACCCTTTATGTTCATGGTCATCATGTTTGTGACCCTGTTTGGCAACAATATCTATCTGATTTTTATTGTCATTGGCATGGTGTCCTGGCTCGGTATTGCTCGGGTGGTACGGGGCGTCACATTCAGCCTGAAAAAACGCGAGTTCATCGAAGCCGCGCATTCGATCGGGGTATCGAGACTGACCATTGTCCGCCGCCATATTCTGCCGAATGTCCTGGGCATTGTGATGGTGTATTCCTCGCTGATGGTGCCCGGTTTCATCATGTTTGAATCGTTTCTCAGCTTCCTTGGGCTTGGCGTGCAGCCGCCGGATACCAGTTGGGGCGTCCTGATCTCAGAAGGTGCGAAAACCATCGATGTTGCCATCTGGCAGCTGCTATTTCCGTCTCTGTTTCTGGTTGCCACGCTGTTCTGTTTTAACTTCATCGGCGACGGCCTGCGTGACGCACTGGACCCGAAAGACCGTTAATCCGCGCAGCGCGTGAAAGCGCTGCTCACAAGGAAAAGTTCGCAAGGATAAGCAATGACGATTTTATCTGTAGAAAACATGAATGTGCGCTTTCGCACCCCTGACGGGCTGGTGCAGGCGGTCAGTGATCTGTCGTATTCCGTCAGCGCCGGCGAAACCCTGGGCATTGTCGGCGAATCCGGCTCAGGCAAAAGCCAGTCGGTTTTTGCCCTGATGGGGCTGACCGCAGACAACGGCATCACAGAAGGCCAGGCAAACTTCCACGGCACCAATTTACTTGGCCTGTCTGCTCGTGAGCTCAACCATATCCGCGCGGAAAAAATCGGGATGATCTTTCAGGATCCGATGACCTCGCTCAACCCGTTCGTCAAAATCGGTAAACAGCTGGCTGAAGTGCTGTGCATCCATAAAGGCATGAGCCGAAAAGAGGCCAACCTTACGGCGATTGCCATGCTGGATGCGGTGCGTATTCCTTCCGCAGCAACGCGGATGAACCAGTATCCACATGAGCTCTCCGGCGGTATGCGCCAGCGGGTGATGATTGCCATGGCCCTGCTGTGCAAACCTGAACTGCTGATTGCCGATGAACCGACTACCGCTCTCGATGTGACGGTACAGGCGCAGATCCTGGCGCTGCTACGGGATCTGCAAACCGAATTTAACACCGCCATCATTCTGATCACCCACGACATGGGGGTGGTCGCCGAAATGTGTGACCGGGTGCTGGTCATGTACGGCGGACGTAAAATGGAAGAAGCAGAGACCTTCACGCTGTTCGAGCGTCCGGCGCACCCTTATACGCAAGGACTGCTGCAAGCGATTCCGTCCATTCATGAAGACATGGATCGGTTGCCGACCATCCCGGGTAACCCGCCCAGCGCGCTGATCAATCATCAGGGCTGTCCGTTTAAGAATCGCTGCAGTCTAGCTGAATCCGTCTGCCACCAGCAAATACCGGATTTTACCCGACTGTCTGCGACGCAAGCACTCGCTTGTCATCTCAAGGAACAGGCTTCTCACCTTGCTGGTGCGGCATCCCTGTCATCGTACAACGCCGTTCAAAACCCTGTCGTGAAATCAGCCTGAGGAAAACACCATGGAACACCAACCAACCTTGCTGTCGGCACGCGGATTGAAAGTCCATTTCCGCACAGGTCAAACAATTCTGCCACGCTGGCTGTCGTCGCATCGTCCCGAGGTGAAAGCGGTGGACGGCATTGATTTAGACATCTATCAGGGAGAAACCCTGGGGATTGTCGGTGAGTCCGGCTGCGGCAAATCGACCCTGGCACGCGCCCTGCTGCGTCTGATTGAACCGACAGATGGCAGCCTGCACTGGCAGGGAGAGGACATGCGGGCGTACAACAAATCGACGCTGACCCGCAAAAGGCGTGACTTTCAGATGATTTTTCAGGATCCCTCCGCGAGTCTGAACCCGCGCCTGACCATCTCAGAATGTATCGCAGAGCCGCTGCTTACCCATGAACCCCAGCTTTCCCGTCGCGACCGCGAGCAACGCGTGTTCCAGATGATGGACAAAGTGGGTCTGCTACCCAGCCAGAGAAACCGTTATCCCCATGAATTTTCCGGCGGACAGTGCCAGCGGGTTGGCATCGCCCGCGCGCTGATCCTCAATCCCAAACTGATCGTGTGTGACGAACCCGTCAGTGCACTCGATGTGTCAATTCAGGCGCAGGTCATCAACCTTCTTAGCGACCTGCAAAAGGAGATGGGGCTGACCATGGTCATGATTGCCCACGACCTGAGCGTAGTACGCCACATCAGCGATCGGGTCATGGTGATGTATTTGGGTCGCCCCATGGAAATCGGCCATTTCCGGGACGTGTTTGACGATGCCCGTCACCCTTACACTCAGGCGCTGCTGTCCGCGGTGCCTGTTGCCAACCCACAATTGGCCAGAACCCGGGATATTCAGCTGCTGCCGGGCGACCTACCGTCACCGCTGAATCCGCCATCGGGCTGCGTGTTTCGTACCCGCTGTCCGCAAGCAACAGAGGACTGCGCCGAGCAACGTCCGCCACTGACCGGTAAAACCGGCCACCATATTTTCTGTTCACAACTTGATGTTTAAGGAAAAACCCATGAACCAACCGACTGTTTCGCAACGCCTTGCTCAGCTGCGGTCCCAAATGGCAGAGCACCGGTTAGATGCCTATATTGCGACCAACTATGACCCGCACGCCAGCGAGTATTCAGCTGCTCACTGGCTGGCCCGCCAGTGGATCACAGGATTCACCGGTTCTGCTGGCGAAGCGGTGATTCTGCCGGAAGGCGGCGGTTTATGGACCGATGGCCGTTACTACATTCAGGCCGAAGAGCAGTTAAGCGGCAGTGGACTAGACCTGTTTAAGGCCCGCCTGCCGGAAACGCCGAGTATTCCGCAATGGCTGGCTGATACCCTGCCGTCCCAAAGTCGCATTGGGGTAGATGGACGCACCATCAGCTATCATTTTTATCTGTCCCTGCAGGCGGCGGTGGCTGGCAAAGGGATCGATATTGTCCTCACTCACGATTTGATCGGCGCAGTCTGGGCTGATCGCCCAGCGCGTCCGGCCACGCCGGTATTTAATCACCCACTTAAATATGCAGGACTGACAACGGCCCAGAAACTGTCGCAGGTACGCCAACTGATGTCTCAGGACAGCGTCGACGAACTGCTGGTTTCCACGCTGGATGATGTGATGTGGGCACTCAATATTCGTGGTGGTGATACCCTGTACAGCCCGATTTCGGAATCGTACCTGCTGCTGTCAGAGACTCACGCGACACTGTTTATTGACCTGCAAAAACTGCCGACAGACGTTGCCGCCCACCTTGAAACCCAGGGGGTGACATGCCAGCCGTATGAGGAGATTGCCACCGCCCTTTCCGGTCTGGCTGCCGGTCGCCATTTCCGCTGTTGTGACCTTCACACGGATGCTCTGCTGGTCAGCAAATTGCCTGACACCGTCACACTCAGCCACCGATTAAGTTATTTCACTGAGCTCAAAGCCATCAAAAACGAGACTGAGCTGTGCAATATGAAAGAAAGCTTACGTCTGGATGGCATCGCAATGGTGAAGTTCATGCACTGGCTGGATCAGCAAGTGCCTGGGGGCAGCGTGACCGAGCTGAATGCTGAGCAGCAGTTGCAGGCATTTCGCTCCCAACAACCGACATATATCGGCGACAGTTTCCGGACCATTGCCGGTTTTGCCGCACACGGAGCCAAAATGCACTATGCCGCCGACATCGAAAGCAATGCCAACGTCGATGAACCTAACTTTTTCCTGGTCGACTCCGGTGGCCAGTACCTTGGCGGCACGACCGACATCACCCGTACTTTCAGCTTTGGTCAGCTCAGTGAGCAACAACGCACCGATTACACCTTGGTGCTAAAAGCGGTTATTCGCCTGACCCAGACCCGATTTTTGAAGGGTTCAACCGGGGCCAACCTGGACATTATGGCGCGAGGGGTACTCTGGCAGCATGGTATTGACTACAAGTGCGGTACCGGCCATGGCGTTGGCCTGTGCCTGAACGTGCATGAAGGACCGCAAAACTTTTCTCAGTCTCACAAAGAAGTAGCACTGGAACCTAACATGGTGATCACTAACGAGCCGGGCGTTTATCGTGAAGGTGAATACGGCGTACGTATCGAAAACATCATGCAGGTTGTGGAATGTGAAGAAACAGAATTTGGTGCGTTTTATGGTTTCGAAACCCTGACTCTCGCGCCGATTGCCACGCAGGCTCTGGACCTGGAGATGCTGGACAACACAGAGAAACAATGGCTGAACACCTATCACGCACAGGTATATGCCGTGCTCAATGAGGCGTTGACGCTGCAAGAACGAAACTGGCTTCAAACGGCGACCGCACCGGTGTAAGCGCGGTGAGTGTAGTCAACGCATAGCCACCGGGTTTGTCTCCGGAAGCGATGGCGTTTACCTATATCCTTTGTGTCCCTCATTACCAGCCACTGCCATCGTTTAAGGCTGGCCCTCACTTTCCTTGCTTCTGTTATGTTTTGCCGGCCCTGGAGCCGGCTTTTTTTTCATCGCCCCAAGATGTTAATCTCCCCCCTCACCATGTCATGCCATGATCAGTGACTTAAACAGAGACTTAAACTCGCTGCCGTTCACGCTGTGAGCCCTTCTGAGACGCCAACCAACTGACCTTTTAACGCTATAGCCAAGATATTCAGGGTCTTTATGCCGCGGCTAACATTGATCTGTAGGCATTGTTCTGGAGGCATTGAGGTAGCTGATTTTGAAGTGACTGGTTTTGAAGTAACTGGATTTGAAGTGGCTAGTCTTGAAATGGTTTGTTTTCAAGTTGATGGCTTTGATGTCGCTAATTTCAAGTGCCCTGGCTTTAAGCAATCAGAGTTTGAAGGACTTTGTTTCAGGACGTTCGTTTTAGGACGATCTATAGCGAACAAACTTGGTGGCGAGCCCCATTATTCGGACCTTTTCCATTATTCGGAGCATTATCGGTTTTGTGTGAGGTATACATAGGTAACGCGGCACGACAGCCCGTAGCCCTGCCACTTTTCGCCGCTCTTTCACCGGCCTGGAATCATACATCGCATTCAGTAGTAAAAAAGCCCGGCAAAAGCCGGGCTGCGAGAAGCACCGCTGAAACGGGTTACTGACGACACTGGTTACTGCCAGCCTCCACCAATAACGCTGCATTTTCAAAGGAACCCGAGACTTTCAGATATCCCCAATAATTCGCCTGATGTTCCAGAATAATGCATTCACTGTTACCCATATTTGCCGATGATGCCTGCACATTGGTACCATCTGGCCAATTCAGGTTGCTGTATTCCAGCGTCAGGTCGCCAGTCCCGTTGCCCGCCGTAATGGCAGTGGTCTGATATTCACTGACAGCCGGAATACTGAACCACAATACGTCAGACGCTGAAGCCGTGTCGGCCAGACAGGCCGCTTCATCCAGTGCTAAACGCCCATCACTGATTTTTGGCAGTACTACGCAGTTTTCCGGCAAGCCGGTATTACCACCAGATTCACCGCCCCCTTCATTACCGGAGCCTGTCCCCTCACCGTTCCCAGCGCCACTGTCGCCCTTCGCCAGCGCCTCGGTCCATTGGGCAAATTCTGACTGATACTGATTTGCCCAACCGCTAATGATCGCCTTGTATTCAGCCCAGCGTCCCTGTCGGGTGGCACTCAGCATACGTTGAACTTCATCAGGATGACGCTCAAACATGAATCGCACCGCCAGATATCCCCATCGGTAAATACGATCCACATCAAAACCGTCATACGTCGTGTCAAACACCTGCGCCAGAGTGTACGTGCTGCCATCCTGAATGGTGGCAATCGCCTGAGGATTATCATTTACCCGCGACACATACTCGGCCACCCCTTCGCTCCACCAGACCACAAGCTCGGTAGGCGTACCAAAATCGCCATACATATTGAACCGCCCATCCAAATAGTGGACGTACTCGTGCTCAAGATTCCAGACAAAATGGTCCGGGTTGGCATAGCTGGCTTCATACGCGATGAAATTGGGAATATTGCCCACATTGGCCGGATTCCCCTCGAGGTACATACCGCCGTTGTTGGTATCAATCCCAAATATCGGACCGGCATATTTACCGTAATCGGTATCGGAATTAAAAATATTCACCTGCAGCTGCGTATTATGATCATCAGCCACCGGCTGATTACCGGTTTCAAGCGTGGTGTGGAAAAATGACTCTTCATAAGCCATTTTGTCGCAAGCCGCGAGATGCTGTGCCTGCGACATATCCTGTGAGCGAATTTTAATCGTATCACTACAGATAAAAGTCTGGTTCAGCGCCGCATCACGCAGCGCGTCTTCAAAGCCACAGATGTTGAACTGGCTGCAATCAGCATAATAAGAGGCCGTATCCGCCGCCCCCAGCCAGATAGCATCTCCATCGCCATAGGACGGATACTGGCCGAAGATCGCGGTTAATCCTTCCGTGACTTTAGGCGCAATGGTCGCGTCCGTGTAGCGAGCTAACCGCCCCAGTTCTCTGGCCGCATTGGCCGCCATAAACTCCGTTGGCGAATTCACTTTCGTACGGTCCAGCGCAAATGCCTGTAAGGCCGTCACCAACGCAGTCTGCTCGCCAATCAGGCTGGTGTACTGATTGTTCCACTGCCCGCCAAACAAAATAGTAAAGACACCATTGACCGCGTTTCGCATATACCAGTGCTCGGCATATTGCGCATTCCAACGGGTCAGCCACTGCGTCACTACATCGAGATAGGCATGCTGTAGCCCAGCACTGTCCATCGTGATGATCACCTCGTTCAGCACCTTGCCATGAGCGTCGCCGTTGTCATAAAAATGGGCATTCTGGACAAACGCATCCACGGCACCTTTCACTGCCGGCGTCACCCACGACAGAAACGTGATATTGCTGTTATAAAACTCAGCGTAATACCCCGCCCGAAGATACAGATACAAGGCTTCCAGCTCATCACTGCCCCCGCCCGCATATTGCTGCGCCAGTGTTCGGGTATATTGTGCGACGTTATACATGTGGTTGGACGAAAACGCGGCTTCCTGTACTCCCGTGTCAGCACTAAACAAGGCATTGACACAACTGGCGCCCTGCTGGCGAATCGCGGCCATCAACTGGTTACTGCTGGTCGTCTGAAACTGGCTGAGATCACACTGTTCAACCGCATCCTGCTGAACCGATACCTGACGTTTCAGTAACGTTGGCGGTTCCGGCTGCTGAGTAGCATCTGTCGGCCGATATTGCCGATCCGTGCGTTCAAGCCCGTGGATATGTTGCTCTGGCTGAAGCCTGGTACTTTGCTGCAGCAAATTTGGCTGCAACTTTTGTTGAACCGGCATGCCCGGGTGAGAAAACACCTCAGATGCATACACCGACTGACCCACAAGCAGGGCTGATACCGTTAACGCAAGTGCTTTAAGTTCCATCTTTTTCTTCTCTTGAAGTTAATGTTTTCATCCTTCAACGACTTCAAACAGGATGTGTAAATGCAATCACCAGGGTGACAGAAGGTAATACTGGTATATTGTATACAATATGCAAACATACAATCCCGGAAAGTAAAAGGCGGTGATGGAAATGAGAACCGTATTCAGTTACAAAGCGAGAGGTTTCAGCGCTACACAGATTTAATGTGCATTCGGTTTTATAAATTTTATCCGTTCATTGCGTTATCCGCAGAACATGAAAAACAGAAAAGGGCGCCTATGCGCCCTTTGTTGAGAGTAAATTTACACAGCTTCACTACCGGGTTAACGATGCCCCCTGTGTCCGAATCACATCCTGATACCAGTAAAAGCTCTTCTTGCGCTTACGTGCCAGCGTACCGCTGCCATCATCATGGCGATCCACATAGATAAAGCCGTAACGCTTGCTCATTTCTGCCGTCGAGTTTGCCACCAGATCAATCGGCCCCCAGCTGGTGAACCCCATCAGTTCAACGCCATCTTTGACCGCTTCATGCGCCTGTACCAGGTGACCATTCAGGTAAGCGATGCGATAATCATCCTGAATCTCGCCGTTTTCATCCGGCTCATCACGGGCACCAAGGCCATTTTCGACAATGAAAAGTGGCTTCTGGTAACGGTCATACAGGAAGTTCAGCAAAATACGCAGCCCCTTCGGATCAATCAGCCAGCCCCACTGGCTTTTTTCCAGATACGGGTTTGGCACGCTGTCGATGATGTTACCCACTTCTTTCTGCTTCGGATCTGCACTGGCACACCCGCTGGCATAATAGCTGAAAGACACAAAATCAACGCTGGCACCGGCAATCTCTTCCAGATCCCCCGCGGCCATGGCTATTTCAATGCCTTTCTCACGAAAATAACGCAACATGTAACCCGGGTATTTACCGCGAGTCTGCACATCGCCGAAAAACAGCCATTTGTTGTTTTCATGCATGGCCGCCAACACATCATCAGGGTGACAGGTATACGGGTAGTTCATCGCACCCAGCAGCATATTACCGATTCGGGCATCCGGAATAATTTCATGACACAGTTTTACGGCCTTGGCATTAGCCACCAGCTGATGGTGGATGGCCTGATAGATTTCCTGCTCCGATGCCTCTTCAGGCAGACCAACGCCGGTAAACGGCGCATGAAGCGACATATTAATTTCATTGAATGTCAGCCACAGTTTGACTTTGTCTTTATAGCGCTCGAACACCGTACGCGCATAACGGGCAAAGAAATCGATCAGTTTACGGCTGCCCCAGCCTCCGTATTTTTCGGTCAGAGTAAACGGCATTTCATAGTGCGAGAGGGTCACGAATGGCTGCATACCATGCTTGACCAGCTCATCAAAAATCTTATCGTAGTACGCCAACCCCGCTTCATTCGGCTCTGATTCATCGCCATTCGGGAAAATCCGAGTCCAGGCGATCGACAACCGCAGGCAGGTAAACCCCATTTCCTTGAACAGCGCAATATCCTCCGGGTAACGATGATAAAAATCGATCGCCAGATCCTTGATCCCCGGTGTACGTTCATTACGTGGCTGATGCGGGCTCAGAATCCCCTTAGGCAGCATGTCTGACGTTGACAGCCCCTTGCCGTCAAGATCGTAGGCGCCTTCCACCTGATTGGCCGCAATGGCGCCGCCCCATAAAAAGTGCTTTGGAAATGTTGTCTCAGCATGTGTCGTCATGACGCTATCCTGCCTGTTAAGTTACCAACTGGCCCCATCCTATCCCAACCGCTATCAGAAAAATGAGGTCAGGAATGAAAAGCAATTGTTCCTATTTTAGCTGCTGCAACTTTTGCTCGATCAGCTGTGAGTAGCTGTTTGCTTTGAGGCCAAAAATAACCTGTACATTCTGCTTATCCAGACGCACGACACCGAATGCGCCCAACTGTTTCAGGGCTTCACTGTCCACACGCCCGGTATCGTTAAGGTGCATTCTCAACCGGGTCGCGCAGGCTCCCGACTGAAGAATATTGTCCAGCCCGCCGAGAGCAGCTATTACGTCATCCACCTCCTGCTCAATATTCGGATTGGTTTTTGTCAGAAAATGGAAGAATTGTCGTAACCGGTTGAGCATGTTTCCCCCTGTCATCCGCCGTTTGGCGAATCGCCTTGTCAGAATCTTTACCGCCAGCCCTAGCCACGCCATTCATTGCCGTAGCCATTAATTGCTCTATTTATACCATTCTTCACTGACTGGCGACTGTTCATGCGCCGCTCTGAAGTGCGAGGTTTCTCAAGAAACCACAACGACAAATGCAGTTCGCATACAATATACAATTTTGATCGTTATACTTCCTGAACGAGTCAGCGTGACAACTTAGGTACCTTAGGCACCTTTGAGAGAACAAACTGGCCGTCTTCTCAGCGACTCATGGCTCAGCGACTCGTGACAGCGACACCATTTGGTAATGAAAGATGTAAGACATGGAGGGAACCATGACGGTATCAGCCCAGTATTTACTGGCGGCTTTGCGGGAAACACTGAAGGTACGCAATATCAGTTACGCGCAGTTATCAGAATACTGCAGCGTGCCAGTCAGCAGTCTGAAGCGCCAGTTTCATAATCCGAGCCTGGGCATTGATAAAATCACGTTTTATGCCAGTTACCTGGACACCGATTTAGTGAAACTGTCGGAGCTGGCAAACCGTATTCAGCAACGGGACATTAAAGCCATCTCGCCGAATAATAATGCCATCTTCGCAAAACACCCGTATCTGTACGATTTCATTTACCTGCTGACATCGTTAGGCTGGTCGGTCGAGGATATTCAGACACACTTTACCCTGTCAGAACAGTCCATCATCCACTACCTGCGGGCGCTGGAAATGATGGGCTATGTGGAGACGATCGAAAAAACCCGGGTAAAACTTAACCCTCAAAAACGTTTTATTACGGAAGAAAACAGCCCCTTAGACAAGCTATTTGTGGCGCGTTTCAAAACCAGCCAGGACCGGCATCAGCAACGCCCCGCCATTTGCATGGCCCGGATTAAACTGACCGACGAGCAAATCCGCAAAATGGAAGGACAACTGTACGAACAACTGGTCAACTTCCACACCCAAAATCAGCAGAACCCGGATGCCACCCTGAAAAACGTGATGCTCTCTTTTGTCCCTGGCGAAGCCATCCGGCTCAGTGACACCCTGCCCGAAGTTGACGGTGAGTTATTAAGAGAGGTGCTGAGGTTGCAGGCGGAAAAATAAAACCCGCCAATGCGCAGACATTGGCGGGTTTTAGTTTAGTAGTTTGAGAATAAACGTTGAGGGTTAAGGGTGTTCAACGTTTAAAGCGCAGCGTTATACCGCCAGTTCACCACCGTCCTGACGACGAATGACGACAATCGATGCGCGAGCACGGACTGTGGTGCCCTCGGGGGCGGCTTCAGCGGCATTGTCGCTGTACGGCCAGTTGCCTGGATGCTGGATTGATACAAACATCGAACGGTAATCAGGGCTGATGGTAAAACCAGTGACTTCGCAGCCATTCGGGCCGACAAAGAATCGTTTGAGTTCCCCCTGATTGCCGCTGCCAATAGTTTGCTGATTACCGGCTTCATCCATCAGGTTGGATGGAACCACAGCCAGCATCTGGTCATTGGTATAACTGGTGACTTCTTTGGCGCCGTTGTCAGTCTGAATCCACAAAATACCGCGCTGATCGAAAGCCAGGCCATCAGGGCTGGCAAACTGGTTCATTTCATCCAATCCTGACAGGTTCACATCCGCAGTTGCGTCGGCAGATGAGCCAAAGACAAAGATATCCCAGCTGAAATCTGTGTGGTTTTCAGTTTCATCCCAGCGAATGACGTGGCCGAACTTGTTCAGCAATCGTGGGTTGGCCGGGTTAGTGCCGGTCTCTTCTGTACGCTTGGTGTTGTTGGTCAGTGTCAGGTACACAGAGCCGGTGATCGGATCCACCGCACACCACTCCGGGCGATCCATCGGTGTTGCCCCCACCCAATCTGCGGCACCTGCAGTGTTCAGGATGATGTCCGCCAACGTCGCGAAATGATCGGCCAGCACACCGCCGTCTTTGGTCAAGGCATCCAGTGTCAGCGGCAGCCATACGCCCTTACCGTCGGCATCAAAACGGGCAACATACAGCGTCCCGTCGTTCATGTACTTATCACCGGTAGCCAGACGGTCTGCAGGGGTTGCATCTGCCGCATCCCAAACCGCTTTCGAGACAAATTTGTACAGGTACTCGAATCGCGAGTCATGGCCCGAGTAAAACGTCAGCGGCTTGCCTTCTTCCAGTTTCCCGAAAGTACAACCTTCGTGACGGAAGCGCCCCAGCGCCGTACGTTTTACCGCGCGGGAGTTGGCTGTGTACGGATCAATCTCGACGATGTAACCATGGCCATTGGCTTCATGACGGTAATCGCTCAGTGCACTGCTGCCGGTTGGCGTGATATCAAAGCGACGGAATTCGTCCATTTGCTCGTCCGCGTGTCCGGCCAGGGTTTCCCAACGATAACGACCCGTTGCATCCGCACCAAGTGTGATACCGATACGTTCCTGATCGGCCGCCGCCGTTCCCTGATTCACAAAATATCCCGGCCAGTTTTCTTCGCAGGTCAGGTACGTCCCCCATGGGGTGTAGCCGTTGCCACAGTTGTTCAGGGTACCGCGCGCCTGGCTGCCGTCAGGTGAATAAGGAGTTACCAGATGCGAACTGTTCGCCAGCGGTCCGGCGATATCCATTGCCGTTGCCCCGGTATAGCGGCGGTTGCGGGCATCCTCTTTCACCACCCAGTTGCCGTTTTCCAGTGCGATATGAATAACGCTGACACCATGGGCAAAAATCTCTTTTCGTACCGCGTCAACATCAATACGGTCACCTTCGGCGTTAAACGTCGCATCGAAATCAGGATGCAGCTCAGCGGTCTCAATATATTCGTGATTGACGCAAAGCAGGCCTTCAGTCGCGCTGTCATTCAATGGGAAGAAATGTAGCCCGTCATGGTTCATGCCCACGGCATTCGCCTGATCAATCGCGGTGTTGCTGCCATCATTTTTCCAGTCCTGAGCAATGGCATTCAACGGGGTTCCCCAAGGCGCCAATACCTGAGCGGTATAGCCTTCTGCGACACTGACGGCATCCGTCAGCGAGCCCGGAATCGACTCAAATTTCAGTGATACGCGTGTCAGCGCGTCCGGCGTGTCGGTTGTGGTATTGCCGGAATCGGAGTTACAGCCGGTCAGTCCAAACGCTCCCATGGCCGCCATAGCGCTGAGGCCCATGCCCCCTTTCAGAATCTTGCGGCGGGAAACAAATGCATCCAGTACATCATCGAAGGTCGCGTTGTCACTTTTATTAAAACGAGTCGGGTTAAAAATTGCCTTGCTCATTGACTATCCTTGGCTGTCTTTAGTTTAGTGGTTGTTTTTAAACGCGCTAATCCTGAAGTGCCAAAGTGACAGCAGTATTGCCCTTTGATTAAAAGTGGAATAACAACATGTTGCATTGAGCATGTTGCAGCAAAGAGTCACGAGGTTCAGGAGAGCGCTTAACGCCCTCCCGTCGGACAATAAGGCCGGTTAAATGTCAGTTTGAGGTGTCTGAGACTGTCGAGCCAGCCCTTTCGCAATGATTCTGTCAACAATTCCGAACATGATGCTGTCCGGCGCAAAGCGGTTAATCAGGTAAATGATCTTCGCCCTGCCCCCCGGAACCACCACGTGTTTTCGGGTGGCTAAGCCCGCGGCAATTTTCGAAACGGCCTCTTCTACCGTCAGCACCCCGGCCACCATTTTTTGTTCAAGGCAAATAGGGTCAATGGTCTGGTGCTCTTTTACCACCATAGGTGTGGATACTTCCGGCGGACAGATCACTGAAACATCGATGCCACGTGGCTTCAACTCCTGTCGCAACACTTTCGCCAGCCCCATCACACCAAACTTTGATGCACAATACGCCGCATAGGTATACACCCCGCTAACGCCTGCCATTGAAGAAATCATGGAGACATGCGCCCCCTTTTTCATGAACGGCAATACCGCACAGATAAAATTACGGGTGCCGAACAGATTGATCGCGACCACTTGCTCAAATTCAGATTGTGGCAGCTCAGTAAATCGTCCTGCCCGTAAGATTCCGGCGCAGTTGATAACCAGATCCGGGCTGCCCAGGGTATTAACCGCAGCTTCCACCTGCCCACTCAGTGATGCCATGTCACAAACATCAGCCTGCAAGCTAACAAGGTTTTGCGAAGCCCCCTGATACGGATACAGCTCTTCCAGCACAGATTCTGAAAATGACAGATCAAACAACGCAACGTTATGGCCACTTTTCAGGTAATGCTTCGCCAGTTGAAGACCTATACCGCTTGCTCCACCCGTAATAAAAATGTTTTTGCTCATCGATGATTCCTCGGAGAGTCAACAAGGCCGGCTCAAAACCGGCCTTTGATCAAAACGATAGAGGGGAGATTACTTCGTGGAGTAATCCGTTTGCGGTGGACGGATATACTTGGCCGGATCCAATCCATTGTCAGCGATGTGCTTTTCCAGAGTGGCAACGATAAAGTTAGCATCCAGCATGCCCAGATAGTTTCCTTCATCGTCAAAGTTGATGTTGGCTCCCTGAATAATCATGAGTGCTTCGGTCAGTTCTGTATTCGTTTCAGGTGTGATGAACTGATGAATTGAGCTGCCCGGTTCGTACAGGTAGCAACCTGCCGTTTGCGGCTGGTCCGGGTACTCTTTGTAATACCATTTACCCGACAGAGTCCAGAAGTGCACATTGCCGGTATGGTAGTGTGCCGGTAGCACCACACCCGGTTCAAACTGTACTCTCAGTGCCCAAACACCGTTGACCACATCAAGAAATTGCGGCTGAACATGCACCCCCGGTAAGAGGTCACGGTAAATCGGCAGGTCGTTATTGTTCAGGGTCAGTAGCTCATGGTGCTCATTCACTAAAAATGGAAATCCCATATTGCGTTCCTTTCTATTCTTGTTGTCCAAACCATCATTTTCACAACAAGATTGAAACAAAGTAGCAAACTTAGCATTGATAATTCACGCCAAGTTTTATACAAATACTGCCTGTGGCAATTATTCATACCGCAATGGCATTTTCCATTCATCGACAGACAGAAGGCTCAATAGCGTGGTTAACACTGAAACATGTGCAGAAGCTAAAGCTGGAACACTGACTGAAAACAGGGTTTGAAACCAAGAGAGAAAGGATTCAGGGAAACGATGAAAAACTTATACATCCGCGGAGCAAACATCGCTCGGTTTGATCAGTTTGCCACTCAGCACCAGGTCAACCATCATGCCTTACTCAATGCGGTCGGGTTATCGGACGATGTGTTTTCCCACCCTGAAGCACTGATTTCTTATCATCAGTTTTTGCGCCTCATCGAGCTTTCCCAACGCCACTTCTCCTGCCCACTGCTCGGGCTGGAATTCGGACAGTTTCAGAGCATTGCCGCCATTGGCCCGTTATTTCACCTCATAAACAACGCCCAAACCGTAGAACAGGCGCTAAGCGAGCTGATCAGCTATTTCCACTGGCATTCTCAGGGGGCTACCCTGCAGTTAACAGAAAAAGAAAATCAGATGTTGCTTTGCTATGAGCCCAGCATTTTCCTCGAGCAGCACGATCATGCGCAATGTACCGAAATAGCGATTGGTGTGGGGCTAAAATTGCTCCAGCTCTTCTTTGGTCATGCCTGGAAACCCAAGGCGATTTACATTCGTCACTATCCTCTGGCATCCGTCACGGAGTATCAGAAGTTGCTCCCTGTTACTCCTCATTTCAACGCTTTTCTGACCGGCATCGCGTTTGAGAAAAGTGCCCTGAAAACAACCCTGAACCATGCCGACCCGTCGCTGCACGCTCTGATAGAAAACCATGTCCACGCGCTGACCAATCTTACCGTTGAGGAGTTGCCGGACTATGTCCGCTATGTGCTCCATCACTTATTGCCTTCCGGAAAAAGCACAGTGGGCCAGGTAGCAAAATACATGATGCTCAGTCCCCGAACCCTGCAACGCTACTTGCAAGCTGAAGGCACGTCATTTCAGGCTATCCTGACAGAGACCCGGCAGCGGCTGGCGACACGTCATCTGACAGAATCCAACATGAGCATGGCTCAGCTAGCTGAATTATTGGGCTACAGTGACGCTTGCGCTTTCTCACGCGCTTTTGTGTCATGGTTTGGCATCGCCCCACGGCAGTGGCAACAACAAAATGCCGAGCGTAAATCACCCCGGATTCATTGTCGGCTACCTGCAATGCTCACCAAGCAGTGATTGCCTTGCGCACCACAAAAGCTCAGGAAAAACGCCTTGTTACGGCCCCTCCAAAAAAAATTACCCACTTTAAAGGTATGGTTTAATCCGGTATGCAGGGTAAAATATGTCGCTTTCATCTGCCAACTGTCGTTACCATGAGTAAAAAACCTGACAGAATCACCGCCATGCAGCAGATCATTGATGCGGTTAAAGAGGAATTTCCACTGTATCAGGAAGATACTTTTGTCTGCGGACCGGATAACACCTGTGTCGGCTGCCCGAAAAAGTTAATGGAGCTTGTCGATTCTGAACTGTCTTACTGGCAACACCAACTCAACCGTGGCCTCCCGCCCACTTTCGACGAGCTATACAGCTTTGGCAAACTGTGTAAAAACGTCCGCCGGGCACTGGTGCGAAATGGCAGGATTGCAGCGTAGAACGAACTAACGCCTGGTCAATGTTACGGGCGATCCGGCTTTCACATAGCGGGATAAATTAAAGACATCCCACTGATTTTTGACTGTCATTTTATTTACCTCAGCATCCGTTATCGTCCGCATTGTTTGCTTTAAAACCCGCTCGCACAGTTTATGACTTACGGGTATCAACTTATTGGTATCCGCTTACTGCTCCCTTTCCTATCTATATTTTCTTTTCCTTTCCTTTCTATGTTGCCTACCACAACGTCTCCCTCCGTGACAGGCCTCTTAAGTGTTTGCCATCATGGCAAAAGCACTGGTTTATACTTCCGTGGTTTTCTTCCTGCACTGCCAACATTTGTTCGATGCCAGAGGGAACGTCCATTTAGCCCCTCCCGTCTCCTCCCAATGAAGGCTCGCACCAAACTGTGATTAAAACATCGAAAAAGGGACAAAATCACCGTCACATTTTATCAGGTTGGCAGAATTACAAAGGTGGAGGACTTTCCAGGCTGCGATGATGACAAGGCTTAATACAAATCATCAACTGCTGCCAAAGTTACTGACCACCAACAACAGGCAGCGGAATAAAGACAAAAGTGTTTGGAGGATCCATGTCCGCTACCCGTACCCCACTGAAACTCATACTAGCGACATCTTTATTGCTACCACTGAGCAACGTCGCGCAGGCAGCAACGGTATTAAAACTGGCTTATGCCGAGAATAGCCAGCCTGTTAAAGAGGCGCTGCAATATATCGGCAAGGCTGTATCCGAGAAAACCAAGGGCGAAGTCACCATTCAGTATTTTCCCGACAGCCAACTGGGGGGCGAGCGAGAATTGGTGGAAATGGCACAAGTTGGTGCCATCGATCTCACCAAAGTGTCATCCGGTTTGCTGGAAAGCTTTTCACCCTATTACGGTGTCTTTTCATTACCTTACCTGTTTGAAAACCAAGAGGCCTTCTACAAGGTGATGGACAACCCGGACATTATGACCCCGGTTTACCAATCTACCGCCGGACAGGGTTTTACCGGTGTGGGTTGGTACGATTCAGGTGCACGTAGCTTCTACATGAGTAAAGGTCCCATCAAGACCGTTGATGACTTGAAAGGGAAAAAAATTCGGGTAATGCAAAGTGAAACCTCCATTAACTCGATGAAACTTCTTGGCGCGTCCCCGATCGCGATGAGTCAGGCCGAAGTCTATACCTCGCTGCAACAAGGCATCATCGATGGTGCTGAAAATAATGAATTTGCCCTCACTATTGCCCGCCATGGTGAAGTTGCAAAACATTACAGCTACGACATGCACACCCGCATTCCTGACATCATCGTAATGAGCAATCTGACCACCAGCAAACTCACGCCTGAACAGATGTCTGCGCTAAACGAAGCCATTCAGGAATCCATTGAGGTAGAAAAAAGCGCCTGGCAGAAAGAAATGAAGAAAACACGTGAACTGGCTCAATCCCAGTTTGGCGTTGAGTTCTATGACATTGACACTAGCCCGTTCAAAGCCGCCGTTCAGCCTATTTACGACCAGCTCCAAAATAAACCTGAACTTTATCAGTTGTTCCAACAAATCAGTCAGGTCAACTAAGCGTACCATGCTGCAGAAGGCCAGGCTGCCTGTCAGCCTGAGGCCTTCTCTGCACCAATATGGTCAGAGGTTATTATGAAAAAACTTAGACGCTGGCTGGACCGAACAATAGAGATGTTCAGCTGTAGCCTTATCTGTGTCATGGTTCTGATTGCTTGCTGGCAGGTAATCAGTCGCTATGTATTTAACACGCCCAGTACATTCTCCGAAGAGTTCCTGCGCTTCTCGCTAGTCTGGCTCTCTGTCATCGGGCTGGCCTATGTTGCCGGAAAAAGTGAGCATATCAGCCTGACACTGTTTCTCGACAAGTGCCCTCAATCACTAACCACTTACTGGCAGATTGCCATTCAAGTGGTATTCATACTGTTCTCCGCCTACATCCTAGTCATTGGCGGCTGGAAAGTCTCATCCAATGCCATGCTGCAAATCTCTCCAGTTCTGCAATTGTCTATGGGCAAGGTCTATTACGCCCTGCCACTCTCCGGCGTACTGACAATTCTTTACTGCCTGCTCAATATTTCCGATCTGATTGCTTCATTACGAGCAGCAGCATCAGACACGCCTGTATCCAATGAACTGGCAGGAGGTCGCTATGATTGATCCCGTCATCGCCTCTGCCATGTTGGTCGGGGTGTTTGTGCTGTTACTCGTCTTGGGTACCCCGATAGGGTTGTGTATCGTCATCGCTTCCGGAAGCACCCTGATGCTGGTATTGCCCTTCGATATCGCGATGTTCACCACCGCCCAAAAAATGTTCTCCAGCCTTGACAGTTTTGCCCTACTGGCTGTGCCGTTTTTTATTCTGTCCGGCGTCATCATGAATAATGGCGGCATTGCGACCCGTCTGGTCAGCTTCGCTAAGCTTTTCACCGGTCGCATTCCAGGCTCTCTGTCCTATACCAACATTGCCGGAAATATGATGTTCGGCGCAGTATCAGGGTCAGCCATCGCAGCCTCCACGTCTATCGGTGGTGTAATGATTCCGATGAGTGCTAAAGAAGGCTATAACCGTAACTTTGCCTCAGCAGTCAATATCGCCTCAGCTCCAACCGGTATGCTAATCCCGCCGACAACAGCCTTTATTCTCTATGCCTTGGCCAGTGGCGGGACGTCCATCGCGGCCTTGTTTGCCGGAGGTCTCGTTGCAGGCAGCTTATGGGGAATCGGATGCATGGCTGTGACCTATGTTGTGGCGAAGCGCAATAACTACCGTAATTTCTTTTCGCTGCAAAAAGGGATGGCACTGAAAGTCACCCGCGATGCGTTGCCCAGCCTGCTGCTAGTCGTGATTATTGTCGGCGGGATCGTACAAGGAATTTTCACTGCCATCGAAGCGTCGGCCATTGCCGTGGTGTATACCGCGTATCTGACGCTCATTCTTTATAAAACGCTGACGTTGAAAGACCTTCCCAAAATATTGATTCAGACTTTCATCATGAGCGGCGTAATCATGTTCTTGCTGGCTACTTCTTCGGCAATGTCATTTGCCATGTCGATGACAGGTATTCCCGGCGCATTAAGCCAGATGATTCTCGGAATTTCCGACAACCCGGCCATCATCCTGCTGGTTGTCACACTGTTCATGTTAGTCGTCGGCGCCTTTATGGATATTGGCCCTGCAATCCTCATTTTTACGCCGATTTTACTGCCCATTGTGCAGAAGATCGGGGTTGACCCCGTCCATTTCGGCATCCTGATGGTCTTTAACCTTGCCATTGGCACCATCACGCCACCGGTCGGTAGCGGTTTGTACGTGGGCGCCAGTGTCGGACAGGTAAAAGTCGAACATCTGATTAAACCCTTACTGCCATTTTATGCCGCGATCATCGTGATGTTGTTGCTCATCACCTATATCCCGGATCTCACCCTGTTTCTGCCAAAACTGCTTGGCGTAATGTAATTTATTTCTGAGGACGTTATGAACGTATTTCCCGTAAAACACAGTGATCTTCTTCGTCGGGTTGAACGCCCCCATCCACGCAAAGTGATTGTTGATAAAATCACCAGCCTGATTAACAACCTAATCAATATTCAAGATGAAACCGGTGAATTTCTGCTGCATCTTGATGATGGCCGAACCATTGATACCAAAGGTTGGGCAGGCTGGGAATGGACCCATGGTATTGGCCTTTACGGCATGTATAAATACTATCAGCAGACAAACGACCAGAGCGTGCTGAACATCATTGATGAATGGTTTGAAGACCGGTTTGCCGAAGAGCAAGCCACAAAGAACGTGAATACAGTCTGCCCATTTCTGACACTGGCATACCGCTTCGAAGACACCAAAGACCAGTCCCTCATACCTTACCTGGAAACCTGGGCGGATTACGTGATGTACCAGATGCCACGCACAGCAAGCGGAGGTATCCAGCACATTGTCTACAACAGTGAAAACCCGCAGCAAATGTGGGATGACACCCTGATGATGAGTGTCATGCCGCTGACAAAAATCGGCCTGTTGCTCAACCGTCCGGAATATGTTGAAGAAGCGAAATACCAGTTCCTGACCCATATTCAGTATCTGATGGATCGTGACACCGGCACCTGGTTCCACGGCTGGACTTTCGATGGTAACCATAATTTTGCCAATGCACGCTGGGCTCGTGGCAACAGCTGGGTCACCATTGTGATCCCGGATTTTCTGGAACTGCTGGATTTACCTGAACACGACGCTTACCGTCGCCACCTTATCCATATTCTTAATCGACAGGTGGAGGCACTGGCCCGCTACCAGCAAGCAGGAGGCCTTTGGTGCACCCTGCTGGATGATGAAGGCTCGTACGTTGAAGCCTCTGCGACCGCAGGATTTGCTTACGGCATTCTTAAAGCAGTACGAAAACGCTATATCGATCCGAAATACGCTGACATAGCCCATAAAGCCGTCGATGCTCTGGTCAGCGACTTCATCAGTGATTCGGGCGAACTACTCAATGTCTCGTTTGGTACCGCGATGGGGGATGATCTCGACTATTATCGTCAAATTCCACTCACATCTATGCCATACGGGCAGGCAATGGCAATTTTATGCCTGTCGGAATACCTGCGAACCTATCTTTGATACCTCTGGATACACGCCGTTTGCCCCACCTCTGGTGGGGCTTTTTTCGGCAGCTCATCTGCGCATCACGACTTCGATTTAATAACAATCATAATCAATAACCCTTCTGAATTCCTTTGTTAACCCACCGCAACAAGCACCAAATCGCTTAAAACAGGCAAGTGTGATGTAACGCACGCGGATATCGATAAAACTGACATTTCACCGTCTAAACCGGTCGTTTTTTTAAGTCTGACCTTCGCCGCTTTTCTGATAATGAGCCCATGAACGATACTCAGGAAATCCTTATGACCACTCAAGTGATTGCTATCGACATCGGCGCCTCCAGCGGTCGGATTATGGTCGCCACATTGGACGGCAAACGACTCTCATTGCAGGAAGTACACCGTTTTCCTAACCGACTGTGTCACCGAAATAATCAGGTATGCTGGGATACGGATGCGCTACTCGCTGAAATTTATCTCGGTATTCAGCACGTCCTCGACGCGGGCATTACGCCAGCGTGTATCGGCATAGATACGTGGGGAGTCGATTTTGTTTTACTGGATAAAGAAGGGCATCGCCTGGGTCAAGCTGTGTCTTACCGCGATAGCCGCACAGACGGTGTCATGGATGCATTTCTTGCAGAGCACCAGAATAAAGCAGAAGTGTATACCGAGACCGGCATACAGTTCTTGCCATTCAATACCCTGTATCAGCTTGCTGCCTTGCTCAACCCTGACTTACTTCCCCTTGAATCAGCGTCTTATCGCGGGACCCGTACTGCACCTGAGTGGCTGGGCGAAGTGGCGACTCTGCTGTTTATTCCGGATTACCTCAACTTTCGTCTAACCGGGGTCAAACACTGTGAATATACCAACGCTTCCACCAGCCAATTGCTAGGCAGCAACTCCCGCCAGTGGAGTTCGGCCTTGTTGGACAAAATCGGGGCACCGTCCCACTGGTTTCTGCCGCCACAACAGCCAAATCAGATTATTGGGCACTATCAAACCCAGGATAAAGAACGTCAGTCTCATCAGATACCCGTAGCGTCTATTGCCAGCCACGATACCGCCTCAGCGGTCGTTGGTACACCACTATCAGAGACCGGCGCCGTGTATCTGTGCTCTGGCACCTGGTCGCTCATGGGTCTTGAGCGTGCGGCACCAATCATCAATGCACTTTCACTCAACGCGAATATCACCAACGAAGGTGGCAGTGAAGGCCGGTACCGAGTGCTGAAAAATATCATGGGCATGTGGCTGATCCAGCGCTTGCAACAACAGTACCCGGCTTACAGTTTTTCCGATCTGGCTGCATTAGCAAAACAGGCACCAGCATTTGCTTACCTGATCAACCCTGACGACAAGCGTTTCCTGCATCCAAACAACATGGAACAGTCGATCATTGACTACTGTCTGGATACCGGCCAGGGCGCACCTGGTTCTTTGGGACAGATCGTCCGTTGCATCTATGACAGCCTGGCTCTACGTTACCGTCAGGTATTTTTGGAATTACAGCACCTGTCAGACTCACCACTGTCACACATCCACATCGTCGGTGGCGGAGCTCAAAACCATTTTCTCAATCAGTTATGTGCTGATATTTGTGAGGTGCCCGTGTGCGCCAATCCTACCGAAGCCTCTGCCATCGGGAATGCGCTTGGCCAGCTGGTTGCCATTGGCCGAATTGCCAACATATCGGAAGGTCGCTGCATCGTCCGCCAGTCATTTGAATTAACACAGTATTCTCCGAACGCCATTGCGGGGCTTAAACCTGCCATCACCTGTTTCGAACAATTAACTCAAACTCAGTAAAGGAAGTCACCATGCCAGTCACCGCGACCAGCACTCTGTCACCAACTCATGCCATTGAAACGGCCTACCAGTTAGCCCAAAACCACTTTGCGAAGCTCGGTATTGATACCGACAGCGTAATTCAGGCTGTTGATAACATCCCTATTTCTATTCACTGTTGGCAAGGCGATGATGTACGAGGATTTGAAAACCCGGATCAGACCTTGAGCGGCGGCATTCAGGCCACCGGTAATTATCCCGGACGAGCCCGTACCCCAGAGGAATTACGTCAGGATCTCAATCAGGCATTCAACCTGATTCCCGGTTGCAAACGCCTGAACCTGCATGCGCTTTATCTGGAAGCCGATGAACCGGTATCGCGCGATCACATTCGCCCGGAACACTTTGCAAACTGGGTCGAATGGGCCAAAAAAAACCGGTACCGGACTCGACTTTAACCCATCCTGTTTTTCACACCCGCTGAGTGAAGATGGTATGACCCTGTCTCATCCTGACCCTGTCATTCGCCGATTCTGGATTGACCACTGTAAAGCCAGTCGCCGCATCTCTGAGTACTTTGGCAAAGAACTGGGTACCCCGTCGGTGATGAACATCTGGGTTCCAGATGGCATGAAGGATTTACCCTACGACAGACTGGGACCACGACAGCGGTTGATGGCTTCCCTGGATGAAATCATCGCCGAGCCTATTGATGTGAAATACCACAAAGATGCGGTCGAGAGTAAGCTCTTTGGCATTGGTGCCGAAGCCTACACCGTTGGCAGCAATGAGTTTTATCTCGGTTACGCCAGTTCGCGTGACATCCTGCTGTGCCTCGATGCTGGTCACTTTCATCCGACCGAGGTCATAAGTGACAAGATCAGCGCCTGCTCTTTGTATGTCAAAGAGTTTCTGCTTCATGTAAGCCGACCAATCCGTTGGGACAGCGACCACGTCGTACTGCTTGACGATGAAACCCAGGCGATTGCCAATGAGGTTGTCCGTCATCAACTACTCAACCGGGTAAATATTGGGCTGGATTTCTTCGATGCCTCAATCAACCGGATTGCGGCCTGGGTCATCGGCACCCGCAACATGCGAAAAGCCCTGCTCAAAGCCATGCTGGAACCTCAGCACCAGCTTCAACATGCTGAGATTGATGGCGACTACACCGCTCGCCTCGCCTGGATGGAGGAATCACGCACCGCCCCCTGGTCTGCCGTTTGGGACTATTACTGCCATCAGCAGGGCGTACCCGTAGGTATCGACTGGTTGCAGCATGTTAAAGCGTATGAAGAAACCATATTGCGTCACCGCGAAGGCTAACCCGATTCAGCAAAAGGCAGAAAAAGATGACTCAGCAACAAAGTCAGCGACCAAAATTGCGGCTGGCATCGGTGATGCAGCTCAAACCCGGCACAGAACAAACATACAAAGAACGCCATAACGCACTCTGGCCAGAAATGGCCACTTTGCTGAAAACCCATGGTGCCCATCAGTATTCGATTTTTCTCCATCCGGAGACATTACAGCTGTTCGCCTACCTGGAAGTGGACGATGCCGCTCGATGGCAGGCTATCGCCGACAGCGAGGTGTGTCAGCGATGGTGGTGTTATATGTCGGACATCATGCTCGTCAATGACGACTTATCTCCGAAACACACCTCACTAACCGACATGTTTTATTTTGAGTGACGACAAGCAGGCAACCACATGAAACAACTGATTCTGAATGATGCCGTTCTGGCAGAAATCGCGAAAGTCTCTGAAGTGGCAGACTATCTTTGGCAACGGGAATGGGCAGAACGCAACGGGGGAAACATTTCCGTTTTACTGACAGATATTTTTGGCGAACTACCCGATGATCTTAATAGCTATCCATACCAAACGCTGGCAATGATTGGAGATGATACTTTCCCGCGTCATAGTGCCGGACACATATTTTTCGTTAAAGGTACTGGTGAGCGCATCCGCGAACTTCGCCGTCCCGATTTAGCCGGCTGTATTCTGCGCATTGATGATGAAGCCAAAGGTTATCACCTTCTGTGGGGAGGGGGTAACCGCTGTGACTTTGCTCCGACAAGCGAGTTTATCTCACATGTCGAGATTATCATGGCCAAACGTCATAGCGGCTCCGACGATCGCTGCGTCGTACATACCCACCCACTGGAATTGATTGTCCTGTCACACCACCCTGACTATGCCCATAGCGATAAAGCTTATACCCACGCTTGCTGGCAAATGTTACCGGAAGTCAGAGCCTTTGTTCCCCGTGGAATTGGTATCGTGCCCTACTGCATGCCAGGGAGTAAAACAATGGCTGACGGCACCCGTGACAAATTGCTTCAACACGATGTTGCGGTATGGGAAAAACACGGCGCTGTAGCCACCGGCAGCGACGCATTAACCGCTTTCGACTACATTGATGTCGCCAATAAAGGGGCCAAGCTATTCCTGAAATGTCTGGCAAGCGGGTTTATACCGGAAGGAGTCAGTGTCGAAAATATGCAGGCATTGAAGGACACCTTTAATCTTTGAGATAACAAGGGCCTCTAATCAAGCAGTAGACAATCTGACGATGCCAATCTCAGTATCAAAAAGCCTGTCAGCGAAATTCATCACTGCCAGGCTTTTTTAAGCAAGATCACACTCAGGATATTTCCATTTTTTCTACATCATATCTATGATCTGCATCACTTGAGCCTATTGAGTGTTTTATCTACTTTAAAAGCTCAAGACCCCAGGAATGAAAATATGTTTCAATTAAATTGTGAAGACTTTTTCAAAACGTCTGACAGTACAATTTGTACCGAAATACGCTCGCCTCAGGAAGCCTACCCTGAGCATGCTCACGATTTTCATGAACTTATTATTGTGACCAAAGGAGCTGGTCAGCATATTATTAACGACGTGCCGACTAATTTGTCACAGAACTATATTTGCTACCTTTCCCCAAAAGACCGTCATCTGTACGAACAAGTCGATAACCTGCATTTGACCAATATCTTGTTCAAGAAAAACAAACTGGCCTACTCCCCGCTGCTGAAAAGCATGCTGCCCAAGGATGAAGACGAACAAAACAGTTGGTTCATTACTGCCGAGAGCATGAAAAAGGTAAACCTGTTACTCAACCAAATTGAGTATGAATCCCAGCATCACACCGTGGATTCACGGCTAATGACTGAAGCCTTGTTTCAACAGTTGGTAGTGGAACTCTCTCGTGGCCGATTATCATCAGCCTCTAAAAACGAAGCGGATAACAGTATTCTTAAGGTCATCGACTGGATTCAAAACAACTATGCGGAAGAAATTAGCATTAACACGGTGGCAGACCAGTTTAACGTATCATCACGAACATTGAGCCGCCGCATAAAGCAAATCACTAATCTTTCATTCAATAACTACGTTCACCGTGTACGCATCAACAACGCGATGAACCTGCTGCACTATTCAGAGCAGTCAATCACTGACATCGCCTTTCAGGTTGGTTACAAAGACAGCAATTATTTCAGCACCAAATTCAAACGCTTTACCAACCAGACACCGTCAGATTTTCGATAAAGAATGCAAACGCGCCCCAGAGCCGGGACAAAATTAAAGAGCAGGGCGAATAGCATACAGCCCCAGCGAATCTCACACCGAGGCGGTACAGATGTGATTGGCTGGTTATTCGCAAGGTGGCGCGATGTGAATCAGTGCCAGTCCACCTAGCGACGTTTCACGATATTTCTTATTCATGTCTTTGCCGGTCTGATACATAGTCTCAATAACTTTATCCAGAGAGATAAGACATTTGCTGGTACGCTTTAACGCCATTCTTGACGCATTGATCGCTTTCATGGCCCCCATGGCATTTCGTTCAATACAAGGCACCTGCACCAGGCCACCGATCGGGTCGCAGGTCATTCCGAGTGAATGCTCCATAGCAATTTCCGCCGCCATGCAGATTTGTTCGTTACTGCCGCCACGCAATGCCGTCAGCCCCGCGGCAGCCATTGACGATGAGACCCCCACTTCACCCTGACACCCTACTTCCGCACCAGAGATCGAAGCATTGGTTTTATACAAAATACCGATTGCGCCTGATACTGCGAGGAAATCTTTCAGCTGCTTGGTATCCAGCGCCTTTATAAAACGATGGTAATACATCAATACTGCCGGAATGACGCCTGCGGCACCGTTCGTCGGCGAGGTCACAACCTGTCCGCCAGCCGCGTTTTCTTCGCTGACCGCAAACGCGAACAGATTGATCCAGTCCATGATCTCCATCGGATCATTTTCAATGGCGGCATTGGCTTCCAGCTTTTTCAGCAAATTAGGTGCACGCCGGGTGACATTCAGCCCACCTTCCAGAATGCCCTCTGTTTCAAAGCCGCGTTCCATACAATGAGTCATCACACGCCAGATTTGTTCGGCTTTGGTGTTAATGGCTGCCATATCCTGAAATGCCAGTTCATTTCGCAGAATCATGCCACCCAAGCTCATCCCATTCTTTTCAGCCCTGAGCAGCATTTCATCGGCAGAAGAAAAAGGAAACTCGACAGCGACCGGTTTCTCTGTACTGCCATTTTGCAACTCATCGCCAGTAGCAATAAAACCGCCGCCAATGGAGTAATAGGTCTCAAACGCCACGATTTGCCCCTGGCTGTCCAAAGCGGTAATGGTCATCCCATTTTCATGCAGAGGCAGATTTTCCTGATGAAACCGCATATCCGTCTGATAATTGAAGGCTATTTCATGACGGCCATCGAGCAACAACAGCCCCTTATCCATAGCTTGACGCATCGCCTGATTGGCACTTGAGATTTTGATGGTATCCGGCTTATTGCCCAACAGCCCCAGTATCGTCGCCCGGTCGGTATGGTGCCCGATCCCAGTCAGTGACAGTGACCCGTACAGATCCACCTGAACCCGAACTACCGATTCCAGTTTTGAATTAAGCAAACGGGTGAACTGGAATCCCGCAATCATTGGCCCATTGGTGTGTGAGCTCGAAGGCCCGACCCCAATTTTGTAGATATCAAAAATAGACAGCATAAACTCACTCATTATGTCAGTGCAGAATAAAGCCAATCAGGAATAACCATACAAAATGCAATGGTTGCGGCCGCAAACATCAGCAAACCGTAGTGGCTGGCAGTTGGCTTGGCAAAAAGGGACTTTTGATTTTTGAAGAAGGTTTGCTGTTCCGCCGTATTGCTCCCCCACCAATAACTGGTGACGATGCCACATAACAGGAACACAACGGTACCGACAGGAGCAAACCAAGGCCAGGCGATGTTCAGCATCATGCAGCCAAATACCGCAGCCACGCTGGCAACACTGCCCACGATAATGCCCACCTCATTCGCGCGGGCACAAAATAACCCCAACAAAAATGAGCCCAGTCGAATACCGACAAAAATCGAAGTTAAACTCGCAATGGTTTTGAGTACAGATTCATTAGAAACCGCCAGCAATGCCGGAACAACCACTAAAGTGGCAGCTAGCAGGCTCATTCTACGGGCAATGCCGTCATAGTGACTACCCGGGGCTTCGGGGCGTACAAAGCGCTTATAAATGTCGAAAGTGACAACGGTCGCCATCGAATTATATGTAGAATCCAATGTCGACATAGCCGCTGCCGCCAACGCAGCAATCACCAGCCCGATGATGACGGGGTTGGTATGGTAAAACACAAAATCGAGGATCACTTCGTTACTGTTTGCAAACGTTGTGTCCTGATAGAACAGGCTTAACAATACCCCCAGTATCGAAAAAAACAGATAAATGAAAAAAGCGCCATAGCCGCAAAGCAGCATCGACTTCTGAGCTGTTTTTTCGCACTTGGTGGCTAAGGTACGCTGGATAATTAACTGGTTGGTGCCATACACGCTGAGGTGCAAAAAGCTGACTGCCACCACGCCCGCCCACAAGCTAGTGTCGACCCCTAGGTCAAACGTCAGGTTGACAATATTGAGGTGATCTCGAGACAGCACACTCGCGGTATTCACTTCCATCAGCAACACCGCAAAAATGGCGATACTGCCCGCCACTAACACCGCCGATTGCAGCATATCCGTCCATATCACCGTCGAGATACCGCCGGCATAGGTATAACCTGCAGTAAAGATACTGATGTAAATAATGGCCTCGGAGATACTGATCGGAAGCACCTGCACCAGAATCAACGACACCGCATACAAGATGATACCGGCTGAAATGCACTGCACAACAATAAACACGACAGAGTTTATTGTTCTGGCATACACCCCAAACCGATGTTCGAGATACTCATAGATTGACGTCAAACCCAGCTTGTAAAACACCGGCACAAAGAAGACTACGGCGAAAAAGATAACAATGGGATAGTTAAGATGAACGCTCATCGCTTCCATACCTGCGCTGTATACCCAACCGGGCATACCGACAAATGTCATCGCACTGATGTAAGTCGCCAGGATCGACACACCAGCGGTAAACCAACCAAATTGTTTGCCACCGGTAGAAAAGTCGCCACTTACTTTGTCGCGCCGATTCACTAAATAGCTGATTAAAATGGTAATTGATACGTATAACGCGATCACCACAAAACTTGAGTACGTAACCATTTTAAGGTTTTCCTAATCCCTGTCAGTGATTGATTTTCGAGCCATATTACTTAAAAAAACCCACCATGGATTAAACACCAACCATAACTGTGACTAGAATCACCAAGATTACTGAGAGACTATTCAGTAACTGTATAACCAGTTCCTGAGTGAGATCCAGATCACCAAAACCCACAAAATGGGTACGCACTCATTTTAAACTTGATAATGATCACAGATCATTTAACCGGAAAAAAATTACTATCCTCAACGCAATGAAAACGGGAAGGATCCTTGAGCGATCATTATCCGTGAACTTAAAAGTCCACAAATCCTAATTGAAATAGAGGTTTATCGGTCATGAATGCCAAACGACACATGAGCGAAGTTCCTATGATTCAAAGGGTAACGGCCTATCTAGCGATTCTGGTCGGTTACTTTTTCTATTGTTATAACTTTGTAATTATTGATTACGTACGCCCATATATTGTTGAAGCTTACGACGGGATCAGCCTGTCAGATACTGCACAGTTCTATACCTGGCAATCCGTCGGTGCCTTGATTGGCGCATTGAGCTGTGCCTGGTTCGCCACAAAATTTGGTAAGAAATCCACGCTGATCGCCATCACTGCGTTAAACGGTGGCGCGACCATCATTAATATGATGTTTACCGACTACTCAACCTGGGCAGCGATGCGTTTCATTATTGGTCTTTCTCTGGGAGGCTATTTTACCGTTGCTGTCAGCCTGATGATTGGCCTGTTTACCCCGACAGTACGCGGGAAGCTGACCGCATTTGCTTCATCAATGTTCTCCGTTGCCCTGATGGTAATGGGTGCGTATGCCGCCTTTATTTCAAGCGTTGACGCCCCTTGGGAAAGTTTGATGTGGGTCGGGGGTGTTCCGCCTCTGGTCGCCGCCGTGGCCATGGTATTTGTGCTACCGAGCGATAAAAAAGTGATCGCTTACGGGGAAGAAGATCAAGACATGGGATCACAGGCAGATCCTACCCAATCGAAAGCTAAACAAGGCTCCTGGGGCGAGATGCTGAGCAAACCCTATCGCATACTCACCATCACCTGTCTTCTTCTTGCGGGTCTGAACTTCTACGGCTACCAATTTTTCAGCGGCTTCGTAACAACGTACCTGAAAGAAGTGCGTGAGTTCGACGGCTCCACCATCGGCGTCATTTTCTCCATCTCAGCGTTTGGTTCTCTGTTTGGTGCCTGGGTTTGGGGGGCTATCGCCGATAAATTTGGCCGAAAAGTGAATGCCTTTGGCTTCATATTGGCGGGCATCATGGCGTCGGTCTTCTTTGTAGCACCGGGAGATCTGATGATTGGCAGCCTCAACATGCTGGCTATTCTCGGCCTGATTTACAACTTTGGCCTCTCGGCTTCTGCGGTGTGGGGCGGTTACTTCTCTGAACTGTTTCCGGCTCATCTGCGCAACTTTGGCGCAGCCTTGTTCCACGGAGGCCGAATCATCGGCATGTGGGCGCCAATGGTACTGATCTTCATTCAAGAGCGTACGGATCTGCAAACGGCGATGTGGGGTTCCCCTGTTGTATGGATTGCGGCGGGTCTGTTGTGGCTGTCCCTACCAGAAACACTCAAAGGCGGTCTGTTCGACAAGAACAAGAAAGCACAAACGGCAAAAGCCTGACTGAAATGACATATCCGGTTGGTACAACCAGCCGGAACCCCAAACATCTTCAAGCCCTGCGCCCAAGCGGGCTCGACAGCAAACAAGAGAGATTACAATGGCGAAATATCAAGAAGCTAAAAGTGTTGTTCGCAACTATTTTTCGGCGATGGAAAACGCAACCCATGAAAACGTGGCCGAAGTGCTGAAGGCTCATACGTCTGACGACTATTTATGGCGCGGCGTGTACCCGTTCCGCGAACAGCAAGGAGCCCAAGCCGCCGCTGACGTTTTCTGGTCACCGTTGATGAAATCAATGACTCGCATGCAGCGACGTCAGGACATCTTTATCGGCGGTAATAACGAAATCAATCCTGATGAAATCTGGGTAATGAGCATGGGCCACTTCATGGGGCTGTTTGATACGGAATATCTGGGAATGCGCCCAACCGGAAAAATCATGAACATCCGATACGCAGAATTTAACTGTGTTGAAAACGGTAAAATCACGAAAACAGGTTTGTTCTTGGATCTGCTAGGTGTCATGGATCAGGCAGGTTGTTACCCACTACCACCATCAACCGGCAAACACTACGTGTATCCGGGCCCACGTAACCATGATGGCCTGCTGTTTGAGGATGCGGCATCCGAAGAAGGCATTGCCACACTGGCTCTGGTTAACAAGATGGTTGATGACCTGTCAGCTCTTAACGACAGCGGCGCGATGGGTTGCCCGCCGGAAGTGCTTGAAAAAAGCTGGTCGAAAGACATGATTTGGTACGGCCCGTGTGGTATCGGCGCTTCCTATACCATTCCACGCTACCAGCAGCAGCACCAGCTTCCCTTCCGTAATAACCTGAAGGATAAGAAGTTTAATGGCCACGTTTGCCGCTTTGCTGAAGGCAACTTTGCTTGTTTCTTCGGCTGGCCGAACCTATCTAATACTCCGATCGGCGGCTTCCTGGGAATGACTGGCGGTGAAATCCGTGCCGATATGCAGGTGGTCGATGTTTACTACCGTGACGGTGACAAACTTTCTGAAAACTGGGTACTGATTGACCTGCCATACTGGCTGAAACAGCAAGGTCTGGATGTGTTCGAGCGCACACAGAAGATCATGAATCCTTCACTTTAAGCCAGTCCTCAAGCCAATCTTACAATCAGTCCCAGCGTCCGAACGCTCCTCTGTTCGGGTGTCAGTACCCAACTTGTGCCTCATCATGGATGAGGCACTCTTTACCTCGATCTGTTGCCTCCGTCTCGACTGACAGTCTCTCATTGATTCAACAAACACGGACGAGAACCCACAGTGGTTCTCTTCAGCAAACATTCTTCAACAAGTTTTCTTCAAAAGCTTTCTTTAGCAAAAATTAAGAGACTGAGCAGAGCATCTGGCTCCAGATAAATGGCGATCAGATGTGGCTACTGCTCACGGGGAGAATGCTTCGATGGGGAATTTTTATATTGGCGTGACCTTCCACGTCGACGATAAGAGTTTGAATCACCTGTGATGCTAAAACTCTATTCCGACCGGGTCTAATGTCTGATTTACAATGACTCAGGCCGAGATCAGGTTGTCACTCAGAGACAGCCATCGCTCAGCCAAAGTGGTGCGTTAAGAAAAGTGGCAAATGAACCAAAGTCGTGGAGGAACATAAATAGTGGAGGAGCCAAAGCGATCAAGTTAACTAAAGTGATGACTTAACCAGGCATTGATCCGTTGACCCACATTCACAGGCTGCTCTAACGTTGACAGGTGGCCACAATCCGCAATGATGTGTAAAGTGACATCAGGTATCTGCTCTGCCATTAAAAGATGGTTACCGATAGGACAAAGCAAATCGTCCCGGCCAGTCACCACCAGTGTCGGCACACTTATATCACGTAGCAGCGGTCGGGCATCCGGACGTGAAGCCAGAGCATTTGCATGCGCCTGAAAAGCGTCGATACCCACATTAATGGCCATAGTCGAAATGCAGTCAGTCAGCCGCGTGTCACCCAACCGACTCGGATGGATCAGCAGCGGCATCAGAACATCCGGTGTAATGGCCTCAAACTCACCATTCAGCGCGCGCTCCACCAGCGCATTGCGTCGCTCGCTCACCTCTGGTTTTTCATCAGCCGCATTAGTGTCCAATAAGATCAGCCCTTTCACCCGCTCGGGGGCCTGACGATATACTTCAAATGCGAGGATGCCCCCCATCGACAATCCGCCAAGCACAAAGTGCTCCGGGGCTTCCTGAAGCACCTTACTCGCCAGGTGCGTCATCGAGTCCAAATACCCCAGCTGAGCCGTCTCTGGCGTCACCCATTTCGGTAATGTCTGATTCACCTCAGCAAACAACGTCTCATCACACAGTAGTCCGGGAAGCCAGAGCAAAGACAGAGGCTGTGCCATGTTACACTCCTTTTGAACATCCCGGTTTACCCGGCAGATCCGATCCCATCACAGAGTAGGTAAAACTATTGCCACGAAGATTTTTCAGTGCATAAGATGCCCCTTCCGGCACACTGAATACATCCCCCCGAGTCATTACCAGACGGGCCTCTTCGCCATCCTGTTCGACACAGACTTCGGTATCACCGTCAAAGTTAATAAGCACTTCTTTGACGCCACGATTGTGCGCTGGAATCGAGGCTCCTTCCGACAGCTCATACGCCATAATGCTTACGTCATCGGCACTCTTTACCTGAAAATCGTATTCCGCGGCCGGATGACCGGTTAACGCATATTGCTTTACGCCAGAAGAAGAAAAATCGCTGCTGATCGTGCGATAGTCACGCCGCAACGCAACAAATGGCATCATCTCCTCAGTAGTGTAGTTATCAAACGTGTTCAGCTCGTCTTGGGTCAGTAGCGGCATCAGCTCCTCCGTGTTCGGGATAGGATCACCGTCAACGGTATCCACCAGTGAACCATCTGCTTTGAGATACAACCCATAGCCCTGACTGTCTTTGATTACGTTTGGGTGCCAAGTTACGCCGCCACCAGAGTCATCGCCACCCAGTACCGAGAACATGAAACCATAGTCACGCCCCACTACCTCGAAACCACGGAACAAGTTGGTCGGGATAGAGATAACATCACCGTGAGACAATACCGCTTCGTGTTCACCATTGTTGCCCCAGTAAAAACGGAACAGGCCTTTAAACACAATAAACAACTCCGCAGTGCGGTGTGAATGCAGAGAGTTTTTAATACCCGGCGGCTGACCGGCCGCCCCTATGTTAAACCCTGCCGTCTCACGGATATGGACATGCTGACGACTGCTTTCCGCCACGCCGGCACCAATAATACAAAAGTTGTCTTTCATATCGCTGCCCGGCGTACGGGCATCAATGAAGGCACTCGTACCGGGAATCAGCTCCAGGTAACGCACCAGGTTATGATCAATTGCTTGTTGCAGAGACATAATAAGAATCCTTTCATCCATTACAGCGCTTTTAGTCAGACGCTTTTTATAAAACGTCCTTTGTAAGATGCACTTTTGTTAAAGCTAAAGGCTCAGTTTCCCAGCGGACGGCCACCATCAACGGAAATTGTGTTACCCGTCGAAAACGTCAGCACTTCCGCCGCCGCATAAACGGCATTCGCCACTTCATCATCACTGGCCAGGCGTTTCAGCGGCGTCGACATTTCTTGTTGATTTCGCCAACTGTCATCTAAGCCTTTGACGAATTCGGTATCGACGAGGCCAGGAGCAACGGCCAAAACACGAATATCCGGCGCCAGTGCGCGGGCCAATGAGCGAGTCATGTTTTCCGTCGCCGACTTACTGGCACAATAAGCAATGTTGCTGCCCATGGCCGTCTGCGCCGCAATAGACGTGATGTTAACCACGCAGCCACCAGCGTTTCTGAGTAAGTGAGTAAACGCCCTGACCATCGCAAAGGGGGCCCTGACATTGACTCGGAAGATCTGATCAAACAACGCATCACTCAACCCATTCAGATCGGAGTGAGCAACAAATTTGGTCATACCTGCACAGTTCACTAACAAGTCCAGCTTACCGCCGATTTCAGAGACCTGAGCGGCCAGATCCACGATGGCGGATGAATCTTCAACATTGAGCGAATAAGCAAGATGGCCGCCCCCCGGCAACACAGAGAGCAGTTCCTCCGCCGCCTGTTTATTACTGTTGTAAGTCAGGACAACACGGTAACCGGACTGCGCCAGTTTGCGACAAATGGCGGCACCTAAACCGCCACTGCCGCCTGTTACTAAGGCAATTTTTGACATATCACGCCTCTTCGACTTTGCCTTTGTAACGGCGAACCCGGATATCAGCCTGCTCTTTGTGGCCGGCAAACCCTTCAAGCGCACACAGCCGTGAGCAGTACTCACCCACTTTCAGCGAGGCAGCTTCACTGACACGCTGGTAAGTACAGGTTTTAATAAACTTGCCGACCCACAATCCACCGGTGTAGCGCGCCGCTTTTTTGGTCGGCAGGGTATGGTTAGTCCCGATACACTTGTCGCCATAAGACACATTGGTTTCACGCCCAAGAAACAGCGCTCCGTAATTTGTCATGTTAGTGAGGAAATATTGAGGGTCCCGAGTCATCACCTGCACATGCTCAGAAGCGATCTCATCCGCCACAGCCACCATCTCTTCATAGCTGTTACACACGATAACCTGACCATAATCGGCCCATGCTTTGCCTGCCACTTCCGCCGTCGGAAGAATCGTCAGCTGACGCTCAACCTCTTTGATGGTTTCTTCGGCAAATTGCACACTGTTGGTCAACAGCACTGCCGGTGAGTTATAACCGTGCTCAGCCTGGCCCAGCAGATCAGCAGCAGCCAGTTCAGGATCACAGCCTTCTTCATCGGCAATCACCAGGGTCTCAGTCGGCCCCGCAAACAGATCGATACCCACACGGCCAAACAGCTGGCGCTTTGCTTCTGCCACAAACGCATTTCCCGGGCCGACAATCATATCGACCGGGGCAATCGTTTCGGTTCCCAGAGCCATAGCACCCACGGCCTGCACGCCACCAAAGCAATAAATTTCATCCGCTCCCGCCATCGCCATCGCCGCAACAATCGCGACATTAGGCTGGCCATTAAACGGAGGGGCACATGCAATAACACGTTTCACGCCAGCCACTTTAGCCGTCAGGACACTCATGTGTGCTGAAGCCACCAGCGGGTATTTCCCCCCAGGGATGTAGCAACCCACACTGTTGACCGGAATATGTTTGTGGCCCAGCACGACACCCGGCAGGGTTTCCACTTCGACATCTTTCATCGAGTCACGCTGGATCTGCGCAAAGTTACGGACCTGCTCCTGAGCGAATTCAATATCATGACGAGTAGACTCATCCAGAGCATCGACACACGCCTGAATCTGCTCAGGTGTCAGACGAAACTGCTCTGGTGACCAATTATCAAACTGCTCTGATAGTGCGCGTACGGCACTGTCTCCACGATTCTCAATATCCGCCAGAATGTTCTCCACCGTCTGACGCACTTTCGCGTCGTTTGATGCTGAGACTTCTTCCGTGATTCCGTTTTTCAAAATGCGAGCCATGCGACTTTCTCCTTGATGAGCTGAGGCAAACGATAAGTTAATTTCGATATTTGGATACGAATGCAAAACAACGATAAACATAAAATTAACATTAAGCAAGACACTGTCTCCACCATCAAAAAATCCACCAAGGCACTGATTTTTATTAACTTCCGTTTAAATTGTGAAGAATTTTAGGTGTCTTAATTCGATTTCAACCTCATTAATGATAAATGGATCACACAAATTTCACTCTTTATTTACAATTTTAAATGTTAGATTTTGCATACCTTTGCAACCGGAGTTAACAATGTTCAATTTCAAACAATCAATCAGTGAGCAGGTTCTAATAGGCACGTTTGTCAAAACCCCTCACCCGCACATCATCGAAGTGCTGGCAATAGCGGAACTGCCTTTTATTGTCCTGGATGCCGAGCACGCCCCTTTCGACAGGGCAAGTCTTGATGTCTGTATTCTGGCTGCAAGAGCACATCAGTTGCCTTGTCTTGTCCGGGTACCGGACAGCAACCCATCGACCGTGCTCAATGCTTTGGACTGCGGTGCGACTGGCGTGCAGATCCCCCATGTCTGTACAGCGCAACAAGCCGAAGACATCGCAAGAATGTGTCATTACGGAGAGCGTGGAAGGGGCTATGCTGGCTCAAGCCGGGCAGCATGCTACACCACCAAACCAATGGCACAGCACCTGTCAGACAGCAAAGCAAAAACGGTGGTGATTGCTCAGATTGAAGACCCGGAAGGCGTTGAAAATATTGAGCGTATTGCGCAGGTTGAAGGGATTGATGCGCTTTTCATCGGACAGGTGGATTTAACCGTCGCCTATGGGGCAAGCAGTGTGAATGACGATCGTGTGACTCAGGCCAGTATCCGGATTATTGAAGCTGCAAAAGCGAGCCATAAACCGGTGGGCATGTTTGTCGCGACAGCCGAAGCAGCAAAACAGTGGGCAGAGCTCGGTGTGCAGTTTTTCTGTGTCGGATCAGAGCATAAGATGATCATCGACGGCTTCAAAAGAGAAATAAATGTGATGAATTCATAAGTTTTTTCTTCTACTTATTGAGGATTACCGGTCTCGACTAGACACGCAAATCATTCAGCTCATACACTCTTGGCTTACGCTAAGTTAGAGGAGTATCACCATTAAAGCGAAAGTGACTTCGATGGACGTCGCCAAAATGCTCGGCGTCTCACAATCGACGGTATCCCGGGCATTCAGTCCGACAGCAAGCATCAGCGAGAAAAAGCGCAAAATGGTGATGGATGCTGCGGCCAAACTGGGTTACACGCCTAACGCAATCGCCCGCGGCCTGATCTCCAACCGCTCCGGACTGGTCGCTATTGCCTTAGATAGCGAATCGAACCCGATGTACGATCTCCAGTCCCGGGCATTAGCACTCGAAATCCAACGGCGTGGCGGTCAGGTTGTTCTGTGCCCAATCGACAAGGATGATCTCGACCTGGCCATCTCGCGCGCCATTGAATATCAGGTGGATGGGCTAATCATTGCTACCAGTCGACTGACTTCTCGCGCTTTTGCCCAATGTGAGAAATTTGGGGTACACCTAAGCCTGATTAACCGTTATGCGGAAGGGATTAATGCCAATATCACCGGTATTGATAATCAGCTGGCAGGTAAACAAGCAGCAGAGTACCTCAGTCGCAAGGGACACAGGCAGTTAGCCTACGTCAGTGGTGATGCAGGCTCGATGACCAGTGAAGAACGCTGGCGAGGTTTTTCGTCTACATTGCAGGCACTGGGGTTACCATCCCCCATTTTTATCCAGGCCAAATATAGCTTTGAAGCGGGACTGGCGGCAGCCAGTGAAATTTTGGGGCATGGGATGAAGCCCGATGCCATCTTCTGTGCCAACGATATTCTGGCCATGGGCGTAATGGACGGTTTGCGGCAAAAAGGCGCGGTGATTCCTCAAGATTATGCCGTCATGGGGGTTGATAACATTCCTATGGCAGCATGGCCGAGCTACAACCTGACCACCATCGCCCAGCCAATAGATAAAATAGTGAAGCGCACCGTCGAAGATCTGATGAACCGGATTAACGCTAATCAGGATGCAGAAGGCGCTTATCTGTTCGAAGAAGGTACTCTGATCGAGCGCGGCAGCGTTTAGGCACTTCAATCTGCTCGAACGGCAAAGATGCCGTTTTCACAAACACTAAAAAGCCCTGCCTTCTTGGCAGGGCTTTTTTATTGCCATCCCGTCACGTTCACCTTACTGCTTTCTGCTTTCTGCTTTCTGCTTTCTGCTTACGCATAACGTGCTGGGTCCATCCCCCAACTGAAAAAGCCACATTGGATTCGTATCCAATTTAATTCGTCAGGATGAGGTAATCATCACTCGCCGTAAACGTCACTCCCCCACAGTTCTCCTCCCCATACGGTAATGGTTGAATATTCATAATCAGTGCCAACAAACGAATAGATTCATGCCATAGACGACGATTATTTCCTGTCAAAACGCTATTTATTATTTTATTAAAAACCCGATCGCGAGCACAAACCACACACACAAGAAAAACATTCCATTGACATAAACGCAACATTCTACGATTTTGGATACGTAATCAAAAACCAATTACAGCATGCATTCAACAAGGAGAGAGTTTATGGCTATGGCAGGCTTTGACCCAAAGTGGCGTGATTTTCCCGATTACATTCTGGGAATCACGAAAGAGATCTGGGAAGACAGAGGGCTGCACACTTTACAGCACTATTACGCGCCAGACATTATCGTACGGACGCCGCTTTCCATTGTAAAAGGTAACGACAATGTCATCAGTGCGACCATGGGTACACTCGCGGAATTTCCCGATCGCACCCTGTATGGCGAAGATGTCATTTGGTCTGGTAATCCCGAGCAAGGCATGCTTTCTTCCCACCGCATTATTTCAACCGCCACCCATGCCAACCATGGCGCATTTGGTCAAGCTACCAACAAGAAACTCCAGTTTCGCATCATCGCCGACTGCCACGCCATTAATAACCAGATTAACGACGAGTGGATGATCCGCGATGTGGCTGCCATTGCCCACCAGTTAGGGATAACTTCAGAAGCGTTCGCACGCCAGCAGATTGAACAGGAAGGCGGCGTTGAATCCAGCCCTTTCCCGTTTACCCCTGAGCAGGATGTCGCCGGCCCTTACACCGGCATCGGCAATGACAACGAATTCGGCCAGCGATACGAAGATATTCTTCAACGTCTGATGCGCGCTGAGTTTTCTGTTATTCCTCAAGCATATGACCGGGCCTGTATCGGCGAATACACCGGCGGCCAAACGGCACTTTCTCACGCGGGTATTGATCAGTTCTGGATGTCACTCCGTTCAGCTTTCCCTAATGCCACCTTCAAGGTTCACCATCGCATTGGCCGTAACGACGACATGATGTCACCACGTGCAGCCATTCGCTGGTCACTAGAGGGCAAACATGAAGGCCACGGCATCTTTGGGAAGCCGTCAGGCAAGGACGTTTACATCATGGGTATCAGCCACGCCGAATTTGGTCCCTGGGGACTACGTCGTGAATTCACCCTGTTTGATGAAACCGCCGTATGGAAACAAATTTTGCTCCAACAGGGATAAACCGGCCCCCTCGGTTAAGCCGTTCATACTCACATAATGTAAGGAAACACCATGTTTTTGAATAAAATAGAGCAGTTTTACCACGACTACTTTCGCGCTTCTGCCGATGAAAAAGCATCTATCGCCCAACAGTACTTGAACCCGGATGTGAAATGGTGTGTGGCTCACCCTGTTAATGATCTGAACAACCCTCAGTCTGCGCATGAGCAGTTCCTCATCCAGTTGCAATCCGCCTTGCCGGATATTGAGCGCCGCCCGCAAATCGTCATGGACGGCGAGTACGAAGGCCGTACCTGGTACAACTCGACAGGTTACTTTGTCGGTACGTTCGACAATGCCCTGTTCGGTATCCCGGCGACAGGCAAGACACTGTATTTACGTTACACCGAGCTTGTGTGTATCGAAGACAATCAGATCACCGAATCTTATATGATTCCGGATTTCATCGATGCCATGAATCAGGCCGGTGTGAACCCGCTGCGCAAGAGCCTGGGACACGACGGACTGGTTCCGGCACCGGCAACCTGTGACGGTTTTAACCACGGTGCGGTTTGCCCTGATCGCAGCCAGAAAAGTCTTCAGTTAGTACTGGATATGCTGGCCTGCCTGGGTCGCTTTGATGGCAAAGACCTGTATTCGATGGATCTCGAAAACTACTGGCATGACGACTTCATGTGGTACGGCCCGGCGGGTATTGGCACCACACGGGGCATTAAAGGTTTCCGCAACCACCACCAGGCACCATTTGTATTTGCGTTCCCTGATCGCGGGGTGACTGTAGACATTAATATTTTGGCTCAAAATGACTACGTATCCACTGGCGGTTGGCCTCACATGTTCGGTACCCATACCGGGCACAGTGGCTGGCTGGGCATGGCACCAACCAGTAAAAGAATCGATCTTCGTGTCATGGACTTCTGGCGTCGGGAAGGCGATTTACTGAAAGAAAATTGGGTCGCGATCGACATTATCCACATGCTGCTGCAACTGGGTTACGACGTGTTCGCGCAAATGAAAGAGCAACTGGAGGGGCCAACGTATGCATGAATTCGGCACACTCAACTGGTTAATTCTTGGCAGCTACATTGTGCTCACCCTTATATTGGGCGCGGTGATCGGTAAGAAAGTCACCTCAGCGAACCAGTTTGCGCTGGGTGACAAAAACATCCCATGGTGGGCCATAGGTATCTCAGTCGTGTGTACCTATGTGAGCGCCATGTCATTCCTTGGCGGACCGGCTTGGTCCTACAAGGAAGGGCTGTCAGTCATTGCCATTCACCTTAACTACCCATTGGTGATATTTTTCATCGTGTCGGTATTCATGCCATTTTTCTACGGCAACGGATTGACCTCGATTTATGAATACCAGGAACGCCGTTTTGGTAAGGCATCCCGCCTGACGCTGTCAATGATCTTCCTGATCAAGCAAGCCCTGAGCTCTGCCGCTGTACTTTATGCGACCGCGATGATTCTAGAGTTCATTACGGGTATCGACGTGGTGTACTGCATCGTCATCGTGACCGCTATCGCGCTGATCTACACCGTCATGGGCGGCATTGCGGCAGTGATCTGGACAGACGTGATTCAGGCCTTCATTCTGTTCGCCGGTGCCTTTATCATCATCGAAGCGGTATGGAACGGCATGCCTGCCCCCATGACGGATATTATGGTCAAGCTCAAAGCGGACGGCATGACCGATGCCCTGTTAACCAGCATGGATTTGAGCCAGGTGACGACCGTTTGGGCTGGTGTGATCGCAATGACCATGTTCCACACTACGGTCTACGGCGGTAACCAAATGATGGTACAGCGTTGCATGGCAGCCAAAAGCATGGGCGATGCAAAAAAAGCAATGCTGATGATGGGTTATGTAGCGTTCTTCATCTACTTCGTGTTCATTCTGCTGGGTGTGTTGTTCTACGCCTATTACGACGGCAAAGAGTTTGAAAACGGCAACACTATCATTCTGCATTACGCCAGTGAATACGGCATGCCGGGCCTGATGGGGATCATCGCAGCCGCCATTCTGGCCGCCAGCATGTCGAGCCTGGATTCGGCGTTCAACTCCATGGCGACCGTTTCGGTGGCAGACTTCTACCGCCGTTTTTACAAGCCGGAAGAGTCGGATGAGCATTACCTCAAAATGTCACGCGTCTTTACCGTTGCCTGGGCCATTTTGGTTATCGTGCCAGCGCTGATGTTTGCGACCAGTACCGGATCAGTGCTGGAAGTGTTGAGTAAAGCCGGTTCCTACTTTGTTGGGGCGAGTTTCTGTATGTTTGTGCTGGGTTTCTACTCTAAACACATTACAGAAAAAGGACTGCTGATCGGGGTCGCAGCAAGCTTCATTGCGATTTGGTATGTGGCAGTGGCCACCGACATTTCATGGCCATGGTACTGTGTGATTGGTGTGGTGGTGAACAGCGTGGTTGCCTATGTTACCAGCCTGGCGTTGTCCGGCAAGCAGAAAACCATGCACCTGTATACGGTCAAAGGCCAGCAAGCTGAATTTGCCCGCCTGAACAAGCCCATCAAGCAAGACGGCTGGTATGTGGTGCCGGGTAAAATCGATGCACCCTGTTACGGCCTGCTGATGATGTTTGCCTTCTCTATCGTCTTGCTCTGGGGCATCAATGAGTTTATCGATAATGCGCCGCTATTAATCAATTTTGTCCGAGGCTGCTCCGTGCTTATCGTACTGAGTTTGCTTGGCTATATCGCTTATTCTTTCCGACGCCCGGCTCGCAATCAGGATGTCGAGCAAACCAATTAGTCGTAGTGATTATTGATAAACGTACGTTATTGATAAACGCACGTTATCAATAAGCGAATCCTAGTTAACATTGGCTGATACAAGCCGCTCAAGTACCGCAAATGCTTGAGCGGCTTTTTTCACCAGCACTTTTGGTCAACACCGTTGCCGATCGTCGCGATTAGCCGCTGTTATAATGCGATCCACCCGCTCGATAGGCCTGTTCAGAATTGGATTAACCCAAACCCATGAGTAAACTCTGCTTGACCCCTTTAAATTTCGAGTGTTAACCTGCCTCTATTTATGAATACGTACCTATTTATGTTACTCTACCGACTCTTCATCAGGCTGGTAAGCAACACACATGAATTCACCAAAAAACACGGTTACATCCAAAGATGTCGCTAAGTTAGCAGGCGTTTCTCAGTCCACGGTTTCCCGGGTATTTATACCGGGCAGCTCTGTATCCGAAAAAACCAAGCAGAAAGTGTTTGAGGCCGCAAAAGCTCTCAACTATCGGCCCAACGCCTTTGCGCGCAGCCTGACCACCAACGAATCCAGACTCATTGGTCTGGTTTTTCCGGATGCCGACTACCCTATTCATATGAAAACCCTGCAGCTGATTTCCAGTGAATTACAGAAACAGGGCTACTCGACGGTCTTAATCCCCTGGCAGGTTGATGAAAAAGACAATCACTCAATTCCGAACATCTTCCAGTACCGGGTTGATGGTGTGATTGCCGCTTCGGCCACCTTTAATAAGACCCTGTATGAAGAATGTGAAGAGTTCAATATTCCGGTAGTGCAATACGCGCGGGTGGTGGAAGGAACCAGAAGCAGCTATGTCATCAGCGACAACTATGAGGCAGGGCAACAAGCCGCCCAGCTCTTGCACAAAACCGGCGTTACGTCGGCCGTGTACCTGACCGGTGAAGTGCCAACATTTACTAACGTTGAACGAAAAAATGGCTTTATTGCTGAATTTGAAGAGCTAGCCGGGCAGACACCAAGAGTGGTTGAGGCGTCCTACGATTACACCAGCTCGCTGGATACCATCCGCGAGCTGTTACAAACATCACAGCGACCAGAGGCCGTGTTCTGTGCCACCGATAACCTTGCGATGGCTGTAATGGATGTTGCCCGCTTGGAATGTGGATTAGACATTCCTGACGATTTGCAGGTGATCGGGTTCGACAATATTCCGCAAACCGAATGGCTGAGCTACCAGCTCACAACGTTCCGCCAGGACTTTAAACGTCTGGCGCGCGAGTCGGTCAAAATCATCGTGGATCAAATCTGCAATCAGAACAGCAGCCTGGTCAAGATGATGGTCCCGGTCAAACTGATTGAACGTAAGACCACCAAGGTCTGATCACAGTCTTTCCTGGCGAACTACCAGATTTTCAGCCTGTCTGACGGCGGTAAGTACATGCCGTCGCCGGGGCTGATCTGGTAGGTATCATGGAACGCATCCAGATGGGGGAATATGCCGTTTACCCGGTATTTCCCCGGCGGATGCCCATCGATTTCCAGAAACTTCAGCAACGTGGCCTCGCGAAGATGGCTACGCCATACTTTCGCGGCCTGCTCAAAGAAATCACGGTTGGCTTTTTCTATCTGCAGTTTGAGCTCATGTTCATTGGTACTTCCCGCCGCTTTCACCATGCGAAGGTTGGCACGATGAGCAATATGCAAGCCGTTCAGATCCCCCAGAATTTCCCCCAGTTCCAGCTCGCCGTTGAGGTAATGTCCCGGCAAAATCTCATACGCATTGGCCTGTGTCACCGCCCTTTTCGCTACCGCGTTAAATTTTTTTCTGTCCTCTGGTGTCCACCAGTTTCTCAAATTTCCCTCGGCGTCATACTGGCTGCCTTGGTCATCAAAACCGTGGCCGATTTCGTGACCGATAATAAAACCTATGCCTCCCATCTGAGCCGCATCGCTCCAGGACGCATCAAAGAACGGTGGCTGCAAAATCGCCGCCATTAGCATGAATTTGTTCGCTGAAGGCTGGTAGTAAGCATTTACCATGGTTGGGGCCTGAAGCCATTCATCCGGGTCGACAGGTTTGTTCAGCTTGGCCACCATTTCCTCATGGTCAAACAACGCAATCCGTCGTGTGTTGCCAATCAGATCATCCGGGGTAATTGTCAGTGCGCTGTAGTCCTTCCAGGTTTTGGGATAACCAATATAAAACCGCATTGCCTCAAGCTTGGCGAGTGCCTGTACCTTGGTCGGCTCACTGAAGAAGGTTGAATCGGTTATCGCACTCCGGTATTCCTCTTTAATGGCCTGAATGATCTTCTGAATCTGGGCCAGTTCGTCATCACTGAAATGATGTGCGACATATACCCGACCAACCAGCATGTCGGCTTTTTCTTCCAGGAAAAAAACCGAGCGAAGCCATTGCGGCATGTCTTTCCCTGCGATACCCATTTTCCGGCGATAAGCATTAACTTCATCCTGAAAATCGCTCGACAGCAACGCGGCATGCTCAGCAATCAACCGCATTCGAAGGTAGTCCTGCCAGGTTTCGATTCTGGTGTTGGCAAACAGCGCATTGAGCGCGACAAGGTATGACGGTTGCTTGACGACCATGTCCAGTTCAGGCTCAAAACCCAGAACCGACAGCATATCTTTCACTGGGAAATGGGGCAGAGTTTGTTGAAGTTTGGCAGTATCAAACAGGTTATAGGTTTTCTGAGGATCCCGGTTCTGAGCAGGGGTCCATTGAATCTGCGCCAGCTTCTGTTCCAGATTGATTACCCGTAATGCCCTTTCCTTGCCGTCATTAAAACCCGCCAGAGTTAACATGTTTGAGATGTGCTCCTGATACAACGCCCGAATCTTCTGTGAGCGATCATCGTCGCCTACCAGCACGGCCTGCGTCTGGCCCAGACCGTACTGCACCACGGTGGCAATGTAACGAGAGGAATTTTTAGCATCATTGGTCACGCCAATAATCAACGGGCCACCCACTCCCAATTTTTCCAGTTCGGCGAAGGCTCTGGCTATGCATGAGTGATCCTTACAGTTATCGATCATCTCGAGCTCCGTAGTGAGCGGACGGATCCCCAGCTTATCGCGCTGTTCGATATCGTTGTAAGAAAGGTATAAGTCCAGCAACTGCTTCTCGTACGGCGCTAACGGAGACGTTGCCTTACGCAACGTTTCCAGCGTATCCCATACCTGCTTGTTCACATTCAGAGTCACTTGCGTAAAGTTGTCGATGCCCGGTAAATCCTCCGGAATAGGCGTCTTTTCCAGCCAGTCGGCATTTACATATGTGTAGAAGTCATCCTGTGGCCGAGGCTGAGTCGCCGCCGTTGCAAAAGGAACAGATAACGTCATTAGCAGCCAAATTGATACAAACAACAACAGCAGACTGCAAACCGATTCAAAAACAGATTTCACATGCATGATTACGCCCTCTGAAGGCAGGCTACGCCATATCAATACCGTATAGTTTAGGGTAGTTGGTGAGGGTTGGTTTTGGGGAGAGTTAGGGGCTAGATAGAAGAAGGGGAAATTGGTATTGGACCATTTATGAGTTAGGGAGTTAACTGGGTTTACAGGTTACCGATCGTTTCAGTGTATGCATCACTGCCGGTAGAGAATTGATTTGATTTAAATGAAAGGTATGCTGAGTTAAATGATTTTCGATTAGCTCTATACCAAGCCATATAAACATAGTTATATGGCTTGGATTTCATTACTGTTCGGACAACTGATTAAGAAGAATGTTGGGGGTTAATATCTGAGGCAGAATCTCTGGAACGTCTGACCCTTTTCGATACCATAAATAAAGTGGTACACCTGAGCGTTTATGCTTTGTCAGGAATTGAGTGATGGCACTGTCACCATTGGTCCAATCGCCGACCATGGATACCACACCCTGTTGATTAAACACCTCTTTCACGCTGTCTCGTTCTATCGAGGTTCTTTCATTCACTTTGCAAGTCAAACACCAATCCGCCGTGAAGTACAAAAACACATCGTGCTCAGTTTTCAACTCATCCAATTTTGCTTGATCGAACTGCAAAGCATTGGGCTCTATTTGAGATGGCTGTGCCAACACATCTGAATCCCACGAGACCATCACTAACAGCGGTAACAGGCTCAACACAATGGCTGGCCACCAACGCATCTTGCGTTGTGAGACTTGCCATAAACCGGTTAACCACATGCCAAATGTTGATAGCATGGTCGCCGAAATGACCAACAGTGTGAAATCGCTGCTGGCCTGACGCATCAATATCCATAACAGCCCCAGCACAGTGATAAACATTGGCAGCGCCAGGATGCGTCTTGCGGTGGCCATCCACGCTCCCGGTTTTGGCAGCACCGTCCGCAACCACGGGATAAAGCTCACCAACAAAAATGGCAACGCCATGCCAAATCCTAACCCGGCAAAGATCATAAATGCGCTAACAACCGGTAACACTAATGCTGCGCCTAATGCGGTCGCCATAAACGGACCGGTACATGGAGTCGCGATAAACGCGGCAAGTACACCGGTCCAAAAATCCCCTTTTGGCCCTTTAGATTCTTGTAAGCTCGAACCAGACGTTAAAGTCCCAAACTCATACAATCCCGCCAGGTTAAAACCGATCGCATTCATCAACAGAATCAACGTCGCGATAACAACTGGGCTTTGCAGTTGAAACGCCCACCCCACCTGATGACCCAGCGCTCTTAACGCCAGAATGATACCGCCCAGCACCACACACACTAAGACTGCACCGAACGTGTAGGCGAGAGCACCTGCTCTGGCTTCTTTTTCGGAGCCTTGATGCGCAATGCTTAAAATTTTCAGGCTCAAGATTGGAAACACACACGGCATGATGTTGAGCAATAGGCCACCCGCAATTGCTCCCAGAAACGCGATGATAGAGAGCACGATGTCGTTATCCTTCCATGAATCCGGCTGACCGGACAACGAACTTGAAGCATCGATACGCTCTGCCTGAAATCGCAACGAAGTACCATTATTGAGCTCGAGGACGCCTTCAAATAAGTCGCCGTCCAAGTCGCCTTTCGTCGTAGTCATCGTGAGGCGATCATCTTTTAAAGTAAATTGTTGAGCGGCGCTGTTAGACATTAAATCGTTGATGACGGGATAAACGTGCGCGTTCTTAATATCGACAGAGCTGGGCAATGGCAAACGTAGCGTAAACGTCTCGTCGCTGGTGTAAAACTGCCCGGTTTCGTTGATGGGTTTAGGGATTAATGCCTGCCACTGGTTAAACCGATTTTGCAGAGCGCTATCTTTTGCACCGTCACCAACCGTCAACGTCGTGCTCAATGACTGACTTTCCGGTAAACAACTTTCTGGGTTGCACACCAAGTAATTGAGCTCGAGATTTAAGTCGACAGATTCACCTTCTTGATAATCTTTGCTGATCATCAAAGGGGCTAACAGCACATATTCACCATGGTAGATGTAATTCATTAAACCACTGGTGAGCAGTTGGCTTGGCGCCGGGTAGGCAAATTCGCCAACAGTCACACCTTCAGGTAAAGACCATTTGAAATTATTGGCAAACCCAGCATCACCTGGGTTTTTCCAATACCCATGCCAGCCTGCTTGAGGCGTCATTTTTAACGCTAGCGTATGTGTTTGACCAACAGACGGGTGTTCAGACTCTGGAAAAATCGAAACAGACAGTAAATTGTTCGGGTAATCATATTGATTACTCAGCGCTTGAAATGAAACAATCATACAAGCGATAAGAGTCATTATGCGGACGAAAATAGCGACGCACTTCATGGCTTTCATCTCTAACAGTTAGAACAATGGCTGTTATTATTCATTTGAAATTAAAATAACAGCCATTGTTGGACTTTTATATCCTAGAGTTTCACAGTGATGCTAAAACATTCTCAAATTCACTATCCTGTACAGATACTTTCGATTCAATGCGTCCATTCTTATCAATTAAAATAATTGTTGGGATTTGATTGACATCAAACTTTTCAAATAGCTTTCCATTACCATCAAATACAATCGGTAGACTTGTTCCATAACTCTTTTTATATTCGTGAAGTTCAGCAACTGAGGACCAAACATTGGTGGAGATAGAGACCCATTTCATATCTCCTGATTGAGATTTCACTTCGAGAAGTTCGCGCACTTTAGTACACGCCTTTGAAGACTCCGGTGCCGTCTCTTCCAAATACCATTCGCACCAAGGGCCAAAAAATACCAGTCCGACTTTGTCGCTATTTGTATGACCAAATTTTACTTCAAGGCTTTTGTCATTGATCGTGGTGAAATCTAAACCTTGCAACGTATCGCCGACTTGATACGCACGTGTAGTCGGCTCAGACGAGCTAGCGTAGGTCACCTTGTCAACGGAGGGTTGTTTAATGGCACGCTCAAGTTGATGATGAAAATCTTCGTCATCGACATGGCCAAAGTATGAAAACAAGCCTTGTTTATCAATCAACACATGTTGTGGGGTAACCCTTAATTGAAACGCACGAGCGAGTGTTCCATCATCAATCACTGTCGGCATCGTCAGTCCCATTTTTGCCATAAACGGCTTCACAGACTTTACGCTGTCATTAATACCAGTGTTCACGGATATCACTTCTATTTGATCATGGTATTGCTGGTATATTGCTTCGAACCCAGGCATTTGCTCACGACAAGGTATACACCATGTCGCCCAGAATTTGATATAGACAGGTTTATTTCCATACACTTCGCTCAAGTCTATGACGGTGCCGTCAATGGTGGTGATTTTCATATCCGGCGCTGGTTTCCCAACCAAAAGCTCGCCCGCCGATTTAGCGCGACGTTCACCGTCGGCTGAGTAGTCCATTTCTTCCGCATGAGCTTGCTGATATAAGGGAGTGAGGAATAATACTGTCGTAAATAAGAACTTTAAATATTTTTTGTACATAGGCTTCATATTGAGCATCCTATTTGAAGTGACTATAAAGGTTTAAGTAAGGAAATTTATAATAATTTGGTTTTGATGAAGTTTTCTTCTAGATGTGCCAATAGTTTTTGACGAATGAATTTAATATTATTTTCGATGACATCATGAGAAGAAACGGTACTTTCAATAGCGAAAAAACTGACACTGTTTATACCAATCGTGCTGAGTACTTCTTTCATATAAGGTGTAAAGAAGTCGGGTTGATACGCATCATTTCCTGAAAACTTCCCACCGGAAGAAATAAGCACATACACAGGTTTATCGTCTAATAATTCCCGGTTGGCGTTATTGCGAACGTCTTTTGGGCGCGAACCACATGATCCACCCAACTTTTTAATCCGGAAGGCAACGAAAAGTTATGCATCGGAGACATCACGATCACCATGTCGGCTTCGACTAAATCGTCGATAAGTCGATTCGACAACGCGAGACTGCCCTTCGACTCATCATAATATTGTTCAGTGCTCGCCACGGAGATTGAATATTCATTATCCACCTGCGGCAGTCGCGTCACGTTTTCTTCCGTCACGCTCACAGGCGTGAGCATCGACACACGTTTAAGCAGGGCTTGCGCAAGGAAATATGTCGAGGACGCTTGTTGCCTCGAACTACTGTTAATCAATAGTATTTTCATATTATCTCCAAATCTTCGATAATCACACCGTATTGGTAGTGATGTTACAAACTAATATGGCTTACAATAAGAGCCATAAGTTTAAGATTTTTATGGACCATGATTGGACATGCAAAAAGGCCAGAACAAACTGTTTGCCTATAAACTGGTTTACAAGCGTATTCACACCGCGATTTTAGAAGGCGTGCTCAAACCCGGTGAACGTATTCCATCCGCACGTGCCCTCGCCAAAGAAATGGGGCTATCACGTGGCAGCGTGGAAGAAGGCTACGCTCTTCTGAAATCCGAAGGTTTTATTGAAGCAAAAGGACAAGCTGGTACGAGAGTCAGCCAAAACCTTATTGAGCAACCGAAACCTTCTTTGAACGACGTGACCGTTCGTCAGCCCGGCTTTACCACCGATCTTCAAACAACAGATATCCTCCCTTTCCAACTTGGGATCCCTGCGCTGGATGCTTTCCCCTTTAAAACTTGGGCAAGGATGGCGGCCAGAAACGCGCGCAATACCGCCATAGATAACCTGACGTATCCTTCTGTTTATGGCTTGCCAGAACTGAGATTGGCGATTGCCCAATATTTAAACTTGTATCGCGGGGTGCAGTGCCAACCGACGCAGGTATTCATTACTTCCGGCTATGTAAACTCCATAAAGTGGATCACCAAGGCATTGCTCTCTCCTGATGACAAAGTGGGTGTCGAAGACCCAGGTTATCCTCTCACCAAGTTGATCTTGGAGAATGAACGCCTGACTCCTGCTTTTGTGCCTGTCGACGGCAGTGGCGTAACAATTCCTAAAGAACGCGAGATTAAGGCTCTCGTTGTTACCCCTGCACATCAAAGCCCAACTTGCGTTTCTCTATCACTGCAAAGACGGCAGATGTTATTGGATTGGGCCGCTGGCAATGACAGTTGGATTATTGAAGATGACTATGACGGCGAGTACCGACACACGGGCTTACCGCTACCTGCTCTAAAGAGCTTAGATACTCAAGACCGCGTCATATATTCTGGTACTTTTAGCAAAGTTCTTTTCCCTAACCTCAGAACGGCTTACATTGTGGTTCCGCAAAACTTGGTGAGTCGTTTTGAACAACTCTCCGATTTGTATGCAGGCAATGTCGCCGGATTAACCCAACTCTGTATTTTCAACTTCATGCAAGAGGGACATTTCACCCGTCATATTCAGCGGATGCGCAAGCTATATCGCAAACGCAGAGAATTCGCGGCTAAATTGTTTGCGCAATATTTGGGAGATAACCTCTCCATTGAGCCTCAACCTGGCGGGATGCACATGATATTAAAATTCAACGATCCCAACTGTAATGACGTTGAGATTGCGAACAAGCTCTTACATGAAGGGCTCTATTCTCAAGCTCTGTCTCAGTGGTCTTCAAAGAAAACTCATCCAGGTTTGATTCTCAGTTTCACCAATATAAAAACAGAAGAAGAATGCACAGCGTTGATATTAAGACTAAAAGCACTGCTTTAAACCTCAATTTATAACGCGTTAAACATACACAGACAACGCGAGTAAATGGCGTTTTGTCTGTGCAGTTTAAAGTACAATGACGTGACTTATACCCACGGAGCAAGCGGATCGGCTTGTTCCATGATTAAGTCCAGTTCCGCTTTCGGTGGGTAGATAAGTTCGTTGGTGATGACTATTTTGATCTTCTTAGCGTCTTCTTTGACTGATTTGACTTTCTGATCCCAGCCCTCGGTAAACACCGCGCCCCATGAACCAAGATCTAAACAAGTCACATAGTTTTCTTGTTTGTATGGCAAGTAGTCACAATCTAATAGGCTCGCGGCGACATTATGCCCAGCGAACTTACCCATTAATATCGCATGCTGGCAGCTCATCAGTGCATGATTGCCTTTATCATCCGTTGCTGCATAAGCCACATCACCTGTTGCGAATATGTTCGACTGATCGATCACCTTCAATGAAGACTCAACATGCAGCCTGCCCTGCGGACCTTGCTGTTTTGCGAACACGTTCGTCAGATCATTCGCTTTGACGCCAGCCGTCCAGATGACGGTATCGGATTGAATTTCTTCGCCAGAACAGAGCCGTAAACCGTGTGCGGTGATTTCTTCAATCTGCGCATTGAGTATCCATTCAATCTCAAGATCGTCCGTCGCTTGCTTGATGACATCCTGAAGTTCTTGGCTGTAATTCGTACCAATTTGGCCATTACGTTCAATGATAATGACTCGAACAGGCTCGCTCTCACCCAACAGAGCTTTGAGTCTGGCAGGCAGTTCCGTCGCAATTTCAATGCCTGTGAATCCGCCACCACAAACTACAACGGTATTGCGAGCCTGAGATGACGGCTTGCTTGCCAGGCCATTGAGATGCTGCTCAAGCACCGCGGCGGTATCTATTTGGTCAAGATCAAAAGCGTGCTCTGCAATACCTTTCACCATATCTCGGCGCAGGTTTGAACCTGCCGCTAATACCAGCCTGTCGTAGTGCTTGGTTACTAAGTTTTGGTTTTCATCAACATAAACAACGAGCTGTTTGTCCGACTCGATGTGGGTGACATTCCCTGTAATAAATTTCACCCCCATAGCCTCAAAAACAGGCATCAACGGAGACACCAGTGTCTGTACTTTCGACTCATAAAAGCGTGGGCGAACACGTAGTTCTGCAACCGGAGCGATGACAGCAACACTGATGTCATCCGCTTTTTTTAGCTTTGCCAAACGTGCGGCACTCAACGCCGTCCACATCCCCGCAAAACCGGCACCGACAATCACTATTTCTTTGCTCATAAGAGATTCCTCGTTAACTGCTGACTCATCATTTTTGCGCAGCATACAAGAAAAAATAAACTGCGACAACTTTGGTCGTAGTTTATTTTTGTAAGCGATTTCTTTATGCTTGTGGCAAGAGAGTGATTTAAACTCCCAAGTAATTAGAAACAGAGGGTAACTCATGGCTTTTTACAGCTCGGGCGTTGAGTACGGGATTCACTGCTTGGTGAATATGGTTGATGAAGTTGGTGCTCCTAGAGAGATGTCAGTTCGAGAGGCGGCGAACTTACAGGGCGTACCTTATGATTATTTGGGTAAAATATTTACTAAGTTCTCAAAAGCCGGGTTAGTCGAAAGTTCGGAAGGCCGTAAAGGCGGCTACAAGCTTGCCAAATCGCCTGCGGATATCAGCGTTCTTGATATCGTTATAGCGATAGATGGTGAAAAATCTATTTTTGACTGTAAAGAAATCCGGCAACGGATGAATATCTTCACTGATGACGTACCCAAATGGGCATGCGAAGGGATGTGCGGTATTCACGCACTAATGAGAAAAGCTCAGAACCAGATGCAACAAGTCTTGGCTGAACAGTCAATTTTAATGCTTTCGAAACAAATGTATGCGAAAGCCCACACTACTTATGCTTTAGAAATTAAAGATTGGATCGGTTCGACTAGAAATTCAGAACATAAAGCATAGCGATTACCCTTCCTTTACCTTCCTTTAATAGGTTTCGGTCTCATCAAATCGTCGAGTAAGTCGGAACTCATCGTCTTTTATTCGCCAATCTATTGATTCAATTACCACTAGATTGGCAAAACAAATGACGATCTTTTTGCATCCACATACTGAATCGCAACTTATTCGCTAGACACGATAATCCAAGTCAAAACGAAACTGTAGATTCTGTTACGAGCAATGATTCTACCTTGCCTTGGGACATTTTCGGGTCAATAGCTATCACTTTCAGCAAAAGGAAAGACTAGCTGAGTCTGAACAACAACCACGAAAGCATAAGTCCAACAAAAAAGCCCTTGTCTTTCAACAAGGGCTTCGTTGTCGTGGCGGAACGGCCGGGCTGGTGCTCCAGCGGGACTCACTTGTCCGCAGGGCAAACCTAAAACCCAACACAAACAAAAAAGCCCCGTCATTTCTGACGAGGCTTCGTTGTCGTGGCGGAACGGCCGGGCTGGCGCTCCAGCGGGACTCATTTGCCCGCAGGGCAAACCTAAACTCAGCACAAACAAAAAAGCCCCGTCATTTCTGACGAGGCTTCGTTGTCGTGGCGGAACGGCCGGGCTGGCGCTCCAGCGGGACTCATTTGCCCGCAGGGCAAACCTAAACTCAGCACAAACAAAAAAGCCCTTGTCTTTCGACAAGGGCTTCGTTGTCGTGGTGGAACGGCCGGGCTGGCGCTCCAGCGGGACTCATTTGCCCGCAGGGCAAACCTAAACTCAACACAAACAAAAAAGCCCCATCATTTCTGACGAGGCTTCGTTGTCGTGGCGGAGCGGCCGGGCTGGCGCTCCAGCGGGACTCATTTGCCCGCAGGGCAAACCTAAACTCAACACAAACAAAAAAGCCCTTGTCTTTCGACAAGGGCTTCGTTGTAGTGGCGGAGCGGACGGGACTCGAACCCGCGACCCCCGGCGTGACAGGCCGGTATTCTAACCAACTGAACTACCGCTCCAATTCTTTATGAAACTCGGCTTTCACCCAATTTCCAGAATGTGGCGGAGAGATAGGGATTTGAACCCTAGATACGCTATTAACGTATGCCGGTTTTCAAGACCGGTGCTTTCAACCACTCAGCCATCTCTCCGTAAGTGCGGCGAATAATACGGGGTTCCCTGATGGCTGTAAAGCTTTAAAATCAGGAAATTGACCGACCGCTCACTAAAGCATCAAAATCGGCATATTTTCACTAAAAATACGCCTTTACTGAAGAAACCTGGCTGTAAGGTCAGAAAAGATCGTTTTTGCATCGTCCTCGATAATATCGCCGTGGGTCACGACAATACGTTCAAAATCCCATTGCCGGATGTGATCGATAAAACGGGCGAACGCTTGTTTGTCTTTAATGGTGAGCCCCATTTTCAGCGGCGGTGCAACACAACAGCCTTTAAAACCTATGGGCTCAAACACATACTTGGTTAACAATCCCGCCATGCCTTCGGGTTCCTGTTCAGGGTAGTTCTGGATCATGTCGGTAACGATGAGCGAGCGGGAGGGCTGATGAAAAAAGACGGTTTCGTTGAAAAGCGGGACATGTGGCATGGTTTCCCAGAGTAAGTCCTCTTTCCAGACGTTTTCCATCCCCTTCTGGAGGATATGGTAGTTTGACAGCGGCACCTTACGCGGTATGCCTGCACTGACATAGGCATCGGCGTCAGGGTAGGCTTCGCACCACTCTTGCAACCACTTGCTGTGAGCGTTATTAGCCGCGACAATGTATTTGACCTGACCAATGCCATCGACCTGATGCTTCAGACGATCGGACATGGCTGTTGGTGAATGTACCCACACCGCCCTGTCGGCCAGCCGGATAATGGTCATTCGCAATCCCAAGCGGGTGCCCATCATCGACATCGAATCTTCGTGTACCCAAAGGTTTTCCCCAATCTGACGCATCCTGACCTCGCTTCTTGATGACCTGACGATAAATGTATATTGCCAGAGGTCATCAAAGATACCTGCCGACCCGATCACATTGCGTGCTACATCCCTGAAGTGACGAAATTTTTCGCCACTTCAGGAACCGTTACAGCAGGCACCGTTACCGCAGGAACCATTCAGCATGAGTGTACAATCAGCGCACACTTAGCGCTTAATCACCGTGCCACCAGCACCGAGCAAGGAGCATGTCGCACAACCCGGGCAGCATTGGAGCCAAGCAGGTAAGAGCGGAACTTCGGCTTGGCCGATGCCATCACAATCGCATCCACCTTGCTTTCCCGTGCCTGCGCGACGATTTCATCAGCTACCACTCCGTTGCGGATCACGCATCGCCCACGATGGGGCTCAGGCACCAGGTTGGTCAGCATCAGTTGCAACGCCTCGCGGTGAGTTTTGGCATACCCGCCAAACGTGTCGCTGGACACGGTCGGCACCATGCTGTGATGGGCACGAGCATCTTCCACATACAGCATGTCGATTTTGCCGTCGTCATCAAGCAACCGCAGCGCCATGGCCAGCTCCCGCTCCACCACGGCGGAAAAGGCCAAATCAACCGGGATCAGGATGTATTTCAGTCTCATCAGTTTTCTCCCATTAATGTATTCGGCAGCCACAACACCACTTCAGGGAACAGCATGCACAGAATTAGCACACACAGTTTCAGCAGAATAAATGGGGTAATCGAACGGTAGATATCCATCATGGTGACTCCCGGCGGCGCAATGCCTTTGAGGTAGAACAAGGCAAAGCCGTATGGCGGTGTCTGCACGGCGATTTCAATGTTCAAAATCATCAGAATACCGAACCAGATCGGGTCATAACCCAGCGACACAGCGATTGGCGTAAACAGCGGCGCACACATCAGGACGATGATCATCTCGTCGATGATAAAGCCCAGCAGCAGCATGACCACCTGAAGCAAGATGATGACAGCGATTGGCGGCAGCCCGAGATCGTGGGTAAAGTCGGCCACCATGTTCTGCACCCCACTGAGCATATGGAAGTTACTGAACAATGATGCCCCGAGAATAATCCACATCGACACGCTCACCAGCATGGCGGTTTCAAACCCGGAGGTTTTGAACATTTCCAGCCGGAATCGCTTAAAGGCAATGGCCAGCAGAATCGCCCCGAAGACACCAATGGCACCGGATTCCGTCGGTGTGGCAATCCCGGTAATGATGCTTCCCAGCACCGCGACAATCAGCAACAGCGAGAAAAAACCGTCGCGCGCCGTACGAACCTTCTGTTTACGGGTCATCTTCGCTTCGCTGCCTGTATCCAGCGGAGCTTTGGCCGGATTGAGCTTACAGCTGATAATCACGTAAGCCACCATCAGGACGATAGAGATCAGCGCCGGCACAATGGCCGCGATAAACATCCGCCCGACCGAGTTCTGGGTAGTGGCGGAGTACATGATCATTGGAATACTCGGCGGGATCAGAATCCCCAGGCCGCCGCCCGCCATGATCACGCCCAGCGCCAGACGCTTGTCGTAGCCACGTTCCAACATCGGTTTGAGTGCGATACTGCCGGATGTCATGATACCGGCACCGATAATCCCCACCATGGCTCCAATCATGGAGCACACGCCGATAACACTGATCGCCAGCGAACCACGTACACGGCCGATCAGCATCTGGCTGGCGTTGAACATGGCATCCCCAATCCCCGAACGGGTCAACAGTTGTCCCATGTAGATATACAGCGGAATCGCCAGCAGGATAAAGCTGAAATAACTGCTTTCAATGGTGGTCGGGATCAGGTTGAAAATTCCCTCTCCCCAGGTCAGGTAACCAATGCCCATGGCGATCCCGCCTAGTGCCAGACCAACCGGAGCCCCCAGCGCAAAGCTGGCCAGAATACAGCCAATCAAAATCAGCGTCAGAACTTCAATGCTCATGCATCCTCCATCTTGGCTGATTGATATGTAGCAGCCGTTTCCGTATGTGAGTTGTCGCTCGGGCCTGCCGCTTCGCGCTGACTTGCCTGATGATTTTCCTTATTCTCAAGGGCCTGCGGATGAATAACCGGCGCTTGCTCAGCGTCATTATGGGTTGCTTTGTCGACGATCAGGGGTTTGCCGGTGAGCAGATAGCAGACATCCTGAATCCAGTCGCTGGTGAGCTGCATAATGAAGATTGCGCTGGCTCCCATCATCATCACCCAGAAGTGAGCCATGGTCGGCGCCCACTCAGACTGACGGCGATAATTGAACTCAATCGCTTCCTCAAATTTGCCGAAGCTCATTTGTAAAATGACGGCCAGAAAAAAGATGGCCAGCGAATAGGAAAACAGGTTGAACAACGACTTCATGCGCGCCGATACCGTCAGGTACAGCACGTCCACATTGATATGGGCTTTTTTCTGCTGGGCCAGTGCGCCGCCGAGCGCTGCCACATAACCAAACAGGAACAGGGACACATCGTAGGCCCAGATTGTCGGGCTCCCCAGCACATAGCGGGAGAACACCTCAAACACCACCGTTGCCGCCAGCAGCGGCATCAGCAACGATGCCGTCCAGCCAACGCCGTAGACCAGACCATTCACACCGCGGCAATAAGCCGCCAATGTCATCCTTAACATTACTTCCTCCCCTTTAGCGCGTTCCCGGGCTTCATCTCATCAAGTCCGCGTCTAAAAGTACGCCTGAAAATTTCACGCAAATAAAACAGTGACGAGGGGCCGATCAGCCCCTCGCGATTTCCTTGTAAAAACGCCTTATTGTTGCTTTTGCAGAATGTCGACCATTCGGCTGCTGTATTTATCGGATTTGGCGTATTCGCTCCACAAGGAGTTAGCGGCTTCGCTCCACTGACGTTTGTCAGCTTCGCTTGGCTCTGGGCTCCACTGCATGCCTTTGGCTGCCATATCGGCAATGGCCTGCTGCTCCCACAAGCGAGACTTGGTCATCTGCTCACGGGCATGCTGGGCACTGGCAGTGCGGACGATGGCTTTCAGATCGTCAGGCAGTTTGTTCCAGGCCATTTTGTTCACCACAATCGGCAGCACCTGGGCACCGGCAATCGGCAGCGGGTACATGTATTTCGCCACTTCGACGTGGTTACCGTCACGGTGGTCAATCAGGTTACTGCCGATAGAGCCGTCGATAACGCCGGTCGCCAGGCTGGTGTAGATTTCGCTCCAGGCCATAGAAGCCGGTGAGGCCCCCAGCTTGCGCAGGAACTTACCGTACGCGCCCGGCGCACGAATCTTCAGCCCTTTGAAATCTTCAATTGATTTGATTGGCTCTTTGGTCAGCACGTAAACCGGTAGCTGAATGTAAGGTTCCAGCCAGACCAGATTCTGCTTGTCGTAGGCTTCGGTCAGTACTTCGCCCCAGCCACGCTCATGGAACAGCGCACTCAGCTCACCAACATCGTCAGTCATGCCAGGCAGTCCCACTTCCACCACGCCCGGAGGGAACTCACCCGCGTGCATTGGCTGGAAAGGGGCACCCATGGTTACCAGACCGGATTTCACTGAACCCAGCACCCCGGTCTGACCCACGCCTTCTCCGGCATACATCATCTGAACCGCGATACGACCGCCTGACATAGCTTCAATGTTTTCTGCAAAATGTTTGTAGACTTCACCGTAGGCAGTCCCACGTGAATAAAGGTTCACAAAACGCCAGTTATGCTCAGCCGCCGCAGCCTGCGGAACAACAGATAAACCTGCTGCAAACGCAAGTACGCACCCTGCCAGTGTGCGCTTGAGGAAATGACGTCGTTTTGGGGATTGATACATCGGTTAGGCTCCTTGTCTTAGATGTCCATTTGCTGTGTGGTACAGCGTACGTGGCTTGTTTCACTGCCACTTCTTTTGTTTCCGCTTTGTTAAAATAATTACAAGTCATTTACTATGAATAAATATGTTTTTCTCTATCTAAAGTTTTACCGCGGTCAAACCTTCTGGTGGTTCTGTGCACAACTGACTGAAAAAAACAGATAAAAAAAAGGCAACTCCCGAAGGTGTTGCCAACATGCCGGATGGGGCCCTGGCGCCCCAATGACATTTCTCAAAGGACGAAATTTTACAAAATTCCTTCCTCCGAGCAGCGCACGCCGTCATGGTGCGGCAGCCCGAAATTCAGGAACACACATCTACACACTTACATTTACACTTACACTTACATTTACACTTACACTTGCATGCACAACCTGTGCTTACTGGTTGCACTTACAGAAAGCATTTTTCTGTCTCTTCGCGACAACAGGCCACAAGGTGTTACGCCCCCACACCCAAACACAGGTATTTGATTTCCAAATAATCTTCAATGCCATAGCGAGAGCCTTCACGGCCACAGCCGGACTCTTTCACCCCGCCAAACGGCGCAACTTCGGTCGAGATTATGCCTTCGTTGATGCCGACAATGCCGTACTCCAACGCTTCGCTCACCCGCCAGATGCGGCTGTTGCTTTCGGTGTAGAAATACGCGGCTAAGCCGTATGGCGTGGCGTTGGCACGTTCAATCACGTCCTGCTCGTTACTAAAGCGGAACACGGTGGTCACCGGGCCAAACAGCTCCTGATGGGCGATATCCATTGTTTCATTCACATCCACCAGTACCGTCGGCTGGAAGAATTGCGGACCAACATCAGACACAGCGCCACCGGCAGCCAGTACCGCGCCCTGCTCCAGCGCGCGGCTGACCAGACCTTCCACTTTACTGACGGCTCGGGCATTAATCAGCGGCCCGATATCCGTGCCTTTTTCCAGTCCGGCACCAATCTTCATCGCAGCAACAGCTTCCAGGTAACGGGCCATGAACTCGTCATAAATCGCGTCGTGAACATACAGACGGTTGGTACAGACACAGGTCTGCCCGGCATTACGGTACTTGGCAATAATGGCGCCCTGCACGGCTTTGCCAATGTCTGCGTCATCAAACACGATGAACGGAGCATTACCGCCCAGCTCCATCGACACCTTTTTCACCGTATCGGCGGCCTGCGCCAGAATGTGCTTACCCACTGGTGTCGAGCCAGTGAAGGACACCTTGCGCACTTTAGGATGGGTACACAGCACCTCACCCACCGTCGCCGGTGCCGAAGTCGTCACGATATTAACCACCCCGGCCGGAATGCCCGCCAACTCGGCCAGCTTAACCAGCGCCAACGCGCACAATGGCGTGTCTTCGCCCGGCTTGATCACAACGGTACAACCAGCCGCCAACGCCGGTCCCACTTTGCGGGTGATCATCGCAATCGGGAAATTCCACGGGGTGATCGCCGCCACCACGCCAACCGGCTGTTTGATGGTCAGATAACGGTTTTCCGGACGGGCCGACGGAATATGATCGCCGTAAGTGCGTTTCGCTTCTTCGGCAAACCACTCGATGAAAGATGCCCCGTACAGCACTTCGCCATAGGCTTCAGAGTATGGTTTGCCTTGTTCAGTTGTCAGCAGGGTGGCCAGCTCATCAGCATGCTCAACAATCAGATCAAACCAGGCTTTCAGCAGACCGGCGCGATGTTTGGCCGTCGTTTTTTTCCACTGTCCGAACGCCTTGTCTGCCGTCAGCACAGCGCGTTCCGCTTCTGCCGCGCCCATATCCGGCACGGTCGCAATCAACTCGCCATTGGCCGGATTAAACACCGGATGCGTTGCGCCGTTGTCTGCGTTAACCCATTGACCGTCAATAAAAGCCTGAGACTGAACTAACTTTAAATCTTCCATATACCTGCCCTTAACCGAGAACTCATACCCGGCTCATAGAATGATGTTGCGATTCCGTTCATAATGCGTGAACAGAATATTATCAATCGGGACAGCTGAATAAATTTTCACTGTTAAACCTGAAGTTTTACGGGCATAAAACTATGACAAGACCCTCTATGCCGGTAGGTCAAATCGGTGATTACGAGATCAAGCAACTGAAGATTTTCAAGACAGTTGCCGACTGCGGCGGTTTTTCGGCGGCAGAAACCGAACTGAATATCAGTCGCTCGACCATCAGCATTCACATTTCCAACCTGGAATCGCGCCTTAACCTGATCCTGTGCCGACGCGGGCGGGCGGGCTTTTCGCTCACGGAAGAAGGTGCCGTGGTGTATGACGCCACGGTTAAGCTGCTGGGCGAGCTGGAGAATTTCCGCAGCACCATCCACCACCTCGGCAGTCAGTTGACCGGCTCACTGACCGTGCTGTTCAGCGATACCATCAGTCTGGATCCCCGCGCCGGCATGCCGCAGGTATTCCGCAAATTCGCCAAGCTGGCCAGCGAGGTATATCTGACGTCTGAAGTGGCACGCATGACAGAAATCGAGCGGCAGGTGCTGAGTGAAGAGGCCGATATCGGCTTTATTCCTTATCACCGCAGTCTGGACGGGCTGGACTATCAGCATATCTACTCAGATACCTGCTATCTGTACTGCAGCAAGGACAACCCGCTTTATAGCCTGGATGAAGAAGAACTGAGTGATGAGATTATTGACGGGTTTCCGGTCGCTTATGCTGGAATGAAAACCCAGGAGAACATCAGCGGCCATCTGGCGAACATGAACCTTAAGGCCACTGCCTATAACTATGAGTCACGACTGGCGCTGATTCTGTCATCGCGCTATATCGGTTATCTGCCCGAGCATTATGCCCGCCCTTACGTGGAAGACGGTGAGCTGAAACCCGTCGCTCTTGATCGCCGATTCTACACGCTGGAGATCATGGCGATCACCAAGAAAACGTGCAGCGTTAACAAGGTGCGCTCATTGTTTATCAAAACCATGCAGGATCATTACCGGCAGTAGTGCTGTCGGTGTTATGTCGCCGGTACCGGAGTTTCTGTCGTCATGCTTATGGGCACCGCCGCCCCAACTAAAAAGCAACTCGACCAATACAGCTCAAAAAAACACAGCTCAAAAAATACAACAAAACCACCACTGCCATTATCAATGGCAGTGGTGGTTTTGTTTTTTTGTTTGGAAACAGCGGTGTGTTGTCGGCGCAGATTTTCTTTATCTGTTTTATCGACTTCATGTCGCTGACAACTTCACGTCACAGGCACCTTCTGCCGTTTACGCCGCCTGAGAGGTGTCAGCAGATGGGGTATCCAGTCCCTGCTTTTCAACCACTTTTTGGCAGATGTAATCCCCTATTGGCATGGCCGAGGTAGCAGCCGGTGACGGTGCGTTACACACGTGCAGGCTGCGCGGGCTGTCAGCGAACAGGAAATCATGCACCAACGTACCATCTTTAAGTACCGCCTGAGCGCGGATCCCGGCCGGATAAGGCTGCAAGTCTTCCAGTTTGATTTGCGGACAATATTTGTTGACCAGCTTGAGGTAGCCCGGTTTCCACCATGAGTTCAGCGTTTCACGCAAGCCGCTCTTCAGGTGCTGGCGCGTCACTTTCCAGAATCCGCCGAAACGCAGCATTTCCGCAGTGTCTTTAATACTAAAATTGATCTTGCCGTAGCCTTCCCGCTTCCAGCCCTGCACCGCATTCGGTCCGACGGTCACCGAACCGTCGATCATCCGGGTCAAGTGCACGCCAAGGAACGGTAAATCCGGATCCGGAATCGGGTAAATCAAGTGGTTGACGATATCGTTGTATTTTTCCGGCAGACGGTAATATTCACCACGGTACGGGATGATCTGGAAATCGGTTTTAATCCCCAGCATCTTCGTTGTGCGGTCAGCCATCAGGCCGGAACAGGTGATCAGGAACTTGGCCGATAACGTGAATTCGCTGCTGTCAGCACGACAGGTCACGCTCACTGCGTCAGCGCTTTCATTCAGTGCCGTCACACAGGTATTCATCAGCACCTCGCCGCCCAATGCGGTGAACTCTTCCGCCATTTTTTCGGTGACCCGGCGGTAGTTGACGATACTGGTGGTATGTACCAGCAAAGCACCCAGCCCAACGATGTTAGGCTCTTTGGCTTTCAGTTCATACTGATCAAGGCGCTCCACCTCGATTCCGTTCTCATGGCAACGCTGATACAGGGCTTCCATGCGCTCAAGCTCAACGGCGTTGGTCGCGACCAGCAGTTTGCCGCAGTTTTCCATTGCGATATCGTGCTTTTTACAAAACGCGACAGTGGCTTCCAATCCGGCCTTACAGAACTTGGCCTTCAGGCTGCCGGGCGCGTAATACACCCCGGCATGAATCACGCCGCTGTTGTGGCCGGTCTGGTGGGTCGACAGCCCCCCTTCTTTTTCAATGACCAGCACCGATTTCTCCGGAAACCGCTGCTTCAGCTGCCACGCCGTAGACACGCCGACAATACCGCCGCCGACAATCACATAATCGTAAACCTTACTCAAAACTCATACTCCAGACAGACGAAAAAACTCGCCGCAAACCTGCGGCGAGTGCTCAACAGGGACCGTTAACAGCATAACTCGCGGTTAGCGGACTGTTCGCGGATAACGGGCTGTTAGCGGGTAAAATGACCGCGCTGACGCAGCAGTTCACGAGTAAGGCCAGGGTTAGAAACAAATTTGTCACGGCCATGTAGCCAGCGGTGGTTATGAACCACCAGCATCGCACCCACCTGAACACGTACATTGAAGCAGTTGGTGTCGTTTTCCAGTGACTCGCCCATTTCGTAAAGGTACAGGCCCTGTTGCATGTTTTGTGGCTGAGCAAACTGATCGATAAACAGCATGTGCGGCTTACCTTCGCTGTCTTCTTCAAAGAAAACCGGGTGTTCGATGGAGTAGCCAATGTTCTTACTTGGCGGCGCGCTCCAAACAATGTTTTGTTTCGCCATCGGGTGGTGGTAGAAACGCTCCAGATCCTGCCATTCATCCACATGCAGCAGCAGCGAGTCACCCATTTCCATATTTTTCTCGTCCATCTTCATCATCAGGACAAAGTCGGTGCGCTCATTGACGTACGTACCGTCGTTGTGCAGTTCCATACGGCGGTGCGCCTGACGCAGGTAGCTGTCGCTGTTGTCTTCGTTACGCACGGTGAAACGAGCGTAGAACTTGCCGTACATGGCATCAAAGTTCGGCAGACCGATCAGGTGAGAGATGGCTGTTGACAGTTTTACGAAGAAATCACGCTGCTCGTCGGTATCTTCAAATTGTGCCTGAGCCTGCTCGTCACCTTCCAGCAGGAATGCCCCCGTGGTGCGATCCAGCATGATCTGGTTCAGCATTTTGCCCAGCTGGTAGTCACAGCTTTTATCCAGCGCATCCGCAACCGCAAAACGCAGGAATGGCTTGTATTCGATCGACTGTACGCTCCAGTTCGCGGTCAGATCAACAAAACGATCCAGCGTGTGTTTGGCAAGAGTGACGACCTGAAGGCGGGCATTTACCGAATGCGGGGCCACAGTGAATCCCGAAAATTCCTGAGTCTTAAGATAGTTTGCAGAAGCAATGGTCATAGCTGTAATCCTTGTAATACGTGGCTGTTTGCCGGTTCCATTCACAGTGTGTCGCCGCCTCCTGGCAGGCAACAAAACATTAACAAGGTCGTGACGATATTAACAATATATGGTAGAGATAGTTTCCATATATATTTTAGATAGCAAGCCAGATACCTTGCTTAATACATTGTCAGTAAAGGAAAAAATCTGGCAAGCGGAAGCCTGACCTCCCAACATTTCACCCGAAAAAAGGATTTCGTGATGATTGATCTCAAGCGACTGCACTACTTCAACGTGCTGGCCGAGACCGCCAACTTCACCCGCGCAGCGGATCAGCTTGGCATTGCACAATCGGCACTCAGCATCAGCATTCAGAAACTGGAACAGCAGCTCGGCCTGAAGCTGATTAACCGCAGCGATCGGCAAATGAGCCTGACCAGCGACGGCCAGGTGTTACTGCGTCATACCCGCCAGATCCTTGAAAACGTCGAACAAGCCGAAAAGGAGCTCCAGGAACGAAAAGGGCTGGAAAGCGGCGTGATTACGTTTGGTGTGCCGGCCATGCTGGGGTCTTACTACCTGCCCGATGCGCTGGCGCTGTTTAAGCAGACCTATCCAGGGATTCAGATCAACATCCACGAAGCCGGTACTGCGACGCTGGAGAAGATGCTGCTCGACGGCCAGCTCGATCTGGCGCTGATCCGTTCAGACCGCAGCCATGATCAGATCCGCCATGTCACGCTGGCCAAAGAGCAGATTGTTGCCTGTGTACGCCGGGAGCACCCGTTTGCCAGCGAAGGTAAAGTCACACTGGAAGCGTTCTGCCGCCAGCCGCTGGTACTGTTTCGTAACGGGTATTTTCTGCGGGAATCCGTCAGCCGCTACTGCCAGCAACACAAAATCACGCCGGATCTACGGTTTGAAACCAACCTGATTGAACTGCTCAAGTCACTGGTGCGCAAAAACATCGGGATCAGTACCTGCCTGCCCATTATCGTGCGTGATGAACCGGATCTGGTGACGGTACCGTTTGACCCGCCGATCCCGCTGCATCTCGGACTGGGGTGGAAATCCAGCCACTACCTGTCGAGCGCGGCGCAGGCGTTAGTGAAGTTTTTGCAAGCCGAGTTGCAGGCCGAATTGCCAATCCCGTCGTAATCCTCGTTGCACACCTCGTGGCAATTCTCGTTGCAAAAATCGTTAAAAACCCCATTGCAATCATAGTGATACCTGGGTGGCAAACTTCGCGTCAATCGAGCAGAGGCTCGATTGAGCGCAAAACGGTAAACCCGGCTGGCCTGTGGCACATTGGTTTGTTTGAAGGAATTAAAACTTTATATTTAATCGCCGTCATTTTCCTTTTTCACACACCTCGATAACCTTTACGCAACAACCAACAACACAGAGCCAGGACATGAAAAAGAAAGTGAGCTATGACGCCTTCTGGATGCCATTTACGGCAAACCGCGATTTCAAAGCCAACCCGCGCATTATTAATCGTGCCGAAGGCATGTATTGCTATTCAGATAACGGGACTCAGCTGCTGGATGCCACGGCGGGTCTGTGGTGTGTGAACGCTGGTCACGCCCGTCAGGAAATCGGTGAAGCCATGGCTCGCCAGGTCGCCGAGCTGGACTACAGTTCACCGTTTAACTTCGGTCACGACATCGGCTTTGAATTTGCTGAGCGTCTGGTTGAGTTCACGCCAACCGGCCTGAACAAAGTATTCTTCACCAACTCAGGTTCTGAAGCGGTAGAAAGTGCGCTGAAAATTGCGCTGGCTTATCAGAGAGCCAAGGGCAACACCACGAAATTCAAACTGATTGGCCGCGAACTGGCTTACCACGGTGTGAACTTCGGTGGCCTGTCTGTGGGTGGTCTGACACCAAACCGTACCGGTTTTGGTCCGCTGCTGCCAGCCGATCACCTGAGCCACACCCTGGATGTTGAACGCAATGCCTTCAGCAAAGGGCTGCCAGAGCACGGCGTAGAAAAAGCAGAGCAACTGGAACAACTGATTCAGTTCCACGGTGCCGAGAGCGTTGCTGCCGTGATCGTTGAGCCTATTTCCGGTGCCGGCGGTGTCATTCTGCCACCGAAAGGCTACCTGAAACGCCTGCGTGAAATCTGTGACCGTCATGACGTGGTGCTGATTTTCGATGAAGTGATCACCGGCTGGGGCCGTCTGGGTTCACCGTTTGCTGCTCAGGAATTCGAGGTTACCCCTGATCTGATCACCTCTGCAAAAGGTATCACCAGTGGCGTGGTGCCTCTGGGAGCGGTATTTGCCAAAGATGAGATTTACGAGACAGTGGTGAACAGCGCCGCAGAAGGCAGCGTCGAGTTCTACCACGGTTACACCTACTCAGGCCACCCTGTTGCCTGTGCTGCCGGTCTGGCAACCATGGACATCTACCAGCGTGAAGGTCTGCTGGAGCGTGGCCGCGGTGAAATCGGTCAGTACTTTGCAGACGGCCTGCATTCTCTGAAAGGCATTCAATCTATCGTGGATATCCGTAACTACGGCCTGATCGGTGCGGTGCAGTTTGCCGCTCCGGCAGATGGCAAGCCAATCGGTTTTGATATTCTGAAACGCTGCTACGACAAGGGCCTGCTGGTACGCAGCATGGGTAACACCATCGCCTTGTCACCACCACTGATCATTGAGAAATCACACGTTGATCAGATTATCGACACGCTGGCAGCGGTCGCTAAAGATATTCCAGCCAAATAAGTAAAACGATTCACCCCCCGATTCGCCAGGATGTAACCTTTCGGCATCCTGGCGTTTTTTTGTCTGCATTTTCTGGCGCTAATCCAAGCCGTGTAAACACCATCTAAACAGCATCCACACCAGATACACCACTATGCTGATCGCTGAGGGACAAAGAGCCAGAGAGAAAATAACCAGGCAGCAAAAAAGAGAGATTAAAAGAAAACAAATAGAAAATAGAAAATAGAAAATAGAAAATAGAAAATAGACAAATAAAGAGGGAAAGGTACCAAGCAACAGGCAAGCCCAACCCGCGAAGCAAATCACTGCCTGCTGAGGCCACTTAATGAGAGCGGTATTTGGCAGAGGTAATAAACTGACTGAATGCCTCGCACCAGATAATCACCGTATTGTACTGTTCAATATCTACCGACGGCGGCACATAAACCACAAAACTTTTAAAGTTTTTCACCGATCCGATATCTACCATCTGAGGTTTGAGCGTGTTAAACGCCGCTTCTGTCTCAACAAATTGAGGAGACAGATATACCCGATAGTCCGGCCCCGGTGCCATATCGCCGATAAAACTGATTGCATCCGGAGCAACCGCCACGGCACCTTCGCCCCAGTGCAGAAAATCACTGTCCTCCCTGTCCCGCACGAACAGGGTCAGATAACGCGCATTGAGCACCACCTGCTGCACGGCCTTCTGCGGCGGCGGTGGCGGTGCCGTCATCACCGGTAACAAGTAAATACCCAGCATAAAGCCGATAGCCAGCATCAGACTGTGGCTGACAATGTTAGGTATCCATTTCATGGCCTTCATGAACGCTCCTTCACGGTAGCTCGTATGCGGTAACCCCTGCTCGGAAGCCCCTTTACAGCAACCCCTTCGGATCACTCATTTATAATAGCTCTTTCAGCATTTCCCCGTCATATCCGCCCTGATACAAAGACCCAATTCGAGACAGCCATTTATTTCATAATCACGCTCGATTTCTTAAACACTCTTGCTGGGTGAAAAGATTTACTGCGTCATCCGGCGGCTGAACCATTTTGTGATCTGCTCAACCACAGCCTGCCGAACCGGACCACCGGTATGGCTGCGGGTCTGCAGCAGGTCAACCGTCGTCATCCAGCCGTTCGGTTCATACTCCACCTGCAACAGGGTAAGATCGCCCTTGGTCAGAAACGGCTGCGACAGAGATTCCGGCACAATCGCCCAGCCCAGCCCCTGCGTCGCCATATCTAACAGCAGCTGATGGGTATTGGCATACCAGACCTGAGGGCTGATTGCGTAGCTGAACCACAGTTCCTTACCGGCTGAAGACCGCTGGGCCAACTGGCGATAATTGCGCAGATCGGCATCATTAATCTGGGCCATGCCCGCCAACGGATGTGAAGGCGCAGCTAAGGTGATAAACCGCTCATAGCCTAACGTGACAAAATCCACGTTCTCCTGCATGCTGCCGTCTGCATAGACCACCCCGATATGGGCATCGCCCCCCTTCACTAGATCATAGATATCAAATGTTGATGCCGTCGTAATCTCAATCGTGGTCATCGGGTACTGCGCATTAATAACATCCAGATAGTGAAATAAAGAGGGAGCCATCAGACTTTCTTCCACCGCAATGGTCAGCGCGTGCTCCTCTGCTGCCTCCAGCGCCAGCACTTTCTGATCCAGCCGCTGCTGCTGTAACAGTACTGAACGGGCAATGGGCAGCAGGGCTTTTCCGGCCTCGGTCAGCACCGGCACATTGCCGCTGCGATCAAACAACGTCTGATTCAGAGCAATTTCCAGATTAGCCACGGCCTGACTGACCCCAGACTGCGCCCGCTTTAACTTACGGGCTGCTGCCGAGAACGATCCGCACTCGCACACTGCCGAAAACATTTTCAGCTGTTCAAAACTGTACACCTATCCTCCTGCGGCCACGGCGCATGTCGCACATCAATTTACACCTCGATTCACGCTTCAATTCGAACATCAGTTCACGCATCAATTCGCACATTTAAGGTATCACACATCGTGATGACTGCTAACTTTTCCTGTGAATTGGGATTGTTATGATGTCAGACAATTAACATTCATTTTTGAGAACACAATGACACTGCGAGAACGGTTATTCCATGCGGCTTTGTTTGAACTGCTGGCGATTATATTTTCAGTGATAGGTTTGATGCTGCTGACCGAGCACTCGGTTTCATCACTATCAGGATCAATGATAGCAGTCGCCTTTATCGCCATGGTGTGGAACATGGCATTTAATGCTGCTTTCGACCGACTTGTGCCCGGAAAACGGGAAAACCGCGGCTGGCTGCTGCGCATTGGCCATGTCGCGGCGTTCGAAGGTGGCCTGCTGCTGTTCACCGTTCCGGTGATGGCCTGGATCCTTCAGGTCAGCCTGTGGCAGGCTTTCATTCTGGATATTGGGGTCACTCTGTTTATTACCTTATACGCCCTGATTTTTAACTATTGCTACGACCACTCCCGCGCCTATCTGATCCGCAAGGGTCACTATCAGCCTGTTACGGCTTACTAGCTTACGCCGTAACGCGCAGCCTAATACAAACAGTCAGTACAACAAGCAGCTAAAACTAGCAGTCTGAAACAGGCTTTTTCAAAAAACAGCTTCCCGCAGACTGAATGACAAAACCCAAATCCCATACCAACGCATAACAGACTTGTGCCATCCGGCCTGAAACATTGATGAGGAAAGATCATGCCTGCTAATCACCAGCTATCTACACACCTGTCAGTCGACGAAGCCTTTGCCCTGCTTAAGCGGGGCGTCGATAGCATTACCCCAGAAGTGGCACTAAAAGAAAAACTCCAGCTGAACCGCCCGTTAATTGTGAAGCTCGGGGCAGATCCGACGGCGCCGGATATTCACCTGGGCCACACCGTGATCCTGAATAAGCTCCGCCAGTTTCAGGATCTCGGCCATCAGGTGATTTTCCTGATTGGCGATTTCACCGGCCGGATCGGCGACCCATCAGGTAAAAACACAACCCGCCCGCCCCTGACGACCGAACAGGTGATGGCGAATGCCGAAACCTACCAGCAACAGGTCTTCAAAATTCTCGACCCGGCCAAAACCCAGATTGTGTTCAACTCACAATGGCTATCGAAGCTGGGCGCGGAAGGCATGCTGAAGCTGGCTGCCAGCCAGACTGTCGCCCGAATGATGGAACGTGAAGATTTCAAACAGCGCTTTGCCGCAAACCGCTCCATCGGCATTCATGAATTTATTTACCCGCTGCTGCAAGCGCACGATTCAGTAGAACTGAAAGCTGACATTGAACTGGGCGGCACCGACCAGACGTTCAACCTGCTGATGGGACGTGAACTTCAGAAACAGCAAGGTATGGCACCACAGGTAGTCATTACCATGCCGCTGTTGGTCGGTCTGGACGGCGATAAAAAGATGTCGAAATCAGCCCATAACTACATCGGGGTGACAGAATCACCGGATGAAATGTTCGGCAAAATCATGTCGATTTCTGACGATTTGATGTGGAATTACTTCGAATTGCTCTCATTCCGCCCAATGGAAGACATTGAACAGCTGAAAGCCGAAATTGCCGAAGGCCGCAACCCGAAAACCGTTAAAGTGCTGCTGGCAAAAGAAATTGTTGCCCGTTTCCACAGCGATGCTGACGCCGAAGCCGCCGAACAGGCTTTTGAACAGCGCTTTAAACATCAGGTACTGCCGGACGATCTCGACGTTCTACCCCTGCCGCAAGGTGCCGCCATTCCTAACGTGCTGAAAGACGCCGGATTGGTCAGCTCAACGTCAGAAGCACTTCGCCTGATCCGTCAGGGTGCAGTAAAAATTGATGGCGAACGCCTCGACGATCCGCAGTTTATCCCGGCCACGGGCAGCGCCATTTATCAGGTTGGAAAACGCCGTGTAGCCAAAATCGCCTTAAGCTGATTGGTCGACTCTGTCTCATCAAACAACCCAACAGGCGCGTGAAAGGCACGCCTGTTGGGTTTGTGTAAAAGCCATAAGTTCATTACTGGACAGAAATGTGCCAGTGTTTTTGCTAATTTAGCAAACCACCAATAACTAAACCATCAGTAGAAGTTCAGCTAGAAGGAGATACCTTCAGGTACATATTTGACTGCGCTTTTCTCCCTATGGACGATGCAGAGCTGGATTACGCATTTTTGAATGCCAACCGGAAAGCCCTTCAGGCGATCTACACAAACAATGAAAATGTCCATGTTTAACGATAAAAAAGAATAAACATGAACCTTTGGCTATGCTACCGTAAATTCGCTATTTAATTTGGTGGAGATAGATAATGAGCGGCAGTTGGGCTGACGTCTTTCCGTATTTTGCTGGAGCTTTAAAGCTTATTGTATTAGGTATTGGAGGCTACTTAGCTATTAAGTGGCATTTTGATGAAGAGGCAAGGGTGAGGGAAGAACAAGGCGTTGTATTTGATAGGTCAAGCTACATGAAAAAGATGGCAATGATACTAGTCTTTCTAGTCACCCTAGTGATTCTAGTGATTTATGCCACTAACTGGTTGCTCTACTGACGGGCTTTGCTGTTACGAACGATGTTTGGCGATTTCCAATTGAATAGCCATTTAATCAGTAGACACTTCGTATCATTACTAAAATTTGAGTACAGTCGAACTCTTATATGTATATTGCACCTGTTCGAAATACATAATGGGGTATAAACGTGCTAGCGATGACTCGGCTGGCACGTCTCTGGACAAAAGTGAGCTAGAGGCATTGCTCTAGCTCGGGTGATTTAGATTAGAAAATGTATTGATGCCGTATATAGTCTATCTAGTATGCTGCCTTCAGCAGGTATTCATAAGCATCTAGTCAGGAAAAACAACAATACCCAGCGCTTCGAGAAGCTGTTCTTGCTGCCAAGCCGCAATTTTGATACCTGATGTATCGACTTTGCGGGGATCTAAACCGTCGAGTTCGGCGTGGCATAAATTGGCACCCTGTAGGCTAAATTGCCCCCAGACATCTTCGGAAAAAACACCTCGACTTAAGTCTGACTCTTTCAGTGATGCACCCGTTAGGTGAGTTCCTATCCAGCGATTTTCAAACAACTCACATTTTTCTAAACAAACCCTCTCCATATTGGCATAGGAAAGGTTAGATCCAGTAATAAAGGCTGAGCAAAAGTACATACGATTACTCACTTGATTGGCAAAGTTTGCTCGGGAAAAGTTGGCACCTTTTAAATCACACTCACGTAACTCAATACCGTAGCAATTGGCGTTACTGAAGTTTGCCATCGCAAGTTGGCATTGTTGGAAACTTGCATCGCGAAGATCTGCGACATCAAAGTGGCAGCCTTCGATATCACCCTGTTCAATGAACTTGCAGTTAACGAATGTCGTATCGCGCAAGTTAGCACGTCGAAAGTCGCAGCGAATGAAAGTGCAAGCAGTGAACGTGAGAGCACTTAAGTCTTTATGTGAAAAGTTGTGGTACCGATATGTATGATTGTAGGTTTCCATGAGGGCTCCTTGCTGAACTGAAAGCAAGACTACCATTATGCTTATGCGAAGACATTAAAATAAAATCCTATAAAATCAATATATTAAAACCCCTCAATTTGCCTGTTTTAAGGGGTCAAATTGGTACGTAGCGCGCCTATCGCTATGGCCTTAATACGCGGCGCTGTTGAAAAAAGTTATTAGCTTTACATTGGGGTAGGCGAGCTGTGCTTTATTAGGTGGCGTTGGCCGCAGTTTCTTTTTTATCTTTTGTGAATCTTCATCTAGAAACTCGACAGCCCCAAGTTCAGGTTAAGAAAGGTATGGCAAAGATTGGTTTACATATTGCAACTGATCTTTAGTTCTAAATAGCTTTGGGGCAAATTCGTGTTACCAATGGCGTCAGTCGTGACTCTGCACGCATGACCAAAAGTATGGAAAAACTCTATATACGTGGCCAGTTTTAGTTAATCACTACAAGATGTTTGGAACATCTTGACCAGAATAGTGGCCCCTAACTGGCTTAAGGTTTTAGCTTGGGTTTATCTTGGTAGGGTCATAGGGGGCGGTGTGTGTCTTGATTCTAAAAGCCGACCAGATTTCAGCGTGGTTTGATAGGTATCTACTGAAGAAAGACAAAGAGTAGACGTGATTGTGAAGCTCTAATATCGGTCTTTAGCATGATAAAAGCGAGTAGCCAAATAAAATGGTTCTCGCTTTTTTAATCAATTACCACGTTCGATTCGAGATAAAAATTACCCAGTAAACTCTTCAGAATCGGGACGATTGGTAAACTGCACACCATTTAAGAAGTCGCACAGCAGTTGGTCTTCACACTGTTTGTAGTTTTTGTTGTTTGGCTTGCGGAAATACGCACCAATTTCGTATTTACTTAAACTAATACCAACCACTTCTAATACGTCCAACACATCTTCTGCTTTCATGTCTAGCGCAATGCGCAGCTTCATGAGAATCATGTTGTTGGTCAACGTGACTTCTGGCTTAGGTTGCTCGCCGTCTTTTTTTCCTCTCTTGAGGTTAATAAAGCCATTTAAGAATACCGCTAACTCTTGATCCTTCATCTTAACGCAAGATTTGTCGCTTTCATCTTTTAACCAGTTTGCCACTTTATCGTGAGCCACAGTGACTTCGGCCTGCCAGAAAGCTTTCATTATCTGCGCGTTTTTAAGGTTTAACGCGTGTTGGATACGACGTAAAATTTCGTTGTTAGTCACTAGGGATTCCTAAAATGAGTTCTAAGGGTGAATAAAAATCCATCAATGACATGCGATCTGTGGGTGTCTTTATTCAATAGCGTAGTTGACGGTGACTCTAACAGAGAACACGTTTCTTCGGTAGGTTAAAAAATAGAAATAAGACGGCCTATTCGAACTAGTTGGCTAAGTTGGTAAGACCCCACTTTCATAGACACTATGCTGATTAGAAGAAGTAGGTCAAACCACCTCACTGTTATTTGTGAGGTAGAAGGTTACTGGCAAGGAATGGGGCATAAATGAGTTAAACATTATCAATTATAAACTTCATTTATGTCTTCTTACGTTCCCCTCTCCTCATCTTAAAAAAGCCCGCAGCTAAACCAGAGTTCTATCAAGAACTCCATCAATCACAACTCCCATCACTTAATAAAATTCTTTTCTTAAGATTTCTTCAGCCCCTACGACCAGAGTAAAAATTACACGGTAAAAGCCCCACAACGTGAAGAATATTTGGTTGAATACGCATTACACTTTAGAGATTTTTAAATATTTAAAACAAAATTTTAGACAAATACTCTTTATAAGAACACTTCATATCCTGTCATGTGCATAGAAAAGACAAAGATTTCCGACATTAATCGCACCAATTTGTCAGTACTGGCAATCATTCGCTGAACACAAGCTGACAACGAGTTTAAAACCCGATACGGCAAGTTTTCGGGACATCTTTCTGTCGTATCCAGTCGCAACATAAACAAACAAAACACTGATAAATAAGAAAATAAATCATGTTTCTTAATCACTGATTTCTCTTTTTATTTTACAGCCCAACACTGCCAGCGTTGTCGGTGATGAGCCAAGTGTCCGTAATCAATAAATAATCCGGTTTATGAGAATTTTACTTTTTTCTTTGGCAGATTTTCTTTCTTAAGGCTTTCTTAAGTTTTTCTCTCTAAGTTAGCAGTAACACCGCTTTCAGGGGAAAAGCCATGAGCAAGACACTTCAGCTTCGCGTGATTGACCGTCAACATCCGGAGCGCTCAAAAGTAGAAGAACACATTGCGCAACGTTACGAGAAAGCGTTTCATGCCCAGCTGTCAGAATTTATGCCGGTGTTGCTTGCAGTATATGGCGAACACGATGAGCTGCTGTCAGCCTGTGGCTTTCGGGTTGCCAGTGAAGAACCATTGTTTCTGGAACAATACCTGACGAAGCCTGCAGACGAACTCATGTCTGATGTTTTCCAACTGCCTGTTGGCCGCCATTCTCTGATTGAGATCGGCCAGCTGGCTTCTTTTTCTCAGGGCTCTGCCCCACAGCATTTCTTTTTGTTAAGCCAGTACCTGCTGGAACAGGGGTATCAGTGGTGCATTTTCACGGCGACCGACCCGCTACATGCCATGATGCACCGACTGGGACTCACCCCGATTCAGCTCAGCCTCGCCAGTGCCGACCACGTGCCGAACGCTGAAAAAATCTGGGGAAGCTACTACCAGCATCAGCCTCGGGTGTGCGGCGGCCAACTGCTGGCCGGTTACCAGCAACTCGCCAAGCGTTTCATGCGACTTCAGTCGTTGGCACAGGCGAGTTCAGGTGACATGTCTTCCGGCCATGCCGAGCCACCCCAACAGGCGCAAATGTGAACCTGATACAGATGCCGACAGCTACAACGCAATAAATGCACGGCAATTAACAACAAATTCATCACCACAGGCAGGGAAGCCACCCTCCGGCTATCTGTACTAAAGGGGAATCGGATGCACAATATTCAGCCAGCAACACTACCAGCCACCGTTCTGGCTGCCATTGAGAATCAGGTCAGACTGGCTCCTCATTCACCGGCGATCGTAGGCAATGTGAACGCTCAGCCACCCGGTGAAAGGGTCAGCCTGACCTACCAACAACTGTCCCAGGCGGTCAATACCGCTCGCGATGCCTTGCTTGCCTTTGGTGGCAGGCGGCTCGCGCTTCGTGCCGAAAACGGCCTGGAGTGGGCTATCGCGGATCTGGCGGCAATGGCTGCCGGACTGGTTCTTGTGCCGGTACCGCTGTTTTTCAGTCCGAGCCAGGTTGATCACCTGCTACAGGAAGCCGACATTGACACCCTGTGGGGACACTGGCCGTCTGACCTGCTGAATACCCTTAGCGGAGCCGCAGGCAAACACGTACGCAATGAAAAAGTAACCACTGAAAAAGTAACCAGTGCAAAATCCAGCAATGACATAGACAGAGAAGTGAACGCCGAGGCAGCCAAAACGGCGGAATACCCAGCCATCGCGGGATTAACGGTGCGCCGCTACGTTGCTCAGCCCAATACTGGCAACTCAAGCCCTGACAAAAGCCAGGACAATGTGGCACTGCCTGAGGGTACAGCAAAAATCACGTTTACCTCCGGCTCGACCGGGCACCCCAAAGGGGTTTGCCTAAGTCAGGCGCATCTGGATAAAACCAGCCATACGCTGGCTTCACAACTGGTACTGGCCGCAAACGGGGATACCGCAGCCCTGCCGCAACACCACATGGTGCTGCTGCCGCTGACCACTCTGCTGGAAAATATCACCGGTTTGTATGTCCCGCTGATGATGGGGATTCCGACCACGATTCTGCACGGCAGCCAGCTTGGCCTGAACGGCTCAAGCCAGTTTGATATCCGTCAGTTTGCAGCCGCCCTGTTCGAGTTGCAGCCGCAGAGTCTGGTGATCACACCAGCCTTATTGGGTGCCCTGTGCCATCTGGCCGCGGCCTCACCCTCGGTTGCCAAACCGCTGAAGTTCGTCGCCGTCGGAGGCGCACGGGTTTCAGAGAAATTGCTGATGCAGGCACACCATTTGGGTATTCCGGCTTTCGAGGGATACGGTCTGTCAGAATGCGGTTCCGTGGTCAGCCTGAATACGCCTAGGTATAACCGACCAGGGTGCAGCGGTATGCCGTTGCCTCATTGCCGGGTCAGCATCAGCGACGACGGCGAAGTAGTAGTACACCACGCCGGGATGCTTGGCTATGCAGGTACCGATCCGTCTTCACATCATCCCGACACCATTCATACCGGTGATCTGGGTTATTTAGACGATGACGGCTTTCTGCATATCACCGGCCGCCGGAAAAATGTGCTGATCACCAGCTTCGGCCGCAACATTTCTCCGGAATGGGTCGAATCAGAAGCTCAGCCTTATCCGGCGTTGCAACAAATGTTGGTTGCCGGTGATGGCATGGAGCGCCTGATCGCCATCGTCGGCTTACCCGCCGTTCAGAGGCTTCATACAACCGATCTGCAGCACAACACGACATCGCAGGATGAAGATGCGCGTCAGATTCAGGCACAAGCCGTTATCACCGCCATCGAAGCACTTAACAGCCAGCTACCTGATTATGCCCGTCTGGGGGCTGTGATTCTGACCGACGATTTCCGCCAGTCCCCAGACTTATTTACCGCCAATGGCCGTCCGAAACGCCAGGCTTTCCATGACCGTTTTCAGCATGTTCTGGCCGAATTAGCCACCGAGCAGGTCAACCTGACACACGATTTTCAGCCCATTGTGAAATGGCAGCTCAACAAGGATACGACTATGACCAACGAAACCGCTTTCTTTGACCAGCTGGTGCAACACACCCAGCCTGCCCGCGACACCATGTACCGTGCGCCGGTCTTTGCTGCCTGCGCGCAGGGAAATGTCACCCTTAACACGTATACCGCGTTTCTAACTCAGGCATACCATCACGTAAAACACACAGTCCCACTGCTGATGGCCTGCGGCTCCCGATTGCCGGAACGCTATGAATGGCTACGTCAGGCCATCGGTGAATATATTGAAGAGGAAAAAGGCCACCATGAGTGGATCCTCAACGACCTGACGGCCTGCGGTGCTGACGCCGATGCCGTTCGTGCCAATCAGGGCAAAGGCCGGGTCGGCAGCGATATTGAACTAATGGTCGCATACCTGTATCACCAGATTGACCGCTGCAACCCGCTGGCTTTCTTCGGCATGGTGTGGGTACTGGAAGGCACCAGTGTGGCCTCCGGCGGTGAAATGGCAGCGATGATCCAGAAAACCCTGAACCTGCCTAACAGCGCTATGAGCTACCTGATTTCTCACAGCTCGCTCGATCAGGAGCACATTCAGCTGTTTGAAGGGCTGATGAACCGCATTACGGATCCGGCTGACCAGCAAGCCATTCTTGACGGTGCCGACATGGTTTACCGCCTGTACGGGCAGATGCTGCACAACTTGCCAATTAGTGACAATAGCGCTGAGCAGGCCACCCAAGATACGCAGGGAGCATGTGCATGAAACTGACCAATAAACGGATACTGCTGACAGGCGCGACCGGCGGCATCGGGTCCGCCCTTGCCCGCCAGCTGGCTGCCAAGGGGGCTAACCTGATTCTTGTTGGCCGCAACCAGAGTAAGCTGGGCGCCCTGCTGCACCAGATCAGCCGGGGGGAATCGGTCACTCCAGCGCAACACCTGAGCCTGTGCGCCGACCTTTCGCAGCCGGACGACATAGAAGCGCTGCATCGCCAGTGCCTGACATGGCGCGATCAGGGAATCACCATCGACATGCTGATTAACAACGCCGGCAGCAACGAGTTTGCTTATCTGGCGCAGCGCAGCAGCGAAGCGATCACCCGGGAACTTCAGCTCAACCTGCTGGCCCCGATCCTGCTGTGTCAGAAGGCGATGTCATGGCTGAACCACCCCGGCCAGATCATGAATATCGGCTCGACATTCGGGGCGATCGGCTATCCCGGCTATACCACTTACTGTGCCGGTAAGGCCGGATTGTATCGGTTCAGCGAAGCCCTGAACCGGGAGCTGTCCGACAGCGGTATCACAGTGCAGTACCTTGGCCCACGCGCCACCGATACGGACCTCAATGATCAGCGGGTCACCGAATTAAACCAGCAACTGGGCAATAAAACAGACAGTCCGGAGGCGGTCGCGACGGCTATCGTGCATAGCCTCGAGCAGGAAACCCCTGCCCGCTGGCTGGGCTGGCCGGAAAAACTGTTTGTCAGACTGAACCAGTTGATCCCGAAGGTTGTGACAGCATCGATTCGTAAGCAACACGCAACCATCACTGATTTTGCAAGAAAACTGCCGTAACAGCGGCGAATGCACAGGAGATAAGATGATGAAACGTCATTCACGGATTTCTGCTTTGGCACCCGTCGCCGTAGCCCTGAGCCTGTTGGCAATGTCAGCCCTGACGCAAGCGGCAGACGACAACACGCTGAGCGATATTCAGCATCAGTGGGCAAAATGTAAATATGACACCTTCAACAAAGACAATCAGGTAGAATGTCTGGAAAAGCTGATTGATATCAACCAGAAAGCGGTAAGTCGTCAGCCTAAACGAGACGATCTGAAAGTCTGGCTGGCGATCAACAAAAGTACGCTGGCCGGGGTAGATGGCGGACTGAGTGCCCTGTCGCTGGTGAAAGAGTCTAAGTCTTTGCTGGAAAGCGTGATCCAGTCGAATCCAAACGTGCTGGAAGGTTCCGCTTATACCAGTTTGGGTACACTATACTACCAGGTACCTGGCTGGCCGATTGGCTTTGGCGATGATGACAAAGCCGAATCCATGCTAAAACGAGCCCTGGCGATTAACCCCAACGGCATCGACCCGAACTTTTTCTACGGTGATTTTCTGGCCCAGGACGGACGCAAATCCGAAGCCATTGCATACCTGAAGAAAGCCCAGAAGGCGAGCCCTCGTACCGGTCGCCAGCTGGCTGACAAAGGACGGCAGATGGAAATTGCCAACAAGTTGAAGGAACTGCAATAACCATGCGCATTCTGTTAGTAGAAGACGATGCCATGCTCGGTCAATCCATGGTGGCTTCCCTTAGCCGCCATGGCTATACCGTGGACTGGTTACAGCTCGGCAATGGTGTCGAGCTGGCGCTCAAAACCGAGTCTTTCATGGCCATTATTCTGGATTTAACCCTGCCCGATACCGACGGGCTGGATGTGCTGCGCCGCGTGCGTCGCAGTGGCCACACCCTGCCGATTCTGATCCTTACCGCCCGCGATGACATTGATGACCGAGTCAAAGGGCTTGATGGCGGTGCCGATGACTATCTGGTCAAGCCGTTCGCGCTGGAAGAACTGCTGGCTCGCCTGCGGGTATTAATCCGTCGGGTGGCAGGCAGTACCGATCCGGTGCTGGAAATCGGCGATCTCACCCTGTCGCTGAAAAACAATGACGTGTATGTACAGGGCAACCCGATCAAACTGACCAAAAATGAATTTAAGCTGCTGGCGACGCTGGCGACCCAATCCGGTCGGGTACTCAGTAAAGAAGCGCTGCAGCAGGCATTGCACGGCTGGGATGAACTGGCCAGCGATAACGCCATCGAAGTGCACATTCATAACCTGCGCAAAAAAGTCGGCAGTAAGCTGATTAAAAATATCCGCGGTGTGGGGTACATCATTGAAAACAGCTGACGCCAAGCCTTTTTCCATCAAACGCAGACTGATCCTCACCTCGGTGGGGGTCGCTGCGTTTTTGGTACTCATCTCTTGGGTGTCGATTTTCTTTGAAGCCCACCACGAGATTGATGAAGTGTACGATGCCAGGCTTGGTCAGTCGGCCAAAATTCTGGCCCTGAGCATGCCGCATCTGCTGCGCGAGCCTGCTGATATCCGAGCCCAGGCGTATTCGGGCTGGTATCAGAACATTCAGCGCTACGGCGGCGGCGATGACGATACCCTCACCCCTTACGGGCACCCTTACGAACAGAACCTGATGTTTCAGTTCTACAGTCAGGGCGAGATTCTGATCAAATCACCCGGCGCACCGGATACTCTGATCGGAGAGCCCGGTACGCTGGGTTATGGTAAAGTCGAGATTAACGGTGAGCCGTGGCGGCGCTTTCAGATTGAGTTACCCCCTCAGCACGGCCTGCTGAAACCGGCCTATCTGGTGGTGGCCGAGAAACAGGCGATTCGCCGTGAGCTGATCAACGAAATCGCGGTATCCACCGCCGCCCCGCAGCTGATACTGATAGCCGTACTGGCTGTCACGCTGATTCTGATCACCAACAAATTTTTCCGTCCGATCAATGAACTGCGTCAGGCGATCTCCGAACGACATATCAACCGGCTAGACGCCATCAGCGTCAAACACCCGACCATCGAGCTGGAACCATTGGTCCGGCAGCTCAACTACATGCTGGGCGAGGTAGAAAAAGCCTGGAGCCGGGAAAAACGGCTGACCCAGACTGCGGCCCATGAGCTGAAAACCCCGCTGGCAGTATTACGCCTGAATGCGGAAAATGCCCTAGATGCCCTGAGCCGCCAGCAACACCATGAGCTGCGCTCTGACCTGCAACAGATTTTGCGCGGTATTGAGCGTACCGACCGGGTTATTCAGCAACTGCTTATGCTGTCCCGTGTTGAAGCGCACCATAATCAGCACATCGAATCGCTGGATCTGGCTGAAAACCTGCGTAACGTTATTGCCAATCTGGTGCCGCTGGCGCTGAAAAATGACCAGCATCTGGCCCTCGACGGACCGGAATCCGTCCGCATCATGGGCTACCCGATCCTCCTGTCGGTGTTGTTCAGTAACCTGATGGACAATGCGATTCGCTACGCCGGTAAAGAGGCTGACATTACCGTTACCCTGTCCACCACCAAAGACTGGGTAGAAGTCACGGTCAGTGACAGCGGAGAAGCCATTCCGGATAGCCTGAGGGATAAGATTTTCGAAAAGTTCTTTCGTGCCCATACCGAACGCGGTGACGGAGCCGGACTGGGCATGTCGATCATCAAAGATATTGCGTCGCTGCATGGCGGCAGCATCGAACTGTTACCGGCCTCCGGCCCTCGAGGCAACCAGTTTCGGGTGAAATTACCGGCCCGCTCAGCTCAGATTGCACCGGTAAATGTCATCGCCAAAACCCGGAATGAGCCCCATCCTGCGGGTTAACCGCTGAACGTCAGACACAAAGCGCGCAATATCTGCGCGCTTTTTTTATGTCTTTTCAGGGCAATTTTGCCTCTGAACGGTGCCGATATTAAGCACAAGATAGCCGTCACAAGCTAGCAGGCACCAAATTAAGTGACCAAAAAATAAGTGACACCAAAGTAAGTGACAGAAAGTTAAGCCGCACAAAGAGGCCACACAGACAAAAAGGCGGGGTCAGCCCGACTTCAGCGTCAGGGTCGACAGATTCTGGTGATCCCAAATCCACGCACGGTCAGGGCGAACCGGTATACCGCCCACGGCGTACTCACCCCAACTGGCAGTTTGGCGATGCCTGACGACTTGCCAGCCCAGCGCTGTCAGTGCCAGCTTGTGGCGCATCCAGTCAGACTCCGTCAGGGGTTGTTGCCCAGTATTATCAACATTGTTCGCACTGTCCGGGTTGCTCTCTGCGATGCTGACACGCTGCACTAAAGCATTGTCTCCCACCAGCAGCGGCTTAATTACCGCCCAGAGCATGACATCCCCCAGAAAAGGCAGCGGCTCCAAAGCCTGATAGCGTTGGAACAGGGTCGTAAAAGGCACTCCTGTGTGGTGCTCTTTGTCCTGTATTAACTTGCTGTCGCCTGTCTGCCCGGTCAGAGCATCCCCTTCAGTTGCCAGCGCCTCCAGTGCCAGCCACTGGGTCAGTCCCAGCCCGGAGTTCTGATGCGGTAGTTCCTGAAGATGACGACGCAATACCGCAGCCAGATTGGGCAACTGAGCCCATTGCCCTGACGAGGAGAGTAACCGCACTAACGACATGGGTGACTCATCACACAGCGCATCCCAAACCCGACTCGCCGTGGTCATCATTGCTTCACTGACAGATCGTCGCGACTGCCACAATGCCCGCAAACCCTCCGCCGGTAATTGTCCCAGCCCGATAAACCTGTCCTGTCCCGGGAACCGGTTCACCTCAATTAGCTCAAGCACAGGCTGCGGTTTTTGATCCGCCCCGGGCGACACCATATGTGCACACCACTCGGCCAACACCCGCACCATCATCAGCTGATCATAATTGTCGTGTTCAACCCATAGCACCAGCCGTTCATAGGTCGAGTCGAGCAACTGAGCGCGCTTTTGCTGCCCGTCGGCAAGTAACATGGCTTCCGTCGTGATCGTATCGCCCATCGCCGTCAGTAAATGCTGACGAACAAAGCGCGCTCGCACAGCCTCGCAGCGCCGGGGATCGCGGTCGAGAGGTCCCAGACAAAACGGGTCGATATAGGGCAGGAAATCGCCGGTGAATCCGGCTTCCGTCAGTCGATGCTGAATGTCGTGACCACACCGCACATGCAAAGTGCGTTGGTCATTGTCAAGCGGGGCGACCTTGTGCGCAATCTGCTGCCGGTGATAATCCAACTGGTCAGTGTGCACTTTCAACTGGGCCCAACTGGGCAAACCCAGCTCACGAGCAATAACCAGCTGAATATCAGCCAGCCGAATATTGTCCGTATTCAGCGACATTGCTTTGGGGTGATGCGCCCGCACCTGCTGCCATTCTTGCGAATCGCTGTGCTTAAGGGCTTTCAGACGTTGCTTGGCTCGGCGTTTCAACACGTCGAGACGCAAGGAAAAAGCGTTGTGAGTTGTCATGATTTCACCTGTCTCATGCTTCTGTGCTCGCCCGGCAGAAGAGAAGGCAAAACAAGTTGTAGGCAGCGGCACAATCTGCCGCTCTCAGTTAAAGTTACCTTGGATTTCATCCTTTCCGCGAGCCGGTGGCGCAGGTAGCGCCTGCGGAAAGGATATAACACCCGCCAAACGTTGCAAAGCGGGACGAGCGAGTAAAACCCAAAAACGTGAACGACCAACACATCACGCCGTGCGTTGCCGCGCGACTGGAATTTGCTTGCTTTTCAGCGACATTGCGACTTGCAGGCTCGATTTTTGAGCCTTAAGTGAATCTGAGCTACCCGGAACAAAACAGCCGTTATGCACTAATCAGCGACTGCTCACTGACAAAAATTGTCGGGACAACAGACACGCCTTCCTTTGCCGCCATCGCCGTCAACGCCACTTCCGAGGCGCGCTGAATATGTTTTACGCAGGCTCGGTGTGCCGCGGCAACATCACGCTGCACAATGGCATCAACGATCGCGCTCATCTCTTCAATACTCTCCATGTATCGATTTTCCTGGGAAATCGATGTGGCACGTAGCAGGTTGATACGCGCCTGTTGCTGGCGCAGCAGTTTCGCCGCCGTCTGGTTACCGCACCCTTCATACAGCAGCTCGTAAAAATCATTGACGCTGTCGAGGATGTTGGAAACATTCCCCTGTGTCAGGCGACGCGTCAGCAGATGAAGTGTGGTTTCCAGCATCTGCAGGTGCTTGTCAGACGCATTGATGGTGTACAGCTGAACAATCAGGCTTTCTAAGCTGGCTCGCAGCTCGTAAATCTCTTTCGCGGTTTCCAGCGTTAACTTGGTAACAATCGGCCCTTTGTTTTCCAGGTAATCAACCAGCCCTTCGGATTCGAGGTGGCGCAGTGCTTCACGTACCGACGTCCGGCTGACTCCCAGCATGTCACAGAGATCCCGTTCAACCAGGCGATCTCCGGGAAGAAGCTGAAAATTCATAATGGCACTGCGTAAGGTTGCCAGCACTTTCTCGCGCAACGGAATCCGACTGTTTTCTATCTTCATTAGTTGCGTGGGTTGCCTGATCATCTTGATATCCTACTGGTCGTGGGATGGCATAGACCGAAGTAAACTACAGCACCATGCATCCATATATTTAGTGTGGGCGGGGCTCATTATAAGTGATAGCAAATAACGATTTAAGGTAATTTTTGTGCTAGGCATGGCCTTTTCCACACATAACACTTTGATTATACACCTTCGACAATGACAACTTGTGCCGTGGCGATGCCAGCCCGGTGTACTTTGGCCTTCTGATAGCTGTCGGAATGGTAGCAGTTCAGCGCCTGTTCAAACGACGGGAATTCAATGATGACATTCCGTTGATGTTCGTTTCCTTCCAACTGCGTAAAACGTCCGCCGCGGGCCAGTAACTGGCCATTAAATTGCTGAAATGCCGCCGGTGCCAGGTCGGTATAAGAACGATATTTTTCAGGATGATGAACGGTGACATGAGCGATCCAATACCCTTTCATGATTCCTCCTAACCGCTTTGGGTTGCTGTCGAGTGATTTGTTAAGTTAAGTGTTGAGGCGCTTGCTGAGTGAACCACTTGGGTTAATGCCTGAATGAATGATTCGGTAAACAAGCGGGTCAAAATAAAGTCGTCAAAAAAGCCCCACCAGGCAGTGGGGCAAGGCAGAAAGAAACTGTCAGTCAAACCGTTTACTGAAAGGCAGGCATTACCTTTTCGATGAACAACTGCAGGGACTTTTTCTTCTCCTCAAAACTTAAACTGTTATCAGCCCAGTAGCTGTACTGGCTTACCCCCAGCGACTCGTAGTATTTCAAACGCGCGATGACCTCGTCCGGGGTGCCCACAGCCAGATTGTTACGCAATGCCGACGGGCTGAAGCTCTCGCCGAGATCTTCGGTGCTCAAGCGGTTTACAAACCCATTGTCTGGGGTCTGTGTGTTTTTCGCCCAGGCCATGAACATGGCATACCAGTGGTGCAGAGCGTCTGTACCCGCTTGCAACTCCTGCTCATTTTCGCCGACGAACGTATGGCGAAGCAGCATGATATCGGGACGACTCACCTGCGGATTGTTCGCAATCGCGTCATTGAATTTGTGCATAAGATCCTGAACTTCTTCATCATCTTTTTGCAGCGGAGTCACCATGACATTGCAGCCGGCGCTGACGGCAAAATTGTGCGAATCCGGATCCCGGGCAGCAATCCACATTGGCGGATGCGGCTGCTGAAGCGGCTTAGGCACGCTGGTCGTGGTTGGGAACTGGAACAGCTCACCGTCATGGGCATAATCACCCGCCCATAACTTCTGCAGCGCAGGCACCATTTCACGCAGGTATTTGCCGCCATCTGCAGATGGCATACCATTCATGACCCGATCAAATTCTGCCTGATACGCGCCACGGGCAATCCCGAATTCCAGGCGTCCGTTACACATGATATCGGCCAGCGCCGCTTCACCAGCCAGCTTCACCGGATGCCAGAACGGAGCGATAAACGTTCCTGCGCCTAAGCGGATAGTGCTCGTTTTATCCGCCAGATAAGCAATGAAATTAAGCGGGTTCGGGGCAATGGTAAACTCCATAGCATGGTGTTCACCAATCCAGGCCATTTCAAAACCACCTTGCTCAGCAATTTGCACAAGCTCCGTCAGTTCAGCCAGTGACTGCTGGTGAGTTTTGCTCTCATCGTAGCGTTCCATGTGAAGGAATAAGGAGAATTTCATGTCAAGTTTCCTTTCTTGTCGTTTTGTTTGCTTGGGCTTGTCTTGTGATTGATAGCCCGCCATTGGATTGCCCTGATCACTTAGAAAGTGCCGGGGCGGGCTTAAATTTGTTCACTTTGGGTGCCGGGTCTTGGCTTGGTGATGCCTGGTATTCAGTGCTGGTATACAAATCTTTCATCAGGCAATACCCCATGACGATCAATACCAGGGAAAAAGGGAGTGCCGCGGCGATTGAAGCAGCCTGAAGCCCTTGTAAACCGCCAGCCATCAACAGAATACCGGCTACCACACCTAAACCTGCTCCCCATACCACGCGCATGCGAATTGGCGGATGGTCATCACCCATCGACAGAATGGTGCAAATCACCAGCGTGGCCGAATCAGCGGAAGTAACGAACCAGGAGATAATCATCAAGGTTGCCAGCGCAGCCATTGGCCAAGTCAGCCAGTGCACATTAATGGCTTCGATGGTGCTGTACAGAACCATGGTCAGGTTTTCATTCACGACATCAGTCAGACCACCCACGCCATGCAGTTCGATAAAGCTGGCTGTCCCGCCCATAATAGTGATCCAGGTGAAGGCACCCAGGGTGCTGCTCACGATGCCGCCCAGCATCAGTTCGCGGATGGTGCGCCCTTTTGAAATACGGGCAATGAAAATCCCCACATATGGGCCCCAGCTCAGCCACCATGCCCAGTAGAAAATCGTCCACCAGCCCTGCCACTGACGTTCAGGTTGAGGATCAACCCACAGCGACATGGATACGAAGTTCGCCAGGTAATCCCCCAAGTTGGTAAAGAATGCGCCAAATAAGTACGCCGTTGGACCGGCAATCACAAAGAACAGAAACAGGATTGAGCTGATGCGCACATTCCACTGGCTGAGCAGCTTAATGCCTTTTTGCAGACCGGAGACCGCAGAGAACGTAGCGACCGAACCCACCACGACAATCAGAATCAGCTGATTTACGGAGTTAATCTCGATACCGAACAGGTAGTTAAGCCCGGCGTTCATTTGAGAAACCCCCAGCCCCAGGGTTGTCGCCGTACCAAACAAAGTGCTGAAAATAGCCAGTAGATCAACAGCATGCCCAATTGGCCCGTAAATACGTTTGCCAAGAATGGGGTATAACGCAGAACGGATGGTCAGCGGCAACCCTTTACGGTACGCAAAATAAGCGAGAATCAACCCGACCAGTACATAGACGCTCCAGGCGTTGAATCCCCAGTGAAAAATGGTGATTCGCATGGCGATTTGCGCAGCTTCCTGCGTTCCAGGTGCAACCTGCGCCATTTCAGCAAAGGGATTCCCCTGAAGATAAGTCAGTGGCTCAGCGATGCTCCAGAACATCAGCCCCGTCCCCACGGCCGCACTGAACAGCATGGCAAACCAGGTGAAGTTATTGAATTCCGGGCGATCGGTATCTTTTCCTAACCGGACATCCCCGAATTTACTGAAAGTTACCCAGACCGAAAAAACAAAAATAACGGCAACGGCGGCAATGTAATACCAGCCAAAGTTAGCGGTAATCCACTGCTTAACCCCGTTGTAGACCGTGTTTGCCAGATCGATCTGCAGAACGGAAAAAAGCACAAATGCTGACACCATAGCCAGAGAGGCTATGGTCATGGTCTGGTTAACCCCTCGAAATATCCCTTTCCTGTTAACCATGTTGTTATTGGAAATCATGCCGGATTGCTCCATATCACGCTGTTAATTGTGCCTTAGCCGAACTGCAGTAACCCTGTGGCCACTTCAACTTTGGACACCCCTTGTTATCTCACCAGCATCTGCGGTGAATATTTTAATGTATCTCTTGGTATACCATAACACCAAAAAACCATGCTTCAAGGCATACAATTAACAAACACTTAACACACACGAACCTATCAAATTATTGTTTTTATTAAGATTAATTTAAATAACAATAATAAAAACGAACACTTCAACAGATTATCTTTTTTAACATTCTGTGATCATTGATCACTTTTTGATAATTTAGTAAATATCTTAAGATACAGAACATAACGATATAAATAATTGATTTTTAATCATAAAATGTAAATCAACATCAACCAGAGCCGCAGTTTATGGTTTAATAACGCTTTCTTTTTGACCTCTAGGTTTGGTATACCATAATACAACAAGCGGGAGCAGGTTCTCGCAATGACCTAACCAAAGAGGAAAACGGCAATGGCTTTTAACATCAGAAAGGTGTGCACCTATATCGAAGAAACCCATATCGAAGGCGGTAAAGCTGGGGAAAAACCGATCAGAATGGCTGGCGTTGCCGTCGTTATTGAAAACCCTTGGCACGGAAAAGGATTTGTTGAAAACCTGCGTCCGGAAATCATTGATGGCTGTTCAGAACTGGGGGCCTTGATTGTCGATAAGTTATGCGCCGTCATGGGCGGCAGTGAAAACATTGAGGCCTATGGCAAAGCGGCAGTTGTCGGCGTTGAGGGTGAGATTGAACACGCATCAGCGGTCATCCACACCCTGCGTTTTGGCAACCACTATCGAGAAGCTGTGAATGCCAAAAGCTACCTGAGCTTTACCAACAAACGCGGCTCGGCGGGAACGTCCATCCAGATTCCGATGATGCACAAAGATGACGAAGGCATGCGCTCTCACTACATCACCCTGGAAATGAAGATCGAAGATGCACCGGCAGCAAATGAAATTGTGGTGGTGCTGGGTGCATCTGACGGCGGCCGCGTGCATCCCCGAATTGGCAACCGATACATTGACCTTGAAGAGCTGGCACAAGAAAAAGCCGCTCGTGAACAGCAATAAGGATGCCTATGGAAAGCATGAAATTAGTTGATGGAACCAGCTACTTTTCATGTGGAGATGGCGACACCGTTATCTTCATACATGGTGTAGGACTGGATAAATCCATGTGGGGCGGTCAGATCGCCGGGCTGAAACAGCACTTTCATCTGATTGGGTACGACATGCTCGGACACGGTGACAGCCCGGAGCCACCCGACGCTGCCTGTATTGAGGATTATGCCGATCAACTGGAACGCCTGATCAGTACTCTGGCATTGAACAAGCCTGTCACTGTGGTGGGCTTTTCGATGGGCGGGCTGGTCGCCAGAGCTTTTGCCCTGAAATACCCCCACCGTATCGACAGAATGGTGATTTTAAACAGCGTCTTTGACCGTACCGAGCAACAACGGAATAACGTGTTGTCCCGCTGTGACGAAGTGAAAGCAAAAGGGCCGGGTGCCAACGTTGAGGCTGCGATTGAGCGCTGGTTCAGCAAAGAGTACCGCGGCGCTAGCCCGGCACAGGTTGCCGCCTTTAAAAAGCGCATTATCACTAACAGCCCGACGGGTTACTTACAGACCTATCAGTTATTCGGACAACATGATAATTATGGACGTGAGCGTCTTAAATCACTGCATATTCCAGTGTTGGTTGCCACCGGGGAACAAGATGTCGGTTCGACACCCCGTATGGCAAAAATGCTGGCCAGTTATCTGCCAAACGCAGACGTTGTGATTTTAGATGGTCAGCGACACATGATGCCTGTGGAATCTCCACAGATGATCAACGACATGTTGATGTCGTTCTTAACCCGCCAGCGTGAGCAAGTGACACTACAGGAGGTCGTTCATGGCGCTTGAGAAATTTCAGATGCTGATCGACGGGCAATGGGTACCCGCTCAGAGCGGCAAGACCTTTGACAGCTACAACCCGGCCACTGAACAGCCGTGGGCTACCTTCCCGTTTGCTGATGAGCAGGATGTGGATCGTGCGGTTCAATCGGCGCATAACACTTTTCTGTCTGCGGCGTGGGCATTGACCACTGCGGCACAGCGCGGAAAACTGCTGCGCCGCCTGGGTGATCTTATTGCAGACAACACCTCGCAACTGGCCGAACTGGAAAGCCGTGATAACGGCAAGCTGATCCGAGAGACCCTTGCCCAGGTCCGTTACTTACCGGAGTTTTTCTATTACTTCGCCGGACTGGCTGACAAAACCGAAGGGGAAACGCTGGCACTGGATAAACCCGACATGTTCGCCTACACCGTTCGTGAACCGCTCGGGGTAATCGCCGGTATCATTCCCTGGAACTCACCGTTGTATCTGACCGCTATCAAGATCGCCCCGGCACTGGCAGCCGGGAACACTGTGGTACTCAAGCCATCAGAACACGCATCTGCCACCTTGCTGGAACTGGGACGTCTGGTAATGGAAGCCGGTTTCCCGGCAGGCGCTGTCAATGTGATCACCGGGTACGGCCTGCCGTGCGGCGACGCACTGACCCGTCACCCATTAGTACGCAAAGTGGCTTTCACCGGCGGCGGTGAAAGTGCCCGGCATGTGATTCGTAACTCTGCTGAAAACTACGCCAAACTCTCGCTGGAGCTGGGCGGGAAATCCCCCAATATCATTTTCAGTGATGCGGATATCGACAGTGCGGTCAACGGAGCCGTTGCCGGAATTTTCGCGGCCGCAGGGCAAAGCTGTGTGTCAGGCTCACGCCTGCTGGTACAGCAGGATATCTACGACGAGTTCGTCAGCAAGCTGACTGCCCGGGCGGAACGTATCGTCATCGGTGACCCGGCTCAGCCTGAGACGGAAATGGGGCCGATGGCCACGAAAGCACAGCTGGAAACCGTTGAGAAATACGTCGATATCGCGTTAACAGAAGGGGCTCGATTGAGAACCGGCGGTAAACGTGCCGATCTCGCCGCAGGCTGGTACTACACCCCAACCATTCTGGAATGCACCCGCCATAGCGACACTGTCGTGCAGGAAGAAATTTTCGGCCCCGTCGCCACCGTCATTCCGTTTGCCGATGAAGCCGAAGCACTGGCGCTGGCGAACGATACCCAATACGGTTTGGCCGCTGGAATCTGGACGCAGAATCTGGCCAAAGCACATCGCATGATCAAGGGGATTCGTTCAGGCATTGTGTGGGTCAATACCTATCGTGCCGTTTCGGCGGCCGCCCCGATTGGCGGTTATGGCCAGAGCGGCTATGGCCGGGAGTGTGGCAGCGATGCCATTAATGACTTTACCCAGCTCAAAACGGTGTGGATTAACACCTCATCCGAACCGATGGCTGACCCGTTTATTATGCGTTAAGAAGGGACTCAACATGTCTATTGAACAAGCGACCACCGCCGTTTCTCCGGATCTGTACAAAAATATCATGGGGCAATTCCCTACCGGCGTCACTGTCATCACCGCGTATAACGATCTGGGTGATGTCGTGGGCTTTACCGCCAGTGCGTTCAGCGCATTGTCGATGGACCCGGCCCTAGTGCTGGTTTGCCCTAGTTACAACTCAGATTCATACCCGGTGATCAAAGACACCCAAAAGTTTGCCATCCACATTCTGGCCGATGATCAACAAGCCATTGCCTACCAATTTGCCAAAAAAGGCATCGATAAGTCGCAAGGGCTCGACATCGAGAAGAGTGCCAATGGCCTGCCAGTCATTCAGGGGGCACTCGCGGTCATGGAATGCGAACTGTGGAATGACTATCCCGGCGGCGATCACGCCATTCTAGTCGGGCAGATTCTCCACGCCGAGCTGGCGGATACCAACACCGTGTCACCGCTGTTGTACTGTCGCAGCAAAATGGGATCGCTGCCTGAAATGGGCTAATTACTCAAGCACGTTGAAAAGGATGACCACCGTGAAACTACATGATTCAAGCTTGTTCCAGACACATTGCTACGTTGCCGGACAATGGGTAAATGCCGCCGATGGCGCCGCTCTGCCGGTCACGAATCCGGCCAACGGCGAGGTGATTGCGCACGTCCCTTCCCTTGGCGAATCTGAAACCCTGGCTGCAATCGAAGCCGCCGAACAAGCGCAGAAAGCCTGGAAAACGCTGACGGCGAAAGCTCGCTCGGCAGTGTTGAGAAACTGGTATCAGTTAATCCTCGATAACACCGATGATCTGGCCACGATCCTGACAACAGAGCAAGGTAAACCACTGGCCGAGGCCAAAGGCGAAATTGCTTATGCCGCCAGCTTTATTGAATGGTTTGCCGAAGAGGCCAAACGCACTTATGGCGAAGTCATTCCCAGCCACAAACCGGACGCACGCATCGTGGTTAGCCGTGAACCGATTGGCGTCGTTGGGGCAATTACGCCTTGGAACTTTCCTGCAGCAATGATCACCCGCAAATGCGGTCCGGCCTTTGCCGCAGGATGTGCTGTGGTGCTGAAACCAGCCCCGGAAACCCCATTGACGGCTTTGGCGCTGGCACTTCTGGCAGAACGGGCTGGCATTCCGGCCGGGCTGTTTAGTGTATTAACCGGAGATGCTGTCGCCATTGGTGGAGCCCTTACCCGTAGTAAAACGGTGAAGAAGATTTCATTCACCGGTTCAACCGCTATTGGCAAACTGCTAATGGAGCAATCAGCTCACTCCGTGAAAAAACTTTCACTAGAGCTGGGCGGAAACGCGCCGTTTATTGTGTTCGATGATGCCGATCTTGACGCTGCGATTGACGGTGTCATGGTAGCCAAATTCCGCAATGCCGGACAAACCTGCGTGTGCGCCAACCGCCTGTATGTCCACGATGCCGTCTACGACGCTTTTGTCGACAAGCTGATTGAGCGCGTGGCAGCCCTGAAAGTCGCCGACGGCTTCGAACCCGGTGCAACCATCGGGCCATTGATCAATGCCTCCGCGGTAGCAAAAGTACAAAGCCATATTGATGATGCATTGGCCAAAGGAGCAACCAAGCGCTTTGGACAGACCCCTCTTGCGGGATCAGGATTCTTTCCGCCACACATCCTGACCAATGTCACTGACGATATGCGCGTCGCACATGAGGAAACCTTTGGTCCGTTGGCTGCCATTTTCCGCTTTAGCTCAGATGATGAAGTCATCGCCCGTGCGAACAACACAGATTCCGGGCTGGCCGCTTACGCTTATACCCGTTCACTCAAACGGGCCTGGTATGTCAGTGAAGCACTGGAATCCGGCATGGTTGGGATTAACGAAGGGCTGATCTCCACGGAAGTCGCACCGTTCGGCGGAGTGAAAGAGTCTGGGTTAGGCCGCGAAGGGGCCCGTCAAGGCATTGAAGATTACCTTGAAACCAAATACGTGCTGATGGGTGGCCTGTAAGCGGCCCCCCAGAGATCCATTAAAAGTGATGCGATAAGAAGTAACGCAATAAGAAAAGGATGACCGCATGACAGATAAATTCGAACAAGGACTGGCCATTCGCCGTCAGGTACTTGGCGCCGACTATGTCGACAACGCCATCAACAATGCCACTGATTTCACCCGCCCGATGCAGGAGTTGGTAACAACTTACTGCTGGGGTGAAGTCTGGGGCCGAGATACATTACCGCTGAAAACCCGCAGCTTAATCAACCTGGCGATGATTACCGCCCTGAATCGTCCGCACGAGCTCAAGCTGCATGTTTGTGGAGCCCTGAATAACGGTTGCTCAGAAGAAGAAATTCGTGAAGTTCTGCTGCAAACGGCCATTTATTGTGGTGTGCCGGCTGCCATGGATGCATTCCGTACGGCCAAAGAAGTGATCGATAACTATGAACCTGCGGTAAGCGCTTAGTACCCGGCGGACTTACCATCATCAGGAGGATGTATGTTGCATAAAACAATCCGGTATTGCTCACAGTGTGGCGCTGACGCGATCAGGCAACAGCAGCCTCCTGGTGACACACATTTACGGCCGGTCTGCCAGCAGTGCGGCCATGTTATCTACCAAAACCCGACAGTCATTGCCGGTTGTATTATTGAGCACCAGGGGAAATTTCTGCTGGGACGACGAGCCATTGAACCAATGGCTGGCAAATGGAGCATTCCAGCAGGGTTTATGGAGAATGGCGAGACCGTTGAACAGGCCGCTGCCCGTGAAGTACTGGAAGAAACCGGGGCGAAAGTGGATCTCCTCAGCCCTTACTCTATTTTCAGCGTTCCTCAGATGAATCAGGTCTACATCATTTTCCGTGCGCGTTTTGACGGCTTTGTACAACCGTTTGGTGATGAAACCGCCGAGTTGGCCTTCATGGCAAAAGATGAGGTGCCCTGGCACCACCTGACCTATCCGGCCATCGGCCAGATTCTGAGTCGGTATATCCATGAAGAAAGCCACGGCCAGTTTGGCCTGTATATGGGTAATTTCGATGTGGGTTTGGTACACCCTTTTGGCACCGCGAACTCGTGTTTCAACTGAACACCACCCGAGATTAAACACGGCCAATGCCTAAACACCAGGCACTAAACACTAAGTACTAAACCCTGGGTACTAAACACTAGGCCAGGCACCAAAACGTAAGAAGGAAGACAACATGGCAATCAGCAGTATCGAAGCAATCATTGAAGATATTCGCCAAGGAAAAATGGTCATTTTGATGGACGATGAAGGGCGCGAGAATGAAGGTGATCTCGTCATGGCCGCCGAGTGTGTCACCCCCGCCCACATCAACTTTATGGCACGTAATGCCTGTGGCTTGATTTGCCTGACATTGACGCCAGAGCGCTGCGATCAGTTAGGTTTGCCTCTGATGGTGACCAACAGCACTGATCCACAAGGCACCGGCTTTACCATTACCATTGAAGCCGCATCGGGCGTCACAACCGGCATTTCAGCCGCTGACAGGGCACATACCATTCAGACCGCTGTTCGCCAGGATGCAATACCTTCCGATTTAACCCGGCCCGGGCACATTTTTCCTCTGCGGGCGAAGCCCGGCGGAGTCTTAGAGCGTGACGGTCATACCGAAGCAGGCTGCGATCTGGCACGTCTGGCTGGATACGAACCAGCCAGCGTCATCGTCGAAATCATGAATGAAGACGGAACCATGGCCAGACGCCCGGACCTCGAAATTTATGCACAAAAGCACGGCCTAAAGCTGGGGCTCATATCTGATCTAATTCAGTACCGCCTCAGCCTGGCTTCATGCCAGAACCATGAGCAGGAAACCGATCCAAAGCTGACTCGGGCACAAGCACAAATGCGTAAAGACACCATCGCCGCGTAATCCGCTCCGCCACTCCCGATATAACAGAATGTAGGTGCGGCTTCTCCCCTACATTCTGAACCCCCAGACGGCATCAATCAGCTTAATCATCAGCTCTTTAGACACGCCGTTATCATCTTTTTCCGGCAGATATTCCACCAAATCCATGCCGACAAATTTAGGATGGGCTGCCAGCGTATGCACCAGCGTCAGTGCTTCGCGGGCCGTTAAACCGCCGACATTCGGGGTGGCACAGGCCCGATAAATTGCACCGTCCAGGCTGTCGTAATCAAAGGAGACAAAAAAGCGGTCATAGTGAATTTCTAATTGCTCAACTAATGTGCTCAGCATCTGTCGGAAACCATGACGGTCGATGTATTCCATGTTGTAGTTAGTTATTCCGTGACGCTCAAGCAATGCGGCTTCATTTGGCATCAGATCCCTGACTCCAACGTAATAGACCGATTCAGGCTTCAGTAGGCTGTCCGACGCCACCTGCCAACCGTTGTAGCAGTACTCCCCCATCAGCATTGCCAACGGTTTTCCGTGAAGATTACTGGCCGGGCTATCATTGCAATCAGCATGGGCATCAATCCAGACCACCGCGACACTCTCGTTTCGCGGTTGGAAATAGTCCAGCGTCGCCTGCAGCGTACCGACAGTAATACTGTGATCGCCGCCAAGAATAATTGGCACTCTTCCCTGCTGATAGGTTGCCAAAACCTGCGGGTGTAGCAACTGACAATAGGCCGCCAGAGCCTGCTCCTTCTTGCCATCATGCAGATGTTGTCGAACCCGCGCATCAGGCAGCACGTCACCCATATCTCGGATATCACCGCCCCACCGCTGATTTCTGACCGCTATCCACTCAGTCAGCCCCAGCCAGCAGCGCTCATCTGGCTCCCGCAATGGCTGCACTGTATTGTTATCAGTCGGTACAAAACCCAACTGGTTAAACGGTGCGCCGATAATATCAAACGGCTTGCGTTCCGGTTTAGCTGTCGTCATGACTCTCCTCCTGCCCTTCGGGCTCCGGCAGAGCGGCTGCCAGCTTTTTCAGGTATTGCTTGGCAGCGTTGGCTTCTCCGCGACTGAGCCATTTCATGCAGGTTAGCAGTTCCCACATCAGCCCTTCGTCACCGTACGGATAGACCGGAAACGTTGCATGTTGCGGAGCGGGATCATCCGTCAACTTGCTGTTCACCACCCCCGCTTTATCAAACAGCACCACGCAAGGCTGGCTCAGAGAAATTGCTTCCGCCACATCGGCACAGTGAATCTCGGCGCTGGTAAGGTCTTCGAACAGGTATTTTCTGAAGCAGGCTTTATCGTTATGCTCCCCGATCAGTCGATAAAAAATGGCTTTTCCGGCTTCAAACGCAGCAAAATATGACGCCGTCTGGCGATGAAATCCGTTCCGAGTAAAAAACAGAATATCGGCATCGGACACCCGGTCTCCCGTCCCACCCGCCAGCGATCCCACCAGCACGCCAGCCAGCACATCCTCATGACAGGCAAAAACCTCGACCGAGGAAGCAACCAACTGCTGTTGATGCGGTAAATCTTTTAAAAGCTGCGTATCCCATTCCCTGTTCACCTTACTCTCCCTTTTCTTGTGTTCTTGTGTTCTTGTGCGGCTGATTCTTAAGCAATAATTCAGTGCTTTACTGGCGCAAGCGGTTTACCTCATCACCATAAAAGGATGAAAGATTCATTGTCTATAAAACATTCTCTCGCCTGAGACTCATTCGTCATTATTTTTAATCATTACCCATCATTTTATTTATCAATAATGTTTATTTTGTTCATAAAAACGGTTGTTTTTTCCGCGTTTCAGAAGAGATTTTTTTCCGGATTGCCAACCCGGATGACTTGGAGTAGTATCAATATTGTTATATCAATTTTGGTTTTGAGTTTTTTGAGTCAGGTAAATCCTATACCTGGCTTTTTTTATTGCGCGCTTTTTATTTGTTCAGTCTGAATCCCTTTAATTCAGGGGTTAAAATGCGCCTTGTTTGATAGGAGTAACCAATGAGTTTAAAACCAAATATTATTATTTCCTCTCTGGATGCCGAACGCCTGGATAACCTGCTGGAGTCAATGGCTAACAGTGATCTGCCAGGACTGGCGGATCTGGAAGATGAGCTGGATCGTGCGACGATTGTCGCCCCGGAAGAAGTTCCCCCAACAGTGGTGACCATGAACTCAACCGTGCGTTTTTCTGTTGCCTCATCCAAGGAAACCTTTTGTTATACATTGGTTTACCCAAGTGATGTGAAGAAAGACGCCAAAAACATCTCAATTCTGGCTCCCGTCGGCAGCGCCCTGCTGGGGATGTCGCAAGGGGATGAAATCGAATGGCCAAAACCGGGCGGCGGTATTTTAAAAGTGCGAATTGAAGAGATTGTTGATCAGCCTGAGCGTAATGGTGATTTCCAACGCTGACAGCCGGTTCAACTGACTTTTCTGATGCCTAGCAGACAGTGAGTTTTTCGTTTCCGCCGAGGTCACTCTGTGGTTGACGAAATCTGAAACTTGATGTTCCGCTAATGTTAGGCATCACAGGGTTCCCTTCTGTTTTTCCCCGCATTCAACCGCTTACAAAAAATAACCACCACAGTGGTGTGGTGGTCGCAGAAAATAGCTGCACTTATCACGATATTAATTAATATTTTGAAACAAATGCAGCCAGATAAAAATAAACTTTATTTAATTCACATTAATATATTTATCACTGGTCAATAAGTTAAGAACAATATTGACATTATCACTCACTTGCTGATTAACGCGCCCAGGGAATAACGTTTCCAGCTTATCGAGGCGATCAAATTCGGTATGCCAGATTTTTCCCCACTTCGTTTCTGTCTCACGATCGCAGGCAGTTTTTTGTTCCGCGTCATAACAGTCCCAAGCTGCCGGGTTAGTGGTTTGTGAGTAACCATCAAATCCCCATTCGCCGTTGATATTAAAATTTGTCGCTTCGACATAAGCGATCGGAATACCGGCACAGGCAAAACCCGCATGATCTGACCATGAGCCAGTTTCACCTTCCGGATAGCCAGGAAACGCCGGGTGCACAACGTATTTCCCGTCTTCTCCTTTCACATCAATTGATGACTGAAGCATGGCATCACGCAAAGACGGCTGATAACTGTAATTGGCACCTGTCAGTCCCAGTTTTTCACACTTAGACTGGTACTCGGCGTAATCGGAGTGCGCGGCGTGCACATAAACGATGTCACCACCACCTACAGTGTCATAGTTAATCATGCCGATCACATTATCCAGTTTGCCGTTTTTCAGTGCATCCTGAACATAATGCAGTGACCCATTCAGGCCATTTTCCTCCGCCCCTGGCAGTAAAATGCGGACATTAAAAGGCAGGTCTGTCTGCTGAATTTTTTCCGCAATGGCAATAGCGGCCGCCAGACCGGCCCCGTTATCGGTCGCACCCAGCGAGCCGTGATCGGCGCCGGTTGAGTCATAGTGTGCAGCCAGCACGATGGTTTTATCTACCTTGCCTGCTTTTTCTACAATGAAATTGCGTGAGTTGAGTGTCTTGCCGCCTTTCTCATACGAAAAACTTTGTACTTCAACGTTATAGCCAAAGCCAGTTAATTTGTCGTAAATCCAGTCTCCGGTTTCCGTTTCTTTGGCTGTACCCGCTTCACGCGCGCCGATTCCTTCCGCTTCGTGAGCGACTTCCAGCAAATAGCCTGTGGCTTTCTGACCAAAATCGACAGCGGCGTCGTCATCACTGTTGCATCCAGACAGGGCGACGGCCACAGACAAAGCCGTCAACGCAAAAATTCCTTGTTTCATCGTTATTATCCTTGTTTTGTATTGGCTAAATAATGCTTTGCGGCCCTATTATCTGGTTAATTGCGCAACAAAACGTGAGATATCTCTAAGAGAGTGATTTATTTATAGCCAGGTTTTCTTTTTGAGCATCAGATCATGTTACCGGCCACACACGCTTCCGGAGATTTCAGATTTACAATGTAAACCTGCATCCTTCCCCAGCTTCCATTACCAACGGCCCATCAGCTTCGCCACCACAACCGCACCAAGCACCAAGCACCAAGCACCAAGCACCAAGCAGGCCAGAGACCTCCTCGCAAACAAAACCGGATTTTCTGCCAATTTAAGGCGCTCATTTTGCTTTCATTCGATGGGCTTTAATGCTAGCTTGTCGCATATGCAAAATGTTTATCACTTCGCGGATACCACCGCATTCAACACTACATCTTGGTGGCACTCTCTTTTTTAAGAGCGGTGCTGAATACTTTTGTTCAAAGCCGCCGGCAGGCAGGCTAATGAATAAACGTAGTTTCCCCTTGTCTCCGGCGCACCAAAACTAACCGGAGTTTCTCATGACCCAATCCAACTCATTGCCACCGACAACCAAACCGTTTCATCAGGCATACGAGCCATTGAGCCCGCAACCGCCTTTGTCTGTCGGCCATAAGATCCTGACCGGCGATCGGGCAACCGGCCAATTACACCTTGGCCATTATGTCGGTTCGCTGCAACAACGGGTGGCCCTACAGGCTCATAATGATCAGACCATACTGGTCGCCGACATGCAGGGGCTAACCGATAACGGGAACACTCCGGCGAAAGTGGCCGGCAACATTCTCAACGTGGTCGCCGATTACCTTGCCGCAGGTATCGATCCGTCACAAACGACTATCTGCCTGCAATCCGGTTTACCTGCCCTGGCCGAACTCACCATGTTTTACTCAAATCTGGTTACCATCGCCCGACTGGAGCGCAATCCGACGGTAAAAAATGAAATTCAGGGCAAAGGGTTTGGCCGTTCTATTCCGGCCGGTTTTCTGACCTACCCTATCAGTCAGGCAGCCGATATCACGGCTTTTCAGGCCACTCTGATCCCGGTTGGCGATGACCAATTGCCGATGCTGGAACAAACCAACGAAATTGTCAGGAAGATCAATAGCCTTGCCGGGAAACCTATCCTCACGGAGTGCCAACCCATGCTGAGTAATATGCCAAGACTACCGAGTGTGGACGGCAAAGCTAAAATGTCGAAATCACTTGGTAATGCCATCACCCTTGATGCCTCTGATGCCGACATCGCAAAAGCCGTCAAAGCCATGTATACCGATCCGAACCACCTGACCGTTGATGCACCGGGACAGGTTGAAGGCAATGTCGTGTTCACATACCTGGACGCCTTTTATCCGGATCCTGCTTTTGTGGAAAGCCTGAAAGCGCATTACCGCCGCGGTGGCCTGGGGGATGGCAAAACCAAAGCTATTCTGACCGAGTGCCTGCAGGCCATGATTGCGCCGATGCGTGAGAAAAGGCAGGCGCTGATTGCCGATAAGCAATACCTGATTGACGTGTTGAAAGCCGGGACAGAAAAAGCCCGAGAGGAATCGAGCCAGACTCTGACTCAGGTAAAACAGGCTTTTGGATTAAACATTTTCTGAAAGAAGGGTTGCTCTGCCGGGCATCATCTCAGCGCGGCTGGCACACAGTTAGCGCGGCCAGTTCTGCAAGCTGCTCGCTTCAGGAGCAGCTTGCTTTAGGAACGATTGGCATCAGGAAGAGATCGTTTCATAAGTTGCTCGCTTCAAGAGCGGCCTCTTCAGGCACAGGCCGCGCTTTAATGCTGTCAGCTGTCATGCTGCGGTGACTCACAAGCCTAAACCCTCCGAGGTGAATGGTCATTCCGAGGTGGAGGGTCATAAAGGTTTTCGGCGATACCGGGCATTGATCAGATCTTCAACCTGTTTCTGCTCACGACGCGCCTGCTCATACTGCTGCTTCGCTTTCCAGCGTTCCAGCACCGTTTCCAGACTTTTCACTTTTGCCTGACTGGCTTCCAACTGCTGGCGGCTACGCTGACATTCCGCTTCCATCAGCGCCTGCTCGTGCTGATGGTGATGCAACATACGATTCAGCAGACCTTGTACTCGGGTACTGTTCATCAACATGGTACTGTTAACCCCTTGCTGGGTAACATGAGACTGCCACTGGCAGCCGGATTTCAACATACCCAGCGCTTCCAGCTGTTGCTGAAAGTAATCAGCCTGTTGCCGCTGCTGAACAAACAGCTGCCCCTGACGATCTCTTTGCTGCTCGGCCATTTGTTGCAGTTTACCTACCGCCCTGACTTTCGCTTTCATTTAGTAGCCTTATCAGTAACCGTTGGACGAGTTTGCTGGTTGAGCCGAACTGAACATTTGTGCCAGTTGAGACAGGCTTGCAGGGTAGTCAGAGACTTCCTGCACCGACTGTTGCAGATACGCTTTCAGCATCGGTTGCATCGCGACCGCCTGATCCAATTCCGGATCCTGGCCGGGTTGATAGCCCCCCAGTGGCAGCAACTCCTTCACCTGCTGATAGCTGGCATTGAGCTGACGAAACTGGTTGGCTACGGTCACATGGGAAATCTCAGTACAACTACTCATACAACGGCTGATTGAAGCATTGATATCAATCGCCGGATAATGGCCTTGCTCCGCCAGCTGGCGAGACAGCACAACATGGCCATCAAGGATGGCACGGGCAGAATCCACCACCGGATCCTGCTGGTCGTCTCCTTCCGCCAATACGGTATAAATGGCAGTTAGGCTGCCATCGGGGTGTTCACCGTTACCGGCTCGCTCCAGCAACTGCGGTAACAGGCTGAACACTGACGGCGGATAACCACGTGACGCCGGCGGTTCACCCAACGATAACGCAATTTCGCGCTGTGCCATGGCATAACGGGTGAGCGAATCCATCATCAACAGAACATCTTTGCCCTGATCACGGAAATATTCAGCGACCCGGTGACACAGTTTCGTGGCCCGCAAGCGCATCAGCGGTGATTCGTCGGCAGGAGCAGCCACAATGACAGCCCGACGACGGCCTTCTTCACCCAAATTACGTTCGATAAACTCCCGGACTTCACGCCCCCGTTCACCAATCAACCCCACCACAATCACATCTGCGGTGGTATTTTTGGTGATCATGCCCATCAGCACACTTTTGCCGACACCGCTCCCGGCCATCAGACCGATCCGTTGCCCTTTTCCCAGAGTTAGCAAGCCGTTGATCGCTCGGATCCCCACATCCAGCGGGGTATCAACCGGACGGCGTTTCAACGGGTTAATCGGGCGGGGATCCAGTGCGACCCGATCTCCCCCTTTCAGTGGCTCCCCATCATCCAGCGGCTCACCCAGCCCGTTAACCACCCGGCCTAGCCAGTGCTCTCCCATCTGCACGGTGCTGTCGCCATCCAGAGGGATCACTTTGGCACCGGCATAAAGACCGCCTAACTGGCGAATAGGCATCAGATATGCGACCGTATGATCAAAACCGACCACCTGCGCTTCAATCATTTCACCGTCATCGGCTTCCACCAGACAACGTTGCTCCAGCTTAAAGCGGCACCCGACGGCCTGCAGCATCAAACCGCTGACTTTGACCAGTCGCCCCGTGACTCGAGCCACCGGAATTGACTCCAAAGACGCCAGCGCATCACTGAGTTTGTCAGCCAATCCACTGCGGCTCATCTGATTCGGCATGACGTTACTCAACCAGCATGTCCTCAGCCACCAGGTCCTCAACCACCGCGTCCTGAACGGTCTGGGCGTCGCCATCCAGTAAGTGCTCACGGACATTTTCCATGCACGCTTCCAGACGTGCATCACAACTAGCGTCCGCTTCGGCATGATCCGTAACCAGCTGACAACCACCAATCGGCAACGCGCTGTCCGGCACCAGTTTCCAATGAGCCGGCAAGTCAGGATGAATATTGGTAATGCGCTCCAAATCCTGTGGGTTGAGGTGCACCACCACTTTTTCGGTCTTGCCCGGCAGGGCATCCAGCGTCTCTTCAACCAGCGCCAGAATCTGTTGCGGCATCAGGGTCAGCTCAGCACGAATGACCTGCTGAGCAACCTTCTGTACCAGCTCACAGATCAACTGGCGCTGCTCGCGTTCTTTTTCCTGCTGCCACCGGGACAAGCTAGTAAACAGTTCGTTTACCGGTTTTGCCGCCGCCAGGAAAGCTGCCCGGCCGGTTTGCTCACCGCTGGCATAGCCTTTTTCGAACCCTTCTTTCTGTCCTTCCAGCAGACCTTGCTGAACACCCTGATCCAGGCCTTGCTTGAAGCCTTCTGAATGACCTTGCTGAAGACCCTGTTGAAAACCTTCTTCCAGCTTTTGCTGCACATCAAACTGCGTCTGCTGCCAGTTATCTTCCATATCCAGATCCAGCAGACCCGGCTCCCGGCTGATCTGTTCAGCCACCGGTGGAAAGCGATGCAGGCGATATTGTCCTGGCTGGAGACGCATGACTTTGGTTGTCTTCATCCGTTACTCCACCGTCTGTTCCTGATAAAGCAGCAGCTCGATATCACCGTTTTCTGCCATTTCACGCGCAATCTGCATGATGTCCTGGCGGGCTTTTTCTACCCGGCTCAGTGGAACTGCTCCTTTCAAGGCCATTTCATCTTCCAGGTTCTTCACCATCCGCTGCGGCATCGCGCGTTTGATGGCCTGTTGCAACTGAATTTCCGAACCTTTCAGCGCCATCGCCCACAATTCAACCGCAACCGCCTGAACCAGCACATCCATGGTGTTGTCACGCTGACGTCCCAGCACCATGAAATCAAACATGTTTTCTTCAATGTCGGACACCACGCTTTCATCATGCAATTTAAGCATTTCCATCAGCTGCCCCCGATCGCCGTCGAAACGGTTAATGATGTCAGCGGCCTGCTTCGCCCCATCGATCGGTGCGCTGTGACTGACAGAAACATGGTCGATACAGCGTTCAATCAGTTCCTGCAAGTCCCGCGCGACTTCGTGATCGATCTCCTGCAAGCGGGCAATCCGGTAGACCAGTTCATCATGGTAATCCGGCGGCATTTTCGACAGTACCCGCGATGAGCTTTCCGGTGGCAGATAAGCCAGGAAAATTGCCTGCATCTGCGGGTGTTCCTGCGCGATAAACTTGGCCAGTACCTCCGGGTCAACCCATTGCAGACGCTGGATATTGTTACGCAGTTCATCGCCGTAAATATTATTCAGCAAGCCCTTGGCAAGATCGTTACCCAGGGCTTTTCGCAGTGTGTTGGACAGGTATTCTTTGGACGCTCCGCGAATCCCGCTGTGGGCACGAAAGTCATCAAAGAATCGTTGAATCACACCTTTGGCTTTTTCACTTTTGATGCCGGAGAGGTTAGCCATGGCACGCGTCACCCGCTGAACTTCGTCACGAGAGAAGTGCTGCAGCACCTGCGCGGCAGCGTCCTCTCCCATGCCAAGCAAAACCAGAGCGGTTTTTTCAACGCTGCTGAACGCCTTCGCCTCAGCCATTTTTGCTTGTGTTTTGTTCATTTGCATTTACCCATTGTTTCAGGACTTCGGCCACCCGGACCGGCTCTTCATTTGCGATCAGCTGCAAGTGTTTCAGCTGAATTTCCAGCGGTGATCCCGGTGGAGGCAACAGCAGTTCATGGTGAGAATCCAGTGCGGAGCTGGTGCTTTCCAGCCCTTTCTCTGCCAGACGCTGGTTCAGGCGTTTTTCATGCTCACGCTCGGCCAGCGTCTGCACATCGGCGTTATAATCGTCCTGCTCTTCCTGCGGCGGTGCAAATTCCAGCTCTGTCCGGCGGCGATCAATCCCGGTAAGGTGAGCAATCAGGGGACGCAGGACAAAGAAGATCATGGCCAGCCCCAGAATCCCGCCAATCACGTAGCGAAGCGGCTGCTGCACGGTCGGATCCTGCCACCACGGAATGGCGGGCGGCGCATCGATTTCAATCGGGGTAAAGTTGAAACTGAGCAGACTGAGGCTGTCGCCACGCGCTGCAGAGATACCAACAGCATCTTTTACCATGGTACTGATCTGCTGCTTTTCCTCTTCCGTCCAGGCCGTACCGTTTGGCGCCGCCGCTGCATTCAGCAGAACGGAAACGGTCAGCTTATTGACCTTACCCTGCTGATGCTGGGTATGTCGCACACTGCTGCCCAGCGCGTATTGGCGATTCACTTCAGAGCGCTCGTTAGTGTTTTTACTGTCTTTGGGATCTTCCTTGCCGGTCACAGGCGGCTTATTACTCAGCGAACCCGGCACACCCAGTGCGATCTTATCAATCGAGTTATTCTGGATGCTGTGTTCCGTGCGAACCACCGGTGACGGATCAATGGATTCCCGGGTTTCTTCCACACGACTGAAATCCATATCCGCCGCGACCTGAACCCGGAAATTACTTGGCCCGACAATCGGTGTCAGCATATCTGCCGCGCGCTGAATCACCTGCTTTTCGAGGTTCTTCTGGTAATCGAGGAACTTGGCGTTCACCTTGCCGACTTCAGCACTGCCGATATCGGCACTCAGTAGGCGACCGTACTGATCGACCACCGACACGTTTTCCATTTTCATGCCGGTAACGCTGCCGACAATCAAATTGATAATGGCTTCAACCTGTTCATTTTTCAGGTCTTCCCCGGCTTTCAGCTCAACCATGACCGATGCTGACGGGGCTTCCGCCTGCTGTCGGACAAACAGTGTCTGACGGGGAATCGCCAGGTGCACCCTGGCATTGTTAACGGCATCCAGCGCGATAATGGTGCGAACCAGCTCGCCTTCCAGTCCATGGCGGTAGCGGGCCGTTTCCATAAACTGGCTGGTGCCCAGTGAAGAGTCGTCTTTCAGGGAGTCCAGCCCGGTCGGTAGCTTAGCCTTGATACCTTTGGCCGCCAGCAGCATCCGGATACGGGCCACTTCGCCTTCCTCGACCAGAACCTGACCATTTTCTTCCTGTAAGCGGTATGGGATACCTTCCCCTTCCAGTACCGAGATGATCTCCCCGGTATCAAAACGCTCTTGCTGACCGTAGAGCGGGCGATAATTCTGGCTGGAACTCCACAATGCAACAACGATGATGGCCGCCACAATCGCCGCCATCACCGCAGAAAGAACCAGATTTCGCTGGTTGCTGTGCCACAGGGATTTGGCCCTGGCCACCATAGCCTCAGCAGACGGTGCTGAGGCGGAAGTAGGTTGAGCAATAACTTCTGACATAACTTACACCGGCATTTTCATGACTTCATCGAACGAGGCGACGACCTTGTTGCGTACCTGCATCAGGGCCGAGAAAGACAAACTGGCTTTCTGGCTGGCGATCATCGCCCCGACCAGATCGTCACTTTGCCCGGTTTCCACCGCGGTCATTTTGGCACTGGCATCCGCCTGATGGGCATTGACACTGTCCAGTACCTGACGCATGGCTCCGGAGAAGGAAAGCGGCGGGTTGAGCGCTCCATCGGCGATCCGATTCTCCGTCACGATACGGGTATCGAGGGGATTTGCTGACACCACAAAGTCAGGCGCAATCCGTTGTTGCATATTCTGCATTTTGCTCAGCATCATCTGCTCAGACGAAGCCAGCTGAACTAAAGTGTTATTTGCCATTTTTCATCTCCTTTCAGGCGGCTGATCCAAGCTCAGCGTCCAGGTCTATTCCCTGCTCACGCATGGCTGCCAATTTGTATCGCAACGCCCGGGTCGACACCCCCAGCGCCTCAGCCGTCTGGGTACGGTTCCCGCCGAACTGCTTTAAAATGTCGAGAATGTACTGGAACTCCGCCATTTTTTTCGCTTCTTTATGGCCTTTGTCAGCTTCCGCCGGTCGACTCAGCGCCTGTCCATTCAAGACTTCAACCTTCGTCACCTCCACCGGCAACATCAGATCCTGAGCCGTAATGAAGTCACCATGACGCATCACCAGCGCACGCTGAATAACGTTTTCCAGTTCGCGAATATTGCCCGGCCAGTGGTACTGCACCAGTGCATTGCGTGCATCTTCCGACAACTGGCAGTTGCCCTGCTCGAGGTATTTGGAAATGAAGAATTGACCGAGAGGCAGAATGTCTTCCGGACGCTCACGAAGTGGTGGCCAATGCAGCGGCAGAACATCCAGACGATAATAGAGATCTTCCCGGAATGTCCCTTCCTGAACGGCTTTGCGTAAATCTTTATTGGTGGCAGCAATCACCCGGATATCCAGTTGAATGGATTTATGGCTGCCGATTCGCTCCACTTCCCGCTCCTGCAGTACTCGCAGCAACTTCGCCTGCAGCGCCGGTGCCATTTCTGCGATTTCATCGAGCAAAATCGTACCGCCATTTGCTTCTTCGAACTTGCCGCTCTGGGATTGGATAGCTCCGGTGAAAGCCCCTTTGGTGTGACCAAACAGCACCGCTTCCAGCATGGACTCCGGGATTGCCGCACAGTTAACCGCCACAAACGGTTTATCTGCCCTCAGCGAATGCTGGTGCACATACTGGGCCAACACTTCCTTTCCGGTTCCTGATTCGCCCGTGATCAGCACGGTGGCACTGGTACAGGCAGCCCGGTGCGCCAGTTGCAGTATCTGCTTACTGCGCCAGGATTCCGCCACGATATCGTCCATGGGTTTTTCCAGCGCTTCGACCCGCTGCAATAAACTCAGCAGTTGCGAGGCTTCAAACGGCCTTAGCAGGTAATCAGTGGCTCCCGCTTTCATCGCGTCGGCCGCCAGCAGTCCCTGATCCTGATCGACAATAGCAATCGCCACCGGCGTGTTACCTTTGGCATCCGGATTCAGCTGGCTGTGACGAATCCACTCGGTCAGACTAATGTCGTGCAAGTTAGAGCTGACCAGAGTGATCCCCCCCAGCCGGTTATGCAAAACAGCCCGGCCTGAAGTGAAATGACTGACGGTATAACCGGCCAGTTCCAGTACTTCAATCACCGGGCGGGCAAGATGAAAATCAGGTTCTATGAGTTGAATAGATTGGTGGCGCATTAGTCTGACTGGCTCCCTTTATCGTCCTGACGACGAATAACACGAACGGTCACCCGGCGATTATTCGCCTGGCCCAGCTCCGAGTCGTTACCGGCAACGGGATAACGCGCCCCGTGTGCACGAACCTGGATTAGCGATGCCGGCACACCGGCTTCTTCCAGTACACTGGCCACATCATCAGCCCGAACTCTGGCAATTTGCAGATTCGCCAGTGAAGAGCCGACATTGTCGGTATGCCCGTCAATCAGAATCCGCTTCACCGATTTATCCAGTCGGACGTACTCTGCAATGTCACGCAGGATTTGCTGCTGTTGCGATGAAGCAACACGCTGACCGGACTCAAACGGTAAGGTTAAATCCCTTGCCTGCTGGTACGACATTGCAGGCAACGCGGCTCGGCAACGCGTGAATTCGGTCAATGCGTCACGCAGGTGAACGCCCGGCAACTGCACCAGTACCGGAGATTCCAATGTTTGCGAAGAAACAGACAGCTGAAGCCATGCGCCTTCAGACATCGCTCGAAGCACATCATCCATTGCGCCATTAAAAATCAGCTCATGATTGGATACCTGGCGAGCCTCACCGACCGGCAGCAACTGCTCGTTGCGGCTCCACGGCGATTCCCACTGGTACAGTTTGGCAATCTGAATGGATTGAGGCAGCTGAAAACTTTCCACTTTAAAAGCCAATTTCTGACTTGGTTCAGCGATAAATGACACCTGCCCAAAATTATTTATCTTTTGATTTAATAAACACTGAAAATGGTCGCCTTTATATTCCCATTTAACTAAATCAATAGGAACTGCAATATTTTGAGCGTTTACCTGGCCAACTTGAAATGCCAAAAGAAATATCCATGAATTCTTACAGCACTTATTAATCATGAGCATTCCCTCTCTTGCCCATATTCTTTTTCATCTTTATTAGTATTCTGTACAAAATTCATTCAGTGTTTTACCAATGAATGAGATTGAATATTTTCATCAGATTTATAAATCAATAAGAAAACCCTCACCTTTTCCTGCCAATCGTGAATTATTGACACTCAGAGACGAGAATTTGACACTTCTCATTTTATTTCATAAGCCTAACGGCAATTGGAGCCAAACAAACAAACCATTTATTAACAATAAGTTAAACAATTTGCATAATAATTATAAGGTTAATTTGGTGAGGCACCTAAAAATTGCACTAAATGGAAAAGATGAAAACCAATAATTCTTAACGCTTTATATTATGTGGACTAAAGTCACAAATTTGAATTTGTAATATCATTGAATATAAAAATGACGGGGTAGACTGACCGCATTAACTTTTCTAGTTACATATATATTAATAATAAAAATAACTAAATGAGTTTCATATCATTAACCGGATGTAAAAATGAAATCTATTGAATTAGAGGGCGACCACCAATATCCGACGCTGAATACGGATTTGTTGGGCAGGCCAATCCATACGATACGGGAGGAACTCAGAAAGATTCTTGAAGGTTCAGTCTCAGGCATTCAAAACCAGATTCAGAAATGGCTGCTGAACTATTCCGTATCATTTCATTTCAATGAGATAACCTTACATTTCCCTGAACATGCCGAGGCGATGCAGACAGCGTCAACATTTTGTCACCAACAAGGCGGCCTGCTGAGCATTCAGTTGGAAAAAGCCTCGCTGCTGGGCCTGTCAGATCACTTCTACGGAGCGGCCATTCACCGGGCAAACGCGTCAGACACAAGTGCGCTTGCAGGTATCGCTCTGTCCAACAGTGACCTGCGTTTACAACAACGTCTTGGCCGCCTGATCGCCGATGCCATTGCGCCTGATGATATGTGGCAGAGCATGGAGGCAATCCCAAGCAACGATGTGGGTTTGCTAGTCAGGTTTACTCTGACTTGCGAGTCCCAGAGCGGCACATTGTCCGTGCTGCTTGACGGACATCTGATTCAAACCCTGATCAATGAACTGGAGCTGCAACCCCAGGATCCGGCCATTCCCCACCGATTCCGTCACGCCCTGGAAAAAACCCCGGTCAGTCTGCAAGCCGTGTTAAGCCGTAAGGTCATGCCGCTCAGCCAGGTTCTTGCCCTGCAACCCGGCGACATCATTCCGATCGATCTGCTAACCCAGGCACCGGTCAGTATTGGCCAGGAACATTTATTCAACGGACAAGTCGCTGATCAGAACGGTCAGCTGGTCCTGATACTGAAAGAAACCAAGGATTCCCATTCATGAGTGAGATGAACGAACAAACCGCATTCAATGCCGAGGATTTGAACTTCAATGATCTGCAACTTGAAGATTTCGATACCGACCTGGCTGCCTCCGCGCCAGCCATGGCATCGATGCCTGAGCGGGATCTGAGCTTCTTCCGCAAAATTCCGGTCACGGTGACACTGGAAGTGTCCAGTACTGAAATCTCTCTCGGTGAGCTGATGAAAGCCGGAGAAGGCACGGTTATCGAACTGGACAAACTGAATGGCGAACCGCTGGATGTGAAAGTCAACGGCTCGCTGATGGGACACGCCGAAGTGGTTGTGGTTAATGAAAAATATGGCCTGCGCCTGATTGATGTGGTGGATTCACCAATCAACTCCCTGGAACACTGATTGATGGCAACACCCACAATGACTCCTTTCAATGTCTCCCTTGCGGCCAAACGCCGCCTGATGATTGGCAGTGGTGTCCTGATCGGATTGCTGGCGCTGAGTGCCAGCTTTCCCACTCTGGCCGGTGACGGCGGCTTGTCCTTCCTAACAGTCACTGACGGACAAACTGAGCAGGAATACAGCGTTAAGCTGCAAATTTTGCTGCTGATGACGGCACTCAGTTTTCTGCCGGCTTTTTTGCTGATGGCAACCAGCTTCACCCGAATCATTATTGTTCTGGCGATTCTGCGTCAGGCATTGGGCTTGCAACAAAGTCCGCCTAACCGGGTACTGGTCGGGATTGCCCTGGCGCTGACCATACTGATCATGCGCCCGGTCTGGACCGACGTGTATCACAATGCATTTGTGCCATACGATCAGGGAGACATTACCCTGATGCAGGCTTTTGACAGAGCTGAGAAACCGGTCAGCGACTTTATGCTGCACCAGACACAGCAAAGTGCCCTTGAGCAAATGCTGCGAATTGCCAACGAGCCGCTTGATCAGAAAGCAGAGGACGTCTCATTTGCTGTCCTGTTACCAGCCTTTGTCATTAGCGAACTGAAAACGGCGTTCCAGATCGGTTTTATGCTGTTTATCCCGTTTCTCATCATCGATCTGGTAGTGGCCAGTGTGCTGATGGCAATGGGGATGATGATGCTGTCGCCATTGATCATTTCCCTGCCTTTCAAACTGGTGATTTTTGTCCTGGTCGACGGCTGGGCAATGACCGTGGGCACCTTATCCGCCAGTTTCGGCTGAGGGAGAATGACATGACGCCGGAACTTGCCGTTACCCTGTTTTCTGATGCTGTATGGGTCATTATCAACATTGTGCTGGTGCTGGTTTTGCCCGGCTTAGTGGTGGGGCTGCTGATTGCTGTATTTCAGGCGGCAACCCAGATTAACGAACAGACCCTGAGCTTTTTGCCTCGTCTGATTGTCACGCTGCTGATGGTGATTTTCGCCGGCCACTGGATGCTTCGTCGCCTGATGGAGCTGTTTGATTACCTGTTCCACAACATTCCCGGGATGATCGGCTGATGGTCATCACGTTCGCGGAATTCAATGCCTGGCTGGGCCAGTTCTGGTGGCCGTTTTTCCGAATTGGAGCAGCGTTGCTGGCCATGCCGTTTTTTGGGGATGCGCTCATCCCGTTATGGGTACGGGCATTATTCGCCTTGTCACTGGCGGTGATCACGGCGCCCTTAATGCCTGCCATGCCAGCCGTGGATCTGCTATCCCTGTCAGCCATTGCACTGGCGTTCGAGCAAATGATATGGGGCATTTTCTTTGGCCTGATCATCCATTTGCTGTTCACCGTACTTACAATGCTGGGGCAGATTGTCTCTCTGCAGATGGGGCTCGGCATGGCCATGATGAATGACCCGGTCAATGGGTTGTCAGTGGCGATTCTCGGGCGAATGTTTCTGATCTTCTCCACCCTGCTGTTCCTTGCGCTGGAAGGCCACTTGGTGGTGATCGATATTCTGGTGCAAAGCTTCTACCTTTGGCCGGTCGGCTCGGGACTGGCCATGCCGTCCCTGCACAATGTCGTTGATCTTATCACCTGGATGTTTGCTTCTGCGCTGGCGCTGGCGTTACCGGCCATCGTTTCCATGCTGCTGGCTAACATCAGTTTTGGTGTTATGAACCGTGCCGCACCCAGCCTCAATGTGTACGCACTGGGTTTTCCGATGACCATGATTCTCGGCCTGTTCAGTATCCTGCTGTCTGTCAGCGGGGTGCCGGGACGCTATACCGAACTGGTTCATACCACACTGGAACAACTCCAGCTGTTTGTGACGGGAGGCGTATGAGCGACCATTCAGCCCAGGACAAAACCGAAAAGGCATCTCCCCAGAAAATCCGCAAAGCCCGTGAGCAGGGACAGATTCCCCGCGCCAAAGATTTCACCACTGCAGTGATCTTTCTGGTGGTGGCCGTCTATTTTTCGACGCAACTGGCCGACATCTGGCAAAGCATGGCTGGCATCTTCCGTTTTAACATGGCACTCACCCATGCCGATCTGGAGAACCCATGGCAGGCCATCGAACAATTGGGTCAGAGTCTTGGTCTTATCATTGAGCTGTTGCTGCCGTTGTTTGCGGCCATCCTGGTGGCCACCTTCGCCAGTTCACTGGTACTGGGGGGATGGCTGTTTTACCCGGCCGGGGCACTGCCTAAACTCAGTAAGCTCAACCCACTGGCGGGTATCAAACGGATGTTTTCCAGCCGCTCGCTGGTTGAGCTGTTGAAATCAGCCCTGAAAGTGACGGTCATTTTTGCGCTGTTGTATTTCTATCTGGATCAGCACTTGGCTCAGTTGCTGGGGATGCAGTCACTACCGCTGGAGCAGGGCGTAGTTGCCATCATGGTCATCCTGTATGACGGGGTATTGCTGATGGGGCTGGCACTGCTGCTGTTTGGCTTGATTGATATTCCCTACCAGCGCTGGGAGCACCTCAAGCAGCTGAAAATGACCAAGCAGGAACTCAAAGAAGAATTTAAGAATAACGAAGGGCGTCCGGAAGTGAAGCAACGCATCCGCCAGATTCAGCAACAGTTCGCCCGCCGTAAGATTGAAAAAACCGTGCCGCAGGCGGACGTGGTGATCGTCAACCCGACCCATTATGCCGTTGCCATCAAGTATGACCCGGCGCTGGCAGATGCTCCCTTTGTGGTCGCCAAGGGAATCGATGAAACCGCCATGCACATTCAGCGTATCGCCCGCGAAAATGGGGTGGAGATTCTCAGCTCGCCGCCCCTAACTCGTTCGATTTACCACACTACCCAGCTGGAACAAGCAATTCCGAGTCAGCTGTATATTGCTGTCGCCCATATTCTCACTTATGTGTTGCAACTCAGGGCGTTCCGAACTGGCCAGGGCAATCAGCCTCAGCCGTTGCCGACATTTGTCATTCCAAAACATTTACAGCATTGACGCTTCCTGTCGTGCTTTACAGAGTGACCGACTTTGTTTGAACACCAACCACGTAACGCAACCAGATTAACGCAATTCAACCGGACAAGAGATAACAAGATGCTGACTTTGACTACAGCACGAAACGCCGTAAGAAGGACTACGCATGTTTAATTGGCTAACCCAACTCCGACAGTCGAGCAAAGGATATATCGGTATCCCGTTTGCTTTGCTCATGATCCTGGCTATGGTGATCCTGCCACTGCCACCGATGCTGCTCGATGCCCTGTTCACTTTCAACATTGTGCTGGCCATTCTGGTTCTGCTGGTCAGTACAACAGCCAAACGCCCGTTAGATTTCTCGGTTTTCCCGACTATCCTGCTGGTCGCAACGCTGATGCGTCTGACCCTGAACGTAGCCTCAACCCGGGTTGTCTTACTGGAAGGCCATAACGGCGGCGATGCGGCCGGTAAGGTCATTCAGGCATTCGGTGAAGTGGTTATCGGCGGAAACTATGTGGTCGGTATGGTGATTTTCGTCATCCTGATGATCATTAACTTTGTCGTGATTACCAAAGGTGGTGAACGTATTTCAGAGGTGGCTGCCCGTTTCACTCTGGATGCCCTGCCGGGTAAACAGATGGCGATTGATGCCGATCTTAACGCGGGTCTGATCGATCAGGAACGCGCCAAGCAGCGCCGACGGGAAGTGGCGAATGAAGCCGACTTTTACGGTTCCATGGACGGTGCTTCCAAATTCGTTCGCGGCGATGCCATCGCTGGTCTGCTGATCCTGTTTATTAACATTCTGGGCGGGATCAGTATCGGGGTGTTCGAGCATGGTCTGGGGGCGTCAGATGCCTTTAAAACCTATGCCCTGTTGACCATTGGTGATGGTCTGGTCGCACAAATCCCATCACTGTTACTGGCAACGGCCGCAGCCATTATCGTCACCCGTGTTAACGACAGCGATGACGACATGGCCGAGACAATGCGTAATCAGCTACTGGCCACCCCAGCGACTCTGTTCACAGTCGCCGGGGTGATGCTGGTGATCGGGCTGGTTCCGGGCATGCCACATCTGGCCTTCTTCTCTTTTTCTGCGGTGCTGGCCTTTGCGGGTTGGCGTCAGCTCAAAGCCCCTGTTCGTGACACACAGCTGGACGAAGTGCAGGCCATATCCGATGCAATGCAGCGCGATCAGGAGCAGCCACTGAACTGGGACGATATTCCGCATATTCACAGCCTGTCACTGGCTCTGGGATTTCGGCTGGTGCACCTGGTCAACAAAGAGCAGGGTGCGCCACTGACCCAGCGTATCCGCGGGGTACGTAAAAACCTGTCCGAGCAGGTCGGTTATCTGCTGCCGGAAGTCAACATCCGCGATAACCTGAGCCTGAAACCTAACCAGTACACCTTGTCGGTCAACGGTGAAATCATTGAACAGGGGATGATCGAACCGGATCGCCTGATGGCGATTGCCGTCGGGGAAACCTATGGTGACATAGACGGTATTCTCGGCAGTGACCCGGCCTATCAGCTCCCAGCGGTATGGATCCAACACGATGACAAAGCGCGCGCGCTGAACATGGGCTATCAGGTTGTGGATGATGCCACCGTGATTGCCACTCATCTGAGCAAAGTGATGAAAACGCACCTTGCCGAGCTGTTCACCCATGACGATGTCGACCTGATGAACCAGCGTCTCGCCCACCAGGCCCCAAAACTGGCCGAAGCATTGAGCGCGGCACTCAACCCGGCACAACAGCTGAAAGTTTTCCGCCAGTTGTTACTGGATCAGGTTCCCCTGAAAGATATTCGAACCATCGCCAACACCATGCTCGACAGCAGCGAGAACACCAAAGACCCGATTCTGCTTGCCGCTGATGTGCGATGCAGCCTGCGCCGAACCCTGGTGAACCTGATCAATGGCGACAAACGGGAACTGAGCGTGTACACCCTCTCCGATAACCTGGAACAGATGCTGATGACGTCGCTGCAACAGGCTCAGGCAGGCGGACCTGTGATGCTCGACAGTTTCCCGATTGAGCCGAATATTCTGAGCCAGTTCCAGCAAAATCTGCCACTGATTCGCCAACAGCTGAAACAGCAGGGCCTGGCACCGGTTCTGCTGGTGATGCCGCAACTGCGACCATTACTGTCACGGTATGCCCGCACATTCGCCCAGGGACTGGCGGTGCTGTCATTTAACGAAATTCCGGAAAACAAACAGATAAACGTGGTAGGCAACCTTGGATAACCTCACACAACTCAATACACTTCGCGCGTTTGTGCTGGGGCTGATGCCAGCGGCGGTAAGTCACAAGGATGACAGCATTGTGCTGGATGCACTGCGCTACAATGACATCCGCCATGTCTGTCAGGCCATTCGGCATACCCAAAACGATGACGAACATTTTCAGCATCTGACCCTGCGCTTTGGCGGAAACAGCGAGCAGAGTGTTTACCGCTTTGCCCTGTCAGAGACCATGCGCATCAGCTTAGATCTCTACAGCCTGTATCTGGCAGTAAGGCTGATCCGTTGTCAGCTGGATGTTTATCGTCCGGCCACCATTCATGCCGTTGTCGTGCCCTTGCAGTCTGAGACGGTGAGCAGCCCGCAGGGACAGCAATTTCTGCGAGAAATTTACCGCCAGCACAGTGCAGCTATGGCGCACATCATTCCCTGCATCCAGCTGATTCACTCACTCCCGCCAGTGCCAGCCCTCACGCAGCAACTGCATTGGCTGAGGGCACAATCCGACAGGCTTTGGTTCGAGTTGAACACGCCCAGTGAACATCTGGTTTATACCCGCGCATTCCACCCGGACGCGATTAAAGTTTCCCAGCCCTTAACCAGTGAGGCCAGTCGCGACGGACTAGAGCCGATCGCCGCTTTCACCCGTGAACAGCAGATTGATTTCATCGCAGGTCGTGTTGGCACAAGACAGGATCTTCACCACTACCGGTCACTCGGCGCGTCCTACTATTTCGGGTATATCCGGGATATTCCAAGCACGGTCAGAGAGATGCCACTGCGACTGGTAGCGTCAAACAACTAACCTGCCACATCATTTTTTCAGCCCCGTCAGCGGGGCTTTTTTTCGTTCTGAATGCCAGTCCCCGTGTCTGCCTCTGCCTCTGCCTCTGCCTCTGCCTCTGCCTCTGCCTCTGCCTCTGCCTCTGCCTCTGCCTCTGCCTTCCATCAAACCTTTCTGATTATCTAAAGGAAAACATTAAATTTTTTTTGACTAACTATCATGGATTTGCGCTCAGGTTCACCAATTCTATTCTCTCGCCGTTATTTATAGATTTATTTTTAATTCTTGATTAATCATCGCCAGAAGACGTCCGCATACAGTGGTTGAGCAGGAAAACATCCAGATAGATTTGAACGAGGAGAACTATCATGGCTCTATCAATGCACACTAACTACGCGTCACTGGTTACTCAAAACACCCTGAACAATACGTCTAACCTGTTGAACACAGCGATGGAACGTCTGAGCACCGGTTACCGTGTAAACTCAGCCGCTGATGACGCAGCAGGCCTGCAGATTGCAAACCGTCTGGACGCACAAACACGTGGTATGTCTATGGCAATGCGTAACGCCCAGGACGGCATCTCGATGATGCAGACTGCCGAAGGTGCGATGGACGAAATGACCAACATCGTTTACCGCATGAATGATCTGGCAACTCAGGCATCAAACGGCTCCGTAACTAATAATGACCGTACGGCAATGAATGCGGAATACCAGCAATTAGGTGCTGAACTGGTCAATATCATGGGTTCTACCAGCTTCGGTGGTAGCAAGCTGCTTGAAACTGGCGGCGGTGCATTTGAAGCTGCAGCAGTGAACTTCCAAATCGGCACTAATGCTGGTGATCAGCTGGCAGTAAATGTTTCAAAAGAAGTAAAAGCAATCAATACACAACTTACTGCTGATGCAACAACTGGCGCTATCCTTGGTGATCTAACTTCAGAAGCGAATGCACAAACTGCACTGACAGCACTGACTGGTGCAGACGGTGACGCAGGTCTGCTGGCTGATCTGGGTGCTGCACGTTCAGCACTGGGTGCGAATATCAACCGTCTGGAGCACACCATCACTAACCTGGGCAACATGGTAGAAAACACTTCTGCCGCAAAAGGCCGTATCATGGATACTGACTTTGCAGTGGAGTCATCAAACATGACCAAAAACCAGATGCTGATGCAAGCCGGTACTACCGTTCTGTCTCAGACTAACCAGCTGCCAGGTATGGCAATGTCACTGCTGCGTTAATCAAGTCGCTCAGACACTCCTTTGGCAAGGCCTCCTTAACGGAGGCTTTGTTTTTTGTACATACGCTGACCCATGTACCCGTCCGGTTTACCTTCTTCATTTTTCACTTTGACTATCGACACGCGACACCTGTAAGCAATTGACTGAAATTAAGTTTTCCCCAAAGCCAGTGCATTTTGCATTGCCCACTGTTAGTTGTTCACTGTGCACATTGCCTGATATCACACCCGCCTGCTTTGCCCCCTGTGATGCCAGTTCCGTTCGGTCGCTTAACGGTTAATTCCCGCAGCGCTCTGGTCGCCTCATTGCCTGGTGACACCAGCAAAATCAACGCTTTCCCATTGTATTTGAGAATCAACCCCCGCTCGCATTGATTCGCTCTCTGGAGACGAAGCAAAGACAGGAAAGCGGAATCAGCGGAACCCACAGGCGGAAGCGAATAGCGGAAGCTTCACTTCCGCGCTGAGTGTTTATTGTGCGTAAACAGCTGATTTTTATTACTTAAATGCAGTTTAAAGCTGGCACGGTTATTGCCAAACAACACTATCTCAATTAGGAGTGCTGACATGAGCTCAATGGATCCAATTTCAATGGCAACCCAGTTCGCCACCCTGGATGTCAAACCTTTCCAGACGCGTTACCAGCTCCAGGCTGATAAATACCAGAGCCAGCTGAAAGCGCTGGGTGAGGTAGAAACCGCGCTGCGGGAGTTCCGCACCGCGGTCAACAAGATGAATACGGCCACGTCGGGCATTATCACGAACGCAGCCACATTGAGCGAAGAAGGCTTTTTTACCGCCAGCACCAATGCCAACGCCCTGACCGGTAACTACCAGATTTTCGTAGAGCAGGTCGCCTCCGCGCATCAGATGTCGACCGGTATGCCAGCGGGGATCACGTCAACGACCGAGATTCCGACAACAGGTACGCTGGACTTCACCATCGATGGCGAAACATTCTCAGTTGATCTCTCCACCGTCGACAACGACGGAGACGGGAAAGCCACCATGGCGGAACTTGCTACCGCAATCAACACCAACAGCAATAACAAAGGGGTGAATGCCACGCTGGTTCGCGCAGATGGCGAAACCCATTTCATGCTGTCGAGTACCGAAACCGGCGTCGCCAATACGATTCAGGTATCCGCTTCGGGCACCGGCCAGGCCTGGTTCGACGACGCCTTTACCAATACCACGGATATCAGTACCCCACAGGATGCTGTGATCTGGCTGGGTCCACAAGGCAGCGGACTGAAACTGACCAACGGCAGCAATACCTTCAGCGGTGTCATTGATGGTGTCGATATCACCGTTAACAAGGCCCAGAGCGCCGGTGACACACCGATTAGCATGGGTATTGCCGCCGATAGCGAAGCGACTAAAGAGCAGCTCAACACCTTCATTGACGCCTACAACAACCTGGTTTCAACCATCGATCGCCTGACCTCAACCGGCTCAGAAGACAGCAAACGGGGCGCACTGGCCGGAGACCCGACTACCCGTTCAATTGAAAGCCAGCTCAATAACGTTCTGCGCAGTCAGTTTGAAGGCAAAAGCCTGATGGAAGTGGGCCTGAGTATCAATCGGGAAGGCAAGCTGGAACTGGATGAAAAACGCTTTACGGCAGCGCAACAGAACAACGGTGCCGCACTGGAAGCCATGTTCAACGGCGACGGTAACCTGTTCGACTCGCTGGACAGTGCTATGGAGCCGTACCTGAAATTTTCCAGTGGCCTGTTTTCATCTCGAAAAGACGCGATTAAGCAGAACCTGTCACGAATTGACACCAAACAGGAAGCGTTGCAGCGCAAATATGACATGGCGTACGACCGTTACCTGGCCCAGTTCACCCAGATGAATCAAATCATGACTCAAATGAATCAGACCAGCGGTCTGTTCGCAATGTAAAGGACCCTTTTTATGTTAATGCAAGATTCCGGTTTTAACTCTTACCAGCAAGTTGATCTGGATGCCCAGGCTGCCTCTGCTTCCCCGCATCAGTTGGTACTGATGCTGATTAACGGTTTTATGGATGAACTGGTACGAATCAAAGGCCACATCATCGCGAAGCGGTTTGCCGAAAAAGGCACGGGGATCAATAAGTGTATGAACATTCTGACGGGTCTGGACAGTGCGCTGGATATGGAACAAGGCGGAGAAATTGCAGCCAACCTTCACGATCTGTACGAGTTTGCCCAGTTTGAACTGTTCCGCGCCAGCCTCAACAACGATCTGAACCGCCTCGACAACGTCGAAAAGGTCATGACCAATATCCGTGAAGGCTGGGAAGGGTTCGGTACGCATGTTTAATGTCACTGCCGCCATGCTGAAACAGTGTCGCCAGCAGCTATTCCTGGCCGCACAGCGACAGGATTGGCAAGTGCTGAGCCAGACCGATCTGAAGCTTCGCCGTCTGTTGACAGCATGCCGTCAACAGTATCGGCAATCCGGCCTGAATCCCGAGATTCAGGCTGAACTGGCACGTCTGCAACTGGAACACCAACGCGCGATGCAGGCCCTTTCGGAAGCCCGAGAGGAAGTCCAGATCCAGATCGCTGCCACCGGCGATCAGAAAGAGCGCTTTGAAGCCTATCAACTGGCTCTGAACATGGAGTAAAGGATGCAGACTTCCATTCTTCCTAACAATGGCTCCAACGCAATATCCGGCTCGGTATCCGAAGGCCTGGGTCTAAAAAATGCGTTCAGCCCGAAAAAAAGCCCGGTGCCTGAAGCCGGACATGACAGTTTTTCGTCAGCACGCGAGATAGCTCAGCGTCGCAAGCAATCGGACAACACCGCCCGCAACGATAAAGCACACGCTTCGGCTGAACGAAACTCCCGTACTGCCGAGGATGATTCATCTGCCGCCGATATGCCTGCTGCCGGTATGTCTGCCTCTCATTCGATGCCAGCGAATCCGAAGGCATCGCCACATACCGGGAATTCTGCAGGACAAGCAACATCAGCCATGTCAGGAGAGATAGCAGCCGTTCCCGGGGTCATGTCCGCCACGACGGTTGGCACAGCCATGCCGACAGGCCTCACCGCTGGCTTCTTGATGACAGGTTCCTTATCTGCTGATGCCGTCAGCGCCAGCAATGGGCTGACCAGTACAGGCCCTAATGGCTGGACATCCGGCACATCGCCGGGTTCAACATTATCGGGTACACCTCTGACGGATGGGATGCTGGCAAGCCAGCGCAGTGTAAGCAACGGGCTGAGCGATACCCTGCTGCCGGGAGCGGACAGAACCGCCACATTCACCGAGACCCTCGGCACGGCCAATAACTCATTACATGGCTCGCTGGGCAGTGCCAGCGCAACTGGTGCCGGTCCGACAATGCCCGCTCAGTCAGCCGGTCCCGTGACTTGGGCAGCCATGCACCTTGACGGCAGCCAACCTGCCAAATGGGGCGAACAAATGCTGCAAGTACTGCACGACAAAGTTTCTCTTCAGGCTACTCAGCACCTTCAGGAAGCCCGTATCCGTCTCGATCCGCCGGATTTGGGCAAACTGGATTTGCTGGTGCGCGTGGAAGGTGATCGACTCAACATTCAGCTGAATGCCAACAATGCAGCCGTTCGAGATGCGCTGGTACAGGTCTCTGAACGACTGCGTGCCGAGCTTCAGCAGCAACAGTTTGTGCACGTCGATGTGAATGTCGGCCAGGGTGATCAGAGCTCGTCACATTCTTCCTCACAACCGGAAGATGACAGTTTCCAGCCATGGGTTCGGCAGGCGAACGACACCGCAGAACACAGTGAGCAGACATCTTCAGATCACTGGCTGTCCCTGACCGCCTAAGCGTGTCGCTTTTATCGGCCAACCAAAGACCGCCAAGTAAGGACTTGCATTCATGACCAAAAAACAAATCACTACATTGCTTTTCGCCTCGCTGCTGATAAGCGTCATTGCTTCGGCGCTCACCTTTTCCGGGACGGTCTGGTACATGAAAAACCACCGCCAGTTCAACCTGGACGAGATGTTGACTAGCTTCAGTTTTCAGACTGAGGAAGCCCCATCCGATCAACCGGTGTTTCATTCTTTGGACAAACTGGTACTGAGTGTCAAAGGCAGCCGCCAGACGCACTTCGTGATGCTGGAACTGGCCATTGCAACCTACCAGCCAGAGCGCATTAAAAACATCGACAACTACATGCCGGTGGTACGCAATGCCCTGCTGAAGCTGTTCAGCAACAAAACGTATGAAGAGCTGCAAAACCAGCCAACCATTGATGCCCTGCAGGAAGAAGTCAAACAAACCCTGCTGACGGCATTTGCCGACACCCACATCGCGCGAGATATCGACGATGTCCTGCTCACCAAATACGTGATCCAGTGAGGCTACCATGCTTGATATGAACCCTGCCGATCATTATTGCGCCGAGCAGCCTGTCAGCGCTCAGCGTCCGGCGTTCAACGAAGACCGCCTGATACGCAAACACCTGATTCTGGTTAAACGCGTGGTGAATCAGCTGCGCAGCCATACCAGTACCCATTGCAGCCTGGAAGATATGCAGCAATTGGGCATGCTCGGTCTGCTCGAAGCGGCCCGCCGCTATGAAAATGTGGATGACCCGAATTTTCCGGCTTTCGCCGTGTGTCGGATTCGCGGTGCCATTCTGGATGAATTACGTCGTCTGGACTGGCGCTCTCGTCAAACCCGTCAGCAGGCCCACGAGCTCAATGACATCACCCGAGATCTCACCAAGCAGCTTGGCCGCCAGCCGAGCGAAGCCGAGATCATTGAGGCACTGGGTACAGATAAAGAAGATTACCAGCAGCGGCTTCACGCCAGTCTGGCGAGCGAAATGCAAAGCCTGGATCAACTGATTGAAAACGGGGCGGATATGGCCCACGACAACCATCAGGATGCCATTCAGCACGAGCAGATAAAGCGAACCCTTGAAGTTGCACTAACCAAACTGAAGCAACGGGAGCAACTGCTGCTCACGCTGTTCTATCAGCATGATATGAACCTGCATGAAATTGCCCTGGTACTGAATCTGACCCCACCCCGCATCTGTCAGCTGCACAAACAGGCGCTGAAACAGTTAAACCAATACCTGTCGTCTTAGGAGATCCCATGCAAAAGTTTACAGGTGCCCTGATTATCATTCTCTGCGTCTTTGGCGGTTACCTCTGGGCCGGGGGCAAGCTGGCCGCTATCTGGCAACCGGCGGAACTGCTGATCATTGCTGGTGCGGCCATCGGCTCCCTGATCATTGGCAACCCACCTCATGTGCTCAAAGACATGCGCAGCCAATTGCGTGAGGTGTTATCCCCCCGCAAGGATGAATCAGAGTTTTACATGCAGCTCATGGCTCTGCTGCAAGTGTTGCTGGAAAACATTCGCACCAGCGGTTTCAAGTCGCTGGATCGCCACATCGAAGACCCGGCCAATAGTGAGCTATTTCACCGCTACCCGCTGGTCGCAGAGCATCCGCAACTGGTGTCGTTTATTACCGACAATTTGCGTTTAATGGCAATGGGGCAGATGTCGCCTTTTGAGTTAGAGGGACTGCTGGAGCAGGAAATTGCGGCTATCGAGCAGGATTTGCTGTTACCTTCCCGCTCACTGCAACGTACCGCGGAAGCCCTGCCGGGATTCGGTATCCTGGCAGCCGTTATGGGCATCATCATCACCATGCAGGCGATTGATGGTTCCATCGCGATGATTGGCTACCACGTTGCAGCCGCTCTGGTGGGCACATTCTTAGGTATTTTCGGTTGTTACTGCATTTTTGACCCAGCCAGTAATGCCATGGCGCAGCGCGTAAAACGTGATATGACCGCTTTTGAATGTACCCGCGCAACTTTGGTGGCATACGTAGCAAAAAAACCAACCTTACTCGCTATCGATGCCGGACGAAAACATATCCAGCTGGACATCAAACCTTCCTTCAACGACATGGAGAAATGGCTGGCTGAACAGGAGGGGTAATGCAAAAACAAGAGCACATCGTCTTTAAACGCGCCAGTAACCGGCACCATGAAGAACATCATGGAGGCGCATGGAAAGTGGCGTTTGCTGATTTCATGATTGCTCTTATGGCCCTTTTCCTGGTGCTGTGGCTACTACAGGTGGTGGATCAGAAAGAGCGGCGGGCCATCGTCGCTTACCTGAACAGCTCCAGCATTTTTGACGAAGGTGCCGGTAACCCTTTCGATACTGCCAACAGCCTTTCTCCGATTGATTTCGGCGGTGAAGCCGCCGATCTCAGCTCACACGATGCCGCGCAGACTATCACCTCCTTTTTTGACGGCAACGGTGACGGACCGGAAAGCGATGCCCTGATCCCCGGCAGTTTTGAAACTCAGGAACAGCTGACGCTGCTGGCTAAAGTAGTAGAAGAAATGGCCAAGCAGGCTGCCGCCCAAGGCAATGTGATGGTAGATGTTACCCCACAGGGACTGCGGATCATTTTGCAGGACGATTTCCGCCAGAACATGTTCAGTCGGGGCGGAGCCCAGCTCACACCGTTTTTCGAAGATCTGCTGCTGGCCATTGCCCCGATTTTCAAACAGATCAGTAACCAGCTGATCATCAGCGGGCACACCGATGCTACCCGCTTTAAAGGCCATTTCAGCAGTAAATCTAACTGGGAACTGTCTGCCTCACGCGCCAACGTGGCACGCCAGACACTCATCGCTGGCGGTATGCCCGAGAACCGGGTACTGCAGGTGGCTGGTATGTCAGATCGCGCCCTGCTCAATCATGAAGAGCCGGATGCAAGCGAAAACCGCCGGATTGAATTGTTTATTCTGACGACACCGGCAGCTCAGGTGCTCGACACCCTGTTTGGCAGCAAAAACCCGGATAACCCGGTCAATAAAGCACGCCAGGCTGCAGAGCAGAACCAGCCAGTACTCCGACGCCAGTTGGTTCAAAACCACCCGGTCAGCGATTCATACCGTCAGCCAGCGGCCACGTCGATGCCGGATCAGGAGCCAGGCCTGGTTCTAGATAAGGGGCTTGGGCCAGATCAGGGGCCAGGACATATTCAGGCAACTCATCAGGCAGAGGCGCACTTACTCACCGCCAGAATTAGCCAACCATCACCGCTTTCCTGAGCCGACCGGTTGGACATGTTCCGAACGTTCGATGCATAACAATCAATACTTAACGTTCGGAACCGCTGAGGACAGTAAACATGAATCAAGCAGTAAACATAAACTTGTGGAACTGAATGGAAACAAAGGGATTTTTGACACCATTCAACCATTGTGGAATAAACAGTGACTTTGCACCCTCCGCTACACGGTTATAATCGCCACCGTATTTTCAAGGAAGTCAGACAGGTCAACCATGGCGCACATTGAACGACGGACACGCAGGCCCGATACCCTGCAAAAAACCTTTCTCTGGCTGATTGTGATAGATTATTGCCTTCTGGCAATGTTTCTCCTGAAGCTGAACGCCCTCACGTTGCGACAAGGTACGCTCATCAGCCTGTTGCTGGTGTTCTATAACGTCATCCTGACCTTCTTGTGTTTCCAGCGGGCCAACCGCCGGGATGATTCTTATATTGTGTACCCAACCCTGTCAGCCACATTGCTGGCATTTATCTGTTTTCTGTATTTCTTTTTTCTGGCCTAACGAGGTCTTATCTTCGTGCTACCGGTCTTTTACCGGATTACCGGCAAAAAAAATCCGAGGGGCAAGCACACCCTCGGATTTTTTATGACCAACATAGTCCGTGTATCGACCGGCTGAATTCACCTGACTCAGCGTATGGTAGGGAACCTCATCAACAACACCATTATCAACACCAAAGACAGGCACGCAAACCCAGACCCGACGTAACCAATTTCCTCCAGCGAACGCCACTGGATTACTTTGCTGCCAATCAGTGCCCCGGCGCCAATGCCCAGATTGATGATGCCAGAGAACATCGACATGATCATATCAGAAGCATGGGTATCGATATTGAGTACCTTGACCTGCATCGCCAGACACACAATCATTAGCGCCGTACCCCAGAACACTAGCACGGTACTGATTGTCCAGGGATGTGAAACAGCCAGCAGCAACAGTGCCATACACACCATCACAACCACCGTGTTACCAACGAGCAGGCGGGTATTGGCCTTCTCCCCCCAGTAACCGAAAATGACGCTGCCCAGAATGCCTGCAATACCAAACAGAAGCAGCAGGAAAGTAGTGAAGTGCTCACTTACCTCGCCAATCCCTTTCATAAAAGGCTCAATGTAGCTGTACGCCGAATAATGAGCGGTAAAGATCAGAAAGATAAACAGGTACAGCCCCATCAACGTTGGCTTACGCAGCAATTCCGGGAGTTTTTTCATCGAGCCGGTGAAAAGACTTGGCAATGGCGGCAACAGCCTGAACAGCGCCATCATGATCAGCAACGCCACGACAGCAATCACCCCAAAGGTGGTTCGCCAACCCAGCCATTGACCAATAATCCGACCCAATGGCACCCCGAGCACCATCGCAAGCGAGGTACCGGTCGCCAGCACACTGAGTGCCAGCGTTTTCTTACCCGGCGGTGCTACCCGAATCGCGATAGAAGCGGTAATCGACCAGAACACCGCATGTGCAAAGGCAATGCCGATCCGACTGGCTACCAGCATTTCAAAATTCCAGGCAATGACCGAGAAACCATGGCTCACGATAAACAGGGTAAAGACCATCAACAGAAGCTTTTTGCGCTCAATATGGCTGGTCAGCATCATCATGGGTAGCGACATGGAAGCCACGATCCAGGCGTAAATTGTCAGCATCCAACCAGTAGTCGCCGGCGTCGTGTCAAAATCACGGGCGATGTCAGACAACAACCCGACCGGCACAAACTCAGTGGTATTAAAGATAAAGGCACTAAAGCCCAGCGCGAACACACGCAAATACTGACGATGGCGCGAAGGCTCATTCGTCACTGCAGCAGATAACGTCATAGTTTTAAAAAAGAGATAAACAGAAGAGAACAGGAGGCGGGGATTGTCTCGCCCTTTCGGTGTAAATGAAAGACAAAACCAGCCGGCAGGCTGGTTTTCATTCGCTGGCACATCCCAAAGACGAGCCTCAGCTGCGCAGCAAGGCAACCACTGTGTGTCGGTGAACATTGGCCTGCGCCGTGATCGCCTGATAGGTCGCGCTGAACCCACCGGAAAACTGGGCGGATAAATGGCTCAGTCGGCCTTCAGCGGCAGCCACATCGCCCTGAGTGCCCAGCCTTTCCAGTTGTTGCTCCATTTGCTGCGCCAACTGAGCCTGGTAGGCTTTAATATCATCCAGGCTCTGCTGAACCTGGCGCAGATGCAGATTCACTTTACTGAGGGTCTGACGAATACCGTCACGGTGCGCCGTGCTGATGGACAGGTCTTCAACCCCTTCAGGTTCAGGTTGCAGACGGATCTGATTGGGTTGCCCTGCCGGGTATCGATGTCCCTGCCCGGTAACCAGCACCTGCTGCTGCATCTGCAGATACGCACTGTCTGTCGTTTTAAACACCAATTCGCCGCCATCCGTGGCGGCTGCCCGCATTCCCAGCGGAATCAAATTCCGATCGAGTTGGCGTACCAGCTGTTTGTCATCCAGTCGTGGATCAAACTGCAGGGTAACGGCCCCCGCTTGCGGAAAATCGAGCCTGAGCTGCTCTGCCTGATGGCGTAACCGGGTCAGGTTCAGGCCGGGAATGGTAAATGCGCGGCCAGCCTGACCGTTCAGCTGAACCTTCAGTTGGGCATCCAAGACCCGCCCTTCCTGCGTGCGGGCACTGTCGAGAGTGTGACGAATAACCTGCTGGCTGTGGGCCAGCTTGTCATTCGACGATGGCGGCGCTGGTTGCTGGCTGCTCAGAGACTGTGCCAGAACTCGCTTCATCGATTGCAGTTCTCGCCCGACCTGCAGCAGCGCCTGCTGCGCCACCTGCACTGTTGTCGCCTGGTGCTGACCTTTTGCCAGCACGGCTTTGGAGACTGAAAAATGTCCCTGCGGCGCAGATACCATCCGGGCCGGACGAATGGCCGGCACCTCAGCAGCGGAACGATCCGTCACGGCCGACGGGGTAATGGTGGTTTGACCTTGTCCGGTCAACCGGACGCTCTGAGGGCCAACGTCAGCCGTTGCATTAACCATACGTCCCTGCCCTCTTACAGCTGTCCGAACAACGATAGTTCATTAATTTTCATATAACTGGCCTGCGTGGCCTGTAGCGCACTGATGTAATTATTCAGCCTGACCGACGCTTCGCCGTAGTCCAGCGCTTCGAGATCACCCGAGACCTTGTCGACAAACAGTTTGTTTTCACTGTGGCTGTTTTCCAGCAAATCCAGGTTGTTCTGACGACCACCGATGGTCGTCATTGCTTCCAGCACATTGGACAGCGTCGCATCAACCGCATTCAGCGCACTGTTCACTTCATCATGAAACGCCGCGGTTGGCTGTTTGAACTCGGCTATCACCTTATCGATGCGGTTGATGATGTTGTCGCCGCCAAGCTCAAGGATTTCACCAGCCGTGACATTGGATTCCATGGTCACCCCTTTCGCCACCGTCACTACGCGCTTGTCGTTATTGCCGTTGATGACATATTCGCTACCGGCGGCAACCAGTGACGGCTGATCGGTCTGGGTACCGGAAAACAGATAATTGCCTTCCTCATCCTGAGCATTAAAGGTCGACACCAGGCTATCACGCAGGCTTTCCAGTTCGGTGACAATACCAATTCGGTCATCCTCACTGAGCGATTCATTTGCGCCCCACAGCACGAGATCCCGCATACTTTTCAGGCTCTCATTGGCGGCGTCCAGATACGTTTCCTGGCTCGACAGCGTCGTTTTAACATTGCTGATGTTATTGCGGTACTGATCCAGCGCCTGCCCTTCACGCTCCAGGTTCAATAGTTTGATCGAGTCGATGGGCGCATCAGAAAGCTTCGTCAGACGCTTGCCCGTTGACATTTGCTGCAGAACTTCGCCCAGCCCGGCATTATTGCTTTGCAAACTTTGCAGCATCATCTGACTGAACTGGGTATCACTGATTCTCATTTCATCACCTTTTCTGTGCGACGCCGTTAAAATAGCTGCAAGACCGTATCGAACATCTGATTGGCGGTACTGATCACTTTCATGTTGGCCTGATAGGCATTGGCAAACACCATCAGATTTGCGGCTTCTTCATCACTGTTTACCGCACTCAGATTGTCGCGGGCTGCCAGCGCTTGCTTATTCAGGCTTTCTGCTGCCTTATGATCGGCACTGGCCTGACGGGTTTTAATGGCGGTCTCGCCAACCATCGAAGTAAACGCATCATTGATGGTGACATTGCCAAACCCACTGATGGCAAAAGACTGGTTTCCAATCGCCACCAGCTTCTGCAGCACTTCGCTGTTGCCCGGCGTACCATCAGCTGAAAACGCCAGGTCTTCCGGAGACAAATCGGCCACTGTCAGACTGGCTGCCGGATTAGCCGGGTTGTAGGTAAACAGCGGTGCCCCCTGATTGCCGTTCAAATCCTTACCGGTAGCCAGCACGCGGTTGAATTCGTCCGCCAGGTTCGCAGCCATATCATTCAATGCTGCCAAATTGGGCTTGAGGGTCTCCAACTGATAATCATCAATCGCCCCCAACTGCCCGCCGACTTTTCCGTTCACCGGAAAATGCTGGCCGGAAAATTCCAGATTGAGCGTCGCCAGATAAGGATCTGTGTTGTCAGGCACCGTATTCAGCTGAGCGGCTTCCGAGCCCAGTACCAGTGGCTGGCCGGAAGCCAGGGTCACCTGCAGGCTGCCGTCCGGTTGTTCTGTGGTTCTGACGTCCATCAGCTTCGACAGCTCGCCAATCAGGTTTTCCCGGGTATCCAGCAGCTGCGCGGCATTACCGCTGGTCGCTGAAGCTTCAACAATCTGGCGGTTCACATCAGCCAGATTGCTAAGCAGACTGTTGGCATGCTCAACCGCCGCACCCCGCTGATCGCTCATGTTTTTGTGCTGAGCGTGAAGTGATTCGGTCAGCGTATTGAAACGGCGTGACAGCGCTTCTGCTTCGTTAATCACCTGCTGGCGCAACGGAATCGACTGTGGTTTCACCGTGGCATCGTTGAGCGCCGCATACAATGTATCCAGTCCGCCAGACAGGCTGAACGCATCCGCGCCCAACAGGCTTTCCAGCTGGCTCATGTTCGACAAATAGCGCGAAGAATACGCGGCCTGGCTGTTGGTCTGCCAGGTTTGCTTGACCAGAAACTGATCGGCCACACGGCGAATGCTGGTGACTTCCACACCCCCTCCGGCACTGTGGCGCCCCTGACCGCCCAGCGAGCTGGTCAGTACCTGTTGCCGGCTGTAACCCGGGGTGTTCACGTTCGCCACATTCTGGGCGGTCACATCAAGCGCGACTTTGTTGGCATTGAGGCCAGACAACGCGATATTAATCATGGACATGGCAATTAAAGCTCCACTTTATGGATCAGGGGCTGCTGGAAAGCAACGGTGCCCATGGATTCCTGAAACATTTGACGGAAGGACACTCTTGGATCGTAGGCGGCGGCCAGAGCCGTATCATTAAACGCGGCCAGCCCCTCGTCAGTCGAAGGCGTGGTGACTGCGGCAGTGCCCAATCCAACGCTATCGTTGGCTGCCGTTTGCGGCGCCGTGGCATGACTGACCGGCATTTTTGACAGCGCCTGACTGGCATGAGGCAGGGTCGGACTCAGCTGTTTAATCAGCATGTCAGCGATCCCGCTGCGCTGCTTTTTTGCCAGTTCGATGGCCAGCTGACCGTCGTAAAAATCACGGTATACCCCCTGCTCCTTGCTGGAAAACGGATTGTCCTCCGGCGCCAGCACATCGCTGCTGCTGCGCATCTGACGCAGCACCATTTGCAGGAACATGGCTTCAAACTGGCCAGCGACCGTTTTGAGCGCCCCCTGCTGATCGGCCTGTTGCCGGATAGTGGCCAGCGCGCTGTTGTCGTGGTAAAGCATGGCGTTCATCTGTGCCATGTCACCATTACTGTCTACTTTCATGCCCCCTCCTTAAATCACAACCAGTTCGGCGTTCAGTGCACCGGCTTCCTGCAACGCCTGCAGTATCGACATCAGGTCATCCGGCGTCGCACCCAGGCTGTTTACCGCACTAACAATGGTGTTCAGCTCCGTACCTTCCGGCCAGATATACATCTGCGCCGTATCCTGGTTAATATCGACACCGGACTCATTCACAACTCGGGTTTCACCATTGGAAAACGCATTCGGCTGGCTGACCTGCTGACTCTCGGTAATCGTCACAGTCAGGTTGCCATGGCTGACTGCCGCTTCGCTGACTTTGACATGCTGGCCGATCACTACGGTACCGGTCCGGGAGTTGAACACCACCCGCGCCGGACGACGCCCTTCCACCACCGTGATATCTTCCAGCATCGACATCAGCGTGACCCGCTGCTGCGTGTCTTTAGGTGCCAGCATCTCAACCTTGCCCTGATTAATGGCGGTTGCCACTTCCGGGCCAAAAATGCCGTTAATGGCACGGGCAATATTTTTAGCCGTCGTGAAGCTGGGCTTACGCAGGTTCAGGGTGATGGTGTCTTTGTCATTAAAGTCAGACGGAATCTCTCGCTCTAGGGTAGCCCCGTTCGGGATCCGCCCGGTGGTCGGGGTATTGATGGTGATTTTCGAGCCGCTGCGGCCCTCCGCCTGCACCCCGCCAACCACAACATTGCCCTGTGCCACCGCGTACACTTCACCATCGATACCACGCAGTGGCGTCATCAGCAGCGTGCCACCCCGTAAGCTTTTCGCATCCCCTATCGATGACACGACGACATTCAATTCCTGGCCAGAGCCGGACATTGGCGAGACATAAGCCGTCACACTGACCGAGGCCACGTTCTTGAGTTTGGGATCAGTCCCTTCCCCAATCTGCACCCCAAACTGGCGCAGCATATTCGTAATGGACTGGCTGGTGAATTTCACCTGGTTTCGATCGCCCGTGCCGTCCAGACCGACCACCAGGCCATAGCCCACCAATTGGTTGTTACGAATGCCCTGAATATCAACCAGATCCATAATCGGCATCGGGGTTTCCGCCTGTACCAGCGGCGTTATCAATACCTGGCTGCCTAACACGGCGGTGCAAGCCAACGCGCGGAAAAAGGTTCGGAGTGTCTGCATCAGAATGGTACCCATGGGCTATTGAAGAACTGTGTTAGCCAACCGGCAGCATTGCTGTCGGCCAGCGCGCCGCGGCCAGAGTAGGTGATGCGGGCATCACCGATACGCAGTGAGGACACCTGATTGCGACGATCAACATCATCCACCCGGACAATGCCGGTCAGTCGAATGAACTCATCTCCCTGATTCAGGCGAATCCATTTTTCACCGCTGATACGCAGTACGCCGTTTGGCAGCACTTCGTGAACCGTTACCGTAATTCCGCCCTGCAGTTTGTTGCCCTGCGAGCTAGAAGCTGCACCGTCAAAGCCTCGATTGGCCTCAATGTTGGCTGACAAATCATCCAGGGTGGTATTGCCAAAGGTCGGAGCCAGGAAATTCAGGGAAGAGTCCTTGCCGTATTTGGTGTTGGCTTTTTTGCTCGACTGGGTTTCTTCATCCAGCAAAATGGTCAGCATATCCCCAACCCGGTAGGCCCGGCGATCCTGAAACAGTGTCATCATGTACTGGTGGCGGTATAAGCTACCGTTCTGCGCCTCAGGCAGCGCATAGTTGAGCGGCGGCGGCGCATAAGCCAAATCATCAGGCTCAGGCGGCACAAATTCCGGACGGATGCTGCAGCCGGATAGCACGGCTGCAGACACACAGGCCAGCAAAGAGAAAGACAGACCTTTCATCATTGGCCCCTTACACCGACTGGGCGACAAACTTCAGCATGTCGTCAGCCGCGGACACGACTTTGGCGTTCATTTCGTACGCGCGCTGAGTGGTGATCATGTCCACCATTTCCTCGACAACCTGCACGTTCGAGCCTTCCAATGCCCCTTGTTTGATGCTGCCCGCGCCATCCAGACCGGCGATCAGCTCTTCGGCAGCGCCGCTGGCTTCCGTTTCACGGAACAGGTTACCGCCGATGGCTTCCAGACCCGCCGGGTTGATAAATTTCGCCAGCGTGATTTGTCCCAGATCCTGAGGTTGCGGGTCACCGGCGACAACGGCGGTCACGGTGCCATCGACACCGATATTCAGCTTGGTGGCATTCTCCGGCACCTGAATCTGCGGCTGCAACGGCAGCCCCTGGCTGTTCACCATCAGGCCTTCAGAATTCACATGGAACTGGCCGTTGCGGGTATACATGATTTCCCCGTCAGAATTCTCAATCTGGAAAAAGCCCGCGCCCAGCACTGCCATATCCAAGTCCTGCGTCGTGTTCTGTGAGTTCCCTTGTGTAAAGACTTTCTGAGTACCGACCACGCGTACCCCGCTGCCCAGCTGTACCCCGCTTGGCAACTGATTCACCTGATCCACCTGAGCGCCCGGCTGACGCTGGATGCTGTAGAACAGATCTTCAAAGACCACCCGATCACGTTTGAAACCGACGGTATTCACGTTCGCCAGGTTGTTGGAAATGGCAGTCATCTTGGTGTCCTGCGCTGCCATCCCGGTCTTACTGACCCATAATGCTGAATGCATTCCTGCTTCTCCTCGTTGTTTGTTTCGTCGCGGATGCTGTGATGCTAATGCTTGTCACTTAAGCTTGGTTGCTTAGGCTTGGTTGCTTATGTTTCGTTGCTTAGGTTTCGTTGCTTAGACTTCGCTACTTAGGCTTTGTGACTGACGCTTGTCGATTGCTTTTCGTCGCCTGTCTGCAGTAACCATCCCGCCTGAATTTAGCGATTACTCATTAACCGGTTTCCGGCCTGAGCCAGGGTTTCGGCGGTTTTCATCATCCGTACCTGCATTTCAAAATTGCGAGTCAGAGACATGACATTTACCAGCTCATCAATGGCGGACACGTTACTGCCTTCCAGATGCTCTGCCGCCACCAGCACCGTCGGGTCTGCCGCTAAAGCTTCCCCCTGCACAGCATGGAACAGGCCGTCGCTTTCCTTTTGCAGCTCAGTCGCCGCCGGTTTCACCAGCTTGAGCTGCCCGACTTCCACTTCCGCTCCACCGCCGGGTGGAATCACGCTGATCACACCTTTATCGCTGACTTCCACTTTCTGGTACGCAGGCAGCACCAGAGGGTCGCCATCCGCCATCAGCGGGAACCCATTGACGGTCAGGTTACCCAGTTCATCAACCCGGATATTACCGGCCCGGGTATAAGCCTCATTGCCAGCGGGCGTCTGCACCGTAAAAAAACCCTCGCCATTAATGGCGATATCCAGCGGTCGGCCGGTTTTGATCATGTCACCACTGTCAAAACGGGTAGACGCCGAGTTCGTGGCAACCAGAGTGCGACCTGCAAAACCGTTGCCCTGCAGTTGCATACTTTGCACCCGCTCCAAATCCGCCCGAAATCCGACTGTATCGGCATTCGACAGGTTATTCGAGTGCACATGCTGGGCCTTCATCACCCGGCTGGCACCACTGGTTGCGGTAAATAACAAGCTATCCATTACACTGATTCTCTCTGTCTTTCAGGCTTAAACCGCGTTGAACAGGGCCTGGGTCAGCTTATCGGAGGTCGAGATAGTTTTTGCGTTTGCCTGATAATTACGCTGGGCGGTCATCAGGCTCACCAGTTCACTGGTCAGATCCACGTTAGACCCTTCCAGCGCACCGGAGGTCAGGCTGCCTAAAGTCCCGGCCCCCGGATTACCGTTAATCGGCGCACCTGAGCTGTAACTTTGCATCCAGGAGGTGTTCCCTGCTTTCACCAGTCCCTGCGGGTTGGCAAAATCCGCCAGAATCACCTGTCCCTGCAACTGGGACTGACCATTGGTGTACGTCGCGAACACCATGCCGTTATCTTCGACCCGCACACCGGCCAATTCACCGGAGGCATGGCCGTTCGGTGAGTTGGTGCTCACGCCAAAATCCGCCCCAAACTGAGTGCTGCCCTCGAGATTAATTGCGACGTCCATCGGGTTGGCACCGCCCGGTGTCAGCGATACGGTAAATGGCTTGGTTGGTGCCGCCAGCGTACCGTCAGTGTTAAAGGTCACTTGCTGGGTTTTGGCTGGCTGATCAGCGCCGTCTACCTGCACATTGACTTGCCAGGTGTTATCCCCGGTTTTGGTGAAATACTGGGTCACGGTATGCGGGTTACCCAGCGAGTCGTATACCTTGGTGGTGTATGACGAACTGAATGAGTCGGTATCGGTCGGAGAGAACGGATTCTGCGCCGTATCAATCACGGTCGCGCGGGCGTCAAAGTTCGCCACAAAGTCCACACTGTCCGTTGCTTTGGCCGCCAGGGATGAGGTTTTGATTTTCAGATCAGTGACGGCACCCGTTTGCAGGGTGTTGTTATTGTCCACGGAGTAACCCTGCAGTTTCATACCGCCATTGGTCACAATGTTGTTGTTCCGATCCGTCCCGAAAATCCCGGAACGGGTATAGAGAAGCTGCCCCATGTGATCTTTCGTCACGAAAAAGCCGCTGCCATTAATCGCCAGATCCAACGCACGCCCAGTGCCGTTAACCGGGCCATTTTTGGAAAAGTTCTGGGAAATCGCGGCCACTTCAACCCCACTTGGCTGCATACCGTTATACACGGCAGAAAACTCAGTACGGGATTCCTTGAAGCCGGACGTTGACACGTTAGCAATGTTATTACTGATGGTGTTCAGCTGTGTGTTTGTGGCATCCAGACCACTTAATGCAATATCAAAACTCATGAGTGACTCTTTTTAGTACTGTCTTATTAAGTAATGTCTGGTTAAGCACCAAACTGACTAATCAGGTAGAAAGGAACACTGCCGACCCCGGCAACATTGACCAGCGTCGCGCCGCCGTTACTGGGCACCCGCACCTGAGAGACTTCACCGGCCATCAGCATGACCGGCTGCCCCTGGCCCTTATCAACATTCACCGATACGGTGTACTTACCCGGCTTCAGCCCCAGAGCTTGCGGATCAATGGCAAAATCCACATCCCCCTGACCGTGCGCCCCTAACGGCAAAGAGGTCTCCTGACCGTACTCATCGGTGATCGTCAGCGTGACCATGTTCGAGGCATGCGCCAGTTCCAGCTTGCCGTGTTGCGGGCCGCTGCCCAGCTCCACTTCGTTGGTGTTCACAAACACGGTTTGCCCAACCAGACCAGCAGTAGAAAGCACCTGCATGTTATCGAGCAGTACCATGCTGTTTTGCATCACCTGCGCCATGTTCTCGGTACTCTGCACCTGAGAAAACTGCGCCAGCTGGCTGACATATTCCGTGCCATCCAGTGGATTTAACGGGTCCTGATTCTGCACCTGCGCCACCATCAGGGTGATGAACTCGTTCTGCAGCGAGGTCGCACTGTTTCGGTCAGCAGGGTTGGCCGTGACCGATCTTTCCTGACCGGCTGTCGCCGATACCGGTGAATCCGCAGTCAGGGCGGTAAATTGCGCCAGACTCATCGGCCACCCTCCCCAAGTCGCAGAAGCCCCTGCTGCATGCTTTTCACATTGCTCAGCACTTCAACATTGGTTTCAAAGCTGCGGGTTGCGGACATCATGTCGGCCATTTCAGCCACCACATCAATGTCCGGGTAATAAACATACCCTTCCCGGTTAGCGAGCGGGTTGCCCGGCTCATAGCGTTTCTCGGCGTCGCCGCGACTTTGCACAACGTCCACAATCCGCACTTCCGCATTCGGATACGCGTTTTCACCGGAAGCCAGTTGCGTGTTGCTGTACACGGTGGCAAAAACCGGCTTCAGTGCCTTGTAGGCATCCTCCGGGTTAGCAGACACGGCATCGGCGTTAGCCAGGTTACTGGCAACGGTGTTCAGACGAACGGTCTGAGCATTCATGGCCGAACCGGCAATCGAGTAGATATCGGTAAATGACATAGTGATTAACGTCCCTCTATGGCTTTGGCTAACCCGCTGAATTTCATGTTCATAAAAGTCAGACTGGTCTGAAAATCCATGTTGTTCTGAGTAAACTTCGCCTGCTCAACCCCCAACTCAACGGTATTGCCGTCTTTGCTGTTCTGGTACGGCATGGCATACAGCGAAGAGATTTTGAAGTCCGGTACCGGCTTATCCACTTTCCCCGGCACGGTATTGCGCATAACGGTTTCAAAGCGCAGGTCTTTCGCAAGGTATCCAGGGGTGTCAACATTTGCTAAGTTACTGGCCAACACCTTGGTGCGTTGTACCCTGAAATTAAGCGCATCCGGGTGAACACCGAGCGCACTGTCAAAACTGATCGCCATTGAAATTCCTCAGGTCTGGCTGGTCCACGAAGCATTAATCAAGATACATGCCATCTTTTTATGATTTATTTATCAATACTTTACAATGCGACACGGAAGCGGAACTTCCGCCCAACGGAAGCTGGACGGAAGCGCCGTCAATCTCGTATTTGCTTTCTTTCCGCCCTGTTCGGCAGTGCCCTGCTGGGGATAAGCCATCCGCCCGCTTTCAGCGCTATTACCGGGCAGGCTCTATCTAAGAAAACTGAAATCGAGCAAACTGAAAGCGAGCAGACGAAAACTGAGCAGGCTATTGCAGCACAGACCATGACCGAGCAGGCGCTGGCAGATTTTGTCAGGCAGGAAATGCAGGCAGAGGTCGATGCCTATGCCCGGCAGCACCATTGGCAGAACGTGCAGACCGACATAGCAATCACGGTTCCCGCGGCCGTGCAGCACCTGCCGGTATGCCCGGTGCCGTTAACCATTGCGGCCAGCGACCTCAACAACCAGCCAGTGGGGAATCTTAAACGTCAGGTACGTTGTGACGGCGGCACGTACCCTTGGCGAATAAATACCACTGTCAAAGTTGAAGTGCAGTTACCGGTTGTGGTCGCCCGAACCGCCCTCAACCGGGGAACCAAACTGGCAGCCGATATGCTGAAAATGCAGGTGATGCGCTTTAACCGAGCGACTGATTTCGCCACACAGATTCCAAGCGTAACGGGCAAACGCACCGAACGCCGTATTCGCAGTGGACAGGTGATCCGTCCCGCTTCGCTGCAACAGCGCTGGCTGGTTGAAACCGGAGATGAAGTGCTGATCACCGCAAGGAAAGACGGAATGCAGGCCAGTACCCGGGGAATTGCACTGGAAGACGGGGGCAAAAATGAGCAGATTGAGGTTAAAAATTCCCGGTCAGAGAAAGTGATTAAGGTTCGCGTAACCGACTACGGCAAAGTAGAAACCGTTTTTTGACCCCTGTCTCTGACGTTGCTCTCTAAGAGACCTAATGCGAGACCTGACGCTGTTAGCTGATAAGATACGCTCAGCAAAAGGATCAATTCCACCTCGGCGGTTGGCCCGCAACAGCATGCCCTGAAAGATTTAATTAATCCGATTTTTCGCCGCCTATCTTAATCAGACTCCATCAGCAACAGGAACTCAGGATGAAAATTGATAAAGTGGCTGGCAGCGCTATTACCCAAACGCAGTTTGACCATTCTTCGCGTCGCACTTCAACCACGGCAAGCAGTCAGCCGCGTCCGGAGCCTGGCGTTCAGGTTGATACCCAACGCATGGCCAACATGCAGGAGCAACTGAAGCAGCTACCCAGTATTGATATGGACAAAGTCGCGGCAGTGAAAGACGCACTGGCACGGGGTGAGCTGGAACTGGATATTCAGGCGCTGTCTGGGGCCATTATGCAATTCCACACGGGCCATGAGTAAGACAGTGGAATCCGGTAAATCAGCCGCGCAAACCACCGCGGTCAGACAACAGCTTGTCATGCAGCTTCTGAAGGGAATTCAGCAAGACATTCAGCAATATAACGAACTGCAGCAGATTTTACAGGCACTGCAGGCCAGTTATCTGAATTTCGATGGCGAAGCCATGCAACGAATGATGCAGCGCCAGCAGCCACTGCTTGCCGTCTTAGCACAACGTTCAACACAACGAACAGTGCAACTGCGGCAATTGGGACTGCCAGCCACTCCGCAAGGTATTCGCAGCCTGTTTCAGGCTCTGCCACCGGCGTTACGGGAAAAAATGCAGCAGCAATGGCAACGTCTTGAGTCCGTCATTGTGGCCTGTCGGCAACTCAATCAGCACAACGGGCAATTGTCCGCTTCGTTCGGGGAACTGTTAGCCGAAATCAGTCAGGGCTCACAGCGCCACTATGCCCGTGACCAGCTGATGCAGATGTGATGTCGTTTGCCTCATCGCCGCCTTCGAACATGATAGCTCAAGGCATTACCGCTCCAGCAATTCATGCAACAACCCGTGCGACAAACTATGCCGCAACCCATGCGGCAACCGCAGGGGTTATTGGCACCCTTACCGCACCCCAACATCGTCAATTCCGCTTAAGTCATTTCCGCTTAAAGCGGCGCTTACTGCCATTGCTGGCAAGTCTGCTCCTGATGCCGGTGTCCGCCGCACCGCTATATGCCGAGGCACAAACCGCTATCCCGGCGATGGACTGGGCAACCCGGCCACTATTTTCCCCATCACAACCTGCGTTTTTAGGACAGCGTTCACCCCAAAACACGGGCCGTCTGCGTTTTCCGGCAGAGTCTGAGGAATTCAAGCAACAGGTCAAAGCACAACATGCGCGCCTTACCCCGCACCAACAGCGGATTCAGCGTCATCTGATGCGTCAGCGGCACACGATCGAGATGATTTATCGAGAGCTGGACAAGCGGCAGTTGCCCCGACAGCTGGTGTTATTACCTATGCTGGAGTCCACATTCAATCCGCTGGCAGTTTCACCTGCCAAAGCAGCCGGGTTATGGCAACTAATGCCAGCCACCGCCAAACGTTTTGGCCTGAGCGTTACCCCAGAGCGGGATGACAGGTTTGACGTTAGCCACAGCACCCAAGCGGCGCTGGACTACCTGACTTTTCTGTACCGGAAATTCCATCAGGATCTGAACCTCACCCTGGCAGCATACAATGCCGGTGAAGGCAGGGTCAGCCGGGCGCAAAGCAGTGACAAACAGCGATTCAGCCAGCTTAGGTTACCGGCAGAAACGGTCAACTACGTGCATAAATTCCACGCCTTGTTACAGCTGGTGGATGTGGCAGAACTGTCAACGCATCGCCCATATTCATCACACCCTATCGCCGGGCTCTTGGCTCCACAGCGGAATAACGTTGACGCTCATGAAACCCGAAATGCAGAAGAAACCCAGGATACCCAGATCTTAACGACCCTGTTTGCCAAACGCACAGTGATCAACATGAAGCCGATCTCCCCGCTGATACCGGTGGTATCACCTGACGCTTAGTCCGTACGGCCTCAGCAGCGATAGCAAAAATGATGGCTACTGATCGCAAATCCCTCGGTCAGATAAAACTTATGCGCCGCAAAACGCTGGACACCGGAATCAAGATGAATTTCATCAATATGATTCACTTCGGCATAGTCCTTAAACCAATCCATCAGATACTGGCCCGCGCCCTCTGAACGATGCGCCTCGTCAGTAACAAAATCGTCGATGTAAAGATACTGACCACAGGATAACTTCTGCCCGGTCACAAAACCTGCCACCGACAGCACGTTACCGTCGCGCATCACGTATGCCAACTGATACCCCGACTTCATCTGCTGTATCAGCAGACCGATAAGTTCATTCAGCTCATACTGAGGACGCAATTGCTGAATAACCGGCGCCACGGCTGCCACTTCTTCCTGGTTTGAAACCAATATCACTTCCATCTTCAACCATCTCGCTTATTGTCTGTTTCCGTAAAGGATACCCACAGAGGAAAACGTACAAGCCTGATACCGAATTACGGTGAGTCCTCAGCGTTCACCTCAGGGAGCCCTTAAAATGGGTCAGGATAGCAAGCAGGTATGACAATACGCTGAAAGTATCGCGAAAAAAACCGCCTCCGGAGAGGCGGTCAGCATGGCATCAGAACACACCGGATATCGAGGTTGCCAGACCATCGACCAGTACCGGTTTGGCCTCTTCAAAGTCCAGGTTTACTTGATTGGCCGTTGATACAATACGGGTGTTGTAACGCTTTTTATTTTCAGTCAGCGTCGTATTGCTGGTGGTGTGGCTGGATGAGCCATTTTTCACATCTGCCGTCTGCGTGGTGTTCACCTTCAGGTTAGTTTTCTCCACAATCTGAATATCGGTGATCATGGCGTAGTTGACATCCTCCACCAAGGCATCAGCCGCGATACCAATGGCCGCACCAATCAGGCCTCCCGCAGCAATGCTGTTTCCGCTGGATGAACGCGATGCGACTGCCAACATACCCAGTGTGCCACCCGCCAGCGCGGAACCATAGCCGTTGGTCAGAAAGCCATTCGCTTCACGTAAATCCATTTTATCGAGCTTGAGGATGTTAGACTGAAGCCAGTAATGCGCAGTCGCCGGATCATTCACAACCCGGTAGCCTTTCGCCACCAACCTGTGTTGCAAAGCGTCCGAGATATCAATTTGTTTATCCGTGGTATTACGGATCTGAACATAAATGGTTTTCTTATCCGCGGAAACAGGATCCAGCCAGATGGTATCTGACATTTGCGTCTGCACTTCCAGATTACGTTTTTTCACCGCCGTTGATACCGCAGAGCAACCGGATAAAACCATTGTTGACGCCAATACCACTGCCACTAACTTTGCCTTACTTGCCTTCATTCTCGGAATAATCCCTTGCTGTTAAGACTCAACATATGAAATAAGTAGCACATGATAGAGCAAAAAGGTGCTTACCGATAGTGATCAACTGAAAGTTTTTTGTTAATCAGCAACATAAATACAAGAACACCTTTTTGACCAAGATCGATGCAACAGCAAACCCCGCAACAGAAACACTCACATCTGGGTAGTTTGATGGCCGCAGCAGACAGCGCTGTAACAAAATTCCCCCTGTTCAAAAGGCTGCGAACCATCCCTCAGGCCTAACAGTGCGTTACGAACTGGGCTGGTAGCGACTCACGATATAGTGCAAGCATACCTCTCAGATCCCGTAAATTTTGGAGCCGTTCCTTGCCAGTTCCCCCCCATTGTCTGCAATCTACTGTGTCATACTCACAGATTTGCCGCACGGTGAAACGGCATTCGCAACGAGCCCGAAGAGGGATGAGAAGGATGTGGGTTCGAGTCTCCTGGAGCCTCGCTTCGAGCACAGTGGCAGCCTTCAGGTTTTCGCCGGCCATGAATTCATTCGCATTCACAGCACAGTTACCGGCTTCCTTACTTGCTGCTTTGCTCAGCTTTTCCTGGTGCGCTTTCTTTTGGAACGCTGTACTTTGGAAAGCTATTCGTTGGAGTACGCTGTCATGGAAACTATTGCCATGGAGAGCCTTACCATTGAGAGTAGTGCCATGGAGAGCCGTTTCTTGGAGAGCTGCCCCCGGTAAAACAGTGCTGTGGATGAGTGTTTTTGGGGCTGTAATTTGGGCAACGGGCACCACACTGACGGCGGCGCACGCATCAGGGGCCAACGCAACAGAAGCCAACGTAGCTGAAACCAACACAGCAGATACCAAAGAAAATTCAGTGCGACACGGCGAGCAATGGCAGGCAAATGACCATTCACAGGCAGATGGCTATTCATATGACAACCCGATTGCCCGTTTTCAAATACCCCACATCCGGGTTGCCAGCTGGAATTTGCAATGGTTAAGCAGCCTGCCCCCCGCTGAACTGCGGAAAATCTACCCTGATCTTCCCCGTCGCACTCTCCCGACCCGCCATGCCGCAGATTTTCGTGTCCTGGCAGCCTGGGCTGAAAAACTAAACACCGATGTGCTGGCTTTTCAGGAAGTGGCGGATTCCAAAGCCCTGGATAAGCTACTGGGCGAGGGGCGTTTCCACTATGTTTTTTCTGATCGTCAGGCAATATCGGGAGCTTCAAACAGGCATCGTCCCTGGCCGCAGTTTGTCGGTTTTGCCTTGCGCAAAGGATTGGACTTTCAGCGTCACCCAGATTTAACCGCGCTGGATCTGCATGGGCGCCATTCACTCCGCTATGGCGTGGACATTTCCCTGATGGAGGGCGGTAAGCCGGTGCTTCGGCTTCTGGCAGTGCATCTGAAAAGTGGTTGTTCATTCAGCCAGAAGAAGACCCCAAATAAACAGGGTAAGCCACAAAAGAAGGCGGACCGGAAAGCCTGTCACCAACTGTTCCGCCAACAGCAGATCCTTGAACAATGGGCAGAAGAGCGGGCCAGAGAACCGGTTCCTTTTATCATTCTGGGGGATTTCAACCGCCGCCTGAGTGCAGAAAACGATCGATTCTGGCAGCAACTTAATGATGGTCAGCCTGCTGAATTGGCACTCAACCGTGCCGGTTATCCGTCCCACAGCCAATGTCCCAGCCGATTTTATGATCGCAACAAAAAGCGCTGGGTTACCCGCACTTTCCCCCATTTTATTGACCATATCGTGCTTGATAGACGCGCCGATTTACTCATGCAGCCAGACTCATTTCGCGAAGTCGTACCCGAAGCGCACTGGTTACCTGACTACCAGTTGTCCGATCACTGCCCGGTGCAAATCACTATCCGGCTTAATGCATTAAATCGTCCCTAACGCCAACTTTCTGAGTCGGTTTTCACCGATAGAGGCCTCGACTACAACCTCTAAAACAACCTCGAAAACAACCTCGAGAACCACCTCAAGAACAACAGCTTAAACCGCCGTTTCCTCATCAACAGCATCTCGTGCTGACGCAACCTCTCACCCAAAATAAATTAGAGAAATAAACAAAAACAAAGAATAAAAATCAATAAAATTGTCATTAAAAATTAAAACAAACAAATTAAACCAATAAAATCATACAGATAACAACATCAAACACAAACCAGAAAACATTTAGGGTTGAAACAAATTTTTAACGCCGTATGATAAAAACAAATTAATTAGAACTCTAAACAAATGTGGCGACCAATGATTACGATGGCACCCTGGGTAATGAACCCGCATACCACAGCGAATAAGCAGGACGCGCTGACTTTTCGTAAACCCAGCAAGGAAGACGGGCTTGAGGTACACGAACTCATCGCGTCATGCCCACCGCTGGATACCAATTCCTCTTATTGCAACTTCCTGCAGGCAGAGCACTTTCGTGATACCTGCGTCGTTGTCGAGAAAAATGAAAACATCGTTGCGTTTACTTCGGCGTATCAACCGCCAAATCGCCGGGACACCTTGTTTATCTGGCAAGTGGCCGTCAGCCCGAAAGCACGAGGATGCGGTGTCGGCTTCCGAATGCTGGAAGCTTTACTCGACCGTCCAGAAAATGCCGGTATCCGCTATATCGAAACCACCATCACTGACGACAACAGGGGCTCGTGGGCGCTGTTTCACAAATTCAATCAGCATCACGGACGTCACGGTGACGTGACGACGTTTCTCGATAAACACGCTCATTTCGATGGTCATCATGACAGCGAATACCTGTTCAGGATCGAGCTCAAATCTAGCTAACTCTCAACCCAAAAGGTTAAAGAATGACAATTTTTCAAAGTCATGAGTCAAACGTACAGTGCTATGCACGCAATTTTCCGGTCATGTTCCAGCATGCCAAGGGCAGCTGGTTATACACAGAACAAGGAAATGCCTACCTTGACTTCCTGGCGGGCGCCGGAGCTCTTAATTATGGCCACAATAACCCGGTCATGAAGCAGGCGCTGCTTGATTACATCAGCCAGGACGGCCTGACGCACGGACTGGATATGCATTCCACGGCCAAGGCTGAATTCATTGCCCGCTTTAAAGATTTGATCCTCAGTCCGCGGGATCTCGACTACAAGCTGCAGTTCACCGGGCCGACCGGTACCAATGCGGTTGAAGCCGCCTTAAAGCTGGCACGCAAAGTAACCGGTCGCCAGAACGTCGTAGCCTTTACTAACGGCTTCCACGGGGTATCAGTTGGTGCACTGGCTGCAACGGGTAACCAGCACCACCGCCAAGGTGCGGCACAGCCATTACAGAACGTGACCCGCCTGCCGTATGAACATTATGCCGATGGCGTTGATGGCCTGACGCTTTTTGAAGCCATGTTGAACGATCATTCCAGCGGCCTGGACAAACCTGCCGCCGTGATTCTGGAAGTGGTTCAAGGGGAAGGCGGACTGAACGCTGCTTCTGATGAATGGCTACAGCGTCTGGAGGCAATGTGTCATCAGCACGATATCTTACTGATTGTCGATGATATTCAGGCGGGCTGTGGGCGCACCGGTACATTTTTCAGCTTTGAACCAGCCGGAATCAAACCTGACATCGTCACCCTGTCAAAATCCATCAGCGGCTATGGCCTGCCGATGGCCGTCGTTCTGCTCAAACCCGAGCTGGATAAATGGCAGCCCGGTGAGCACAACGGGACGTTTCGCGGAAACAACCATGCCTTTGTCACCGCCTCGAAAGCCATTGAAATTTACTGGCAGGACGATCAGTTTGAACAGCATATCCAGGCCCGTTCGGCACAGCTGACAGACGCTCTCCAGCAGTTAGTGCCTCAATACCCGGCTTATTTCAGCGAGCTAAAAGGCCGCGGACTGATGACAGGCATCGCCTGTCGGGACGGAGAGATCGCCGGTAAGATCGCACGCGCTTGTTTTGAACAGGGCTTAGTGATCGAAACCGCTGGCCCGGACGACGAAGTCATTAAATTCTTCTGTCCCCTAACCATTACCGAACACGATATGGCCAAAGGGATCGCGCTGTTTGAACAAGCCGTGGCAACAACAGCAGCCAACTTCATTAAAAAAGCCTCATAAGGAAAAATGATGATCGTAAGAACACTGGAAAACTGTCGTCAGACTAAGCGCCGCGTGGTCGCAGAAAACTGGGAAAGCGTCCGTATGCTCCTGAAAGATGACAACATGGGCTTTTCTTTCCACATCACCACGATTTATGCCGATACCGAAACCCACATTCACTACCAGAACCATCTGGAGTCTGTGTTCTGCATGTCCGGGGAAGGCGAAATAGAGGTCGTTGGGGGTAAAACCTACCCAATCAAACCCGGTACGCTCTATATCCTGGATCAGCACGATGAACATTTTTTACGTGCCTATGGCGGCGATATGACCATGGCTTGCGTGTTTAATCCGCCGTTGACCGGTCAGGAGACTCACGACCAAAACGGCGTGTATCCACTAATGGAAGAAACCTGAGATTCCAACGACACAGACACCTTCACTTTGACAGTCACGCTGTGACCGTAACCAAAAGGATGAACTATGTCTCACACCGTAGAAAAAATCGGTGGCACGTCGATGTCAGCGTTCGATGCTGTGCTCGACAATATTATTTTGCGTCCCTCGCAGCGCTACAACCGAGTATTCGTGGTTTCGGCCTATGCCGGGATCACCAATGATCTGCTGGAATGTAAACGCACCGGCAAGCCGGGCATCTACCAGCTGATCGCCAAACGTTCACCGGACTGGCGCCAGGCCATGAACGATCTGGAGCAGCGCCTGCTGCTGATCAACGACAACCTGTTTGCCGATCCGGTGAACCGTCTTCGGGCAGATAAATTTATCCGCGCCCGGGTTCAGGATGCAAAACAGTGCATCACCAACATCCTGGAAATGTGCGAATTCGGCCAGTTCACGTTGCGCCACTATCTGCCTCAGGTCAGAGAGTTTCTCTCCTCCTTCGGTGAGGCGCACAGCGCCTTCAATACCGCCCTGAAGCTGAAAACGCTGGGTATCAATGCGCGCTTTGTTGACCTGTCCAGCTGGAACAATCAGTACACCGGTGATCTGGATGACGTCATTCGTCAGGCGTTTGCCGATATCGACCTGAGCCAGGAACTGCCTATCGTCACCGGATACGCCTATTGTGACGAAGGACTGATGAAAACGTACGACCGCGGTTACAGCGAGATGACCTTCAGCCGCATCGCGGTGCTGACCGGCGCGCGGCAGGCCATCATCCATAAGGAATATCACCTCAGCAGCGCAGATCCGCGCATCGTGGGGCCAGAGTCGGTTCTGCCTATGGGGGAAACAAACTACGATGTGGCCGATCAGCTCGCGAATCTGGGGATGGAAGCGATCCACCCCAATGCCGCTTCCGGACTTCGCCAGAACAATATCGAGTTGAAAATCAAAAACACCTTTGAGCCAGAGCACACGGGGACGCTGATTTCAAATGCCTTTACTCCCTCGCAGGATCGGGTTGAAATCATTGCCGGGCGTGACAAAGTATTTGCGCTGCATCTGTTTGATCAGGCGATGGTAGGTCACGTTGATAATGTCGGTTACGACATCATGCAACTGATTCGTGAGTCGAGCGTCAACCTGATTGGCAAAGAGATGAACGCCAACTCAATCACCTACTACCTGACCGGTGGTGCCGATAACCTTAATCAGGTGTTATATAAGGCGGAGAAACGGTATCCGAAGGCCGCCATTACCGGGCGACTGGTCGCAATGATTTCTGCCATCGGGGCCAACATAAACACCAATGAGGCACTGCGGCGGGGAATGCAAGCGCTGATGCAGGCAGAATGTTTTCCGATTGCCGCCCACTCATCGGTACGTAACGTCAACGTGCAGTTTGTGGTCGATGACAATGACTACCAGAGTGCCATTTGCACGCTGCATGAGCAGTTCTTCGCCCTGCCTGCAGAGACGCACACCCAGCCGGACTCCCTGGTTGATTGCCAATCGGCCCACGTTGCCTGATACTACTAACGGCATATCAATCAATCAGCATATCAATCAACCAACTAATCAACCAACTGCCGGGACTTTTGCCCCGGCGGTGTTGTCTCTAAACGGTCAGTCGCTTCGCTGTGCTGGATTGAGGTTTGAGAATTCACCGCTCTGTCAGCCGGCGTTTTTTCCGCCACAGCGCTTTGTTCAACAGTTCCTTGATCGAAAGCAATTCATAGTGCTGAATTAATAGTCATTGAAAGTGAATTGTATGCTGACATCGCTAAATAGCCGTATATAATAACATTTGCTGTGGGCAGACCCGTGTCTGCTCGCAGCAACCCTAAATCAGTAGAGGCGCGCTGCCTATCAGTAACCGAGCAGAGGGTGATACCGATGAAGCCGGGGAAAGGAGTCAGCGCCGAAGTGACTGAGTCATCAAACTCAGCCGCTGGGGCTGCGTCGAACAGGCGCAGCACTGCCATAGTTTTTCCTATGGAGCGCTACCTAAGGGGTAACACGTCATGCCTTGGTTGTCGATTTCGTTACATGTCCTTTTGGTAGATCTCCACCTTTAAGTTGTAGGTGAAATGAGATCATGAACCTTGTTCCTTTTGCGGATTCTGCCTGGTCCGTGCTTCCCCCCTTGCTGGCGGTGTTGCTGGCTGTCGTCACCCGACAGGTACTGCTGTCACTGGGTGCAGGTATCGTTGCCGGTGCCCTGATGCTGAACCAATTTTCCCTGTCCCAGACCCTGAACTACCTGTATCAGAAAATAGTGGCTATCTTCTGGAGCGGCGGTGCCCTAAACCACGATAACGTCAACATGCTGATTTTCATGTTGTTGCTCGGTGCACTGATCAGTCTGATGAGTGTGTCCGGTGCCACTCAGGCCTTTGCCGACTGGGCAGCCGTACGGTGCAAGGATCGCCGTAGTGCCAAGTCCCTGACCGGGCTGATGGTTTTCATCTTCTTCATTGATGATTTCTTTCACAGCCTGTCTGTTGGCGCTATCTGCCGACCAGTGACCGACCGGTTTCAGATTTCACGCGCCAAGCTGGCCTACCTGCTGGATTCAACCGCCGCACCAGTGTGCGTCCTGATGCCGATTTCCTCCTGGGGTGCCTACATTATCGCACTGGTCGGCGGTATTCTGGCGGCCCACCAGCTAACGGACCAAAGCCCGATCGCCGCCTTTGTCGAAATGATGCCGATGAATCTGTACGCGGTCTTTACCCTGCTGATGGTGATTTGTGTTATTGCATTCCAGCTGGATATCGGGCCGATGCGAAAGCATGAAGCCCGCGCCCAGCAAGGTCAGCTGTGGGATCACAGTAAAGGCCGTCCGCCGGGTCTGGATATGGAAACACCAGAAACCGCTCAGGGCGGGATGATTGATATGGTGTTGCCGATCCTGACCTTGACCGCTGCAACCGTCTTTTTCATGGTTCAGTCCGGTGCGGATGTGTTGTCCGATAAAGGACAAGCCTTCAGCCTGATCGGCGCGTTTGAAAATACCAACGTTGGCCTGTCGCTGGTATACGGTGCAATCTGCAGCCTGGTGGTCTCGATGGGTCTGGCATTGCGCCTGAAACTGTCGGCAAAAATCTGGTTGAAAGCCGCGCCGCAAGGGATCTCAGCCATGATGCCTGCGATCATTATTCTGCTGTTTGCCTGGACAATCGGCACCGTAGTACGCGACATGCAAACCGGCGTTTACCTCGCGTCACTGTCACAGGGCAGTCTGCCGGTAGAACTGTTGCCAGCCGTCGTCTTCCTGCTGTCATGTGTCATGGCGTTTGCCACCGGCACCAGCTGGGGAACATTTGGCATCATGCTGCCGCTGGCCGGTGACATTGCGGCAGCCAGTGACATCACCATGTTACTGCCGATGCTGTCCGCCGTACTGGCTGGCGCAGTTTTTGGCGATCACAGCTCACCGATTTCCAGCACCAGTATCCTGTCGGCAACGGGTGCCGGTTGTCACCATATGGACCACGTGCTCACTCAGCTACCTTATGCCGGTTCAGTCGCGTTCGGTGCACTGCTCGGCTATCTGGTCATGGGCTTTACCCATTCGTCCTGGCTGGGTGTCGCCGCCAGCAGTGTCTGGTTTGTGGCCTTCTGCCTGTTTGCCCTTCGCCGTCGTCAGAGCGACCCCGAGCTCAGTCTGGCATCGTCTGAAGCTTAACCGGTAAATCCGCCCTCTTCATGCAAAGCCTCCGCACGTTCAAGTGCCGGAGGCTTTTTTCTATTCGCTTTGCTGTCATCGCTTTTTTGCGTGGCTTTTTTGTGTTGGCATTTTTGTTGTGGCTTTCATGCATCAGCGGTGTCTCTTTTCTTGTCCGGGCTAGCCACAGGGCCGCACTATAGTTAAATCTATCACCGTCACTTCGTGATGAGTTGTTATGACAGCTAGGTACCTATTCATAGTCGGTGTCTATGAGCGGTAGGTATCAATGAGTAGTAGGTGTCTATGAGAGGTAGGTGTCTATGAGCGGTAGCATCGCAAGACCTATCCCAGCGATGGCAAGATTCAGGGCGCTGCGGGGCGCTATGATTGCGGTCGGGATGAGTGTGTTTTCCGCAGTGTTTCCGGTGCATGCTGCCCAGAAACTGGATTATGTCAGTGCGGTCACAACACCGGGGACAGGTCGCCTGGTAACCATGGACGATTACTGGCTGCTGGCATTCAGCGATACCTATGACATTCGTCTGCCCGAACACGTCAGTAACGGCGAAAATTTGCAAATTCGTATCCGGGAAGATGGTCAGTGGCACACCGAGAATTTTCGGGTGCAGGCGATCAGTATCCATCACGACTTATGCCGGTTGCACAGCCAGCATCCCAGCCGGGATGGCCGCTTTCCGACAGACGCGATTTACGTGCAGCCCTGCCAGCAAGAATAACGCCCCTGTCAGCAGACCGCATATCGCGGTAAGCGCAGGGGCGTTTCAGTGTGAGAATAGCAGCCAGGTTTTGTGGCTACGCTTAAGTGAATAAGCGTAAGTAACTAGGCTAAAATCACTTGTACATCAATTGATTACAGAGGCTCGCTACACAAGCCCGGTCGTCAGGTGTACCACTATCACCGTAAAGGCAGCCAGCAGTGGAATCGCCATGGTCACCACAGCAATATCCCCGTAGCTTTGGCGGTGCGTCAGACGGCAGACCGCCAGCAGCGTAATGACCGCGCCACAGTGAGGCAACGTATCAAGGCCACCCGCCGCCAACAGCACCACACGGTGCAGCACTTCAGGGTTAATGCCCATGCTCATGAAGTCATTACCCAGCATGGCCAGCACCATCCCGGTACCGCCGGACGATGAGCCGATGATCCCCGCCAGGCTGGTTGAGGTAATCGCCACCTTAAACAGATCCGGAATATCAATCGCCGCAATCCCGGCTTTCACTACCACGAAGGCTGACAGCGCAGTAATCACCGCCCCGTAACCGACTTCCGAAGCCGTGTTAAAAATCGGCAGCAACGAACCCACAGAACCATCAAACACCTGCTTGTTTGGCTCAAACAGATACTGACGAAATGCCGCCAGCATAAAGACGATCGCCACGCCCAAAGCCAGAATCACCGGCCAAGTGCCGTTAATGTTCACCTCCAGCGCCTTGTAGTTATCGACCACTTCCGGTGACTTGAAATACACATTCGTCAGCAGGAAGTTGATGATAAACACCAGCACAATTGGTACCAGCGCCATGATCACCCCCGGCGCAGGATCCGATTCCTTACCCGCAGATTCAGCATCCGACTCTTCCCCATAGCCTTCACCGGCAGCCATTGCTTTACGCGCACGCATTTTGATCCAGAGCGTGCCAAGCACCAGCATCATGGTCGCCGCCAGCAAGCCCAGTACCGGCGCAGCATAAATCGTAGTGCCAAATGGAATGGTCGGCATAGTGTTCAGGTACTGCGGAGTTCCCGGCAATGCCGTCATGGTAAAGGTAAACGCCCCCAGCGTGATAGCTGCAGGCAGCAGACGCTTCGGAATGCCTGCCGCGCGGAAAGTTTCCGCCCCAATGGGATACATGGCAAACACCACCACAAACAGTGACACCCCACCGTATGTCAGCAGGGCTGTCGCCAGCACAACAGACAAAATCGCGTGGCGTGGCCCCAGATTTTTAATGATGAATGCCGACAGAGTACGTGCCGCACCTGAGGCTCCCATCAACTTGCCGAAAATGGCACCGGCAATAAATACAGGGAAATAAAGTTTAATGTAGTTCGCCGCCGCAGGCATGAACACGTTTGAAAGTGCGTAGAGGGAAGGGAAATCACTGGTTAACAACGCCGCCGCCATTGCCAGAATCGGGGCAAGAACCAGAACAGACACACCACGGTAGGCAAAGTACATCAGGCCCACCAGGGTGAGTAAAATTACAGCAACATCCATATTTTTTCTCCGGGTCACGTCATGTGTAACAGGTCATTAACATGCTAGACCGAGCAGCCATGATTGAAAATACCGCTTTTTTCCGTCTCAGCGCCGGACGGACCCAAACTGGGATCCCAGTCAAGGTATTGCCCTATTCCCTGGCAGATTACGAACAGGCAAAAGACATAAAAACCATTTATTATCAGTCAGTTATTTATTTCGCATGACGGTTAACCGACAGATATGAAAATAACAATTTCATCTGTGGATATTAATTCGGCATGAAACACTTCATACACTTTTTTGACAACTTAATCGTGAAAAGGAAGTACGAATGCCAGTCAGCCAACTTACCGCCGAGCAGGCGGCCGCCTGGGTTGAGAACGGACACGCTGTGATGCTGGGAGGATTCATTGGCTCCGTGGTGCCGGAAATGCTTGTTAAAGCACTGGGCGAGCGCTACCGCCATACGGCCAGCCCACAAGGCTTAACGCTGATTTTTGCCGCTGGTCAGGGAGACGGAACAGGGCGTGCCGCCAACCATCTGGCCAAGCCAGGATTGGTGAAACGGGTCATTGGCGGACACTGGGGGCTGGTACCCGAACTTCAGAAAATGGCACTCAGCAACGAAATCGAGGGGTATAACCTGCCTCAGGGTGTGATTTCCCATTTGCTGCGGGATACTGCCGCCGGTAAACCGGGCACACTCACCACCACGGGTCTGGATACTTTTGTCGATCCCCGTCTGGAAGGCGGAAAAATCAATGCGGTGACCACGGAAGATCTGATCAATGTGGTCAATCTTCACGGGGAAGAGTACCTGTTCTACCAGCGCCTGCCAGTTGATATCGCCATCCTTCGCGGCACTACCGCTGACGAAAACGGCAATATCACCATGGAAGACGAGTGTCTGGTGGTTGAAAATCTGGCCGCAGCCCAAGCCGCACGTAATCAGGGCGGCAAAGTGATCGTTCAGGTCAAACATATTGTTCCGGCTGGCACCTTGGATCCGCACAGCATCAAGATCCCGGGGATCTTTGTCGATGCGATCGTCAAGTGCGACGATGAAGGCGATCACATGCAAACTTTCGCCACCGGCTTCAACCCGGCCTTTGTCACCGGCCCCTCTTACCGCCATGCCGCTCCCCGCTCTACAACGGCAGCGGGAGCAACAACACTGGATCCTAAAACCCTGATCGCCCGCCGTGCCGCGATGGAATTACAACCGGGGGCCGTGCTGAACCTCGGAATCGGGGTACCGGAGTACATCGCCACCGTTGCCGGTCAGATTGGTCTGTTGGAGCACCTAACGCTGACGGTCGAGCCCGGCGCGATCGGCGGATTACCGGCCAGCGGACTCGACTTTGGGGCCAGCCACCATCCGGAAGCCATCATTACGCAGGATCAGATGTTTGATTTCTACGACGGCGGAGGCATCGATCAGGCGTTTCTCGGTCTGGCCCAATGCGCGCAAACCGGGGACATCAACGTCTCGCGGTTCGGTGACAAACTGCCCGGCTGCGGCGGGTTTATCAACATCACTCAGCATGCCAAATCGCTCTACTTCTGCGGCACATTCACCGCCAGCGGACTGGCCATTGACGTTGCTAATGGCAAGCTGAAAGTGTTGCAGGAAGGCAAGCTGCACAAATTCGTGTCCGAGGTTGAGCAAATCACCTTCTCCGCCAAGCGGGCCATCGCAACTGGCCAGCCGGTCCGGTACATTACGGAACGGGCCGTTTTCCGGCTGGATCCGACCGGCCTGGTGCTGGAGGAAATTGCCCCGGGCATCGATCTGGAACGTGACATCCTGGCGCAAATGGCGTTCCGCCCGCAGATTGATCCGGCCCTGAAAACCATGCCGATTGACATCTTTCAACCTGAGTTTTCCTTCACACCCGCTGTGAGCTCGACCAAAGGCTGAGCAGGAACTCTGTGAAGCCCACTGCAACTTAGCCCTGCCTTGGTTGTCTGCACCTATTCTCCGGGCATCATACCCCCGGAGAATACTGCAACAAGGATGTCCTATGTCTCAGCACCCGGTCGGTATCAACGCCCGCCAGCAACAACTGGATAAAATTGTCTTTTTCTGCTCAGTCATCCAGCACGGTTCATTTCGTGAGGCGGCTGACGCCTGGGGAATTTCCGCCGCAGCGGCCAGTCGCTGGGTCAAAGAGCTGGAAACGCTGATGGCCGTCGAACTGGTGAAACGCAGCACCCGCCAACTGATCCCGACCGATGCTGGGGAACTGCTTTATCGCCGATTTTCGGCATTACTCCCTGAAATTGATACTATCTGCTCAGAAGTCGAGCACATGGCCGATGAGCAGCGCGGGGTGATTAGCATCTCTTCCACGCCCCTGTATGCTGCGTACTTTCTGCGCGAAATTATCGCGGAATACATGGAAATGCACCCGCAGGTTAACTTCCGCCTGTTTATTGAGGCCGGCGAAACCGACCCGCTGCGCGTTGATTTTATGATTCGCGCGAAGGCCACCAATCGCGAAACCGAAGAAAAAGACTCTCTGCTGATCCGCCGCCCTTTGCTGAGTGAGCCACTGTACGCCTGTGCCGCTCCCAGCTACCTGGCCCGTTGCGGCACCCCGACCGAGCCGGAAGCCCTGCGCGAACATCGCTGTCTGTATGCCAGTACGCTGGTTGGTGGCAACCGCTGGTACTTCCGCCTTGATGGCGTGAACAGGCCTGTCACCATCAGCGATGCCATGGAATGTGACAACAGCGAAATTCTGCGGGATATGGCCATCCGGGGAGCTGGCGTGGCGTACCTGCCCCATTCGGTAGTAAGGGAAGCACTGGCAGATGGCCGCCTGAAAGTCCTGCTGACCGATTTTGTTGCCAGCCGGTTTGACATCAACCTCTATTATCGCCCCCGTCATCCGATGCCAGCCCGTTGTCAGGCGTTTAAAGATTACCTGATTCAACGTACAGAAGAGATCATGGCACAGCGCTAGCGCTACACCGGTTTTCACACCGCATTCTTCCAGCCGTGGTGACGACTCACCGCGGCTTTATTTTTCACATCGCACGGCTCTCACCCTGTTTGTTCTCATCCTGTTTAACGGCTTATCAGGCTCACCGTGACTGATCGTTCCATTTTTTGGTCAGTAACATTCCACTTATTTCGCTCGCCCATTATCGTACCAATCAGTACATTTTCTACATTAGTCAGCCATAAGAAGTCACGACGATGATGAAGAAAACCCTCATAGCTCTTACTGCCCTTGCTACCTTGTCCTTCGGGGGCTGGAAATACTGGGCAGAGCAAGACTATGTCACAACCGACAACGCCTACGTAAAAGCCGATATCACGGTCGTTTCACCGGAAGTCAACGGACGGGTCGTTGAGCTGTATATCGCAGATAACCAGTGGGTAAAAGCCGGTGAGCCGCTGTTTGCCATCGACAATCAGGACTATCTGGCCAATGTGAACATTGCCAATGCCGCCATTGAAGTCGCCAAGTCCGCATTGGCCAATAACCAGTCCCGCATCAGGCTGCAACAGGTCAGCATCGAGCAGGCGAGCGCCGCCATCCAGGGTGCAAAGGCCAATGCCAACCTGCAGCATTCCGAACGCGCCCGATTCAGCAAGCTGCTTCGCTCTTCGTCGATCAGCCAGACTGCATTTGATAGTCAACACACCAAGGCCATTGAAGCCGATGTGGCGCTGAAAAATGCCCACCTCGCGCTGGAAGCCAGCAAGAAGCAGCTCGACACCCTGTCTGCCGAGCGGGAACAACTCAAAGCCCAGCTTCAGCAGGCGGAATCGAAACTGGTGCTCAATACCATTGCGCTTAACCGCACCATCGTCAGGGCTCCGGTGGATGGCTTTGTGGCAAACCGTCAGGTGCAGACCGGGAAATTTGTCCAACCGGGGATGGGGGTTGTCACCCTGGTTCCCCACAATGTCTGGCTGGATGCCAACTTTAAGGAAACCCAGCTTACCCATGTGGCGGCGGGTCAGTCGGTGGAAGTCGTCCTGGATATGTTCCCGGATACACCAATTATCGGCACGGTGGATTCCGTTACCCCAGCAACGGGTGCCCAGTTCAGCCTGCTGCCGCCGCAAAACGCCACCGGGAACTTTGTCAAAGTGGTGCAACGAGTGCCGGTGAAAATTCACCTGACTCTGCCGGATCATTTACAGGGCCGGGTGTACCCGGGACTGTCGGCCATTGCCAGCATCAAAGTCACCCCGTAATGCCTCTCGTCAGCCCCATAGGATCACGTGTATGAAGCGTTCGCTTTCCCTGGCCGTTCTGGCGTTGTCAGCAATGCTGCCAGTCGGCCTGACTTCGGCGATGTTCAAGGCTATATCTACCCATATGGCCGCCAGTAATGGCCTTTCTCTCGATGAGATCAACTATCTGAATATCGGATTTACCATTGCCCAGATAGTCACTCTGCTGTTTACCCCGCTCATTATGCGCCGTTTTCGGCCCAACAGCGTGCTGTGCCAGACATTAGTGCTGGCAGCACTGTCGCACCTGGTGCTGGCAAACACCATTCAGATGCCGGGGATCCATGGCGGGGTATGGCTGGTGCTCGGCGTCTGTGCGAGCCTGATCATGGTCAGTGTGAACCTGCTGGTACTTGATGGCTGTAACTACCGGGAAATGACGCTCATCACGGCGCTGATTCTGCTGTGTTCAACCTTATTACCTATGGGTGTTTACCCTTGGCTGTTGTCCTGGCTGGCGGATACGGTTGAGTGGCAGCTGCTTTCATATCTGCTCGCAGGCATACTGCTGATTGCCCGTTTTCAGGCCGACTTTATCGCCGATGTTGCGCCATTTGATAGCGCGAAAAAATCCCATGCCCTGCCCTATCTGATCATGGCCAGCGGCATAACACTCGCGGTGTTTCTCCTCATGCGCGGTAGCTATTACAACTGGTTTGATCATACTTTCTTTCAGCAAGCCACACTGGTGGTGGCGGTACTGGCGCTGGGCGCAATGGCTCTGATGAAAGCGGCTCAGCGCACCGGTCACACCATCAATCACAAAGTGCTGACCAATTTGCATAATAACGTCTTTATGTATAACGGGTTTCTGGCGGGGTTCGCTGTCACGGCCAGCGGGGCTCTGGTGGCTAACTTTCTCAGCCATGTAATGCACTACAGCCACGAAAACGCCGGGCTGATCCAACTGCCGTCGTTTCTGGCAATGTGCGTCGGTATGTTAATCAGTGTGGCGGCCGCCAACCAGAATCGGTTTCCCAGCGACATGATCACGCCTATCGGGGTGGTTTTGATGATCATTTCCATCGTCATGTTCAGCCATCTGCCGAGCTATGTCGGCCCGGAGGCTCTGCTGTTTCCCCTGTGTCTGCGGGGACTGGGAGTGGGTCTGCTCAATGTGTCCGTGACCATCGCCATGCTGGCACATTTTAAGCCAGAGCAACGCCCGGAAGGGATAAGTGTCTTCTACATTTGCAGGACATTCGGGGGACTGATTGGCTCTGCCATTTTCGCCCGAATCATGCAGGTAACCAGCTCAGAGTCGATGACCGAGTTGTCCCGGACGCTGGATCACGGCAGCCAGACCATTGAGCAATACACTCAAGCCGTACAGCGTGCCGTTCTGACCCAAGGCTTTTTGCCTTCCGGCCAGTTAAACGCCGGTCAGCTCAGCCAGACCTTACAGCTGGAAGTGTCAACCCTGTCGCTCAACAACACGTTCCTCTTTTTTGTGCTGGCTGTATTGCTCATGGCGCCGGTGATCCTGATTGGCAAGAAAATGGTTAAAAAGCAAAAATAGACATTCATTTCCACTGTAAGACTAAAATGCCCCTAACGTTGAGGCAGTGAGTATTTAGCCGCTGCCTCCGCAAAATTGACCGTCAGAAAATCAATCAGCAACCTGACACGACGGGGGATATGTTCGCGATCGTGATACACCAGATTGACCGGTAAACACCTGCGATGTCGCTGACCGAACAGAGGAACCAGTTCCTTATCTTGCAACGCCGGAATCACCTGAATATCCGGCAACATTGCAATCCCGAAGCCCTGCCGGGCCAGGGTCAGTGCCATATCTGACGAATCAACCACCGTCATACTGGCTGGGCCCAGATCCATCACGCGCACTGGGTCCTGAAACCACCACTGCTTAAGTTGATCTTGTGACAGCTCGCGAAAAATCAGCTTATGGCTGAGTAATTCTTCCGGCTCAGTCGGACAACCGAACTCCGCGAGGTAATCAGGGCTCGCATAATAATCAGCATACATGTCACCGATGGTTCGGGCGATAAGGTTGCTGATCACCGGTTTTTCAAGCTGGATGAGCAAATCAAAACGCCGCTTGGGAATATTCCGCTCCACAACTTCCTGCGCATGGAACTCCAGTTCGATGCCCGGGTACTGGCGACAAAATTCACGCAGATGCTCACCGATACATTTCAGCAAAGGCGATACACACAAAATGCTGATCTTACCGGCAATTTCCTGACGATGAACCGCCATTTCCTGCTCCATCACCTCAACCTGAGAAAGCACATCAAGACTGCGGGCATAAAAAATTTCACCGGCCTCGGTTAACGCGAAGTAACGCGCACTGCGGCTGATCAGCTTGACGTTAAACGCCTCTTCCAGCTCTTTCATTTTCCGACTGACGCTGGACTTCGGCATCGCCAGAAAATCAGCCGCCTGTGTAATGCCGCCCTGCGCGACCACATGCTGAAACAACTTCAGCGAGTCCAGTTTTAATGATGACATAACGCGTCCCCTGTTTGGGATTCTGCCCGGTGAAACATGAGCGGCCATTGGTCTGCCTCGCAACTCAGATTGGCATACCTGACTTAAACAAATGGCTTGGTGATCAACTTACCGAGCTGGCTGGTACATCCGAATAAACGCCGATACCGACTGGCGGATCTGTTGATCCAGACACTTCTTATCGGGCAAAGGTTTACCCAGCAGCGTGGTATAAAAAAAATCCTGCTTCAACAAGGCCAACAGGTTGCAGCATGCCTGCTCTGGCGACAGAATGGCCAGCTGCTGTGCCACCTTATCTGACGCCAGATACGCGATCAGATACTGATGTTTTTTATCCGGCCCGTTGGCAAGAAAGAAATCCGTAATGTCTGCGTGCTGATGAAAATCCGCCGCGACGATCCGATACAATCCCAGCACCGGATTGGTACACAGCCGATGAATGTAATCCTGCCCGAAACTCACTAGGCACGATTCCACCGGCAAAGACGCTTTTTCTGAAAAATCGAACACGTCTTCCAACGACTCAAGATTGTGAGCCAGTACCGCTTTGAACAAGCCTTCTTTGCAGCCGAAATAACGATAAAGGGTTTGTTTGGAGCCACCGCAACGCTGAACGATCTGATCCAGTGCTGTATCTCTATAGCCCTGCTCAAGAAACAAGATCGTGGCAACTTCCAGGATTTTTTGCTGTTTGACGACCGTTGAAGGACGTACAGCGAGTTTCAGAGATGGTTGCATCATGCCTCCCGCCCGACCAAAACTGTACCAATTAGTACAGTTTTGATTATAATCGCCGTCCCCCCAGAATGATACCTTTCCGCTCACGTAAGTACGGCAATGCTTTCTTCAACACGCAGCGTCTCCTAAGGTTGCGATCCCGCTCACAACCTTCTCACCCCACCGGGCGTAACCTATTCAACTTGTTCACTATTTCGATTGTGATGCGCTATGGAAAAGACGTTACCGACACAGAATTTTGACCCCATCCTGTTTCGCCGCACCCTGCACCAATTCCCAGAACTATCGGGAAAAGAACAGACAACGGCGCAACGCATCATCAGCCAACTTAACGCATTCGGGCTTACGCCCAGGACAAACATTGGCGGTCACGGTATTGTGTGTGAAATCCGCGGTACCCGGCCCGGCACGACAACCTTGCTGCGCGCTGATTTTGATGCCCTGCCGATTGTGGAAAAAAGCGACCATGCACACTGCTCGCAACATCCCGGAGTCATGCATGCCTGCGGCCATGATGGCCATACTGCCAGCATGATGGCGGTTGCACGCCACCTCGCCAGCCACCCGCCAGTCTCTGGCAGCGTCCTGCTACTGTTTCAACCGGCGGAGGAGACGGGCACCGGTGCGGCTGACATGTTGCGAGATCCGTGGCTGGCCGGTCAGGCCGTCAATAATGTATTCGCGTACCACAATCTGCCGGGTTACCCGCTCAATACCGTGATCACCCGTCCCGAAACGTTTGCCTGTGCTTCAACCGGTGTCACCATTACCCTGGAAGGCAAAACCTCCCATGCTGCCAAACCGGAAAACGGCATTAACCCAACCAACACCCTCATCGCGCTAATGCAGGAGTTACAACAACTCCCGACCCGTTTCCCTGATGTGTTCTCGTTAGTGACCATCATTCATGCCACACTGGGTGAGCCCGCGTTTGGTACCGCGCCAGGCGACGCCCAACTGCTCGCTACTCTGCGCAGTGAACAGAGTGATGTCCTCAAGGCAATGCAGCACGCGGTAGAAGCCGCAACCCGGACATACAGTGAGCAAACTGGGCTGCACTATCAGGTGAGTTGGCAGGAATCATTTAACGCAGCGGTTAACACACATCACCACAATGAACTGGTGCAGCGTGCCGCCAGTGAACTGGGGCTTCCTGTCTACCAGCTGCAAGAGCCGATGCGCTGGTCAGAAGACGTTGCCGAATTTCTGGCCTGTTGGCCTGGTGCCTTGTTTTGTGTGGGCAGTGGTGAAAGCCACCCGCAACTGCATAATCCGGACTACGATTTTCCGGATGCCCTGATTGAGACAGCCAGCGCACTCTTTCTTCATCTGATTGAGATGCTGCATAACCGCTAACCACTTCAAATAACATTGTTAATAGGCCCCTTTTCTTAATGACAAAGGGTTAAGAAATGGGGCTAAAATACCGAACGCCGGGGAAGCGCTGAATCTGAGGAAAAGGGAAGATGGAACAAGAGAAAAGCCCAAACAAGAAGATAGAAGATAGAAGATAAGACTATGCAGTTAAACGGATGTCATGCCGTAGATAGCGCGACGGGGTTAAGTGCCCGGCGTTAATTTTCCTGCATTAGATTCCCTGCGCTCTATGTCAGGTGTAAAGCACAGGGGAAAACTGCCACGCGAGAGACAGAGAGCGGGTACATGAAAGGAATGGGGACAAAAAAGGTGCCGCGAATTAGAAACCAAACTCAAAGTTTACCGAGCCACTGTCAACATCCAGATCCCGATCATTTCGGACTTCACCTCCCGCTTTGACGGAAATACTGAAATCGTCAGTGGCCCGAAAGCGCATGCCCGCACCAAATTCGGTCGGGGCTACCGTGTTCACATTTTGATTAATACTGTTTTCATCCACCATCCGGTTATGCACCGGTCGGCTGCCTTCACCAATAAATTCAAAGGTCTGGGATGACTGGCGGGACGCATCAATGAACACATCACCAAGGGCGCGTTCTTCGCGTTGTGCCTGCTGTTCAGCCAATATTGGCCCCAGCGGCAACGCCTGCTCCTGAGCCTGACTGACCAACGGCAAACAACAGATCACGATTCCCAGTTTCCAGTTCATTTTTCGTCCTTTCCCCTGTCCTGAGCCTTGATTCAAGGTGTTGATTCAAGGTATTGAATCATGGTGTTGATACAAAGTGTTAATTGGCGGTGTTGCTTTGAAGTGTTCATTTAATGCCAAAGCCTGATTACATCCGCAAACCAGCCACTTATCTGGCCATTATCTGTGCTATATCCGGCAAACCCATTTACCGAAACACCGGCACTCACTGTGGCTCAAGTGCTCGCGTTGTTAAAATTAAAAACTGAGAAAGAATCTACACTTACCGCCATCAATCAGCAAGCGAGGTATAGCCTGGCAATGTGTGAACAGTTGTAAATAACCGCGCTTGATCACTGTTACGCGCACATATTTTTCAGGTTTCAAGGTTTCAACATATCTTCGGCATCCGGCTTGCTACTACCATAACCCGATTACAATAACCCGCCATTCACCGAAATCACCTGACGTGTCACGTATCCTGCGATGTCTGACATTAAGTAGCTGACCAGCCCCGCCACTTCTTCAGGCTTTCCGGCACGCCGTATTGGGATCTGCGGCAAAACCTGCGCTTTGAGATTATCATCCACCAACCCGGTCTCAATCAGCCCCGGTGCTACGCAGTTCACGGTGATATTTCGCTTCGCCAGTTCCAGTGCCAACGCTTTGGTCGCACCAATGACTCCGGCCTTGGCAGCGCTGTAATTGGTCTGGCCGCGGTTTCCCATCAGCCCCGACACGGACGCCAGCGTGACAATGCGCCCACCTTGCCGGTTTTTCACCATCGGCATTACACAGGGATGAAGCACATTGTAAAAACTGTCCAGATTGGTGTGTACCACACCGTCCCATGCCTCTTCGGTCATCGCCGGAAAAGCCATATCCAGTGTGACACCGGCGTTGCTGACAATACCGTAATAAGCGCCGTGCTGCTCAATGTCGTTTTCCAGTTGCTGGCGACACTGCGCCCGATCCCGAATATCAAACTGAATCAATCTGCCTCGACCTCCCAGATATTGAATCTCATCCAGCGTCTGCCTGGCCCCGGATTCATCTCGACCGTAGTGCACCACCAGCGTAAAGCCGTCTTTGGCCAACTGGCAGGCGATGGCCCGACCAATGCCTTTGCTGGCACCGGTTACTAATACCTGTCTGGTCACGTTCTTTGCTCCTTGTCATGCGGATTAACCACCATTTGCGCCAGTTTCGCCGTCGCTGGGACGTACACATTCAACTGACAGGTCGCCACACTCTGTCCCTCAATCTCAATACGGCATGAAAATACCGCCATGCCCTGATTGTCCAGAATGCGTTCACCGTACAAATCCAGCACGGTGCCGACATCAAAAGCCGAAACCTCAGAGTGATAACGGCGGCTGCCCAGTAAGAAACCGATATCGGGCTGTCGACCGGCCTGCCAGGCCTGATAGCCGGCCCAGCCAGCCACCGTTTGTGCCAGCAGCTCGATCCCGACATAGCCCGGCAGATGCTGACGCTGCGCATCAAAAAACGGGTTAAGGCCGGACACACGCGTACGGCAGTGAACCTGTTCCGGCCCCACCGCCACCAGCTCATCAACCATCAGCATCGGTTTGGTATGAGGTAATAGATAAGACAACTCAGGCAGTTCTCGCATCACAACACTCCAAAAATCAAGCTGACGTTATTGCCGCCAAAAGCAAAAGAGTTACTCATAATAGCCGGCTGACGCAGTGCCATCCCCGGTGACACCTGTGAAATCGGTATATCACCGAGCTCGCCGTCGTTTACCTGAGCTGGCAGGGGCAACTGATGGTGTAACACATGCCAGCAAATGGCGGCTTCCACGGCTCCAGCCGCTCCCAGAGTGTGACCAGTCAGGGGTTTGGTGGAACTGATCGGCACCTGCGACCCAAACACCCGGGCAATGGCGAGGCTTTCCATCGCATCATTCAGCTGCGTGGCGGTTCCGTGGGCATTGATGTAACCAATCTGCGCGGGCGATAAGCCCGCATCAGCCAATGCACGGCGCATCGCCCTTTCGGCGCCCAGCCCATCCGGATGGGGCGCGGAAATATGATGCGCATCGGAACTGTCTCCGGTTCCCAGCAAAGCTATATGCGGCGTATTGGGATGCCCCTCATGGTTTCTCGGCTCACGGCTCAGCAACAGAAACGCCGCGCCTTCGCCGATATTGATCCCGTTCCGGTTCTGACTGAACGGATTACAGCGTTCTGAAGAGAGTGCATCCAGCCCATGGAAACCGTTCAGTGTGAGCTGACACAGCGAATCCGCTCCCCCTGCCAACACCGCATCAACCAGACCGGACTCCAGCAAGCGCTTAGCCGAAATCAACGCCCGCGCACTGGATGTACACGCCGTTGACAAGGTATATACCGGCCCCAGGATATCGAAATAGTCAGCAATAAATTCCGCCGTATTGTCGGGCTCTTGCTGGTGATAATGGTAATCGTCCGGGAACGCACCATTTTCCAGAAACGCGGTCATCGCCGCTTCCCCGTCAGCCATACCAAAGGTGCTGGTGCCGACGATCACCGCGACCCGTTCACGCCCATAGCGGGCGATAGCATGTTCAATCTCCGGCTTAATATCATTCAAAGCAGACAGTGCCAGCCGGTTGTTGTAAGTATTCTGATGGCTAAACCTTGCCGGAATCTCAGGCAGAGGCTCAACAGCTCTACCAACCACCGTTTGCCCGCCACTGTTCAGGCTGTCTGTGGTCACTTGCATGCCGGGGGCATCGCCGCTTTGCAAGCTGTGATGAATCACCGAACGGGATAACCCGAGGGCACAATGGATGCCGCAGGCGTGAATATAAATGGGTTTGTTGCTATTCATCATCCGTCCTTATGACCGGATACCCGGTTCCGCGGCTCCTGGGGATGCGGATAGAGCAACCACTGCTGGTGTTGAATCATATGCACCACGCGGCGTAAATCGGTTTCAAGCGGGCGGTCTTCAACCACCGGCTCGAAATCCTCCAGCACGGCGTACAACATTCCATGGAGGGCCGGGCTGAGTTGCTCCGGCTGCAACTCGCCCTGACGCAGACGCAGTACCATCGCCTGCGTTGACGCCAGCAAAGCCGCCGACGCTACCTGCTCGGTCAACTCCAATACCCGCAAACAGTCGCGGGACGCAATAGTCCCCATACTGACTTTGTCCTGGTTGTGGCACTCGGTGGAACGAGAAAAGACACTGGCCGGCATCGTGTGTTTCAACGCTTCTGCCGTCCAGGCTGAGATCCCGATTTGTACTGCCTTGAAGCCATGATTAATGGACGCTCGATTTCCTTGCGCACCACTCAGGTTTCTGGGCAGGCCGTTATTGAATTTATGATCCAGTAACTGCGCCATTTGGCGATCCAGCAGATCTGCCAGATTCGCCACTGCCGTTTTCAGGGTATCCATAGCCATGGCAATGTGACCGCCGTAAAAATGGCCGCCATGCAGCACCCGTTCGTTATCGCCATCAATAATGGGATTGTCGTTGGCACTGTTCAGCTCATTTTCGATCAGCTGGCGCAACCAGGGCAGCGTGTCTTGCAACACCCCAATCACATGAGGCGCACAACGCAGTGAATACCGGTCCTGAAGGCGGTCGCTGTTTGCCGGCGGGGCATCGCTTTGCAGATCAGCCCGCAGCCAGGCGGCAATATGCTGTTGGCCGGGATGCGGCTTAACCGCGAAAAGCGCTTCATCAAAATGGAAGTCATTCCCCTGCATCGCAACCGATACCATGGCGGTGATTCGTGTCGCCAACTGCGCCAGATATTCCGCCCGGCTGAATGCCAGACAAGCCAAAGCGGTCATCACCGACGTGCCGTTCATCAGCGCCAGTCCTTCTTTCGGACGCAAGGTCAGCGGAGTAATGCCAAGTTCAGCAAAAACCTCTGCCGTGGGGCGTACCGCATCGCGATAAATGACTTCCCGTTCGCCAACTAAGGCGGCAGCCAGATAAGACAACGGCGTTAAATCCCCGCTGGCTCCCACCGAACCTTCCTGTGGGATATAGGGCGAAACCCCCTGATTGATCAAGGTGACCATCTGATTCAACAGCTCATGGCTCACACCGGAGACCCCTTGTGATAATGAGCACAGCCGGGTTGCCAGTACGGCGCGAGCCTGACGGTGAGTCAAATGTTCACCCAGTCCGCAGCCGTGAAAACGGGTCAGATGCAGCGGTAATTCAGGCACCAGCTCTGGGGGGATCGCGACCGTACAGGAGTCACCATAACCGGTTGTCACCCCATAAATGACTCCGTCGTCCAGCAGTAATCGCTCCAGAAAAGCAACACCACGGTCAATTTTGGCGGTAAACGCCGCGTCCTGGTTCATGGCTGCGGGGGCACCATCAGCAATGGCGATGACATCTTCAATAGTCAGCCGCCCGGCACCAAATCGAATGGGTTGAGGTTTCTGAGTCGTCATAACATGTTCCTTGTTCTGCCTAGCCTTGTTCGTTCTGTCCCGCCGGGTTCGTTCTAACTAACTGTTCTCGTTTTAATAGCAGTCAACAGGCTGAGCGGTTAGATCGCTGAGCAGCAAGCGGGAAAAGTGAGATAACCCCTGAGGCATGCTGGTGGTGACCATCCGGGGAGCGGTAGGCAAATTTAAGCTTGTGCTTTTCAGGGAGCCATTCAACCGCCAACACAACCGTTGCGGCTGGTAGAATCGGTGCCTGAAACTTTACAGACTCCATCCCGCCAAACTGATCCGGGGTCTGCAGGTAAGTCACAGCACAGGTGACCGCCCATTCGAGTTGCGCCACGCCGGGTAACACCGGCTGCGCGTCAAAATGGCCGGAAAAATAGATAATCTCTGGGTCTATCCGGCATAACAGTTCACAGACATTGCCACGAACGGTTTCTTGCAACACGGTCGGAAAACGTGTCTGTTGATCTCGTTTTTCCCTGTTCATTGCTTCCCTTTTCTCATTGGCTCGCCTTTGTCATTACTCGCCTCCGGACGCAAACCGTCCGTTGCGGAGAATAAACTCACCAGTTCTGACCACTGACGCTTTCCCTGTGCATTAACCGGAATGGCCTCAACAAAACGGAAACGCCGAGGAATGCCGACCGGTTCCACCCACTCCCGCATGGCCTGACGCAATGACACGGCAAACGGCCCTTTGCCCAGCCGTTCAAACGCAGCCAGCCCATCGGGTGACAATGTCAGCACGGCGGCTAACTGCGCACGTTGGTACTGCTTATCTTCAATGACTGCTGCATCCGCAATCCAGCGATGTTGCGAAAGCCGCCCTTCCACCTCCGGCAGCGAGATGCGCTTTTCTTCGATTTTCACTACCCGATCGACCCGTCCTTTGAGATGAAACTTGCCCTCAGGCCGTAATTCACAGGCATCCTGAGTGACATACCAATCGTTCGAGGGCAGATAGGGAGATCGCAGCATTAGGCATTGTTGCGGACTGAGTCGGGCTTCCAGCCCCGGGAAAAGCTGCCACGCCTGTTCATTCTCATCAGTCTGGACGGTCGCCGATTCGGCACTCAGCGTACTGTTCTGAGTGAGAGCTTTCTGAGTAGGAACTTTCTGAGTAATGGCCTGCTGAATAAAAGCTTGCTGAGCGATGACCTGCTGGCGGTGAGCAATTCCGCCAGTCTCGGTACTGCCATAAATTTCAATCGGTGGCAGCCCCAACAGCTTCGCCACCCGTCGGGACACCTCGACTGACAGTGGCCCGCCGGAGGAAAATACACCGCGATAGGATTGGGCTGATGCCGTTGTCAGCCGTTTCAGCAACGCCGGACTGGTGATCAAAACGACATCCGATGACGCGTTCTGAATAACTTGCTCCGGGTACAACCAGTTAGTGCGGGCGAAGCATCGTCCGGTGCACAAGGGCCATAACACCCGGAATAACAAGCCATAGATATGCTGGTGGGAAACCGTACTGGTAATCAATAAGGCCCCTTTGCTGTCGCCACTGCCGCCTTGCCTCCCCGCCTCAGGAGACAAAGCGTCATGCTCGTCAAACATTGCCCCCCAACAGGCTTCCAGCCCCTGAATTTCCGCATCCAGTAAATCGAGTGTTTTATAAACAGGTTTAGGTGCACCACTGGAACCAGACGTAAACAGAATCAGGGAAATGTCTGACAGTGCCAGCGGCTCAAACAGCTCAGGCCGTTCCGCCGATAAACTTGGCAGCAACGCAATCGGAGACAACAGAGTGTCTTCCCTTTCCGTTCCGACATCCTGCTCTGTGGTGGTATTAAGGTCAGAAACAACAAGCAACGGTACTGATGTCGGCCCTATTAAGTCTGTATCACTAAGCACACCATCAAACTGATCCGCTAATTCTGCCAGTGCACCAGGGCGTATATTGCCGGGCAGCACCAACACTTTACCGGCAAAAGCCGCAGCCATAAATGCCACGGCAAGCCAATAGCTATCGTCAAAACACAACGCCCAGCGTTGCTCTGATCGTTGGCGCAAGACCCGCTGCCAATACCCGACATCACAGCAATAGTCCTTCCACTGCTTTGTACCCTGAATACCAGATGCCACCCGAAGCGTCCGTGGGCGTTCCGCCCCCAGCAAAGAGGACAACGATATAGAAAACGGCGATCTGGGTAACGGCGATCCGATTTGCTGGTGATTCAATACCATTCGCTATCCTTGGTCTGTATTACCGACGCAACATTCTGCCAGTGATTAAAGACAGAATGTCTAGCCTTCAGAAACGGTGAAAAGTCAGAAATCAATAGCCGCGTGAAGTGGCGCCGATTAAAGACGGCAGGCCCATATTTCATCATCACATTGATAAACTATTGCTTAACTGCCATCGATAAAAATGTGGCTGTTTAACATGATTGAAATACGGCCTAAAAGCATGATCTTAAATAACAGTGTCTTCAAATCCAGTGTCTTAAAATAAACACATTTATTACGGACATAAAAGTGCGCTATAAAAAATGGCCGTTAAATGCCAACGCCTTCCATCCTTATTTTCTATTGCTCGTTGACTTTTCAGATTCAGAGTGACGCTGACGGACGATGTTCAGAAATAAATTTGGCCAGATTTTCTACCGATGCGAAATTAGTCCGCGTATTACTGTCATCCGTATCGAGAATAACGCTGTACTGATTTTTAATTGCCAGGCCCAGTTCCAGCGCATCAATGGAATCTAATCCCAGCCCATCACCAAACAGCGGCGCGGTCGTTTCAATATCCTCAATCGAAAGATCTTCCAGATTCAGCGTTTCAATAATGAGTGCTTTCAATTCCTGATGTAATTTTTCCATGATCATTTCTCCTTTCTATTTCATGTTCTTGCCCACCCAGTCGGGTAACGCAGAAAATTCAGGTTCTGGCACGTTGCCAATGCCAGCAATACCGGGGTTCCCGCATCGTCCAGCGCCGGGCTTTCGACACCAGTGCGTCTACGAGCATCAAGCCTTGCGGTAAAGGGCTGCAATCCGGTGAGTCAATCTGAAATCCTGCGTGGCGGTTTGATTGTCTTTGCCCCTGGACCAGAAACTCTTGCCCAGACGTCAGCAACAATCCCAGGGCATAACCGCGGAAATCCTGCGTTTCATACTGACCGTAAGGATCAGGCAGAGGCTCATCAAAATCGACCAGCAGTACGCGATGCGTCGGATTTGAGGCCAGATAAGCTGCGGCTTCAATGCAAGCAGCGTGCAACGATGAACGGGATGCCGATACCGATGTCGCCGCAACAGTCTGACCGGCAATAATGGTAAACAGTCCTGTCGCGGTATTATGGACTGACTGAGAAAACGCCATCGGCGATGCCGGTTGTCCGGCTAACACCGATTGCAACAGCTGGCTAGTTCGGGTCAGTTCGCCATGGCGGCAGGAAAACACAATATAATCAACCGATTGTTCACGAGTCAGAGACACGGCCACCTGAACCGCTAACCGGCTCAAGGTGCTCATTCGCCGCTTTTGCATCGGAGGGATCGCATCACTGGGGACAAAATGTTCATTATCTGGCCAGGCATATCCATTAGCCTGCCAGTCGGCCCATTGTTCAGGCTGACTGATGCCCGGCGATAATGCCATCCAGTCTATTACATCAAATTGAATGCCTTGCATGAAATGAAACCCAGCCAGTTAATAACAATTATGTTATTTGTATTTTATTTATTACCTCTATTATTAATGCATTTAATTTAGTATGACAACTATTGCAAGCTTTTATAACCCAATCAATTTTAAAAACTCTGCGTTATACCGCAAACCAAGTGGCTTATTTGATAAAACACTGCTTTCGCACAGAAATATTTCACTCACTTTCTGATATTTAGAAACCTACTGGCTTCATGCAGTAAGTCGCTATTACGCTAATAAAATCTAATCCCTGAAATGAAAAACATTCATTGATAGATTTATAATACCTCTATACTCATTTAATAAGGCGATACTGTATTTAACGCACAATTTTTTCTTCCATCATGGAAATAGTATCAATTGACACTGCTGAGATTAGTATTTATTGAAGCCAAACGTCTGTAGCCCCGACGATATTTTTATGAAGACTGGATGGTGGTGACCGGATGATAATTTTACGAAAGCGGAAGCCATAAGGTTTCATAAGCCGGCGTTTAAAACCGGCTTATTTTCTCTCATATGCGATAACTCATTGCTCGTCCAGTTTAGGCTGCTGGGGCACCTGAAATGAACCCTGCGGCTACCCCAGAATAAATCCAACAATTAACCAGGTAATCAACTCAGCAATCACACTGGTAAACAACCTGGCAAACAACCTAGTAGCCAAGTCGACCTAAGGCACATCAATCTGCCGGATAAATCACACCTAATGATGCAGGGCGGCTTGCTCCGGTCACTTCCGGCACGTTACTCGGCTGGTTGTGTATCCGCTGCCGGGCCAGCCAGGCAAACGCCATCGCTTCCATGTAGTCCGCATCTACCCCTTCATCACGGGTATTGCCCACCAGCCATTCCGGCAGCAACGCAGACAATCGTGCCATCAGCGCCGGATTGTTCGCACCGCCGCCGCAAACCAACAGGCGTGGGCTTGGGCCAAACTTAAAGGTATGTACCTGATCTGCAATCGTTCGGGCGGTAAACTCCAGCAAAGTCGCCTGCACATCTTCCGGAGCCAACCGTTCACCTGTTGCCACAGCAACAAGTGCCAATTGCTCGTTCAACCAAGGCAGGTTGTAATGCTCCCGACCAGTGCTTTTCGGATAGGTTTGGGTCAGATAAGGATCGCTCAGTAACTGAGCCAACAAGGTCGCGTGGCAACACCCAGACCGGGCATACGCGCCGTCCCGATCATACTTGTCACCCTGCTGCTGATAAATCCAGGCATCCATCAACATATTACCGGGTCCCGTGTCATAACCGACAACCTTCCCGCTGTGAACGCCCGTTATGGCTTCCGCTTTTGAGTCTACCCGAGCATTCTGCCCTGAGCCCCCTACTGCGCCAGCCATGCCAGCCACAGTACGGGATGGCGGTAGCACAGAGATATTCGCAATACCGCCAATATTGAGGACAACTGTCGTCGAGTTAGCCTGGGCGAATAAAATGCGGTGAAAAGCCGGCACCAGAGGTGCTCCCTGGCCACCCAGCGCCATATCTTTGCGACGAAAGTCCGCCACCGTGGTGATCCCGGTTTTGGCCGCGATAATGTTGGCATCCCCGAGTTGGGTGGTAAATGGGTATTCACTCTCCGGATGGTGATACACGGTCTGGCCATGGTTGCCAATTGCGGTAACATCCTGAGGAGAGATTCCCTTTTGCCTTAACAGCGCATTCACCGCATCCGCAAACAGGTGGCCGAGACGGTGATCCAGTTCACCGATCTGACGCAAGTTGGTGGCTTGCCCGAGACAGACTTCCAGCAAAGCATGTTTCAGCTCATCCGGCATCGGGTGATCGTAGTGAGCCTGCAGGCTAACTGACACTGGCTGTGCGTCGGACGCCTCATGCTCTATCGCCACCAGCGCCACATCCACTCCGTCCAGACTCGTGCCTGACATCACCCCAACATATAATTCCCGGCTCATCCGCTACCCTTCATGATGACTTACAGAATAGTCACTCACAGGACTACAGCTTTGACACTTGAACCTGGTCACCGTCCGAATGTTGCTCAGCCAGATTGTTGGCCGTCTGCAACGTCGGGTTGTAACGAGGCGTTTGAGTCAGCTGTACCTGCATCGAAACCATATTATTGATCATCTCCAGCAGCGACGCCCACTGAACCTTGTTTTCTTTCTCAAACAGGCTTTCGAAATTATCCGGCGTCCATTCAACAAACAAACGCGGATTCAGGGTTCGATCCAAAAAACGGATCTCATAATGCAGATGCGGCCCGGTCGATAGTCCCGAGTTGCCCGTCCAGCCCAGCAAGTCACCTTTGTTGACATAGTTGCCGCGTTTCACATTGAACTTACTCATATGGGAGTAAGAACTGGTAAAACCAAATGAGTGGTTCAGGCGGATGAAGTTACCGTAACCTTTGTTACCCGAGCGCACGACTTCAACAATCCCATCTGCCGGTGCATAAATCGGTGTGCCAATTCTGGCTGAAAAGTCGAGACCGTGGTGGAATTTTTGCTTGCCGGTAACCGGGTGTACGCGGGAGCCATAGCGGGAAGACATCCGCGTGTCCGGCGTTGGGCTGCCGTTGGGGATAAGACGGAACAATGTTGCCCGCACCGCCGAACTAACAGCCGCACTGTCAACCCGCGCTTGCAGCGACATATCTTCACCGTCTTCACCGTTGACACCAAGTACCGCTTCAACATCGTCGATACGCTGTGTCAGCAGCGCCAGTTCGGCTCGCTTTTCTTCCAGCTCCTGACGTAGTGCCCGGTTCGCTTCACTCTCTTCCGACAAAGACGCCATTAAATGGCGGGATTGCTTATTCAGCACATTTAATTGCTTGGATGACAGCTGGCTTTCCTCGTAAAGGGAATACACGCTGTAACTGCCGCTTCCTGCTAATACCAGCACAGAGGCAGCGGCCAAAGCAAAATATCGTTTCTTAAAGCGGTTGATTAAATAATGCGAGGTGCCTCGGCTATGAGACACCGAAATACAAATGTTTTCTGACATGGGGACCTGCTACCGCTCTTCATCATGATGTAAATCTGCGAGTTGCTCTAACTCTCGATGTAAGAGCGCATCAGTGCCCACGTTTAATTCGACCAGACGCCGAAGGTGACTGGCGCTTTCTATATCAATATGGTGTATATGCATATGGAGATAATTAGCGTCATGACTGACCAACCGGGCCTCCAGCCTCAGTTCAATGTCACTTTCGTGCAAACAAAAAGCAATAACATATTGGTTATCTTGTGAATTATATTGCCAGTCGTGAGGACAAGTCATCAGCAGTCCCTTCAGGGACAAATCCAGTACTTCTGCTCGCCACTCTCCGGATGCCTGTTGCAGCATAGCCGGAGCACGGTAAAGAATGCGACGAAAATGACGACGTTCAATCATGAGCCCTTCATTTTGTTGTTCTTTTATAAATTGAATTGTAAAGATAAATATGCATATTCACCAGAAATATCCTCACATAAAAAGATATTATTAATAAACTGATAGTTAAATCACACAGATATATTCAGTCTAGCCTATCCCACAAAGCAAAATAACGTGATATTGATCGTCACTTCCCAAAAAAATATGACGATTTATTAACCAATGCTCGTCATATATTTGACAGCTATAGCGGTTAAACCCACCAATATGAAGCTACTCCTGGCACGGTAAACCTCTCCCCATCACCAATCGATACACAAGCAGAATCGGGCATACCAATACAGATAAAGATACAAAGATAAGAAAGAAAGAGAGAGAAGGTAGAAGGTAAAAGACGAGGCAATCAGAGATGAAAGAGGCAGAACAGAGATAAAAGAGACAACGCAAAAGAAGTGCGAAACAGGCTGTCAGAACAGCCCACTTTCATAAAGATAAAGCCATCGAAAACCACTCGGCTAGTTAAAACTCTGACAGTCCCCGTCAGCGCAATCAAGAGCCCTGTCAGCCAATAAAAACAGGGCACAGTCAAAACGACAAACTAAGGTTCCAGCACTTTTAGCTCTTGAAAATCAATCTCTTGATGGTAATCGACGTCTTGCAGACCAAACCCGTTTAATTTCAGGAAATCTTCCCGATAACCGGCATAATCTGAAACGGATTGAAAGTTTTCCGGCGTTATCATTGCAATTAGCTCAGTGACGGCCAGCTGTACGTCTTCTGCCATTTCCCAGTCATCCATTCTAATCAGCCCTTGCTCATCCCGCCCGATGTGCTGCTGCCCATAGAGACGGGACTGAAACAGCCGTTGCATCTGCTCGATGCATCCTTCATGAGTTCCGCTCTCTTTCATCACCTTAAACAGGGCCAGAATATACGGTCCAAGTGCAGGGATAAATACACTGGCTTTGGTCACCAGAGCTTTGCAGACAGCCACATCCGCCCCGCCACCAATGGCATTCAGTCGGCGGTTAATATCAGCCGCAGTGGCATGCAAATGCACTTTCGCCCGCCCCAGTGTGCCCTGATGATAAATCGGATATGTGATCGCCGGTCCGATATAGGAATACGCCACAGTGCGGCATCCGGGAGCCAGTACACCGGCCTGCAGCAGCGTATCTATCCACGCAGCCCAGTCATCACCCCCCATCACTTTGACAGTCGCTTCGATCTCGGCGGGCGTCGCCGCATCCACCGTGACGGTGTCCAGCTGCCCGGTTTCGAGATTTACCGTCTGACCGGTCAGTGGTTCCCCCACGGTTTTAATCACAGAGCGCCACAACTCGCCGGTTGTGGGATCAGGACGCACGCCCGTTGCCAGACTATAGACCACTAAATCAACCTGGCCACCCAAATCGGTTCTGATCGCTTTGATGACCTGATCCCGCACCTCCGGCGAAAACGCATCTCCGATAATATTGGTTGCCACCCGACCGGCTTGTTCCGCTTCCTGACGGAAAAAAATGTTGTTATACCAGCCTGCTGAGCCCACACCTTTTTCGCTCGGTCCTCGTTCAAAAGAGACTCCGACAGTATCGGCCTCTGCGCCCCCAAAAGTCAGGGCGATACGCGATGCCAGTCCAAAACCGGAGGACGCACCCAGGATCAGAACCCGTTTCGGTCCGGCTTGAATTGGCGGGGCTGAGCGGACATATTCAATCTGCTCCCGCACGGCCTGGCGGCAACCGTAAGGATGAGCCGAACGGGCTATCACCCCTTGAATCACAGGTTCAATGATCATAAAAACCTCGCTTGCTGGCACATAGCTCTATTGTGGCGTTACAACTGGCTCATGAAGCCGACTAGACAATGAAATGAATAGACAAACAGTATCCCCAATCATTCAGACTACAAGCGGCTTAAACGGCCACTGCCGGTCAAATTGAAGGGCACCAGCATAGCGACAGTACCAACGTCTCGTTTTGCGCCATATCAAGCTCGTGACGGGTCTTCATGCGTCAGTAACCAAACTTTTATGTCCAGCCCGCCCGCGTAACCGGTCAGCTTGCCCGAGCTACCAATAATGCGATGACACGGTACAATGATTGGCACCGGGTTTTTACCGTTCGCCGCCCCAACCGCCCTGACGGCTTTAGGGTTACCGATAGAACGGGCAATATCACCGTAAGAACAGGTTTCCCCAAATTTCACGGTATCCAGCGCCTGCCAGACCTGATGCTGAAATTCAGTACCCGCCATATTCAGCGGCACCTCAAACGTCTGCCGTTCTCCGGCAAAATATTCCGCCAGCTGCTGGCAACAATGGCGTGTCACGTCACTCGGCTGCTGCAGCGTATCCGGAGCGGCGGCAAACTCAATGGCCTTCACGCCATGCTCGTCAGCAACAACGTTTAACATCCCGATCGGGGTTTCAATCAATTGATTACTCATTACAAGGTATTCCATAAATGTAGGGTCAGGTAGCTACGCCAGGGTGCCGCTAGTGCAGGTTGGCATTCGCAGTGCTCAAGCGCTTTTTTCACGCCGAGATCGCCGTCCAGGAAAATGTCCGGATCGCTGCACCCTCGCATACGCAAATAGTTTACCGTCCAGGGTCCAATGCCCGGCAACGCCAGTAAGGCATCGGGATTATCCAGCGGATGCTCTGCCGCAAACCGGGCAAACTCCCGCAGTGTCTGGCGTCGTCTTTCCGGCATTCCCAGCTGGTTCAAATCATACTCCAGCAGTTGTTCCGGGGTCGGGAAAAAACAATGGGCGTCAGTGTTTTCAGGATTCATTGCCACTATCTTGACCACCAGGTTTCGCGCGGCTTTGACTGACACCTGCTGACCCAAAATGGCGCGAATACCTGCTTCAAACGGGCTCCAAATCCCCGGTAAGCGCAACCCCTCCACCGGTAGCGGTAACACCGTTGCTCGCTCCAGTGCAGTATCTATCACGCTCGAATCGGCATCCAGATCCAAACATCGCCGGATGGTAGCCAGCACCTGCGGCAGCACGCTCAGATCATCGAGTGAAATAGTGACGATAAAACGGGTATTGTCAGCATCATGGCGGGCGGTAAACCACCCGTGATAGATACGGGCTGACTGAGCCGTGCCATCGGTTTTATCCTTTTCACCAACAACATCATCAGTATGGAAGAACTGAAACGTGCGACCGTAAGAGGTGTCATCCAGCCATTCCAGCCCTTCAATCAACCGCGAGGCGTAAAAATTACGCACTCCCGCCCAATGATAAGGAGGACGATACGCCAGACTGACAGAGAATGTCACCGCCCCGGAGACAGGCTCTCCCGGTTGTTTACGAACCTGAGTTGGCGCCAGCGAAAAATGCTGTTTAAAGCAGTCATTGAACCGACGGATACTGCCAAAACCACTGGCCAGCGCAATGTGGGTAACCGGCAGGCGTGTTTCATGCAATAGTTTTTTCGCCAACAAGCACTGCTGATACAGGCTGTACGCCTTGGGCGACAACCCCAGTTCGTCCTGAAACAGCTTACGAAGATAACGATCCGTCACCCCTAACCGTTCCGCGAGCCTGGCAATGCTACCCGCAATCAGCGCCCCTTCATCGATCAGACGCTGTGCGCGGCGGAGTGTCGTGTTTTTCCCCAGCCAGGCGGGCGACCCCGGCGCACTGTCCGGACGACACCGCAGACACGGGCGATACCCCGCCTGCGCGGCCGCCACCGCCGAATCAAAATATTCCACGTTTTTTTCCAGCGGTGGCATAGCGGGACAAATTGAGCGACAGTAGATCCCGGTGGTTTTCACCGCCGTAAAGAACAAACCGTCATAACGGCGATCACGGGCCATTCTGGCCTCATGACATTGCATTGGGGTTAGCATGCCTGCTTCCTTTGTTCAGGCTGAAGTCATGCTTTTAGTCTACCCCGTCAAAAAGGCAATACTAGCCATTTTCGGAACTGAACGTTACTCAGTGGATAATCATTTCCAACAGAGGAATACTGGCAGCTTCTGTGTTGTCATCTTCGGTGCTCGTACTATACAGATGCTGGCACCTAGCATTTAGCACTTAGCACTTAGCACTTAGCACTTAGCACCGAATAATGGCACGTTAAGCGACTTCAGGTATCGGCTTCGGCGCTGGCTCCAAATCAGGTTCTTTTTGCACGGTTGGTACTTGCCCTTCGCCAACAGCACTGAGATAACAGCCACTGAGTTTAATCGCGAGGTACATATCGGCACGAAGTAAGATACCGCCTTCGCTGGTGCTGATACCTGTCAGCTCACACCACTGCCGCAAGCGACGTTTTCGCCCGGCCAGGATTAAGCGAATACCCCGTTTTTTAAGGGTTTCATGAACTTCAGCCAGCGTTGCCATCACGCTTAAGTCAAGGTGAGTAAAACTGGATACGGCATCTACCACCACACACCCGACATCCTTCGTATGCTCCGTATGCTCTAACAAACGGCGTTTGAAATAAGGGGCATTAAAATAGGTCAGCGGAGAGTTAAAGCGATAAATCACCATGCCCGGAATTGGCGAGGCTTTGCCTGTGCCATCAATAGTGCGAATGGTGCCTTCTTCATCCAGACCGAGGATCTGATCGCTTGGACGCATGACGATGCGCAAGAACTGAAACAGCCCCAGAAGTACCGCTAAGGTGATACCCGGAATCACGCCAACCACCAACACAGAGACAAAGGTGATGGTGGCAAGATAAAAGGCGTCTTTGTCGCGTTTCCTTAATGTCCATATCGCTTTGAGATCGAGCAGCGACAGGGAGGCGATAATCAATACCACCCCAAGTGAGGCGATCGGAATAAATTGTAAAGGCTGATAGATAAACACGGCGATCACCGCAATCGTAATCGCCGCAATAATCGAAACCAACTGTGACTTTCCGCCATTGGCGTCGTTTACTGCGGTACGGGAATCTGCGCCACTAATCGCGAAGCCTTGTGAAAACGCGGAAGCGATATTGGCAAAGCCCAGCGCTCGAAATTCTTTATCAGCATCAATGTCATAACCATTTTTCGCCGCAAAACTGCGCGCCGTGAGCATCATGCTCACAAAGCTCACAATGGCAAGGTTCAGGGCGGGCACCACCAATTCACGCACCACGCCCAGTTCAAACTCCGGTGTTTGAAATTGGGGCAAACCACCTTGAGTAACACCGACAACGGAAACGCCCTGTTCTTCCAAATGAAGCAACCAAACAGAGGCGGTCGTGACAAGTATCGCGAGCATCGCGGCTGGCCAGGTAGGGCGAAAGCGCTTCGTCACCAGATAAATCAGCACCGTAGCGATACTTAACCCCAGAGTCGGCCAGTGGAGTTCAGCCAACCGTTGGGGAGCCTCCCACAAGCGTTCCAGCAAATAACGTTGCTCGTATTTCAAGCCCACGACTTTGGCAAACTGGTTAACGATGATGGTCAGTGCCACACCGTTGAGCAACCCGAGAAGAATCGGACGAGAGAGAAAATCAGCAAAAATGCCTAATTTGAGGCGGCTGGCCAGTATGCACCATATCCCTGTCATGGCGGTCATGGTCATCACCAGCTGCCAGTGTTTGATAGGGTCGCCTGCAGCAAGCGGTGTAACTACGGCAGCAATCACCGCACAGGTCGCGGCATCGGGGCCAACGATGAGTTGTCGGGAAGTGCCCATGAAGGCATAAACCAGCATCGGCAACACACATGAATAGAGGCCGATAATCGCCGATACGCCCGTTAATTGCGCGTAAGCGATGGCGACAGGTAATGCAACCGCCACCACAGAAAAAGCAGCTCGAATGTCATTGGCGAGCCATTCATTTTGGTAATGCTTAAGCTGAACGAGCCCGGGAAACCACTGCGAGAATAATGTTTTGGTCAACAGATTTACCCATATATACGGTTAAGTTACTGTAAAGTATACATCATACTATTGTAACGTCCGTGAGCTATTTATCAGTCGACAAGCGTTAGGGCTGACACAGTGAGATTGCTCCGAGCCCAGAGGAATTAAGGGGATTAAGAATTAAGCAGGTCACGGATAAGCAAGCGCGGTCCCATCCTTACAAAGCACTCACCTCAACGAAATTACGTGCATCCAAGCGACTTTTTTCCATTATTTTTATTAATGGGTTACTCATTTAATGAAGGTGCTAAAAGGGGGCTATTCACTTTGGTTGAGATGCTAGTTTTACGGGTTCCACAAATTGACGCTCTCGTTCAGCGAGCTTCCCTCAATCTATTCCCCCACAGCATAACTTTTCAGCATGATCTCCTACATCCCTTACAACTAGAGCACATCCAGCGTCGCCTTGACGCGATCTAATACCACGATGGTTCTGAACCATTTCACATTTGGGTTACTGTGAAACAATTTATCGCAGATCTCCTGAAAACGCTGCATGTTCGGCACAAGCAACACCAACATAAAGTCTGCCTCACCGGTCACGTAGTAACATTGCTGAATTTCTGACCCGGAAAAGCTGTCCTTTAGTAACTGCAAATCCACCATGTGCGTTTTATCCGCCTGAACCTCGACCAAAATTGTAATCACCTGATTCAGCTTATTTGGGTCTAAGATCGCGATATTTGCCTGGATATAGCCGTTATCTTTGAGTTTTTGAATACGACGCTGCACAGAGGCCGTGGACAGGTGAACCGCCTCCGAAAGTTCGCGTAAAGGGATCTGGCAATTCTTCTGCAACAACTCAAGCAGTGCATAATCATATTTATCCAGTGTCATGATGATTTTCCGGGTGAGAAATTTTCTCACTAACAGTATGTATTTAGAGCACCTTTATCAAGAAGCACGCAATAAAATACAGCCATCTACCCACTCACTCGATATCAACGTATGCAAACTCGCACTAATACCACTGTCGGTGTCACCCTGAATGTCATTGCGTCGGCTCTCTTCGCCCTGATGTTCGCTTACACCTCACTGCTCAAAGACCTAGAGGGGCTGGAAATTTACGGCTGGCGTATTTTTCTCACCTTCCCACTGTTAACATTATTCATTCTGATACAGGGCTATTGGCCTCAAGTTGTCATCATTTACCAACGATTACGCAATGAACGCCATTTTTGGCTCACTCGTCTCGCCTCATCCTTTCTGGTCGGGATTCAATTGTGGCTGTTCATGTGGGCTCCCGGAAACGGATACGGACTCGCCGTGTCCCTAGGGTACTTCATTATGCCCATCACTATGGTGGTTGTCGGCCGGTTTGCTTTCAAAGATAAAATGTCTCGGTTCCAGCAACTGGCTTGTCTGTTTGCTGTCGTTGGAGTGGCCAATCAACTCGCGATCTCTCAAACCCTGTCGTGGCCAACACTGGTAGTATGTTTAGGTTATCCCGTCTACTTCTGGTTACGGTACAAAACCGATACCAATAACATTGGCTGTATCTGGTTTGATATGATGCTCAGCCTGCCTGTCAGCCTCTACTTTATTTTTCATAGTGGCCATGTGCTTTCCGAACTACCAATGAGTTTTGATTTGCTCTGGGTGGTGGCAGGCTTAGGAATCATCAGTGCCCTTGCTCTCGCGTTTCAATCGTTATCAGCCCCGCATCTCAACCTCAGCCTGTTTGGCTTGCTCGTGTATGTGGAGCCTGTCCTGTTGTTAGTGGTTGCTTATTTGCTGGGGGAAACCATCAGTCCGAAAGAGTGGCCTACCTATATCGCGATTTGGCTGGCGGTCGTGGTCTTAATGCTGGAAGGGGCCCGTAGCCTGAAAAGAGCAAAACATAAATAAATCAATGTTACAAAGCGATTACCCAAGCAGGAGGATATTCACAGCTTGCTTGGGCGCTCTCAGACAAATCCAACAGCATCGATTAGCGACCACAATTAAAAACAGCCCCCGCTAAACGGGGGCTGCTGATGGTACGCAATGATGTGCGAAACGGATTCGTGCATGAAAAAATCAGCGAACTCAACTATAAATAAGCCAAGCCTAAATTGAAGTCATTGTCAGCATATGATGGAGACGATAGTTAAAAATATTAACATTTTAATGAATACATATGCCGCAATATTTTCGCATCAATTATCGAGTTAATTAGGAAAATTGTAATTTTCACCCTAAAAAATTAGGGTGAATGAATAATTTAAGAATCATGTATAGAATTTATTTCCCAAAGACAGCACGACCACAGCCATCATGTCATTATTAATTTTCACATTAATGGAAAACTTTCTAACTAGGCATGATAAGTTCCATTTGATAACGTAATTAAAGTGCCTAATATTACGTGACAACCCACGTACTACCTCTACTCGGACATAACCTGATTGTGTATGGAAGTTAACTAATTGTCGACCTTACTTGTTGTATCACGGAGCTTCATTGCAAGTATGAGGCCCGACAGAATGAGCGTAATGAGATTGGCCATAATTAAAGGTAAATCTCTGACTACCACACCGTAGACACACCAGAGAAAGACACCAAAGAAAGACACCAAAGACAAATATACAGTACATCAAGAGTGAAATGGACTCGGTATTTCTTGACTGAATGACCTGCCAAACTTGAGGAATAAACGAGCAGGTTGTACAGATGGCTGCACCATAGCCAACAAGGGAAATTTTATCGACAGCGATCATGAAAATTGTTCCATATAGGTGTTGAGGACAGGCCACAGACGCTGAGTACTGACCCAAACAGGATTCCCATTAATTAATCCATCATTGGCCAGAAAGTCGGGGACACATCCGCCAGCTTCCTCGACCAGAAGTAACCCCGCAAGCGCATCCCAGCTGTTGAGGTGCGCTTCAAAATATCCATGAACGAGTCCTGAAGCAACATGAGCAAGCATCAGCGCACCAGCGCCAAATCGTCGATGATCGACGTTGTTTTCATCTAAAATGGTCAATAGGTTTATTACGTCTGAAAGTGGTCTGCGGTTAGAGTGGCCAAGCCCAATGATAGACTGGCCTTCCGCTTCATTTTCCATCTTTAAACAACGTCCGTTCAACCAAGCGCCCAGCCCCTTTCGAGCCGCAAAGAATTCATCCCTTTCCGGCGCATAAATATAACCCAGTTCAATTTGATCATTATTTACATAGGCAACGGAGATACACCAATAATCCATCCCTTGTATATAGTTGGTCGTGCCATCAATTGGGTCGATCACCCAAATCCCTTCTTCTCCTGCGCTAATGCCGCTCTCTTCACCCAAAAAGCCATCCTCAGGGAACAGATGACTGATGACGCTTTTAATTTCTGTTTCAACTTCCCTGTCGACCTGAGTCACAAAATCATTCTTACCTTTGACTTCGATCGTTAAGCCTTGTTTGCGAAAAGACAGCGCTTTGTCGCCTGCGATTCTAATTGCGTTTTCCAGCGCTTCCAGTTTCTCTGCTGCTTTCATTTTCTTACCTATGAATCCTGCGAGTGGATTGGTGATGTGTTTCTTGTGATGAGTTTGACCGGAATCAGCTCAACTCTTTGTTCCATGTCCTCATGACGCGCTCTGCTTTCCAGACACCATAAGGCACGCTTAGCCGTTTCGACGACATCATGCTCTATCGTGGTCAGCCGGTAGCTATATTGAGCCGTTAAAGGCGTATTATCGAAGCCAATAATGTGAAAGTCTTTGGGCGCATCCAGCCCATTTTTTCGCATGCCATCGAGAAAACCGCAGGCCATGAGCGCTGTGGCACAGAAAATCCCATCGAGTCGTTGACCAGAGGCTATCAACTGCTCAGCAGCAAGAAATCCACCTTCATATCCATTTCTTTCCGATTGAATCTCAATATATTCATGGTCCTTGTTTTCTAACCAGCCCTTGAGTGAACTTTGAAAGCCCTTTTCCCGATCTAAACCCGACCAGGTCGAGTGTTTGTAATTCAGCCAACCGATTGAACGGCATCCGGCAGCAATCAGCTGATCGGCTGCCAATTTGGCGCCAGCGTGGTTATCAGAGCAAACGACGTCGACTTTGGGCAGATCTATTTCTCGGTTAATACCGACAATCGGAATACTGTATTGAAGACACTCTTTAACCAACGCCTCCGGCGGCTGACCGGAAGTTACGATGACACCGGATACTCGGTATTGCGTAAATCGGCGCATGGTTTCATCAAGTTCATCCCCCGGACGGACCTCAGTCACCATGGACTGGTAGCCTCGTGCCTGGATCTCTTTTAACAGGGCTTCCAGCAAAAGGCTTCTGAAAGGGTCATTGATATGCGCGACAACCACCCCTATCAGCTGGCTACGGCGCCGGTTTAAACCTTGTGCCAGAAAGTTCACCTGATAACCGAGTTGTTCAGCCGCTTTCAGTACTCTTTGCTTCGTCGCTTCCGAGAGACTGCCGTTTTCAGTAAACGTCCTGGAAACAACTGATCGTGATACGCCGGCCAAATTCGCCACATCCTGCGCGGTCACGACATTGGGTTTATTTTTGGTGCTCAACTTGGTATCCACCATTTTGTCATTCTGATAAATCGATGGTTAAACCATCGTGACTCACAAACAGATATTCGATTGTTGCTGCGCTCTGTTTTATTTCCGCAATGGCTTCATCCCAGCAATGATAGAGGCCGAGCCGTTTTATATTGGATTTTTCTAACAAAGCTTTACAAGCGTAGAAGTCGCCGTGGGATGAAGTTTCATCCAGGGCGTCAAATGAAGCACACTCCTGGAATGCCAAATCTGTATGTTGCATTAAATCAATCGAAGCCTGAGTCGGCCTGCCATCACCACTATAAAACAACTGCTGCCCATCAGCTGAAATTCGTAATGCCCTATTCGTCAACTCATGCTGTGTTTCAGCCGTTTCCAACTGCCAGTGATTCCATACAAAATGATCCGTGATCATTTGCCAGTGAACTTCGAAGCACAGTTCTTTGGCTGGCCAGTTGGCAAATAAGGCGAGAAACTGCAACGGAGATTTATTTTCTTCCTGACAAAAAATAGTCACAGGCTCAGTACGGTGATGGCTTTTCCAATAATTAAATAATGCCGTGAGTCCCGTGCAATGATCCGGATGAATGTGAGTAAAATATATAGCGCCTATTTCGTTGACGCTTGTAGAACGATTATATAAAGCCCGAGGAACAGTCGGACCACAATCTATCAATAACTGGTTACCTGTATTGTCTGTTACAAGTAACGACGATGTATTGCTTATTTTTGAGAAAGCACTTCCACATCCAATAACTTCAATTTTCATTGTTTAAACCAAACTTTCTTCTTTCATTAATTAATTTGTCATAAAGCGAGCTCAAAGTACGCTCATATAATGTCTGTTAATTTTTGCATTTTTTTTACACGTCAATGAACACGTGTTCATTGACGAAAAAAATCTAAGCATCAGAAGTGAACTTTATATATTTCTGATTTTCGAGGTAACAATGACTAGTTTGAACATTCAGGGCTTATGTGCCGGTTACGGAGATAAGCAGATACTCTCAGATATAAATCTGACCGTTCATCAAGGCGAGATGATTGCTCTGCTTGGTCCTTCCGGTTGCGGTAAAACGACGCTACTGAATGCGCTGTGTGGCTTTCTTCCTGTTTCTGAAGGCGAGATCCGGTTTGGTGATAAAAACATGACCAACCTACCGGCAGAGAAACGAAATATCACCATGGTTTTTCAGAGCTACGCACTCTGGCCGCATATGACTGTTGCGCAGAACATCGGCTATGGCCTGAAAGTGAGAAAGGTTCCCGCCCAACAAATTGATCAAAGGATCGATGAGTTTTTGGCAATCGTAAATCTAGAAGGGCTAAAAGATCAGAAAGTCACGGATTTATCCGGCGGCCAACGCCAACGCGTTGCTTTGGCAAGAGCTTTGGCAATTCGGCCAGACATTTTGGTTCTCGATGAGCCGCTGTCGAATCTAGATGCAAAAGTAAGACTTCAGGTACGCCATGAGATTAAATCTTTGCAAAAGCAATTTGGTTTTACATCCCTCATCGTGACCCATGATCAGGAAGAAGCCCTGGTCATGGCGGACCGCATTGCTGTTCTGAATCAGGGGAAAATAGAGCAACTGGGTACATCTGAGGAAGTATACAACCAGCCAAAAACGCCTTTTGTCGCAGACTTTATGGGGGCGGACAATCTGGTTGTCTGGCCTGAAAACAGCAAAGGGCTGCAAATTTATTTCCGAAGCGAGAAAGCGCAATTGGTGGAACAGAATTGCGAAACACCCCGTCGCTCTCTGTCTGAAGAGAACGGGCTGCAGCTTTCCGGAAGGGTTTTGCAAAGTGCGTTCTTTGGTCACAGCTATCGCGTCAGCGTAGAGTGTGAGGGTCAGCTGATTCAAGCGATTCATCCGACTCCTCTTGAACCCGATTTAAACGTTTTATTACGCGTACCCCACCATTCGCTCCATATGTATAGCGGGCAACACTGACGATTCACTAACCCACGAGTAACTACCTAAATTAAGGACTAGCTATGTTTGTAAAAACCAATATGACTTTACTGACAGCTATTGGTGCAATTCTTGTTTCCGGCGTAAGCCAAGCGGAAACAACACTGAATGTCGCATCTGCAGGAAGCCAAAACATGGTCGACTACGTAAAAACTTACTTAGCGCCAAAGTTTGAAGCCGCACACCCAGGTGTCAAGATTAATGTTGTTGGTACCGGCCCTGGCGATGCAGGCTCTCATAAAATTCTGGAAAAGCTCTCTGCTCAAAATAAGAGTGGCCTGAAAGCGTGGGATATCGATGTCGCGGTTGTCCATCAAAAAATTGGTGGAGAGATGGTTCAGCAAGGGCTTTTAAGTCGCTACCGGAACGATATCAATACAGGCGCGATGGTTACTCGTGACAGTGCCAGAAATGCGCTGGGTACCAATGTTGATGGGTATGTCATGCCAATGTTCCACAGCCAGACAGCTATCGCGTATAACAGCGACCTGATCCCGACACCCCCAAAATCATATGATGAGCTTGTTCAGTGGGTTGAAAATAATCCGAAGGCATTCGGCTACAACGGCATCAAGAACGGTATGTCTGGTGTGAGTTTTGTGACGGGTTGGGTTTATGCATATGGCTCGGATGCAGATAAGCTGTCAACCAAGCCATACCAAAAAGGTGTTCAATCTCAGTGGGATACCGCGTTCGAAAAGCTGAAAGTGTTTAACAAGAACATCACTTTCACGCCAGGTAACGCCGGTACGCTAGACATGCTAAACCGTGGCGAAATCTTCATGGGACCAGTATGGGTCGATATGTTCTATAGCTGGAAAGAACAGGGCAAGATCCCGCCTTCACTGAAACTAACTTTGCTTGCTCCGGGCATGCCAGGACAGCCAATGTACTACGTCGTGCCGGACAAAGCGGCCAATCCAGAGCTCGCTCGCGAGTTTATCGAGTTGGCTACCAGCCCCGACATTCAAGCTGAGGGCATCGTGAAACGTTTCAACTGGTATCCGGGCATTGATGCCACACACGTGAAAAAACATCTGGATAAGCAGAGCTGGCAGAAGTTATTCGCAGAAATTACACCGGATGATCTCTCTAAGTACGGTAAGAGTTTCCCGATCGCACCCTATTTTGATGATATCAAAGAAGGTTACGAGCGTAAGGTTGCAAATTAATCGCTGTATGCTCGAGAGGTCACACACCTCTTGAGCTTTATATAGTGGCTGTTTTCACTGGAAATATTATGTATTACAACCCAATAAAAAACATCTGGATGGTTCTGCCGGCGGCATTAATGGTGGGGCTGTTTTTCCTCTATCCATTAGTCTTTTCTCTTTTTTCCGCGCTATTCACCGATGAAGGTGCATTGACGAAAACGCATCTGGAGAATGCGGTCGAACTGTACTCTAACGATATTCTGTTTACGATGATTATCGTGCTGAGTTCAATGGTCATTTTATGTGTGCTGTCGATATTCATTGCAGCAATATTACGCCTCTCTCCCTTTACATCGCTCGTTCGGGTTTTAGGTGTACTTTATCGACTGCCTTTGTTCATCCCACTCATCGTGACAGCTCAGATGATGAGAACCTTTTTAGCTAAAAATGGGTTGATGAATAACGTTCTCATTGAGGCCGGGCTATTTACACCTCTCGAAACCATTTCATTTCTGGGCTGGAGTGGAATCATCATTACTTTTGTCTGGAAACAACTCGCTTTTTCGACGCTGCTTATTTCCGGGGCGATGTCAGCCATCGATGAATCCCAGGTCCGTGCTGCGAGAAACTTAGGGGGCTCAAGAACTCGGATCCTGTTTCAGATTCTCCTGCCTCAGATTGTCCCAACAATTGGTGTCGCCATGGTCCTGTCTGTCGTGACGATGATGTCAGCATTATCTGTACCGCTGATGATAGGCACAGGCACACCCACCATGATGACCGCCGACATGGCATTTCGAATCAATTCTTACGGTGATTACCATACCGCAAATGCACTGGGCCTTATTTCTTACTGCATTTGTGCTGCGTTTGCCTGGTTCTATCTTCGTCAGAATCTTAAAGATAAGGCTGGTGTATAGTGAGTAGAGAACTAACAATGCGCTCTTTGACCAGAGCAAATACATTCCGATTTTCAAACTTAATACGTCTGGATGCCTTTCCACAGCTTGTCTTTGTGATATGTCTGGCATTGATCATGTTCGGCCCGATCATCAATTTGCTTATCTGGACTGTGGCCGAGGTTTGGTATTTTCCTTACACATTACCCTCCCAATGGGGACTTAAATACTGGGATCAGGTGTTCAGCCCTTATAGTGATGTTTCCGGCTCACTAACAACCAGTATCTTGATTGCTTTGACCACGGTTGCGGTCTGTCTCTCCGTCTCAATACCTGCGGGTTATGCGCTTTCTAAGCAACAGATGCCTTTCAGAATATTCTGGATGCTTTTGTTTCTGATCCCTCAGGCGTTTCCTAACCTGACGGTGTACATGAACATAGCAAGAATATTCTACGACTTCGGACTCAACGGGACTTTTCTCGGGGTCGTCTTGGTACACAGTGTCCATGGTCTGATGTTTTCGGTTTGGATTAGCGTCGCCGCTTTTTCCGGCATAGACCCTTTGATGGTCCGGGCATCCAGAAACTTGGGCGCAGGCCCTGTCTATACCTTCTTCCATATCACTTTGCCTCAAGCGACACCGGGTATTGTGGCCAGTGGTATCTTCGTGTTCCTTGAATCACTTGATGAGTTCACCGGAACATTCTTTGTCGGTGCGCCAGAGATAAGCACCTTACCGCTCCTGTTATATACGGCAAGCATGGAAGGCAATTATCAAATCGCATCGATTACGGCGCTGATACTACTCGTCCCATCGATTCTGTTCATGTTTATTATCAGCCGATTTATATCACCAGAGATGTTGTCAAAAATTGGGCGGTAATAATAAATAAAACAGCATGATAAAGATCTAAACATTAAATTTAACCATTATTTTCCCGGTTAGAATTCAACGTCTCACCATTTAAATATCTGTAATTAATCTGAATATTAAAGATGGAACTTTAAAAATGAAACATATAATACCAACTGTTATCTTGGGTTTAAGTAGCTCAGTCTATGCAACCTCTGATGCTTATCAACAGCCTCGGTTAAATCTTTCCATGGTTCAAGTGTTGTCCAGCCTGGCAAATAGCTGCCAAGCGTTTGTCGCTGATACTGAAGTTGATCACAGCTTTGAGATTAGTGACCACCATCAATCTTTTGCACTGTCACACCAGTGGAGCAATGGTACCCATACCGCGTTTATTTCCCACTCCGAAACAGGCTCAGATGATGAGGGACAAATTCTCGCATTTCAGGTCACAGAAAGTATGTTTGATCCAAACCAAGACCTCATTTCCGGCCACGAAACCATGCCTCTTGAAGATAAAATTTATATTAGTGAGCAACACCCATCCGGTATTGCCTGGTTACCTGCGCCCACGAACAGCGCAAAGGATCAGGGTTATTTACTTGTCGCCTCTCAATATGAAAAAACGGTTCGCTTTCGTAAATTCACCATCGACGGCGACAAAGGACAGGTGGCGACATTGACTCAAACGGATCATAAAATAGAAGAAATCACAGATGTTTGGATTAACCGCCATGAAGATGACTATTGGTTAATTTTACACGACATGGACAATGCACAAGGTGCGGCGTACAAGGCATCGGTGGCAGATTTATTTCAATATGGCACCGATAACGAGGGTGAAATTAACATTCGCGCTTTCTCCTATGTCAACAGCTATACCTCACCATCCAATACAGGCTGTAACAAAAGCCTCGGTCAAAATGCTCAATTAGTCGAAGATAGTACGGGGAACTGGTATATCGTTCACGCCTATACAGACACCACATGTGGCGCAAATATGGGGACAAACCAAGTCAAAGCTTACCCTGCTTACTTTAACGATGACGGCACATTTAGCGTCGCAACCAGTCCTACCCCGGCAGCTTCAACCAGCGTGGGCTATTCCATCAGTGTTACCGACGAAGGAGCCGATGGCGCGACTGGATTTAGAGTCACGAACGACGGACGACTCGTGGTCTATTTGGGGGGACAATATGCATCTTTAGACGGGTTTGACTATAAAACGTATTTGAAAGAATGCCGTTCATCAAAATATTGACCACTCCTTAACTGCTTAACTGCTTAACTGCTTAACTGCTTAAAAATAGAATAGACGCTCACATGTTTTGAACGTCTATTCTTATTAACACCTTCAAATATAGCGTTATTGCATAATAACCAAGTAACTAAAAAGCGAATGAAAACTATCCCTAATTAGCTAAGCGGAGAATTAGCGTTTCCATTCACAAAAAACACTGCCAGATACTCCCATGGAATCAGTAAATCAAAGGAACAATAGCAATCGTATTCACGCACACAGTTTTCTGTTTAATCCCGCTATCAAGAAGTTCATCGCTTTGAATCAAGCTGGGCGTCAGATTACGGCGTGACAATCCCGAAATCATTCGCGAAGGTATCAAAAATACTCATCAGTTCGTCCAGCTTCTGGCTGTCTGAAACCTTGAATTTTCCGGCTTTGATCAGCTCTTCAAACGACGCTTTCCGAGCAAGTAAGTCCGCCAGATCCGATTGACTGAACGTCAGCGTTAAATCGGCATGATCCAGTTGGCGATCCTGATACGTTTTCAGCACTGAGTTCGACAACAACATGGCATACTCACCCGATTCAGAATTCTGATCTCCCGAAACCTTCAGATTCACGGCCATGGTTTTACCTGCCGCTTTTTCAGGGTTCACCCGAACAGTCAGCGACTCCAGAACAGAGCGCACTGGCATATTTTTCGCGATGGCAGTGGTGTCTGGCGTAGGCGCAGGTTTAAATCCTTCCCGCAATTCTTTCGCACCTATCAGGTAGTTATTCCGCCACGGACCAGACTCAGACTGATAGCCCAGTTGCTCCATGGCATCGGCTTCTAAATACCGGGCCTGGGCATTCGACGGATCAGCAAAAACAACGTGATTTAGCAAAGTCACCGCCCAGCGGTATTCGCCCCGTTCAACCGCTCTTTGAGCAATCTGGACTACCTGATCAGCCCCGCCCATGGCTTCCACATATTTCGCCCCGGCTTCTTCAGGCGGCAGCGGGTTCAAATTGGCTGGGTTGCCATCCCACCAGGCACCAAAATAGAAGTCGTAGGTTGCGCGGGCATTATGCGAAACCGTGCCGTAATAACCACGGTTGTACCATTCTTTATCCAGGGATGTCGGCAATTGGATACTGGCTGAAATCTCATTCGGGGTGTAGCCCATGTTGGCCAGACGCAACGTTTGGTCATGGACATACTGATACATGTCGCGGGTCTTCTCCAACTGATCTTTGATCTTCGCTTTCCCCCAGGTTGGCCAGTGATGCGATGCAATCATGGTGTCGGCTTTGTCACCATACTGCTGAATGGTCTCATCAATATAGTCCGCCCACTTGCTGGCATCACGGGTCTGCGCGCCACGTAGGGTCGAAATATTATGAATGGTATGCGTCATGACTTCTGAAGCCAGCAGAGTGTTATATTTCGGCATAAAAGCCATGAATTCTGCCGGCGCTTCCGAGCCATTCGCCATCTGGAAATCAAACTCGATCCCATCAATCTTGTGTTTTTCACCGGTTTTGTGAATCAGCAATGTTGGCTCAACAATTCCCGGTACACCGGTCGATGTCGTTTTGCCTAAACCCGCATCGACCAGGCCTCTTGGCCCAGGCTCTGCAAGGTTTCCGTACATGAAACTTGCACGGCGTGACATCAGGTTCCCGGCCAGCACGTTTTCAGAAATGGCATGCTCATAGAAACCTTCTGGTGCGACGACGGCGACTTGACCGGCATCGTACGCTTCCTTGGTGGTCACCCCCCAAATGCCGCCGAAGTGGTCGATGTGTGAGTGGGTGATCACCACCGCCGTCACTGGCAATTTCTCAACATGCTGATTCAATAACGCCAGACCGGCTCTGGCCGTTTCTTCGGAGATAAGCGGGTCGATCACAATCCAGCCTCTTTCACCCCGAATGAAAGACATGACCGACAAATCAAAGCCGCGCACCTGATACACGCCGTCCGTCACCTTAAATAGGCCCGCCTTGTTATTCAGCTGAGCCATGCGATGCAATGACGGATTGATTGTGTCGATCTTCTGCTGCGCATCCACAAACTGATAAGCATCGAAATCCCAGACCACATTACCGGCTTTGTCACGTATCGTTTTTCTGGCCAGGTCGCAATAAAGCCTCGGCTTGCAGCACTAAAGTCATCGCGATTATCGAAATTCAAAGAGCTTCTGACCGCTTCATTTTTCTCAATGGTATAAATACTGGCAGGCTTGCTGTCAGGTGTAATCTCCATTGAGGCCATTACCGATTGCGAAATCAATGCAATCGACAGATAAACAACAGACTTTTTCAACTTCATTTTCTATCCTTATTTCCAGCAGCGCTTTTGTATTCATCACTTAAATATGTCGATACCCGTATACCCCGGATCAACACAGGTCAGGACGTCACAGATTCAGCCGAGGCTCAGTTGACGCTCTTAAAATGTCTGTTTAGTCTATCGACTCTCAATTGAACTGTTGGAAAGGCGTATTTGACTGAATGGAAAGTCATGTTGATTTAAACTTGTTACGGACCTTAATCCTGGTCTGTAAAGTGAAAAGCCTGAAGCTTGCATCTGTCAGGCTGGGGATTTCTGAAAGCGCCGTCAGCAAACAACTTTCCCGCCTGAGTGAACAATTGGACGAAGTTCTGTTTGAACGAACCCCGAGTGGACTGGAGCCAACACCCTATACGCAACACATTTTACCTCAGCTTCAGTCCTCACTGTCTGCCATTCAGACAACGCTCCGGAAGAAGTCGTTTGATCCAGCCCAATGTCACGATACCCTGACCATCGCCTTGCCGCTGATCACGCTGGATAAATTTGGTCAGCAAATCTATCAAAGCCTCAAACACGCTTTACCCAAAAGTAAGATCGTGCTCTCGAGCTGGAATCCAACCACCCTCACAGCCATGGCCCAGGGTGAAATTACATTGGGCGTCCATTACTGGAATGCTGATATTTCTGGTGAGATTTATCAGAGAAAAATTACCGATGATGAGTTTATCGTTGCGATCGCACAATGTCATACAACGGCCAATTTTGATGTCGTCAGAAACTGGCCGTTTATTATGCTGCGCAGCAGCGGTTGGAATGATTACAAATCGCCGTATTATGAAAAGTTCGTAACTTTGGGATATACCTTTGATTTTGAATATCAATTAGACAGCCCGCAATTGGCTTATCAGTTTATGAACAATGAACGCGTCGCGATTCTCACCACGCTAAAAAATATTCCGGCAGGTTTTAAGCGTATCCCGACACCGGACGCATCACGTTTTCAGGGCACGCTGTCCAGCTACACCCAACTTGTCAATCGGTCTAACCCGTTACACCTGTTTCTGCACCAGAAGCTGGTAGAAATTTTTACGGCAGCAGAGTAGCGCAGCAAAACCATTCCAAATCAAAAACACACGCCTATCGCAGTGTATTTTTAATATTCAACAACTTAATAGAAATTCACTATGGGGAGTTTCTAACAGTAATTACGGTTTTGGGGTGTAGCGATTAGCTTCAGTCTGAGAGGGGCCGTTTCATACCCCCCTAAGACTAGATGTGTGCCCTGACTTTGCATTTAAAGAATTTACAAAGTCACTTGTCGACTGGCCCCAGATTCACGAATAAAGTCATGATCATGACTAATGAGAATGAAGCCGCCACGATACGTCAGTAAAGCCTGTGCCAACATGATTTTCGACTCGATGTCGAGGTGGTTATCCGGCTCATCAAGCAACAACAAAGGTTGGGATGGTTGATGACTAACAATCAACATCGCTAACTTCATCTTCTCGCCGCCACTAAGCATGTAACCAAGACGAAATACACTGTCACCACGAAATCCAATACCTGCCAGCAATGTTCTGGCATCGCTCTCTTTCATTCCGTCGCAATGTTGTATCAAGTTATCCAGCAACGATAGCTCGCGACTAATTGTCCCGAAATGTTGGTCGAGATAATACAATGGCGTATTCAACTGCAGTTCCCCTTGTTGCAGCGAGAACTCACCTATTAGCGTTTTCAACAACGTTGATTTGCCACAACCATTTTTACCCATCAGATGTATCTTATCACTGGCATAGACTTGCAGCGTTATAGGTCGAACGCGACCAAAAGGTAATACGCCTTCAAGTATCGAGACCACTTTACGCAAGCGACTTTGACTGTCTGCCAGATACAGCTTTTGGCTTTTCATTTGCTCTTTTCTCGCTTGCAACGTCTGCTCTTTTTCTTGTAAGTGAGCTTGACGACGTTGCTCGTTTTTTTTGCGATTCGCCGCACGTGCCGTTGCTTTGTCTTTCTTTCCATCAAGTAAAATCGTCGCCTGGCTGCCCTCTTTACGTAACTTGTTACCTTGGGCTGCTCTTTGCTCAGACTTTTCTCGATTTCGCTGCGCCTGCTCTTCCAACTTTTTTTTCTGCTTATCAATGCTGGCGAGTTGTCGCTCTACGGCTTGTAACTCGATACGTTTCTGTTCGGCGTAAACATCGTAATTTCCGCCAAACACCTGCACGCCAAGCCCAGAAAGTTCCCAGATTTCGTCCATTTCACGTAATAACCCGCGATCATGGCTGATAAGTAAAATCGCCCCCTCAAAAACTCGTATCGATTCAATTAACCACTGCTTTGCATGAGTATCAAGATGGTTAGAAGGCTCATCAAGAATCAGCAACTCAACGTCGCTTTCAAACAACTGCCAAAGCTGTAATCGAGCTAGTTGGCCACCGCTCAGATGAGAGCATAAAAAATTGGGTTCTGGTGGTAAGCCCATGTCTATAAGTTGCTGAGTCAGTCGCAAGGATAAATCCCATTGCTCACCAATCACGTCGAACCATTGCTCTGCGCAATCACCTGATTCAATCTGTTTTAACGCTTCAATCACGTCGGCTTTACCTAAAAACTGCGCAATAGACAGCCCATCAGATAATAAATGCGATGGTTGCTGGCGATACACCGCGAAGGACTTTGGTAACGTGACCGTGCCACTTGAAGGTATATATTCACCACTCAATATCGCAGCGAATACCGATTTACCAACACCATTGCGACCGACCAACCCCACTCGGTTCTTTGTCATGGAGCATGACAATTGTTGAAACAACGTATCACCGTTATCAAATTGATGACTGATATTGTACGCCTGTAAGACTGGCATAATTTGCCTCCCGTATGACAGGGACAACAGCCGCAGCTAGACAGTTTTAGAGATGAGTTCTATGCAAACACACGCGCTTATTCAAGCGATGCAAATACCCAAAAATATGATTGCACAGAAATATCGGAAAGTGAGCTACGCCTACTAACCCTGTAAATCCAAAAATAAAATGAAAAATGGATGACAGGTTTAGTTATTCATGTTGGCGTAATCTCCTAAAGAAATGTTGGATGTAGAGTATGTATTTGGGAATAGCAAGTCAAGGCTAGCAACCATAACACCTTTCTGTACATATCCAAGTTAGCCATTCCCTAGATAAGTCACTCATAAATTGTATTAAGTATATTAAAACCGCCTCATAACTAGTCTTTGATTAAGTGAGATTTTTAATTTCCCCATGCCTGGCTAAGCTCAGAACATGCTCAAAATAAAGCCCCCGATTAGCGGAGGCTTTGATTCGTACACTTTTGCGCTGTAACAGCCTGTAGGGCAGATAGAAGTGCAAAACCAAAAGCATTCATTACTTTAGTTTTACAGCGGTGCCATACACCATAATTTCAGAGGCGCCTTCCATGATAGCGCTGGTCGTGAAACGGACATTCACGATAGCATCAGCCCCCAGAGCCACGGCTTCATCAATGGCTCGCTGGGTTGCGGTTGCACGGGCTTCATTCAGCATTTCCGTATAGCCACGGATTTCACCACCGAAGATGTTCTTCAAACCGGCCATAATGTCGCGGCCGACATGCTTCGACTGCACCACATTACCGGTAACCGTACCCAGAGTTTCGGCAATTTCTCGCCCCGGAATATCCGGAGTTGTCACATACAACATATCTGAAGCCTCGCTAATCAATTGTTATGATGCGGAATTTGACCGTTGATGCCACTTAAGGTTCAGGCTATCGCTTCACGGGCCGATTTTATTTTTCCGCCAGATACGTCAGAAATCGCGCCCATGACTTTCGGTCAGCCTCTTCCCGATAGCGATCAGACCCGAATACCGTGAATGCATGAGGCGCGCCACTGTAAACGATCAGTTCATTGTCCACCCCGGCTTTTTCGAGCGATTCCGACAACGCCACCAGATCTGTCATGGGAATGGCGGTATCGGCCGCCCCGTGGAACACCAAAATATCCCCTTTGGTCTGGCTGTAATCCTGCCCTTCAGGGGTTGCCAGACCGCCGTGGAAGGTCACAAAACCTTTCATGTCTGCGCCGGAGCGAGCCAGCTCCAGTACCGCTGCACCACCAAAGCAATATCCCATTGCAACGGCATCATTGGTATTGCCGCCCAGATTTTTTGCAGCAGCCAATGCCCCTCGCATCAGGGCGCGCATTTTCTCACGGTCTTTATACAACTCACCGGTATGCTGACGACGATCTTCGACCTCGGTCGGCCGCACACCGGCCCCAAACAGGTCTGCAGCAAACACCGCATATCCTTTGTCGGCCAACATCTGCGCCCGCTTCACTTCGTAATCAGTCAGTCCGTCCCAGTCATGCATCAGCAACACCAACGGCGCGTCTTTTCCCGGTGATATGTAATAGCCCTGATAAGGCTGGCCGTTAACTTCATAGGCCACTTCTTTGCCTTCAACGGCCCATCCGCTGGCTGCATACAACCCGCATATTGCCACTAAACACGCTGTTGCTTTTTTCATGATGCCTCTCCTGTCTGTGGTCGTCACTGCAATTAAGTGTAGAAAAAAACGGCACCTGTGAAGGTATAAGCTATAAAGGTTATTTATTAAGTGGCTGAATTGTGAGGTGGTAGCATAGCCGTCCTATCGCGTCGCGACGAAGACAGCTAAAACGTATAACGTTGCCATTTACCAAGCTGTCTCGAAACTCAACACTCCACACAGACTGGCCTGATGCCAGCGATAACACGGAATTACTATGACTGCGTTCTCAGACTACATCAAACTCGTTGGCCGGGGTGAGAAAGGGCGCCGCCCACTGACCCAGGACGAAGCCCGTGACGCCCTAACGCTGTATCTCGACGGCAAAGCCGAGCTGTTGCAACTGGCCACCCTGTTAATGCTACAACGGGTTCGTTGCGAAACCAGCGAAGAAGCAGCCGGATATATTCAGGCCCTGCGCAGCCGGATTGATCCTGCGTGGCAGGCTCTGGATGTTGACGTCGACTGGCCCTGCTTTGCCGGTAAGCGCCGTCAACCACCTTGGTTGCTGCTCGCTGCCAAACTGCTGGCTCAGAATGGGATCCGCATCATGCTGAGCGGCCATAAAGCCGTCGATGCTGTCAAATATCAGGTCGAAAGCGCATGTCCGTCATTGGGTATCCGTCAGGCCAGTACCCCGGATGAGGCGCGGCAAGTGCTGGCGACAGACAACATTTGCTATATCCCACTTTCCAGTTACTGCGAGCCTCTGGTTGATTTGCTGGCACTGCGTAACCAGGTGGGCCTGCGAACCCCACTCAACACGGTTGCCCGCTCACTCAATCCAACCGCGGCCCAATTCGGGATTCACGGCATTTTCCATCAGGGGTACGAGCAACTGCATGCTGAAGCCGCCCAGCTGGTCGGTGATTTGAACATGGTCGCATTCAAAGGTGAAGGCGGGGAAAGCGAGCGCAGCCCACGCACGGCATGCCGAGTGGCCGGGGTCAGAAACGGAGAGGTCTACCAGGAAGAATGGCCGACCTATCTGGAAGGCGCATCGGGGAAACATGGCGAGATCAGTGGCGACTACCTCAACCAAGTGTGGCAGGGCGAAGCTGTCAATCACTATGGTGATCACGCAGTCATCAGTACCGCAGCGATTATTCTGAAAATGATGGGTGTATGTCCGGATCAAGACAGTGCACTTGAGCAAGCCAGTACTTGGTGGCATCAGCGTCATCAGGTTTAGCGGTCGTATGTAGCGATCACAATGTTCAGTGCCAGTAACCAGAAAACGGGGAACAATACTTACGCGCAACTAGTAGCTAGATTTAGCTTTAATCTACCGATTCAACACAAATTAAAAGGGGCTGACCAATCAGAGCCGCCCCTTTTCACATTTGTGGTTCAGAGCTTTTGGTTTTAAGTTCTGGGGTGTAACTTGTCAGTCTCGGATATTGCCGTACGTGCCAATTTTGAACTGATCCACTTCCGCGGACAGCTCTGCCATTCGCTGTTCAATCAACGACATTTCGGCATGAATATCGGCAATGGCCTGTTTCGTATTACCTGCCAGTTCCAGCAGGCCGTCTACATCACTGTCCACGCTGCGGGCGGTTTGCGATTGTTGCTCAGAGGCAGCAGCAATGCTGGTATTGAACTCCGCGATCTCATTGACATGGCTAATCAGCCCTTCCACCAGCCCTTTAGTCTCTGACACGACATCCTGCGTCTGATAACTGGCTTCCCGGCTCTGCTGCATGTTGTCATACGAGATTTTGGCATTCTGTGAGATCCCCTCCAGCAGCTGACGTATATCTTCCGTGGACTGCTTACTGCGCTGTGCCAGCACCCGCACTTCATCTGCCACGACAGCAAAGCCCCGTCCCTGATCACCCGCGCGAGCAGCCTCAATCGCCGCATTCAACGCCAGCAGGTTGGTCTGCTCAGAAATAGCATTGATGGTATCCAGAATGGCCGAGACGCTGCCCATTTGCTGCTCCAGCCCCTCAATGCAGGTGTAAGTGTTATTCACGTTTTCCAACAGGTGCGAAGTAGACTCCATCGACTCCTCACTGTGGGTATAACAGGATTCAGCCCGGCTACGCACCTGATCGGTACTGTGCTGCGCCTCACTGGTGATTTCCGCCACCTGCTCACTGGTTTGGGCCATTTCCGTCATCGCCGTCGCGATACTGTCGCAGCGAGTATGCGTCAGCTCACTGTCCTCCCGCGCCTGCGCAATAAGTGCGACCATCTTAGTCATTTCGTCCCGGGTTCGACTGGCAACATCATGCGCTTTCTGCAAGGTGTCGGTCATGCTACCGGACAGGCGGTCCAGCTGACAGGCGATGCGTTCAAATTCATCGTTTCGGCCTTCGGCCAGACGTTGCGACAGATCCTTGTGTTTGGCCATCTCAGAGAGCTTATCAACAAAGTTGTCGACTCGGCGACTCAAAGCGCGTAGCGCAATGATAGTAAGGCAGATCAACGGAACAATGATCAAGGCGATCATCCCGCCGTATCCCATCAAAGCCCACTGATTTTGCGATTTATCAGCCTGAACGTGATGGATTAATTCGGCCGACAACTCATCACGCATCGCTTTCACCAACCCGATACGTTCAGTAGCCAGACGAAACCAGTCCGGAGCCGTCGGCCCTTTCAATGCGCTAAGATTGGCTTTCTGAGACAGGAAAGACTGCTGAATAGACGCCACCTGTTGCCAGGTTGAATGCCGCTCAGCACTGTCAAGGCGCGACAGCCATTCACCGGTCAGCAGCAACTTAGCCTGACGCAAAGCATACTGCTCAGCCTGAATAAATTCCGCGATTTGCGCATAGCGATCCAACGAGCTTTGCCCGGCAGCAAACGCACCATTCAACGCTCCTCGTGCCATCCCGGCTTGCTCTTTAATCACCAGCAACTGTAACAGCCCCTGCATCTGCTGTTTCAGCTCAGGATCCGTAACAAGCGATAACATCACTGACAGATTATCCAGCACCAGATGATTCAGATTGGAGTAATAAGCAAATGGGGAATCCACCAATTGCAGGCTATCGACCTGACGCCGAATCGACTGACGGCGATCCAGCTCCTGCTTTACCGCGGCCTGCAGGGTTTGAGTCATTTGCGGTTCGAGGTACGCCGGTGAGAAGTCCAACAGCGCTTGATAGGCTTGATCCGCTTTAACCCGTTGCTGTTTCAGTTGTTCAACCTGCGGTCCCTGCCCTTTGGCACCCACGACCCCGGCGGTTAACCCTCGTTCCACCGCAAACTGGTGGGCAACCTCATCATAAAGGTTAAACAGCCGGACCGTTTCTTCGGCTCGTTCAGATGCATCAAGCTCGTTGAGCAAGGTTCGGATATGTATTCCCGTTACTGACAATAACAACACTGTCGGGATCAGGAAGACGATCAACAACGTGCGTTGAATCGTCAGGTTTCGGAGCAGGTTATTCATAAGTAACCTCTTCTAATTAAAGGCAATCCATTGACACATCCAATGTAGCAAACCTGACGCGGGTAGGGTCTTTTTTGCGCTCACTATTTCATCAATTCATGATCATGCTCACCCGCCGGCAAAGCCGTCAGAGTGCAGGTTCTCGCACACAGCTTTCATCACTTAAAAAGCAAATGAAAAGAGAAAGAAAATCCCACAGACATACAGACACAACTGAAAGCACTTAATCGCCACCACTCTGAAGTGGTCACAAAACAAACAGCGCGCTGTGAAATTTACCATAAAGTTACCCACCGTTTTTGTGGATAAAGTTATTTATATCTTTATAATCAACATCTTATAAAATGCAACAGCACAAAACCGTTTTATTTGCATAAAATTGACAAAAGGATTTTGACAAACTGAGGGGCAAATAAGTGTTGTAAGTATTGTGTAACTGTAGCCGCTTCGGCTCGGCGGCATGAATATACCCCACAGTGGCATTCCTTGCAGGGCTGTTTGTTAAGTCGATTTTTTCAGCCACTGCTCTTTCGTTATCTGATATAAGCAGTGCCGCTCTAAAAGGTGTCCTTTCGCCACCAATGGGTGACTAAAATCTTGATGTGTATTAACCATGCCCAACTTCAGCATTACTCGTTGCGAAGGTGTATTTTGCAACGTGGTAAAAGCATAAACGGCGGGTGCAGCTATCTCTTCGAAAGCAAACTCTAACGCTTTTTGCGCGGCTTCTGGCGCATAACCTTGTCCCCAAAAGGCCGATGACAACCGCCAGCCGATTTCAATAAACGGGACATTGGGAAATCCACTGTTCTCATCCTGGTAATGTAGCCCGACAAAACCGATAAATTGTCCTGTCGATTTCAATTCAACGGCCCAAAAACCCCATCCTCGTTCTGTAATGAGACGCCGAAATTTATTGGCTTGCTCATCACTTTCTTCACGAGAAAGAGTGGTAAGGAAATATCTCATCACATGAGGATCGGAACATAATTCAGCATAAGGCTGATAGTCTTCACTCTTCCACTGACGTAAAATAAGTCTGTTTGTTTCCATTATCATTCTTATATTTCAAGGTGGACGTTAAATTTGAATATACACATTCATTGACGCGACCACGCAATATACAAGGTTATGTATAATGCTGCAGTTCGTAATAAAATCCTGAACATCCCGCTATATCTGAGCTAGAACTTGCTTAACAAAAGCCGATTTTTTTCGACGATATTCTTCCTGAGGCCAACCTTCACAAGACATTTTGAGTTCATTGTACTCTTGAATTAACGAAGAATTTGCACGCAATGTATCGCGAAACACCAAAAAACATTCAAATTCAGAGCCATTGGAAACAACCTGACATGCAACCTCCTCATCTGCGGTTGATTCCAACATACAAAGTTCGGAAGTTCTGAGTGTGTCCACTTTCTCTTGAAACCCTAAAGTCGTAAGTATTTGGACGGCAAGTTCTAACTCGTTGGCCTCTACGCCGACAAAAATATCCAGATCACCTTTCGACACCGCCTTCGGTATTGAATATGCACCTATATGCTCAATAATTGCATCAGAAAGTAACTGTTGTATTTCGCGCTTGTATCGAAAAAACAACGCCTCACAAGAGGCTTGATATTGGTCCGCTCTGTAAAATTTCATATTTCCTCGGAAGGGCAAAACACTCTAGATATTCGGCCCCGTACCTGTGAGTCTGATTGATTGGGTGCTGTCGTGTAGTCCCCATTCAATCCTTAACATGAACATGCTCTTCAATAGCCTGCGCTTTTCACTCAATCAGGCTTTCATATTTATATCGAGTGTTTGATTCTTAATGAATAATGCCTCATTACCGAACGCAATGAAGCTTTAGGGAGCAGACTTAAAACAGGTTGCTTCATCGCCTTCATGTTTTCTTCTTACATGTTTGCTGCCGACATGTTTATGGCTTATGCGTCGATGCTTAAACGTGCGATACTTGCTGACTTGCCCGCAAGTCGAGCGGATCAACCATCCCGGCGGCAATAGCGATACCGACCAGAGCTGGCAGGTGATCGGCTTCAAGACGTTTCATGACTCGCGAGCGGTATAAATCGACGGTTTTGACACTGATTCCCAGCTGTTCGGCGATTTCTCTATTGGTATACCCTTTGACCAGCGGCAGAAAAATATCTTGCTCGCGAGGTGTGAGGGCAGACAACTTTTCCTGTATCGCCTGCTGAGTACCGTTACCTGTAACGGTGGGTTTATGATTGAGTGCCTGCTGAACACTGTCGAGCAGCAGTTGCTCATTGTAGGGTTTTTCAATGAAATCGACCGCGCCGGCTTTAAACGCCCGCACCACAATGGGTACATCAGCATGGCCACTAACGAAAATAACTGGCAGGTGGATACCCCTACGATGCATCTCTTCCTGCACATGCAGCCCACCCATGCCCGGCATGCGAATATCCAGCAATACGCAGGCATTAGCCTTGGGATCACACGCCGTCAGAAAATCCTGACCGCTGGCAAACGGCACGGCTTTTAGCCCCACCGACTCAAACAACCAAAGGGTTGAATCACGCATTCCCTGATCATCATCAACCACATATACAATCTGCTCACTCGGCATGTCATGCTCCTAACATCAAAGGCGAGGGGTTCCTGATACCCCGCGGCTTATCCTTGTCTGGCCTCTTCATCCTGACACCGGCTTTTTATGCAAAGCCAGCGACTTCCATTTTCTGGCATCACTTCTCTGTGTTGCTGCGCAGCGGCAACCAGCAACAAAACGTTAATCCTACCCCATTTGAGGATTCAACATCGAGACCACCGCCAAAACCTTCCACAATGGTGCGGCTCATTGACAGCCCCAGCCCCAATCCATCCGGCTTACTGGTATAAAACGGGGTGAACAACAGGTCATGTTGATCCGACCGGAGTCCGGGGCCTTGATCGGAAACCCGAATATACAACCAGTCGGCACAGGTACTGACTGTAATATCAACCTGCGATTCCTGCTGCGGGCGATGCTCCCAATTAGCTTCAATGGCGTTGCGCAGCAGGTTAATCAGTACTTGCTCCAGCAAAACAGCATCACCATAAACTGGTGGCAGCGTTTCCCCCTCTCCAGTTTTCATGGCACTCAAAATGGTCTTGGCGTGCAAGGTCTTTTTTTGCATGTCACCGTCTTCACCCTTTTCACTATCGATGGCACGATACTGAATAGTCACTTTGTGCCGACTGGCCTCCCAGGCACAGAGATCCATGGCTTCCCGGATAACCGTATCGATATCCAGCAATTGAATATTGCGAGACCCTTTGCGCAGAAAACTCCGCAGTCGACTAATGACTGCCGCCGCGTGGCTGGCCTGATCACTGATTAACCGAAGTCCCTCAGCCACTCGCACGGTATTGTCGGGAGTCTGCGGGAGGGTTTTCAAGTATCGCTGACTGGCGCTGGCATAATTCATTACTGCGGCTAGTGGCTGGTTTAACTCATGGGCAATCCCGGATGCCAGTTCCCCCATCGTCACTAGTCGTGCCGTGTGTGCCAGTTCGTCCTGATGGCGTCGTTGCTCAGCCTCGCGTAATTCCCGCTCTGTCATGTCCCGTGCCACCAGCGAAAAGTAATATTGCCCCCCGGCACCTTTGTGAGCCAGTAACACCAGTGAGGCCACGAAACCGGTTTGCTGGTTGAGCGGTAGCAGTTTCACTTCGGAAGTCCACGCCCCCAGCCGGATAGCCCCCGGCCAACCTTCCTGACGCAGCCTTGCAAAATCCTGTGGGGTCAGTAATTGCGCGAGATTTGGCAGAGGGCTCTGCTCGCAAATACCCAGCGCCTGACGAGCAGAAGGATTCACCATGGTCAGCTGCCACTGTGAATCAGTAAACAACACCAAATCAGTATTGGCCCTGACGACTTCCGCCAGTCGTCGGTTTTTCTCTTCGGCCCGCACTCTGGCCGTGATATCCCTTGAAATGCAGACGATTTCCACCACGTCACCGGTGTAAGTTTCCCGAATGCCGCGACATGCGGTTTCAAACCACAGGTAGTGCCCATCGTGATGGCGAATGCGGTAAGTCAGAGTCAAATAGCCGTCGCGTTCCAGTGCGTCGGCAGCCAGCGAAAGTGAGTGCCCCCTATCACGCGGGTGCAATAATTTTCTGACCGATAATCCACGTAATGCTTCTGGCCAGTAGCCCAGCAATGTCCACGATGCCGGCGAGGCATCCAGAAAACGGCCATCGGGAGTATGGCGAGAGATCAGATCGGTGGTATTTTCGGTGATCAGACGATAGAGCCGCGAGGCAACAGCGGCTTCGCGTTTACTGCGAATTTCCTCGGTCGCATCGCGACAACGCACCAGTACCGATGCCAGCGACGGTTCGGGAAGAAACTGCCAGAGTAAGTACTTACCTTCCCATTCCGATTCCACTTCCCCTATCGCCCTCTTCTGGTGGAGACAAGACGTGATCAGCTGTACGTAATTAACCGGTAAGAGGCTCTGCAGCGACGATTCTGGCCGGTGGGCCAGCAGATTCTGCATGGCGGCATTCATGGCTTTCGGAGTGGCTTGCCGGTCAAAACGCACGCCGGGCAACGGATCACTTTGCAGCAGCATCACTGCAGGTGGTTGCTCCGGGCGATTGGCCAATAACGCTTTGAGCATGGTTCCCATCGCGCCCAGCGGCTCGGCATGGCAAGACTGTTCAGTGGCGACAACCAGTACACCATGTCCATCTGCCGTTTGTCCGCCCGGCATCAGGGCAATCGCTCCCCCTTGGGTTATTCCGGCACGACGCAAACGCCCCGCCAGCCAGGTCTCGCCCTGACGGATATCAGGCAGTGGCACACAAACCTGTCTCAGTAGCTGCTCATGCAGAGTCGCGTCGCTGGCTTGAAGCGGATCGCCCTGTCCCGGAGGTAAGGCTGGACCGCCACCATCATGGGCATAGATCTGCTCATTCGGCTGCCAGCTTAACCAGTATGCCTGTTGTACACCGGGCCAGTAAGAGGCATAGCGACACAAGGCGGCAGCCTGTTCCGCTGCCGACCCTTGCTGCAATAAACGCAACCATAAATCGAGATAAAGCCGTGCCTGCTCGCTTTCCATGCCACCTTCCTAAGCCGCTGTTATCAATAACATTCTGTCTAAAACTTCCGAGGACTTCTGTATTCGGAGCCGAGATATAGTAAAAACACTATAAGACTATAGGCTATTTCCATAATCCTTACAGACTTGCTATAAATTACCACATGTTAAAAAAACATTAAATTTACGAAGCCAGTTTGATAACAAACTTTATCTGATAACGGAATAACCAGTAAGTAAGAGGGATATTACATGTCAATGTATGATATGGGTCTGACACCTTGCGCAGTTAACCACATCGCACTCACCCCGTTGAGTTTTCTGGAGCGCACCGCTGCCGTCTACCCTGAGTACCCAGCCGTCATTCACGGTTCCATTCGCCGCAACTGGTCAGAAACCTATCAACGCTGCCGTCAACTCGCCTCGGCTCTTTCCGGCCGTGGCATTGGCAAAGGGGATACCGTCGCAGTCATGCTGCCGAACATTCCGGCTATGTTGGAAGCCCATTTCGGCGTGCCGATGATCGGGGCGGTTCTGAACACGCTGAATGTGCGCCTGGACGCGGAAGCCATCGCGTTTATGCTGGGCCACGGCGAAGCCAAGGTACTGATCTGTGACCGCGAATTCCATGAAGTAATCCGCGACGCGCTGGCTCTGCTGGACAATCCGCCTCTGGTTATTGACGTTGACGATCCGGAATATGGTGAAGGTGAAGCAACCAGCGAACTGGACTATGAAGCTTTTCTGGCTGAAGGCAATCCGAACTTTGAATGGCTGTGGCCGGAAGACGAATGGCAGGCCATTTCTCTCAACTATACCTCTGGTACCACCGGCAATCCGAAAGGCGTGGTCTACCACCACCGCGGAGCTTACCTGAACTCGCTGGGTAACCAGATGACCTGGTCAATGGGACAGCACCCGGTCTATCTCTGGACCCTGCCAATGTTCCACTGTAACGGCTGGTGCTACCCATGGACCGTAACTGCTCTGGCTGGCGTCCACGTGTTCCTGCGTCGGGTTGACCCGCAAAAAATCCTGACCTTGATCCGTGAACATCAGGTCAGCCACCTGTGTGGCGCACCGATTGTCCTGAACGCTCTGATCAATATGCCCGATGAAGCCAAAGCAGCAATTGATCACCCGGTCAACGCTATGGTCGCCGGGGCGGCACCACCCGCCAAAGTCATCGGCGATGTGGAAAAAATGGGCATCAAGGTTACCCACGTTTATGGCTTAACCGAAGTCTACGGGCCTGTCACCGTCTGTGCATGGCATGAAGAGTGGGATGCGCTTACCCTGGAAGAACGAGCCACCCTGAAGTCCCGTCAGGGGGTTCGTTACCCGACCCTTGAAGGCGTAATGGTGGCCGATATTCAGACCCTCAAGCCGGTAGCCAAAGACGGCAAAACCATCGGTGAGATTTTCATGCGCGGTAACACTGTGATGAAAGGCTACCTGAAAAATCCGGAAGCCACCGCAGAAGCCTTTGAAAGCGGCTGGTTTCATACCGGCGACCTGGGCGTGTGCCACCCGAACGGCTATATCGAGATCAAGGATCGCCTGAAGGACATTATCATTTCCGGCGGCGAGAACATTTCGACCATCGAACTGGAAGACGTGCTCTACAAACACCCGGCCATTCTGGAAGTGTCCGTCGTTGCTAAACCGGATGAGCGCTGGGGCGAATCACCTTGTGCTTTCATCACGCTCAAGCAAAGCGAATATGCCACCGAGCAGGAAATTGTCGAGTACTGCCGCGAACATCTGGCTGGCTTTAAGATTCCGAAGACCATTATTTTCACCAACCTACCAAAAACCTCTACCGGAAAAGTGCAGAAGTACGTCCTGCGCGACTGGGCGAAAAAGCTCTGAACCACAACGCAAAACGGGGAGCACCCGCTCCCCGCTCTTTGCGGAAACGCAACGCATAACAATCATAATCCAACACGTGAACAAGGAAGACACCATGCAAGTTTATAAACGACAGCAGGGGTCCGAGCAGCCGTTCTGGCTACTGGGTCCTTTTAAGGTTCGCCTGCCTTTCATCCATTACCGCTGGGAGTTTGCGGAAATGCTTCAGGCGCTGATCATGTTTGTGGTCAGTCTGGCGATGATCCCCCTTTTAGAGAAATACCTCGGTCTGCCCTACGACATCGCACTGGCCTACGTTGTGGTCTGTGGCATCGGCTTCATGCTGCCGGCACTGCTTGGCGTTCCGTTTGTTCCGGGCTGGATTACTCCCGGCATTCCGGTCGTTCTGTTGTTCCTGGGTGACTTTAAGCCAGGGCCGGAAGCGATACAGGCCCTGTTTGCCCTGCAACTGTTGGTGTTTATCATTTTCCTGGTGCTTGGCCTGACCCGTTTAGGCTCCGTCATGGTCAAACTGGTACCGAATTCACTCAAGGGTGGGATCATCATCGGCGCGGGTATCGCAGCTCTGATGGGAGAGATTTCCAGCGGAGGCCGCCTGGCCGCCACGCCGATCTCACTGGTTATCGGCAGCCTGATCTGTCTTTACCTGATGTTCTCAGTCTCGTTCAAAGGGCTGCTGGAACGGGTTCCGATGGCGAAGAAAATTGTGAATTACGGCATGGTACCGGGCATGATTATCGCGATTCTGGTGGGCATCGCGGTGGGCGAATACCCAATGCCCGATATCCGCTGGGGCATTACTCAGCCAGATTTTGCCGGCATGTGGCAGTATCTGCCGTTCAGTGTCGGATTCCCGGGGCTGGATGTCTTCCTGATGGCCGTTCCAACCGCAGTGATTGCTTACATCATTGCGTTTGGTGACATCATTGTGGGCCAATCACTGATGCAACGTGCCGATGAGCTACGCACCGACGAAGTGATTGAAAACAATATCGATCGGGTACACCTGGTCACAGCGATTCGTAATGCCCTACACGCATTTTTCGCACCTTACCCGGGTTTGGCCGGGCCACTCTGGACCGCCGTTGCGGCAACAATGGCCGAGCGCTACAAGCATGGACGCGAAGCAATGGACTCTATTTACAGTGGCTCAGGTACTTTCTGGATCACCGGTTTTATTGCCCTGTTCGCGCTGCCGCTGGTCAGCTTCTTCCAGCCGGTACTGCCGATAGCCCTGTCTCTGACACTGCTGTTGACGGGCTATATCTGCCTGATGGTAGGATTGGAACAGCTGAACAACAACACCGAACGCGGCATCGCAGGAACCATGGGTGTCGTACTTGCTGTGTATGGTGCCAGCTGGGGTCTGGCGACCGGCGTCATTCTTTATATACTCATCGAACGCACGCATCTCCTGCGCTTTCGGGTCAAAGAAAAAGACAGTGAGGCCCTGAATAACGGCTGAGTGCCGAAAACAGGATAACGCCAGATTTGGCAAAACAAACGACTGGGACAGGCACAACCTGTCCCAGTTGCGTTTACCGTATGATGACTATTTAAACTATCAATAATAACGATTTCAATAACCACACTTTCAAGGAAGACAGTATGCGTATTCTCTCTACCCTGACCGGCAACAGCCAGAAACTGGACGGTGGTGCCATGTTTGGCAATGCGCCCAAAGCCCTGTGGAGCCGCTGGATGGAAGCCGATGAACAGAACCGTATTCGTTTAGGCTGCCGTGCCCTGCTGGTACAAGAAGCGAACCGCAATATTCTGGTTGAAACCGGTATCGGTGCATTCTTCTCCCCTGACCTGAAAGCCCGCTTTGGTGTTCAGGAAAATCACCACGTGTTACTGGAAAGCCTGGCGGCCCATGGCCTGAGCCATGAAGATATCGATATCGTGATACTTACCCACCTCCATTTTGACCATGCCGGCGGACTGCTTTCCGCCTGGCAATCGGACTCACCCAGTGAGCTGCTGTTCCCTAATGCCCAGTTCATCACCGGTGCCCGACAATGGACCCGAGCACTGGAGCCACATTCACGTGACAGAGCCTCTTACCTGAGCGATATCATGGAGCCACTCGCACTAAGCGAACGGGTTATTCTGGTCAACGACGATGGCTACGTGCCGGAACTGGGGCCTGACTGGCGCTTCCATTTCAGTGATGGCCATACCCCGGGGCAAATCCTGCCGGAGATCATGATGCCTGACGGCCCTGTCGTCTTCACCGGCGATCTCATTCCCGGCGCGCCATGGGTCCATTTACCTATTACGATGGGGTACGACCGTTTCCCGGAAGGGTTGATTGAAGAAAAAGAAGCCCTGTTGAGCGATTTGCTCTCCCGTAATGGCCGCATCGTCCTGACTCACGATCCGGATGTTGCCATGGGGCGAGTAGTTAAAGATGAAAAAGGGAAATTCACGCTGAGTGAAGCGGTGGCGGAAGTCAATGACCTGACTGCGTAGCCAAAACCACGTCAACAAAGCCCTGGACCATCTGCGTCCAAGGCTTTGGCGTTATAAACTTAAAAACATCCATAAAAACCAATAAATAGGTACCATCAGTGGTTTCACATAGAACGCCAGTCATCAAACCGACGAAGGCAGACACGGCAATCACAACAGCCACACAGCAATCTCGAGAGCGCTAAAAAATGAAAAGCCGCACCATTGCAGTGCGGCTTGGATTAAGAATTACTCTCTATCTCTATTCTGTTGTGCCTCATGTACCCGAACAACAGCACATCAAGGACGTTGATAATAACAACTTGAGGCTTCGCCACTCATTACGTTGAGTATGCCGGGTCCGATGCAGTCAATTCTTTAAATCGGACAATTGCGTCTTTGGCGAAGAAGTATAAACGTTTTGTTTTGTCACTTTCCAAATTGTCATCCAGGTTTGGTTTTTCATGCCTCTCCCGGTAAGGTTGATTCACATCAACCCGCTTCCTGTCGCCCTGAGCCTCTCCAGAACACAGCCCATACATCCGCAGGCTTGAATCGAACAGCTCAATGACAGGTCACAAATTAAATATGGTACGAAATTCTATTTTTGGCAAACTGAGTTTCGATCCTCGCTGCTCAAATTGTGATCCCATCGTGTAATTCACCGGCCATCAAGTGCCGATTTTCGTTAAATAACTGTGTAAAATATCGTTTTCTTTGTTCCTTATTTGTCAAAGGCGCATTAATTACAATGACGGCACTTGCCACGACATTACTACGCGTTCCTACCGCACAAGCGGCACTGGCTCTGGCTACGACCGGAACAGGGCTGGCATGGGCGTTGTTTTTTCCGGCTCAGGCCAGCTGGATCCGCGGTCTCTTTGCGTTAGCCGGCGCAGGGCTGCTGCTGCCGGTTATTCTGAAGTACCTGCTCAACCGGGATCGGTTCATTCAGGATCTGCGTCATCCGCTATACGGCAGCCTTATGGCTCCTATCTCAATGTCGTTGATGGTTCTGGCCGATTATTTGGCTACCATTCATATCGAATGTGCGCGGTTACTCTGGTATCCCGCACTTACGCTCCATTTTTCTATGATGGTGTTTTTCTTTTTCAACCAGTTAAGAAAATTCCGTCTGACCCATCTCTATCCAAGCTGGTTCCTTTACCCGGTGGGCGCTATCAGCGGAACGCTGGCCGGTCCACTACTGGGCCACCACCAGTTCGCACTGACCATGACCAACCTGTGCATCACCATTTACTTTCTGATGCTGCCGGTCGTGCTTTATCGCCTGTGTTTTGCCGGACGAATGCCCCGCCCTGCCCGACCTACGCTGGCTATCATGGCTGCGCCGGTTAACCTGTCACTCACGGCATACCTGCTGAACGTCAAGCATCCTGATCCGGTGCTGACCGGAGCTCTGGCAGGTGTTGGGATTACCATGACGATTCTGGTTTATTTGTGCTATTTCGATTTGCTGCGCCAGCGTTTTCAGCCATCTCTGGCTGCTCTCACCTTCCCCTCGGTGATCAGTGCAGTGGCCCTGGAACGTCTGACCCAGTGGCTAAGCCAGGATTTTCCACACTGGGCCTGGCTTGAAAACCTGGGCATTTTTGAAATCATGGTGGCGACCGGACTGGTGTTCTGGGTCGGCTGGAATTACATCGGTATGTACTGGCCGCACGCCGCACTAAGCAAAATTATGCAATCAAATCAAAGCAGTTAGTCTCAATAAAGGGTTTTCGATAGAAAGCCCTTTTTTATATGTGGCCTTATACTTAGGGAGAAAGTGCCGGACCAGGCGGCACGAAACACAATCGATAATAAACCTGGCTTACCTGTGAAACGCTGTGGAGGTAGAGAATGAAATACCTGATGTTACTTGTGGCAGCCTTCGTTCTGGCAGCTTGTTCCGGACAGTCTTACGATACCGAGCTGGCAAAGGAAAGCCGATGGAAAGCGCTGGGCATTAAGGACGGTGAAAACGGGCGCCTGGTCAGAACCAAAGATGAACTCAATCAGCTAACCCCGCTGAAAGAAGACGCGTATGAACTCTATCAGCTGGGATACAGGGAAGGGATTGAAGACTACTGCCTGCCTTACAAAACTTATAAACAAGGGAAAAAAGGAGCGCAGTATACCGGCCAGTGCCTGAATACGTCTCATGAGCGCCTGGCCATTGAAGGATGGGAAGCCGGCTACAAGGAGTATGTGGCTGATCAGGACAATCAATGGCTGAACAGGGATTAAGGAACGTTGTTATCCCGCTAACCTCTTGGCCTGCGATCCAAAGTCATCGGATAGACCCCAATAGAAAATAGCGACCCAATAAATGAATTTCAGGCCGGGCATAGCTTCTATAAAGGGGCATCATCGAGTAATGAAGCCCCTTTATCCTCTCTTGGATGTATTGTCATGTTGGTACTGCCATGCGGCCTGCAGATGAATCTGGCTTATTCAGCTTGATCTATTCAGTCTGAGTCTGCTTTTCTGAGCACCGGTTCCAATTAAAAAACCACTCACTCCTTCATAATAATGCCGAAACAAGCTGCTACTGAGCCAGTAGATAACCAGCTGGTTCTACAGACTCGTCGGCTCAATTAACAAGGAGTGAAACATGGCAAAATTACTACAGGTCGATTTTGAATTTAATGGCCCTTTTGGTGAAGAAATGGCGAGGGCACTGACCGAACTGGCAGAATCGATCAATCAGGAACCGGGTATAATCTGGAAAATCTGGACAGAAAACCAGGCCGAGAAACGCGCAGGCGGTGTCTACCTGTTTGAGGATGAAGAAAGCGCTAAAGCGTATCTGGACATGCACTCAGCTCGACTGACACAAATGGGCATTCGGGATATCCGGGGCTACATTTTTGATGTCAATCAGCCGCTGACCGCGGTTAACCAAGGCCCTGTGGCATAGAGTAATGTCGCGTAACGTCCTGTGGCGTAATGTTCCACAGCGAAAAGCTCCGTAGCGTAAAGCCCTGTGACATCAATATTGGCCACGCCGGTTTTTGTGGACAATATTTTCCATGACAAGGCTTGCAACTTCAGCCTCGTCGAGATTTTCAGGACTCATCCAACGCTGGTAACCAGGAGGTTGGTATCACGTCACCCACCCGGAATACGACAGCCTTTTCTGGTACAAAAATTTACGGATACATGAAAAAACGGCCCTGAGCTTGCGCTCAGGGCCGTTTCCCGTTCCGTAAAAATCCTGTGTTCCAAGCAGGATAGTCTGGGTGCCCCCAGTATCAGGCCAACACCATCTTTCAATGCTATTGAGCCTTATACCACCTCCCTGAGAGGGAAGTAGTGAAAATGCTTTCGATTTGAATGTCTCAAATCTGGAGCCAATTTATCACATAATTTTATTAATGCAAAAATTATTTTAATCATTAACTGATTTTTTGAATTTCACCTTACCATGTGAGAATAGGTAACTGGGGCGGGATACATAGCTAAACCATCGCATGCCCCATCCTCGCCCCAGAAAACAGATGAAAATTCATACAAAAACCCGTAATAATGATCAAAAAACACCATCCTTGCCAGACAGTCGGCAATACGTATAGTCGTGCAGCAAAACAAGACTTACAGAAAAAGTTGAATGGTGCCTTGATAAACCATCACCTCAAACCAATAAACAAGGCAACCTACTGCTGCCACACTCAACTACAAACACAAAAAATCAATTATTTTTTAGTTTATTGGATGGTATTCAACAATTTTGACTCTCACATCCCTCAGAACCCCAGTAACAAAGGTTTCCAAGCCACAGGATACACTTCACGCTTTGCTTGCCAGAGATGACCTCTGCACTTGTCGGCCACCGACCACCAGCAACGCGCCCAGCAGGAACATACTCAGGCTATACACCACAATCGGCAATGACATTTCACTGGAACCCAGTAACGTCAGTGTAACCATCAACGCCAGAGTGCTGTTTTTCACTCCCAACTCAACCCCTAAAGCCAGCGAGTCCGATGTCGGGAGTCTGGCCAGCCTTCCGGATATAACCCCGGCACAGACACCTAACCCGTTGAGAAGAAGCGCCGCCGGGCCAGCCTGAACCAACAGCGCCGGTAATTGTGCGCCAATATTCAGAACAATATTGATCACCAGCAAAAACAGGGTCAGTGCGCCTAACTTATTGACCCAGCTTTCAGCCCGTAGCGCCCAAGCAGACCAGTGGTAACGAATCGCCATACCGATCATGACAGGCAGCAGCACCACCCCAGCCATCATGGCGACCGTTTTACCGACCGGTAAAGTGAAGGTCATCGCCGTGCCACTGAACAGCTCCAGGGCATAGCCGGTCACTACCGGCAGTGACAGAATCGTCAGCAGACTGGCGGAAACGGTCAGTAAGATTGACAGTGCCACATTACCGCGAGCCAGCAAAACAAACAGGTTTGACGTTGTTCCTCCCGGACAGGCCGCAATGACGACCAGCCCGACAGCCATCGCCGGGGATAAATTCAACCCCCAGGCCAGCCCGAATGCCAGGATAGGCATAATCACGATCTGGGCGAATGTTCCGATGACCAGACCTCGTGGTTGCAGGGCAATCCGGCGGAAGTCAGCACTGGTGAGTGTCATGCCGATACCGGTCATGATAATAAACAGCGATACCGGTAATCCGATGGATATAAGTGGGGTTGATTCCATTCTGAGCCTCCTTGCTTCAATAATCACACATCGATGCTTTCAGCAAAGCAGCCTCAGGGGCTGGTTCACTGAACTATTCCAGTTTTCGTACGTAGTGGTCCATCACTTCAGGGTTCAGCACGGTGACCCGACCGTATTCCAGTTTCAGTAAGCCTGCCTGTTCAAACTGCTTCAGCACTTTATGCACGCCCTGCCGGGTCATCCCCATCATGTTGGCAATATGTTCACGGGTCACCCGCACACTGAATGGCAGATCGCCCAGAGACTGGCCGCGCTGATATTCCGCCAACAACAACAATCGACGGCCAATACGCGCCTCCATACCTCGGAGCGCATCATCTTCAATCACCGAGATCGCCGACCATAAACGCCGACTCAGCAGATCCAGTGCGACGGCGTAATTTTCAGGGTATTTGCTTAACAACTGGCGGAACTTATCACCCAGCAATTCAATCAGGGTGACGTTACTGTGTGCCGTTGCTCCGTAGACTCTTGCCATACCCGGCGAAAACACGTTATCGCCAAACCAGGTGCCAGCCTCAAAAATCATCAACGTGGCTTCCTGTCCGGTTGCGCTGACAGAATTAATCCGTACCGCACCTTCAGCAATCACCGATAACGCAGAATGCCGATCACCTTTGTCATAAATCAGCGCTTTCTCTTCAAAATGCCGCACTTTTGCGATGGCAACGGCTTCAGCAATCCCTTGCTCCGGCAATCCGGACAGTATCGGACACTCTTGTAACACCTTGTTAACATCTATCATGGACTCAGCCTACGTCATAATTACTCAGTACAATGTCAATGATTTAACATTTTGCCGGGCTTTTCTGTGCTCTCATTAAACAAATCGTTAACAAAAGGAAAAAGATGATGGCACTTTATGATTCCCCAAAAGCCGCTTTTACCGACATGGCGAACGGCACGGCTGAAGACTGGCAAATTATTGCGAAAGAATTTGGCGAGTTCGCCGCCGAGTTACCGGACAGAATCATGACTCACCTGAATTTACTGAGTGGCGATTTCGGCGGGTTTCCGGTTGATCGACTGACTCACTGTCTGCAAACCGCCACGTTCGCCTATCGCGACGGTAAGGATGAAGAATACGTGGTGTGTGCGCTGCTTCATGATATCGGCGATACACTGGGCTCATACAACCATGCCGACGTGGCAGCGGTTCTGATCGAACCATTTGTCAGTGAAGAAAATCACTGGATGATTAAGCATCACGCCATTTTCCAGGGGTACTACTTCTTCCATTACCTGAATATGGACAGGCATATGCGAGATGCTTATCAGGATCATCCCTATTTTGAACGCACCCTGGAGTTTGTGACCAAATACGACTCCCCGGCCTTCGACCCGAAAGGTGACACCCTGCCTCTTACCTTTTTTGAACCTATGATTCGTAAGGTGTTTGCCAAACCGGTGCGCTCGCTCTATAAGCCGGCGCAGGAAAAAATGCATCGGGCTACGGTGGACGCCGTTCAGAACTAAGCCTTACCTAGCCCACCAGCAAGTGACAGTACAATCAGACTTAGTGGACAGTGCCCATTTGGGGCTACACCACATCGTATAAAACATCATATGGAACATCGCCCACAGGAGGTGAGTATGAGCAATTCGTTGAAACATCAGGTCTCTGAAGAAGAATGGAAACTACGGGTCGAACTGGCCGCCTGTTACCGTCTGGTCGCCCTGTTCGGCTGGACCGATTTGGTATTCACCCATATCAGTGCCCGCATTCCAGGGCCAGAGCACCACTTTTTGATCAATCCGTATGGGTTGATGTTTGATGAAATCACCGCCTCCAACCTCATCAAAGTGGATCAGCAGTGCCGCAAGCTCAGCGACAGTCCTCATCCGGTCAATCCAGCCGGGTTTACCATCCACAGCTGTATTCACGATGCCCGCCACGACGTTGGTTGTGTGCTGCATACCCACACTAAAGCCGGCGTCGCCGTGAGTGCTCAGAAAGACGGCATTTTGCCGATCAGCCAGCAGTCTACCTTTGTTTTGTCGTCACTGGCCTACCATGACTATGAAGGAGTCGCCGTTCGGGAAGATGAAAAACCGCGCCTGCAACGTGACCTGGGAGATGCCACTTTCTTTATGCTGCGCAACCACGGTTTATTGACGGTGGGCAACACCATCGCCGATGCCTTCCTGGCGATGTATGCCTTCGAAACCACCTGTCAGATACAGCTGGCCGCCCAGTCCGGCGGAAACGAACTCATTCATATTGAGCCGACAGTCGTCAGCTCCATTACCGAAGCCCTGAAAGTACAGGGGCTCGACGGTGAATTCATCTGGCCGGCACTGATGCGTAAACTGGATCGCCTGGATCCGAGTTATAAAGAATGAATAGATTTATACTAGGGAGCTCACACTAACTCTCTAGCATCTGAAAAAGGTTAGATAGAAAACGAACGCTATCTAGCCTTTGAACCTTCACCATTCTTCATATAACATTCCTCGTTTTCCTGTCCATCTATTCTGTGACTCACTCATCACCACAAATTAAATCACTTTTCCATACACCACAAAATGCATACAATGTTTTTATTGAATTAAAAAACGATTCGCTAAGTTTTGAAATGGGAATTAAAACATGCTTAACAAGCAATTTTTCAGATACCTCCATTTATTAAATGAAAAGTATACAAAAAAACCAGATTATAATCTATTTAGAGTCCTTCGCTCTGAATCAGATGAAGTCAGATTACATTCGAAATTTATTTCTGACCTCCTAGACCCTCTTGGAGACCACAATTTTAAAGAAAAATTCATTAAACAATTTTTAAAACAGTTTTCAGATTATATTGATTTTGATTTCAATGAAAACATAATGGTTGATAGAGAATATCAAAACATTGATATATTGATTAGAAATGGTAAAACAGCCATTGTCATTGAAAATAAAATTTACGCTACAGATCAAGAAAAACAACTTTCAAACTACTACAAAAAGATGGTAGATGAAGGTTATCAAGATATTAAGTTGATTTATTTAACACTCACAGGCTACAGCCCAGAAGAACAAAGTATTGAGGAACTTCCTCATAAAGTGAAAGATAATGATTTAATTTTAGCAAGTTATGAAAGTGATATTTATAGCTGGATTTCAAAATGTATAGAAATATCAGCACGAAATGCACCACTAAGAGAAGCTTGCATTCAATATTTAGATATCATTAATAAACTTACTAACAAGGTTGAGGATCAAGATCACATGGATGATTTAAAGGAACTATTACTCATTGACAACAATCTTTCAAGTCTACCTGTATTGTTTGATGCTTACAATGAAGTAATCACTGACTTACAATTAGATTTATGGAATAAGATTGCTCTAGGTATTGAAGAGGAGTTTGGTGAAATTCATTCAGACTCTGTTACAAAGCACGACAACCCACGCGAACAAGTAAAAAAGTATGTTGAAAATAAAAGAAATTCAAAATACCTATCTATTAGTTCAGAAATAACTGGGTATGACAATATATATCTACATGTAGAGCAAGAAAACCATATTTACTTTGGTGTTTATTGCGATAAAGGAAATAAATCTCAAGAATATATTGATATAGAAAACAAAACAAAATACTTTAAAAATGCATATCGTTGGGGTTCAATGCCAATTGGATTATACGCGGAACCACAAATTAACTTCAAAAATTTAACACCTGAAGACCTAAAGTATTTATCAAAAGAAAAAAATCGCCAGATTTTCGCTGATAATATCGTTAACATGCTTAAAGATATTGCCACTACTTTGTCTAAGTAAACTAATTTAAAACAAAAAAGCCTCCACCAGTCTTCGGTTGAGGCTTTTTTAATCGATACACAGTCTTTCTTGCTTCAATTATTATGAAGCAATATTTTGCACCATCGGCTTACTTTGCGACTTTACGAAGTAAATGCAGCCAGCCAGTACCAGCAGAGGAACAACAGGGTCAAACCAGCTACCGTGAGTGCCAAACAGCAGGTTCAGAATCATCACCAGCGCACCGCCAATTGCCCAGGCAATTGTCGTTGGAACCGTCCAGATCACCAGTTGCTTACGTACTTCGGTTACGCCCATCAGACGGTTCACGATGTGGAACAAGCTGTCATTGAAGTAACCGGCAAACAGGCTGCCCATGGTTGCCGCAGAGGCAGCAAACAGCATGTTGATTCCTTCCATTTCAGCCAGTACAGGTGCAGAAATGGATGCCGCAGTAATCATAGAAACCGTACCGCTGCCCTGAATAACACGAACCAGAGTGGCGATAATAAACGGAATCATGATAGGTGAAATTGACAGCGCAGCAATCTGGTTGGCAATTTCAGCCCCGGCACCTGACTCACGCAGCACACTCCCCAGCGCACCACCGGCACCGGTCACCAGCAGGATAATCCCTGAAGTTGAGATCCCTTCTTCCAGCTTGTGTGTCGTCGTTGCTTTGTCCAGGTACGGTGTCAGGGTGTAAACCGCCAGTAGTGTACTGATTGACAGAGCAATTACCGGGTGACCCAGGAAGTTAATGGTCGCGCCCAAGGCACTGACCGACAGCCCTTCCATACCCAGCTGTTTTTCAGCCAGAGACATCAGCGATTTCACCAGAATCAGCAGAATCGGTACCACAATCGGCATAATAGACTTGGTCAATGACGGCAGGGTTTTCGACGCCTTCGACGCCATGTAGTCGTCATGAACTTTCTTCAGATCACCGGATTCGTGTGCCAGCGTTGGTGGTGCCATGTACTCAGGGAAGTGGTTCTCCAGCCAGCGAGCGTACATAACGATGCCGTAGATACATGGCAGAGCAATCAACAGACCCAGACCCAGCATAGAGGCGATATCAACCCCGAAAATGCTGGCCACACCCAGCGGTCCCGGTGTCGGCGGAATACAGTGGTGCGCCACGACCAGACCACCGGCCAGTGCCACCGTCAGCGTCAGAATAGAACGCTGTGACGTTTTCGCCAGCGACTTAGCAATCGGGTACAGAATAATGAGTGCGCTGTCGACAAACACAGGGATACTGACAATGTAACCGGTAATGGCCAGCGCCATTTCCTCACGCTTTTTCCCCAGCCACTTGATGAAATGGTAGGCGATAGATTCGCCGGCGCCGGACGTTTCCAGAATGGCGCCCATCATAACCCCAAGGCCGATGACAATCCCGATACCGCCCAGTGTGCCGCCAAAGCCTTTGCTGATTGCGGCCATGGTATCGTCAACACTCAGGCCGCCAATCAAACCGGCGATACAAGCTGCCGCCAACATGGCAATCAGGACGTGGACACGGGTACGCAGAACCAGAAAAATCAGAACAAATACAGCAATAATCAAACCGATAACTGAAATAGGTAACATTACACCGCCTCCTCTTCCGAGACCGGATACTGACTCAGGTACGCAGCCAACACCGATTGAAAATCACGATCGGCCTTAAAGCCCAGCGCCCGTTCTTTTTCATTGTTGAACGCTTGCGGCCAGCTCGCCACAATGCGTTCAATCGCCGGATCCGGCTCATTGCTGACCAGCTCGACCCGCGCAGGATTGACGGCTTCGGCCATCGCCGCCAGCATAGTGGCCGGGGTAACCTGAATCCCTGGCAGGTTAAAGGTACGGAAGCCCTGAATGGCATCCGCCGATAACTGGCTGGCGTGAATAATGTTGTCAATCACCGTTTCAGGACTGGAGATCCACAGCGGCAGATCCTGTGCAACCGGGCAGTTGGAACGCTCGCCTTTAAGCGGCTCGCGGATGATCCCGCTGACAAACGAGGACGCGGCTTTGTTTGGCGTGCCCGGACGGATACAGATAGTCGGCAGGCGCACGGTGATGGCATCGACCAGACCGCGACGGCCGTAGTCGTTTACCAGCAGCTCACACATGGCTTTCTGGGTGCCATAGGAGGAACTTGGCTGAGTGGCCGTCATCGGTTCAATCACCGCCGGTAGCTCGCCACCGAAGACCGCCAGCGAACTGGAGAACACAAAGCGGATGGCCGGATTGACCTGACGGCATTTTTCCAGCAACAGTTGAGTAGCGACCAGATTAACCTTAACCCCCAGGTCGAAATCTTCTTCCGCGTGGCTCGACACAATGGCCGCAAGGTGGAAAACATGGGTGGTTTCCTGGTCGACAATCATGTCGACATCAGCCGCATTGGTGATATCTGCAACCACAGAAGAAATGCGCGCGTCAGTGATCGCCGTTTCCGGTAGTGGCACCCGATCCACCACTTTCAGTGAGGCAATATCAGGGTAGCGGTTAAGTAGGGTACGGGTCAGCATGGCGCCTAAAAACCCGGCGCCACCAGTAATTACGATGTTCATAGGATTGTCCTTGTCGTGATATCTAATTTGTACTTCCTGTTACAGGTACGGTGTTACCCAGTTCAGGCCTTCTTTTGTGCCTGTTTTCGGGTTGTATTCGCAGCCAATCCAGCCGCTGTAGCCCGCCTGATCCAGCGCGGCAAAAATATGGGGGTAATTCACTTCGCCCTCTGACGGTTCATGACGAGCCGGTACAGAAGCAATTTGGACGTGACCAATGGTCTGCGCCAGATCCCCGAGCATGGTCGTCAGATCACCGTCCATGATCTGGGCGTGATACACGTCAAACTGCAGTTTCACGTTCGGGCGATCTATACGCTCGATAATCTTCGCCGCATCCCGCTGATGGGCAATGAAATAGTTCGGTACGTCCCGGCTATTTAACGGCTCAATCAGCAGCGTAATGCCATGCTGCGCGAACTGGTCGGCGGCGTAGCGAATATTGGCGACAAACGTTTCTAGGTGCTGCTCGTCGCTGTAGCGAGGATCAATGATCCCGGCCATGGCATGCACTTTCGGGCACCCTAACACCCTGGCGTAATGCAGTGCGGTGTCCACACTGTCACGAAATTCTGCTTCACGCCCCGGCAAAGCGGCCATGCCTCGTTCACCGCTGTCCCAGTTGCCCGGCGGCATGTTAAACAACGCTTGTTCCAGCTGATTTTCCTGTAACAGTGCAGCCAATTCATCGGCTTCGAATGCGTACGGAAACAGAAATTCCACCGCCTTAAACCCAGCCTCACGGGCCAGCGCAAAGCGCTCCAGAAACGGCTGCTCGGTGAACAGCATGGTAAGATTTGCAGCAAAACGGGCCATTATTTCCCTCTCCCTTTCAGGTCAATTACTTCACCGTCAGTCAGATAACGGATTGCCTTGCCGTCAAGCATCAGCGCCAGCTTGGCGGTTTCTTCCAATTCCTCGGCGTTATCCACGGCGTCACACAAATCCGTGCCGGTTACCACCGGGCCATGATTGGCCAGCAGAAACGCCCGGTAATCCGCCGCGCGGTTTGCCAGCTCAGTGGCAATCTGTGGGTCGCCCGGACGCAGGTACGGGATCACCGGCAGTTGTCCAACCCGCATCACGTAGTACGGTGTAAAAGGACGAATCGCATTGTCCGGATCCAGACCTTCCAGACACGACAACGCGGTCAGATAAGTTGAGTGCAAGTGGACGATGGCATTGCACGCCGGGTTATTACGATAAATCGCCAGATGGAACGCGACTTCTTTCGACGGCTTGTCACCGGAGAGATGCTGACCGTCGATGTCTACCACCGACAATCTCTCAGCGTCCAGACGACCAAACGACGAACCCGTTGGTGTTGCCAGAAAGTGACCGTCAGGCAGTTTCAGCGAGAGGTTTCCCGCGCCGCCAGTGGCATAACCCCGTTCAAACATGGAACGCGCCAGGCTCACCATCTGCTCTCTTAATTGTTGCTCAGTCATGGATATACCCTTGTGCTGTCGTAAAGAACTGTTCGTCACCAAAGTTGCCGGATTTCAACGCCAGCGAAAGTGGCTGGTCGATGGCTTTAACCCACGGTACACCCGGTGCAATTTGCGGTCCGATGTGGAAACCTTTTACCTTCAGGCTTTGCGTCACCACGCCGGAGGTTTCACCACCTGCGACAATAAAGTTGGTCACGCCGTGCTGTTGCAAACGCTGAACCAGCTGATGGAAAAACTGTTCAACCGCCTGACTGGATGCCTGCGCACCAAATTCCGCCTGAATTGCATGGAGCATTTCCGGCTCAGCGGTGGCGTACACCATCGGCACCAGCTTGCCGCCCAGATGAGAGGCCACCCAGTCAAACACAACGTCAACATAGTTGGATTCACTCAGGCACCGTTTCACATCCAGCGCAAAGTGCGGTGCTTGCGGCTGGTAGGCCGCTACTTGACGGTTCGTCATGACCGAGCAGGAGCCGGATAAAATCACGGTGTGGCCAGAAACCGGCTGGCCAGCTTGCATCGCGTCAGACTGATCGGACAGGGACTCAGACCAGTTTTGCGCAATCCCGGCAGCCAGTCCGGAGCCGCCGGTGATCAGTGTCAGATGGCGGCAAGCCTCACCAATCGCAGCCAGATGTTGATCGTTAAGCGTGTCGACCACGGCATAGCGACAGCCCTGCTGTTTGAGTTCCGCAAAACGCGCCGCGACATTGTCAGCCCCCAGCTCAATTTCCCGGTAGCTCACCAGACCGGTTTTTCCGGTTGCCTGGGCATCCATCAGGCGCATCAGGTTGGCATCTTTCATTGGCGTAACCGGATGATTTCGCATCCCAGATTCACTGAGCAGATCGCCCTGCACAAACAGATGCCCCTGGTACACGGTACGGCCGTTGACCGGCAATGATGGACAGATAATGGTAAAAGCCTCGTCCAGCGCGTCCAGCAGCGCATCTGTCACCGGACCGATGTTGCCTTCCGGTGTACTGTCGAACGTCGAGCAATATTTAAAATAGAATTGCTGGCAACCCTTAGCCTGTAACCACTTCAGCGCGCTGACCGACTGCGCCACAGCCTCATCGACTGGGCAAGAGCGGCTTTTCAGGCTGATCACAACCGCATCCGCTTCTACTGGCACGGCTTCCTGCGGGACGCCGTTTAGCTGAATGGTTTTCATCCCGTTGGCGACCAGAAACCCAGCGATATCCGTCGCACCGGTGAAGTCATCGGCGATAACACCTAATAACATCGTCCTTACTCCTTGTTCGGCAGCGTAATGCCCGGGAAAATTTTGATGACGGCACTGTCATCTTCTTTCCCATAACCGGCATTGCTGGCAGTGGTAAACATGTTGAGAGCCGTACTGGCCAGAGGCAGCGGGAAGTGGAGTGATTTGGCAGTGTCGGCCACCAGCCCCAGATCCTTCACAAAAATATCCACCATGGATTTCGGGCTGTAATCACCGTCCACCACATGCTTCATTCGGTTTTCAAACATCCATGAATTGCCGGCAGCATGGGTTACTACGTCGTACATCAAATCCAACGGGATATTGGCGCGCGCCGCCATTGCCATGGCTTCCGCTCCCGCTGCAATGTGAACGCCGGCCAGCAGTTGGTGAATGATCTTTACCGTAGACCCCATGCCGATCTCTTCCCCAACGGTATAGACCTGACTGGCTACCGCCGATAGCACCGGCTCCAACTGGGCAAAGACAGCTTGCGAACCAGACGCCATAACGGTCAGCTCACCCGCCGCCGCTTTAACAGCGCCGCCGGAAATTGGCGCATCCAGCATCGGCAATGAGTAAGTCGCCAGATCAGCCGCAATCGCTTTGGCATCTTCCGCAGAAATCGTGGCGCACACCATCACCGGGGTCTGAGGCTTTAATGCCGCAACCAGGCCAGAATCAAAAAGGACGGTACGCACTTGTTGGGCATTGACCACCAGCACGACAACCGCATCCAGTTCCTGAGCAAAAGCAACAGCACTGGTTGAAGTCGCTTTGGCACCACAAGACGCCAACTCTTCTAACGCGGCGGGATTCACATCAACGCCATACACGTCAAAGTCGGCACGCAGGCAGGATTTCGCCACCCCCATGCCCATCGAACCGAGTCCAATCACCGCGACCGATTGCATTTTGCTCATCGAACTACCCTCATTGGTTGTTATATTTTGTGAATTAATGTTCATGTTTGTGATTCTAGCTGCTAATCGAAACATTACTGCAATACTCATCACAAAAATTAACATTGAGTGATTTGTTATTTGTGAATGTGTGTGAAAAAAAGAACGACACGAATGTTAAAAAATGCAATAACAATAGGTTACTGACACCATCACACTTTCACTTAACAAATATTCACATCACTGCGTGATATCGTGTTATGATTTTTTCGGGTTTGATAAATAAAGATGAGTGAGAAATATGATTCCTGCCGAGCGTCAACGAGCCATTTTGGCGTTATTGAGTAACCAGCAAGTCATCAGTATCAATGAGCTGACCCAGCAGCTGGATGTGTCACACATGACCATCCGCCGTGATATTGCCAAACTGGAAGCTGACGGCCGGGTCATGTCGGTATCCGGCGGGGTCCAGCTGACCGAGTCCATCCATCTTGAATTGCCGCATGACGATAAGATCACTCAGCAGCGGGAAGAGAAGGTAAAGATTGGTTTGCACGCTGCAGAGTTGATTCGCCCGCACTCCACCATCTATTTAGATGCCGGAACCACCACCCTTGAAATCGCTCATCAGCTGACTCAGCGAGCAGATTTAACCATCATCACCAATGACTTTGCGATTGCGGCGTACCTGATGGCGAATTCGGAATGTGTGCTTTACCACACGGGCGGAAAAGTCGACCGGCACAATCAGTCCTGCGTCGGCGAAAAGGCGGCAAACCTGCTGCGTGAGATGAATATTGATCAGGCGTTTGTGTCCACGTCATCCTGGAACCTGCGAGGGATCTCTACCCCAAGCGAAGATAAAGTACTGGTCAAAAAGGCTATTGTCGCGGCAGCACAGAATAACTATCTGGTTACCGACTCGTCGAAGTATGGTCGGGTAGCGACCTTCCATGCTGTCGATATCAGCGGCTTCGACAAAGTAATCACCGACAAATTCTTCCCGCAAAGCTGTATCCAGGACTTTGCCGAGCGAGGCGTGGAAGTTATTACGGTTTAGGCAAAAGTACGGTATAGGCGCTGTACGGCGAGATAGATAGCATAAGCTTCCCGGCGCAGGGCTTGCCATTCTCTTTGGCAGCTCTGCGATACATCCCCCCACCCAATACATCTCTTATCTTTTCATTTCACGCTCACCCGGCAGGCTTCTCCTCTCTTTTCCCCTTAGGCGGACCATATGTTGGGCTGATGTTAACACCCCTTCTTTCACCGACCTTTCTATCAATACTGCAAAACTGAGCTGTCCTTTTCTCATAATGACCTTCTTTACTAGAAGATGCTAAAAATTTCAGCAGACGCAGCATTTTCACCAAGCAAAAATCAAAACCGCAGCATTGTAAACATTATGAGACTTCAAATTATTCACAAAATAACGAACATTTAACTACATCAAGAAATAAAAACGGTATTAACGATTAACATTTGTTAAAAATTCAAAGTACCATTCTTTAAAATTTCGTATAGACTATGTCAAAAATAACTATTCACCAAAACGTAGAATACGTGAATGGGTGCCTGAAAAACGTAAGATCGAGTTGGTCGAAAACACTGCAGCATTGCAGTCAAGATGTCTTCATTCATAAACCGCGTCAGTTGGCTCAACCTGATAGCACAAAAATTAAAGAATAAGACAAACAGCAAACAGACCAACCAGTATTTCATGAAATTTCAGGACACTACTTCATGGATATATTCCCCATCAAACGGGAAATCGTCAGGTGAACACGGATGTCAGCCGTCGGAAAGTGAACCTTTTTCCCTCCTTTCCCATCGCCCACCCGTGAATTTTTATCCAGTAACAATACATAAAAGCTAGACATGAAAATCATAAGGCGTTCCTGTAAACGCTTGAGTGTAGTCAGTCGCACAAGGAAAGAACATGGGTAGAGCAGCCACCGCCACTATTAATTTAGATGCATTTCGTCACAACTATCGTCTGGCAAAATCAGTCGCACCAGAACAAAAAGCTATTGCGATTGTTAAAGCCGACGCTTATGGCCACGGTGCAGTGAAACTGGCCTTCGCGCTGGAAAACGAGGCCGATGCGTTTGGGGTCGCCTGTATCGAAGAAGCCATTGAACTGCGTGAAGCCGGCATCAAACAACCTATTCTGCTGCTGGAGGGTTTCTTCACAGAAGACGAACTACCCGTCATCAGCGACAACAACTTCTGGTGTGCCGTTCACAGCCTGGAGCAAATCGACATCATTGCTCGCAGTCAACTGAACCAGCCTGTGAATTTCTGGCTGAAAATGGACAGCGGCATGCACCGTCTGGGCGTCAGCCCACAGGACTACCGTCTGGCCTACGATAAATTACGCAGCCTGCCGCAGGTGAACGAGATTGTCCTGATGAGCCATTTTGCTGACGCCGATGCTTTCGGCAGTGCAATCACCGCCCAGCAAATCAGTTGTTTTGAAGAGATCTCCCGTGACATTGACGCGCCGGTCAGTATTGCCAACAGTGCCGCGACCATGGAGCATACCTCCACCCGCCGTGAATTCCAGCGTCCGGGTCTGATGTTGTACGGATCAAGCCCATTTGAAGCTGCTCAGCCAATGGCCGAACAACTGCAACCTGTAATGACACTGACTTCGGAAGTGATTGCGGTGCGCGAACTGGGGCCGGGTGATGGTGTGGGTTATGGACACCGATTCGTGTGTGATGGCCCGACTAAAGTCGGCACCGTGGCGATTGGTTATGCCGATGGCTATCCGCGCCATGCCAAAGACGGCACGCCGGTTCTGGTCAACGGCCAGCGTACCCGCATCATTGGCCGTGTCTCAATGGACATGCTGACGGTAGACCTGACCCATATCGACGATGCTCGCGTGGGCGCGAAAGTCGAGCTGTGGGGTGACAACCTGCTGGCTGCCGAAGTCGCTCCTTACTGCGATACCGTGCCTTACACCCTGTTCACCGGCATCACCCGCCGTGTTCACAAAAAGTATATCGGCTAAACCGACTCTGTTATTGCCATAAAAAAACCGCCAGCATTGCTGGCGGTTTTTTTGTTGTAACTTTAACTGTTGTGGCCTTCACGACGCACTTAGGCGTGCAGCAGCGCCATCGCTTCTTTCGCGATCACCCACTCTTCATTCGTCGGGATAACCATCGCAACTGGCGTGTTTGGCTTGCTGATAATACCGCGGTTGCCGAAACGCGCTGCAGCGTTCGCTTCTTCGTCTTCGCGGTAACCGAAGATCTTCAGATTAGCCAGGATCTGGCTTCGTACAGGCAGCGAGTTCTCACCAATACCGGCAGTGAAGATAATGGCATCCAGCTCGTCCAGAGCAACCATGTATGAGCCGATATATTTAGCAACACGGTAACAGAAAATTTCAAACGCCAGAGTTGCCCCTTCGTGGCCGTTTTCCATCGCCTCAACAATACCGCGGCAGTCACTGGTCAGGCCGGAAACACCCAACAGACCTGAGTTCTTGTTCAGCTCATTGAAGACTTCTTCCTGGCTCCAGCCTTTTTTCAGCAGGAACTCAATGATGCTTGGGTCAAGGTCACCACAGCGGGTACCCATCATCAGACCAGCCAGCGGGGTGAAACCCATACTGGTGTCAACGCTTTGACCGCCTTTCACCGCACACACAGATGCGCCGTTACCCAGGTGAACAGAAATGAAGTTGCTGTTTTCAACTAACTTGTTCAGCATTTTCGCCGCTTCACGGCTGACAAAGTAGTGGCTGGTACCGTGGAAACCGTAACGACGGATGCCGTATTCTTTGTACAGTTTCTGAGAGATAGCACCGGTGTAAGCTTTCGCAGGCATTGTCTGGTGGAAAGCAGTGTCGAACACAGCGTACTGTGACAGCGTCGGGAACGCTTTAATCGCTGCGCGCATACCAATCACGTGGGCAGGGTTGTGCAGTGGCGCCAGATCACTCAGGTTTTCGATTTCCTGCAGCACAGCCTCATCGATTTTAACTGTCTTAGTGAATTTTTCGCCGCCGTGAACCACACGGTGGCCAATCGCAACGATATCTTGCTTCATGCCCAGCTCTTCCAGCAGGGTCACAATTCGGTCAACGGCCAACTGGTGGTGATTACCTGTATCAGCCAGTTTGTATTCCTGTTTCTCGCCGTTGATCTTCCAGCTGACGTTCGCTTCAGGAAGGCCAAAACATTCGCCCAGACCGCTCAGTGTCGCTTCACCACTTACCGTGTCGATAAGGGCAAACTTCAGTGAGGAACTGCCAGAATTGATTACAAGTACTAGAGAGTTGCTCATGGTTATCTCATCAGATTATTGTGGGCTCAAGGACAACGCGTGCCCCATGACACATCTGTCATACAGACCGGCTGAGGAGAACGTGTGGAGCAGCATTCTCTCAGCATTATATCTTTTGATTACATTATTCAATTTTTTTTGAATAACTCAACTTTTGTTTCCGAAAAAGCAAAATAAATTGAAAAATCGCTGGTTCAGATCAAAATAACCGCAACGAAAACGTTTACTTTTGATGATTTATTCATCAGGTGCGATCTGTGTCACTCAAGTTTTTTTAGTATCGTTCAACAATATCAATAGTACAAAACTGCTTCTGGGACCTCACACGCATATTCCGGCCAGCGCGTTGAACACTTTAAGATGATGAGGACTTTACACAACGGGCTCATTTTGACCGGTGATCACACAGCACAATGGCCACTCTGTCGGTTACCCCACCAGGCTCAATGGCGCTTTCTGAAACCACTGGGTCAGAAAGTTCATCAGGCAACGGATCCGGGGGTTCACATGGACATCGTGATGGCAGACCAGCCACCACTGAGCATCAGGAATGGGGGCGCCAGGCAGCACCGGCACCAGCTCAGGATAGCGGGCCGCGACACTGGCAAACATGACCGTGATCCCCGCTTTCGCCCGGGCCAGTTCCAGTTGCATTTTGTAACTGTCAGTCCGGTAGCTAAAGTGAGATTTATTCACCGTTCCGCCAACCCGCGCGGCGGCTTGCGAATACACCTCCAGCCTGTCGTAACCGATCAAGCGGTAATGGCCGGTATGCATATCATGCAAGCTGTCTGGCACACCATGCTGGCGCAGGTAGTCACGATGGGCATAAAAACCGATTGGTGCCTGACGCAATAAACTGACCACCATATCTGGCTGGGACGGTTTCTCTCGGGCAATCCAGATATCCGCTTCCCGTTTGTTGAGATTCACACCACGATTTTCCACCAGAATTTCAACCTCAATACCCGGGTATTCCCGCCCGAAAGCTTCAAGTGCCTTCGGCAGAAAGTAAAACCCCGCCACCTCACCGGCCGCCAGCCTGACAGGCCCCTGATGGTTATCAATGCAGGTATTCACCTGCCGCAAAAAGCCTTTGACGCCCAACTCTGCTGCCCGGGCTGATTCCAATAACCCCTCACCTGCCGTCGTAAGGGATAAACCGTTTGACGAGCGGTCAAAGAGGTTAAACCCCATTTTTTCTTCCAGAGCAACAATTTGTCGGCTGACGGTGGGCTGTGACATCCCCAGCACTTGCGCCGCGGCCGACATGCTGCCTTCTTCCACAACGGCCAGAAAAATCCGGATGCTATCCCATTCAATGCTATGCATTATCAAATACCCACTATGCCGATTTATCTATGTACTATACCCACAAAAAGTCCTTAACTTGTTGAGATTGTCTTTGATATGAATCGCAAGGTGGAAGGTAACTATGAAGAAAGCGTTAGTACTCGGCGCAGAACAGCAGATGGGCAACCTACTCTGCCAGGCGCTGAACAAACACCACTGGGACGTGGTCGCCGCCATCTCCGATCATACCCAGCCGGTTTTTCTGTCTGACAACCTGATGATTGCGGAAATGGCCCCGGATGATCATGCGCTGATGGAGCAACTGGTCAGCGAATCGGAAACCGTATTCTTGCATCTCCCGGATCCATGCGCTGGCCCGCTATGCAGTTTCTCTCTCGATACGCTGATCGAACTTGTGGCCCGTTATCAACGCCATCTGGTACTGACCACCAACCACTACGACATTCATCATTCCATGGGCAACTGGCTGTGGCAGCGCAAGGCTCCCCTTCCCCTGCATCTGCCTGCCTCTCTAACAGCCCGGATCCAGCAGGCGGTCGCAACCGGTGCCAGTGTCTCTGTGGTGTGTTTTGGCTACAGCCTGGATGATCAGTTCCAACGTAGCTTTCTCGGAATGCTGATCAAGGAAACCAGCCAGAAACTGATCCTGCAATCCCCCAGCCCTTATGAGCTTTGCCATTACTGGACATTTCTGCCTGATCTGGCCGAAAACCTTGTCCATCGCCTGACTGAACAACCGTGCCAACCCACAGGACTCGATGTGTTTTTCTACCGGGGATATAAAGCCAACATGCAGGACATTGCCCGCTGTCTTGCACTGTCGAGCGGCAAGCCCGTCAGTGTGATGCCGCTGCATTGGCCGCTGTTCGGACTCCTTGCTCTCTTCTCCCCCTTATTTCGGGGATTCACGAAAATGCGGCGCTTCTGGCAGCAAGGCGGGCAGCTGGCCATCACAGGGAAGTTGCGGGGACATCCGGCGATGACACACACGCCGCTGGAACTGGCCATGCAACACTGCTGGAACAAAAGGCGGCGCCCGGCGTGAGGCCACCTCATATTGACTTCATTGCGGCTCCGGGTATGATTCGTCCAACTTTCACTTTCCTCACAGGAGCAAACATGCTGATTTTACAAGCTGCCGCAAGTGCTGCTGTGACGACTATTGCTTACCTCCAGCAACCCTGGATTGCCTAGCGCTGGCCGGGAACGCCTGTTTTCTCGGCCACCGGGTGCGCACTCACCGCACGATTAACAAAGATTCAGAGACCACAACGAAGACCTTAGCATCGGCTTGAATGATGAGAGGCGGTTGTCCCCTTTCCCCGTGGCCATCACACTTTACTCAGACTCAGGTTTTTGCTTCCTCTATGCGCGGAAAACGGCGCAAACGCGAGTGAAAACCACACGGAGATCACGATGGCATTATCAAGCAAGGATTTATTGAAGTTGGTTCTATCGACAACGGTGTTATCGATAACCGCTCTGTCGAAAATGCTCCAAAGAATTTGGGCCGGATGGAACACACTTAGGGAGAATCTCAGAGCGAATCGTTTAGCAAGGAAAAAAGCTGGGCAAACGCCTCGCCAGTCGCCCGGCCAATCAGACAAACACTGGTCAACCGTAGCGCTGTTGCATGAAACCGTCACCAACCCGAACATTATCCTGAAAGGTACCCATAGCTATTACAGCGATGCCTATGACGATGGCTTCGAGCAGTCTGTCGTACGCTATCTGCTGGGCGATGAAGTCAGCCGTCACTGGAAGCCACGCTGGAAAATCGACAAACTCTTTATTGGCGATTATGTCTGTATCGGTGCCGAAGCCGTTATCCTGATGGGCGGCAATCATACCCACCGTCACGACTGGTTTTCATTGTATCCATTCGCCGACACCATTGAAGAAAGTTATCAGGGCAAGGGCGACACAATTCTGGCAGACGGATGCTGGATTGGGATGAGGGCGATGATCATGCCCGGTGTCACAATTGGTGAAGGCGCAATTGTTGCCGCTAACAGCGTTGTGACCCAGTCAGTCGCCCCCTACACGATCGTTGGAGGTTCACCGGCCCGCTTTCTTCGCCACCGTTTTTCAGCAGCAGTGACAAACAAACTACTGACCTTACGGATCTACGACTGGCCAGAAGAAAAGTTTACCGCCCTGAAGCCGTTGCTGTGTGCTTCAGATATTGAGGCGCTGGAGCATGCCAGTCAGAATTACGACATGGTACAAGCGTGACACAACACCCTCGGATTCAGTACCACCGAACGTAACCAATCGTCAGCCGGGCAACCGGCTGACATACCCAACGGCAGTACCGATTGCTTGTTTCGCGGCTTATCAATGGCCCCGGAACCTAAAACCACCTCTGAACAGGCCCCCCGAACAGACAGCACCTGAACATACAGACAGGTCACAGCTTCGCTTTAAACGCCAGATAATACTGGTACAACTCATCGACATCACTGCTGCACATCACATCCATATGCTTTTTCAGCAGCGCCAGTGGCCAGTCCCACCACTTCATTTCCAGTAATTTCGCAATCTGTTCGTCACTGAAGCGCTTTTTCACGACCTTCCCCGGGTTCCCGACAACGATCGCGTAGGGCGGCACATCTTTGGTGACCACCGCTCGCGCACCAATCACCGCGCCGTCACCAATGTTGACGCCGGGCATGATCACACATTCGGTCCCCAGCCACACATCGTTACCAATCACGGTATCACCGTCTCGTTCAAAGCCCGATTTAACCTTATCGCCAAACTTGCCGACATCAAAAGGAAAGGATGAAATCCAGTCATGGCGGTGCCCCTGGTTGCCCGCCAGCATGAACGTTGCGCCGGAAGCGATTGAACAGAACTTGCCAATAATGAGTTTATCGACCTCACCAAAGATACCGGATTCCCAGACAGCCCGGCTGGAATGATCGCCCAGTAAGTAGCGTACGCAATGATCTTCAAAATGCTTATCGTGGTAATACCCGGAGTAATAGGTATATTCCCCCACGGAAATATTAGGATTTTTTATATGATCCCTGACTTCATAACCACCCAGCCATGAAGGAAAAATGGATGCTGACATAGCCACACCTTATAATGATTGCCTGAACTCACACCCGGCTCTGCCGACTGAAACACAAGTAATGCCATGTGTCTGAATCCGCTATTTTCTGCCTATCGAGGTGAGCTTTACGGCATCGCCTTTTTTACTGCTTTTGCTCAACAGTATAGTGATGATACCCATATCAATAAATGGCAACTTCTGATACAAGTTGAAGAAGTTACCGCCAAACTGCTAAAAAACGGGCTAACACCACTGGGAATGGGTTGCCCGCAGGCAGATCCGGAAATGGAAAATAAAGGCGTCAAGGACGCTGAAAACTGGTTGCATCTGAGCTGGCCAGCCCTGCTCGATACCCTGATCCCGTGGGTGGAACCTTACGCCGTGCGCTATCGCCGACAAGCCGATGACGCCACAGATCACCACGACTTGTACGCGTTGGTACGCGATCACGAAGATGCCATTCTGAACTTTCTGCAGGCAGAGAAAGCCCGTCCGGGAACCGGCCTGCCATACCTGCAACACTTTCTGACAACCTATGCACCGCAGGCAGTCGTATCCTGACCGACCAGTGGTGTCATGATCGAGATGAACGATAGATTACCCCAACAAGGCCCAGCCAGAATTTGCGTCATGAAGCACAAATTTACCTGATGAATGCCAGTTCCCAGCGATTCAGCTAACAGATTCCATGTCCGGTGATTGTCTATTCCAGTGCCCTGGATTATCACTCTGAATGGAGGATGCAGCAGCAGGGACATACGATGAACAGCAAATTCAGAACACGTTGCGTGATTTTTGACTGCGATGGCACGTTAGTGGACAGTGAAATCCTGTGTAATCAGGCACTGGTTAATATTTTCTCACGGCTTGGCGGACACCTGACCCTTCAGGAATGCCTGCAGCATTTTCAGGGTGGAAAGATTGTCGATATTCTAGCGGCAACCCGGTCCCGAACCGGAGTACGAACGCCAATTGATGTTCTCGAGCCAATGTACCGTGAAGAATGCCGTCAGCTGTTTGAACAGCATCTCAAGCCCATTCCCGGTGTCCCCGAATTACTGGCGACGCTCCACAAGCAGGGGATTGATATGTGTATCGCGTCAAATGGCCCGGTGCACAAAATGGAACATACCCTGAGCCTGACTAACCTACTTCCCTACTTTGAAGGCAAGCTGTTCAGCGGCTTTGAAGCCTGCAGCTGGAAACCTGACCCGGATCTGATCCACTTTGCCGCTATGAATATGGGTTACCGGTTACAGGATTGTGTATTTGTCGATGATACTCTCAAGGGTGTGCAGGCCGGTATCAATGCTGACATTCCGACCTTTCATTTCACGGCGTGCGCCAATACGCCGCACATCGACCACCCGCTTGTCACACCACTGACAACCATGCCGGATCTGCTCAGGCATATTGAGCCGGCCTGAAGAGAGCCGTTCTGAAAGCATCTTTGTTCCGCACCGCAGCGTACAAGACAAACAAAAACGCCGGGCTGTGATGCCCGGCGTTATCTGTACTGAAAAGTCTTACTGCTTTTTCACGTCGACAGGATTGCACTCGCAGGAGTGCTTGTCAGAGGAACACACTCAATGTCGCGACAATTACAAACGCGATGGTCCCGAGCAATGTTTCCATCACCGTCCAGGTTTTCAGCGTGGTTTTCTCATCCATTTCCAGCAGGCGACCAACCAACCAGAAACCTGAGTCATTGAAGTGCGACAGCACAGTCGCCCCTGCGGCGATCGCAATCACGATAAAACACAAGTCAAACTCAGTCAGTCCCACGGTTGCTGCCACTGTCGGTGCAATGAGCCCGGCGGTCGTCGTCAAGGCAACCGTTGCCGAGCCCTGAGCCACCCGAAGTGCCGTTGATATCAGGAAGGCCGCCAGAATCACCGGCATACCGGTATCTGCCAGAAGTTGTGACAAAGCATCACCAATTCCGCTGGCACGCAGCACCCCACCGAACATGCCGCCGGCACCGGTCACGAGTATCACCGCACAAATCGGCGCCAGTGATTCGCCGCACATTTTCTCAAGCCTTGCCATGCCGTAGTCTTTGGCAAACACCGCCAGGCAAACCAGCAGAGTGATCAGCAGCGCAATCGGCGTTTTACCCAGCATCTGCAGTACATTGACCCAACCAGCATCGCTGTTAACCGTGCCGGTGACGGCCAGGGTATTAAGGCCAGTGTTCATGAAAATCAGCACCAGTGGCAGCAGGAGGATCCCCATAACAACTTTGAATGACGGTTTATTCTTCTCATCAATTTGCGCCTGTGCCGACAGGAAAGCCTGTGGCAACGGCAGAACAAAGCGCTGTCCGGCCCATTGCCCATACAGGTAGGCCCCAAGGTACCAGGTTGGAATCGCCACCAGCAGACCCACAATCGTCAGCAGGCCGATATTGGCATTCAGCAGCTCACCTGCCGCTACAGGACCCGGATGGGGCGGCAAAAAGGCATGCATGACCGCGAACGCACCGGCCGCCGGCAGGGCGTATTTCAGGGTAGACCCCCCAAATTGTTTCGCGACGCTGAACAGGATTGGCATCATCACAATCAGCCCGGCATCAAAGAAAATCGGAAAACCGAACAACAGTGAGGCTATCCCCAGCGCCAGTGGGGCCCGATGAGCACCAAAACGCCCAATCAGGGTTTCGGCCAACACCTGAGCACCTCCGGTGATTTCCAGGATACGGCCAATCATGGTGCCCAGGCCGACCAGTAACGCGACCGACGCCAGTGTGCCACCAAAGCCAGACAGCATGGTCGGCACAACTTTGTCGACAGCCACCCCGGTGGCCATCGCCGTCAGCAAACTGACCACGGTGAGCGCGATAAAAGCATGAACTTTTAACCGCATGATTAATAACAGTAATAAGGCTATGGCTGCAGCAGCCACTGATAGCAAATATGCCGGATCCGGTGTATTGGCTATAGAGTTCATAGGAGTACCTTTTATTTATTCATGTTACGCCGCTATCCCGCGACTCTGATTATTGTGGGAAACTTCACAAAGTTCATAGTTACCGGTAACATGTTACCGGTAACATGCTAAGTTACAAGCCAAGACGCAAGCCAAACTTCAAAAATGAGATAGAGGTAGAAAAATGGCAGGTAAGAGCATTATCGTGATGGGCGTATGCGGCAGCGGTAAATCCACTGTTGGTGAACGCATTGCCCAAGTCCTCAACGCCAAATTTATTGACGGTGATGATCTGCATCCTCGTGCCAATATCCAAAAAATGGCCAGTGGTACCCCGCTGAACGATGACGATCGCGCCCCGTGGCTGATTCGGATCCGTGACGCGGCTTATAGCCTGGAAAACAAGAATGAAACCGGCGTGATCGTCTGTTCTGCGCTGAAACGCCAGTACCGGGATCAAATCCGTGACGGTAACCAGTCAGTGCGTTTCGTTTTCCTTGATGGCGACAGAGACATGATCATGGCCCGCATGAAAGCGCGTAAAGGCCACTTCATGCGCGAAAGCATGGTCAACAGCCAGTTTGCCACGTTAGAACGTCCCGATGCAGAGCCGGATGTGGTCACAGTCTCCATCGACGGCAGCATTGAAGAAGTGGTTGAGCAGGCTATTCATGCCTTGGAGGCGCTGGCATGAGTTCCCCAACAACACCGCAGCAAAAACCGGCCGTTCACGACGTTGTTCAACAAGTCACTGAGCGGATCGAGGCGCGCAGTCAGGCCACTCGCGCGGTGTGGCTAGCCCGCACGGCACAACAGGCACAGGAAGGTAAAGGTCGCAGCTCACTGTCATGTGGCAACCTGGCGCACACTGTTGCAGCCAGCTGCCAGCAGGAAAAAGCACAGCTGCTGGATATGACCCGTGCCAACATCGGCATCATCAGCGCCTACAACGACATGCTCAGCGCTCATCATCCTTATCAGGATTACCCTCGGCAAATCAAAGCCGCGGTCGGACGGGATGGTCATACCGCCCAAGTCGCCGGTTGCGTGCCCGCCATGTGTGACGGCATTACCCAGGGCCAGCCAGGTATGGATATGTCACTGTTTTCGAGGGATCTGATTGCACAGGCCACCGCCCTGTCACTCAGCCACAATGCATTTGATGCCACCCTGCTACTGGGCATTTGCGATAAAATTGCCCCGGGGCAGTTAATGGGCGCGCTGGCTTATGGCCACCTGCCTACCGCCTTCGTCCCAGCCGGGCCCATGAGCAGCGGAATCACCAACGAAGAAAAAGTCAGTGTCCGCCAGCAATATGCTGCCGGAGAAGTCGGTAAAGACGCCCTGCTGGAAATGGAGTGTAACGCTTATCACTCAGCCGGAACCTGCACCTTTTACGGTACAGCCAACACCAATCAACTGGTGTTTGAAGCTATGGGGCTGATGCTGCCGGGTTCCGCATTTATTCATCCGAGCGATCCGCTGCGACAGGCACTGACCGAAGAAGCCGCGCGCCGGATTGCCGCCATGACACCGAGTTCCGGTGCTTACCGTCCACTCAGCCAAGTGGTTGATGCCAAAAGCCTGGTCAATGGGCTGGTGGCCCTGCTGGCCTCTGGCGGCAGCACCAATCACAGCATTCATATGGTTGCGGTGGCGCGCGCGGCGGGATTGGTGCTGACCTGGGACGACCTCAGCGATCTGTCAGATGTGGTACCGTTACTGGTACGTATGTACCCTAACGGCCCAGAAGATGTGAACGCCTTCCAGCAGGCAGGTGGCGTACCCGGCCTGATGGCAAGGCTGGCCGAATCCGGGTTGATCCACCTAGATGCGACTCCGGTGTTCGGTACCATGCAAGATTACCTAACTGTACCACAGCTGATTGACGACCAACTGAAATGGAAACCTGTCGGTGCCAGCTCACGCCCGTCCGTGCTTGCCGCCCGTGGCGAACAATTCCAGGTCACTGGTGGCCTCAAGGTATTGCGCGGTAATCTGGGCCGTTCAGTCATCAAAATTTCTGCTGTGGCGGACAACCAGCGGCTTATTGAAGCACCGGCCAAAGTCTTTACCAGCCAGCATGACGTGGAGCGAGCCTATCACAGGGGTGAGCTCAATCAGGATGCGATTGTAGTGGTCACCCACAGCGGGCCGGCCGCCAACGGGATGCCCGAACTGCACAAGCTGATGCCGATTCTCGGCAACCTGCAAAAATCCGGCTTTAAGGTTGCGCTGGTCACCGATGGCCGCCTGTCCGGCGCATCAGGAAAAATTCCCGCCGCCATCCATGTCACCCCGGAAGCGGTTCGTGGTGGCGCCATCGGTCGCCTGCGTGATGGCGATCCCCTGCGTCTGGATGCGGACAGCGGCACGCTGGAATGCCTGGTTGACCTAAGCGGGCGAGAGCCTGCCAATGTTGATACGGAAACCGAACAACAAACCTGGGGACGTGATCTGTTTGCCCTGATGCGCAGCAATGTCTCAAGTGCCGAAACCGGTGCGACGATCTTTTACTAAGGAACTCATTACATGAACAACTGGAATATCAGCCCTCAAGCCGTTTTCTCCGCCTCACCGGTTGTACCGGTCATGGTGATCGACAATCTCGAGGATGCACTGCCAATGGCCAAGGCCCTGCAGGATGGTGGCATTACAGTGTTTGAAATTACCCTGCGTACACCTGTCGCACTGGAGGCCATTGCCCGGATCGCAACAGCAATGCCAGATGCCATGGTCGGCGCTGGCACCGTGCTGACCTGTGCCCAGTACGATGCCGCTGTAGCCGCCGGTGCGAAATTTGTGATTTCTCCGGGAATGACACCTGCGCTTCTGGCCCATGCCAAACTGGGCACAGCTCCGCTGATCCCAGGGGTCAGCACACCATCAGAAGTCATGCAGGCCCTGGACGCTGGCTACGACCACCTGAAATTTTTCCCGGCAGAAGCCAACGGCGGTGCCAAAGCACTGGCCGCCATTGCCGCGCCGCTGCCTCAGGCACGATTCTGTCCGACCGGCGGTATCAGCCCGGGCAATGCTGCTGACTACCTGGCGGTGACATGTGTTGCCACCGTTGGCGGATCCTGGATGCTGCCTAAAGACGCGATTAAGCATGGTCAATGGGATGAAGTCACCCGCCTGTCACAGGAAGCCATGGCGTTGACGACCAAATAAGCCTCAGGCGCTTTCACTTTCAAGCAATTGATGCTAATCGACCACTTGCGCGAACCAATCAGCCAGTAGCTCATGACTCGTATCTAATTGCCAATCGCAAAAACAAAATAAGCCGCCCTGCTGCCTATCACAGCAGGGCGGCTTATCATTGAAAAAACGATCTTTTTACTGGCAGAGAGCCATCGAAAACCGACTGCTTGTCAGCCGATACTTTCCCCAATTAACACTGTAAATCCGACATCGTTAAAACGGGCAGCATCCTCGTCCCCCCCCAGTCTGGCCAGCAACATTTCGGCCGCTCTAATCCCCATCACCTCACGCGGCGTTTCGACACTGGCCAGGGCCGGTGAAACCGACTGCCCAATATCCAACGCGTTATATCCCGCAATAGCGATCTGGGCCGGAACGGCAATCCCTCGCTGCTGACACCGCAGCAAAGCCCCAACCGCGACATCGTCATTGGTGCAAAACAGGCCATCGGCATCCGGGTACTGTACCAGAGCCTCATCCAATAACTCGCGTCCTTGGGTAAAACTGGAATGCTTTTCCGTCAGTACATAGCGAGGTTCCAGGCCATGAGCCTCCATTGCCTGAGCATAGCCTTCCATCCGTAGGCGGGTACGCACGTCCAGACGAGCTCCGACATACAGTATCCGGCTTTTGCCGCGCGCCAGCATGGCTTCAACCATCGCGTTGGCCGCTGCGCGGTGATCCAGCCCCACCACCATATCGATCGGCTCTTGCGGGATATCCATGGTTTCAACCACCGGGATACCGGCCGCCTTGATCATTTTCAGTGTTTGCGGGGAATGGCGCCCTTCGGTCAGAATCAAGCCATCAACATGGTATGACAGCAGCGAAGCTACTTTCTTTTCTTCTTCTTCCGGCGAGTAGCCGTAGTGGGCAATCAGAGTCTGGTAGCCGGCTGGACGGGTAACCGATTCAATTCCCTGCGCCAGTGCAGCAAACACCTGGTTGGATAACGAGGGAATCAGGATGCCGATCGCCTTGCTGGTGGAATTAGACAGAATATCCGGGGCCCGGCTTGGCACGTAGCCCATCTCATCGACAGCCAACGCTATTTTCTCCCGGGTAGCCGCCGCCACGGTACTCGGGTCACGCAGGTAGCGACTGACGGTCATTTTGGTTACCCCCACCCGCTCAGCAATATCTTTCAGGGTCGGACGGCGTTTTCGTTGCTCTGTCATCTTTAGTTCCAGCCAGAATGTTACGTGTAACATAGCGCTTTGTTATTGGAATGTCAGCTTTTTTCCTCGGCCAACCGATTGCGTTCTCCTGAACGCACCGACTTACCGCTTCTTTGACGAACATCTGTCCAAGATAAAGCACTCCCGGCACACGCAACTGACAGCCATCCTCACCTACATCAGCGTCTGACTCGACCTCTCTCCCATAAGAGAATGAAAAAAGCGTCCAAATGCAGGCAGTGAGACTCCATTTCCCGCAACGATGATCAAGGATAAGATCCGCGATTAGCACAATGAACCGGGCAGCCTACCCCACTCACCAACAATCCGATCACCGCCTATACCGCCCCCTGATCTTGGCATCCTGGCATGGCTTCCAAATCAAAGCTCCTTGAACCATCGCACTTGAACAAGGCGTCTTGATCATAATTTTGATCACTGCACCTTGATCATTGTTCCAGGATCCTCATGCCTTAATCACTCTTCCAGGGGCCTTGCTTCCAGATCCTGAATCATCATTACCCTCCTAAAAACCATCCGAGAGTCACTTGTTGTAAGGTAACTCGCCACAGCGACACCTTAACCTTAAACCTTAATGCAACAGGCTCACTCGCAACCTTGCCCCTAGCGCGTTCATCCAACGACAGGTGGCTGCACTATAGATGTGTCACGGAACTGCCACACAGCAGTCACAGTCACCCCGAATAATCAGTTCCCGGAAACCATGGCCGCCAAATGAGCCGCAGTCACAAGTGAGCAGTAATGAAACACACATTTCCAGTTAACCGCGTGTCATGCGCCCCCAGTCATTCCCACTCCGTTTCCCGATACCTTCAGACAGGATCCCTTCAGACGGGACGCCCGATGGGATTTGCTGAGTTCAACCGGCTTGCCGACAAAATGTGGCAAGAGCTGCGCGCGACAGGGATTCCGGTTAGCCAGAAAAACACCCCTTAACCCTCTGTCAGAGTCGTGACACCAGCGTTAGGGGGATGCATCAGAGGGTGAGGTTTCCTGCGCCAACTGTTTCTGAAGCTGTCGAGTGACGTACTGCGGACTTTGCGTACCGCGAGCCAGCAGGCTATACATCACCGGGATCACCACCAGCGTAAACAGGGTTGCCAGGCTGATTCCACACAGGACGACGATGCCAATCACCATCCGGGTTTCCGCACCAGCACCGGTTGCCAGAATCAGCGGAATGGCACCGGCTACTGTGGTGATCGCCGTCATCAGGATGGGTCGCAGCCGCTCGGCAGACGCATCCAAAATCGCTTCTTCAAAAGCCACGCCCTGATCCCGCAGCTGATTGGCAAACTCCACAATCAAAATTCCGTTTTTGGCCGCCAGCCCGATGAGCATGATGATCCCAATTTGGGAATAGATGTTAAGGCTCTGCCCGGTGAAATAGAGGCCGAGTAATGCCCCGAACGTCGCCAGTGGCACGGTCAGCATAATCACAAACGGATGAACGTAACTTTCGAACTGAGCAGCCAGAACTAAAAACACCACGATCAGCGCCAGGGCAAACACAAACACCGAAGAGGTGCTGGAATCCTGATAGTCTTTCGATGCGCCCTTGTAATTCACCACGGCGTCAGGCGGCAAATACTGGCGCACCAGCCCATTTAAGTAATCCAGCGCCTCTCCCAGCGGATAACCGTCCGCCAGATTGGCTTCCAGGGTAATCGAGCGAACCCGGTTAAAGCGGTTGAGCTGCTGAGCATCGGCCATTTCCCGGACACGGATCAAACTGGACAGCGGAATGAGCTCATCGGTACGCTGAGACCGGACATACAAATTGGCCAGATCCTCCGCAGTATTCTGACGCTCACGCTGCCCTTCGATAACGACGTCATACTCTTCCCCCTGCCAGGTATAGGTCGTGACCTGACGAGATCCGAGCATCGATTCCAGGGTCTGACCGATTTCACTGAGTGAGACGCCAAGATCACCGGCCCGATCCTGATCTATCTCCACCCCGAGCTGTGGCTGGGTTTCTTTATAGTCATGATCCAAGCCGGTTAGCCCCGGGTTTGCCGCGGCGGCATCCAGTATAAGATCCCGCCACGCCGCCAGCTCTTCGTAACTACCGCCCCCCAGTACAAACTGCACCGGTTTTCCCACCCCGCGCCCAAAAGGCTGGCGCATCACCGGGAAAGCGGTGATACCGGCAAGATCCCCCAGCCGCTGACGGATATCGGCAATGATGGCACCAGCATCACGACGTTTACCCCAGTCTTCCAGTACCACAATGGCAAAACCGTTGGAAAAATCTGAAATGCGTCCCCATCCCCTTGGCGCACGGATCAGCAAGCGTTTGATCTCTCCGCTTTCCACCAACGGCATCAGCCGGTGCTCAACTTCATTCATGTAAGGCTGCATATAGGCGTAGCTGGCACCGGGAGGACCGTTCACAATGATAAACATGGCCCCGCGATCTTCCCGTGGGGCAAACTCAGACGGAATACGGCTGGTGAGCCAACCACTGGCAAGCATGATCAGCACCAAGCCAGCCACAATGAGTGCGGGCCGATGCAGCCAGACCGCCAGCGAAGTCCGGTAAGCTCCGGTCAGGGATGCCAGCGCCTGGCCAGTGACCCTGACCAGCCAGGGTTCGTCCGCAATCGGGGTCATCAGCTTTGAAGCCATCATCGGGCTCAGTGTCAGGGCCACCAGCGATGACAAAATCACAGCCGCACTGATAGCTATCGAGAACTCGCGGAACAGCTTGCCCAAATCTCCTTCCAGAAAGCCAATTGGAAGAAACACGGCGACCAGCACGACGGTGGTGGCAATAATGGCGAAGCTGACCTGCTTCGCGCCCAGAAACGCCGCTTTGAGGGGCGGTTCACCGGTAGCAATACGACGGTGGATATTCTCTAGCATGACGATCGCGTCATCGACCACAATACCGATTGCCAGAATCAACGCCAGGAGTGTCAGAAGGTTGAGGGTATACCCCAGCGCATACAGCACGATAAACGCGCCAATCAACGCGACCGGCAGCGTCACCGCAGGGATCAGCATGGCACGCAGGCTGCCAAGGAACAGGAAAATCACCGCAATCACCAGAATCAGGGCGATCACCAGGGTTTTGTACACTTCATCGATGGAGGCCTGAATAAACACGGAGGAGTCATAGGAGCGCTTAATTTCCATGCCGTCCGGCAGGGTCGGGTTGAGCTTGTCGACCAGCGCGTTGGCGGCATTGGCGACCTCCAGGGTATTCGCCGTCGATTGACGGGTAATGCCCAACCCAATCATCTCCTGGGTATTGCCGCGAAAAGTGATGCGCTCTTCTTCTGCGGCCAGCTCAACCCGGGCAACATCCCCAAGTCGGATCAGGTAGCCGTTTTCCCCCTCACCGATAACCAGACGGGCAAAATCTGACGGTTCAACAAAGGCCCGCCGGGTTCGTACGGTAAACTGGCGGTTTTCCGATTCGAGCGCACCGGCAGGTAACTCGACATTGTCGTCACGCAGCGCATCTTCGACATCAGACACAGTCAGGCTGCGCGCTGCCAACTTCTGGCGATCCAACCAAATTCTCAGTGCATACGCTTTACCGCCCCCGACCCGGATATTGGCGACCCCGTCAATCACCGAGAAACGATCAACCAGATACCGCTGAGCATAATCCGTCAGCTCCAGCGTGTTCATCCGGTCTGAGACCACATTTAGCCACATGATCACTTCCGAACTGGCGGCAGCCTTCTCCACTTCCGGCGGGTCTGCTTCCGGTGGCAGATCACTGAGGATCCCAGACACCCGGTCCCGGACATCATTGGCTGCCGCATCAATGTCCCGCCCGATTGAAAACTCCAGCGACACTGTCGACTGGCCATCCATGCTCTGGGAATCTATCGCCCGGATACCGGCAATACCCGACACCCGGTCTTCAACCAGCTGGGTAATTTTGGTTTCGACTATAGCGGCAGAGGCTCCCCGATAGCTGGTGGAGATGGTCACGACCGGTGGGTCGATATCCGGGTATTCACGCAGTGGCAGACGTTCAAACGCCACCAGGCCAAACACGATCAGCAACAGGCTTATCACCGACCCCAGTACCGGTCGGCGAACAGCCATATCCGACAACCACATCAGCCTGCCTCCCGATAGGTAAACTGCTCCTGCTGACGGATCTCAACCGTCTGGCCAGGACGCACCCGCTGGCTACCACGGGTGATTACCTGCTCCCCTTCCCGAGCGCCACTGACAATCTCAACCTCACCCCGCCGCCGGAACCCGACTTCCACCAGCCGTTGCGACACGGTGCCATCCGGCTCGACCACAAACAGATAGTGAGCCTGCTGACGAGGCACCAGCGCTTCTTCGGGTACCACCAGCCCTTGGTGTTCAGCCAGAATCAGCTGGAGGGTCATCAGCATCCCGGGACGCAGCCGCAGCCCGGGGTTGGCAATCTCAGCCCGGACAGTAACAGAGCGGGTCTGCGGGTTAATCCGGCTGTCGATGCTGGTCACGAGACCGGAAAACAGCTGCTCACTGAAAGCCGCCGCCTGCCCTTCAATACGGGTGCCGAGCGACAGCTTGCCGAGAAACACTTCAGGGATCGAAAAATCCAACTTAACCGTGGCAATATCGTCGAGGGTTGTCAGGACAGTCCCGGGGGTCACCAGCGCTCCTGGACTAATCTGGCGGAAACCCAGAACCCCGCTGAACGGTGCCCGGATAAAACGGGCATCCAGCTCCGCTTCGTTCTGAGCCAACACGGCCTTCGCAACCTCGATATCGGTATACAGCTTGTCCAGCTCCGAACTGGCGATGGTGTTGCGCCGAACCAGCCCTTCTATCCGCCGGTATTCACGCTGCTGCTCCTGCAGGTTGGCACGGGCGGCTCTGACCTTGGCGCTCTGCTCGCCGGAGAATAGGGTCACCAGCAACTGACCGGCTTTAGCTTGCTGGCCATCCTGAAAGTGTACTTGTTCAACCTTCTCGGTCACTTTGGCGGTCAGCACAACCGACTCTCGGGATTTCACCGTACCCAGAGCTTCCACTTGCTGGCGCACCGGTTTTCGCACCACTTCGCTGACCACCACTGTCGGCGTGATAGCGCTTCGCGAATTTGTCTGCGCGCCGGCATAATATTCCTTGTACCAGACCCCGGCTACCACCGCGCCAAGTAACACAACGCCAATCATGAGCCCTGTCAGTCGCACTCTCGCCCCCAAAAAGTTGGATTGACCTTGTTCCAGGTCACAATGAGAAATCTTGCTCCGTCTTCAATTGATTATAGATAGGGATAGGATCTGACGTACGCAGGTTCAGGGCGTCCCAGAAACGATAACAGTGCATGTGTCGAATCGAAGACATCGGAATAACGGGAAGAAGCAGGAAAGCAGGAAGTGAACCTGACGGCAGGCAAAAAAAAGCGAGCCGGTCGATGGCTCGCAAAATAACTCATATATTGCATTTCGAGAGGGTGACAAGGTAAGTTCCCGACCTCCATGACGGTCAACTACCCATCTCATCGAAAGGGACAAAGGTTATATCCACTTCCTATTGTGCCGGGAAATCTAACCTTGATGTCAAGAAAATGTCAGGAACAGTGACAATAATTCTTACACTGTGTTCTTAGTTCCATTTTTTCGTGTTCTAATCTTCAAATACAACCCCTATTGTGACTAAAAATCACACTGAATGAGTGATATTTTATCGATGCAAATCAATAAAATGTGCCACCCAGCGTAAAGTAGACCGCATTCTCGCCCCCTTCAGCCTGACCGTATGCCAGGTAGACCGGGCCCAGTGGGGTATCCAGTCCCATAAACAGACTGGCCGCGCCAATGCTGCTCTCCCAGCTGATTAAGTCCGCCTGATCCCACACGTTGCCCCGCTCTAACGAAGCCCCGATGTACACAGGTATAGACAAGGCACCGAAATTGTTATCCAGTAGCCGGTAACTGTACACCAGCCCTGCGAACGCCCGGTAGCGGCCATTGAGTTCATAGCGATGATACCCGGACAAATTAAACAGCCCGCCCAGATCCTGGGCATATACCGGCAGCAACTCATCCGATTCACTGCCAGCGTAGCGAACAATAGAAACCAGGCTATGCCGGTCATAACTGAACGGGGCAATCAGCGTTGCATCATAGTGCAGGCTGTCACTGTCAATTCTCGGATCATCATTTAGCTGGCTGCTGATATCCCCCAGCCCGAACGTCATCTCAAAACGCGTGCCCTCACGCGGGAAAAAGGAATTGTCCAGATCATCATATTTGAATTGCAGGTACGGACCATTCGAATGATAGGTCTGCTCGTTCAGGTCGCTGACTTCAGACGCCCGTCCCTTACTGTACCGATAACCCAACGCCAACGCGCTCCAAGGACGCAGGTTCCAGCCAAATTCGGCAAACCCATGGTAATTCTCATACTCGGTTTCCAGTACCGCGCCCCCCAGACGATCGATCAAATCGCCCTGCTCTTCCGACAGCCGAAACTCGCGGACCTCATGCTGCCAGCCTGCCCCAACCGAAAAATAGGTCTTCTTGCGATAATCAAGCGGGAAATACAAGCTGGAGTTAATCAGTTTCCAGCTCCCGAGCAGCCAGTCAAACTGCCATTCTCCGCCTTTTTCGGTCAGGTCAGTGTAGAGGTATTGGGTACCAAAAGAAAAATCAGAGCGGTTCGCAAAATCATCCTCAAAGGACAGCTTGAGGTTAAGGTACCCCGGTCCCCAGCTTTTCTCGCGCACATCCATGATCAACACGTTCTGATCATCCTGACGATCAATCTGGTAGGTGATCCGTTCAAAGATATCCTGACTGTTCAGCCGCTTAACGGCATCATCCAGCTCGTGCGATGCGATAACGCGCCCGGCCTTCAGCTCCATCAGGGCACGTAAGGCCTCATCAGAGCGGCGGGTATGATTGTTAATAGCAATCTTATCGATGTAATAAGCCGAGCTGGCCACGAGCTGACTGCGCCGATCCAGCTTGCGCCGAAGGTAATTGCGGTATTCCGGCTCAGACAGCTGGTAGCGCAGCAATTTAGGGAGCGATTTCAGTGCCACGGATCGGCCGGCCTGGTACGCCTGCTCCATTTTGTCGAAGTCCGGTGCCAGCATAAAGCTCACATCCGGCTGGAGATAGACGTCCTCATCATCCAGGCGTTGCATCTGCAAGTCAGAATTGGAGTTAGTCATGTAGGTGGTCAGCTGACCGATGATATTGAGGGCGCTGTTCAACTGCTGTTCGCCAAACAAGGCATCGCGCAGATCCACAGCGATGATCACCTCAGCGCCCAACGCCTGCGCGGCATCTACGGGCATATTGTTAACGATCCCGCCATCGACCAACACTTGATCATCGATCCGTACCGGCTGCAATGCGCCCGGCACGGTCATGGATGCTTGCATCGCCGTTGCCAGGTGGCCCTTACTCAGAATCACAGGCTTGACATGGACAATATCGGTTGCCACAGCCCGGTATGGGATTGCCAGCTGATTGAAGCTGGGCAACCGCGGGAGGTTGTCTGTCAACTGACCCAGCAGAGTAGCCATGCCCTGCCCCTGAAACGCCCCCGGGCGGGCCCGGTATTCACCGTCAATATCCAGGCCGATGTCGGCATAAATCGGATAATTGTCATTCTGCTGTTTACGACGCAGCACCAGATCATTGCGTCCGACCCGGTCATTGTAACCACTCAGCCAGTCAGCCTGCATGGTGCGACGGTGGACTTCTTCCGCCGACAGCCCCATGGCATACATACCACCGACATATGCCCCCATGCTGGTCCCAGTGATCACATCTACCGGGATCCGGTACTCCTCCAGCACAGACAGCACGCCAATGTGGGCAGCACCTTTGGCACCGCCGCCGCTGAGGACAACCCCCACTTTCGGTCGTGCTGACGCCGTCTCACTTGCCACGGCCTCACTTCCAGTCCCCAGCCAACAGACCAGAGACACCACTACCAGTGAGGTACGTCGCTGTAACGCTCTCTGCCAGCTCATCATAATTCCTTTAGATTCAACTACAAATCTTGCAATAGAACGCATCCTAGCACGGTTTATTGCGTATTCTGTCAGGGAAATAAAAACCGGCAGAATGCCGGTTTCAGATAACGCCGAGAGCGGTAACGACCTCAGATCCCACGTGCCATATCATCAAGCGCGGTCATGACCTGTTCGTTGTAATGTCCCTCAAACACCAACTTACACACCTTACGGCGCACAGCCAGGCCCGAGATCAGACGCTCAATGGACAGATGACGCTCATCCTGCTGATTGTTGTAGAGCTCGATGGTCTTACTTAAGGTTTCATAAGGCATCGCATCCCCACCAACACGAATCCAGTCCAACTTTTCCAGCAGGGCATGACACTCTTCGCTGATAGCCGCGATCGAATGACCGGTCATCGCCGACAATGCGGTAATACTGCGCTGTAGTGCCTCCGGCGACGTATATTTCGACAGAGTGATTGTCAGCTCATCGGCATTGATTTCGACCAAATGCTTACGCAACTTCACCCGGCGTCCTAAACGGCCCTTACTGCGGCCCTCTTTACGCTGGATCGGCTCAAATTCACCGTCAATAATCTCGGAAAGCTGATCAAGCTCCTGCTTGGGCAGGATCTCATTGCGCAACGGGTTCGGCATCGTCGGCGCCATGGAACGCTTACCCTCGTTGGTCGTTTTGGCGCGAGAATAACGAATCACCTCATCAGCATCACACCGAATATCGATCTGGTAATCGCTATAGCGCTTGTCACGCTCATGCGGGGTGATCGTCAGATGATAGCCCCACAAGTTGACCGCAAACATATCGTCAGTGATCTTGCCCTCAGCCAGCTTGCGCAATTCACGGATCAAGTCAGACGAGAAACGACGCCATTCAATATTTCGAGCCAGTTTCTGGTTCAGCTCGCTCAGCAACATGGAATCATTAACCCGGCGTGACATCCGGCTCCGGAAAAAGGTATAGAGCTGGAACACCAGCGTATGCTGACGCAGAATTTCTGGTGGAAACAGGAAGAAATAATCCCGGGTGAGCAGCTCATCAAAGAACGATGGCTCCCAGACCAGAATGTAGAGATTAGGCTTGATACGGATCTCGCCGTCATCCCCTTCTTTCGGCGCTTCCTCGGATGCGGTGATGGTGCGTGCCAGAAAGCGGAAACGATCACTTTTAAAGCCTTCCGGCATGTTTTCACTCAGCCAACGACCGGTCAACTCGTGTAACTGGAAATCGGTGAACTCAATGCGATCAATACTCTCTCGGATAGAATCACGCGCCGGACCGCTGTCCTTCTTACCTCGCAGAGCCAGAATATCGGTAATGTATACCGGCGTTTTATTGGCCATTGTCCGCGCCTGCAGCTCGTAGTCAGCGATATGATGATCGTGATACTGCACAGTCAGGGTAAACAGGGCAAACAGCGTCATGAGATCGTCGACCGTCATAATCGATTTGGACGATCGTGTTTCGATGATCGCTTTCGTGCCGCTGATCGCAACCATCGACTTCTGATAACTTTTCTTGGTGCGTGGCGGGGCCAAAGCTTGGTCAATGATCCCTGCCCAGCTGGTGGGAGAAACCACGATTTGATCCGCTTCATCCGGCATAGTCGGTGGTGTGCCAAGACCGTGTTCGCTCAACAAAGCACGATTGATATGGTTTTGAGCCAGTGCCTTGGAGCGTTTCTGTTTTTCCTTGGCTTTACTCTGCTCTGAATTCAGGCTGCCTGAACCCAGTTGGGAGATCAGCAGGGCCGGGTTGATAAAATGATGCAGCATCGTTTTACCGGCTAAACCCTCTTCAAAACGAACAGGTTGTTGTTTAAACAACCCGATATTGACGGCGGCACGCAAGCGCTGCTGGATAGCGGCACGGGTTAGCTGACCTTCTGTCGCCTCAACCAGCTCGGTTGTTGAAACCATGCCATCTTGACTGGACAGGCCACGCAGGGAAATTAAATTCAGCAGCTCAATGATGCTTTTTGTCACCCCTTTAAAGTGCTGATACTGCGGTAACCAGTCAACCAAGTTGCCAGGTATCGCAAAAAGATGACCGTCTTTATGAGATCGAGGGGCGGAGATCAGGATTTTTTCAGTGTGATTATTTTCCGGTACAGGTACTGAATTCATTTGTCATTAGCCGTAGATGCATCATTTTTCCGGAAAAGATTAACGAAAAAAGATCAAGAAAGAAAGTGCTTTTTATGAAAAGTTTCTACAACTGATCTTTATGATTTATCTGATCTTATTGTTTAAGTGATCTTATGATCTGGGCGGCGGATTGCTTGTAAGTGTCTAATATTAAAAGACATAAAAAAAGTGCTAGACGGAACCATGATCAATGGCATCAGGGAAGCATGATCATTAAGGTCTCGTATCAATGATCAATGTGGCGTCGGAACCATGATCATTATCACATCGTAACGATGATCATCAGTTGCCAGCAAGCATGATCATCGTTGTAGAACAGGTTACGCACAGGGTTATCCACAAGCGGTGCTCTCTAACGATAAGATTTCAGCGTGGGAAAGAAGCCAATCCCGCTTTAGGTGCTTCATTTTACCCAGAAAAATGATCAAGTAGAGAGCAGATGAATGTAAAAACACGGATATTTTCTTTTTTGAGGTCGTAAAGCGCTGCTTTTTCAACCAAAGTTGAAATGACAGTGGCCGTAGTTATCTGGCAAATTGTCATGTGTCCGGTAAGGAAACATGATCAAGTGATAAGAACTGCATTTCAATTTCCTCGTGGTACCCTGCTTTGTACTGGTGTGCGACTATTTTTAGCAGGCTTTATGTCTCTGAAAGCCTTGTCAGTTCTACATTTACCGTAGTTTAGTCTCCTTTTTACATGCTTCCGGGGGATCTTTAAGCGTTGCCTTTAATGAGGATCTCACCTTGATCATTTTTCCCTATTGAGCAATGACGTCCGGAATCCGGTTGCGGTGTAAATTTGGCCAGATGATTCCTTGATCATTGTTTCAGATCTTAGGCCACAGCTTAGGAAAGATGATCAAGTATCCGCATGATCAAAGCAAGTTAGTGTCGTCTGAATCCTGCTATTGGGGCTATTTAGCATGGATTTCAGGATGATCGTTAGATTGAGCGAATAACAAACGCCGGGTGATCATCCTGAAATCTGTGAGTAGCGGAAGACTCCCGGCGGGGAACTGACTGTTAACAGCCTGAAAGTACTGCCGGTTATCTGCATTGTGTATCCGTGAGTTGATTACTGGTTGGTCAGTATTTCAGGTGATGCCAATCTCGCCTGCCCTGCCCTGCCCTGCCCTGCCCTGCCCTGCCCTGCCCTGCCCGAATGAATGCTGTTAGCCAACCGCGCTTTAGGTTGGTTGTGTTAAATTGAAAATACACTTACCGTAATTCAAGCGAAGATTAATACGCTTCCGGTGTAATCCTATCCACTCAGCCCTTAACTTCGTCAATGAGCAAAATTTACATTGTAAAATAGTGACGCTGTAACACTTTTAATCTGAAGTTTCTAACGAACGAATCTGCTGGAATTTTCGTGTAATTTGTTCTTGGTGTTGGTAGTTTTTTGCTCATTGTTTCCCTTTCTGCTGAGATAAATATCACACAGTGTCGTTCAGCTTTTTATTGTTTTTGTGTTGTTTTGCTGTACAATAAGTCAAAAACTTACAAAGCGAATAATAAGACGATGAACAGGGAACAGACGATAGAAAATTTGCTCAACATTGCGGAGCAAACGAAGCAGGTACAAGCTGACCGTATTGAAATCGTGTTGGAAGAACGTCGTGAGGAAATGTTCCCTCCGATGTCAAAGGCCTTGATGGAAAGTCGCTCTGGCCTGACCCGACGGAAACTGGATGATGCGATTTCCAGAATGGAGAAAGCGGGCCATCAGTTTACCAAAAACAATGCTAATCACTATTCCATTACGCTGGAAGAAGCGCATCAGTTGATGGATGCCGCAAAGAAACCGGCGTTTTATCAGCGCGAAGGTGCCGGTCGTAAGCCATGGATTGTTAATGTGCAGAACCAAAAAGGTGGCACCGGAAAATCGATGACTGCGGTACACCTGGCTGCCTGTCTGGCTCTCGATCTGGACAAACGTTACCGAATTTGTCTGATTGACCTCGACCCGCAGGGGTCGCTGCGTTTGTTTCTGAATCCGCAGATCAGTATTGGTGATCAGGAAACGATTTATTCAGCGGTCGATGTCATGTTAGGTAACGTGCCTGAAAATCAGGCGATCGATAAAGCGTTTTTGATGGGGAATGTCGTCATGCCGACTCAGTACCCGAACCTTAAGACCATTGCAGCGTTCCCTGAAGATGCCATGTTTAATGCTGATGCGTGGCAGGATTTGGCTGAAAATCAGGATCTGAATATTGTCCGTCTGCTGAAAGAGCAGGTGATTGATCCCATCTCCGATGAGTTCGACATCATTATGATCGATACCGGCCCGCACATTGATCCGCTGGTCTGGAACGCCATGTACGCATCGAATGCTCTGATTATTCCGTGTGCCGCCAAGCGTTTGGACTGGGCGTCAACGGTGAACTTTTTCCAGCACTTGCCAACCGTTTACGAGATGTTCCCTGAAGACTGGCACGGCCTGGAGTTTATTCGTCTGATGCCGACTATGTTTGAAGATGACAATAAGAAACAGGTCTCAGTGCTGACGGAGATGAATTACCTGTTGCGTGATCAGGTTATGATGGCGACCGTGCCGCGTAGCCGCGCGTTTGAAACGTGCGCAGACACTTACAGTACGGTGTTTGACCTGACGGCCGCAGAATTTGAAGGGGGGAAGAAAACCCTGTCAACCGCCCAGGAAGCGATTCAGCGTGTTGGTCTTGAGCTGGAACGTGTGATGCATAGCCATTGGGCGAATCTGAACCGGGAGTAAATTAACAGATGGCAATCAAAACGAAAGATCTTAATGCTCGTCTGTTCGGCAAAGCCGATAAACGTCGGGCAACGACGCCGACAGAAGCACAGACTGCGGCGCGTGATAAAGCCGCGGTGATTGAATTGGCCGTGGCCGGCGAAGAGACCGTTGCGTTTGAACTGGTAAAAATCGGTGCTGGTGAGGTTGCGGAAAAAACACAGGTATTTGAAGAAAATGCCCGTGAACAAGCCTTCCTGACGGAGCATGCGCTGGCTGATATTCTGTCTACGCTAAAAGAGCGAGGGCAGCAATACCCGGCTGTCGGCCGATGGTTGGATGATGGCAGAATCGAAGTGCTTGACGGTAGCCGCCGTCGGATGTCGTGTATTCTGGCTGAAAAAGACTTCCTTATTTACGTCGGCAAAGGCATCAACAGTGAACATGCTAAGTTCCTGTCCGATGTTGCGAACGCACACAAGCCGCTGTCGCTGTATGAGCGCGGCAAAGAGATGCAGGCGTTGCTGGAATCTGGCAAAGTGTCGGATCAGAAAGAGCTGGCCAAATATTGTCAGTGTAGCGAGGCTCTGGTGAGTGGGGCACTGAAAGCGGCATCGCTACCGATGGAACTGCTGATGGCGTATCCGAGTGTCAGTGAGCTGGGCCGCCCGACCATTGTGAAGCTGCACCGTCTATTCTTTGGTCTAAGTGAACACCAGCAGCAAGCGTTTGTTGGTGAGCTTAACAATGGTAAAGCAGCACTTTGGAAAACCATTGATGCTTCCGGTATTACCCGGATCACCCGCGAGGTGACTAACCATCTGGAGCAACTGGGTGAGACTCTGAAGCCAAAAATGGTGATTGAAAAGCCTCAGCCGTTGGAGTTGGTGAAAGGTAAAATTTCTTACCTCCGTGAAGGCGACAAGCTGCAGCTTAAGCTGAAAAAGCTGACCGAACGTCAGGCTGACGACATTCTGGCCTATCTGGCAGACTACCTGAAGTAATCAGTAAAACCACGCTCAATAGCGTGGTTTTTTTTTCTCTGTTCCCGCAACTTGGTATGATGCCTGAGTTAACACAAGAAACTCAGGTACCCAGTTCATACCATGAATACCCTCCATGCTTTTTGTTCTCAGCTGAAGGCAAGCGCGCGCTATGCCCGTTGCCGTTATCTGGTCGTTATCCAGGGAAGTCTCTCTTGGTCCCGTTCGACGGCGCAGCTGTTTATTGAGGATGACACTAAGACATTGCAATGCGGCCCGCCACTGTTGGCTGAGATCAATACCATTGCCTTTCGTCAGGCGAAGCAATGGTTAGGCCGTGAGTGCGAAAGCCTGATTGTCAACGCGCGTGATGGTTTTGATGCAGAAGCATTTGGCGCAATGACCGGAACCCTGGTTGGCGGCGGTCTTTGTGTACTTGTTTTACCTGAGCAAGGGTTGCAGACCCGAACGTCAATGTTTGACAGGCGTCTGGCGGGGTTGCTTCAATCCCCGGATGTGTATTGGTTAAGGGAAGGGCAGGTTAGCTATCCTCTCGTTGTTTCCCATTCGGAGCGAGAACCTGACATTGGCAACGGGCGGGCGCAAACATCGCGTTGTGATCAGCCATTCTCGGAAAAGCTTGCGAAGATTGATGCTGATGCCGGCGCGCTGACTGTGTGCCAGGCACAGGCGATAACCGCGATTCGGCGGGTTGTCACCGGCCATCGTAAGCGACCGCTGGTATTAACTGCCGACCGGGGCCGCGGCAAGTCAGCGGCGCTTGGTCTGGCTGCAGCTAGCTTACTGGCTGAACGTTCGCTTCGTATCGGGATTACGGCGCCGTCGTATGCCGCGGCAGAAACGGTGTTTCGTCACGGCGCTATGCGTCTCGGGCTCCCTTTTTCCCAGCAGCGTAAACTTCAGCATGGTAGCGGTTCGCTGGTATTTTTCTCGCCGGATGCGCTATTGGCTGAACAACCCAAACTCGATGTGCTGTTTGTCGATGAAGCGGCGGCAATCCCGGCCACGATTCTCCATACCTTGTTGCAGCGATTTAACCGCTTGGTCTTTGCCAGTACGGTACATGGCTATGAAGGCACTGGGCGTGGGTTTGCGGTGAAGTTTCGGACATTGCTGGATCAGGTCATGCCGCAATGGCGTGAATTTAAGATGGCACAACCGATTCGCTGGGCAGAGCAGGATCCGCTTGAACGATGGGTGTTTAACGCCTTGCTGCTGGATGCTGATATTGACGATGTGGCGTTAGCTGCGGTCGCTATCGGCGAGCAGCAGGGCGATAGGAGGGCGGATTCGCCATCATGTATCGAAATATCTTATCGGGCTATTGATAAACAGACGCTGGGATCGGATGAAAAGTTGTTGCGGCAAGTGTTTGGTCTATTGGTTAATGCGCATTATCAAACATCCCCGTCTGACTTGACTGCACTGCTCGATGACCCACAGCTTCATGTACTGGTTGGTCACGCCAATGAACAGGTTGTCAGCTGCTGTCTGGTTCAGATTGAAGGCGGTTTCGATGATGAGTTGGTGATGCAAATTCAGAACGGCTCACGCCGCCCGAAAGGACATTTACTGGTGCAGTCGCTCGCTGCACACCTGGGAATTGGTCAAGCGGCCAGTCAGCTTGCCGGTCGTATTTTACGGATTGCGGTCCATCCGGATTTGCAACAACAGGGGCTGGGTTTGGCGATGTTGCAATTTACGGAGCGATGGGCTGTTGGTCAGGTAGATTACTTGGGGACGAGTTTCGGATTTGCGCCTGAGTTGTTACGTTTCTGGCAGAAGGCGGGTTATGTGCCGGTCAGACTCGGGTTTAAAAATGATGCTGCCAGCGGTTATCCCTCTTTGCTCTGCGTGCGGGCACTTGAACCTGTCAGCCAGCATTGGCAACTGACCGCTTCAACCATATTTGCGGCCACCTTTGCCAGCAATGCAATGGAGGCTTACTCGCAGTTGGCTTTAGAACAATTTGTACCGCTGTACTTAATGTTATTACCGTCGATGGTGCCGGTACAATCATTGCCGGCAGACATCGTGGATCATCATTTAGCGTTATACTCTGCCGGAGGCTTGGGCTACGAACTGGCTTTGCCTGCGTTGACCATCTGGCTTAATCAGACGTTATTGACTGCTACTCAGGAGCAGGCCGAAACTCTTGCTTACGCTATTGCCAAGGTCATCCAGCGGCAATCCTGGAGTGATATGGTTGTAACGTTTAACCTGGCGGGCAGGAAGCAAGCGGAGCAGGTTTTGCGAGATCTTGTTTATGCTCATCTGAATACATCTGACATCAAGGAGTCTGAATGAAGATTGTAGTTGACACTCATACGCACACACTGGCAAGTGGCCATGCTTACAGCTCGTTATTGGAAAATGCGCAAGCTGCTGCTGAGGCTGGGTTAGCTTTGTTATGTGTGACGGATCATGCGCCCTCAATGCCTGGTGCTCCGCATTTTTGGCATTTTGCCAATCAGAAAATTCTTCCGCGCTTTCTTCATGGGGTTGGCCTGCTACGAGGTATCGAAGCAAATATTATCAACCCTGCTGGTGAGATTGATATCACGCCTCAGGTAGCTGAGCATCTTGATTGGATTTTAGCGAGTTTTCACGAACCGGTTTTTCGCCCGGCAGACAGGGAAACGCATACCCAGACTCTGTTGAACGTGATTCAGTCTGGTCGGGTAGACGCGCTTGGGCACCTTGGTAATCCCAATTTTGATTTTGATTTTGAGCGTGTTATTAAAGCTGCGGCAGAATGTGGCGTGGTTATTGAGATTAACAATTCGTCGTTGTCAGGTTCCCGAGTAGGAAGTGCACCGCGCTGCGAGGACATAGCATCACTTGCGAAAGAACTGGGGGCTCGTATTACCACGGGCTCTGATGCCCATTTCGCGGCGGATGTGGGAAATTTTACCTCAGTAAAAGCATTGCTTGATTATGTCGCTATGCCTGAAGAATTGGTTGTGACAGCAAATGCCCAGCGCTTTCTGGCATTTTTGCTAGAACGTGGTCATCATCCGATTCCCGAATTTTCGGGGATGACCAGCTGAATTTACACTGTAAATTTTTATTCCTTTCAACGGTAAATCTTTTCTTGTCATTTCTTTGCTACCTTGCCGAGTAAATCAGTTCTTTTTTATGACCCGGCAAGGATAGCTGACAGCGTGCAGCCATCAACGACTATGATGAGGCCTGTAATCTCATTCCAAAAATGATGCTATTGTGGCGCAGTGCTACCTAGCCATCTTATGGCGATCACCTCATTTACACTGTAAATTCATATACAGAATGTTGTTCTATAACGTAATTGTGATTTGTCAGATCCGCAGATTTTTTACTAATGTTATAAGACAGCCCGCGCTTGGGGCTAGTTGCGTTTACCTCAAAACAATTAAAACAAAAAAGTTCGAATTCCGTTCTTTGACTATCGTCGGTTTGATAAGGAGGCGTCATGAGCCTGATAAAAGTGCCCAGCCCTGCACTGCGCAAGCTGATTTCAACCCCTGATATCTCGCTTTCGCAGTGGGATGAACGTTGTTACTCGCTCGGAAAAGGGGGCGTGGCTGCCCGTCTCCACTATCAATCGCTGGCAGATGATACGTTGATTGATTGGCATGATGTTGGAGTGAAAGTGTCCATAAATCGTGTTAGTCGCCATTCCCTGTATTTTGAAACTGACCATCGCTTGCCGCCTACAGCCAGTTACCAGCTCTATCTGCATTCTGTTGGCAGGGTGGATGGCTATGTACGCCTTGACCCGGACTCTTCGAATAAGAAACACCCGGCACGCTATCAGTATCAGTTTGTGCTCGATCACTGGCTGAATGAACAACAAGTGGCTGGTATGGCCGGGCTCGACTAATTGCCTGATTCTCGATGTCTGAGGCGATTGTGTTATGTTACATGTGCGGGGTATCACTGATTCAGTGATCTGGCGGTGTTTTCTTGGCTGTATTTGTGACCTGTCGATTATTGGCGAAGTTATTGATTCGGTATTATTTCATTGAATAGCGAGACTGTTATTCGATGACTACTGTATTCAAGGAAGGGAGTCGCAATGGCCGAACGGTTTCTTCGTTTTTCTGACGATGGGCAGGCGGTACTGTTTATCCCGAAAGCTGCGGGGAGACAGGAACAGGAACTGACGCGGGCTGACATTCTGGCTCAGCTTGCGGAGTTAGGCGCGGAGCGCTTTTACCTGTTCGAACAAGCCGTAGATTCTGCATTGGCCAGAGTTAAAACGGCGCAGGCCGCTGAATCTGCCGATAGATCCTCAGGCCATCCTGCTCCCACCTCCCCGAAAGATGCCATTATCGTTGCTGAACGACGTGATGCCCAATTGGTGGTTAAGACTGATCCGGATGGTATGCGGGCCTCTCTGACCGTAACGGCTCCGTATGGTGGAACACACCTTTCAGGACCGGGGTTACTGGATGTGTTACAGTCGCATCATATTGTTAAAGGCATTCGTAAGTCCCAGTTGCAGCACCTGCTTAGTCAAACTCTCGCCCTGAATCCCGGTGAAAAAATATCGTTGCCGGTAGCATTTGGCAAGCTTCCCGAGCACGGTAAAAACACCCGTTTTGAGCCGTTAGTCGAAGATGCAGGCTCTCGTGTGTTGCGTCCTCAGCAGACTGATGATGGTAAAGTGGATATGCGGGATCTGGGAGAATTGATCACCGTAAAATCCGGTCAGCCGTTGATGAGGCGCTACCCCGCGACGGAAGGTACGCAGGGCTACACCGTACACGGCAAGGTATTACCGGCTAAACCGGGTAAGAGTGAAGAGTTTGAGGCTGGCGAGGGGACGCTGATCAGCCAAGCCGATCCGGATATTCTGTTGGCCAACAAGGCCGGTATTCCTGTTCGTCAAAAACGCGGTATGCAGATTGATGACGCATTAACGCTTGCCGGGGTGAATGTGGCAACCGGCCATATCTCCTTTGATGGTAGTGTGATTATTTCCGGTGATGTCACCCCAGGGATGAAAGTGACGGCCAGCGGGAATATCGTGGTGGGTGGTTTTGTCGAACTCGCAGAGCTGACTGCCGGCGGTGACGTAGTCATTCAGAAAGGAATCATTGGGCGTAAGCAAGAGGGCATGGATTATGCGTGTCGGATTATTGCCGGTGGCAGTGTCACCAGTAAATTTGCACAGTTTGCTGGTATTGAAACCGGGATGGATATGGTGTGTACCCTGCACGTATTGCATTGCCGTATCCGTGCCGCCGGTGAAGTCGTTGTCATGGACCAGCTAAAGCGCCACGGCACGTTAAGTGGGGGGGACGTCGAAGCTGGCTATAATGTGAAGGTGGTGAACCTCGGAGCTTTGGCGGGGGTGCCAACGACGGTAAAAGCTTTTACGAAATCCCCGACCTTATTGCAGCATATCCAAGCCGTGCAGCGCGAAATTGATGCGGAACTGGGTCAAATAGATAAGATCCGGCAGGCTCAGCATAAGTTACTTTCCATTCCCCAAGCGAACCGCCCTCCGGAGTTAGTCGACAAAATTCGCACGATTTCCCTGCAACATCAAAGTCTGATGACATCGCTTCGTGAACAGCAACAGCAGTTGCGGGACGAGTATGATGAAGTGCGTCGCTTGGTAGCAGTCAAAGTCCTGAACCGAGTCTATCCAGGCGTTAAGGTGCAGTTAGAGCGAGATTTGATTTCGGTCTCTAATGAACATGGCCCTTCCAAAATCCATTTTGATGACCAGGAACTGGTACTGCAGCCACTTTGATTTACAGTGTAAATGCTATTTACACTGTAAATCAGCCAGCCATTAATAGGATGGCAAGGGTGCACGAATCGTCTGGTTTAGCCGAGATTGCTTTTGTCGAGTTTCGATGATGTAGCCTTGAAAACCACTTACAAATAAATCGGAAAGCCGGTCGAGCTGAGTTTCCGTTTCTACCCGGGTGGCGATGGTTAGAATGTTGAGACTATGCGCCGTACGGGAAATGGACGACAACAGGTTTATCTTCTGTTGGTCATTCAACTGATGCGTGTACGAAAAATCGATTTTGACATAATCCGGCCTGAACTCTGTCAGGTAGTCGAGTGATTTAAAGTAGCGGCCATAGTTGTCGACCCCGAAGCGGAATTTGTAAAACCGAATTGCTGAGCACAACAAGCTGCAGGCATCCGGAGTCCGCACAAAGCTGGTTTCCGGAATTTCAAAAAACAAGCGGCTGGCGAGCCGTTGATTACGCTCCAAGATCTGACTTAACCAGCGAATAAAGGCTGGGTCACTCACGCTGTTTGTCGTGATGTTGATTGCTAATGGGCCCAGCGTGCTGTCGGCATTGAGACGGTTAATGTGATAGGCAATCACGTGGCGGTCGAAGACGACACCGGATCCCACATCTTCAATGGCACCAAGAAATTGCCCGGCTGCATAACGTTGCTGGCCTTTTTGAATGGCCGAAAACACTTCATAGTGGTAAATCCCTTTATTCTCATTGGCGACAGGCTGGTACTGATACTGAATGCCATCATTGTCAATGGCTTCCAGTAGGAGGTTTTTCCATTGCAATTTGCCAAAGGCGATCGGGTGCTCGTTATCATTGGCTAATGTCAGCGGGTGGTCGGGGTTACGTGCGGCCTGAGCCAGTACGTTATCCAGCTGAGCCAGTAACTGGCTGGCATTCCCCGGATGGGTCGCCATCAGTAAGCCGATGTGAACACTGTCTGGCGACTCACAGCCTGAAGCGGTTTGCAATTCTTGGTGCACGCCCAGCAGGGTTTCCCCAATTATGGTTAACTTATCTGACGTAATGTTCGGTGCCAAAACGGCAAACTCGTCGTAAGAGAGTCGGGCCAGAGTGATCTCACTGTGTATGATATTGCTGTTGATACTTTCCGCCAGTTTGCGGACAAACTCATCACCTTCAGTAAAACCGCGATGGCGGTATATGTCATCGATCAGCTTAGATTTAAGGAGCAGTAAGCCACCTTTGGCTGATTCTGCCAACCAGGTGTTAATCTGATTGATGAAGTAATGGCGATTGCCCAAACCAGAGACATTATCCCGGTAGGCCTGTTCCTTCAGTTTGACGGCTTCTTTAGCCTGCAATTTGAAATTTGATTCCAGTTGGCCCGCCAGGTGGTTTAGCATGCGGGCAATTGTCCGTCCTTCGCCATCACCCGGTAGGGGCAGCAGGCTCTTGAACTGGTTGTTCATCACCAGGTTGGCTTGCGCCGCAATGGTGGTGATGGAACGTAGTTTATGATTCAGTACAATGAAGATCAGGAACATCAGCATCAGGCCGCAACCACCGGCGACGATAAAAAATGAAACCGCTTCCTGCCATAGCAACTGTTCACGCGTTTCCGGAGATAATGTAAAAATCAACTCACCCAATGGATTCCCCTCATAGATAAGGGACTCTCTGACCGTTAACGGCTGAAAATCAGCGACTGTTGTAAACCATGGCTGCGCAGTAACAACGGTGTCGGTGCGAGATACCCAGTGCAAGGGTGTTTCTGCATGCGCTGACAACCTGAGTTCGGCCGATAACCCTGGCGTGTGTCTGAGCTGGGTCGTGAAGATGGTTGTTAAGGATGAAGAATCCGCGCGAAGCAGATTGACATGATCCGGCAATGTCAGCCAAGACTCCAAGGTCCGTAAACTTTGCTGTAACTGGGAATGTGCTTGATGGTCAATAGTCGTTTTCAGCACATAGAGATGTGCTGTTGAAAGGGTCAGGAATAACAGCGTCAGGCAGAGAGTTATCCAACTGAACGCAGATTTAATTATGGTCATATCTCAGTCTCGAAACGCAACGTGCAGAATCAGTCGAGGGCGGTAAGGATGTTTGCTGCCTTAAATTATCAAAAAGCGCGCTGAGATAGAGTTGGAAACTTCTTGGCGAGTGATTAAAGCTGAATATGACTCGAAGGATTCTGCAACGTTACTGGCCTTTACAGCGCGCAACGCGCTGTTTGGCTGATTTCAGGAGACTTTAAATTCGTCTTTGTTTATCTCATATTTTTTGAGTTTGTCGTACAGCGTTTTACGTGCCAGGCCAAGTTCTGACTGAACGTCTTTCAGCCGCCCTTGATGACGGTGAAGTGCATCACACAGCAGTTTGCATTCAAAGTCTGCAACCCGGTCTGCCAGAGTGGGGACCTGCTGAGAGTGGGACGCTGCCGTAATGTCGCCATTCGCACCCAGACTGGCTTGTTTTCCCATTAAGGCGTAGCGCTCAGCAAAAGTGCGTAATTCACGAATATTGCCCGGCCAGTTGTACTGGGTTAATTCATGTTCCAGTTCATTATCCACCTGTGGCGGTTCAATTCCGAACCGACTGCAATCCGTTCGAAGAAAGTTTTTAAACAGCATGACAATATCTTCTCGTCGCTGGTGCAGCGGCGGGAGGGCGATGCCGACGAAACCAAGCTCATAATAGAGCGCTTTGACAAATGGAGAGGCATGTTGCAACTGCTGATTATCCAAAGCCGCGGATACAATGATACGGGGTGACTCAGGCGCTTTGGCTTCACGAATCGCTGTCAGGAGCGGTAGTTGCAATGCTGACGGTATCTGTTCGATGTGCTTGAGATACAGTGTACCGCCAGAGGCACGGTGAAAGGCGCTTGCCGCTGCCGTACCCGATAGGGTATCTGATTCATCGTTGGTGAGACCAAACAGCTCGTGGTGGAGTTGATGAGGATGTTCCGTCTGACAATTGATTGTAATAAAAGGGGAGTGCTGTCGGTTACTGTGATCATGGGTAAAGCGCGCGACCAGCGACTTCCCTGTGCCGTGCTGGCCATGGATAAACAGTGGTGTGGGATTCTGGGCCAGATGAGACAACACCCGACGCAGTTGCCGGATCATCGGCGAGGTGCCCAGTAATCGAGGCCCCGGACCACTCTGCACTTCCAGCTCACGGCGTAGCTCACGATTCTCGAGTACCAGTTGGCGTTTGTCAGCGGCCCGCTTTACCACATCAAGCAGGTGTTCGGTTGAGAATGGTTTCTCCAAAAAGTCATAGGCGCCGATTCGCATCGATTCGACGGCCATCGAAATATCACCGTGTCCGGTCAGCATGATAATGCTGAATTCCGGATCAATGGCCAGTGCCTGCTTGAGAAAGGTCAGCCCGTTGATCACCGGCATGTTGATATCTGTAATGATCACGCCCTGAAATTGGGTATCGAGCACGTCTAAAGCCGGTTTGGCGCCGGGAAATAACTGGACATCATAATCCTCCAGCTCCAGAGTTTGGCCTAGCGCATCACGGATGGCTTTGTCATCGTCGATAAAAATGACGGGAATGTTCATGAGGATCTCTCACTCGATAAAGGCAGAGTAATAATAAATTCAGCGCCGCCACCAGGATGATCTGTCACTGACAGTTCTCCCTGGCTGGCATGAAGAATGCGCTGGGAGATGGTCAGACCCAGTCCTAAGCCATCTGGCTTAGTGGTATAGAATGGGTTGAAAACTGATTGTTTCTGCTGATCCGATAAACCGGGACCGTTATCCCAGACATGGCAGGACAGGGTGTTCTGATAACAGGTAAAATCAACGCCTATCTGAGGCTCTGGGTGCTCTGCCAAAGCCTGCACGCTGTTTTGTAACAGGTTAACCAAGACTTGTTCAAATTGTACTGCATCAATGTCGACTGTCGTGTCGGCGTTCAACTCCCCGATCCGCAGCACGACCCCTTGCTTGATCAGGCTGGTGCGCAGCAAGGCGGCAGCCGCACGAACGGACTCATGGACATTGGTGTGGCGCGTGGCTGCCTGCGGGGAGGTCTTGCGGGCAAAAACTTTAAAACGGGCAATGATGTCGGCAACTAAACCATTGAGGCGAACAATTTCGTCCAGGTTTCCGGCGACAGCCTCAAAACGTTCTTTTGCTAACAATTTGCGGGAGTTTTCGGCATAGGTCCGCATGGCTGCCAGCGGCTGGTTAATTTCATGGTTGATGCTGGCAGACAGCTCGCCCAGCATCGCCAACTTGGCAGCTTGCATCAGTTCTGATTGCGTTTGTTTCAGCTCGGCCTGGCTGAGTTCGTACTGGCGCAGGGTTTGTTTGAGTTGCTGATTGGCATTTTGCAGGTTCTGGGTACGTTTGGTGACCGTCCGTTCCAGCTTGCTGTTCAGCTTCGCCAGATCACGGCGAGCACGGTAAGTCTGCCACCAAGCATGAAGGGCAAAGCACAGCAAAATATACAGCAGGATAAAAATCAGTAATTCTTGTCCTACCATCTGGCTGACCGCCGTCAATGGGGTGAAACCGTAAATGGTCCAGCCGGCTTTTGCCATCTCATGGCGAGCAAATGAAAACCGGGTCTGTTTGCCGCTGCCCGGAGCACTTATAACCGGGTAGCTTAGCTGATTGAATTCTGCCAGGGTAGAGGAATGGGTCAGTGGTGCCAGAGGAGCATTGCCGTACTGTCGTGAGGCAATCACTTGTTGCCGTACTTCCGGACTGAGGGCGGCCAGGCTGTGATACAGCCAGGTTGGTTCTGAGCTGTAAAACACAATGCCTCGTGCATCGGTGATCGCATACTCAATTTCTTCGTATTGCCAGATATCCTGAATCAGCGACAGATCAACTTTGATCGTCAGTACTCCCAGTACCGTATTTTCATAACGGACCGGCGCCGAAAAGAAGTAGCCGCGTTTTTCTGAACTGACCCCTAAGGCAAAATATTGCCCGTGTCGGCCTTGAAAGGCTTGCTGGAAATACGGACGGTAATGGTAATTTTGTCCGACAAATGATTGTTTCGCTTGCCAGTTGCTGGACGCCAGTGTCGTGCCATTGGGATCCATCAGATAAATTGTGTCAGCGCCTAGGGTGTTGCACCACTCCTGCAGCATCTGGCTGGTGACCTGAAATTGATTGGTTACCGGGTATCGTTCTGATACATCACTGAGAAGCGGCCCCAGTAAACGGGGATCATTGGCCAGTACTTGAGGCAAACGACTATAGCGTTTTAACTGTACGTCGATTTTGTTTCCCAGCTGGTCAACATTCGCGATCAGTTTCTGGTTGAGTTGTTGCTGAGCCTGATGATAGGTCAGTGAAGCAACGGCACCAGTACCGAGACAGCCGATCACGATTGCCAGCGTCAGGAACTTTCTTTTTATCGTCATATGTTCGTCAGCAGGAAAAGCAGAAGGCTAATGTAGCAAACTTTTGGCGTTGCTTCAGCGAGGTGGCTATCAGTTAAGCACCCTGCCGGATTGAGCTTGTGTTTCGCCAAGACAAAGCGCAAAATTTTAGCGTCAGTCGTACTTCACAGATAACTAGCGGAGATAACAATGGAATTGTCTGATATTCGTCGTGACTATACACGCGGTGGATTGCGCCGTCACGATTTACCTGAGCAGCCAGAAAAGCTGTTTGAAAAATGGCTGGACCAGGCGATAGCGGCCAATCTGACGGATCCGACTGCGATGACAATTGCGACGGTGGACGAACATGGCCAGCCGTATCAGCGAATTGTTCTGCTGAAGCATTACGATCAAGATGGTTTTGTTTTTTACACTAACCTGGGCAGCCGTAAAGCCAGCCATCTCGAGCACAACTCGCGTATCAGCCTGCATTTTCCATGGCACCCGCTGGAGCGTCAGGTACATATCACCGGCACTGCAACCAAGCTTTCCAAGATGGAAGTGATGAAATATTTCACGTCCCGTCCGAAAGAAAGCCAGATTGCGGCCTGGGCCAGTAAGCAGAGTTCACGTCTGACTGCCCGTCAGGCGCTGGAAAGCAAGTTTATGGAGCTGAAGCAGAAGTTCGCGCAAGGTGAAGTGCCGGTGCCAACCTTCTGGGGGGGATACCGGGTGAAAATTAACTCGATAGAATTCTGGCAAGGTGGCGCAAATCGTTTGCACGATCGCTTTATCTACACGCGCACGGCAACAGATAGCCAGGAGTGGACGATTGAGCGCTTGGCGCCGTAACACAGTATTTGTGTCATCTGAATAAAAAGAGCAGCTTCGGCTGCTCTTTTTTGTGTTCTGCGTTCAGGCCAGTTGCGGTTGGCTGGTAACGATGCTGATGCCTTCCGGATGGCGAAGTTTCAGCGCTTTCTCAGCGCTGGCAATGGACTCCACTTCATTATTTGCCTGAATATGGTATTTGCAAGGAATATTGAAGTGAGGGTGTACAACGTAAGTGATAGTGAACTGTTTCATACTGTTTCCGAGAATAACTGTGGCTTGCGGCCATGAATCAAATCTGAGCGGATTATAGGCAATGGCTATCGCTCAGATTTTGATCTGGAAACAGGGTTGGTACTGCAAAACCGCAATCTAAAGATCCGATCTTTTTCTATCTGGCGGTTACTCTTTCAGGATGACAGAAAGCTGGCGTTTGAGCATGCTTTCCGGAATATGTGAGCCGTAGCCGAGATCCAGGGCGATATCCAGCAGTTCATTTTTGGAGTTGGCGTTAAATTTCTCGCGCAGTCGCAGTACATAGTTTTCGACTGTTTTGACTGATACGCCAAGCACCTTACTGATGTACTGAGGTTTTTTGCCATAAAGCAACAAAAACAGCACTTCTGACTCGCGGGTGTTTAGGTTGAGCGGGCGATGGTTGAGATCCAGGTTAAAAGACGCTTGTTCTTTCGGATCCAGGCCGGCTGCGCGGCAAATCCAGTGCCCGACTTCCAGTACGGCGGTATCTTTCAGCTCGACACCAGAGAAAATCGTGCCAACGACGTCATTATTTTCATCTCGCCACGGGGTTTTAGTGAATAAATGTGCACGCCAGCTCCCGTCCGAGTAGGGATGAATATCCAGCACCCGCATTCTTTTGCCCGTTAAAATAACCTGGCTGTCCTGCTCGCGAAATGCTTCGGCACATTCCACCGTTGGGCTTGGCATATCAAAATCAGTGCGGCCAATACAATCTAAATGATGGTCGACCCCAATAATTTCCCCATATTCTGCATTTGCATAAACAAAAACAGAGTCTTTATCTTTACAGCCCCAGCATCCGGGGAGTTGATTAAATAAATGTAATAATGACGGGTCGACTTTATTTTTCACTTACGCAGCCTGAACCAAATAACGTTAAACCAAATACAAGAGGGAAGTGTAAAGGAATATGGCGGGGTTACAATATCCGGATGACGGTTAATTGGACATTAATGGAGAAAAACAAAAAAAAGCCGACCTATTTAGGTCGGCAAAGACAAGAGTTTGACTCCGAAGAGCACAATCCTGTACGACGTGTAGAAGAGGTATCCAATCAGATTCATAATCTTCGATATGAGGGTGTATATCAAAGCAAATCCGCTTGGCATGTATCCAAAGCTGGATACGGCTAACAGTAAACGCTGAATCCCGTTTGCTGCCTGCGGGACTAAATGTATCGCAGCGGGGCGCGTAGTTTAAGGGGGGAATTCACCTATTGACAATATTTTTACTTTGTGATTTGTTATTTTTGTCTGTGAAAGTTGACATTTCTTCACACTATTCGCGTATTTAACCCTCTTTCTTAAAATATCCTGTTAGTTTCATAGTTAATTGACAGGTTATTCAAATATACCGCATATCGGTGTTACATTTATTTTTAATCATAAAAGTGAAACAGGTCACATCGCGTATCGGGCATATAATGCGACTGCCCAGTTATGCATACATGTGATATGCCCGTTGTTTATTTGCTACCAATAATCAGAATTTATATTTCAGGTCAGGGCTTTATCGACGAGGTTTATTTTTCTTACCTGACATTTATCGCGAAGAAAAATAACTAAAATGGCTACCTTGCCGGGTAGCCAAATAATTTAGTCAATAAGCCGGAAAGTTTTTAGCAGGGTGATGCCAAGGCTACAGGTAAATAGTGAGCCTAACGTTGTGATGGCAATAATGTTGGCGGCCAGATTGGCATTTCCCCCCATGTTTCGTGCCATGACATAACTGGCTGCGGCTGTGGGGGCTGCACTCATCAAAAAGATAATACCCAGCTCCAGTTCTCTGAATCCGGCCCAATAGCCTGCCAGTGTGATCAGCAGGGGGGCGATAATCAGACGTCCGCTGCTGGCAAAGTGGGTCAGGGTTGAACTTTGTCGAAGCTGCTTGAAATCCAGACTGGCCCCGGTACACAACAAGGCAAGCGGCAAGGTCATATCAGCAAAATAACGGCCGGAATCGGTCAGGATTTGCGGAATGGGAATCGTAAACACGGAAAAGGGTAATGCCAGTACGATGCTGAGGATAAGCGGATTGGTGGTGATGGAACGTATCAGAAACCGGGTGCCCAGCTGTTGTTGTTGCGGGTTTGCCCGGCTGAGGGTGATGACCGCCAGAATGTTGTAGAGCACCGTAATGGCTGCCACATACAGTGAGCCAATTGCCAGGCCAGTTTCACCGAATGCGTTGCTGACATACGCCAGCCCGATAATTCCGGTGTTGGCGCGAAATGCGCCCTGCACTACGACACCAATATCACGACGTTCCTTGATCAGCTTTCCGGCGAGGCTTTCAAACAGCAGATAAATCAAAATGTTGGCCACAACCGCATACCCCAACAGATTGACATTGCCGATCTGGGCCAAATCGGCCTTGGCGACGCTTAGAAACAACATGGCTGGCAGGGTGATGGTAAAGACCAATTTGGAGCCGGTTTCGATAAACGGGTCTGTCAGAATCCCCCGGCGTTTAAGGAACACCCCCAGCCCGAGCATCAAGAAGATGGGCCCGGTAACGGAAAAAGAGTAGTGCAGCTGTGTGAAAAATTCGTTCATGAAACGGTATCCTTATTGTGAGCCCTATTTGTAGCACAATTAACATACACTGTGTAACAAGATCATCGGATCGGTAACCACTTGATCTTCATGGGAATGCATTGAGTCACTCGGCGTCGTTATCCATGTGACAAACGGACGCTAAGGTGTTGATAATAGATGGAACGATGATCAAGGCTGGCTAAATAACGGAGGGTGTTGGTTCAATTGGAACGATGATCAAGTACGATCCCGATCCATTTTTTCACACTGGCCCTGAAGCATGATCAAGGGAAACCCCATCATTGTGGCGGAGGTGTGGGTCTGGTTGGGCGGGCTTATCCTGATGATTCTCGGATCAATTTTCTATCTATATGATTTAAAATATTTAAATTCCATTTTTGGGGCGGAGAAAATGTATACACTTAACGTCGATTGCGAGGTGATGTGTGACCTCGATTAGGGAAATTTGTGTTGAAAATCAACAGAAGTGATTTGAAACGACATCCGCCGTAAATAATTGCTTCTTGATCATAGTTCCGCTGTTATCGTGGGGGGAGAAGGTATGGTATGATCTTTCTATGTCCTTACTACGGCCCTGCAACTTTTTAGCATGAGTGACAAGCTATATTCGGTGACCTACAAACCTTCCGAGATCATCAAGCTGCCGGAACAGATGGATCATCACAACCACGGTTATAACCAGGTCGTGATTGGGCTGTCCGGGCAAACGGAATTTGATATTGAAGGGGCGGGAAATCTGGTCTGCCCGGGGCAGGGCTGCCTGGTAGCGGCGGATTCGGAACACGCCTTTTCCGGTATCGGTAACAATGAAATTCTGGTGCTTAATGTTCCGGTCGAACAATCACAGGCTGTGTATACATCGAACAACCTGTCTCGCCTGTTTGAACAATCCGGTTATTTTCATCTGGATCGCCAGGCGCAAAACCTGATCCAGGTGCTGACTGCTGAGATGATTGCACACCCCGATGACTTACTGCTCAGCAAAGCGTGTACCGATACGTTGATGTGTGTCCTGCATCGGCACTTCAAACCGCTGAATGAGGAGCGTCATTTCTATCGCCTGAATATGGATATCATCGATCAGTACATTGTTCAGCATCTGACCCGGAAAATTTCCGTGTCTCAGCTTGCTGGTCTGGTGTTTCTGGGAGAAAGTCAGTTCCATTTCCTGTTTAAAGAACAAACCGGTATGACTCCGCACCAGTATGTACTGAAAAAACGTCTGGAATTGGCGCGTGAGCTGATTGAAGAATCCAAATTGAGTGTGGCGCAGGTTGCCCACAGTACCGGCTTTGCCAGCCAAAGCAGTTTTACCCAGTCATTTACCCGTCTGTTTGGTAAGCCTCCGGCACGTTATCGCAAAGATAATCAGGGCTATTGAGCCAGCGTTCCGCTGTTTGCCCACAAAATCTGTCTTCTTGTTTTTTTGTCTGGTTAAGTGTCGAGCTTTCAACCCTCTCACCTTCGTTTCTTGTGAACAACAGTGCGTTTACGACAATGCTTGCGGCCTCTCTCGGCACTGCCGTGTGAGTGGCTGAATCGTAAACGGCCACTGTCAAATCAGGCGTTGTTTCTGTAACAACTCAGCCTTGTTCAGAATGGCTGATGAAACCCGCTGTTAGCCTTCTTTTTACATTTTCCCGTCAGCGCACTGTACCCGTGTATGGCTTCTATCCTTCCGTGATCATCGTTCCACCTCTCTGGTCTGTTTCTGACCATCGTTAACTGGTGAGTTTGTGACCATTTTTATGCTACCGGTTAAGTAAAAATGCATCATTTCTAAAAATCCTGGGTCGATTTTTGTTAAAGGCCGGACTTTTTCTAAAAATTATCGGAGAATACAGCAAGACTCCAGGGTTGCCGGAAAATAAAATCTCCTCAACAGTAACACTGATGTAACATTTATCCTGGGGAAGGACATTCAGCCAACATATCTGCTGAGTTCTGGATCAGGTTCAATCATGAGGGAATCACTTATGTTCAATGCGGCAGAAGTACTTCAGCCTACTTTTATTGAGCGTCCATTAAGCGACTTGTGGTCGCTGATTTCACCGTTGTACGCGGTGGATGAGTCGCAATGGCTGAACCAGCTTATCCCGCTGGCAACACCGACCGAGCAAGAGCTGCAATACACAACGGAACAGGCTACGACCCTGATTGAGCGCGTTCGTGCCGATCAGAATGCGATCCAAATGATCGATGCGCTGCTGCTTGAATACAGTCTGGATACCAAAGAAGGGATCCTGCTGATGTGTCTGGCTGAGGCCCTGATGCGAATTCCGGATGCTGAAACTGCTGACGCGCTGATCCGCGACAAACTCAGTGTGGCAGATTGGAAATCGCACCTGAAGAACTCTGATTCGTTGTTTGTAAACGCTTCTACCTGGGGTCTGATGCTGACCGGTAAAGTCGTGACTATGGATGCCAAAGAAGACGGTACGCCAGGCCACGTGATTAACCGCTTGGTCAACAAAATGTCTGAGCCTGTGATTCGTCAGGCGATGAATCAGGCGATGAAGATCATGGGCCACCAGTTCGTGCTGGGCCGTACCATCGCCGAAGCGATGAAAAACGGTAAGACCAAGCGTGAGCAGGGCTTTACGTATTCCTTTGACATGCTGGGTGAAGCGGCGCTGACTGCCCAGGATGCGGATAAATATTTCAAAGACTACATCATGGCCGTCGAAGCCGTTGGCCGTGAAAATGACAAGAACAACTTCAGTCGTTCGCCGGATCCTACCGTGTCGATCAAGCTGTCTGCACTGCATCCACGCTATGACGTATCGAACGAAGCGCGTGTGCTGGATGAGATGTACGTGTCAGTGCTGTCGCTGCTAAAACGTGCACGCGAACTGAATGTCGGCATCACTATTGATGCGGAAGAAGCTGACCGTCTTGAGCTGTCGCTGAAGCTGTTTGAAAAACTGTACCGTTCTGATGTCGTTAAAGGCTGGGGACGTTTTGGCCTCGTGGTTCAGGCTTATTCCAAGCGTGCGCTGCCGGTGCTGACTTGGCTGGCTGCTCTGGCGAAAGAACAGGGTGATGTGATCCCGCTGCGTCTGGTAAAAGGCGCCTACTGGGACAGCGAACTCAAGCTTTCTCAGCAAAGTGGTTACGCCGGGTACCCGGTCTACACCCGCAAAGAATCAACGGATACCTCTTACCTCGCGTGTGCCCGCTTCCTGCTGTCGTCTCACCTGAAAGGGTTGATCTATCCGCAGTTTGCCAGCCATAACGCCCACACGGTATCGGCGATTGTCGCCATGTCTGGCGGTAACCGTAACTTTGAGTTCCAGCGTCTGCATGGGATGGGTGATGCGCTGTACAACCATGTGATGGCCATGCACGGCACCAACGTGCGTATCTACGCGCCGGTAGGCAGTCACAAAGACCTGCTGCCATACCTGGTTCGTCGTCTGTTGGAAAACGGGGCTAATAGTTCGTTCGTTCACCGTTTGGTGGATGCAAACTGCCCGGTTGAAACGCTGACTCAGCATCCGGTGGATGCGCTGCTGTCACGTCCATCACTGAACAACAGCCTGATTCCATTGCCGTCGGCGATTTTCGGAGAGTCACGTAAGAACTCTGCCGGGGTTAACATTGAGATTGAATCGGAATGGGCACCGTTTGCGGCGTCGGTTGCGAAGTTTGCTGAACATCAGTGGCAGGCCGGTCCGATTATCAACGGTGAAGTGCGTACCGAAACCAAACAGGGTTTCGACGTTAAAGCGCCGTACGATCGTCGTGAAGCGGTCGGGCACGTCGCTTTTGCTGATGCTGAGATTGCTGCTGAAGCTATTTCCGTGGCTGAGCAAGCGTATCCGGAATGGTCCACCCGTCCGGCCAGCGAGCGTGCAGTCTGCATCCAGCGCCTGGCTGACCTGCTGGAAGACAATCTGGGTGAACTGGTTGCTTTGTGTCATCGCGAAGCCGGTAAAACCATTCAGGACAGCATTGACGAAGTGCGCGAAGCCGTAGATTTCTGTCGTTACTATGCGGATCAGGCGTCTGTGAATTTCAGCCAGCCGAAAGCGGTAACGGGTTTTGATGGCAATGTGAAGCAAATCAGTTATCAGGGACGCGGTGTCTTCACCTGTATTAGCCCGTGGAACTTCCCGCTGGCCATTTTCCTGGGACAAGTATCTGCAGCACTGGTGGCCGGCAATACGGTTGTGGCTAAACCCGCAGAGCAAACGTCGCTGATTGCATTCCGTGCGATTGAGATGATGCTTGAAGCTGGGGTCCCGGCTGGTGCGGTTCAGCTGGTACCAGGACGTGGTCGTGAGGTGGGTGCTCCGCTGACATCCGATGTCCACATCGCTGGTGTGGCTTTTACCGGTTCGACTGAAACGGCTCAGGCGATTAACCGTAGCCTGGCGGCGCGTGACTGTGCACCGGTGCCGTTTATTGCTGAAACCGGTGGCCAGAATGCGATGATCGTCGACAGTACGGCCCTGCCAGAGCAGGTGGTACGTGATGTTGTGCGTTCATCCTTTGCTTCTGCCGGTCAGCGTTGTTCTGCCCTGCGTGTACTGTTCATTCAGCAGGATATTGCCGATCGTGTGATTAGCCTGATTAAAGGGGCTATGGCTGAGCTGTCTGTGGGTCGCCCGCAGTTGCACTCAACCGATGTCGGCCCGGTCATTGATCTGACTGCCCGCAATAAACTGATGACGCACATTCAGTCCCTGAAGAACCAAGCCAAGCTGGTTGCCCAGGCGAAGCTGGATGATAGCTGCCAGCACGGTGATTTCGTGGCGCCTACAGCGTTTGAAATTCCGTCTATTGATGTGCTGAAGAATGAGAACTTCGGACCAATCCTGCACATCGTTCGTTTTAAAGCCTCCGAACTTGATCAGGTCATTGACCAAATCAACAACACCGGCTTTGGCCTCACGATGGGGGTTCACAGCCGTAACGAACGTACCTACACCCATATTGAGCGTCGTGCCCGTGTGGGTAACTGCTACATCAACCGTGATCAGGTCGGTGCGGTAGTTGGCGTTCAGCCGTTCGGCGGACAGGGGCTGTCTGGTACAGGCCCGAAAGCAGGTGGTCCACACTATCTGTACCGCTTTACCAAAGATGTTGTTGAAGCCTGATGGCGGTCGAGAAATTTAAGGAGTGATCATGACTATTGCGACGTTAGTAAAAAACAGCTCGGCAGCTTGGGAAGGGTGGAACAACCTGGGGTTTGAAACCCGTATCGATATCCTGCGTCGCTGGACAGAGCAATTGCCGGCGGAAGGCCGCGCAATGGTGGAGTATCAGTGCCGTAATGCTGAGGAACATGTTGCTAAAACGGAACTGATGCCGGGGCCAACGGGGGAAACCAACGAGCTTTACTGTGCTGGCCGTGGTGTATTTGTGGTTACGGCTGACAATGATGCACCGCTGGTCGCGGTACTGGGTCAGTTGGCTACTGCGCTGCTGACCGGTAACACCGTACTGGCATGTTTCCCGGCGGGCTTTGCCCTGTCGGCTAAAGAAGTCGTCACACAGCTGGAACACTGCGGCTGTGTTGGTGGTGTTATCACTGCCATTGACAGTGACCAGCTGTCTGAGCTGGTCAGTCATCCGGCGGTAGCGGGCGTTGTGTACGCCGGTTCACCGTCAACCACTATGGTGCTTGCGCGCCAACTTGCTGCCCGTGACGGACAATTAGCGCAACTGATCAGTGAATCTGATTACGCGCAGTTGCCGGTGATTGGCAGTCCAACGTATTCACTGCGCTTTGTGACCGAGCGGACACGAACCATCAATATTACGGCAGTAGGCGGTAACGCGACTCTGCTGGAGTTGGGGAGCGGTGAAGAACATTAATCCATAACTGCTCAACGGGGTTTAGGGAAGGTTGTTTTTCTGACCCCCGTTGGTAACAGCAGTGTGCTGCACAACAGCAAATAAGCAAAAAGCCCCTGCTATGGACAGGGGCTCAAAGTGAGGGAACTCAATAATGATAGAAAATAGCTTCGCTATTACCGGCACGTTTATCGCGTACCTGATTGCCATGTTGCTCATCGGTTACGTGGCGTACAAACGTACCTCGAACTCCGCAGATTACTTCCTGGGTGGCCGTACACTGGGACCGTGGCCTGCGGCTCTGTCGGCAGGTGCATCAGATATGAGTGGGTGGCTGCTGCTGGGTCTTCCGGGTTATGCCTTTGCGGCGGGTCTGGAATCGCTGTGGCTGGCTGGTGGTCTTCTCCTGGGAACATATCTGAACTGGCTAATATGTGCGAAACGTCTGCGTACTTACAGTATTACGACGGAGAACGCATTGACGATGCCTGAGTTCCTGGCACGTCGCTTCGATGACAACTCCAAACTGATTCAAACCATCTCAGCGTTCTTTATTCTGATGTTCTTCCTTTTCTACACCAGTTCTGGTTTGGTTGCAGGTGGTAAATTGTTTGAGACCGTATTCGGTCTGGACTACTCGATTGCGGTTATTGTCGGTACAGTGTGTGTGGTGTCTTACACCCTGTTTGGTGGTTTCCTGGCGGTATCCTGGACTGACCTGGTGCAGGGGCTGCTGATGGCCGCGGCACTGATGATCGTACCCATTGCGGCTATGTCAGGTGGGCCAGTTGATCTGGCGGATTCGCTGTCAGCGAAAAACCCAGAACTGATGACGCTGTTTAATGACGTGAAAGGCCAGCCGTTGTCTGCCATTGCGATTATCTCGCTGGCAGCATGGGGTCTGGGCTACTTCGGTCAGCCGCATATCCTGGCGCGTTTTAAAGCGACACGCAGCAATGCCGATATCAGTACGGCGCGTCGTATTGCGGTGGGCTGGACGGCTCTGTCAATGGCCGGTGCGATTCTGGTTGGCCTAGTAGGTATTCTGTATGTTGATAACCAACTGGCAGGCAGCCTGGATGACGGCGAGCGTATCTTTATGCTGCTGGTTAACTCAATTTTCCACCCTGTGATGGCGGGTATCCTGCTGGCCGCGATTCTGGCGGCAATCATGAGTACAGCGGATTCGCAACTGCTGGTATCGTCATCGGCGCTGGCAGAAGACTTCTACAAACAAGTTTTCCGTCCAGACGCGTCGTCTGATGAGATCGTTATGGTTGGTCGGGTTGCGGTTATCGTACTGTCTATCATTGCCCTGGTACTGGCGATGAACCCGGACAGCACAGTGCTGGGTCTGGTGTCTTATGCCTGGGCTGGCTTCGGTGCGGCATTTGGTCCTGCATTGCTGATTAGCCTGTTCTGGAAAGACATGAACCGTCATGGTGCTCTGGCTGGTATCATTACCGGTGCCCTGACGGTGGTGATCTGGAAACAGCTGAGCGGTGGTATTTTTGACCTGTATGAAATCGTCCCTGGTTTCATCCTGGCGAGTGTGGCTATCGTTGCTTTCAGTAAAGCAACCGGCGGTGCACCGCAGAAAGTCAAAGCCCAGTTCGACACTTACGAAAAGAATCTGGTGGAATTTAAGTAATTCGGCCTGAGGGTAATACAAAGAAGCCACTGCATTTGCAGTGGCTTTTTTTATGTGCTGTTTTTGTTCGGGGACGATTGATATGAGGCCGATTATTCACAAGGTGGAGCCAGGTGGATCATTGCCAGTCCGCCCAATGACGTTTCCCGGTATTTCTTGTTCATGTCTTTCCCGGTCTGGTACATCGTCTCAATGACTTTGTCGAGGGAAATCAGAGACTTGCTGTTGCGTTTCAGAGCCATGCGCGAGGCGTTAATGGCTTTGACAGCACCCATGGCATTTCGCTCAATGCAGGGGATTTGCACGAGTCCGCCAATCGGGTCGCAAGTCATGCCCAGCGAATGCTCCATCGCAATTTCTGCCGCCATGCAGATTTGCTCGTTACTGCCGCCACGAATGGCCGTCAGGCCGGCAGCCGCCATAGACGATGACACGCCGATTTCGCCCTGACACCCAACCTCAGCACCGGAAATTGAGGCATTCATTTTATAGAGCATTCCGATGGCGGCTGAGACGGCGAGAAACTCCCGCAGTTGTTTCAGTTCAAGTTCACAAATAAACTGGTTGTAGTACATCAGGACTGCCGGGATCACCCCCGCCGCCCCATTGGTCGGTGAAGTTACAACCTGGCCACCCGCCGCGTTTTCTTCGCTGACGGCAAATGCAAACAGGTTTACCCAGTCAAGGACCGTCATCGGGTCATTATCAATGCCCTGACTTGAGACCAGTTTTTTCAGCAATGCGGGGGCTCGCCGCACCACATGCAATCCTCCTTCCAGCACGCCTTCTGTTTCAAACCCTTGTTCCATGCAGTTGGTCATGACCTCCCAGACCTGCAGGGTTTTGGCATCAAATGCCTGCTGAGTGCGAAAGGCCAGCTCATTGCGCTGAATCATGGCCCCCAGGCTGATCCCTTCTTTCTCGCTGAGGGTCAGTAAATCATCCGCACTGTGGAATGGATAGGGCACCTTAACCTGGCTGCTGCTGATGCCGTTTTGCAGTTCGTCGGCGGTTGCGATAAATCCTCCGCCGATAGAGTAATAGGTTTCCAGCAGGATTTGCTCACCAGCCGCGTTAAACGCGGTGATCGTCATGCCGTTCTCATGCAGCGGCAGATTTTCCTGATGAAAAAGCAAATCGATTTGCTCATCAAAGGGCACGGTGTGTTGTCCGGCGAGAGAGAGGCTTCGCGTTGTTCTGGCATCACTGAGTGCCTGACTGGCCGTTGCAATGTCGATGGTATCCGGCTGATTACCCATCAACCCTAACATCGTGGCCCTGTCGGTGTGGTGCCCTCTGCCGGTGAGTGACAATGAACCGTACAGATTCACCTGTACCCGGCTGATAACATCCAATAACGGAAGGGCTTTCTGGCTGAAATCAAAGCCGGCCAGCATAGGCCCGTTGGTGTGTGAACTGGAGGGACCAACCCCCACTTTGAAAATATCGAAAATTGACAGCATGCTTCATTCCCTGCCTGTCCGAATCATCATCGAACGTAATTACATCTTGATAAATAAAGCATATACGCCGCTTCGCCGGTTGGTGCAGAAAAGCAGTAAATTGTGCGTTCAGGCAGGTTGCCGGCGGATAAATGGCTGACAAACAGGAGAGAGCCAAACCCAACATGAGTCACTGAAATTTGTGTCATCGAACGAGGCAAGAATGAAAGGAGGGAGAAACAGGCACCAAACGGAGGGAGTGTTCGGTGCCAGAATCAGTAGCAGGCGCATGCCCAGCTCGGATCAGTGATCAAGGAACAGGTAGTTTTGCCAACTCTTCATGCGTATCAGCACTTTTCGCATGATGGAAACATGTTCGAAACTGTCGGAATACACCGCAATCTCGACGTTTGCTCCCTGCGGCAGATGATAGGAGGATATGTCATCCGTGATGATCAGCTTAACCAGAGGTCGTCCCTGATTGAGCAGACGATCGCTGCCATACAGCACGCCGGATGCCTGGATTTGGCTTTCGCCGATAGCAGGCAGCACCTCGACCACTTCACCCTGGAACGTTTGCCCCGGCAGTGCCCGGAAAATGAAATCCGCTTTGAAGCCCGGCCGCAGGCGCATCAGGGAATTCTGCCGGAAAGCCCCGACGAAGTACTGGTCTTCTTTGTGAATAAAGGTCATCACCGGGCGCAGCGGAAGGGGGACAGCCATCATTCCGGGGCGCAACGCTACCTGCGTGACATAGCCGTCAGTCGGAGCCCGGACCACCGTTTCGGCCAGGTTAAACTCAGCTTGTATCAGTTGGGCACGGACTTTGGCGATACTGGTATTTTCTCCCATAATTTCGGATTCATACGCCAGCTTAGCCCGGCGCTCTTCCGCCCGTGCCGCGTCAAGCGTTGCTTCGGCGCTGAGAAAGAACTGGCGCCGGTTATCCACTTCCGCGGCGGTAAAGGCACCACGTTTGAAGCCTTTTTCATAGCGCTTGAACTGCTCGTAGGTGCGATCCCGCTCTGCGATCGCTTTGGCGGTTGTGGCTTGGGCAGCTTTAAATGAAGCCTCCAACCCTAATACATTCTGCTTGGCTTCAGCCAGTGCTGCTCGTTGCAGGTTCACTTCGGCCTGATAGGTAGTGGCATCGATTTTGAAAAGAATATCGCCCTTGTGGATCAGGGTGTTGGGAGTTACCGGCACTTCTGTCACCTTGCCTGTAACGACCGGGACGATGGGGGTCGTAACAAAAAACTGCCCGCCAAGATTGGTATGCGGATGGTTGTAGTTCATTAGCAGAATCAAGGTACCTATCAGCAGGATGCCACCCAAGGCGGCAGTGGGGACGGTCCATTTGTTGAGTGGAATCTTGAAGATTTTAAAAATCGCCACACAAAGCGCGACGTATGACAGGATGAGTAATAAATCCATTAGCGCTCATCTCCCTGTTGTGGTTTCTGTGGTCGTGGCGGTGGATTACCAGAACTGGCCGAAGGGGAATGATGGGCGTGGCGGTGCTCCAGCTCCGTTAGTTTCTCGCTCAGTTGCTCCACTTTTTGGCTGAGCTGCAGGACTTCATGATGCAGCTCGTTTTGTTCATTCTGAATCTGGGTGAAACCCCATCCCCGGTCCTCTCGCCACAGCGTGGCCCAAATCCACAAAAACGGCCACAGGACATGAAGGGTGAACAGGCTGACCCAGCCTGCATAATGGATCGCATCCTGATGCGGATGATTACGTTTCTTGGCGATTTCATACGGAATATCGTGAATCGCGATAATGCCGTAGAAGAGTACAAACGCCACAAAAAACAGCATACCCAGGGCAAAATAGTCGAGAAACATCCTTGCTCCTTATAATCAGAGTGATAGGTGAGGATGATGTTTAAGTCATAGACGCATTGCGTAATATTTAGCGCTTCATTTAATTTAGCACTCAATCCTGTGGGTAGTTGATTTAGCTGCAATTAATCGTCAGTCTCAGAGAGAGGGCAATAGGCACAGAACCCGGAAATTTCCTCCAGTTTTGTTCACATTGGCCGATAAACGGACTAATAACTCAAATATCAAGAAAAGTGCAGTTGAGGGACTATGGATAACCTTCTGATTGGCCTGAGTGTGGCTGGCGGGCTGCTTGGGTGGGTGATCTACCGGTACTTTGTGGCCAAAGAGAATGATAAAAAAGCGGCCATTGAGAAACGGCTTAAAGAGGAAAAATACCGTCTGGTGTTGGAAAAAGCCAGGCTGGCGGAACGTGAAGAAAAAATCTTTAAGGCGCAGACCGGTCATGTGCCTAGCCAGTTGTCGCTGGCCAAGGAATACGAACTCACCAATATTCGCGAGGCATTGCAGTGGTACACCAAAGCGGCGTTGCTGGACAATGATATAGCGCAGAACGCGCTGGCGAGACTGTGTAGCAGCGACAGTAACGATCCCCAGGGGGAAGCGAAGTCGGCGTATTGGACACAAGTGGTCAAAGCCAAACACAATGATCCGATCGCCAAATTTGAGCTGGGCAGTTTCCAGCTACGTGGCTACGGTACGGATGTTGATGAAGACGCCGGAATAGCGAACATAACTGCTGCCGCTGAAAGTGATTACTTACCTGCGATGTTGTTACTTGGAGACTGGTACCTGGCTGATACCACATCCCAAAAGAAACCTGAGGAAGCATTTCTCTGGCGGTTGCGTGCGGCGCTGCTGGGGGATAAAAAAGCCTGTATCAAAACGGCTTATTGCTACCAGGCTGGTATTGCTGTCGCGAAAAACCGGCTGCGGGCGGTGTACTGGCTGGAACGAGCGGCTGAGCAGGGGGATACCGAAGCGCAGTATCTGGTGGCTAAAATGTTGGGAGAAGGCGGGGAAACCGATAAAGCGGTTGCTTACATCTGGCTGTCTCTCGCCTATGCCGGAGGTAATCGCGACGCCAAAGTTTTGCGCGATACCGTGGTGCAGTACATCGGTGTTGACGCGATTGTCGGGGTGCAGAATGTGGCAAATACCATATATCGGGTAATGCGCCAGGGAAATGTAAAACCACATGGCATTATTAACTTGCTGGATCAGGTGTATGGCCGGGAGGGATATCGCCCGGATGAAGAAAACCTGGCAAGGCTGGCTGCCGGCGATTTAAGCAGTGAGCAGGCTGTGGAGCCGGACGACTCTGGTTTGGTGAAAGCAGAAACAACGACAGGCGGAGGTGAATACGCCGGTGCTACGAAAGCTGAAGTAAATAAAAACGATGCCATAGATAAATCTGGGCCAATCGCGGATCCCCACAGTACGGAACTACATCGTCAGGAAAAGCAAGATAAACCCGGTAAGCGAACACATACTTCAAATAGTCAGTCATCAACGGCTAACTGGGACAGCAACTGGTCAGGTTGGCAGACCGAACAAGGCGATAGCTTTGCGGTACCTGACGTTACATCGCCCCGTAAACCTGAGCAGGATTAAGCGTCTCGTCTGTTTTTATCATTTGTTTATCTCTTACTCTTTCGCAAAAAACGGCCGCGCAGGCAGTTTTTTGTTTTGATCGTAAGTGATTTGAGCCTAGGTATTTTGATTTCAGGTGACTTGCTCTCAGATGCTTGAATTTCATTCAGGTGCTTTAATCTCAGATGCTTTAATCTCAGGTGCTTTGAGTGTCGGTGTGTTACGGTTCCAACAACGTGACTCGCTCACGGACGGCCTGATAAATCGCCTCCCCATTACCCAGCGCATTGCGCAAGTCCACATCCCGCTCTTCAAATTGTCTGCGGCGCGTCGTCTGTGTCTGCTGTTGTGACGGGTATTCGGAGCCTGAGGCGGTTTGGTTGCGGCCTCTACAATGGAAATAAATGTCATTGAGAATGCCGGGATCGAATTTATTGACGATATGCACCCGCTCCCGAATGAGGCGAGGAAACTGGCTGATGGTGATATCAACAAACTTATCGTCTACTTCGACCCAGACATGACTAAGGATTTCCGGGTAGTCAGCCAGATCATTGCGACACCAGATGATTTTAGGATTGTAGCCTTGCTCACGCAGGTAAAGCGCCAGCATGTTGTTTGCCAGATCGCAGGATCCTAAAGGGAAGGCGTTCAGTTCTGGCCAGCGTGGTTCATGGCAGAGCCGGTGTGATTGGGTATCTATGATAGCCGTTAGTGCATTTCGGAATACATGTACATGATAATTCAGCAATTGTCCCTCCTGCCTGGTAAAACAGTCTCTCCTGTAAAGTGATGACGTTAAATGCGTCTGTTGTGAGTATAGGCAAAGTGCTCTTTGGCTGCCGTCTGACGTCGTGATTCAGAGGGCAGTGTGAACCGACCCATGTTCGAGCCGGTAATGACCGAGGATTGACGGAAGCAGGGGGGTGTTTGATGCTTACGACGGTTGCACTAGATGAAAGGCGCCCGCGAAAGTTTTGCTGCTTGGTTCACGCCTTCTGCATCAGTTTTAGGAATTCAGCTTCTGTGGCATAGTCAGCTTTGTCGGCGCGGTCGAGAAAAACAATGCCGTTCAAGTGATCCAATTCATGCTGGAAGATACGGGCGATAAAGCCTTCCATTCGGGTGCTGACCTCTTCGCCAGTGAGGGTGAGGTAGCGCACCTCGATAGACGTGTGGCGGTTAACCCTGGCCCGCATTCCCGGAATACTCAGGCAACCTTCCCAGTCTTTTTCCATGTCATCGCTTGTCCAGATAAGTTCGGGATTTAGCATCAGCGTCGGTGACATCAGTGGCGCATACGGATAACGGGCGTTCGGACGGGAGGCCACGATAAAGGCCCGGACCGATTCACTGACCTGAGGGGCGGCAATGCCGACGCCGTTGTGGGCCAACATTTTTTGCTCTAATGCCTTAAAAAAAGGAGCCATGTCTCGATACTGGGCGGTGCTTAATGCGCGAGCATGTTCTCGCAGAATCGGGTTACCCAGCTGCGCAATGGTCAGAGATGGTGGGTGTGGAGAATACGTCGTTGTGTCCATGATTCTTGTCCTTTGTCCGGCGACCGGTTTCAGCAGATCAGCTTGTGTTTCTGATGGCTCTTCGCGGAATCATATAGCTTAATAATAATTCGCCTTGATGCAAACAGGGAGCCGGAGCTCCCTGTGAATCAGGTCTAACTTTGCCCTTACGCGGCACTGACTCCCTTACATTGTTGGCGTGTTTTTCCTGTGCCCACCCCTGCAGTAGGTAACCAAGCTGGGTAGTGTGGTTTCGCTAGTCTTTCATGCAAAAAATAATCGCAGCGGCCAAGGCCAGGAACGCGGTCATCATCAGGAATACGTCGTTATAGGCCATAATCGTGGCATCACGCTGCATGGCAGCGGCCAGCGCCGACTGCGCCTGCATCAGGGCCGTACCGCCGTCACTGCCGGTTCGGACAAAAAACTCACTTTGCTGCAACAGCTGTTGCCAAGCATTGGTGCTGACCGCAGGCAGTGACTCTTTGATGTGCGCGAGATGTTCGCGGGCTTTGTTGTCCAGCAGGGTCGCAATAAACGCAATACTGAACGCGCCACCCAGATTACGCATGACATTGGTCAGCGTTGAGGCGTCAGGAGTGTCGGCCTTGCTGATGTTTTTCATCGCAACCAGTGACAACGGTACCATAATGAACGGACTGCCTACGGCGCGAAGCAACATTGACAGGATCAATTGATCGCCGCCGAAATCAGCACTCATGTGAGTGTTGACGTAGCAGCTCAGGCCATACATGGCGAAGCCAAAAGTGACCAGATTCTTGGGTTTGATGACGCGAGTCAGTTTGGGCACAATCGGGAAAAAGATCAGCTGGGGGAAGCCCATCCACATCAGCACCTTGCCGATTTCCATGGCGTTGTATTGCTGAATCTGCGTCAGGTACAACGGCAGGACATAAATGGATCCAAACAGTGCCATGCCAAGGATCAGGTAGGCCAGGCATGACATCGCAAATTGCCCCTGCCGGAGCAGGCGCAGGTTCACCAGCGGTTGCTTGTGCTGTAACTCATTGATCACGAAATAGACCAGACTAACCGCAGCGATGATGCTCAGAGTGACAATAAAACCGGAGCTGAACCATTCTTCCCGATTTCCTTCTTCAAGCATCACTTCCAAACAGCCGAGCCCAAGCCCCATGGTCAGAATCCCGATCCAGTCTGCTTTGAGCAGGGTGCTGAGGTTCAGTGGCTCCTGATCCAGCCCGTACCGTATCATGCTGATCACTAGAATGGCCGGCGGAATATTGATGTAAAAAATGTAATGCCAGGACAGATTTTCCGTCAGCCAGCCACCGAACGTCGGGCCGACTGCCGGCGCAAAGGTGGCGGTGATGCCAAACAGGGCCATCCCGACGGCCCGTTTATGGATGGGCAGCAACTGGACCACCAGTGAAAATGCCAGCGGGATCAGGGCACCGCCACTGAACCCCTGCATCGCCCGAAAGGTGATCATCGAGCCCAGATTCCATGACATGGAACAGAGGAAAGATGACAGGGTAAAGATCGCAGTCGTCCAGGTGAGGTAGCGTCGTTTACCCAGAGAGCGAGAGAGCCAGCCACTGAGCGGGATCGCAATCATTTCCGCCACCAGATAGGACGTCGAGATCCACGAACTTTCATCCAGGGTAGCAGAAAGCGCCCCCTGAATGTCTTTCAGTGAGGAGTTGGTGATCTGGATATCCAGAATCGCCATAAATGCCCCAAGTAGCCCGCCGAACAACGCGATCCAGTGACGACGGGGCACTGATGTGCTGGTGGATGTAGCCAGGCTGTCAGGGGCGACAGTAACGGCACTCATGGTCAGCCTCGGGTATCAACGGTGGCAACAACAGACAGCCCCGGGATTAGCCGGCCTGTCAGCGCTTTTTGATTCGGGATGGTGATTTTGACCGGCACCCGCTGAACAATTTTGGTGAAGTTGCCGGTCGCATTCTCCGGCGGCAACAAAGCAAATTTGGCGCCAGTAGCCGGAGAAAAACTGTCGACAACCCCTTCCAGGGGCTGATTCGGAAAGGCATCCAGCTCAATGGTGACTTTCTGCCCCTGATGAATACCGTTGAGCTGAGTTTCCTTGAAGTTAGCCTCAATCCAGATATCGGAGGTAGGCACCAGACTCAGCAGCGGCATGCCTGGCTGGACATACAGGCCGACCCGTAGGCTGCGTTTGCCGACAATACCGTCTACCGGGGCATAAACCTTGGTGTAATCCAGATCCAATTGTGCCCTTTCAACCTGGGCGCGGGCTTCGGTGACGGCGGCTTTAGCTTGGTTGATTTGGCTGGCCAGAACGGTGAGCTGATCACTTTCGGCCTGATAGCCGGCTTTTTCTTCGTTGAGCTCTGCCCGGGTCACTTTTTCATGTGCCAGCATGCTGTCGAGTTCATCTTGCGACGAGTAGTGGCGTTCAAGCAGGCTGCGGGTGCGGGAAACCTGTTGCTGGGCGCGCTCGAATTCGGCCTGCGCGGAGGCAACTTTGCTGGCGGCCTGACGGATTTTCGTATGCTGTAGCTGCTGTTGTGCCAGCAGGTTGTCCACGGCCGCCTGCGTGACCGCCAGATTGGCGGTGGCCTTATCGAGTGCCGCGACATAATCACGATCATCTATGGTGGCCAGCAGCGCCCCGGCTTTAACCTGCTGGTTGTCTGCAACCAGAGAGCGGGTGATGTAGCCGGTGACTTTCGGACTGAGTGTCGTGATGTCTCCCTGAAGATAGGCATTATCGGTGGACTCAAAATACTGCCCGTAGCCCAGCCAGTAACCGCCCCCGGCAGCGCCGAGCGCCAGCATAACGAGGGTCGCGATCAGCGGTGCTTTCTTTTTCTTTGATCGTGCCGCTGTGGGCAGGGCGGAAGTGTTGTTCGCGATGGCGGATTGGTCTGCCATTGATACCTCATTGATATAGAACGTGGTTAAGCATAAAAGTGTTACAAAGTGTAAACGAATTGATTGGTTGGTAAGATAAGAAGAAAGGGAAACACTGTTGCAGGAATCTGAATAATCACTATGGCGAGACCAATATGGATCTGAACAGCGTCGCAATTTTTGCCCAGGTCGTGGAAGGCGGGAGCTTCACCCAGGCCGCCGATATGCTGGATCTCACTAAATCTACCGTCAGTCGAAAAGTGGCGGATCTTGAGCAACACCTTGGCGTACGTCTGATCACGCGGTCGACCCGTAGCTTGGTGTTGACCCCGGAAGGTGAACGTTTTTATCAGTCATGCGTGCAAATGCTTGAAATTATGAGTCAGGCTGAGCTGGAAGTGACCGCGAATCAGGATTTGATCCGTGGCCGGCTTAACGTCGTGATGCCGGTTGAACTGGGTCATCAGGTGATGGGGCAGTTTATCAATGATTTTATTAAGCTCTATCCCAATGTACTGGTTCATCTCGAGCTGACAAACCGGGAAGTGGATATCATCGGTGAGGGGATTGACCTGTATGCCCAGGTCGGCGAAATGGATGACTCCACTCTGGTTTCTCGGCAGCTGACTGAATCGGTGAGGGTTTTGGCGGCCAGCCCGGCTTATCTGGAGCAATACGGTCAAATTCAGACTCCGGCTGATCTCAAGCCGCCGCACCATCAGGTGAAGGTGTATAACAAAGCTGTGAAGCTGCCAAATTGGCACCTGATGGAAGACAACGGCAATACCATTATCATCGACTTACCCTATAAGCTGCGGGTGAACACGATTACGTCATCACTGAGTGCTTGTCTGGACGGGTTAGGAGTGGCGATTTTGCCGGAATTCATCTGCCGTGAGCACTTCGCATCCGGTAAGCTGGTGTGTCTGCTGCCCGATTGGAATATGCCTGCTGTCCCAGTCAGTCTTGTTTACCCGCAGCGTAAACTGTTGCCCAAACGGCTGCGGGTGTTCATTGACTATCTGATCGAGCGTTTTGAACAGCGTGATAAAGAGATCGGGACGGCGGCGTATTTACAATGTAAATCTATGCCGTGACGGAGCACTGAGACACGGCAGAATAAGGGCCATTTTTTGCCCTTACAGTTGATGACGATAGCCCAGAGAAAAAGCGATGTCGGTACTGTTGTCCATGTTAAACATATTTTCAACCATGGACACTTCTATCGCGCCATGCTTGGTGTGATAACGGTAGCCGAGCAAGACCTCGGTGGACGGCTCACTGAGATCTGAGGTGGCATCCGAGGCGCCTTCATAAACATGCAGTTCGGTGAGCAGGTGATGTTTGGGACTCAGGACATATTGGTAACTGACGCCGCCGGACAATGCGAACTTGTTGTATTTGATCCCGGATAAAACTTCGTCACTATGGCGATAGGTCATGCCAAGCAGGGTGTAAACCCGATGTCTGCCATTGCGGTAGCTGTAATTGGCCTGTATGCCCTGTTCAAAATTACTGACTTTAAAAGGGCCACTACCGACATAGTTGTAATACAGAGTGCCACCAACAGAGAGGCCATGGTGCGTATTTTCCAGCAGCTGATAACTGGTATAAAAACTGAAGGCGTTACTCATGGTTTCCCCTTCGAAGTCATGAATTTCGACGCCGTACTGCGGAACGGAGATGTCAAAAGAATGGTCATCGACCGTGTCCCGGCCGTTCTGGCCGAGGCCGAAAATATCATGGAATGCTTTGGTCAGGTTATCGAGATGGTTGTCGGCGGCAAAACGCCAGGTGTACCCCAGCTCCATGGCCCAGCGATCATTCAGCTGCCAGTATCCTCCGACCGATAAGGCATTCTGGTAATAGTCGGCCCGGTAATCGTCGGTTTCTGCCCACACACTGGCGATGGTCGCGGTGGCAAACAGCTCCACAGTGTCGGGCTGATAACTGAAGCCACTACGCACGAGCGGTGTCAGGCTGTTGGACTGCAGCGGCGACTGAGCGTAGGTTTTCAGTGGGCCGTAGTCGATTTCTGTGTTGGCCAGCTCGGCAGCATCAACGGGTAGCGCAGCGGCGAAGAGGCTGATTCCGGCCAGATGATAATGGCACTTTATAGTTTTAATTTTCATGGGAAAGCCGTTAATCGAATGGAAAGCGGATTAGCGAAAGCCCCTTTTATAAGGCAAAACAGCTGTGTAGGAGCTGAATCAGTCAAATTGTTGGTAAATTGTTCCGATTATCACGATTTTGTCGCTGAATGTTTGCTGAATCACGTTTGATGACAGGATCGTGATGGCGCATTGTGATGACACGAGACGACATCACGCGATACGTGTGAGGCAGTGCTGATGACGACACAAGGCGTAACTTGGTTGTCGCTTGACTGCTCATTAAGAATATTATTATCAATAAGAATAGCAGAGTGGTTTCAGACAGTTGCTTTAATTGTGCGTCGTTTTTCATTGCGGTAGGGGCGATGGTGTGTGTCCTGAGAAGTCATGATAGTCAGGAAACCGAAGCCAGGCACCACGTTCATAAAATCACATTAAGGCAACAATCATGAACCAGTGGCAGACCGAATGGCAGGGAACAGTGACAAAGAAATACCACAACACGGAACCACAACAAGGAAGAACAGCATGCTGAATTATATTGAACCGGTCTTTCGACCTCCCTCAGAATGGAAATCACTGATTTTGCAGGTGACAAACGGCTGCAGCTATAACCACTGCACCTTCTGCGATATGTATACTCAGCCGCAGAAGAAATTCCGGCCGAAAAAACCTGACGATATTGAGCGGGAGTTGCAGCTGATCGCAGCGTCAGGGGCCCGGGTAACCAGAGTGTTTCTGGCGGACGGTGATGCAATGACCCTGCCGTTTGCACGGTTGCAGCACATTTGCTCTTTGATTAATCACTACCTGCCGACCGTTCAGCGCATTGCCAGCTACTGTCTGCCCCGTAATTTGACTAACAAGACGCCAGCGCAGCTCTCTCAGTTGCGTGATCTTGGGCTAAGTCTGATGTATGTCGGCTGTGAAAGCGGTGACGATGAGGTGCTGGCTAAAATTGAGAAAGGCGAGACGTTTTCCTCGTCTCTGGCAGCGCTGGAAAAAATCAAAGCCGCAGGCATGAAAAGCTCGGTGATGATTCTCAATGGCCTTGCTGGCCCTGCGTTAAGTCGCCAGCATGCATTAGCCTCAGCACGACTGATGAACGCTGCTCAGCCGGATTATCTATCAACGCTGGTGGTGTCATTTCCATTGGGAACTGAACGTTTCGCGTGCAATTTTGACGGGCAATTTCGGCTGCTGACCCAGCCGGAATTGTTTCAGGAAATGGCTTGGCTGCTTGAACATTTGGAATTGGAAAAAACGGTGTTTCGTTCCGATCATGCATCCAACTATCTGGTACTGAAAGGCATTTTGGGACGAGACAAAGCGCGCATGTTACAGCAGGTCAGTCTGGCTCTGACCCATCCTGACTGCATGCCACTCCGTGAAGAGTGGCAGCGAGGTTTGTAACGTTGGATCAGGCGGCTGAAAGCCACATGCTGCCGATAGCCACTGGCAGCATGAATCTTTACAAAATGACGTGGGGCAGATAGCGCGACAAATCCTGCGTGACCCGTGATTGGTCTTCACGAATGGAAATCCCACCCGCTTTGTCATTGATCAGCCAACTGCCAATCAGGGTATAGCTGCCGTTAAATTTCGGCAAAGGATGATAGGCCTGATAGATCATCCCTTCGTCGCCATACGGGCCTTCTACCCGCAGGGTCTGACGGCCCTGTTCGACAATGCTGATGTTGGCACCTTCGCGGGAAAAAATCGGCTTGATGACATAATCGCCCAGCTCGCTGAGGTGGCGATCATCCGGGAAATAAGCCGGCAGCAGGTTCGGGTGCCCTTTGAATTTCTGCCACAGCAGCGGCAGCAGGGCTTTGTTGCTGATGAGGGATTTCCACATTGGCTCGAGCCAGTTCACTTTGGCCTTTGTCAGATTGGCGGCATATTCTTCTCGGAACATGAATTCCCACGGATAGAGCTTGAACATCCAGCGGATTGGTCTGTCCTGTAAATCGGTAAACTCCTGTTTGCTGTTCAGACCGATATCCTCCATGAAGACGAAAGCGGTTGATAACCCGGCCTCTTTGGCACAGTCTTCCATGTACTGCACCGTCCCGCGATCTTCCTCGGTCTCTTTGCAACAGGCAAAATGCAGCGTCTGCCCCGGCTGCTGACGGGCCAGCTCGACAAAACGGGCCATCATCAGTTCCTGCAGCAGGTTAAACTGGTCGGCGTCTCGGCGAATCGCGCCGCTGTTCACCATGTCTTCCAGCCACAACCACTGCCAGAATCCGGTTTCGTACAGCGAGGTTGGAGTATCTGCATTATTTTCATACAACTTAGCCGGGCCGTTGCCGTCGTAGGCAAAATCCAGTCGGGAGTAGAGCGACGGTTCGCGGCTTTTCCATGAATCCAACACCGGTTGCCACATGGTTTCCGGGATCTGGAATTTTTGCAGCCAGTAGTCGTCTGCGACCACGCTATCGACCACCTCCAGGCACATCTGGTGAATCTCTTCTGTCGGCTCTTCCAGATCACGCTCAATCTGTTCCAGGGTGAACTGGTAATAGGCGGACTCATCCCAGTAAGGTTCGCCGTACATGGTATGGAACCCAAAACCGAATTCTTTGGCTTGCTCGCGCCAGTACGGGCGCTCCTTACTGTTAATACGTAGCATGTGCTTCCTGCTGATGATCACAACGAAAGGCGTATTTTTACATGGAAAGCCGGACGGGCAACAGGGGGGAAATGGGGAAGTTGGATCGGGAACAAACAAGTTTCCGGCACAACCGAGCGGTTGTGCCGGGATTTGGATTACTGTTGCGCTTTGAGCCAGTTTTCAATGCTGGTTTCAACGACTTCCATTGGCTGGTCACCGTATTTCAGAAGCTGGTCGTGGAAAGTGGCCCAGTCGAACTGGTTGCCCAGCTTGGCTTGTGCTTTGGCTAGCATCTCTTTGATTACCAGATAACCTGACTTGTAAGACACAGCCTGACCGACATACGCGGCATAACGGAAGCTTTCAGACTCAATGTCACCATCGCCTAACGCGGAGTTCTGGTTCATGTAGTCTTGTGCTTGCTTGATGCTCCAGCCTTTGGCATGAATGCCGGTATCTACCGCCAGACGCATATTACGCAGCTGGGCTTCGTTCAGGCTGCCGAAGTATTGTAGGGCATTACATTCTTCGGCATCGGTGTAGACCCCGCCCTGGAACGTAGCGTAATCAAGATCGGATTTACACATCCCGGTGGCATTGACGAAGGTAGGCTTGCCGTCGCTGTTGAGCTCGCCGTAAATGCCCATCTCCAGGCCCAGCCATTCTGTGTACAGAGCCCAGCCTTCAGCATAGGCAGTGTACCAGACTCCCTGAATGTATTCCGGCTTGTCGGCAGGTGGGTATTCAGTGGCATAAGCGTTCTGGAAGTGGTGGCCCGGCGCAGCTTCGTGCAGTAGCAGGGTGGAGACATTCCATTTTTGCAGGCTGTAATCCGGATGGGTATTCAGGTTAAATTCGTTTCCGCCGTAGGACGCCACGCCGTCATATTTTTCCCGGTTGGCCGGAACCGGCACTATGGTGTAATCGGTTTTGATCGGCTTGAAGTATTTTGCCACTACATCGTTAGCGTCGGTTTTGAAAATATTGTAATCCACCAGTGCCGCTTCACAGGCTGTCAGGCTGGAGGCCGCCGCACACAGCGCGGCATACGGGGTATTCGCGATAGTGCGGCCATCACGGCCGTAGAAGAATTGTTCGCTGTTGAGGTAATCGAAGAACTCATTCAGGTTTATGTTGCCTTCGGCATCGGCCAGGACAAATGTCCGCTCTTCAACAGTGCTGTCGTTTCGCCATTTGGCTTTGATGCTGGTGCCACGCTTGTCGATCACCAGTTGTGCTACCCGCTCCATTTCAGCTTTTGCATCGGCGACCAAATCTTCGCCCAGCTGGTGAAGTTCGGTGGCGGGTTTACCGGTGGTACTGTTTCTGTCCAGCTGCCACTGGTACCAGGCTTGGCCGTTCGGCAACGCACCCCAGCCTATGTTGGTGTCAGTCACTTTCCCTTCACCCCGAGCGCCGGTCAGGTAGTCACTTTGCAGAAAATCAACCAGACGGGTGGTTGCCAGCTCGGCATCGTCCACGACTTTTGTGTATTCGGCGAGGGTTTCGTCACTGTATTGATCGGCATGCGCCAACATGTCATTCAGCCCGCGTTTGAGCAGGCCGTAATTATCCGTGCCTACGGCTAACGCATCTTTGGTACTGTCTATCAGACGTTGGGTCAGGATTGTTGGCAGGCGGGCTTCGTCGACAATCGCCAGAGAGTATTGAGAATAGAGGTTATCGATCCAGGCGGTGTACTCTCGGATGACCTGAATATGTTTCTGGTAGTCTTCCGGGGTGTCTTGTGTGCTGCCTGCGTGGCTCGCATTCCAGTCTATGTAGTTATAAAAGTGGGTGATCGGAATGGCGAAATTACCGAAGCGGGTATTCGGATATGCTGCGCCACGAATCGCAATGTTACGGTCGAACAGAAATGTGTCGTAATAGATTTTGTCTTCGTCAGACAGTGCACTGCGCTCAATCTGCATGAGTTTATCCAGATACTGGCGATCGACCGCCAGCCTGGAGCCGGCCATCTGGTCATTGACCTGCCCAAACGTGGTGCTGTCGAGCGTGGCCATGGCGGACTGGTATTGGCTCATAACCGTCCGTAGCTGCTCTGATGGTTTTTCGGTTTGTTTGGGTTGCTCAACGATGGTGGTGTCGTCATTACAACCGGCCAGTACGGTCAGGGCGAGGAGGGCGATAGCCAGAGGGCTCTTGCGGGGCTTACTGCTGTTCATGTTAATTCCTTCTGCATGAGTATTCCGTCTTCAGACGCGCTAAGGGTAAGGGTTTGATATCTAATGAAATGTGAAAACGGTCACAAGGCGTACAGGGAAAATAACTATGCAACATCAGCATAATGGTGTGTAAGCAAAAATATGCATTCGATCTCATTGTGTGGTTGGTTTTTTGAACAATCATGCCGTTGTGGTGGTGAGATATTCATCAACACAGTGCCCGGGGTGCAAAAGTTTGTGTCGAAATTGGGCTGAAGATCGATTTTTGCTCAATAATGTGAAGTGAAAACTGATAATTATGCGCGCAGCAGGCAAGAAAGGAAAAGGTCTCTTCAATGGTCGTTGGTTAGTGTTGGAGCACAAAGAGACCTCATGTACCAAACGGATCCGGCCCGTATGTGGTACGAATTTCCCGAAGGAATGCGGTATTAGGGTAATGATAAGACCTAGAGTAGGGAACCTAATTGACGATAAGATGAACAGAATGTTTTTTTACCGGGGCAAGCGCTTCAGAGGAATCGATCCTCATGAATCGAACGCCATAAACGGAAATGCAGAATGTCCGACCGTCAGTAACAAAAACGCCCCGTTTCAGTTGGGGCGTTTTTTGTTATGGCAAGCTATAGGGAGGAATTGTCGAGGGAGGATAGACAGTGGAGGCTCTCCCGATTACCTCTGCCATCTGTATAATCTGTAAATCTCAATTTATTCATCTCTTCTTTATGACTGCTCTTTGACGACAGCTTGCTTGGTGAATTTACTTACAAGCGGAAAAATAACTGACTGAACGGGTTCAGCAGTGTCGCCAGACCAGAGGTGAAATGCAGCGGGGCATCGAGCAAAGTCAGGCACAGGCAGTCTTGCCCGCTTCGGGTTTTCGGGACGTGCTGGTTGGCAGAAGTCTGAATGATAAAATCGCCCGGCCGATATGTGCCCTGGTCATCATAAAATTCACCCGCCAGCACCAGCGTGATTTCCTGCCCCTGATGGGTATGTTCCGGTAAGGCACTGTCAGAATCCATGTAGATGAAATTCATTTTCTGAGGGCCACCGACATCAACGGCAGCCCGCTTGAGTTTACCCGGCAGGCGTGACCACGGGCCAATGCGATCGCGGTGTCGCTGCAGTGCTCTTGGCAATGGGTAGGTTTTATCACCCAGGATTAAGGCCGTCGGCATCCCCGCTGAGACCGAGTCATCGCCAGATTCGATCTCAGGCTCTACATCAGGTTCGGACGTGGTCATGATGGCGTGCATCATCGTCATCAGATCCGGAGAAAGGGGGGCTATCGTGTTTTGTGTTCCCGTGTGTTCCACTTCCGGTGTCTCTGATGCCAGCACAGCGGCGGCCTGTGAGTCTTCGATAGAACAGGCAAGCTGCCGGCAGTGCGGGCAGTATTCCAAATGGGTGCTAATCATGATGCTCGATGCCGGGTCTAAATCACCGGAGGCAAATCGCTGCAAAGTCTCGCTAAGCGGATGGAAGCGAATATTACTCATCCAGAGCCTCCTTCATTTTTTGCAATGCTAAACGTAATCGGCTTTTGACCGTTCCTAGCGGAATCCCAATTGCATCGGCCACATCCTGATGCGATGCGCCTTGTAAGCAGATCATGCGCACGATTTCGGCCTGGGCAGGGGGAAGGGCGTTGATCAGGGATTCCAGCTCGCGACTGACGATGGCCCGAAATTCTTCAGGCAACTGATCCGGCTCCGGCTCTTCGTGCAGCACAGGCCATAAATCATCGCCCTGAACCCAATCCTGCTGGTGTTTGGTTTTACGCAGCAGATCGAATTTAACGTTACGGGCAACAGAATAGATCCAGGTCAGTGCTGCGCCTTTGGATTCATCATACAGATGCGCCTTCAGCCAGACTTTAAGCATGGTTTCCTGCACCACTTCCATTGCCAACGACTCATCCCTTAGTTGCTTGCGGGTAAAACTCAGCAACTTGGGGGCGACGTAAGTAAATAGCGTCTCGTAACTTTTTCGGCAACGGGATTCAGCAATTTGCGCGAGCAAGCCAGCCACATCCACAGCGGGTAATGTGTCGTTATTCATAAACTCCTTGTTTGTCTCGGAGTGTACTACCTCAGACTGTTCTACAGGTATGGGTCTCATCATTACTCTATCTGCAAGCATGGGGGCCGTGTTCCAATAACGCAACCACTAATGGTAACGATCACTCTGTCTGATAACTTTTTTCAGGTAGCGCAGACAGTTCCGCGCCGAGGGTTGCTTGAGCAGGCGCTGTTTGGTCTTCAGCGAGAGCGGCAGTAATTCCAGCCAGCGCAGGCATACCCAGTTGGCACAGAGGGGCGTCTGGTTGGTCACCCATTCCGGCCAGACCAGGCCAAATTCAGCCTGCCACTGGTGCAGCCGGGTGATCAAAACATCATCTGCCGCAAGCGACACCGACGAGGGAGACCACCCGCCGTACAGCTGGCCGGTAAGCCGGGTTGGCTGAGCGGGAGCGTCGGAAGAGCGCATAATCCTGCCAAATGAGAGTGTAGCGATGTGCACCTGAATCTGCTGCTGGCTGAGCCAGTCCACGGACTCAATCACCGCCAGCGTCATGACATCACCATCGGCCATGGCGGGGTAACCGCGACTGTCCTGCATCACCAACCAAATGCCCCCGGCTTGTTGTCCGGCGCGGATAGTTTGGGTAAACAGCCAGCCACTGCCTGTCAGGCAGTGACGGGTCATCGGCATCCAATGATCGGTGGATGTCAGGAAAGGCAGCTGCTTTGTTATGCACTTGGGTGTGTTTGACGCGGAATACACAGGACAGGCCTCCTTTTTCTTCATTCCATTACTTTTCTGACGACTTTTTTTGATACCGCTTCGTTACCGGTGCTGCTTAACCGGGTCTTATCTCCATTACGCACCGCAGGCCAAAGTGGATGAGTGCGCCTGAGAATCTCTTTTTGATAAGGCCATCATATGTGCATCGGGGTGATCCTGTTGCAGACACACCTACGTATATTCGCGAGGTAACTGTTCGTAGGCAGTACACAAACAGGCTGTACACAACGAGGAATATTCTTATGAATATGAAATCTGTAGTGAGCGTTCTTGGACTGAGTGTGTTTTTAACGGGCTGTCCTCTGGAAGACGACGATGTTTCACAAATTCGGATTACCCATGCAAGCAGTGACGCCCCGCCGGTGGCAGTGCTGCTGAACGGCGAGACGGTCGGCGGGCTGGAAAATGTTGATTATCAAACCGGCAGCCAGCTGCTGAATGTGGAGTCAGGTACCTACAATGTCGGGGTTGAGGCATTGCTGCCCGGAGATGAACGGCTCTCAGTCATCAGTGCCAATCTCGATTTTTCGCCGGATATGCAGTACGACATTGTCGCGGTGAATCAGGCTGAAAGCATTGAACCTGTGGTTCTTAGCCGACCGGATATCTTGCCCTCTGGCAATGAAATCCGGGTTGATGTGCTTCATGCCCATCCTGATGTGCCAGCGGTCGACATTTATCTGAATACTGAAGAGGATATTTCGGCGGTTGAACCGGCGGTGGCCGGACTGGCATTCAAGGAAGATCATCCAGAACTGCCGGTGATATTACCGGCTGCAACCTATCGTTTACGCCTGACTCTGGCTGGCAGCAAAACGGTAGCTTATGCCAGCGGGCCGGTTGAGTTGAACGGCGGCAGCGACTTGTTGATCACGGCGGTGCCTAATGTCAGTGGTGGCGCGGTTTCTCCGGTGAACCTGCTGGTGGCTGATGGCGAGCAAATCACGGTGCTGCGTAATCTCGGTGAACAGGTGGAAGTGCGGGTTGTACATGCCGTTGCGGATGCCCCGAATGTGGATGTTCTGGCCAGTGGCAGTGTGGTGGATGGGCTGTCCGACATTACTTTTCGTGAGTTCCGTTCTGTTCGGCTTGCCCCCGAACATTATGACCTGAGTGTCGCGGCAGCGTTCGATAACTCTGTTGTTGTCATTGACGCGCCGGATACCTCATTTGCAGCCGGAACCAGCACCAGTATCTACGCTGTGGGTAAGCTGAACAGTGTCACTGACAGCACCATCGAACCCTTGATCATTCCAGAAGATCTGCGCCCGGTGGCGGCATATGCCAAGGTTCGGGTCGTACATGCCAGCTCGACAGCCGCCGGGTTGGGACGCGTTGATATCCATGCGTCGGTCGATGGGGTATTTGATGCTTCTACTGTAGTGCTGGAAGGTGTTGATTTCAAACAGACCGCTGTCCTGAATGTGCCTGCTGGCACTTATCAACTGGCGGTGATACTTCAAAGTGATCCGTCTTACACCCCTGCCGTAACGGCCAGTGCCGAGGTGGAGAATGGCGGTGTGTACTCGGTCGTTGCGACGGACGACTTTGCCGGTGGATTGCTGCTCAACGTGGATAATACGTTGTAAGCATTCGACAGGAAATGGAATAAACAAGCTGGCCAACGGGAAATCCTAATAATCAAAATCCTGTTGGCAACGGCCACGCTCATCTGCTGTAACCGGGCCCTGCTCAATCCGCGGGGCCTGTTCTTTTTCTTCGTCGTGTGTTTCTGTCTGGCTTTCCAATCTTTTCTCCATTGTTGATACTTGAAGGGATCGGAATCTGACTCAAAAAGGAGCTTTGTTGTCTATGAGTACTGACAGACAAACTGTGCTGAAACGCCAGTTGCAATTGATCGACGGTCAATCGAGTGACCCGTCGAACCCGTCCCTGCACAAGCATCGCAAGATGGCGCTGAGCCCGTTTCAGTTTTTTAGAGGTTCAGCACAGCTGTTTTATGCCGACCTGGCATCCGGTGTGTTGACACTGCCCAGTTTGCTGGCTGCAAAACCCGGCATGACCACCATCATGGGCGACTGCCATCTGGCCAATTTTGGCTTTCTGACAGAAGAAGGGTCGCAGGGTGATCAGGTGATTTTTTCCCCGAATGATTTTGATGACGCCTGTATGGGCTACGCGGTGTGGGATATCGCCCGCTTTCTGACCAGCGTGGCGCTGGTGGCAGACCTTGGCCGAGGTATCCTCGACGGGCGTTATATCAGTGACGGCACAGACTCAGCGTCAGGCAGTGATTACCATGCACCAGATAACGACGCGGTCGTTGCCGCGTGCCGGGGCTTTTTGCACGCATACAGCGACACTTTACAGAAAGTGATTGTTGACAGCGATATGCGGTACAAGGTGCTCAAGAAATTTCCTGACGAGCACACGCTCTATAAAACCTGGCGCAAGGCCTGTAAACGGGCTGCAGGCGGGAAAGACTTCCTGACTAAAAGCCAACTGGCCAAATCAACCCGGTTTGAGGATGGGGTACTGCGGTTTGTTGATGAGCCGGAAAAATATCAGGTGCTGGCTGAAAACGAAGTCAAGGAAGTCGCTGCGGTGTTTCGGCCTTATCTGGATGATGACATTCTCGACTGTGTTGCCCGCCTTGGTGCCGGCACCGGTTCGAACAATATGGAACGGTATTACCTGTTGGTGGGGCCAGAGGATTTGCACAGCCTTGATGAGCTGGCAATGTGTCACATTGTGGAGATCAAGCAGCAGCGTCAGGCCGCGCCGATTTTTGCGTTTCCGGATATCAGCCCGGTCAACAAGCTTAACCCGGCGCATCTTACCGCCGACTGTCAGCGGAATATGCAGCGTCGTCCGGACTTACTGCTGGATGAGGTCGTCTGGCGGGGCAAACATTGGCTGGTGCGCTCCCGTCATCATGCCCGTGCGGCACTTAAACCGGATCAGTTGGTGGTGACGCGCAAAGATCCGGCAATCCGACTCAGTGAGTATGCGCAGAGCTGTGGTGAGGCGTTGGCGCTGGCCCATTCCCGCGGTGATCGGCGCTCCTCGCGGTTTGAGCTGTTTATGGTGGAGTCACTGGCTAATTATATCGATGAGATGATTGAGGTTTGTCTGAACTACAGTGAGCAGGTTATTGCTGATCATGCTCTGCATGTCGCGATGTTGGATTAATTTTGCTCTGTATGTGGCCTCCGAATATTGTTCTTGATGTATTTTTTGAAACGATGTTTCGATAATTCTTTTTCATCGCGCTGCCGAGCGGTAGAATAGTCGCCAGCGAAAATCATGAAAGGATACTGTTATGTTTGTCGGTAGCACATCGCATCTTACATTTACACATTGCTTGTCACCCAAGCTGACGGCAGTGATTGCGGAGGTTCTCCAGCGAATCGCCTCGCCTCTGGAAGACGGTCGTTACGATCTTCAGGGAGACAGCGCGTTCTTTTTGGTGATGAGTGATCATACGCAGCTATTGGCGCACCGTAAGTCAGAATGTCATCGCCGTTATCTTGATGTTCAGTTGCTGCTTGAAGGCACTGAAACCTTCGGTTACGGCATATTGCCGTTTGCGGGTCTGGATGAAGATTATCTGGATGAGAAAGACCTTGCCTTCAGCGAACAGCTTCAGGGGGAGGAGCGATTTGTCACTATCCGTGCCGGAGAGTTTATTGTCTTTTATCCGGGGGAGCCTCATCGTCCGCTCGTTGCAGCCTATGATGATCCGGCACCGGTTCGTAAAGTGGTGATTAAAGTAGACAAAGCACTGTTTGAGTAACCTTGTCAATCAAGCTTGATCAGCCCTTTACTGGCTGTACTTTTAGCTGACTGTCTCTGTTATTTACTCGATTTTGCTATTTACTCGATTTTGTTACCGACTAGATTTTGTTGAACAGGAGTCTTTGCCACCCGTTTGCCTTGAAATGGAGGGAGGCGGGGATGAGACCTTGGCAGGGCGAGTCTTGTCTGTCGATTTCACGCACTGTTGAGGGCTGAGACCAATAGCAAGTGCAAGGGTGAAAACAAGGGATCTCCAGATCTGACAGGGTCTCTTAGCAAACCCTCGAATAAAAAAGAGGCGCATGCAGCGCCTCTTTTTTCGTCATTTGAAGCCAGCTTTGAGGCTGTCTTATCATCTCCGAAACCAGATCTAGCTCCAGATCTTTAATCAAATGCGTTGCGGGTCGGGTAAAGAGACCGTCAGCACGGTTTTGTCCGGGCTAGTCTGCTCAAGTGCCTCGCGGGATGAGTAGACTGGCTTCAGACGGAACTGCACAAAGTCCTCATACTGATCGTTATAGTGAGCGGAACGTTCCCCGTTGGGTGAGATAAAACCGGATTGCCCTGGGGCGGCGACTTCAAACGCTTCAATTTTGTCACGACCAAACACCGTCATGTTGTTTTCCGTGCCGCGATTGAGTGCGATTGGGGTGTCGGTAACTTCATCCTGCCCGGCCTGCGGTACACCAATATAGTTTTTATGGCTAAAGCGCAGTACATCGACCTCATCATGCCAGCTGTTGCTATTGGTGCCGTAGCGGGCGGTCACGTGGTCAATGGCAGTGCGCAGTGCATTCAACTTAAGCGAGTCGGTCTTTTGTGTGGTCAGGTACGTCGGGTTAGACCAGATGGCAGCCAGTGCTTTCGTCCCGGTCTGAATGTTATAGCTGTTGGTCAGCACGCGTTCTTTGTTGCCGTAACCGGGGTTGGTAAACCAGCCGCGTTGGGGATCCGGAAGCAGCGGCGTGTAGGTCAGGGTCAGTGCTTCGGACAGCCAGGTACGGAACAGGGTCGAAGCCGGGTGATCATAGCGGCCGTCACCGTTGTCATCGGTATTGCGGTAGTCCCAGGACGCCAGCACCTCAGCCGCCTGTTGAAGGGCAGGATCCTGGCTGTGACGGGCCAGGGTCACTAACTGCGGAACAAAGTGACGTGCGTTAGGATCGCTGAGCGATGCATCCATCATTAGCTGCCAAGCATCCTGTGCAGTGAGCAAGTTGGCTGCATCGACCCGGCGGGTAATTTCAAGATTTCGGTCGACGGTATTCCAGCTGTACCACCACTGATCCGGATTAGGAAACCCTTTGGCAGGGCGATTGTTCCAGTTGGCAATGTAACCGCTGCCCGGATTCAGTACCTGCGGGTTGGTGGAAAACGGATACAGGCCCAGCCAGTCGGCGCTGCCGTCACCGTTGGTGGGCAGGCGACCATCGACGCCCGGATGGCGTATCGGGTAGTGGCCGCCGAGGGCATAGGCGATATTGCCTTGCTGGTCGGCATAATACCAGTTCACGTTAATGGCACTTTGCGCGACTTGCTGCTGCCATTCTTGGTGGTTACTGGCCTGGGCGACTTTGTTCCAGGCCAGCAGGGTAGACAGCTCTTTACCGGCCCAGCCTCGTTGCTTGGCAAAAGCGACCTGATTCTGTGGGTCATAGTTGATCACAGGGCCATGCACGGAACGGTATACTGTAATGATACGGTCGGCTTCGCCTTTGACTTTCACCGTCTGATGCTGCTTATCGAAGGCAATATAGCGGCCTTTATACAGGTATTCTTCCGGGTTATCCGGGTTCAGCGTGAGCCGGAACAGGTCCACATTGTCCCCTGCGCCCCAGGTACTTCCCCAGGAAATATGCTGATTATGACCGAACTGCACCAGCGGGTAACCAGCCGGAGAGTTGCCTACGACGTCATAACCGGCGCCGTGCAGGCCGACGGAATAGGTGTAGGCTGGACGATAGAAGCCAAACTGAGGGCCGTTGATCAGTACCGCGTTGGCCCCCGCAGTTTTCGCTTTACCCAGTACCAGAATGTTACTGAAAGGGGCTTCCTTGAAACCGCGCCAACCCAGGGTGCCTTCAAGGCCGGTTCTGGCGGCGAGGGTTGTCTCATCCGTAAATAGGGCTTGAGTGGTTGGGGCGGCAGACGTCTTGGCGATCACCGCCCCTTCGCTGTTGGTCTGGCGAAGCGCGGCTACGCGCTCATTTCTGATTTTCTGACGTGCCTGCGCAGTCCACTCACCGTCGGGAATGGTATCAACGGCCTGTTGGCTCTGGTACGGCAACAGGGCATCAAACAGAGCCCGGCCTTTGGTTTTTCCGTGTTGTTGTTGCAAGGCCTGCAGTAACTGTTGGTTTTCCAGCTCGGTGTTGTAATCCCCGAAACGGTTAATCATCGAACCGACAAACACCATAACGACATCAAATGGCTGCCATTGAGTCGGGGCGAAGTGGCCGTCCAGAAACTGTTTGGGCATCAGGGTGTCTGGTGACTGTTCGATATGGCGAATCCAGGCGTTGAGGCCATCGGCATAACCCTGAAAAATTTCGGCATCTTCGGGCGGGAGTGCGTTCAGGGCCTGACGGATCGCATCCGGGTTGTAATGCTCGCGGACTTTGATATCCAGCGGCAGGTACTCTTTGCCCAGCACTTCAGCAACCTTGCCCTGCGCGCTGCGCTTGGCCATTTCCAGCTGATACAGGCGATCCTGCGCAATGGCATAGCCAAAGCCGTAGAACAGCCCATAAGTGTTGTCGGCGTAGATATGCGGAGTACCGTAGTTATCGCGCAGAATGGTAATGTCTTCCTGTGCGGCTTGTCGGGTCTCTGCCAGCGAGGCTTCGGGCATCGGCAATGAAGAGCAGGCTGTCAGCAGTGACAGACTTACCAGAGCAAGGCAGGGAGACAAAGTGTGTTTTTTCATGCGTTGAATAGTCCTTTACGTCGTAGGGATAAATGTTTTTGAGACAGCCTGAAATCAAAAACACGAATGGAATAAAAAAAGCCGGAAAACAGTCACAGAATGAAATCCGGCAGAAAAAACGGGTGTCAAACCGGTGTTAACAAATTTCGGATATCGAAAAGTAGGGATATCAAAACGTACCAGTGAACATACGGGCGGCAGGAACCGCCCGTAACCAGCACAACAATCAGTGCTGGATTAAGTGGTATAGAGCATGCCTGGCAGCCAGAGGGATAGCGCCGGAATAAACAGCAACAGCATCAGCCGGATAATGTCGGCGCACCAGAACGGGGTGACCCCTTTGAAAATCGTGCTGGTTTTTATGTCTTTAATCACACCGCTCAGGACAAAAATATTCAGTCCGACCGGCGGAGTGATCAGGCTGATTTCCGTCACAACTACGACAATGATGCCAAACCATATCAAATCAAAACCCATGCTCTGAACCAGCGGGTAAAACACCGGAATGGTCAGGAGTAACATCGACAGGCTTTCAAATACGGTGCCCAACAGGATGTAGATACCAATGATGGCCAACATCACCAGAATTGGCTCGGCACCGACTGACGAAATCAGATTCACCAAATCGTCGGGTAGACCGGCCCGGTTGACAAAATTGGAGTAAATCAGGGCGCCGATAATGACGCCGAACAGCATGGTACTGGTTCGGGCGGTTTCGATCAGGATGTCCTGCAATATCGCCAGTGTCAGGGTTTTGCGGTACAGCGCAATCAGAAATGCCCCGCCAGCGCCGATGCCTGCGGCTTCCGTTGGCGTGAAAATCCCACCGTAAATCCCCCCCATGACCAGCACGAACAGACCGAGAATGGCAGAGACAGAACGAATCGCATGCCACTTTTCTGCCTTGCTCATGCGTTCGCCGCAAGGGCCGGCTTTCGGGTCACGCCACACCACGTAGCGGGTCGCCAGCATGTACAGCACAATCCCTAACATCCCCGGCAGAAAACCGGCGGCAAACAGGTCGCGAATACTCTGCTCCGTCAGCACGCCATAGATAATCAGGATCACACTGGGTGGGATCAGAATACCCAGCGTACCGCCTGCCGCGATTGAAGCGGCGGCCAGCCCGTCGGAGTAGCCGTATTTTCGCATCGACGGCATGGCGACTTTGGCCATGGTTGCTGAAGTGGCCAGACTGGAGCCTGATATCGCAGAAAATCCACCGCAGGCGGCAACAGTCGCCATTGCCAGTCCGCCCTTTTTGTGGCCAAAAAAGGCATAACAGGCGCGGTACAGTTCCTGAGACAAACCGGCCTTAGTGATGAAATTGCCCATCAGAATGAACATCGGGATCACCGACAGGCCGTAATCCTGAGCTGTGTCTATTAGGCGTTTGGCACTGATCGACAGTGCACCATTGATGTTCCAGTCGCCCAGCGCGGCATAGCCGATGAATCCGACTATCCCCATCGCAAACGCAATCGGCATCCGGAGCAGAATCAAGACCATCAGCACAGCGAAACCAATCAGTGTGGTCAGCATGTTGCGTCCTCCTGGTTGTCATATTGCTTGCCGCAGAACTGGGTAATGCACAGCACCAGTGAGGTCACGGCGGTTAACCAGCAGGAGATCGCCAGAAAGTAAATAAAGTAGTACAGCGGGATTTCCAGGTATTCGGTGATTTCACCATAACGCTGAGACCGTACCGCCAGATCCCAAATTTTGATCCCAATAGTTACCAGACTGAAAGCAACCGCCAGACTGAATAGCGCATCGCGAACCCGCTTCACGCCGGTCGGAATAATGCTGTCGGTCAGATCGACACTGATGTGTTCCTTGCGCCAGGTGATCAGCGGCAAGGTGGCAAAAATCAGGCTGCCGAGCAGCAATTCCGTCAGTTCAACACTGCCGGTCAGTGGCATATCAAAAAAGTAGCGTCCTACGACATCGACACAGGTGATGGTCATCAGGCCGAACAACAGCAGGGCGGCTACCCGTTTGAGTAGCCGGTCGAGATGCCGGGCGCCCCATTCCCAGCATCGGGTGAAAAAGTGTATTCCTTGCTTCATGACACGACCCTATAGCTCGATCGGCTGGTAGTTGCGCGCTTCCTGGCGGAAGGCATTCAGGGCGGTTTTCGCATCCACGCCACGGCGATTGGCGGCTTTGACCCAGTCTTCATCCATGCCCTTAACCGCTTGCTGGAAAAACGCCACATCGTCGTCAGAGGCATTCACTACTTTGCTGCCGCTGGCAATGATGTCTTGCTCGCCCACATCATCGGCGGCGGCCCAGGCACGACCAGCCAGCGCGGACAAACGCTCACCGGAGACTCGGCGAATGGCTTCACGATCTTGTTCCGACAGCTGCGCCATGAAATCAGGGCTGAGGAAAATACCGAATGATCCCATGTACAGGCCATGCGGCAGCTTGATGGTGTAAGGGGTAACATCTTTGAACCGGCCAACTTTCATCATATCCATCTGCATGAAAATACCGTCAGCCACGCCCTGTGAAAGCATCTCGTAAGCTTTGTTGGCAGGAGCATTGACGCCGGTGACGCCCAGACGCTTACCGATTTCCGTGGAGACGCCACCGCCGACCCGGATCTTTTTGCCGGCCAATTCGCGGATGCTGGCAATAGGGTTTCGCAGGTGGATCTGTCCCGGTCCGTGGACAAACAAGCCAGCGACTTCAACGCCATCGTACTCACCGGCCTTCTGGAAATATTGTTGATTGATGCGCCAGTGAGCGACAGAAACCGCTTCGGCACCGGCATCCAGCCCCGGCAGTTCGGTCATCTGTGAGAGCTGAAAGCGACCCGGCAGATAGCCGTGGAAGGTCCAGGCGGCATCAATAGCTCCGTCTTCGACCATGTCGACCAGGCTTTTCGGGTGACCGACATCGTATTCCAGTTTGATTTTTACCCTGCCTTCAGTGGCGTCTTCTATCCATTGTCCCCAGGTCGGAAACACGTCCTGATTCATGGTGTGGGTCGGACTGAGCCAGGTCGCGATACGGAGTTCATGCTCGGCGGCTATAGCACTACCGGCGAACATCCATCCTGCGGTGATCCCGGCAGTAAACGTCATCATGGCTTTTTTCAGCATAACAATTCCTTTTTTGTAACGGTTGGCCAGAGGTAAAAATAAACATGACACACAAAATAAAATTTAACAAAGAAATTGTATCGTTTTTATTTGATGTTTGTTGTTTGGATGTTACATTTGTGATCGATAACGAGATGACACAGCCTCTGCATTCCCTCTCTGGCGACTGCCTGAAACGGGTGAGACGTCATCGTTGATACGCCAAATTAGGAAGGACACGATGGAAACGTTACATAGCTACGTAAAAGGAAACTGGTATGTCGGTGGCGGGAAGCCACGGGTGATTTGCAGTGCGCTGAATGGCGAAGCCATTTACCAGCTCGACAGCAGCGGGATCGATAACCAGGCCATGCTGGCGTACGGGCGGGAAAAAGGCAGCCGGGCACTGGCCGGTATGACGTTCCTGGAGCGGGCCACAATGCTGAAAGAGGTGGCCAAATGTATTCTGGCACATAAAGAAGAGCTGTATGCGCTGGCGGCCGAGACTGGTGCAACTCGCACCGACTCATGGATTGACATTGAGGGTGGTGCCGCAACCTTTTTCAATTACGCCAGCTTGGCGAACCGCGAACTGCCGAATGATACGGTATGGCCGGAAGACGATCTGATTCCGTTGTCAAAAGAAGGTACCTTTGCCGCTCGCCACATTCTGACGTCAAAGCCTGGGGTGGCAGTACATATCAACGCTTATAACTTCCCGTGCTGGGGGATGCTGGAAAAACTGGCGCCAACCTGGCTTGGCGGCATGGCGGCCATCGTAAAACCGGCTTCGGATTCGGCCTATGTGACCCAGGCCGTGGTACGCATTATGGTTGACAGCGGCTTGGTGCCGGAAGGCGCGATTCAGTTGGTATGCGGTTCAACCGGCGATCTGCTTGACTGCCTGGATACCCAGGATGTGGTCACGTTTACTGGCTCGGCCCAGACCGGTCAGATGTTGCGTGCCACGCCAAACCTGATTGAAAAATCCATTCCGTTCACCATGGAAGCCGACTCAGTCAACTGCGCTATTTTGGGTGATGATGTGACTCCGGAATCCCCTGAGTTTGCACTGTTTGTCAAAGAAGTATGCCGTGAAATGACGGTCAAAGCGGGTCAGAAATGTACGGCGATTCGCCGTGCCATGGTGCCGCAGCATTTACTGGAAGCCACCAGTCAGGCACTGGTTGAGCGACTGTCACGGGTAGTGGTTGGTGACCCGGCGCAGGAAGGCGTGACGATGGGCGCACTGATCAGTCAATCGCAGCGTGATGATGTGCAGGAGCGTGTGACAACGCTGTCCAATGTGTGCCGAGTCGTGACCGGCGGTACGCTGGACGGGTTTGAGCCACAGGGAGCGGCACAGGGGGCGTATTATCCGCCAACGCTGCTGGTGTGCGATGATCCGTTCAACGCACCAGCTGTGCACGACACCGAAGCATTTGGTCCGGTTTGTACCCTTATGCCATACCAAAACCGCGATGAAGCGGTGTCCCTGGCTAAGCTGGGACAGGGCAGCCTAGTCGGTAGTTTGGTGACTGCCAGCGGCGCGTTTGCCGCTGATATGGTGGCCCGTATTGGCCATGCTCACGGGCGTCTGCATGTGCTCAATGCTGAATCGGCCAGAGAGTCTACCGGGCACGGTTCACCACTGCCGATGCTGGTGCATGGCGGACCCGGTCGCGCTGGTGGCGGCGAGGAAATGGGCGGCTTGCGCGGGGTGAAGCATTATATGCAACGTACCGCTATTCAGGGCTCACCGACCATGCTGGCCGCGATTGGCCGTGAATGGGTACGGGGTGCGGAGAAAATCCGCGATGTGGTGCACCCGTTCCGTAAGCATTTTGAGGACATTGCGATCGGCGAATCACTCACCACGGCACGACGTACCATTACGGAAGCTGACATTGTTAATTTTGCTTGCCTGAGCGGCGATCATTTTTATGCGCACATGGATGAGATTGCTGCCCGTGAATCCATGTTCGGTCAGCGGGTTGCGCATGGCTATTTCGTGATTTCTGCTGCGGCCGGTTTGTTCGTAGAAGCGGCACCGGGGCCGGTGCTGGCCAACTATGGGATGGAAAATCTGCGCTTTATCGAACCTGTAGTGATTGGGGACACTATCCAGGTCCATCTGACCTGCCAGCGGAAGATCAAAAAGCCGCAGCGCCGACCTGAGGATGTGCCTCAAGGCGTGATTGTATGGGATGTGGAAGTGGTGAAGCAGGACGGCTCTACGGTTGCGTCATACAGCATCTTGACGCTGGTCGCCCGGCGGGAAGGCGATGTTGCCTGAGCCTTCGCGTCTGTCCGAGATGCCTGCGATGTAAAGTGGTTCTGCTGTTTATAGGGTTAGAGGCTTGTAGCTCAAAGCTCAAAGCTCATAGACGGGTTTTTCGCAGGTATCCCGGTATTTACTGCGTTGTCAGCATCGCCACAAGTCTGATTTGTATTGTGTTTTTCTCCATTTTGGGGACGGCTTGATCGTCCCTTTTTTTCACCGTTTTGGTGCCTATTTTCCCCTCCTGCCACTACCTCGATAACTCTCTTATCAATTTTTTATTTCCCTTACCTGCTCGTTACTCTTTTCTCCTGCTGACTCCTCACCCTTTTAAATACAGATGTAATCACTTTGTGAAAAATATTTTGATTGCTCGTATTGCCAAAGTGAAAATAAGTGATACATTAAAAATCACAAACGATAAATTAATGTGTCATATTGGAGTTGGATGATGAATGAGTCCGCGCTGTTCGAACAGAAGGTCGCCAGTGAAACGGCGATAGAGCCTAAGGATTGGATGCCTGAGCACTACCGCAAAACCCTGATCCGCCAGATTGGCCAACATGCCCATTCGGAAATTGTCGGCATGCTGCCGGAAGCAAACTGGCTGACCCGTGCCCCGACGCTGCACCGTAAGGCCGTACTGCTGGCCAAAATCCAGGATGAGGCCGGTCACGGCATGTATCTGTACAGTGCAGCGGAAACGCTGGGCGGTGATCGCACCGAGCTGTATCAGAAGATGTTGGCTGGCGAGATGAAGTACTCATCCATCTTCAATTATCCGACTCTGACCTGGGCGGACATCGGCGTGGTGGGCTGGCTGGTTGACGGGGCGGCAATTGTTAATCAGGTGGCGCTGTGCCGGACTTCGTACGGCCCTTATGCCCGCGCGATGGTGCGCATTTGTAAGGAAGAAAGTTTTCACCAGCGTCAGGGCTATGAAGCTGTGACGGCACTGGCGAATGGCACGGAAGCACAGCGCGCGATGCTGCAGGATGCCATCAACCGCTGGTGGTGGCCGTCGCTGATGATGTTCGGTCCGAATGACAGCGAGTCGCCGAATTCCGCTCAGAGCATGGCGTGGAAAATTAAACGTCTGAGTAATGACGAGCTGCGTCAGAAGTTCGTGGACAACACGGTTCACCAGGTTGAGGCGCTCGGCATGACGGTGCCTGACCCGGATCTCAAATGGAATGAAGAACTCGGCCACTATGAGTTTGGTGAAATCGACTGGGAAGAATTCAATCAGGTCATTCAGGGTCACGGGATCTGTAATCAGGAGCGCTTAGATGCCAAGCGCCGCGCCTGGGATAACGGCGCCTGGGTTCGCGAAGCCGCACTGGCTCACGCCCGTAAGCAAAACGTTCGACAGGTAGCATGACAAGGAGAGTAGAAATGAACACAGCAACTTGGCCTCTGTATGAGGTGTTTGTCCGAAGCAAACAGGGATTGGATCACAAGCATGTCGGCAGCGTTCGCGCCGCTGACAATCAGATGGCACTGGAAGCGGCCCGCGATCTGTATACCCGTCGCAACGAAGGATGCTCGGTATGGGTCGTGGAATCTTCCAGCATCACGGCTTCCCAGCCGGAGGAGAAAGGCGCGTTTTTTGATCCGTCGGATGACAAAGTGTACCGCCATGCGAGTTTCTACACTATCCCGTCCCATATCAAGCACATGTAACGGGGATTGGATCATGACTACCTCGACTTCTGCAAACGGCACAACTGAATCGTCGGCGTTGTTGCAACGCTATGTACTGCAACTGGCAGATACCAGCCTGATATTGTCTCACCGCTTATCCGAATGGTGCGGTGTCGCACCTGAACTGGAAATCGACATGGCGCTGTCGAACATCGCATTGGATCTGCTGGGTGAAGCCCGCCATTTGTACCAGTATGCCTCTGAGCTGGACAACCAGCAGCGCACGGAAGATGACTTCGCGTTTTTACGCCATCAGTCCGAGTTCCATAACCTGCTGCTGGCCGAACACCCTAATGAGGGGTTCGACATTACGCTGACGCGCCAGTTCCTGTTTGACAGTTACCACTACCTGTTGCTTGACGCGCTGCAGCAGAGCAGCGATCCGCAACTGGTAGCCGTTGCCCGAAAATCTCTGAAAGAAGTCAGCTATCACCAGCGTTTCAGCCGCGGCTGGCTGATCCGACTGGGGGATGGCACGGCGGAGAGCAAACAGAAAATGCAGCTGGCGCTTGATGCACTCTGGCGTTTCACCCCAGAGATGTTTGTCTGCTCTGACGCCGAACAGGCGCTGGCTGAACAGGGTATTGCGGTGGATGTTGCCAGCCTGAAAGCACAGTGGCTGGAGACGGTAACTGAGGCCTGCCATGAAGCCGGGCTAAATGTACCGCAAACCGCCCATCGTCGGGTTGGCGGCAAAGAAGGCCGCCACAGTGAGCACCTGGGCTACATCCTGGCGGAAATGCAGTTCATGCAAAGGGCCTATCCCAACAGTCAGTGGTAAGGAGGGGAGATGGTAACGCAGAACATCTCACAGCTTGGCCATCCGGCACAGGCGAAGGTCTGGCAGTTGCTCGGCGCGATTCCGGATCCTGAAATCCCGGTGATCACCATTGCCGAACTCGGCATGCTGCGCAAAGTGGACTACCGCGGCAACGAATGGGTGGTGACTTTCACACCGACCTATTCGGGCTGCCCGGCGACAGAGATGCTGATCGCCGATATCCGCCAGACCATGGAAAGTCACGGCTACCTGCCGGTGCGGATTGAAATCAGGCTCGATCCGGCATGGACCACTGACTGGCTGACGCCGGAAGCTCGGAATAAGCTGACCCGATACGGCATTGCGCCGCCGCAGGGACAAGCGTGCATGACCCGCTCCCTGCCGGATGAAGTGCCGTGTCCACATTGCAGCAGCACCCAGACCCGGCTGATCAGCGAGTTTGGTTCGACAGCCTGCAAGGCACATTATCAGTGCCGCGACTGTCTGGAGCCTTTTGATTACTTCAAATGTATTTAAACGAGAACAAACCATGACAGATTTTTACCCCTTGACCATTCAGGACCTTGAAAAGGAAACAGCGGACTCAGTGGTAGTGACGTTCTCGTTGCCTGAAGCGCTGAAAGCATCTTTTCGTTTTACACCCGGCCAGTACCTGACCCTGAAAGCGACCGTCAATGGTGAGGAACTCCGCCGCTGTTACTCCATTTGCTCGGCAGCCAACGACGAAGCACTCAAAGTCGGCATCAAGGCAATCCCGGAAGGGCGCTTTTCCCAGTTCGCCAACAGTGCGCTGCAGATTGGTGACTCGCTAGAGGTCATGGCACCGCGCGGCCACTTCGGCTTCCAGCCGGATGCGGCCAACCGCAACAACTACCTCGGCATTGCCGTCGGTTCCGGGATTACCCCGATTCTGTCAATGCTGAAAAGCTGCCTGGCGAGTGAGCCGGACAGCCAGTTTACCCTGCTGTATGGCAACCGCAGCCTGAGCAGCACCATGTTTCAGTCTGAACTGGCGGACTTGAAGAATCAGTACCCGGATCGCCTGCAGGTGGTGTACCTCTTTTCCCGGGAACGCAACGAAGCGGCATTGCTTAACGGGCGTCTGGATGCTGACAAACTGCGTGAGCTGGGTAACAGCCTGTTCAATTGGGGGGACTTTGACGCCTGCTACCTGTGCGGCCCTGATGAAATGCTGGAACCCGCATATGTTGCCCTCAGTGAAGGCGGGCTGGCGGAAGATCGTTTCTTCGTGGAGCGTTTCAATACCACGCCAGCCAAGCGGGCTGAGATCAAAAACCAGTCAGCCTATACCAAAGTGCATCTCAAGCGGGACGGACGGGTGATGACCCTGGAAATGACCGCGCAGGATGACAACATCCTGGATGCCGCGCTGCGTCAGGGGGCGGATTTGCCCTACGCCTGTAAAGGCGGCGTATGTGCCACCTGTATCTGTAAGGTGAAATCCGGACAGGTTGAAATGGGGCTGAACTACAGCCTGGAAGCCGATCAGATTGAGCAGGGCTATGTGCTGAGCTGTCAGGCGGTGCCGACCTCAGACGAAGTCACTGTCGATTTTGATGTGTAAGACTGGCCATTCGTGCAAGGAGGCACTATGCAGGCGGAACAAACAACAGCACAACAGGCTGAGCAGCCGCAATCTGAACTGGCATCACACCCATATGAGTATCTGGCGTGTGACCTGACCCGCCGCGTACTGACGATCCGTTTTACTCATTATCAAAAACGCAATGCCCTGACCAATGACTGTCTGGCGGAGCTGGCGGCGGTGCTGGAGATGGTAGACGGCGATGACAACATCGGGGCGGTGGTGCTCACCGGCGGTGCTCACTGTTTTGCTGCCGGGGCCGATCTCAACGAACTGGCCAGTCAGGATGCGGTGGCAACCTGGCAAAATCCCAGACCTCAGCTGTGGCAGCGTATCGACAGCTTCAGCAAACCGCTGCTGGCAGCGGTGAATGGCTATGCCTTTGGCGCAGGGCTGGAGCTGGTGCTGCTGTGCGACGTGGTTATCGCCGCCGAGCAGACCCGTTTCGGCCTGCCGGAAATTACCCTAGGGCTCATGCCGGGGGCTGGTGGCACACAGCGACTGAGTCGTACGGTCGGTAAATCGCTGGCCAATCAGATGGTGCTGACCGGCATGCCGATTGATGCCCGCCAGGCTTGTAGCGCCGGATTGGTCAGTGAGGTGACACTGGCGGCGCTGACACTGGAACGCACGCAACAACTGGCTGTAGTGATAGCCAGCCGCGCACCGCTGGCCGTGAAAGCCGCCAAACAGGCACTTAAACAAGTACCGGAATTGCCGCTGAGTCAGGGCCTGAAACAGGAAAGACAACTCTTCTCACTGTTGGCTGCGACACAGGACAGACAGGAAGGCATCGACGCTTTCTTTTCAAAACGCACACCGAAATATCAAGGAAATTAAACACATGGAACAGACAGTTCTTTACTCTGCGGAAGCCGGAGTGGCTTTGATCACCCTGAATCGGCCTCAGCAGCTCAACAGCTTCAACCCTGAAATGCATCAGGCCCTGATGGCCAGTCTGAAACAGGCCGAGGCGGATCCGGCTGTGCGTGCCATCGTGCTGATCGGAGCCGGGCGTGGGTTCTGCGCCGGACAGGATCTCAACGACCGCAACATCAGTGCCGATCAGCCGATGCCGGATCTGGGCGAAAGCATTGAACGTTTCTATAACCCGCTGGTGAAGAAAATCACGCAGCTGAATAAGCCGGTGATTGCCGCCGTCAATGGGGTGGCGGCAGGTGCCGGTGCCAATCTGGCGCTGGCGTGCGACATCGTGATAGCCGCACAGTCTGCCAGTTTTATTCAGGCATTTTGCAAGATCGGTCTGGTGCCGGACTCGGGTGGTACCTGGATTCTGCCGCGCCTGATTGGTCCTGCACGGGCAAAAGCCCTGATGTTGCAAGGTAACAAAGTGAGCGCGGAACAGGCCGCTGACTGGGGCATGATCTGGCAATGCGTGGCTGATGACGTGCTGGCGAGCGAAGCCATGGCGCTGGGTCAGCAGCTTGCAACGCAGCCAACTACCGGACTTGGATACATCAAACAGGCCTTGTTGCATAGCAGCACCAATACCCTGGAAGAGCAGTTGGATCTCGAACGCGATCTGCAGCGACTGGCGGGTCGAACTGAAGACTACCGTGAAGGGGTCGCGGCCTTTTTTGCCAAGCGTCAGCCGACGTTCAAGGGGTACTGATCATGGCGGGTATTCAACACGTCGCCGTGATTGGTGCCGGAGCCATGGGAGCCGGTATTGCCCAGGTCGCGGCGCAGGCGGGTTTTCGTGTGTCACTGTTCGATCTTGCCGTGTCACAGGCTGAACAAGCGGTGCAGCGCATTGCTGACGCGCTGGATAAGCGGGTGGCTCGCGGCAAGCTCAGTGCTACTGAGCGTGATGGTACGGTATCCCGTCTGCACTGCGTTTCCCAATTGGCAGAGATTGCCGACGCGGACCTGGTGATCGAAGCCATTGTCGAAAATCTGGCCGTAAAGCAGAGCCTGTTCCGGGATCTGGCTGCCATCTGTCGCGAAGACTGCCTGCTGGCCAGTAATACCTCGTCGATTTCGATCACCGCCATTGCCAGTGCGGTCAACCGTCCTGAGCGGGTTGTGGGGCTGCACTTTTTTAATCCGGCACCGGTAATGAAACTGGTTGAAGTGATCCGCGGGATTGCCACCAGTGCGCAGACCGCCCAGATAGCGCTGGATTGGGCACGGCAATGCGGCAAGCAAGCGGTGCTGGCGCGTTCGACACCGGGATTTATCGTCAACCGGATCGCCCGTCCTTTTTATGCCGAAGCATTGCGTGCATTAGAGGTGCAGGTAGCCGAACCGGTACAGCTGGATTACCTGATGCGCCATGCCGGCGGGTTCAATATGGGGCCGTTTGAACTGATGGATCTGATTGGCCATGACGTCAATTACGCCGTGACCTGTAGTGTGTTTGAAGCCTGTTATCAGGACCGACGCTATCTGCCGTCCCTGATTCAGAAAGAGCTGGTGGATGCCGGATACCTTGGCCGTAAAACGGGCAAAGGCTTTTACGACTATGCCGAAGATGCGCCGCAGCCAGCGTTGAATTTATTGCTGCCGGGTGCAGGTGCCTGCCAGTCAAGTTTGGCGGCTCGCAAACTGGGGCAATGGTTACCGGCGGATCACGGTCTGTTGGAGCTGGTTGCAAATCAGCTCACCCTTGAAGCCAAGGCCACTAACGCAACAGATGTCACGGTTGCCACAGGTTCGGCTCAATTGGCAGCCGTTACTTTTCCTGCCGAAAGCGGGCCGGCCTGCCTAGAGGTGAACGGTGTTCTGCTGGTGCCGACCCGTGGTGAGAGCGCGACCATGCTGGCTGCACGTTTTCAGCAACCGGTGGTGACCGTAGATTACTGCCGTGATTACCGTCTTTCCCCGGTAATTGCACTGGCACCAGCGGCGCAGAACACTCAAGAGCAAACTCGCCAGGCCATAGTATTTTTCCAGGCGCTGGGTAAGCAGGTACTGCTGCTCAAGGACTATCCGGGCATGGTGGTCTGGCGCACTGTCGCCATGCTGGTCAATGAAACGTTGGATCTCGCCAACAAAGGCGGTGCCTCGCTGGCGGATATCGACACGGCGATGTGTTTCGGCGTGAACTACCCGCAGGGCCCGGCCGCTTGGGGCTGCCAGTTGGGCTGGTCGGCCATTTGCGACACGCTCGACGGACTGACCGCGTTTTACGGTGAAGAGCGTTACCGCCCGTCACCAATGTTGCGCGAATTTGCAATGATAAACAAGGAGTTGGTATGACGCCACAACAGCAACTGGCATGGCAGTGTGCGGAGAAAATGTACAGCCAGGACGGCTGCTCCAACCTGCTGTCCCTGAAAATTGAACAGATGGACCAAGGTTCGGCGACAGTCAGCATGACGGTGACCCGCGATATGTTGAACGGCTTTGAAACCTGCCACGGCGGGATGATTTTCAGCCTGGCGGACTCAGCGTTTGCATTTGCTTGCAACAGCGAAAATCAGGTGGCGGTAGCTGCCGGATGCAGCATCGAGTATGTCCGTCCGGGGCGGGCGGGCGATACCCTAACGGCTGTCGCTCAAGCACGCTCGCAGGGCAAGGTGACAGGTACATACGACATTGAAATTACCAATCAGGACGGCAAGTTAGTGGCGCTGTTCAGAGGCAAGGCACATCGGTTGGGCAGACTGGTACTGGAGGAGACACC
>NZ_CP071327.1:0-202454 GCF_017329545.1 Photobacterium ganghwense
ATGGCGTTTCTTGATTTTTTTAAATCGAAACAAAAACCGGTACGGAGCTACAACCTTGAAATCGAAATTCCTCGATACCCCCCTTTTGCTGAAGGCCTCCCGTATGCAACCGGTATTGAACTCTTAGCGACACAAAAAGAGTTAATAAACAAAATCAAACAAACAATCGGCCTGAATGATAAAGAATTCGCGACGGTTGTTGAGCCCGTTCTCTTACGTTACGCCGAGTATGTGCATTTGCTGCCCGCGAGTGAGAACCACCATCATCGCGGAGCTGGCGGCCTACTTCATCACGGACTTGAAGTCGCTTATTACTCTGCCAAGGCCGCGTTAGGAGTATTGTTCACCCAAGAAGGTACACCGCGGCAACGTAGAAATGGTGAACCTCGATGGCGCGTCGCTGCGTGTTTTGGCGGTTTATTCCATGACATCGGCAAGCCAATCACAGACGTTACTGTGACTGACCGTAACGGTACCAAAATTTGGAATCCACACACCGACACGTTATGCGAATGGCTGCAGAAGAACGAAATTGATCGATATTTTCTTCATTGGTCGAATGGTCGACATAAGCGCCATGAACGCTTTGCTATGCAAGCTATTGATAAGCTTCTCCCCAAAAAAACTAAGGAGTACTTGTTTGTCGATGGCCGCAAAGAAATTTACGAAGAAATGTGTGATGCAATTCTTGATGTTGCCGTCAATCCCCGTGGCGTAATAGGCAAAATCGTTGGGACCGCGGATTCGGCTAGCACGCAAAAAGATCTCAAGCAGAATCGCATTTCGACTGAATCGTCTGGATTGGGCGTACCGGTGGAGCGATACATTATTGATGCTATGCAACGCTTGGTAAAATCTAAATGGAAGTCCTTTAATACGCTTGAATCACCAGTTTGGATTCTCGACTCTGGAGTGTTTATCCAATGGCAAAAAGCCGTCACCGACATCAACGAACTTCTTGCCAAGGATGCTATTGCAGGTGTTCCGAAGGTACCTAATGCACTTGCAGACATTCTGATTGAAAGAGGGTTTGCACTTCATCGCGTGGAAACAAAGGACGGTGCCGTCAGAGAACACCGGTACTGGCAACTGGAAATTGATTTAGCTCAAGCTGACGTTAAATCAGTATTCAGTGGTATTAAGCAATTAGAAACCCTCCGCCTTGAGACAATGGAGATTCTTTACATCGAAGAACCGCCGATTTGCGGTTTTGCTAAGGTACTTGGCGAAGTGACTGTCTCGTTAAATATCGATGAAGAGACAGATACTGTCACTATGACAATGAGTCAGCAGGAGACGGCTTGCAATGGTCAATCGGTACAAATTGAGCCTGAGTCGTCAGCTTTACCTTTTGTAGTTATTGAAGATATCGACTCGACGTTTAATTCGGGGCATTCAGCAGGTGAAGCGAAACCTGACACAGCAAATCAGGGTACCAGCACCCAGGCCGATGGTGCCTTTGTTTTGAACCAAGAAGTTTCATCGCCTGGTGAAGCTCTGGATACGTTGTTGTCTGGATCGGAAATGGACGGTCCATTCTCGTTATCAGGCCCTATAGAAACTCAGCTACCAACAGTTCAGACTGCTACCAGCCAGGTTGCACAAGATTCGGTTGCCACCACGACCAAGGCATTGAAGGAAGAAGAATCGGACGAACTAACAAGTGGCGCAGCTGGTTCAGTGTCTTTTAATTTTGATGAACTACTACCAACAGCAACGACGGCGAATAAAAAAGACGGAAAGAACGTTGGAAAAAAAGTAAATGATCACAGTGCACAAACTAACTTTGAGGCTTTATTGCCGAAAAATATTGGCTCGGAGAAAGGGCAAACAGACACAGCGAAGGCCAAGTCAGAAAATCCGGCCGGTATTTCAATTGATTTCTCTTCCTTTCTTCCCGAGCAAAGTTTGAATATCGATCTGTTAAGCGGTGTAACTGAGACAACTGAAGCAACAGACAACCAATTAGTCGGAGAGGCACACAAAGCATCAAAGTCACAGGCTGACAGTAGTACCAAACGTAACACCAAAGCGCTGAAATGGCCCCGCTATAAGGAAGTAAGCAGCAACCTAGAGGCACTGTTCGAGGATATAGAAAAGGGAAATATTCAACTTGGCGATGGTGTCCAATTTATCAATGGTCAATTGGCCGTATCAGCCGATAGTGTTAGTCAATTGCTTCAAGTCGATGCCAAGCGGCTTTATGAACTAGCCGTGTGTATTCCTAACCAACATGGCCTCCCAGAGCATGAAGTAGAAGGCAGCAAGTTTGTCTTTCTTAATGAGGAAATTACCCGGTACGCCAAGTCCAAGTTGATGATCGACGAGTCATTGTCATTTGATGACAACACAGATTATGAAATCGAAAGTGGACCTATACAAGCTGGCCGTAAGCTCAACGACCAATTAAACAAAGAACAGGAGGCGTTTCCTGAAATCGACAAATTCCCGGAGCGAAAACCAGGAGACGTAATTGCTGATCTTAAGCAGCAACTGTTAGCTGGTTCTGGACCTTACATTAATCATCCGATCGAAGCTGTTCCTAATGGCCTACGAACGCATATTAAAACCATCGACGCGCTGTGCCTCCAACACCCACACATAACAAGGATGCAGTTCATTACGCAAATTGCGTTTAGTGATGATTGGCAAGTTGATCTAGACAGCTTACTTCTAAAGGTGAAGTCATGAAATATGATTCCATGGCGTATGAGATGCCTTGGCGCCCCAATTATGAGTTTTATAGCGTTTGTGGCTGGATGTCAGGTGCTGTTGGCAGTTACGCCATCCAATACTACACACATATGCCAGCAGACCCGTTTTATTGGATGAGCTCAATTAGCCTGGGTATGGGATTGACCCAATTGCCGTACTCCTACCGGCTATACCGATTGCATAAAAATCTTAAAGGGCGGCCACTAACGTTTATTTCTCAAGATAAGTTAAAGAAGACGATGAATAGCCTTGAGAATAGTTACTGGCTGGGGATGGGTTTTGCGTGGGAAAAACGTCATGCACAACGTTTATTTGAAATTACAAAACGTGATTGGTCTTCTTTTCAACCTCAGCCTTCTCTTTGGGAAACGCTTCGATCCAGAGTGACAGGAAAAAGAATATTCCCTCCGATGGGGGCAAAGTTCATACACGGCGTTGAGCCCGACGAACACTTGTTAGAGTTTCCGCTGGAGCATTCTGAAGGCCATTTGCTGATCATAGGCTCAACCGGGTCGGGTAAAACCCGTATGTTTGATTTGCTCATATCGCAAGCCATAGCAAGAAACGAAGCCGTAATTATCGTAGACCCGAAATCTGATAAAGAGCTCAGGGATAACGCATATCGCGCATGCAAGGCGATGGGAAAAGAGGACAAATTTGTCTATTTCCATCCAGCACACCCAGAATTGTCCTGGCGTATAGACTGTTTACGTAACTGCAACCGTCTAACCGAGCTTGCATCACGGATATCGGCATTGATACCGTCTGAAACCGGCTCTGACCCCTTTACTGCATTTAGTTGGCAGGCAGTGAACAATATTATTCAAGGAGTAGCAATAATTCATGTTCGCCCCACATTGATCCTGATAAAGCGCTATCTAGAGGGCGGTACGGCAAATCTCGTTGAAAAAGCTGTTGAAGCGTATGCAGCTAAAGTCCTGCCAGATTGGGAATCGAAAGCGGAGTCATACCGCACCGGCACTACAATCATGAAACGAGCTTATGGCATGGTCAATTTCTACTACCATGAGGTGCAACATCTCAAACCGAATCCGGACTTGGAATCCTTACTATCTATGTTCCAGCACGATGGTACCCACTTTAGCAAGATGGTGGCATCTCTGCTCCCGATAATGAATATGCTGACTTCAGGTGATTTAGGAGCAATGTTGTCGCCGGATCCGAATGATTTTACAGATGAACGTCCAATAACTGATAGCGCCAAAATTATAAATAACGGAATGGTCGCTGTTATTGGGCTCGATTCATTACCGGACTCGATGGTTGGATCGTGTATTGGTTCATTGCTATTAAGTGATTTCACGGCTGTAGCTGGTGACCGCTACAACTTTAATCTTGAAATGAATCGAGTAAATATTTTTGTTGATGAATGTGCTGAGGTCATTAATAACCCATTGATTCAGTTGTTAAACAAAGGTCGAGGGGCTCGAATCACACTGGCAATTGCGACACAAACAATAGCGGACTTTACGGCCCGCCTGGGGAGCAAAGATAAAGCAGTCCAAGTCCTCGGTAACGTGAATAACCTCATCGCACTTCGTGTCAAAGACAACGAAACGCAACAGTATATTTGCGAAAACTTGCCTCAAACTCGTATCAATTATGTGATGAGGACGCAAGGGGGGAACTCTGCCAGTGATGAGCCGATTCTACACGGTGGCAACCAAGGTGAGCGTTTAATGGAAGAAGAATTCCCACTCATTGCCCCCCAAATGTTGGGTATGTTACCCAACCTCGAATTTATAGCCAATATAAGTGGCGGAAGAATCTTAAAAGGCCGTCTACCAATTCTAATAGGTTAAGGAAAACTCATATGCTGAATGATGAACGAATCCGCCGTGATATTTTTAACCAAGTGAGCAAGCACAGGTCAAATCACAGTACCGTGCTCCTGAAGCTGTTAAAAGAAGATTGGCCGTCCTCAGAAGACATTATTGTACAAGTCTACAAGTTACTTTATGCCGCTGATGAGAGTGCAGCAAGTGACTTAATGCTGACGCTTATTGATGATTTTTTGGAAGCTTACCGTACAGCTGTGAACCCACCACAATCGTTTAAACATGATGATCCATACCGTTTAGCTGTGTTCATAAGAAGCGTCGTAGATAGCCTTGAAGACCTAATGGGAAGAAGAACCTGTTCTTCGCCTGATGTCCTGTCAGTTTGGGGGGACAGGGAGCGGGTTTACAAAAGAATAGCGTCGAGAAGAATTCAAAATATTATCAGGAGCAACAGTTATGAAATCGCCATTTTGGATCGTTGTGTTGATCTTCGTCCTTGAGGTTTGCATCATTCTCATTTTGATACCTGGTGATTACACAAAGCAAATGATTGTGGACGAATCTGCTCTGATTCAAAAAAATTTAGGTACAGAATCTCAGCGCTGGATTTATAAGCGAGCCAACGAATACTACCAAGCCTCAATTCTTGATTCGGGTTTTTATGAAGCAACACACCAATTACTTATCCCCACATATGAAGAACGGATGAAGTCTAAAGGGATGGAAACGATGGGGGCAGATTGGTTTATTTGGGTCGAATCCCGGTTAGATGCAAGCATGAATGTGGTGTACCAGTTCTATTCACGTGTAGCGATATTACAATTGTGGGCACCTTACATGCTTTTTCTCTTTATACCTGCGATTTGGGATGGGGTAATGACCTGGAACATCAAAAGGACAAACTTTCAGTATGCATCGCCATTTTTACATCGGTATAGCATGCGCTCGATGTGGTTAGTGGTCATCGGTACATTCATCGTTTTCTGCTCGCCTTTCACGATGCACCCGACGTTTATTCCATTGATGCTTATGCTCTTGGCTGTATCAGTAGGGGTGAATATAAGTAACATGCAGAAACGCTTTTAGTTAATGGTTCGACCAATCCTGTCCCAATTTCTTGACGCTTAACTACCTCAACTTTATCTCAACTCAGGGTGGTTGAGCGTCATGTCGGGAATACCGATTCTTGCTTGCACCTGTGATTTTGAAAAAAAACTCACCATTTAACCAAAATCGACAAAAGCACATCGAACATCTTGGACGCCCACGGCTAGGCTTAGCGATGTTATGAAATTGGGCTTAAAAATCATCAATGAAATGTTTTAACGCACCTCAGGTAATACCTGCCACCAACGCAATCAGTTATAAAGCATTGGCGTCGAATTTATTGAAAATATTTGGGCCATCGCTGTGGTGGGTAACCTGGTTTGTAATAGGTTTCGTCATGTTTATGAAGATGTTTATGCCCGAAATGTACTAGCCAACGTGTCTGATGTCTTTACGCTTTCTCGCGTGTCGCTAAGTTAGCCTCTTTTGGTTAATTTTAGCGACTTTTTTGTGTTAAATACGCCGTGGTCTCATGGTGACATCTCCATTAATAGCTATATTTTCCTGTTTTGGGCGGGTTCCGTCAATTACTCGCGCCCCATTTCATAGAAACTATTCAATATCAAAAAACTGCTTAGGAGTGCGTGTCCATGAAGCCTGTCGAAATACCGAGGCGAATTGACGATCCAATTCATGCCTTGTTATGGAGCTTGGACGAACTGTTGCCAATATCCATCGGAATGGTAGTTGGAGTAATGCTGGGGAAAGCCGCGATTTGTACACTTATCGGATTCGGTATTACCAATCTTTATAAACGCTTTCGTGATAACCACCCTGATGGCTACATGTTTCACTCGTTGTACTGGTTTGGAGTGATGGGGGGCAGTCGTTCGATGATTAACCCTTATATTCGGAGACTGTACCCATGAAATGGAAAGACTATTTAAAGACGTGGGAAGGTACCCAAAAGGAAAATATTTTTAATCGTTTCGTAATCCTTGCGCTGTCTATCGCGTTGGTTATCGCGATTATGGTCATGTCTTCAAAACGTCCTGTCGCAATCGTGCAACCTTTTACTTTAAAACAAGAAGCGTGGGTGGCTGAATCGAGTGCGAGCCAGAATTATATGGAGGCCATGGGACTTGCGTTTTCTTTGCTATTGGGGAATGTCACACCTGGCAGCTTGGATTTTATTAAGGAACGTATTGAACCATTTTTGTCACCAGAGATTTATTTTGATGTGGTGAACATCATTGACGACACTGCCACCCAAATTCGTGCCGATCGTATCGTCACTCGTTTCGAACCCCGCCAAGTGCTTTTTGAAGAAGAAACATTGAAAGTCTTCATTAACGGCAATTCTTTCATCCGTTCAAACAACTCGGACGAAAAGCGGGTTGAGCGGTCATATGAGTTTCACATCGAGGTAAATAACTACGTACCGATGATAATGCATATGGACACGTATACCGGTGGGCCGCGCACAACGAAAGTTCTGAACCGAATGAAGAACAAAGGTAAGGAGGAAAAATGAGACACGTACTGACTTACTTAATGTTCAGTTTGGTAAGTGCCGGGATCATTGCTGATGACAAGATGCCATCTGTACCTCTGCATGTTATGGCATCTAATTCTGGTTCAGCCTCGCCTTTGTCTGCAAACATTGCATCTAGTGCAGTAGTAAGTACGGATACCTCAATGACTATGCAGCCAGGGGTCAACAAGCTTGCAGCAATAGCATTGGGCCATCCAAACCGGATTGTTACACCATTTTCGACACCCGAAGTTACTTCCACCACTCTCGTGGCAGGTGAAAATGGAGAATGCGGGGAACTTTGTATCAAAGACAACGTGATATATGTAGCCACTGACAAAGAACACCCAGTGACTATGTTCATTACCGAAAAAGGATCAGAAGCTAATGCGCTGAGTCTAACATTGGTACCTCGCCGCATCCCGCCGAAGGAAATCAAACTCACTTTGAGTGGAAGCTATGCCGGCTCATTCACGGTTCCAAGCAAAAAGGCCCAGATGTGGGAAGAAAGCCAGCCTTATGTTGATACCATTCGCGATATTATGCGGGCTGCGGCACTTGGCGATACGCCACAAGGCTATACGCTGGGTACACCCGTACCAGGCATGACGTTGCCACGGTGTCTGCAGCCGGGATTAACCGTTGATTTCGCACGTGGCCAAGTGATGACAGGTCACAACTTCACCTTATACGTTGGCCTCGGGACCAATATCACCAATAAAGAAATCGAATTTGCAGAAAAAACATGTGGGAATTGGAATGTTGCCGCTGTTTCTTCATTCCCTAACTTTGTTCTGCAGCCTGGACAGCAGACCGAAGTATTTGTGTTAGTTAAGAAGGCCTCGAAATCTACACAGCGTTCCACTCGTCGCCCTTCTCTGATGACGGGGATACATAAATAATGCAATTGTTTAATAATCTTTGGGCGCGGCTAAACCCAAAACAAAAGAAACTCCTTGCCCTATCTGGTGCCATTGTCCTTGTCGTTGGGGTGATGAGTTTAACCTCTGGGGCGGATTCCAGCTCACAAACCTCAAATGCAAACAAATCATCGATTAGGCATGTGCTGACGGACTCGAACACACGTGAGGTCAGTATGGATGCCTTAAGCGCTAAGCAAAGGACGCAAGAACGTGATTTGGAAAATTTGCGCCGTGAGGTTTCTAGTCTGAAAAGCCGGGATTCAGGGAGGATGAACCCGAGCAGTGCCACGGACTATGAATTGGAGAAAAAATTTGACGAAAAACTAAAAGTCATTCAGAAAAAATTTGATGATGAACTTGAGAGGATTAAGAAAGAAAGTCAGCAGGATGACGGTAACTCAGTGGTGAAACGCCCTGGAACACCGGACGAAGGTCAGCAAGCGGATGATTATATTGAATCGGCTTCAACCACTAAACTTGCTAACAATCAGAGAGTGCCAAGAACAGCCGAAGAATACTTTGCTGATGCACCTTTACCGAGCAATAAGCAAATCCATCAGGCTCCACCAACCGACCCAGGTGTTAAGCCAGCAACCGCACCTGCGAATAAGTTAACGATTCGCACTTTCTCTCAAGCTAGTAATGAGGGTGATGCGGCCGGCACTGATACCAGCGAGGATAATGCCGTACATATACCCGCCGGTTCAATTTTAACAGGGGTTCTTCTTAATGGTATGGATGCCCCAACTGGCGTTAATGCGCAGAAACACCCATTCCCGTCAACTTTACGCATTCAGCATGAGGCGATATTGCCAAACCGCCATAGGGCTGACATAAGAGAATGTTTTTTGATTCTTGCTGGTTACGGTGACCTATCTTCAGAACGTGCATATTTAAGGGCTGAAACATTGTCGTGTATCACTGACGATGGCGGCGTCATTGAAGAATCTATTGATGCTTATGCTGTAGGGGAGGACGGTAAAGCCGGTATTCGAGGCCGTCTTGTGAGTAAACAAGGCCAATTGATCGCACGTTCTATGGTCGCTGGGTTCATGAATGCTGCCTCCAAGGCTTTCGATGTTAACCCAGTACCGGTAGTTAGTACTAATCCCGGCGATTCGGCACAGTATCAATACAACTTTGGCTCGGGTGCGTTGCAAGGCGCTGCGGTTAAGGGGGCCGGTGAAGCACTTGACCGGGTCGCAAAATTTTATGTCGAAATGGCCGAAAATATATTTCCAGTTATTGAAATTGACGCGGGCCGCCAAGTCGAACTCATTATCAAAAAAGGCGTGAAACTCACCGTCAAATAAGGGAATTCATAATGAAACGTCTATTTGCAGTTATTGCTATGACCCAATTGATTACTGGTTGCGCCGGGTTTTTTAACATCGGTGAAGAGGAATACGGATGCAGCGGGTTACCTGACGGGGTTAAATGTATGTCGACCCGCGATGTCTATGAGACGACGAACGATGGTAAATTACCAACTGCGTCGGGAGCTCCGCAGTCAACCGGTATTCCAAATGCCAATGATGGATTTGGCGAAATCAATGATCCTGTTATCAATACGTATGTTGCCCCGAATTTACCGGACAGGCCAATACCAATACGCACCCCTGCGCAAGTTATGAGAATTTGGGTAAACAACTGGGAAGATAAGGTCGGTGACCTGATGTACAGTGGTCATGTCTATACTGAAATTCAGCCAAGACGATGGGTGGTGGCTGAGCAACCAGCTACTACCCAAACATCCTTTGAGCCGTTGAAAAGCACAAAGCCTTATAGCAAATAACCACAATCGCAACGTCCATGAGCAGTCATTCTCCCAATACTGAGTAACCTATCTGTGGTTATAACCACGGAGAAATACAATGAGAAGATGGCGTAACGGGGGATTGGCGATAGCAATAGCGCTTGCTGTTGCCAATTCCGCCCATGCAGAGCTATTACAGTTGGATTACATCGGTGCTGATGGTAAACAACATTCACAACCACCAACAAATTTAATCTTCAATCCGCAAGGACAGATACAATTTGCCCTCAGTGCAGGCATAGACCGCAAAGTACGAGTGACACTTGTAGGCCAAGACGGTGAAGAAATTGAATCAGCGACCAGTAAGCTTCTGGGCTCGTCAGATCGCATCACCATAGAAGGTAAAAGCTACTATGGTTCATTTTTGAATCTCGGTAGCCCTGTTGATGGCACTTACTACTTTAAAGCTGAGATATTATCCGCCTCAGGTACAGTGGTACAGTCAGATTTATATCCTGTCGAAGTAGATACGGTGCGGCCCGTTATTGATAGCGAAATCAAATGGGTCAAAAACGGTTACGAGTACGGTTCGGTCGATTTGTTTACAAACGGCCACTCAGGTAAAGAACTACGTCTTGAACATGTTTATGACGCGAATGGACTGAAAGACGCTACCTTCTTTACGGTAGATGCTAATGGCGTACGTAGGGAAGCCCCAGCGCGGCTCGATCCCAAAGAGGGAACGGTCACGATTGATTTAAGTATTGCTGGCGGTGAGGCTGTAATGCCTCATGACCGAAGTGAATACACGATCGGATTCAAGGTGACTGACACGGCTGGGAACAGTCAGGAACGAACGCATGTATCGCAGGTTGATAGGGTACTTCCGGAAGTATGGCTGGATGTATATGACACTGAGAAACAGGCCTGGACTCCGTACGAAAGTGGCATGGTTGTTTATTCCAACCCTGTAAAACTAAGGTACAAAAGAAAAAAAGCTGATCACGTCGAATTTAATGGAAGCGATTTTGGGTGGATCGGTAACTACACAACCTACGATGATGAATATACTTACACCCCCAAGGATGTGTTGTTCCCTCAAGTGCGCTCCTATTTTCACTTTCACACCAAAGCTGGGCATTATTCAACACACCGCTACCCTGCTCTCCAATTCACCTATGCTGACTCGTTTGAAAAAGCGTCAACACCTACCGCGATTCACTACAAGTTAGCAGGTACTGATAACTGGGTAGAACATTCGACACCAAGATACAACAAGCCTTACGTTATTGAAAAAGTCCGGATGTTTGCGGAAGCGCGACCATTTCGACAACGTGCATGGATTAGTGTTAACGACGGTGAATGCTATATCGAAGTTGGCCAAACGTCGTGTGAAGCAGACGTAACTATCGAACGTTCAAGCGGGCGGGGTTATTCACCATATCCTTTTTACGTGGGACGTGAAAACAAATCTGACGGCGTGCATGGTGGATATTTGTATGTATATCATGATTTTACACCACCAAACATTGAATCGGTAATTATCGATTCTGAAAAATCAGTCCTTACAGGGCGTGTGGTAGATAACGATACTATGAATAACTGGCAAGCTTCGATGTGGCACACATCGAAGTTCAGTGCGTCGGCATTTGACCAAACTACGCAAAAGACTGTGAATCTGGAACAGCGTGATTTGATAAGTTCAGATTACCGGACAAAGTACGTTAGTTATGATCTGTCTGGCTTGGAAGATGGGAATTATCGGTTCACCTTCTCTGCCACTGACTCTTATGGCAATCAATCTGTAGAAACCTACCCCGAGATGGTGACGATAGATAAGACAATGCCTGAGTTAATGGTGCATGCCCCGAGTACGATCAGTTCACTCGATGATATCACCATCACCCTGAGTGACGGGGTTGACCCAGCCCCACAACTTACGGCGATCCGTCTTGCTGGTGGCCCCTCACTGGATGATGTCCAGTTGTCCTGGCGTAGTACCGGTACCAACACTTACATGCTGGAGTATCCGGTACTTTTCCCCAGCCTCAAAACGGGCCAGGAATATCAGCTGACGGCACTGGCCAGTGATGCCCAGGGGAACATCGCCGAGCAGAAGGTGACGTTCGATTATTCCCCGCCACGGGTTGAGCTGAGTTACGGGGTCGATGGCAAAGTCCTGATCCCTGCTGTAGCGCAGGCGGTCCGGCGGAATGACGGCACCAAGGTGATCACGTCGGAGCCATACCAAATCGGGTCAACCACCATCGGTGGTACCTACCCGATCACCGCGACCCTCTCCAGCGACACGGAAATCCCGCTGACCATCAACGGTGTCACTCTCTATCCGGGCGATACCCACACGGTTGACCCGGCCTACAACTTCGGCCGCAATGCTGGACGGCTGTCATTGGATGTCGCCCCGGTTGAGGGCGAACAGATGCTGGGACAAGCCAATATATTGTTCACCACCACGGCCCCGAACGCGCCGGTACTGGTGGCTAACGTCCAGACTTGGAAACCGGCCATTGAGGTGGCCACCAACAGCGACCAGATCCGGCAGGGAATAGATCCGGTGACCCTCACAGCTCGCGCCCTGCCAGCCAGCCAGTGTCGGGTGACCGGTGATCCGGCGGTGGCCATGAAGAGTGATGTCCTGCTCAGGCCTGTGTGTCTGGTGAAGTGGGTGAACCTGCCGCACGGCATGGCAGCCGACGCCAGCAAGGCCGAAGCCCACGGCAAGCTGGTACGTGCCGACGCCCATGACCTGATGCACGAGGTGTACCTGCTGTCGGGCAACGGCGATGAAATCCTGCTGGACAGCCAGCTGCACACTCTGCAGGCGCAGCCTGCCGACAACAGCGTAGTGATGGCTCCGGCCAGCCCCGAGCAGCTGGAGAAAGTGAACATGGTGATTCAGGATATTCTGTTTACCAACAAGGTCACCAGCGACGGGGCACGCTGCCGGATCACCTTCGATCAAACTGAAGCGGTCAGTGCGGCCCCGAACAGCCACACCGACAACCGCATCTGCCTGTTTGAATGGACCGCGATCCCCGATGGGCTGACCCAGGTTGATGACGTGCCGAGGCCTGAGCTGGAAGGCCGGATTACCGAGGCCGGCGTGTATCCGGTGTCGTGGCAGCTGACCCTGTTTGCCGACGCGCAGACCCCGGTGATGGTTGCCAAGCAGACGTTTGACCTGACGGTGGTCGAGCCGCCACTACCCAACATCGGCGTTAAAGGGGTTTTTCCGCCGGTAAACGAGGAAGAAGGGATATACCTGATGGAGATGGCCGGCGGCAAGTTTGCTGATGTGCTGATCGACATTGTGGGCAGTGCTTTTGACCTGTCCGTGCAGGTTGGCAACGAGCCGGCAGTGGTCGAGTCGTTCCCGCCGTCAACGGGTACCCGGGCCGTGTCCCGCCGGATAGACCTGCCGGAAGGCAAGCTGTGGCAGGCAGTGCCGGTGACGGTGACGGTGAACTACAGTGAGATCCCGTCGTTGAAGAATACCCGTGTCCTTCACGCCTATTACCAGTCGCCGGGCAACATTAAGCCGGTGATCATGACGGAGACCGACACGGCGGTGGACAACGCGCCGCTGACACTGCAGGTGGGTATCCGTGACAACTACCGCCAGCAAGACCCGTACAATCCCGACACCATGGGGGTATGGGACGTCAAACTGGTGCGTGAAATGAACTACAACCAGACCGAGGATGTCACGGACTGGACACCAGCGCCGAGCGGTGATGTCAGTTTTGATGTTGATACCTCCCGTTTCGGGGACTCCGCCAGTGTCCGCCTGGTGGCGATGGCCAAGCTACGTTCACCTCTGGAAGATGAAGGGTTCGAGCGTATCGAGCGAGGTCACCGTACTGCGTTTTTCAGTGTGCTCAAAGGCACCGCGGTAAACGGCGAGGTACAGGTAGTGCGTGAGTCCGGGGTGGCCCCGTTTACCGGAATTTTCAAGATCAAGCTGGAAAACTACAGCGATAACCGCGCCGCCGGTACGGTGGTCTGGGAGGTGTCGTCAGACGGCGGCAACCGCTGGGAGACATACGAGCCGGCCGACCGCTATAAGATGCAGTACCGGCGGGTCTTCGAGCGGGGCAGTTATCTGGTCAGGGCGAAAATCGTCAACGCCAACAGCGGCATCGAGCAGTACACGAACACCGTCAACGTGGTGGCGTATAACGGGTACGAGCTGGATGTTGAGGGGCCGCGTTCGTTGTTTGCCACCGCCACGGGCAAGTTCACGGCAGTCGCCAAGCTGGACGGGGTGGCAGTGGAGCCGTCCGAAGTGAAGATCGAATGGTCGCACGACGGCGGGAAGACCTACACATACAGCGGCCCGACCCATAGCATCACGAGCAATGAGCTTGGGCGCCTGAAATTGTGGGCGCGGGTGAGGGACATCAACGCGCCGGACGATGACCGGGGGGCCTGGCAGGAGTGGCGCAGCTCGGTGGAGTTCAACAAGTTCAAGTCACCACGGGTGCGCCTGAGCGGCGAGCGGGTGGTTGAGGTCGGCAAGACGTATACGTTCACGGCCCAGACCAGCCTGCCATACAACTACATGAGCGAAACGCTAGTCGGGCGGTTCACCCTGCCGGATGGGCGGACTGTTGTTGGGGAAAGTGTGGAGTACACGGTGCGGGAAGAAGACCTGCAAGACCGGTACCTGCAAATTGGGTATGAGGCGGAAATCGTCGGGTACGAGGCGCAAACCGCCACCACCGTGACGCACCGAGCCCGAGCCTGGCAATACGTCTGGCCCAACTTCAGCCTGAGCCTGCGCAGCAGCGCCGCGGTGTACCCGGCCACGGTGACCGCGAGCATCCGGCCGATCGGCTTCAGCGGCAAACTGGAAGATCCGAGCTATCGCTGGCAGTTGCCGGAAGGGGTGAAGATCATCGACCAGCGTCGTCCGGAAACGGTGGTGTTTGAGGTGAGCGAGGCGGTAGACGGAGAAATCAGCGTCCAAGTGGGGGATAGCCGCCTGCATGAGACGGTGAAGACCGAGCCGCTGGTAATCGGTGAGCCGGAGCCGTATCAGGTTGCCCTGAGCCTGCATGCTGACAACCCGTACATGCGAGCCCCGCTGGGGATCCGGCTGCGTAGCCAGATTGACGGTGGCCATCCGCGGGACCGCATCGCGCAGTATGTGTTTGCGGTGAACGGGGAGGAAGAAGTGGGCAACAGTGGCTGGAAGAGCCTGACGCTGCCCGCCGGTACGCACGACATCAGCCTGACGGTGCATAGTCAGATGGGCAAGGCCGTGACAGAAACGGTTCGGGTCGAGGTGGTGCCGAACCAGCCACCGGAGTGCCGTTTGGAAAGCCGGGAGTCGTTTGGCTCGGTGATCTCCACGGCGGTATGTGATGATCCGGATGGACGGGTCCGAAACTACGCATGGGAGGTCGATGGGATACCATCGGTGGTTAAGTCGAGCCGGCTGTCGGTGTCGCTGCGTAACCACGGCGGGGTAGTGCCGCCAATCTGTGTGGTGGCCACGGACGATGGCGGGGCCGCATCAGCAACCACCTGCCTGTAAGAGACGCAAATAATGGAAAAGGGGCCGAAATGGCTCCTTTTTTATGTTTATGCCCGAAAAAGGGAAATCCACTCACCATTAAAAGGAATCAGTCTGCTGAAATGGAATCATTGAAACTACTGGGAAACTATGATGCAAAAACCATTCTCGGCTATTTGGCTGACTCTTTTATTGAGTTTGACCACCAGCGCAAGCTTTGCTGCAAAACAGGAATATAAGTCGGAAGACATTGCTGGTCCATTTCGTTTGGTTGAAACCCAAAATGGGTTAGTCATGATGTCTACTAATGGGCGATTCGTTCTGAAAGGACAGCTGTATGATGCGTGGAAAAAGGAAGAAATAGAGAGTGTTGATCAATTATCACTGAATAATAGCCAGATACCCCTCCGAGAAATGAGTATCGATTTTTCATCCCTGAACTCGTTTTTAACCGGCAACGTCATGAAGCCTAATGTGGTTATCTTTGTCGACCCGCTTTGCCCTGCATGCCACCAGCTCCTTGAGCAAACAGAATCACTTAATGACGAATACTCATTTACATTCGTCGTTGTCCCTGCTTTGGGTGATAAATCCAACGAATTGGCCTCAAAATTTTATTGTGCGACAGATAAAAATGAACGTGTAACAGCATTTAAGAACAGCAGTTTAACCAACCTCATTCAACAAGTTGATTGTGATAAGTCCGGATATACGCAAACGTTAATGCTCGCCCAAATAATCGGTGTTAATGGCGTACCAATGATCATCGCGCCTGATCAAACAATAGGAAGGGGTGTACCAGATAACCTGGCCTTATGGCTAAAAACCCGAAGTTAAATCGCTAAGGAGAAAAAACATGGTTGTTAGTATAAGGCGAAAGCTTGATGAGGCTGTGATTGATCAGCAAGAACGTGCGGAAAGCTTATTTCCTCCACAAGCTTATAATGAAAAAGATCATTTATTCCTTTGTGATGATCAAACAATCGGGTTTGGTTTTGATTGCCAGGTATTGTGCGGGTGTGACAGTAAGACGCAAGAGCGGATTAATGCATTAATCAATATGAATTTCCCGCCAAATACTATTCTGCAAGTATGCAATTTTCGTAGCCCAGATATTGTGTCGCAACTCTATGCTATGCAGTCCATAAGGGATAAATACAATCACAAAATTTTGGATTCTGTTGTAGCCGAGCGGGTTAAGTATCTAAACCGATGTACTGAAGAGAAGCTGATTGCAAATTTACCCAGCGGTGGGAGTTTGGATCTTGGGTTGTTTCAGGATACCAAGCTGATCATTTCGGTGAAAATTCCAATTAATAAAATCAATAACCCTACCGATGCGGAAATCGAAAAGGCTAAAGATTTAGCCAACAAAGTAAAATCATCTTTGAAAACCGCACAACTTGCCCCACGTATTTTATCAGCTCAGATGTATGTCCGGATTATGCAGACAATGCTTAACTGGGGGCCAGACGCATCATGGCGTCACCATTACACGACATGGGACAAGCATGCCCCGTTGAGCGAACAAATATTAGATTACGGTACGGACTTTGAAGTCGATAAAAATGGCATTCGAATTGGTAACCAATATGTCAAACTGTTGTCTGCCAAAAAAGTACCCGAGGCTATGTATTTCGGTGATGCTATAGCCTATGCCGGCGATATGGAAGGGGCCAATAACGCTCTCAAAGAAAACTATATGGTTGTTACCAATATTTTCTTCCCTGAGGCTGAAAAAACAAAAAATGCTCTTGAAACGAAGCGTACCGCGACAGTGAACCAAGCCAGGGGCCCTTTGCTTACTTTTGTGCCTATCCTTGCTGATAAAAAACGTGATTTTGACATTTTATATGAATCGTTTAAGAACGGTGCCAGGCCGGTACGAATCAGCTACAGCTTAGTCATTTTTGGTAAATCAAAGGAAGAAGTAAACGCTGCAGCAACTGCGGCCACTTCTTACTGGCGAGAGAGCCAGTTTGAAATGATGGAAGACAAGTTTGTTTCGCTCCCTCTGCTCATCAATTGCTTACCGCTGTGTACTGACCTCAAAGCAGTCAAAGATCTTTGGCGGTACAAAACGATGAGCGCAACGCAGGCTGCCGTATTGATACCCATCTTTGGCGAATGGAAAGGCACAGGCCAATTTTACTGTTCTTTGATTTCTCGCAACGGGCAATTGATGTCTTTATCGCTCCACGATGCGCCTACCAATAAAAATTTTGTGATTGCGGCAGAGAGTGGAGCCGGTAAATCATTTCTTACCAACGACATTATATTGGCTTATATGTCAGAGGGAGCCCAAGTTTGGGTTATTGATGCCGGTAAGTCATACAAGAAGCTTTGCAAAACTTTTGATCAGGATAGCGAGTTTATCGAGTTTTCCGAAGAAACGGATATCTGCTTAAACCCATTTGAACATATTGAAAACTATGACGATGAAGAAGATGCCTTGGTCACTATGGTCGGTACCATGGCTTCAGCTAAAGGCCTTTTGTCAGAATTGCAAACATCTGGTCTGAAGTCAATCATGACAAAGCTTTGGAGTGAGCATGGGAAATCCATGAAAATAGACATGATCGAAGAGGCTTGTCTTCAAAGCGATGATCCCCGTATCCGTGATATTGGCACCCAGCTATTTGCTTTCACATCGAATGGCTCATATGGCAAGTACTTCGCCCGCAAGAACAATGTCAAATTTACCAAGCAACTTACTGTCCTCGAACTCGATGAACTACAAGGACGTAAGCATTTGCGTCAGGTCGTGTTGCTGCAGTTGATTTACCAAATTCAGCAGGAAGTATTCCTGGGGGAACGCAATCGCAAAAAAATCTTAATCATTGATGAAGCGTGGGATCTGTTGAAAGAGGGTGAGGTTGCGACATTTATGGAACACGCTTACCGAAAATTCAGGAAATATGACAGTTCGGTTGGCATCTGTACCCAGTCAATAAACGACCTTTATCAGAACGCTGTCGGCCAAGCGATAGCCGAAAACTCAGCCAACATGTATTTGCTCGGTCAGAAAGAGGACACGATTGAAAGCGTGAAAAATGAGAAGCGCCTTGCTTTAAGTGATGGCAATTTCAAACTGCTTAAGACCGTTCACACTGAGCCAATGGCTTATTCTGAAATCTTTGTTAAGACAAGCAATGGTATAGGAATCGGACGCCTGATTGTAAGTCCATTTCAACAATTATTGTATTCGACCAGGCCGGAAGATACAGCCGCAATCGAAGCTTATACCAAGATTGGAAAATCAGTGCCTGAGGCGATGAAACAGGTGCTCCTAGATAGGAATGAGAGACTGCAATGAACCGAACTTTAAAGCTCTTGATAGCTAACACTATTATTGTCAGCGCCGTTTGGGTCGGACTCATATATTTATATGTTCAACCAAAATTTGATGCTGTAGACATGGCGATTAATGATCGCCCCCCTGTTGCAGTTGTAGATTTCATCAGTCTGGCCTTAGCTCACGGGGGGAAGCCTCAAGAATTGGATCAATTCATGGTTAAGGGAGTAGAGGCTGTAGAACGGTTGCGGCTTGCCGGGTATCTCGTCATCAGTGGATCTTCTGTGTTGGCAGCTCCCGAAGCCATTAAAGTGACTGAAGATATGATAGAAGGACCAGTCAATGAAGCTGATAAATAAACGTATGAGCTGGAAGTTATATTTGTTGTTGCTGACCATTGTTTTTTTATTGATTTGGCAATTTTGGGTGTTCTTTCAAAATAATTATCGCATCGGTATTGATACCCAATTAGAACAAAGTCTTCCTGGATACCATGTATATTTGACCGACTTGAACGACAAAGAATTAGTAGTCGGCAAGGTGTACCAATTCCGGACAAAAGGTCTATCCCCATTCTATTCCGACGGGGAAAAAATGGTGAAGTACCTTCGTGCGATACCTGGTGATGAAGTTTCAGTCCAGAGCGGAACAATTACTGTCAACAATAAGCAAGTAGCTTGGGGACTTGCACAGTCAAACCGACTTGGTGTTGATGAAAGTCACTTTTATGGAAAAAAAATATTAGCAGCTGGGGAATATTGGTTTCTTGGTACGCATATGAATAGTTTCGATAGTCGGTATTGGGGAAGCGTAAATGAAGATCAAATTGTTGGTCGTGCTTATCCGTTGTTTTAGTACAGCGGCCATAGCAATGAACGCGGTATCCGCGTTGGCTAATGAAAGTACGAATCAAGAGGTGAGCAGAGAGTTGATTAACAGCGTAGTCGAAGCGGCCGCTGCAGGCTCAGGGTCTGTGAATACAAATATAGGCGCCCAGATTGACTCCGATGTCACGCTAAAAATGTTAGAGGACGTAAAGTCACAAGCAGACATTGCAGAACAAACTTACCATTCTGACACTGCCCAAATGGGGGATGACGCAAGATTTAAGTCAAATGAGCATAAAGACATTGCCAACCAGATTTACAAGAAAATGCAGGGACAAGTGGAAACACTTAATGCTGGGCCAGAGTATGCTGGTTTAATGAATGATCAGCCAACGACGGTGATTTTTGGCTCACAAAGCATGTCTGGTTTGCGGTCACTGCTTGAAATGGCATCGGGCGAAGACGATGTTCTTGTGATTGTGCGAGGCATACCAGAAGGGACAGATATTCCAACTGGCGTTATGGGCATTCAGAAAATGGCAGGTGAATTCAATCCTCCAGCTAAAGTACTGTTGCTACCGAAGTTATTTGAACAACACTCAATCACTCAGACTCCGGTCATTATGCGGCTTGATGGAGATCCAACCTCACCGAACACTGAGCCTAAAGTGATCGCTCGTGCTGATGGTATATCGAACCCAATTTGGCTGAAAGAGCAAATTACTTCCGGCAAAACGGGTCATTTAGGTGTTTTCGGACCTTTGGAGGAAATCAAGGAACGAAATATCAAAGATGTCATGAAAGAGCGAGCAGCACAAATAGACTGGGCTGCAAAAAAGGCTCAAGCCTATAACCGTTACTGGGACAAAGCGAAATTTACAATGCTGGGATCGGCACCAGTGGACAGGGTAAGGTTGCTCACCCCCACTATTCGTGTGAAGAAAGATATATTGGATCACAATGGCACCATAATCACCCCCAAGCAAACAATCAACGCGTTGGAAAAAAGACCCTTTACACAGGCGTTGCTGGTTTTTAACCCAACGATTAAAGCTGAAGTTGAGTTCATAAAGCACAAAATTCGTCACTATAAATATCAGACTAATATTACCCGCGTCGTTGTCGTAGCAACCGAAATAGACCGAGATCAGGCTTGGGATGGGTATAAATCTCTAAATGACTACCTTGATCATCATGTTAATTTGCTTACGCCAGACATTACAAAAAGTTTCAATATTGAGTACACACCAACGGTGGTGACGGCAGATAACGAAAAAAAAGAATTTGTTATTTCCGAATTTGCAATGATTGGAACAATGAAAGGGGAAGAGGATGATTAAGTTCAAAATGACGATGTTCAGCATAATACTTCTGTTTGGATCGTCGTTTATGACGAAAAGTGCCTTGGCAGATACTCCTGGGTGTGTCGACACGCAAATTCTTGGCCCTAAATTGATAACGGACGTTTGCTGGGACTGTATTTTTCCTATACGTGTTGCTGGGTTTGATATTTCTGGTTCTGCTAACAGTGCGCCGTCTAACGCGTCTAAAGGATGGGTATGTAGCTGTGAAGGAGATGGAGAGATTCCCAGAATTGGAGTACCGCTAAGTATGTGGGAGCCAGCAAGGTTGGTTGAGTTTCAAAGGGTGCCTGGCTGCATGGGGGCTTTAAATGGAATGACTATGGATGGAGCCTTTGACAGAGTGTTTCAAGGCGTCCACTCGACAGGCGAAACAGATACGGGGGATTCGTCGTTTACGCACTACCATTGGTATGCATTCCCATTGTTGATTATGCTGGACATGTTTGTGAATCGTGACTGTTCATCTGACGGCTATTCGGATTTTGATGTCATGTATTTCTCGGAGCTTGATCCGACTTGGCACAATGAAGAACTAGCGTTTTTCACACATATGGAAAGTGCTGCGGTGACTTCAGTTGCAGCGAGTGCTGCGTGCGTTGCTGATGCCGCAGCATCAACCGCAGGAAAACCTATCCAGGCGCTGTTTTGGTGTGCGGGGGCGTGGGGTAATCTCTATCCGATTGCTGGTGTTGATGCGGCACATAATGGTGTCCTCGACTTCACTTCGCTATACAAGTCACGCGTTTTAGCTGCATTGCATCGTAGAGGTTTGGCGTGGCGAACGATGGGGTCGGATGCCATGTGCCGAGGTAAAATCGATGTCATATTGCCTAAAACCCAGTATAAATTTACTTTGTTTCATCCAATTCCTGAAACGAAATCGTCGCATGTAATGGGCGAAAGTACCATTAGATGGGGAATCAACAGGACGATCCCTTCAGTTGGGGAAGACCCGACATATATGGTTTGGCGATGGAATGAGTGTTGTAATACTTAAAATGTCTGATTCATAGGCATCCTTTCATATGCTGGGTGCCTATGGAGCCAGTTCACCATGCCAATATTCCCTGCTTCGCTCTCTTGTAACTGTTGCTCAACAGAGCAAAGGCCTTGGCACAACTTAACAAGCAAGGTGCATGTTCTCTGGTCGTAAATCACAGCAGTAAATTTCTGAAGTGATTCTTTAAGGTGAACGCTACGACTTTTTCAAGACAAAGAATTAAAATAACTCGATTTTCTTCACTTTCCAAACCAAATCTAATGGATCTTACATGTGATTCTTTGGCATAGTTTCAACAGATAAAAAACTCAAAGCGACACCAAATGTCGCCTGCCATGTCAGACTAATAACGCAACAAAAAGAAATGGCCCAAGCACCGGGATAGAAAATGCCAACACAGCTGCCTTCTCTGCGCACAATGTGGCTGGAGAATAGCCTGCCCACCTGCGGGAGACGTGCTTCTGGGTGTACCTAGTCTGTGCCCACAGTGTGGTAACTATGACTTGCCATTCAGATGCTCATCTCTTCTGGATCCAGCTCGCCGAGTCCTGACATCTTCATCAAAAAAATAATATTGCAGAGGTACCCATGGCGAAGAATATTGCCAAGCCCGCGTTACAGGAAGAACTGTTGTATCAGGCACAAGACATAGAAGCCCTGTTACAACGCAATGAACTGGGCACTGATGCCTTTATCAACAAAGTAAATGAAGCGAAGCACTTCACTGTGCGTATTCCCCTGGTTGGAGCTTTCAGCAGTGGTAAAACGTCTCTCATTAATGCGCTGCTGGGGCAAAAATATTTTGCCGTAGAAGTAAACCCTGAAACCAGCCTGCCGGTAGAGCTGAGCTACGGTGAGCAGGTGGCCTTTACCGGTCATGGCATTCAGGGCAATACCTTAACCTACACACAGGAAGAAGTGCTGCAGCAAGCCTACGATGCCATCCTGCCCGATGGCTGGCTGGAGGCGCAGTTGCCTGCAGAGCAGCTTGCTCACTTTCCCTACCTGACTTTGGTAGACATGCCAGGCTGGGATTCGGGCATTAATCAGCACTCCAACGCCATTGACAGCTACCTTACCCGCAGCCTGGCCTATGCCATTGTGGTGAGTGTTGAAGAAGGCACATTACGTGAATCCATTCGAACTTTTTTAAAGGAGCTTGCACTCTTCCATATGCCAGCACTGCTTATTGTTACCAAAACTGATAAAAAGCCGGCTGAAGACATTAGCACCGTCGTTGAAAAACTGCATGCCGAAGCTACCGGTTTGCTTGGCCAGCCTCCTCTCGCCTTGGCCGTGGTCAGCGCTCGTAAAAAAAGAGTGGCAGAGTTTTCAGTAGCTCTTGCCAGCGTGCAAGACAAAATGGATGAACGCTTTCAGCAGGCCATATTGGTGCCGGTAAACGATCAGCTAAGGCAATTAAGCATTCGTCTGGAGCAGCTCAGCAACACAGAGAACCTGGACGCCGAGAGAGTTCGAGCAGAGCAGCAAGAACTGGATCAGAAAGCCGAACAATTCCGTCAGCGTCTGCAGTTGCAGGAGCAGCAACTGGATAAGGATCTGCAACAGGGCGTTGAACGTGTCATTGGCCATGTGCGCTCCCGACTGCTTAATAACACTCAATGCTTGGCCAATGATCTTATTTATGCATCTGGCCTTGAAGGCAACATTATGACCATTGTTCGGCTGGCATTGGCAGAAAGCGTGGAAAAAGAGTTTTCCGGTCACATCAGTCGCTACCTAAACAATGTGGCCAATGATGTTCCTCAGGGAATTACCGTCAGCAGCCAGTTCAATGCCAGTACCGATGGCTTCAAGATCTCCGACGATACATCCAACAACTTCACCACCACTCTGGTCAGCATGCTGCCGCTGATGATTCCTGCCATTGGGCTGCCAGTAAAAGTGCTGGGTGTAGTGGGTGCGCTGCTCACCGATATGGTTCGCAGCTTTTTTAACAAAACCAATAAAGAGCTGGAAGCAGCACGCAAGCAGGAAGCCGCCGAGTCCCAGGTTCGCAACCAGTGTATTCCCGCTGTCATGAATCAGGTGGAAGCTCAGCTACGCCAGCAAATTCAGCAGCAAGCCCAGAACATAAAAGAACAGGTTGCCAGCGAAACCAATACGTTTATGCAAAACAACCAAAACACTCTGAAAGAGTTGGAACGGCAACTACAGCAGGGTGAGGCGGCCTTTGAGCAGAAGCGTCAGCAATACCTCACCGACCTGGCCACCGTGAAGCAGTGGATAACCCTGTTTAGTACCAAGAAGAACGGCCAATGAGTTTTTCAGAACTTGATCCCGCCACGCTGAGCTGCCGATATCAGTTGCTCTGCCGCGCCAGTCATACTGATCCCGATGAACATCCGCTGCCACCGGCTATCAAGCAGGCGCTGTCGCAACTGGATGACCTCATTCATCAGGAGTTGCCGGAGCTGGCCCGCAAGGGCAGCCCGCATCACATTGCCGACCTGCTGGCCAACATGAGCCGGGAATATCAGCGTCTGGCAGCCTTTTGCGAGTTTCCGGAACTGGGCAGCAAGGTCGTCGTCGGCATTGGCGGTGCCTTCAGTACCGGCAAGTCGAGCTTTATTAATACCCTGCTTGGCGGCCCCAAACGACTGGCCACAGAAGTGGATGAAACTACTTCCCTGCCCAGCTACCTGATGTGGGGCGAACAAGAGCAGATCACGGCGCTAAATCTGTTTCATCGCCGGGTTGGTCTGAGTCAGGAAGAGTTTCTGTCGCTCACTCATGAAGAAAAAGTTCGTTACGGCAGCCAGGTAAGCGCCTTGCTGAAGTCAGCGTACCTCACCCTGCCTGAGTTTCCCTGGCGGAACCTCAGCCTGCTAGATACTCCCGGCTACTCCAAACCTGACGACGAGCGCGGCCACCTCAGCAGCGATGCCAACATTGCCCGCAGTCAGCTTAACGCCTGCCAGTATATTGTCTGGCTGGTGCAGGCCGATGCCGGTGTGATCAGTGAGAATGATCTGGCCTTTCTGGCCACTCTGCGTCGTGATATTCCGCTGCTGGTGGTCATTAGCCGGGCCGACAAAAAGCCGGAAGAAGACATTCAGGCTATTACCCAGCTGGTGCGCGATACTCTGGCTGCCCGGGGCATTACCGCCCTGGATGTGCTGCCATTCTCTAGCCGCAAAAAACGGCTCTATCCGGTAGAGCCCATTCAGGCCTGGCTGGAACAATGGGAACAAAGTCCTCAGGCTCCCACCTTTGCCATTAACTTCAGCAAGCTGTTTTTCAATTATCGTCTGTTCCTGGATCAGTGGCGTCGCCATGCCGGCCGCCTGCACAAAATTAACCGCATTCTGGCACTGGCCGACAATGACGTGCTGATAAAAGACGCTCACGATCTGAAAAGCATGGCTCAGCAAGAATGTGACCAGGCCGAGGAGCTGGGCAAAACCCTCACCGATATTGAGCGTCGCTTGTTTCAACAACTAAGGCTGGTGGCCGATGTGCTGAACATGTCCATGCCCGAGCCTGGTGCAATGGATTTGCTTCAGCCTGTAAATCAGGATCTGGCCGCCATGTTGCGGGAGCTTCGTGAACGCCGTGACTTGCCCGAGCTGGATTTAAGCAATGTCCTGCACGATTTGACCAAGGCCAGCACATTGAGCAATCTGGATAAGCTGCTGTTGCGCACCCAGCCTTATCCCGCCTTACAGGAACTCACCGAGTCACAGCCGATAACGCCACTGGTCGAGCAACTGCGGCAGCCAGCTTCCCCTTCTTCCATTGAAAATCTGTTGCCCTGAGGTGTTATGAACGCTCCCCTGCATCCACTGGAACAAAAACTGAACAGCATCAAACACCAGCTGTTTCCTCTTCGCCAACATGCGGTTACTTCAGATAATCCTGCTGTTATTGAGGCCTACTCCACCCTGTTAGCTGCTATTTTGCGTGGCCAGCCAAGTATAAGCCCTGAGCAGGACATGGTGTTCCGTCGCCTGTTGCAATCCATGAACCTGGATGGTCAGCAAGCACAATTATTAGCTAAAGGTGGCCAACTTAGTGCCAAGGAACTGCTTGAGTGTATCGAGTTGGTTAAACAGTCTGATAAAAAAAATGCTTTAGTACTGGACGCTCTTATTCTGTTAAGAATAAACAGACATCTTTCAAAACCGGAGCTCAGTCTTATCTCTGAGTTGTCAGCCGCCCTTTCGATTCACGAGCAGAACTTCAAGATGGTTCAATTTTGGCTAATTGAAATCCTGGGAATAAATAAGAGCACATCAAACTACGAGCCAGTAATAAGAAAATACGAACGACCATCGGAATGGGTCTCAGGACTATTATCTATACGCTGTGAAATCACAAAATTAGACAAGGATTATATCGAGAGAGGTGAGGTTATCATTGACTCAACAAAGACTGAATTTCGTGAGTATGCAAAAACATCGGGAATTGTACTAACAAGCAACCCTAAGTTCATTTACATCATTGCATTCCCTCGTACCTTTTCAACATGGATCGACTTTATAGATTTCAGTAAATTAACAGGCAGAAAGAGTGCATCATGAATGCGCCAGTATTCCTTTGTAAGTAACTGAATATTAATAATATATTTGGCCATCTTGATAGCTTCATGTAAAAGACATCTCTCTTGCTATGGCATGCCATAGCAGAGCTAGCGGAGCACGACAGAAAGCTATATTTCTGTCTGCTATCGCTGTTGTTGCTGACTGTGACTGGCGGGATTATCAGTGCCAATAGCACCGCTTGCTTCTATTACTGTTATCAGCCATGGGACTAGCTGGCGTTACCAGTACCTTTACTGCCGATATACAGGTGTTACGACGATCTGCCCCATATCAGGATTAGGTCAATCTGTTTGAGCTGGTAGCTTTGCTTGAGTCACATCAGGCAGATATGGAACATCTGGCTAAGGCCACACCTTTAATCCTCGGCCAGCGCCAGGCTGGTGAACAGGCCAGCGACTTTCACCTAGGGCTGCTTAAACTGAAATGCGGGAAAGAGCTTTGGTATAAAAATGACTTCGGAGCATTTGCAGCCGGTGCCCATAATGTTTACTGGCTGCATAGAAAACTGCTTTTTAGAAAATTCAATATAGTCGTTATCAGTAGGATACGGACATAAAAACTGTAACTTCAGTTCTACCATCGATGAGCATGAGATATTTGAACAAGAGTTCATAAATTCTGAATATGAAAAGCAACACCAATCTTGGTGGAACAACTTCTAATCGCGAGCACAAGAATGAATATCAACTTAAATAATCTTCAGAGTAAAGTCGCCGACCTCTGTATGCTGTTCTCCAAACAAGCCAATGGCTTCACCGAAACCGAAAACCTGCTGGAGCTTAAACAGGAATTGGCAGATAAGATTTCTCGTTTTTCCAGAGAAGAACAATGCCTTAGCATTGGAATTATGGGGCAGGTAAAAGCCGGAAAAAGTACCTTTTTAAATGCTTTATTATTCAATGGCGAGCCGGTACTTCCCGAGGCAGCCACTCCCAAAACCGCCAACCTGACGCGCATTACCTACGGCGAAGAGCCTAGACTGGAGGTGGAATACTACAGTCTGGAAGAATGGCAGGCGCTGGAAAAGGCCGCCGCTCAGCCGGGCGACAGCGCCCAGGCCAAGGTAGCCAGAGAGTTAATAGCGCTGGCGCAACAAAACCAACTGAACGTGGCCGAAAAACTGCAACACGGCAATATCGAAACCCTTTCTGCTGCCAGCAATGAAGAGTTGTTAACCCTGCTTAATCAGTATGTGGGTGAAAATGGTCGTTATACCGCCCTGGTCAAAATGACGCACCTTTACCTGCCCCGAGAAGAACTGCGGGGCTACGAGGTAGTCGATACTCCCGGCATGAATGACCCCATTCAAAGCCGTACTCAAAAAACTAGGGATTACATGGCTGAGTGCGATGTGGTGTTTTTCCTGTCCCGGGCCAGCCAGTTTCTCGATCAGTCCGATATGAACCTGCTGAGTGAGCAACTACCTGGTAAGGGCGTCAAACGCATGGTGCTGGTGGCCGGCCAGCTCGATGGTGCCATTCTGGATGATGGCTACAACAGAACCTCGCTTGCCGAAACGGAAGAAAATATTCTTACCCGTCTGGGCCGTGGAGCCGAGAAAAAGATTCAGGATCTGGTAAATCAGCGCGAACAACGGGGCCAGACAGAAATTGCCGCCATGCTGAGCGCAATGAAAAGGCCGGTATTTGCCAGCACCTTCGCTCATGGCTTTGCCTGCTTGCCCCAGGAAAAATGGAATCGGACCATGCAGCACAGCCACAACGAGCTGACCGAGATGGCCGAAGATGAGTGGAACAACTATCAGTTTACTCAGCAAGACTGGCTGCGCATTGGCAACTTTGCCACCCTGCAAAAAGCCTATGAACAGGCCCGAGCCGATCGCCAACCCCTGCTGGATGCCCAACGCAACAGTATTGCCAGTCACACTCAGGAAGAGTGGCAATACCGGCTGCAGTTGCTGAAAGAAGCGGTGGAAAGTCGCCATCACAAGTTGAAGACAGGAGACATCAACAGCCTGCAGCAGCAAAAAACGCAATGTGAACAACGAATTGGCAAATTCGATATGCTGCTAAAGCAACATATTCGGCAGAATATTCAGCGTATCAACCAGGCCACTGCCGAGTTAATGCAATCGCTGGAGGAACAAGCTGCGGATTATAAGCAGGTACATACTCAGACTGGTACCAAAACCATTCGAACTTCCAGAACGATCAGTACATCTTCTTGGTATAAGCCATGGACCTGGGGTGATCGGGAAACTGTCTGGGATACCGAATACGAAATATATCAGTTTGCCAGTAGTGCCGATGCCGCCGAGCAGGTTCGCAAATATGCGCAACGCTGCAAACAGGATATCGAACATAAATTCAATCAGCTGATAAACCCCAGCACGCTTAAACATGAGTTGAAAGCCAGCCTGATTAACGTGCTGGATACCAAGAGTGAGCACTTTGACCCTCAGAGTTTTCGTACCATTCTGGATCACAGTATCGAAAAGCTGAGGCTACCCGCACTGGAGTTGGAAACCGGCAATATGGCCGACATGATCAGCAGTAGGTTTCAGGGAGAAGTTAAAGGCAGCGACGTCGACTCATTACGCAGCACTCTGGCTGACACCTTGCGCCAGGTATTCCAGCGGCTTGGGCAAAGTGTGCGCCAGGGCGAAAAGCAGCTGTGCGATGCGCTGGACACGGTTTCCGCTACGCTGACCAGCAGTCTGACCCAGGATCTGCGCAAAGAGCTCGACAGACTTGAGCAAGACTTCAACCAGCGCGAGAAACAACTGGATCACTATCAGCAAGTGCTGCAATTGATTAAAGAGCACAAGCATGTGTAACGCTTCGACTGGCTGTGACTCAGCTTTGAGTTCAGCCCTCACAACAGTAAGGAATGAGCACATGAAAAGCCTTGGGCCTGGCGCTCACTTTACTCAGCGCATCAGCCTTTGCTGACGTCGGTGTCACTCAATGACGGGGTGAATCGCAGGGATCTCTGATCCCTCGCCATCCCGATTGGTATTCTTGCATCCCTGACTCCCCAAGTACAAAAGGGTGTGGCTTACCGGTAGTTCAAGGTACTAGGTGCAGAAGGTGGCCAGCACATCAAATAACTCCGGGTGAACAGCGCATTTCTCATGTGGGTAGGGCTGCGGTGGGCTAAGAACTCAATAGTGCTTTTTCCGGCTCGGTTGGCAGTAATATCTACAGGACGTTTGTGGTGGAATTGGTTGCGCAACATATACAAGATGTCATGCGCGTTAGCGATAGCCTTCATCTGTTTGTGAAATCAGCCCAAAATACCTGATGTTATTAACTTGCCGCCCGTCTTTCAGATTTCATTCATAACAGAATCCTTTGAACTATTGGCTTTCTTCCAAGTGATTAAATACTTGAAGCGGATACCGCCAAATTAAAGAAATCATCAAAACCACCTAAGTACGGAATTTTGATTACCTATCATTGCTTTGGCTACCAAAATACCCAAAACAGTCATTTCTATAAGCAAGGTACAAGTCTATAGATCGCTAAGATAACCCCAACAACAAGATGCGGGGTTAACATGAGGCATTTTTTTAACGCGTTTATTTACTTATTAAACTTTGTTCTGGTGGTCACACCACTTTATGGCCGTGCAGGTAGCCCCGGTGATGTTGGTCGTGAGGCACAAAATTTTGCTGAAGGACAAGTTTCGCTATGGAACAACCTTGGTGACTACAGCAACGGTAGTTACACTTTTACCACGCCTGATGGTGAGACGTTCTCATTATCTGCTGACGACGCAGCAGGAAATAACCTATCAGAACAAATCTATCCGGATGGAATGAATGTCGATGTCGGGGCACTGGAAGGGGCATTCAACAGTGATTCAAAGATGGGAGAACTGGGCAAATCAGCCAAGGAAAGTTTGTACACTGACGCAGCAAGTGATTCACCAACATCCATTTCAGGAAACGCCTACAAGGTCCTGCTGAGTAATGAGGAACGCAATAAACCAGATTTACGAAATGACCCTGTATTAAATGGGGTGCGCAATCAAGTCTACGATCAGATAGACGTCTGGGATAACGCTTTCGCTGATTGTACTGAAACTGTCAATGTTAAGACAACTACTAACGGCCTGCACCTCCCTGACTACAAACAGTGTACTCGCTTGAATAAGCCTCAGGGTGGTTGTGACATAGTCCATACCATTGATCTATCTGTTGATCCAGTTGACATCGTTTTCGTTATCGATAACTCAGGATCAATGAAACCTGTCATTGATGATTTAGGGAAAAACGTCCGTGCGTTTGCCAATTTGTTAACCAATAGTGCGGATAACTATCAAGATGTTCGTATTGGCGGTGTCCTGATGCGTGACCGAAGTCGACGATTTGAATTGGCTCCGGATATATCAGGATTTGAAAGTTTCATTTTTGGTATTGGTATCGATAAGGGTCCCACATATCCGTTTGATGATGTGGCAAAAGCAGCGAATACGTTTGGATGGCGAAACGGTGTTCACCGTCTGATTATACTGATAGGTAACGATGACCACGGTGGTAATCAAGCCGCTGCTGTTAATGCTATCAACGCTAAAGGCATTACTCTCTACATATTCCACAACAATCACCTAACCAAGAGTATTGGTACTCACCTTGGTGATCATTTCAATGGTTCGGCCTTATTAAAATTGGCCCAGTTTCTAACAGTGGTATCCGACCGTTGGGAACCTCAAAGTTGTATTGAAGATGGTAAGGCGACCTTAGAAGAATTCTGTTCGGGTACTTATGAAGCAACGCCAGCGAATGACGACGCATGCGTTAACATCAGTGGTTTTGAAGTGTGTCCTGGTGATGGTATCTACAACCAGCTTAAGCCGCCACCTTTACCGAACGTACCAAAGCAAGCAGAACGAATTACGGTGGGCGCCTTAGATTGTTCTTTCAATGCGGGTACTGGTTCATGCTGGTATAACACTGCAGGCGAAAAAGTGTGTGTGGGTGGAGGTGACGGTAGTGGGGAGCCGGCAGATAGTTGCGAAGTGTATGAAGCCAATACATCATGTGCATTTATCGAGTCAAAGTGTGTTGATGATGGTGCTGGCAGTGCTGGGAACTGCTATGTGTTTTCAGATACCTACGACTGCGGATACGATGTAGACGCTCCTTCTCATGAAATCAACGTTGGTTATAGTTGTGATGGAGAACTGGCGTGCTTGGGCGAAGAGTGCCTTGAATTTGACCGGACTTCAAGCCCGGACTTTGGCAAAGCTATGGGGTTGTTGAATGCAGCTCAGTTTATCTCTCAGGACATGAACTGTGCCGACCTGACGGGGACAGGAAATGTGTATTGTGAAGTCTTTGCTGGTGAACCCATGGAATGCAGTATCGCGCTGGATGATTCTGTGAGTAATGCCGTAGGGTTTACACAGAACTGTTGTGACGTGCCCACGGGGATATCTTTAGTAGATTACATGCGGTTGGTAATGGCTGTTCCTAAAATTGATGCGGCCATACTCGGGTTGGGCCAGGAAAACCTGCTTTCAGGAGCCTACCAGGGGCTGCGAAATCCGGTGATGTCAGGTTGGACGGAAGTAACAAAGCCGTTTACTAGCTTCACCGAAAATGTCTCTGGCTATGTCGATACTATGACAAAGCCGATTAAGGATTTTGCACAGGAAGCACTCCAGCCGTTGAAAGACGCTATGGCTGAAATGTTTGGTAATGCTGCCGGATCCGCCAGCTCTTCAGCATCGGTTGCCGCAGGTGGTACCGCAACTTCAGCACAGGCATCAGAACAAGCCGGTAAAGATATGATGACCGAAATACTGGGTACCGAACTTTCCGGCCTACTCAGTGGAATTATGACTGCATATGCTGTTTACAGTTTCGCATTAATGGCAGTGCAGATTGTCTTTGCTTGTGAAGAAGAACATTTTATGTTGGCTTCGAAAATTGAGATGAAATCATGCACATATGTTGGCTCTTACTGTAAGACGAAGGTTTTGGGATCATGTGTAGAAAAACGTAAAGGGTATTGTTGTTTCAACTCGCCATTGTCGCGGATCATACAAGAAGGTGCACGACCACAGCTGGGCATGTCGTGGGGCAACTCAAAAAGTCCAAGTTGTGAAGGGATTCCGGCGGAACATTTAAGCAAAATAGACTGGAATTTAATCAACTGGGAAGAGTGGATGGCTATATTGGCCGCGACTAATCAATACCCAGAAGTGGATCCAAGCATGCTAAATTTTGATGACGTAACGGGACCTGGTAGTGATTTTGATGTTTTCGATTATGAACGGTTAAATACACCTGACCGGACCATTGAGCGAATGGAAGGCATTAATGTCGATGACAAACGTGAAGAGGCTCGTGACAAAGTTAACTATTCGGTTGGAAAACCGGATGAGTAAGGTGACACGGTTGGAATATTCTACGCAAGGTTATGTTGTCTCTAACATAGTGAAAATCAAGGTTATATCCAGTTTCAATAACTGAATTTAACACGTGAAATTACACAGTTTTGCGATTGCAATAAAAAAGCGGATTCAATGAATCCGCTTTTTTTGGGGGGCTGTCAGAATGTCATCATGCTACTGCTGTAGCTGAGGACGTTTCGTTTTCTAAGTCAACGTCATCAGTCATATCTGGACCAACGGCTTGAATGACAGATTCTTCCAGTCCGTCTTTATTGGCGTTAGCACGGGCTCGCTTTTCCAATTGAATGATTTTAGTGGTCAATTTGAAAACACGAGATTTCCATTCATGGCTCATTTGAGTGCGCTGCTTATTGTCAAAGTTGCCATTCATCCATAATGAATCAACCATTTTCATTAGCTCATCAAAATGGGAAATGATGTTGGCCAACTTTTTGACCTGTGGTGAAGAAACTTCAACGATATACAATTGGGGCAATGAGTAGTCGATTGTTTCGTTGAGATTTGCTTGCTTCATCACTGCTTCAAGTTGCAGGTGTAAATTTTCAAGTGCTTTAGCTTCTTCATCTAAATAGCCGTTAATTATTTTATCCACTTCATCAATATTATCGTCGGTCTTTTTTTGTGATTGGCTGATGATTCGTAGAATAACGTCGATCGAAAAGAGTGAGAAGCTGGCGCGACGGAATGCCCGAGCCATAATGTGCTGACCGGATTTCGTATCAAGCCTGACTTTTAGTTCAAAGAATGGGTTAGAAATAGCATCAGTAGTGTGTTTGATGAATATAGGTGTCAGTGTCTCTTCGTTGTTCAGAGATCCGTTCATAGATGGTGCTGTAGTCATGGAAAACTCCTTTGTCGTAGTAAATGACGTCATTGCACCATTAGTGTAAAACTCGCATTTAAATCAAATGTCGGTCAATCCTCCCATAATGGGTAGATTGAGGTCTTTTAACCAAAAATGTCATAACCGGACATTAGTTAGCTACACCTCGCTGCAGATGGACTGGCTATTTACTTAATTCAACATGTGTCATATAGTTATCGCAATGGCTCTGCCATTTGAGCGATAGCTGGTCGCCTTAAACAATCAGCACTTTCTAATCTATCCGTCACAACGGGGCAATGACCCGTTGAGGGCATTGCTCCTTCCAATCAGGAGATAAACAATGCTCGAAACTACTTTGACCTACTCAATCACTGCCATTATCGCTTATTTAGCTTTACGTTTAGCGATTGACCTTATCCAACGTCTCGTAAGTGGTCTATTCCATTTTTTACGTCGTCGCACGATTCGGATACGGTTTAACGCTTACTTAATCCCGTATAAGTTGAAATGGTCATTACAGGCTTTTCTCAAAGGCATATGGGTTGGAATTCGTCGACTGCTTTGGTGTGCTGCGTGGCCATTCGCAAAGCTCGCAATAGCCATCCTGCCCGCCCCCGTACAAGCAAAACCTCAGATGAAGTTCCGTACTGTTTATGCGTCTGACAGTAGTGAAAATATCAATAAAATTCTTGAAAAACCGACGTTCATTAGGAAAGGGATTATTATTTAATCCTCCGCTTTAATTAATTGCTGAACTAACCCATTAACAGGCACTTTCCAGTAGGGAAGTGCCTGTCTTTATTTACAAAGAAGGAAATACCATGAAACAGAATTCTATGATCAACAAGGACTTCGCATTATTCCAAACGTTCAATCTTCCTATTGAAACGGAAGACGAAAGAAATGTGGTGATTGGCGGGTTTGAGCCATCAGACAACCCTTATATTCCACGTACCAGTGATGACTATCACTTCCGAAAAGATTTTATTCGAGAAGTACGAAGTTTCCTGAAGGCACCGAATGGCGATGCACTTTACATTGCAGGGCCAACCGGATCAGGAAAAACGTCTGGTATCACTGAAGTCTTAGGGCGATTAAATTGGCCTTGTCAGCAAGTGACAGCGCATGGTCGAATGGAAGCTGATGATTTAATCGGCCACCATATGTTGGTGTCAAGCAAGCCTGGCGAACCTCCGGTTATGCGATTTCAATATGGACCACTAGCACGCGCAATGCACTTTGGTCATGTGTTGCTGATCAATGAAGTGGATATGATGGAACCAAGCGAGTTGACTGCCCTTAACGATGTGCTAGAAGGCAGGCCATTAGTCATTGCACAAAATGGTGGTGAAGTTATTCAACCACATCCTAACTTCCGTGTAGTAGTCACAGGAAACTCCTGCGGAAATGGTGGTAGTGAAGCCAATATTTATCAGGGTGTGTTGATGCAAAACATGGCGTCATTAGATCGGTATCGCTGGCTTATTGTTGATTATATGAGCGCTGAAGCGGAGCTGAAAATGCTAAAGTGCGCTTCCAGTCTTACTGAGGACATCCTCAGTAATATGGTGAAAGTTGCAAATCTTATCCGTACTGCATTTAAGCAAGGGACAGATCAACAACTAACACTGACAATGAGTACTCGTGTGCTTAAACGTTGGGCCAGGCAAGCTGAAGCGTTTCGTTCTGCCCCCAATCCCTTAGCTTACGCGTTGGAAATCGCAATTTTACGGCGTGCCGGTGAAGTAGAACGAGAAATCGTGACACGATTTTGTCGTGATGTTTTCGGGCCGCAGTGGAAGTAATCATGAGTATTTATTGGTTATTTGAGGCACAGCCAGAGAACCGTCAGGTCTACAGTGGCTACTTTAGTGGTCGCTGCAGCAGGGCGATGGAGCTGCTTGGTTACGTCGAGCAAGACTCTAGTCAGTTATTTCACTCTACGCAATTTACTCTTATTTGGAGTGATGGTTATGCGCCGAACACTATCCATCCTGAGTTACTTAACGGGGCTGGCGAATTTCAAATCACTAATTTAACAGCTTTAGCTGTTATGTGTTATTTGAATGAAAGCATGCCACAAGAGAAAAAGGGCTCGCCCTTGACGTTCAGCAATGGCGACGGCGAACAGTACGCGCTGGCCAGTTATGATGATCTCCAGGCTTTAGTGAGAAACACACTAAGCCAAGATCAAAATGACCAGCTGTTAGGTCTTTGCATCAAACTCGGACTTACACAACCTGTTGAAGATCTGGTTGGCCTTCAGGAATTAGCCAGTGTCATAGATGATTATTTTTAGCCTGAGTACGGTTGGCATGTTTGCTAACAGCACTCATTGAATGGAGATTACTATGTTAAATAAAGTCATGCTAATAGGTAATTTGGGTGATGACCCTGAAATTAGCTATTTACCAAGCGGTACACAGGTGGCTTATTTCTCACTGGCAACCAACGAGTCGTATCGAGATCGGGAAACCGGGGAAATGAAACAGACCACAGAATGGCATCGCATTAAGATGTATGGTCGCCTTGCTGAAAGAGCTGAGCAATATTTAGGTGTGGGCCAAAGGGTTTACCTAGAAGGTAAGAACCGAACCCGGACCTATTTGACAGAAGACGAATCGGAGCGTCAGGTGACGGAAGTAGTCTGCCATCTTATGTCAATGCTCGGTGGGCGAAAGAATACTGACGGTACTGGTTCAGATCTCATCCCTGATGAGGTGGGCGGTACTCCTACCGATGATGAGGGAAAAGTTGAACCGCCTGTATTAGAAGATATACCGTTCTGACGGTTACCAGAGACCAACTTTAATGATTTAACTGAGAGCACCTGTCCTGACGGATGGGTGTTTTTCTTTGAAGGAGATAGAAAATGAATGAAGTCAATGATTCTGTAATTAATCGTTTTGCCTCGCGTTATTCAGTTGAACCAGGGAAACTGTTCGACACATTGAGAGCCACGGCATTCAAACAGCGTGAAGGCGAACAACCATCAGATGAACAGCTGTTAGCGTTGCTGGTGGTAGCGGATCAATACAACTTAAACCCATTCACCCGTGAAATTTACGCAGTACCGGATAGAAAGAACCAGACGATTATACCGGTTGTTGGCATAGACGGTTGGTGCAGAATTGTGAACGAGCACCCGCAGTTTGATGGTGTGGAGTTTCACTATTCCGATAACACGGTTCAAATGGAAGGCTGTAATAAGCCTGGTTTTGAGTGGATTGAAGCGGTTTTTTATCGCAAAGATCGTAAACATCCGTTGTCTGCCAAGGAGTTTTTAGATGAAGTATATCGTCCACCATACGTGGGAACTGATGAGTTTCACCAGACCTACACTGTTCAGGGACCGTGGCAGACACATATAAAGCGGCAACACAGACATAAGGCATATATTCAAGGGGCTCGTATAGCATTTGGATTCGCCGGAATTTATGACCTGGATGAAGCACTGCGTATTACTGAAGGTGGCACTGAAAATGCGGTTGATATATCTACCCAGAGCGATGAAGTCGTCAAAGCTCCGGATATGGAGGTAGCAACTGATGACAGCGCGAAAGCTGACGTATCATTAGTGTCGCAACCGGACAGTAATGAATCAGCGCAGGTTGACCTTAAATTATCTGACTTACACCCTGAAATGCGTCAAAAGTTGGAAGACAATTTGAATAATTACGTGTCCCGAGCCAAATCGTTAAATTGTTGGCCGCAGGTCGCTGCGTACATTTCAAATAAATATCAGGGTCAACCTCAGATTAAACGTTTTCTGCTGACCAAATTAGAAGAAGCTGAGAAAGTGGGGTTGGACAGTACGGACAACAAAGCTGCTTAGCCACATTTACCCAAGTCGGGCTCCATTTGCCCGATAGGGCCCGACGTTATCTGAGAAAAATAGGAGTGACTATGGAACTGGAGCGTCGTGGATATGAACTTGAGGTTATTGGATTCAGTCATAGCTGCCAAACAAGCGATATAGGTTTGTTCGTAAAAATTACTGAGCCAACTGATGCAGTCATTAAGACTGCGGTGGAAACGGTAAAGATGGATCAAAATATGATCGTTGCGCTTGTACTTTTATACAAGGATGGCGAGATGGTCAAGATTGTTTAACTAACTGGATGTTGTCCTGAGGGGCAACGGACATTACTAAGGAAGTGTTATGAATGAATTTATTTTTCATGAAGATCCGTCACACGGCTGGTTGGAAGTGACAATGGCTGATTTACGACGGCTGTCGACGCCCGAAGTAATAACTGGATTTTCATATATTAGTGATGATGGCCAAACCGTGTACCTGGAAGAAGACGATGATATGGGAACTTTCATCGCGTCGTTGCAAGCCCAAGGTTTGGAATATCAATGGCAGAAACGTTTTTACAATGGCGATTGCTTCATTCGGAACCTACGCCCTTACAGCTATAAGGGGGAGTCATGAACGTAGTCAACCTAGCTCAAGGCAGTGACTCCTGGTTGGCATGGCGTAGAGATGGAATCACAGGAACAGATGCAAGTGTTCTGGTTGGCCGGTCACCTCATAAAACGTTTTGGAGGCTGTGGGCAGAAAAATCTGGATACTGCCAAGAAGTTAATTTGAGCAACAATCCAATAGTCAGGCATGGACTCCAGAACGAGGCAAAGGCAAGAAAATCGTATGAGGATGCACACAACGAAATGTTGTTGCCTTTATGTGCAGAGTGGGACGATGACCCTTTGTTTCGGGCATCATTTGATGGTATCCGACTTGACGATGTACCAGTCGAGCTGAAATGTCCTCATGAGACAACATGGGGACACGTTACCCGCTTTGGCATCAACAGTGAACCGTTCCGTCTTTATGAGCCACAGGTACAACACCAGATGCTTGTGACTGGCACAGACCATGGGATATTGGTTTTCTGGTATGAAGGTAACAAGCGCGAGTTTGTAATCCAACGAGACCAAAACATGATCGATGAGATTCTTGCTCGTGGGCATGAACTGATGACGATGGTGAAAAATAATACGCCTCCCCAAAAGGATGCTGAGAAAGATATCTTCATACCTGATGAAGCACAACTGCGTGATTGGAATTACCACTCTCTTGAATATCGTCACCGGCAAGCTCGGATTGATGTGTTACAAGCAGAGTTGGATTCGTTAAAAGGCGAGCAAATTCCACACAAAGAAGCGCTGAGTAATATGATGGGTATCTATCGGCGTGCTGATTGTTCCGGCGTTCTGGTTACCCGATACGTTCAAAAAGGGCGTGTAAATTATGACAAAATATTAAAGTCCTTAGACTGGGATGGTGATACTGCCAAGTATCAAGACCCACCTACTGAAAAAATACGAGTGACATTAACAGACTCTGCGGTTCCAAAGGATGTCATAGAACCCGACGTCATTGCCTTGTTGGAAGACATACCCCTGCGGACCCAAAATGATTTCTTTTGATGACACAAGGAGAATTGGGGTAGTGATACCCCTTTTCATATAACTTAGGGGTAGCAATACCCCTTTCTCTGCATTGTTGAACAGACAGTATAGAGAAAGGGATTTTGCTCATAGAGCAATTGAGGTTAGCTGGACCTTTCAAATCAGCATTTTTAATCGCCATGGGCACCCTGCCTATGGCTGAGGTGCCTTCTATCGAACGGGAGGCACTATGCCATCGAATCTATCTGAAACAACCCTCGAAAAACTGGCATCCGGTTTTGCCGATCTGATCGTACTACGACAAATCGTCAATCCCCGGTTGTCCACGTTAACACTTTGGCTTCAATTCAATCTCAAGAATTACGTTTCGCCCCCCCAAGTTTTGACTGACCACCAAGTCGATCAAGTCTGGGAGCGGTGGCGTAAGTATCTTGAGTTGAATGGATAATTTAATCAGTTGAGTTACTTCCTCGTGGGGATGTGGCTCACTTTATGGAGGAAACAACATGTCATCACTTAGACATTTAGAAGAACTGTGTTTAGTCAGCCCCATTTTTCATATTTGGTCAGGCCAGACAAAATTGGAAGCTGACGATTTGAAATTGGGTGATGGTGGGCGACTACCACCGGACAAAGTTGCGCAGTTGGGCAGCAAAAATATCTGCGATCCGAAATTACTTACTGAGTTCAACACAATGAAAACGGCATGCCGTCGTAAGTTGTTGAGCTATGGGATGAAATTCCTAGGATCATTCATCGTCCCGATTTCAAAATTGGACGATATTATTAGTGAGTTGGAACGTATTAAAATTGAATTCAACAATTCCAAACAGACTTTTTTGTCCTGCTATTACGATGCTTTAGAGGAATGGATTACTGAAAACAAGGAATTCGAGTCAGCGATTCGTGCAGGTTCTTTATCTGTCGAAGAAGTGCAAAAACGAATTTCTTTCGATTATCAGATCATCACTGTCGCGCCGGCTCCAGTAACTGGTAGTAAAGAAAAGCTCGAAAGTGCTGTCGGAGGCCTCGGTGAAGAATTGATCAAGGAAGTAATCAGTGAAGCTAATGATTTTTACTACGGGCTCCTGAAGGGTAAGCAAACTTGCGCGGTGAAGTCGTTGGCCAGACTGGCCAACCTCCGTAATAAACTGGATGGCTTGTCTTTCCTGGATAGTTCATTTAGGCCGCTGGTGGACATGCTGACCAACACACTGTCATTGATGAAGAAGTATGAGGACAAAAAAACGATTCCCGCACCTGATGTTTACATCATCCATGCTGCGGCTTTGATAATGTCCTCTCGGGACAGTATTGAAGCGCATACAAATGGTGATCAGACTCTGGTTGGGCAAACAGCTGAGTTATGCGATGACACAGCGTTATTGACGACTTTAAGGCAAAGTCCGGTACAGGCAGTTGCCCCATTATCGGAAAAGCCTGCAGTTGATTCTTTACCGGCGGTTGATTTGCCTAGTCAGGTTCAACAGCTGGAGGAAGGTATTAAATCACCTGTTTTTGATGTTAACAGCGTCGGGGATGATTTTGATGATCTAGATGCTTTCCTCGCACAGCAAGGTATTGAGGTCATTCATGAGCCTGAAACTGAGTTAGAAGATACCAGGAGCTCAGTATCGAGCTTTGACCCAGATGAGACGGATGAAGATGTGGTCAATTCGATGCCAATACTTGGCGGAACGATTGGCGACTCGTTAAGTGATTCCGATTTTGGCGGCTCTAGCATTTCTGACGATAGCTTTTTTTAAGTGAACTAATTCGCTCCCTACAGGGAGCGAATAGTTAAACGATTGAACTTAGGAAGGTGTCTACTTGAATTTAGGTAGATTCTTGTGTTTGCAAGCATCTCAACCCTGAGGGGCGGGCATGCTATTAGTAAGGAAATAACATGAATAGAAGAAATACGATTTATACGGCATTACCAGTGGTTGCAGCAACATATGCTGAAAATTATGGGGTCCGTGTTGTTATGGGACATGATGAAGCCAGTACCGACGGCAAGACCATTGTGATTCCTAATGTGCCAGAAAGTTATCCGCATTTGGATTGCCTTTGGGGGTATTTGTCACATGAGGCAGCACATTGTCTTTTAACTGACTTCTTGACGTTGGAGCACATTAAAAGCCCACTTGAGCACAGATTATTCAATATTTTTGAAGATACAAGGATAGAACGAGCATTCATTGAATTGTACCCGGGAGCTGCTTACACCCTGCACGAGACAGCTCGGTATATGCTGAGTGCCGGTCATTACGAAGAAATAACTGAAGATCACCATCCGGCATCGGTGCTTGATGGATACTGCTTGTATTGGCTGCAATGCTATTTGGTTGGTCAAACAGTTTTGGAACCAATGGTAATGAGTGCTGATAAAGCGGCAAAAGCAGTCTTACCCGTGGGTGTTCGTACACGGTTAGCTGCACTTCTACGCAAAGTAACTGAGTTGAAGGACAGCTGGGATACATTAGCTTTGGTTCACTCCGTGATTAAAATGTTGAAAGATGAGCAAGAAAAAAGTCAGGGTCAATCCCAGGGCGATGATGGTGATCAGCAAAGTCAGGGTCAACCCCGTGACGGTGATGGTGTTCAGCAAAGTCAAGGGCAACCCCAGAGTGGCGGCTATAGTAGTCAACAGAAGTTGTTGCAAACTATCATGGATGCTCAAGCTGACGATTTAACGCATGACGTTTATCAGTCACTTGCACATGACCTGGAAAGCAGTGCGATACATGGCGACAATTCAGTCAAAACGATCCCGGTACCGAAACAGCAGAAGGGAAGTGGTGGCGCAGATTTGTTATCAGATGTTAGAACAGTTTCGTCACAGCTGAGTCAACAACTGTATGGTTTAGTACAGGCTTCGCAACAGCGAAAGTCTCGAATCGGCCGGACAGGGAAACGGATCAGTGCGAAACGTGCTACCCGTATTTTGACTGGTGACACAAGGGTTTTCGAGAAGCGTGCAGCTAAACGTGAACCTAATACTGCTGTGCATTTACTTATTGATATGAGTTCATCGATGAATCAGGGGCATGGCCCCAAAAGCCCGGCCCAAATAGCAAGGGAGTCATCATTGGCATTGGCGCTTGCTTTGGAAAATATCAAAGGGGTAAACCCTGCAGTAACGTTTTTTTCCAGCACCGCTAAGCAGCCGGTGCAGCAGGTTGTCAGGCATGGTGAACGTGTGCTCCAGAAACTCGATCATTTTATGGTCCCTGCGACTGGTTCGACGCCTATGGCTGAAGCTATATGGTTTGCTGGCTATGAATTGAGTCGTGTGAAAGAAGAAAGAAAGTTGGTCATCGTTGTCACAGATGGAGATCCTAACAACGCCTTTGCAACAAGAAATGTCATTGAACGATGTGTCAATGGAGGTTTTGAGTTCATTGGAGTGGGTGTTAAGTCCAACGCTGTAAAGAAATTTTTCAACAACAATATAGTTATTAATGATGTACAGGAACTCAGAACAACGCTCTTTAGCCTAATGGCGAGCAATCTGAGTATTATGTGATGCTGTTGGTGGCCTTACCGGGCCACCAACACTTCCTTTACACAATGCCATAGCATGCATAGTATAGGGATAACGGTAGCTGGCCAAAATCAGCATCTTCCTTTTTGTAATACACATTTCCTCCATTTGAAATACCTCTCTTGTACCGCGAGTGTCCTATCGTGAATTTTTCACGATAGCGCATTTGTGCGTTTGGCTAGCTGGGCTAACAGCATTTTTAACCAAAGGAGAATATTTTATGGCATTTGGAAATTCTGTTGTTTCTTACCCTGTGCGGGGAGAGTTTGGGGATAATAAGTATCGTGGTAACTGTTCCGGGCATCTTATCCGGGTCTTCCTTGAAAGCTACCATCCATCCAAAAAGTCATTGTTTGCTGATCCCAGCATTGGTGGTGGGACGACACGTGATGTAGCTACTGCTTTAGGGGTTAGATTCAAAGGCTCGGATTTAAGAGACGGTTTCAATCTTATACGAGATAGTCTGAGTGAATTTTTAGGTGAGAAAGCCGATTCAATCTTCTGGCATCCGCCTTATTGGGACATGATCAACTACAGCGGGAACCAATGGGGTAACGAAGCACATCCGTATGATCTAAGCCGGATGAAGTTGGAAGATTTTTGCAACGCATTGCAGTTGTCATTACTCAATATTCATGAGGCGACGGCTGTTGGAGGTCATTACGGCATCCTTATGGGGAACCTTCGCCGTGATGGTACTTACTTCAATTTATCTTCACTTGTTGAACGGGTAGCACCAGGCGTGTTAGTTGATGAAATCATAAAGATTCAACATAACTGTTTGAGTGGCAGCAAAAAATACCGTGGAAAGGTCATTCGGATCGAACACGAAAAATTGCTGGTTTTTCGCCGGACGGAATCACGTGCAGCTCTTGAAATGACAAACATTGTTTATCGCCGTGGTTTGGCACAGGAGAATGCAGTTTGGATTAATGCAATCAACTTTGTATTGTTGTCGGTCACTAAACCTATGTCAGCCGATGAAGTGATAAACGCGATTAAAACTGTTATTAAGCCAGAGAATGAATTTTGGGAAGATTTTGTCCGTGAACAACTAAAAATGAACGAGTTGTTTGTCGAGCAAAATTGCGGTGGATTCATTTTGAGAGATGAAACCAAAAAAACGAAGGAGTAACGATAATGTTTTATTACTACCATGAATCTGTTGAACCCGATATATGGGGGACGTTGGTAGATTATTTTCAAGATAAGGCTACCCACTATATGGGACAAGGTGTTTCTGTCTATGACTATAATGGAAACCGAATCAGTCAAACACATGAAATTGCCAGTATAGATAGTGACGGATGGATCAAGTTGTTTTTCAGTGACCGAGACGTCGGGCTTTTTGTGGAAAATAAGCCAGGATCATTGTCTCAAACTGAGATAATGGTGCCAACGCTAGTCAACCTTAGTACCAAGGAAAAGCTATTTTTTTGGGAATTGGTTTTGGGAATGAAGTTCATTCTCGGTAGCCGGTTTGATTACTCCACCGAAGGTGAAGAACTGGCGTTAATAACGGTAGCGTTGAACAATGTGGAAAGCTATTTTCCAATTTACAGAAAGGATACAACTTCAGAGAGTTATTTTTTTAACCTGATCGAATGCCCCCGGAAGGGGAGTGAGGTCATTAGGAGAGACATGAATAATTCAAATACAAGCTGAATTTATATGACTATCGCCTTGCGGGCACTTCCCCGCAAGGGAGGGCCCGCCGACTACGAGTGGTGCCCTTATGGATAATCTAATGCAACTAAATCATGACTTTGAACGGAATACATGGTCTGACAATGATGTCATCAAGTTAAGAAGCAAGATACTGCTAAATGCACTAGCTCATCTAGCCAACAGCAAAGTAAGCCAGCAAAACAAAACGGCAATACTTCGTTGGGTACGATCAGAGCAGGTTCTACCCTTTAGTTTTGTAACTTGCTGTTATGCGGTCGGCCTCAATCCGGCCATATTGCGTACCGGTGTGATGAAAGCATCCCGGTAATAGACCCACAGGGGAACCTCTCCTGATGGGGGAGGTTTCCCCCAAAGGAGAGGCAAATGAACGAAAATACAGAGAAGCTACTTCGCTATTTGGCATACTCATATAGTAAAAAGAAATACGAGTTACATACAACAGTGATATTGACCAACGTTGTTACCTTCAGCGCTGATGGTTTCACAATCGGTTGTGTCACTTTTGTTCGCCCGCTATGTTATTTACATGAATATGTTCACGGCATTGACTTGTTTATGAGTAGGTTCAAGAACCATCTCAATCGCTGTGGTAAAAGACCGGTTGCCTACATAGACAGGGGAAACTTTGAAATTGAGTTTTTCCGTGATGGTCTTGCTGAACTTCATCTTGCACCGAAGATTCATCATGAATTGGAGCAATGTGCCAATCAACTAAACGAGCGTTTTTAATCGATCCACCAGCCATCATGGCTGGTGGATTAAAATAGACGACTTGTTGCATATTGGTTGGGTTTGATGTTTACTAACTAAGAGCTGCTATCGAAATGAGAGTATTTAGCTGACGGTTTGTGAGCTAAAAATTTTTGCTCATAGAGCATGAAAGTAGTAACTGGCTACTAAAAATAATCAGTATTTTCTACCCTCGGGGGACAACCCCGCATGGGTTGCCCCCATCAAACAGGAGCAACCTATGAATTGTGTAACCTTCCCTGCCGGTTTTACTTCTTACCCTGAGGCCCTAAAGGCGTCAGCGGTTGTAGAATTACCAAACGCTATATCGATGCCAACTTGTACAGATGACTTTTTGGTTTCATTTCTAACAAGCACCACCACTTTGACATACCTATTACTGCAATCATCAGGCAGTGCTGACCGGTGTATTGGCATCGTTATCAATGATGTTTTCTGGAGTATGGAATCACTCATAAACTATGCCCAGGAGTACGGTGTTCTGCCAGACCATAACTTTACCGAACGTTGCAAAATGATTGCGGCAGATTGTGGCAAGCAGTGTGGCCTGAACTACGAGTTATTTGTACAGCGCTACCGGAAATCTATTCATGAGTTGATTGATCATTTGCCAATGGACATTCAAAGCCAAGTAATTATGTTGGCCGAGAAATATGGTTATCAAGATGATTGTGAACAGGAGCAGATTGATGGCTTTTGTATTCACAGCTTCCCTGAAAACTGCTGCCCAATGGGCTGTGATGACATTTAATTAAATCTTTTTTTAACGGCGCAACCACCCGCGGGTGATAACGCCTTTTGGTATAGGAGACCACCATGAAACACCAACTAATGATCGTTATCTTCATTCTTACTTCTATGTTGCCTGGTACCAGTGAAGCGACCTTATGCGATAGCTACAACAGTATCGCGGCTAATGATCTTTTCTTCGATTACGAGAAAGGAATGATGAAGGTGTATCTGCCAAAGCAGGGCCGAGAATATTTTGTGACCACATACACGAGTGAATTACGTGAGATCTACACATCTCCTGTACGTGAAATTGAAATATGGGATGCAAGTACCGGTACTGTGTTGTGCTATCGCCAACCGCTACAAGAAACGGTCCCTAGCTTGATGGATACTCAATATGCCCTAGGCGGTACTTTTCGCTTATAAACAGTGGAGGTAACAATGAATAAGTCAATTGTTGAACTGCAAGCAGAAAAAATTCACCTGTTGCAACAACGGGTCCAGGAACTGGAAAAAATGGCTATTAATGACCATCCCCAGTTTGAATCTTACCGGCAGAGCGTTGATTACATAATTGATTGCCAGCAGCAAATCATTAATGAATTACAGTCTGGTGGCAAGGTGCGTCGACGTATTCATTAAGATTTTGGTCGGTGGAGATTACCAGATGCTAAATGTAGCTGAACGAATCTCCGAGTAAATGATGACCGCTTTCCTTGTAGGGGGAGCGGTCTTATAACATGAGGAAACGACTATGTTGAACGAACTTGCGAATGAACTATCTGCTGTCCTGGTTGAAAAAGATAAGAGTCATATTCTTGAAGGAAAGGACTTTAGTCTTGAAATCCATGGCGTTGGTATGTCGAAATGGAATTACCCAAAATTCACTGAGGATGCCGAGAGAGTTCGGGTAACGTGTGCGCCATTATCAATGCCAGACGGCCGAGAGTTAAATGCGCCAAATTCTCTTACGTATTCAGTAAAGCGTGGTCCTAAAGCTATCGCTAACAATGTGTGGAAACTGCTGGTGCCTGCAGCGACCGAACTCAAACGTAAGCACGCAGAAGCCGTTGCTATGCAGAATAAGTTGAATGATGCATGGAAAGCTTTTACGAGCGAGCTAGCAGGTTGCCGCAGTGATAACGTAAGTGTTGAACTGAATGACAACAAAATACGGATCTTGGTTGAAAAAACATCGAAAAGAAATCAGCTTTTCAGTGTCGAGTTGATCCGGGCACAAGAAGATTGTGATGTGACCTTGTCGGCTAATCAGCTTTCCGTCGTCGCTAATTTGGTTGACGCTGAACCTCATAACTTTCAGGTTACAGAGATTCGCAGTCATAGCCCATATAAGCTCGGTTTTGGCCGTATTCAACTAAGTGTTGTTTCCAAGCTTTGGGAAATCTTTGCTATTGAAAACGGACTGGAAATTAACTAAGTCTTCGTCAAGTCCTGCGGGGTCCGGCGAAACAGAAAGGAAGTTACTATGAAACAATATTATCTCCATTGCAAAGTACATTGGCAAAACGGTACCACAAGGTTGGTTAACCACGTATTTCTGAAATGTGGGGCCCAAGGACTTACCGTTGCGGAGAAAAATCAATTTTTGATTGATTCTTTCTTTGCGATGCCGGATCTAGATGACACTGGTCTGAGTAATGGATATGTATTGACTATTGATAACGCAGCGGTGGTACTTTTTGAAGTGGTCCACGATGAAAGTGGACGACATGTAGATGCATTGAAAAATGCCAGTGAACTACAGGGCTTCAAGCTTTTGTGTCCTGAAATGTACCATGAACTGTAAACCATTTAAGAAAGCGCCTTCGGGCGCTTTTTAATGAGCTTCTACCGGAGCTGATTAAAAAGCGTTCGCGCCGATACTGCCAGCTGAGCAGTCTAATAAATCAGTATTTTGCCACTGGGCTTTCTCTGTCCTGTTGGGGCGGAAAAAGCCCACAACTACACAGGAGGAAGCTCAAATGATTATTAATGTTCGACCAGTACATCAAAATGAAATGGGTAAAGCGTTTGAAAATGTACGTTGGTGTCTTCGGCACAATGAGACACTAGCTGGCTATCCATTCCATGATGAGATTTTTGCCGACGGTGCTTTTGTAACTCTGTACTTGCCCTTCGGCAGTACGCCAAAGCAGTGCAAGTCAGCTGTAGAAGAAGTAAGACGGTCTCGGGACTTGATCAACCATCAAGTAATCCTGGTACCAAATCACTGGAGGGAAAGCTTAGGAGGTAATCATGCTTGTAAAGTTTAAGAATCCTGGTTTTAAGGTGGTGGTTATCCATCTAATGTGCTCCGGCTCTTTGTTGTGTGTGGAGTTTGTTTCACGATTGGCCGCATGATGATAGTGGCGCTGCTCACTATAACTTCCTTGAACATTCAATATGCGATGGTAATCAACTTACTGTGGTTTGCAGCCATGTTGGCTGGCTTTCATGTACGTTTTGGCGTGTTGTGCACAGTACTGATATTCGCAATTCTCGAAATTTACTACGTCCGCCCAGCTTTCAAAGTTGGTACGATTTTGTTTATGGCATGACTTCCTGTTGGGAGAGTGCCGGTTTACTGGAGAAAGAAGATGAAAACGAAACAAATTGATTTACTAGGATTGTTATGTCCGGAGCCTCTAATGGAAATACGTAGGACTATTCGCCATATGGAAGTCGGGGATAGGCTTGAAATACTTGCTGATGACCCGAGCACAACACGAGATATTCCCAGTTTTTGTCGTCATATGGCCCATAGGCTGGTGGATCAGCAGGTGGAAAATCCACCATTCACTTATCTGATTGAAAAGGGCGAATGATGGGTATTAAAACTGAAATGATGACTAGCAAATGGCGTGGATTGAGTTCATCAACAGAACTCTATCAACGCATCTTCCATGATTTATATTCCGTTTGACGAAATTTATTGGAGTGTTGAGGGGATCTTGTCAGAAGAACGGCAACTGACTTTTTCAGTGGCTCTACTTCAACGCACGTGACAGCCTTGAACATCGTATTCTGAAAGACATCATTGAAAAAAAGCTGTGAAGCCAGCGATCAGGCGAGAGCTTGTCAATTATGCCCGAAAGGAGCATGGGGCAAGCCTTCGCGTAGCCTGTCGCGCCGTTGGCATCAGTGACTCAGTCTATCTATCGGTATCAACCGGATACCCATAGGGATGATCACGTTATCCTGACGCTGCAGGAAGCCGTTGAACAATACCCCGCTTATGGCTTCAACAAGCTGTTCAAAATCCTGCGTCGTTGGGGACACAACTGGAATCACAAGCGTGTTTATCGGCTATATTGCGAGCTGAGTTTGAACAAACGGCGGCGAGGCAAGAAACGTTTGCCAACACGCTGTCCAGAACCGTTAGCGGTTCCTACAACAGCCAATGACTGTTGGTCTATGGATTTTATGAGCGATAGCCTGCTCTGCGGCCGATGCTTCAGGACATTCAATCTCCTTGATGACTTTAATCGTGAAGCATTAGCGATTGAAATTGACCTCAACTTACCGGCAAAACGAGTTATTCGTGTATTGGAACGAGTGGTCGCCTGGCGGGGTTACCCCAAAAAACTTCGTATGGACAATGGTCCTGAGTTTATTTCTACTGTACTCGCAGAATGGGCTGAAGCACACCATATCCAGCTTGAATTTATACAGCCCGGAAAACCGACACAGAACTCATATCTTGAGCGCTTCATAGAGTAGCTGGCTCCTAACAGCATTTTTAAAATTCTAACCCACCAGAGCACCTTCTTGGTGGAAGACGCCTTCATGTCCTTGGAGGCAACATACCCCCCATCAAGTGGTTATCTCTTTCTCAAGAGAGCCGCCTACCCATGAACCTAATGTGTTTGATCAAACCAATTAGCCATTGGCTGTAAATAGTAACTGCTGAGCTTGCTCGTTTGAGCGGCCGGTCTTTTGCCTGGAGCGTTCCTATGGTGACCTATGTTCTTAATGAATCAACGTTACTTATGCTTGAACAGCTCGAAGCACAGGGTGTAACAACCCATGCTCAATGTCGTGCTGGATTTTGCGGAGCTTGCCGTGCAGTCATTGTAAACGGCAAAGCTGAATATCTTACTGAACCAATAGCGGCCTGCGCTGAAGGTGAGGTCATTATATGTTGTGCCCGATCCAAGGGTATTACGATCGATTTATAACGTAGCTAGCCCCCGAGGGTGAGTCTGCTGATTTTATGGAGATTATTATGATAGATTTAACTTCATTTTTGAGTACGAAATTGTGTGAGTTTGGCTATAAAGGCGAGTTTCAAGTGGAATACTCGTTTAATTATACCCAGGGTGACGGCTGTCGTTTCATTGGTATGCTTGATATATCACCAGAGATTATTGAGCGTTTTATCCAAGAAATGAAGGCGACTTTAGGTACAGGATTTGTACAGGAAGTGAAGGCCCCTCGCTATCGGCGAATCTTTTCCGAGTTGTATTCGTTAATTCAACAATGGGGAGATAACCATTTATCAATTGAAGCGAATAGCCACCGTTATTTCCATGAAAACACCATGTATTTAAAGTCAGGATGGGACATCGCTAGAATTCAAGAGGATGAAATAAATCTGAACACCGCTGCAAACATAAATGTACTCGAAAAAGTTCAAGATGAATTTATTCATTGGCTAAGAGAGGACATCAAATATGTGTCCCGTCAGCTAACACATTTCGGGTACAGCATACTCAATAATCGAGTAACAGATGAGGTGCTTTGGTCTTTCAAAACTCAAAACTATGAATGGGTTCTTGAGGCCATAACGAAAGATCAAAATATGGAAAGCGACTTTCTAGATGCACGCACCTATACCTGCATGCTTGATGGTAATCATCACTATGGCGATTTGCTTTTAACGCTATTTGATAGAAACACAGAGCAAGAAAGTAGGCTCGCTTCCGCTTCGGCTGATGATGTTATTTGGAATAAAGAAGACCACACTTTCGCGGGTATTCGTCGAGCTTTAGTTCAGGAAATATCCTTCGAATTCGTCAATAAATAAACACGATCTTTAATCCTGCCGGGCTAGGGGTCATTATGCTGAGGACCAAAAATGAAAGATGAACTTACGACAGCCGAGCTGTTTGAAGAAAAGTTGCTGGGTTATAACATTCGCAAAATCGGTGATCTGGCAACGTTTGAAAAGTGGATTGCATCGAAGGGTGTCAAATCCCCCTTTGCGATCGAAGAAGCATTAGAACTTGGTGAAGCTTATTACGCGAATTGGCTAGACCTTACCATCAATGAACTAAGGGAAAGTGCCGGAGAGTGGCCTGAACTTTTGAACGCTGAAGGTACTGGACTTGCTGTAATTTTGCCAGATCCATCAGGCAGACAACAAGTAAGGCTGAACTACTACAAAGCGTATGGTCCGGTTTACCATTTCTGCCATGCTACATTTAATGAAGCTATGGTTGCAGCGGTAAAAGATGGTTATAAGTACGTGGCCACCGGTACGCTTGATGAATGGAGTTCAACTCAAGTTTGGCTCCGCGGTGTTCTAGTGTGTCATCTCCTTCAACAAGGTTCCGGACGAATATTGCAACGTGATATTCGGCGGTTGCCTGGGTCCGAACAGGCTTTGTTTGAGATAAATTGTTACCCCGAAGATTAGCAGTGGGATCCTATGGTCGTTGACATTGGGACTCTAAGGTAGCTATATTCTATGCAATTGCTCCAATATGGGGTTATTACAGATAGCTGGTCTGACAAATTACAGCATTTTTATTGACTCGTTAATGCTCTATGGGTGTTCTTGTCATTGCTAATCATTCTAGATTCACGCTTAAATCATGGCTATCTCAGCATGATTCCCCACAATCGACAGCTTGGTGCAATTGTTGGTATTCCCGACATTTCGATCAAGACAGCAGCATGATCTTCGTTTGTCCTGTCAGCGCATTAGTGCTGAAAGCAAACGCTCACCGTTACATACGTAAATGATCCACTTTGAGTACTAGAGCATAACATCGTTATGCTCTTCTCACTTTTTCTATTAATTACCCCACTTTGTTGGCCAGCAGGCCCCAAGGTGATTTTGCTGAGGATAAAAAATGGAATGCTATATGACTTGTGCTTTATCAACAGGTGTTTTGTCAAAGAGTGACATTGAAATTCTAAATCGCTACAGCGAAGAAGAGCTATCAATGGTTGCTTGCCGAGACACCTGTTATTTTGTCAAATTGGTTGCAGAGCAGGAAGAAGTCATGCAATCAGATCATCACCTTGCTAATTTGACGGAAGGCACGAAAGCAATATTGCTAAATGCTGTAAAACTTGGATTTCAGTGTATTGAGTTCGACCGAGACGCTGAGGATATTGAACTTCCATCAACCGCGCCGTTCCTAATTGAAATAAACAATAGTGAGTACGAAGCCTTGCTGGAACCAGGTAAAGGTAATAGTGTGATCGCTTTTGGATGGAGTTCCAGCACTTTTAGCTTTGCGGAAGTGATTGCCAATTTGGCTGGCACGGCAGTGGGTTTACGGTTCAGTTCGAATGAAACAGATTTTAAGAATCGGTGCTTTGAAATTCCTTCGTTAATCAAAGCTGAAAAGTAACGCATTGAAATTTTAGCTGCTAAGGAAGGCAGCTTTTCAGAATGGTAATGTCTACATTGGCATGCTGAAAAGCTCTCTCGAGCATAATGGAGAAAGCTGGACTCCTAAAATATACAGCATTTTTATTTTAACCCATCCGGGCATCAATCCCGGCGGGGATGGTGCCCTTAATGCTAAGGAGCACCTACATGAAAGATAAATCATACCTCGTTATCAGTAGACTTAAAAACTTACTCCGGTCTGGTTTTAGCCTGTCCTGCTCTTGTTCATTCGGCAAAGATTCAACATGTGTTCTTATCTTATTGCTACAGGCAATAAAAGAGATGGTTGAGGACGGAGAACATGTACCGCAATGTTTTTTACTTACTGTAGATACCAGGAGAGAGATGCCGCAAATGTCGCAGTACGTACTTGGTGCCGTGGCTAACTTACAGGTATTTGTCGCCAAGAATAGACTGCCACTTGACGTCATTGAAGTGCAGCCACCTATCAGCGGAAGGTTCACTTGGACCACTCTTGGAAGGGGGAAGCTGCCTCGCTATGTCGGTATGAGCCGGGACTGTGCTGTCGATGAGAAAATCAATCCGAGTCAAAAAATCTTGAAGCAGTTCGAACAGCAAACGTCTGGAAAAATAATTGCTTTGGTTGGATCGAGGGTGAGCGAGAGTAACGCAAGATCAACAAACATGAACCGGTTTCAAATGGATGAAGTAACAATATCCATAGTTGATAACTTGCGAACATATGCACCGATCTCTAACTGGACTATCGACGATGTGTGGGGGTTGCTGGTTGCATGTCGTGAATCGGAGAAACGTCCACCATTATTCGACACATACGTGAAGAACATGGACGAACTAATGGAATTGTACCGTTCGGCTAACGAAGGAACCTGTGGCCTTATTATCGGCGACAAGGGTAACCGTACGTCGTGCGGTTCAAGGTTTGGATGTGCCTGGTGCTGCGCCAGTGGTTCTGACACGGATAAATCATTAAGTTCCATGATTAAGGAAGACCCTGAATCGTACGGCTACATGGAAGGGTTATTGCAATTCCGGAACCTTCTTATTGCATACCGATTTGATATGAGCCGTCGGGATTATCGAGGTCGCCATATTTCAAATGCAAATCATATGAAAGTCACCCCAGATTATTTCAACGGACACACAAAGAGGGAGTTGTACCGATATTTATTGACACTCGATGCAATTGAGCAAGAGCGGGCCGCACGGCACGAGGAAGCATATTACTCAGGTAAGATTCCTCAAACACCGCAGAATTACTTGTTAACTCAACCTATGTTTCAGTTCATTAGCTGGCCAGACCTAATCGGGATCGAATTCCAGTGGTCGTTATGCCGTGATTTTGATGAGGCAGCACCAGCTGCAAAGGACTGGATAGATGTACATGAACTTGGCATTCGATACCACATGCCTAGAGTACCTGAAGCACCAAGGGTGCCGATACCTGAACACCGGTGGTTCGATGTATCCGAGGCTGAAGATGTTGTAGGGCTTTTCCATCCAATGGAAGATGGCAGACCGCTGAAAGTCGCATATTCCAAAGAACTAGAAGTTCAAGATGGGGCAGGGTTTGATTATCTCACGCTTGTTCGGGAGAACTATTATAACCTGCATAAAATTGATACTTCTGAAATGGCTAGGATCATCATTCACCGGGGCTACCTTAGACCGCGTAAGGCCGACTACACGATGTATGAAGCTATCGCTAAACGGCATGATTACATCTATCGACAGATACGACGAAAAAAACCAATCACTGAGAATGTTCTGACTGGTGAAGATAAATTGATGACAGTTAATGAGTATTTACTTGAAAACAGTATCGATAATCAAACTCATAATGAGCTATTAGCCGATTTGCGTAGAAAGGAACTGGAGTCACTAGACCAAGTGGATTGGTTGGGTGTGGATTCTGTTCTGGAAATCGAATCGACAAGCAAGAAAACGGTTGTGAAGAAACATGACCGGGTGACTGGTGAGAACGTGCACATGTATACCCCAATGGGGCAGCAATCAACACTTTTTTAAGCTGGTCATCTGTCTTGATACTGATTTAACGGAAGGAAATGCATTATGAAAGGATATATCCAATTAATAGACAAGCAGACGAATGATGTTTTAGCTCAGAGAGTTGGTTCACCGGAAGACGTTGATTACATGAAAAATGTAGCTTGGCGTGTTGATGGAGATAATAGCAAGAAAGTGGTTTTTTCCGAATCAACCGATGTTGCTGACCCTTTGAAGGTATTTAGACCTGTTCCTAAGGACACCATACTGCATATCTACGATGACTATCTTGATGACCAAATGCCAGTGGGAAAAATGCCGGTATGGTCTGGGCCTGCTCATGAGTTAGAACGGTCAGATGGGGGCATCTATAGCACGGTAGTACCTAGTGATACATGGTCAACGTTTACTGATGACGGTGAGTTTATTGGCACCTCAGAGTTCTAAGTGATGCCATTGTAATAAAGTCGCTAGCAGCGGCTTTTCTAAATCATTTTCAGAGTGATTTAGAAAAGTCTTTGCTCGTAGAGCACTGTGTGAGGTAGCTGGCCTCCACAAAACAATCAGCAATTTTAACTTGTTAATCAAATTTTAACCCACAGGGGCTTACCAATGTCCCGACGGGCATTGGTAAGCCCGTTAGCAAATAGGAGATTGGTATGTCTAAATATAATTCTGACGATGTATTCAAAGCGGCAAACGGACGTTGGTTAGAAGTGCTCGATTCGTTATCTTCGGTTTTAGGTGACGCTATTGATGCGGCACCTAAGCATGTTGATTGCCCATTTCATGGCGGGAAAAAGGATTTCAGACTTTTTAACGATAGCCACGAAACTGGTAGAGCAATATGTACATGTGGTAGTTGGGCAAACGGTATTGCCCTGTTAATGGAAGCTGAGAAATGGAGTTACAGTGAAGCTCTTGATGAGGTCGGTGATCTGCTTGAAGTAGAGCTACCACACGAACCGAAACAAGATTTTGGAGACCCTGATTTCGTTTACAAGGGAGAAATCCTTGAGATTGGAGATGCACCGTTCAAAAACAAAGCTGGTAATGATCAATGCCGCTTTGTGAAAGTAACAAATCGCAAGGGTGAGCGGACTTTTTGGTCCCAAAGTTTTGTTAAGACATTAGAAGGATTCAGCGTTGGCAACGTTGTGCTTCTAAAACGCTTCCCAAAACAAACTGGCGTGTCTAAAAAGCATGGCGCATTTGCGTTTGTACCATGGACTGCTGAACTGGCTGGGGATAAACAGGGAGCACCAAAACTGTCATCTTATGAAAGTGATGCTGGTGGCAAACCTAAGCCAATACCGACCGAAGGTACTGCTGTAGGCAAACCTAAGCCATTACCGACTGAAGGTACTGATGGTGGTAAATCTCTCGGGAAACCGGAAATCAGTGACAGAAGACAAAAGTTGATTGAGCGACAGGAGCGAATGGCTGCACGCCAGCAGAAACGCATAGAAAATGACCGTCATCAGACGGCCAAAATGCAGGAACTGTGGCGACGTTGCGTACCTTTTGATCAGTGGTCACTGACAGACTCATTGCGGAAATATTTCGTAAACCGGGGGTTAGTTTTTAAGACATCTGAGGTTAGAAAAACAGACTCACTGAGATTTCATCCTGAGTTGGAATACTACGATGAAGATGAAAATGGCAACTTTGTGTGTAAGGGCAAGTACCCTGCAATTGTATGTGCTATCCGTGACCAGAAAGGAGAACTGATCACATTGCATCGTACTTACCTAACCAAAAATGGAAAGAAACTGAAAGTCGAAAATGCAAAAAAAATGATGCCTGTGCCAATGGACAAATCCGTAACTGGTGGATCTGTTCGCCTTGGTAGCCCCACGAATGGAGTATTGGGACTGGCCGAAGGTTTGGAGACGGCATTGTCTGTATTTAGGGTTTACCCAGATATACCATGTTGGTCTACGGTTAACGCAAATCTTATGGCATCGTTTGTACCGCCGTCAGGCGTACATACTGTCATTATTTGGGCTGACTTAGATAAATCTCGAACAGGAGAAGATGCTGCTGAAATTTTGAAAGAAAGGCTTGAGGCAGTTGGTATCCGAGTTATTATTTGTGTGCCAAAAGTAGCGATACCACCCCGCAAAAAAGGCGTTGATTGGAATGATATCCTGACAACTCAAGGGGTATATGGGTTCCCGCGACATCTACGTGAGATTTTACTTGCTGCGTAACATTGGTGATCTAACTGATACAGATATGATGAAAAAACCAGCCTACCGGCTGGTTTTTTTTGCCAGAAAGTAGGAGCTTGTCATATTGACTAATTTTAAATTAATCATATTGGGCATATTGGGCATATTGGGCATATTGGGCAGGTATACCCCTTGCGCATATGGCTGAAATTGATAGTTTACTAATTAACAAGGAAGTGACAGGTAATTATGGATGAAAACATTGATAGCAGCGACACCGGCAATCCTGAATGCGTTTATTCAGAATGAACTAGACTAAGAATACAGAATTCATTGCCAATTTTTTCGGGCTGATGCCCTGTTTGTGAATTATGGAAATGTGAAGATTGCCAACATTTATTACTATGATCTGCCGCACGAATCACAAGCAAAACATTGCAATTAATTGATGTTGCCCAAATTGGGGAAATACAGGCACTCCATACAAAGTAAAGCTAAATACAATTTGGCAACATGTGAAATGGAGTGCATACATCATGAAAAAAACGTTAATTGCAGTAGCTGTTTCTCTCTCTTTAGCTGGTTGTGGCGGAGGTGGAGGTGATGATAGCAGTGGCTCAGGTAACAGTGGTTCTGGGTCAACGGGATCTAAAGAAACACCAAAAATTGAAATTCCACGTACTGCATCATTTGCTGAACCCTCCTCCAGTGAAAAAGAGTACACGCTCCGTCTCAAGATTAGCCCCCGGACTACTCAAGAGTCGAGCATCAGATTGACGATTTCAGATGAAACGGCGAAATTCGGTGAAGACTACACTGTTGCTCATACAGACATAAAAATTCCTGTAGATACAGCAAGTGTTGAAGTTCCAATTGTGGTGCTAGCAGACAACATCTACGAAGGAGATCAGACCTTTAAGATCACGCTGACAGACCCGAAAAACATGATATTGAAAAGTGGGTACATTGAGTCGGTGGTGACTATTGCGGATCGCACCAAAAAACCGAGTGTTACGTTCTCTTCCGATTTCGCCTCAGTAAAAGATGGCTCTGGTGCATATTCGATTGCTGTAGCCCTTTCGCATCCATCGCAAGTTCCCCTTGAAGTCCCATTTACCATAGGGGGGTTGGCAACCAAAGATGTTGACTACAAACTACTGACAACTGCGCCCCTGGCTTTTTCCCCATCGACAACAGTTGCAACGATTGACTTAGACATTTTGCCATCACTTGTTCCAGAAGGTGGCGAAAATATCCTAGTCTCTCTTCAGCAAGGTACTTTGACTGAATTTGGTCAATACAAGAAGTTCAACTTGACCATACCAGGTGACATTACCCTCAATGATACGGGCATGACCACCCACTATGATGGTAACCAGTTCTATAATGTCGCTCTGTCAGAGTTCCCTGGCCAGGATGCACTTTATGGCCGTGATGTCAGTGCGACCGAACATCATGATGGCCATGCAGGCTTTAGCCGCACTAAACTGGATGAAAGTGGAAATGGCCTACCTGATAATGCCACAAACTTCGAGTGTATCAGGGACAACGTTACAGGTCTTGTTTGGGAAAAGAAAGGCCCTGCCATGCCACTTCCTCAATTAGATCGGGATGCTCTGAAAAATCTGATAACGGAATCTGTGAGGGATGACTATTACCCATTTGAAGCAGAGAACGCTAACTGGCGAGGGGCAAATTATCAATACTACTGGTATTCCTCGAATGACAAAGAAAATGGTGGTAGCCGCGGAGCTCAGGGGCTTTCATTTGTAAACACCGCATACCCGATTTCAGAACACTGTGCGTTTCAAAACAAAGATCTCCCTGGATATATCAACTCATCCAGATTCTGTAATACCGAAACGTATGTCATGGTGGCAAATAAGCTAAATCTGTGCGGTTATGACGATTGGCGTTTACCGACGGTGACTGAGCTACGTTCAAAATTCAATTATCAGATAGATCAAGATTTATCTGCCACAGAATTTTTCCCTAACGACCAGCCAACCATGTACATGACCAGCACGCCTGTAGCAGATGCGCAAGGTGCAGTGTGGTGCATGGAGGGGGCAACTGGGGAACTGAAGCAGTGCAATAAATCGCTACCTAATTCGTTACGTCTTGTGCGGGGAGAGAAATTATGAAGTACCAGAATGTCTTGATCGGGCTAGTTGCATGTTTTGCGCCTTTGTCGCTATCCATGGCACAAACTTGTAATGACGCTATTACTCCCACGACAACCCCTGAGCAATTCGTCCTGAATACCGATGGTACAATTACCGGTGTGAAGTATGGCCTGCAATGGCAAATATGTTCTGTAGGGCAAAGCTTTGACCCAGCCTTAAATAAATGCCAAGGATCACCAACATCTTTTACGACTTGGAAAGATGCTCTTGCAGCTGCTCAAGAACAGTCTGAATTCGCGGGGAAAGATGACTGGCGCTTACCTAATATCAAAGAACTCAGCACAATCGTAGAGTACAGCTGTTATGACCCAGCGATAGACTTAGCGTCTTTTCCGGACACACCATCAGCTGTTTTTTGGTCAAATACCCCGGATAACAAGGTGAACGCAGGGATCAATGGGCGGATCATTAACTTTAAAAATGGTTCTGAATTTCTCACTGTCGCCGACCAATATCGCTTTGTGCGGCTGGTAAGGAAATTGTAATTAGGGGATCTTTATGACTGAACGGAAAGTCATTATCCTGGAAACCGCGGACGACCTTGGAATTGAACTGCCTCCCCGTGCTGCACTAATACGTGTTAAGCCCCCGGGGGGGCCAGATGGTGGCCCCGAATGGAAAAACCTGCTGGATGTTACAATTACTGACGGGACTTACAGTGAGGACACGGTTAAATCATTCAAGGCTGATTTTCGTAACCGTCATGCCACTTTCATCACGCGTGAAAAAGCTGAAACATTGATAACGTTTATCAGTGACAAGCTATTCGAAGGTGTATCTACGTTCTATGTGCTTGGCGACACCGGGCCTGGAGTGAGTGCTGCAATCTCGCGATATTTAGTGGAGTATCATCGTTGCGAATGCGAGCAGGATACATCAATCTATAACCCAACAGTTTTTAGGCTGCTAATCGAACCTGATGCGTTTGAGCCAATGATTCAACAATATGATAATGAGTCAGAACCCACTACGGTTACGGCAAGCGACAAACTCATTGATCTTTTGCTTGTCTTCTTTGGTATCCGAAAATGAAGAAAGGCCAACTGGCCTTTCTTTTTATAGGATAACTACCGGCTGAGAGCCCACATCAGTAATAGATAACCAAAATACTGAGTACCATTGATGCAGCTGCGATGAGGATAAAAATTGCCCATAACAAGCGATAGATAGCTTTTAGCTTCGCTTCTACGTTAACTAATGACTGAGTTTCGTTTTTTGTTATGGTTCTATCGGAAGAATGATCCGCCGCAACATTAGCAATAACACTTCCGCCGGCGCCTAAGAAAGTTGAACCCGCCATCATCACAAGAGCCACTAAGGCAATTCTGGTCTGTTCAGGTACTGCAAACAGTGCTCCATTACTACCTTCAAGCCCTGCCACGGTGCTTGTGAACAAGACAAAAACCACACCATTACATAGGAGCAATAGCCCCTTGTCCAGCTGTTCAATTTCGTAATGAACAAGCCATAAAAATATGATCATGTAACTAAAAAGCAATCCTACAGGTACAACTTGTACGTAATTCAAAATACCGAGAAGGAGCGTAGCGAAGTACACCCCCCAACCAACTACTCCATATCTTTTTTTCTTTGTTGTTAATTTTTTCATTACTTTATTATCACCAACTAAAATGACATCAATTCATCAAACGGGTTATCACTTGAAACGTGGCCACGTGAGTAGCGATACACGATCTCGCCTTTTTGCCAGCGACCAAGCTTCATGATTGTCTCTATTTGCACATTGTTATTCCACAAGTCCTGGGCACCACCAACACGGCAACTATGCGTGCTGAATGCCGGTTCGGATCCATTACCATCGGGATAGCACAGACTGTATGCTCGTTTATAAACATTGGCCAGGGTAGAGGATGCCATTTTACGGCGGGTACGCTGTATCCGGTTTTGATTAGATATACCAGTGAAAATGAAGCCATCACCGAACCGGCGCAGGCCAGCCCGCTCAATGTATACATCCAGCATGTCGGCGGCAAATCGGGTTAACTTTGTGCGATCCGGCACCCCGCTGTGATTGGTTTTGGTTACCGGTATAGTCAAAACCAAATCGTCGAGATGGGATAGCTTTATGTTACGCACTTCTGATGAACGTAATAAGCCTGAGTAGCTAACGGCAATCAATGTCGCGTCCCGACATTGAATAAGACTCTCTGAATCGCCCCAGTGTTTAATGATGGTTTCCAGATGATGACGCCTTAACGGAGTGGCCTGCTTAATGAATTCTTCATTTGCAGCTTTCTGATCGCCAATGCGTTTCAACAAGTTTGTTACTGCTGAATCTGTAGCGGGGTTAGGTAAACCTGCAGCGTTATGGAATGTCGAGATTGCCCATACATCACCAGCCAAGGTGTTTCGGTGCAGTGTAACGGCACGACACTGCAGATAATCCAACACCGTGGTGTAAGCAGCCGGTAGCGAATCCTTCCCATGCTGCAGACAATAGCTGACAAACTGTCCCCATAGTGAAGCCAATCTAGCCCGAGACGTTTCGCGCAAACCGGTGGTGCGGCCAAATTCTTCGAGGTGTTTGGCTACAAGTCCATCGATGAGTGCTCGCTCCATCTGAACGCGGGGATCCGACAATACCGCTTGCAACTGTTCAGGACGTAACTGGTTGCCAGCGTTACCAAAACTACCTATTTGGAGGCTATGGTGTTGATTGCTATCCATAGAGGTACATCACCTTAAATCATTTAACAATTGGGGGCTGGTTGTTGGTGATAACCGCGGTTAGGCTGCGGACTTGCTCATTGAGTTGAACAATTTGATTTTCCAGTAACGAGTTCTGTTTTCCATAAGAGCTGACGGTAGCCTCATGGATACGGATTGATTGTTTTAGTTCATCAACCTGGGCAGCCAACTCTAAGGCCCGTTCTTTCTCATTGGAACATGTATTAAGGGCATGTTCTAGTTCAGACTCCAAGTTCTCCAAATCACTGTCCGCCCGAGCCAAGGCTTGCTCGTGGATTTCAACCTGTTGTTTGTGGTCAGCAGCTAGGGATTCAAGCTCACCGCATTTTGCCGCCGAACGCTGCAGCTGAGAGTGCATGTCCTGGATAGTGGCATCTTGGTTCGATCTAATTTCATTGGCCATCGCCAATTCGGACTCGTATTTGGCGTTCTGAACTTTCAGCCGGTCAATCAAGTCGTTCATGTTGTGTTTCTGCGCTTCAAGCTGAGAAATGGTTTCGTCTTTCTTCTCCAAATCAGCGGTCAGTCGTTCACTTTGCCGATTCAGGAGGTCAATGTTGTTGGCCTGACCAGCATTTCTCTCCGTCAATAGCGAAACCTTATGCTGGAGTTCACTGACCAACGATTTCGCTGCATTAAGCTCTTGCTCCAGATTTCCACGCAAATCAGCAAATTCAATTGCCTGAGAATTGAGCTCTGCCAACTTAAGTTGGTTGTTCTCCTGATCCAGTGACAGTTCATCGATCAGGACTTCATGCTGGCGCATTTCTTCTCTTAGCCGGTCATTTTCACGCAGTAGGGCATCGTTTTCTAACTGAGCCTCTGCTTTTATAGCGGCAATGCGCTCATTGGCCTGGTTATAGATGGTGCGCCATAACTGGTTCCACCATGGAGCAAGGTAGGTGGCCAGTTCTTCCGTCGGCATCGGGGGAATATCCACATTTGACGAAGGCAACGTGCTTGATTTTTGTAACGACTTCCATTTTTTCACTATAGGCGCAATGGACGACATGCTACCACCACCCAGCAGGGTGCGAACAGCCACTACCGTTACGGACTGACCATCCTTTGCCAATGCATGGCAGGTTTCAAACACTTTTTCTTCTGACACTAATGACATTTTTTCGCCTCTGCCTTCGATGTGTAATATTGCGTAATAATGTAATTATTACACAATATTATTACAAGTAATAGCGAATTTGGCCGCTGGTGGAACAATTAACTCAACTCATTCAAATGACATTGATTCGTAATTGGCATTAAGCCCCATTCATTACAATAGAGCGCGACACTGTAACACTTTAAATTTATTAAAATAGAAGGGTCAGAGTTGTGGAAAATGAAAATTATGAGAACGGAAAAAACGATAAAAATCTTATGTATAAACCGTATGACGTACTGAGTTGTGATGCGCTGCATTTCAGTGATGAAGAATAGTGATGGCTATCGGATGAAATCAACTAAGTCACTTGATACCATTGAATAACTGAAGCAAAAAATGAAAGGATACGAAATGCCGTATATTTTGAAGGTTGTTGTTAAGAAGAAGGAGCCAGTGTATATAACACTAGTAGGTAGCCCCGATGGACCCATTTATAGTCTGAGCCCATTGCCAGAAGCTGCTAAAGTGTATGATGCTTTACCGGATATTGGTTCTTATGACTTAACAGTGGGCTCTGAAGTTTTGGCCCAAGAAGTAGAAGTCGATTCAGAAGGGAAAATAACGAAACTAGCAAACAAATTTCATTCATTACCATTACCTGGTATGCAGAAAAATTTTGATTAAAGTGGTAGTTAGCATCTTATCAATTATGGTCACGACAGCATATGTGACAGGTTTTCTATATGATGCTGCCTTTCTAGAGAAGCTTGGTATTGCTCATTATGAGATGGTAGGTGACATCAATCGAACGGCATCAAGTAGGGAGTACGCATTTTCAATATCATTCTGTGTAACCGGTATCATTGACATAATGTATTTCCTCAAACATAGAAAATAAAAAAGGCGAGCCAGAGGCTCACCTTTATTGTTTTTAATCATACATTTATTGGAAGCACCTTATCGTATCGTTATGAAGACAAGATAACCTCCAACCATCATTCGTAAGTTCACAAAAATTAAAGTAAACCTGCGATAAAGCCCATCACGCCAAGTGCAGCACCAGCGAGACCCAGCCTAATAGATAACTGAATACCAAGATCCTGGTGATTCCAGAAGTAACGGTACTTCTCAAACTCCGTAGCTCGACGTATGGTTATCCTCGCTGGATCGGAAGTGAAGAATGGCAATCCCAAACTATCGATTGCATCGTAATCCAATGCTATCGAATTAGTGCCCATACGGATTTGCATCTGTCCGTCAGCAACTCCCATCACGTAGCGAAGTACTGATGCTCCGGTACTTTGGTAGGTCACAATGACAGGCTCACGACGAAACAGTTTCGTGCGGTCCAGTTTTTTGCGATCAATCCACGTATTCGGCACCCTAACAATCTGGTTGTTTATTCCAGAATCTGTTTTGGGTAATGGTAGTACTTTCAGTTCGGTTGGGATTATTGACTTCGTAAGATCAAACGTACTTGTATTAAATAATGTTTCAAACATGGTGTATCTCCTAATTGAAGAAACGCAAACCGTCAGGAATAACGAATGACATGGACTCCCCCTCACCAGACTTTGCCACACTTGGTATGTCTGATAACGAAATCGCCGGAGGCCACCATGTCACCATCTGTCTATGGCATTGATTTAGCCAAACATAGTTTCAGTATCCACGGTGAGGATCACCAAGGCAAGGTGCTGACCCACAAAACAATATCACGCTCGAAAGTTCTCTCGACTTTTGCCAATATCCCGCCGGCCATCATCGGGATGGAAGCCTGCGGTGCCTCCCATTATTGGGCCCGAGAGCTGGCTAAGCTTGGCCATACGCCAAAAATCATGGCTTCAAAATATGTGGCGCCTTTCAGAACGGGTGCCAAAAACGATCTCAACGACGCCGTCGCGATTTGCGTGGCTGTCACCCGTCCTTCAACGCGCTTCGTCCGGATCAAGTCGGCTGAGCAGCAGGCGATTTTGCTCCTGCACCGTGCACGTGATCATTGGGTCCATGAACGGACGGCATTGCTGAATCAGATCCGGGCCATGCTGGCCGAATTCGGGATTATCGCGCCAAAAGGTCGCCATGCTCTCCAACGCGCAATCTCTGATGCTCTTGAAGATGCCGAAAACCAACTTCCGGATCTGGCTAGAGCGATCATTTCTGATTGTTTTGAACATTTACTTCATCTGAATCAGCGGATTGCAGATCAGGAGCAGTGTTTCGATATGTTGGTTTCTCGGAGCCGCCAAGCGAAGAAAATCATGAAAGTGGCAGGCATCGGTCCAATCACCGCCACCGCCGTCATCGCCAGTATTGGTAAAGGTGAGCAGTTCGATAAAGGCCGGGATTTTGCCGCCTGGCTTGGGCTGGTTCCCAGCCAGTATTCAACCGGCGGTAAGCCAAGGCTCGGGCGGATTACCAAGAAAGGCGACCGGTATTTGCGGACACTCTTCGTTCATGGTGCACGGGCTGTGATCGCCAGCCTCGGCGATAAAACTGATAGGCTCAGTTTATGGTGCAAAAATCTGGTCGAGCGCCGGGGCTTTAAACGGGCCATTGTTGCTCTTGCGGCAAAAAATGCCCGAATTATCTGGTCGCTGTTAAGAAACGATACGGAATATCAACTGATATAAAAACTGAGTGTTTTTCGTCAACGGAGTGACTTGCTTCACCGGGTCATTGCAATAGCCAATGATGATGTAAGGTTCAGACCTTTTGCGGGAAAACCTGATAATGCGGCGGGCACATTTGATGCCTTCTAACGAATGAGGAACCGCAACCGCGTAATGTCATCAGGGTCATGGCATCAAAAGCCAATAAACAGACCGAATGTAGAGCGGCAGTCCCAAACCTTCCATCACCTGACGCTGTTGTTGACAACCGGGGGAGTCCATGTAGCTTCGTTGGTTTAATAAAAATCTAACAAACAAGCTGATTGTTAATATCAGGCTGTACTAATGACTCCGTAGTATAAAAAAAGCCTTGGTATGGGCATTCTTCTGTGGGAGGTAAATCGTCGTAATATGCTTCAGCGTTAAAGCTGAATTTCAATGGCCACTTTAGTTGTGGCAGAATGAGTTTATGGAAAATTCCATCAACTACAAACTTATTTAGTGTATTAACAGTACCTTTGTAATTAACTGTGTCCCGGCCTTCAGCAGCAATCAAACCGCATGGGGCTTGCCTTTGGACCGTCAACTGGTCAGTGTCATCATGCAGTAAAATAACATCAGGTAAATAACCCAATGCCGCCGCAGCTATAAGGTGATACTTAGGTCCAATATAAGCATCACATGGAGTCGCATAGAGTCGGAGACCACGAAAGAGGGAAATACCCACATTTCGAAGAACCTCTTCCTGCCCCGAGAACATTGCAAGTGTTGATTTCGGCATATTATTTTTAGCCAGAACCATAAATGCATCACATCCCCCGAATACCCCATAACCACTATATGAAGGTTCACAAATCGAGGCTTGGCCATTTGGTTGAACTAAGTAGACAGGACGACCGGAATGATGGCTTGAGCGCACATTTGCTATACTGGTATCACCGTCAGCGATAAAACTGATAAATCCCATAATGCTGTTCCTTTCGTTAAAGAGACAGCCCCCACCGGGAGGTTGTCCCTTGTGGGTTAATAAATATTGAAAATTGCTGATTATGTTCAGCTAACGATAGTTACCCTAAGGGCAAGCTGACAATAAGACTGAGCTTTACTTGGCAATCGACTTGCCAGCGTGTCCTGGTAGGTATAATAAGGGATTGTAAATGGGATAGAAGAATGCTGTTTGATGGCCAGCTACCTTGATCCATCATATGCACATCTTTTGCTATTGTAAAGGTGTCTGCTTGAGGGACATCGTTCAGTGGAATAATTCCGAATGGCGGAGAGCCACCAGACTATCTAATTGACGAGCTTTGATGGTGATATAAAACCCTTGGTTGATTAAAATCAACCAAGGGTTTGTTAGATCATAAGGAGCAGGCTAAGCATGCCATACCCGTATGAGCCTTTGCTTCATCGTCGTCTTTTTTCCTTATTTCAGCCAATTTAGATGGAAGTTCGGACTCATCAGGAGCATCAAATAAACCCGACCAAGTTACTTGACCTTTCACATCCTGATACTTTGATAACTGCATCTTTAACGACTCAACCCGTTCATATTGCCAAGTTAGTTCGAAATCCAGGTAATGCTCGTACTTACGAAGTTCCTCGACCTCTTGCTCTAAAGCAGCAACATGCAAAACTGCCGAAACTAACTTTGTATGGTGTTCTACTTGCCGGTAACTTTCACTACTCGTGACCTGCCCCCAATAACTAATCCAACATTTCTTTAGTAATGTCAGTTACGTTACTGTTTAGCCCTGAACGTGTTAGTACTGCAAATTCAGAGGGGGTTAGGTATCCAATTGATGAGTGGGGACGATTTTCATTGTAGTCAATGCGCCAGTCACTGATCAGTTTACGAGCATGGCTCAAGTCTCTGAACAGGTGCTCGTTTAAGCACTCGTCTCTGAACTTGCCGTTAAAGCTTTCAATATAAGCATTCTGGGTTGGCTGACCAGCCTGTATCAGCTTCAGAATGACACCATGATCATAAGCCCACTGGTCGAGAGCTTTACCCGTAAACTCAGGCCCCTGATCTGTTCGAACAGCCTCAGGATAACCTCGGAAAGCTGCAATAGCCTCAAGTATGGCAACCACTTCATCCCCAGAAATTCCTGATGCAACAGTAATATCCAGGCACTCCTTCGTGAAGTCGTCAACGATAGTGAGGCACTTTATCCTACGGCCAGAACTGAGTGCATCCATGACGAAGTCCATTGACCAGGTATGGTTGGACTGTGAGGGAAGTAACAGTTGCTCTCGCCCGACACATAATGATTTCCTTCGCTTCCGTTTGCGAACGGCCAGTCCAGCCTCTCGGTAAAGCCGATAAACGCGCTTATGGTTAACCTCTGTCCCTTCCCGTCGGAGAAGACGGTGAATACGGCGATATCCGAACCGTTTTCTCTCGAGTGCCAGTTCTTGTATGCGAGCCAATAACTCCACATCACTCTTTTTAGCTTGAGGTTTGTATCTCATTGATGCGCGATTTATACCGACGAGCAGACAGGCTTTGCGTTCCGAAATCGTGGTGACTTCCTGCATTACATGCACAGCCTTGCGCTTGTCTCCGACGGTCAATACTTTTGGTTAAGAGCCGCTTTCAAAGCATCAACATCAAGCATGGATTCCGCCAATAGCTTCTTGAGCTTGGCATTCTCATCTTCCAATGCTTTCAAGCGACGGGTATCGGAAACATCCATACCCGCGTACTTTTTACGCCAGAGGTAGAATGTGGCATCGGAAATGTTGTGCTTGCGGCATAATTCTTTAACGGGCAATCCCGCTTCTGCTTCCTTGATAATGGCAATGATCTGCTGTTCGTTGAATCGCTTCTTCATATTCACCTTCCTTCTTATAAGATGAACATTACTAAGTTTTGGCTGGATTAGAAAGCGGGGGGCAGGTCACTCGACCAGCAGTACGATCCATCCTTGAGGGCTTTCATCATGGTTGAGCCAACTGGCAACTTTATTTGAAAGAGGCCAATTTTCAAGCGTTCTTTCAACTCACTTTTCGATATGCCGTAAAGTTCAGATGTGCCAAGCTTATGCTCGAAATAATACAGTAACGATTGCTTCAGCCCTTGGAGCGTCGGTGAATAACAAGCCAATTCCTGCCACCAAACCCCTGTACCATCAACCTTACCAAATAAATTTAGCAGGGGATGGACAAAAAATGACACAGCTGCATAAATTTCTTCAACCTCTTCTCCTTCGGTAATCACATCATCAAACAAATCAAGTGTATGTCGGTCCTTCTTGTGACGAACAGGCTTAAGAGGCATTGAATGTCGCAAATGTGCCGACCGTACATCAACAGCTTTTGGTACGAAATAGTGATGATGTTTCAGTGAAACTTTTTCAATTGAATCTCGAATATGAGTAAATTCAAGTTGAGCCTGGGCATCATCAGTAAGCTTTTCATAGCTCGCGGCTTGATTAAATTCTTCTGGTGAGTGTATAAGCAAGCCAATTTTCTCGCTACGTCTTTTAAAGAAGCAACAAAAACAACTTGACCTTGAATTCCACCGGTAGCTACTGCTAATACCTATCGTCTGCGATAAAATTCCGTATACAGCTTCCCGGCCAATTTTCATATCAACGTACGGTAGGACTTGTTGAATTGAATCTGTTTGACCTAGATCTCCCCACCGGTCTTCGTCATGTCGAATACCAACGTGTTGATAGACAACTGTAGTCGTTAGGTCGAACGATTTATTAAACCAATCTTTAATCGGTTTGATCTTCAAATATGGCGTACAGTAACGATTTCTCTGACTTGGGAGGTAACCGTTATGTTTGTCTATATATTGGAACAAACCTAGTGGTGCTTGCGTGCGGTGTATTTCTATCCCAAGGTAGCTCTCCAGGGTGGCCAAGTTAGCATAGACTTCCTTACCATCTGCTAAAGTATCTGCAAATATGTAAATGAAGGGGATGTCAGGAAATAGAACCCTCAAGACCAAAGCCAGACAAGAGCTATCTGAACCTCCACTGATTGGAACAACGTATTTCACGTCTTTATTAGCATCGGGTTTACGAAGCTGATAATTGTTAAGAACCTCTGCATCGACATATTGCTCGATAACAGAACGTGCTTGCAAAAGATTGTTTCTAACATCTGGTTCAATAGTTTGAATTAGCATCATTTTTCTCCAATATAAGCACAAATAGCCCCGCGGGGTTATTTGCGTTAAAAATGCTGAATGTGCTCAGCTGACGGGTGCTTTGATAAACAAAGCAGATAGCCATTTGACAATGGCTATCTGCTCTGGACTTGAATCAGATATGATGCGAATTGCTGTTTTGGGCCAGCTACCATGATAATAGTATATGCACATTGATGACCAGATTGCAAAGCGGTGATAATGGCTCTGTCCGTCATCAAGAGAGGTCAATTTAAATGCTAGCGGCATTTGAACAAAGGAGACAGCCAGCCCTTTGTATGTAATGAAGGTAGTGAAAAAAAGATACTCGGTATTTCATTAATGATTCATGTCAATTAATCATGAATAGGATTCTTCATTATAGACTTACTAGAATTTTGTTTATACTATTAAGATTGTTGACTCTCACCATAAATAACGTAAAAGGTTACTATGTTAGATATTATTAAATCACTTACCAATTTGCGCTCTCTTAGAGCATTAGCAAGAGAGTACACCCTTGAGCAATTGAAAGAAGCTTTAGAAAAGCTAACTCAAGTCGTACAAGAACGTGAATCTGACGAATCAGAACAACGTCAGAAAGAAGAAGAAAAAAATGCCAAGCTCGCTCACTATCGTGAGCTTCTTCTTAAAGATGGCATTGACCCTGAAGAACTTTTAAAAGCGGCTGGAAACCGTCCTAAAGCCCGCGCCCCTCGACCAGCAAAATATCGCTTCACTGATGAAAACGGCGAAGAAAAAACATGGACAGGCCAAGGTAGAACACCTAGTGCCCTTAAAGCGTTAATTGATAACGGAAATAAGCTCGAAGATTTTGAAATCTAAATAAATAAACCGCCGAGTAGTAAAATTACGCATTCGGGTTGACTGCGCTAGTTAAAACTCTTTAACGTTAGGAATTGTAAAGCAAAAGGCTCAGACATATTTGTCTGAGCCTTTTTGTTAAGGCAATGAAACCCAAAGTGTAATATTTAAGGTGCCTTCATAGTCTTTATACTGTAAGCGTTCACCAGCAAGTTATTGACTAAGCGTTTGCGTAAAAACTGGTTTCGTTGAGGCCGAAGACATTGGGGTACGGTTGCTGTGAGATCACAGCAGTTACAATACGAGTTAGAGTCTCGAGCGAAGATATCTGCCTCTTCTTGCAGGTTTCTATGAGCGAGTGCAACCTATCTCGGAACTTATCGCCTGCATCTGAGGTTGTACCGTAGCTGATTTTTCTTTGAATAACGAACCCGCGTAATCGTCGTTCTGCTTCGTTATTAGTAAGAGGTATTTTGGGGTTGGTTAAGAACAGCCATAAGCTTTCGCTGTGCTCTTTGAGTTTTCGACATCGCCCTTGATAACGCTGAATTGGGATTTGGCTTGCGCCCTTATCCAGCCAATGATTAAAGCGACATCGTATGCGATTCAGTCGGTCGAGGTAGAGTGCTTCATCAATATGGTCAGACTCCCAACGGTGACGAGTACGAAAAACTAATTTGCTTAGAAGTACCAGTCGTTGACCAATATTTGCAGTATGACCTCTACCTGCATAATCGGCAATTTGTTGTAGATTTCGAATAACATGCGACCAGCACAGCTGATGTCGGTCTGATGAAAGCCAGTTGTAACCGCTATATTGATCACTAACCACGATTCCACTGTAGTCTGAGTCGAGAACCGTTTTTGCTGAGTGCGTTGAACGAGAGTAGAGGATTTTCTCATACACTAAGTCATCACTCGAAACTAACCAGCACCAACGTAGGCGCTCTTCGTCATTTCTCGAGTGTGACGTTTCATCAACATGCACTAGAGGCGCAGATTGTATGCTGGTTTTGATAGCTTGATGAAGTGGCGTCAGCATGGAAGCAATACGGCTTTGCGCTTCACTTATGGCACCCACTGAGAAGGTCGTACCAAACTGCTCTTGCAGTAATGAGCGTATTTTTCGAACACTAAGGTGATATTGACCAGCCAGTATAGCGATATGACTCATTAGGTTGGGTCCCATAACCCCTTGAGGAGTGTCGCTTGGCTTTTGTGCTTTTACTGCCTCTCCACACTGCGAGCATTTGCCCGAGTAGAGCCGATATTCGGTAATATCTATGCGTGGCGGTGGGATTTCATGAACTTGATGGCGATAAAACGGCTTGTCACTCATTTCGAGGTCGGTGTCACCACAGCAAGAGCATGTGCTTTCAGGGTAACAATCAACAACTGTATCGGATTCTTTTAGTTCTGAGAGTTGTCGTTTATGCCCTTCGTGACCCTGTTTAGCTCCTCTCGGATTGCGACCACTAGGGCTTTGAGCTTTTTTCGTTCAGCCCGCTCTTTCGGCCCATCGGAAGATGGGGATTTCGAAGAATTAGCGCTGCTGGCTTTTAGCCTATCTTCATAGTGGCGTAATTGCTCCCATAGCTCGGATATTAACGCATTAGCTTCGTTGATGTCCGATGCAATGGGTGGTGTTGATGAGAATTTGGATTTTTTCTTAGTCATGCAGTCAGCATGAACGCTAGGAATGATCACTCAATAGGCAAAGTGGGATCCAGTGCGAATGGTCACGTTTTTTGTGTCAATACGCTGCTGGTGAACGGTTACGTTCGTTAAACAAAGAGTTAGTGAAGGTGCTCGAAGAGCGGATGAACAGATCTAAAGGCGCTAGAAGAAATGAATAGAATCAGAAATGAAAAACCCCAGTGTTGCAGCACCGGGGCAGATACCTACAAACCGCAAAGAATGGAGATATACAGTCATGAATTTAGCACACAGTGGATATAATCACCAAGCACCTGTGGTTGCAGGTGAGGAAATTACCTCAGATGAAGAAGGGCGTTTCAATCTGAATGCTTTACACAAGGCAAGTGGAGAAGGTAGCACAAAGCGCCCTTCAATTTGGCTCGCGACTAAATCCGCTCAAGAACTGATTTTAGAGCTAAGCCAGAATTCTGGCTTAGGTCAAAATGTAATCAAGTCAGTTAAGGGTGGTATTAATCCGGGTACCTTTGCCCACGAATTGATCGCAGTTTCATATGCAGGCTGGATTAGCCCGGCTTTCCAGTTGCAGGTAAACCAAACATTCATTGACTATCGTACCGGGAAGTTGCAGGTTTCTGCTATGCCGTCTTGGTACAGCCGACTTTCACCCGAAACTCGGATGGTGATTGAGGATATGGATAGACAGTTGGCTGAGAAAGAGCGTCAACTTCAACTTGTTCAGCCAAAAGTTGATTTTGCCGAGCAAGTATCAATAGCTCCAGATGCAATTACAGTGGGTGAAGCTGCTAAGCTTTGTGGTACTGGACGTACCCGGTTGTTTGCTTTTCTGCGGCAGTTGAAATGGCTTACTCGTCATAATGAACCATATCAGGCCATCATTGAAAGTGGATACATGGACGTGAAGATTAGTCAGTTTGAGCATCCCACGCAGGGGTTGAAAAATTCCATCACACCCTTAGTAACAGGAAAAGGATTGCTGAAGCTTCAAACTAAGTTGAAGGAGGGACGATTGAATGGCTAATCAATCTTTATTTCGTCAGGAGCTTCCCAATCGCCTGAAACTACTGAAGGAAAAATTTGAAGCTGCAGATCCTACAAGAGAACTTAGCCATCAAGAGCAACGTGAGTTAGGGTTCTTGCTGCTCGAATCTTCTCGAAGCAATGCAGCACTGTACTTTTTCAATCAACTTATTGAAGAGTATTGAAGCAATCACCTTATGGTCGGGGGTGCAAAAATAGAAATTACTCCCTGTGTTTTAGAAGTATTTTTCCAAAACCATATTGAAGCAACCCTCTTTCTGGAGTGCGGTGCATCGAATCAACAGTTATATGACATGTATGGTTTTTATCAACGCTTTCTTGATGGTGAACGAGCTATAACCTCAGTGTTTAAAGATGGGTTGGAACTGGCCTTGACTTATGGCTTAGAGAATATTGAAAAAGGATCAGGCAATGATACTGCACGCAGTTTCCAATAACCCTGATTGGGCTGATCTGGAAGATGCAGCTTTGGCCTTCCGGGGAATCTCAGCGCTGATCATCTCCGTGCTCAACGACCTTGAACCTAACACCAACGAGTACCAGGCTCTAGAAGGTATTGCCATTCTTGCCGACTTGAAGGAACGGGAGTTGAGAAGGTTGGTGCAGGTTTAGTTATTATTGCCTCGCAATTGCGAGGCTTATTTGTTTGTTTATAGGGAGGTTACCAGTTCGAAACCAATCAGAAATGTGCACCTTACTTATCACTACAGGCATGCGATGATGATAAGGAGTGCAAACCTCATTCGCTTTCGTGGTCAGCGTGACAAGTAACGGCTGTTCACTTTCAAACCAAATCCCCGCCATGTAGAGTGGCCGTCCTTCTGGATGGTGGCTTCTCGCACCACCTTCATCACGCCATTCGTACCAACCGGAGCAGGGCACAATGCAGTTGACCAGCTTGAAAAGATGGTCGTGTTACTTGAACCAACGAAAGCCATTTTGCACATTATTAACTATGGAAGAAGAGATGAAAATAAGTTTATTTCAGGTAGGCGATTCATTGATAAAACTCAACTCTATATTAATGTTTTGGTGGATGGTAGAGTGAAAAATAAATTTTACATGTGTCATTTTTGAGAAATAATAAATCCCAAAATGCATCGTAAAATGCGTCCAAATATAAGAGCAAACCGAATGGGTTATGGCGTAAAGCACGGGTTGTAATATTTTGTTTTTTGGCATGGTTTTTGGTTATGAAAAATAATTACAAAAAAAATTTAACTTTAAATTTTATGCTTATAATAAAGATTATAAATTTATTGTATTGACGAATTGTAGGGAGGGTTGAATGCGGGTATTGTTAGGTCTGGTTATAACTTGCTCTATATTGATGGGGTGCTCAAATAACATGAGTTATGAAGGTGAAGCTATAGTTCCTTACTTTGGAAGCCCAGTTCTTACGAATGAAACACCCTACTCTCAATGTTTATCTAATTTATCTGAGGTGGAAGCAGATAGATTGCCTGTTTTTACAGTAGGCCAAGTGGCTGATAAAACAGGTCAATTGTCTTATTCAACCTTTAACGATAGTACAGCACTAACTCAAGGGGTATCTGAGATGATTATTAGTGCACTGTACAAAACGAAAAAGGTTATATTAACGGAACGGCTTGATATTCGGGTTCCAATTGCAGAGCAACAATTGTTTGAAAGTGGTGCTCTAGCTTTAAAACCAAGAAAATTTACTGCAATACCTGCAAACTTCGTTGTACTGGGTGCGTTAACAGAACTGAATTATAATATTATGTCAGATGGCGCTAGATTATTTGTTGGATTAATAGGAGGTGGAGTTAGAAGAGCAGTGATAAATGTTGGTATTGATTTACGTTTAGTTGATGTCAGAACTCTTAGAACCATATATGTTAGCAGCTTACAAAAACAGGTCATAGGTTTTGAAGTGGAAGCAGGCGTATATCGATTTTTTGGAAGTCAACTTGTAGAGTTTGATGCAGGTAAAGTGAAGAATGAACCTCTTCAACTTGGTGTTCGGTCAGTAATCGAAATGGCTATATATAACATGCTAGTTGAAGGGCTAAAATTTCCATCACCTGAATCAAATGAAAAATGTAAAGTAATTAATCAATCTACTAAGGAATTAGCATGAAAAACTTAAATATTAAAAAATTGGCGGTATTGATTACTTTCTCTGGTGTTACTAGCTTCAGTGCTCATGCATTTGATAGCGTATACTGGGAGTGGAATGCAAATGTTGATACATCAGTTACACAAACTGTTACAGCTAATACGGACCTTATTCCTACTGGTTTAACAATGGTCGAAAATGAACAATTGATGTTAGGAACAGTGACATCAATCAGTTCAGTGACTGGTGTTGAAAATATCTCACTTGATCCACTTCTTTCTTACTCTCTCGACGACCTGGCAAAAATTGAAAGCACAGCGACAGCGGTTGGAAATAATGCCAGTATCGAGTCTGATGTTAAAACAGATGTGGACTCTTCTCAAACCTTTGGTGGAGTTGATGCAACCCTCGCTACTGGTTTAACTGGTACTCTGGCAGATATCACATTACCTGGAATCGTAAGTGCGACATCGACAGTAATTGGTACAATCAATGCGTCAGTTGATAGCTCTGCAACAGCTGTAGCAAACAACTTGGCAATTGATCTTACAACAACTTCTGGCCAAGATGCATTCCTTGTGGCAAACAACACCCAAACATCAGTTGCCAATGTGAATTCATTGTCCACAGTTGATGTTGCGGTAGTTACTGGTTACTCTGACCTGGGAACATTGGCTGACCCGTTTGTTAGCTCTGTTGCAACATCTGTAGGTAATAACCTGGATGTTAAGGTTGACGGTATCAATTAATAAGTAACAATATACAAATGAGGGAGGGAGGTTTCTCCCTTCCCATTTGATTAAGGAGAACTGTCATGGTGAAGTTGATTCTTATGTTTTTTTCAATAGTTTACTCCCTAATGTTACAAGCTGGTCAATTTGACCCAGTTCGAGGGCCACACCCGTATAGTTTTCCTGCAAGGAATGCTCAATCGTCCCTAGTATTGTACGAAAACAAAAAAAAGCAAGAAAGTGCAAAGTCACAGTTGTCATCTATCTTAGGTGGATCAGGAACAGGTATTTTTATAAATAACACAACCATATCTGCTGGAAATTGGCAACAAATTGAAATGACATTGAGTGAAGGTTCTGAAGGTATGATTATGTCTGAATCCCATCAGGATAGTAATGGTAATGCTCAGTCTAACTCTCAGATTAACAATGATTCTGAATCAACTAAAAACTCTCAATCTGCTGTCGGAGATAAAGATTCGAGTCATAGTCATAATAAAACAAAGGATAAAGAAAAGAATAAAGGAAATGGTGGTAAGCATTATTAAATTTATCCATGATTGTAATAATGAATATTTTGAAATTTTCTATTCATGACAAATATATCCTTTGTGAACTTTTTATGTGTTTCAATTCCCCGACAATATGGCGGGTATTTTTATGAAAGGTGTTGACTGTTCATCTTAAATGAAGCAAAAGTAACCGTTCACCAGCAGCGTATTGACACAAAAAACGTGACCATTCGCACTGGATCCCACTTTGCCTATTGAGTGATCATTCCTAGCGTTCATGCTGACTGCATGACTAAGAAAAAATCCAAATTCTCATCAACACCACCCATTGCATCGGACATCAACGAAGCTAATGCGTTAATATCCGAGCTATGGGAGCAATTACGCCACTATGAAGATAGGCTAAAAGCCAGCAGCGCTAATTCTTCGAAATCCCCATCTTCCGATGGGCCGAAAGAGCGGGCTGAACGAAAAAAGCTCAAAGCCCTAGTGGTCGCAATCCGAGAGGAGCTAAACAGGGTCACGAAGGGCATAAACGACAACTCTCAGAACTAAAAGAATCCGATACAGTTGTTGATTGTTACCCTGAAAGCACTTGAATATCTGTCTATTGGTGGATCATACTTGTTTTTCAATTTTGCTTCTGGCCTTACGGTGTTTATGATTTTAGGTGCAATAATTGGATGTGGCTATGTACCACTTAAGCGCCTCATTACAAGCAAAGCAAACTGGGTCAATTATTATATCGACTTACAAAGTATGCCTTATGTTTTGTTTGGTTTACTTCCAGTATTATTTGTTGCAATCGTACCAGTTATCAATGATGCAAATGAACTTGCAGATCAGAATTTTAATAGTGGACCTAATGCCCGGGTGTGTAAGCTATCAAATCAGCAATGTTTAGAAGGTGTCATTGTAAAGTATAGGGCGGGGAAGCTCATAATTTTATCCAAAGAAAAATCAACATATAATAAAGTCGTTGTAATACCGGAGAAAAACATCTCTAGTGTTGAGCAATTAAGCTAACAAACGACTATGGCGTCAATAGCTAATTTCTGGCTATGTTTTCGTTCCACATGAGGCCATCTCGAACGATTATGAGTACTTGCAAGACCTTTCCTTATCATCGATACCAGATGATGGTCAATATTCTCACTCCCCCGATATTGACGACTACGATGACAGCGTTGCCGGTGATTGGCTTTGCCTTAACTCAGCCAGTTACCGAACTTACCAATGTCAGCCAAGCCCACTAGCCAAACTTTCAACGAGTCAGGTGGTTAATTTTCAACTTAAGCTAGGGGGGGCGGGATTCGAAGCTGTCAGCACTAACTTTGATAATTGGGCAAATCTCGCTTTTGAGGACGCAGCAGGCAAAATTGCCAAGAAGCTTATGAAATTTGAGTCGGTGAAATATTGCCGTGTTCACTACACCCTGGAGCTGCGTTGCAATTTTATCTTTGCGGAGCGGCTGGCTAGATACATAACGAGAATTTACCGCTACGAAAGTGCCATTCTCACTGCACCGTTATGGATAGACCCATTTGTCTTCCGGCAAGGCGCTCAAACCATCCCGCCACAAAGTTACTGTCAGAAATAACTGAAAACTGGGCTGCTCAAAACGTTTGAACCCTGCTAATGCATAGAAAATGTCTGCACCGGCTGCAGAGGGTAAAAACCAGATAATCGGTAGGTGAGCGTTGATTCTTTCATCTGCAGTGCCTGGCCAGCGCTAAGTCAATCTCCATGGTGTCTTACCTTCTAACCGGTCCTGCAGAGCTCGGTTCAATTTAGTCGCGAACCAAATTTGGTCTTCTAAGGATGCAACTATGCGCAAGGCCCGATCCGAATTGAATGAATTCACACATATCGCGATTGACTGTTCATCTCCTTTGAAATGAAAGTCTTTTGTGAGTTTTGGTGTGTTGGGTAAATGATGCATTGTGACAAAAGCGCGTAAAAAGGCGGGTTCAATAAATCCGATTAAGTTCACGTCATAGCCTTCGACCGTCACCGACTTTTCACGCACAACCTTCATTGACAAGCTCTCGGAATTTCAAGCAATTCAGAGGTATGGGACTGGTAATTAACAGCACCCACATAAAAGTAACCCGGGTCACCATGAGGCTCGACAGGGTACACTTCAGAAAATGCATCCCTTAGATACTGAACGGACATATTAACGCCGCCATTAAAGACAAGGAAATGACTGCATATCGAATAAATTGGGTCATCGTCATCGCCGTACAATCCATCTGTAACCTGATCCCTGATGACAACCGCAGAATCCTGAGTAAGAAGTACACTGGCAATGAACGGGATAAGGCTGCGTTTAGCACGTGCCGGGTAATGAACATTCTCATTGATGATCATCAAGCCAGTTTCCATACTGTCATGGAGGTGTACACTGCCTGCCAATGATGCCAATGCAATAAAGATGTGGGTTAATGATGCAGGCAAATCGTCGACGATGAATAGCAGCCCTGTGGTGTCAAAATTGAACTGGCCCTGTCCGAGTAGGGACTCAATGCCGATGTCAGCCTTCGCAGTTGGCACATTGATGTCGAGTGCCGACAATACATCAGAGAAAGAGGAAGGGTTGCTCTCAAGGATGGAGACCAATGATTCACGAGAATAAAGGACACTTGAAGGATCATATTCATCAAGAAGCCAGCATACTGTTTGTCGCAATGTGATGATGGCCAACTCTTTGAGACTATGATCCGAACTGTTAAAAGCCAGCTGAATAACAGGCCAAAAACTTAATTGGTTCTTTCGAATTGATTCGAGGGTAACAGTGGTCATTTCAGGCAGATTGCTAACATGTGTGCTTGAGTTGGCATCTGTAATGATCACCTGGTTGCCGGACGAATTACGCACAAAGTTGGCCACGAGAACTGCCATATCATTGCGGCTGGTACCAGCACAGCAAAATCGTTTGTTGTAATCAGTGAAAAAGAGTTCGCTAAGCGTAGGCTCATCGTCATGCATCCCTCTAACCGCTTTGGCTTCCATTCTGCTTACCGGCAACGGAGCGTTATCAGATGCAACAACCGGCTGTCGGTTTGTGCTTAACGCTTTGATAATCAGTTTCAACATCCTCATTGTTCAGCCCTGCATTGTTCGATGTTAGATTTCATGCGGGTAGTATTGCAAAGTGAATTGACACTGAATTGAATAGGGTTGACGAAATTGGGTAAAAATAGCCACATACGATATTTAAATGAGAAGGCTGGTGGTTAATGATGGGGGCCGAGTATGAGCCTGCGAACTGGTTACTTAGGCTGGTTAATCGATGGTCTGTCATGCTATGAGTTAGTCATTTTATGGAATATTTCGCAAGCGAAACCATTACTGACATTGCCCCAAATCATACCTAATTTGGTTAAGTTCAGTACGTTGGTACAACCCAATTTAAGGTATGTTTTACACACCATAATTAAACTAACAGGCAACCACTGATGCATGAAGATGAGAAGGTAGACCTTGAATTAGACGGCATGCTGAGAGAATACAGAGACCGGAGAAAAAATTGGTTCAAGGGTCCGTACAAAGTAATAGTCTTTATCAGTATTACGATATTGATCATAACCCAAAATGTACTGTTACCCGCTGAAATGCAACTTACACTTTGGCTCGAAGTTCTTGTCACATTGAGCTGTTTTATTATTCCACTCCCGTTTGTCTACCTTACCACCCCAAAACCCCAAAGAAAGGATGCACAACATCGGGTTGAATCGGGTCAGGCAAAACACCTTCCGAAAGCATTCTTCATCGACTAAGCACCAAAACTAAGAAAAAAAAGCACAACACTACCTGGCAGTGTTGTGCTTTTTTCCTTGTACATAAACCTTAACTCTTCTCCACTACGAAAAACATAGGCTTGCCTTTGTGAGAAAGGTAACTCATTGGAATGCTGTTGTTATTCGCATTTTTCCCAGAACGTTTTAAGTTTCCTGTTGTGTAGATGAAATTCCAATCAGGTAAGTTTTCTGACACTTTATTTATAATTACATCATTTGGAGGGGTGGACTTGTCACCACTGGATATGTACAAATAACTTTGTTGACTGTTACCAGTAACAAGCCATACCGGATCCAATGGATTCAATTCACTTAGATTGGCAATGATGGGACTGGTTCGGAAGGATTGAACCCGATTAACTTCGAAATAAACACCACAAAAATCACCTTTTTGAAGTGCCGGTAATGCATTCAGTGGTTTGCAATTCATCTCCGGATCATCAGACCAAAAGAGGTAATACACTGCGTTAGGTGCACCGTTTACTGTGTGCTCAGAGTACTCAAAACCGAGTTCGTTAAGCGAACGAGATATCGACTTCTTGTAAATCTCTAGCAGCTTTTGGCGTGCTTGTTCCTCGTTGGCAGCCATGTGTTTGGGCATCCACGAAAGTACAGAGTTTCGGGCAGCTGGCTTGTCGGGTTCAAACATTGAGAGTACAAGCCCAGCAAGTAGTGCGTTAGACAAGTCCATCGAGAAGAACGGCCCTGAAGCCATTTCCAATCCCCAGTAGGCTGTATTGTATCCATACTCGAATCGGTTAATTCGATTGAAATCTTCAGCTGATAATTCTCTATCCTGAATATCATAGATAGCACCTTCTCTAGCTACGTTCCAAGCCACACTGTGTGATTCATCAAACTCACGTGGTTGGACTGCGCAGCCCGTCAGCGTGGCACAAGCCACAACAGCAAAAATAAAGTTTTTCATCATTAATTCCTAAGATAAATAAAAAAACTGAACTGGAATGCTATTTGTAGGCTAGCTACCTTGCATATCCACTTATTTACAACTTACGTAATAAAGTGGTCAGGCAATACTGTTAAATACTAATAGAATTATCAAACAAGCAAACGCCAATTGTTCCAATTTTGGTTCAAAAACAATACCCGATATTACTTAAGTTGCCAATTTTGGTTAATCAAAAAAAAAGCTTAAAGAACCAAAATAGGCAAATGCACAAAATTATTTTTGGTTCAACTGTTTTTAAATGAATGCATGGTTAGACAACGCATTAAAACATCTGGCCTAACTCAACCTCTTTCATTGTAATAACGCCAATTTGGAGACAGTAGAACATGCAAAATCTTGTCAACGACATTAAAAACGCAGCCAAAAACAAAGATACGCTGAGAAACCTATCTTTCATGTTCGTACTTGCGCTACTAATGTTAGCGAGCCGCGATGCTATGGCTGGTAACGCCGGTACTGAGTTTGATGATGTGTGGACCACACTAAAAGACTGGACCCAAGGTTCACTTGGCCGTATCGTCGCTGGTTCGATGATTCTGGTTGGTCTGGTAGGCGGGATCGCTCGTCAGAACATCATGGCTTTCGCAACTGGTATCGGTGGCGGTATGGGTCTATACAACTCACCAAAAATTGTCGAAACAGTAATGGGTGCGACCCTGGAAACTGCTGAAAAAGTTCTGCCTGTAGTGACTCAAATTACTAACGGCTTGAACTAAGTATCGCTTCAACCCTTTAAACCTCATTATGTGAATATGCCCATTTGAATTTTCATTTGGGCATTTATCAATTATGAAAAAACCTTTTTTTTCTATCCTAATTCTAATATTTGTTTTTTCAGCGAATGCAGCGACGTCCACACGGGCTTTGGATTTTGACCCCATTTGGTCGTATATCATGCCTTTAATGCAAGGTAGCTTAGGAAAAACCATCAGTATATCATTTGGTATCATTGGATTAATGGCCGCTGTTTGTCGGCTAAATATACTGGCCATAGCCCTCATTTTCGCAGTAGCCATGGGTCTCTATGTTTCTCCAATTATCATTGAAAATGTTTTTTCCGCCACACTTCCTCGTTAACGCAAAAATCTAATGAAAAAATTCCATTCTATGACAATGAGCCTTTTTCTTGCGTTGCCTTGGGCTGAGTTGGTGGCCTCATAGCTGAGAATGCGACATTTGAAAAATCAAAATTCTGGAAGGCAAAGCCCTGATCCCAATATAGGACAGGCTGCCCACCGAAGTGATGGCACCGAGGTGAACACATCGGTGCTAAATGAGTTCGGTCCAACAACCGTCGTTGCTACTTTTACAATCACCACGGCCCCGGAGGTGCTGGTGGTCAACGTCCAACCCAGAAAACGGGCTATTGAGGTGGCCACCGACAGCGACCAGATCCGGCAGGGGTAGATCTGGTGACCGCTAGATGTTATGCAGCGCGCAAGGTTCACCCGTCAGGGGCTATCCTTCATTGCAAGCATGTGTAACTAAGGCTAAGGGGTAGGGCAGTTGGTCTTGACGTTGCCGCCGAACGTGTTATCGGACACATCACAGTTGCCGGTTTTCTTGAATATTCAACATTACATCTTCGACTGATCATAAACATCCTGGCTCACAAGGACGCTGTTGTAGCGTGTAGAATAACCACCGTAATCAATCAGGACATCCAAGAGGTTGAGATCGCCAGTCTGAGCCACTGTCACGTAGTTGTGAACCGCATAGCTTCCCAGAATGCTGATGGTTGATTCGTTATAATCTCCGTACTAGCTGACATTGAATATGGTTTCAGATAGAACTCTTCACATTCATAACGCAATGCCGCGTCGACAGTGCGGCCCACCGAGTGACAGGTAGCTGTAGGAGCATTTGTGGACTCTCTTTCCCTTTTCATGGCGAGGCGCGTTATCGGTCGCTTGACCCTCGATTCTCTTACTTCGGTCAGTGATTTGAATACATACATGTTCAGGATTTCATCGCGGTAGGTTCGATTGAAGCGCTCAACATATGAGTTCTGTGTCGGTTTTCCGGGCTGTATAAATTCAAGCTGGATATGGTGTGCTTCAGCCCATTCAGCGAGTACGGTAGAAATAAACTCAGGACCATTGTCCATACGAAGTTTTTTGGGGTAACCCCGCCAGGCGACCACTCGTTCCAATACACGAATAACTCGTTTTGCCGGTAAGCTGAGGTCAATTTCAATCGCTAATGCTTCACGATTAAAGTCATCAAGGAGATTGAATGTCCTGAAGCGTCGGCCGCAGAGCAGGCTATCGCTCATAAAATCCATAGACCAACAGTCATTGGCTGTTGTAGGAACCGCTAACGGTTCTGGACAGCGTGTTGGCAAACGTTTCTTGCCTCGCCGCCGTTTGTTCAAACTCAGCTCGCAATATAGCCGATAAACACGCTTGTGATTCCAGTTGTGTCCCCAACGACGCAGGATTTTGAACAGCTTGTTGAAGCCATAAGCGGGGTATTGTTCAACGGCTTCCTGCAGCGTCAGGATAACGTGATCATCCCTACGGGTATCCGGTTGATACCGATAGACTGAGTCACTGATGCCAACGGCGCGACAGGCTACGCGAAGGCTTGCCCCATGCTCCTTTCGGGCATAATTGACAAGCTCTCGCCTGATCGCTGGCTTCACAGCTTTTTTTCAATGATGTCTTTCAGAATACGATGTTCAAGGCTGAGATCAGCGAACATGGATTTCAGCCGACGATTTTCTTCTTCAAGCTCTTTCATACGTTTGATATCAGAAGATTCCATACCACCGTACTTGGCTTTCCAGTTGTAATAGGTGGCATCCGCGATGCCATACTCGCGACAGACTTCCTTGACAAGTCTGCCAGCTTCTACTTCTTTCAAAATCTTAACGATTTGAGTTTCCGTGTAACGTGATTTTTTCATTGTTAGCTCTCCGTATTGCCCTAGTATAGGCAGGAGAACTCTAATTGCGTATGCCCCTATTTTAGGGGAGGTTTACAAACGCACCAAAGCATTACTGGACGATGTTTCTCAGGGGATTTCAGATGCAGATGCTCAAAGGTTTAGAGAAAAATACCCCTACATTGGGCGAGATATTGCCCAAGATGAGGTTTTCTTATCTTTAGAAGCGAGAGACAAAGCGTGTGCTTGGCTTTTTGAGCAAGGTTACTATCAAGTGAGAACAAGCATTCTTTACGACGGCAGTACTGCAGTATTAAGCAAGTTGTTATTTGATGGCAAGATTCTTTACCAAGGCAGCGCTCGGTGAGATGAAGAAACTATTGGGAGTTTTTCAATCTGATATAGACAAAAGCATTGTCCCTTCGTCATAGTAAAAGTTCATCACCAAGCGGTCATGTAACACGTCTTTGGACAAAAGAGCGTTAGGTAAAAAGATTTACCACATAAGGCTCTGATTAGAAAAATTATCCTTTAATTGTTCATCCATCACCAAGTTAGTTGAGTTGAGACTAAGTATCTAACCTATCCCTGTATTCTTATACTCACTATTTTTCTTTTGTTCTTACTATTCTTTAATCTCTATCCGACGAAATCAAAGCACTCCCTGCATTGAGGATAAATGTGGGGTACGCAAGGAGTATAAATGATGAACCGAACCTCCCCTTTAACACTAATAGCGAGTTTAATCATGAGTTCGAATGCATCGGCTGTTGAAAAAGCCGATATGATCTTAACAAACGCAAAAATCCACGGTCATGAAAATGCCGATGCAATTGCAGTTCATGATGGAAATATTTTGTTCGTTGGCAAAATGTCGGATACCAAGAAATATCGTAGTGAAAACACTGAAGTCATCGATCTCGAACATGGATATGTAATGCCAGGTTTTATTGATAACCACAACCATGTTTTTGAAGCAGCCTCTGAAGCTGGAGGTAACTGTGAACTCAGTATGGATGCATCACTTGAAGCCCAAATACCTTATCTAAAAGCTTGCAGTCGAAATAGTAAGTCCAAAGGGTGGCTGATGGGGTATGGTTTTTCGTTAGATGCCATTCTAAATGAAGATAATATTCAAACACCTCTTGAGGTTATAGATGGAATTTTTCCTGATCGGCCTGTCGTATTCATGGAGCAGACCTCACACTCTATGTGGGTAAATTCTGCTGCACTGGAACTTGCTGGTATTACTAAAGATTCACCTGAGCCTCAAGGAGGAAAGATTCTCAAAGATCCAGTTAGTGGTGAACTTAACGGTATCTTATTTGATAATGCTGGAGATATCGTTATGGAAATGGCATGGAACAGCTTAGAAGGTCAATTTGATCAAAGTTATGATGGATTGATGGTTGGCCTAGAAGAGTCAGCATCATACGGCATTACGACTATTGGTGATGGTCGACTCTATTGGAAACGCGGATGGTATGAAGTGTGGAAACAGGCAGAAAAAGACGGTAATCTGACCGCACGAGTGTCGTTGCGCCCTTGGATTTATCCTGCTGATTCTATGGAACCGCAACTAGCTTTTCTAAAGAAAATCCAATCAAGTGATACATCGAGTTTGCTATTAGTTGATCAAGTAAAAATGTATAGCGATGGTATTACAATAAACGGTACAGCAAAAACGCTGGCACCATATTTAGATACTTACATTCCAGACGAACCTTACGGAATTAATTATATTCCACCCAGCCAAATGAAAACTTGGTTAGATGCTCTGGATAAGGTTGGTTACAGCGCGCATATTCATGCTATTGGTGATGGAGCGGTTCGCGAATCACTTAATGCAGTTGAACATGCACGTAATAATGGCTCAACTAAGCCGTACACACTCACCCACGTTGAACTTGTCGATCCAGAAGATGTAGGTCGGTTCACTAAATTGAATGTTACAGCTGACTTTCAAGTAGGCTCTGAATACGTTGTTGAGCATGACCATTCATGGGCTAAACTCTTCCTAGGAGCAAAGAGAGCACACTCTTTGATGAACCTGAAAGCTATCTTTGATACAGGGGCTAATCTTACACTCAGTAGTGACTGGAATGTCCATGAGTTAAATCCGCTCGTAGGCATAGCTAACAGTATAAGAATGGGGAATACAGGGCTACCCAATGTTGAGGCTGCTATTGATGCATACACCATCAACGCTGCGGTTAGCTTAGGGATACAAGATATTACAGGCTCTGTTGAGGTAGGGAAATCAGCAGATTTTGCTATCTTAGATAGAGATATTACCCGCTTGTCTCCCGACGACATAGCAGATACTGAAATCTTAATGACTGTCTTGCAAGGTGATATCGTATTCGACGCCGAAGAATAGATAACTAGGTACAGGGTTCGCCCTGTACTATTTTTAAGGGGGGTTAACAGTGCAGAAAAAGCGCTTTTATATTGAAGTCGCCGTAAGACAGTTTGCACTTCTGCTATTTATCGTACCATTTTTGTTTCGTTGTACATTTGATAGCATGCGGCAGATGGAGCAGGGAAACCAAAGCGCGATATTGACGGCCATCGGGCTTTTAATGGCCGCTGGTATCATTGGTGTATTTGAAGCGACCTATCAGAAAACTCTACTCTCTAACGTACTGCAGCGTTCACTTGCTCATTTAACCAAGTTGTTATTATTTATTGGTATTTCTGAGATAATCATTTTAGCCATTGCCGCAATTGGAATTACCTCAACAGTATGGGACGACCCATTGCTATGGGCTGTTCTCCCGATTTATGTGTCTCTATATATCTATGATTGGTGGGATACTTCAATTGCCGCTTCGAGGCTTGAACGAGAGTGTAGCTCTCTGGACGAAACAGAAGTCTCATCTGGCTCTGAGCCTCAAGTTCAAGAGTATACGAAACCAGATGATTGTCATTCTAAGCAGTAGGCTTGCTTTGCAATTGGTGACTGGTTTTGAATGCCTCTACAATTTGATTACCGTATCGAGATAACGTTAAACCGTTACGCCAACACAATTCAATTCTTCGGTCGATACCTGTGGGTTCAAAATCGCTGATGAGGGCTATTAATTGACCGTTTTTAATATAGGATTCAACACTTTCAGCGGGTAAAAAGGCAAAGCCTGTGTTGCGTTGTAATACCGCGATAAGTAACTGAATGTCCGAAAAAAGACTATAACTAGGACTAAAACTATCATCGTTTTGATTGTTGAATTTCTCACCACTATCTGTTTCGCCCCAAATTAGCTCGCGATATTGACTTAAGTCACTACTTGCTACTGTTGGCAATTTACCAAGAGGATGCTCTGAGCTGCAGGCTAATACCTCTTTGTAATGGCCTAAACGGCAATATTCAAAATTCTGATGGTGGAGCGTATCGGACTCATGGACAATAATAATATCGGCATCGCCTTCCGTAAGATCCTGCATCAGTTGGTGCCTTTCTTCTCGATAAACTTCGATGCACAAGTGGGACAATTCTAGTGTTAAAGTGAGAGGGGCTGCGAAGGCTAAATCTGGAATGTAGTTTTCAATTCCGATTCTCACAACTGTAGATTCGCCTTGCGAAATGACATCAGCACTTTGCATCAACTTTGTAAATTGGCTCATGCTGTGGGATAGATAAGGCAGTAATCGCTCACCATCTTTACTAAGTGACATTTTATTACCTGTCCTATCAAAAAAAGACACTCCGAGATCAATTTCCAAGTCAGAGATCCATTGGCTGACTTGAGGCTGTTTTTTTCCGAGTTTACGGGCGGCAGCCGATATTGAGCCTGTTTCAACCGCTAGCAAGAGCGCTTTTAAGTGCAGTAAGTTCATATACTTAAACTCTCTCCATGACGTAATGATGATCAAACTTGAATCTTTAAGAGGCACTATACTTGCTTAGTTTAAAATGATCACATAGATAACTGCATCACAACCAATTATCACAGCATTAGATTAGCTCAGGTATGGGAAATGAATACAAGTAAATATCAGTACTAACACGGAAAGGGGCAGAAACGTGCTAGAGCGGTTCGGCCTAGCACGAGTATGGACAATTATTTGCCAGTGCTTTTTCTAAATTAGCAAACCATCAATAACTACAGGTATGGCAGATTTACTTGTGAAGAGCTAGTGCGATGAGTAAGATCGCTCTAGCTAAAGTATTGGTTTAGGTGCGTATTAAAGTGCCGTTATGGTAAATCGACCACCTACGCACAACCAATTAATTTCTTTAAGCCTTTGAATTCATGTTGACATAAAAGATTAAACGGGCATAGATCAACGTATAGAAAGCGCTATATTTAAAGGTGGAAATCAACATGGACGAGCAAGATAGGGTCTCGACAAGCAGGGTTTTATCCGAAATGTCTACTCAACAAATGGTGTATTTGCGTAAGGCTGTCCATTAGGGTATTTGCAATTGAGTTCGAGTGTGTAGGTGCCTTCCTGATCCTCAGTGACAGAAACGGAAGGGTTTTGTACACCACCAAGGCACATGGTGTTGGCCATATTCATGGTCATCTGGTCCGTCAGGCGACAAACACCAATTCCTTCCATTGTGACGGTTGGAGAAGCAGAGATAAATTCAGCTTCAGACTCAATCGTGCCAGATGACACGCCTTTTTTATCACCACCGGCGTCACCAGTACTTGCTGCAAATTTGCTGCCTTTGATGGCAATACTATTACCACCATCCATAGATACCGTTGTGGTCCCGCCGACAAGATCTGCCGACTTCGCATTGTTACCATATGGAATTGGTACAACGGAATTACCTACTGTCGTCAAACAAACGTCGGGGAGAGTCGCATTTGCTTCCCCTCCCGATCCCTTGTGGACCACGCTCAGCCCATTTGCGCAAACTGTGACACCCATGATGTAACCTGAATCAACAAAAAAGATAAGCAATGATATAAAACAAAGCGCACATCAATCTAACCGAAAGGTTAGTTAAAATGAACGGTTTACCGTTCTAAATGACTAAATTGAAAGGTTTTGGCTGAATGTCTCACAAAAAGGTAGGGGCCACACTGTGGAGCTCGTCAATACTGGGGGCCGCATGACATGAAGACGATCGAATGTTAACGTTCGATTAATAGTTTTTTCAATATGTGTTTTATTTAATTTAAACGAGATGTGAATATGATTACAGCGTTGGCGATCAATAATTATCGTTCGATTCTAAATCTGGTTATTCCACTAGGCAGATTGAATGTGATAACGGGAGCCAATGGCACCGGTAAATCCAACTTGTATAAAGCACTTCGTTTGTTGGCGGATACAGCGCAAGGTGGGGTGGTGTCTGCGCTCGCGACTGAAGGTGGCCTAGATTCAACTTTCTGGGCGGGGCCGGAAAAGATAACCAACTCGATGAAGCGAGGTGAACATGCCATTGAGGCCACAGTAAGGCAGAAGGTCAAACGTCTCAAGCTTGGCTTTGCAACTGAAGAGTTCAGCTACGCGATTTCCTTAGGTTTACCAGCGCCGACTATGTCAATGTTTGGGTTTGACCCAGAGATTAAACGTGAATGTATTTGGAATGGTCCTTTATATCGACCTGCCAGTGCACTGATAGACCGAAATGGGCACGCGATTAAAGCGCGTGAAGGACGAAAATGGCAAGTCATTTCAAACCACATCGCCACTTATCATAGCCTGTTTGATCAAATTGCCGACCCAATGGCAACGCCAGAGGCGTTTATGCTGCGGGAAACGATTCGCGGCTGGCGCTTTTACGATCATTTCAGAACTGACAAAGATGCCCCCGCCAGACAACCTCAACTTGGGACTCGTACTCCAGTTTTGCACCATGACGGCCGCGATCTGGCCGCTGCCTTACAGACCATTATCGAAATTGGTGACAAAGAGGTGCTTTATAAAGCAATCGACTATGCGTTTCCCGGCGCCAGCATCCGTATTGTGAATCAGGCTGATGGTCGATTTTCGTTGGAGTTTTCCCAGAACGGCCTTTTAAGGCCATTAAGTGGTGCTGAGTTGTCAGATGGGACTTTACGTTACTTGCTGTGGGTGGCCGCTCTTCTTACGCCTCGACCACCAAGCTTGATGATTCTTAATGAGCCAGAAACCAGTCTTCATCCAGATTTGTTGCCTGCTTTAGCGCGTCTAATTTCTCACGTGGCCGAGAATACTCAGGTCTGGGTGGTGTCTCATGCTCCTCGTTTGATTGCGGCGTTAGCCGAGCATCCAGAATGCAATGCTATTCAGCTAGACAAGGAGTTTGGTCAGACGATTATTCCGGGTTTGGACCCTCTTTCATCTCCAAATTGGTACTGGCCTGATTCTTAAACAGAAAAAATCTCAGTGTATTTTTTCTCCCTAAAAAGGAGATTAAATTATGGTCTATGCACCTCTCGTTAAACGCCAATCGCGACTAAACTCAAAGTTACGTTCAATGAAAAGCGGTCTTTGCGGGAGGACATAATGACAACCCAGAACATTCAGCACTTTTTTCATCCTGAATCCGGTAGCTTGAGTTATGTAGTGGCAGATTCGGACACCAATGAGGCAATAGTTATTGATCCTGTTGCTGATTATGATGAGGAAAACTGTAAGATCGGTTTTGAATCCGCGCAGCAATTCATTGACCACGTTGAACAAAATCAACTTCATGTCACCGCGATTCTTGAAACACATATTCATGCTGATCATTTGTCGGGTTCGTTCTATCTCAGTAAAGTACTACAAGCGCCGATCTACATTTATGATCATGTCAAAGAGGTATACGCTAGCTGCAAGGATGATTTGTCACTTACCGATCTTTATCATTTTGAGCATTTCCTGTTGGAAAATGAACAAAATGTACATAGCTTTATCGCCAGTAGAGCAGTTTTTACGCAATCTTCCATGAATTTATACTTTCACCCCGTATTACATCTCGGGGATTAACAGCCAACAGCACGGGAAGAATTGATAACTTTTAGTATTGCAAAAAACCGTGAACAGGGTGTGAATGAGTAAAAAGTCTAGCCAATAATGGGGCAGAAACGTGCTAGCTGTAGTTTTGCTAGCACGGCTTTGGACAGAAACAATTTAGAATTACGGCACTAAAACATATCTGTCAGATTAGGGAAAGTAAGTTGAAACCTTAGACATTTTGTTATGTTCGTTTTGGCAGTTCACGCTTTGCTGATTTAATTAATTTAGGCAGATATTCTTGAACAGTGTCACGGACTGCCAATGCATGTCTAAATAGGTAAGCTGATTGAGGATTGTCAAAAGCCTCTTGTGCGGCTTCATGCACACTAAAGTTTTCTTTTTGAAGTGCGCTATTGACTGTCACTAGTAGACCATAAAACTCATCATTCATTACCAGTCTACCTGTTACTGCCAACTTCTGAATCTCTCTCATTGACTGTTCTATATTAGAACCAGAGCTACTTGTATATTCACCACAGTGTTCTGACCGAACTTGCTCAGCCCAATACGAGATATCTTCGAGGGCAACAATGACTTTGCTGTAAAGCTCTCTTTTTTCATCCCAGATTTTTTCTTTTTTTGTTCGGGACAAAGCTAAATGAGTCCCCAATACTGCACCGACAAAACCACCCAAAAGCGGTACTACAAGTTTATATACTTCGATATCCATTTAGTCCTCTAAGAACATAACGTTTTATTTGACCACTACAGTTAGGCATCATTGGTATTCATCCCCACCTGCGCAAGATCCCAATCAGACGCCTGATTGCTTTTAGCCTGTTCAAACTTAGCTTTGCACAATGTTAAAAAATCAGGATATATCTTCTGTAATTCTTCTTTTTCAAAAGTCTCTAGGCAGATATGAAATACATATAGAACTGGCCCTATTGTTATCGTTGAGCGGTATGCGTTAAGTTCCTTCGTATTTTTATCATCGTTTACAATCAAGCCACCATGAGCAGCATACTGATCGACCCCAAAATTTGATGATGCATGACTAAAAAATGGATCGACTTTTATCTCTAACCAAATACGGTTGAGAGAATTCCTACTAATAGCAAACTCCGCAAGTGTAGTGGGAATAGGGCCATCCACTTCAGCGATATGGCAGCACAACAACTTGGCAAAATAACGGAATATATTCAGATAAGAATCTCCCCCCTCCAAGTAAAGTTCAGGCGAAAAGACACTCAAAGGATCTTGATTATTCTTGACCCGCTCAGCTACTAACCCATGAAAGCGATCAAACTCTCTATCCGCCTGTTGAGTGCGTGATGTATTGCAGGTTTCACAAATTCTTACTTTGAACTTAAGATGCTTTGATTTAACGCTTTGAGCTAATTTCATAGCCCTATTTGACTCACCAGAAACTCCAACCATCAATGGCTCTTTCCCGAATTCCTTGCGCAGAGCCGCAGCCTTGATTTTATGTTCACCCGTCAAATTTTCGGAGTTACCGCACAAGCAGCACTTTGTGACGGGAAATTGCTGAAAATACACCTCGTGGCCTCCTGATGCCTAACAGTTACTGGACAGATAATCTCTACTAGAAATTGTCCATCAAAAATACTCTGCTTAGTTCTTTCAATCTTTCATACATAACGGATCAAGCCTGACGTAACCTAACGTTAGACAAGTAAGTCTTTTTCAATCGAACCCACAAAATTCAGACATCTTCTATCTAACACACCATAATAAACTGAGTACATATTTAATCATTAGTCTAAGTAGGTCAACTAATGACAAAAGAAACTAGTTAAGCATTTAAGCTAGACAAACTTTGGGGCATAAACGTGCCAGAACAGATCGGCCTAGCACGAGTATGGACAATTACGTTTTAGCAACCTTGCTAATTTAGCAAAGCATGAATTACTAAAAGTATGGAAAAAGTCGCTTACGTGAACATTCAATATCACTTGAGCAGTTCATTTAATGAAATACCCCGCAACTCGCCATTTGTTCGCTACTTTCTGCAATGTCACAGTTTCTATAGCTGAGCTTTTTTGACCAAAACTAGCTGTGAAATGGATAACAAGATACTGACCATCAGCAACGCCAGGAAGAGAACCGTGTTCAGATGTTTTTTTAACTGAGCGGGAGATATTTTGGCCTAACGGAGCACGTACTTGAGTAAGTATTCTTTTCCATTTGGTACTTGAAATTCTTTCTTGAAACACAGGAGCAGCTTCATCCCAACTTAAACTATATTCGCCTAAATCCACGCTCTCTAGCCATGATATAGCAACTTCGTTTCTAATATCATTTATATCTAAAACTATTGATTTTGATTCAACACTTAACTCAGCGACATCGACTTCAAAAGCAGCCGCAATCGCTTTCTTTGATTCTAACGAACACTTACCTTCACTTTCTACTCTTTGAATTGTTCGAAGACTGATTCCAGCTATGATTGCCAATTGCTCCTGAGACCAGAATTTTCCTGAACGAAGTTTTTTGATTAGTTCTTGATTTACCATAGGTTCCAACTTCCCTCAGAAAAAATACGAAAAACAATTATTGCAGGAACGATATAGGTTTTCCACGCCAGTTACCTGACACATACGCAAGAAATCCCACTACACTCTATTCTTAGCAGAAAAATGCCGATTGGTTTTGGCACTACCAAGAATAGGCCAATTTATGACAAAACAAATGAGTCCGAATTCTTGGACTAAAAAGGTTTGGGGCAAACATTGATTTAGTAAACAGTGCAATTCATATACTCTTTTCTATAGTTACTTTATACAAGTTAATACCGTATGAGTAACATAAAGGGAGTGTAAAATGACTTTCGAAAAAATTTTGGTCCCTATAGCTCCAGAGCAGGAGTTAAACGATTCTCTTCAATATGCACTGAGTTTGTCTAACGAGTGCTCATCTCAGGTTACTTTAATATCCGTCATCAATACCTTAGATGAATTCAAAGAAATACATCAATTCTCAGGTTCCGCGCTAGACATCTTGGACGCAGCAACACAGTTTTATCACGATTCACTGAAACAGCACATTCAAACGCTTGCAGAACACTACCCCAAAATAAGCTTTGGTAGCAAAATACGTATAGGAATTCCTTTTATTGAAATTATTAAAGAAGCCAAAGAGAGTAACTCTTCTTTGATTATGATTGATTCTTATCGCGAAAATAAAATTGAACCCTGTCAAAGGGGTAGTAATACACTGAATTTAATGCGTAAATCTGAAATTCCCATTTGGTCCCTAAGCAAAAAGCCCAAAGCTATAACCAATGTAATTGCCGCATTGGATTTGACGAACCCAAGCTATCAAGACTTCAACTCAAAGATAATCTCTTTAGCTGTAGAACTTTGTAATAAGCTTGGTGCTAGCCTGACTTGTTGCCATGTTTGGAAGCTTGAATCTGAGGGTTTTCTCAAAAACTGGAGTGGTTATGCAGATATCGATATTGCTCTACTCTCTCAAAAAATGCGTAACGAAAGAGTAGAAAGACTTAACTCTCTATTAACGCCGTTTGTTAATACTCTTCCAATAAAAGTTATGTTGATTGAAGGAGAACCAAGGGAAGTATTGCCTGAATATGTTATCAGTAATGAAATAGATTTAGTAATTCTAGGCTCAATGTCTAGAACTGGGATATCTGGTTTTGTAATGGGAAATACCGCAGAGTCGATGATTAACCAATTAGAATGTTCAGTAATGACTCTGAAACCAGATTCGTTTAAATCCCCTGTATAAAGTATCACTACTGACCTGCCCCCCGCTTTCTAATCCAGCCAAAACTTAGTAATGTTCATCTTATAAGAAGGAAGGTGAATATGAAGAAGCGATTCAACGAACAGCAGATCATTGCCATTATCAAGGAAGCAGAAGCGGGATTGCCCGTTAAAGAATTATGCCGCAAGCACAACATTTCCGATGCCACATTCTACCTCTGGCGTAAAAAGTACGCGGGTATGGATGTTTCCGATACCCGTCGCTTGAAAGCATTGGAAGATGAGAATGCCAAGCTCAAGAAGCTATTGGCGGAATCCATGCTTGATGTTGATGCTTTGAAAGCGGCTCTTAACCAAAAGTATTGACCGTCGGAGACAAGCGCAAGGCTGTGCATGTAATGCAGGAAGTCACCACGATTTCGGAACGCAAAGCCTGTCTGCTCGTCGGTATAAATCGCGCATCAATGAGATACAAACCTCAAGCTAAAAAGAGTGATGTGGAGTTATTGGCTCGCATACAAGAACTGGCACTCGAGAGAAAACGGTTCGGATATCGCCGTATTCACCGTCTTCTCCGACGGGAAGGGACAGAGGTTAACCATAAGCGCGTTTATCGGCTTTACCGAGAGGCTGGACTGGCCGTTCGCAAACGGAAGCGAAGGAAATCATTATGTGTCGGGCGAGAGCAACTGTTACTTCCCTCACAGTCCAACCATACCTGGTCAATGGACTTCGTCATGGATGCACTCAGTTCTGGCCGTAGGATAAAGTGCCTCACTATCGTTGACGACTTCACGAAGGAGTGCCTGGATATTACTGTTGCATCAGGAATTTCTGGGGATGAAGTGGTTGCCATACTTGAGGCTATTGCAGCTTTCCGAGGTTATCCTGAGGCTGTTCGAACAGATCAGGGGCCTGAGTTTACGGGTAAAGCTCTCGACCAGTGGGCTTATGATCATGGTGTCATTCTGAAGCTGATACAGGCTGGTCAGCCAACCCAGAATGCTTATATTGAAAGCTTTAACGGCAAGTTCAGAGACGAGTGCTTAAACGAGCACCTGTTCAGAGACTTGAGCCATGCTCGTAAACTGATCAGTGACTGGCGCATTGACTACAATGAAAATCGTCCCCACTCATCAATTGGATACCTAACCCCCTCTGAATTTGCAGTACTAACACGTTCAGGGCTAAACAGTAACGTAACTGACATTACTAAAGAAATGTTGGATTAGTTATTGGGGGCAGGTCAACTACCTCCTAATCTTAGATGGACACAATTTGGGGAACGGGCTTTTCAACGGTAGAGGGAAAGCCTGTATAAATAGCATTAGATATTATAAGTCAGAGTGTAGCTTGGTGACGTTAACCATTGAAAATTTGAAACTCATAACGGGGCATAAACGTGCCAGAACAGATCGGCCTAGCACGAGTATGGACAAAAATCATTTAGAGCATGATTTTTGTCCATGTCCTAGAGATAAGTTTTGCTCATCATCTACGATGAGCAAAACTAGCCAAGCCAAGTGTAGGGTGTCAGCTATGGTGGCTCACAGTAAAAATATAAATTGCGCAGTCTAACTCAATGTAATCACGGTTTTTCGTTTTGTGGTTTCACTGTGTTTCAATGCATCAAGCATCTGCTCGAATTTAAAAGTGACAGGAATACTAACTTCAACACTCCCATTTTCAATACGCTCAAGCAGCGCTTCACCATTTTGCATTAATGCATGCCAATCGTCTTTATCACCAAAATCATGTAACGCTCCAAGTGCTATTTCGTGGTAAGAAATAGTGCGAGTAAATGGAGGGTCAATGGGTTTAGGTATACGGTCTTGAATGCAGACAATATGTCCATTCGCTCTTAAAAGAGGCACTAAATGAGCTGCATTTACCCCACTCACCGCATCAAAAATGGCGAAGTATTTCATGTCAATTAGAGATTGTTCTCGATAAACTCGACGAATACCTAGTGATTTTGCACGTTCTTCACTAAGACTAACTGAAACAACATCAACGGTATAACCAGCATTGACAAGTAACTGGGATAGTAGATTATTAACCGCTCCAAAACCAACGATAAGCGCTTCTTTTTGCAGGGTTAATGGGATTTTTTCAAATGCTTGCCATGCGGTAAGCATCGGGCAAGGTAGTGCTGCTGCAAGTTCAAATGATAGGCTCTCAGGCAGCACCATCACTCGCTCAGCATTCAAAACTGTATACTCAGCAAAGCTACCATTGCGTTTTAATGAGGCATGGTACGACACTCGGCGTCCAATTAGACCTGTATCAACATTAGCTCCTACTTGTACTATAAGACCTGCACCATCAACACCTGGAACATGACCATTAGGCCAGTTCAAAGGGTTGGCTTTGATAAATTTCCAATCGACAGGATTAATACCAATGGCTTTGTTTTGAACTAGAATTTGATCGTCAGCTAATTGTGGCGTCTTTGCCTTATCCAAAACAAGACTGTTTGTTTCTGGGTGATATTTCCAAATTTGATATTGTTCCATCTCATTCTCGTTCGCTTAATGAAAAGGTAAGGCACCAAGGAGTGGTTAGCCCTTGATGCCTTATTTACTATGCCTGATAAGTAGGATAATCGATGTAGCCTTCGGCCCCGCCACCATATAGTGTTAGTCGTGCATCAGCATCAAACTCAGCTAGCGGTAGGTCTTGATTAAATCGCTCAACTAGATCTGGGTTCGTTACAAAAGGTGTACCGAAAGCCACAAAATCAGCATATTGTTTATCTAGTAGCTCTTGAGCAGATTGCTTGGTCATTTTTCCCGCAATCATGATAGGGTTTGGATACACTTCTCGAACTTGCTTTCGAAATTCTTCAGGCACTTCAACATAACGAGAAATTCGCTCAGAAAAATGAACATAAGCTAAGTTCATCGGTGCCATTTTCTCAAGTGCTTTTAGCGTAACCTCAATGACTTCAGGATCCTCATCAGCAAAACCTTCAATCACGTGTGGAGATACACGTACGGCTACTTTATCGCTACCGATTTCGTTTACGACCGCTTGTAAGGTTTCGAGCAGAAACCGCATACGGTTTTCTTGACTGCCACCATACTGATCTTGACGCTGATTACTCTCTAAACGCATAAATGTATCAAACAGATAACCGTGCGCAGCGTGGATTTCAACCCCGTCAAAGCCAGCTTCAATCGAATTTTTAGCGGTTTGAACAAAATCAGCAATCGTACTCTCGATGTCTTGAATCGTCATTTCTCGTGGCGTTTCTGTTTCGATCATTCCAAACCCACCCTCTGGTAATGGGCCAAATACTTGATCAGGCACTTTAATTGCTGAAGGTGCAAAAGGCTGCTCACCTGAAATCTCAGAATGACTTCGACGCCCAACATGCCAAAGTTGGATAAAGATCTTCCCACCTTCCTCATGGACAGCCTGAGTCACTTTCTTCCATCCTTCGATGTGTTCTTTGGTATAAATGCCAGGTGTCATAGAATAGCCTCGACCAACGGCAGAAATCGGCGCTCCTTCAGTGACAATCAAACCAGCGCTGGCACGCTGACGGTAGTAGGTTGCCATCATCTTGTTTGGTACATCACCAGGTTGAGACGTGCGTGAACGAGTCATCGGCGCCATAGCGATACGGTTTCTAGTCTCAAGTCTGTGACCTTTAAATGCCTTGAACATACTTCCCCCTTAAGCTTTATACGTTGGATAATCAATCAACCCTTTTTCACCACCACCAAACAAGGTGTTAGGATCGTGCTCTGCAAACGGGTAGCCGTGAAGTAGTCGTTCAGGCAGATCGGGATTCGCCACAAAAGGCCGTCCAAAGCCGATCATATCAGCCAGTCCGTCATCAATAGCTTGTTCCGCTTTTTCCGCATTATAACGACCTGCGTAAATCAAAATGCCTTGATAAGCCTCACGTAAGGCGCGTTTGAAAGAGATTGGCGTATCAGGGGCATCATCCCAATCAACTTCCGCGATATGCAGATAAACGATACCGTGCTTATTCAGTAACGCAGCAGCAGCGGTATAGGTCTCAATAGGGTTCGCATCCACGGTGCCATTTAAGGTAGTCAAGGGCGCAAGACGCACGCCTACGCGATTAGCGCCAATCGCTTCAACTAATGCTGCAACAACTTCATCAAGAAAACGAAGACGATTTTCCAGGCTACCACCGTATTCATCGGTACGACTGTTAGCTTCGGAGTCTATGAATTGGTTGATCAAATAACCATTCGCCGCATGCAGTTCAATACCATCAAAGCCTGCCTCAACGGCATTCAACGCCGCTTGACGATAATCTGCGATGACTTGTTGAATATCCGCTTTTGTCATTGCTCTAGGCTGGACGACGTCAACAAAACCAGGTTCATCACTCCCATTATCAACGAATACTTTTACGTTTTCCGCTTTTAACGCTGATGAAGAAATCGGTTGCTCACCACCAATGTTATCTGAGTGAGTGACTCTACCTACATGCCACAGCTGCGCAAAAATTGTGCAACTTTCTGCATGCACTGCTTGAGTTACTTTACACCAGCCTTCAATCTGTTCAGGCGTGTAAATACCTGGCGTCTACGCATAGCCTTTTGCATTCGGTGAAATTTGTGTGCCTTCGGAGACAATTAAACCTGCACTGGCTCTCTGAGCGTAATACGTCGCCATCATGTCATTAGCGACATCCCCAGGTTGAGTCGCTCTGGAGCGTGTCATCGGTGGCATGACGATGCGGTTTTTGAGAGTCAACGATCCCAATTGGATAGGTTGAAAAAGTGATTTAGACATAATAAGCCCTCTTATTTTTTGAGAGGGATACTAACAAACTCAACGCATTACATTGATAGCAACAAAGACAAATGATATTTGTTAAAATTGCAATAGTCTAAGCATATTCCAGCAATGATCTTGTTGGGTGTCGATGTCTCATCGGCTTTTATTGGTATCTGTTTTGTCCAAGATGCCAGAAGAAATAGCCTAAGCGAGGTTCGGAGTTACCTCGCGTTGAACGATTTACAGATCCAGTTTTGACTGAATAAAATCGATAAAAGCAGAAATCCTCTTGGCAACCGAAGAAGACTTATAGTAGACAGCATTGATTTGCTCTCTGCCAGAGTGACTGATTTTTTCACCTTCTAACAACGTAATTAATCTTCCTTCGGCTATATCCTTTTTCACCATAAAGCCCGATAGACAGGCGATTCCATTTCCCATCAACGCGAGTTGTCTCACCGTTTCACCGTTACTTGAGGTCAGCGTGGGTGTCAGCCCTGAAAATCCTTTCAGAGGCCATTCATTGAGTGTTTTTGGTGTTGAAAATCCGATGATATCGTGATGTTCCAAATCACTACTCTTACTCGGAAAGCCGCGCTTTGATAAATAATCAGGTGAAGCAACAATGTAAAGTAAACTTCGGCCAAGAGGCCTAGCATGTAAGGTTGAATCATTTAATGCACCGATACGAATAGCAATATCGGTTTTCTTTTCTAGTAAATCAACATAACCTTCATTGGAGGTTAACTCCAACTCAATATCAGGATAGGCTTGATTAAATGGCTGAACGAGTGGGACTAACTGGTGAAACACAAACGGACTGGCGGCATCAACACGCAGTCGTCCTTTGGGTAATTCCCCACGGGATATGATCTCGTCTTCCGCTTGCTGCAACTGCATCAGCCCTATTCTTACCGACTCAACGAATTGCCGCCCCTCATCCGTTAATTCAATCCGTCTTGTGGTTCGGTTTAATATCGTCACGCCAAGCTGGCTTTCTACCTTACTCACCGCTCGTGATACGCGTGCCACCTGTATATCGAGACTTTCTGCTGCCGCAGTAAATCCGCCAGCATCAACGACAGTAAGTAGAATTTCTAAATCGTCCGATTTCGTCCGCATGCTTGCCTACCATTTACTCTACAGTTTCGTTTTAATTATTGCATTTATAACAAATATTATTTGTTTAATAACCTATTTTTTGCAACAACATTTCCACGCAAAATCCCTCCATCAAATCAGGGCAGCGCGAAACGTTGATAAGCACATTCGCTGCTGTGTACTAGAACCTAACAAAAGAGAGTAAATGATATGCCATTAGCACTTCTCGCATTGACGCTCAGCGCCTTTGCTATCGGAACGACGGAGTTTGTGATCGTGGGATTGATCCCGACTATGGCTTCTGACTTAAATGTCTCACTACCATCCGCAGGACTGCTGGTGAGCCTTTATGCACTCGGTGTTGCGATTGGCGCACCTGTTTTAACCGCGCTGACGGGAAAGTGGAACCGTAAGCACGTACTCATTACTGTTATGTCACTGTTTGTGATTGGCAACTTATTGGCATGGCAAGCACCTGGTTACAACACCCTTATCGTTGCTCGTATTTTGACTGGTTTAGCCCATGGTGTGTTCTTCTCAATCGGCTCCACAATTGCGACTGGCCTAGTACCTAAAGAAAAAGCAGCCAGCGCGATTGCGATTATGTTCACGGGATTAACCGTGGCATTAGTAACGGGCGTGCCGCTTGGTACTTACATCGGCCAAACCTTTGGTTGGCAATCGACGTTTTTGATTGTAGCGCTATTAGGACTTATTGCCTTGATTGGTAGTGCTTTCTTGGTGCCAAGCAACCTAAAACAGCCTGCTGCCGCTAAACTGTCATCACAACTAAAAGTGTTAACGCAACCAAGACTACTACTGGTTTATGCCATCACAGCACTCGGTTACGGTGGTACCTTTACCGCTTTCACTTTTCTTGCGCCGATTTTGCAACAGGAAACAGGATTCAGCGCCAATGCAATCAGCCTAATTATGTTGGTATACGGCGTATCAGTAGCGATTGGTAATATTTGGGGCGGAAAAATGGCCGATAAGATGGGGCCAATTAAAGCACTGACGATTATTTTTGCAGGACTCGCCACCGTATTAGTTGTATTTAACTTTACGGCCATTAACCCTATCGCAGCGGTAGCGACCATTTTAGTTTGGGGGGCCTTTGCATTCGGTAATGTTCCTGGTTTACAAGTCTATGTGGTTAAACTGGCTGAAAAATACACTCCTGATGCGGTAGACGTCGCTTCTGGTCTCAACATTGCGGCGTTTAACGTGGGTATTGCGCTTGGCTCTTGGGGAGGCGGTATGATTGTGTCAGAAATGGGCTTAATGCATACCCCATGGATTGGAGCCGTGATAGTGATCGTTGCTCTCGCTCTTACTCGAATGAGTGGACGTCTTGATAAACGTACAGAAGTTCATTTGTCGGAAGCAAACGTACTTGTGAAGTAAGTATCACGACAATGGTTACAAGCTGGTCAAGGCTCGGCATTGACCAGCTAATTCTTACTTATAATCAACTTAGGTAGCTCACAATGAAAACGGTTTTTATCACTGGCGCCAATCGAGGTTTAGGCTTAGAGCTTGTTAAACAATACGCTCAGCGTGGATGGCGTGTGATTGCATGCTGCCGTGACATCAACACAGCTCAGGCTTTGTGTCTCTTGGTACAAACTTATCCAACGATTGATATTCATACGCTGGACGTAAGTAATGAATCCCATATTCTCACTTTGACAGAGAAATTTGCGGGCATCGCCATTGATGTACTCATTCACAACGCAGGAGTGAGCGGAGATGAATGTGAAAGCCTAGGTAACATGGGGCAAAAGGAGTGGATAAATGTATTAAACGTCAACACCATTGCGCCCATGTTAATCACGCAGGCTTTGCTTAATAACATTCTTGCTGGTGAAGATAAAACCATCATTGGGATGACTTCAATACTCGCTAGCATCGATGACAACCGCTCTGGTGGTCGATACAGCTATCGCGCATCAAAAGCCGCCCTCAACCAAATAATTAAATCTTTGGCTTGTGAACTAACCGAAGTGGGTGTGAAGACTATGGCAATTCATCCAGGTTGGGTACAAACCGATATGGGCGGAAAGGATGGCAAGGTAACAGTAGAAGAGAGTGTTAAGGGCATGCTTAATGTTATCGACAATTTAAAACTTAAGCATTCAGGTTCATTTTTTGTCTACGATGGAACTCAATTGCCGTGGTAAGCCCTATAGTTAGGTCACATGCAAGCTCTAAGGGTATGATATGCTTTTATTTATAGTTTTAATCCTTTCTATTGTCGGTTTGATCTGGTGGTATTTACACAAAGTCTCCCGTGATATTTCCCAAATTGACTGGGATTGGGATGACGATGAGATCCTATAAATTGATATTGCCTGAATCTATGGCAGGTCACATTACATATTCTAAGGAACAACTACGAGCCTGCTCTGGACTGAGTAAATACTTTAACGTGAAATGGGGCATAAACGTGCCAGAACAGATCGGCCTAGCACGAGTATGGACAAATTACGTTTTAGCAACCTTGCTAATTTAGCAAAGCATGAATTACTAAAAGTATGGAAAAAGTCGCTTACGTGAACATTCAATATCACTTGAGCAGTTCATTTAATGAAATACCCCGCAACTCGCCATTTGTTCGCTACTTTCTGCAATGTCACAGTTTCTATAGCTGAGCTTTTTTGACCAAAACTAGCTGTGAAATGGATAACAAGATACTGACCATCAGCAACGCCAGGAAGAGAACCGTGTTCAGATGTTTTTTTAACTGAGCGGGAGATATTTTGGCCTAACGGAGCACGTACTTGAGTAAGAATTCTTTTCCATTTGGTACTTGAAATTCTTTCTTGAAACACAGGAGCAGCTTCATCCCAACTTAAACTATATTCGCCTAAATCCACGCTCTCTAGCCATGATATAGCAACTTCGTTTCTAATATCATTTATATCTAAAACTATTGATTTTGATTCAACACTTAACTCAGCGACATCGACTTCAAAAGCAGCCGCAATCGCTTTCTTTGATTCTAACGAACACTTACCTTCACTTTCTACTCTTTGAATTGTTCGAAGACTGATTCCAGCTATGATTGCCAATTGCTCCTGAGACCAGAATTTTCCTGAACGAAGTTTTTTGATTAGTTCTTGATTTACCATAGGTTCCAACTTCCCTCAGAAAAAATACGAAAAACAATTATTGCAGGAACGATATAGGTTTTCCACGCCAGTTACCTGACACATACGCAAGAAATCCCACTACACTCTATTCTTAGCAGAAAAATGCCGATTGGTTTTGGCACTACCAAGAATAGGCCAATTTATGACAAAACAAATGAGTCCGAATTCTTGGACTAAAAAGGTTTGGGGCAAACATTGATTTAGTAAACAGTGCAATTCATATACTCTTTTCTATAGTTACTTTATACAAGTTAATACCGTATGAGTAACATAAAGGGAGTGTAAAATGACTTTCGAAAAAATTTTGGTCCCTATAGCTCCAGAGCAGGAGTTAAACGATTCTCTTCAATATGCACTGAGTTTGTCTAACGAGTGCTCATCTCAGGTTACTTTAATATCCGTCATCAATACCTTAGATGAATTCAAAGAAATACATCAATTCTCAGGTTCCGCGCTAGACATCTTGGACGCAGCAACACAGTTTTATCACGATTCACTGAAACAGCACATTCAAACGCTTGCAGAACACTACCCCAAAATAAGCTTTGGTAGCAAAATACGTATAGGAATTCCTTTTATTGAAATTATTAAAGAAGCCAAAGAGAGTAACTCTTCTTTGATTATGATTGATTCTTATCGCGAAAATAAAATTGAACCCTGTCAAAGGGGTAGTAATACACTGAATTTAATGCGTAAATCTGAAATTCCCATTTGGTCCCTAAGCAAAAAGCCCAAAGCTATAACCAATGTAATTGCCGCATTGGATTTGACGAACCCAAGCTATCAAGACTTCAACTCAAAGATAATCTCTTTAGCTGTAGAACTTTGTAATAAGCTTGGTGCTAGCCTGACTTGTTGCCATGTTTGGAAGCTTGAATCTGAGGGTTTTCTCAAAAACTGGAGTGGTTATGCAGATATCGATATTGCTCTACTCTCTCAAAAAATGCGTAACGAAAGAGTAGAAAGACTTAACTCTCTATTAACGCCGTTTGTTAATACTCTTCCAATAAAAGTTATGTTGATTGAAGGAGAACCAAGGGAAGTATTGCCTGAATATGTTATCAGTAATGAAATAGATTTAGTAATTCTAGGCTCAATGTCTAGAACTGGGATATCTGGTTTTGTAATGGGAAATACCGCAGAGTCGATGATTAACCAATTAGAATGTTCAGTAATGACTCTGAAACCAGATTCGTTTAAATCCCCTGTATAAAGTATCACTACCTCCTAATCTTAGATGGACACAATTTGGGGAACGGGCTTTTCAACGGTAGAGGGAAAGCCTGTATAAATAGCATTAGATATTATAAGTCAGAGTGTAGCTTGGTGACGTTAACCATTGAAAATTTGAAACTCATAACGGGGCATAACTGTTTTAGCTGGTAGTTTTGCTCTCTATCTGAACTTTGTGACTAAATCAGTAGTTGCACCTAACGACTAAGTGAATATTCATTCATGAGGAGGGGCTAGATGAAGACGTCAGATTGAACGGATAACATAGCTACTTTCTCGACTAAATAGAAAAAATGACCTACCGTTCCGCTAGCATCTGAAGCGATGCGCTCCACTAACTCGGACAACACTCAAAGCCTCAAATTGACAACATTTATTACTCAAACTTGATATTAGGAAAATGCAAAGAATTAAAGGTGGTGTCGGAACTCCAGCAAATGTAAGGGTTCATGAGATTTTTTCTCAGTGCCCCAAGGTCGGAGTCTGGGGCGATGCTGCGATGGACCAAGAGCAACTAGTCTTTGTTACCAAGGTCGACAATGTTGATCTTGCAAATAGGACAATGAGGAACGTACCGCAAAAGCACATAGGGATCTTTGCAGATGGTTTTGTCTACCACTACTCGAACTTACAAGATCAGGTGGTCAAATGGACGCACCAGAAGTTCCTTAAAGAGTTCGAGAAGATTTATCACGGGAAACTGGGGCTTTTTTTCGGTACTTTCCCTGGTGCAGACCTTGAACTGGCAGTTAAACCGGAAGCTGATTCGGTTCCTCGGGGACTCGGGTTCGATCTGAAGAAAGAAGGTCGTCGGTGGTACGCCTCCACCGGAGGCCGCCCTTCTGAACGCTTTTATGTTGGTCGTGAAACGAAAAACGGCAGCTATGTCGGACTATTCATGAGTCCCAATGAATACTATGGCCCTACCTATCGTGCTGAGGATTATATTGATCGGTATGACCATTGGGCCCAACTAATGGAGCTAACTGGTTATTGCGAAAGCAAAAACCACTTCAACCTGATTAACACTTACGATAGTGCAAAATTCACTTTTGGCTTTTATCAGCTTGCGGCTCATACAGCGCACGACAATCTGATCCTTTTGTTCCGTAAGCTGATGAGTCTTCCGAGCTCTTCAGAGTACTTTCCCGAGCTGGTACTGAGCAACGGGCACCTCCACCGTGTAAACGAAGATGGCGGGATGACAGATCTGGAAGTGGAATCCAACTCTGGGCCCGGGGGGCGGCGGCAGTTGCAGCGGTTTATGGACTTTCTCAACGCAAAACGTCTGGAACATGATATGCAGGAGGTTTTGCAATCGGCCCGTGTTATCCACTGGGCAAATGAAGATAAGCTGATGCATGAGCTACAAGTTGAAGTAGCCTGCGATATCCTTCAGGCCAAAATGGAGCGCTATGCCCGTTGGTACGACCTGGATGGGCAAACCGACACTATTTGTGCTCTGATCGCTGATATACATCACCAGGGCCGTGCTAGCAAGAACAAAGTAAAGGCAGCCTTGCATTCTGCCACCCCCGAAGAGAAGCTAATTACTATTAATCCGGGATATGCAGGGAGGATATCTGATCTTAGGTTTAAGCTTGAGGCCATGAAATCCAAGAAGCAGCTGGGTAAGATGATTTACGATGCTGGATTAAACGAGTTCAGAGCGATTTAGTTCGTTACGTGCGTCTTAACGATAGCGTTCTTTGTTTGGCTGGCGTGAGTGCTGTTGCGGCTTGGCTAGCTACCTCTTAACTGCGTGGTAGCTAGCTAGTCAACGCATCCTTTAGGTAGTGAAGTATATCAGAACGCGAAGGCTATTCATGTTTTTCCATTGAGGTCAAACTCTTAACCGGCAACAACACCAAACTTCAGACTTTATTCATTCTTAAAATGGAATGAGTCGAAAAGTATGCCTTCATCACTTAAATCTCGACGAAAGTCAATCGCGCAATATTTGCACGTGATTAGGTTCTTCATTGCAAAGTTTTTAGACTCGTAAATAAATTGAACGAAGCGAGCATCTTCATAGCCATTACAGTCAGAGTACTCACATACAATTTTTCTTCTTTTAGGGATCAACGCGTTGTAGCATTTAGGGAAGTAGCGGCGCATCAATCTATAATACTTGGGCGTTTCCAGCATTGTTTCTTCAATGACTGCCCCAGTAAAAAGTATTATGGACGCTTCACAGTCTTCATCTATGCTATCAATGTACTCTCTCATATCCTGCGTCACGTCGTTTGAATAGAACAAAATAAAGCTGTCGCACTTATGTCTGTCGAGTTGACCCAGGTAAAACTTATCATCTCTACATGAGATTCGCCTGCTGTAATTTTTGCAGCTAACCAGGAAACGAAGTGGTTTCTTCCTCCTACCCTTATTAGGGTCTTCCACTATCATATCGCAGCCACCGTCTGGGCCAACTGCGGGTCTTCTGACTATGTCAAAACCTTCTAATCTCAGATACTCCGCCGCGAATTTTTCGAACCGGTCGCCAGCTTTTTCGCTTATGTCTGTGTCAATCGGGTTTAGCTCTGCAAAGTCCAAAAGGCTTGTGCCGTATTTTGTCATCATTTCTAACCAAATGTTTCGTTAAGTAAAGCATGATTATCACAACGAGCGTCTGAATAGACAAATAGACTGATGAACAATAGAGGACGAGGCCTTCACAACTGAATGGATCGCATTTTCAGCAGCCCAATTTGTTGCAAAAAAAAGCTAGAATTTCTGAACTAAGGCGGTGAGAGGGGATATTAAAGAGCCATTTCTAACTGCCATATCATTGATAATATATGATTTTTTGCACCTGCAAAGTAATGGCACTCATCTGTTTCATCAGCATGCAGTAATTGCAAACGGTATTGATGCCCTGGGAACTTGCCCAGATAACCACTCAATCGCCTGCGCACGGCCAATCAGCAATGGCATTCGATGGTGATAGGGAAGGCATTGATCATCAGCCTCTGTCGTCAGCATGACAAGTTTCGGTTCGTCAGCAGGAAACCATATGCCAGCAATATACAGTGGCCGCTGTTCTTCGTGGGCAAACAGGTACTTTTGTTTTCTGGGATTGCCTTCATCACGCCATTCATACCATCCCGAACACGGAACCAGACAACGATGGTTCGCCATCGCATCCCGAAAAGATTTCTTCTGAGCCGCCGTTTCTGATTGAGCATTGATGATCAGCTGTTTTGCCCAATCAGGTTGAATCCCCCAACGTGTCAATAGTGGTTGGTAGCATGCCTGCTGGTGGAGCAGTACCGTGACCTCATTGGTCGGCCTTAAATCCATGTTTTCCTGCGGAGAATACTCGCACTTCATTTCGTCCCTAACCATTTCTGACAGCCAGCTGTCGATGCTGATTCGTCCGCACATAACGCTTACCTTTTCATCTGTTAATCCATTGAAGTAATGGAGCGTTTGCCCAAGGCCTTCACAATATTTTCACCTGCTTTCTTTTTATTTTTGATGATTGTCGTAGGCCTTGGCAAATCGGGCGTGTTTCGGGTACGCGATTTACTGCTGGTAACCAAAATCGGCAGCATTAGAAGAACTCTCTGTGGATTGTATTGATACGTTTAACGATGGTTAAACCATGGAGACCTACATCAATGAGACTACACGCGATAGCGATTACGTTATGTGGTTGTGTGGTACTTCCCGTACAAGCTGAACTCTTGTCGACAGAGTTTCTTGATACCAATGGGAAACAACGTACCATCAGCCCTAATCAACGTTATGCCAACCCTACAGGACAAATGAGTTTTGCTTTGAGCGCTGGGATAGACCGAAGAGTACGAGTGACATTACTGGATCATGCCGGTCAACTCGTTGAACAATCTACCAGTGACTTGCTCGGCTCATCAAACCGTATTTCGGTGAACGGCAAATCATTTTACGGCGCTTATCTAAGCCTGGGCTCACCTAGCGATGGTGAGTATCAAATTAAAGCCGAAATCCTTTCAGCCGCAGGCACATCGGTACAAACCGATGTGTACCCATTAATTATCGATACCCAAAAACCTGGCTACAACAGCGTCAGAAACAACGCATCAGGATACCGGATGACCACAACGGGTGATGTCTGGAAACTGGGGAACGGTGGCAGTGGCGATTCCGTTTTCATTGTTGACGGCATACACTCAGCCACACCAATCAAGTCGGTTAAAATTCACAGCTATCGTGAAGACGGCACCTTGTATACGACCCGTGAAGCCAGTTTTGACGCAACAATATTCGAGGCGCAGGTATCATTCGAACGCTTCATCTTTCCCGATTCAGATCTGGATGAGGCATTCACCTTCACATTTGAAATTGAAGATGAAGCCGGAAACCGGATTATCACGGCCCCACAAAAGGTTTTTTACGACAATATAACGAATGCACCCAAAACGCCATTTGCGGTATTCAACCCTGATGCAACAACGGCGATTTTGCCGGGTCTGACCGGATTCGTACCATACAAAGCTGGAATGGAAGTCAGGAGCAACCCAATAGAGCTAATTTGGCAGGTGCCCCGTACCAACTGGCACCGCTACCGGGAGGGTGGTTTAACGATCACCAATGCCTTAGGCAAAAATGAAGTCGTGTATGAAGATGCTGACTACGTTTACATCTTAAACACAGCGCCATATGGCAATCTGAATGGCAACTATTGGCGGTTTAATAACTTTGGCCAGTGGGGTGGCTCATATATCAGTTACAACCTAAAACTGTCTGATAGCGCACCAGTCACGCCAAGACTAATGTCGGTCGAATACAATTTCAGCGATGTGGGATGGCGGGACTTCTACCGTTATGAAGTCGATAACAGTGTGCTTCCTGTGACAATCAATGGGGTCAAAGTTGTGGTTGAACCTCGGCCATATCCACAAGTCGCGGTACACAACGGTGAATGTACAATTCCTGTTGGAAAATCTGAATGTTTCATCGACTGGCAGTACACAATGAAAACTGGAGAAAATGGCTATTTACATGACAACGCCTCAGTTTTCGATGCGAATAGAACGCTCAGGTCCCCGCCAATGTGGGCAGAAACCCACTTTAACGATGCTTTCTATCCGGAAATAACAACAAAGTTTGAGGAATCGACCAACAAGCTAAGCGCTTTCATTCGTCAAAAAGGGAGGGGGGCATACTTCGACCGTTTGCGGTTAAAAGAATCTTGGCTTGAAGATGGCAACGGTAGAGTACTCGATGTGGCGAAGGCTAAAACAGCTGAAAATGGTGAGTACTACACCTATGAATTCGACTTGAACACTTTGCCTGAAGGGCAATTCAACCTACACGTTGTTGCACAGGAACGGCATGGTCCAAAAACACGTCAGCCGTTGTTTGAATTTACCAGTGATAACACCCCGCCGTCACTAACAGTGCATGCCCCGAGTACGATCAGTTCACTCGATGATATCACCATCACCCTGAGTGACGGGGTTGACCCAGCCCCACAACTTACGGCGATCCGTCTTGCTGGTGGCCCCTCACTGGATGATGTCCAGTTGTCCTGGCGTAGTACCGGTACCAACACTTACATGCTGGAGTATCCGGTACTTTTCCCCAGCCTCAAAACGGGCCAGGAATATCAGCTGACGGCACTGGCCAGTGATGCCCAGGGGAACATCGCCGAGCAGAAGGTGACGTTCGATTATTCCCCGCCACGGGTTGAGCTGAGTTACGGGGTCGATGGCAAAGTCCTGATCCCTGCTGTAGCGCAGGCGGTCCGGCGGAATGACGGCACCAAGGTGATCACGTCGGAGCCATACCAAATCGGGTCAACCACCATCGGTGGTACCTACCCGATCACCGCGACCCTCTCCAGCGACACGGAAATCCCGCTGACCATCAACGGTGTCACTCTCTATCCGGGCGATACCCACACGGTTGACCCGGCCTACAACTTCGGCCGCAATGCTGGACGGCTGTCATTGGATGTCGCCCCGGTTGAGGGCGAACAGATGCTGGGACAAGCCAATATATTGTTCACCACCACGGCCCCGAACGCGCCGGTACTGGTGGCTAACGTCCAGACTTGGAAACCGGCCATTGAGGTGGCCACCAACAGCGACCAGATCCGGCAGGGAATAGATCCGGTGACCCTCACAGCTCGCGCCCTGCCAGCCAGCCAGTGTCGGGTGACCGGTGATCCGGCGGTGGCCATGAAGAGTGATGTCCTGCTCAGGCCTGTGTGTCTGGTGAAGTGGGTGAACCTGCCGCACGGCATGGCAGCCGACGCCAGCAAGGCCGAAGCCCACGGCAAGCTGGTACGTGCCGACGCCCATGACCTGATGCACGAGGTGTACCTGCTGTCGGGCAACGGCGATGAAATCCTGCTGGACAGCCAGCTGCACACTCTGCAGGCGCAGCCTGCCGACAACAGCGTAGTGATGGCTCCGGCCAGCCCCGAGCAGCTGGAGAAAGTGAACATGGTGATTCAGGATATTCTGTTTACCAACAAGGTCACCAGCGACGGGGCACGCTGCCGGATCACCTTCGATCAAACTGAAGCGGTCAGTGCGGCCCCGAACAGCCACACCGACAACCGCATCTGCCTGTTTGAATGGACCGCGATCCCCGATGGGCTGACCCAGGTTGATGACGTGCCGAGGCCTGAGCTGGAAGGCCGGATTACCGAGGCCGGCGTGTATCCGGTGTCGTGGCAGCTGACCCTGTTTGCCGACGCGCAGACCCCGGTGATGGTTGCCAAGCAGACGTTTGACCTGACGGTGGTCGAGCCGCCACTACCCAACATCGGCGTTAAAGGGGTTTTTCCGCCGGTAAACGAGGAAGAAGGGATATACCTGATGGAGATGGCCGGCGGCAAGTTTGCTGATGTGCTGATCGACATTGTGGGCAGTGCTTTTGACCTGTCCGTGCAGGTTGGCAACGAGCCGGCAGTGGTCGAGTCGTTCCCGCCGTCAACGGGTACCCGGGCCGTGTCCCGCCGGATAGACCTGCCGGAAGGCAAGCTGTGGCAGGCAGTGCCGGTGACGGTGACGGTGAACTACAGTGAGATCCCGTCGTTGAAGAATACCCGTGTCCTTCACGCCTATTACCAGTCGCCGGGCAACATTAAGCCGGTGATCATGACGGAGACCGACACGGCGGTGGACAACGCGCCGCTGACACTGCAGGTGGGTATCCGTGACAACTACCGCCAGCAAGACCCGTACAATCCCGACACCATGGGGGTATGGGACGTCAAACTGGTGCGTGAAATGAACTACAACCAGACCGAGGATGTCACGGACTGGACACCAGCGCCGAGCGGTGATGTCAGTTTTGATGTTGATACCTCCCGTTTCGGGGACTCCGCCAGTGTCCGCCTGGTGGCGATGGCCAAGCTACGTTCACCTCTGGAAGATGAAGGGTTCGAGCGTATCGAGCGAGGTCACCGTACTGCGTTTTTCAGTGTGCTCAAAGGCACCGCGGTAAACGGCGAGGTACAGGTAGTGCGTGAGTCCGGGGTGGCCCCGTTTACCGGAATTTTCAAGATCAAGCTGGAAAACTACAGCGATAACCGCGCCGCCGGTACGGTGGTCTGGGAGGTGTCGTCAGACGGCGGCAACCGCTGGGAGACATACGAGCCGGCCGACCGCTATAAGATGCAGTACCGGCGGGTCTTCGAGCGGGGCAGTTATCTGGTCAGGGCGAAAATCGTCAACGCCAACAGCGGCATCGAGCAGTACACGAACACCGTCAACGTGGTGGCGTATAACGGGTACGAGCTGGATGTTGAGGGGCCGCGTTCGTTGTTTGCCACCGCCACGGGCAAGTTCACGGCAGTCGCCAAGCTGGACGGGGTGGCAGTGGAGCCGTCCGAAGTGAAGATCGAATGGTCGCACGACGGCGGGAAGACCTACACATACAGCGGCCCGACCCATAGCATCACGAGCAATGAGCTTGGGCGCCTGAAATTGTGGGCGCGGGTGAGGGACATCAACGCGCCGGACGATGACCGGGGGGCCTGGCAGGAGTGGCGCAGCTCGGTGGAGTTCAACAAGTTCAAGTCACCACGGGTGCGCCTGAGCGGCGAGCGGGTGGTTGAGGTCGGCAAGACGTATACGTTCACGGCCCAGACCAGCCTGCCATACAACTACATGAGCGAAACGCTAGTCGGGCGGTTCACCCTGCCGGATGGGCGGACTGTTGTTGGGGAAAGTGTGGAGTACACGGTGCGGGAAGAAGACCTGCAAGACCGGTACCTGCAAATTGGGTATGAGGCGGAAATCGTCGGGTACGAGGCGCAAACCGCCACCACCGTGACGCACCGAGCCCGAGCCTGGCAATACGTCTGGCCCAACTTCAGCCTGAGCCTGCGCAGCAGCGCCGCGGTGTACCCGGCCACGGTGACCGCGAGCATCCGGCCGATCGGCTTCAGCGGCAAACTGGAAGATCCGAGCTATCGCTGGCAGTTGCCGGAAGGGGTGAAGATCATCGACCAGCGTCGTCCGGAAACGGTGGTGTTTGAGGTGAGCGAGGCGGTAGACGGAGAAATCAGCGTCCAAGTGGGGGATAGCCGCCTGCATGAGACGGTGAAGACCGAGCCGCTGGTAATCGGTGAGCCGGAGCCGTATCAGGTTGCCCTGAGCCTGCATGCTGACAACCCGTACATGCGAGCCCCGCTGGGGATCCGGCTGCGTAGCCAGATTGACGGTGGCCATCCGCGGGACCGCATCGCGCAGTATGTGTTTGCGGTGAACGGGGAGGAAGAAGTGGGCAACAGTGGCTGGAAGAGCCTGACGCTGCCCGCCGGTACGCACGACATCAGCCTGACGGTGCATAGTCAGATGGGCAAGGCCGTGACAGAAACGGTTCGGGTCGAGGTGGTGCCGAACCAGCCACCGGAGTGCCGTTTGGAAAGCCGGGAGTCGTTTGGCTCGGTGATCTCCACGGCGGTATGTGATGATCCGGATGGACGGGTCCGAAACTACGCATGGGAGGTCGATGGGATACCATCGGTGGTTAAGTCGAGCCGGCTGTCGGTGTCGCTGCGTAACCACGGCGGGGTAGTGCCGCCAATCTGTGTGGTGGCCACGGACGACGGCGGGGCCGCATCAGCAACCACCTGCCTGTAAGAGAAGCAAAGAATGGAAAAGGGGCCGAAATGGCTCCTTTTTTATTAAAGGAGTACCCTGTTCGGGCAAGGACATTCAACAGTACACAAAACGGTTATCAGTAGGATTTAACGAGCAAAATGGTATCACCAATAGATTGGCCGAGCTTGATTGCTAACGTGCTGACAAAAATATCAACCACTTCTACACGTTGGAATTCAGGGACAGTTAAATAGCGGTAGTTTTGTTTGCCCAAGGAGATAGCAAAACCAATTCCACCATTATCAGCATTCGCGACACGTAAACTTTTATTTTTCTTAGTACCGTGATAACGGAAATCTATGGACTGCGTCTGTTTCACGAGAACCCGAGTGATCTCTGCTAACTCTTCCGGTTTGCATTGGAAACTCATCTTGTTTGAAAAATCAGTTTTACCGTCGACCATTGGGGCAAGTTCCAAGCCGATAGTTAGCGTACCGCGTTCGTTGAACTGCTGATTCATCTGCAGGCAGTAGGCACTATTGAAAAAGCGCAGCAACTTAAAGTTCGATTGAGTCACCACAAACTCAGTCCTTATGATGGAACGTTTTCAGCAACGCGTCGGCCTGAGACTCGCTGCATTCCTGACAGTAGGTAATATGCCCGAATAGCTCAATGAATTTCGTCGATGAACCACTAACTACCTGGCCAACGCCGTAATTGAGTGTGAACACCTGCTCTCCGACCTGAATAGGGCGTTTGCATTTGGTGCAGCAACAATAGTGCGTTTTTGAATTCATTAAGCACTCCTTACTTCACGTTGGTAGATTGAATAGTGGGGCAGGATAGGGTGGTACACGGTACGACGTTTCTTGTTTTGGCGCTGTTCGACCGGCCTCCCGCCAAAAACAAAATCGGAAGGGGGGCGGCAGACAAACTTTGGATTGTTGGTGATAACCAAAGGGCTGTGGCACTTCACTGGCCGGACTCGGCGTGCCCCTTCCTCATCACGGTATACGATACCTTGTACCGGATGTACCCGTATATCAGCAATCTGCACCAAGGAAAACCGGCCCGGATCACTCAAACGCCGTGCAAGCTGATTACAAGCGCCCTCGTAATCGAAATCTGGATCGTGCTTATGCTGGCTATCCAATAGGTCCTTTACGTACTCGACATTAATTGGGGTTGCCCGATATTGGGCGCTGGTCCAGGCAAAGTGGCAGCGGTAATCCATCTCGTTAGTCAGTTCGATGCGGCGGTGCACGGAACGCATGATGATTCCGGGATACTGCCGGCGTAAATAGCGCGTGCGCACCGCCGTGTCACTCAATAGTGTCCGGTTATAAAGGGCAAACTTCTCTTTGTAATGGTTCACTTGCGTGACAGAGTCGCGTAGCGCGGCAATGGCTGCTTCGTCCCCCACCAGGTTTAACCAGCCCAACAGTCTATCGGCACTTTTGCCAGCGGTTTCACGCTGCTGAGGCAGCCAATGGTCACGCACTAACCGGCGAAGCGCCGTTGCATTCCGCCAATGTTGTCTAACAACGGGAATATGGCAGATGGAGGTTTTGCCATCTGTCGCCAAAGCAGGTACATGCCATAACGCACTGTTAGTGGTATCGACCTCAGCGAGCAGACGGTACAAATGGTGAACTTCCTCCGTGATTAACTGATACATCTCGGCGGCATCATCTTCACGAATAAGGGTGCCATCAGGTAATTCGGCGACCAGCATCCCTTCCCCCTAAAAAGTATATATACATACTATATTGGTGATCATATAAACAGTATATGCCCGGGGACATAATCAACACAAGCGAATGACGTAACTCCCCTAAATTAAACATTAACCTTTGTGCTAAACCCCGAAAACACGAGAAAAAAGAAGAAAAAAAGAAAAAGAAAAAATAAAAAGAAGAAAAGGCGGCCTGGGTACGGGCACTGCGGCCAATGGCGGAGTGAGGTCGTAATAGCCTGACAAGGCTGGTATGTATATATACTGTTTGGGGTGTTTCCATCCTCAGGAAAAACAGGGGAAGTGTTGGCTTCCTATACAAGATTCAATTTGAGAACGTCTGGACTCTGCAGCTTATCGCTTGGCATGTAGGGGATTGGAAAGTGCCAAAACTCAATTGCTTTTTCCTTTTTTGTTCAGGTAATGGCCAAGGTAGAAATCACGCGAATTCCACCTAAAGCCAAACACTGAATATTACTGGCCAAACACTTTTGCTGCTTCCTTAGCCCATGCGTTGAGGTCATCACATACCGGTTGCTGCGCGGCGGAGCTCAGAAACCTATCATACGCACCGGGCTCACTTTCATAAGCGGTATAACCCAGAAAGAATAAATGCGAGGCCAGCAATGTCTTGTACCCGGCGACTGAAGGTGACACTGAACACTGCCTCTGCTGGATAGCCATAATGTCCCGACCTACCAGAACGCAGTTTTCACACTGTTTACTAAGTGCCGCAAGAAATCTTTCTGAAGATTGATCAGACGCAGCCGCAACCGGTATCGAGACCACAACAAACAACAAACAACTAACAACTTGATTCTTCATGAACACACTTCCTGATCATACTTACAAACGGCTTCCCAAGCCCCAGAACAGGATCGGGTTTACCGGACTACCGCAAGCTTATTGAATTCGAGCCACTGCCAGGCTGCCCGCTTTACCAAAAGTGGGCATGTTGGATTAAATTGCAACAGCATGAAGTTTCCTTTCGGTGGCCAGGATCACTGCCTTTAACCACTTTCGTCATGACTAGCGACCTGCAGCATTTTTCTACTGGGTATATTCCACTGTAATAACCGAAGAAGGATGCAGAAATGGGCATAAAATGGACTTTATTGGCAACGTCGCTGCTTACACTCATGCCTATCACAGTTGCGGTTGCCAATAATGACTTTTATCAAAATAAAGCTGAAGGCTGGTTCTGGTATGAAGTAGAACCCGAAGAAGTTGAAGAAAAAGAGCCGGAACTAACGGCCCCCCCAGCGCCTGCCCCTCAACCACTAAAAATGCCTGAGCCGAGTGAAATGAAGGCGCCACCTCCTGCTGCATTCTCTGCAGCCTGGATTCGAGAAAACTTGCCCAAGTATCTTGATTTAGCCCAGACGTCACCAACTCGTGAAAATGTGGAGCTATATCTCTACATGCAAAAGCTGGCCATCGATAACGCGACCAATTTCCAAGAAATGGCTTCTTTGCTGACCGCCGGCGACCCTTATCTTGATGAGAATACACGCTCAGCACAGTCAGAAGGGTTAATCGGTCTCCAGAAGAAAAAAGCTGAAGCCAATGCCCAACAAGTCATCACAGAACTGGCCAACCGTGTTGGTTTCTTTTTCTTTTTTTCCGGACAGAACTGTGATTTTTGCGAAGACCAAGCGCAAATCCTTGAATACCTCGAAGGCCTGCATGGCATTACCGTAATTCCAATTTCCATTGACCACCAACCTCTTGCCAACGGTTTGTATCCGTCATACCGGCTGGATGACGGACATGCGGAGAAAATGGCGGTGATGGCCCTGCCTGCTGTTTTTATGGTGACCCCGCAAGGGCAATACTATCCCGTTTCACAGGGTCCAATTTCAGTTAACCAAGCGCATCAGCGCATTATCCAGGTTGCCTACCGTGAACGTTTGATCACGGACACAGAATACTATTCGACCCAACCAGCAATAAACCACCAGTTCAACGTCAGCTCAAAGCTGCGTGAAGCTAACCTTGAACACCTCATGGATACGGAAGGTTTCATTGCACCAGACAAATTAATGCCTGCGTTACGCGATGCACTCTATGGAGACAACCAATGATAAAGAAAACACGCCTTGCAACCATCGTCTCCGCGGCAATTTGCCTGGGAGGTATGGGAACAGCCCAGGCCGGCCTACAAGAAGAAATGAACAGCGTGTTCGGTGCGATGACCAACTATACCGAGCCTGGCGTATATGAGACCCAACGGAGGGGGGTACTGGCAGGGGGCAACTTCACGATGAAGACCAAGATAGCCCGTACCAACCTGATGAATATACAGATGCCCAACTTTGAAGCTGGCTGTGGCGGCATTGAGCTTAACGGTGGTAGCTTTTCATTCATTAACCTCAGTGAAATTGTCGACACCCTTCGCCGGGTAGGTTCGAACTCAGCCGGTGTTTTCTTTCAGGTGGCCATGCATAACATTGCCCCCAACTTGGCGTCTAACATTGAAGCGTTCCAAAAGAAACTGCAGGCGCTTAACCAAATGTTTCTTGATAGCTGCCAGCTCTCCCAAGGTATTGTCAACGATACAGCAGAGGCATTTAACTTTAACACTATCAATGACACCCGCTTATCGACAGTCGCGGCAGGTATCTTCTCCGATTCCTATGAAGCTTTGAAAAGTATCGGGCAGGATCATGAAGATGCCGCGACAACCGCAGCTCCATCAAACCCCCGCGCAGCGGAAAGCCTTAAGCTACTGGTTGGTAACATGCTGTGGGATGCCTTACAAAGTACGCAAGTCCAGTCTTGGTATTCCTCGGGCAATACCGCACTTTTAGAAACCATTATGAGTATCACAGGATCCATCATCCACCATGAAAAAGACTCAGCTGGCGAAAAGGAAGAAACTTATTTGTCATCGAAGCTGGAACTTCAGGATCTCATTTTCGGGGGGGTTAAAGAAATTTTTGACTGTTCAGCCTCAACAAAGGCCGGAAAATGCCTCATCAACGACACCGACACCAAACCACACACAATCAAGGGCTACGATACCATGCTGCGCGAGGCACTTATGGGCAGTGCGCATTCAATAGGGATCATCCGCAAGTTCCAATTGAATGATGATTCACTGACACCAGAAGAAAAGAATTTATTGGTGGCGTTGCCACATGGATTGGGGGGCCTGATTCAACGGATTAGCATACTCAGTCCTGACGCCGCGTACACCCTGGTCGGTACGGCTAGCAAAGCAATTGCGCTGGATATGAGTCACATGATGTTGACCGATATGGTCAGGTCAGCCAAAACCGCGATCTATACCAGTAAAAATCCTAAAAAAACTGTGCTCATAGAGCGAATTCAGGACGTAGAGACTGGAATCAATAACCAGTTCAATGCTCTCTCCCAGGCGTATGGCACTACGTTTGACTTTATCGAACGCTACCAAATCGTCCTGAATTCCACCAGCAAAAAGCAATACACCAATGCACTCCTGACAACTGGAGGGGTGGAATAATGGCTGAATTTACTATTCACACCATAGGGAATGGAGAATTTCTGGCTGAGATCTTTAATACGGTAGCGATGATCACCGGCACCAACAGCTTTTCACGCGCAGCAGGTATTGGCCTGTTATTTGGTGTCCTGGTCGTATCGTTCCAATCGATCATTCAAGGGGCAAAGCAGTTTAATATCCACATTGCATTAGTATGCTTCCTGATGTTCTCAATGTTTTTTGGCGCACCTGCCACCGTCAAGATTGAAGACCCATTGAGTGGACGGGTGATCCCAGTCGATAACGTCCCCATTGGTGTCGCCGCGGCCGGAGGCATAATCTCATCGATCGGTTATGGCATCACAGAATTATTCGAAACCGGTTATACACTGATTGACGCATCGACAACCAAGCAACCATATAACGATGCGCTTAAGAAGTTGAATGCAGTCCGCAATCTTGGTGAAGACACTCGAGTGTTTGAGCGCATTGACGCGTTTATCGGGGGAAAGAGCTACTTCAAGAAAACCTTATATAACCATGTGCGCGAATGTACCCTTACCCGCGTCGATCTCGGTGATCTCAAAGTCAACGAGATATACACCATGAAAGCGAAAGATGTCTTAGAATTCAACAGCTCGCTCTACTACACTGAAATCCACACCGCTGCCGGCCCAATGACGGTACCTTGTAGTAACGCATCGGTATTCATCTCCAATGTGCTCACGAATGGCATTGAGTCCCCTCAGCTGGATCAGCATTTGCGGGCCTTGTTAGGGGTACCGGCATTTAATTTAGACAGTGGCCTGCAAAATATACATCAGGCAATGCAGTTGCTTGGTAAGAGCTCGACATCCGCACAGGACTATGTTGCCACCTCTATCATTGAGCCAATCTACCATCAGGCGGCACAAGGAAAATACGCCGATATGATGGACATCAGCAGCGCAATGATGGTGAACCAGGCGATTCAGCAACGTAATACCCAGTGGGCCGCTCAACAAAGCGTATTTATGAGTGTGGCACATCCCCTTATGACCTTCTTCGAGGGATTCGTTTATGCCATCACCCCGATGATGGGGATCATCATGTGCATGGGCATGCTTGGCATTCAGCTGGTCGGGAAATATTTCACAATGCTGTTGTGGATACAGCTCTGGGCTCCAGTTCTGTCTGTTACCAACTTGTATATCCACATGGCGGCCTCTGGTCGTCTCTCACAGTTTGTACCCCATGAGTTAGATAGTTTCTATGCCTTGAAATCAACAACAGAGATCATGCAGAACTATATAGCGACTGGCGGCATGCTGGCAGCGGCGACCCCAGTAATCAGCCTATTTATCATTACGGGATCCACTTATGCCTTCGCCAGTCTAGCTGGTCGTCTGGGAGGATCTGAATTCATCAAACCGACAACCACAACACCAAACACTGTTGATAACGGGCCACTCATGCAAACCGATGCCCAGCGCACCAACAATGCGATGACCGGCACCATGATGAACGGTGCAGCCGGGTTACTAGGCTCTATAAATGCTTCCAGTGCAATGAGCAGTATGGTTTCCTCAACCCAGCAGCAAAGCCGGCAAGCGACCCAACAGTTTCAGGAGCAATTCAGTAACGCTTGGAACAATGCGAAAAATAGCTCCAACAGTTTTGCCAAAATGGAATCATTGGGTAGTCAACTGTCGACAATGAATAACGAAACTGCGAGTCACATTTCATCCGCGGCTAAAGATATACAAAAGCGGTTTGGCTTGTCCGACAGACAAACTAACGCCCTTGCAGGAACATGGGCCGCCGGTGTGGCGGCAAAAGCAGATGCCGGTGATGTGCTATCAGCAATTTCTAATTTTATCCCAATAGGACGATTGGCCAACATTGCCGGCAAAGCACAAGCAAAAGTTCCTGCGCTATTGGGCTCGACTGGACTGCCTAACGTTCCAAATTTCGATCAAGCAGACAACATCAAAACAGGTTTAGAGTTGCAAGGTTCAGCCAAAGCATCTGATACTCAGAACCAGACTAAGGACAGTGCTTATACATTAGCTGACGCATTCACTAAGGGTTACCAGTATACCTCCAATCAGTCAGCCAATATGGCTAATGGCATAGCCTACACTGCGGGAACCAATAAAAATTCAGCGTGGACGGAAAATTGGGGCTTCACTGAAGGTTCACAGCTCATGAAATCAGCCTCTGATGTAAAAACCTCAACGGACAGTTATACGGATGCTAAGCAACTGGCTACGCAGGTGGGAAGCGGTGTCAGCTTCCAGGGTAAAGATCTACTTGGTTCGTTCCAAAACTCACCGCAATCTATGGAGCAAATGAATGCCGCGTTTAAAGCACATTCAACAGCGAGCATGCGGGAAGAAGCAAATACCCTCACCAATAAATTTATGCACTCCTACGGAATTCAAGAACCTCAGGCGAAAGCTCTGGCTCAAGCACATAGCCTATTGAACGCCAGAAATTATGAAGGAAAAGATCCTACAGATGGTGCTGAAGCAGCAATGAGAGCCATCAGTACCGCGACTGGTTTCAACTTAAATACCAATTCTGGTAATGAAACGGGCCCTGTATCTCCATTTGCCAACAGCGCCATTGCTGGTAATGGCCATGGTGATGTTCAAGGGAAAGTAGAGAATGGCATGTCGCATGTCGATAGAGCTGAAGTAAAAAGTCAGACCGCACCTGCAGCCAACGTCGCATCAACCCCAGTATCACTTCCAAGCAAAGTCGAAACAGCTGCGGGTGAGCAAATAGTTAAAACTGCATTTAACGACAATAAGGATCAATTGAATAGGGATGCCAGCACAGGGTATAGACAATTTAGCAATGAACGAGAATCAGAGCTGTTGGAGACGATTGCGCGTAAGCCTGCCGAAGTGAATACCGCTGCAGGTTTATTCGGCGCTGTAGACCAAACAGCCGGATACCTTTCAAATGCTGCGGAAGGGTTCATTAAACCAGTTCAAGATCTTATTGAAAATCCCAAAGCAGCTTTAAGCTCAGTGACATCAAATGCCATGGAAGCTGGTTATCGCGCCATTGAAAAAATGAATCCCGTAGCGCAAGCAAAAAATGTAGCTTCGGCAGCTATGGAATTTGTATCTAATGGTTTCGGTTCTAACGGTAGTGGTCCTACGCAGCCGCCACAGGATCTGCAACAGATGAGCTTAAATAATCAAATTGGCTTTTGGGCTGTCGCCAGTCAAACGGCAGCTGAACTAGGTGTTACTGATCAATTTATGGCTCAAAACAGGGACAATATTCGAGAGACCATGACGCGGCAAGGACTTGACCAAAACCTGACTCCGGGGCAGGCTGCTGTCTTTGCCTCAGGCTTCGTTATAGGTGGAGGCCGAGATACTGACAACAAGAACGAAGCTGCTCTTGAAATGTACCGCCAAGAGCTGGCAGCCAATGATCCACATTCCCTGATCCTAAACGGTAAAGCACATCTGTCAAAAGAAGCCCAAAATGAATTCGACACAATTGTGCCTCACCTGCAAGCAGCGTCAGGTGCAGGCAAATATGCTTCAACCTACCTAAATGAAATAAAAGCCCTGAATAATCATCGTGAGGGATTGGATGTAAAAAATTGATTTGCTAAAAATGAACAAAAAAAAGCCACCCGAGAGGTGGCTTTCTATTTTCCAAAGTCACAGAAAAACCCGATATCTAATCTGGAAAATCAGGACTGTATTCAGCTGAAGCCCCGGTTTTTCTTGGCATATAGCAATCATCCTCAAACACATCTGTATTGAGGTCATCTTCGCTAGACCGTGTTCCGGTTGTGGCAAGCCCACTAAACGGTCTGACTTGAATACACCGGATAATCAAGAGGGCTGCAGCAAGCAGTGGGTGCACAAAATAGCCGGCCAAACCCACCAGCAAAATCATACCCGTCGCACTACCTGCGGATAAATTCAAAAGGCCAGCTAAAAACGCATACAAAGCAATCAAGCCACATAAATGAACAAACAAGTATGGAATCACATAAATAATGATACCTGATGTTTTAAGATCAATAAGGCCATGCCAGTATGCTGTAATGACAATATCCGCAATTACACACAATACCAAAGCAAACAATGCTAGATACATGACGCCGCGCATCACACGCTTAAAAACCATTTTAGGGGTTACATCGAAGCCGAAAATGTATACAAAAAGTGAGTATTGACCGTTCATAACCTTTCCCTCGTGTCTTTAATAGTATTTTAACACGGACTTTTATTATGCAACCCCTTTAGCATAGTAGAACTATCCATATTTGAAGTTAATGCAGGATGAAAAATCAAAAAAATAGCCAATAGCGATATAAACCGTAATGACTATTTTTAATCAACAATCAACGATGTGCTTACAAAGCAACCTTACCTTGGTCAACCGCCTGATCTTGGCGCTCAAGTAAGTCACTTATAGTGCCCGGCAACCGAATAGGTAACTGTTCGTTTAATTCTTCTGACTTATGCTTAACTGTGACATTCAGCATCAATGTCTTTTTATCTTCCTGGGTCAGCTGGTGGTTATGAGCATGATTACGAATTGCTTCGAAGTTAATTAATGAGGTCCGATTAGCCTTTTGAAGCAAATCTGGCCAAAATGATTCAGCGACTTGCATCAATGACACCCGGTTGATAATCACGGATTCGTTCTTAAACACCATTCGCACAGACCGCGTGCTACTGTTTCCTTTCTTTATCGAGACAAAAAGCAACTCACCACTTTTATACGGATTAAAATGCCGATTGTGCTTCAAGATCTCATCAATATTCGCCAGCCTGCGTTTCAATGATTCAATGACCGTATTCAGAGAATCAACAACCAGTGTATCCTGCCTTTCCATTTGAAGTGAGTCAGTCGTTACGGATTCGGGATTATCACTACGAGCGATGTAATTACGTTGGTTAAGGAAGTAGGATATGACCACAAAAATGAACAATTCAACAATGACCAGTCCACCGAAAGTGTAGTCTTTGATATCTTGATTATCAGTACCCACCGACTGCCACGAGACACGACCGTAATTCACACCATCAATAAAGATTTGTTTGCTCCCTTCATTAGTGATATTGGCGGTTGTCTTAGTCAGCAATTTAACGGCAGTACTGTCTTGGCCACATGAAGAGAAAGTCTCAATTGTGTCATTCTGGCCAATTAACTTAATGTCCATATTCAGGCAGATAGCAAAGTTCGGAAACTGCTTCTCTACCGAAGTCAAAATGTAGTCGCTGGTGTTTCGGATTTTATCGATATCTGACAGGTAGAGGGCATCATTAAATGAGTCTGAGGCCATCCAGAGCCCAAGCACAAACTCAATGTAGTCTGAATGAGTAGAATGGTTATTCAGCGCACTAATCCGTTGAGATACAAACCATGTTATTTGCACCACCAATAGCAGGAGAACTAACAACCAGATATACGTTAATAACGAAAACTGAATTTCCCATCGTTTATTAATCATGGTCATTCCTTACAATCTGGCACGATTAGCCGGTAAGACATTGCTCACCCTGCGAATGATGATATTCCTGTCAGCAAACCCCCTCTCGTTAAACCGAAGGTGCTCAGAATCAATCAACGATTGATACTCAAGTGGTTTACCTTTCAAGTGGGCGACATTTACGCCAGTTCCGGCCAGTGAGCTTGCTAAATGAATCGCTGAGATAACGGCATCCAGCCGATATACAAAGCGCTCATCAATGGCGACTCTTTTGCAATGAGTTTTGATAAGTGCTTTAAGTCGTGGGTTAGCGATCTGCGCATCATTGAGATAACTGATTTCATAAAGCGGTTGGGAAAGAGTGACCGATCGAGGCAAATCGTTATCACTTGGGTACACCAGAACACGTCCTTTATGGTTTTTGCCCAACGCATTTACAACCCGCGTCTGCAAACTGGATTTTGTGAAGACAAAAACGGCTGTCTCTGGGTTTAGTGCTCGCTCTAAATCCTCACTGGCGTGAACATTGAAACGGTGTATTTCGGCATCCAATCCCGCTTCAAGCATCGTCTGCTTTAGTTTGGTAACCAGAGTCTTGTCATATTGGTCATAAACAATGACTACATGTTTTGCGACGGAGGGAAGGGTGAAATATTGCTGAACGATTTGGCGTGAAATACTGATTTCCGAATTAAATAAGGAGAATCCGTACTCTTTATCAACAACCTTGTACTCGTTCGCCAGGCTCAAGTAGGGTACTTTGCGTTCTGCCAGCACGCCCCCGGCTTCAATTGCCTCTTGGGTGTTAACCATTAACACAACAAAATCAACATTCTTCGCCATCAAACGCTGAACGGCTTTCTTGGTACCCAATACCGAGCCGCCCGTGGATTCAAAGGCGAATTGAACATTTGCATAGTTTTCGTCATCAATCGCGTCCAAAAAACATGAACGTACATCTTCAGATGTAACGCGACTATGTTTCGACGGAGTGAGTATTCCTATCCGGATCAAGTCATTCGACCAACAATCTGTACTGAGTAAGAGAGCACAGAGAATGACTATTAATGACCCTGTTTTTTCTATTTTAGTAGTCATAATTTTATATTAACCAGCCAACGGATTACTTATAGTTTTTTGCGCCCTGCGCACAAAGTATACAAACATAAACCCCAATGTGCACCAAATTTCAGATGCTTTGATAAATTTTCATGCACAAAATGGGATACACACCTGCATTATTAAACCCTTAATAAACAGTGGTTTAAATATAAAATAGCGAAATTACATAAACAAAATAAGACTGTTATGCCCAAATAGCACGACTAGGCATTGAGTAATATTTGAATCCGGCTTTTACTATTGACAACAGTTGTCATGTCCTGACAAGACAACAAAAAATTTCACTATTATGACAGGCATAATTCGCCATTAGATCCACAAAAGATCTCCATTACAAGGAAGACCGGGAATGACAGAGGAAAATAAGAAGATAGAAGCTGTCCCGCAGCAGGAAGAAGAGCGAAAAGCCTGGATTCTGTATCAACTCAAGATTAGACAGCTAACGCTGGCCGAACTTGCCCGACGCAACAAAGTAAGCCGACAAGTGTTATCTAAAGCTCTCACCGCCCATTCACCTCGTTGGGAAAAGATCATCGCAGAGGCAATAGATTACAAACCTGAAGATGTTTGGCCGGAAAGATTTAAACGTTATGGAGTAGCGGCAGCATGAATAAAACAGTGTTATCAATACTTGCAACGGTTTTAATCGGCACAAAATGCCATGCTTTTGACCTTACAGGTACCTATTTCTACGCCTCTGGCCAAAAACACGATGTAGACCCTACATTGCTGTTTGCTATGGCTTTAGCTGAGTCAGGTAAACGTGACGGTGGTAACGTTTCTCCTTACCCATATGCATTACGTACCCATGAGCCATTTTATCCCGGTTCCAAAATAGAGGCGGTTAAAAAACTGACTGAAATTTTCGATTCAGGCACAACAAAAGTTGATGTCGGAGTTATGCAAGTCAATGTCTACTGGCAGCGCCATCTCATCGACGACCCATTTCGTCTCCTTGACCCTGAATACAACATCGATACAGGGGCTCAGGTACTTGCAGAGAACATCCAATTAAGTAACGGCGATATTGCACTGGCCGTCAGTCGCTACAACTCTTGGACTGATCCGAGAGCTTATGCGTACAGCCAAAGGGTCATGTCCATCTACGCCAATCTCAAACAATTAGAACGCTAGGCTAGGCAAAGGAAGAGTCATTATGAGCAAGGGAATCATCCAACATGAAGAAGACAACGCATTACTTCTTAACGATGCAAGTGGTGATATCAATGTGAAGGCTATCGACATCAGCTTATGGCAATGTGCCGTACAGGCAGCACTACACAATCCGGAGCTTGCAGCGGCGCATTACCGCCTCCCGCTGGAAACGATTGCCGTATTGTCAAAAGCGACACCGCTACAGATTAACAAGCTGGCCAGCTCAACAACTTGCTCATTCGTTGTCAGAAACGATGAAAGAGAAATGATTCACAAACTGAACAAATTTTCGAAGCAGGACATTCACCATAGCACAAAGCCCATCTGGTCCTTTCAGCTGCAGTACTGGCTAACTGTTCAGCACTGCCTGTTGCGAGACCGTTTGAGTGCCAAAGTTGCTTTTGGTCTGTCCGATAATTTTCTCGATAGGCTAGAGAGTGCGACTTCGGTGGCATTGTCATATTTCATTATGGACAACGACACTATCTTCAATTTGCGATTTAGCGGCAGAACATTAAGTACCATTCTTTGCCAGGAACCCACTGAAGCCGATCACTTGAAACGTGTTCTTCAATCACTCAATGTCAATTCCCGCGACCTGGGGGGGCTTTACTCATGACAGTCAGAACTTCACATCAAGCAGAAAACGAGTTGCTTGCCCGAAAAATGCTTAAGGCAGGATTCACCACACGTACTGTTGTGATAGAAACTGGGCTACCGGACAAACGTATCCGCACGATCAACAAGCTGTTCGATGAGGCTACACTGGCAAGGATAAAGCTGAACCGAAAGTCGCATAGCACCCGGACACATGCCACCTTATTGCAGAACAAACGCCTGAGAATGCATTTGTCAGCAGGAATCCGCTTTTACCTAAGACTATTGAGCGATGACTTGGACACCGCAATGAGGATGACCAAACGCCGACGTGACATTGACTGCCTGATGAAAGCCTACTCAGCCTATAGAAGCTGCATCAAAGACATTGATGGTCAGTCACCGGAATTGGCTACCAGCAGTAACATCGTCAAAATCGATATCAATGATTTTTGGTCTATCGTCCGTGATATGTCCGAAGAAATAGTCACGATGAAAAAATGCAGCGACTGTGGATGTTCCCACTTAGTATCGGAAAGGCACATTCAAACAGACTGCCCGTTTTGTTCAAATACCCGTGAGACGGATGCCGCCTAAAGAAACTTCGCCGGCAAACAGATACACTCCAGGGATCGGAGCTGGAGTATGCTTTCCAGAGAACTCATACAAACTCTCAAAGTTACTTTCCCGCATGATTAACTCCAAAAAAATGAGGGCATGAAACATGCCCCCATGCTGAAAGTCGTACTACTTATGTTTGATGCGGAACTGCTCTAATTCGGCTGGTGATAGCCCCTGGAATACCTTTGGCCGCCGACCTCGGCCTGACCAACCAACACCATCCTTTTCATAGATAGTCTGGCTTTCGTCGTTAGTTGAGTTGTCCTTCTTTTCCGCAATCATTTGCTCTATAAAGTCGAGTTCAATGCCTTCATCAAGAAGCTCACTAAGTTTGCCCATAGTCAGACGGGATTGCTCGTTTCTGAGTTCGGCATTCTTTGACTCTTCTTCTTCGCGTTCGTCATAGAGCTCCTGCAAACGAGAGATGACATTCTTCAACTCTATAAGCGTCAGATCTTGGCAAACATACTTGATCTTGTTTTTCCTTTTCAAGACAGCAAGCACTTCGTGCTTCACCAACGCTAAATCTTTACGACTTTCAGCCATAGTTTTACATACCTATAAATACAATCCCCCAACGCTTACACAAAGTCAGATACCAAAACCAGACAAGAAATTGTCTGATAGGCTATCTCGTTTCGATCGATCTGCTGTGACGGCTGTTGAGTTGTCATTCCTGCCATCGGTGGATGAAACCACGACTGGCCTACTTTGACTTTTTAATAATAATAAACCCATGGTCGCCAAATGCCTTAGCCGTTCAGCCCTAGACTTCGAGTTTTGAATAGCATTAATTTCTTCAAACAACTCAGGTGAAGCCTCGTGGTTAATTTGCAGATTTCTAATAGTCAGCAATGATTCATCTGTCATGCGGACACCTCGTTATAATGACTGCTATTAACCATCTTTCGACAATAAGATTGGCCGGCAAACCAGAAACCACTTGAGTTAGCAGTAATAGCATTCTTGAGCGTTACAGTTTTACAAGAAAATGTTTCAGACATAACAGCCTCAAAAAATTTACCGCCGCCACCAGTTAGAATACAAATATCTGGTTTAATACCATGGCGTAAGTTTTCCCTTATTTCAGTTATTGCAGCTGACGCTACTTTAAAGCTTGCTTTATCTAAATATTCTTTTAATTGAACTTCTTCGCCACATACGAAAATAGATTCTTCGTTATTCTGAAATGCAGATTCAATATGGTCGATACTTGGTGCTGTTGCATATTCATCCCTAATTAAGAAAGACATCGTCTCTAATATTTTAGAAACGGCGTTAGTACTCGTTCCTTTAGTACTTTTTTGCATGTTCTCATTTTTTACAATGATCCAATCTGTGGAGTAGAAACCTGGATCATTAATTAAAACCGTACCGTTTTTAAATAAGCGAAGTGTTTTTTCATCTTCCATAGTACGGATTGCATGAAGATAAGTGCCAGCTGGTTGTGGAACAACCAAGACCTTTTTCACCGTTACTTCTTTTTTTCCAGAAATGCAGTGAATCCCTTCTAAAGCTGCTACGAGTTTCTCACGACGCGTAATGTCATGAAATTGATCGACAGGTAAGCCCGTAACCAGAACATCAATAACCTTTCGTTCTGATAGAGCTAGTGATGCGTAGAAAAGGGCCAAATAAGCTTTTGACGAAGGGTAGTCTTCATGCAGCTCACGCTGCCAGTTATGGAGTTTGGATGGTTCGACACCGGCAACCCAAGTTTCATCCCCAACTAAAACTTTGATAGCTTCAAGGTCTTCACCAGTGATGGTTTGCGGCATCATGGTCGCGGGAGCTGCGCCGATTGGCAGTACCAGGCTTTTTTCAGCAGAAACATCAAACGAACCATCTTTTGATACTGCCCCCATGCTCAATTTCAGGCCCGAATAGCCAATATCCATGCCCAATACAAAAGGTTCTGACTGATTTGTGCGGTCTAATGACATGACATTTTCCTTATTAGGTCAATAAATACCACTACAAAATATCCGTTTTGCAATCGGTGGATACCGCCACTTCTTGCGATTTTGGGTCAAATGACGCAAAAACACAAAAATATGACATTTTACGACACGCACCGAACGAATAAGTAACCAATTGGGTTTACGTGTACGCAAAAAGGCAAAAAAATGACACTTCCCGTCAATCTTATTTGCAGTTATACATTAAACTATCAATGTGTACGCAAAACTACAAAAAAATGCTCCGACCCAGCATTTTCTTCAATTTCAGGAACTTCCTGAACTAGAAGCATACTTTGAGAGCACTATTGGCATACCACTTGCCAGAGGCTTTTATCAGCCATTAAATTGACACCTTACAGCCTGAGCACTGAGCGTTGGTGTCGACAGTCACCCATTCAAACGATAACAACAGCCGGAAAAGAGTCAAACTTCCCCATCAAAGAAAAGCAGGTTAAACACTGCTCTTTTACCCCATTTTGGTCAAAACCAGCCCAGATTTTTGATAGGTATCAATTTAGACTTTACCCCACCCAATGTCCAGATAGATAAGGGTAGGCATATGCATTTGTCGGATAGCGTCACAATCTTTGAAGTTTCTTACAATTAATCCGACATTTGCCTTCAAATGTCCAGATAGATAGGGCTAGGGGTTCTTTGTGCCCTCAAAAATGCTATTATGAAACCATATGATAGTTCTACCCTTATCTATCTGGACATTTACCCCTTAAAGTCCCGCAGCCAATTGGGACTTTTGCATGGGATAGACCCCGGCTATGTCCAGATAGATATAAAGCTGGGGTTTGCGTACCCATTTGGTATTTGCTGTCTCCCCTAAAATTAGGAATAAATTTTGATGAATGATCTCAAGGAACTTAAGGATCTCATGCTTCCAGGCGTTGATGGCGAAGACGCGCGGGCAAAGGTCAGTTTCGAAGACATCCGAAAGAAGCAAGCGGATCTGATTCAGCAGTCACTTGTGCTAGCCGATCAGCTCAGGGATACAGTAGAGATCGCAGGCCGAAAAACTTCCGACCAATTCTGGTTCGCCAACCGACAAGCGCGAGAGCTGGGCAGCGAAGATGACCAGGGCCGTTTCGGTACCAGGGTCAGGAGACGATCACCAAGAACGCTTTCCTTCGAGTGGTATGTCAACCGGTTCTGGAATGACAGCAACAAAGACGCCTCGAAAAAAAGGATCGCGTCAAAGTACATTCCTAAATCCTACCGGTATCACCATGACATGCGACAATTCATGACGGCCCCGGAGTGGGAACGCTTCGCCATACAAGTCGCGGAGTCACGGTTCAAACAGCTACGAGAAATCAACGACACACTAACAGTGCTCGTGGATGTGCTGCTAAAAGTACAAAGGTTGCAAGATAAATTTGCCAAGACTATTGACTAGGAGGGCATATGATAAGTGCCAAAGGATCTGTCGCAGCAAGTGAACTGGCTAAGCTAGGAAAATGCGACCTCTTGATCAAGCCCACGATCAAACGATCGCAAAATTCAGATGACACAAGGAAGTCGCAGGAGAACAATAACACTCGGTCAGGAAAAGTGTTACACGATGAATTTGAAGCTGACGCTAAGTACTATATGGACAAAGGCTTTGAATCAAAGTCCCGTAAGGGTCTATTACTTTGGATAGTAATTATCGTCATAATCGGCACCGCCGTTATCGATATTATCCGGTCTTAATGGAGCGAGCATGATTACTACTTATTTGGGTAAAACGGCTTCACAAGCGTCATTTCAAATTGTTAAACAAACAGACACTATAATTTTACTCCAAGACATTGGTAATAATTCTAGAACCATCACAAATGATGCTGATAGAGTCATTAATGTCCTCTCACAACATTTCAACCTCAAGAATAAGCGGGTATTTTATAAAGATTCAGATGGCAGGTTCGATGAGTTAGTCCATGAATCTAATCAATTCTCTGGTTTCTCGCCTTGTAGTTCAACCCAGCAAGATTTTTTTAAATCTCTACTCTCTATTTAATGTCTCTCAAAGACATTAAATAGAGTTTATCAAATACCTCTTAATATAATCTCGTGACATTGAATAGGTTTAGTCCTTAATCTGATTACAGATTGATTTGGTCACCACACCTATTAATGTGAATTCATCAGTTACCCGCCCACTACGTTCATGGTTATTTGCCCACCAGCACTGTTTATGCCAAAACAACTGAACTAAATGATTATCTCCTTGGAAGTTAACTAAGGCATGGCATGCATTATGAGGGTTTCTTCCTTTCTCAATAATCAACAAATCTCCCGCTGACAGATTGAGAGCAGGATATTCAGACTGAACTGGATATAACAGTGTCGAAGATGGTTTAGGTACAAGGTAATCATTTAGCGTATCAGAGAGGTTGGGATCTTCGTACCCATCTGTAGGTCTCGGGAACGGCATAGTGAGTATTCAATATTTCTGTACATACATACAGTGTATAGGTAAATGTCGCACCAGGACAATAATTACCGAAAGGTCGCCAAGCTAAAATCACCTAAGCACATGCATTCACAATGATTAATCACACTTTGCCCAATTGATCACACTTTCACATCTGATCGTTCTATTGACCCAAATTAGGAAAGAACAGCCAATTACTTCCCTTTGGTGCCTTCTTATAGTGGTCCCTGATGCCGCTCTCATCGTTGGCGCTGCAACCGCCTAATCCCAAGAGCTTCCATTACTAGGAATGAAGATCTGTATTCACTGACAAAGCTCGGCGGATACATGTAAGCAGCAATCATGTACAAGGCCGAGTGAGTTAAGAAATGAATGCAGAAACCATCATTGTCGCACCCGAACATTTAGCGGCCACAAAAACCCAGGCTTACCTTGTGAAAGAAACACTAAGTGAAGAAAGCTTGGCAATCAGCGATATGCGTCCGGCAATGTGGCTGAATATGTGGGCTCAAGTTCTGGGTTATAAGGACTGGGGGCACTTTCAGTCAAAGACTCAAAATGGGCACAGTCATTGTTCCAATAGCCTCATCATCACCGAAAGCAACATGGAACTGCTTTGCTCCCGTCTCCAAAATCAGTTTTTCAACGTGTTTGGAGACAGTTACCTCCGGAATGCGTTGTACTGTTGTGCAACCCCTGATGAGCAAGCCACGTTTGGCGAGACTCCCTGTTATACACCTCCACAGACTATCCACCTGGCGCTGATGCCGAATGTACATCAGCGTTTTGTAACTGATCACATGTTCGACAACCTTCGCTTCCGCCCTAATCACATGTTCCGGAAGAAAGATCTTCAAACCCACGTATTGAAGACAGCGAAGGAATTGCGGCAGCAGATTAAAGCCAAAGGTGGCACCACAGACGACATCAAAAAGGCCAGTGCCGATATTTACCTTAAAAGCGGCACAACGTTCGAGACAATTTTCGAATCATGCCTTAAGGCTGGCTACATCGAACGAGTACCACCTTGCTTAGTGGATTTTAATACTTTCCGCTTAACCTCTCATGCCATTAGTACCTACATGCTTCAACTAACCCAAGACTTTGGCTTGGAATACGTTCTATGGCGAACGGCAGCCACAAAGCTTATAGAAGAGAGTGGGAGCGAAGTCGGTCGGTTAGGCAACATTGATTTTGCCCAAGCATTTGGCAGTGGAGTAACACCGGAAAGTTTTGTTCAACAGACCATCGTGTCCCATGAGGACAATGCTGAGCATATAGCCGTCATCGATGCCAGATTGAAAAAAGAAACAGGGAAATCTTTTATCGGGACGAACCATAGGTTCATTCACCTTAGTCCCCGAATCGTTTCTCAGTTTAAAGTAGACACCAAAAAAGTAGCTTTATCAATCAATGTCACAGCAGGTCAACACCAACTCACGGTGCCTTCATACACGATAAACAAGCCTTTTATAAATAAGTGCATAACTTCAGCCATCTCTGAGCAAGGGGTCGGGATGTTTATCGCATTACCTGAAGATTGCCAAGACCTTGTCATTGAATACCACTGGGATGTTGACCAAAAACAGGTCAGACACACTTTGTCAATTACATTGGAAAAACTGGCTGGCAACCGTATCTATGATGCCTACGCCGACATTGCGTGTCCCGCCTTGAACACAGTATTAACAACGATGGAGCTCATTGATTACTGTGCGTCAGCAGAAGATTTCTACACGTACCACCCACGCGGACTTACTTTACTGAAAGCCGTAAACAAAGACGGTGTTTTACATATGTGTGATGAAGTTGTGTTGCATCCGTCCGACTCAACAAGTTGTTACTACAACCTTCGATACTAAACAAAGGAACGATTAGCTATGAAAGCAAATTTATTAGTTGGTTCAATTGCACTTGCTTTATCATCTGGGGCATTCGCCGTTATCCCGGGCAAATTTGCCACCAGCAACCTTGCTGGCTTCGATAATATTCACCTTAAGCAGTCATCATCTCTTACCAGCATGGCCTGTTCATTACCAGAACAGATGACCGATGCTGACTTAGACGCATTGATTGCGGCCGACAAGAAAGTCATGATTCAACTTAATTCCTCAAACGGCTGTTCTCTAATCGGCTTCTATGACACCAACGGCCAGTTAATTCCTTACGAGACATTTGATCTGGTATCTTCCAGCAGTTGGGGTGGTTTAGGGGCGAAAATTGTTATCGATACTCAAACAAAGCAAAGTGATCGCCGGGCCTTGTTTTCCGCAGCCCAAAATGGTGACCTGACTTTGATCGATAAGACTCATGTATCACCAGGCCAACTGAACATCTATGCCAAATATCAGGAAAACAGCGATGTCTATGCCATTTCGAACTGGCCCCAAAAGAATGCTGTTTCAATCGTCGATGGCGGACAAATCACTGCACAGATTAAGAACACAAGCATTTACCATAGCTCAGAATTCGTTGCCCTGGATACATTCATGGCAATGAAGCCAACCGAAACCAACCCAGACCGCACTATCCTTCTCGATAAGACAGGTCAGCGCGTAGCAGTAAATGTGGGTAATGACATCAACTTCTTCGGTGTGTCTTCATACCTGAATCTCTATGATGTGACCAACGGCGAACTGACGGGGGTATTTTCAGGTAAACGAATTACCGATCCTGAAGCCGAATGGCAACAAGTGGAAATCACCAAGTTAGTACCAGAACTTGCGAACCCGGCTCAAGTCTCGATGGGAACCTTGGATTACTACCGCGGAATGAAGCCATCGTTTGAATACTACAATTCCATCAATGCTTCCTTCTCACAAGAATGTCATGTGATTACAGCGAATGATGCTTATAACCTGTTCGGCACCGACTTCACCACGATTAACTTCATGGAGAACGGTCCTGTATGTACGCCTATCTCTGGCGGGGCCGCGAACTGGAAAAACGTGATTGTGTATGGCACATTCTACGATGCTCCAATCGACCCGAATACTGGGAAGTTCCTCACTCCACTAACACCATTTATTGCCATTCAGACACCTGATGCTGCGCATAAGCTATCGCTGGCTGGTACAGAGCTGGAGAAATACTATGATCAGGTGATTAATCACCTGCAGCGCGAAATTAACTACATGGACCTTGACCAGATGGCCACCAGCGGCGTGGCGGTTGAAATGGCTGTTGAAGACTTTGAATCAACACCTCGCCGCTCACTTACCGCCAAGTTCGATATGAAGATCAATGGTAGCAACCAGTTTGAGTTCTCTAACATCAAATTCACTGATTTATAATCGATCGTAAGGTAAGACACAGCCAGCCTTTGTGCTGGCTGTTTTCATTTTGGTGGGCAGGAATAGGAATCAAAAGCCCCGCTAGGGGGAAAAGGCTAAAAAGGTTACAGAAGAGCAGCTATATCAGTCGAGACAACAACCGTTTTATCTGCGATGCAGTTCAACAAGTAAGGTTTCCACACCGCAATATCGCTTAAAGCATTGGCGGTGGCTTCAATCATCCCATCCCGCCGCTCTCCAAAAATCATGTAGACAGGAACCAAGTTTCCATGCTGAACAGAATCCCACACTAAACCATCAATATCTGGATAGCTGTCATGTATGAACTTTGCCAGCGACCGAGCATTGTCCAAACACTTCATCTGAGCGGCTTCAAAGAGCTGGTCAAAGGTATAATCCCAAAATGGCTGACTCCCATCTTGTAAATAGCACTTGCGGCAATCAGCCAGTTTCAGTGGCTTTTTAAAACTCACCCTAGCGATTTCTAACTTGGCGACTTCGCTTTTTTGTAAAGCAATCACCCCCTTGGCACGGGGACGCAAGATCACTTCGAAGTAAGCCGTTTCTGGTATCGGCGCGAGATACAATGCCGGAACAGGAACACTATCACTCCCAAGAAAAGGAGAAAAACGACCGGAAACCGCAGTACCGTCGCTGTAGAGCGCCCTCACATCAGACAGCCATTCGAGATTCCTGAATGGGTTTGGGTCAAGCGCATCGTACTTACGGTTTCCTTGATCATCTTCCTCACGTTTAATTACTCGGTGAAACTGCTGTCCGGCAGCAATGGTTATAGATGGCGGGATAGCATCACTCGGCATGGTTATCACTAACCTCTTTGTCTCGCATCTTATCAACGTACTGATCAGACTCGAAACTCAATGACCGGAATGTACTGTCATTCTTGAATAAGCCAGCGAGGTACAGCAAATCACCTTCTAAATCGGGTTTAGCCAAAGCATCAGCTGGCGTACAACCAAGATCTTCTGCCTCTGAAGTAAACCAGTGGTACACCCCCCAATCATTCAGCCCTGACAATATACGACAGAGTTTAGGCACGGCAGCGTAGACGCCCAGCTGCGGCTTAAACTGAAACGCCGGTACCTGAACGTTTTTGCTATTGCCGAAGTTAAACGCAAAGATCTCGTTTGCCTGCTTAGCATTGCTCACAACCCGCGAAGGATTGGTGCTTCGAAAGTCCCCGTACAGCTTGGCAGCATCCTTCGCAGATAGTAACGGATAATTTTCTGTCCGCGTTTCAATCTCATTTAGCTGCTGAGCGATAGCAAGTTGCGCTAGTGAGGCACGTTGAGTCTTTAATTGCCCTTTTAGGTCAATGAACTTCTCTTCGGCAGCCTGGACGACATTACCCAATAACTCGGCTAAGTCACCTTTGCTAGCGACCAACTGGAAAGCTTGTAAGGCTATTTCCGCCTTTTGTCTATCCTGCCCAAGAGTCAGGTCGATTGACGAACCTGATTTTCTTAAACGATGAATACGTTCCTTCGCCTCTTTAGTTGCCAAAGAAAGCATTACTAACGTGTTTGCGTTATCACTAAAACGGTAATAAGTCGTGATATCCGGCGGCTGTACTCCCCCGGTAACAGAGGGAAGGCATCCCGGAACTGTAAGCGATGCCTGTTGTGAAAGATTGTGCCAAATCGGCTTCGACATCTCGCCAGAGAAGCTTTCTTCAAACAGCTCAAATAGCTCTTCGTAGATGCTACTTGGAGAGCTTTCTCCCTGAGTAAGCATCACCTGCATATGAACGGTGTCTTTACCCATAGTCAATGAACTCATGTTGTTCCCTGTGTGTATAATTGTAGCTAAACATTACTTAACTACAATAATACACCGTGCTCATTTTTTGTTCTAGACATTGTTTTACGACGTGCTGGTGGATGGGTCTGGTATGCAGACATGATTGAAATGTCATGGACTGACATTAGATTAGGTTCAGGTGGTAACTTGTTAACCAGGAAGGGCGTAACTGGCGAATAAGGGAAGCCAAACGGCTCCCCTGTGTGTAGCAGACCTAAGCAGCTTGCCGGTGGGTCAAAACAAGCATCGTTGAAGGCTTGATTTTGAGCCCGTCCCCGATATGCCATATGTCATCTTCAACTGGCTTGACGCTATCCGTTTCGAATTCGAATTCTGCCTTACTGCGCACCCAACCCAATATCCGAGAAACCGTGCAGTTAAAGCGAAGCATAGCTTCCTGATTAAACTGGATATGGCGATTGCCATTTTTATAGAAACGCACATGAAGCAGATCTATTAGGTTTCCGTACGGATCGGTACCCTTAACAATCAACTTGTCACCGGCAGACAATGACTTATACCCAGAGCTATAAGTAAAATTGTCATATCCGAGCAACTTAAGTGCCACCAGCAGATCATCGCAGTAGCGCCGGGCATCTTCTGTTAAGCCTGAATCCCAAGAATTCGTGCCAAAGTTGGTCCAGTGCGAACTAACGAACCGGTAATCGAGGACATATTTTGCGTTGTCGTTTGGTGACGTTGTTGAGTGACGCCAACTATCCCGGTAATAGTGCTCGTTGGACTTGTAATGCCGGGAAATCGACTTTTCACAAGTCAACTCTTTGAATACTTCAACCAAGCTCGTTTCAATCAACTCATTTGCCATTTCGACGGCAAAGCTGATGATGTACACGGCATTAGTGTAAGTAAAGTCCAGCGCATTAGCTGATAGGGTGTTCAAGAGCTGTTTTTTGTTTTTGGTCGTCAGTCGGCACGACAAAACCGTCAGCTCATCAAACAGCAGCGACCAGTAGACATTTCTGAACCCCAGCAGCTTTTCTTTCAGGCCCTCAATCAGCGCTTTGTACTCAACACCAAGTTCACTTAGTAACGTGGCATCCAGTTCAGCGATCTTCTTATACTCATTTAGGACATGCGATATATCGCGGTCATAGTTTTCCAGTAATGCCCAGAGCACACCACGAGAAGCTACAATTTCGAATGATTCAGTGCCGTCGGTTTCCAACTCTTTACGAACTCGCTCTTTCTCGGCAAATTCATAGAATTTATTGGTCGTCTCGCTATACGTTTGGTTGAGTCCCAATTCATCTTCGATAAAAATTTGAAACGAATCTGTCGCATCACGTCCCAACGTCGGTTTATAGCGGTATCGGGAGTTGCGATTGTCGGAACCCGACGCATTGTTATAGCGTTCGGCGTCAGCTTCAAAATCGTTAAATGCAAACCGGACAATATGAACTTTTGCTCTTGCCTGGCGTGGGGCAATATAGAAATCTGACTTAGCAATTATCACGGTCGACTTGATTCCCCGCCTTTCAACCGCCTTTTTTATAGCCGGGTCGTCTTGCCACCGTTCGGGCATGATGGCATACATCAGCTTGAAATTTAGCTGGTAGAGCAACGTTTCCATCCAAACGGAAAACTCACTATATGGGCTGTTTACAAAAGCAATATCAGTACTTTTGGAAATAAAGTTGGTTTCATGAAATTCCGTCCCTAAAAGAGTGATGTCCTTAGCGCGGTATGTGTCAGTATGAACTGATGCCTTTTCGATAGCATACATTTCCGTAGAGATTGGATTTTCTTCATCCGCGGACAACATTTGGTTCAGGGCCATTAATACACGTCCATCGCCACACCCCACATCCAGAAGCTTCACGGACCGGGAATGTATATTGGTTACGTCATATGTCTCCAAAATCGACGTAATATCTGCTGCAATGGTTTGAATCTGCTGTTCGGTGGTCGGATAAAACTCATAGTCTTGCCCAGCCTCTTTGAGTGAAGCAATCACGGCCATCGTCGCGGATTGAGACGGTATATCAAGAATATTTCGATCACTGTGCATACTGGAAGCCTTGTACTTGCTAATAGGCCCGCCGCTTAAGGCTAAGGCCTGACTATCTGTGCCCATTGCTAATGGGCACACATTTTTGGAAGCGAAATTTGAGAGAGTTGGATCGGCCTTAATTTCCCATCATCGGCATACTCAAAATTGCGCTCCGATGTGTCCGCCGTTTAGTTTTTGACGTGATCAGGAAGTGACACCCCACACATTGCCAAAAGCCTGATTGTGTTCGACACGATAACCGGCGTCTTCAACAGCAAATATCAAGTTTCCATATTCTGTGCGCAGTTGATCCAGAAGATCGTACAGCTCAAGTGAGCCAACATACGGCGAAATAGACGGTTCTCTGACCTGGCGGGTGCACAAAAACCGGCACAGCCAAGCAAGGGCATTTAATGTCCCCAGCAAACATTCATCCCGTTGATCTAAAGCCGCATTAACCCAAGACAGCGTTTCATTGCTCTGACACAGCATAGCTTTGTCGTCACCCAACCGATTAAGCAAAGAGTGCGCTCGGATTGATAAGAGTTGGTAAACCAGCGTATTATCGACTTGGCCTTTAACATCATTGACTAACATACCAATGCTGGTGGCCTGAACCTCATGAAGAATATGCATTTCGACTCCCTCAGCTATCAACATAAGTCACCCCCAATTAAATCTGCACAACCGCCGACGTGAGGGCTATTGTCAGGCTCTAACTTCGTTAACAGGTAGCGATGCATGATAGTAATTCGTACGTTTAACGCAGCGAAACTGCGCTTAAGGGTCGGGCAAGCGTTCAACTTAGCGGATGAAACGTCCAGGCTAAGCAATTTCTTGTGCACCGCATTTTTTTCAATAACAAGTTGGGCCGGCGTCAAAGACGCATAAACGGCTTTCACAACGTCTTCAAAGCCAAAACCGATAGAGTTACCCGATATATGTTCATGGCGAGATATGATGCAGCGATTGTGACCGGTTTCAGCGTTCAGCGTTTTAAAATATTCTTGAACTATTTTATCACCGTAATCATCATGCCATCCATTTAACTCGGTTCGACCATAAAGTCGAGAGTGTTTATAATTGGCTTGAACGTATGTTTTAACTTCATCGAATGAAACGATATTCATGTTACCTCCAATTAAAATTATCGGTATTAAAACCCTTCTGGGAATTAATACAAAAATAGGAATGGAAACTAATTTATGATGACGTGCTTCATTAATTAACCTAGTGCAAACCAAAAGGCGCGTCAACATAAAAACGAATTAAAAACAACAACTTAATAAAGCAACATCGTGACATGCATTCATTTAAAAAATGAGCAGCAGTAAAAAATCGGATATTTAAAAGCCATATGAAAACAATATTTAAACCTAAAAAAATCGCATGATGACAATGGTTTAAATATAAAATAATAATCGATTTTAATTGACTTATTCACACAGAGGGATAAAGAATATAAATATATTTGCTAAATGGAATTTTGCCATGAAACATACAAGAATAGATTTGTATTTAAACCTCCACAAATCCAGCCAGAACAATAGAGTTTATTCTTTGCGCAGCCGAGAAACAGAAGATAGGGGTAAAGTTTTTGACTACACGAGTTTCTGTCTATTGGGACACAGTACATTTCATGTCAGCCAGCCTGGACGAATAAAAGTCCGCAAATTTCAACGGAAGTTAGTACACGCAGTGATTCGAAGTGACCAGTTGATTTCCGTCAGCCAACCTGAAATTATGGCATTCCTCAAACAGCACCAACAGTCCGCATCTTTCATTGGCTATTGTCCGTACCAGACAGACACATTTTGTCTACTTGATGACGCAATGGTATCGCGGTCTACGACACGCGTTCCTATCACAGAAGCCAGAAACATAATTGTGATGAATGACCGTATTTATGCTATCCCGAACGCGTGACAATGGTCTGCAATGCTTCCCTGACGGACAGTAGCCAAAGGGAAGTACGATCCAATGTCCCCAATGTCCCAGGAGCACGGCACCCGTCGGCCAGCCGGAAATTCCGTCATTTCTGATACCGCACCAAAAGTCCGTTGCGTTCATTGGGTATCGCGCTAACCAGACCACGACTTTCAGCGTTAATGATGCCGCATCAGTAACGCCCTCTGAAACACCTTTCCCCGAAAAAGCTGCCCTTTGCATCAATTGGTTAAGCAACAGACTTTATGTATTCACTACATGACATTTGGTCGTGATAAACACAGACAGCAAACGTCTTTCCCAGACATTTTTTCGGTGGGAATCCACCGTTATAATGCCACAGAAATACACCATACAAATCAACGACTTACGCAAACTTATCGCTTGACTCCGTGAATGTTCACAGTCTAATCTGAATGTGTTCCAGCAATACTGACACTACGAAGCAAGGAGCTTTACGATGACTGTTTCACAAACCGTTGAAAGAAAACCAGACCAACTTAAAGATGTCCCTACCGCGGATTTGGTGGCTTGCCCTTGGGGCAACCCTCGTAGTAGCCGTGACCCCAAAAAATATAATGACCTGCGTGAATCTATCAAAGCCAAAGGTATTCATACGCCTTTACAGGGTCGGCAGCGCGAGGATGGAAAATTTGAAGTGCTGTGTGGGAATGGTCGATGGGGTTTAGCACTCGAATTGGAACTTCCTACTGTTCCTTTTATCGTCAAACAACTCGATGACTTTGAAGCGCGAGCACTGGCGTTGAGTGACAATATTGACCGTGAACAATTAAGCCAAGTAGACGAAGCCCGAGCCGCAAAAGGGCTGATTGGTCAGTATTCCGGTGATATGCAAGCAGTAGCGAATCACATGGGCTGGACTGACCGCAAATTGAAGCAATACCTACAACTGCTCCGGTGTACCGAACGTGTGCTGTCAAAAGTGGGAATCAAGAATGATAACGGGTTCACCCTTACTGTTGGACACGCTGGTGAACTCAGCCGCCTCGAAGACGAACTGCAAGATCAGCTATTGGGTTTAATCATTCAAGAGAAGATGAAGCTGTCAGTACTTCGCGGCAAGATTGAAAAGGCTATCGCTCGTCCTATTTGTCAGGCCATTTTCGATACAGGCGATTGTGCGCATTGCGAGTATAACAGCCAGCAACAAGTGTCCTTATTTGATAACGAAGCCGAGCCGAACACAGCCCTGTGTAACAACCCGACTTGTTATAACCAGAAGACCGATGCCCATTACACCGCCCGTAGAATCGAACTCGAAAAGGAATATGGCACAGTAGTGATGCTTTCCTGTGTTGAAGGGAAGATGGTCGAAGTCAATGAAACATCAGTTGGTAAAAAGTGTTTCGTTGATAATTGCTCCACATGCCCAAAAAACGTGGCTGTTCTGGCAGATAAAGGACTAAACCGCGATGCCGTGCTGGAAAACCAGTGCATTGATTTGGACTGTAACACCAAAATGGTAAAGGCGAAGTCAAAACCAGCCACCAGCGCCAAGCCAGCCAAAGCAGATGCGTCTAAATCAAGCGTAGCCACGAACAAACTAAGCAAGGGTACTACCGATGCGACAGACTCGGAACCAGCACCAACGGCTCCGGCAGCACGTATCACCAAAGCAGTTCAAGATGATGCAAATGACTTCCTGCGCCATGAGGCTGCGCTTTTGTTGGCTAAACACCCTAGTTACACGTTGGCACTGACCTACGCAACCCTGAAAGCTAGCCATACGGCCTCAATCATCAGTCATACTGTCGAGAAGCACCTGAATGACAGTCCAGAAGAACTGCAAAAACTGATTGGCCAAGAGATTCAGCAGATTACGTTTAATTCGCGTGACGGAAACCCGCTTAACGCCCATGAAATGGTACGCAAGCTCGGTAAGCACCTGCCGGATTTGAAATCGAACCTGACAGCCAAGTGGCTTCCGACCGAAGCGGTTTTGAAGAACATGCAGAAAGGCTTGCGGGTTCAGATCATGGAACAAAGCGGGTTTGCCGAAAAGTTCACCCAGCAATTCGGAGAAAAGGGATACAAAAAGCTGCTTGGCCTAGATGGGGACAATCAGATTAAGGCAATCGTTGCTTACGAATTCGACTGGTCAGGCTACGTTCCAGAGTACGTATTGAACAGCAAATAAACATCCATTATCGATGAATGTCCCTGTGGGGATGCTCACCAAACAGTGAATAGGAAAATACCATGTTGCACCTTCTTACGACCTTGCCAAAGGTGACTGTTACCGTCACTGACAACAAGAATGGCACACATAACATTGTGGTCATCGCTAACCAAAACAAGTCGCCATACGTGGCGACATTCAACCCTGAACAATGCGCAACCATCGAGGCCGAAATCGCCGAGTATCTGTCTGCCGCAGCCGCAGTCATTACGCAATCAAACCTGACCGATGCGAAAAAAGGGCTAACACAAGGCCAGGCTAATAGCAGCGAAACGAACAAGCTCAAAGTGCCGAACCATCCACCAGCTGCAGAATCAGCTGATGATGATGCTGATGCTGATGCTGATGCTGATGCTGGTGACATCCTTGCACAATTTAAGAACGCATAAACAGGAGTAGAACAGGATGAAACGAGTATACGTTCTCGGCGCTAGCCGGATTCCAGACCCTTTCAGTACGCTTTCGTTTTCAGATAGCTGGGAGCAATTTTGTAAGCTATACCCGACTGCACGTCACACACAGGTTTTTGAATCGGATGGAATTCCAACAGCAGACGGCGAGGTCATGTATGAGGTTGCCATGCTTCCAAGCAAAACGAACGGCTAAATGAGGGAGGAGCCTCCCTTCGAGGGAGGCTAGACGCGATGGATTTAAAAAAGCGAGTCGAATTATGGATTGTGCAACAGTCAAAATTAAAATTAGAAACCGCTCAGACATCCCCGTTGAGGCCAAGAAAAATGCAACCCAGCCCGAAACACGCATTGGCACTGACCTTGAAAAGAATGGGCTTGTAGCTCTTACCTGTAAACATGCGGTAATGGAATCTTTTCATCCAACAACAAGCCTGACTGTGAATAATTTTGAAACCAATCACCTCATTGAAGTCTTCCTGCTTGCAGAGAGTTTTGGACTAACCCGTACAGTTGAAGGATTGCTAGCTGCCAAGCGTCAAAAAAACCTCTATCCCTTACTAAAGGAAGTGACAAAATGTCTGAAAGAGGAAGGAAAGGGTTACCACACACAGCGAGTGGAGGCACTGTTCAACGAGTTTGTTTCGATGCTCAAAAGCCGCATCAGCACATTCAATGAGGACTATTTTAGACGCTTATTTCGGCTACTATGCAGTACTGAACCAGTATATCAAATCCAGTTCAATAGCACTGCAGATCTGCCGAGTTGCTACCAGTACATAAATGATAAGACCTTCCTGACGGTACGCACTGAGGATTATAACGTGATGACCGTCAGCGAGTTGCCGTATGGTGCTCTCAAAACAAAGCGAGATTATCTTCTTAGCAAGTTAGCCGAGCAAATAATGGTGTTGACGGTGGATGATGCTTTAGAGATGAGTCCCGATTACGCACACATATCAGAGTACATTACCATCGAAGATTTTACGGATGCTAAGTCTGCACTGGAAGCACTAAAAGCGACCGATTTCCCTTCGGATATGGGGTTTGAACCCGACGAGATTGAAGATGCCTACGAAACCATATTGGAGACTTGTTACAACAGAAAAGTAAATCAGAATCAACATACCGGATTTATTTTCCAGTGGTTTAATGATCGGCTTGAACAGCTTGTAGGGTTAGATGGTGTCCTATCTGAACAGGGGTTCCCTCTGTTCTTCCTAATGACCGAGCAGGCATCGCATCATTTCATCGACTCAATAATCGATGACGCAATGCAAACGAATGAGATTAGCTATGTCGAAACTATCTCCCCTGAGTGTGCCCGCTCTTTTCAATGTGCCCTGATTAACAACCAGATCCTAATGACACTCGCTATGACAATTTTTCACTACGGATATAACAGTGAGTGGCTGGAAACAGTCAGTCAGGAATACGGAATTGATGCCTACGACCACGTAGCCCCCATATTGGAGGAATTACTGAATGATTGAAGTTCTTGAACCAATTCAACACGCTTATCAGATGGAAGTTATTACGATTGAGTCGTTTCAAGGCAATGCATATTTCACTCACTATGAGACTGAGAACGGCGAACCAAAAAACCCGAAAGTTATTGACCCAATGGAATTAATCAGTCGATTACGCCAGCAGTCTCAGTTGCAGGTAATAGATTCGAGAATCGTCTACAGCGACAGTGATCTACTGGTATGGCACTTTACACCGCCAGCGGGAACGCCGTTGTACCTAAAATCCAATGGGCAATCCCTTGCATTAAAGATCAAATGGCCTAATTTGCTTTTCGCCCGAAAAGGGAAGGCATTGTTTGTCGCCGTGCTTCAACATAAAACACGCCCAACAAACAAAACTCGACTTTACTTAGCTCCGCTCCCCAATGTTTATGCAAACCATAATATCTGCCTTGGCAGTGTTTCCCTGCCTGACAACAATGACATTGATGAAATTAGCATGGCCTATATCGAGAGTACAAAAACCCACTTGAGCAATAGTGATTTTTGGCGGAAGGGCGGCCTGACAATCGAACGCTACGTCCAGTGGATTAAACAAAAGGCGGATAGCAAGACCCCAATAAGCGTTAGTGAGTTGAAATATTCTGGAACAGTTAGCGAGTTTATCCAGAAGCTGGGAGGTAAATAATGAATCAGAATTACCGCGCTCCGATGAAACTATTGAATGATCAGATTCGCGTGTTACTGATCGGTGCTGGTGGCACAGGTAGTCACCTCAATCGGGAGTTGATCCAGTTGGATACTTGCTTACGACAACTCAATCACAAGGGATTACACGTTACCATCGCTGATGGTGGCGTTGTTACTAACGCCAACTTGTCCAGACAGCACTTTTTGCCCACACAAACGGGGATGAATAAGGCCGAAGCCCAAGTTTTCATCGCCAACAACCTGTACGGTAGGAACTTTACCGCCATACCTCGGCAAATTAATCCAGAAGACATCGGGTATAAAGATTTCGACATTTTGATTACGGCAGTTGATAAACCGTCCGTGCGATTTGGTATTCACCAGCACCGACCAACCACTGGCAATGTATTGTGGCTAGATACAGGGAATGATCATACGAGTGGGAATATCGTCTTAGGCCATTGGTGCAGAACCCCTCAGATACCCTCTATCTGCGACTTATACGATTATTCTTTGCTTAGTGATGGGGATTCTGAAATCAAATCTTGCTCAAGTGCCGAGAGTATTGGTCGCCAAACGCTGGGCGTAAACGCAACATCAGCCCGATTAGCCGCGCAACTTCTTTGGAATCTGGTGAGAAATGGCGAAATAGACGTACATGGTGCGCACTTCGATACCACCACACTGGAAAGTTTCCCCATCCATTGCAGCACCAAGACATGGGGAATGTATGGATGGTCAAAGACAGCCGCTTGAGCGGCTTGTCTTACCTATTCCAACATATAAGGCGAGGACAGACGATGAATAAAGAATTACTGACACATTGTTTGGCATTCAGCGGTTACAACCTCATTCTGAATCAGGATGATACTGACGCTTGGGGGTCTGAGGCCGACATTAACAGCGGTCACAGTGCCTATGTAGCGATATGCCAATTAGTCGGATTCGATATAAACGAAGATGAGGTATGGGGCGGATATTGCAACCAAGCCACCAGCGTGGAAATTCAGCAGTACAACCTAAAGCAGCTTATTGTCCGATACGAACGTTGGTTGCCCAGCCAGCGTTACCTATTTTTGATCCTTCCTGTCATCCCTTCAACAGCTGGGGAAATGGGAAAACATGCCGCAAGCGGCGTGATCATAGGTTCAGACGACAATGATTTCAGCCTTATTGTCCATGAGCACTGCCATCGGCAGGGGAACTCCATTCTGCGGCTACGGTAGGACAACATTAAGGGATTGACTATGGCGACATCATCAACAGTCAGGAAACGACAGCAGCTAGACCGAGACAAGAAATGTGGGATCACAACCTTTGGTATCAGAGCATTTAATGAAGATAAGGTAGCGATTAAAGCCTATGCCAAAAAACTGTTCGACCAGCGAGCTGCGAATAAGGCCAGCGGCGCGTAACAGTCAACCGGCAAATGTCTCAAGGCGACAGAGGAAGCTATCAGTGATGACTGCTCAAGACAACCCAGGGGAGCAGGAGGTATCGGTGCCCGGACAGGATATTGAACCCTGATACTTTTACACAAACCTGAAAACCTCATAACCAAATGAAATTATTGAACTAAGCAGACATTTCAAGAAGAATTTCACGTGTGAAATTACACAGAATGTCATCACTGGAGCGATTACTAGGCAGTGGCCAGCATGCTCCACTATAGCCAGTTCCTATCTGCCAATGTTTGGAAAGGACATTACTAAACAGGACAGCAAGCACTCGACTGGCCACAAATCATATTTGAATAGAGTGACTTGAATATGCAAGTGAGCTTGTATACTCTATGAACAGGTAGCTGGCCTTTAAACAGCCTTTATTTCCTCGGTGTAACTTCCTCGAACCACCTTCAACAATCCTTTCGCTAAGGGTAAATCCGCATCCGGTGATGACGCACTGGTTGCGAATTTGCCTTTTGGCAAATCTCGCGTTAGCTGGACCTTAATCAGCAATTTACCCCACTTATTATTTTTCGAGGAAACAACCATGTACCAACTTCATACCTTTGATGGCTTTTTACATTCATCATACGACGCTGCACTGAAAGAAGATGCCGTGTTCTCCACGACGTCGACTGTCGACATGATTTGCCTTGATGGTCCCAAATCAACTATATGCGACTTGATTGAGGCCATCGATGTGATTCGATTGGCGTCGGGCGGGGATGATCTCGTCTACGGAATCATCCACAAGGATCGTTTTATCGAACTGAAGGATATCGAAGCTGCACTCAATGATGAAACCGAACTGACTGAAGCTTTACTGGACGGCTTAATGTCATAACGTGAAATTAAATGGAAATAGATCTTGTTAGAAGGCTGCGAATGTTGTTAGTCAACATTAAGGATAAAGAGCTCGAATACTCGTCTCTGTCTCAATCCGTACCAGATTACCGCCAGGAGTTTGCCGGAAGATCGACAGGATTGATGATGGCCAGAATTGAACTTGAGTTGATTCTCAACGAAATCGGCCTAGAACATCCAACTATTTTGAATGGGGAACTTTGTTCTTCTCCACTATTAACAGTTCATGAAAAGTAATATTAACCGACGTATTTCCCTGAGGGGGCGTACTTCCGCAGAAAGAAGGAAAACCATATGAAACCGACAAAATATATCATTAATGATGAAAGCTTTAAAAAGTACAACTGCTACTGCACATATGTTTTCCAAAAAGATGATGGCCAAGAATATGCTGCATATTCCTGTTCGTCTGACGGCAGTGGTGAACTGACTTTAGCACAGTACCTCGCCCAGCACGGTAACGAGCTATGTCGGGTTGTATCAAGTGATGAGTTTGACCGGATGATTCTCGAAGCTTGGGAGCACCGAAAACAAGAAATCGAGCAAATCACACCTAATAAATACTCCTGGATGTTGGAATGCTTACCACCTTGTCGCTGGACCAAACACAGCGGAGTGGAGTTGTTCCACGTCAGTGAACGTATCACAGGTAACTTAGTCGATTGGGCAGGGCAGGTAGGCGACATCTACGTTCGCCTCGTTGATGAAGCAGATGCGGAGTTGGGACACATAACCAACCGCATGCTTGAGTTCACAACCAATCTGAAACCTCTCTAAACGCAAAGCGACTGTCAGGTCGCTTTTCTTCCCTCTGAAACACATCCTAAGGGCTTCCTGTACCGGTCGGTGCTGGTGGCCCTCCTATTTATGGAGAAATGTCATGACAACAATTATCAACACCAAGCTAGGTGAAAAAGGAAATGCCAAACGTATCTGGCTGGAAGGAACAAAGCTCGCTCGTGAAGGTTATCAGCCGGGGCAAAAATATGACTTGGAACTCAAAGATTCTGAAGTCGTTATTCGAGTTAACGAGTCCGGAAAGTACATTGTGAGCAAGCGTACTCGGAAAGGTGTCACCAAACCGATTATCGATATAACCTCACAGCAATTGGCTGAGCTTTTTCAAGGTGTAGAAACAGTACGTGTCCTTATCCGCAAGGAAACCATTGTCATATCAGCACATCACCAGCACGCGCAAGTGAAAGAGCGATTAGAACGTTTCATAAATAAGATAGAGACTGGACAGCCGCTTACAGTTTGCAGCCTGTTTCATGGCGGCGGCGTACTGGATAAGGCAATTCACTCTGGATTGAAACGAGCTGGCATCCCAAGCACCATCTCGGTCGCAGTGGAAATGGAACCAAAATATTTAGACGCTTCACTGAGGAATAATCGTGAGTTGTGGAACGACCGCTCTATTGTTATTGAATCAGAGATTCAGGCTATAGATCTTAAGCGAAATCCACCGTTAGTCGAAATTTGCGTTGCCGGTATTCCATGCGAAGGTGCAAGCCCTGCAGGTAGGAGTCGTAACAAAACCTGGGGAGATAACACTGGCGGTTATGCGGAATCTCACGCTTCATCAGGGGCACTTTTCTTTAATTTCCTGCAGTTTATTGATGCTGTCCAACCCATGGTAATAGTCTTAGAAAACGTCGGACAGTACTCTTCCAGCGCTAGCATGGAAGTGTTCCGTTCGGTACTGGCGTCCTGGGGGTACAACGTTCAGGAAACAATACTTGATGGCAACGTCTTTGGCGTTTTGGAGCGCAGAAAGCGGCTCTGCGTCGTGGCCACAACGGATGGCTTCGACATGTTTGATATCAACAACGTGATACCACTTCGGAAAAAGGAGCAGACCATCAGTGAGATCTTGGAGCCGATCCCCCTTGATTCACCGATTTGGCGTGAATTTACATATTTAAAAGAAAAAATGAAAGCTGATATGGAGAAAGGAAATGGATTCAAACGTCAGTTGCTCACGGGTGACGCAGAGTACTTAGGCACAATTGGAAAATCGTACCAAAAGGCGCGGAGTACTGAGCCCTTTATACTCCATCCCGAGAATCCTGAACTTTCACGTCTTCTCACTCCGCTTGAACACTGCCGAGTGAAAGGTGTCCCGCCGAGCATCATAGATAATGAATCAGATACAGTGGCACACGAAATTCTGGGGCAAGGAATAGTTTTCCCTGCCTTTGAAGCAGTTGCCTACGCTCTTGGCAAAAGTTGCTGGGAGTCCGTGAACAAAAAATTGGTACAAATCGAAGTCGTGGATATCGATCAGTGCATTATTGGCGGCGGTAACTTCCATTGGGTACCGGCTATCATCGAGCCTACTGGAATCTTGAAGCTGACACCTACCGCTGAATCATGGGGCATGCCAATCCACGTTGATGATGGTGTTGTACGGATTGCATCAACATCTGGTACAGACTTAAGTTGCAGTCATGAACCTTGCGAAACCTTGCCTGTCACTACGGCTGGCAATCAGATCCGCTTGTTGGCTGCTTAATCAGGCGATCACTTCTGTGTGACTCAATGGGATCCGGAGCATACGTCAATGACATTTTGTGGCATCAACTCGGATATGAGAGTCATTGTCCAAAAAGTCAAAGAACTTCTGGACGCCTAATAAATGAAACACATAAAAAAGGCTGGTTTCGACCACAATGCAGTTCACTTAAGCGGGGCGGCATTGCGATTAACTGGATATCGGGTCTTTAATATTTTAACCGCCCTAGGTCTTGATGACCTGGGGCGTTTTTCTATGAAGAGAACAGACAAATCCCCTCGCAGAGCTTGGAGTCTTTTAGGCGTATTTCCCGGTGATAAGGCGTTTCTCATTATCCTCAGTTGACTCGAGATATACTGGCACGCGTACTTGAAGCTTATTTCGTTCGGTGCACGGCCATGAGCCACCGCGGCTTGGCTTGCTTCTCTCCTCACCAAGTTATATCCAAGCAGCAGCCCCCATAACTCCTGATAAACGAGCTCTACAGTTTTACTTCTTAACGTCAGGGCATTGTGTTGCATTGAGCTTTTGATATCCCGATAGCCCAGCTCTATCTCCCAACGTTCATGATAGAGTGTGGCGACTTGCTCTGCGCTGTACTTCTCCCGTGGCAGCGAGGTAAACACCGTCTTTTCTTTTCCATCAATCTCGTAAGTCACCGACCTCACTTGCCATTTCTCTGGCAGACTTGGGTTCTTTTTTCGTGCCTGAGGGGAGACCTTCATTTCAATCAGATTATCATGGGTTTCTTCTTCATCGAGCAGTGTGTAGACCAAGCCCTTTCTCGCCGGAATAAGCCAATGTCGGTTAACACCGCTCGCGGATAAGCTCAGTAACAAGTCTGCACCATAAAACCCTTTATCCAGCAGCGTGACCGAGTTATCGGGGAGAGCATGAATGAAGGGCTGGGCAAGCGGTATTTCACCTCGACGGAAGGGGCTGATATCTGCATCGATGATGATGTGGGAGCGCACATTCATCATGGTGACAAGACGGAGAACAGGGTATGGCGTCTGTCGTTGAGTCGAGGTGTTTCCCGAGCCGAAGTGTTCGCGAAGCTCTGGAGTATCAGCTGTTCTGAATAACGCGCCATCCACAGCAAAAACCTGAAGGCCATGCCAGTCATCGCCGGGATACCTTTCTTTTCCCCATACATCACTGCACTGTTTAAACAACCACTTAGGGGCCTCCGACCCAAGCCGTTGACGTGCTTGAGTCAGCGCGCTTTTAGCAAGAAGCGCTTCGTCAGCCAGTCCTTCAGCGCAGATGTTCATTCTACGAGCCACCTCCGCAATCGGCTCATTTCTGAAGAATGCCATCCCCACGATTAACCAAAGAACCATATCGCTGGGTAACCTTCGGCGTCTGATGGTCGCTTGAGTCGACAAAGATGCAGCCGCGGCAATCCACTCTGAAGGGATATGCTCAGAGAATGTCGTGAGCTGGGAAATATCGACAGGTGACTCTTCAAGAAAATCACTCAGGTAGGCAGTAATTGGCATAAAAAAATCGGAAATCAATGAATGATTTCCGATTCTGACTTATCAGAAGGATCAGTCAACAGCTCCTTAACTGATCAGCATTGTGGTTTCGACCAGCCTTTTATTTTTAAGATTTTAGCTACCGTTAGATTGCCGAGAGCCGTACTTGAGTTGTACTAACTCATACTGATCGTAAATCTACACTCGGCACCATTACAACAAATAAGAATAGCTGTCGCGCAGCCGACAGCTTTATTCAGAGTTGAACAAGCCCGAGCCTCTTCTTTATATGTAAATTGTGTCTGATGAGTTTAGCGTTTAGATAAAATGTAACTTTTCTTGAAGCGAACGGTGTCATGATGTGAGGCCTGATAGCTTCACACCTTAAGTTGAACAGTCTGTTAAGCTCTATTCATAGGCGACCCTTCTGTCATGACTGTCTCCATTATCCTTATTCTTTCTGCCTTTCGGCTAACTCGGTCGGCTCACTCCAACACAAGCCATTTCATGATGGCAACAAGGGCAACTACGTACCACTTTCGACTGTTCTGTCCTAGATACAGGGCGGTAAAGTTTGCTTGCAGATAAAAACAGTAACTGGATTTGTAGGCAGAGTTGATGGGCGTTTCCGCGAAGAAAACCATAGTCTCTGACTCGCTGAAGACCTTTGGGTAAAACATGTTGAAGTATCAACCATAGGAACTGTGTTATCGGAAGTGTTCGGGATCTTTGTTGTTTCGTTTTGCCATCTACATATTCGAAGGTGACTTCATTCTCTGTGACAGATTTGATGTCTTTGTCTGGCAAGACTCCACGGTAGAGATAGCGCGACAGATATTGCAGAGCAGGTAACCCATACCCAACACACCGACAGTCTACGACCCATTTTGAGGGAACATCTCGGGGTAAAACCGCAGGTATTGTCTGATTGATGGATTCTAGCATTCGAGCACGCCAGACCTTGGCGAGGGCGAACTCATTAAACAGGTAATTCTTTTTCCCTTTAAACCACTGATGCCTCTTTGCATCATATTGCCCTCCCGCAACAATAACGTGCAAGTGAGGATGTAGATCTCGCTTTCGGCTGTGTGTATGAAGGACGATAGTAAACCCCAGTTCACCTTGGGTTTGCCTGTGAGCAAAGTCTTTTAACGTAGATGAAGCTACGCGGAACATGGTTTGATAAAGTGCTCGGGGAGCAGAGCAAGCTAAGCTTCTCAGTTCATAAGGTAATGTGAAGGTTACCATGTAGTAATGAACTGGAAGCAGCTTACTTTTCTGCCTTTCAAGCCAGTCTGATGTTGTACGATGCTGACATTGCGGGCAGTGACGATTTCCACACGAGAGAGTGAGACGGTCATCATAGTGGCAGTGGGAGCAATACCACTGCGAGAGTCCTTGTTTATCTGTTTTACACCGTAACATGGCGGAGATGGCTCGCTTGATATCGCTGTTAAAGTGATGACCATAGTCTTGTTCAAGCTCGTGACGATGTTGGCGCAACAGGTCGATAAAAGTGCTCATACGGTCAACTCCCAGTCGAGATGCAGGCGGTCAGCCAGTTGATTGAGAGCTTGATTAGCATCATGTAACTTGAGTTGTGTGAGTTGAGTATAACGAGCCGTTGTATTTAAACTCGCATGACCAAGAAGGATTTGCAGTGAACGCAGGTCAATCCCTTGCTCTAGGAGATGGGTTGCAAAGCAATGTCGGAGTGAGTGAGGGGTAATTCGCTTATGAATACCACATTCCTGTACAACCTGTTTAAGTGCTTTTTGTGCTCCTTGATCATTAAACGCGACATCACAACACTTACCTTTGCTTGGGAATAACAGTTTGGGATGTCGGTGTGTACACCAGTATCGGCGTAATGCATGAAGCGTTCTGTGAGGGAGTGGTACCAGTCGATCTTTGCCGCCTTTTCCATAGCGAATATGGACTTGCATATTATGACTGTCGATATCGGAGATGGTGAGATTGAGAGCCTCATTAATCCGAAGCCCCATCGTGTATAACGTTAAGAATAACACTCGGTAACGGGGTTCACGGGTGGTGTTAATAATCTGAGCGACTTGCTCAGGAGAAATGATATTCGGGAGACGTTTTACTTTCGGAGGCTTGATGATGCCGATCCATTCCCATTGTTTGTTGAGCGTATGTTTGTAGAAGAATTGAAGCCCACAGCGGTCAAGTTTAATCGTACTCCAGGAGACCTGCCCAATCAGTTGGCTGAAATATCGTCGCAGGTCTTCAATGGTCAGGGTATCAGGGCACCGATCAAAGTACTCGGTGATACGTCGCACAGCAAGAGAGTATGCAGAGATGGTTTTTGCTCGCTTACCTTGAAGCTTTAGTTGGGTAAGGTGTTGTTGATATAAGTCGTTAAAGCGCTCTTTTTCAGACGGGGTCATAGTGTTCTCTCCAGTAACACACCACCGACATGATGGTGTTACTAAAGAGTATGATTGTTGGTGCTTATTCGTTTCTGCCGCGGAGCGGCTTCGTTCAACTCACTTCTGGACAAAAGTTAGTTAGGAAATTTACTTTATTTAGACTATTAGGTATTAGGAAAAGTATGGGTGTTGCACCATGTATTTTGTTTGTTCCCCTTAAGGCATGCTCAATATTTGCCCATTGAAAGACCGTGCTCTTCAATAGATAATCTCTATGCATCATTAGCACCCACGACATGTCAGGGAGGGACATCATAGCGAGAGCGGCGTTAAGTTGCTTAAACAATGGTGAGCGATGACAAATGTCAGTCATAGTGCGCGTTGGTTTGTGGATTTGGAGCGTCCAGCGAGAGTCGAACCCGCATCATCATATTGGAAGGCGGAGAAGTAGGCTTTGCGTTCATATGTCTTGATAATCAGTGAGTTGACTAGTCAATTTTAATCAAGAAGGCTAAGTCAGTTAGAACGCTATAGCATGAAAAGTGCTATATTGAAAGCATCACATCTTCACGCCCCCACAGAAGGAATAATACTATGCCGACCTACCAGGTCACTTACTTCAACGTGAGACACGCCGTGATGGATAGCGAAGCTATCTTCATGAAAAACCTAACGAACGCAAAGCGCTCAGCAGAGCATCATGCGCCAGAGGGTACTGATCAAATTGAAATCAAAGATTTAATGGATCAAGTTCTGACTCGGTTGACGCTTGAGCAAGGCTGGGTTGATAACATCGAAGACTGACATTGCCTAGCAATCACGGTTCGTTTGGAGTGTCATCAATAAATACACAGGCTTGATTAGTTTTTCGTATTAGCCTTTGACACAGTTTAATTTGTTTGTCTGTCAAAGCCTGTTCACAGTAGAGTTGGTCGAGTAAACCTGCAAGCATGTCTCTTTCCAAGTTACTCAGTTTTTCAGAATGCATGAGGAGTGTCGTATTGATAAGTTCAGAGAGGTTTCTTGAACTCACAATCCCCATTCCTTATCCCACTTCTTTTGTTCCTCAATATATTCTATTCGTTTGCGGACATCCTTTCTCTTCAACTCTTCTGGTATCCGCTTAATCCTTTTTCCTTTCGGATTAAGACCAAGTTGTTTCTGCTTTTGTGTCGGTTTAGGTAACTTGCTCACATATAATCCTATTTTGATGATTGACTGAATTTCGCACCGCATCCACGTTGGCTATGAAAGAAACAATGATACTACACAAGTCAGCATAAAATAGACAAAAGTGAGTAACAGCACTAGTTAAATTAGCATTGTAAGTATCGCAAAAACCAGCTATTTGCTCGCAGTCGGCATAAAGTCATTTTTTGTTAGCTAACGCATTAGAAACTTACTAATATTTGTTAAATCATAACATTACAGCCAAATTAAAATATGACCGAAGACTAAACTAACTATTTTCAATTTAAGGCTTATACTTAAAGTAGCTCCGCGAATTTGAGTTATTTTTTTCATTATAAAACAAGTTTCCTTTCACAGTTATTTTCGAAATTTTTCGTTTAACTTCTGCGACAGCCCTCTTGAGTGACTATGAAATAGCTCTAGTTACCAGAGCCTTAACCTATAGGATTAGTCGAGGTATATATGTCTGACAGAGAAACTGGATCAGTAAAATGGTTTAACGAGAATAAAGGCTTTGGATTTATCACCAAAGATAGTGATGGCAAGGATATTTTTGTCCATTTCCGTTCGATTTCGTCTGATGGGTTTAAGACCCTGCTGGAAGGGCAAAAAGTAAGTTTTGAAGTTGAACCAGGTGAGAAAGGACCGCACGCAACAAACGTGGCTCTCATCTAGATACGGCAGAAGGCATAGCAATCAATAGCTTTGCCTTCATTTTTTGTCTAGTTATTGTTTGATGGTAAAAGTCCATTCCAACTTCTTCCTTCTTTTCGAAATTCAACTCTGATCCTTTCAGGTTATAGATTTTCAGCTGATCAAAGCTATTTGGATATGGGAAATATAAAAGTGTCCCAGAAAACAGTCTATGACAAGGAGGTGCCTTTTATAAAGGTCAACCATCATTGAAAGGAAACAAATCATGATACCCACCAACGAGAAAACATGGCGCCAAACATATCTAAGTTCACTGAATTTAAAAGGTACAGAATATAGATACTGGTCATTAAAAAAACTTGCCCAAGATTATCAAGTAAACCTGTCCAAAATTCCCGTAACTAAACGTCTGCTTATTGAAAATGTAATGCGACAAACCTCTGATTTAAAAGAGTCATCTCAAATTATTGAAGCATTGCTCTTTAAAAATAAGGCTCTCGACTCAGAGAGCAACGGTAATTCATCAGAATTGAGTTTCTATCCTAGTAGAGTATTGATGCAGGACTATACTGGGATACCTGCTTTAGTCGATTTAGCCGCAATAAGAGATGCAGTAGCTCAAGAAGGCGGAGATCCGAGTTATGTAACACCTAAATGTCCGGTTGATCTTGTCATTGACCATTCGTTAATTGTTTATCAATCAGGTTCAGAATCTTCGATACAAACAAATCGCGCACATGAAATGGCACGAAATAGAGAGCGTTATACATTTCTAAAATGGGCACAAAAAAACTTCCGTAACTTGACCGTGATCCCTCCCGGTAAGGGGATATGCCATCAAGTTAATCTGGAATATCTATCTCAAGTTGTGCGCGAAGACGAAAAAAGAGTGTTAACACCAGACACGGTAATAGGAACCGATAGCCACACCACTATGATAAACGGGTTAGGCGTGTTGGGTTGGGGAGTGGGAGGCATAGAAGCCGAAGCTGCAATGCTTGGTCAGCCACTAAATATCGCTATCCCACGAGTTGTCGGAGTACGTCTTGATGGGCAATTGCGTCCCGGTGTGACTGCGACCGATTTGGTTTTGACGATTACAGAAAGGTTAAGGTCTCATGGCGTGGTTGGTAAGTTCGTTGAGTACTATGGTGACGGCTTAGCCACTCTATCGGTGGCAGACCGAGCAACGCTTGCCAATATGGCACCAGAGTATGGAGCCACTTGCGGATTTTTCCCAATTGATGAAAATACTATCGCCTATTTAACCCTGACAAACCGCCCTTCTTCACTGATTGATAGAGTGCGGGCGTACGCTCTAGAGCAAGAGCTATGGTGGGATACAAACCGCCCTTCACCAGAGTATGACGAAAATGTTGTAGTCGATTTATCTGCTATCGGTACCTCAATAGCAGGGCCCAAACGACCTCAAGACAGACTTAATATCAGCGCTATTAAGCAAGCGACTCTTGACCAATGTGCTATTGAAGGTGCCGCAAACTCAAGCCAGCCAGGCTCATCCAGACCCTTACATCATGGTGATGTCGTCATTGCAGCTATCACCTCATGCACTAACACGTCAAACCCCGCTGTTATGCTGACTGCGGGTTTGGTGGCTAAGGCAGCAGTTAAAAAAGGGTTAACCGTTCCTAGCTACGTCAAAACTTCTCTCGCCCCCGGTTCATTAGCTGTCGCTCGATATCTCAATGATACGGGTTTGCAAGACTACCTCGACCTATTGGGATTTCATCGAGTTGGATACGGTTGCACAACATGCATTGGTAACTCTGGCCCATTAAAAAACAATCTTGAAACTGAGATCTCGGAAAACAGCCTGAATGTATCGGCGGTATTATCAGGTAATCGCAACTTTGAAGGTAGAGTACACCCCTCTGTTAGCCTAAACTGGCTTGCCTCGCCACCTTTAGTCGTCGCATTTGCGTTAGCGGGTACGACCTGTATTGACTTAGAAAAAGACCCAATTGCGCTCAATAGTAACAACGAGCCCGTCTATCTAAAAGATCTGTGGCCAAGCCAAGCCATGCTGGATGAAATGCTAAATCAAGTCCATGAGAGCCACTTTAGATTGAGCTACAGCGACATTACTGAAGGTGATGAAGAGTGGGAACAATTGTCAATGAAAGATAGCCCCTGCTACCCTTGGGACGAAGGCTCCACTTACATACAACGCCCTCCTTTTTTGGAAATACCACCGCCGACTTTTCCTGTTGAATCAGCGCGTGTATTAGCCATTTTGGGGGATTCAATTACGACCGACCATATTTCACCAGCAGGCCGCATTTCAGAATATAGTCCGGCGGGTCAATATCTACTTTCAAAAAACATCACACCCGACGAGTTTAATAGCTATGGTTCACGCCGAGGAAATCATCACATCATGGTTCGTGGGACTTTTTCAAATGTACGTTTGGAAAACAAAATCGCCTCCCCGACGATAGGCGGTGTCACGCGATGTTACGGCGATACCAAACTGGATGACTGTAACATGTCAACCACTGAGAAAGCGCCTCCCATCATTCCTATTTACGACGCCAGCAGGAGGTCAATCGAACTTAACGTTCCGTTGGTAATATTTGCTGGCAAAGACTATGGTTCAGGCTCTAGTCGTGACTGGGCGGCAAAAGGTTGTTTGTTATTGAATGTGAAAGCGGTCATCGCGGAATCGTTTGAGCGAATTCATCGTAGTAATTTAGTCGGTATGGGCATACTGCCTCTTCAACTGATGCGACCAGATGAATTAAATTCACTGACTTTAGAGGGTAATGAGACTGTTTTTATTGCCCCCCACGAACCTATAAAGCCGTTATTGGAGCTCAATATTATCGTAGTAACAGCGCAAGGTGCTGAGCTCACCATACCTGTTACTGCTCGTATAGATAACCCTAAGGAACTGGAGTATTTTAACTCGGGGGGTATCCTTCAATATGTTCTGAAGCAGCTGACAGCTAATATCCCTAAAATGTCATAGTGAAGTCTCGCGTCTTAGATTACGGTGTAGCAGTCTGCGGTACTTTTTCACCGCAGACTGTCTATACATTTCAGATTCAGATTTAGATTTAGATGTTGTTCTGTTTTTCTCTTACAGAGAAATACCGTAAAAAAGTGAGGCCGAGTAAAGCTGAACAGATGGAAGCTGAGAAAATTCCAAGTTTTGCTGCATTAATTTGATCAGTGCTATAGGCTAACTCTGAGATAAACAATGCCATCGTAAAACCAATGCCAGCTAGCATCCCACCCCCCAAAATCATTCCCCAATTCATATTTTCTGGAAGCATGGCTACCCGGAGTCTTACGGATATCCAACTGAACAGCACAATACCTATAGGCTTGCCAAAAACAAAACCCAAAAAGACAGCAAAAGTGTAAACCTCCCCAAATTAGTTCCACCCATAATTAGAGTTTCCAGCCGAAGAATGCAGCGTCAGATATTCCCATGGCGTCAGATCATTCAGCGAATTATGGGGGCGTTCTGCGTTGTATTCACGTATCCAGTTTTCTGTTAATTCTCTTACTTCGGTCAGTGATTTGAATACATACATGTTCAGGATTTCATCGCGGTAGGTTCGATTGAAGCGCTCAACATATGAGTTCTGTGTCGGTTTTCCGGGCTGTATAAATTCAAGCTGGATATGGTGTGCTTCAGCCCATTCAGCGAGTACGGTAGAAATAAACTCAGGACCATTGTCCATACGAAGTTTTTTGGGGTAACCCCGCCAGGCGACCACTCGTTCCAATACACGAATAACTCGTTTTGCCGGTAAGCTGAGGTCAATTTCAATCGCTAATGCTTCACGATTAAAGTCATCAAGGAGATTGAATGTCCTGAAGCGTCGGCCGCAGAGCAGGCTATCGCTCATAAAATCCATAGACCAACAGTCATTGGCTGTTGTAGGAACCGCTAACGGTTCTGGACAGCGTGTTGGCAAACGTTTCTTGCCTCGCCGCCGTTTGTTCAAACTCAGCTCGCAATATAGCCGATAAACACGCTTGTGATTCCAGTTGTGTCCCCAACGACGCAGGATTTTGAACAGCTTGTTGAAGCCATAAGCGGGGTATTGTTCAACGGCTTCCTGCAGCGTCAGGATAACGTGATCATCCCTACGGGTATCCGGTTGATACCGATAGACTGAGTCACTGATGCCAACGGCGCGACAGGCTACGCGAAGGCTTGCCCCATGCTCCTTTCGGGCATAATTGACAAGCTCTCGCCTGATCGCTGGCTTCACAGCTTTTTTTCAATGATGTCTTTCAGAATACGATGTTTAAGGCTGAGATCAGCGAACATGGATTTCAGCCGACGATTTTCTTCTTCAAGCTCTTTCATGCGTTTGATATCAGAAGATTCCATACCACCGTACTTGGCTTTCCAGTTGTAATAGGTGGCATCCGCGATGCCATACTCGCGACAGACTTCCTTGACAAGTCTGCCAGCTTCTACTTCTTTCAAAATCTTAACGATTTGAGTTTCCGTGTAACGTGATTTTTTCATTGTTAGCTCTCCGTATTGCCCTAGTATAGGCAGGAGAACTCTAATTGCGTATGCCCCTATTTTAGGGGAGGTTTACAAAAGTAATTGGAGAGGTTGCGTTCGTACTGGTTAGTGAAATCCCAGCGTTAGCAAAGGCGAATAGTGGTAAGATGATAAACCCGACCCAAGGATGAAGTAACATTTCTAAGCGCTCGACCGGTGAAAGCGTTTCACGGGCCGCCGCAGCAGCCGTCCTTAAAGTCTCTCCTTCAATCTTATCTCCGCTCCATTGCTTCATAGGAGATGATGCCACTATTGAGTTCACAATAGTGGAGAGGTGTTGCTTGCTGACCCACTTATTTGTGGGGGTTAATAAGCCTAGAATCACACCAGTAATTGTCGGATGTATACCAGACATGTCGACCGACAACCATATCATTCCCTCCAACAAGAGAGAAGAGTACAATACTGCGAACTCCCAAGAAGCTCATACCTCGAACAATAATAAAACCTATCAATGCATAAACGACGGGCCACCATTCAATGTCATTACCATAACCAATAGCCACAACAAAGATTGCGCCAATATCATCGACTACGGCCATTGATAACATGAATATTCGTAAGCTACTCGGAATACTTCGTCCTAAGAGCGCTAGGCATCCGATCACAAATGCGGTATCCGTCGCCATCACAGTCCCCCAACCATGATGCCCTGGTTCACCAAATTGGATAAATAAATAGAAAAGAGGAGGCAACAACATCCCACCAAGAGCGGCAGCAATGGAAAGTACAGCTAATTTAGGATTACGAAGTTCACCTAGCATCAACTCACGCTTAAGCTCTAAGGCAATGAGAAAGAAAAACAAAGTCATTCCTGCATCGTTTATCCATTTGTGCAAAGAACGCTCAAAGACTAAATCACCGAAAGTAATCCCTACCGAAATCTGCCAAAAATGAGCAAACTCTTCACTTAGATTTGAATTGGCAAGTAAAACAGCAAGTACTGCTGAAACAAATAGAACAATGCCTGCTGCGGATTCAATATGTATAAAACGGTTTACTGGTTGAGCAACCCAATCAATGTATTCTTTTGGTAATCGAGTCGGATTAGTTGGTGCTATTGGGATTTTTTTACTCATTGTTTTCAACTGTAGGTATTAAGTTACCTTCAATGCTATTGAGAAACTTGAATATGTCACTGTTAGTAGATAAAACAAGCGTTGTATTTTCTGAAATGATAGTTGAGTAAGACTGCATTGTTCGCGTGAACTCATAAAGGTCTCTCGCTTGAGGGCTTTTATTGTAAGCTAACGAATAAATTTCGGCGGCTTTGGCATCAGCTTGTCCGCGAATCTCTTCGACTTCACGATAGGCTTCAGACTGGATTTTATTCAAATCTCTGATGCGGTCACCACGAATCCTCGCAGCTTCCCCATTCCCTTCGGATAAAAAACGTTCCGCGATTTGCCGACGTTCACTAATCATTCGCTCGTAAATTTTAGGGCGAACACTTTCATTGTAATTAATACGCTTGAAGCGAATATCGAGCAATTCAATACCAAATATCTTTATTTTTTCTGACGCAGCAGAGAATATTTCTTGTTCTACTAGTTGACGCCCTTTTTTAATAGGAACAAGGGTGCCAATTTTTAACTCTCCTTCAGTGTCACTTAATAAGGCATCTCGTAACGGTTTTCTGTTTTTGTTAGTACGAATTATTTCGATTAGTTCATGCTTTGCAACAGCATTTCGCGTCTCACTTCCCAAAATATCGTCAAGACGAGATTGTGCACTACGCTCATCTTTGATTCTTAAAAAGTATTGAAGTGGGTCGGTTATTCGCCACCGAGCGAATAAATCAACTGAAATATACAGCTTATCTTTTGTGGGCATATCGGAAGGGTTGCCATCCCACTCCAACACTCTTTTGTCTATAGTGTTAATCTCATGAATGAATGGCATTTTTATCTTTAACCCGGCATCCACAACAGGTTCTCCTATTGGCTTCCCAAACTGAGTAATAATGACCTGTTGTACTTCACTCACGGTGTAAAGTGCGTTGTATATACCAAGAGAGACACATAGAACTAATGCGGTTATGACTCCTATTTTTTTCGGTTTCATTGTGCATCTCCTTGTGTCTTATTGAGATTAAGTAAAGGTAAGATATTGTTTGCTCGCTCATCAATGATAATTTTGGCCCGAATATTCGGTAATACAGCTTGCATGGTTTCTAAGTAGATTCTTCGTTTGGTCACTTCTGGAGCTTTAACGTACTCAAACAATAGTGCATTAAATCGCGCTGTATCCCCCTCGGCTTCATTCACTCTTTTTAACCGATAACCATCAGCCTCTCTGATCCTTTGATCTTTTTCTCCTAAAGCTAAAGGGATGACTTTGTTGTAATCTCGACGAGCTTCATTAATAAGCTTTTCTTTTTCCTGTTGGGCTTGGTTCACTTCGTTAAATGATGCCTGAACAGGTTGAGGAGGGTTGATGTTTTTCAATTGCACTTGGTCAATGCTTATCCCTAAGGCATATTTCGTTGAGAGCGCCTGCATTTTTGAAAGCGCTTCATATTCAATTTCTTGTCGGCCTATTGTGATCACTTCATCCACAGTTCTATCCCCGACAACTTCACGCATTACGGACTCAGAAACATATCGAAGCGTTTCACTAGGTTCCCGGACTTCGAACAAAAACTTAATAGGTTCAGAAATTCGATATTGAACTACCCACTCCACAAGGGCAGCATTTAAATCACCAGTGACCATTTGTGTCTCTTGGCGACGATCGTTCAGTCTGGGACTTTGGTGAGGATCATTAGCTCCTGGCGTCGTAAAACCAAACTCTTGTTTCAACTGACGTTTAACTGGAACTATTTTTACCGTGTCAATACCAAGTGGAACCTTGATGTGGAGCCCCGAAGGAACATTATTTACATACTTACCAAAGCGTTGTACGACAGCGACAGAATCACTTGGAACGGTATAAAATGTTGACCATAAAATGAGAGCTAAAAATAAAATAATAAATGGAGAAAAAAAGCTCGATGGTCCGCCACCGATAAGAATTTTCTTGAAGTGCTGAAGAATAGTATGAAAAGCTTTTTTCAAATGTGGAGGATCTTGCTGTCCTCCGCCCCAGGGGTTTCCTGAAGAATTGTTACTTGGGAGCATGAGCATGCCCTCCGGCTATAGGTAAGGAATTTGACCTATGCAAAATTGAATGAGGTAGGTAGCGCTTAATCAACTAGAGTAAATTGTGTGCAGTTTACGATTAGTTACTAAGTGTTGCCTTAGGATAGGGGAACTCTACTTAAACTTCTAATATAATTAGAAATTATTAGCTAGAAATCATACTAGCTTTCATATCTCAAGCTCTACAGTAACCCCTAATTACTAGGCTCTTTTTATCGCTAACGTTATGCGACGTGTAGTTATGTGAGAGCATACATCTTTAACTATTATTATAGGTTATTTATGTCCGTATAAGGACAGATTTGGCAACTTTTCTACAACGGAACGAGCCTTGTAGAGAAGTATGACTCGAATAACCTAAAAGAACGGCCGCTCTAGCAAGAATCGGGATAAGATAAATCAGACTAGAGAGCACTGAATCAATACTGGACACAGGCTTTTCAACGGTGGAGAAAGTTCACCCTACGGCAATAGGCCAAGGACTCCTGGCACATGAGTTTCTCAAAGAGATAAAGAATGTCTATGGACCGAATGCTGATCATTTGAAACTCGATTGGGATAAAATATTGCGTAGCGACACATTAAGAAACCAGCCCATCACGCTCATGCAGGAGCTGTATGAGCACGATAAATTCATTGAGCTTATAGCCAACGTGTGCCGAAGTGTTCGTGGCAAAATTTAGGGTTGAGCGACAGGCCCGATAGTTTAATCGCCGTTCAGTGTCACAATCAAACAACGGCAGCGTAAGGCTGCCGTTCTTGTATAAATGACTAAATCTCTTCGCAGGAGCCTATGCCCATTTCGCCATCACCATTCCAATGGTTTCGCCAGGGTCCGAAATGTCGTCAGGACTGATACGACGAATCACGAACGTATATTTAGAAACGTAAAATTCGTCAGCACCCAAATCCCCTCAGAATACGCATAACCGGCGGCACTCCGCATTTTGCATTGGTAAGCCTTCCCTATGTAGTCATAATCCTTCGGACTTGATAAAGGTATCGGTGGCAACTCTGATTTATCTGTAATCTCATCGGCCGTCGCACCTGTACTCAAGGTGATAGCCAACACAATCACTATAACGAATCCATTCAACACCCTACATCTCCTTTTAATCAGTATTGGCTATAGTCTGTTTTGATCTTACCAGCCCACACCCAAGCGCTCTAAATTATAATGATACAGCTTGCATATTAATCAAATATGGTTATTTTATAACTATTGTAGATTACAAACATAGGCTAATCGCCTATGGTAAATGTTGAATTACACATGCTTCGCAGTTCGGTCATGAGCAGCACGCGAAGTATTAAGAAGTGACAGATACGAATCAGCAGAGCTCATGACGAATCAGCAGAGCTCATGACGAAACTGAGGGATACGAGTCAGACAGGCCTGAACAGCCTGGCAGCTGGTGGAAACCCGGCACCCCACTCCTTACCAAGTAACGGCCAAATTTGGTTACACCAACGAAAGGACTATCAATAATGCGTTCTCAGCAGCCAAACGAGATGAGCGAGGGGGAGCATCTTGCTCGCAAACATGCCCGATTAGCCCTGCAAGACCAAGCCCTCTATGAACCTGCAAATCTGCCAAAGTCTGAATTGGCAGCCTATCGTGTGACTCTGTATGCATTAGCTGATGAAATCGTGGGTTACACGCCACCACAGGACGCCGAAGCTCTGGCCAAGGAAGTGCCATAATGCCCTCCCTATTGCATGACGCGCTGAGCGAAAGGGCCAAGCGCTGGCTAAAAAACACAATAAAGTGTCAGTGTGCCTTTAAAGAACTTGATACCCCTGCGGGGGAATATCCCGATGCGTTTGGGATAAAAGACGGCATTACTTTTCTTATTGAAGTCAAAGTATCTGTCCAAGATTTTCGCGCTGACCAAAAGAAAAAATTCCGCCAGCACGGTGGTGGGATCGGGATGGTTCGGTGGTACATGACGCCACCAGCACTATTGGATGCTGATGTCATACCTGAAGGCTGGGGGCTTTTGGAATCGAATGGGCACAGCGTAAAAGTCATCAAAGGGATAACTCCCCAAGATCATCTGTACGCAAAAATGGAACCAAATGAGTTCATTCGGCACGAACGGGATGCTTGTGCGGAGTTGTATATTCTAGCAACACATATTCGCCGCATAGAAAAAGTAACGGGTGATAGTCAAACATTTTTGCAACAGGGAGCAAAATAGCTATGAGTAACAAACAATCAACGATAACACAGTCAACAATGCCTAGTGATTACACCTTCACAGATGCCGAGCGGCAACAGCTACACCTGGCGATTCGCGAGGAAACGGAAGCGCCCTATAGAAAGCTCGAAAAAATACTGAAAAGGGTTAAACCGGCGCTGGCAACCAGTATCCGCGAACACATTGAAGACGTACAACTCATAGCCGCGGAGGTAACAACTACCCCCAACGGTAAGAAGCAAAAAGAACCAGGCTACAGATTCCGCCATATTTTCCATCACGGTACTTACGATAGTAATTTTGACTGTGGCGCTGGTACGGTATCAATAGGCATCGGAAATGGTAATTATCTCACTTACAAATACTGTATCTAACAATGGTCCTTTGGCATAGAGTTTGGAGTTTGATATGCAAGCATCAGAAGGCTACATCACGTTTACAATGACCGACGAACAATACAATTTACACATTGCGCTGGGTGGAGCACGCTTCACGACTCAGCAACACGTTAACGATGCATGGAAGTCAATCCCCCACTTCCCTGGCCAGACAGTATTCTTCGCCGATTTAGTCGACAAAGAGGGAGTGGTAATCGAAAACAAGCCGGTAAGTGCTGAAATCATCGCAAAGAAGCTCGCCATGCCTATTCAGGCCTTGATTCAGCAAGCACGAAAGCAGCAACGAGAAAATGCCAGCTTACGGGGTAATTATGATGCCTGAGTACGCAAAATCTTACGAAAAGAGAATTAAGAATAAGGTAATGATAGTTAACGGCAAAACCAGCACCAAAGGTACTGGTGTTTATTGACCCATCTTGTAGTTCAGCAAAGCAAGCACATGCATAAACCAAGCGGCTGAATATTTCCCTCCGCTTACTTTGTTGCGCAATCCTTGGGTGGTAATTGGGCGGCCTGCAGCTGTCAACAATGCGGCAAGCCCTTGATAATCAGTGTCAGCCTTAATCATCGCCACCCTGATCATCTTCTTCGCCTCTTCTCCGAAATGACAATCCAGTTCTTTTACCGTGTCTGTCTTTGCGTGCCTAACTTGAGTCATTCTAAATCCGTGATAAATGTAACCAAAAATGATTATACACGAAACCTAATTAAGTGCTTGCAAAATGCGTCGAGACTGGCTGAGGCAGGTGAGTATATTTTAATAGTGGAAAAACAACTCAGCAAAATAAGAGAAATTATTATGGTCGAACTATACGACGGAACAAAGAGCATCATAATAGAATTGAAAAACAACTACGCTCGACAATAAACTTTAATTCTCGACGGTTGCGTTCAGAAATAGATAAATTAATTTAATTAACGGGTGAAAATCGCCGTTTTGCATAACTGAAAAAATGAATTTATTCGCCGTACACATTGGAATATTCACCCCCAATCGCTGACAAATGAGTTTAAAGTAGAGACGATAAGTAATGAAAAAAATCGTAAACGAGTACAACGAGCGCCAATAGCATGAATGCTACGACAAGGAATTTCAGAGCAATGCCCAATTCTCTCAAGGTGTAACGAAATGACTGGATCAGCGAGGTTTCTTCACCGGTAAATTTACCAACCAGTAGATGATAAGCAGCAAACGACATAAGGCCTGCCGCACAGGCCAAAATACCAAAAAGAGTCGGGTTATCGACAAAGGATTCTTTCGATACCCAACCGAGGTCTATAAGGTTTGAAATGATCACACCAAAGATTAAGCCCATTACGAGTGCTATCCCAGCGCGAGTGAACGCTATACGGACACCTGTCATATAAGAAATCTTATTATCAGGGTCTCGATCTTTGTTGATTGATCGTTTGACCAGCATGCCGCTAACCAAGATCCCTACGACTAAGAAAATTATCAGGTCCATTATGCTCATCTAGTATTCAGGCATTAATCGTTATCAAGCAAAGTAAGAGCCAATTCTACGGCTTTATCTATTGCTTGCCCCTTGTTAGCCAATGAATACCGGGCCTTAATTAGATTGAGACCTTTATCCGTATCTGCGGTTACATAGGTATCACATCTGCTCAGTTCATTTTGTTTCTGAGTTTGATGGTGCTTACGTCTGGCTTTCGCAACTTGAGCCTTACGTTTCTCTACTGCCACAGTACCTCCCAAACGGCAATTAGATTAACTCAAGTAATAGAGTTTACACGGTAATGTCGGGATAAGACATTTGAACAATGAAATTTCACCGGCCAATCAAAAATTAATAAATTGAACTTTGTGCTTACCGTGTAATCTACAATAGTATAAACTTGATTACACGGTAATCAATTTAGGCTATTTTTTCCATGAACGCGAAAGTACAAATAAGTGTTGATTATCGCTCTACGTTATTAGGTTAACGTAAATTCTATAGCAATATGATGACTTAAAAGGGCATAAAAATGACTGATTGTGGCAAGTATGCTGAGCTCGATTTGATTTTTACACAAGTCGAGGACTGTGCAGTGGACTGTAATGAAATGTCTATGATCATTTCATCATTACTAAAATACATGGGAATAAAACACAATGTCATACTTGGGTTTGTTGAGCACTTACCAAGCAAGTCTGTCATCTCACCCCATGTATGGATTAACTTAAGTAATGGTATCAAAGTAGATTACCGGTTACGACGTTGGCTCGGTGATGTTGATGAAATTCCGCACGGCGTATTTAGATCCGGGCAATACCTGGAGGAAGTCGACTACAAGCCAATAAAGGAATTGAACAATAATTTCACTTCAAGCGAACTCAGTGACATTAGTGAAGGCTATTTAGACAATATCTGTATCGGAGTACTGGACAGTGTTAAACGTCGATATCAAGATTCTGATCTTATTAGTACTGGCACCATTGGCTGTTGTTTACGGTGAAAAGTACTTTCTCAATATCAGGAAAAGTAAGCAAATCTGGCAGGCAAAAGAAAACTTACCCTTTGAACTGCAAAGAGCATCCCTGTTTCTTTCTGAATCAGATCTTCACTGTATAAATCCAGTTCCATTGCACGGTCGGGTCGATCAAGTTTTTGAATTGATAGATAAGCAACTCGTTATAACTGACACTAAATCCAGAGATAGCCATCGTGTTTATTTGTCCGATATCATCCAATTATCGGCATACAGGCCTATGGTAGAGCACCATTTTAAAAATCATTCCGTGAAAAGGTATGGGTACATTAGAACCGTTTTGCGTTCTCCGCAGTCCCGGGTACCGGTAAAGTGGCATTATGTGGAACTGCTTTCAGACAAAGAACTGACAGAACTATATATCGACTACTGGTACAAGCGTAATGGGGTAAGGAAAAGAACATGCCGTTGCGGTGGAAAATTTCATTAATCTAAATCTACCCGTAGTGGGTTTATATATAAGCCAACTAATCATTCCGAACTGATAATTTTACCCGTAGTGTTTAAGGAGACAATCCATGGTTAAGCAAAATGATCCGGCTCAATACCAATACAACGCCGATGCAGTGGAATTTTTTGCCATTACTCTGGGCGCATTAATGCTGGCATTAGCGGCCTTTGTACCTCAAGCCGAATTACTTTTGCAATTTACTGTCGGTACGGTTGCCGTTATTGCTTGGGTATTGAAGTTCAAAGACTTTGCTTTGTTCGCGAGTTGTTTCTTAGTAATGCTGCTGTGTTCGCCTGCACTGTTCTGGTTATTCACAAAGATTTTATCAATTCCTTACTTTATACATGGCTGGGAACCACTATGACTGATGAAAAATCCCCTACCTGGGAACGAGAACTACTTCAAAAATGGGTAACCGAAATTAATAAAGAAGCAAAAAGCGAAAGACGCTGGCGCTACGCTCTAAGGTTAGTACGTAGCCTCAGCGTCCTCGTTTTTTTTAGCGCTTTTTGGTTCATGACAAAAGGTGCTGGCGAAGCCCCCTGGGCCGATGCAGAAAAGCTTGACCCACACGTGGCATACATCCGTATACAAGGTGAAATCACAACAGGAGCTCTCACCGATTCCGACCATTTAATCAAGTCGATTAAAGGAGCCTTCCAGAATCCCAAAGCGAAAGCAATTATATTGCGGATCAACTCCCCTGGTGGCAGCCCGGTTCATAGCGGTCGAATCTATGATGAAATTGAAAAGCTTAAAGCACAGATCAATAAACCTATCTACACAGTTATCGATGAAATGTGTGCATCCGGTGGCTATTACATTGCATCGGCTACCGATGAAATCTATGCCGACAAAGCGAGTATCGTTGGCTCAATTGGCGTGATCACCAGCGGCTTTGGTTTTACTGGACTGATGGAGAAATTAGGCGTTGAACGCCGCGCGATTACTGCCGGTGCCAATAAAGCTCTTCTTGACCCATTTTCCCCTCTGACACCAGAAATAGAAAATTTTTGGCGCAATGTCCTTGCGACAACTCATCAACAGTTCATCGCCAGCGTAAAAAAAGGGCGCGGTGACCGGCTGACAGAAAACACCGATGTATTCAGTGGGCTGATGTGGACCGGCGAGCAGGCCTTAGAGCTCGGCCTTGTGGACGGACTTGGCAGTATGGAATTCGTGGCGCAAGAAAAAGTAGGCATCGAAAACTTGGTCGACTACACACCAACTCAAGACATCATTCGACGCCTGACTCAACGTGCACAAGTTGAAGTTTCGGCATTCCTATCACCAAAACATGAAGTCGCTGTTTACTAATAAGGAGCAGATCATGTCTACCACTCAAGATTCCAGAATTAACAGCGACACGATAATCATTCTAGTCGCGGTTTTATTGGTCGTATTTATCATCGGTTTTGGTATCTTCACTTGGACAATTGTCGACCGATTCGATCAATATGATTCTCGTATAAACAACATCGAGTCGAATGCCGACCAACGATACACATCTTTGAAGTCTGAAGTGTCCGATACGATTCTGGAAGTATTGGAAAGTCAAAAACAGCAAGCAATTCAATCTGTCATTGATTCACGTCTGGCGCCACACAAAGCTGCAGATAACGATGTCCCTGATGGCCGTAAAATATACGGGTCACTAAAAGCTCGTTTCACAATCGTCGAGTTTTCCGATCTTGAATGCCCTTTCTGTAAACAATTCCATTCAACACCGAAAGAAATCGTCGATAGCAGTCGCGGTAATGTGTCCTGGGAATGGAAACACTTGCCTCTGGGCATGCATAATCCAGCGGCTCTGAAACTCGCACATGCCGCGGAATGCGTAAGCGAACAAAAGGGTAATCAAGGGTTCTGGGCATATATAGATTATGTCTTTTCTGCGTCTGGTGGTAATGGTCGAGGTATATCAGATACAACCATTCGCCGTGACTTGGCTGAATTTGGTGTGGATCAAAGTGCATTCAACACTTGTATGACTGAAGGACGTCACATGGCATCAATCCAAGATGACCTTCAGGATGCCCGTAAGCTTCGGGTCACATCAACTCCAACCAGTTACATCGTCGATAACGTCACCGGGCAAAGCCAACCCATGAAAGGCTTAAAAAGCACCGAACAGATTATGCAAGTAATCAAAATGATGATTGATCAAGGGAGTGAAACAAAAAATGGCTAAAACTATCCAAAAGACGATTCTGGCAAGTTTAATAGCGTTACTTACAGCTTGCGGTGGGGGCGGCAGCAGCAGTGAAAGCGCCCCGGTGGGTAATGGTGACAACACAACTAACCCAGGCGGAGAGAGCGGAACGGGTGGCGATAACAGTGGTGGGGACAATGGTGCCGGCGGCGATAATGGCGGAGGCGACAACGGCACTGGTGGTGATAATGGTGGTGACTCAGGAGCTAATCTACAGCCAAGAACCTGGTCTCAACCTATCCAGTTAAGCACTGGCCAGCTGGTGGCCAACAGTCCACTACTGTCATCCAATCCAAATGGTGACTTTCTTGCCACATGGATCGAGAAAAATAATGATCCAAATGGTTTTGACAAGCTATTTAGTGTTACAGGCGATATCAGTGTTCTAGAAGACGTTGCCAACCATCGCAAACTCATTAGCGAGAATACTACAGGTCTGCTCATCACGCCTATGGTGCAGTTAGTACGTGTTACTGACGATGTAAGAGGCCAAGATTGGCAGCACACGGTACGACAAGCCATCAGTGATAACGGTACCGCACTGATTATCTGGCAACAAAGAACTAATGGCAGCAATGACTACAGCCTTGTATACAGCATGCTGAACCCAAATACAGGGAGCTGGTCTGCGCCGGTGGAGATTGATACCACCACCGATGGATCTGCTCGGCCATTCACAAGCATACATATTAATCAATCCCAAGGATCGGGTTTCTTTGTTACTTGGCAAAAAAGACAATCTGATACCGAGGGAGCAAGCCACTATGAGCTGGTGGCCAAGTATCTTAACCAAGAGGGGCAGGCGACTGAGAACTTGGCTTTGAGTCACAACAGCCGATTTGCGGCCGGTACCGTCATATTCAACACTGAGCAACGACACTATACAGTAAGTACGGTGCGATATAATGAGGATGTGAGCAAGCAGCTGATCACTCAGTACCAGTTGAGTGTTAGCGAGAATGGCTTGGTCCTAAATAACTCTCATGACCTAATTGCTTCAGAACGAGCTGTTGATTCACTTACCGGTGTAACGACTCCCAATGGGGATTATCTGTTCTATACAGAAGTTGATGAATATGGTTGGTCATCTGTAAAGGGGCTTTATCGTTCAGATACAGATTATACGCCAATTGGTCCAGGGCCAATCGAGTCAAAGCCATATCATGCGGGTCATCTAAACGTAGCTTCCTCAGATGACAACAAGGTCCATTTGGTTTGGGCTCACCGTCAATACGAACACTACGATACAGTGCTCAATGAAGAATTGATCACTGCAGTTTTCGACCGCGCTGAACTCGTTTCATACAAAGAGCTGTATGACAAGAGTGGCGTTACCTATCCAAGAATCCAAAACGGTTTTGATGAAAAACTATACCTGAGTTGGAATGGTGGGAATAGCAACCCCAAACACACTGAATACATTAATGGGGAATGGGTAAAGCCGACGGGATACATCTGCGATGCCGGCACAGAGTGTATGCTGAGTGGGAAACGAGACTTTACGCAGTCAGTTAATGGTGAGTACGGTTTCGCCATCTGGCGGACTAATACCAACTCCATTCAAAACACATATCTGTCATTCTCAAATTAAACAAAATGAAGAGTAACCGTTCACCAGCAGCGTATTGACACAAAAAACGTGACCATTCGCACTGGATCCCACTTTGCCTATTGAGTGATCATTCCTAGCGTTCATGCTGACTGCATGACTAAGAAAAAATCCAAATTCTCATCAACACCACCCATTGCATCGGACATCAACGAAGCTAATGCGTTAATATCCGAGCTATGGGAGCAATTACGCCACTATGAAGATAGGCTAAAAGCCAGCAGCGCTAATTCTTCGAAATCCCCATCTTCCGATGGGCCGAAAGAGCGGGCTGAACGAAAAAAGCTCAAAGCCCTAGTGGTCGCAATCCGAGAGGAGCTAAACAGGGTCACGAAGGGCATAAACGACAACTCTCAGAACTAAAAGAATCCGATACAGTTGTTGATTGTTACCCTGAAAGCACATGCTCTTGCTGTGGTGACACCGACCTCGAAATGAGTGACAAGCCGTTTTATCGCCATCAAGTTCATGAAATCCCACCGCCACGCATAGATATTACCGAATATCGGTATGCGCCCCATGATCCCACGGGGCGTTTTAATTTGAATGAGAGAAGTTCCAGGGAAGCAGTGAGTTGATATCAAGCTCAGACTTTGCCAGCTCTTTCATACATTTGACCATGTAATCGTAGAGTATTAGCCCGTTAGCTTTTGATGTCTCGATGATGCTGTACAACAGCGCACTGGCATCGGCACCATTGGGATTATTGGCGAAGAGCCAATTTTTTCTGCCAATGACCAGAGATTTGATTGCGCGTTCTGCTCGGTTGTTGTCGATAGATAAATGCCCATCTTCAACATACCGTATCAGTTTAGGCCACTGACCCAAGGTGTACTTTATGGCTTTACCAAGAGGACTCGATTCGATGACTTTCTGCGTGGTTAACCAGTCATATAGGTCATCCAGCATGGGTTTGGCTCTGGATTGTCTCTCAGACCAACGCTCTTCAACCGAAGCGAGTTTTAATCGGGATTCAAGTGCGTACAACTTTTGTATTTTTGCTAACGCCACATCCGCTTTACCTGATTTTCCTTTGCCCTGAAGTTTTTTCGCATCCATGAACTTACGACGTGCGTGAGCGAAGCAACCGACATTGGTGACTTGGGTTAATCCGTCATAAGCACCGTAGCCATCACTTTGCAGATAACCTGAGTAGTCGCCTAAGAAGTCCTCAGGACAAGCTCTCGCGCGACTGTTTTGATAGTCGTACAAGACGATGTTTTTCATGTCAGGGAGTCTGGCTTCGGGCGAGTCGGCTCCTGAGCAGTACAACCACATATAGCATTGCTTGTCTTCCTTAAGCACATTGAGCGGTGTTTCATCGGCGTGGACCACCACTTGCTCAAGTAAGTGTGCTTTTAATGCCTGATAAAGCGGTTTGAACTTTTCGCTCACCTGGATGACCCACCTTGCCATCGTGGTTCTCGATAACTCGATACCCGACTGTGTAAACAGGGTTTCCTGACGATACAGCGGAAGCGCGTACTGATATTTACCGAGGATAATGTTGGCAAGCAGACTTTCAGTGGCGAAGCTTTTGGGGATGATGCTCTCTGGAGCAGGCTGCTGGTGAATACGGCTCGTCTCTGCTTTTTGTTCGCACTGGCGACAAGCGTATTTCGGGCGGACAACCTCCAACACTTTTAATACCGCTGGCGTGAACTCCAGCTTTTCACTGCGGTCTTCGCCGATTTTATGGAGAGTATGCTGACAGCAAGGGCATTGCTTATCGTGCTCATCAAGGTCAAGAACAAGAATTTCACGCGGTAAGTCTTTAGGCAGTGGTTGACGTTTACCACGACGTTTGGTGGTGGTCGTTGTCGTGACAACTTCCTCTTCAGCTTTAGCGGCTTCGCATTCCGCTTCATTGAAGAGGTCACCCTGCGCTTCATTATAAGGTTTTAACGCTTCCGAGCGTTTAGCGAACTGGCGGTCAAGAGCGAGCTTAAATTGCTCAATTAAGGATTGGCGCTCTTGTTGCCATTGAGCCTCCTTTTCTTGCCAGCCTTTTTGTTCAGACATCAACGCTTTCACCATAGCTTGAAGCTCGGCGATGTCTTGGCTTTCTGGGTTAATATCAGGCGTCTTTTTCATGGCATTTATTATACTAAAAATACCACTCCAAGGCTTGGTATAACTGACTTTTATCGAGATTAACTCATTGTAAAACTGTCTATTTTTATCGGCTTATGGCCGATTATAGTGAAGCCAGATAACAGTCTGTCTAGGTCAAATTGAGTCAGGGTGTATACCTGCTTTTTCTCTTGAGTGGGCCATTTGAATTTGGCTTTTTCCAACCGTTTATACCACAGAGCGAAGCCCGTTTTATCCCAGTACAAGACTTTGACTTTATCGCGTTGTTTATTGGTAAACAGGAACAGCGCACCGCTTCCGAGCGGTAAATCGGTTTCAGATTCAATAATCGCCGCCAGACCATTAATGGACTTTCTAAAATCCACGAACTCCCGATACAGGTAAACATTAGGGGCACTCAGCATTCTCTTCATGACAGTGCTCCGATTAACTCTGCCAGATACGAGGCAGGTGTTCCCTGGGGGATGCTGAGTTCAACGTCATTAATCAATAGTGTCATGTTGGCAATCGGTGTTTGAGTCATCTGGTAGCGTGTCGTTTTTTCAACGACTTCAGCTTTAACGAATCCACTGCTCTTAGGTTGCTCTATGAACTTTAGTTGCTGTCGCTTGGCATGGAAGGTTGAAAGGCTCAGCCCATTTTGTTCACAGAACACGCGTTGAGACAGATGACTGGATTCGTATTGATCGAATAGGGTATGCCATTCTTGATGAGAGAGTCTTTTTGCCATTTCAAATCTCCTTGAGGTTGGAGATTTGATCTTATGGCGTGCCGAGATTGATTAGAATGTGGGGTTTATGACACGCTTACGGATCACTAGGGCTAACTCAATTAGGGAAAAGTCTTGCTGATAATCTCTTTCATACAACCCAGGCTCCAGTCAGAGGTAGCATTGTATATTGCGATCTCGCATTTGGATATGCTGAACATTCAGGTGTCTACGTGGGAGACGGACGTATCATCCATCGTAATGGCAAAGGTCTTATCGAAACCGTATCAATTCACCAATTCCTGGCAGATACCACAGCCCTTTCCATTTACGTGAGTTGCGATGCGCAAGGTAGAGCCATTGGTAGCGAGTTTACCGCTCAAATTGCAGAAGCTATGCTAGGCGTACAAACAGACTATTCCCTTTTAAATGAAAACTGTCATCAGTTCTGTAGCTACTGCTTAAGTGGTGACATCTTCTCAAACACCTTCACATTGACGCAGCTTAAGGGTGACGCTCATGCGCACATTCAAGCGAATCAGTGGCGTGTATGGGATATAAGGCATCGTCACAAAGGATAAGTTGCAACAATTCATACACTATTTGGCAGTTTCAATTAGAAAGTGCAACTTTATCGTACACGCACACTTATTTAGAGGATATGACACACCCCCTATTTATTGGAACTAGCCCCGAGTGTAGATTAAGGTGTTGGCAAAGGTATGAAGTATCTTAACGGACTAACTGTCTCATAGTTTTTACTAAAAACGCTCTTTCGCAATTGAGTTCTCAAACGTTAAATCAAGATGGATGACCCTACTCAACTCACTTGCTCGAACAGTTTCAGACAAGTAATCTGTGGGTACTATAATGGAACGGTTATGTGTAGGTGATTATCGGATGAGCTTCTTAAAAAAATTTATTATTGTTTCTTTGACCACTGTATCTCTATTGGGTTGTAAAAATAATGAACAACCACCATACAATGTAGATATTACTGTAAAGCATAACAACACTACATTTTTTGAATCCACAATACTGGTGAAAGAAGGTACCTCATACTCTAAAGTAGAAGGCGATTGTAAAGTAACCGTATTTCTATCCAAAATTAATGATGTAGATGTTCAACTTGAATCAGAACTTGAGTGTGATAAAGATGGTTTACTTTTCACTCCACTTTTTTCACTAAAAGAGGGATCCAGTGCTGCATTAACAATCGGTGAAAAAGCAGACTTTTATTCCTATGCGGTGCGAGTAACCAAAAACTAACAGGTTGAGAAATAGGCCATTAATTGTAACTATTTCCTATCTGTTCTGTAGAGTTAATAACCCCGCTGCATTCCATAGCTGGATATTGTTTGCCAGCACATAAAAGGCTAGGTCTCCCTAGCCTCATTACATATCAACTCAAAATTACCTAACATTCACTGCGCTCTGCTAAGCGGTAAACGCCCCATGAACCCACGGGGCGATCTTGCTAATGTTTAAAGTTCCAAGGCAGGAGCGCATCGATATCAGGTTCAGCTTTCGCTAATTCCTGCATGCACTTGACCATGTAGTCGTAGAGGATGAGTCCATTGGCTTTCGCGGTCTCGACGATGCTGTAAAGCATCGCGCTCGCTTCAGCCCCATTAGGGTTAGTTGAGAAGATCCAATTTTTTCTGCCAATGACCAGCGGTTTTATTGCGCGTTCAGCACGATTATTATCTATCGATAAATGACCATCATCGATATAGCGGATAAGTTTCGGCCATTGGCCGAGCGTGTATTTTATCGCCTTACCCAGCGGGCTAGACTCCATCACTTGTTGAGTCGTCATCCACTCGTACAACTCATCCAGTATCGGCTTAGCATGTTGTTTACGTTCTGCTTTTCTTTTTTCAGCAGATTCACCTTTTAAGCGAGATTCTATTCCATAGAGCTTCTGGATTTTGGCCAGCGCTTTATCTGCTTTGCCTGACTTACCTTTACCTTGCAGCTTTTTTGCGTCCATGAACTTACGTCGTGCATGCGCCAAGCAGCCAACATTGGTCACTTGATGAAGACCATCATAGGCACCATAGCCATCGGTTTGCAGATAACCACTGTAATCCCCCAAGAAGGCAACAGGGCATGCCCTCGCGCGACTGTTTTGATAGTCGTACAAGGCGATATTTTTCACATTGGGGAGTGCGGCATCTGGCGAGTCTGCGCCCGAGCAGTAGAGCCACATATAACATTGTTTATCTTCTTTGAGGACATTGAGCGGCGTTTCATCTGCCTGAACCACCACTTGTTGAAGTAAGTGCTCTTTTAGGGCGGCATAGAGTGGTTTGAACTTCTCACTGACTTGGATAACCCACCTTGCCATAGTAGTCCGTGATAGCTCGATACCCGACTTAGTAAACAACGACTCTTGGCGATACAGTGGCATCGCGTATTGGTATTTACCAAGGATGATGTTGGCCAGTAAGCTTTCTGTCGCGAAGCTCTTCGGGATAATGCTTTGTGGAGCTGGCTTTTGAACAATGTGATTGTTGTCTTCAGTTTGCTCGCACTGACGACAAGCATATTTAGGACGAACATATTCCAGCACTTTGAGCACCGCTGGTGAGAACTCAAGTTTCTCACTGCGGTCTTCACCGATTTTATGCAGACTATGCTTACAGCAAGCGCACTGCTTTTCATGGTCGTCTAAATCGAGTTCGATAACCTCACGAGGCAAAGACTTTGGGAGGGGCTTGCGTTTACCCCGTTTCTTCGTTGTGGTGGTTGTCGTGACCTCAACCTCTTCTTCCTTAGCAGCTTCACATTCCGCTTCGTTGAAGAGATCACCTTGGGATTCATCGTAAGGCTTTAACGCCTCCGAGCGTCTAGCGAACTGACGGTCGAAGGCAAGCTTGAGCTGTTCAAGTAGCGACTGGCGTTCTTGTTTCCATTGGTTTTCTGACGCCATCAGCGCTTTCACCATCGCTTGTAGCTCGGCAACATCTTGGCTTTCTGGGTTGATATTTGGCGTCTTTTTCATGGCATTTATTATACTAAAATCATGCCGTTAACGCTTGGTGGATAAGGCTTTATTCTCGATTAAGTCATTGTAAAATCGTTTATTTGAACGGGTTTATGGCCGACAATCGTGAAGCCAGAAAGCAGCCTATCAAGCTCGAAATGAGTCAGGGTAAACACGTCATTTTTCTCTTTTGTAGGCCACTTGAACTTGGCTTTTTCGAGGCGTTTATACCAGAGGGCGAAGCCTGTTTTATCCCAGTACAACACTTTAATTTTGTCGCGCTGTTTGTTGGTAAACAGGAACAGTGCGCCGCTGCCCAAGGGCAAGTCGGTGTCATTTTCGATAATCGCAGCAAGGCCGTTGATGGACTTTCTAAAATCGACGCTTTCACGATATAAGTAAATTTCTGGGGCGCTGAGCATGCGTTTCATGACAGCGCACCGATAAGTTCTGCAAGATAGGTCGCTGGCGTGCCTTGCGGAATGCTCAGCTCAACATCATTGATGAGAAGAGTCATGTTAGCTGCTGCAATCTGAGCTTGATACGTCGTCGTCTTTTCGACGACTTCAGCTCGGACAAAGCCAAGAGATACGTCCGTTTTATTGAGTTGCTGGCGCTTGGCATAGAACGTTGAAGGATTGAGTTCATTGAGCTTACAAAACGCGAGTGTCGACAGTGAACTCGATTCAGATTGTTCGATAAGCATTTGCCATTCTTGATTGGTGCGTCGTTTTCCCATTTCAAGTCTCCTTATGGTTGGAGACTTGATCTTATTATTCGTGCTAGGTGATTAGAATGCGGGTTTTATGACGCGCTTACGAATATCGGCTCTACTCGGGCAAATGCTCGCAGTGTGGAGAGGCAGTAAAAGCACAAAAGCCAAGCGACACTCCTCAAGGGGTTATGGGACCCAACCTAATGAGTCATATCGCTATACTGGCTGGTCAATATCACCTTAGTGTTCGAAAAATACGCTCATTACTGCAAGAGCAGTTTGGTACGACCTTCTCAGTGGGTGCCATAAGTGAAGCGCAAAGCCGTATTGCTTCCATGCTGACGCCACTTCATCAAGCTATCAAAACCAGCATACAATCTGCGCCTCTAGTGCATGTTGATGAAACGTCACACTCGAGAAATGACGAAGAGCGCCTACGTTGGTGCTGGTTAGTTTCGAGTGATGACTTAGTGTATGAGAAAATCCTCTACTCTCGTTCAACGCACTCAGCAAAAACGGTTCTCGACTCAGACTACAGTGGAATCGTGGTTAGTGATCAATATAGCGGTTACAACTGGCTTTCATCAGACCGACATCAGCTGTGCTGGTCGCATGTTATTCGAAATCTACAACAAATTGCCGATTATGCAGGTAGAGGTCATACTGCAAATATTGGTCAACGACTGGTACTTCTAAGCAAATTAGTTTTTCGTACTCGTCACCGTTGGGAGTCTGACCATATTGATGAAGCACTCTACCTCGACCGACTGAATCGCATACGATGTCGCTTTAATCATTGGCTGGATAAGGGCGCAAGCCAAATCCCAATTCAGCGTTATCAAGGGCGATGTCGAAAACTCAAAGAGCACAGCGAAAGCTTATGGCTGTTCTTAACCAACCCCAAAATACCTCTTACTAATAACGAAGCAGAACGACGATTACGCGGGTTCGTTATTCAAAGAAAAATCAGCTACGGTACAACCTCAGATGCAGGCGATAAGTTCCGAGATAGGTTGCACTCGCTCATAGAAACCTGCAAGAAGAGGCAGATATCTTCGCTCGAGACTCTAACTCGTATTGTAACTGCTGTGATCTCACAGCAACCGTACCCCAATGTCTTCGGCCTCAACGAAACCAGTTTTTACGCAAACGCTTAGTCAATAACTTGCTGGTGAACGCTTACAGCAAAAGAAGCATTAAGAAAATTTGTCTATTTTGACCAAAATAAAACGCTGTACTGTGGTTGCGACATTACGTGGAAAGGGAGCAAAGGAGCTGGCGCTGTAAACCTCGCGTCATGTGGTTATAGCGTCAGAAAAAACCCAATTCGAGCCAACCGGGTTGAATGGGAACACGTAATGAGTGCGTCAACAATGGCTAAGGGACGGGACTTGTCCTGCTGGAAACAAGGGGGACGCAAATTATGTCAAAGTGATCCTCTATACCTTGAGATGGCTTCGAACCTTCATAATTTGCACCCGTCGAATGGCGAAGCCAACGCAGACCGAAGCAACTTCGATTTTGCATCATGGTCTAGCAGTGTGGGCAGTAACTATGGCCAGTGCGATTTGAAAGTCGATTTCAAAAACCGAAAGGTCAGCCCTCCCGAACCATCACGAGGGCAAATTGCGCGAGCTATTTTATATATGTCAGAGCGATACGAGATACCGCTGAGCACAGCGATGTACAACGAAATGTGGCATTGGCACCAAACAAACCAAGTATCTGATTGGGAATGCCTGCGAGACCGCCGCATAGCCAAGATACAAGGTGATCACAATCCTTTTGTTAAACAGCAGTGCATATGAGGTAATCACAATGCTGAGTCATATTAGTCAAACCACACTTTTAATATTGCAAAGCTTAACTATCATTATTTTTTTCGGACTGCTACTTCTGGCCATCCAGAAACTTCATTCAAAACTCCTGTTACATAGTCGATTGATCTATTTAACGGCATGGATCGGGACCCCTATTCACGAACTTTCCCACAGTATATTGTGTTTATTGTCGGGCCATAAGATCGTCAAAGTCGCGTTTTTCAAGCCAAACCTTAGTGACGGTACGCTTGGTTATGTTACTCACGCTTATAACCCTGCAAATGGACTCCACATAATTGGTAATCTGTTTATAGGTGTAGCGCCGTTATTTGGTGGAATAACCGCGAGCTATCTTTTGACCTATTTTCTTCTGCCTAACGGTAAGGAATTTGCACAATACTTGTTTATTCCCTGGGAAACGGATCTCTCATTCAATGCACTTCTTGTGACCCTTAAGTACCTGGCTAGCATAGTGTTCGAAAGCTATCAGCAAGACCACGTGAAGACGGTACTATGGGGGTATTTGGTGGCAAGTATCAGTTTGCATATGGTGCCGTCATATGCAGATATAAAAGGTGGCCTGTTAGGAGCCGTGTTCGTCATACTTGTGATGGCAGTTCTTAGGTTCATGGCGGAAGGATTAAGCGAGACAATACTCGCTACGATTTATTATTACTCTACAGGGATGGTCGTAGGCTTTGCTGTAAGCGCGTCGTTGGGGCTGGCAATAGCACTTCTATCACTATCAATACAATTTATTGTTTGGGTCATCAAATCTCTGCTAACACCTAAACACAAAGCACCACTCAATGATAATGCAGGATTGGCAAACCAAGAAAATGAAGCCAACTAACGAGCAACAATTAGTCGAACAAGCGAGCCGCCGCGGGGAGTCTTTTAAAATCGAAGCCCGTGCCGGCTCGGGAAAAACGACAACCTTAAAAATGATGATCACACCGTTACTACAACAAGGTGAACGAATTTTATATTTAACGTATAACAACAGCATAGCGCGAGAGGCTAAATCAAAACTGCCTAGACACCGAAACTTGACGATAAAAACAATTCACGCCCTCGCATATCATTACACTGGTGCGAAATATAAACATAAGTTTGGAGAGATAACACTTCGGTCAATCAAGGAATGCTTTGACCTAAATGACTGGTCGGTAGTTAAATACATTAAAGTAACAATTGAATCTTTCATCAACTCCGATGCAAGTTACATATTACCAACCCATATCCCCCAGGATTTATCCGTATACTCAGAGAAGCATTCCGTCATTCTCGAATTGACCCATCGATTGTGGCAGCTAATGATTGACGAATCCAGTTCAATCCCAATGAGTCATGAAGGATATTTGAAACTCTTTACAATTAACTGCGGGAACATACTGAGTAATAACTATAGCTGCATCATGGTTGATGAAGGGCAGGATCAAGGACTGAACGTTATTAGCACTTTGAAAGATTACAAGAACCAACTGATTCTAGTCGGTGACAGTTGCCAGCAATTGTATGGGTACCGGAATGCCAAAAATGCCTTGAAACAGTTTACTCTACCGACGTTTTACTTAACAAAGAGCTTCAGATTTGGTCCAAACCTAGCGAATGCTGCAACAGCAATCCTCCTAGAAAAAGGGTTGAAAAAACAAGAAGCAACCATCGTTGGAAATGACCTGATAGATACTCGAATTTTTAAACCCTATACCAAATTAAATGAGCCAAGAACTATCATAACCAGGACTGTGAATGGCGCGCTGGCAACGGCATTGAAACTATACCAGGCCGGGGCATCATTCTGTCTTAATGGCGGAATAGAAACGTACATCAGCAATGAAATAGGTTATGTTGAAACTCTGTCGAAGGGCCTGCAAACAGGAATTCCTGACAACTTTCTTAAGTCATTTCCTACCTTCCAAAGCATCATAGAATATGTAGATAAAACGCAGGATATAGACATGGATAGATTACTGCAGATGGTAGCTAGTGTTGATTCAGTATCCACGGTGATCGAGAAAATAAAAAAGCATGAGAACGGAAAAGCACCTTACTTCATCATTACAACAGCTCATCGCTCTAAAGGATTAGAATATCCAAATGTCGTATTGTCGAATGACTTCCCTTCAGTCAGTAAATTAAACTCACCAAAGTTGCCGGCAGAGAAGAGATCTGAAGAATTGAATATCCTATATACCGCGATGACACGAGCAGTTCACAACCTAGTACTGAATGATACGGCATACGAGATCATCATGGCGACAAATAGGAAGTCACACACATAGAAAGACGGTTCGCATGCAAACCGTCCTAAGTCACATTGTTTATGCAATAAGATGATCAATTATTGCTGAATTTTGAGAGCTATCAACATTGATATCAACCCCAACATGACCAGCAAAGTCCTGCACTAATTTAGTCATTAAATTGACATAGCCATCGGGGTGCTCTCCCCGGGTGAGGCCCAACAGCAATGGGTTAAATGACTTACGGCGGATCATGAATAAGCAAAGATCACTTTCGTTACATGTGATACCAAAGGCGGCCAGGTGATCACACAGAATTGAGAACACACTTAACGGTATCTCTTGATCATCAACTTTCAAAAGACCAACCTTTTCGACACACTGTTTCAGGAACTTATATAACGTATCTTTAGAAAGAGTAACATTGGCATTAAGAATTTTTATAATATCAAAGTATTCATCATCATTACTATAACGAGTTAAAGTTAAGATAGATGGACCTTTTTTATATTCAACAGAGTACGTTAACGTTTTGGTAGTATAACCAGTGGCATTATGAAAACCCTTTGGCGATAGTGAAGATGCAATTTCATATGCAGCATCAGCCAATCGTATTTGCTTCAACAATGAATTATTATTATTAACACTTATTGACTGGAGTGCATTTTTCATTGTTGGTGCACGTTGACTTCCAGACAAACCACAATGCAAAGTTATCTCTGAATAATTAGGATCCACGAGCATTACTTCACTGACCATATCCAAAGTTATATGAAATCCCCATAAGTTAGCAGATACTTTATTTTTGTCCGCCGATATTGAAGTTTTAATAAAAGAGCTCGTTCTTTTATTAATGGATCCATCTTTATTTACACCAAATGATTTTAACAATGTTTGTTTTAGATCAGAATTAGATGTAATTCTTAAAAAATTTGAAAGACGATGAAAAGACATCGCTCTAGACTCAGGGTTCTTTGAAAAAACTAAAGACAAATTCCTCAGGTTTAAATAAATAAGAAAAATAGTGTTATTAGACTTAAATACTTCTTTCGGATAGACAAAATGATCATCATTAATAATACGTTCAAAATCAGAGTCATTCCATTCAACGCGAAAATATACTCCTTTAAATTGAACCATATCATTTTCAATTGTTGGCGCTTCCATTGATGCGCCTTCAATTTTCTTGACATAGGACACCTGACCTTGTTTATAGAGGCCATCAGCATCTTTTTCTTTCAAGAAAATATCAAGTTTAGTGTTCAATATAGCTGTCAGTGACTCGCGAATAGCTTCGTGGTCTTTACCGCCCCGACTCTCTTTACCCAGAATCAAACAAATATGATCGATATGAAATGGCGTATTATTTTCAATAGGTATCTGACTCTCACGGTAAAAACCAATATTTTTATTATGGTAAGCATGGGTAAGCGTATAAAGAGCATAAAGCACTTTATAATCGAAAGCATTTAATATCCGAGCATGAGAAGGCGCTGAAGCCTGTATGAAAACACCTATTTTTTTGTCATTTTGCTTTACGGAATACTCAAAAATGTGCCGATTTTTCTTCACTGTATCAGGGAGAACAACTTGATCATGCTTTATTAGTTCATTCTCTCCAAATTTAGAGAACCCGATAATTTGTGAATCTGTAGGATTGGGGAGTTCCCGAAAATTATGATTTCTTTTAAATTGGTTAATTTGTTTTACAGAGATAGAGCGATTAATAGGTCCTTTATTTTCAGAACTCGACTCAACAGCTTTCTCTGATGCCAAAGAAATATCCGGGAAAAAATGATATACACCTATTTTAGCTCTTTTGGTGTTTTGTTCTTTATCAACATAACGAAAATTAACTGGTGTTAAAATACCTTGTTTAACAAGCTTTGAAATTCTTCTTGATAAAACGTGAGGTGTAACTTCAAGATCGTGCGAAAAATCTAAAATGGACTGGGTGAAATCATTGGACTCATCAGCAAATAACCTCCGAGCGAACATTAACTCTAAAGTTTCTATTGCAGCCTTAGAGAGCTTAAATAAGCTAAGAATTTTCTCAAGAGGATATTTATTTGATAGGTCTGAATAATAGATCAGACTTCTATCTTTAACAGTTCTATATTTCAGCTCTATTGACAAATCTTTGCTCATTGCAATGCCCATTACGTGAAGTTGCATGATTGTGGGACGCTTAGGTACTTAGACAATTTAGCAAAAAAAATCACTACTTACTATGATTTTTTTGATCATTAAATCGTATTCAAGATCCTAAGATCTTAAAGTAAAAAGATCATTGTTTATCTAGTTATGTATTATCTGTTATCTATTATTAGAGAACAGATAATGGGTTTAAGTTGTTGATATAAAAAGATAATAAATGTTATGTGGGCAATGTGCCCCCTTAAAGTGGTTAAGTACGATCTTGAAAAACTATAAATACGATCATGATGTATCGGATCGACGATCATCAAACGGTATAAGTTCGATCGTAAAAAACTCAAAGTACCTCCCATAAAAAATTACAAGTTATCCACAGCTTTTGTTGATAACCACGGAAATCTGTCAACCGAAATGAGTATGAAAAATATTTAAAAACAATGAGTTATTGTGTTTTTATTCAAATTAAAGCTATTAAATTGGACATAGTGTCCTTACAACTATCGGGCTTTGATCATTATGTGCTTTTCCATAACTGCCACCAGCTGCCGAGAAAGCACATTGATCCTGTACATCAAACACCCTTCTTCACCAGTACGGCTTAATAGATCCTTAGGCAAAGTACTTCCCACAAATGCCGGTATCAAGCAGTTAAGTAATGGTACTTTCCCCATCTCACACAGCAGCCCAGGCCGTACGCTTAGATTAGAGTGCTTCCCCGAACTGCGGTATCGGGCGCATGGCCAGCATGAACTTTTCATACCGGCAGCCCTGACAATGTTGCTCAAGGCAAAGTACTTCCCACAAAAACCGGCATCACGCCGTTAAGGAACGGGACGCACCCCTCCCATACGTCAGGCTTAGCTCAAAGTGCCTCCCACAAAATACGGTATCGGGCGTTTGGCTAGTCTGAGCTGCCTGTAATGGTCTTTCTTGCCAAAGCCAAAGTACTTCCCACAAATACAGGTATTAAGCAGTTAAAGAAAGGGACTATCCCCTCTCACACAGCAGCCCCGGCCATATGCTTAGGTTAAAGTGCTTCCACATACCGAGGTATCGGGCACCTGGCGAGGCTGAGCTGCCTGTACCGGCCTTTCTTGCCAAAGCCAAAGTACTTCCCATAAATACCGGTAACAAGCAGTTAAGGAACGGTACTTTCCCATTCTCACACAGCAGCCCCGGCCATATGCTTAGGTTAAAGTGCTTCCACATACCGAGGTATCGGGCACCTGGCTTGGCTGAGCTGCCTGTACTGGCCTTTCTTGCCAAAGCCAAAGTACTTCCCATAAATACCGGTAACAAGCAGTTAAGGAACGGTACTTTCCCATTCTCACACAGCAGCCCCGGCCATATGCTTAGGTTAAAGTGCTCCCCACATACAGAGGTATCGGGACTCTGGCGAGGCTAAGCTGCCTGTACCGGTCTTTCTTACCAAAGGCAAAGTACTTCCCGCAAAAAACGGTATAAATCTGTTAAGGAAAGGGACTATCCCCTCCCACACAGAAGCCCCGGCCATATGCTTAGGTTAAAGTGCTTCCACATGCTGAGGTATCGGGAGTCAGGTTTGGGTACGTTGACTATAACTTCAAACAGAAACAGAGTTATTAAACGGCTTGATAGTGGGACGGATTTAACCATTTTGGGTACTTTGGCTCAGTTTGGCGAGCATGGAAGAATGTTAGAGGCTTCGATCATGGGAATTGTGCATCCATTTTGGGTATTTTGCATTGCCCGTCGGTTGTTATTGATTCCTCAAGGCTGCTATCTACTACCCGAACGAAGTATAGATCAAGTGCTACCCTTAGCTTTACCCGCGTTTGTAAAGAGATAAGACGGTCCGACGGCTTGATTGTGGGATCTATATAACCTTTTTAGGTACTTTGGTATTCAAATTGCACAAACGTTTTGATTTAAATCTTATATATTGACTTTCCCGGGTTTTTTCAAATCCAGCTCTGGCCGATCTTGTTCCACATGGCAAAGTACTTCCCACAAAAAACCGGCATCACGCCGTTAAGGAACGGGACGCACCCCTCCCATACGTCAGGCTTAGCTCAAAGTGCCTCCCACAAAATACGGTATCGGGCGTTTGGCCAGCATGAGCTTTTCATACCGGCAGCCCTGACAATGTTGCTCAAGGCAAAGTACTTCCCACAAAAACCGGCATCACGCCGTTAAGGAACAGGACGCACCCCTCCCATACGTCAGGCTTAGCTCAAAGTGCCTCCCACAAAATACGGTATCGGGCGTTTGGCCAGCATGAGCTTTTCTACCGGCAGCCCTGACAATGTTGCTCAAGGCAAAGTACTTCCCACAAAAACCGGCATCACGCCGTTAAGGAACGGGACGCACCCCTCCCATACGTCAGGCTTAGCTCAAAGTGCCTCCCACAAAATACGGTATCGGGCGTTTGGCCAGCATGAACTTTTCATACCGGCAGCCCTGACAATGTTGCTCAAGGCAAAGTACTTCCCACAAAATACGGTATTGGGCGTATGGCCCGATTGAGCTTTTCATACCGGCAACCCTGCAACGCTGATCAAGGCAAAATACTTCCCACAACAACTTCCCAGAACAACCGGTATCACGCCGTTAAGGAACGGAACGTCCCCCTCCCATAAGTCAGGCCTAGCTCAAAGTGCCTCCCACAAAATACGGTATCGGGCGTTTGGCCAGGTTGAACATTTCATACCGGCAGCCCTGCCAATGTTGCTCAAGGCAAAGTACTTCCCACAAATACCGGCATCACGCCGTTAAGGAACGGGACGTCCCCCTCCCATACGTCAGGCCTAGCTCAAAGTGCCTCCCACAAAATGCGGTTTTGGGCGTTTGGCCCGATTGAGCTTTTCATTCCGGCAACCCTGCAACGCTGATCAAGGCAAAGTACTTCCCACAACAACCGGTATCACGCCGTAAAGGAACGGGACGTACCCGTTAGGCGTTGCAGTACGCTTAGCTCAAGTGCCCCCACAAATAGCGGTACCGGGCTCCTGGCGAGGCCGAGCCGCCAGTACCGGTCTATCTTGGAGAATGCAAATTACTCCCCACAAAAGCCAGAGCGAAGTGATTTACGAAGGCGACTTGCTCCAAAAAGAACCGGCTCCGGAATCCTGGCCAAAAATTACTTACCAAAGTTTACGGTTTGGAGGTGCTTGATGCCGACGATTCACCATTTAGTTGTCAGTGCCATCCAATCAAATCAAGTACAAGCGATGCTCACGCATTTGGTATGGAAGGACACTAAACGCCTTGATTGTGGGACTGTGCGAACCATTTTAGGTACTTTGGTAACTGAAGAGGGGAGCATGGCTGGTAAGGGTGCGAAACTTTATGACAAATTTACTGCCATAGTTTTAGAAAAAGGGTTGCATAATAAAAAAGCGTGATATTTTAATAAAAGTTAAGTTGGGCATGGGAGTTCGGTCGGGCACTCATGCTCACATATAAGGATGAAAACCATGATGGCTCTAACTCTAGTTTCAAAGAAAATATCAGACAACACTGCTCGAGTTTTTTGGCGTGTAGGAACTAAACGTACTGGGATAGTTGATGTCTGCTTTAGTTTCAAATCTGACGAAGTTGCTTCTTTGGCTGAACTTGTCGTATGCAGAGAGTTAATATTTAACCGAAAGATTCTCAATAGCGAACCACCTGTCTCTGGTCAAGGTATAAAGCTTGTTTTTTCAGCCGGTGCAACGAAGAAACATTTTTTGCAACGTTCAACTAGTATCACCGGTAAAAAGCTGGCGAAGTTTGTTGGCCACCGGCTTGCTGATGCGAAGCTAGTTGTTAGCAAAGATATGGAATTCATGGCTGACGAAGTGTCTACCGCGATTGAAAGAATTGATGTAAATCCTGAAGATTATTACTCAACTAACACTGAAATCGATACTCCAGCAATTGGCCGATTGAATGTTACCCTTCATGCGATTGATCAGTATGAAGAGCGCGTTACAGGAGGGAAACCCTTAAAAGGTTGGGCTTCACTCAAAAAACGCCTAGAGAACACAGAGCTTTGCCAACGTAAGTTGCCACCTAAAGTGCTCGAACATAAAGCCAGGAAGTATGGTCGAGCAGACAATATTGAAGTATGGGCGCATCCATCGTCTACCCTTCATTTTCTATGTCTCGTCGATGAAGGTGTGAAAACATTGGTAACTTGCTTTGAACGTGAGTAACAGCGTTCTTGTCTGATCTGGGAAGTAACTTACAGATACAGGATGTTCAGTTTTATTAGCATTAGTTTTGGGTATTTCTAGGTATCAAAGAGGCCTGAACCATGGACGAGTGTTCAAAACAGCAAAAACCCAATAGAAGTGAAGTTTCAATGGCTGCACTTCTAGGTGATGTGCCAGAAGTTAGCTTGACAACAATCACTCCTAGTGACGAACAGAATAATTTGGTAATTCTTTCGTGTGATGAGGTACAGCCGCGTCCTTCACAGACACGTAAGAAATTCAATCGAATACAAGAATTAGCAAAATCGATTCAGGAACAGGGTCAACTGCAACCTATTCGTGTAACCCCACCGATTGACGGGATCCACTATATTCTACAAGGCGAGCGACGTTGGCGGGCGTGTTGTATGTCACCAGAACGAAAAGTCCTTGCCATTATCGATTATAGAAAGACGGCGGTAGCCAATAATATTGCAGCTCAATTAGTTGAGAACATACAGCGAGAAGATCTTACTGTAATTGAAACAGCACAAGGTATTTTGACGCTAAGCAAAGAGTTAGAAAATTTAAATGGCAAAGCGCCATCACATGCTGAGCTTGGAAGGGCCATTTCCAAATCAAAAGCATATGTGACTAAGTACTTAGGCGTATTGGGCTTACCTGATGATGCTTTGAAAGAAGCACAGAGCCTCTGTGATAACAGCCTTTGTAATGATGTAGATGCGTTACAAAACCTGCGACGTATACATCAAGAGAACCCTGATGCATTTTTTGAACTCTGCGCCAAACATACACTTGAAGATGAAGTATTGACACGGGCCGACACAAAGAAAGCGTTGGCTGACTTGAACAAGCCCCTGGACCGGGTCCATGAACAGAATGCCGGAGTGGGACCGCAAACGAAAAATGAAATCCTGCACCCAGCCAATGAACATTTACCAGGAAAGGTACCACCTACCAATGAGGTGGTAAAAACAGAATATTCACACGGTGGTGATGACCAATTACAGAACAGTCTAGATGATAGTGATGAATTGGGTGACGTTGATGCTTCAAACACTATGGCGAATAGCGAAATACCACTAAGTAAGGTGAAAAAAAAGCAGCATGTGAAGCAAGCCGATTGGAAACAGTGCAAGGGAAGTGACCTTTATATAAAGGTCAACGCTGAAGTCGATGAAAAATTTGTTACGGGTTATCTCATGACAGATAGAATTTGTAACGATGAAAACTTCATGTATGTGGCGACGACTGATGATGATATGAACGCGATCCAAATAAAAGTCAGAGTGGATTCAATCGCAATCCTGGCGTGTTCACCGAAATGAACAATAAAGCCCCACTAGAAGAGTCTTCTTTCTAGTTGGGGCTTTGTGGTTACTTTTTGGTCGTTCTGCATTTATTTAGTTCAAACCACACACTTTTGAACTGAGATCCTGACATTGCAGGTAGTTGATACTTTTTACCAGACTTGAATGCTTGTATGATTTGTTCTGCTTCACGCATTGCTGAGATCCTTGTGTTAAGCGACCTGAATTTATTTGCCGATAAATCAGGACAGGCCCTGTAGTTCTGTTTGCCGACGGACTACAGGGTTTTTTTTTGGCTGTTATTCAACCATTGATATTTAAGCACGCAATAATCATCACGACAACACTTTTTTGTTGCTAAGGTAAAAAAGTGTCGTCGATGTCTATAACTTTATTGTTGATAAAAATGTATTGTCTGGTTTACTATTGCATTAACAGTTAATTCGGACAGTTGGGGATGTTATGGACATCATTGAACGCTTAATCGGAGTTGGTGATAGAGCACAAGATTCACGCGAGCGACGTGCTAAGTTCCAACAAGTTATCAAAAGGGACTATTCGACTAGGCTTTATTCAAAACGAGAGTTTCAACAACATGCTCGTTTAAAAAACCGCCCGGTTGGTGATAAAAAATTGAGTGAAGTAATTGAGAACCTTGAAAATGAAGGTCATCAATTCCAGCGTTCAAAAAGCAACACTTACCAACTGACAATGGAAGATTGCTTTGTGATCGCCGAAAGACTGGGTATCGAGCCATATCGCAGTAAACAGCGTAAAGCTTTTGTAACCATCTTCCAGAACCTAAAAGGGGGGGTTGGTAAGTCATTGGGTACGGCGATGATTGTAGACGCTTTGACACTAATGGATCGCTACCTTTTAGAACAACATCGCGTGCTCGTAATTGATTTGGATCCCCAGGCCACCATCACCCAACATTTTTGTCCTGAATATGTTCAGCAAGAAGACTCGATCACATCGATTTTGGCGATGATGAGGAAGGATCTGACCCGAGACGAATTATACAGTTTAGATGAGCATGGCTTTTATCGTGCAATTCAAAAAACCCACAATTCGCAAGTTGATGTCCTACCTTGTGTGTCAGATGACGGTTTTCTCCCGGATTTACTGGATGACCCAGAATATTGCGGGAAAGAAAAATATTTCAACCTTCTACTGAATCGCATTATAAAACTCGTCGAGTATGACTACGACTTTATCTTTTTGGATGCTGGTCCGCATATGGATAAAGTGATGAAAAATTGTTTGGTAGCGGCCCATGGATTTTTTGTGCCGGTACCACCAACGTTCTTTAACTTTGACTCAACAACTCGCTTTCTTGAAAAACTACCGATGGTCTATGAAGGCTTAAGGTCAGAAGGGGCAGCGTTTGATCGTCATAAGTTCATAGCTGCATATATTTCAAAAGATCCATCAAATTCAAACCATGAATACGATGTTGATGTCTATGAAAATGCACAGAAAGAATTAGTTGATATTTTAGGTTTTGAATACGTAATAAAACACACTCTGCCAGATGAAGACCCATATGAAAGATGTGCGGAATGGTCCACAACGATCTTTAGTATGAATAAAAAAGATTACACCGGGTCGAAGGATGCGTTTGACCGAGCGTTGAATGAGGCGAAGTCGTGGGCAAAAGAAATTATCGACATGTTGCATTCGTATCACAATCAGGTTGCTAATGATGACTGATCAATCTAGAAATAAAATTTCCCAAATGAGGGCGAAGGTTCTCGAAAAAGTCGATTCTGAATCAAATGGCTCTGCAGCCAAGAAACCGAATTTAGCTCGGACCGCTACGGCAGATAGAGCATCATTGGACAATCGTTTATCTGCCCAAAGGTTTTCTGGACGCCAGAGGAAAGTAAAGCTCCCAAGTGGCGTAACCGTCACCCTTACGACGAAGGTGATCTCTGGCCGGACTGAAATCGAAAGGTTAACAGATGTTGCGCCTGAGAATATTCGTGATCAGTCAGAGTTAACTGAAACTCGACTGGCGCAATTAATCGAAGATTTCCGTCAAGGCTTTCAGCTTCAACCATGTTTAGCATGGAATAATGGTGAGAAAGACTTGTTTTTAGATGGCTCAACACGCCGGATGGCCGCAATCTTCGCTGATTCTGATCTTATTTATGAAGTTTCTGACACTGAACTTACCCCAAATGATGCTGTTTGGATTGTTGATCGCTCAGATAAACATGACAAATTAAGTGATTACGAATGGGGTCGCTACTACCTATCAAAGCTAAATGATAAGACCCAAAAAGAGTTGGCCTTAGAACTCAAAGTTTCTGAAGCAAGGCTCAGCCGATGTATAAATCTGTTCAAAACGCCTGATGAAGTTAAAGTTATCATGCCTTCGATGATAAATATCACTGCACATCAAGCATTGAGTTTGAACAAGCTTGTAAGCGATGCCCAAAAAGCAAACCTAGATTTGACAGCACTATGTGAAGTTGTTGAGCGTGAAGCGCAAAATCTGATTAATGAAGATAAACAGACATTAGAAAATGCTGACCTACTCAATGTTCTGGAAGGTGCAATTAAAGCTGCTATCAAACAAAATACACAGAGTAAACCCAAAGCTGGCAGTTCTAAACCTGAAGATGAAGTCCTCTTCAGTGGGAAATCGAGCTTGACTATCAAGTTTAAAACAAACTCTCGAAGCAAGCAGACGATTGTGATAAGCAGGGCCCCACGCGAGGCCCAGGACAAAATTAAGCGAGCAATACAGCTTATTATGAATGGTGAATTAGATATTCCCTTAGAAGAATAAATCAGTGGCTAAGCCATGATGATTAAGGGTTGATGTTGACAATAGGTCGAGATCAACCCTTTTTTAATGCCCACGTAAGAGGGATAAGTTAGATTTCATTTTGTTCAATCTTTACACTGAAATTCAGTGCAGAATCGAACTAGTTACACAACTTTGAAATATTACAAGTTATTGAATATCAATAGTAAAGTGGCATTTACTAGGGGGATTTCACGCGTGAAATTACACAGGGTATTGTATTTTCGCATAAGCCTGTTCGGATGCCCTATGATTCATCGAATACTGGTAGGTCTATTTTCTTTCCGTTTTTTTCGAACCAAAAAATTACAGGGTGTCGGGTTTCCTGTATCTGACCGTAGCGTTTGGCAAATTTATACTGGTTAGTATATTTGTTCAGGCTATCTACAAACTCTTGAATGTACTTTCTGAAATACTCAATGTTTAGGGATGATTTGAGTTTGTTACAAGGTGCGCACGAAGGGACCTTGTTTTCCTCAACGTCGTATTGTGGATTCAAACAAGTACCGTCTGGGTTGCGACGTATGGGATAAAAGTGGTCTTCATGCCAACGTTTACCGGCCAAAGGGTCACCACAATACCTACAAACACCATTAGATTTATCGTAGATAGCCTGCCGATTCGCTTTCATAACCTTTTTCATAAGATCCCCTAAAACCACTTTATTATCATATGTTGAAACAACGCTAAGTTGTTGTTTAACGAGAACCACACGATCTAGATTCAGCAACGCTAGTGGTTTCGTTCTAGTTCTTCAACCCGACTTATTTCATCTTCGAGTGAAATAGCCGTAATTTCGGCATCTTCAAAAGGTATATTTTCAGCAAAAGCTTTGGTTAACTTTTTTGGAAGTTCCGCACCTTCGTCGTAACGAATAACTATTGTCATAAATCTTGACATCTTTTGCCTCATAACCAGTTATAGCATTAAGAGAAGGGTTACAAACCGAATGCTGCGTAACCTGCCAGCGCTCTGCGGTTGCGCCCATTGCACTAACGATTAGCTCATAAGCCCGAATGTCCGTCAGCAGTGTGTCGGTACCGTGCTACTGGGTTCCTATAGAAGAATTCGGAATGTAACCAAAGTAGTTAAACCAATATGCCATTGGCTGCTTAATTTTCAAGTCTCGGATGACTGTTTTTTAATCATTTTTGATTATATATGTCATGTTTTATGCTTGATTCAAGTTAGATCCCCAAAGACCCATACGGAAAAAATTTGATGTTCATTACGGAGTAAATGCTAAGAGGCTGACAAGGGGGATGGTTAAGGCTGACACTGGCTTTCATGCTCTCTCCGCATTATTGACGGCAGCAAGCCGACCTATAAGCTCCCAGGGATTGCGCTACCAAGCTAGCGGAGGGAAATTCTCAGTCACTTGGTTTCTATATGAATTTGATCTGTTGGAATAGAAACTCGTTTCATTTTTCGATATGAAGATTTGGAATCTGATTAGTATAACGATGATAAACGCAATATACTGCTATCTGGCAATGTTAGCGACGTAGATGGCACATTGAATGTGCCAACACATAACTTGGAGTTTGTGCTCGGTAATTTCCGCGCGTCTTAAAAGAAAATATGGACATTAAATCTAAACAAAAACATATCGAAGAATGTGAAGCTTGCACAAGCGTACCAGGTGGGATTTGTTCTGAGTGTTTCCAGAACGCTCCTCTTGAACATGATATAAGTAACTCACCTAAATCTTGCCCTGTATGCAAAGGCTCGTTTTTAACCGACACTTTGAATGGTTGGCTCTGTGCTGACTGCGGAGCAACAGACGACAGCCCTTTTCGAAGAAAATAAGTGGTATCAGCAGTAGCTAATTTAGATTACTTGTTGACTTGAGCGATCAAAAATCTTCACCTGAAGTTAGTCAAGTTTTTACACTGGGTAAATTTGTCACAAGTGGTCGATATTTAAGGTGTTAAATGTCAATTTTTGATGAATTTCACGCGTGAAATTCGCAGGCTTCAGGTGCGCTAAAACCATTAAGTGTTTTACGGCCGTAATAACTCTACCGAACGCTATTAATAATGCATTCTATACTCGTGTCCACAATCGGGTACCGACGATGATATGGAATCATCCGCAGATAGAGCCTGATAAGAAAGACATCAATGTCTATCAGATGAGAAGATAAGTTTTTTTGAAGCACCCTAAAATTAACCCAATATCTATAGCAAGGTAGTGGGGCATTTTGTATGGATTTCGGGGTATTGAACCATTAGGTATGTGGGGTAAATTAGTCAAAGTTTTTAATTATTTGACTGGGGAAGATCCTAACTTAGACCCAAAAGATAGTTTCTTGCAGCGATGCCAAGACATCTTTGACGAAAGAATTAAAGGGATTCCAGAAGCAGCTAAGCAAAAAGCAGAGCTCCTGCAAAGAGACCTGTATTCACAAATTAAGTACATGAGTTTATTCAAGGTATTCCATCGAAAGCGCTATTTGTGGTATCAGCGTTTAAGCATAATAGCTTCCTTCTTTGCAACGATAAGTATCGCAATATCAGGAGTGTTGGTTAGCGGAAAAACATTATTTTTTATGGGATCGGTAAAGTGGAACATTATCGCTATTGTTGCAAGTGCCTTGGTTACAACGATCGCATTATTGGCCAAAACCAGCAACAACCGGTCGCTGTGGCAGGCAAACACGGATTATTGTCATCAATTTTGTTCTCTTTACATTGAACTAAACGAAAAGCTTAGCGAGATTATAGAGGTGGAAGATAGTCCCACAAAGGATGAAGATGCGGCCAAAGAAATTCAGCAGCTAAGGACAAAAATCCGAACTATCGACACAAATTTTCGAAATGCTTTGAGAAAGGTAACCGTTCACCAGCAGCGTATTGACACAAAAAACGTGACCATTCGCACTGGATCCCACTTTGCCTATTGAGTGATCATTCCTAGCGTTCATGCTGACTGCATGACTAAGAAAAAATCCAAATTCTCATCAACACCACCCATTGCATCGGACATCAACGAAGCTAATGCGTTAATATCCGAGCTATGGGAGCAATTACGCCACTATGAAGATAGGCTAAAAGCCAGCAGCGCTAATTCTTCGAAATCCCCATCTTCCGATGGGCCGAAAGAGCGGGCTGAACGAAAAAAGCTCAAAGCCCTAGTGGTCGCAATCCGAGAGGAGCTAAACAGGGTCACGAAGGGCATAAACGACAACTCTCAGAACTAAAAGAATCCGATACAGTTGTTGATTGTTACCCTGAAAGCACATGCTCTTGCTGTGGTGACACCGACCTCGAAATGAGTGACAAGCCGTTTTATCGCCATCAAGTTCATGAAATCCCACCGCCACGCATAGATATTACCGAATATCGGCTCTACTCGGGCAAATGCTCGCAGTGTGGAGAGGCAGTAAAAGCACAAAAGCCAAGCGACACTCCTCAAGGGGTTATGGGACCCAACCTAATGAGTCATATCGCTATACTGGCTGGTCAATATCACCTTAGTGTTCGAAAAATACGCTCATTACTGCAAGAGCAGTTTGGTACGACCTTCTCAGTGGGTGCCATAAGTGAAGCGCAAAGCCGTATTGCTTCCATGCTGACGCCACTTCATCAAGCTATCAAAACCAGCATACAATCTGCGCCTCTAGTGCATGTTGATGAAACGTCACACTCGAGAAATGACGAAGAGCGCCTACGTTGGTGCTGGTTAGTTTCGAGTGATGACTTAGTGTATGAGAAAATCCTCTACTCTCGTTCAACGCACTCAGCAAAAACGGTTCTCGACTCAGACTACAGTGGAATCGTGGTTAGTGATCAATATAGCGGTTACAACTGGCTTTCATCAGACCGACATCAGCTGTGCTGGTCGCATGTTATTCGAAATCTACAACAAATTGCCGATTATGCAGGTAGAGGTCATACTGCAAATATTGGTCAACGACTGGTACTTCTAAGCAAATTAGTTTTTCGTACTCGTCACCGTTGGGAGTCTGACCATATTGATGAAGCACTCTACCTCGACCGACTGAATCGCATACGATGTCGCTTTAATCATTGGCTGGATAAGGGCGCAAGCCAAATCCCAATTCAGCGTTATCAAGGGCGATGTCGAAAACTCAAAGAGCACAGCGAAAGCTTATGGCTGTTCTTAACCAACCCCAAAATACCTCTTACTAATAACGAAGCAGAACGACGATTACGCGGGTTCGTTATTCAAAGAAAAATCAGCTACGGTACAACCTCAGATGCAGGCGATAAGTTCCGAGATAGGTTGCACTCGCTCATAGAAACCTGCAAGAAGAGGCAGATATCTTCGCTCGAGACTCTAACTCGTATTGTAACTGCTGTGATCTCACAGCAACCGTACCCCAATGTCTTCGGCCTCAACGAAACCAGTTTTTACGCAAACGCTTAGTCAATAACTTGCTGGTGAACGCTTACTGAGAAAGAGCTTTGAAGACAGCATGCCTCCTTTTGGACAAACGGGCAAGAAACAAACCGGTACAGACCAGGAACAAACCGGTACAGACCAGGAACAAACCGGACCGGATAAAACAAACTAATCTGATTGACCACGGTCTATGGATTGACCGTGGTGTTAGACCGCAAGCTCAGTCTACAAGTGTCGTTTGCATGGCTGGAGACCTTTTCAGGTCCACCAGCACGATGGAGGAAGCTATTTGAATGGCTCAGTATGTTTGCAGTTTGGATATCCACTGCATCCTAAGAATTTGGTAGCGCGTTTGTTGCCTGGTTTGATTCCTTTCCTGACAAACATCTTACTATTGCATTTGGGGCAAAACTTATCTTCTTGGTTTACAGGCTTACCTTTTTCGTCTTGGTAGGTTTTGTTACAGGTTTCGCTAGTGCATGACCAAAAGATCCCATTGCTGCCATTACGTTTCTGCAGTGGGGCACCACATTTCATACAGTCGTGAGTTGGCGGTTTGATTAACGCAAATGCTTTAGCAAAACCAGACTCGGGGCTTGTTAGTTCCTTTTCGTGATGTTGAAGCTGATAAATCAACTTGCTCAACCAGTCGGTTATTGATGACATAAATGCGTTTAGCGTTAATTGGCCATCAGTAATCTTCTCCAATTCGATTTCCCACGCGGCTGTCATACCCGGGCTTTTTATTGCCATTGGTAAAATCTGATGAATCGTACGTGCCTTATCTGTAGATATAATTCTTTTTTTGTCCAAGACTAAGAATGAAGCTGCAATAGCTTTTTCAATAGAAGAGGCACGAGTAGTAACAGTCCCAAGCCCTGACTTTTCTCTCAGAATGCTTTTGAATTTAGGCTCGTCAACATACCTTTCAACGTGTTCCATCGCGCCCAACAAGGTTGCCTCAGTGAAATGTGGCGGGGCTTTGGTTTTTTTCTCATCAACGTTTCCTGAGGAAATTAGTGCCGGTTCACCAGTGATCACCTGAGGCAGTATTTGTTCGTTGTCATCCTGATCGTCTTGGTTTATGTCGAATACTTCATACTCATGGTTGATAAGAACCTTCCATCCCGATTTGAGAGGTTGTTTCCCCACAGCGGTGAAAATTTCCTTGTTGACCTCGACTTCGATGACATTTCTTAAAAATACAAATGGGTCATAGAATTGGGCAATATAGAAAGTTCGTATGGCTTGATAGACATTCAACTCATCAGTAGTGAACTTTGATATATCGACTTTGGCTTGTGTCGGAATAATTGCGTGATGAGCTTTGACCTTACTGGTGTCAAATGCTCGACTCTTAATGGTCGCATCAGCGCCTGAAATTGCGCTGCTAATACTTCTGTCTGATAAAATTAATGCTTTAAAAACGCTAGTGCACTCTGCATGCATCGATTCTGGCAAATACCGGTTATCAGCTCGTGGATAAGTGACCGCATGATGTTTCTCATACAACGACTGAGTAATTTCCAGCACTTTTGCTGCTGAATAATCAAATTTCTTAATGCAGTACTGTTGGAGGGAAGTCAGATCAAATGGTAGTGGAGCATTTTCATAGTGCTGTTTGGACTCAGATTTCGTCACGACCCCTTTACGATTCAATTTGAGTTGGCCGATGATTGTTTGAATGTAAGCGGTGTTTGTACACTTTCCTGTTTCATCGGATATCGAGTCCGGCACTTTCCAGTGAGCTTGGAACTGCCCTTTTTGAACATCGACAGTAACATTCAACTCCCAATAAGGGCGCGAAACGAAATTTGCAATAGCTAAATCTCGCTCAACAACAAGCCCAACCATCGGCGTTATTACTCGGCCGATGTTGATCACCTCTCTGTATCCAACTTCGCGAGATAGGCATGTAAACAAACGGCTTAAATTCATACCCACTAGCCAGTCTGCCCGAGATCGCGCGATTTGAGCAAAGTACAAGGAGATGGTTTCCTGGGACGAAAGAGGATTTTCCAGAGCGCGCTTTAACGAGTGGTCATCTAAGGCTGTTATTGGGTAGCGTATGATTTCATTTTTATAATGAAACCGGTCGAGCAAGCTACGTGCAATGGCTTCACCTTCACGGTCGAAATCCGTTGCTATGCCGACAATATTAGCTTTCTTGACCAGTTCCTCTAATTGTTTGTATTGTGCGAAAGCCTTTTTGCTGACAGAGAATCGCCATTGTTCAGGAATTATTGGCAATTGGCCGATCGACCATTGTTTGTATTCATTGGAATAGTCATCAGGCATGTACATCGACAAAATATGTCCGAAGGCCCAACTGATAGTGACACCGTTGCCTGAAAAATATAAAGCACCTTTTTTGGTGGGCACGCCTAAGATTGCAGCAATAGAACGCGCTTGGTCTGGTTTCTCACAGATCAATAGTTTCATCCCGTCCTCCTACAGCTTACAAGTGATAGTGAGGCTAGTTGGCTTCACTGAATGTCGGACGACACGCTTCTCTGTCTCACCGTAACTTGACGAAGTGCAAAATGATGTCCAGGCCTGTACGTAGAATTCGTATTTATAGTCAGGTGCGTTACAAGTACTAAGAGTCTCTTTGGGCCAAACGTAATTGGCCTTCTTAACGAACAGCCAATCTTTTTCATCCATCCCTTTCCCGTTACTACAGTAACGTTCCCAACGTGAAAGTTCGTAATGGGTGTACGAAATCATGCGTGAGTCTGTATCAGGCATGGCATTGAGTGTATTCGTTATAACGTCACCGTTAAGCAGGTGGTTGTTACCTTTATCTGGCATTTGCTCAGGTTTGTTTGCCAGCACATGGATAAAACCAGGTTGCTTGATTGCTGGCCCGGTTCTCCCTTGGTTACCATAAACCATTGTTAGCTCTTTATTAACGCGGCTACTTTTTTCAATGGAGTATATGGCCTCTTTCTCTCTGTATTTGACTAATTTGGTTAAACGGTCATAAACCACCAGTTCTTCGTGACTCAATTTGTTGGCATCAGCATACGCTTTGTAAGTTGGATAGTGATTTTTCAGCCACTCATTTGTCGGTACAGCAGGCACATCTACAGGGAGCTGACCTAATTCACTGGTGGAACAACCGGCAGCGAAAATACACGTCGCGAGCAAGATTTTCTTCATTCAATTAACCCTTCATTTCAGACACCTAATGCAACTATGTCAGTGGTCGTATAGCGAACAGTCTTAAGCTATTGAACAAAGGATACTCTTGCCGAATTCGGTATTAGTTAGCCGTTTAACCCGTTTTGGGCATGAACAACTGATTTTTTTAAGTTACTCGGGAGTAAAAATAGAAAGAAGTAAAGAATTGATAGAGATGAAACTTAC